>CAWANH010000001.1:0-152500 GCA_963783375.1 Candidatus Eiseniibacteriota bacterium
CTCGGTCTCCCCGGTGGTGGAGAGCCCCTTGGCCAACCGCTGGCCCCGCTGGGCCCGGTCGAGGATACCGGCGATCCGGTCCAGCTCCCGGGTGTCCCGCCGCCTTCGGTCTTCAGGTCCTCCATGAGCCTGGTGAGCAACAGGTCCCAGAGCCGGTAGTGGCGGACATTGAGGGTCACCCGGTCGGTGGCCAGCTTCTCCACGAACAGCTCCGCCGCCCGCCGGTCGATCTTCAAGCGCAACCCGTCCCAGTCCTCCTCCCTCCTCCAGCGGCCCACGGTATGGGGTTTGACGTTCAGCCGGGCGGCGATCTCGGCGTTGGTCTCCAGTTCCCCGGCCAGGTAGAGCCTCCGGCCTTCCTCCCTAGCCTTCGTGCGCGATCGCTTCATCGGCGTCCTCCATGAAGTGCTTGGCCAGATTGGTCAGTCCCCGGGCTTTGCGGTCCCGACCCGGGGTGCCGTCCGAGGCGGCCTCGACGGCGCGGTCGATGAGCTCTTCCTGCTCGGGTGAGACCACGAACGACATCACCCGCGGGAGCACCCGCTCCGCGGCTTCGGCCTCCGCCTCGAGCTGGGCGGCGATCTCCTCCGCCGGGAACTCGAGCAGCGCATGGAGCTCCTCCAGCTGCTTGTCGGTCTCGGGGAGGAGCCCGGCCAGGTCGTCCAGGCTCATCTCGCCCAGGAGGTCGTGGATGAGCTGCGCCCGCCGGATGGGCAGGTCCTGGCCCTGGAGCCGGTTGAGCGTGGCCAGGAGCAGCTTCGCCTCCCGGTCGTCCACGTCCCACACGTCGCAGCGGACCTCGGTGTGGCCGAGGTCCTTGAGGATCGCCAGCCGGTGGTGGCCGTCCAGGACCTGGTACTTGGCCGGGTCGTCGGGGTGCGGGCGGACGATCACGTGGGGATACCGGCCGGTCCGCTTGATGTGGGCCCGGAGCTTCTCCTGGAGGTCCTCCGGCATCACGTTGGAGTTCAAGGGATGCGCCACGAGGTCGTCCAGGGGAACCATCCTCGGGCCGAGGCGCTTCTGCGGGGTGTTCTGGGTCATGCCGCGCTCCTCTCCTTGCGCTTCTGAGCCGGGAACACCCTCTTGTTCATGATCCAGAGAGCGCAGGTGAACGTGTCGCACCGCTTGGCCTCCCCATACTCCCAGCCCATACAGTCCAGGCACTTGAGCTTGATGGCCTTGAGGTAGCTTCCCTCCGCCGCTCGCTCTGCCGCCCGACGGTGATGGGCCTTCAGCCGGGTCGGGCAGTAGTGCAGAGGGTCATACCCCCCTTCGATGGGGGGTTTTTGGATCGAACTCCCCTTGGGATGACTCCCAGCCCCTGGATCGGGAGTTAGCTGCTGGGAGTGCTCCTTATTGGGCATCTGTGAGATTTCAGGGGCATCCTGGCGGGGGTCCATACCCCCGATTTCGGCTGGAGACGGATTTCGGGTCATTCGGCGTCCTTTCTGCGGGGGTTCTGGGTACCGTCCTGGCGTGGGGCGAGACGCCGGAGCACGGGGGACTCCGGGTCCCACCCCACGACCAGGAACTCCTTGTTGGTGGCCTTCTTCTCGGCGGTGGCCACGGCCGGCAGGTGCTGGTAGCGGAGTTCGATCGCCCGGGTCTTCCGCCCGAGCCGCGCCATCTTCTGCTCCAGCTCGTCGATCCCGACCACGGCGTTCCCCAGGGACAGCACCCAGACCGGGATGTGGACCGCCCGCTCCAGGAGCCCATCGATCATCGAGGCCCCGGTCTTGGCGGTGAACGGGCTGGTGGGTCTGGCTTGAGCCCTCCAGGATCTCGTCCAGGACCTGGTATTCCTTCTCGTAGCACATCACGCCCGGGGTACGGCGGGTCGAAGTAGGCGACGGCGGCCTCGATCTCGGGGAGGGCTTCGAGGACCGACCGCTTCAGGACCCGGCCCTGGCCGGCGAACACCCCGGCGTTGATGACCCGGGCCAGCTCCCAGAGCTTCTCCGGTCGCGTGAGCCGCATCCCGTCCACGTAGTGGTAGAGGCAGCTCTCGGTGATCGCCTCGTACTCCCCGGTCTCGAGCCGGTGGATGGTTCCCGCCCGGACCTGGGACATGGGGTGCGCCAGGAGCGCAACCCGGATGGCCAGCAGCCGGATGAGCGCCGCCTTGGCAGGGTCTTCGGTCTCCCCCGCCGTCCGGAGCGCCCGGTCCAGGAACCGGGCCTGGTCGTGGGTGAACGTGGAGGGCGAGTACTCGCTCTCGATGCGGCCCGGGCCGCGGTCGCCGTCGTCCTTGGCCAGCCGGAGCACGTCCTCGCGGGTGAGCCGGACCCGGCTGTTGGCGACCAGGGCTTCCCCGACCACGATCCCGCGCTCGGCGATGTCGGTGGCCACGACCCGGAACCCCTGGGCCTTGGCGTAGAGGCTGACACGCACCCGCCGCCCAGGAACCCGTCCAGGAACGTCAGCTCCGGCCAGTGCCGCCTTGGCAGGATCCGGTCCACTTCCCGGAAGATCGTGGGACAAAGTCGCCGTTTTCCGCCCAGGTACGGCGGCAGGGCCGACCACATCGAGAGCTTGCGGTGTCGGAGAGAACTTCGATGCGTTGCCATTATTCAGCTGGATTCCTCTCGCGTGCAGCGGACTCCTTGTGCTGCGCCGGGCATGGGGCCCGGCCGGAAGGAGGTCGCGATGAAGCGACAGCAGGCCATCCGGGAGGCGGAACGCATCGCCGCCGCCATCGGGCGGAACGTCGAGGCGGTCCACACCCGGACCATCCCCTGGGACACGTTCTCCGAGCGGAACGGGCCTCTGGCGGGAGGCCGAGGTCCACCCCCTGGTGGTGGCCCTGGTCGCCGCGATCCTCCGCCACGATCCCAACTGGAAGAAGGAGACCGTCCGATGACAGCGACCAAAACGTCCAAGAAGACCGCGAAATCGAAGGCCAAGTCCGCCGGGACGTCCCGGGTCCAAGGACGGGGCGATCGACGCCCAGAACGCGCCTGGTGCGACCGTGGGCGAACCTGAGGCCACTCCCGCGACAGACCCCGGGTCCGACAGGAAGCCGGCCAAGGCCAAGGAGCCCAAGCCCAAGAAGGAGCGGGCCCCGAAGGAGGAGCTGGTGGTCTTCGCCTTCCGGCTCACCCCCGCCGAGCGGGACGCCATCCACAAGGCGGCCGGACCGGCCAAGGCCAGCAAGTACGTCCGGGCCCTCACCCGGGCGGCCTCGGTGGGCGACCTCGACCTCGTGACCAAGATCGTCGAGGCGGTGAAGCAGGAGCTCGGCCTCGTAGCCCCTCTCCCCCGCCACCGACGGCCCCTCGGGTAACCGGGGGGTCGGTCGGTTGTGGGCTCCGACCCGCCGTCGCCCCGCTCACTCGAACCCGATCCTTCTCGACCGAATCCGGATCCCGAACCGCCCGTCGCCGATCACCAACCCGGGCCCGGGCGGTTGGCTGATGACGGTCAGCACCGGCCGGACCCCTTCGAGGTCGTTGTTGTCGTGGAACCGGACCACCGGGCTCGACCCGGTCCGCCAGGCCAGCCGGATGCCGTAGACCGGCGTTCCCGCCTTCCAGGCCGCGACGATCGGGGTGATGGGGATGGTGACCGGGGCATCCAGGGCCCCGGCGTAGAGCCCGGGGATGTCGGCTGCCCGAACCACGACGGCGAGTGACGGGTCCACGTCACCCCCCGGGTCGGCCCAGGGCTTCTTGGTCGCCCGGTTGAGCCAGGTCGCCCCGGACTCGTTCCAGGACACCACCAGGGGGGCGACCTCGAGGCTGTCGTTGGCCCCCGGGTGGTCGGAGTTCAGCCGGTAGAGCGTCACCGCCGCCGAGTCCAGCGTTCCGACGATGGAGTCCGCGATGCTCGCCGCCCAGGTCACGAGCCCCACGCACTGGTCGCCGCTCCCGGGGGTGTGGAGCACCGTGATGCCGTTCGGGCTCCCGTTCCCGCCATGGAGGGGATCGGCTTCATCCAGGTAGGTGGCCGGGACGTCGGCGGAGTCGGCCCGGGGCGACGTCCACGTCACCGGCGGCGACGGCGGCGGTGGGATGCGGATGCCGAACCCGCCGGGGCCGATGCGGGGTTCAGCCGGGCGGGGAACCAGCATCTGCCCGACCATGAACCCCAGGACCAGGATCAGGACTTCCCACCACCGGATGACCGAAGTTTCCGGATTACGGACGCCTTCTATAAAGGCGTCGTCCGTAAACAAACTTCGGAAACCTCGGCCCCATCCTCGCAACGTACGGAAACCTTTCGCTCCGTAACCCACCCAACTCATTGCCTGCCAACGACTAGAGACTTTGTTTCCGGAGAGTTTCCGGAAGATACGGGTTCGCAATCTAGATCTCCTCCTCAAAGGGACCGTCGCGCCGTGGGCACCTCGGCTCTCGTTGGGTTCGATGAGGCCCCTCATCGTCTCCAGCTCCTTCCCGTCACCGTCACGATGAGCGCGCGGTGGGCATCGAAGAGACGGTCCACCACCCGCTCCGAGAGCCGCGACTCCAGCTCCCGGCGGTTGGCGTTCGTGGTCACGATCCAGGGCCGGTTGTTCACGTAGCGGCCGTCCACGATCTCGTAGACCCGCTCCAGCTGCCCGTGCTCCAGGGTCGTCACCCCCACGTCGTCCAGGACCAGGAGGTCCACGGCTTGCGCCCGGTGCAACAGGTCCTCGGCCTCGGTGTGGCGGTTCTCGGATCGGTACTTCCGGATCTCCCCCCACCGCTGCGCCCAGTTCCAGAACAGCCCGGTCCGCCCGTGCCGCTCGATGGCTTCGCGGAGTACGGCGACGGCCAGGTGTGTCTTCGCCGCCCCTACCGCGCCCATCAGGATCAAAGACCGCGACCCCGGCCGGGCTGCGAACTGCCGGCAGGTGGTGATGGCCTCCTTGAGCCGCTCCCGTTGGTCGGGTGCGAGATCGTCCAGCTTCAAGCCGTCGAAGTCGGCGGCGGCGAACGCCGGGGGGATCTGGGCGGCGGCCAGGTTCCGCCGCTTGGCCTCGGCGGCTTCCCGCTCCCGGGCCTGCCGGTCGCGCCGCTCGGTCTCCTCCCGAGCGCATCGGCACGCCCGCGGCAGGCTCTCGGCGTCCAGGAACCCGCGGGCTTCGGCCGGAAGCAGAGCCCGAGTCGCCTCCCCGCATGTCGGGCAGGTCGGGAGGTCAGGGGTCAGGGTTCCCGGGGCTTCGGTTGTGTCGCTCGTCTGGGTTTCGTCGGTCATGGGGTGGTCTCCTGTGTAGCCTCCGCCGCATCGGCGAGGAGGCGTTGGTTGCGTTCGCGCTGGCTATCCGGATCGCCGTAGCGGGTGGGATCGGGTCCGGCGGCGGGGTCGGTGGTGGTTTGCTCCCGCCAGTAGTCGAAGTCGTGCTCCAGCTTCCCGAAGGTCGGGGTCGTGGATCTGGACTCCCGGATGTAGGTCCCCGCGACCTTCCGGAACAGCGCCATCCCCTCGACCCAGCCATGGAGCTGGGAGAGCACCCGGAGGAGCCGCGTCGCCGCTTCGTCGTCGGCGGTGGACCCGACGTAGTGGCCGAGCTTCGGGCGGATCTGGAGTCGAAGCTCCCTGAACAGAGCGATCAAGGCCTGAGGAGGGGGAGGATCGTCCGGAGGAGGGTCCGGGTCGGGCACGGCACCCGGGGGTTCGACCTCGGTGTCGGGGGTGCCGCCTGCGCCCGGGTCTTTTCCTTCTCCTTCTCCTTCTCCTTCTCTATTCTCCTTCTCCTTCTCCTTCTCCTTCTCCTTGTGGTTCACCCTTCCAAGGGGTTCCCGCGCATCGTTCATACCCTTCGAAGGTCCTTCGAAGCCGTCCGATGGACCATCGAAGGGGCTTGCAAGGTCCTTCTCAGAAGACGGGGTGGGAGGCGCCTCCAGCCGCAGCGCGTCTCGGTACTTGTCGCAGAACCGCGCCGTGAACGGGTTCCGGGATAGCTGCTGAAGCTCTCGACTTACCCCGGCCACGCGCTTGTCGCTGGGTTTGAGCGCCACGCTCCGGCCCAAAACCTGCCACCTGGCCATCTCAATCACCCAGACGAACTCCGACTCGGGGTCGTATTCGGCAAACCCGAGCCCGGCGAGCGTGGCCAGCCCGCGCTCGGTCACCTCGATGGACTGGCCGCACTCGTGGGCGATGACGGGCAGCGGCAGGTAGTAGAGGCCCAGCATGTTCGAGCCGGGGGCGCTGAGGAGATAGAGCGCCAGCACCTTGACCTCCGGGTCCAGCCCCCGAAGCTCCTTCCCCGTCCCCCCGGTCCAGAACGTCGGCGACAGCCGAGCGTACTCACGCATGGTCGGGCTCCTCCCGCAGGCGGCGGAGGAACTGCTCGATGGCCGGGTGGGGCCGGGTGTCGGCCTCCCGGTCCGGGCCCAGGCTCCTCGTGCCCTCCTCCCCGATCCGGCGGAGGGTTCTCCCCCGGACCACCTCCAGGTTCCGTATGAACTTCCAGATCACCTCATCCGGTACCGGCTCGGTCGCCACCAGCCCACCGGCTGCCAGCGCCAACTCCTCGAACGCGTCATCGATCAACTCACGCACTTCGGTCGTGCTCATCATTCCGCGATCCCTCCGATCGTCTTGGGGTTCCCAATGGTGAAAGGGCAACCTGTCCGCCGCGCGGGGACAACTTTGTGGGTGGATCTCAAATCCGCCGCCCGCTTGGCGACCTAACCCCTTCCACTAGGTAAGGGGCCCCGGACGGGCCGGAAGGGGACAACCTTGGGTTGCCGACCGCTTCCGACCCGCCCTGCGGGGCTTGGGGCTACCGGATGCGGCGGGGCCGTCGGGGACCGGCTAGGTCCATCCGGCGGTCATGACGGCGGAGGTGGGCCTCCAGCCGCTGGCGCTTCTTCTTCAGCGCCTCGTACCGGAACCCCCGCTCCTCGGCGTAGGCGCGGATGGGGAGGCGGTACACCCGCGTGGCCACCAGGAGCCGGAAGTCCTCCTCGGTGATCACGCCCTCAAGCAGATACGCCTTGAAGTTCCGGATCTGCTGCTGGAGCTCCCGATCGAGGTCCACCGCGGCCATGCCCATACCGTTGCGGTCGGGAACCCCGCGTTCGAGCAGGACGCGGCCCATCAGGATCTCCCGGCTCGATCGCTTCCAGATGCGCTGGTACTCCCGGTAGAAGTAGCTGAACGTGTCGTTGTAGAGCTTCTGGACCAGGCCGTGTTGGCGCTTCCGGACATCGAACCGGTGGACCACTTCGAGGAAGGTCAGGATCAGCACCTGCCACCGCTCCTGGGGATCGCGGTCGTACCAGAACTTGTTTCGGTGGATGGATCGGAGCCCCGGCCACATGATGGCCAGGAGCACCGTCTGCCATCCCGGATCGCGGTCGTCCTGGTGCGCCCCGAGGATGGCCAGGAGAATCTCGTTCTTCCGCGGGTCCGAGGAGATCCCCTCCCGCATGAACGCGATCACCGCTTCCCAGTCCGAGTAGTCCCGCAAGAACGGGCACCCCCGCTGGGCGGTCTTGAGTAGACCGGCGATCTCGGGCCGCGCGTGCTCCCGCAACAGGGCCTGGTACTGCTGGTCGAGCGTCGGCCGGGGTATGTCGCCGTACCGGGGAATCTCCTGCTGACTGCCGGGACCCTGAGTCGGCGTGCTAGAGCCGGCCTTGGGATTCGGCATCTTCGTTGCGGGTGCGTCCACGGTGGAATCGCACTGGAGGGACTGGGAGGAATCATCTTGCACGGAGGTCTCATTCAGAATGACTTCGGTCAACGTTTGCTTCACTCCTTTGCAGTGCCCATCAACGGTGGACCCCGGCAGGCACCGTGAGGGGCGCCATGACTCGCCGCGTCGGCCGTGGCGAGCTCGGTTGGGTCATCCAAGAGCCCAGAGGGTCTTGGCCTGCCAACCTGAATGGCGACTTGTCGATGAGAGCGGCGATTTGGCGGGAAAAAAAAATGTCGGAACGCGGCTAAGTCGTTGCTATTCTAGGTAGATAAACTTCCAGAAAAATTGCCCCGAACACCCCAAAACCCGACCGAGTTGTCGATGCTACATTCGCGGAGACAGTCGGAAGGCCGTCCTCCAGCATTTCTCGTCGTCATCCCAGGGGATCGGCTCCCCGGCCAAGCCGAAGAACGCCTTCAGCACCGTGGACAGACGTTCCTTCCGCTTCTGTGCTTTCGGGGTGGCTCCGGAGTCACCCCAACCCAAGTGACCGTAGGTCTCCGCAAGGTCGCGCAATAATTCCCACTTCACATTCGGAACCGCGTTCCGTCGATCGACCATCCCCATCTGGGTGAAATTGTAAGTCTTGCGAACATCCTTCGATTCAATGCGGACTCGATCTGGGTCGACGAACGTGATGTCGATCTTGCTCCACCCGACATCCGCGGGCGTGGGGAACCGCTCCATCGACGGTCGGACTTCCGAACGGGTCTCCACCTCAGGTGAGAGACGGAGTTTCCACAACGCGGGGAGCAGCTCCCGGTAGGTCTCCTCATCGATGGTGTCCGAGTATCCCAACCGATCCAACGCATCCCCGATCTCCTCGAATTCTTGGACTCCCGGGTCCAGGATCTGAATCGACCAACTCTCTGGGATCTTGAGGAGGCCCGGCTCGATGAGTTCATCAATGAGCGGATGCAAGACAGCAGTGCCTCCCGGGAAATCCTTCTGCACGGTCTCCAGGCTGACCCATCGACTGGCCTCCCCCTCGGCGAGGTTGTAGGTCCGTCGCAAGAGCTCGAACCGCAACCACTCCCGCCCGTAGGCGATGGCCCGCGCCTCGCGGAGGAGACCTGCAGCGGCCGACTTTCCCTTCTGGGTATCTGGACTGGTCCGAAGCAGGGATTCCCGCTGCCGTTACGCCAGTAGGTGTGAGGGTCACGCCCATACCCGCACACCAGAGCATCCAATCCCGATGGTCGATGAAGTAGGTCAGGGTGTCTTCCAGCTCCGCGTAGTCGAGATTCAGCTTCTTCCCAAGCTGGTCTTGAACCTCGACGCGTTGCTCCGCCCGTCCACCGGCGAGCACGTAGGTTGCCAGGAGCACCGTGTTCCGCTTCGCCTCGCGTTGCTCTGCAATCGACGCCATCTCCCACCCCCGCATGCTGACGCCCGCCAGTTCAGGTCTCCTCGGGCTTGCTGGGCTAGCAAGTCTGTCCCCGCCTTGCTGTCTACATGCCCTTTCCCCTTTGGAGCAAGCACAACAGTGCCCTGCCCCGGTTCTCCTTGATGTTCCTGGGGACCCGAGGTAGGAATCGAGAGGGGATGAACACGCGTAACATGCGTACCGACAGAGTGTTACCCAGATCGCAGTCCGCGACCCGCGCGGTGGGAGCCGAGAGCCTCAATCTGGCCGGCTCCCCTGCACCCGCGCTTCCCGCCGCCGCCCCCGTCCGCGCCGCCCTCTACGTCCGGGTCAGCACCCAGGCCCAGGCCGAACGGTGGTCCCTCCCCGCTCAGCGCCAGATTCTCCAGAATCTTGCCGAGACGCCGGGGATGGGACGGCATCCTCTACGACGAGGGTGGGGTGAGCGCAGAGACCATCTCGGCCCGGCCCGTCATGCAGCGGCTCCTCGCCGACGTCGCCGCCGGCCGGATCGACATGGTCGCCGTCGTGGAGATGGAACGGCTTTGCCGGGCTTCCGATCTCCGCGACTGGGCCACGATCACCACGACGTTCCGGGAAGCCGGGGCCCTGGTCTCCACCCCCGAGCGCACCTTCAACCTCGAGACCGCCGAGGACGACTTCGAGGCCGACCTCCGGGGCATCCTCTCCAAGCGCGAGAAACGGAAGCTCCTGGAGCGCACCAAGCGAGGCATCGACCAGGCCAAGGACGCGGGGCGCTACGCCGGGGGCACGCCCCCGACCGGGTACCGCTACGATCCGGTCGCCCGGAAGATCGTCGTCGATCCCGAGAAGGCGGAACTCGTCCATAGGGTCTTCAAATCCCGGCTCTCGGCGTGGCAGATGCACCGGGAGCTGGCCCGGGAAGGCGTGAGTCTCAGCTACGAGACGATCCGGCGCATGCGGGCGAACCCGGCCTACCTGGGACTGCGGGCAAACTGCGAGGGCGAGCTGGTTGAAGCCGACTGGCCGGCCTTGATCGACGAGGCGCTCTGGGAGGCCCAGGGACGGCGATCGCCGAGGCCATCCCGCCGAAGCCCGGGTCGAAGCGGCCCTGCCTACCTCCTGACCGGGATGATCCGGTGCAAGAACTGCGGAGGGCCCGTGGTCGGCACCCCGGTCCGTCCGGCCAAGGACGGCACCCGGCTCTACGCCTACAAGTGCCTCCACCCGAGGAAGTGCCCCGGAAACGGGGGCCAGATGAGCGGCCGCCTCGTGGACCGCATCGTCACCGACGCCCTGGTCGAGTACGTGAAGGACCCGGAGGTTCTGAAGGAGCGGTACGCCAAGGCGCTGGCGGCTTCCGCCGACCCCAACCGAGCCGGGCACCGGAAAGGACTCCAGGACCAACTGGCAGAACTTGACGCCCGGCAGGGCCGGCTTCTCGAAGCGGTCGAACAAGGGGTGCTACCCGCCAAGGCGGTCCGGACCCGGCAGCGGGAGATCGAGGACACCCGCAGGGCCACCCTCGCCGACCTGGAAGCCCTCGACGCCGCCACCGTCATCCCGTCGGTGCCGGAGTTGCAGACACTGCTCGACCTGGCCCAGGACCTGGACCCGGAGGATACGGCCCAGCGGCGGGAGCTGCTTCAGAGGCTTTCCACCGGGGTCCTCTTCGCCCCCCAGGGACGGACGCTGGCGCTGGCGTGGCGGTTCGGGGGGGAAACCCAGTGCCGGGTGCCAAGGCTCACGGCTGGGCCGGGGGACAAACTTCCGCATACACTGTCCATGCCTTCTACCGCAGATCTATCCTGCCCTGATCCTTCCAAGAAGCGATGCCTCTAGACGTTCTGAGCAATTCAATCATTCAAGTCAAGGAGATAGGACAAGCCGCCGACCACACCCCCAGGGTCCGTCTGCGCTCCAATTTGTACTGCCCATGTGCGACCGCCGCGAATCCAAATCCCCCCAAGAGCATATACAATTGTCTTTCCTTCAGCATCGAGTTTGACCCAGTAGTGACCGTTGCCCGCCAGAATTTGCATGGGGTCATTCAACTCAACGTACGGCTGTGAGTACCCGCCGCCCAAACCGCCAAACACAGCAAAGCCAGAACCGAGCTTCTTCGTCACCCCACCGTTAACTGAATACACCTCGTCCCTCTCCCCGATCCTCGGATCGCTGAACAGATCTGGTGCAAAATCATACTTGTTCTCCTTAGGGATCTGAATGCTCATCTCAAGACCAAAAAACATTCCAACCGATGATCGATTGATCGTCATTGCTGTAAGCCCAATCGGTTGTTTTGGGATTGCACCAAGGTATCCAACGGAAATCGTCCTCCATACTCCTGGCTCACCCTGCGCAGCGCAGATTCCGCTTCTCACCAGGCACGACACGAGCATCAGCGTTCCAACTGCAATTGACATTGCTCTACGAGCCATTCCAACACTCCTCCGCGACGGGCCTTCTTCGGCACAGTGAAAGGAACTTCCCTCCCGCCCCAAGAAGCCTCCTGGGAGACCAAGCACTTGTCCCCAGGAACAACAGTCTCGCGGCAACCGCCGCTTCTCCGGATTCGCCTTTGGAGCTCTACCTGTCATATTCCTTGCCACCGGTCGACAGTAAGTACATTGGCCGTGAATATCTGAAACGGACAATTTCTCTGCTCCGTATCGGTTCGGCCAGTGTACTGAGCATCATGCCCCTCGTGAGCAGGGATAGCTGTGCCCCCGATTCAACGACGAGCCCGTCTGCAGATGCAACAAATGGCACGTTAAGCCCGTTTCGCCAATATACAATGGTCGCGCCGTCAGGGATTGCCCCGATAGGCTGGATTACAAATATACCCAGGAACAGGCGGACAAATAGAGCCGCGCAACCAATGCCAATCAGCATTGCAATCAACGCACCCCGCTTCTTAGTCAAATCGCACACCCTCCGGCTGACACTGCTATACCGCCTTCCCAGCCAATTGCGACCTAAGATCCGCCTTCGCGCTAATCCTCACCAAGGTCTCCGATGTCCATTCTAACCCCCGGACCGGATATCACCGGCCGATTAAGTAATCCGCCTGCCGTAAGCTTCTTCAGATCGTCTGAGACAACTCCTAAGAAGCGCCTTGCGTCATGGATTGTACGGATGGGCCACTCTTGCGGTAGCCCAAGCTCCCGATGCCACATTGGTCGGCTCACGAAGAAGGTGTAATGCAACAGTGAGTTGATTCGGGCATGATGTCGCACTATGCCTTTAGTGAATGGCACATACTCCATTTGGAAGATGGCTCGCTTACGATCGCCGAACCGCATCAACAGGGGCTGATCAGCAAGCCGTTGCACCTTCATCAAGTGACTAAAGAGCTGCGACGCCTTATATGTCTTGACACCAGTCGGAAGTGTCTTGCCTCGTTGTTGGTAGGCCGCCCGCAAATACTCATAAGCACGCGCTTCGACCGCCAGTCGAAATTCGAGTGCGGCATGGAAGAGGGCGGGCTCTTCACCATCGTCATAACGTGTCAGGTAGTCTGATCCCCGGGAAACAAACTCTGCCGAATACAGAACTAGCTCTTCCGCTACGTGTGTGACCTCCCGACCTGCAGGTTAAGCGGGGGATTCCGGAGTCTACCCGGTGCAGGGTACCATAGCTACCCCGTAGCGCCCAACCGCTGACATCGTGCTATGCTACCGGACATGGTGAGGGAGCACGCTCCCTACCGCAGACCACCGAGGTTTGGATTGGAGTCCATGTTGTCGGGCCGGACGAGGCTACTCTCTCTGATAGCGGTCGCATCGTTCTTTGGAGCGGGGTGCGCGGGATCGAGCAGAGGGAGGCCTTCGTTTCCTCTTTTCTCTGGGACCCCACCCAGAGTTCACGCCGTAATTGCCGTCGTTGATTCGCTTGACGGAAGGGCATTTGGGTCCGCCCGGGTGTTGAGTACCTTCTACGGCAAGCCGGTGACCCGGATTAGTTTCTGCTTGAACGAGGGGCTTGGTGGCTGCGGTTTGCTTTGGGATGTCGTGAGCCTGCGCGTCGGTTTCGAGCACTATACTCGACAGGGCAAGCGATGGTTCGCCTTCGGCGATACGATCATCGCCATAGTAGCTGACCCGGAATCGGGGCGGCCGTGTTCGGAGCTTGGATTTGTGCGGTGGTTCCGATGGACAAATGACCGCGTTGCCCGGTCGCTCTTCTACGTCAGAGCCTTCGATCCGCGACCCCTCGGCACCCTTTGCGATGAGAACCCCCTAGCGTCTTGGGAGGCGCGCTACGCTGCGATCTTGCGTGTGTGGGCGCCAGATGGCCGGACGTATCCCGAGCTTCGGGCACAGATCGTGGACTTCTACCTGCACCGCTGGCGGGAGTCATGGCTGCAGCGCGGGTACCCCAATCCCTGGGCTCCGAAGCGGCCGATCCCCACGGGGGAAACAGAACAATGAGCAGGGGCATCGAGTGATCGTCTGGGAACGACTTCCGGCCGGCAACCGGGGCTGCTGGCCAGCATGTCTCCAATACTTAAGGCTGAAAACACCTCGTAGCTTTTGTCAGAACATCTTTCTCTCGGACGGAATCCCAAGCCTTCCCTTCATACCTAGTCAAGTGCACCCGATCTTCGTCGCGATCGACCGGATCGCCGCCCACTCGGAGTCGTACTCCCCGAGGTGGTCAAAAACCATCCGGACCGCCCGCTCCCGGACCTCTGGCGAGAACTTGTTTGGTCTTCCCATGACCCCATCCTCTCAAATAATGGAGCCTCCGGGAGTCCCGGGCGGTTCAAGCCCCTTGCATCATGGGTCCTGACCGAGTCGGAGTATCCCCTCAACAATCTCTAGACGCTCCGAACGCGTCCTTGCAGCCAAGTAAGAGGCCAGCTTGTACCACAGCTCCGTGTTCTCCCCGGCGCTCAGGCTCTCACCCACAGCCTTACCCTGAGCAGCGATCTGACTCTGGCTTCTCGGAAAGAGACCCCGGGTGTCTTGAAGATTTGCCACGGCGGACCCCAGGGATTCCACATCAAGAAGCCACTTGAAAGCCTCTACCGTGTGGTAGCTTTCAATCCAGTTTTCGATGTCGTATTTGTTTCTTCCTCGCTCTTGGCCCGGCAGCGACCTTAGCCACGAGCAAACATTCTGCACTCCGAAGTCTAAGGAATCGGGGGAGGTAGTGGCTGTGAGCTGATCCGGATCCATGGTACGCCAGCCCTGTCCCAGAATCCGATTCGCCAGAGGGCTCATCTCGTCGAACAATACCCCGGCCGCCACAAGAACAAGGACCTGATCACCTTCAACCTGTCTCGGCCTCAGCAAGCCGTGACAGTCCTCGCTCACTTGCCGGCCAGGTGCAGCCGACCCCAGGAGACAAACCGCACAACTTATGAGTAACACTGATCGTATGGATCTACCCAGAGTAGTTGCACATACAAGCGACGTGAAGATCATCACCTGTCCCTCCCGGAAGTCCATCCGACAGTCCCCCGCGAATACCGCTAGACATCACCCATCTGACCTTCAGACTCCTGCACGAACCGGTTAGTCCAAAGGCCCCATCCAGCACCCCGCAGCACGATTTTCTATTGTGCAGTTGTTGCTCGCAACCCCCCTGGGTTGTGGGAGGGGTGCGGACGGGCGGGGCGTTCATTCCCGCTCCCGCCTCCCAACCTGCCCCCACGAACTCCCCTTACTTTTTATGTTTCAGGTTGTTACAGGATTGTAAACGGCGGTCGGAAAGTGCGGCGGGCGGCAGGGCGGTTGAAACGTGCGGCACCCCTTGCCGGCCCAGGGAAGAGGACCAAACTCCTCGGCATTCACGATGCGTCGGGTGGGAGCCGTCTTCCCGGGAGGCCGGAAGGCGTACCCAGACACGGAGCAATGGGCTGAGATCCGTCGCCGGGTGCTGCAGGAGGGGGTGAGCAAGCGCCAGATCCTACCGGAGATCGGGATGCACTTGAGGACGCTGGAGAAGATCCTGAGCCACAGCGCCCCGCTGGGGTACCGGGCGCCGGGGCGGGGGGCGCCGTCGGGAGTGCTGAGGTCAGGAGCGGCCATTTCACCTTCGGGAGCCCCTCGCGGTACCACTCCTTGATCCCGTGCCCGGAGTTGACGAAGCGGTCGAACCCGGCATCGACGAGCAGCTTGCCGGCGACGGTGCTGCGATTGCCGCTGGCGCAATAGACGAACACGGGGTCCTGCTTGTGGGCAGCCAGCTCGTCGAGGCGCCGCTGCATCTGCTGCACCGGGATCGGGACCGCGCCCTCGATATGCCCGGAGGCGTACTCCGGAGGGGTGCGCACGTCCAGGATGAACGAGTGGACGTTGGCGATCATCTCCGCCGCCTCGCAGGCTCCGATCTCGCGGTACTGGGCCGCGGTGTAGTTGATTGCGTCGATGGTGCCGCTAGCCGGACCGATCCGGAACGCGAACGATCCGGTGTCCGGAACCTTGAAGTGCGCCCGGGCCACCGTTCACTCTCCGCACAATTATGCGGGAGATGGGGACGACGTGCTCTCCCAGGCGGGCGATGATCGCACGGGGGGATGTAACGCCGTGCCGTCAGGGATGAGGTTGTCCGACGGACTCGGGGGTCCGGCTTCCGGCCTCTGTCCAAAGAAGCGGTGGGGGGAATGCTCCCCCCACCGCGCGTATCGATCTCGGGACCGTTGTCCCGACGGTCTGGCCGGATTCCCCTACGGAGTCGAGCCGCTGGTCGTCGGGAAGTCGTGGGAATCAGTCGCGTCGTTGAACGCGGCTGCCACGCGGACCGTGGCGTCCCGCGTCCAGGACATGATCCCGAACTTCATGTTCACGGCTTGGTAGCCCATCATGCGCAGGGCCGTGGTCGCGACCGCACCGGTGTGGCCCGTGTAGCAGTAGACGACGATCGTCTTGTCCGTGGGCAGCTTCTCCAGGTTGTCGATCTTGGCGATCTCCTTCCAGGGGATGTTGTAGGCCCCGGGGACATGTCCCAGATCGTAGTGGGCAGCCGAGCGCACACTGAGAACGAAGTAGTCGTTGGCATCGTTGCCGTCGTTGAGGTTGTCGAAGACGGCCTGAGCGGTGATGGTGGCCCCGACGCTCGTATCCGAGACGTACGCATCAGCCGCAGCCCGCAGGATCTCTTCCGCGTCCCTGGACGTGGTCACGTTGAGGTCCGACAGATCGTAGGTGGTGGTCAGAGCGTTGACCGTGGTCTCCGTGGGGAAGTCGTGGGCGTCGGTAGCGTCGTCGAAGGCGGCCGCCACGCGGACCGTCGCGTCCCGAGTCCAGGCCCCGATCCCGAACTTCAGGTTGACCGCATCGTAGCCCATCGCGTTGAGACACGTGGTGGCCACGCCACCGGTGTGACCCGTGTAGCAGTAGACCACGATCTGCCGGTCGGTCGGCAACGAGCTCAACAGGGTCGCATCAGCGACCGAGCGCCAGGGGATGTCGTGCGCACCGGGAATGTGCCCGATCGCGTAGTGTTCAGCGGAGCGAACGCTCAACACATACGGGTCGTTGGCGGTGTTTCCGTCGTTGAGGTTGTCGAACAGCGCTTGGGCGGTCGTCGTCGGGGCCATGGTGGCATCGGACAAGTACGTATCGAGCGCGGTACGCACGATATTGAACTGGTCCACGGGCGTCGGCTTGGTCGAGTCGTCGCCACCACAGGCCGACAGCATGCCGGCGAGCACCAGGCCCATCAGGACCCAGAAAGCAAGCTTCTTCATCACCCTAGTCTCCTTCCCGGCGGCCCGTGAATAGGCCCGCGTTCTCGGGTAACTGGCGGACAAAAACGCCGTCGTTCGCCTGGATCTCCTCTTCGAACATCAGCCCTTCCTGAATGAGCGAATCAGCGTATTCCGGAGTCAGGAACAACTCGCGGTGGCCGTGACACGCGTCGCAGGAAGCGTTTTGGGGCGTGTGCTTTTGTATGTTGTGCGGCGTGGCGTACTGCCAGGTGGGGGACGCCGCATACTGGGGCAAGCTGATTCCCCAGTCGGCAAACGTGTTGGGAGCGACGGGGACGTGCCGCACGACCACATAGCTCCACGGCCGGTCCGCATTCGGTTCCGGATTGAGTCCGATCCGGAAATCCATCCGCGACGGGAACTGGATGCCCTGCGAATCCAGACCTACATGACAGCTATAGCAGGTCTTGTACTTCACCGAGTGACAGACCTGGCAGGCCACCGTCGACGCGTGCAGCTCGTGCTGGGTGTTGGCCATGTCGGTCATGACGCCCGGATGGCAATCCGTGCACTGCGGAGCCCCCGGCGCGTCGTACCGCGTCGCGGGAGTGGTGCCGTCACCGTGCAACTCGTTGCCGGAGTGGCAGGCTAAGCATGTCTTGCCCTTGAGATAGTGAGCGTCCGGAGGAATCCCCGCGTTGTGCCCGCGGTATTCGTCGCCCACCCGGCTCCCATGACATGCCGTGCAATTGTCGACCATCGAAGGCGCACGCAGGATGGCGTGGTTGTTGACGAGCCCTCCCTCCACGGCGACGGGCCGGCTGATGTGGCACTGGCCGCAGGAGGTGTGGCAGCTCGCACAACGGCTGTCGAACATCGCCTGCAGCTGGGCCGAAGGCTGGGCCATTCCCGTTCGCGCCGCGAAATCGGTGAAGTACCCGTTCTGCGTACCGTGGAGACTGGCCGCATGGTTGGTGACGATGCCCTGGTGACAGGTGCGACACGCAGGAGAGTCTCCTGCCGAGGGGTCAACGATCATCCCGGTGTGAGCTTCTTCCTTGGTGTGCTCTCCGCTCTGGCCTTCGTGGCAGCTCGTGCAGGAGAAGGCGCCGTGCGTGCTGGCGAGGAATACGCTCGAGACCTGGTACTTTTGCCATACCTCCAACTGAGGTACTTCCCCGCCTCACCCCTCTCCCGAACTCTCGGGGACCGTAGCCGTGTCTGGCTCGGCGGTGGCGATGAGCATATCCTTGTCGCTGTGGCACCCTTCACAGTTGGCCACCAGCCCGTCGCCGTGCGGACGCAGACCACCGTCGTTGTCCTTCGCGCACCCGGCGAAGAGGGCAAGGACCGCGACCAGGACCACCAGCAAAGGGAAAATCACCCCCACCGTGCGCCGGCGTTTATCACTGCTCGGTTGCAGCCGCATGGCTCCCCTCCTTTGAAGGAGTAGACCCCGCCATGGATGGAGGCGGACAATCCGGCGGCTCCACCCGACCGGGAGCCGTACCTTCCACGCCTCCCGGTGCGGGAACGGAAATCGAAAGAGACCGTTCCGTTCATCGAACCGGTCGATCTCCACCTTTCGCTACTATCCTTTGATGCTTCAAGACCGGTCAATACGCGATAACGCATATCCAAAATGGCTTTCCCGAGTCTCTTCATGGCCGCCCTAGTCCCGGGAACCATGGCAGTACTGACAGAATCGATCGGGTGCCTCCTGCCTCGTGTGGCAGTCGAAGCAGTAGTACCCGTCATCGTCGTGCCACGGGCCATGGACGTCGTAGTTATCGAACCCGTTGGGGTGGATGCTCCGGTCGTTGCCCCGACCCGGGTTGGAATCGCGGTGACAGCCGATGCACACCGGCTCGTCCTGCGAGTGGCAACTCGCGCAATATGCAATGTCCCGTCGCGCCTCCACGGAATGGCGATTGAGCCCGGTAATCCAGTCATCCGCGTGATTCTCGGGAGCGATCCCCTCCCTCGCGTGGCAGTCATTGCAGAAGGACTCAACTTCGTGACATGAAGTGCAGTCGTTCTCGTGCTTGCGCGCGTCCAGCGGATGAGTGAAGACATAGTTCCGGTCGTGGGTCATGAAGAGAACGTTCTCCCCTTCGTGACACTGGCTGCACAGATCACTCTCCCGGTGGCACGACTCGCAATCCTCGGCCGCTCCGCGGGCGGAGAACTGGTGGGTATGCCGGTAGTCCGGCCCGTGGTCCAGCGGAAGGAGGGTGGAGGCGTCGGCGTGGCAACTCTCGCATTCGTTGTCCGCCTTTTCGCCGTCGTGACAGGTGAAACATACCGGGTGGCCGGGTGCTCCCTCATCAGTGGCGGCGAGTTCGGAATCAGTAAGGGCCCCGTGGCAGAGGGCACATTCGCCCTCGGTCAGGACGAGATGTCCCTCGTGCGAGAACTCCGGGAAACCCTGGAGCGCGGACGAGGCGGTCGGAACGCCCCCCCAAGCGGTCAACTCCTCCTGCGAGTGACACGCAAGGCAGGTCTCGGCGGTGGGAAGCAGGGCGTCCTCTCCGGACCGGCTGCCGGCTGCGTCGGGATGGCAGGTGGCGCACTCGACGCCCGCCTCCTTGTGCGTGACGTGTGAGAACGGAACGTCTGCGGCGCCGACGGCGAAGTAGACTGCAGTCAGGGCGAGGACACCGAGGGTGATCCGGCCCATCCGGCGGGAGTTGCTGCTGGTCATGGTCGATCCCCCCTCAAGACTGTCCCAGGCGGAAACGTCGGTCGATCCGGAGCAGGAAACGCGTGTCGCTCTTCAAGTCCCAGTTGTTCATCATTTCCAGCTGCCCCGAGATCCGGGTCAGAGCGTTCGCCTTGTAGGTGGCGGAAAAGATCCCCGACGCGACGTGGTTGTCGGTGAGATCGGTGTTGCCCCAGTCGTAGGTCTGCCATCCGAGGTCGACCAGGAAATCCCAGCGTTTTCCCACGCTCCGGGTGGCGGAGGCCACGAGACCCACGCGATCACCGGCAAAGCCGGATTCGAACCGGGCGCCGAGCTGGATCGCGTTGCGCTGGAGGACGATCCGATAGGTGTCGGCGTGTTCGTTCGAGCTCTCCCCGGTGTCCGTCTCGCTGTCGAGGGCGGTGTGCTCGAACTCCAAGTTCGCGCGGTACGGCCCCGTGATCCCGAACCCGGCCCCTCCCCGGACCTGGGTGTACGGCTCCACGTCCCAGAAGGCGAAGAACGAGGTGGCGGGCAGGGCGACCTCCCGCCGGTTGTACTCGCCCCAGACGCGGAGATAGCGAGCCCGGCGGAGATACTCGAACCCGGCCGCGGTACCGTAGGTTCGATCGAGTACGAAGTCGTGCCTGATTTCCGTCCACGCCCGCAGCTGGCGACGGTAACGGAGAGTGCCGCGAAGACCGAGGCGTTGGGATTCCGCCATGCCGTCGCGCCGGGTGTCGGCGATGCTCGCCGCGATCTCCGGGACGATCGTCTCGCCGACCCGGGGACGGATGCGGAGTTCCGCTCCCAAGCGCCGCGAGTCATCCGGGGAGTCGATCCGCAGTTGCTCTCGGGCATCGATGCCGAGCGTTCCCCCGAAGACGGTCACTCCCCCCCAACCCGGGCGGTCCAGCCGCACAATGATGCCGTCCATGGTACCCGTGCCGACACCGGCGGTGACCCACTGGCGTCCCAGGCGCGACTGGAGTGTCAGACGCTGGCTGCCGAACGGGCGGGGGCGGTACTCCAGGTACCCGTCGTAGAGGCGCGTTCGGGTGTCGCCGATGCTTTGGTTCGAGAGATCGTTGCGCGCGGTCAGCGACGCGTGGAAGGAGAGGTTCGAGATCCCGAAGTCGAACACCCCGAACCGAAGCCTCTCGAAGGCCCGGGTCCGATTCTCGAAGTTGTCGCCAACTCCGCCTTTGGCGACCGCCTGCGAGTAGAAGGCGGTGCTACTCGAGCCCCTGAGGCTTGTCGCCTCCACCGGAAGCGGCGTGCTCAATGCAAGGCCGAGACCCAGGATCACGAGCACGGTCAGCGCTTGCCCAGGAATCCGTCTTCCCATCGTCCTGCCTCCCTCTCATCCCCCGCGACTCCGGAGCATCCCCGCTTGCCTCGGGGGATCTTCAACGGACATGTTCCGTCCTCACGCGCGGTCACGGCACCGTGACCACGATCAGGCGGCAGCATAACTCGATCGGCGAGAGGGCGCACCCGCAAATCGGTATATCGCAATCATGTCTTTTGTGTAGACGCCGGTCCACGAGTGCGGCGGGTGGTGGGACGGTTGCAAAGTGCGGCACCCCTCGCCGGCGCCGGGAAAAGGATCAGGCTGGTCGGCTTTGGTCAGCCGTTTGGTCGAACCCCCTATCCCTGGGGGCCTGGATGTGTACGGAGACCGGCTTCTATATGACACTCTCACCTCGGGCAGGATAATCAGGCAACGGATCGTCGCACTATCCGACGGCTGTATGTCGTCAACTCCAGTGGGCGATTGACGGATCTCCACCGGACATAACTGATTGGTTTTATAGGCTTGTGTTTCTTTATATAGCAATAAAATGACGATTCAATACACATTGTCATGGTTCTCGACGCTTTCCTGGTGTAGCCTACCCGCAAGATGAACCCCGGCGCCGGCGCGCGGCGGGACCGCTCCGGATCGCGATCAACGCGGACACCCCCAATCCTCTGCGCGATTCGGGATGCTGTTTGATACTCGGCACTCCCTTCCCCAAGAGCTGAGTCAGTGCCGGTATCCGGTCGGGCGAAGCCCGGCTCTCCCGTCGGCCCGGGCTGGGCGGTAGCGATCCAATCGAAGGGAGTACGCGCCATGCGTAGATGCATCGTGTTCCTGCTGCTGGGCCTCGTCTTCCTGTCCTTCGGATGCTCCACGGATACCCGGAGTCCCCTGGCCCCCGCGATGGACAGTCGAATCGGCTCCTCTCCCGACGCCCAGGCGCAGGCCTGGGGCCTTGTGGAGCGCGCGGGCTGGCCGGTTGAGACCTCGACCGAAGGCCTAGGCCAAGCCGGTGTAGCGCCCGATGGAGCGGGCCGGACCCCGCTCCTCAACTTCCAGCGTACCGTAATCGCTGGGGATATCGTCCATTACAGCGCCGTCGTTACCACTGGACCTGGGATGTACGACCGGATCGGGGTGCACCGCGTCGTTCGCGAAAAACAGCCTAACGTCCCGATCAGGACCAAGACGGCCCTCTTCATGCTCCACGGGGACCTCAAGCGTTTCGAGACCATGTTCATTCCCGGGATGTTCTCCCCCGAGCTGGGCAACGACTTCGGGATCGCCGTCTACCTTGCCCAAAACGGAGTGGACGTGTGGGGAATGGATCAGGCCTGGAATTTCGTCCCGAGGGAGGAAACGGACTACTCCTTCTTCGCCAACTGGGGCCTCCAGCGGGAAGTCGATCATCTGGCCCAGGGCCTGGAGATCGCCCGCACCGCGCGTCTCATGACCGGCAACGGCACCGACCAAATGCTGCTGCTCGGGTACAGCAGCGGCGCGGCCACCGGTTATGCCCTCCTGAACGAGGAGACACAACTGCCTCCCGGTCACCGTCAGGTCAAGGGCTATATTGCGGCGGATTTCGGAGTTCGGTCCAGCGATCCGGATTGGCTCGCCATGGGGCAGGGTCTGGTCGAATTGAACGAGCAGTTGTACGACTCCGGTCAGTACGAGGATCCCATCTACGTCTTCCAGGACATCGCGATGCTGGCCCGCACCGATCCCGCCGGGGACTCCCCCTTCTTTCCCGGGTTCACCAATATGCAGCTCGCTCTATTCTACGGGGGAGGGGAGATTTTCGCCCCCACCAAGGCTCACTACCACGCTCCGGTCGTGGAAGACGGCCTGCCCGTGAGCTTCCAGTTCGTCACCGTCGGTCAGTGGCTGGACTTCATCACCGCATCGGCCTCCTATGAGCCGATCCTCTTCGAGCTCGATTACTCCCGGTTGATGGCCGGGGAGTCCAGCCCCTTTGTCGATCATCTGGGGGAGGTCAGGGTTCCGGTCCTGCACATCGGTGGAGCGGGAGGACTCGCCCCCTATACCACCGCTACACTCTCGTACCTCGGTAGCAGGGACGTCACCCAGCACATCGTCTCGGTGGGCTCTGCGGACGCCTCGCTCGACTACGGCCACATCGACATCTTCACCGCGTCGAACGCGCCCACGCTGGTGTGGCAACCGGTTCTGGATTGGGTCCAGGACCACTCCCGCGGCGGCCGCCGGTAGAGACCGCATAGCGGAGCGCCGCCTGCTCCACCCGGTCGCGCTCTCCCGGTCCCGGCACCGATTCGGTCCGCGGGATCCAAACGGAACGGAATCGCCGCCCGACGACAGGCGACAGTAGGCCCCCCGCCCTAAGTGGGGGGCCTCGCTGTGCCGAGGCTTGCCGTGACTTGTGCAAACACAGGTCCAAAGAGTGCGACCCTCTGGGCGGGATGGCTGGGCAAGGTGCTGATTCGTCGAGTGCGGGTTCGCTGCGTGCTTTCCCCTCACTGTCCGACCAGGCGGGCCACCCAATTACGCTGGGCTGAAGCTGACCCCATCGGTTGTACCACTTCAACTGATCGAGCAACTGGTCGACGACGTACAGCGATCAGCCACCCAAACCCCGCGCCAGTCGCTCCAGAAGACCCTGCTTCGCACTCGGATCGTCGGGAAGCGATGCATGGAGTCGCGCCCGACCCCGGTCTACCGCCACCGCTCCCACGGCCAGATCCACGAAGGGCTCGAGCTCATGGGTGACCACCAGGACCATCCCCCCGCCTTGACAGACCTTCTCGATCCACTCCCGGACCCCCGCCCGGGCGGCGCGGTCCAGCGCGGCCAGGGGCTCGTCCAGGAGGAGGGTCTGCGGGGCGCCGATCCGGGCCGCGGCCAGTAGCACCCGGCGGCGCTGGCCGTTCGAGAGCTGGCGAATGGACCGGCGGCCGATGCCTTCCACTCCCACGGCGGCCAGTGACTCGCCGGCCCGGCTCGCGGGCTCGTTCCTCAGACGGCAGACCAGCCGCAACACCGTTTCCACCGAGGCGAAGGGGGTCACGTCCGGCTGCTCGGGGACGTAGGCAATGTCGCGCCGGGCGTCCACCTCCCGCGTCCAGAGGTCGAAGCCGTTGACCGTGATCGAGCCCGCGTCGGGTTTCTCGACCCCGGCGGCGAGCTTGAGCAACGTGCTCTTGCCGTTCCCGTTGGGGCCGAGCACCAGGGTCAGGCCGGGACCGACGGTCAGGTCGAGCCCGTCGAAGACCGCGATTCCCCGGATGTAGCTGTATCCGACCTCCCGAAAAACGATGCTCCGCTCGCTCAACACGTGGGATCCCCCACCGCGGAATACTGCCGTTCCCGAAGCAGGCTCACCTTGAGGCCCTTCTCGTCCCGTTCCGCCGCCAGGAGCGCGAGCGGCGTGAGCGCGGCCAGGACCGCTCCGGTCCACGGCCACGCGGCCACCGCGAGCACCAAGAGGGTGCTCTCCACGGCCAGCCGCCAACCAAGTCCGGTCACGCTGTCCGCGCTCCTCCGGAGGGCCCCGGCGGCCCGCACCGCCAGGTAGACCGACGCCCCGATCAACGGTCCCGCCGCGCCCGCGTCCAGGAAGAGCGTCCCCGCCAGAACGGGCACCGCATGGAGGGCGAGGAAGGCGGCATCGTAAATGACCCGGGTCCGCGCCGACCAGGGCAGGGAGCGGTTCCACGCCCACGGGGGACGGCGAAGCACCAGCCTCCCCCCCAATCCCATGATCGCCCAGACCCCGCCCAGAGCGCCTCCCCCGCGCACCACCACCGCGATACCGCCGGGGCCCAGGTCGCTGTTATTGCGGAGAACCAGGGCCGCCAACCCCAGCGGGAGGAGCGACGCGAGCACCAGGGGGAGCACCCTCCACCCGAGCGCGCTCCAGGCCAGGACCGGCGCCGTGAGACCGGAGGTCCACTCGCGGCTGAACCGCTTTCGGTCCTTTCTCCCGACCCGGAGGCCGCCCCCCCACCGCTCGATCACCGCCAGAGCGGCGGTGGCCCCGAGAAGCGACGGCCAGGTCCCGATCGCGCTCGAGCCCAGCGCGGCCCAGGCCAGCAATCGCGGCCACCGGCCGGCAAAGGGGCTTGCCGCGGTTCCCGAGGCCGCCATCACCCAGACCACCGCCACCAGCGACGAGACCCTTGCCGAGGCCCCCAAGACCAGCCCGCCGACCCAGAGAGCCACCCACGGCACGAAGACCAGGATCTGGGCACAGACCAGGGCGAGCACGAACGCGCGACGCTGGTCGACCGGGCTGATCGGGAGGTGTAGTTCCCATCCCCGGGTTCCCAGGGCCGCCCGCCGCGCCGCTCCCAGCGCGGTGGCGGCTCCGGCCAGGGCGAGCAGGAACGGGGCGGGGGAGCGCCCGCCGCCGCCGGCCACGCCCCGGGCCGCGTCCCGGAGGAACACCATCGGCTCCGGATGCAGGTTCAGGACGAGGATGAACCCGACGATCCCGAGCGAACCGAGGCCGAGGGCCACGCGGATGCCGGTCCGGAGATGAAACTCGAGCACGGCGAGCAGGACGGAGGGCGAAGCACTGTCGGGGCGTCGGTCGATGGCGGACGCTGATGACACTCGGCAGTCTCCGGGCAGGAGCGGACCCTGTTCGGGCCCAGGACCCTGATCCCGGCCGGACCCAGGCCGGGCAGAGCGTCGAGAATAGCAGATGCCCCGGCCCGGACCGCTCAGTGAACCCCGTTCAGCGCGGTGATGCCGCTCCGGCTCCCCCGGGCGGCATAGATGAGCAGCCAGTGCTTGAGGCTGGTGGGAAGGAGGTAGTTCACGCGGACGTGCTCCCGGGCCTTCTCTCCCATGTATTCCGAGAGTTCGGGGTCGCCCAGGAGCTGGCGGATACGGAAGGCCATGCCCTCGGTGGAGTGGACCAGGAAACCGGTGGTGCCGTGGATGATCTGCTGGCGGATCCCTCCCACCGCGTTCCCGATCACCGGCTTCCGCTTCCACATGGCCTCGGTCACCACGAGTCCGAAGCCCTCCTTGACCGACTTCTGCACCACCACCCGCGCCGCGCGTTGAAGCGCGTTGATCGCTCGGTGGCTGTCCGGGGGAAGGTTCAGCACGTGGACGTCCGGGACGTCGGCCGCGAGCGCAAGCACCTCTTCCAGGACCGCGCTCCCCTCGGGATCGTCGTCGGCCGCCCCTCCGGCCAGGACGAGCTGGGCCGGCTCCCAGCCCCGGGCCATGCGGAAGGCTTCCACCACCCCCAGGGGGTCCTTCAGGCGGTCGAACCGGGAGACCTGGAGCACGATGGGCAGCTCGGGGTCGATGCCCAGGGCGGCAACCGCTTCCCGGCTCTCCCCCACCGTCATCTCCTCGTTCTTGGGGCTCAGGGGATCGATGGCCGGAGGAAGGATGTACTGGGGAACCATGAGATCCTTGGTGTACTGGGGAAGGTGGAATACGGCGGCGTCGAAGGACTCCACCAGGGAACGAACGAACCCCCAGGCGGTGACGTCGGCCTCGGATAGGTCGATGTGACAGCGCCAGATCCAGCTCGCCTGGTTCCGGCCGCGCTCCCGCACCAGCCCCGCCGGCTGGGGGTCGTGGATCACCACCACGTCCGCATCCTCGCGAATCAGGTCCATGTTCTCTTCGAGGGTGCGATTGTAGACGTCCAGGAACTCGGGGGTGATCCGAACCGAGGCCCCGTGGAGGGCGTTGTGAAACGCCTTGGTCACCTCGTAGAACCCGCCGTTTCCCGAGACCACATCCCAGCGGACGTCCAGCCCCAGCTCTTCCTCCAGGGGAACCCGCCGCTCCAGGATCTCGGCCACGCCGCCCCCCACCCGGGTGCTGTTCACATGCTGGATGCGCCCGCCGCCCAGGTGCGAGGCGATGGTGCGGATCTCCTCGATCTCCGCCTTCCCCACCACCGCGGCGTAGTCGTCCAGCCGGGGCGCGGAGGTCGCGCGCTCGGCGCTCATACCGCTTCCCCGCGTTCCCGGAGCCGCCGGTTCACCGTCTCCACCGCCTTCACCCGGGTGACCCCCAGGGGATGTCGGTGGACGTTGATGGCCCGGATCGCGTCGGCCAGATCCTTCTCACCCAGCGCGGATTCCAACCAGACCGAGAAATCGTTGTCGTCCCGGCCCAGGCGAAGCCTCGCCTCGACCAGGTGATACCAGATCGAGGACCGGCCGACCCCGCTCAGGCCGTCGCGGAACCCGCGGAGGTCATGGGCCAGATGTCCGGTGCGGTAGACGTAGGACTCCTGCTCCAGGAAGTAGAATGGGGCCGCGGCCCGCACGTTGAACCACGATCCGGCTTCGCCGAGAAATGACCGGACGTAGCCGGCCATCTTCTCCCGCGCCTCGCGGAGCGAGAGGTAGTCAGTGGGATCCACGTGGGCCAGCCGTTCGGCCAGGGGCGGCGCGTTCAGGCTGACCAGGGCCCACCGGGCGAAATCGTGGGTATAGTCCACGGTGGTGAAGTGGCGGCGGAAGAGGCTCTGGTAGAAGTGATAGTAGATCGAGGATCCGCTCACCTTTTCCAGGCCGGTCAGGAACGATTTGAGGTCGTCCGCCTTCCGGCCGGTCCAGCGCACCAGACCCGCCTCGGAGGCGAACGAAAAGGGCTCCGCGTTCATGTTTCCGGTTATCGGCGGCGGGAGGGGATCTTGAACCTTCGAGTCCCGGCCGGGCCGCGCCGTTCGCCCGCCGAGGCCTCCACGGACCCCGCAAATGGGTTACCGGCGCGAATCAACCGGGATTCCGGGGCGGCCTCCGCCTCAGGACCCAGCGTTCACCGATCCCGCGTCGGACCTACTCAGGGCGGCCTCGCCGGAGAGCGAGGCCGGGGCTTCCCCCCGGAGCTGATCCAGGTTGGCGCTTGCCCAGGCGTGGACGTCGTGGTTTCGCACCTGCTCGGCAAGGGCCCGGGTGCGGCGTAGCCGCTCGTCCCCGTTCATCTCCAGGGCGGACCGGATCCCCTCGGCCATGCCGTCCAGGTCGTAGGGGTTCACCAGGAGCGCTCCATTCAGAACCTCGCTGGCCCCGGCCAACTCGCTCAGGATGAGCACCACCGGCCGGTCGGCGTTGGTCATGAGGTACTCCATGGCCACCAGGTTCATGCCGTCCCGAAGCGGGGTGACCAGGCCGATGTCCGCGGCCCGGTAGTGGGCGGCCAGGCTCCGGGGCGGGAATGCCCGGTAGTAGTAGCGTACCGGAACGTAGCTGCCGCGGGCGAACCGGGCGTTGACCCGGCCCACCGTCTCGTCGATCTCCCGGCGCATTTCGCGGTACTCGGGAACCCGGGTCCGGCTGGGAACCGCGATCTGCAGCAGGCAGAACTCGCCCCGGAGCCAGGACTCGCGATCCAGGAGCCGCTCCACGGCCAGGATCCGTTCCAGGATCCCCTTGGAGTAGTCGAGCCGGTCCACGCCCAGGATGATGTGCCGGGTGCCGCAGAGCTCGCGGATCGCCTCCGCTTCCCTCTGGACCCGTGGGTCGGCGCCCGTCTGCTCCCAGGCCTCGGCGTCGACCCCGATCGGAATCGCTCCGATCTCCACTTCCCGGCCGCTCCAGGTCACCGCCCGATTACCGGCCATGGTGGCCCCGAGGAGGCTCTGCACCGTGCCCCGGAAGGCGGAGGCGTAGCTCTCCAGGTGGAAGTTCACGAAGTCGGCGCCCAGCATCCCCGCGATCAGGTCCTCGTGATACGGGAGCGCCCGGAATACCTCGTAGCCGGGAAACGGAATGTGCCAGAAGAAGGAGATCCGGGCATCGGGTCGCTTGGCCCGGACCAGGGCGGGAACCGCGGAGAGCTGGTAGTCGTGCACCCAGATCTGGTCCTGGGGACGGGTATGCCGGATCACCGCGTCGGCGAAGATCTCGTTCACCTCCAGGTAGCCCAGGAGGTCCCGCCGCTGAAAATGCACCATGTTCGGGAAACCGTGGGCCAGGGGCCAGAGCACCCGGTTCGAGAAGCCGAGGTAATGACGCTCGTGGAGGCGCGGGGGGATCTCCAGATGGACCACCTGGGTGCCGGGTTGCCCGGGGACGGCGAAAGGCGCGCCGGCCTCTTGCCCGGGAGGAGTCTCGCCGGCGGCGATCCACAGCCCCCCCTCCGCCTTGAGCGTCGGGTCCAGCGCGGCCACCAAACCGCCGGTTCCGAGCCGGAAGCGGGTCTCCCCCCGGCGTGTTTCCAGGGTCACCGGCCCCCGGTGGGAAACCACCACCAGACGCGGGTGACCTCTCTTCGACTTCGATTCCATGAACCGCCCTCCGGCCGATCAATCGATTGGAAATCCCCGACCGCGATTGGTACCAATTGGCCATACCCGATGCAAAGCGTCAACATCCGTATGATGCTTTTCCTACCCTACAGGATGGTGGCGAAACGCGCAAACCGCGCGCCCTTCGCTCCGAACGCGGTATGCTAGAATCTCGCCGCGCGAGGGGATATCCGGGCCGTTTCACCCAGCGAGGACAGGTTGAAAGTCGCTTTCATCGGAACCCACGGAGTGGGAAAGACCACCCTCTGCTTCGATCTCGCCGCGAGGATCAAGCGGATGGACTACTCCGTGGACCTGGTGAAGGAGGTCGCGCGGGACTGCCCCCTCCCCATCAACCGCGACACCACCCTGGCCGCCCAGTCCTGGATCCTGTTCACCCAGCTCGCCCGGGAGCTGGCCTCGGCCGAGCGGCACGATGTGGTGGTCTGCGACCGCTCCCTCCTCGACAACTATGCCTACCTGGTCCACCGGATGGGCCGCCGGAAGGAGCTGGAGCCCCTGATCGCGGCCTGGCTCCCCGGGTACAGCGCCCTGGTCAAGGTCCCCATCTGGCAGTTGCCGAGCTTCGACGGGGTCCGCGACGTGAATACCGGATTCCAGCACGAGATCGACGCGGCCATCGACACGTTGATCGCCGACTTCGGGGTGCCGGTGCTCCGGCTCTCCCCGGAGCGCCAGTCCACCTGGACCGAGACGGTGGTGGCGCACCTCGATCTATCCCGGCGTTCCGAGCAGGTGCCCCTGTTCCCGGAGGAATCATGACCGACCACGACAAGAAGCGCGGGTTCCTGGGGGGCGCGCGCATCCAGCCCCGGCCGGTGACCGGCGACATGACCGCCGCCGACCTCATCGACGCCTCGTTCCTGGCCTACAACGCGGGCCGTCTCCAGCAGGCGGCGCGACTGTTCGTGGACAAGTGCCTGGACCCCGACGTCACCGTGGGCATGAGCGTGGCCGGGGCCCTGAGCCCGGCCGGGGTCTCGCTCTCGAGCCTCATACCCCTGGTCAAGGCGGGGTTCGTGGACTGGATCGTCTCCACCGGAGCGAACCTCTACCACGACGCCCACTTCGGCCTGGGGCTGGCGCTCCACCGCGGGAGCCACACCCTGGACGACCGCGAGCTGTTCGAGGCCGGGGTCATCCGCATCTACGACGTGCTCTTCGACTACGAGGTGCTGCTCAAGACCGACAGCTTCATCCGCGAGGTCATGAAAAGCCCCGAGTTCCACCGCGCCATGGGGACGGCGGAGTTCCACCACCTCCTGGGAAAGCACCTGGCCGAACGCGAGAACCGGCTCGGGGTCATCGACACCTGCCTCCTCACCGTGGCCTACCGGGCCGGCGTCCCCTGCTACGTCTCCTCCCCCGGCGACTCCTCGATCGGGATGAACGTGGCCGAGATGGCGCTCCGGAGCGAGGGGCCGACCATCGACGTGAGCCGCGACGTGAACGAGACCGCGGCCATCGTATACGCGGCCAAGCAGAGCGGGCGGAGCGCGGTGCTGCTGCTGGGCGGAGGCTCCCCCAAGAACTTCGTGCTCCAGACCGAGCCCCAGATCCAGGAGGTGCTCGGCCTTCCCAACAACGGCCACGACTATTTCATCCAGATCACCGACGCCCGTCCCGACACCGGGGGCCTCTCCGGGGCCACCCCGGCCGAGGCCGTCTCCTGGGGCAAGGTCGATCCGGAGAAGCTCCCGGACACCGTCGTGGTCTACACCGACTCCACCATCGGGGCCCCGCTCCTCACCGCCTACGCCCTGGCCCGCCACGAGCCGCGGCCCCTGAAGCGGCTCTACGACCGCCGGGACGCCCTCTACGCCTCGCTTCGCGACGACTTCATGGCCGTCCGGCGGAACCCCGAGGACATCCGGGGCACCCGGGAGGAAGTGCGGCCGAAGCCGTAGGCCGGCTCGCGCGCGCCGGGGCCGGTCCCGCCGTGTTTGCTCCCGAGGCTCCTCGCTACGGCAGGAACTTCTCCGGATGGGCCAGCTTCTCCGGCAGGTAGGTGTCGATCACGTAGTTCAGGCCGTGCTTGGCCAGGGCCTGCTGCTCCGCGCGGACCCCCATGGAGATGAGCTTCAACAGGGCCCGCTGCCAGTCCCGGTGGTGCTGGACGAAGGGATCGTTCTTGATGGCGTCCCGGGCGCGCTTGACGTCGATCTCGGTCAGGGGATGGGTGGGGAGCTCGTAGTCGGTGATGTCCGCGGGGGTCACCCCCAGGAACCGGGCCTGGGGAACGCAGAAGTACTCGTTCAGGTGCGCGGCGTTCCCCGAGCCGACCTTCAAGGTCCGGTAGATGTTCATGAATCCATAGGGGTCGCCGTCCACGAAGACGTAGACCGGGATCTTCTTCTCGTCGGCCAGCCGGCGGATGAAGCGGCGGCAGGCCCGGGTGGGCACGCCCCCCATGGACACCAGGATGCAGTTGGCGGTCTTCCAGTAGTTGTGTTTCACCAGGCGCTGGAACATGGCCGAAGTCTCGATCACCAGGATGAAGGACGCCTTGGTCTCGAACCCCAGGTGCTCCACGGAAATGGGGATCGAGTAGGCCCCGCTCCCGAACCGGGTGCAGTCGATCTTGAGGGTGGCCCCGGTGTCCCGGTCCCGGTCCACCACCACCAGCTGGCCGGCCACGTCGCCGCCCTTCTCCTCCGGAATGAAGCCGAGCTGCTCCCGGTTCACCGAGAACAAAGCCTCGAGGTCGTCCATCACCGTGTCCGACTCCGGCTGCTCCACGAACCGGGCATCCCCCCAGTTCTTGCTCACGTAGTAGGCCTCCCGCTTGGAGGCGATGTCGTCCTGCTCCACCAGCTCCTTGGAGAGGGACATCATTCGCAAGGTCTGCGCGAAGGTCTTGACCGTGTTCACGGTCAGGGTCCGTTCCTTGGACTTCCCCTTCATCTCGAAGTGGCCCTTCTTGACCGAGTACTTCACGTTGGCCAGGGCTCGCAGCGGGAGGTGGAGCGCGGGTTTTCCCCGCTTCAGGATCTTGGTCTCGATGTCCCGGGCTTCCCGGGTGATGAGCCCCACCGTGTCCTTGATCGCGCCATTGGCCGGCGCTCTCCGCGCCGCCTTCTTCTTGGTCGTCTTCTTCTTGGCCACCTAATCCTCCAGGTCAGTCCAGGGTCCGGAGCACCGCCCGGACCGGCGAGCTGTCCACCTCGGTCATGCGGAGCGGGAGCGCGATCAGCTCGTAGTCCCCCGCCTCCGCCAGCGACAGATCCAGTCCCTCCAGGTTCCGCATGCCGAGGCTCAAGAGCGCGTTATGGGCCGGAAGCTCCTTGGATTCGAAGGGGTCCACCGAAGGGGTGTCGATCCCCACCAGCACCACCCCCGTCTTTCCCAGCCGCCGGAGAAGGGCCGGATCGAAGTACGCGAAGCCGTCGTTCCAGCTCCGGTAATCCGGGAAGGTCCCGGTCTTGAACAGGAGCCGCTCCCGGCCACCGAGATCCACCCCGAAGAGCGCCTCCTCGTCGATCACCGCCGACCCGGTCACGTCCACCACGCGGCAGATTCCCAGGTAGGGTTCCAGGTCCACCTCCCCGATCCCGTCCCCGTCGTGCAGGAAGTGGAGGGGGCCGTCGGCGTGCGCTCCCACGTGCGGCGTGGTGGTGATCGAGGCCACGTTGGCGGAGGCGCCCTCCTCCATCCGCGACACCCACTCCACCTGGAAGTCCGTGTCCCCGGGCCAGACCGAGATCGCGGTCGAGACCGGCGGGCTGATGTCGATGATCCGCCCCATGGTCACTTTCCCTTCACGATCGCCGCCGCCGCGTCCACGAACCGGCGCACTTCCTCCCGGGTGTTGTAGAAGTGCGGCCCCACCCGGACCCCGGCCCGGGGCCGGGCGTCCACCAGGATCTCGCGCTCAGCCAGGCGACGCACCAGCGAGTCGGCCTCGGGGAGGTCCAGGGTCACCGAACCTCCGCGCCGCTCGGGCTCCGACGGAGTCACCACCCGCCAGCCGAGGCTCCGCGCCGACTCGATCAGGTACCCGGTGAGTTCCAGGGACCGCGCTCGGATGGCGGGAAGGCCCACCTTGGCGATCACGTCGTAGCCGGCCCGGGCGGCGTGGAGGGCGGGAACGTGAGGGGTCCCGCCCAGGAACCGCCACGATCCTTCTCCCCGGAAGTCCTGGTCGCCGGCCTCGAAGGCGAACGGGCGCCGGTGGGCCATCCAGCCGGTCAGCCGGGGGCGAAGCTCGGTGGCCAGCCCCGGCCGGACGAAGAGGTAGCCCACCCCGGGGCCGCCGAGGAGGAACTTGACCGAGCCCCCCACCGCGAGGTCCACCCCGGATCCGACCAGGTTCAACGGCACCGTCCCCCCGGCCTGGTAGGCGTCGACCACCAGGAGCGCGCCCACCTCCCGGCATCGCTCGGCCAGCGGTACCAGGTCCACCAGCTCCGCCGAGTGGTAGACCACCGCCGAGACCACCGCAAGCTTCGTACGCTCGTCGATGGCCGCGATCATCGCCTCGTAGGGATACGCGCGATCCGGGGATTCCACCCGGACCGGCTCCCCCCCGATCCGCGCCAGCTCGCGGAGCTGGTACTGGACGGAGGGGAACTCCACGTCGGCGTAGACCACCTTCCTGCGCTCGCCCTCGAACTCGAAGCAGGAGAGCGCCACCGCCAGGGCCACGGCCACGTTCTGGTGAAGGCTCACCGTCCCCACCGGAGCGCCGACCAGGGGCGCGAGTTCGTCCCCCACCTCGGAGGCCAGGTCCCACCAGCCCTCCTCCCACGCCCGCACCCCGCGCGAGGCCCAGGCCTCGGTGTACCGGTTCAAGGCCTCCCGCGCCCCCCAGGGCATCGCCCCCAGGGAATGGGTCACCAGGTAGGTGGTGGTGGAGAGGATGGGAAACTGCCCGCGCCAGTAGGTGAGGTCCGCGTCGCTCAGACGGGCGGTCGGGATGGGGTTTGATTTGACCGCTCCCATGACGTCACTCTCGCTTTCCGCGCATCGGTGCGCCGCTTCCGAGGCCGCGACCGACGCGCACCGGAGTCCGGCCCGGGCAGGCGGCACGCCGCGCGCCCCCTACTCCATCTTCCGCGACTTCTCCAGGGTGTCCTTCAGGGTCTCCACCACCCGGGCCTCCTCCTGGTCGGAGAGATCCAGGATCTCCTTCAGGGCGATCCCGATGTGGGGGATGTACTTCTCGATGTAGGAGCGCTTCCGCTCCGCCTCCCGCTCCCGCTGCCCGCGGCGGATGAAGGTGCCCAGCCGCCGCCCGCACTCCTGGATGGCCAGCTTGATCTCCTTCAGGATCTCGGGGTAGTGGGCGATGGCCTCCTTGGATTCGCTGGTGAAGGGAACCCACGCCGAGGCGATGTGCACCATGAGCACGATCGGGCCGATGGGGATCGAGCCCTTCGACTGCTGCACCCCGTAGCTCCGCCACGAGGTGCCGATCACCGCCTTGGTCACCGCGCAGGCTCCCTGCTGGTAGAGGAGCGGCACGCGGTTGGCGTAGCGGTAGAGGGTGATCGGCTCGTCGGCGGCGAGCTTCCCGCCGTAAGCCAGGGCCACCTCGACCTGGAACGGGTTCCCCCGGTAGACCGCGGGGCTCCGGGTGCTGGCGGTGTAGAAGGCGGCCTGGACCTCGGTCTTGAGTCCGGCGATCAGGAGATCCTCCCCGATCGGGGAGAGGCAGTTGGTGGGCGGGGCCATGATCCTGGTCTGGTTCACCGCCTTGAACAGCGCCTCCACGTCGTTCCGGTGAACCTTCCGGGGCGAGGCGGTCTCGCGGATCTTCGCCTTGGCCAGGATGTCCGACGCCACCCGGGCGCTCACCCGCGAGAACTCGGAGGTGAGGAAGCCCTTCACGTTCCTGGATTTGGTCTCGGCCAGCATCTTCATGAGCATCCCCAGCTCGATCCCGTGGGGATGGGGCTTGATCTCCATCGGCTCCTTGGGGAGCTCTTCGGCGGCGCGCGCGTAGACCACCGGCTCGTCCTTGGGGGGCCGGTACTCCAGGCGCAGGTGCGGGTTGGCCAGGCCGGTCTGCTGGAGGTAGGCGTCCACCGAGCGGGGCCCCTTCCGGTAGGTGGCCTCGAGCTCGATCTCCACCCGGGTCCCGTGCGGCACGCCGTTCCAGTCCACTTCCCGGTCCACCGCCACCACCGGCGCGTTCTTCCGGGTGTCGATCTGGATCTCGAAGTGGTGGGCGGGCTTGTTGGCGGCGATCCGGCTGGTGATCACGACCGGATGTCCGGTGGTGATCTGACCGTACATCCCCGCGGCGGAGATCCCGATCCCCTGCTGGCCCCGGGACTGGCGAAGCCGGTGGAACTTCGAGCCGTAGAGGAGCTGGCCGAAGATGCGCGGCACCTGGGCCTTGACGATGCCGGGGCCGTTGTCCTCGATCGCCACCCGGAATCGGTCCTCGGCCAACTGGTGGATCTCCACCCGGATGTCGGGAAGGATTCCCGCCTCCTCGCAGGCGTCGAGGGAGTTGTCCACCGCCTCCTTTATCGTGGTGAGGAGCGCCTTGGCCGGATTGTCGAATCCCAGGAGATGACGGTTCTTGGAGAAGAACTCGCTCACCGAGATCTCGCGCTGCTTCTTGGCCATCGACGCCGCGGTGGCCGGGGCGCTTCGTCGCGCCCGTCCCCGCCGGGACGGCGCGCCCCCGTTCTCCGGCCCCGCCGGTTCCGGGATCCCGGCCGGACCCTGGTCGATCGAAACCGCGTCCGGCGTCCCCGTCGCCGCGTCGGCGGCGGCGGGATCGAAGAGAAGCTCTTCCTGATCCGCGGTCTTGCCGCGCTTCCGACGGCGGACGCCCTTCACCTGGGTGTCGGTGGTGCTCACGCTCTGCCTGCCCTCCTTCGCTGATCCCCGCCCGGCCGCGCGGTTCCCTCCCGCGGCCCGCCTCTTCCCGCCGCCCCCCGTTTTCGCGGGGCGCGCCCCCCCCGCCTTCTTCTTGGCCGCCTTCGCCGGCTTCGTCGCCTTCCCCCGTTTCGTCGTCTTCGCCCCCGCCCCCGACGCGCGCCGGCCCGAGTCACGCTGCTTCGGTCCCCGGCCCGAGGCGGGGCTCTTCCGGGTCGTCTTCTTCTTGGCCATGGTCCTGTCGTGGTGAAGGTGAAACCGTGTCGCGGGATCGGACGCCGACCGATCCCCTCCGGATCGTCCGGCCTCCGGGGGTCGGGCGGGCTGGCGGCGCCCCCGGCGCCGGCACCAATGTATCGACGCGCTCGAAGCGTTGTCAACGACGCTCGCCTTCGTTCGACCTTCGCCGGCGGCCCGCGCCCGCGGTTCGTTGACGCTCCCCTCCCGATTTGACATAGTCCCCTGACCCCCGCACGACGAGTTGGAGTCCGACATGAGACAAATCGCCTTCTCCCGCGCCGTGGCCGCTTCGCTCCTCACCGCGCTTGCCGCGGTCAGTCTCGCGCCGCCGGTATCCGGGGCCCCGAACCCGGACACTCCGCTCCGGGTCCACGTGGAGCGACACCGGCTGGCCAACGGCATGACCTTCCTCCTGGTGCCCGAGACCGCCACCCCCATCGTCTACTCCTTCCTCTACGTGGACGTGGGCTCGGTGGACGAGGAGCCGGGGATCACCGGGACCTCCCACGTGCTCGAGCACATGATGTTCAAGGGGACGACCGAGATCGGGACCACCGACCTGGCCGCCGAGACCCGCATCATGGCCCGGGTGGACTCGACCATGGCGGACTCCTTCCGGCTCCGCGATCGCGACCTCCGCGGCCTCGGGGGGGCGGACACCGGGGCGCTGGCGGAGCTCCGCGCCCGGGCCGACTCGCTGGAGCTGGCCGCCCGCGGGGTCACCGTCCAGAACGACCTGGACGTGGTGACCAGCAAGCTCGGGTTCTCCGGCCTCAACGCCTTCACCTCCGAGGATCAGACCGTCTATTTCGAGAGCTTTCCCCCCAACCTCTTCGAGGTCTGGGCCTGGTTCGAGTCGGCCCGGATCGCCCATCCGGTGTTCCGCGAGTTCTACTCCGAGCGGGACGTGGTCATGGAGGAGCGGCGGCGCTCCTACGACACCGACCCCGACGGCGCCCTCTACACCGCGCTCATCGCCACCGCCTACGCCGCCCATCCCTACCGCTGGTCGGCCATCGGCTGGCAGAGCGATCTGGAGCGTCTGGAGCGCAAGGAGGTCCGGCGCTACTTCGAGGAGCACTACGCGCCCAACCACCTCACCATGGTGGTGGTGGGGAACCTCGACCCGGCCCGCGTCATGGAGCTGGCCGAACGCTACTTCGGACCGATTCCCCCGTCCGGGCCGGCCCACGTGGTGACCACCGTCGAGCCGCCCCAGACCGGCCCCAAGCGGGTGGAGGTGGAGTTCGACGCCACCCCGCGACTTTCGATGGGATTCCACACCGGCGCCCTCACCGACTCCGACCGGGTGGTGGTCGAGGTGATCGACGGGCTGTTGACCGGAGGCCGCACCTCGCGTCTCTACCGCTCCCTGGTTCTCGATCGGAAGCTCGCCGCCGGCGTGAGCTCCGGGATCCGCGGGGACAAGTACCCGGGACTCTTCATGGTGGACACCGCGCCGCTCGAACCGGGAAAGCTCGACAGCCTCCGGACCGCGCTCGAGGCCGAGCTCGCGCGGATGGCCACCGCCCCCCCCACCGACCGGGAACTCGACAAGGTCAAGATCCAGCTCGAGGCCGATCTCATGCGCTCCCTCCAGAACCCCACCCGCTTGGCCCTGAACCTGGCCAGCTACGAGGTCCTGACCGGGTCCTGGGAAAACCTGGAGAAGGCCTACCGGGCCCGGATGGCGGTCACCCCGGAGGACGTCCGGCGGGTGGCCCGCGCGCTCTTCGATCCCCGGAACCGGACCGTCGCCGAGCTCCAGCCCGCCGGCGCTCCCGCGGAGGTGGCCCGATGAATCCGCTCGACCGTCCCCTGATGCTCGCGGCCGTGGCCGGTCTCCTGGGGGCGTTCGCGACTCCCGGAGCCCTCGCACTCGCCCAGCCCGAGGGCCCCCGGGTCTCGATCGGCGAGAAGGCGCTGGAAGCTATCCCCGTTCCGCCCTTGACCTGGTCGGTGCCCGAGGTCGGCCGCGAGGTGACCCGGGAGACCCTGTCCGGGGGGAGCATCATCTACGTCTATCCCGATCACCGGGTCCCGCTGGTGAACGTGCTCTTCCAGTTCCGGGCGGGCTCTTTCGAGGAGCCGGTGGAGCAGGCGGGCCTGGCCAACATGGTCCTGAACCTGATCCGCACCGGGGGTACGGCGAAGCACGGTTACCAGGAGATCGACCAGAGCCTCGATGAGCTGGCCGCCCAGGTGGGGGTTTCCCCGGGCGACGAGGCCGCGGGCATCACCCTGAACGTCCTCCGGAAGAACCTGGCGCCCGGGCTCGCCATGGTGGCGGAGATGATCCGGGAGCCCGCTTTCCCGGAGGACCGGATCGCCTTCCGGAAGGAGGAAGTGCGGTCCTCGATCCGCCGCCAGAACGACAACCCGCGGGAGGCGGTGGCCCGCGAGTTCGCCCGGGCGGTGTTCGGCGACCACCCTTACGGGCGCTCCCCGGAATGGGACCGGGTGCGCGGGATCACCGCCGGGGATCTGCGACGGTTCCACGATCGGTTCTACGTCCCCGGAAACCTGTTCATCGCGGTGACCGGGGACATCTCCCCGAGGGAGGCCCGGGACGCCCTGGAGAAGGTGCTCGCCGGCTGGAAGGGCGCCGCCCCGGATCTACCCGCCGCGCCCCCGGAAGCGGGGCAGGTCACCCCGCCCGCCGTTCTCCTCTACCCGAAGGATCTCTCCCAGACCGCGATTGCCTTCGGCCGCCCCGGACTCGACCGCGCGAGCCCGGACATCTACACCGGCCAGGTCATGAACTACATCCTGGGCGGGGGGAGCTTCACCAGCCGCCTGGGGCAGGAGGTGCGCGATCGCGCCGGCCTGGCCTACTCGGTCCGAAGCTCGCTCCCCACCGACCGCTGCGATCCCGGTCCCTTCGTCATCCAATGCCAGACCAAGACCGAAAGCACCCTGGAAGCGCTCCGCCTCATGCGAAGCATCGTGTCCGGCATGGCCGAGGCCCCGGTCCCCGACGCGGTGTTCCAGGGGGCTCAGGACGCCCTGGTGAACGGGTTCGTGCGGGGGTTCGCCGACCCGGAGAGCGTGGTGGAGGCGCTCATGAACCTGGAGTTCGACGGACGGCCCCAGGACTTCTACCGCCACTACCTGGACCGTATCCGCGCGGTGACCCCGGCCCAGGTTCAGGCACTGGCCGGACGTCTCTGCGACCCGGACGGGATGGTGACGGTGATGGTGGGGAACGTGGGGGCGCTCGGGGACTCCTTGGGCGGCCTGGGTACGGTCGAGGTGCGCGAGCTGGCCGAACCGGATCTGGACTGAACGGCGCGGCCGGCCCGGTGGACCGCGCTAGAGCCAGCGCTTGTGCCGGAAATAGGCCAGCATGCCCAGGGCCAGGAGGAGCATCCCCCCGGTCAGCCAGTACACCGCGTAGCGGTTCCCCAGCCAGGGCATCTGCTGGAAATTCATCCCGAAGTACCCGGTGATGAGAGAGAGCGGAAGCATGATGGTGGCGATGATCGAGAGCACCTTCATGATGTCGTTGGCGCGGTTGGAGAGCTGGGTCATGTAGGTCTCCATGGCGCTTCCCGCGGTGTCCCGGTAGCTGTCCAGGGCGTCCCCGATCCGGAGCAGGTGGTCGTAGACGTCCCGGAAGTAGTAGCGGGTGGCTCCCTGGGTGACCGCGAAGTCCCCCCGGGTCAGCTGGTTCATGACCTCCCGCTGGGGCCCGGCCACCCGCCGGAGCGCCATGATCCTCCGCTTGAGGTTCAGGATCTGCTGGAGAAGGTCCCGGCCGAGCTCGGTGAACAGCCGTTCCTCGAGGGTGTCCAGCTCGTCGTCGATCCGCTCCATCAGCTCGAAGTAGTAGTCGACCATCCGGTCCACCACCAGGTAGAAGACATAATCCGGCCCCTTCTTCAGGAGATCCGGGTTCTTCTTGACCCGGTCCCACACGTCGCGGATGGAGAAGAGCCGGCCGTAGCGCACGGTGACCAGGTAGTTGGGTCCCAGGAAGGTGTCCATCTCCAGCATGTCCAGGGGATCCGCCCCCTCGTTCAGGTTCAACCCGTGGAAGACGGTGAAGATGTGGGTCCCGTAGTCGTCCACCTTGGGTCGCTGGATGTTGTTGTGGCAGTCCTCGATGGCCAGGGGATGAAAGGTGAACACCCCCTGGAGGGCCTCATAATCCGCCATTTCCGGATCGAGAAGGTCCACCCAGATCCGGCTCTCCGCCTGGGCCAGGTGGGGCCCCAGTTCCTCCAGGGGCGGGTCGACCTCCAGGGAACCGTCGGGTTTCAGAACCAGGATCTGCACCGGCATCGTCGCCCCCCTTCAGAGTCTTCGCCCGTCCGGAGGTCCGCCGCCCTCCGGGACTCCGGCACACCTTAGGGACGCGAACCCCTCCGGGCAAGGGCGGAAAGCCGCGCCCCCCCCGGGCCCACTTCCCTACCCGGAACTCCGGGTCGGATTTACGACCGGACCGCCGTCTTGATACACTGCTCGTTTCCCATGGTGCAACAACCCGTTTCGAGGAGGCTCCGGTCGGACGGGGCCTCCCGTCGCATGAGGGCCGGCTCGGGACTCCCCTTCGGGGGTGGCGTCACGCCGTGCCCGCCCCCCGGGCTCCCGCATTCCCCCTCCGAGGCCTCGGAGGAGACGCCGTGAACGCGCTCGCCGCCCTGGGCCCCTACCTCCGCCGGCACAAACGGACCATGTACTGGGGGATGCTGGCCCTGATCCTCTCCGATGCCTTCCAGCTCGCCAGCCCCTGGGTGTTCAAGTACGCGATCGACGGCCTCACCGCGGAGATCAGCCGGGGAAAGCTCATGGCCTTCGCCGGGGCCCTGGTGGTCATGGCGCTCCTGGGAGGGCTGGCCCGGTTCTACATGCGCCGGCTCATGATCGGCGTGTCCCGGGAGATCGAGTACGAGCTCCGGAACGATTTCTACCACAAGCTCACCACGCTCTCCTTTTCCTATTACAACCGGATCCCCACCGGGGACCTCATGGCCCGCGCCACCAACGATCTGAACGCGGTCCGGGGGGTGCTCGGCCCCGGGATCATGTACTCGATCAACACCGTGGTCACGCTGGCCGCCGCCCTGACCTTCATGATGATCCTGAGCTGGCGGCTCACCCTGGTGTCCCTGATCCCCCTCCCCCTGATCTCGCTCTTCATGTACCGCTACGGGAGGATCATCCACAAGCGATTCGAGGAGGTGCAGGCCCAGTTCTCGGCCATCACCGAGCGGGCCCATGAGTACCTCTCGGGAATCCGGGTGGTGAAGGCCTACGTCCAGGAGGACGCGGCCACCCGGGACTTCCACCGGAAGAACATGGATTACCTGCGGGGCAACATGACCCTGGTGAAGGTGAACGGGATCTTCTCCCCGGCCATCGGCTTCCTGGCCGGGACCGGCAGCGTCCTGGTCCTGGCGGTCGGGGGCTCCCTGGTCATCGACGGGAAGATCACCCTGGGCGACTTCGTGGCCTTCAACTCCTACCTGGTCATGCTCATCTGGCCGATGATCGCCCTGGGCTGGGTGGTCTCCATGTTCCAGCGCGGGGCGGCTTCGATGAAGCGGATGAACCAGGTTCTCGATGCCGAGCCGGATATCGTGAACCCGGTCCCGGACTCGGAGGCCGACGGGAGAGACGGCGTCCCGCCCCTGGCCGGGGAGATCGAGTTCATGGACGTCCACTTCGCCCACTCCACCCGGCCGGATGCCCAGGTTCTGGCCGGAATCAACCTCAAGATCCGTCCCGGGGAGACGGTGGCGGTGGTGGGACGGACCGGCTCCGGGAAGACCACGCTGGTGAACCTGATTCCGCGGATCTACGATCCGGTCCGCGGACGGGTCCTGGTGGACGGGATGGATGTTCGGGAAATGGATCTGAACCGGTTGCGCTCGTCGATAGGGTACGTTCCCCAGGAGACCTTCCTGTTCAGCCGCACCGTGGCCCAGAACATCTCGCTCGGCACTTCCGAGGCCGGAGAGGACGAGATCCACCGCATGGCCGAGCTGGCCCGGCTGGCCGATGACGTCGAGGACTTTCCCGACCGCTACGCCACCATGGTGGGCGAGCGCGGGGTGACCCTGTCCGGGGGGCAGAAACAGCGCACGGCCATCGCCCGGGCGCTTCTGCGCAACCCCCGGATCCTGATCCTCGACGACGCCCTGGCCAGCGTGGACACCCGCACCGAGGAAGACATCCTTTCCGGGCTCCGGGTGTTCATGAAGGACCGCACCACCATCCTGGTGGCCCATCGGGTGAGCACGGTCAAGCTGGCCGACCGGATCGTGGTTCTCGACGAGGGGAGGATCACGGAGGAGGGCACCCACGAGGAGCTTCTCGCCCGGAGCGGGCAGTACGCGGAGCTGGTCAGCCTCCAGCAGCTCGAGCAGGAGCTGGAGGCGACGCTGTGATCGGCCACGAATTCCAGGAAGACGAGGTCCTGGGCAAGGCCTACGACGGCCGGCTCATGAAGCGGCTCCTCACCTATCTCAAGCCGCACCATACCGCGGTGGTCGTCTCGATCCTTCTCCTGATAGGGACTTCCCTTCTCGACCTGGCCGGGCCGTTCCTGACCAAGATCGCCATCGACCGCTACATCGGGGGGAAGGATCTTCCCGGCCTCATTCGCATCGCCGCCCTGTTCCTGGGCACCCTCGTCTTCGCCATGGTGCTGGGCTACGCCCAGACCTACATCATGCAGAAGGTGGGGCAGGAGATCATGGTGAAGCTGCGCGGGCAGATCTTCCGCCACCTCCAGAATCTCCAGGTCGCCTTCTTCGACCGGAACCCGGTGGGCCGGCTGATCACCCGGCTCACCAGCGACGTGGACGCGCTGAACGAGATGTTCACCAGCGGGGTGGTGGCCATCTTCGGTGACGTGGTGACGCTGTTCGGCATCATGATCGTCCTCCTGGTCATGGACTGGCAGCTGGCCCTGATCTCCTTCGCCGTTCTCCCCCTCCTCTTCTGGCTCAGCAGCTGGTTCCGGAACAACGTCCGGGACAGCTACCGTCAGGTCCGCGTGCGGCTCGCCCGCATCAACTCCTTCCTCCAGGAGTCCATCACCGGGATGTCGGTTCTCCAGGTGATGAACCACGAGAAGCAGAGCCGCCGGGAGTTTCACGCCCTGAACCGGGACCACACCGAGGCCCACCTGCGCTCGGTGTTCTACTACGCCACCTTCTACCCCGCGGTGGAGCTCATCTCCTCCCTCGCCCTGGCCCTGGTGATCTGGATGGGCGGCGAGCAGATCCTCCGCAACGCCTTCACCCTGGGCGGGCTGGTGGCCTTCATCCAGTACGTCCGGCGGTTCTATCGCCCCATCCAGGACCTCTCGGAGAAGTACAACATCCTCCAGGCCGCGATGGCGGCCAGCGAGCGCATCTTCAACCTCCTGGACACTCCCCCCACCATCGTGGATCCCGGGAAGCCGGGGGTCGCCACCGCGGGGAACGGCGCGCTTCCGGTGATCGAGTTCCGCAACGTGTGGTTCGCCTACAACCCGGAGGACTGGGTCCTGAGGGATGTTTCCTTCAAGGTCGGTCTCGGGGAGTCGATCGCTTTCGTGGGAGCCACCGGAGCGGGCAAGACCAGCCTCATGAGCCTCCTCATGCGCTTCTACGACGTGCAGAAGGGGGCGATCCTGCTCGACGGGATCGACATCCGGCACTGGCCCCAGGCCGACCTTCGCCGGCGGATGAGCCTGGTGCTCCAGGACGTGTTCCTGTTCAGCGGATCGGTGAACGAGAACATCCGCATGGGCGACGAGGAGATCCCCGACGAGGAAGTGCGAACCGCCGCCCGCACCGTCAACGCCGAGTCCTTCGTGAACCGGCTCCCCGAGGGGTTCAGCACCCTGCTGGGGGAGCGGGGGGCGTCCCTCAGCACCGGCCAGAAGCAGCTGCTCTCCTTCGCCCGGGCCCTGGCCCATCATCCGGAGATCCTCATCCTGGACGAGGCGACGAGCAACGTGGACACCGAGACCGAGATCCTGATCCAGGACGCCCTCACCCGGCTCATGAAGGGCCGCACCTCGCTGATCGTGGCCCACCGGCTCTCCACCGTGCGGCACGTGGACCGGATCATCGTCATGCACAAGGGCCAGATCCGGGAGGAGGGCACCCACCAGGAGCTGCTCCGGGCGCGGGGGCTCTACTACAAGCTGTATCTATTGCAGTACAAGGATCAGGAGGCCCGGGTGGCGGGTGCGTCACCCTCCCCCACCTCCTGACCGATCCGGTCGATTTACCGCTTCGGCGGAAGGACGAAAAAATCACCCGGGGGGGAAGCTGGTCCGCCGCGCCCCGGTATGGTGACCGGAAATCGGATCGAGGACGGAGAGGTCCCCAAGGGACCGAGAACATGCGGCGGAGGCGGCGGAGACGCCGCGGCTGCGGTTTACGTTCTTGCCGAGCCCGGGGTGTCCTGATACGCTCCGCCTCCCTGTTGATGACGGTTTCCGGATGCTGGCGCTTTGAACTCCGGCCCTTCGATCGGGCCCGACGCCCATCCCGGCTCCCTTGGACACGCAACGGTCGCCCCGCGGCGGCTCCGAGCAAGCCGCCGCTCGCCGACGGCCGAAGCAAGCCGCCCGGGTGGGCGGCCGAACGCACGCCGCCGTTCCGCGGCTGAAAGGATGCGGGAATGAAACGACGTTTCTTGTGGATCGCGACCGGACTTGCCGTCCTTGCCGTCGGTTGCGGCTCCAAATCGGGTTCGGGCGAGGGTGACGCCGGAAACGCGGCCGCCGTGGTCAACGGGGTACCCATCCAGGTCTCGGAGGTTCAGAAGGTCGCCAAGAACTTCTCGCGACAGGGCATTCAGCCCGACTCCACCGCCCAGGGGAACACGCCGGCCGAGCGTCTCTACTACACCGCGGTGGACCGGCTGATCGAGCAGGAGCTCCTCCGGGAAGCCGCGGTGAAGGACTCGATCACCGTCACCGACGAGGAAGTGCAGGGAAACGTCTCCCAGCTCAAGACCATGGCCGGCGGGGACGAGGCCTTCCAGAAACTCCTCGCCGACAACGGAGCCAACGAGGAGGACGTGGTCAAGGACATGAAGACCAACCTCCTCCTGAAGCACTACTTCGACAAGAAGGTGAAGCGGGATCAGGCGGTGACCGACCAGGAAATTCAGGACTATTACGACGGCCACCCGGAGAACTTCGCCGCGAAGCCCCAGGTCGAGGCCAGCCATATTCTCATCCGCACCAAGCCCGAGATGACCGACGCGGACAAGGCCGCGGCCCGGCAGAAGGCCGAGGAGGTCCTGGCCAAGGCCAAGAAGGGCGATGACTTCGGCGAGCTGGCCAAGGAGTACTCCGAGGATCCCGGCTCCGCCACCAAGGGCGGTGATCTGGGCTGGTTCAACGAGGGGCAGATGGTGGCGCCCTTCGACTCCGCCGCGTTCGCCCTGGAGCCCGGACAGTTGAGCGACGTGGTCACCACCAATTACGGCTATCACGTCATCAAACTCCAGAACAAGCGCATGGGAGAGCCCCAGAAGCTGGAGGCGGTCAAGCCGCAGATCCAGCAGTTCCTGTCCCAGCAGAAGTCCCAGGAGCAGTTCCGGGCGTTGGTGGACTCGCTCAAGGCCGAAGCCAAGATCAAGATCACCGACCCACCCCCCGCGGGCGCCCTGGACGGGATCGGGTCCTGACCGATCCCCGGCCCGTTCCGACCCGCGACCGGCGCCGGCGCCGGTCGCGGGCACATACGCCCGCCCGGGATCCCCGGAAACTCAGACCTTGCCCCCGGCTCCGGGAGCGGTTAGACTCCTTCGCACTTTGTCTCTGAGCGAACCCCGCTTGGGGTTCCCCCTCCACAGACCTCGACCAATGGAATAAGCATGGGAAGCCTGATCAAGAAGCGGCGGAAGAAGATCCGCAAGCACAAGCTGAAGAAGCGTCGCCGCCGCAACCGGCACAAGAAGCGCAACCGCTAGGCCGCCGGGAGCGCCCGCCGGGCGCTCCCGGCCGCATTGCGCCCCGATCGTCCCCTCCGGCTCCTCGAAGCTCCGGCGGGAGGACGCCTCCCGGGACGACCGAGCCGGCCATCGCCGCCTCGGGGCCGAACTCTACCCCTTCGTGCCGCTCAGCCTGGCGAGCGCGCGTCGGATGAGAACTTCGACCTCCGGGGAGCGTCCAAGGTCCTTGGCCGCCTTCTCCACCGCCAGGGCCGCGGCCGGCCGCGAGTAGCCGAGGGAAACCAGGGCGGCCACGGCGTCGGATCCGGCGCCCCGTTCACCCCCCTCCCGAGCCTCTGCGGCGAACCCCGCCAACCCGTCCCTGAGTTCCATGGACATCCGCTCCGCCGTCTTCTTGCCTATCCCGGGGAGGCGGGTGAGAAACGCCAGGTCCCCCTCCCGCAAGGCGGCCACCAGTTCGCCCAGGGAGGGCACCGAGAGGGCGTTGAGCGCGATCTTCGGGCCGATCCCCGAGACGCCGACGAGCTTCAGGAACAGGGAACGCTCGGTGTCGGAGCGGAACCCGTAGAGAGTGAGGGCGTCCTCGCGGACCACGAGGACGGTGTGCAGGGAGGCCTCCTCCCCCACCTCGCCCAGGACCGGGGAGGTGGTGAGCGGAACCAGGATCTCGAGTCCGAGCCCCCCCATCTCAACCACCACCCGGGTCGGCTGCTTGGCCAGAATGCGACCGCGGACGTGGACGATCATGGCGCGGACACCAACCCGGTCACGAGATCGCCCGCAACCGGGCCCGGTGCCAGTGGCAGAGAGCGGCGGCCAGGGCGTCGGCGGCGTCCAGGGGCGGGGTTTCCCGAAGGCCCAGCATTCCCTTGACCATGAAGGCCACCTGCTCCTTCGCCGCCCCGCCGTTTCCGGTCACCGAGAGCTTGATTTCGCGCGGCGCGTACTCCTCGACCGGAAGATCCGCCTCGCGAACGGCCAACAGCACCACCCCCCGGACGTGGCCCAGCACCAGGGTGGAGCGAGCGCTCTTGTGGTAGAAGGCGGTCTCCACCGCCACGATTTCCGGCTCGTGCTCGGCGATGAGGGCGGCCAGGCCCCGGTGGATGGCGAGGAGGCGGTCGGGGAGTCCGAGTCCCTTCCCCGGGCGCAAGGTGCCGTAGAGGAGAGCCCGGGTCTTCCCCGGCCCCGCCTCGATGAACCCGTACCCGGTGACCTGGCTCCCGGGGTCAACGCCCAAAATACGTGTCATAGTGTGACTTAGCCCAGCGGAGGCTACCACGGAGGACGGCCGCCGGACAAGGGGGAGTGGATGACGCAGGGGGGTGGCTGGAGTATACTGCGTGAGCTTTTGGAGCGGTCCAATGACCGCATGTCCCGAGCACCCTGTACGGCGAGCGGCGGCCCCGTCCCCGTCCCCCCCACCCCAGGCCGCCCGATCGCAGCGGAGGTTCGTTCCGTGGATTCATCGGCTTCGCTCAATCGCCTGACCCTGATCCTCACCCGCGTCCGGGAGATCCTGTTCTCGCGGCGCCGCCCCGGCTCCAAGCGAGACGATTCCGGGCGTCCCTCCGGGCCCTTCGGGGCCGCGCTGGGCGCCGTCGCCCTTGCGATCCTCGCCGCGGGTCCCGCGAGCGCCGTGCCGGTCACCTTCCACTTCCATCCCTCGGGCACGGCCCAGTCGGTGGCGGTGGCCGGCAGCTTCAACAGCTGGAGCGTCGACGCCAATCCCATGACCGAACACGACGGGACCTGGACGGCCACGGTCGAGCTGGCTTCCGGCGAGTACCAGTACAAGTACGTGGTGAACGGCACCCAGTGGATCGCCGACGAGAGCGCCAAGAAACTGGTGGACGACGGCTTCGGCGGCAAGAACTCGGTGGTGGATGTCGGCGACCAGGCCATGGACGTGGGCCCGGGCGTCGGGGCCGCCCCGGCCGCGGGCGCCTCCCCCGCCGCCTCCACCCCTGCCGCGGACGGCAAGACCCCGGTCACCTTCCGCTACCGGCCCAAGGGGGGCGCCCAGAGCGTCTCGGTGGCCGGGAGCTTCAACAACTGGGATGCGGGCGCCAATCCCATGACCGAGAAGAACGGGGTGTGGGAAGCCACGGTGAACCTCGCTCCCGGCGAGATCCAGTACAAGTTCGTGGTCGACGGCACCCAGTGGATCACCGACGAGACCGCGGCGGGATTCGCCGACGACGGGTACGGCGGCAAGAACTCGGTGCTCAAGGTGGGGTCCACGCCCCTCACCGTGGGAATCAAGGGGGGGGAGCCGGTGGGCGGCGTGACCCCGCCCCCTGCACCCGCGACCGGGGGCAAGACCCCGGTCACCTTCCGCTATCAGCCGGTGATCGGCGGGGTGAACACGGTGACGGTGGCGGGAACCATGAACGGATGGGACGCCGGAGCGACCCCGATGGCCGACAAGGACGGGGACGGCGTGTGGGAAACCACCCTGAACCTCGATCCCGGCCGCTACGAATACAAATTCGTGGTGAACGGGGACCAGTGGTTCACCGACGACTTCGCCATGGATTCCTCCCCGGACGGGCTGGGCGGCGAAAACGCGGTGGTGATCGTGAAGGACCAGCCCCTGATCCTGGGCCCGGGCGGCAACGTTCCGGCCAAGGGCCAGGTTCCCTCCGAGGGCCTCCACCAGGTCACGTTTCGTTACCAACCCGCGGGGAAGGTGAACAAGGTCACCCTGGCCGGCTCATTCAACGACTGGAACGCGGACAAGACCCCCATGGCCGGCCCCGACAAGAACGGGGAGTACTCGTTCACCCTCCTCCTCCCCGCCGGCGACTACCAGTACAAGTTCGTGGCCGACGGGAACTGGATCACCGACCGCGCCCATGCCGACAGCTTCGTGGACGACGGCTTCGGCGGGCAGAACAGCGTGATCAAGGTGGACGCCCGGTTCCCGGTGCTCAAGGTGGAGAAGGGTGACGGGAAGATTTCCGACGTGGGCCTGGACTACGCCCAGACCGGGAGCACGGTGAACAACATGGGGGAAGGCCGGGTGGAGCTGACCTTCAAGTCACAGCGGAACGACATCGAGACCATGGACGTGCTCGTCTCCGACGCTGCCGGGGAGCGCACCCTCCCCGCGTCGGTGACCGGGCGCGACCAGGCGTTCAGCTACTGGCGCGCGGTGGTGACCGATGCCCCCGCCTCGTTCCGGTACCTCCCGGCCTACCGGGACGGGGAAACGACCGACTACCTGACCGCGGAGGGGATGGCTTCGGCCAAGCCCCCGACGGACGCCTGGTGGAGCTTCACCGTCTCCGCGTTTCCTCCCTTCGAGACCCCGGACTGGGTGAAGGACGCGGTCATCTACCAGATCTTCCCCGACCGGTACCGGAACGGCGATCCCACCAATGATCCCGACTTCAGCGAGTGGTACTACGCCGGGAAGACCACCCTCCCCGCCTCGGGGAAGACCAACGAGGAGTACTACCATCTGGTCAAGGACTGGTACGACGTGGCCGGGCTCACCAGGAGCCCCTATCGCACCGACGGGAAACCCGACTACTTCTCCTTCTACGGCGGGGACATCGCCGGCGTGGAGCAGTCGCTGGACTATCTGAAGGACCTGGGGGTGACCGCGATCTACTTCAACCCCATCTTCCAGGCCAAGTCGAATCACAAGTACGACTGCGCCGACTACATGAAGCTGGATCCCCATTTCGGCACCAACGAGGAGTTCAAGCAGTTCGTGGCCGCGGCCCACGCCAAGGGGATCCATGTCATCCTGGACATCGTCTTCAATCACACCGGAAACGCCCACTGGGCCTTCCAGGATGCGGTCAAGAACGGTCCCAAATCGAAGACCTACGACTGGTACGAGTTCAAGAAGTGGCCGCTCCCCGCCTCCTTCGGCCCCGGGGGCCCCAAGCCCGAGGATTACTACTACTGCTGGTGGGGCTTCGGCGACCTTCCCGATCTGAACTACGACCTCTCCCGGGCCAATCCCCAGGAGAACGCGATCCGGAACATCTCCGAAGCCAAGGTGAACCAGCCCCTCCTGGACCACCTCATGGACGTGACCCAGTACTGGATCGGGGACATGGACGCGGACGGCGTGCGACTGGACGTGCCCAACGAGGTCCCGTTCTGGTTCTGGAAGGAGTTCAACCGGAAGGTCAAGGGGATCAAGCAGGACGCCTACATCGTGGGTGAGATCTGGGGAAACGCCTCGGATTGGATCAGCCCCACCATCTTCGACGCCACCATGAACTACGCCTACTTCCGGGATCCGGTGATCAAGTTCCTGGGCCAGGGCCGCGGGAGCGCCCAGGAATTCGACCGGACCCTGGCCACCGGGCGGAACGCCTACCCCACCCAGGCGGTGCAGGTCATGATGAACCTGATCGACAGCCACGACACCGTGCGCTTCCGCCAGCAGGTGAACGGGGACCTGGCCCGGGTGCGGCTGGCCTATCTCTTCGGCATGACCTACGTGGGCGCGCCGGACATCTATTACGGGGACGAGGTCGGCATGACCGGGGGGGCCGATCCCGACTGCCGGCGGCCGTTCCTGTGGAACTGGAAGGACGATCCGGAGCGGGTGGCCATGCACGATTACACCGCCACCCTGGCCAAGGCCCGGGCCGCCCACGAGGCGCTCCGCCGCGGGGACTTCCGGACCCTCATGGTCTCCGGCCCGGTGTACGCCTACCTCCGCACCGCGGGAACCGACCGCGTGGTGGTGGCGCTGAACGCGGGCGGGACCGCGGCCACGGCCTCGCTGGACCTGGGCGCGCTCGGGAACCCCACCCAGGCGGTGAACCTGGTCACCGGGGAAACGGTTCAGCTCGGGGACGGGACCCTGGAGCTGGCTCCGGCGTCCGGGGTGGCGCTGGCGCTGCAGTAGGCCGACGACTTCACGAGCCACGGGAACCGGGGCCCCGGGCGGGCTCCGGTTCCTTCGTTCCCACGCTGGCCGGTCCGCGGCTACACCCTGCCCCGGAGGTACTGGTCCGGCCAGGGGACGTCCACCCCCAGGCTCCGGGCGGCATGGAGGGGCCAGTAGGGGTCGCGGAGGAACTCCCGGGCCATGAGGATCGCGTCGGCCTGACCGGTGGCGAGGATGGTCTCGGCCTGGGCGGGCCCGATGATCATGCCGACCGCCCCGGTCAGCACACCCGCCTTCTCGCGGATGGTCGCAGCCAGTGCGGTCTGATAGCCCGGCCCCACCGGAATCTTCGCCCCCGGAACCGCTCCCCCGCTCGAGCAGTCCACCAGGTCCACCCCCAGCGCCTTCAGTTCCCGGGACAGGCGCACCGACTGCTCCACGTCCCAGCCGCCCTCGATCCAGTCCGTGGCCGAAATGCGCACCAGGAGGGGAAGCTCTTCGGGCCAGGCTCCCCGCACCGCGCTCGCCACCCGGAGGGGAAAGCGGGTCCGATTCTCGAAGCTTCCACCGTAGCGATCGGTGCGGCGGTTCACCAGCGGGGAGAGGAACTCGTGCATCAGATAGCCGTGGGCCATGTGGATCTCGAGGGTTTGGAACCCGGCCTGGACGGCCAGGGCCGCCGCCGCCTCGAACTGCCCGGCGACCTCGTCCATATCCGCCTCGGTCATCGCCCGCGGCGCCGGGTAGCCCTCGGCGAAGGGCTCGGGGCCGGGACCGATGGTCTGCCATCCCCCCTCCGTTTCCGGTACCGCCCCCCGCTCCTGGTCCCAGGGCCGCCACGTGGAGGCCTTCCGCCCGGCGTGGCCGATCTGGATCCCCGGCACCGCCCCCTGGGCGCTCATGAAGGCGGTGATCCGGCGGAACGCCTCCGCGTGGACCGCCGACCAGATGCCCGAGTCCCAGGGGGAAATCCTCCCCACCGGCGACACCCCGCTCGCCTCCACCAACACCAACCCCGCCCCGCCCACCGCGCGGCTCCCCAGGTGGACGAGATGCCACTCGTTGGGCATTCCCGCATCGCTCGAGTACTGGCACATCGGGGAAACGAAGACACGGTTTCGGTAGGTGACGCTCTTGATGGTGAGCGGCGTGAAGAGTCGGGTCATGTCCACCTCGTCCGGGAAAACGTCCGCGAGGGCCGGCGCCGGATCGCGCCGCCCCCGGGACATCGTCCCCCCTCCGGCGTCCCTTGACCACCCCCTCGGCGATTCGTGGGTCAGCGCGCCTCGGTCCGGCCCCGGGCGGGATCCTCGCCCAGGAGGCGCCGGACCCGCCGAAGCAGGTGCCGGCCCGGGGTCTCCCGGCGGAGGTCGATCCGGGTCACCGCATCCCCGTGGCGTACCAGCCAGCTCAGGGTCAGCTCGGCCATCTCCGAGGCCTCGGCGGCGGTCAGGGGAAGATCGGAGGCGCCGGGGAGACGACCGTCACCGCCACCCCCCAGAAATTCGGCGAGACGACGGGCCAGGGTCCGCGGCACCCGCGCCCGGCGCGGCGCGCGTTCCCAGTGGAATCGGCCGTCGCCGGCCACCAGGCACACCTCCACCCAACCCGCCTCCGCCGAGGGAAGCACCAGGAGGGCCGCGGCGCGGCGCCACGTCCCCCGGGGCCGGACGTGAACCCGTTCCTGGGTGTTCAAGGGGGGCGACTCCCGCCGGAGCCTGAGCTGCTCGCGAAGGAGCGCCTCCAGCTCGCTTCCCAGCACCGTCCAGGTGAGCTTCACCGCCCGCTCCGCCAGATGCCGGCTCTTCTCCGGCTCGGCCGGCCGCGGACCGAAGTGCCGGGGCACCCGGGACCTGAGCGACCGGGCCTTCCCCACGTAGAGCACGCGCCCTTCCGCGTCGGCGAAGGCATAAACCCCGGGGGCGTCGGGGAGGGCGTAGAGGGCATCCGCCAGCTCCGGCCGGGGGCGGGTCCCCGAGGGCGCCGCCGGGGGCAACCCAGGCGCCGTCCGCTCGCCGGATCCCACCGCCGTCTTCCCGTCCCGAACCATGCCGGGATTCGCGGCCTCCGCCCCGGCCGGGCCGGCCCCGGCTTCCGCCAGGCGGGCGGCCAGACCCTCCACCAGGCGCTCCCCCAGAGCCTCCGGATCCTCGATGTCCCCCAACCCTTCGGCCAAGAGCGCGGTCAGAGCCGGAAGCCCCCGCGGAGCGGCCAGACCCAACCGCCCCAGCACCGTGGCCAGGGGGAAGTCGGCGCCGGCGGTTCGTCGCACCTCGCCCCGACAGCGGAACGAGGCCTCGGTCCAGACGAAGCGGGCCGGCCAGTGGAGGAAGAGCGCCCCGGGGGGAGGCGGCAACGGCCACCTCTCGAAACCGGCCCGGACCGGGGCGGACCCGTCCCGCACCGCGACCAGAGTGCGGGGGGAGCCGGGGACGGGCTGCAGAGCGAGCACCAGCGGAGGGAGGTCGGACATGGGGTCACTCTACGCGAAGCCCGAAAGCCCCGCGCCTGCCGGCCCCCGCGCTCAAGAGTCGGTCGCCGGCCAATCCGGCCAGCAGAGCCGGCGAAAATTGCAGCGCGTGCACACCGCGCGGTCGGCGGTCCGGGCAAAGCGCTCCTTCTCGGCCGTGTTCTCCGCCGGATCGGTGAGAAGCGCCCGCATGGCCCCGATCGATTCCCGCATGTGCGCGGTACCCTCGGCCAGAGCCGCCTCGTCCAGGGTCACGATGTCCACGTCGCCGGTCAGGAGGTAGTGGAGTTCCCCGATCGAGCGCCGGGGATCCACCCCCCACTTGTTCCGGGCGAAGAGACCGTAGCAGACCAGCTGCATGCGGTCGTGATCCACCCCCGGGCGACCGGTCTTCCAGTCGATGAGGAGCGCGTTTCCCTGGTCGTTGGTGAGGGCGAAGTCCGGGGCCACGTAGACCTTGGTGCCCTCGAACTCGAAGGAATCCAGGGAGTCGATGGGGAGCCAGTTCTCGATCCGGGTCTCCAGGATCACCTCGCGGACCTTGGAGGAGAAGAAGTTGTCGAGGCAGGTGAAGACGCGGTTCCGCATTCGCTGCCATTCTTCGTCGGGGAGGTCCTCGCCGTATTCGTGCTCGAACAACCCGACCGTCCGCTTGGGACGGAGGCGGTACTGCCCCGAGCGCGATTCCTGGAACCCCTTCCGCAACATACCGAGAGCGGACCGCTTCGCCTCTTCCGGACCCACTTCGCGGCCGTACCGGTGCCGATTCAAGACGTCGGCCACCGTTTCGTGCACGACCTGGCCGGCGAAGGTGTACCGGTTCCCGAGGTTCTTGAGGATGTAGGCTTCGCGGGCGGCGGGATCGCCCTTGGGGTCCCATCCTCCCCAGGAACCGTAGTGCCGGTAGTAGTAGGCCCGGTGGCAATCGCTGAAGATGCGGTTTCGGGAGACCGACCAGGAGAATTCGTTCTTGAGGTCGCCCATCAAGCGGTCCCGCCGCGGCGACCGGGGGAGGATCTCAGGCCTCTTCCTCCTTGGTACGGCGGGGGGCGGCGCCGGTAAAGAGCGTGATGGGCATGCGTCCCGCGTAGCCGCCTTCCAGGGTATGCCAGGCCTTGATCCGGCTGTCCCCCTGCTTCCAGCACAGGAACACCAGCCGGTCGTTCTTGAGGGCGAAGAAATCGACGAGTCCTTCCTGGTAGGACTTCGGCACGCAACCGGATTGGAGCACCTCGAGCTGGATCGTCCGCATATCCTCGAGGAGGCTCTTCTCCAGGCCCTCCTTGGCCACGAGCGCCTGGACGTCGGGGTTGGCCCCGTCACCCCCCGAGGAGGAGGCGAGCCGGAGCACGGCGAGGTCGCGCTGGCAGGCCTCGTAGCGGGCAAAGAGTTCCTGGAACCGGGCGAGGCGTCGGCGAATCAGCGGAAGCAGGGCCTCCGCCTCCTCCAGCGTGAAGAGCTTGGGGCCGAGAAGTCTCGGTTGAGCCATGGGGTGCCTCGCCTCCTACGGGTGGAAACCGCGTGCCTGATTTCAGGATATCAGAGGCCCCCGCCGGTCTCAACCGGGAGGGGCGGCCCCGCCCCCCGCGGCCAGCTCGAGATCGGCCTGAACCCGTTTCACCGCCGCGTTCACCTCGCCCCCGAACAGGGCCAGGTTGGCCGAGAGGTGCACCCAGACCAGCATGACCACCACGGTGGCCATCGGCCCGTAGATCTTGTCGTACACCGCCAGGTTCCGGAGATAGGCGTTGAAACCGAGGGTGGCCAGGATCCAGGTCACGGTGAACACCAGGGCCCCCGGGGAGGAGACCCGCCGGCGCCGCTGCCGGAAGTTCGGGACCAGCCAGTAGATGAGATGGACCCCGGCGAAGACGATGAGCACGGAGATCGGCGTCTTGAGCGCGAGCACGATCTCGACGACATGGACCCGGAACCGCTCGAACCCGCTCAACCCGCTGGAGATGTCCTCGCCGAAGACCAGGAGCACGAACCCCAGGAGCAACAACAGCGCGCTGGTCGCCACCACCGCCAGGGCGATGAGCCGGGTCCTCCACGCGGCGCGGGACTCCTCGAGGTGGTAGATGCGGGACAGGGCGTGGATGAGAGCCTGGACCACGTTGCTGGCGGTCCACAGGGTGGTGGCGATGGCCACCGGGATCAGGCTCCGGGGCACCGGGCGACGGGCCAGCTCCAGCGCCTGGTTCATGAAGTCCTGGGTCCGGGCCGGAACCAGGCCCCCGGCGAACCGGGTGAGGCCCCGGAGGGTTTCCGGATCTCCGCCGATCAGGCCGAGGAGAATCGAGATCAGGAAGAGAAGGGCGAAGATGCTGAACAGGCTGTGAAAGGCGATTCCGGCGGCGTAGAAGGGAGCGTCGTCCCGCCACATCCCCAGCCAGCTACGCTTCAGGATGGTCGGGAAATGGGTGAACAGGGTGCCCATCTCGCCCAGGGAAGAGGACATTCCGTCAGCCGCCCATCTTCTCCATCACCTCGTCGGGAATTTCGAAGTTCCCGAACAGCTTCTGCACGTCGTCGTGCTCCTCCAGCGTCTCGTAGAACTTGAGGAACTTCTCCGCCTCGTCCTCGTTCAGGGTCTTGGAGGTCTTGGCCACGCGGTCCAGGCTCGCCTCCTCGATGGGAATCCCCTTGTCCTCGAGCTGTTGCACCACGTCGTTCAGATCGGTGGCGGCGGTCAGCACCTGGAAGGTGTCCTCCTGGTCGGTGACCACGTCCTCGGCACCGGCATCCATGGCCGCCTCCAGGAGCGCGTCCTCGGTCACGCGGGAACGATCCACGGTGATCGAGCCCTTCTGGTCGAACATCCAGGCCACCGAGCCCACCGCCCCGAGGTTTCCCCCGTACTTGGTGAACAGGTGCCGGATCTCGCTGGCCGTCCGGTTCCGGTTGTCGGTGACCGTCTCGGCCAGGACCGCCACTCCGTAAGGCCCGTATCCCTCGTAGACGATCTCATCGTAGGTGGTCCCCTCCAGCTCTCCGGTACCCTTCTTGATCGCCCGTTCGATGTTGTCCTTGGGCATGTTCGCCGCCTTGGCCGCGGCGACCGCCGTGCGGAGGCGGGGGTTCCCCCCGGGGTCCCCGCCCCCCTGGCGGGCGGCGATGGAGATCTCACGGATGAGCCGGGTGAACATGCGGCCCCGGGCGGCGTCCGCCGCGCCCTTCTTGCGTTTGATGGTTGCCCATTTTGAATGTCCGGACATGGTCGGTCAGCTTCCTTCGGTTACTTCCCGTGCCGCCTTGGCGGCCTCGATGATTCGATCCGCCTGGTCGCGCGGGATCTCCTCGTAGTTGTTGAACTTCATGCTGAACCGCCCCCGCCCCTGGGTCATGGAGCGGAGCTGGGCATGATAGTGGTACATCTCGGCCGCGGGCACCAGCGCCCGCACCGACTGGCCCGAGCCCTCCGGAGTCATGCCGAGGATGCGGCCCCGACGGGAGCTCAGATCCCCCATCACGTCCCCGGTGAAGTCGTCGGGCACCTGGACCTCGACCTCCATGATCGGCTCCAACAGCACCGCCCCGGCCTCGGGCATCAGCTTCTTGAACGCCATGGACCCGGCCACCTTGAACGCCATCTCGCTGGAGTCCACGGTGTGGTAGGACCCGTCGAAGAGGGTGACCCGGATGTCGACCACAGGATAGCCGGCCACCATCCCCTCGACCATGGCCTCCTTGACCCCCTTCTCCACCGCGGGGATGAACTTGTTGGGCACCGCCCCGCCCACGATCTGGTCCACGAATTCGAACCCCTCGCCGCGGGCGCGGGGCTCGAGTTTCAGCCACACGTCCCCGTACTGGCCCCGGCCGCCGGTCTGTTTCTTGTAGCGGCCCTGGCCCTCGGCGGGCCGGTTGATGGTTTCCCGGAAGTGGATACGGGGCTTCTTGAGTTCCACCTCCACGTGCTTCTCGCGCAGCTTGTCCAGGACCACCTCGAGATGGAGCTCACCCATGCCGTAGAGGAGTTGCTGGTGGAGCTCGGCGTCCACTTCCAGCTTCACGGTGGGATCCTCCTCCATGATCTTGTGGAGGGCCATCCCCACCTTGTCCTCGTCCCCCTTGTTCTTGGGGACGATGGCTTCGGTGGTCACCGGGGCCGGGAAATCGACCGGCGGAAGGAGGTACGGTTTGGCCTTCATCGAAAGGGTATGCCCGGTATGGGTCGCCCTGAGCTTGACCGCGGCCGCAACGTCTCCGGCCGGGACCTTGGCCACCTCGGCCCGCTGGTTTCCCATCAGCGCGTAGAGCTGGCCCAGCTTCTCTGCGCTCTCGTGATTGACGTTGTGGAGCTCCGAGCCGGAGGTCAGGGTGCCGGAGAAGACCCTGACCAGGGAGAGCTCGCCCAGGTGGGGTTCGACCACCGTCTTGAACACCAGGGCGACGGGCGGGCCGTCGGGATCGGGGGGAAGCTCCACCGCATCGTCCCCCAGGGTGGCGGACGCGGCGGGCAGGTCGGCGGGAGACGGGAAGCACACCACCAGGGTGTCGAGGAGCCGGCGGGTGCCGAAATTGTGGGTGGAGCTGGCCACCATGACCGGGTAGGCCCCGCCCTTGGCCACCGCCATCCGAAGCGCGCCGAAGATCTCTTCCCGGGTCAGCTCCTGGCCCTCCAGGTACTTCTCGATCACGGTGTCGTCGAACTCCGCCACCGCCTCGATCAGGGCCTCGCGCGCCGTGGCCGCCCGGTCGGCGTAGTCAGCCGGGATATCCGCCTCGGTGGGTTCGTGCCCGGCATCGGAGTAGATGTAGGCCTTCATCTTGAAGAGGTCGATCAGGCCCTTGAAGTCGGGCCCGGCCCCGATCGGCAGCTGGAGGGGCACCATCTTCTCGGACAGGAGCGATTGGGCCTGGGCCACCACCCGGTCGAAATCGGCGTGCTCCTTGTCCATCATGTTCACGCAGACCATGGTGGGCATGTTCCGGGCTCGCGCGGCCTGAAAGGTGCGCTCCGCCCCCGCCTCGACCCCGGCCACCCCGTTCACCACCAGGAGGGCGCAATCCGCGACCCGGAGCGCCGAGGCCACCTCGCCGCCGAAATCGTCGTAACCGGGGGTGTCGAACAGGTTGATCTTGCAATCCCTCCACTCTCCGTAGGCGGTTCCGAGATGAATCGAGATCTTCCGCTTGTGCTCCCCCCCGGCATAGTCCGTGGTCGTGTTCCCGGCATCCACCGATCCGAGCCGGGTGATGGACTTCATGCTGTAAAGCATGGCCTCGGCCAGCGACGTCTTTCCGCTGGTGCCGTGACCGATCAAGGCGATATTCCTCAGTTTGTCCGTGGGGTAATCCTTCACGACGATCTCCTCTATCCCACCCGTTCGTGAACGTCAGGGGCCCGCGGCCTCCGTCGGAGAGGGGCCCGTTGCTTCTGCTCGGAGTGCGCTCGCCCGGATCGGCGAGCCGACCCGCGCGCGCCGTCGAACCGCGGGTGCAAGGCGGGTTTCCGGACAAGAAGGGATCGGGAGAACGGCTTCCCGACGCGGGTCGCCGACCCCCTGCCGGAACCAGACCTCGTGAGCCCGCCGGGGTCGTTTCAGGAAGGACCGCCGCGGTCGCTTCGGGACTGGCTTCGCCGCCCCCGTCACGTTCACGAGCCGCCACCCCCGGAACCGCCCCAAAACAACCAAAAGGCCCCCGGGCGGGGCCTGGTCAATCGAGCCAAACGAGGGTATCACCCCGGTTTCCGGGGGTCAAGGAGCGGCGTTTCCCTTGATTTTGGAGGGAGAGGCCCTCTATTCTAGTCGTCTGCCGATTCTCCGGGTTGAAACCACGTTGCAAGGGGAGCCAAGCCGATGAAATTCAGCTCGCGAAAGGCGGGGGACGTGGTCGTCTTTGACCTCAAGGGAAGTCTGGAAGGCGGCCCCGACACCTACAAGCTCAAGGAAGCGGTGAAGGAGAAGCTGGATGCGGGCGACCGGAAGTTCCTGCTGAACATGAACGGCGTGGACTACGTGAACTCCACCGGCGTCGGCATCGTGGTCTCGGTGTACTCGAGCATCGTGAACGCGAGCGGAGTGATGAAGATCTGCAACACGCAGGAGCGCGTTTCACGCATCATGATGGTTACGAAACTGCTGGAGGTCTTCGAGTCATACTACTCGGAAGACGAGGCGCTGAAGTCCTTCCAGTCGGCCTGACCCACGGAATGAGGGAGCATCGGTAATGAAGTTCGCGATGGAGAAGAAGAACGATGTCGTGGTGATCGAGCTCCAGGCCGCCCTCGAGGGCGGGCCGGACACCTTCGAACTCAAGGACGAGATCAAGGCGAGGCTGGGGGAAGGAAGCCGGAAGTTCCTCCTCGACATGCAGAGCGCCGGCTTCGTGAATTCCACGGGAATCGGCGTGGTCGTGGGCGTCTACTCCAGCATCAAGCAGGCGGACGGACAGCTCAAGATCTCCGGGGTGAGCGATCGCGCCCGCCGGGCCTTCGTGGTCACCGGCGTCTGGTCGCTGTTCGAGGTACACGACACCAAAAAGGAGGCCCTCGAGGCCTTCGCTTCCTGATCCCCCGGACGACCCGGTTCGTTCGGATCCAGCGGGGTACCGGACCGGGGCCCAACCGGCCCCGGTCCGTTTCCCCCGATTCCCCTATCGCCGTTTCGATCCCGGGGCCGCCACCGGAGGCGCCGCGGGGGCCGGAGATTCGGTCTTGATCAGGTCCGCCCCCGGTTTGGCGAAGTTGTCGATCCGCCACTGCCCCACCTCGTAGACCGCGTCCCGGTCGGGGCGGGTCACGTAGCGCTGGTTCTTATCGTTCTTGTTCCCCACCGAGAGGGTGGTGGTTGTCCCGTTCATCATGCGGACGGCGATCGTCATCCCGGGGTCGGCGAGGCCGGTGTCCACGGTGTCGGGACGATCCAGGAACCCGTCGGCGGTGAAGTTCCCCAGGCTCCTCAGGGTCTGATCCACCTTGGTCTGTTCGGCGGGCACCGGGGGCTTTCCGGGAAGGGCGACCGTCCAGGTGCTGTCCGTCCGGGTCAGGTCCCAGCTCACCTCCGGAGAGGAGATGGCCGCCCCGGCCACCGCGTCCGGGTCGAACCGGAGAAGGGTGGCGTCGCGGAAGCCTCGCGGCCGGGCGAACAGGTTCCGGTTCATTCCCCGGACCACCACCACGTTCTCCGACCCGGCGGGGAGGACGTAGCTGGTGGTGAAATCCCGCCCCATCTTGCCCAGGACGAACTTCGCCGCCGTCTCGTCCCCCGCGGACACGGTCACCGCCACTCCGCTGGAGTCCACCTGAAAGAGCCCCCGGTTCCCGGGGTTGGTGGAGGCGATGCCCTGGGAGCGGGCGTCGGCCACCGCGCGAATGATGCTTCCCACCGCCGAGGTGTCGGCGGGAAAGTCGTTCCGGGAGTTCACCACCCAGCCGCCGGCCTTCTTCTCCAGCACCGTGTTGTCGGCTCCCCCGGTCTCGATGGTCACCCGGTCGGCCCGGGCGACCAGCCCGGGGTCGAAGAGCTGGGTCTCCTCGGGGTTGTCCTTCCGAATCGAGTCCTGGAACGGGTTCGCGAAGAGGAACACCAGCCCCACCAGGACCACCGCGGCCACCGCCAGGATCAGGAACGAGCGGTTCATGCGCGACCTCCTCCGAATTCCACCGCGTAGCGCTTCCGGCGCTCCCGGCGATATCTCATGCGCCCGAGCCCGAAGAGAATAACCAGGATCGGGACCGGCACCATGGCCATGGTCTTCAGCGCCCCCCGCTTGTCGTCCGGCACGTCCTTGAGCGGACGCCCGGTCGCCTCACGGGAACGGATGGCGATGAGGTCGTTCCCCAGGGTCATCCAGTCCACCGCGTTGGCCAGGAACACGCTGTTGGCGGGGAACTGGCGGAGGAACCGCTGATCGAGGAAGTTGGAGCTTCCCACCACCACCATCTGGTTCATCGGGCTCACCGCGGGACCCCGGACGGCGGTGCCCAGGCTGTCCCCGGGAACCGGCGTCCCCGCCGGCCAGTGGGTGGGGAACCGCCCGGTCAGGGCCACGGCCAGGAGCTGCGAATGGACCTCGCCCGCTCCCGGTGGAACGAGCTTGCTCTGGGGGTTCAGATCGTAGGGCGCGGCCCGGGTGAAGGAACGCGCCGAGGACACGGCGAGGGTGTCCGCGGTGACCGAGCCTCCCCCCGCGCTGTCCACCGGGGCCAGGGTCAGGGGACTGGTCCAGGGCAGGACCAGGCTCTGCATGTCGCTGGTGATGGGGTTCTCACGGGAGAGCCCGTCGGCCGTCACCTGGGGAAACCAGGGATAGCGGACGGTGAGGGGCAGGAAGTAGCCCACGTCGAACCCCACCATGGGAGCCTGCGCGTCCACCACCAACCGGTTCCGGACCTGGACCCCGTAGCTCCCCAGGAGCGGCCCCAGCTTCACCTGGCGGTCGCGGGCGTTCAGGGTACCGAGGTTGACGTCCACTCCGGGAGCCAGGGCCAGGAGGCGCCCTCCCCGCATCACGAACTGGTCGAGCCGGTAGAGATCCTGGTCGGTGAGCTGGGGATCGTCCTTCACGATGAGAGTGGCGACCTCGTCGGGCACCGGGCCCGAGGCCAGGTTCACCACCTTCACGTCGTACTGCTTGGCCAGGAGATCCCGCACCGGCTGCATGGACTCGTCCAGGGTCGGACTGCCGGCGGTGGCGATTCCCACCGATTTCTTCCCCGCGCTCACCTTGACCACCGCCGCGGTCAGGTCGTACTCGAGACGATCCACGGTCTGGACCACCGGGATGACCTCGGTCTTGTCCTCGTACTGGACCGCGATCCCCAGGTAGGCGCTCACCGCCTCGGCCTTCTCCTTCTGGTAGCGGCTGAGCTGGAGCTTGGGAATCCCCAGCATCCGCACCGATTGCTCGAGCGCGGGATCCGAGGCAGGGTCCTTGAACACCACCTGGACCTCGCTCCCCCCGGCCGCCTTGTACTCGTCGAGGAAGTCCTTCACCTCGCGCTGGAGGCTGGCGATGTAGGAGGGAAGATCCTTGGAGAAGTAGACCGTGACGGTGACGACGTCGTTCAGGTTCCCGAGCACGTGTCTGGTCGACGGGCTCAGGGTGTACTCGTGGTTTTCGGTCAGGTCCCACCGGTGGAAGAACCGGGTCCCCAGAAGATTCACCGAGGCCAGGATGACCAGCACGATGAGGGCCTTGGCCACGGGAAAGCCGGTTCGGGTCTTCTTGCTCATCTAGGCCCACCTCCTTCCGGCCAGGGTCAGCCGGTTGAGGTACAGAAAGAACCCGGCCACGCTCAGGTAGTAGATGAGATCGCGGCTGTCGATCACCCCCCGCCCGATGCTCTGGAAGTGGGCTCCCAGGCCGAGATAGTGCAGGAGCGGCGCCAGGGAGGAGGGCGCGGTCACCAGCACCAGGCTCTCCCCCACGATGAACAGCGCGAAACAGGCCACCACCCCCAGGATGAAGGCGATGATCTGGTTTTCGGTGAGGGAGGAGATGAAGAGCCCCACCGCCAGATAGGCCGCCCCCAGGAGCACCGTACCCACCAAGCCTCCGATCACCGGCCCGGGATCCAGGTCTCCCAGGTGGGCGGTGAGGATAACCAGCGGAAACTCCAGGAGCACGGTGATGGTGATCAGGGAGAGCCCGGCGAAGAACTTGCCCAGGATCACGTCCTCATCGCGGACCGGCAGGGTCATGAGAAGCTCCACCGTCCCCAGCTTCCGCTCCTCCGCCCAGAGCCGCATGGAGACCGCGGGGACGAAGAAGAGGAACATCCAGGGAAGGAGGGAGAAGAAGGGCCGGAGGTCGGCCTGGGAGTACAGGAAGTAACCCCGGAAGAAGAGCCAGGACGAGGTGACGAGGAACACCAGGATGAAGATGTAGGCGATGGGCGAGTTGAAGTAGCTCCTGAGTTCCCGCTTGTAGATGCCGAAGAAGGACGGCATGGATCAGACCTCCTCTCCGGTGGTGAGTTCACGGAAGACGTCCTCCAGGGACGCGGCCTCGGGTCTGAGTTCCCGGAGGGCCCACCCCCGGAGCGCAGCCATCCCCGACACCGCCTCGGCCAGCCTTCCCAGATCGGCCCCGTCCCGGGCCCGGACCCGATAGGCGAGGGCGTCGCCCTGGGGGCCCAGGAAATCCACCCCCCCGGCCAGCTCCAGGGTGCGGAACCCCCCTTCCACGTCGGCGCCGTCCCCGCGGAGGTGCGCGACCACGCCCCGTCCCCCGCCCGCCCGGCGGGAGAGTTCCTCCGGGGTCCCCGACCCCACCAGCCGGCCCCGGGAGATGATGATCACCCGGTCGCAGGTGGCCGAGACCTCGGGCAGGATGTGGGTGGAGAGGATGATCGTCTTCTCCCGCCCGATCTCCTTGATGAGGCTACGGATCTCGATGATCTGATTGGGGTCGAGCCCGGTGGTGGGCTCGTCCAGCACCAGGATGTCCGGCTCGTGGATCAAGGCCTGGGCCAGGCCCACCCGCTGCCGGAAACCCTTGGACAGCTGCCCGATGTTCTTGGTGAGCGCCGGCCCGAGGCCGCAAAGCTCCACCATCCGGGCCATCCGGCTCCGCGCCTCCGCCCGGGCGAATCCCCGCATTTCGGCGACGTAGAGCAGGTAGTCCACCGTTCCCATGTCCTCGTAGAGCGGGGCGCTCTCCGGGAGGTAGCCGATCCGCCGCCGCACCTCCAGAGGTTGGCGGTTGACGTCGAAGCCGGCCAGCACCGCCGTCCCCTCGTCGGGGGGTATGAATCCGGTGAGGATGCGCATGGTGGTGGTCTTGCCGGCGCCGTTGGGCCCTAGAAAACCCAACACCTCCCCGGCCTCCACGGTGAAGCTGACGCCTCCCACCGCCACCGTGCTCCCGTACCGCTTGGCAAGGTGGTCCACGGAAATCATCTGGGTTTGACTCCTCTCCTCCTAGACAGACTCTGGCGATCGTCCCGACCGGCGGGGTATTATAGAAAGGTTCGCCACCCTGTCAAAGCGCCTCGGGCGCCCGGGGTGCTCTCCCATTTCGGCCCATCGGTTCGGAGGCGATCTGCCGTGTCACTCCTGAAGCTCGAAAGACGTTCCCTGAAATTGCTCCTCTCGGGGACGGCGCTGGCCGTGGTCGCGGCCATCCCCGCGGCGGCCGATGGCCCGGCGGAGGCCCCCGCTTCCCACGAGGCCTTGACCCTGGAGAAGGGGGAGTTCGATCCGGCCCTCTACGACTCGCTCCTGGGACTCTACGTGAAGACGGACGGAGTGGACTACGCGACCTGGAAGGCGGACGGCCCGGGCGAGCTGGACCGTTTCCTGGAGAGGGCCGGGAACTACGATCTCGGATCCACCATGGGCAAGGAGCCGCGGGCGGCCTTTCTCATCAACGCCTACAACGCGTGGGCGGTGCGGCAGATCCTGGATCACTACCCGGTGAAGAGCGTCCGGGACATCCCCGGTTTCTTCGACGGGAACACCCGCAGGATCGCCGGCAAGGACATGACCCTGGACGATATCGAGGCTGAGCTGGCGACGATCCTTCCCCATCGGCCCTATTTCGCGTTCACCCTGGCGCCGGGAGCCCGGGGGATGCCCGCGCTCGCCGGGAGGGCGTATACCGCGCACGAGTTCGATCAACGCGTGTTACACGCGGCCAAGACGTACCTTACGTCCGACCTTCTCTACTACGACCAAAAGGAAAGTACCCTCCACATGCCCCCACAATTCCAGAAGCATCTGGAACTTTTTGAGGGTCTTCCCAAGGGCCTGAATCAGGCTCTGGGCTCGTTCCTGCCCCTTTCCCAGCTGAGCGCCCTCCTGACCGATCCCGAGGCCAAGTACGTGTACGACCAGGTGGACTGGTCCCTGAACCAGGCCCCCGCCCCGGTTCCGGAGAGCGGGGAAGGCAAATAGTGGAAGCCTACGCCCAGGTCGATGCCCGCCTGAACCGCCACGGGATGGCCCGCTGGCGCTCCGGACATCCGTGGATCTTTCGGGCCGGGATCGATGTGGTGGACGAGACCACGGGGAACGAGGCGGTGGCCCGGGTGGTCGATCCCCGCGGCCGCACCCTCGGCCAGGCTCTGTTCAGCCGGGAATCCCAGATCACCCTCCGGTTTCTCACCCGGAGCGAGGAGCCGGTGGACCGGGCCTTCTTCCGAAAGCGGGTGGAGCGGGCGGTGGGATACCGGGAGAGGCTCTCCCCCGGTCGGGACGCGCTCCGGCTCGTGTTCGGCGAGTCCGACGGCCTTCCCGGCCTCATCGTGGACCGCTACGGCCCCCACCTGGTGGCGCAGTTCCTTTCCTGGGGGATGGACGCCCTGGGCCCCGAGATCGTGGAGATCCTGAAGGATACCGTCTCCCCCGCCTCGATCCTGGCCCGGAACGACCCCGCGGTCCGGGTCCTGGAGGGGCTCCAGCGGGTCGTCACCCCCCTCCACGGCGAGATTCCCGAAACCGTGGTCTACCACGAGGGAGACCTGGTGATGACCGCCGATCTTCGCCGGGGGCAGAAAACCGGGGCCTTCCTGGATCAGATCGACAACCACCGGCTGGCCGGCTCCCTGGCCCGCGGGCGGGTCCTCGACGTGTTCACCTATTCGGGGGGATTCGCCCTGGCTGCGGCCGGATCGGCGGAGGAGGTGACCGCGGTGGATTCCTCCTCGGAGGCGCTGGCCCTGGCCCGCGCCCACGCCGGCCGGAACGGAATCGACAACGTGCAGTGGGTCGAGGCCAACGCCTTCGATTTCCTCAAGAACGCCGATCGCCGCGGCGAAACCTACGACATGGTGATCCTGGATCCCCCCGCCTTCGCCAAGAACAAGCGCGAGCTGGCGGGGGCGCTTCGGGGCTACAAGGAGATCAACCTCCGGGCCATGAAAATCCTCCGGCCGGGTGGTATCCTGATCTCGTGCAGCTGCTCCTACCATCTGAGCGAAGCGATGATGGAGGAGATCCTGACCTCGGCGGCATCGGACGCCCACCGCGCCTTCCGGGTGGTCGACCGGCGTCGCCAGGCGGCGGATCACCCCATCCTCCTTGGATTCCCCGAGAGCCTCTATCTCAAGTGCCAGGTGTTGGAGCTCCTGGATTAGGAAGGCCGGTTCCGGCCGCGCCGCCCGGAGCCGGGCGGTACATCACCGAACGAGGAGGAGGCGACGTTGCCCGAGACTCGTCCCGATCCGGACCGTTCCAAGCTCATCTACGACTGGAACGTGGCCGACGGCATCACCCAGATGAGCCCGGCGGTCATCTCCCTGGACGACGAGACCCTCCGGGACGGCCTCCAGTCCCCATCGGTCTCGGATCCCACGATCGACGAGAAGATCGAGATCCTCCACCTCATCGAGGGTCTGGGCATCCACTCCGCCGATCTGGGGCTTCCCGCCGCCGGCCCCCACGCCTACGAGGACACCCTCGCCCTGACCCGGGAGACCGTGCGCGCCTCGCTGTCGATCCGGCCCAACGCCGCCGCCCGGACCATGATCAAGGACATCGAACCCATCGCCGCGATCAGCCAGGCCGCGGGCTGTCCCCTGGAAGTGGCGATGTTCGTGGGCTCGAGCCCCATTCGGTTCTACACCGAGAACTGGGAGCTGGCAAAGCTCCTGCGTCTTGCCGAGGAGGCGGTGACCTTCGCGGTGTCCGAGGGACTCCCGGTGATGTTCGTCACCGAGGACACCACCCGGGCCACCCCCGAAGCCATCAAGGCGCTCTACCAGACCGCCATCCGTTCGGGAGCCCACCGGATCACCGTGGCCGACACCGCCGGCCACGCCACTCCCGCGGGCGTTCGCGCCGTGGTCACCTACGTGCGGGAGATCGCCGATCAGACCGGTGAGGACGTGCTGATCGACTGGCACGGCCACAACGACCGCGGTCTCGGGGTGGTGAACTCGATCACCGCCGCCCTCGCCGGCGCCGATCAGATCCACGGCACCGCGCTCGGCATCGGAGAACGATGCGGGAACGCGGCCATGGACCAGATCCTGGTGAACCTGAAGCTCATGGGCATCATCTCCAACGATCTCTCCCGCCTGGGGGAGTACTGCGAGGCGGTGGCCCGGGCGGTGGGGATGCCGATCGCGGTCAACTACCCCATCCTGGGCCGCGACGCCTTCCGCACCGCCACCGGGGTTCACGCCGCCGCGGTGCTGAAAGCGTCCCGGCTCGGCGACACCTGGCTGGAGAACATGGTCTATTCCTCGGTTCCCGCCTCGATGATCGGGCGTGAGCAGGTGATCGAGATCGGCCCCCTGAGCGGGGTGGCCAACGTCGTCTACTGGTTGACCCGCCACGGGTTCGAGACGGAGCCGGTTCTGGTGGACGCGATCTTCGAGGCGGCGAAGCGGTCCAAGTCGGTGCTCACCGACGAGGAGATCCGCCGCCTGGTGACCGAGAAGGGCGGGAAACCCCTCGCCTCCTCGTCCACCCCCGAGTAGCCCGGCCCGCCGCCGGCCGGAAGAGGAGGGCCCATGACCGCGTCCACGCTCCATCCGACCGCGGCCGCGACCGTCGCCGCGTCCATCGCTCTCGCCCTCACCGCCTGCGGGGGGGCCTCGGAGAAGGGAACGCCGGGGCCTCGGGTGAACGCGCTCACCGGCCGGGCCGCCGCCGACCGCGGGGCCGACGTCTCCCCCGACTCCACCTATCTGGTCTTCATCTCGGATCGCGACGGCGGAGACGATCTCTACCGGATGGACTTCCCCACGAAGGCGGTGACCCGGCTCACCCGAACCGCGGCGGACGAATCCGATCCCGCCGTCTCCCCCGACGGAAAGTCGGTGGCCTTCATCCGGACCGAACCCCGGGGAAGCTCCCTCTGGCTGCTCCAGAACCTGGGCGGGGACTCCGACACCGCCACCCGCACCGCCACCGACACCTCGGGCCTCGCCTCCCCCGCCTGGTCCCCCGACGGGAGCCGGATCCTCTGCGTCTCCGGGGCCCGCGGCTTCGTGCTGTTCCCCGCCGGGGTGGCCACCGGTGAGCTCCCCGGAGCGCCCGTGGACTGGCCGTTGCCGGTGGATGCCTCCGAGCCCGCGTGGGGCGCGGACGGAACCGTGGTCTATCGAGCCGGCGCGCCCGGGGCCGGAGATCTCTATGCCTACGACCCCGCGGGCTCCGCCGGACCCCGCCCCGTGACCCGGACCCCCTTCGACGAACGCTCCCCCTCGCTCCGGGACGGCGTCCTGGCCTATCTCGCGAACCCGGAGGGACACTACCGGGTTCACGTTCTCCGGCCGGGGACGGGGGTGGAAGCCGCGGTGGAGCTGGGCCGCGATCCCCGGAACTGCTTCGACCCCGCGGTCTGGCCGGGAGGGGGCTCGGTCGTCTACACCGAGGAGGCCGGGTGGGCGATCAAGACCCGGCCGGCGGCCGGCGGAGAGGCCTCGACCCCGGTTCCCCCCGACGCCGGAAACTTCGATCCGGTCTTCGACGCCGACGCCAGGAACATCTTCTTCACCTCGGACCGGGACGGAAACGACGAGATCTACGTGGTCGAGATGGAGGGCTACACCGTGGCCAACCTCACCACCAACCCCGGCCGCGACTTCGAGCCGGACATGAGCCCGGCCACCCACCGTCTGGTCTTCACCACGGAGCGGGAGGGAAACCTGGAGATCCTGTCCATCGACGAGAGCGGGCTGGACGAGGTGTTCCTCGCCCCCGGCCCGGCCCGGGACTCCGAACCCCGGTTCTCCCCCGACGGAACCCGGGTGGCCTTCGTGTCGGACCGGGCGGGGAGCCCCGACATCTGGATCGTGGACGCCGCCGGTGGGGAACCGGCGCGGCTCACCACCGACGGCAGCGCGGCGGAGCGGTTCCCCACCTGGGTGGAAGGCGGCTCGGCGATCGTCTACCAGTCCGATCGCGGCGGGGAGGAACGCCTCTGGCGGATCCCGGCGGCGGGAGGCGAGGCGGCACCCGTGTCCCTCGACTCCGAGGCCGGCTCGCGGGACACGCGGCCCTCCGCCTCACCGGACGGCGAGCGGGTGGTGTTCACCCGCGAGCGGGGCGGGGACCGGGACCTCTGGATCCTGGACCTGGCCTCGGGGCGGGCCGTCCCCGCGGTGACCGACTCCCTGAACCAGGACGACGCCGGCTCGTGGAGCCCGGACGGATCCACCCTGGTCTACCAGAGCGGGGGCGCCCGGAACCTCATCCGCCGGGCGCTTGTCGGCGCGGAGCGACCCGGCTCGTGATCCCGTCCGAACCGCTCGCCCCGGCGAAACCCGGGTTACCGGTTGAACTCGATGTACTGGATCCCCGCGGCGTTGTTGGCGTTGTTGAGGCTCAGCTCCCACAGGGTGAAGTCGCGCTCTCCCCGGAGCTTGGGAATGAAAGCGAAGAACTCGCTCTGGCGCTGATCCTTGAAGCTGAGCCGGGTCTGGAAGGCGAAGTCCAGGCTCAGGTTCAGGTTCTCGCGGCCCACCCGGGCCTGGTCGAAGAGCGAGGAGGGCATGGGGCCCAGGAACTCGATCCGGCTGAGGTCCCGGAAGGGGACGTTCACCAGCCTATCGAAGGAGTCCCGGTAGAAGCCGAACACGGCATGGATCCCGCGACGCCGGTTGAACTCGATCTCGAGATCGTCCACGTAGAATTGCCCGGTCTGGGTCACCATGGTGACGTCGAATTGCTCGCCGCCGGTGTCCGGTATGGGCTCGGGGGTTCCTTCGGAAATCGGCGCCGGCGCGCCGGCCGGCTGGTCGGCGGGATGCGGCGCGCTTCCCGAACCCCCCGCGCAACCCCACCCGGCCAGACCCAACGCGGCCATGAGAAGGAGCACCGGGGGCACCCAGGTCCCCGCCGAAGGTCCGTTGCCTGGAACGAATCGTGTTGGTTTCAACGTCGTCTCCCCGGGTTGATGTCGGGAAACACCGCCTCGAAAATCCTTCGGTGAGCGTTCACCCGCGAGCCCGCTCAACTGGCGGAGAATACCAGGGAGCTTCCGGGGAGACAACGCCGCCCGCCGGCGCGAGGTCGCGCGCGAGGTCGCGCGGCGCCGGGGCGATGAGCGGCCCGGACCGAAGCGGAGGAAAGAGTCCACGCCCATGATCCGACGCCTGGGAGACCGATTCAGCCGTCTGTCCGAACGGTTCATCCCCCACCCCTTCGTCTTCGCCATCCTGCTCTCACTCATCACCTTCATCCTCGGCCTGGTCTGGACCCGGACCGCCCCCGGGGCCCTCCTCGCCGCGTGGTACGGCGGGCTCACCGACAAGGGGGGGATGGTATTCGCCTTCCAGATGGCCTTGATCCTCATCACCGGCCACGCCCTGGCCGAGACCCGACCGGTGCGCCGGGGGCTGGACCGGCTGGCCGGCCTCGCCCGGGGGACGGCGTCGGCGGTCGTCCTCACCTCCCTCACCGCCATGATCGCGGCGCTGGTAAACTGGGGGCTCGGTCTCATCGTGGGCGCCATCCTGGCCCGCGAAGTCGCGGCCACCGCGCGCCGCCGCGGCGTGGCGATCCACTACCCGCTGGTGGTGGCCGCGGGCTATACCGGGCTCCTCATCTGGCACGGCGGGCTCTCGGGCTCCGCCCCCCTCGCCGTGGCCTCCCCCAACCATCCCCTCGAGACCCTGATGGGGCGGATCCCCATCTCCCAGACCCTCTTCTCCCCGCTGAACCTCGCGGTGACCCTGTTCCTGCTGGTGGCGGTTCCCGCCGCGCTCGCGCTCATGGCCCCGAAGGATCCCGCTCACATCGAACCGGCCGCACCGCCCGCCGAGGCTCCGGAGACCGGGCCCGGCCCCGAAGCCCGCCCGCACACCCCGGCCCGCGCCCTGGACCGGAGTCGGCTCCTGGTCGGGCTGGTGGCGCTGGGGGGAGCCGGCTTCCTGGTCCCCTACTTCGCGTCCCGGGGGTCGGGAGGGGTGACCCTGAACGCGATGATCTTCATCTTCCTCCTTCTCGGCCTCCTCCTCCACGGCTCCCCCGCCCGCTACGCCCGGAGCGTGGACGCGGCGGCCGGGGGAGCGGGAGGAATCCTCCTCCAGTTCCCCTTCTACTTCGGGATCCTGGGGATGATGAACGGGGCGGGGCTGGTGGCGCGGTTCGCCCACCTCTTCGTGTCCGGCTCCGAGGCCCTCGCCGGGGCGGGAGTGCCGGTGGGCTCCGCCCACGCCGCCCTCACCTTCATGAGCGCGGCGGTGGTGAACCTCTTCGTCCCCTCCGGCGGGGGCCAGTGGGCGGTCCAGGGGCCGATCATGATCGAGGCGGCGGAGAAGCTGGGCACCCATCTGCCGACCACGGTGATGGCCCTGGCCTACGGCGACGAGCTCACCAACATGCTCCAGCCCTTCTGGGCGTTGCCGCTCCTGGCGGTGACCGGCCTCCCGGCCCGGAAGATCGTGGGGTACACCGCGCTGCTCATGCTGCTCACCATCCCCGGGTTCCTGATCCTGCTCGCCCTGTTCGGGGCGTGATACGATGAGGCTCCCCTCTTGCGATCCCGGCGGCACCGCCCGCCGGAAAGGGCGCATCCCCGATGCATGAGATTGGATTCGGGTGGTTCGAGCCCGCCTTCGCCACCCTCCTGGCCGTCCTGGGAGGGCTCCTCCGCTTCCTTCGGCCTTCGGCGCGGTTCGGAATCGGCCTTCCCTTCGTGGACTCCGACGTGGACCTCCGGCGCCGCGCCCGAAACCGCGTGGGCGAGATGCTGATCCTGTGGGGCCTGTGGGTGGTGGTGCAGATGCTGACCGGGGCCCCGGCCACCTGGATGTCCACGGTGTGGGCTCCACTGATCATCGTGGCCGCCGTGGCCTACTCCTACCCGGCCCGCCTCTACGCCCGGCGGTACCTGGTCGCCGACGGGACGCTCGAGGACGCGGACGAGGAGCGCCCCTACCCGCTTCGCGGCGGATGGGTCGTGGTGCTCCTCCGGGAGATCATCCCCCTGGCCATGGTTCTGGCGCCCATCCTCGTGGTCCGGGACAACTACGGGCGGCTCCCGGGCCGGGTCCCGGTGGCCTGGACCCTGGACGGCGGGCCGCTGGTGTGGATGGGCCGGTCCGAGGCGGTGGCTCTCCTCCGGCATCAGACCATGCTGGTCTACCTCCTCCTGGCCGGCCTCGAGGGGGTCTACCTGATCATTCGGTGGGGCCGTGGACGGCGGGGAGACATCGCCCTACGGATGCTCACCCGCCGCCACTGGTTCTTCTTCCTGTTCCGGGTGGGCTGGGTGGCGCTCTTCGCCGGGATCAACCTCGGCTTCGTGTACCACGCCATGGCCGGGCGTTCGCCCTACCCGTTTCTCGTTCCCGGTCTCCTCGCCCTCTCCGCATTGGGAATCCTCATCGCCATGCAAATCAAGCGGATCCGGCGATCTCCTCGGACCGGGTCTTAAGTCAACGGATCGATGCCGAGGTCACCGTGGTGGTCTTCTCCAGGTACCGGACGGCGGTGGCCGTCACCTGCACCCGCGACTTGAGACCCCCGCCCTCGGCGGTGATGGGGCGCACATCGATGAGCGCGTCCGCCCCCACCTTCCGGGCCTCGTCCTTGAGGGTCTTGATCACCTGGTCGTAGGTGGACCGGTCGTTGTAACTGGGATCCATGTCCTGCTTGGCGAACAGGGTCCCGATCACGATGTGGGGCACGCTGATCCCGCCCTCGAAAACCTCGATCTGGGCCGATTTGTCCTTGGCCGGGAACTCGGTGGCGTCCATCCGGACGAACTTGACCCCCGAGCCGCAGGCGGAAATCGCCGCCGCGATGCCGATCAGGAGCGCGACCCTGGGGGCCGCGCGAAGGATGTTCTTCATGGTTCTGGTCTCCCCGCGTGGGTGGTTACGGGTCCGCCCTCCGGCAGTTCCCATGTCGGTGATCGTCCATCGAGGGGGCGACCTTCACTGAAAATGGCCCCCGGACCCCGAGAATCGGGGTTTTTCACGCGATTTCGTTTGACAGCCCGCGGCCCCCGTTGTTTCATTTCGCCGGAAATCAAGGGCGGGACGGCGCCGGAAGGCCGTTCCACGGTTTACCCCCTTCCTCGAACAGGAGACACAGGATGGCCAAGAAGATGGCGAAGAAGAAGACGGCGAAGAAGGCTGCAGCCGGTGAGCTGATCATCTCCAAGTCGCGCACCAAGGCCGCGGTCAAGAAGTGCAACGTGTCGAGCGACTTCTACGCCGCCCTCGACAAGAAGGTCCGGGGATTGATCGGCGATGCCGAGCAGCGGGCCCTGGGCAACAAGCGGAAGACCCTGAAGCCCCAGGACCTGTAGGCGTCCTTCCGGCAGATCGAAGGTCTTTAGCCAAGCGGCGTCGCAAGACGCCGCTTGTCGTTTTTCAGCGGGCGGCGCCCACCGCCTCCACCTGCGAACGCGCCATCTCCGGCTCCCCGGAAAGCTCGGGGAGCCGCGCGCTCCCCTCGGCGAAGCGTGCGATCACTTCCGCGCTTCCCGCGCACTCGGCCTCGAAGGCGTCGCGCACGAAATCCGGATCCAGGGCCTCGCCGGTCCGATAGAAGTTCCTCCGGTCGAAGAGCCGGCGAAGCGCGCGGTTCAGGGCGCGAGGGCCGCACCGCGAGGTCATCTCCCGGTCGAGCAGCAGACCCACCAGGAACCCCCGTGAGTAGACCAGCTGGTAGGTGTCCATCCGATCCATGTGACGGGCCGCGGCGGCCAGGGTCACGTTGGACGGCGCCTTGCGGGTTTCGCGCTCCTTACGCGCGGTGACCTCCCGAAGACCGGCGGGGCTCAAGACCCCCGCCTCGACCATGAACCGGTAGGAGAGGTACTCGGTCATCCCCTCCACCAGCCAGATCAGGTCGGGGGAGTTCTGGTAGGGCGGCTCCGGACCGCCGGTGAGCGCCCCTCCGAGGTAGAAGTGCAGGCACTCGTGGGAAGCGAGCTGGGTGAGCGACTGGGGATCCGCAAAGCGGTCCGGGCTGGCCACGCAGAGAAAGGCGCCCTCCTCGCTGTTGCCGCTCATCACGCTCCGCCCCGGCGGCGCGGGTCGGGTGCGGTAGACCGCGAGGACGGCGAGGGAGTCTCCCCGGGGCGGCGCCCCGAAGAAATCGACCATTCGCCCGAGCACCGGGAGAAGCCGGTTGGCGATGGTGAGGCCGGTGCGTCCGGGCGCCGAGGCCTCGGTGAGAACGGTCACCGTGACCGGACCCCGGGCGAGGCGGGTGGAGGCGAAGTCGCCCCCCGCCACCACCCCGCTCCAGAGATCGTGGGCGGTGCCGGGGCGGTAGGCGCCCCCCTCATCCGGCCAGGACGACCAGAGGGAGGAGCCGGGGAGCGGCTCGACGCGCACGGTGACATCCAGGGGCGCGTAGTGGTCGATCCGAAGGGGCAGGAGGAAGAGCGAGTAACCCAGAATGACCAGACGGGAGCGGTCGACGAACGACGCCTCCGCGGAGACGTCGGGCTCGTAGGACCGCACGCGGTAGCGGAGGACGGCTTCCCGGGGGCTTCCGGCCAGATGCCAGCGGGCGGTGCCCGATTCGGTCTCGGCGGTGACGGCGATCGGGCGGCCGGAGGGGTCGGTGGCGGAGAGGCCCTCGACGTGTCCGGACTGGTCCTGGAGAAGACCCCAACCGTCCAGGAGCCGGAAACCGCGGTGCGCGCCGCCGAGGCCGGAAGCGTGAAGGACGACGTCGAACCCCTCGCCGGGCGCCGGCCGCACCCGGTATTCAAGCGCGACTCCCTGGTTCCCGGTTCCCGGGCGCCACAGGGAGGCCACGAGCCCCAGGGCCAGGACCGGGAGCAGGAACCGCAGATACGCTTTGCGAGGTCGGGTCATGGGCTCGGTCCGGCATCGAGGAAGCACGTGCCGGCGAGCCTCCGGAGACGGCGACCCGCGAGCGCGATCGGCTCGGTCCCCCGATAGGACGACCGGGCCGGGTGGTTTATAGTTCCAACATCGGCACGGGAGGACCGGGGCTTAGCCGCGGCGGCCCGCGGAGGAACGCGGGCGGGGGAAGCGGCGTTCACCCTTCGGACGGCCTGGAGATCCATGAAGCTGGTACTGAACGGAAAACCCTTCGAGTCCGGACGGGCGTCGGCCACGGTGGCCGAACTCCTGTCCGATCTGAAGCTGGCCGGAGACCGGGTGGCGGTGGCGGTGAACTACGAGATCGTTCCCCGCACCCGTCACACGGAGCAAGCGCTGGCGGAGGGAGACCGGGTGGAAGTGATTCACGCGGTGGCGGGCGGTTGAGCCGGGGTGCGCACCCGTCGAGGCCTCGGCGGGACGGACACCGCGGCCCGGGCGATCCGGACCCCGCGGAGGGAGCGAAGAGGAAGCCATGACCAAGACCAACGGTTCGGAAGAGAGATTGATCCTGGGGGACGTGAGCCTCCGGTCGCGGCTGCTGGCCGGAACGGGAAAGTACGCCGACGCCGCCGTCATGCGGGACGCGCTCCGGGAGAGCGGAGCGGAGATGGTGACCGTGGCCATCCGGCGGGTGGACCTCGAGGACCGGGGGAAGGAGAGCATCCTCGGCGTGCTGGAGGAGGGGGGCTACAAGATCCTCCCCAACACCGCCGGCTGCTTCACCGCGAAGGACGCGATCCTGACCGCTCAGCTCGCGCGCGAGGCCCTGGGCACGTCCATCGTGAAGCTGGAGGTGATCGGCGACCCGCGGACGCTGTTCCCCGACAACGAAGGTCTCCTGGAGGCGGCGCGGGTGCTGGTCGGAGAGGGGTTCACCGTGCTCCCCTACACCATCGACGACCCGGTGATCTGCCGGAAGCTGGAGGAGGCGGGGTGCGCGGCGGTCATGCCGCTGGCCGCGCCCATCGGAAGCGGCCTGGGGGTGCGGAACCCCTACAACATCCGGATCATCCTGGAGACGGTGAAGGTGCCGGTGATCGTGGACGCCGGGGTGGGAACCGCTTCCGACGCCGCCCTGGCCATGGAGCTGGGGTGTCACGGCGTGCTCATGAACACCGGAATCGCCGGGGCCAAGGACCCGGTGCGGATGGCCCGGGCGATGCGCCTGGCGATCCAGGCCGGCCGCGACGCCTATCTCTCCGGCCGGATTCCGCGGAAGCTCTTCGCCACCGCGTCGAGTCCGCTGGAGGGCGTGATAGGCACGTGAGGGGCGGTTTCCCTCCCGGGCTCCTTCTCATCACCGATCGCGGACAGGCGCGCCGGCCATTGGTCGAGGCCGCCGCCGCCGCGCTCGACGCCGGCTTCGCCGCGGTCATGCTCCGGGAGAAGGATCTGGAGGGGCGGCCGCTCCTGGAACTGGCCGCGCCCCTGGCCGCGCTCTGCGCCGCCCGCGGCCGGCCCTTCCTGGTGAACGACCGGATCGACGTGGCCCTGGCCCTGGACGACGCGGGAGCGCACCTGGGCCGGGAAGGGCTCCCGGTCGCCGCGGCGCGGCGACTCCTGGGGCCCGATCGTCTTCTGGGCTACTCCGCCCACGAGGTGGACGAGGCCGACGCCGCGCTGGCCGACGGCGCGGACTACACGATCCTGAGCCCGGTCTTCTCCAGCGCGAGCAAGCCGGGGCTTCGGGAACGCGGCCCGGAGTGGCTCGCCGAAGCGGCCGCCGCGCTCCCCGCGGGGCGGGTGGTCGGCCTGGGGGGGATCGAGACTCCCGAGCGTGTGCGCGCGGTGAGACGGGCCGGGGCGGCGGGCGCCGCGGTCATGGGAGCGGTGATGCGGTCCGGGGATCCGTCGTCTTTGGCCGGGGCGATGGCCGCGGCCTGGAAAGAGGCGGCGACCGGCTTGGAGTCCCCATGAACGCCCGGCGCCACCGGCGGTGGATCCTGGGGGGGATCTTCCTCCTGGCTCTCGCCCTCCGCGCGGTTCCCCTCGGTTACGGTCTCCCCCACACCTACCGCTACGACGAGGGCCGCTACGTCGGGGCCGCCGCCCACCTCGCGAAGGAGTTCTTCCACCCCCAGGACTATCTCTACGGTCCCCTCTATCCGTCGGTGGTGGCGGTGGAGTACGGCGCGCTGTTCGCGGGGGGCATGATCGTCAAGGCCTGGCCGGGTGGCCCGGGCTTCGAGGCCGCCTACTACCGCGATCGGACGCCGTTCTTCCTGATCGCGCGGGGCACCTCCGCGGTGGCGGGGACGGGGGCGGTCCTGGCGCTCCTGGCCGCGGCCGCGGCCTGGCTCGCTTTCGGGAAACGCCCCGGGGGCGCGGAGGACCCTGCGGGGGGACTTCGGCCGGGCGCGGTTCTGGCCGCGGGGGGGCTCGCGCTCCTCCCGGTCGCGGTCAGGTTCGGGGCCGAGGCGCAGGCCGAGAGCCTGGTCCTCCTCCTGGTGTCGCTCTGGCTGCTCTTCGCCGGCCGGTTCGCGCGGAGCGGGCGCACCCGCCACGTCCTGGCCGCGGGCTTGATGCTGGGGCTGGCCGGGGCGGCCAAGTACAACGCCTTCACCTACCTGCCCTGGCAATTCGTCCTCCCCCTCCTCTTCCTCGGCCGGGCCCCGGGCGCAAGGAAGCGGCTCTGGGCGGCGGCGGTTGTCGGGCCGGTCCTGGGCCTGGCGATCGGGGCCCCGTGGGTCCTGGGGGAACTCCGAGCGCTCTGGGCGGGCCTCCAGTTCAACGCCACGGTAAGCTCCCAGACCGGTTCCATCCCGGCGGGGGTGGCGCGAAACCTCGTCGCCCTCTTCCTCGGTCCCGAGACCTCGGGGTTGGGCCCGGTCCTGGGGATCCTGGCCCTGGCCGGTACGGTCATCGCCGTTCGCCGCTGGGGGCGGACCGGAGGCTGGCTGGCCGGGGCGGGCTGGGGATTCGTCCTGGCCACCGCGATCGCCAACCGCGAGACTCCGGTGCCCCGCTACCTCCTCCCCGCCTATCCACCGCTCCTCATCCTCGCCGGCGGCGCGCTCCAGGCCTTTCTGGGCGCCATGGAGGCCCGTCTCACGCGGGTCCCGGGCCTGTTGGCCTGGGCCACGGTGGCGGCGCTCCTGGTCCCCGCCACCGTGCGCTCGGTGTCCGCGGACGCGAGGCTCCTGCGCGAGGACACCCGCACCGCCGCCGCGCGCTGGATCGTGGATCATGTTCCCGGGGGAAGCGCCGTTCTCATGGAAGACCCGGTGGCCTCGCCGCCGCTCCGGCCCGGCGAGACCGCGGTGAGCCGCGACCCGAGAGGGGCGCGCCGGGCCGAGGCCCTCGCCGACGCCGGCGGGCCGGCCTACGACCTCTTCTGGCTCCCGGTGCCGTGGGGAATGGTGAGCCGCGGCGAAGCGGAAACCCTGGCCCGGCGGGGAGTCCACGTTCCCGGATTCGGGACCGGGGACGCGGAGCAGCTCACCCTCGCCTACTGGCGCGCCCGCGGGGTCGGCGTGGCGGTGGTCTCGTCCTTCGTCTACGATTCCCACTTTCGGGGCGAACCGGGCGATCCCCCGGCCTACCGGTCCTTCTACGCCGCGCTCTTCGATCGGGGCCGGCTCCTCCACCGGGAGGATCCGGCCGAGGGAAACCGGCCGGGACCGGTGATCCTGGTCTACGATATCGGAGGGGACGGCGAAGCGCGCTGAGGCCGGCCCCGGGGAGGCATCGATGAAGCTTCACCCCATGTGGACCGCGACCTTCGTCCTGGGCCTCGCCGCCTGCTCGGGCGGCGGCTCCCGGAATCCGGTAGGGACGTCCGATCCCGGACCCGCCAACGCGACCGCGGGCGAGGTGACCCTCGAGCCCGACCTCACCGGGCGGAGCGTGTTCCCGCTCAGCAACTGGTGGAACCTCGACGTCGCCACCGCGCCGGTGGACCCGAACTCCGGCGCCTTCATCGACTGGATCAGCGGCCGCACCCCCCAGAATCCGAACGCGGTACGCCACCTCCACCCCGATTTCGGTCCACCCCCCTACGGCATACCCTACGTGGGGGTGACCGGAGGCCAGCCTCTGGCGCCGGTGACCTTCACCCTGTACGGCGACGAGAGCGATGACGGGGCCCCGGGGCGGCCTCCCGGATATCCGATCCCCGACCAGGCCCGGCTCCTTCCCAACTACATCGAGGGCGGAACGGCCGGCGGGGGCGCAAGCGGAGACCGCCACCTCTTGATCGTGGACATCGACCGCTGGCTCCTCTTCGAGACCTACGCCACCGGTTGGAATTCGAATCTCGGCCGGTGGGAGGCGGGTTCCGGGGCGGCGTGGGACATGGGGCGAAACGATCGGCGGCCGGAGGGCTGGACGTCGGCCGACGCGGCGGGTCTGGCTATCCTCCCCGGCCTGGTGCGCTACGACGAGGTCGCGGCGGCGGACGGGATCCGCCACGCTTTCCGCTTCACCACCCGCGCCACCGACGGCCACGTCTGGCCCGCCTCGCACTCCGCCGGCTCCACCGCGGGGGCCCCGCCCCTCGGCGCCCGCCTGCGGCTCAAGGCTTCGGTGGATCTCTCCGGGTTTCCGCCGGAGGTCCGGAAGATCTTCCAGGCCATGAAGACCTACGGGCTGATCCTCGCCGATAACGGCAGCGACATGTACATCAGCGGGACCATGGACGACCGGTGGGACAACGACGTCCTGAACCCGGCCTTCGGGAGCCTCAGCGCCGACGACTTCGAGGTGATCGAGCTGGGGTGGAACGCCGTGGTGACGGGAGTGCCGGAGTAGCTAGCCCGGATTATTCATGCCCCCCCTGCTGCGGCGGGCATCTGACCGCCAACTCGGGTGTCCTCGCGATCCACCTCCTCGACGTACCGCATCGGGTACGCCTGCGTCGGCGGATCACTGCGGTACCCGATCTGACGGCCATCTCCTCCGCCTCGCTACGCGGCTTCATGAATAACCCGGGCTAGCGCCGGCGCCGCCGCTTGGTTCCCCGGCGGCCGTCTCCGGGCTTCGCCGCCCGTCCCCCTTCGGAGCCGGCCGGGGTCTTGGGACCTCCCCCGGCCTCCGCCTTGGACCGACTTCCGGACTTTCCCCCGGACTTCTTCGCGACCTTGGTCGCCGGCTTCACCGCGCTCTTCCCCCCGGAGGCGGTCTTCTTCTTCGAGCCCCGCTCCTCCCGGGCGCGCTCGTCCTTCCGGCCCGCGCGTTTCCGCCCCCCCTGCCTCCGCGATCCCTTCTCGTCCCGGCGGGAGCGGGGGCGCTCGGGCCGGGCCTTTCCCTCGAACTCGGCGCGGGCCTTGCGGGCACGGCGGGCGTCGGTCTCCTCGGGGGTTTCCTCCTCCCCCACCAGGACGAAGTCGATCTGGCGGAGTTCCTTGTTCACGGCCAGGACCTGAACCTTGATCTGGTCGCCCAGGGTGAACCGCCGGCCGGTGTTGCTACCCATCAGCGCGAAGTCGTCCTCGAGGTACTCGTAGTAGTCGTCCCCCAGGTTGTTCACGTGCACCAGACCGCTCACGAAGTAGCGTTCCAGCTCCACGAAGAACCCGAACACCTGGACTCCGGTGATGACCCCGGCGAACTCCTCTCCCACGTGGCGCTCCATGAACTGGATCTTCTTGAGCTCCACCGAATCGCGCTCCGCGCTCTCCGCGAGCCGCTCCCGGTCGCTGGCCAGGACCGCGGTGTCGTCCAGCCACTCCGTGTAACGCGCCTTCCCGTGGATCGGCCGCTCCTGCTTCCCGGAAAGGACCCTCAGGGTCCGGTGGACCACCAGGTCCGGGTACCGGCGGATGGGCGAGGTGAAGTGGGTGTAGTCCTTGAGCGCAAGGCCGTAGTGGCCGAGGGGATGGATGTCGTAGCGGGCGCGGGCCAGGCTCCGGAGCACCAGGGTGTTCAGGATCAGCTCCTCCGGCTTGTCCTCCACCGCCTTGAGGATCCTCTGCAGCTCCTTGGGGGGGACCTTGCCCTTCTTGTCGGCATGGAGCGAAAGGCCGAACTTCCCGATCATCTCCTGGAGCTCTTCCAGCTTCTTCTCGGCCGGATCCTCGTGGACCCGGTACATCGCGGGCATCCCGGAGTGGAGGAGATGCCGGGCCACGATCTCGTTGGCCAGGAGCATGAACTCCTCCACCAGCCGGTGGCTCTCCAGGCGCACCACCTTGCGGATGTCCACCGGGTAGCCCTCGGCATCGAGTTCCACCCGGCTCTCCGGCAGGTCGAAATCCAGCGCCCCCCGCTTCATCCGTTTCCCGTTCAGGACCTGGGCCATCTTCTGCAGCCGGCCCAGGAGTCCGCCAACCGGGGCCAGGCTCTTGCGCAGGGCGGCGTCACCGTCGAAGAATCCCTGGGCGTCCTCGTAGCTCAGGCGCCGGGTGGAACGGATCACCGTGTCCTCGATCCGGTAGTCGAGGATCTTGCCCCGGGGGGAAAGCCTCGCCATCATCGAGATCGCCAGACGATCCACGTCGGGGTTCAACGAGCAGAGGTGATTCGAGAGCTTTTCGGGGAGCATGGGGAGGACGCGGTCCACCAGGTAGACGCTGGTCCCCCGCGACCGGGCCTCCTGGTCCAGTGCGTCGCCGAAGCGGACGTAGTGGCTCACGTCGGCGATGTGGACCCCCAGCTCGAACTCGCCGTCCGCGGTCTCCTCCAGGGAGAGCGCGTCGTCGAAGTCCTTGGCGCTGGCCGGATCGATGGTGACGATCTTGGTCTTGCGGAGGTCCACCCGCCGGGAGATCTCCTCGGCGGGGACCTCGTCGGGGAGCCGGTTGGCCGCCGCCTCCACTTCCGGGGGAAACGCGGTGGGTAGCCCGTTGTGCTTGATGATGACCAGGACATCGAGGCCGGGGGCGCCGGGCATGCCGAGCACCTCGGTGATCCGTCCCACCGGGCCCGAGGTCGGCGTCCCCCAGTCCAGCACGTCCACCACCACCTTCTCGCCGTCCTGGCCCTCCCCCGCCTCGGTCAGGGGGATGAAGACGTCCTTGCGGAACTTGCGGTCGTCCGGGCGCACCATGACGAAGTGCTTGGTGCGCTGGACGGTCCCCACGAACTGGGCGCGCGCGCGCTCCAGGACCCGGACCACCTTGCCCTCGGGCCGGCCGCGGCGGGACTCCACCCGCACCACGACCTTGTCCCCGTGGTAGGCGTTTCCCAGCTCATCGGCGGGGACGTAGACGTCCTCCCCTGACTTCTCGGGGGCGAGAAACGCCGCCCCGCTCCGGATCACCGCGAGGTGGCCCACCACCAGGTTGATCCGGTCGGGCGGGGCGTACCGCCCGTGCTTGACCTGATACAGCTCTCCCACCGCCTGCAGGCCGTGGAGGAAGCTCTTGAAGTCGCGGTAGTCCTCGGTGGAGACGTCGAGCACCCGGGCCAGTTCCTTGGCCTTGAGCGGCCGGCCGGCCTTCCGTAGCGCCTCCAGGATCGGTTCCTTCAGGAAGTCGGCCACCTACGCCCCTCCTCCCGTCCCGCTGAAGTGCTCATCCTTGCTCTTGAACAGGACGTTGAAGCTGGTGAGCGACCCGTAGATGCGGGTCACGTACTGCTGGAGCTCCACCTTGTCCTCGTCGGTGAGCTTGGGGTGGGCGTTCACCTTGGCTTCGAGAACCCGCAACCGGTCCCGCACCATGACGATCTTGTGGAAGAAGCTCTCCAGCGGGATCTCCTTGGGCTTGGCGGTGGAGTCGCCGGGCTGGAGCACCAGGGTTCCTCCCTCCCAACGCCCCTCCAGCCGGGTCTCGGATATCCCCAGCTCCTGATCCAGGATCTCACGCAGGATCTCGCGGAGCTCGTCCACGTGCATGGTGGGGGTGAACTCGGAACTTCCGGGGGCGGGGCCCCGGTCGGAATTGTATTCCATGATGTCGTCCTCCTTGGCGGCGCGCCGGTGTCGAGGGCGCGCCCTAATGATGCCGGGGGGATCGGCTTCCCGCGGCGCTCCGGGGGTCAGGGAAGCCCTGAACCCTTTGCGGGCGAAACCGGCTGAAGCACGGTGGTCTTGTCCACCTGCTGGCCCGACCCGATGAAAATGGATTGGGATTGGTCCACATAGAAATGGGCGGGGTCGTGAAACCGAACCGTGAGTCGGGTGTTCACCTGCGCGCCGCCCTGGACCGCCCCGGCGTTGTCGGTGCGGGTGAAGGGCTCCCCTACCGGGAGGTCTTCCAGGAAATAGTTGCCGTCGGTGTCGGTGACCGCGTTCAGGACCGCCGGGTTGGTGAAGGCCAGATCGAACACCACCGGTCCGGCCCGGTTGACCAGGATCCCCTGTTCGAGGGCGGCCTTCTGGCTCCCGGCGGGCAGATATACCCTCACCGTGTAGTACCCGTTGGGCATGGCCTCCCCGATGTCGTCCTCTCCGTTCCAGGTCAGCGCCTTGACCCCGGAGAGGGAGCCGTTCAGGAGGGTCCGGACCGTGGTGGGAACCCCGCCCAGGACCGACCAGATCTCGATCTTGGCCGTGGTATCCCGATCGGTCTGAACCCGAATGGTGACCGGACGGCTCGCCAGGTCGTAGGCCGGGTTGGGGTAGGGGAAGTCGAGGGTCACCCCGGCCGCCGGCGCGGCGGCTCCCTCCGGCGCCGGCGAAGGCAACCCGGGAGGCCCGGATCCCGGCTTCCGGCTCACCCACTCGTACACCACCGCCACCTGGATCTCCCGGATCCCGGTCCCCGCCGGATCCACCGTCCGCCCGAAAACGGCGGTGGTATTGCCGGAGGATGACGTCAGTCCCTGACACCCGCCCCCGAAGAGGGCGGCGAGAAGTCCGGCGGCCAAGAGAAACTTGCAGTATCGGTTCATTTGTCCGCTGATCGTATCCCGCCCCGCGGGGGACGGCAACCCGTTCCGCTTGCCGGGGGAGGCCGGGGCCCGTAGCATGGGGCGGGTCTGAAACGGGTCGAGGCAGCGGGAGGAAGGAGGCAAGCGATGGACCTGAGCCTTTCCGAGGAACAGCGGGCGCTCCAGGAGCTGGCCCGGGAGTTCGCCCGGAACGAGATCGAGCCGGTGGCCGCGGAACACGACCGGACCGGCGAGTTCGCCATGGACGTCTACCGGAAGGCGTTCGGGATCGGCCTCATGAACACCCACATCCCCGAGGAGTACGGCGGGCTGGGGCTGGGAGTGTTCGAGGGGTGCCTGATCGCCGAGGAGCTGGCCGCCGGTTGCAGCGGCATCTACGCCTCGATGGAAGTGAACACCCTGGCCCAGGCCCCCCTCATCGTGGCCGGGAGCGAGGACCAGAAGCGGCGATTCCTCGCCCCCATGACCGAATCTCTGCAGTTCGCCGCCTATGCCATCACCGAACCCGACGCGGGGAGCGACGTGGCCTCGATCGCCACCCGGGCGGTGAAGGACGGCAACGACTACGTCCTGAACGGCCACAAGATGTGGATCACCGGAGCCGGACACGCATCATGGTTCTTCGTCCTCGCCTACACCGACCCCGAGAAGAAGCATAAGGGCATGAGCGGCTTCCTGGTTCCCGCCGACACTCCCGGGGTGCAGGTGGGAAAGAAGGAGCTCAACATGGGGCAGCGGGCCTCGGACACCCGGGCGGTGGACTTCGATGACGTGCGCGTCCCCGCCGCGAACCGCCTGGGGGACGAGGGCCGGGGCTGGTTCATCGCCATGTCCGCCTTCGACCACACCCGGCCCCCGGTGGCCTCGGGCGCGGTGGGGGTGGCCCGGCGGGCCATGGAGCACGCGATCGCCTACGCCAAGGAGCGGAAGGCCTTCGGAATGCCCATCGCCCGCCACCAGGCGATCTCCTTCATGATCGCCGACATGGCCAAGGAGGTGGCCGCGGCCCGGCTCCTGGTGTGGCAGGCCGCCTGGAAGATCGATCAGGGGGAGCGGAACACCCTCGAGGCCGCCTTCGCCAAGTGCTTCGCCGCCGACACCGCCATGCGGGTCACCACCGACGCGGTGCAGATCTTCGGAGGCTACGGCTACAACTCCGAGTACCCGGTGGAGAAGCTCATGCGCGACGCCAAGGTGTTCCAGATCTACGAAGGCACGAGCCAGATCCAGCGGATCATCATGGCCCGCGAGCTGCTGAAGGACTGAGTCCGCGATGGTATGGGTCCTCCTCGTCCTCGGCGCGCTCCTCCTGTGGGGAATCGCCGTTTTCAACCGCCTGGTCGGTCTAAGGAACCGCGCCCGGGGCTCCTGGTCGGACATCGACGTTCAGCTCAAGCGGCGACACGACCTGATCGGGAACCTGGTGGAGACCGTGAAGGGCTACGCCGCCCACGAGCGGACCACCCTGGACGAGGTCACCACGGCCCGGTCCCGGGCGGAGAGCGCCCGGGACGCCGCGGGTCCGGAGGAGGCCGGACGGGCGGAGTCCGCGCTCTCCGGCCGGGTGCGGGGGCTCTTCGCCCTGGCCGAAGCCTATCCCGATCTCAAGGCCAGCGACCGGTTCCTCGATCTCCAGCGGTCCCTGGCCGAGGTCGAGAACGACATCCAGAACGCCCGCCGCTACTACAACGCGGTGGTGCGGGACCTGAATACCCGGATCCAATCCGTTCCCGACGTCCTCCTCGCCCGGCCCCTGGGGTTCAAGGAGCGGGAGTTCTTCGAGCTCAAGGACGCTTCCGAGGCGGCGGCGCCCCGGGTGGACCTGGGCGGGACCGGGGCCGCGCCCGCCTGATCCGGACCGAACACGACCGTCGCGATCCCAAGGGAGGTGTGCCCGTGACCCGACGCGCCCTGCTCATGATTTCCTTCGTCGCTCTCGCCGTCCTGGGGGCGGCATCCCCCGCCCGCGCCGACCTGGGGGGGTTCGTGATCCGGGACTTCGACACCGAGGCCGCGGTGGAGTCCGACGCCGGCATGACGATCACCGAGCGCATCACCGTGGATTTCTCCGAGCCGCGCCACGGCATCTACCGGCTGATCCCCGTCCGCTACACCGACCCCCTGGGCTACGGCTACGACCTGGGGTTCCGGTTCCTGGGCGCGGAGTACGAAGGGGGCGGAAAACCGGGGGTGAAGATCGGGAACCAGGGCCGGTACGTGAACATCCGGCTCGGGGACGCCGCCCGGACGGTGACCGGCCGGAAGGTCTACGTGATCCGCTACCGGCTGGACCGCCTCGTGCACCGCCTGGCCGAGCACGACGAACTCTACCTGAACGCCACCGGCAACGAGTGGCCGGCGGTGATCGAGAAGGCCACCGCCACCATCCGGCTCCCCGCCCCGTTCCCTTCCGACTCCCTGAGCGCCCTGGCCTACACCGGGCGATTCGGCGGCCGGGGGGACGACGCGCGGATCAGCTTCCCCGCACCGGGAACGGTACGCTACGAGATCACCCGCCCCCTCCAACCCCGGGAAGGGCTCACCGTGGATCTCACCTGGCCCGCGGGCTACGTGAAGTTCCCGGGCGCACTCACCCGGATCGGCCGCTTCCTGGCCGACAACTGGGTGCTCCTGGCTCCCGTCTTCTTCACGGGGGTCCTCTGGCGCCGTTACCGGACGGCCGGCCGCGATCCGGAGGGACCCGCCGCGGTGGTCGTCCGCTACGAGCCGCCCAAGGATCTGACCGCGGCGGAGATCGGCACCCTGGTGGACGAGTCGGTGGACACCCGGGACCTGACCGCAATGGTGGTGGACCTCGCGGTGCGGGGCTACGTCACCATCCACGTGGAGGAGAAGAGCCTCTTCCTGGGCTTGGGAAAGCGCGACGAGACCATCTTCGAGCATCGGCGCGAGAAATCCTGGGACGATCTCCCCCCGGCCGAACGCCTGCTCCTCACCGGGCTCTTCGAGACCGGCGACCGGGTCGAGGCCTCGGACCTCAAGCAGAAGTTCTACGTTCACATCCCCAAGATCAAGGACGCGCTCTACCGGCGGCTGGTCGAACGCGACTATTTCGCCGGGAACCCGGCCTCGGTGCGCGGCCGCACCATGGGGCTCGGCGTCCTCGCCGCCGCGATCATCTTCGCGGTGGGCCTGGTGTGGATCCGCATGCGCGGCGGCATCCTCCCGAACGGCATCGCGGTCCCCATCGTCTCCGCCGTCCTCACCTTCGGGGTCTTCCTGGCCTTCGCTCCCGCCATGCCCCGTCGCACCAAGGCCGGGGTCAAGATGCGGAACTGGGCGCTGGGGTTCGAGGAGTTCGTGAACCGGGTGGAGAAGGAGCGGCTGGAGGCGGACCGGGTGAAGAACACCTTCGAGTCCCTCCTCCCCTACGCCATGGCCCTGGGGGTGGCGGGGGCCTGGGCGCGGAAGTTCGAGGGCATCTACGACCAGGGGGCCCCCGGCTGGTACGTGGGGCCCCACCCAGGCGCGGTCTTCTCAACCATGGCCTTCGAGCACAGCCTGTCCTCCAGCATGAGCCGGGCCACCCAGAGCATGACCGCCGCACCGCGTTCCTCCGGGTCGAGCGGAGCGGGGGGCGGCGGGTTCTCGGGCGGAGGCGGGGGCGGGGGCGGAGGCGGCTCGTGGTAGCCGGCGGCGCCGGGGCTGCGGTATGGGGACCGGCCGGGTTCGAGACCTCCCCGTGACCCATACCATCGTCACCGCCACCGTGAGCCTGGTGGCCATCGCCAATCCCTTCGTGGCCCTGCCGGTCTATCTCAACCTGCGTGGCGGGGAGAGCGCCGATCCTGGCCGCACGCGGCGCGACGCCGGGCGCGCCGCGCTGGCCGTCGGGCTCTGCCTGGCCCTCTCGGTGGTGGCGGGGACGGCGGTGCTTCACGCCTTCGGGGTGAGCGTGGCCGGCCTTCGGACCGCCGGCGGCCTCATCGTCACCCTCATGGCCTTCCACATGGTTCAGGGGGAGCAGCCCGGGCCCCAGTTCTCCAAGGGGGACGAGCGGGTGGCCCAGAAACACTCGGACGAGGACCTCAGCATCTACGTGCCGCTGTCGATCCCCCTCATCGCCGGACCCGGCGCCATCACCACCGCCATCAGCCTGGCCGCCGGGCCGAGGGTGGGAACCGGGGGGGCGCTGGTCGCGGTGCTGGTGGACGCCGTTCTGGTGTTCCTGACCATCTTCTTCGCCCGGTTCCTCTATCGCCTGCTCGGCGACTTCGGCCTCCGCCTCCTCACGCGGATCTTCGGCCTCCTGGTAATGGGCGTGGGGGTGCAGATGACGGTGGCGGGGGTGCGCCAGCTCTGGACCACCGCGGGCTAGCCGGCGTCCGGGGAACGGATCCCGCGGGGCTTCCTCACCGAGAAGATGAACTTGTCCCTGAAGGGAACCGGCGGGCTGAACTCGAAGCCGGGGAATTCCGCCTTGTACCGGTCCATCGATCGTGAGACCTCGTAGAAGCTGTTCCTGGCCCCGTCCTCCAGCCACGAGGTGACCACGAATACCCCCCGCTCGGACAGCGATGCCCTCACGTTTCGCATGGCATACGAGAACTTGGGGTCGCTCGTGATGTGCTGCGTGACGTCGATCATGACGATCAGATCGAACGTCTCGCCGATCTCTTCCTGGGCGACGTCCAGCTTGCGAAACCGGTAGCCGGGGAATCGGCTCCTCAGGTCGTCGAACAGGACATCCACGATATCGACGCCCAGGTAGTGGGTGCCGCCGTTGTCCATGAAGATCTCGGCGTAGAATCCGGTTCCGCACCCGACATCGAGTAGTTTCGAACTCGACAGATCGAGGCCGGTGTCGCGGCACAATGAGAGAAAGACGCTGCGCGCCTCCAGGTAGTCGTTCCGGTTGTCTTCAACGGACAGGGTCTTGTTCCCCACTCCCTGCAGGTTGAAGCGGTACTTGGAATGCCTGTCACGCCAGTAGCGCTTGGCGTTGTAGCCGTCCGGCGAGGAGTACCTCCATCTGTTCAGGATCTTCTCGGCCATCGCCTTGATCCCGTTCACCGGATTCCTGGTCAACCTCACAGGTCTGCCCTTACCTCTGGTTCAGGTCCGGTCGGTCGCCCGGGTTTGCGGCGCGCGACCCGACCGGCCCCGCGCCGGCGCGGTCGGCGGGCGCGGCGCATCGTTCAAAGCCGGCGGCAAGGATACACTCTCCATCGAGGGCCGTGCGAGGCCGGGTCGCGATCAGACCCCGGGGCCGCGGCCCCGCCGGCGGAGCCGCCCCAGGAACTGACCGGCCCGCACCCGCTCCTCGTCGCTGAAGAACCCCATCACGGCCAGGAGAACCGGGAAGGCGAGAATGACCGCCAGCTTGAGCACGAAGTCGACGGGGCCCCGGTGGCCGATCACCGCGATGTTCACGACCAGCGCGGCCGCGGTGCCGGCCAGGAGCACGACCAGGCGCCGCGCCTCGAAGAGGATCGGGTAGAAGCGGCGCGCCACCAACCACATCCCCACCGGGAGGCAGAGGAAGGAGATCAGGGTGGCCCAGGCCGCGCCCCAGAGTTTGAAGTGGGGAATGAGGAGGTAGTTTCCGGCCAGGTTGACCAGGGCGGCCGCTCCCACCACCACCGGGACCCACCGGGTCTTGTCGGTCACCGTGACGCCCACGGAGAGAATGTAGTAGACCCCCTGGACGAGATAGGCGATCAGGATGAGGGGTACCAGGGCGGCCGCCGAGGCATAGGCCGCCCCGGCGATCACGTAGACGATCTCGTGGCTCATCGAGGCCACCCCGATCAGGATCCCGCAGGTCACCAGGAGGTAGTAGGTGAGAACGCGGGCGAAGATCTCCGGGGCGTTCTTCTCCTCGGCGATCCGAAACATGACCGGGGGCCAGGCCACCACGAACGCGTTCAGCATCACCGACATGCTGAGCCCGACCTTGTAGCCGAGGGAGTAGATTCCCAGCTCGGTCAGGTTGCCGAAGGCGTTCAAGAAGAACCGGTCGGCGCTGTTCATGACGTACAGACCGAGCCCGCTGACCACGAGGGGAAGCCCGAACCCGGCCAGCCGCCGGAGCCGCTCGATCCGGATGGAGAGGCCGAACTCCCGGGCCGCGCCGACCAGACCCAGGGCGAGCCCCACCGCGGATCCGAGGAGATTCCCGGTCAGGGCCCCGGCCACCCCCTTGTGAAGGACCCCCACCAGGAGCGCGTTCAGGAGCAGGACCGAGAAGAGCTTGCTCAGGTTGACCAGGGAATAGCGGACCGGGCGTCCCTGGGCCCGGAACAGGGACAGGAGCATCAGGCCCGAGGCGTCGAGGAAGACCCACGCGAACAGGAGCCGCCAGAGCCCGGTCTGGCTCGAATCCCGGAACATCATCCGGCTCACCGCGGGAGCGGCGGCAAAGAGGGCCGCGGCGGCGATCCCCGCCACCAGCAGAACCGCGCTGAACGCGGTCCGGAAGTACTCGGTGCGGACCGCGGGGTCCGGCTCGGGCACGTAGTAGCGCACCAGGGCGGAGTTGAATCCCAGGACGAGGACGGTGAGAAGGAGCGCCCAGCTCACGGTGAAGATCTCGAGGGCGCCGAACTCCGCCGGAGTCATCACCCGGGCATAGAGAGGCACCAGGAGGAAGGCGCCGGCCCGGCCCAGGAAATCGAAGACCCCGTAGACCGCGGAATGACGGGCCATGGTCTTGACCATGGAATAGAGGACGTCCTGAGTGCGGTCCCGCTCCGTCGGGTTCCCCACGGTCAGAACGCGGGGAACCGGCCCGGCCCGAAGGCGGGACCCGTGAGGCTCATGTTCCGATGATGCTGGTTCACCGGGATCGGCCGGGCCTCCCTGACCCCGGTAACGGCCCGGGGCGAACGATAGAAGACGACGGTTGAAGCGGAGCGCCGAGTCTAGACCGTACCCCGTTGCCGGTCAATCCGGCCGGGGAGACGGGGCCGGGCCCGGGCGACTCCCGGTTCCGCGAACCGCGGCAGCGCCGGGCGGGGGACGTCCCTCGCTCCCCTCTTCGCCCCGGCCCAAAGACACGGGCGTCCCCTCCTTGCCTCGGGAACGCCCGGAACCGACTCGGTTCACCGGAGGGGCCGCCCCCCGGGAACGATTACCTGTAATGCGCCTTGATCGTCCCCCAGCTCACCGGTTCCACCGCGGTGGGACACGCGTACTCGTAGGTGACGCACAGGGTGCCCTGGATGTAGGTGGACACGTTGAACGATCCGTTGCCGGGGCTGGTCAGGCTGGTGAACGCATGGGCCTGGACCGGCACGATCACCGGGTTCGCGAAGATCGAGAGATCGGCGAAGGTCATGTGAAAATCGTTGAACGGCGCCCAGGCGAAGGGCGAGGTGTAGCCCGAGGGGCCGGCGAAATCGAAGGTCCCGTCGTAGGACTGGAGGAGGCCGCCGTCGGTGAAGGAGAAATCGTCCGCCAGGGGCGAGCCGTCAAGATCGTCGAGCGAGACCGAGGCATAGATCGAGTCGTACCAGGCGCACCCGGGGGCAATGCAGTTCCCGGTGTTCTCGCCGAAGAACTGTCCGTCGACCGAAACGTTCAACACCACGTCGGCGCTGATGAGATAGCAGTCGGCATACGGGAACGCGGGAATGGTCACGTCGAAGTTGACGTCACGGAAGCTAGCCCGCGGAATGGTGTCGCATACGGTATACGTATCCGCGTGCGCCGGGACGGCCGGCCCGGAGAGGACGAGAACGCCCAGGGCCCCCAGGATCATGGTTGCTTTCTTCATGGATGCTTCCCCCGGCGGGGTTGGGGACCCCGCCCACAGCTGGTCGCACGAAATCCGTCCGGGATGGTGGATGCGGCCGCGACCGATTGATGCTCGAGCCGCACAATCATATCATCCGTCTCGCCGCCGGTCATTGTCCTTCGTCAAGCCCGGCCGGCTTTCCGACTCCAGATCGAAGACGCGAAGCGTCGGGCTGCCGAAGCCGAAGGATCGGTAGGCGGGGGCGATCTCCCGGTAGGGCCGCCGGAAGAGCGCCCGGTAGGCATGCACCCTCCGCATCACCTCGGGGCTTTGTCCTCCCAGCCGGCCGGCCAGGACGTAGCGGTCGTAGTCGAAGCTCGACACCACCATGTGGGTCGTCCCCGCCCGTCGGAGGGAATCGGGGTCGGCGTCGGTGATCTCGGCGCGGGAATCGAGGTCCGCGTAGTTTCCGAACCAGGCCCGCACCCCGGGGCCGGCGGCCCAGGCCTGGGTCCGGGCCCGGGTGTCCCGGGTCAGCTCCCGATCGATCCGGAACGACACCGCCAGAGGAATCGCCACCACCGCCACCGCCAGCCCGAGCCGGACCGGGAGCACGACCCGGAACGGAGCCCGGCCGGTCAACCGATCCGTCTCCCGGAAGAGCACCAGGAGGAGCAGGGGGACGATCGGGGCCGCGTAGCGCATGAAATCCGGGAAGGGCTTGGACGGTGAAGCCTCGACGGTCGCATAGAACAGTCCCGCGGCGAACAGGAGGACGCGCTCGCGAAGGTCGATGCGAGTCCAGCGAGCCAGGGCCCAACCCGCCGCGGCCACCGCCGGGAGCGCCGCCGCCGGGGTCATTCCAGGGAGAAGACTCCGCCGGAAATGGAAGGTGAAGGCCTGGGAGAGGGCGGGAACACGCACCTTGTTTCCCTCGCGCACCTTGTCGAGATCGTGAAACACCCCGGACAAGAACCCCGAGCCTCGGGGATGGAGTAGCGCCGGGTAGTTCACCGCCGCGAAAACCGCGGCCGCCGCCGCTCCCGCGATCGCAAGCCCCGCCGCCGAGCGCCGGAATCCGACCCGGGGCTCGAGGAGGAGCGCGGCCAGGATCACCGGGACCAGGAGGACCGCCTTGTAGTGGCTCGCCCCGGCCAGGCCGAGCGAGAGGCCGAGAAGCGCGAATCGGACCCCGGTGGGGCGCTCCAGGGTACGGAAAAGGAGATACAGGGTGAGCAGGCTGAAGAGAACGAGGAGGGCGTCCTCTTTCAGGTAGTGGTCGTGGGCCACGAGAATCGGCGACACCGCCGCGGCCAGCGCGGCCGCGTGGTCGTAGGGAGGACGCACCCACCCCCGGGCCAGCGCGAAGACGAGGAGCACGGACAGGGTCCCCACGACGCCGATGATCGTGCGCCCGAGTTCCACCACCGCCTGGGGGTCCTCGAGATCGTCGACCGCGTTCGCCGCGCGGACTATCTGGAGCATGAAAAGAGGGTGGTGAAAATCCTGGGTTCCATCCAGGATGAAGCGCACTTTCTTGGGCTCGTCCCGGTGATAGCCCAGGGGAAATCCCTGGTTCCAGAGGTTCAACCACAGGGAGAGCGCGGCGATCGCGGCCAGGGCGAGGACCCCGCCGGACCGCAGTCCCGCCCGGGAACCCGAAGACGTGGACGTCATCTCGAACATGCACCTCCGAACACGACCTCAACCGACGGGTGGCGGGGCCCCCGGCCCCTCCCCTCGCCTTCGGCGAGCGGACATCCTGTCACAGGCCGGCGGCCGCGGCGAGTCCCCCGGGCGGTTCGCGGAACCCATCCGGTGATCCCGCGGCTCAGGGCCCTCGGGTTCTGGTCGGCGGCCGGGCTCGCCTTCATGGTGAGCCACACCCAGGCGCCGCTCTACGCCGGGAACCAGACCACCAAATTCCTGATCGGCCTGGCCCGGGCCGGACGAGGGGGACTGGCCCGGGACTGGCTGGCCGGCGCCGTCGATCCATTGCCCGCGTTCACCGCCCTGGTCCGGCTCACCTACGGCTTCCTTCCCGAGGCGACGTTCTACGCCTACTACGCCGTCCTGGCCGGGATCTATCTCTACGCGCTCTTCGGGATCGCCGACCGCGCGGTGGGGCTTCGCCGATCCGGCCTCCGGTCCGCCCTCTTCCTGGCCGTGCTCTTCGTCATCCACTCGCGCCTGGTTCTCCACTTCGCGTCGGTCTGGGGGCTCGGGGATCTTCCCCTCCTCTTCCGCGAGGGGGTGGCCCACCAGTACGTGCTGGGACGGGTCTTCCAGCCGTGCGTCTTCGGAGCCTTCCTCCTCCTCGCCGTCCGGCTCCACCTCGAGGGACGCCGGACGTACGCGGCCCTCGCCCTGGCCGTGGCCGCCGTCTTTCACCCCGCGTACCTCCTTCCCGCCGCCCTTCTGATCCTGGCCTTCAGCCTGGCCACCGCGACCGGGTCCCGGCGGGTCACCGCCGTCCTGGGCCCTCCCGCCGTGCTCCTCCTCCTGGTGGCCCCGGTGCTGCTCTACTCGCGCCTCGCCTTCGCTCCCCACGACCCCGTGGCGTGGCGGGACGGGCTCCGGTTCCTGGTCCACGACCGGATCCCCTATCACTCCCTCCCCGGGATCTGGTTCGACCGGGGCACGTTTTTCCAGGCGCTCCTCATGGCCGCGGGAGTCCTTGCCGCCGGGCGGAACCGACTCGGCGTGATCCTCGCCGTTCCCTTCGGCGTCGCCTTCCTGCTCACCGCGGTCCAGATCGTCTCGGGGAGCGACGTCCTGGCCTTTCTCGCTCCCTGGCGGGTCTCGGCCGTACTGGTCCCGGTGTCCGTCGCGCTCCTCGCCGCCCGCGGGGCCTCGGCCCTCGACCGCGCCCTCCTTCACCGGCCCGGTCTCGGCCGCGCCGGGCTGGGCCTTTCCACGGCCGCGACGGCGATCTGCGTGGTGACCGGCGCCCATCTCCAGTGGACCGACTTCCGGGATCGGAGCCGCTCCCCCGAAGCCTCGCTCTACGCCTTCGCGCGGGCCCACCTCTCCCCCGGGGACCTCTACCTGCTTCCTCCCCTGGATCGTCGACTCGACGCGTTCCGGCTCATGAGCGGGGCGCCGATCCTCATCAACTGGAAGTCCCACCCCTACCGGATGGACGACGAGTTCGGGGAGTGGCGGGAGCGGATCCGCCGGGCCGGGGGGTTCTACGGTTCCTCCCCGGACTCCGCCTGCGCCGCCGCCCGGAAACTGGAATGCGCCTACGGGATCACCCACGCGGTGGTGCGCCGGGACCCTCCCGACCCGGTCTGTCCCGGCTGGCGCGAGATCTACGAGAACGGGACCTACGCGGTGTACCGGCTCCCGGCGAACGGGGTGACCGGGACCCGGCCCGCCTCCCCCCTTGGCTTGTCACCCGGCGTTCCCTAGGATGTCCGCGTCGACGTTCCCGGAAATCACGACGAGGAGAGGACCATGGCCCAGCTTCAGAACCTGTTCATCGGCATCGCGGGCATGATCGGGGCGGGGAAGTCCACCCTGGCCGCCGCCCTGGGAAAGCACCTGGAGATCGACGTCTACTACGAGCCGGTCGAGAACAACGAGTACCTCGAGGACTTCTACCGGGACACCAAGCGCTATTCCTTCGCCACCCAGATCTACCTCCTGAACAAGCGTTTCCAGCAGCACCAGGAGATCATCTGGCGGGACCGCTCCGCGGTCCAGGACCGCACCATCTACGAGGACTCGATCTTCGCCCGGATGCTGGCGGAGACCGGGCTCATGGAGGAGCGCGACTACCGCACCTACGTGGAGCTGTTCCGGCACATGAGCAACTTCATGTGCAAACCCAACCTCATCGTATACCTGGACGTGAGCCCGGAGCGATCCATGGAGCGGATCCAGGCCCGGGGGCGCGCGGTGGAGGGGGGGATCAGCCTCGACTACCTGCGGGCCCTTCACAAGGGATACGAGGCCTTCGTGGCCGACATCTCCCGCATGGTGCCGGTGATCCGGGTGGACTACGACCGCTTCGCCACCGCCGGTGAGATGACCGAGGTCATCACCCGGGAGTACCTCGACCACAGCTTCCTGCGCGAGGCCGCCCGGTTCGATCCCACCCGCTGACCCCCGGGCGGGAGGTCAGTCGTCGGAGAAGGCGGGGGGATGTCCGAGCCGCCGGGCCAGGAAGTAGCGCGGAGGCTCGTAGTGATTCTCCGCGGTGAACGGTTCCGCGAAGCGATCGCCGGTGAGATCGTCCCGCACGAAGTACGCGTTCCCCCCGGTGAGGCTGCACCCGACCAGGGAGTAGCCCAGGTCGCGGCCCAGCAATTCCAGGGCCTTGAGGCTCGCCCCGAAATACACGCTGCCGTTCCACGTCCGGTCCGGACGATCCTCCACCTTCCAGTCGACCTGGGGGGGGACGCTCGCGTTGTACTCCACCACCGCCACCCGGGGCCGGAACCGCCGGAGGGCGGCCCAGGTCCAGTAGGTGTTGCGGTCGATGTCCAGGGAGAAGAGGTCGCACTCCTCCGGGAGACCGTGATGGGCGAAGAGATCCCCGATGCCGTCGGAGCGGACGAAGGCCTCGATCAGGCGGAGTTGCCCCTCGTCCAGGGGGCGCCGGAAGGACCCGCGGATGGCGGTCGCATAGGCCTCGTTCCCCTCCACCCACCACCCCGACCAACCCTGCCAGAGCAGGAAGGAGGTGTTGTTCTCGAGGCCGTCCCCCACCCCGATCTCCACGAAGGTGCGCGCGTCGACGCCGATCCGCCGGAAGATCTCCGCGATCGCCCCGTCCTCGCCCCCCTGGGAGAAGACCTGCGCCTCGTGCCGGGCCAGCCTCCCCGGTTCCCGGTAGCGCTCCCGGGCGAGCAGGCGGTCCAGGTGATCCTGAACGCGCTCCGCCCGAAGCGTAGCCACGTCCACCTGGAGCCGTTTGAGATCCCGCAGGATCGGAAGCCGTCCACCCAGTTCAGACATCCGCATCGTGATCACCTCCCGGGGACAAATCGTTCTGGAGAATCCGTTCCACCGCGGCCAGGACCCGCCCCCCCGGCGGGTTCCAGCGGAGCTTGGCCAGGACCAGGGCAGGATACACGGCTCGGGTCAATTTCCAGGTCCGGTCGTAGAGCGAGAGGAACTCGCAGCGGGTGTGGTGGGGGTTCCAGTCCACCAGATAGCGCCGGCGGTTGGTGACCGGGCTCCAGACGACGTGGGGGCACCCGGAGAGCGAAGCCAGGTGCATGGGACCGCTGGAGGGCCCCACCGTCACCGCGGCCTGGGAGAGGGCGCCGGTCAGAGCTTCCAGGGAGATTCCCCGGAGGTCCCGCGTACCCGGCACCAGGTCGGCCCCGGTCGGAGTGCCGATCGAGGCCACGGAGAGCCCGCGGTCCCGGAGCGCGTGCACCAGGGTCGCCCACTTCGCCACCGGCCAGCCGCGCACCGAGCCGAAGCTCCGGGAGCGCGCGTGAACCAGAACGTCGAAGCGCGGCCCTTCACCGGCGTAGCGGATGAACCGCTGGCGGACGGTCTTCCCGAGAAAGTTCGCCGGATCGACGTGCAGGGTTCCCCGGAGCGGCGGGAGGAAAACGTCCCCCCGATCCCGGTCGGATTGGCCGAACTCGATGGACCGGGGGTCCACCCCCTCGCAGGCCCATCGATTGGCCCGGTCGCCGGGCACGTCCACCTCGACGTAGCGGGCGGCGAAATCCCGGTAGAGATGACCGTGGCCGGGGCGGCCGGCGACGATGAACTCGGCCCCGGGAATGCCGTCCTTGAAGGCCCGGAGCATCCCCTGCCAGTGGAAAAGCTCCCAGCCGAACTCCCCGATCCAGGGACCGGCGAAGATCCTCATCCCCGGTCCCCCACCACGCAGGTCGTGGAGGCCAGCGACCGCACGCAGAACCCCGACCCGGTGAGGAGCACCACGATCTCGTGCTTGTCCCGGTCGCACCGGCACACCACCCGGCGGGTGCGGGCCAGGGTTCCGGCGGCGCCCCGGAGCGCGGAGAGTTCGTCCCCCCCGAGGTCGATCTTGAGCACGTCGATCTCCGGGAGATCGCCGGTCAGCCGGTCCAGGGTGGTCCGGGGAACCTCGATGAGCTCGCCGGTTCCCTCGGTCGCCTCGACCGTCCGCTCCCCCACCGCCGCCGTCTCGAGCCGCCAGGCTCCCTCCAACCCGTTCTGCTCCAGGTTCCGGCGACACTGGGCGGCGGACCGCGGGTCCGCCTCCACCGCCAGCACGAAGGCCGAGCCCAGCCCGGCGGCCTGGGAGGAGTGGAAGCCGATAGCGGCCCCGGCGTCGACCAGCACCCTCCCTCGGGCCCGGAGCGGATCGAGGATCGCCCGCTCGGCGTCCTCCTCCCGGCCCGGCAGGACGCTCAGGGGGTCGTCGGTGCCCGCCCGCACCTCGAACCGGGTCCCGTTCCGAAGGACGACCAGGAACGGCCGGCGGGCGACGGGAAGGGGGCGTCGGCTGCGCCATCCGTATCGGAGCAGATCGACGAGGGCGGATTCCCAGAGTGCGGTTCGCGGGGTGGGGCCGGTCCGCCGGCCCAGCCGCCACCAGAACAACCAGCGCGAAACCGGAGTCGAGCCCGCCACTTTCCGAAGCGTGTTCCGCGCCAGACCCATGTCGTCCCTGCTCTCCCGGGCTCGGTGCCTTGCGTCCCGGCGCTACCGGGATTCCCCCTGCGCTCGATCGGAAGACGCGAGGGCCGGCGCGAGGTCGACCCCGGCCAGCTCCGCCGTCCGCTCCATGACCGCGGCCAGGCGGGTGTCGGGGGTCGAGGCCCCGGCGGTGAACCCGATCCTGATCGATCCCTCCGCGGGAAGCCACCCCGAGGTCTCCACGAGGTCCAGCGTTCCCACCGGCTGATGGCGGATCCGTCCCCGCTCCAGGTTCCCGGCGTCCTCGATGTGGTAGGTCGGGATGGCCCGCGCGCCGGCGATCCGGGCCAGGTTCCGGGTGTTGGAGGAGTTGAACCCCCCCACCACCAGCATGAGATCGGGGGTGCGCCGCTCCACCAGGGCCACCATGGCGTCCTGGTTCTCCTGGGTGGCGTTGCAGATGGTGTCGAAATCGCGGAAGTGCTCGGCCAGGGCAGCGTCGCCGTGCCGGCGGCGGACCGCATCCTCGATCATCCGCCCGATCTCGCGGCTCTCCGAGGCCATCATCGTGGTCTGGTTGATGAGGGCCACGCGATCCAGGTCGCGTTCGGGGTCGAACCCCGGGGAGATCCCCCGGCCCAGCCGGGTCACGAGGGTCTCCGCGTCGACCGCGCCCTCGATGAAGTCGCAGACCGTCCGGGCCTCCTCCGGATCCCGCACCACCAGGTAGCGCCCCCCCTCGTGGACGATCAGCGAGCAGGTGGCCAGGGTCTCGGCGTGGCCGAGGGTGGCGTGGATGACGGTGGTGAAACCGGCCTCGATGTTCCGCTTGGTGCGGAGGTGCGGCTTCAGCACCCAGGGGCAGGTGGTGTCGATCACCGTGCAACCGATCTCCTGAAGACGCTCCACGTCCTCCACCTCGGCGCTGAAGGCGGGGATGATGGCCACGTCCTCGGCCGACACCCGCTCGAACCCGCCCGGCTCCGCGTAAGTCCCCTTGATGAACCGGGCCCCCCGGGCGATGAAGTCACGGTTCACCCCGGGGTTGTGGATGATCTCGTTCAGGATCCAGATGCGCTTCCCGGGATAGGCGTCGATGGCCTGCTGGACGATGTCCACCGCCTTGTCCACCCCCCAGCAGAAACCGAACCTCTCCGCCACCTCCAGGGTGAGCCGCCCCACGGTGATCCGGTGGCCGTGGGTACGCAGATGGTCCACCAGCGCGCTCCCATAGCTCTGGCGCTCGTCGGCCGACGAGCCGGCGCGCCCTTCGGCGTCGGCTCCCCGCACCAGGGTGGTGCCCTTGATGATCTCTTTTCGGGGGTGGCTCATGGTGGTGTTCCGGGAAGGGGCGGCGCCCGGGCCGGGCTCCGGTGCGCGCCCTCCGAGGCCTCGGAAGAGGCCCCGGAGAGGGCGGGAGGAGCCGCCGGCGCCCTACCCCTTCAGAAGCCGATCGAACCAGCCGGTGATCCGCTTCAGCCGCTCCAGACGGTTCTGGGGGCGGCCGGCCCGGGAGAGCCCGTGGGGCTCACCCTCGAAGCGGACGAACTCCACGTCCTTCTTCAATACCTTGAGAGCGGTGTAGAGTTCCTCGGCCTGGGACACCGGACAGCGGTGATCCTCCTCGCTGTGGATGATGAGGAGCGGGGTCTTGACGTTCTTCACGTAGCGGATGGGCGACATGCGCAGGTACTCGAGCGCGCTCTCGTCGTCGTCCCACGGACGGCCGGTGAACTCCCACTCGAAGTCGTACCCGTAGTCGCTCTCCCCGTAGAAGGAGTAGAGGTTCACCACGCTCCGCTGGGTGGCCGCGGCCTTGAACCGGTCGGTGTGCCCCACGATCCAGTTGGTCATGTAGCCGCCGTAGGAGCCGCCGGTCACCCCCATCCGGGCCTCGTCCACGTAATCGAGCCCGGCCAGGTGATCGGTGGCGGCCATCATGTCCACGTAGTCCGCCCCGCCCCAGTCCTTGTGGATGGCCTTGGTGAAGGCCTCGCCGTAGCCCTGGCTCCCCCGCGGGTTGGTCCACATGACCACGTAGCCGAGGCCGGCCAGGAGCTGGATCTCGTGGAAGAAGGTGTGGCCGTACATCATGTGCGGCCCGCCGTGGATCTCCAGGATCGCGGGGTACCTTTCCCCGGCCTGGAATCCGTGGGGCTTCAGGATCCAGCCCTGAACCTTGATTCCGTCCTCGCTGGGGATCCAGACCTCTTCCGGCTCGCCGATCCGGTAGGTCTCCAGGAACTCCCGGTTGTGGGCGGTCAGGACCCGCGGGGCGCCGCTCTCGGACGGATCCAGCACCGCGACCTCGGCCGGGTTCAGGTGGTCGCTCACCAGGAGCGCGATCCGCCCGCGGCTCTTGTCGGCGGAGAGTCCGCCCAGCTCGCGGCCGGCCGGGGTGATCCGGTCCACCTTGCCGCCGGCCACCGGCACCCGGCAGATGTAGACGCTCCCGCTGTCGCTCATGAGGAACAGGAGCGACTTGCCGTCGGCGGACCAGATCGGGGGCTCCTCGCCGTTCCCCGCCTCGCGGGAGTCGGAGATCGAGTAGTTGGCGGCCATCCGCCCGAGGTCGGGGGTGACGTCGGTGGGCTCGCCCCCCGCCGCCGGGACGGTGAAGACGTGCATGTCCTTCCAGAACGACTCCCCTTTCTCGCCGAAGCGGCCGATGAAGGCCACGGTCTTGGCGTCCGGGGAGAAGGACGGGGCCAGGTTGGGCCCGTAGGCGGTGGTGAGCCGCGTGAGGGCGCCGCCGCTCGCCGGCACCAGACAGATGTCGGCATTGTCCAGGTTGTGCTCCGGTTCGGGGAGCCGGTTGGAGACGAAGAGCACCGTCTTCCCGTCGGGGGAGAAGACCGGGGAAGCGTCGTTGGTCTCGCCGTCGGTGAGCTGGGTCGCCTCGCCGGTTTCGGCATCGATCAGGTAGAGGTGGAAGTAGGTGCCGAAGAGGAACCCGTCGCCGTCCTCCTTGATATGGAGGGTGGTGTGCACCTTGTACTGGGGGCGCTTCGCCGCGCGGTCCTCCTTGTTCGCCTGTCGCCGTTCCTTCTCCTCGTCGCTCAGGGGGCGGTAGGCCACCACCAGGCGCTTCCCGTCCGGGGCCCAGGCCAGAGCCGAGATGGCGCCGTCCAGGTCGGTGAGCCGGCGGGCCTCGCCGCCGTCCAGGGGAAGGAGGTGGACCTGCTGCTTCTTCTCGTGGCGGTTGGAGACGAAGGCCAGGGTGCGGCCGTCCGGGGACCACCGGGGCATGGCGTCGACGGTGTCGCCGAAGGTGAGCCGCCGGGGCTCCCCGCCGGTGGAGGGAACGAGATGGAGGCTCACCCCGTACTTGTTCTCCTCGTAGTTGGCGTTCTTCACGCAGTAGGCAATCTGCTTCCCGTCCGGGGAGAGACGCGGGTCGCCGACGAAGGCGAGCTCGAACAGGGACTCCGGGGTGACGGGCCGTTGCTTTTCGGTCATGACTCCTCCACTGGGCGTGGCGGCCGGGCATTCGGACCGCCGCAAATCGCCGGGACGGGGTGTAATGCAGACCGACGAGGATACCATGCCGGCCTGGAGAGGGGCGAGCCGGGGGGTACCCGGGTGGAACCCGCTCGGCAGACCCCGCGCGCCATGGGGCCCCGCGCTCAGTGCGCCTTGCTTCGCGGAGGGTCTTTCGAGGCTCCCGGCAGGAAGGGCCATCCGTACCGGTCCGCGAGCCACCTCGTCCAGTCTCCGGGAGGGTTGCCCAGGTATTCGACTGCCGGACCCAGCCCCTCGCCCAGGGCGCCGGACTCCAGGTCCCCGTTCCAGATGGCGAGACGGAATTCGCGGCCGGTCCGGACGGCGCCGTACAGGAGGAACCGCTTCGCGGAGATCCACTCGGCCGCCTGGAAGCTCGCGGACAATCCCGGGCTCATGATCAGCGTAGCCTTGCCGGTCGATCGGTCGACCAGCCAGACGTTCCAGGAATCCTCGTGCTGGATGGACCAGCCGTCGGCCGTCCAGGTGGTGACGTCGGACAGGTATTGCAGGGCGTGGAGCGAGTCGGGTGAGAACTCGGCCAAGCGCATGAAGGTGCCGGGAAGTTCGGCCGGATCGAGCCGGACCGGCTTCGAGGGAAACAGATTCCGGATCCCGGCCGGGGAGAACGTAGCGTCCGCGGGCTGGTTCCAGAGCGCGAGCCAGTGGGAGCGAACGCCCGCCGGTGGTTCAGCCCGGGTCGTTCCCGGCACCCCGATGAACAGGAGAACTCCCAGAAGCACCGGCACCGATCCCGGCCATCCCTGGATCTGTCTCATTCGTCCTCCCGGCCCCGGTCGGCCCGGCCAGGTTCCGCGTCGTCGGCATCCGATCCGCCCAGCTCGCCGGCCACCGTCATCAGTTCGTGCAGGCGGTGGATGAACCGGCCGACCGGCGCCCCGTCGGTGACCGCGTGATCGAACACCACGCTCAAAGCGAGGATGTCCCGCCTCCCATCGACACCCGCCCGCCGCGCGATCCCCCCCACCCCGATCCCCAGCGGGTGCAGCGCCGGCGGAATCCCCCGGGTCAGGAGACCCGGGACCGCCATTCCCGGAGCGGTCACCACGACCGTGCCCATGGTCTGCTTGACCCGGGTGGGGTTCCGAAGGAACCGGCGCCAGAACACCAGGTCCCGCAGCCAGGCGGGAAGCCGGAAGAACAAGGGCTGGAGCCGCGCCAGCGCGGCGGTGACGTCGACCTCGAGCAGGATGGGGACCGCCAGACGCTTCTTGGCCCAGCGAATCGTATCGATGGTGGCGTTCCGTTCGGGACGGAACGGGACGACCTCGTGCGGGCCGACCCGGCGGACATCGCGCATGTCTCCCCTCCTCCCCCGCGTTCACCCGGGTGAACGCCCGGCGGTCCCGGTGAGGGCGACGGACATCCGGCGACCGCGGGTCAGCCCAGGGACGCCGCGATCACCTCCACCGCCTCGTCCAGGAGCTTCTCGTCGATGGTCAGCGGCGGCGTGAGGCGGATCACGTGGTCGTGGTGGAGCGTCCACCCGAGGAGCACGCCGCGCTCGCGGCACCGCTCCACCAGGGCGCGGGCCACCGCCCCCGAGACCAGCTCGATCCCCACGAATAGCCCGAGGCCCCGGATGTCGCGCACCGCGGCGTGGGCGCCCACCGCGTCCCGCAACCGGGCACGGAACCGCTCCCCCACCCGTTCCGAGCGGGCGGGGAGCCGATCGGCCAGAAGCACCCGGAGCGCGGCCCGTCCCGCCGCGCAGGAGACCGGGTGGCCGCCGAAGGTGGTGACGTGGGCGAGGGGCGGGTCGTGGGTCAGGGTGTCGAGGAGCGCCGAGCTTCCCAGGAACGCGCCCAACGGGTAGCCGCCCCCCAGCGCCTTGGCCAGGACCAGGAGGTCCGGCGTCACCCCCCACCGCTCGCCGGCGAAGAGGCGACCGGTGCGGCCGAACCCGGTCATCACCTCGTCGAAGATGAGAAGCGCGCCGGTCTCGCGGCAGCGGGCGGCCAACGCGGGGAGGAAGTCGTCAGGCGGAACGCGCACCCCGCCCTCCCCCTGCACCGGCTCCACGATCGCCGCCGCCGTCGTCTCGTCGATGGCGGTCAGGGCGTCCACGGCGCCGAACGGCAGCACCGACACGGGCCCCAGAAGCGGCTTGAAGGGATCCTGGTAACTCGCGTTTCCGGCGACGCTAAGCGCTCCGAAGGTGTCGCCGTGATAAGCCCCCTCGAAGGCCACGAACCCGGCGCGTCCGGTGGCCTTCCGCGCGGTCTTGAGCGCCCCCTCCACCGCCTCGGCCCCGCTGTTCACGAAGTAGGCCCGGTCGAGCCCGGCGGGGGCGGCGGCGCAGAGTTCCGCCGCATGGAGCGCCTGCTCCTCCTGGACGTACTCCCCGTAAACCATGACGTGATGGTGGCGGCGGTTCTGGCGCTCCACCGCGGCCACCACCGCGGGGTGGGTGTGACCGAGGTTGGCCACCCCGATCCCGGCCAGGAGGTCCAGGTAGCGGCGGCCGTCGGGGGTGAAGAGCCAGGGGCCCTCCGCCCGGTCCACCACGATCCCGATCGGCTCGGAGGACGTGGCCGCGAGGTGGTCGTCGAACGCGCGCCGCCACCCCTCGGATCCGCTCGAAGTCGACCCGCTCATCCCCTTCAATGCCTTCCGGTTGCCCGGTGGATGATGCGGCCGTTTCGAAGCATCTCGGCCAAGCCCGACCGCCCGTCGGCCCGCCAGCCGGCGGGGGGGTCCTGGAGCCGCTGGAGGAGGGCGGTGAAGGGCACGCCGCCCTTGGTGGCGGTCTCCCGCCAGCCACGCTCATGGGAGCCCAGGAACGCCAACCCCATCCCCTGGATCTCACGCCCCTTCGGCGAGCGGAGGAGGGTGGTCATGGACTTCATGGAGAGCCGGCGGGTGATGCGCACGACCCGGGCCGGCGGGCCGGCGTGGAGCGAGGGCGCGTGGTCCCAGACCACCGTCCAGGCCGTGCCCTTGGGAGCGAGGATCCCCACCGTCTTTCCGTCCCCCATCTGGTAGCGGGAACGGAAACCGTGGATCTCCGAGGCCTCGGCGGGGGTTCGGGGACGCGCGGGCCATCGCCGCTCCCACAGGGCCAGGGCCTCGGCCAGACGGGTCGCGAACCGCCGGCAGTCCCCGCCCACGAAGAGGACCCGCGGCGAGAGACAGCCACCCTGGTCCCAGAGTGCGATCTCCCGCGCCGCCTCCTCCCACCACACGTCCGAGGCGTTCCGCCAGCCGAGCCCCAGGATGCCGATCGAGTACTTCGGACCGTAGAGGAGCACGGGGCCGGCCACCCGGCGGCGAAGCGAGCCCATGGCTCCCTCCCCCCCGCTGGCCACCACGAAGTCCACCTCGCCGAAGACCCGGGACTCCACCGACTCGTCGCCCCCCTTCCAGTTCTGGATCTGGACCGCGGCCCCCAGGGCCGGCGCCGCCCGATCCAGGCTTTCCTTCATGAGCGGCGCGGTGACCGCCTCCCCCGAGGCCGGCTTCACCACCACCGCGCTCCGGGCCAACAGCGCCTCGATGATCGCGGGGAGCGCCAAGCCGGTCACGTTGCCGGCCAGGATCTGGGCCACCACCTCGGGGCCGGCGGCCGGCGCGGGATCGGGGGCGGGAGCGGGAACCGAGGGCCGGCGTCCCCGCCCCGGGGCGGGAGCGGCAAAGGCCGCGGCTTCGGTCCGGGCTTCGGCGAGCCAGCGGGCCAGGGACGCGCGGTCGTGGGCGGCCAGCATCCGGGCCAGCCCGTAACGGACCATGGCCCGGCTCATGCCGCGGGACTCCGAGAGGTCCAAGGCCGCCCGGTCGGCGTAGCCATCCCGCTCGGCCCAAAGTGTGAGAGCGGCTTCGATACCCCCCAGCACCTCATCATCCGTCAGGGAAGCCAGGGCGGCCGATGCCGCGCGAAGGCGTTCCAGCGCACTCATGGGGAAGAGATTCCCAGGAAGCGGGCGTGGACGCAAGCGCGGGATTGCCCGCCGGGGCGGGCCGGCGTCAGCCGCCCAGGAGTTCCTCGGTGGCCAACGAGCAGCCGCGAAGTTCCGTCCCCCGGGCCCGGCCGTGGAAGACGAACCCCCCCGGCGCCTCGGCCCCCAGATCCTCGGTCACGATCGCCGCCACCGTCCAGGCGTTGGCCAGGTCGAAGTGGGCCAGGAGGCCGGTCCGCCCGGGCGGGAGCGGGTCCAGGGTGTCGGGGTCGAACGCCCGGGTGCGCACCCAGGGGGGCGCCTGGTGGACCCGCTCGACCGGGGCGCGGCCGGTCTCCGCGAACGTCCGGAGCGACGGCTCGTAGAACTGCGAGCTCATCTCGGTCATCCCGTACTCCCCCACCACGTACGCCGGGGGGACCCCCAGCGCCGACCGATAGCGGTCGAGGAGATCCTCCCGGGACACCTCCCGCGCGCGGCCCTTGAACCCGCCGGTGTCCATGATGCGGCTTCCCGGGGGCAGCGTGAACCGTGTCCCCTGCGCCTCCAGCACCCCCAGGAACTCCGCGAAGCCGAGCGCGGTCCCCAGGAGCATCACCGGCTCGCCCTCGTCCCCGGCTCGTTCCAGCGCGGCCAGGAGCTCCGCCGCGCAAAGCCCCCCCCGGTCCAGGAACACACCGCTCCCCGGGGCCCCGAACCGCGCGAGAACCGCGTCGGCCATGTAGGAGAGCGAGCTGTCCGGGAGTTCCCGGCCCTCCGGGATGAGGGAGACGACGCGCATCGCCCCCCGGTCGGGAAGGAGATGCCGCCGGAACGGCTCCACCCAGGCCGCGTCGTAGAGGGCCAGCTCCGGGAGATGGTGCGCCCCCCGCGCCGCCTCCCCCCGGGTGGTGCCGCTGGTCTTGAACACGCGCCGCGCCGGGGCGCAGGCCAGCACCGCCTCCTTGAACGCGGCGGTGGGAACCGCGGGCACGTCCTCCCAGCCCCCGACGGTGCGCGGCGAGATCCCGCGATGCTCGCAGAATCGGCGATAGGGAGCGTTCTCGCGGTACTGGAAGGCGAACACCGCCAGGGCCGCCTCCTCGAACCGGTCCGAGGCCGGCTCGCGGATGAGAGCCAGGGCGCGCGCCACCTCGGGGGGGCGGACCGACGCGCCGGTCACCGCCCGCGCTCCCGGACATCCCACCGCGCGAATCTCTCTCCTACGTCCGCCCTCACCGGAAGATCCGCCGGCGCATCCGGGCCACCGCCCATACCGAGGCCCCCGTCGCGGCCACCAGGATCCACACCACATCCCCCCAGTTCCCCGTGCTCCAGGTTCCGTGCACCGTCCCCTTGGCGAGGTTCACGCAGTGGTAGAGCGGGGTGAACCAGGCGGCGATCCGGGCCCAGGGGGGAAGCCCGCTCACCGGGAAGAAGATGCCGCTGAACAGGAAGAGCGGGGTGAGCCAGATGGTGTAGTAGAACGAGTAGACGTCGATCACCTTGACGTAGCTGGTGAAGAGAAGGCCGAAGGCGGCGAAGAGCCACGCCGTCATCACGATCACCGGGACGATGAGGAGACCGGTCCAGCTCCGGGCCAGCCCCATCGCCGCCACCACCAGGGCGAAGATCCCCCCGTAGGCGACGCCCCGCGTCACCGCCCACAGGAGCTCGCCCACCATGGCGTCCTCCAGGTTCACCGGGGTGGCGGTGATGGCCTCGTAGTTCTTCCCGAAGTACATCTTCACGAAGATGTTGTAGGTGGTCTCGAAGCTCCCCCCGTTCATGGCGCTGGCCGCGATCAGCCCGGGGGCGATGTACTGGAGATAGCTGAACCCCTCGATGTTCCGGGTGATGTAGGCGCCGAGACCGACCCCCATGGCCACCAGGTAGATCACCGGCTCGAAGAAGTTGGGGAGGATGTTGAGCTTCCAGGTGTGCCGGTACACGGTGAAGTTCCGCATCCACACGTGTCCCGCGCCCCGGAACGAGATCAACGGCCCGGCTCCGGTCACTCGGTGAGCCTCCTTCCGGTGAGCTTCAGGAACACGTCCTCCAGGGTGGCCCGGCGGGCGTAGAGCTCCAGGTGGTCCAGCTTCCGGCCGGTGAGATCGTGAAGAAGGCCCTCGGCGTCGTCGGTGAAGAGAAGCAGGCGCTCCTCCAGCATCTCCGCCCCCGCCACCTTGTCCGCGTAGGCCTCGCGGACCCGGCGGCGCACGTCGGGGGGCGCACTGATCTCCACCACGTCCCGGGCCACGTTGGCGCGAATGAGTTCCCGGGGCGTGCCCTGGGCCACGATCTTTCCCCGCTCCATCACCACCAGCCGGTCGCAGAGCTGCTCCGCCTCGTCCATGTAGTGGGTGGTGAGCAGGAGAGTCCGGTCCTGGCCCTTGAGCTGGCGGAGCTTCTCCCACACCAGGTGGCGCGCCTGGGGGTCGAGCCCGGTGGTGGGCTCGTCCAGGATCACCGCCCCGGGCTCGTTCATGAGGGCGCGGGCGATGAGGAGCCGCCGGCGCATCCCCCCCGAGAGCACCCGCACGCTCACGTCGATCTTCTCCCGGAGCTGGATGAACTCCACCAGCTCCGCCGCCCGCCGGCGAACCATCGCGCGGGTGAGGTCGAAGTAGCGCCCGTAGATCTCCAGGTTCTCCCGCACGCTCAGGTCCAGATCGAGGTTGTCCTCCTGGGGGACCACCCCCAGCCGCCGCTTCACCTCCCGGGGGTTCTGCGCCACCTCCATCCCGAGGACCTGAAGCTCCCCGCCCCCGACCGGGGTGGAGCACCCGACCATGCGCATGGTGGTGGTCTTCCCCGCCCCGTTCGGACCCAGGAACCCGAAGCACTCCCCGGAGCGGGTGTCGAAGTCGATCCCGTCCACCGCGGCGAAGGAGCCGTAGTGCTTGCTGAGCCCGCGGGCCCGGACGGTGATGTCGCGCGCGTCCATGGTGATCGGAATCCCCCCCCCGTGATCGGAATCCCCCGGCCGTCCGCGATCCGGGGCGCAGCCGCCCATGGTATCGCATGGGGGGAGAGCCCGCCGAGGCCTCGACGCCGCCGCCGGGCGTCTCCCGGGGAGGCCCCCGCCGCGCGGGGCGGACCGCCGGATCAGCGAGTTCGCTAACGGAGGAGCACGAACTTGGCCTGGTAGGGCACCGGAAACCCCTCGAGCCGGGCCACGTAGACGCCGGCGGGCGCCATCCGGCCGGCCAGATCACGCCCGTTCCAGACCACCGTGCCGTGGCTGAGCCCGCCCGTCACCGGAAGCCGGGAGAGGAGGCGGCCGTCCGTCCCGTAGATCGCCACCGAGGGGTCCATTCCGGCCAACCCCGTCCACTCCAGCTCCGCCCGCCCCCGGGCCGGGTTTTGAAGAGCGCGGACCAGGTGCCCCATCACTCCCCCGTCGTCGGGAGGCTGGATCACCTCGTCGCCCCCCCCCGCGGCGGACAGGGCCAGCCGGTCCAGCAGGTTGGCGGTGATCCGGGCCACCGAAGGGTCGGACGCCAGCCCCTGGGCCCAGTCTATGGTGGCCGCGGTGAACACCGTCCCCCCGTCCGGGTGGACGTAGAGGCCCATGGTGGCGTTTCCCATGCTGGCCGGAGAAAGCCCCAGGATGGTGAAGCCGGCGGGAGTCCCGTCCCCGCCGGTGGCCACCGGGAGGCCGTTCTCCCAGGTGAACAGCGCCCCGTCGGTCTCGTACCCCACGATGGTGGCGGCCCGGCCGAAGGTATCCCCGTCGGAAAGCCCGGTTCCCTCGTAGACCCAGTGGTCCGACCGGTGGACGGTGTAGCCGCCGTGACCCTGGGAGGCCGGGTAGAACCCGTGATCGTTGACGTAGCCGCCGTTCCGGTAGCTCACCCCGGTCATGGCGTTCTCGGGACGGAAGACCGGGTCGGCGTACCAGTTGACGGTGACCCGGGACCGGTCCGTGCGGTAGAACGGATCGCGGTTCTTGTCCTTGTAGCAATAGATCCGGTCCCGCGAGTCCGAGAAGCGGATCTGCCACCAGGAAACGTTGCCGCTCAGGAAGGCGACGTTCCCGCCGGCGGCGATGCGCTCCTCCAGGTGGTCGCGCATCTCCCTGGACCAGTACTCGTCGTGACCGACGCTCAGGAACAAGGGATATCGGGCCGGGAGATCCGGATCGTCGTGGAGGTCGACCCCGGTGCAATAGGCCACCCGATAGCCCGAGCCTTCCAGCCACCGGATCATGGGGAGCTCCCAACTCAGGAACTGGCCCCGCCCGTCCTGGCCCTTGAACGGCCGCTGGAACGACACCACGTAGTTGTTCATGCCGCCGGGGGCGAGCGGGGTGTAGAGGCTGAACCCGCCCCAGTCGTTGTAGGCCTCCCAGGTGAGGAGCGAGGTCTGGAAGAGGATGGTCGCGTCCCGTCCCGGTTTGGCCTCCCGGACCACGAAGATCGCGTAGGCCGGGGAGGCGCCGGAGGCGTCCAGCCGCACCGTGTAGACCCCGCTCGGCCAATCCGGGGGGATCCGGACGGCGAAGGAGGGGACCCAGCCGCACCCGTCATCCCAGGGCCGCCCGGGGACCGGCTGGAGCGAGCCGGGAATCCCCGGAAGGGTCAGGTGGACCACGCCGGCCGCCCCCTCCCGGATGAAGGTCGCGTCGAAGGTGGCGGCGTCGGTGGAGACGTGGATCCGGACCGAATCGCCCGGAGCCACCGAGGTGGGCCACGCGTACCCCTGGACGGTGGCCGCGCCCGCGGGGTGGCCGAGGAGAAGAACCGCCGCCAGACCGCATCCCGCGAACCCAGCGCGCTTGTCCATCGAATCCCCCCCCCTTTCGGGGGAAAAGAGCCGCCGCATCCCGGCGGTCCGGCGCCGCCCGGTTCCCGGGGGATCCCGGTGCCGGTCCGGCGCCTCGAAACGGACCCGACCCCCAAAAAAACGCGGCGCGCACCGTGCGCAACCACGACTCACCAGGGTACTCGGGTTCGGGTGTCCTTCGCTCGGTCACTCCCGGCGCCAGGCGCCCCGGAACCTGCCGCAGTATACACCCGGGTCTCCTCCCCGGCGCGGCCGGCGGGGGCGGAAGCCCGGGAGCCCCCCGCCGAGGGTATCCGGGCTTCCGGCCGATACCGGCTGAAATTGACTTATCCAATCTCTCGTCCCCGGTCGGGCTCGCCGTCCATGGAACTGCTCGATTCGCCGGTATACAATCGGGGCCGCACGCAAGGCTCCAGCGGTTTGCCGGGTCCCCGGTCAAGGGCGGGAGGTGCGATCCAGTCGCCGGCCGCGCCGGCGGCAGCGGACAAGGAGTGTCGGGAATGACCAAGCCGTTCAACTCGTTCGAGATGGCCCAGGCCCAGTTCGACTCGGTGGCCTCCCTGCTGGAACTGGAGGAGGCCGCGCGGGAGCTGCTCCGCCACCCCATGCGGGAGTACACCTTCGCCATTCCGATCCGGCTGGACGACGGCCGGATGAAGGTGTTCCACGGGTTCCGGGTACAGCACAACGACGCCAAGGGACCGTGCAAGGGCGGGATCCGCTTCCACCCGCTGGAGACCCTGGATACCGTCCGCGCCCTGGCCATGTGGATGACCTGGAAGTGCGCGGTGGTGGACATCCCCCTGGGGGGCGGCAAGGGCGGGGTGATCTGCGATCCCCACAACCTGAGCGCGCGCGAGCAGGAATCGATCTGCCGCGGCTTCGTGCGCCGCATGGCCTACGAGATGGGGCCCAACCGGGACGTTCCCGCTCCCGACGTCATGACCTCCTCCCAGCACATGCTGTGGATGTTGGACGAGTTCGAGGCGATCCACGGCTCCAAGCAGCCCGGGTTCATCACCGGGAAGCCGGTGGCGGTGGGCGGGTCCCAGGGACGAACCGAGGCCACCGGATTCGGGTTGATCTTCACCCTCCGCGAGGCGATGAAGGAACTGGGGCTCAGGCCCCAGGACACCGTGGCCAGCGTGCAGGGCTTCGGGAACGTCGCCCAGTACGCCATCCGGCTGTTCGATCAGATCGGCGGCCGGACCCAGGCCGTCTCCTGCTGGAACCAGGCGGATCAGACGAGCTACACCTACCGGAAGGCCGGAGGGATCGACCTGGACGAGCTCCTGAAGATCACCGACCGGTTCGGGGAGATCCACGCCGGCCGGGCCCAGGAACTGGGCTACGAGGCGCTTCCCGCCGACGCATGGCTGGAGGAGGACGTGGACATCCTGATCCCCGCCGCCATGGAGAACCAGATCACGGAAGAAAACGTGGGCCTGATCAAGGACCGGGTGAAGATCATCGCGGAAGGGGCCAATGGTCCCACCTCCACCGAGGCGGACGAGACGATCCGGGCCCGGGGGATCTTCCTCATCCCCGACCTTCTGGCCAACGCCGGCGGCGTCACCTGCAGCTACTTCGAACAGGTCCAGAGCAACATGAACTACTACTGGGACAAGGAAGAGGTCCTGGGAAAACTGGACATGAAGATGACGGCGGCGTTCCACGCGGTAAGCCGGCTGGCCAAGGAGCGCGAGCTCTACATGCGGAAGGCCGCCTACGTCATCGCCGTCGACCGGGTGGCCCAGGCCTGCCGGGACCGGGGTTGGCTGTAGATCCCGGGGGCGCGCAGCCGGGGGGGAGGATCGAGTATCCGGAAGAACGGCGAGTAGGCTTCCCCGATGGGAAGACCAGGAACGGGACCGGGGGAAAGGAGGCCGTGAGATCATGAGCGGTGCGGGTACCGGTCGGCCTTCAGTGCCTTATTTCCGCCGCGGCTTCTTCCGTTCCGGCGAGCCGGTGAGCCGGATCGGGGACGGGGAGATCGGCGGCAAGGCGCGGGGCCTGGTCCTGGCCCGGGACCTCCTGCGGGAGGAGTTCGCCCCGACCGCATTCCCCAACCTGGAAATCCGCGTCCCCCACCTGGTGGTTCTGGCCACCGACGTCTTCGACGCGTTCATGGAACGGAACCACCTTCACGAAACGGCGGTGGCGGACCTCCCCGACGAGCAGATCGCCCAGGCATTCCAGGCCGCATCGCTGCCCACCGAGATCCTGGGAGATCTCCGGGTCCTGGTGGAGGAGCTTCATCTTCCGATGGCCGTTCGGTCATCCAGCCTCCTCGAGGATGCCCTCTTCCGGCCGTTCGCCGGGGTCTACGAAACGAAGATGACGCCCAACGACCAGCCGGATCCCAACGCCCGCTTCCAGAAGCTCACCGAAGCCATCAAGTTCGTCTACGCCTCGACGTTCTTCAAGGCGGCCAAGGATTACATCCGAGCCACGCGGGAGCCGGTGGAGCGGGAGAAGATGGCGGTGATCCTCCAGGAGGTCGTCGGGTCCCGCTACGACGTCCGCTTCTACCCCACCCTTTCGGGGGTGGGGCGTTCCTACAACTTCTACCCCGGTCCGGGGGCCAGGCGCGAGGAGGGGGTGGTCGAGCTGGCCCTGGGGCTGGGCAAGACCATCGTGGACGGCGGGCTCTGCTATTCGTACTCCCCCGCGCGGCCCCAATCCCCTCCTCCCTTCGCCTCTCCCGCCGAGTTCATGCGGAACACCCAGAAGACGTTCTGGGCGGTGAACATGGGAACCCCCCCCGTCTTCAATCCCATCCTGGAGACCGAGTACCTGGGCGAGGCCGGACTGGCGGAGGCGGAGTACGACGGGACCCTGCGATTCCTCTGCTCGACCTATCTTCCCGATTCCGGACGCCTGTCCCCCGGCGTCGGCAGCCCGGGTCCGCGCGTCCTCAACTTCGCCCCGCTGCTCGTGCTCGAGGAGTACCCGTTCAACCCGGCCATCCGGGCCCTCATGGACGCGGCCGGGCGGAAGGTGGGAAAGGCGGTGGAGATCGAGTTCGCCATGACCCTTCCCCGGTCGGATTCGTCCCAGCCCGCCCAGCTCGGGTTCCTCCAGGTCCGGCCGATGCTGGTCTCCGACCGGCCGGTCGAGGTCACCGAGAAGGAACTCGCCCGCCCGGACCTCCTCCTGGCCTCGGACAAGGTGATGGGCAACGGCTCGCTGGACACCATCGAGGACGTGGTGTACGTCAGGCCCGACACCTTCGACGCCCGGTACACGCGCACCATCTCCGAGGAGCTCGAGCGACTGAACCTCCCGCTTTTCACCGAGGCCCGGCCCTACCTCCTGATCGGCTTCGGCCGCTGGGGGAGCTCCGATCCCTGGCTGGGCATCCCCGTCCGCTGGGGACAGATCTCCGGGGCCAAGGTCATCGTGGAGGCGACGCGGCCCGACATGAACGTGGAGGCCAGTCAGGGCTCGCACTTCTTCCACAACATCTCCAGTTTCGAGGTCGCCTACTTCATGGTGAGCCACTCCCGCTCGCCGGGCATCGACTGGGACTGGCTGGGGGGGAACGAGATCGTCACTGAAACCGAGTTCGTCCGCCACGTCAGGCTGGCCGCCCCGCTCCGGGTCAAGGTGGACGGCCGGACGGGACGGGGGGCGGTCTGGCGCTCCTCGGAGACGTGATCGCAACTTGCGGCCGGGACGCCGGCCCGCACCGACACGCATTCCACGGGTTCCGAGTCCCTAACCGAAGTTGGACACGATGACCGACATGGACAAGTCGACCGAGAAGCTCCTGGCCGCGCTCCACGAACGGGCCAAGGAGCTCAACTGCCTGTATCGGGTGGACGAGATCCTGAGCTGGCAGGACGTCCCCGAGGACACCGTCTACCGGGCCCTGGTGGACGCGCTGCCCCCGGGATGGCAGTACCCCGAGGTCTGCCAGGCCCGCATCACCATCGGATCCGAGGTCTACCAGAGCGAGGGCTACCGGGAATCCCCCTGGACCATGCGGACCGAGATCGAGGTTCAGAGCGAGGTGGTGGGTGAGATCACGGTCTCGTACACCGAGGATAAGCCCCCCTCCCACGAGGGACCCTTCCTCAAGGAGGAGTTCCGGCTCATCGACGCCATCAGCGAGCGGATCGCGCTCTTTCTCATCCAGAAGCGCGTCCGCACCCATCACGAGAGCTGGCAAACCGCGGTGGAAGAACTCTCGTCCACCGAGCGCAAGCCGTGGGCGGTGCTGCTCGACTTCCTCCAGCAGACCGACCCGAGCCTCCTCCAGCGCATCACCCGGAAGATGATCAATCACCTGTGCTGGAACGGGGTGACCGAGGCCAACGCCCTTCTCCAGGAAGGGCCGCCGGACGAGACGCAGCCTTCCTCCGAGGAGAAGGACGAGAACTGGCCCCAGCAGAAGCGCCGGCCCACCGACTCCAAGGATCTCACCCGTCGCACTTTCGAGATCGCCCTCCGACACCTCCGCGAAGAGGACGTGGTCCGGAGCATCCAGGCCTGGATCAACGAAGAGAACTCGACGTTCCTCATCAAGTCGCTGGAGAACCCGGGGACCGGTCTGGCCGAGCTGGCGGAGGCGGTCCGTCGTTTCCAGAACGCGGGCATCGAGGAGTCCGAGCTCGCCCCCGCGGTGGCCATGAGCCTCCGGGTGGCCCTCCTCCGGCGGTTCTTCGTGGACCAGCTCGAGTTCATCAACGTGGCCAAGGTCTACGTGGAGGTGAAGGACTTCTACGATCTGGTCCAGCGCATCATCTACCCGTCCCGGAGCCAGGGGAAGCTGGGCGGGAAAGGGGCGGGGCTCTTCCTGGCGGTCCAGGTCATCCGCAAATCGGACGAGTTCGCCGACGTTCTCAAGAACTTCAAGGTTCCCAAGACCTGGTACGTGGCCTCGGACGGGATCCTCGACTTCATCCAGCACAACAACCTGAACGAGGTCTACAACCGCAAGTACATGGAGATCGAGCGGGTTCGCCAGGACTATCCGCACATCATCCAGCTGTTCAAGAACTCGGAGTTCACCTCCGAGCTCGTCAAGGGGTTGGCCGCCGCGCTGGACGACTTCGAGGACCGGCCCCTCATCGTCCGCAGCTCCAGCATGCTGGAGGACCGGGTGGGATCGTCCTTCTCGGGAAAGTACAAGAGCCTCTTCCTCGCCAATCAGGGGACGAAGAAGGCGCGCCTGGAAGCACTCCTCGACGCCATCGCCGAGGTCTACGCATCGGTGTTCGGACCCGACCCCATCGAGTACCGGGCCCAGCGGGGACTCCTCGATTTCCGGGAAGAGATGGGAATCATGATCGAGGAGGTCGTGGGCACCCGCGTCGGCCGGTACTTCTTCCCGGCGTTCTCCGGAGTCGCCTTCTGCAACAACGAATTCCGGTGGTCTCCGCGAATCAAGATGGCGGACGGCCTGGTGCGGATGGTCCCCGGCCTGGGGACCCGGGCGGTGGATCGGCTGGGGGACGACTACCCGGTGCTGATCTCTCCGGGACAACCCGGATTGCGGATCAACGTGACCCCGGACGAGATCCTCCGCTACTCCCCCAAGATGATGGACGTCATCAACCTGGAGAGCGATTCCTTCGAGACCGTGGACGTGAGGGAAGTGCTCCGGGAGTACGGGGACTCGTACCCGGGGGCGCGCCGGCTGGTCTCCATGGTCGAGGAGGATCGGATCCGGGAGCCGCAGGGCCTGGAGCCGGACTGGGAGAAGGACGATCTCGTGGTCACCTTCGAGACCCTCCTCTCCCGCACCCCGTTCATCGGTCAGATCCACTCCCTGTTGAAGCTGCTTCGGGAGAAGCTGGGAATGCCGGTGGACATCGAGTTCGCCCACGACGGCCAGGACCTCTACCTGCTCCAGTGCCGCAGCCAGAGCGGTTCCGAGGAGCACGCCCCGGCTTCGATCCCCCGCGACCTGCCGCGGGACAAGATCCTGTTCTCGGCCCGGCGATACGTGAGCAACGGACGCATCTCGAACATCACCCACGTGGTGTACGTGAACCCGGAGACCTACGGGGACATCTCCGACCGGCAGAAGCTCCGGGACGTGGCCCGCGCGGTGGGGAAGCTCAACACCGTCCTTCCCAAGCGGCAGTTCATCCTCATGGGCCCGGGGCGTTGGGGCAGCCGGGGAGACGTCAAGCTCGGGGTCGGCGTGACCTACTCGGACATCAACAACACCGCGATCCTGATGGAGATCGCCCGCCGGAAGGGGAACTACGTTCCCGAACTCTCCTTCGGGACGCACTTCTTCCAGGATCTGGTCGAATCGGACATCCGTTATCTCCCCCTCTACCCGGATGAGGAGGGCATCGACTTCAACGAGCTGTTCTTCACCCGGTCCCGCAACATCCTGCCCGAGATCCTGCCCCAGTTCGCGCACGTCGCCGATACGGTGCGGGTCATCGACGTGCCCAAGGAGACCGGCGGAAACGTGATCGAGGTGCTCATGAACTCCGACCTGGACGAGGCGATCGGGGTGCTGGGACGACCGGATCAGGCCGGCGAGGAACCGATGATATCCCACGACGCCTCCACCCCGTCGCCTCAGAATCACTGGCGCTGGCGGATGCGCATGGCCCGGAGAATCGCCCGGCACCTCGACCCCGAACGCTTCGGGGTCAAGGCCGTCTACATCTTCGGCAGCACGAAGAACGGGACCGCGGGCCCGAAGAGCGACATCGATCTCCTGATCCACGTGGAGGCGAGCGAGGCGCAGTCCGAGGCCCTCACCACCTGGCTGGACGGCTGGAGCCGGGCACTGGCCGAGATGAACTACCTGCGGACCGGCTATGCCACCCAGACCCTGCTCGACCCCCACTTCGTGACCGACCGGGACATCGCGGACAAGACGAGCTATGCCGCGAAGATCGGGGCGGTGACCGACAGCGCCAAGGCCCTGCCCTTGGGACCGCAGGGGACCTGACCCGGCCCGAGCGCGAACCGGGGAGCCGGAGGGGCTAGATCAGGATCCGGGAAGCCGCCTCGAGATCCTCCAGGTCGAACCGGACCAGCGCGAGCTCGGGTCCGTCGTGGGCCGCTCCCATGATGGAGGTCCGGCCCAGCTTCTGCCGCCAAGCCCCGGTCAACCCCGCCGACTCGTGGATGTGACCGTGCAGGGTGAGAAGCGGCTGGCGCTCATCGATGAAGCGGCGTATGGCCAGACTTCCCACGTGGAGGTCGAGCGGGACGTGGTCCACCATCTTTCCGTCCAGGGCGGCGCGGTCGAGCGCGGTCTCGTGCGGCGGCGCGTGAAACAGGAATACGGCGTCCTCCAGGGATCGCCCGTCGACGAGCTTCCGCAGGTCCTCCTGGATCGTGGCGTACCGGACCTCGTTGGCGGGCACCGGAACGGTTCTCCGTCCTTCCTCCGGTGAGACGCATCCGGGAGGGATGTACCGGGAAACGTCGTACTTCTCCCAGTCCTTGAGCGCGAACGGAGTGGGCGGGACGTAGGCGTATCCGTACACGGTATGACGGCCCATCGGGAAGCGGCCGCCGTGGGCGCAGGTCCACAATCCCCCGCTCTCCCCCTCCAGGAACGACGGTTCCTCGATCCTCGCGTCGTCGTTCCCGGGGATGAGAAAGACCCGGGGATACCGGGATCCCATCCCTTCCCGCAACCGCCGGAATTCCGGGAGCAGGAAGTCGTGCAGAAAATCGGGGTATCGCGTCTCCGTGGCGAAACCGGCGCCCTGGCCGAAAGGGAGGAGATCCCCGCCGAGAAAGACCATCCCCGGCCGATCGGTCTCGATCGCCCGCGAGAGCTTCCGGAATCGGTCGACCCGGCCGTGGACGTCCGACACGAAGAGGCAAAGGCTGTTCCCGGATTCCATTGGCGTCTCCACGTGCGATGTCTCCTGCCGGCTCGACCGGCGATCGCGCCGGTTTCCGGACGCCCCGATGCGCTCGCGTCGAGGGGCCGCATCATCCTACGCCATCACCCCTCCCGCGCGCCCTCGGCTGCCGGACGCGGCGACATCCCCCTCTTCATTCATGACAAGAACGGGCTGCTATCACGTTGACACGCCCCACCGCGGGCGCTAGGGTTCGCTGGTTCGAAATCGTAGAGTAGTTCCACGAACCGGGCTCCGAGATCCGGAAACGGCGACGGGTGGTTGGGTACGGGAATCTCCGGACCGCGGTCCACCGGCGGAATCGGATACGAGCTGGGGCCGATTAGCTGGAACTCCGGCCGCCGCGGCCCGGGTGGGGTCCGGTGGGTACATCAAGGGGCTTAGCCAGCCCGGGAGGAAGATCAAGTGAGCGACCACGTTTCGTCCTTGATGGAGGATGTGAAGGCCAAGAACCCAGCCGAACCCGAGTTTCACCAGGCGGTGCAGGAAGTCGCCGAGTCCCTGGTCCTGGTGCTCGAACGTCATCCTGAATACCGCAGCGCACGTATTCTGGAGCGGATCATCGAGCCCGAGCGCGTGATCATGTTCCGGGTGCCCTGGCAGGACGATCAGGGCAAGGTGCAGATCAACCGGGGGTTCCGCATCGAGATGAACAGCGCGATCGGGCCGTACAAGGGCGGCCTGCGCTTCCACCCCTCGGTGAACCTCGGAATCCTCAAGTTCCTCGCCTTCGAGCAGGTCTTCAAGAACTCGCTCACCACGCTGCCCATGGGCGGCGGCAAGGGCGGCTCCGACTTCGACCCCAAGGGCAAGAGCGACAACGAGGTCATGCGCTTCTGCCAGAGCTTCATGGCCGAGCTGCTACCGCCACATGGGGCCCAACACCGACGTTCCCGCCGGCGACATCGGAGTGGGAGGACGCGAGATCGGCTTCCTGTTCGGGCAGTACAAGAAGCTGGCCAACGAGTTCGTCGGGCGTTCTCACCGGCAAGGGCCTGAACTGGGGCGGCTCCCTGATCCGGCCCGAGGCCACCGGCTACGGGGCGGTCTACTTCGCCGCCGAGATGCTCTCCACCCGCCGTCAAACCCTGGAAGGCAAGTCCTGCCTGGTCTCCGGATCGGGCAACGTGGCCCAGTACACCACCGAGAAGATCCTCGATCTCGGCGGCAAGGTGGTCACCGTCTCGGACTCCGGGGGCTACATCTACGACGAGGCGGGCATCGACCGCGACAAGCTGGCCTTCGTCATGCGGCTCAAGAACCTCGAGCGCGGTCGCATCAGCGAGTACGCCGAGAAGTTCCCCAAGGCGGTCTACACCCCGGTCGACCCGAAGCTGGACTACAACCCGCTCTGGGACCACAAGGCCGACTGCGCCTTCCCCAGCGCCACCCAGAACGAGATCAACCTGAAGGACGCCAAGAACCTCCTCAAGAACGGCGTCACCGTGGTCTCCGAGGGCGCCAACATGCCCACCACGCCCGAGGGCGTCGAGCTGTTCGTGAAGGAGAAGATCCTCTACGGGCCCGGCAAGGCGGCCAACGCGGGCGGGGTGGCGGTTTCCGGCCTGGAGATGGCCCAGAACAGCATGCGCTACTCCTGGACCCGCGAGGAGGTCGACAACCGCCTGAGCATGATCATGAAGAGCATCCACACCTCGTGCGTCGAGGCCTCGGAGCGCTTCGGCACACCGGGCAACTACGTTAACGGGGCCAACATCGCCGGCTTCCTCAAAGTGGCCGACGCCATGATGGATCAGGGAATCGTCTGATCGCCCGGATCTGAGCCTGTATCATCGCGGAGTGCCCATCTGAACGATCGGCACTCCGCGTTCATATTCGGGGGAAACGACATGTCGACCGATTTTCGGGACCCGGAGCAGGTTCACAGCAAGCCCAGGCTGCGACGGTTCCAGGACCTGATGCGCCAACGGGTCCAGAACATCCTCCTGGTCTCGAGCCTCTACGACTCATTCATCCTTGCCGAGGACGGACAGCTCAACGAGGCGCTCCTTCGCGAGTACATCGAGCTCAACCTGAGCCAGAACCCGGATCTCACCCGGGTTTCCACCGGGGCCGAGGCGGTGGCGCTGGCCCGCGCCAACCCGCGATTCGACCTGATCGTCACCACCCTGCGGGTGCAGGACATGAACGCGGTGGACCTCGCCCGGAACCTCCGGGAGGCCGGCCTCGACATACCCGTCGTGGTGCTGGCCTACAACAATCGCTCCCTCACCGATTTCGTGGCCCGCCACGACATCACCCCGCTGGAGAGGATCTTCCTCTGGCAGGGCGACGTCCGGGTGCTGCTGGCCATGGTCAAGTACGTGGAGGACCGGCGGAACGTCGCCCACGACTCGGGGAAGCTGGGGGTCCCGGTGGTCATCGTGGTGGAGGACAACATCCGCTTCTACTCGTCCTTTCTTCCCGTTATCTACTCCGAGCTGCTCAACCACACCCACAACCTGATCCGCGAGGGGCTGAGCCTGGCCCAGAAGATGATGCGCATCCGGGCGCGTCCCAAGGTCCTCCTCTGCACGACCTACGAGGAAGCCTGGCAGTACTTCTCCGCCTACGAGGATCAGGTGCTCGGGGTCATTTCCGACATCGAGTTCCCGCACGGCGGAAAGCTCGATCGACGCGCGGGGCTCGACCTGATCACCCGCATCTCGGCGCTCCAGCCCGACGTGCCGATCGTCCTGCAATCGAGCATCCCAGGGAACGAGAACCTGGCCCGGTCCGCGGGCGCATCGTTCCTGCTCAAGGGCTCCCCGGTGCTGCTCCATGATCTGCGCCGGATCCTCAAGGATCATTTCGGATTCGGCGACTTCGTCTTTCGCACCCCGGACGGCCGGGAGATCGACCGCGCTCACGACCTGGGGTCGTTGATCGAGAAGCTCCGGACCGTGCCCGCGGAATGCCTCGCCTTCCACGGCGAGCGGAATCACATCTCGAACTGGCTCAAGGCGCGGACCGAGTTCGCGCTGGCCGAGGCCCTCCGCCCCCGCAAGGTCTCGGATTTTCCCGACCTCGAGTCCATGCGCCGGGAAGTGGTGCGGAGCATCACCGAGTACCGGCAGGAGTGGGAACGGGTCATCGTGGCCGACTTCGACCGAAACCGGTACGACCCCCTCATCAGCATGGCCCGGATCGGAGGGGGCTCGCTGGGGGGAAAGGCGCGGGGGCTGGCGTTCGTCAACCGCCTGCTCAGCGAGTCCGACTGGGGCGAGCAATACCCCGGGGTCCGGGTGCTGGTCCCGTTCAGCGTGGTCCTGGGCACCGACATCTTCGACCAGTTCCTGGAACGGAACGACCTGCGTGACTTCGCCATCGAGGAGGCCTCGGACGAGGCGATCGAACGACGCTTCCTGGCCGCGTCGTTCCCCGAGGACACCGTGGAGGATCTGACCGCTTTCCTCCGCGGGGTCCGCTGTCCCCTGGCCGTCCGCTCCTCCGGCCTGCTGGAGGATTCCCCGAACCAGCCTTTCGCCGGCGTATATCGCACGCTCATGATCCCCAACAACGACGAGAGCGAAGAGCGCCGCATGAGTCAGCTGCTGGCGGCGGTGAAGCTCGTCTACGCCTCGACCTTCTGCGCCACGGCCAAATCGTTCCTGGAGATGACCCCATATCGCCTCGAGGAGGAGAAGATGGCGGTGATCATCCAGAAACTGGTCGGCTCCCCCCACGGGAACCGTTTCTATCCGGACTTCGCCGGGGTTGGACGCTCGTACAACTTCTACCCGACCGCTCCCCAGACCGCCGAGGACGGGGTGGTTGCGGTGGCCCTGGGCATGGGAAAGACGGTAGTGGACGGGGGTTCGAGCCTCCGATTCAGCCCCCGCTACCCCCGCCACCTGGTCACCCAGTCCAACGTGAAGGACGTGCTCAACAACTCCCAGCGCGAATTCTACGCGCTGGACCTGGACGCGCCCGCGGACGGGACCGCGAACCCGGGGTCCGAGCTGACCGCCTACGATTTGAGGGTGGCCGAGGAGGACGGGACGCTGGCCGCGCTGGCCTCCACCTACTCCCCCGAGAACGACGCGGTGTACGACGGGACCTCGCGTCCCGGATTCCGAGTGGTCAGCTTCGCGCCCATCCTCAAGCACGAGATCTTCCCCCTGGCCGAGCTCCTGGACGAGCTGCTCCGCCTGGGCGCCCGCGGGTGCAGCGCGCCGGTGGAGGTGGAGTTCGCGGTCAACCTCACCGTTCCCCCGGGGTCCCCGGTGGAATTCGGGTTCCTCCAGATGCGCCCCCTGGCCCTGTCCCGGGAACTGGAGGAGCTGGAAATCGGCCACGTGGACTCCTCGGACCTGATCTGCCGGAGCACCAAGGTGATGGGAAACGGCAAGGTCACCGATCTCAGGGACGTGGTGGTGGTGGACTACCACCGTTTCGAGCGCGCGCGGAGCGTCGAGGTGGCGGAAATCCTCGCCCGCGTCAACTCCCGGCTCCACGCCCAGGGCCTCCCCTACCTGCTCATCGGCGTGGGCCGCTGGGGCTCCGCCGACCCGTACCTGGGCATTCCGGTCTCCTGGAGCCAGATCGCCGGCGCGCGGATCATCGTGGAGGCGGGTTTCAAGGACATTCGCGTCACCCCCTCCCAGGGAACCCACTTCTTCCAGAACATCACCAGCTGCAACGTGGGGTACTTCACCGTGAACCCCGAGGCCGGTGACGGAATCCTGGACTGGGACTGGTTGAACGAGCAGCCCGCGCTGGACGAGGAGGACTGCGTCCGCCACGTCCGGCTCCAACGGCCGCTGGTGGTGAAGATGAGCGGGAAGAAAGGAGAGGGGGTCATCCTGAAGCCGGTGTAGTTCCCGGGCGCCGGCGCTCCGACCCGCGAGGGGCCCGCCCCGGGTCGCGCGCGGCGGCCTCCTGCCTCTAACCCGATACGCTCTGTCATCTTTGGCCGGGGAATGCTATTCTGGATCCTTGTCAGTAACAGTTTATTCCCCTTGAAGTTAGGGTCGGATCGCCCGCGCCGCGCCCCGTCCGGCCGCACCGAGGTTCCATGGACGTCCTGGAGACCCACGTCAACACCGCCGATCCCGGCTACCGGGAGAACCGCGCCCGCATGGAGGCCCTGGTGGCCGAGCTCGGCGAGAACGTGGCCGCCGCCCGCCGGGGCGGCTCGGAGAAGGCCCACCGCCGGCACTCCGAGCAGGGAAAGCTCTTCGTGCGGGAGCGCCTGAAGCGCCTCCTCGACCCCGAGACCCCGTTCCTCGAGCTCTCCCCCCTCGCCGCCCACGGGCTCTACGACGGGGGGGCGCCCGCCGCCGGCCTGGTCACCGGGATCGGCCGGGTGAGCGGACGCGAGGTCATGATCGTGGCCAACGACGCCACCGTCAAAGGCGGGACCTACTTCCCGCTCACGGTGAAGAAGCACCTCCGGGCCCAGGAGATCGCCATGGAGAACCGGCTTCCCTGCGTCTACCTCGTGGACTCGGGGGGGGCCTTTCTCCCCCTCCAGGACGAGGTGTTCCCCGATCGCGACCACTTCGGGCGCATCTTCTACAATCAGGCCCGCATGTCGGCGGCGGGGATCCCCCAGATCGCTTCGGTCATGGGGTCCTGCACCGCGGGCGGGGCCTACGTCCCCGCCATGAGCGACGAGGTGGTGATCGTCAAGGGCACGGGAACCATCTTTCTGGGCGGGCCGCCCCTGGTGAAGGCGGCCACCGGGGAGGAGGTCACCGCCGAGGAACTGGGAGGGGCCGACGTCCACGCACGGAAGAGCGGGGTGGCCGATCACTACGCGGTGGACGACGATCACGCGCTGCACCTGGTGCGCACCATCGTGGCCGATCTCAACCTGAAGCCCCGGGAGCCCGAGGACCGTCTCCCCCCCGAGGATCCCCTCTACGATCCCCGGGAGATCTACGGCATCATGCCCGCCGACTTCCGCAAACCCTTCGACGTGCGGGAGGTGGTGGCCCGGATGGTCGACGGGAGCCGGTTCCACGAGTTCAAGGAGCGCTACGGCGGCACCCTGGTCACCGGCTTCGCCCGTATCCACGGATACCTGGTGGGCATCCTGGCCAACAACGGGGTCCTCTTCTCGGAGAGCGCGCTCAAGGCGGCGCACTTCATCACCATGGCCGACAAGCGGCGCATCCCCCTGGTTTTCCTCCAGAACATCACCGGGTTCATGGTGGGGAAGGCCTACGAGGAGGGGGGCATCGCCAAGGACGGGGCCAAGATGGTGCACGCGGTGGCCAACGCCACCGTTCCCCGCTTCACCGTGATCATCGGCGGCTCCTTCGGGGCCGGGAACTACGGGATGTGCGGGCGCGCCTACCAGCCCCGCCAGCTGACCATGTGGCCGGGGGCCCGGATCTCGGTCATGGGGGGGAGCAGGCGGCCATGGTGCTGGCCCAGGTGAAGGAAGAACAGCTTGCCCGTTCCGGCCGGACCTGGACCGCGGAGGAACGGGACGCGTTCATGGCCCCGACCCTCGAGAAGTACGAACGGGAGGGGAGCCCCTACTACTCCACCGCCCGGCTCTGGGACGACGGCGTCATCGATCCCGTTGAGACCCGGGGGCACCTGGCCCTGGGCATCGCCGCCTCCTACAACGGCCCCTGGGAAGAGCCCAGGATGGGCATCTTCCGGATGTGAGGAACCGATCATGCCGGAGCGCGAACCGCTGAGGATCGACCGCCGCGGCCCGGTGGCCCGGGTGGTCCTGAACCGGCCCGCCATCCACAACGCCTTCGACGACGTCCTCGTCCGCTCCCTGACCGCGGCCGCTCACGACCTGGGGGCCGACCCCGGGGTCCGGGTGGTGGTCCTGGCCGGCGAGGGGAAGTCCTTCTGCGCGGGAGCCGACCTCAACTGGATGAAGCGGATGGTGGACTACCGACCCGAAGAGAACCGTCGCGACTCCGAGGCCCTGGCCCGGATGTTCGAAGCGCTGGACGCCCTTCCCCGTCCGGTGGTGGGCCGCATCCATGGGGCGGCCATCGGCGGAGGGACCGGCCTGGTGGCGGTGTGCGACGTCGCGGTGGCTTCGTCGGAGGCGGTGTTCGGCTTCAGCGAGGTGCGGCTGGGGATCCTCCCCGCGGTGATCTCCCCGTTCGTGCTGGCCAAGATCGGCGCCGCCGCCGCCCGGGATCTCTTCCTGACCGGCGACCGTTTCGACGCGGCCCGCGCCCACGAGATCGGCCTCGTCCAGCGGGTAACCGATCCCGAGGCCCTCGATGCCGGCGTGGAGCGGATCGTGGCCTCGCTCCTCCACGGGGGACCGGAAGCCCAGGCCCGGATCAAGCGGCTCATCCCGGAGGTGGCGGGGCGCTCTCCCGCGAACGCCCGGGAGACGACCGCCGAAGCCATCGCCGAGGCCCGGGCCGGGGCCGAGGGCCAGGAGGGCATGCGCGCGTTTCTGGAACGCCGCCCCGCGCGCTGGCGGGAGGACGGCTGAGATGTTCCGCCGGGTGCTGGTGGCCAACCGGGGAGAGATCGCGCTTCGCGTGATGCGAACCCTCGAGGAGATGGGGATCGAGTCGGTGGCGGTGGCCTCGGAAGCCGATCGCGACGCCCCCCATGCGCTGGCGGCCACGGAAACCCACGTCATCGGCCCCGCCCCCGCCGCCCGCTCCTACCTCTCGATCGACGCCCTGATCGGGGCCGCGCGGAAAGCGGGTTGCGACGCCTTGCATCCCGGCTATGGATTCCTCTCCGAGAGCCCCACCCTGGCCGAGGCCTGCGCCGGGGCGGGGATCGCCTTCATCGGGCCGCCCCCCGCGGCCATGCGCGTCATGGGCTCGAAGACCGAGAGCCGCGTGGCCATGGAGCGGGCGGGGGTGCCGGTGGTTCCGGGGTTCCAGGAGCCGGGCGCCGACGACCGGGCCCTGGCCGCGGCGGCGGACCGTCTGGGCTATCCAATCCTGGTCAAGGCCTCGGCGGGGGGGGGCGGAAAGGGGATGCGGACGGTGCGCGAGCCGAAGGAGCTGGCCTCCGCCCTGGCCATGGCCCGAGGCGAGGCCGGGGCCGCCTTCGGCGACGACCGGGTCTACCTGGAGCGGCTCCTCCTTCGCCCCCGTCACGTGGAGATCCAGGTGTTCGGCGATCGCGACGGTCGCGTGTTTCACCTCGGCGAGCGCGAGTGCAGCGTGCAGCGCCGGCACCAGAAGATCCTGGAGGAGGCCCCCTCCCCCGCGATGGATCCGGCCCTCCGGGCGCGCATGGGCGAGGCGGCGGTCGCCGCCGCCCGCGCGGTCGGCTATCGGAACGCGGGCACGGTGGAGTTCCTGCTGGACGAGGACGGATCGTTCTACTTCCTGGAAATGAACACCCGGCTCCAGGTCGAGCACCCGGTGACCGAGATGGTGTACGGGGTCGACCTGGTGGCCGCGCAGGTGCGAACCGCGGCGGGGGACGTCCTCGCCTTCGATCCCGCCGCCCTGGCTCCCCGCGGCCACGCGGTGGAGGCCCGGATCTACGCCGAGGACCCCGCCCGGGGATTTCTTCCCCAGACCGGGCGGGTGCTCCGGCTCCGCCTCCCCCACCGCCCCGGGGTCCGGGTGGATTCCGGCCTGGCCGGGGGCCGCGAGGTGGGGGTTCACTACGACCCCCTCCTGGCCAAGGTGATCGCCTGGGGATCCGACCGCGACCGGGCCGTCGACCGGCTCTACGACGCCCTTGGCGAGACGGTGATCCTCGGCGTCACCACGAACGTGGACTTCCTCATGGACGTCCTCGCCCATCCCGCCTGGAAGGCCGGCCGGCTCCACACCGGTTTCCTGGGAGAGCACCTTCCGGGGTGGCGGGGCGCGGAGCCGACCCCGCCGGAGGTCGTGGCCCTGGCCGCCGAGGCCTCGGTCATGGGCGCAGGGCGCCGGGGAGACGGCGCCGGCGCCCCCTCCCCCACCCCCTGGACCACGCTCGGGGGCTGGTCCCCCTGGGGAGGGCGATGACGTGGAGGTGAAGCTCAACCGGGAAGGCGAGGTCTTCCGGGCACGCCGCGACGCGCCCGGCGAGATCACGGTGCTCGGTCCGGACGAACCTGCGAGGTCGATCACCGTGCTCCGGCTCCCCGACGGGAGCTATGCGGTGGAGACCCCGACCGGCCGTCACCACGCCGAAGCGGCCCGGGAAGGCGAGACGATCTGGGTCCGCTGGCGGGGGCGCACCTACTGTTTTCAGATGGACCGCGGGCGCGGACGGGCCCGGGACTTGGGTGGAGGCCTGGCTTCTCCCATGCCGGGGCAGGTGCAGAAGGTGCTGGTCGCGACGGGAGACGCGGTGGAAACGCACCAGCCGTTGGTGGTGGTCGAGGCCATGAAGATGCAGCTCGAGATCAAGGCCCCGCGCGCGGGGCGGGTGAAACGGTTGCTCGCCGCCGAGGGGGACCAGGTCGCGGCGGGAGCGCCCCTGGTGGAGATGGAGGAGACCCCGTGAACCCCTCGTCGTGGCCGGTCGTCGCCCCCCCCCCGGCGGGCTCCCCGAACGCGCGGTCATCGTGGAGGTGGGGCCGCGCGACGGACTCCAGAGCCAGGGCACGGTGATCGCGGTGGAGCGGAAGGTGGAGTTCGTGAACCGCCTCGGCCGAACCGGGCTGCCGGTGATCGAGGCGGGAGCGTTCGTGAGCCCGGAGTGGGTTCCGCAGATGGCCGACTCCGAGGAGGTGCTTCGCCGGATCGAGAGGCGGGAGGGCGTGCGCTACCCGGTCCTGGTCCCCGATCTCCGGGATTGGAGCGGGCGCTGGCCGCGGGGGCGCGGGAGATCGCCGTATTCACCGCCGCTTCGGAGACCTTCAACCGGCGGAACACCAACGCGGGGATCGTCGAGTCCATCGATCGCTTCCGGCCGGTCGCCGGGCGAGCCCGCGCCGGCGGACTGCGGGTGCGGGGCTACGTCTCCACCTGTTTCGGCTGCCCCTACGAGGGACCGGTGAACCCGGAGAAGGTGGTCGAGGTCGTCGACCGCCTCGACGGGATCGGGGTGGAGGAGTTCTCGATCGGGGACACCATCGGGGTCGCCCATCCCGGCCAGATCGAGGCGGTGTTCGGGCGGCTGCTCGATGACCTTCCCCCCGAACGGCTGGCCCTGCACGCCCACGACACCCGGGGCGCCGCGCTGGCCAACTGCGTTCGCGCCCTCACCCTGGGCATCACCACCTTCGACACGTCGGCGGGAGGGGTGGGCGGCTGCCCGTTCGCCCCGGGCGCGGCCGGAAACCTCGCCACCGAGGACCTGGTCTACCTCCTCCACGGCCTGGGAGTGGCCACCGGCGTGGATCTCGCCGCCCTGGTCGAGGCGTCCGCCTACCTGGAGGACGCGCTGGGGACCGCGCTGCCCGGCCGGGCCTACCAGGCCTTCCGGCGCGCCGCCGCCGCGTCCTGACCGGAGCCGGCGTCGCAGGAGCGCGGCCCGCGGGCGCCGGGGCCTCGGCGGCCTTGATCACCGGAGTCGCACCAGCCTCCGCGCCGCCGTCCCCCGGGGCGTGGCCAACCGGTAGAAATAGATCCCGGCGGGAACCTGCCGTCCCTCGTCGTCCCGTCCGTCCCAGGTGATCCGGGACTCCCCCGGGGAGGGGGCGCCGTCGAGAAGCGTCCGCACCACCCTGCCCCGGACATCGAGGATCCGCAGGGTGACCGGCTCGGAGACTCCGGTTCGCAGCGAGATGACGGTGGTCTCCCGGAACGGGTTCGGCCGGCTCCGGGCCAGCTCCGCCGACGACGGCGCGATCCCGGCCACCTCCCGGGGACCGAGCCAGGAGACTCCCCCCGAGCGATCCAATTCGGTCAGCCAATAGCGGGCGCGACGGCCGGACGGCCGCAGATCGACAAAGTGATAGGACCGGAGACCGGAAAGGATGGCCGGGGTGAGCCGCTCGCGCTCCCCTCCGCGACCTCGCGATAGACGTGGAAACCGGCGTGACCGCCCCACGCCGCCCCGGTCTCCCAGTCCAGGGCGACCGCCTCCCCCTCCCACCGGGCGGAGAAGGAAAGGAGGCGCACCGGAACCATACCTCCCCCCGTCCAGCGTCCGAACCGAGAGGCGCTCACCCCCTCCACTTCGTCGAAGTCCCCCCCGACGTACAGGTCCCGGTCCGCGCCGGCCAACGCGAGCACGGTCCCGTCGACTCCCGACCCGAAGTGCGCCACTCCGACCCGTCCCAGAGCGCGAGCCCGTTCGCGGCGCGTTCAGCCCCCGGGTGAACGACCCCCCGATCACGAGGCTGTCGCCGTACGCGGCGATCGCCTCGACCGGGAGCACGTCGGCGCCGGCGGGGACGAGGCCGGACCAGGAGTCGCCGTCCCAGCGGGCGATCCCCGAGCTCCGATCGATCCGGAGCCGGTGAACTTCCCCCGCGTAGAGTTCGTCCCCCAGGGAAGGAGCCCGGTCACATCGGCATCGAGCCCGCCCGAAAGGGGCCGCCAGGTCGACCCGTCCCAGGACGCCACGTTCCTGGCCGACACCCCGCCGATCCCGTCGAACCGCCCTCCGACCACCAGGTCTCCGTTGAACTCGACGACGGCATCGACATAGAAGGGGGTGTTCACCGCGCTCCCGAGGCTCGACCAGGAAAGCCGTCCCAGCTCGCGATCTTGCTGGCCGCGGCCTCTCCCGCCTGATTGAAGGATCCGCCGGCGTAGAGCAGACCGTCGCTACCCGCCAGAAGGGCCCGGCACGGACCGTCCGGCCGCCGCCCAAGGGCACCCATTAGGCGCCGTCCCAGCGGGCCACGTTCCGGGCCTGGCTCGACCCCGAGAACTCGAACTCGCCCCCCGCGTAGACCACCCCGCCGGATACCGCCAGGGCGAAGACCGTCCCCCCGAGCCCTTCCCCCATCGCATGCCAGGACGCTCCGTCCCAGAAGGCCACACGCCGGGCCGCGATCCCGGCCACCAAACCGAAGTCGCCGCCGATATAGGCTCCCCCGGGTACCGCCACCATCGCCCGCACCATCCCCGCGACCCCCGTCCGAGCACTCCCCACTCGAGCCCGCTCCATTCCGCGACCCCATGCACGAAGCGCGGACCCGCCTGGGTGATCTCCCCCCCCACCACCACCCGTCCCTCGCCGTTCGAGGCCGCCGCGAACACCGAACCGGAGACCCCATCCCCGAGGGATTCCCAACCCGATCCGTTCCAGACGGCGAAGTACGCGCTCCCCGGCGCGGGGAGGTGTAGAAATCGCCGCCGACGTAGAGCCGGTCTCCGGCGGCGAGCAGGCAGTGAACGGGCCGGTCCGGCCCGGATCGATCCCCACCCAGGCCCCGTCGCGGTAGCGTGCGAAGTAGAATTGATTTCTCCCCCGGTCTCGATGAAAAAACCGCCCGCGTAGAGATCGCCCCGATACAGGGCCAGCGCCCGGACGGAGGCGTCGACGCCCCCTCCACCTCGGTCCAGCCCGCACCGTCCCAGCGGGCGAGACGACGCAGGGGGGCGCCTCCCGCGGTGGTGAAATCACCCCCGCGTACAGGGTGTCCCCCACGGCGGCGAGCGCGTAGACCGAGAAGTTGTCGCCGGGGTCGCCGAACCCCAAGCCCAGGGCGCTCCACTCGCCCCCGTCCCACCGCGCCACCCGCATCACCGGGATCCCGTTCCCGACCGACCGGAAGCGCCGCCCACGTAGAGCGCCCCTCCGGCGGGGGCCACGGCGTAGACCTCGTCCCCGGTGCCCTCACCGATCTCCCGCCAGGCGCCCGTCCCAGGCGGCCAGGTTGTGGATCTCCTTCCCTCCGGCATGGGTGAAGAACCCGCCGACCACCAAGCTGTCCCCGGACACCGCCAGCACGTCGACGGTCGGAATCACCGTCCCCCCCGCGGTGAGACCGCCGCCCACCGCCGCCCACTTCCGGCCGTCCCAACGGGCGAGCCCGGAAGCGGGGTCCCCCGACCTCGGTAAACCGGCCCCCGATATAGAGATCCCCCTGGTAGTAGGCGACCGCCAGCACGGGGCCGTCGGTCCCCGGGAAGCCGAAGCGATCGTCCCAGGAAGCGGTCTGGGCCGCGAGAGGAACCGAGGACGACAGGAGCCCGACGAGAATCAGAGCGATGCCGCCGATCCGGGGCGGTACAGGAATGGGATGCATGAAAGGGGTCCTCACCGGCAAGCCCCGGCCGTGGGAACGCAACCCCGGCGTCCCCGCGGTCCAGGGGCCTTGGGCCGGCCGGACGGGCGGGGCTCTGGGGGGCGCGTTTTCGAGAGGGGTGCACATAGTCTAGCAGGCCCCGGGGGTCCGCGCCGGGATGTCGGGCTCCCGGGGAACGGCGCGGGGTCGGGCCGGGGGGGAGAACGGCTTCCGCCCGGCCGCCGCGGTCGTCCCGCGGCGGCGGCGAAACAACCCGTTTCACCGGAAGGGGGCGCTGGACGGGATTCCGGTCCCGCCCGATTCGTGGCCGCCACCCCACCGAGGCTCCGGCCGCCGTCGCCCTCCCCCATCCCCCACTGGCCAATGCTTTGAAACCACGCGAGTTCGGGCAGTCATAGATCACGTTTATCCTGAGAATGGATGGTAACAGGACGTTCCAACGTCGATACACTCCAGGCGGAACGGGAATTCATGCTTTGGTCCGCGGCGGACCGTGGGCGCGGAGGGTAACGCCACGGCCGCCTCGATTCGCGGACGGCGAAGCGAACCGAAGCGACAAGGAGATGATGGGATGAGGAACTTCAGGCGGTGGACCTGGATCGCGGCCGCGATCTTCGTGGGGGTTGCGGTCTTCGGAGCGACGACGGGGTCGTTCTCGAGCGCGGCGGAGATCACCAACGAAGACTGCGCCATGTGCCACAACGGCGACGATCCCGCCGTCCCCAAGGTGACGGCGGAGATGCTGGGGAAGTCCTCCCACGCGACCTTCGCCTGCGTCGATTGCCACGCCGACATCGAAGAGATCCCCCATCCCGACACCCTGGCCAAGGTGGATTGCCGGACCTGCCACAGCGAAGAGTCCGACATGTACACCCGGCACGGGCGGGGCGTGGTCGGGGTGACCGAAGACATTCCGGATTGCGCCGACTGCCACGGTTCCCACGGGATCCTCCCCTCGAGCCAGCGGGACTCCTCGACCAATCCCACCCACCTCTCCTCCACCTGCGGCAGGTGCCACCAGGACCTCGACCTCGCCAAGAAGCACGACATCATGCTCAAGAGGCCGGTCGAGGTCTACGAGTCCAGCGTGCACGGAAAGGCGGCGCTGGGCGGGGTCTACGTGGCCGCCACCTGCACCGACTGCCACTCCACCGAGGGCACCGCGCACCAGATCCTCGGCCCCGGGGACTCCCGGTCCAGCATCAATCATTTCAACATCCCCAACACCTGCGGCCAGTGCCATCGCGGGATCGAGCAGGACTACTGGGAGGGGATTCACGGCCAGCTCACCGCCCGGGGCGAGACCGACACCCCGGTGTGCACCGATTGCCACGGCGAGCACGGGATCCTGCCTCCCACCGACCCGCGCTCCAACGTGAGCCCGACCCAGGTGGCCGAAGCCACCTGCGCTCCCTGCCACGAATCGGCCCGGCTCAACGAGAAGTACGGAATCCCCGCCGGTCGGTTGGCCACGTTCATCGACTCCTTCCACGGACTCAAGAGCCGGGCCGGCGACATCACGGTGGCCAACTGCGCGAGCTGCCACGGGGCGCACCGCATCCTGCCCAGCAGCGACCCCACCTCTTCCATCAATCCCGCCAACCTACAGAAGACCTGTGGTTAGTGCCACCCGGCGATCAGCACCCAGATCGCCCAGACCAAGATTCACGTCAGCAACGCGGGGATGCGGACGGGCTGGGCGGAATTCTTCACCAAGCTCTACCTGGTGCTCATCGTCCTGATCATCGGCGGACCTGGTCGCCTACGTCATCCTGGACATCCGAAAGAGAACGGGAGATGCTGTCCAAGCCGATGGCGAGGCGAATGGACGCCAACGCCATCTTCCAGCACAGCCTCCTCACCGTGTCCTTCATCGTTCTGGTGATCACCGGCTTTGCCCTGCGCTACTCCGAGGGATGGGTCTTCCGGAGCCTGTTCGGTTGGGACGGCGGGTTCCGGGTCCGGGGCCTCATCCATCGCACCGCCGCCGTGGTGCTCATCTTCTCCTCGGTCTGGCATCTCCTCTATCTCCGGACCAGGAACGGCGCCCGCTTCGGCAAGGGCATGCTCCCCTCGATGAAGGACGTCTTCGAGTTCCTCCACATGGTCTTCTTCAACCTGGGGAGGCGCAAGTCCCCCCCTCGCTTCGGACGGTTCAGCTTCATCGAGAAGGCGGAATACTGGGCCCTGGTCTGGGGCACGGTGGTCATGACCCTGACCGGCCTCTCCCTCTGGTTCGACAACGCCGCGGTGAAGATCCTCCACAAGGGTTTCCTGGACGTCATGTTGGTGATCCACTTCTACGAGGCCGTCCTGGCCACCCTGGCCATCGCCATCTGGCACTTCTACTTCACGGTGTTCCGGCCGGGGGTCTATCCGGGGAACCCCGCGTGGGTCACCGGGAAGATGCCGGCCGAGCTCTACGAAGAGGAGCACCCGGCGGACATGCCCACCGAGGCGGACATCATCTACGAGGGCGACGACGAGGGACGCCGGCGGCCTCACAAGACCGAGGAGAAGTCACGGGGCGTCTCCGACCGGGATTCCTAGGCCGGATCATCATCCGGGCCGCATCGCGAGGTGGAGCGTAACCACGTCGGAGCGGACGCCGCCCGCCCGGCCACCGCGGGTTTCGTGGTTGCCCCGGGCCGTATTGGCTGCTAGCTTTGAGTTTGTCTTCGATCCGGCATTGTGCTGGCCAAGTCGATTGATCCTCCCTGGAATCCGGTTCAGGCGGTACGAGGCCGCCAACGCTCGTTTCGTTCGCGTTCCGAGCGTAATCGCATCCCGGGCACGTCGCCTTCGCGGTAACCGGAACACATGGAGTTCAGAATGACTGGCTCGACCTTGCGAAGCGCACACACCTTCCATGTCCCGGTGATGGGCACCGGGTTCACCGTCGACACCCCCCTGCGGGTGGCGAAGTACGGCATTTCATCCGTGATCTCGCTCATGGACGACACCCTCGTCGAGAAGATGCGGATGTTCCACTGCGACGGACAGGATGAACCCTACGAGGAAATCTCCGACCGGGACGAGGATGCGCGGGCCAGGAGGATTACCGCCTACCTGAACCTCATCGACCGCCTGGTCAGGCGCCAGAGAAGGCTCTCCAGAGCTCTCCCTTCGAGGAAGGCACGGAGATCACCCGCTACTTCGAGTTGCTGCCGGAAACCCCTCTCAAGCGGGCCTACCGCGACATGTTGACCGCCGACGATCCGGTCGAAAAAGCCCGGATGCAGGATGAGCTTCGGCGTCGCGCGGTGCCCGGCAGTATCGACGTGAACATCATGGCCAGGATCGACGGCGACCAGTACCGCCACGGCCGGACGCTCCCGCCCGACTCGGACGCCGCGGTTTCGGCGTTGCGCGGCTTCGCCAAGAGCACCCTGAGATCCTCGATCATCTTCTCGGCGGGCATGAACCCCCGCCTCTACAGCTATCTCTGCCGGTTCGCCGACTTCTTCCCGGACGAGACGGCAACCTCCGGCGAAAGAGGATCGTGCTCAAGGTCAGCGACTTCCACTCCGCCGCCGTTCAGGGCAAGTTCCTGGCCAAGCGGGGCCTTTGGGTCTCGGAATTCCGCATCGAGTCGGGCCTGAACTGCGGGGGCCATGCCTTCGCCACGAAGGGCCAGCTGCTGGGGCCGATCCTGGAGGAGTTCCAGCAGAAGAGGCCGAACTGCTCGAGACGCTCCGTGAGATCTATGTCCAGGCGCTCGAAGCGGCCGGCCATGTCGGCAGCCCCCGCCGCAGCCTGAGACCCGCCCGCATCACCGTCCAGGGTGGCATCGGCACGGCCCGCGAGCAGGAAAGCCTTCTACAGATTTACTACGAGCTGGATGGCACGGGCTGGGCCACGCCTTTCCTGCTGGTGCCCGAGGTGACCAACGTCGACGATGACCACTTGGCCAAGCTGGCCGCGGCCACCGAAAACGAGGTCTTTGCTGAGCGACAGTTTGTTCACCATGGGCATCCCCTTCTGGAACCTGCGCACGACGACCAGCGAAGAGCGCCGCCGGCGCCGCGTCCGGGAGGGTCGTCCGGGGAGCCCCTGTCTGATGGGCTTTCTCGTGTCCAACACCGAATTCACCGACGTTCCGATCTGTCCCGCCTCGCACAACTACCAGAGACGGAAGATCAAACAGCTTCGCGCCGCGAACCTTCCGGCCGACCGGTTGGCCGGCGATGCTGGAAGGCGTGCTCGCCAAGTCCTGCCTCTGCCGGGACCTTGCCGGCGGGGCCATGGTCAAGCACGGCATCGATCCGGACGCCACCCCCGCCATGTGTTGCGGCCCGGGCATCGTGAACCTGTCCAAGGTGGCCACCCTGCAGGAGATGGTCGATCACATCTACGGGCGGAAGTCCCTCAACATCCCGGCCGACCGCCCGCACATGTTCATCCGGGAACTCGGACTCTACGTCGACCACTTCCGGAGGGAGATCGACAGGTGCTCGCTGGGGCCCTCCGACCGCGCGATGGAGGATCTCCGGGAGTTCAGGGACAACCTGCTCAGGGGGATCGAGTACTATCGCCGCCTGACCGACGGGTTCATCGAGGAGGGGCGGAAGCGGTTTCTGGACGACCTGGCCAAGCTTCGCCACACCGTCGAGCTGCGTCTGCCCCTGACATCGCCATAGCCGGATCGGTCCGACTTCGGAAGCCGGCGGCCGCTCGGGGACGCCGCCCCGCCGACCCCGGTCCGGTCTTCACCGGGGAACGCGCCACGCTCCGCCGCCCCGCGGGAATCAGGCCGCCTGCTCCGACCGCCTCGGCCAGGATCGCCAGTCCCCGCTCCAGCTCCGGATCGGTGATCACCAACGGCATCAGGGTGCGGATCACGTTTCCGCTCGCCGACATGACGAGGAGGCCGCGCTCCCGGGCCCCATCCAGGATCCTCGCCGTCCTTCCGGGATCGGGAGAACCGCTCCCGGGGTCCACGATCTCCAGGGCGCACATCGCCCCCAGCCCGCGGGCGTCGGCCACGTGGGGCAGCGATTCCCGGAGCCCCTCGAACCGCGCCATGACCCGGTCCCCGATCGACCTCGCCCGTTCCGGGAGCTTTTCCTCCTCCAGCACGTCCAGCACCGCGTTCCCGGCCGCAGCGCAGGCGAGGGGATCTGCCGCCGAAGGTGCCGCCGATGCCGCCGACCTGGGGAGCGTCTGAGATCACCGGCGCGGCCGCTCACGGCGCTGAGCGGGAGACCACCGCCCAGGGACTTGGCGGTGAGCACCAGATCCGGCGCCACCCCGTAGCGCTCGATGGCGAACATGGCCCCGGCCCGCCCCAGGCCGGCCTGGACCTCGTCGGCGACGAAGAGGATGCCGTGCTCGCGCAACGGGCACGGAGGCGGCCAGGGCGGCGGGATCGGGGAAGAAGCCGCCCTCGCCCAGCACCGGCTCCAGGATGAGCAGCGCCACCGACTCCGGCTCCACGTGGTAGTCGAAAGCCGATCCAGGGCGGCCTCCCCCCCGCCCGCACCGGTCCACCGGGGCCTGCCGGCCGGGGGCGAAGAAGGGCAGATGGGGGAGGCGGTAGACCTCCGGCGCGAACGGGCCGAAGCCAGCCGTGTACGGCCGCACCTTGCCGGTCATGGTCATGGCCAGCAGCGTGCGGCCGTGGAAGCCGCGCTCGAAGCAGACCACCGCCTTCCGCCCGGTGAAGACCCGGGCGATCTTGACCGCGTTCTCCCCGGCCTCGGCCCCGCTGTTGAAGAACGCCGTCTTCCGCGCGCCGGTCATGGGCGCCAGGGCGTTCAGCCGCTCGGCCAGACGCACGTACTCCTCGTACATGGCCACGTGCCAGCAGGTGTGCAGGAACCGCTCGCTCTGGGCACGGATCGCCTCCACGACGCGGGGGTGGTTGTGCCCCACGTTCATGGCCCCGATCCCGCCGGCGAAGTCCAGGTACTCCCGGCCGTCCACGTCCCAGAGCCGGGCCCCCCGGGCCCGGTCGACGAAGACGGGGAAGGCGTTGAACGGGCCCCGGGGAACGGCGGCGGCCCGGCGCTCCAGGAGTTGACGACTGACGGAGGTCGGCGTGCTCATGACGGTGTCCTTTCCGGTCGGGGCCTCGGATGCGCGGCCACCGAGGCCGGGGCGCGATGCGGGGGGCGGATCGGCGCGGCGAGGCCCGGCGGTTCACGGAACTTCATCGGCGCCTCCTCGGGGCGAGGCCGCACCATCCGGCGACGAAGGTGGAGAGCACCTCGGCCACCCGTTGCATGGAGTCGACGCTCACCTTCTCGTCCACCCCGTGGATGGCCACCGCCTTGGGCCCGTAGCAGGTGGCGGGGATGCCGTGGTAGAGGCTCATGAACCGGGCATCGGTGGTGGCGGTGGCGGCGAGGGGTTCGGGGGCGCTTCCGCGCCAGGTCCGGTGGGCGGCGACCAGGGCCCGGCCCGCCTCGCTCTCCGGATCGAAGCTCGCCCCCTCGGCCTGGAAACCCACGTAGGAGACCCGGGGGGGCGACGTCCGGAGCCAGTCGTCGCCGGCGGCGGCCTCGGCCACCCGGCTCTCGATCCTCCGCTTGAGATCGTCCAGGCGCTGCCCCGGAAAGAGGCCGATCCGGTACCGGACCGTGCACTCCCCGGCCACGGTGCTGGCCCAATCTCCGCCGCGGATCACCCCCACGTTCAGGTTCAGGGGATGTTCGACGCCGCGGTAGCCCTCGGGAATCACCTCCGGGCGGTTCAGCTCCTCCTCCAGGGCCCGGAGCGCCCGGAGGATCACCCAGGACTTCTCGATCGCGTTCACCCCCCGGCTCGCGCCCAGCACGTGGGTGGTGCGGCCGAGCACCCGAACGTCGAACCACATCACCCCCACCTGGTGGACGAGTGAGGGTCTCGCCGAACGGCTCGGGGATCACCGCGGCGTCGGCGGTGTGGCCGGCGGCGAGGAGCGCCAGGGTGCCGTTTCCGGTGCACTCCTCCTCCACCGGGGACTGGAGCACGAAGCCGGGAGCCTGCACACGCAGCCCAGGTCCTGCCAAGGGCGGCCAGGGCCCAGAGGAATCGAGCCGCGCCTCCCCTTCATGTCCCCGGCTCCGCGGCCCCGCATCCAGGTCCTCCCGCCCTCCTCCCTCCGCCCCCCAGAGCAGCACCGGCTCGAAGGGGGGGGAGGACCAGAGCACGGTGGGTTCGGGGCTAGCCACGTCGATGTGGCCGTTCGAGGTATCAGGCCCGGGCCCCGGGGATCCCGGGGGGCTCGTGCACCGCGACCAGGTTGGGCTTCCCTCGTCCAGCTCCCAGCCCCGTGGCCCCGAAGCCGGGAAGCCCGCGGATCCGGGCCTCGTCGATGGGCTCGAACCGGGGTTCGAAGCCGAGCTCCTCGTAGATCGCGGCCACGCGGTCCTGACCGGAGCGCTCGTGTCCGAGCACGGTGGGTTCGCGGACCAGGGCGCGGAGGGCGTCCAGGGCCCACTCCCGGCGGCCCGCCACCGCGTCGGCGAAGTCGCGCTGCGAAGGTCGTGTCATGTCCGCTCCTTTCCGGCCGGCGGGGCCCCGGGGAGGCGGATCAGCCCCAGGGGGTGAGCGAATCCTCCACCTCCACCCCGGCCTCCACCCCTTCCAAGCCGGGGCGGGGAGTGGTCGGGGTGGACGCTCACGCCGCCGCAGCCGGCCGCGGCGCCGCCAGAAGCGGCACCGTTGGGTGATCAGGGTGCCCACGCAGGCGCGGGCGGTCAGCGGAAGGTCGCACTGCGCCCGGAGCTTGGCCCGCCCCTTCTTGTCCAGGTGGTGGGAGAGGACGAGGAGGTGGTTGGCCTTCTGGGCCAGCTCCATCCCCCCGCCCATGCCCGGGGTGAGCTTCCCGGGATCTTCCAGTTGGCCAGGTCCCCGGTCACGCTGACCTCGAAGGCCCCGAGGACAGGCCAGGTCCAGGTTTCCGCCCCGCACGATGGCGAAGGACAGCAGGCTGTGGAAGCACGCCGCGCCCGGGACCAGGGTGCAGGACACACCCCGGCGTCGATGACCTCGTGGTCGGGGGTGCCGTTCTCCAGCGGCGGGCCCATCCCGGTGAAGCCGTTCTCGGAGTGGAAGACCACATCCATTCCCGGGTCCAGGAACCGGGGTAGGTAGGTGGGCATGCCGATGCCCAGGTTCACGGTCATCCCGGTCCGGAGTTCGCGCACCGCCCGGCGCACGATGATCTCGTCGGCGGGGGAGAGGGCCCGGTCGAAGCTCATCCGCCTCCTTCCGCAGGTGGGAGGGGGTCTCCGCCGGCACCACCGCGTCCACGAAGACCGCGGGCAGGTGCACGTCCTCGGGCTCAGGTCGCCCACGGCGACGATCTTCCGGGCCTCCACCACCACCCGGTCGCAGGCGGTGCCCATGAGCGGGTTCATGTTGCGGTTGGAGCCGCGCCACCAGGCGTTGCCGGCCCGGTCGGCGACGTCGGCGCCGAGGAGGGCCACGTCCCCCCGGAGGGCACGCTCCAGGAGGTAGCTCCGCCCGTCGGAACCACGGTGGGCTTTCCCCCGGCGACCTCGGTGTCGAGGCCGATGTCGGTGAGGAAGGCGGGATGCCCGCTCCCCCCGCCCGGATGCGCTCGGCGAAGATCCCCTGGGGAACCAGCTCGCACTCCACCTCGCCGCGGTTCATGCGGGCGATGAAATCCGGATTGAGCCCGATGTGGGTGGAGACAAGCTTCCGGACCATGCCGGTGCGCAGGAGCAGGTCCACCCCCAGCCCGGGTTCGCTGGCGTCGTTCTTGATCACGGTGAGCCCCGGGTAGCGCCCGGCGCGGCCGGCGAGGATCTCCAGCAGGGTGAAGGGCACGCCCCCCCGGCCGAACCCGCCCACCATCACCGTCTGTTCCGGAGCGAGATACCGGTCCACCGCCTCCGCCGCCGTGGTGGTGCGTTCGATCACCGGGGGCCGTCCCCGTCCTCGTTCTCGTCCTTCGCCCCCTCCATCAGGCCCAGGTTGCCCTGTTCCATGGCCCCGGTCACGTTGGCGTCGGCGGCGGGTTCGATCTCGTCCAGGTTGCCGATGGCGTAGTCGGGGAGCTCCTCCTGCTGGTGGTAGCGCTCCACCGTGGTGTCCTCGTTGGCGGGAACCTCCGCCTCCACGTGGCGGTGGAGGAGCTTCATGAGGTCGGCGAGGGTGCGGTCGAAGCGGTCCACCAGCTCGTCCACCCCTTCCCGGTCGATGATCAGCGGGGGGGCGATGAGCACGTGATCCCCGGAGAGGCCGTTGAGGGACCGGCGGGGGTAGACCAGGAGCCCGTGCCCCCGGGCGATCTCGGTGGTCTCCAGGGCCACGAACCACCCGGCGGGAAAGGGTACCCGGTTGACCCGGTCCCGGACGAACTCCACCCCGGCCATGAGGCCGCGGCCGCGAACGTCGCCGATCACCGGATGGCGCTCCTTCAACTAGCGAAGCCGCTGATGGAGATAGGTCCCGGTCACCCGGGCGTTCTCCATCAGGTTCTCGTCCAGGAGGGTCCGCACCGCTTCCAGGGCGATGGCGGTGGAGAGGGGGTTCCCGGCGTAGGTGTGGCCGTGCATGAACCCGCCGCTCTCCAGCACCGGCTCCACCACCGCCTCGCTGGCCACGATGGCCCCGATGGGCGCGTAGCCCGCCGACAGCCCCTTGGAGGTGGCCACGATGTCGGGGGTGATGTCCCAGTGCTCGTAGCCGTAGAAGGTGCCGGTGCGGCCGCACCCGGTCATCACGTCGTCGATGATGAGCAGCACCTCCCGGTCGTGGCAGATCCGCTCCACGATGGGGAAGTACTCGTCGGGGGGACCGCGGCCCCGGTGGTGGAGCCGCCGATGGGTTCGGCGATGAAGGCGGCCACGTTCTCCGATCCCAGGTTGTCGAGGGCCTCCTCCAGCTCCCAGGCGCAGGCGATCCCGCAGTCGGGGTATTCCTTCCCCCAGGGGGCAGTGGTAGCAGAAGGGAGCCGCCACCTTGGGAGAGTCCACCGTGTTGGCCCGGAAGGGGATGTTGAGGGGCGCGTAAATCGTGAGGGCCAGGGCGCCGAGAGTGGCCCCGTGGAAGGCCGGTCGGCGGGAGACGATCCGGGTCTTGCCCTGGCGCCCGGTGGCCCACCAGAACTGCCGGGCGAGCTTGATGGCGCTCTCCACCGCCTCGGAGCCGGAGTTGACGAAGAACACCCGGTTGAGCTCGGGCACGGAGAGCCGGACCAGGAGATCGGCGAGATCGTTGGCGGGTTCGTTCTCGAACTGGAGCCGGTAGGCGAAGGCGATCTTCTCCATCTGGATCCGGGCCGCTTCCAGCATGCAGGGGGTTGCCATGGCCCAGGTTGGCCGACACCGCACCGCTGCACCCGTCGAGGTAGCGGCTTCCCCTCGGTGTCGTAGATGTAGATGCCCCGGCCGTGGCTGACCGTGGGGCAGGCGGCCGCGGTTCTGGTAGAAGAGCGCCGAGCGATCGGTTCCCGGGGATGCCGGTTCCTTCCCCGGGCGCGGGAGGTGAGGCTTTTCGAAGACGTGGGGCGAACGGTGGCCGACTTTCTCGATGGACACGGATCAGGGGGCTCCCTCGGTCGCGGGCGGGGGGCGTCGCCCGGGCACCAGGATCGAGGAAAGACGCGCAGGGATACGAGCAGCTTCCGGCGACCAGAACGGCCATCGGGGCGCCGGGCCGCCGGAGTCCCGCCGGCTAGGGGGCGACCGGAAGGGCCGGGATGAAGCCAGTGTACGGGAATCAGCGGAGGAGGACCAGTTGGGCCGGACTCCGCGCCGCGCTTCTCCGTCTCCGGCGCCTCCACGCCGGGAGGAGGGACCCGTCGCCGTCGCGCCGAATCCCCCGCCCCCGACCGGCGGCTACTTGTAACCGAAGAGCACCGAATAGATGATCAGCCCCACCAGGATCAGTCCGTGGTCCCGAGAGCCAAATAACCGAACACGCGGATTATGACCGCCCGGCTCTGCTCGCGAGATGCGTGTGGTGATCACCATCTTACGAAGGTCGCCGCTCTTTCTTGAGGTCTTCGATGGCACGTGGGCGCTCTTGCTTGTAGTCCTTGAACGGCGCGACGCCGGTGAAGATCACCGGGTCCATCGGGAAGCTCTCCGGGCGCAGGTGGGTGTTGAAGAAGTGGAAAACGAAGATGAACCCGACGGCGAGGAGGGCCTCGTCGCTGTGGACGATGAAGGCCGCGTTGATGAGCCAGCCGGGTAGCACCCGGGAGAAGACCTTGGGGAACCAGAGCATCAGCCCCGAGGCGCCGATCACGGCGACACCCCAGAAGACCGCGAAGTAGTCGAACTTCTCCCAGTAGGTCCACCGCCCGTAGGCGGGGCGCGGACCCTGCCCCAGAACCACTTCATGGTCCCGACGAAGTCGTTCCGATCCTTCACGTTGAACATCAGGGAGTTCTTCCCGAAGACCAGCGGCTGGAAGAAACCCAGGACGCCCGCTTCCAACTCAAGAAATCGTTATGTGGAAGGCGAAGTACCCGAACGTGATGACGGCCGCCGTCCGGTGGATCAACGCCGGTTCATTCTTCACGCCGCCCAGGAACCCGGCCAATGCCGACGTCCACGGCAATCCCGAGAACTTCAGCATCATGCCCGTGAGCGCCAGCGACAAGAAGCTGATGATCACGAACACGTGCGTGTAGCGGTGGCTGCGCGATTGAAGCGGCGGATGAAGTAGCGGGTTTTCTCTTCGCGGCCGTGCTTGCGCCGCTTGTTGCGCATCGCGCGGAACGACCCGGCAACCACATCAACGTGTGAATACCGAAGAAGGCGAACACGCCGATGAGCAGCAGCGTCATGGTCCAGTACGTGTAATAAAGGATCGGGTAGTTCACCGGGTCGTGGTGGGTCGCATGGGTGAGGTAGCCGGTAAAGCGGACGCTGGCATCCGGGTGGCACTTCTGGCACGTACCCACGATGTTGCGGAATCTGACCGACGATCTGGGGTCGTTGTGGCGGGATCGAGTGGGCGCCGTGGCAGTCCGAGCACTTCGCCGCCTCGAGGTATCCCAACCGGTAGGCCTTTCCGTGCATGGTCTCGAGATAGGTCTTGGCCAGCTCGGGGTGGCAGGAGCCGCACTGCTGGGTGACCTCGGTCATGAACTGGTCCTTCTCGACCTCCGAGATCGTGTGCGCGGTGTGGCAGTCGGTGCAGGTGGGAAGCTTCTCCCCGTTCCGGCCGTTGGCCGGAAAGTGCACGCTCTGGGTGAACTGGTTGTAGATCCCGCAATGGCAGGACGCGCAGGTGGCGGGAATGTTCTTCTTGGAGACCGACGATCGCGGATCGGAATGCTTGAGCACGAAGTGGGCGGTGTGGCAGTCGGTGCAGATGGCGCTGGGGAGGAGCCCTTTCTCGGTCAATCCCCGCCCGTGCACGCTCTTGGAGTAGTCCGAGTAGGCGTTCACCTCGGCCAGATCCGTGGCTTCCGGCGCCTTCCCGTTCTGGCGGTGGCAGCTCCCGCAGAGCTTGGGGACGTTGGCCCGATAGGTCCTCGCGTCCTCCTCCTTCACCGCCTTGACCTTGTGATCGCCGTGGCAGGTGGTGCAGTAGGGGGCCTGGGGCTTCCCGGAAACGAAGGCCTGGCCGTGGCCGCTCGCGAAGTACTCCTCCGACACCTTGGCGTGACAGGCCGAGCAGTCCACCCGACCCGCGGTCTCACAGGGTCGCTTGAGCCGGGGATCCACGTCCGAGTGGCACTTCACGCAGGGGATGTTCTGGTGGACGGAGGCGGCCAGGTCGTCCTTTCGCACGGTCAACGAGAGGGTGTCGCCCTCCGCCGAGTGCCGGAGATCGGTCCGCTCGTGACACTTCAGACAGTCCCGGTCGGACATGGTGAGGGAGACGATCTCTTTCCGGACCTTGTGGGGAATGTGGCAATCGGTGCAGGCGGGAATGGCCCCCGGCTTCTCTTCCCAGAGTTCGCCGCGGATCACCTTCAAGTGGACCTGCTCGATGCGCGAGTGGCACTGCATGCAGGTGGCGGCGATGTGCTTGGGCGAGATCGAGGCGTTCGGATCGGTGTGAGGAAGGATGTGGTGGCTACCGTGACAATCGATGCAGGTGGCGGCGACGGTGAGTCCCTTCTTGAACAGCGCCTCGCCGTGGATGCTCTGGCTGTAGTTCTCGACGATGTTGTGCTCGTTGATCTTGTAGGCGCGGGCCACCGGCGCCCCTTCCCGGTGGCAGCTTCCGCACAGGTACGGGACGTTCATCTTGTAGGTCTGTGCGGCGGGATCGCTGGGGGGAAGAATGTCGTGGGCGCCGTGACAGTCCTTGCAGGACGGAGCGTACGGAGCCCCCCGGGCCCAGGCCTGGCCGTGGATGCTTCCCTCGTACTGCGCCTGGGCGTCGTCGTGGCAGGCCCCGCACTGCACCTGCTCCAGATCCTCGCCGTGGGGCAGGTCGTCGGGATCGACGTCGGCATGGCAGTCGGTGAAGTCGAGACCTTTGTGAACCGACTTCCCGAAGACTTCCGGGCTCACGAAAAGGGGACGGTGACGTTTCCGCGCCGGGTGGTAAAGGCGGATCGGAATGGCACTCAAGCAGGTTTCGTTGACCGTTGGCGGGCCCACCCCGGCAAGGCCAGGAAGAGGGAGACGGCAATGGCCACAACTTGTTTCACGGCCGTCCCCTCCCGTCGGCAACCTTGTTCTTGTTGCCGCGTGAGATAATTCTCCGCGGTCCATGTCCCGGGACCCTGCACTCGATGAGACCGGCTCCATTTGCTTCCCTTCAATCCGCAACTTCCGCGTCCGGGCATCCGCACGCCGGCTTACCTCAAGAAAGGCGGTAAGTCTAATCATTTCCTGGAGTTGTACCGGAATGGGAATACAATATCCCACAACTGGAATCATGTGACCCATCCGGTCCGGGCGTATCCTCGGGACGGAAGCGAATCCGGCCGTTTCCGCCCAGGGAGAGCGTGGCGGACGCGCAAACCGCGCCGCGGCCGACCCCCGGTCCACCGGGAGGCTCAGCCGCCGACCCCGCTGCGCCGGGGCCATTTGGCACCCCCGATGGGACGGGGAAAACCCCTCCTCCGGGCGGTTGAAGGTGGGGTACGAGATGAAACGCAGGGAATTTCTCAAGACGGCCGGGGGGATTTGCGCCGCCAGCGTCGTCGCCGACAAGGCCGAAGCCTCCCGGGTGGGGCGGAGGCCCCCGAGAACGCGTACGGCGTCCTCGTGGACATCTCCAAGTGCATCGGCTGCCGGAAGTGCGAATGGGCCTGCAATCAGGCCAACAATCTTCCCGTTCAGCCGCTGGAGACGTTCGAGGACAAGTCGGTCTTCAAGGACACCGACGGCCCGACGCCGGGCACTACACGGTGGTCAACCAGTCCCGGGCCCGAGGGCTCGGAACGGCCTCTGTGGGCCAAGGTCCAGTGCATGCACTGCAACGACCCGGCCTGCTCCTCGGCCTGCATCGTGACCGCCTTCCAGAAGAAGGAAAACGGGGCGGTCACCTACGATCCCTGGCGTTGCATGGGCTGCCGGTATTGCATGGTGGCCTGTCCCTTCCAGATCCCCGCCTACGAGTACGACAACGCGTTCACCCCCGAGGTGCGGAAGTGCACGTTCTGCTTCGAACGCATCAGCAAGGAAGGCGGAGTGCCGGCCTGCGTGGAGATCTGCCCGCCCCAGTGCCTGACCTTCGGCAAGCGAGAGAAGCTCCTGGCCCTGGCCCACGATAAGATCCAGGGTCATCCCGGCCAGTACGTGGACCACGTCTACGGGGAGCACGAGGTCGGCGGCACCTCCTGGCTCTACATCTCGAGCCGGCCTTTCACGGACCTCGGTTTTCCCGAGTTGGGCGAGAAGGCGCCGCCCCAGATCACCGAGACCATCCAGCACGGCATTTTCAAGAACTTCCTCCCCCCCATCGCTCTCTTCGCATTCCTGGGAGGGATCATGAAGTTCTTCAACCGCGAGGACGACGAGGGAAAGGAGGGCAAGGACCATGAGTAGCCCAGCCCTTGCTCAACCCGTCCACAATGTCCACGCCGGCGCGGTTCCGATGACCAAGCCGATCTTCACCCGGGGGGTGTTCGTCCTCCTGGGGATCATGGCCGTGGGATTCTCCTTCGCCCTCTACCGGTTCATCTTCGGAATCGGGTCCATGACCAACCTGAACGATCAGTACCCCTGGGGCATCTGGATCGCGGTGGACGTGGCCTCGGGAGTGGCGCTGGCTGCCGGCGGGTTCACCACCGCGGCCCTGGCCCACATCTTCCATCGCCACCACTACGAGGCGGTCACCCGGCCCGCGCTCCTCACCGCCATGCTCGGCTACACCTTCGTGGTGTTGGGCCTCCTGGTCGATCTGGGGCGCTACTACAACGTCTGGCACCCCATGATCCCCTTCATGTGGTCCGGGCACTCGGTCCTGTTCGAGGTCGGCATTTGCGTGATGATCTATCTCACCGTGCTCTACCTCGAGTTCGTGCCGATCGTCATCGAGCGGTTCAAGGGCCGGGTCGATCTCCCCGGAGGCATGGCGGCGTTGAACGGGTTCTTCGAGGGGCTCCTCCGGCTCCTGGACAATACGGTGAACAAGATCATGTTCGTGTTCATCATCATGGGGGTCGTCCTCTCCTGCCTTCATCAGTCCTCCCTCGGAGGGCTCATGGTGATCGCCCCCTACAAGGAGCACCCGCTCTGGTGGACGCCGATCCTCCCCCTGCTCTTCCTCCTATCCGCGATCTCGGTGGGATACCCGATGGTGATCGTCGAGTCGATGATCGCGTCCAAGGTGTTCGGCCGGAAACCCGAGATGAAGATCCTCGCCCCGCTGGGGAAGATCGTCTCCGCGTTGCTGTTCGTCTATCTGGCCTTCAAGCTCGGGGACATGTCGCTCCGGGGCACCGCGCGGTATCTCACCGACGGCAGCGTGCCCTCGCTGATGTTCCTGGCCGAACTGGGTCTGGGAGTGATCCTCCCGTTCCTCTTGTTCTCCTCTCCCCGGGCCCGGCGCTCCCCCCCGCTCCTCTTCACCGCCGCCCTCCTGGTGGTTCTGGGCGTGATGTTCAACCGGATCAACGTGTTCATCACCGCCTACCATCCGGTGTACAAGGCGCAGCAGTACTTCCCGAGCATCGGGGAGATCGCGGTGACGGTGGGGCTGATCGCCGCCCTGATGTTCGTGTACCGGGTGCTCGTCACCATCTTTCCCATCCTGCCCGCCGAGGAGGAGGAATGATGCGCCGGGACGAGCAAGGGAGGTGGACGATGACGAAGACCCTGGGCGCCGCGCTGGCCGGTGCCGCACTCCTGATCGCATATCTGGCGGTGAGCGCGGCCGCGCCGGCCCCGAAGCCCCACGCCAAGGGACATGGACTGCCGCCAATGCCACACCTGCGACAACCCGACCCAGGCGGATCCCTGCCTGACCGCCTGCCCGCGTCACAAGGAAGCGGTGGGCCTATCGCCGTCCCTCGGCCCCGACGTGGTCATCCTGGACAAGCTGGAGGATCTGTACGTTCCGGTCCGGTTCAACCACAAGGTGCACGCCACCATGGCCGGCATGTCCAAGGGCTGCGACGCCTGCCACCACTACACGCCTCCCGACTCCCCCCACCCGGCGTGCAAGGATTGCCATCCGGTGGGGATCGTCCACGAGGACATCGCCCAACCCGGGCTCAAGGGCGCCTACCACCGGCAGTGTCTGGGCTGCCACTCCGAATGGGACCAGGATACCAAGTGTGAGATCTGCCACGAGAAGAAGGCGGGAGGGAGGCTGCAGGGAACGGCCACCGAGGTCTGCGACCACAGCCACTACGACCCGGTTCCGCTCCTGGACCTGATCACCTTCTCGACCGATTTCGCGGTCGGCGACAAGGTTCCGTTCCACCACAAGAATCATAGCGAGAAGTACGAGCGCGACTGCACCGAATGCCACATGCAACAGAGTTGCACCCGTTGTCACATTCAGGGCGGAAACTCCCACCCCATGGGCGACCTGAGCAAGGTCAATCTCCACGACACCTGCTTCAAGTGCCATGGAGAACAGAATTGCACCGAATGCCATGGCCGGGACCCCGAGGATCTCTTCCAGCACTCCGACACCGGATGGCCCCTCAAGGCGTACCACGCCTCGCTCTCCTGCACCGCCTGTCACGGCAAGCAGGGGGCTTTCCAGAAGCCGGACCCCAAGTGCCGAACATGTCACACCGACGGCTGGTCGGGGGGCGGGTTCAAGCATGCGACGACCGGGGTGAAGCTGAACGAGGTACACGGGGAGCTGGACTGCGACGCGTGCCACGTCAACGGCCCCGGGAACGGCAAGGCCTCTTGTGACGGATGTCACGACGACGGGAGGACCTACTCGAAGGCGTCGGGGTTCGGGACCCGCTGACGCGGGGGGAGGCGGAGCGCGGTCAGGACCGGCGGCGCTCCGCCTCCTCGAGGAATCCGCTCTCCAACCGCCGCAGACGCCCGGCGGCCCGGGCCTCGACCTCGGTGTACGCATCCCCTTCCGGGAAGGGTTCCACCACCTCGAAGTAGTACTTGATCTTGGGCTCGGTGCCGCTCGGCCGGAGCAGCACCCGGGACGCGTCCTCGAGCTGGTAGACCAGGACGTTGCTCCGGGGAAGATCCAGGATGGAGATCTCCCCCCCTGCCGTCGATACGGTCTCACCGGCTTCGAGATCGCTTCGGGACGCCACCGTGACCCCGGCCAGGGCCCGGGGCGGATCCGACCGGAACGCGTCCATGATGCCGGCGATCGCGCGGCTCCCCTCCGAACCGGGGAGGGTGATGCTCCTCTGGGAGCTCACGTACAGGCCGAACCGCCGGAAGATGGCGTGCAGGTACTCCATCACCGTGGAACCCCGTGAGCGGCAGAAGGCGGCCAGGTCGGCGAACACCAGGGCCGCGCCGATCCCGTCCTTGTCCCGAACCAGTTCTCCGACGCTGTAACCCAGGGCCTCTTCGAACCCGAAGGCGAACCGCCAGCCCCTCTCCGACTTCAGATCCATGGCCCGGTTGGCGATCCACTTGAAGCCGGTAAGGGTCTCGTCGTAGCGCGCACCCAGCTCCCCGGCCATTCGCCGGAGCAGGCTGGAGGAGACGACGGTGGTGATCACCAGGGGGTCGCCCTCCCCGGGGGGGTTCTCGGTCAGCAGGTAGTAGGCCAGGACGGTCCCGATCTGGTTGCCGGTGAGGGGCACGAGCTTCCCCTCCCCGTCGCGGAGCACCACCGCAAGCCGGTCGGCGTCGGGGTCGTTGGCCAGGATCAGGTCGGCGGTCTCCCGCTCGGCCAGGGCGAGGGCCAGGTCCATGGCCCCCTTCTCCTCGGGGTTGGGAAACTCCACGGTGGGGAAGTCGCCGTCGGGCTCCGCCTGCTCGGGCACGGTGTGGAGCCGGCCGAACCCCGCCCGCCGGAAGGCCTGGTCCACCCAGGTCCCCCCCACCCCGTGAAGGGGGGTGTAGACCACGACGAGGTCGGTGGGCGCCTCCGGATGGCGACGAAGGGCCAGGACCTCCTCCAGGTAGCGCTCCCCCAGGCTATCGGGCACGTCGTGGTGGAGCCCGCGCGACCGGGCGCTCTCCTCGTCCAGGAGAGGGATCCCGGAAATCGGGCCGATCTCGTCGATGGCCGCGCTGATCCCCCGGTCGTGGGGAGGGATGATCTGGGCCCCGTTCGACCAGTACACCTTGTAGCCGTTGTAGGCTGGAGGATTGTGGCTGGCGGTGATCACCACCCCCGCCGCCGCCCCCAGCGCCCCCACCGCGTAGGCGGTCACCGGGGTCGGCGCCAAGCCGGGGAAGACATGCGCGGGGATGCCCGCCCCGGCCAGGACCGCGGCGGTGTCGGCGGCGAACTCCGTGGACAGGTGGCGCCCGTCCCGCCCCACCACCACCCCGCGTCGCGCGATCTCGGGCTGGGTGCGGAGAAGATACCGGGCGAGACCGGCGGTGACCCTGCGCACCAGGGCCCGATTCATCCGGTTCGGGCCCGCTCCCAAAACCCCTCGAAGGCCCGCGGTGCCGAACTCGAGCCGGGTTCCGAACCGCTCGGCGAGCTCTTCCGCGTCGTTTCGTTCGAGCATCAGTTTCAGCTCGGTCCGGGTTCCGGGATCGGGGTCCTCCGCCATCCAACGCTCCGCCTGCGCTCTGAGCTCCGCCGTCCGCGTCTCGTTCCCGCTCATGGTTGGTCCCTTCCGGTTCTTTCGCCCCGTTCCGTGGGGCCCCTTACCTGGACGATGTCCGCGGCGTCATCAGCACCTCGGGGTCGAAGCCCAGTCGCTCGACGGCCTCCCGGAGCATCTCCGGACCCACCGGTCGCACTCCCCGGGCCGGGGCGGCGAGGTGGGTCTCGCCCCGCCCCGCGCAATAGTAGAAAACGTTCTGGGCGTCCCAGAGATCGGGGGCCGGCTCCAACATCTCCGCCACCCGCAGCACCGCCAGGAGATTCCTCCCCGCGCGCTCGCTGCCCTCCCGGCAGAGCCACTGGGTGTCGAGGATGAGCCTCCCGGCCAGAGCCCGGGAGAGCTGCCCGTCGTTACGCGCCAGGCCCAGCGAGGAGAATCGTTCCAGACGTTCCGCCCAGGTCGTGGCCTCCGCCTCCGCCGCCTCCGCCGGGAGCTTCATCTCACGGAGCAGATCCTCCATCCACACCACCTCGACCAGCCGGGCCAGGGCCCGCGGGGGCCGGATGTGGCGGAGCTCCAGGAAGCGGATCACCCCGGTCCGGTGCTTCAGGATGTCCTTCAGCCGAAGCACGGTCTTCCGCTCCAGGCGTTCCAGGAAGCGGTCGGCGATGAGCTGGGCGGCCTCGGGGTCCAGATCCTCCACCCCCACCACCAGCTCCCCCGCCCCCGAAGCCTCGGGGGCGTCCTGATGGCCTTGCGGCAGGAGCCGCACCGCGAGATGGGGGCTCCCGTCCATCTCCACCACGTAGTAATACGCGTTCCGTTCCTCGGTACGCCGGTGGATCACCTCCACCGTTCCCTCGGCGTTCCCCGGGACCGCCTGCACCGTGACCGCGAACGCCGGGGGGAGCGGCACCTCCCCGTGGCCGACGCCCAACCGTCTGGTCAGCACCGATTCCGCTCCTACCCGGGCCGGGTCGACCCGCGAATGTCGGACGACATCCCGGAACAGGGCGGATCCGGTTCGCGCCGGCTTTCGATTGGTGGAGGCCCCTTCCAGAATCCGGGAAAACATCCCCGGGAGGTTCCCGGGGGCATCCTCGCCGCAAAGCTCGAGGGCCCGCGCGGCGTAGCGCAGCACCTGGAGGGTCTCGATACCGGCCAGGTCGCTGAAGAACCAACCGCAGGACGTGAACATCAGGAGCGCGTGGCGCTCCATCTCCAGGAGCCTCCAGACCTCCGACGCCGGGGCCGCCCCTCGCCGGTGGGCGGCCAGGAACGCCGCCCGGGTGGGGGGAGAGGGATCCAGGAGCACGTCGATGTAGGCGTCCCGGGCCACCCAGGGATCCACCAGGATCTTGCTCCCCTCGCGCTCGAAGACCTCGCCGAGGCCCCGCCGGAGTTCGGTCAACGCCTCGAAGAGCGGCTTGCGCCACCTCTGGTTGTCGCCCGGCTCCCCCCCGGTCCGGCAACCGCAATCCGACCGCCAGCGCTCCACCCCGTGCACGCAGCTCCAGGATCCCGGCTCGAGCACCCGGGCCTCCCAAGTGGGCGGGAACCGGCGCAGGAAGGAGGCGTAGTTGGTGACCTCGATCTCCGGGGTCCGGTCCAGTCGACGAAGAGCGTAGGCCAGGGCCATCTCGCCGAATCGGTGGTGGTGGCCGTAGGTCTCGCCGTCGGTGGCCATGTGAAGGAGCGGCGCCTCGGCGGGGCGGGCCCGGGCCCCGGCGATCAAGCGGGAGGCGAAGGCGTCCCCGCTTTCCAGGAGCCGCTCGAACGCCACTTCCCGGGCCACCTCGGCATCGTAGAAGAAGAGGGCGATCTCCCGTCCCGACGTCGTGGGGTAGCGGTAGGGGCGCCCGAGGTCCCCGGGCCGGATGTTCTCCGCCCAGGCCGCCTCGGGTTCCGGCCGTGCCCCCGTGAGCTGCCAGGGGGCCAGCACGGTGAAGCGAACTCCGGCCTCGGCCAGCACATCCAGGGTTTCCCGGTCCGCCGCGGTCTCCGGGAGCCACATCCCCTCCGCCTCCCGTCCATAGGTCCGTCGGAAATGGGCCAGCCCCCAGAGAACCTGGGTGCGCTTGTCGCGTCGGTCGATCAGGGGAAGGATGGGATGATTGTAGGCCTGGGCCATGGCATTCCCGGATCCGAGGCGGGCCTGCGACGCCCGGTCCGCGGCGACCAGGGACTCCAGGGTGACCTTGTCGCACCGGGCCATCCAGTCCAGCAGCGTCGGTCCGAAGTTGAAGGACATCCCCTCGTAGTTGTTGACGATCGCGGTGATGCGCTTCTCCGCGTCGAGAATGCGCGCGGCGCGATTGGGCGCGTAGCACTCGCGCCGGATTCGCTCGTTCCAGTCGTGGTAGGGATGGGCCG
>CAWANH010000001.1:157500-240829 GCA_963783375.1 Candidatus Eiseniibacteriota bacterium
TCCCCCAGCTTTCGCGCCTCAGCGTCAGGAACAGCCCAGAAGCTCGCCTTCGCCAACGGTGTTCCTCCGGATATCTACGCATTTCACCGCTACACCCGGAATTCCAGCTTCCTCTACTGTCCTCAAGCCCGGCAGTTTGGAGCGCAGTTCCCTGGTTGAGCCAGGGCATTTCACACACCACTTGCCGGGCCGCCTACGCGCCCTTTACGCCCAGTGATTCCGAACAACGTTTGCTCCCCCCGTATTACCGCGGCTGCTGGCACGGAGTTAGCCGGAGCTTATTCCCGGGGTACCGTCAGTCATGGAGCCTATTCGCCTCCATGGGGTTCTTCCCCCGGAAAAGAGGTTTACACCCCGAAGGGCTTCATCCCTCACGCGGCGTCGCTCGGTCAGGGTTTCCCCCATTGCCGAAGCCTCTCGACTGCTGCCTCCCGTAGGAGTCTGGGCCGTATCTCAGTCCCAGTGTGGCTGACCATCCTCTCAGACCAGCTACCGATCGTAGCCTTGGTAGGCCGTTACCCCACCAACAAGCTAATCGGACGCGGGACCATCTCCAAGCGATAGCTTACAAGTAGAGGCCATCTTTGACCGCCGGACCATGCGATCCGGCGGTGTCATGCGGTATTAGCACCCCGTTAGAAGTGTTATCCCCCACTTAGAGGCAGGTTTCCCACGCGTTACTCACCCGTTCGCCGCTTTACTCAGGAGCCGAAGCCCCCTTTCACGCACGACTTGCATGCCTAATCCACGCCGCCAACGTTCGTTCTGAGCCAGGATCAAACTCTCCGTATTCGAAAACACGGTAAGGAGGTCGGATGCGATTGCTCGCATCGTCCCCCCAAGGAGTTGAGCAAGGTTCCCCGAAGGCGACCTATGTCGCCTTGGGTTCACCCCGCAGTGGGCTCTTCATTCACGCGCACTATTAAACTTTCAAAGATCGTGGCCCGAGAGGGACGCCATGCCCCTGTCAGACGCGGACGAAGATCATAATCACGTGGTCTGGGTGGGTCAAGGAACTTTCCACGACCCTCTCACTCTCTTTCCCGAATAACGCGCAAATGGCTATGTAACAACAAGATAAGATCTTGAGGGATCCGGCTCTCCGACGTCCGGTTGCCGGTCTTTCCGGAGTACAGTTTTTGAGCCTCCACCATAAGCCATTTCAAACAAACGACTTATCGGCAAGCGCTCCCGGAGGGTCCGGACCGGTCGCCCCACCCGCGCCGCTCGTCATCGGGAATTCTACACCTTCCCCTCGACCAGGATCCGCGCCCAGCCCCGTTTTCCCACCTGCACTTCGTAGGGTCCGGGGCGGACGGGGAGCACCTGCAGCTCATCGGTGATCCGTTCGCCGTCCACCCGCACCGCGCGCTGGCGGATGAGCCGTCTGGCCTCGCCGTTCGAGTTCACAAGGCCGGCCTCGGAGAGGGCGCGAAGGAGCCCCACGTCCTCACCGTCCGCTTTCACCCGGACTTCGGGCATCTCGTCCGGCGCCGCCCCCTGGCGGAACATGCGGTCGAACTCGTCCGAGGCCTGGCCGGCCGCCTCGGGGGAGTGGTAGATGGAAACGATCCGCCGGGCCAGTTCCGCTTTCACTTCGCGGGGGTTCTCCCCCCCGGCCAGCCGTTTCCGCACCATCTCCCGCTCGGCCGCGTCGGCGTCGGTGGTGAGCAGGAAATACCGCTCGATCATCGGGTCCGGAATCGACATCACCTTTCCGAACATCTCGCGCGGCGGCTCGTCCACCCCGACATAGTTCCCGGTGCTCTTGCTCATGCGCAGCACCCCGTCCAGCCCCTCGAGGATCGGGGTAGTGACGATGACCTGGGGCTCCTGTCCGTGGGCCTCCTGGAGGGTCCGCCCCATGAGCAGGTTGAACTTCTGCTCCTTCCCCCCCATCTCCACGTCCGCCCGCACCGCCACCGAATCGTACCCCTGCATGATGGGATAGAAGAACTCGTGGATGGAGATCGGCTGGCCGCCCCGATAGCGCTTCTCGAAATCGTCGCGCTCCAGCATGCGGGCCACGGTGAACCGCGAGGCGAGCTCCATGATGTCCATGAAGCTCATCTTCGAGAACCACTCCCCGTTCCATCGGACCTCGGCCCGGGACTCGTCCACCACCTTGAAGAGCTGGCGGAGGTAGGTCTGGGCGTTCTCCCGGACCTGCTCCAGGGTGAGCTTGGGGCGGGTGGCGCTCCGCCCGGTGGGGTCCCCGACCATGCCGGTGTAATCCCCGACGATCAGCACCACGAAGTGACCCAGGTCCTGGAACACGCGCAGCTTCCGAAGCCCCACCGCATGCCCGAGATGAATATCCGGAGCCGAGGGGTCGAAGCCCATCTTGATCCGGAGCGGCGTTCCCGAGGTTATCGAGCGCTCCAGCTTCCGCTGAAGCTCCTCCTCGGGGATGATCTCCTCGGTTCCGGATCGAATGCGTTCGAGCTGATCGCGAACGGGTACGGTCATCCAGCCTCCGCTGTCCCCCTTCCGGGGAGTCGTCCGGCCCCGGGGTGCGGGGCCGACGGTCAGGGCGCCGCGGCATCATCCGGGGCTCATCGTGCCCCCCCCGAGGCCTCGGCGCGGGTTCCTCGGAACGCGGGGGCTCCCCCGCGGGTACTACCCCGTGAACCCAAATCGGTCAATTCTAGCATCGCGGCGGGCGGTAAGGCGGGAGCCCCTTCGCTTTACGGCGCCGCGCCGCCCGGGTAGCATCCTCTCATGAAAACGTTCCTGGTGTCGTTTCTCGCGTTCATGCTGGCGGGGACCCTGGCCCTCGCGGTGATCCTCAAGGTGGTGGGACGGGACCTCCCCTCCCCCGCACACCTCCAGGCGATCACCCCCGCCACCAAGACCCGGGTCCTGGACAAGGACGGCCGGCTGATCGGTGAGTTCTACCGCGAGAACCGCACCCTGGTGGGGCTGGACGAGGTTCCCAAGGATCTGGTGGACGCGATCATCGCGGTGGAGGACCGCAAGTTCTGGGACCACTGGGGGGTCGATCCCCTGGGCATCGTCCGCGCCGGCACCACCAACCTCACCCGGCACACCCGTCAGGGCGCGAGCACCATCACCCAGCAACTGGCGCGGAACCTCTTCCTCACCCAGGCCCAGACCTGGTCGCGGAAGATCAAGGAGGCGGTGCTGGCGCTCCGGATCGAGCAGAACTACTCCAAGGAAGAGATCCTGGAGATGTACCTGAATCAGATCTATTTCGGGGACGGGGCCTACGGCGTGCAATCGGCCGCCCACCGGTTCTTCGGAAAGGACGTGAAGGACCTGGATCTGGCCGAGTGCGCGCTCCTCGCCGGCATCCCCCGGAACCCCAACGGGTATTCACCGCGGCGCCATCCCCAGGCCTCTCTCAACCGGCGCGCGGTGGTGCTCTCGGCCATGGAGGACTGCGGCTACATCCAGGGCCCGCAGGAAAAGGCGGCCCTGGCCGAGTCCCTGGACGTGGCCGCCGCGCCCTTGAGCCCGGACAACGCCCCCTACTTCATGGAGATGGTGCGCCAGTACCTCGAGAGGGAGTACGGGAGCAACGTGATCTACGACGGAGGTCTCACCATCCACACCACCCTGGATCTCCCCCTCCAGCAGGGAGCGGAGCGGGACCTGGAGAACCGGATTTCCGCCCTGGAGAAGCGGGTGCGCCCCAAGCAGTCCCGGGCGGAGTACATCGAGGAGAAGGACCAGGAAAAGAACCCGTCCCTCGATTACATCGAGGGCGCGGCCATCGTGGTCGACGCCGAGACCGGATCGATCCGGGCGCTGATCGGCGGGCGGAGCTTCGAGGAGAGCAACTTCAACCGGGCGGTGAGCGCCATGCGCCAGCCCGGGTCGGCGTTCAAGCCCTTCATCTATCTGGCCGCGATCGAGAAGGGTTTCTATCCCTCCTATACCGTCATGGACGCCCCGGTCGTCTTCTACGAGGCGGGCCAGCCCCCCTGGCGGCCGCAAAACTACGACCGGGAGTACCGGGGGCCGGTGACCCTGCGCTACGCCCTCGAGCACTCCTTGAACGTCCCCACCATCAAGATCCAGGAGGAGGTGGGGACCAAGGCGGTGATCCAGGAGGCGCGCCTGGCCGGGATCGAGACCCCGATTCCCCAGTTCCGGAGCATCGCGCTCGGAACCGCCGAGGTGACCCTGGAGGATCTGGTCTACGCCTACGCGGTGTTCGCCAACACCGGGATCCGCGTGGATCCCTACTTCATCACCCGGGTGGAGGACCGGGAGGGAAACGTCCTCTCCGGGTTCCGCCCCAAGCGGAAGGAAGTCATGCCCGCCGCCCCGGTGGCGGTGCTCAACAACATGCTTTCCTCGGTGTTGAATCACGGAACCGGAGCGTCGGCGCGAAGCATGGGGTTCACCCTCCCCGCCGCCGGCAAGACCGGGACCACCGACGATTACACCGACGCCTGGTTCGTGGGTTACACCCCCAAGGTGGTGACCGGGGTGTGGGTGGGTTACGACGAGCACCGCACGATCGGGCGGGGGATCACCGGCGCGGTGGGGGCGCTTCCCATCTGGACCGACATCATGAAGGCGGCCACCGCGGGCGACCGGCCGGCGTCCTTCGAGATTCCCGAGGGCGTGGTGTCCCGCGAGGTCTGCGACGAGACGGGACTCCCCGCAACCCCAAGCTGCCCGACCACCCACCCCGAGCTTTTCCTGGCCGGGAAGGTTCCCACCGAGACCTGTTACCTCCACAGCTCCACCTTCAACCTGAAGCTCCGGGATCGCTGGAACGACCTCCATGGGAAGAAGGACTGGAGCCGGGAGAAAGAGGAGGAGCGGCACGTGGGGGGAGGAAACCGGAAGCCCTAGCCGGGGGGCGGGGACCCGATCCGGGCGCGTCGGACGCCGCGAGTGTCGCCTTTCGGCCGGGTCAGGGCGAGGCCAGATAGGCCTCGGCCCGCCGGGCCGCCGGGGACCCCGGGGCCGCAGCCCGGGCGCGATCCCACGCTTCACGCGCCTGGCCGGGGAGTCCCAGAGCGGCGCGCGCGGCTCCCAGGTTCGTCCAGGCCACCGCGTTCTTCGGATCCCTGCTCACCACGGATTCGAGGATCGACCGGGCCCGGTTGAGGTTGTTTCCGCGGAAGGCCAGGATGGCTCCGAGAACCTCGAATCGTGAATCGTCGGGGTGACGGGCGCTCGTCTCGGCCAGGAGAACCCGCGCGTCGTCCAGCCGGCCCCGGGCCAGAACGCCGGCCACCAACCAATAGGCTGCATCGGCCGACCCTTCGCCCGTCTCGTAGCGGTGCAGGAGCCGTCCCAGGGCCCGGTCCACCGTAGCGGCATCCGAGCCGGGGGCGGGGCCGCGAAAATCGCCGGCGGGCCCGGAGTAGGGGGTGGTCTCCGGGAACAGGAGCCCGCTCGCCGAGGACCGGGCGACCAGGTCCATGACCGGGGCGGCATCCGCGCTCCAGGTCTCAACCTTGCCCGGGTCGATCTGCCGGACCACCCCCCACGCCACCAGCGCCAGGACCGCCGCCGCGATCCCCCACACCGCGATCCGGCGGCGCGGGAACGGCCGCATCCGGCGGACCGGCGCCCGGGAACCCGGCCTCTCCTGGCGGCTCTGGGCCAGAAGCCATTCGCCGCGCCCCCGCACCGATTCCGCGTAGGTCGCGTAGCATTCCCGGCAGGCCACGACGTGGTCGCGGATGGAATCGGCTTCTGGGCCGGCAAGCCTTCCTTCCGCGAGAAGGGCGAGATCCTCGATTTCGACGTGTTTCTCTCGAATTGGACCGGTTTCCTATGTTGAACGTCCACGAAGACGCGGGAACGGTCCGTGCCCGTGCCCCCGCCCCCGGGTCCTCCGTCCAGTGTCAGATGGAGGAAACGGGAAGGTCACCGTGGACCGACCCCGCCCTCCAGGCCCCGCCGGCGGCCGGTCCCACCGTCAGCCCCGGGGAGAGGTCGAACCCAGGGCAAGACGGGCCCGGAGCGTGCGCAGCGATCTCTCGATCAGGGTATAGACCCGGCGCGGACCGGAGAGACCCATTTCCTCCGCCACCCTCCGCGCGGTCAGGCCGCTACCGAACCGCAGGTGGAGGACGGTCCGCTCCTCGGCGGGGAGTGTCTCGACCAGGGCTTCCGCCCTCGCCGCAAGGACCCTCGTCTCCTTTTCCATCAACTCGTAGTCGGAGCGCCAACGCTCCGATGCCCGCGGAAATTCCGCCCGCGCGTGATCCAGGAACTCCAGCAGCCGCCCCGAAGCCGCGGAGGTGGACGCGGCGGAGTGATCGTAGTCGAGCCTCCGGAGCGCCCGCTTCCCGAGAACCGCTTCGATCCGGGTGAGGGCGGCCAGCACGTCCGCGCCCGAAACCGGGGATCCACGGGAGGCCAGGCGATGACGGACCCCCTCCAGGCTCCAGCCCGCGGTGAAGTACAGGGTGAAGATCTCGCGGTCCGCCTCGTCCAGCCGGTCCACCCCTCTGGGCGTCTCGCGGCGGCCGTGCCGATGGCGAAGGAAATCGAACGCCTGGGTCCGAGCCACCAGAACCAGCCAGGTGGAGAGCGCGGAGCGGCCCTCATAGGTGGCGAGCCTCCCGTCATGGAGCTGGCAAAGGGTCTGGGCGAAGACGGTGCGCACATCCTCCTCGTCGTGGAGGTGGCGGCGGAGCACGGAGAGGATGAGCGGGGTGTACCGCGCGATCAGGCGGTGCCAGTCGGTCAACGATCCCGCCACCACCGCCGCGACCAGCGCCCGATCCGGGCCGTTTTCCGCTTCCCTGGCGGAGGCGTCGGCGCCGCCCCGGGACCGGCGGAACGGAGGGCCAGGGTCTCGACCTGAAGCGTGGGGGTGGAGATTGGAATCGCTCATGGGCTTCGTCCTGTATGCTACCAGATGAACCCCGTTCCCGGACGGGGATTCAAGCGCGATCCCCACTTCCGATCGGATCACTCGCCGATCGTGCGGCCGACCCCTGTGCATCGGATTTCCATGCAACACACCCGCCTCGTCATCGTCCTCGCCGCGCTCCTGGGCCTGGCCTGCGGGCCGAGGCCGGAACGCGCCCTGCGCGCCCGGGTCCCCGATCTCCCGGCCGAAGACGCCCGGCACCTCCTCTCGGACGGCGACAGCGCCTACGCCGCCTACGCCCGCGAGGTCGGGGTGATGCGGCTTCTCGACGTGGAATCCCGCCTGGTCGCGGGGCTCTCCAAGCGCTCCCCCGAGGCCTACTCGCGGAGCCTCGAGGCCCTCGGCCCCTACCTGGACCGGGTTACCGGCCGTCTCGCCGCCGAGTACCACCTCCCCGAGTTCCGGGACGCGCTCGCGTTCCGTCGCCGGATCGATCCGAGCGTGGGCCTCGAGTTGGCGGCCGCCGATCGTCGCCGGATCCATCTGATCGCGGATCCCAACCTCTCGGCGGCGGAGAAGGAGTCCGGACTCCGGGAGATGCTCCGTATCTACCGGGAAACCGGGTATCGGCCCGGGGTGGTCGTGGCCGAGTTTGCCCTGGCCCGGCAGGCCGACGCCCAGGGCCGGTCCGCGGAGGGCGTGGGATGGCTGCGACGGGCGGAGCGGCACGCCCGGGAATGGAACCTCACCCTCCTCGACTGCCAGGTGCTGGGAGCCCTTGGATCGTGGTACGCCGCCCTGCAGAAGCCCGACTCCATGTATCTCTGTCTGGACCGGGCGCTGACCCAGGCCCGGCACGCCCGGCACCCGTATCAGACCTCGCGCATCCTCACCTTCTACGGCAACTACTACTGGCGGAAGGGACGTCTGATCCCGGCCCGGGACTACTTCCTTGCCGCCTACGAGGCGTGCCGGGAGTACAAGGGGGGCGCGGTGGACGAACTCCGCATCCTGAACGACACGCTCCTGAGCCTCTACGCCGGGCTCGGTTGCTGGGAGGCGGTGGAGGACCTCCTCCCCCGGGCCCATCTCCTGGAGCGGGAGTTCTTCGCCTCCCCCCGCTCCCGGAGCCGCACGTTCTGGATCTCCACCCAGCGGGTGGAGATGCGGCTCCGTTTCGCCCGCGGCGACGTGGAGGGGGCCCGCCGGATCTTCGAGAAGGTCAGGGACACCGCCCGCGAGGGGGTGCGGACGACCTATGCCGGTCTCCTGGAATCCTGGTGCGAGGGCTTGCTGGAAAACGGCGCCGACCGCCGGGCGCTTGCCGCCGCGGAGGAGGGGCTCCGCTACGCGGCGGATCGAAACCTCCCCGAGGCCGAGGCGCGTTTCGCCCTGGACCTGGCCCAGGCCCAGGTCCGGACCGGGGCCTACGCCGAAGCCGGAGCCGCGCTCGATCGCTTCGTCCGGATGCACCCGAAGAGCGACGACGAGACCGACCTCAACGACTGGGCCCGCCATGATGCGCTCGAGGCCGCCCGCCTCGATCGGCTCGGGCGCCGGGACGAGGCGACGGCGGCCGCCGCCCGGGGGGTCGGGCGTCTGGAGGCCGCTCTCGTTTGCATGGACCGGACCCCCCTCGCCTATCTCCGCCTGGGGACTTGCGGCGACCTGCACGATGAGGTCCTCGACCTTCTCTCGGACTCCCCGGAGGCGGGCTACGCGGCGGAGATGGAATGGCGGCGGCTGGTGGATTCGATCGGAGCCCGAAGCCGCGGGCGCACCCGGGACGGAGCGGCCGAGCCCTCCCGGTGGTTCGCCCGGTCCGCGAGCCACGCGCCCGGACCGCGGCCCGGTTCGGACCCGGGAGCCGATCTCCGTAAGCGGCTGACGGCCCGTCGCGCCGTCCACCTCGTCTACCGGGTCCAGCCGAGCCGGGTGATCCGCTGGACGGCGGACGGAGAGACCGGGGTGCGCGCGGACACCCTGGCCGCGACCCCCGACTCGATCCGGGCCTGGGTCGGCCGCGCCACCAGGGCGATGGGAAGATCCCTGGAGGACGCGCGGGGAGTCCCCCCCGAGCTGACCCGGCTCGCCGGCGCGCTCCTTCCCCCCTCGGTGATCGACGGCACGGCGGGAGCGAAGATGCTTCTCATCAGCCCCGACGGATGGCTCTCCCTCCTCCCCTTCGAGGCCCTCGATATCTCCGGGGGACCGGCCTATCTCCCGCTTCTGAGCCGATACGAGGTGGCATACCTTCGCTACCAGACCGCGGCCGCCCCGCCGGCCCGGGGCGATCCGTTGGTGGTGGCGAACCCCGACATTTCCCCCGAGCTCGGCCGACGCTATCCGGCCCTCCGTCCCCTGGCGTTCGACCGACGGGAGGTGTCCGCGATCTCGACCCGGTATCCCGGAACGCGGGTGCTCGCCGGTCGCGAGGCCACCAAGGCACGGATCCTCGCGGCCTGGGAGAAGGCCCCGATTCTCTACGTGGCTTCCCACGTGGTCCGCGATCCCCAGACCCCGTACGTGACCTTCATCCCGGTGGCCCCCGCCGGGACCGGGACCCACGATCCGGGCTACATCGACATGGAGGACGTGGCCGGGGCCGACCTCCGCGGCTGTACGCTGGCCGTCCTGGCCGGCTGCGCGAGCGGGGTTCCCTACGTGGCGGCGGGCGGCACGGCCCCGAGCCTGGGGCAGGTCTTCCTGGACGCGGGAGCCCGCGCGGTGGTGGAGACGTTCTTCCCGGTTCGCGACGAGGACGCCGAGGCCACCATGGAAGAATTCCTCCAGGCGTGGATCGGCGGGGGTGACGACCCCGTGGCCGCGCTCACCCGCGTGCGCCGGAAGGCGCTGGCCGACGGCGCCCGCCGCGGCGGATTCGCCTGGGCGGCGTTCTCCATCGAGCTGGCCGGGATCTGATCCGCGGCCGGCGGCCCTCAGCGCTCGCGACGATGTCCGGGGACCAGCTTCTCGACCGCTTCCTTGGCCGTCTTGAGGTCGGTGTGATGGACCGCGCGGTACACCTTGATCGCCTCGATCTTGTGCCCCATCTCCATGAGGCGCCTCACGTCCCCGTCGGTTTCCATCCCCTCGAGGGGATAGACGCCGGTCCGGCGTAGCCGGGCGACGGTGCCCCGGCTACGGCGGTTCAGGTAGCTCAGCACCAGGATGATGGCGAGGACGACCAGCAGGATCTTGAGCATCACGCTCCTCCCGGTTCACGGTGTCCGCAGAATCGAGGCCCCGCCGGGGGCCCTCCGGAGCGGCGGCGCCTCAGGACCCGCCGAATGCCACGGCCAGGGCCTCGGCCCCGGCCTCCAGCGTCCGGTCCACATCCTCTTCGTCATGGGCGAGGGAGATGAAGCCGGCCTCGAACTGGGAGGGGGCGAGGTAGATGCCCCGTTCCAGCATGGCGTGGAAGTACCGGGCGAACGCCGCGGTGTCCGAGGCCTTGGCCTCGTCGTAGTTCCTGACCGGTCCCCGGCGGAAATAGAGGCCGAACATCGAGCCGACCCGCTGGAAGGCCAGGGGGTAGTCGTGTTTCTCCATCACCGCGGCGATCCCCGCCTCGAGGCGGCTCCCCAGCTCCTCCAACCGGTCGTAGATCCCGGGAACGTCGAGGAGGCTCAGCGTGGCCCGTCCCGCCGCCACCGCCAGCGGGTTCCCGGAGAGGGTCCCGGCCTGGTACACCGGACCCGCCGGGGCCAGCTTCTCCATGATCGACCGCGGACCGCCGTAGGCCCCGACCGGGAGACCTCCTCCGATGACCTTCCCCATGGTGGTGAGGTCCCCCGCCACCCCGAATCGCTCGGTGGCCCCGCCGGGGGCGAGCCGGAAGCCGGTCATGACCTCGTCCAGAACGAGGAGCGCGCCGTCGTCCCGGGTAAGCGCCCGGAGCCCTTCCAGGAACCCCGGCCCGGGGGGGATCAACCCCATGTTCCCGGCCACCGGTTCGACGATCACCGCGGCGATCTCACCGGGATGGCTTCGGAAGAGGGCGGCCACCCGGTCCAGGTCGTTGTAGGGCGCGAGGAGGGTGTCGGCCACCACCGCCTCCGGCACCCCGGGGCTGTTGGGAACGCCGAGGGTGGTGGCTCCGGATCCGGCCTGCATGAGAAACGCATCGCCGTGGCCGTGATAGCACCCCTCGAACTTCACGAACTTCGACCGGCCGGTGTGGGCCCGGGCCAGCCGGAGCGCCGACATGGTGGCCTCGGTGCCGCTGTTCACCAGCCGCACCATTTCCATACCGGGCATGCGGGAGACCACCAGCCGGGCCAGATCCGTCTCCCCTTCGGTGGGGGCGCCGTAGCTCATCCCCCGCGAGGCGGCGTCGCACACCGCGTCCACCACCTCGGGGTGGGCGTGGCCCAGGATCATGGGGCCCCAGGAACCCACGTAATCCACGTACTCGTTCCCGTCCAGGTCGAAGACCCGGCAGCCGGCGGCGTCGGCGATGAAGGGGGGATCCCCCCCACCCCGCCGAAGGCCCGGACCGGCGAGTTCACCCCCCCGGGAATGACCTGTCGCGCCTCGGCCATGGCCAGCCGGCTCTTCTCAAGACTCCAGTCCGTCATAGACTCCATCCCTTCCCGAGCAATTTAGCCGCTCGGCGCGCAAAATACGTGAGAACCATGTCCGCCCCCGCCCGCCGGATGGCCACCAGGCTCTCCATCATCACCCGTTCCTCGTCCAGCCAGCCGTTTCGGGCCGCGGCGAGGATCATGCTGTACTCCCCGCTCACCTGGTAGGCCGCGGTGGGGACCCCGAACCGGTCCTTCACCCGGCGGATGATGTCCAGATAGGGCATGGCCGGCTTCACCATGATCATGTCCGCGCCCTCCTCGAGGTCCAGGGCCACCTCGCGGAGCGCCTCGTCCCCGTTCCCGGGGTCCATCTGGTGGGAGCGGCGGTCGCCGAAGGCCGGGGCCGACTCGGCGGCATCCCGGAAGGGACCGTAGAATCCGGAGGAGTACTTGGCCGCGTAGGAAAGGATGGGAAGCTCGGGCGACCCGGCCGCGTCGAGCGCCTCCCGGATCCCGGACACCATGCCGTCGACCATCCCCGACGGGGCGATCACGTCCGCCCCCGCCCGGGCCAGGGACACCGCCTGCTTCCCCAGGTTCTCCCGGGTGGCGTCGTTGTCGAGGTCCCCGTCGGACAGGACCCCGCAGTGCCCGTGGTCGGTGTACTCGCAGAAGCAGAGGTCCACCATGGCCACCAGCTCCGGCGCCGCCCGCTTGAGCGCATCGAGGCCCCGCTGGACCACGCCGTCGGGGCGCCAGGATGACGCCCCCACCGGGTCCTTCTCCTCGGGAATCCCGAAGAGGATCAGGGCGGGCACCCCTTCGTCGCGGATCCGGGGAGCGACCTCGGCCAGGCGGTCCGCCGACCACTGGCTGACCCCGGGCATCGAACCCACCGGCTTCTCCACCCCGGAACCGGGGCAGATGAACACCGGGTAGATGAGCGAGTCCGCGGTGAGCCGGGTCTCCCGGACCAGGCGGCGGACTCCGGCGTGCTTGCGGTTCCGCCGCATGCGGAGGGTGGGATAGTTCGTCATGAAGTCATGCCTTTCCGTGAAGTCCCGATCCGACCACCGAACCCAGGACCGCGATCACCGCATCGTCCGAGGGTTCCATGCACTCCTCGATCCGCCCCGCGCCCAGCTCGCGAAGCCGGTGGGCGGTCACCGGCCCGATGGCCACCAGGACCGCGTCCTCGCGCCAGGCGCGGGCGCAATCCACGGCATCCCCGGAAAAGACCCGGCCCGGACCGGAAAAAAGGGCCTCGGCGGCCGACGGGCTGTGGAGGATCGCCGCCCCCGGAGCGGCGGCGCGGAGAAGGTCCAGGTCCTCGCCGGAGAGCCGGCGATCGGCGGTCTCATAGACCTGGAACGCGCGCACGACGGCGCCGGCCGCGGCCAGTCCCTCGGGAAGCTCCCGGGTCGCGCTCCCCTTCCGGCTCCCGCCGGGAATCCAAACCGTCTTGCCCGCGAGGTCCTCGCCGGCGAAGCGATCCAGGAGCCCGACCGCGTTCTCGCGCTCGGGCACCAGATCCACGCTCCACCCCAGGGCCCGGGCGACCTCCGCGGTGCGCCGTCCCACCGCCGCCGCCCGGATCGCCCGCCGTTCCTCCGCCGACCAGCCTACCGCTCCCATCGACGCTTCCAGGGAGCGCGCCGCGGTGCCGCTCACGAACACCAGCCAATCCGGCCGTTCCCCGCTCAGGGGCGGGGTGGGGATGACGGGTCGGGTCTCGAGGAGCGGGACCGCGATCACCGCGTACCCGGCGTCCCGCACCGCGCGAGCGGTGGTCTCGCTTCCGGGACGGGGGCGCGTCACCCAGACCGAGGGCCCGACGCTCACCCCTCCTCCTCCGCCGAACCGCGGATCGCGGCGAGGATCTCCATGGCCCCTCGGGCCTTGAGATCCTCGGCCAGCCGCCGGCCAACCGCCGCCGCCTCGGTTCGCGGCCCGCGGGCTTCCCCGCGCACGAGCTCCGAGCCGTCGATCGCCGCCACCAGACCGTCCAGGATCAACTCGTCCCCGTCGAGCCGGGCCAGGGCGGCCACCGGAACCTGACAGCCGCCCTCGAGCGCGGCCAACAGCGCCCGCTCCGCGTCGACCCGGTCCCGGGTGTCGCGGTCGTCCAGGGGGGAAAGGAGTTCCCGGGTGGCATCGTCATCCCGGCCTTCCACCGCCAGCGCCCCCTGGCCGGGGGCGGGGAGGAACACCGAGGGCTCCAGGGCCTCGGTCACGTGGTCGGCGAGGCCCAGCCGCTTCAACCCGGCCACGGCCAGGAACATCCCCGCCATGGTCCCCTCGCCGAATTTCCTGAGCCGGCTGTCCACGTTGCCGCGAATCGGCTCCACCACCGCCTCGGGGTGGCGGTGCATGACCTGGGCCATCCGCCGGAGCGACCCGGTGGCCACCGTCCCTCCCGCCGGCAGATCCCCGTACCGCAGCCCGTCCCGGCCGATCCAGGCGTCGCGGGGATCGAAGCGCGGGGGGTGGGCCCAGATCCGAAGCCCTCCCGGGAGCTCGGTGGGAAGGTCCTTCAAACTGTGGACGGCCAGATCCGCATCGCCGGCGATCAGCGCGTCCTCGATCTCCTTGGTGAAGGCGCCCTTCCCTCCCAGGGCCTGGAGCGAGGCGGCCTGGAACCGGTCGCCGCTGGTCTTCACCAGGTTCAGGTCCACCTCCAGACCGGGGTGGACCTCTCGGAGCCGCGCCGCCACCCATCGCGACTGCCAGAGCGCCAGATCGGACCCCCGGGTGGCGATCACCACCCTACGACGCGTCATCATCGGCTTCATCCCCCGTCCCCGAGTCGAGGTGGAACACCCGGCGGAGGACGGCCAGGCGTTCGGCCTCCTCCGGGTCGTCGGCGTGATATTGCTTGATCTCGGTGGTGAGACCCATGAGTAGTTTGCGGACCAGGTTCCGGCTGAAGATGTCGAGCTGCTCCCGGTCCTTCTCCACGAAGCGCTTGGCGTTCCGGTCCAGCTCGGCGGCGCGGATCGCCTCGAAGGCGTGATGGAGGTCGCGGATCACCGGCCCGGCGTCGAGGCTCTTCCACCAGCGCATGAACTGCTCGACCTCGGCGTCCACCAGGCGCTCGACCTCGGGGATTTCCCCCTCCCGCCGCTCCTTGTTCTTGTCCACGATCACGTTCAACGCGTCCATGTCGAAGCGGAACACGCTCTGGATCTCGTCCACCGCCGGGTCGACGTCGCGCGGCACCGCGATGTCCATGAGCACCAGCGCCTTTCCATCCCGGAGCTTCATGACGTCGCGCACCAGGTCGGGGCCGATCACTGCGGTGGGCGAGCCGGTGGTGGAGATCACGATGTCCACCCGGGCCATGGCTTCGTGAAGGCGGTCCATGGAGACCGTCTCCCCGCCGAGCTGGCCGGCCAGATGCTCCGCGTTCTCGAGGGTCCGATTGGCGATCAGGAGGGGCTGCACCTTGCGGGCGAGGAGATGCTGGGCGCACAAGGCCCCGTTCTCCCCCGCTCCCACCAGGAGCGCGCCCCGTCCCTCCAGGCTCTGGAATACCTTCTCGGCCAGCTCCACCGCGGCGTAGGCCACCGACACCGCCCCCATGCCGATGTGGGTCTCGGTGCGGGCGCGCTTGCCCACGTGGAAAGCCCGGCTGGCCAGGCGATGGAGCAGGCTGCCCGCGGTGTCGGCGGCACGCGAGATCTCGTAGGCGATCTTGACCTGGCCCAGGATCTCCTGTTCGCCCAGGACCAGGGAATCCAGGCCGCAGGCCACCCGGAAGAAGTGCTGCACCGCCTCGTCGCCCTCGTGCTGGTAGAGGTAGCGGAGTCGGTCGCCGTTCCCCTGGGGAATCCGCTCCAGGAAGAGGCTCTCCACCATCCGGGGGAGCACGGTCTTGGGATCCGACACCAGCGCATAGACCTCGGTGCGGTTGCAGGTCGAGAGGAGGAGGGCCTGGGGGACGTGCTCCGTCTCCCGGAGCCGCCTCAGCACCGACACCGCCTCGTCCCGCGAATAGACCATTTGCTCCCGCACCGGGAGCGGCGCCGTCCGATGGTTGAGTCCCAACAGGATCAGTCCCATCTCACACCCGCCTCAGCTCACGAAAACGTGGAACTTCGTGAGGAAGAAGTTGACCGCGAACATGGAGAACAACACGAACACGAAACCGAAGAGGGAGGAGTAGGCCATGCGCGGGCCCCTCCAGGATGTGACGTGGCGCCCCAGGATGGCCAGCCCGTAGAGCACCCAGGTGCCGACCGCCACCAGAACCTTGGGGTCGGGGTGGACGGCGCCGAAGACGTGGCTGCTCCAGATCGCGCCCAGGATGATGGCCAGGGTGAGGAGCGCGAAGCCCGCCACCGAGGCGTAGTAGTTCATCCGGTCCAGGATGTCCAGGGAGGGCAGCCGCCGGAAGATGAGCCCGAAGGTCTTCTTCCGGATCGAGCGGTACTGGAGGAGATAGAGAAGGCCGTAGACCGCGGCCACCGCGAACGCCGAATACCCCAGGACCGCCGCCGACACGTGGAAGCTGAAGATGGTGCTCCGGAGGATGTCCGGCACGTAGGGGTCGAGCTTGGGGAAGAGCGTGTTCAGTATCTGGAAGATCAGGACCAGGAGAAGGATGAAAGGTCCGGTGTAGGGCGTCTTGGTCCGGGCCTCGACCCAGAGATAGGTGGCGGCCACCGCGAAGCCCACCGCCCCCAGCACCTGGAAGACCGTCACCATGGGAATGTGCTCGAAGAACACGGTGAAGCCGAGAAAGTACGCCATGTTGGCGATCACCGCCGACCACAGGATGGGCCGGGCCAACCGCCGCACGGTGTCGTCCTCGGAGAAGAAGACCAGGAGGTAGTTGAAGAACGCCACCCCGTAGAGAACGGGCAGGAGTTCCAACAGGATGTTCAGAACCAGCTTGGTGTCGATCATGCGCGTTCACGTCTCCGAGCGCCGGGGGCGCTCACGACCGCTCCCGGCCGCGGCGCGAGTCCCAGGTCTCTCCGCCCCGCCAGGGAACCGGCCCCTCCGCGGTCACCAGATGCTTGATCAGGGCGCGGGCGGGGGGCGCGGACGCCTCCACCCGGTAGGCCCGACCCACGAACTCGCTCGCCGCCCGCCGTCCCGAGGCCTCGGAGGAGGCGAGCACCCGGGCCAGGACGTCCCCCCGCTCCACCCGATCCCCGTATCGCCGATCCAGAAGAATTCCCACCGCGGGATCCACGCGGTCCTCGGCCTTCCGTCGGCCGCCTCCCAGCTCCACCACCGCCTCGCCGATCGCGAAGGGATCGATGTCGGTGACGTACCCGCCGGCGGGGGCGGGCACCGGAACCTCGAAGGGGGCGGCGGGAAGCCGTGAGGGATCGTCGACCGCCCCACCGTCTCCCCCCTGGGCCTCCACCATGGCCCGGAACCGCGCGAGCCCGGAGCCGTCGGCCACCGCGGCGGCGATCCGCGCCTCGGCGTCGGCCCAGTTCGAAGCCTTGCCTCCCAGGAGCAACATGGCCGGGCCGAGGGTCCCGACCAGCTCCACGATGTCCGCGGGACCGCGTCCGGCCAGGACGTCGAGGGCCGCGCGCACCTCCACCGCGTTCCCCACCGCCGCGCCGAGGGGGAGATCCATGTCGGTGATGAACGCGACCACCCGCTTCCCCATCAGGGTTCCGACCCGGGTGAGCTCTTCGGCCAGCCGGAGCGCGTCCCTCTCGGTCTTCATGAACGCGCCCCGCCCGCACTTCACGTCGAGGACCAGGGCGTCGATCCCCTCCGCCACCTTCTTGGAGAGGATGCTGCTCACGATCAGGGGAATCGACTCCACGGTGGCGGTGACGTCGCGAAGCGCGTACATGCGCCGGTCGGCCGGAGCCAGGGACTCGGTCTGCCCGCCCATGACGAAGCCGACCTCGGCCAGCACCGCGCGGAACCGCCCGGCGTCGAGATCGGTACGGAGCCCCGGAATGCTCTCCAGCTTGTCCAGGGTCCCGCCGGTGTGCCCCAGCCCGCGACCCGAGATCATCGGCACCGGCACCCCCGCCGCCGCGGCCAGGGGGGCCAGGGGAAGGGAGATCAGGTCGCCCACGCCGCCGGTGGAGTGCTTGTCCACCTTGAGACCGGCCACCTCGGGGAAGGACAGCACCTCCCCGGTCTCCACCATCACCCGGGTGAGGGTGGCGGTCTCCCGGGCCGACATACCCCGGAAGAAGACCGCCATCAGGAACGCGCTCATCTGGTACGGGGCCACCTCGCCGGAGAGGAACCCGGTCAGGAATCCGGTGATCTCCCGATCGGGCAGCTCGATCCCGTCGCGCTTGGAGCGGATCACCGCGCTGGGGTTCACGGCCGCGCCTCCGAGGGCTTCCGTCCCTCGACCGCGGGCGATCCGGCCGCGGTCAGGCGTTCGGCCAGTTCCCGGGCCTCGCGCACGCAATCGTTCACCCCGATCCCCCGGTAGGCGTTGCCGGCCAGGTGGAGCCCCGGGAGGGCGGCCAGGTCCTCCCCGATCGCCCGGAGCCGCTCGGGGTGGCCGAGGACGTACTGGGGAATCCCCTTGGCGTGGCGATAGAGACGCACCTCGGCCGGCCGGTTCTTGATCCCGCCCAGCATCCGGTCTAGCTCCCCGTGAACCAGGTCCACCGTGCGTCCCTCGGAAAGGATGGCGCCTTCGGGGTCGCGCGCGCCCCCCACCATGGCCCTCAGGAGAACGTGGTCTCCGTGGACGTGGGGAGGAAAGATGCTGCCGGTCCAGATGCACCCGAGGATTCTCGGCCCCTGTCCCCGCGGGACCAGGAAGCCGAACCCGTCCAGAGGGTGGGCGACGTGGCTCCGGGGGTAGATGAGGCAGGCGACGGTGATGCCGGCGTAGGGAATCTCGTCCAGCCGCCAGGCCAGACGGGGAGCAGCGTCCTTGAGGATCGCCGCCGCGACGTGGGACGGCACCGCCATCACCACGTTCCGGGCGGACACGCTCCGCGCTCCGCCCCGGGACTCCAGATCCACCCGGTAGCCGTCCGCAATCGGGGTGAGGCCGGTCACCCGGGTCCCGGTGAAGAGCCTCGACCCCAGGATCTCGGCCAGGCGCCGGATCAGCACCTCCATCCCCTCGTCGAACGAGGTGAGCGCCCCGCCCGGGCCCATGGGTCCGCCCCCCGCCGCCGGGGTCGCCCTCCGCGCCTTCTTCCGCTCCCGCATGAGGGCGATCATCGCCCGCACCAGGCTTCCGTACCGGGCCTCCATCGCCGCCATCTTGGGGAACGCGGCCTCGAGGCTCAGGTTCTCCGGATCTCCGGCGTAGATCCCCGAAACCATGGCGTCCACCAGGACGGAGGCCGCCTCGGGGCCGATCCGCCGCGACGCGAAGGAGTACACGCTCTCGTCCCCCGCCGCCGACCTCTTGGGCATGAACGGCTCGAGCAGCACCCGGAGCCGGCCGCGAACGCTCAGAAGATCGCTCCGGAAGAACGCGCCCGGCTTCATGGGGAGGGGCTTCAGGCCCCCCTTCACCCAGAGCAGGCGCTTCTCGGCGTTGGGGTGGGCGGGAAGGAGACGCTCGGCCAGACCGAGATCCACCGCCAGGTCCCAGGTGTCGGGGACGTTGGTGAGGAAACCGTTGGGTCCCCACTCGCAGAGACAACCCGCGGCGCGGTCGGAGCGCATGGTCCCGCCGGCGCGGTCCTCGGCCTCGATCACCGCCACCGACCACTCGGGACGGCGGAGCAGGGCCTCGCGGGCGGCGGCCAGGCCCGACACGCCTCCCCCCACCACCAGCAGGTCCAGGTCGGGACGAGGGGTCACCCCCCCCCGGGGGGCGGCGGTAGCCGCTCCGGGACGCCGTCCGCCGTTGCCGTTTCCCAGCACGTGGTCGGTCACGGGGCCTCGCTATACCGTCCTCGAGAAGATCGGCTTCTTCCCGGACGCCTGCTTCAGGTATCGGTCATAGACCATGACGATGTTGCGGATGAACAGCTGACCCTTGGGAAGGATCCGCATCTTCCGCCCGTCGCGCTCGTAGAAATCCGCGTCCACCGTCTCGGCCAGCTCGCGGTTCTCGGCCGCGAAATAGGTATCGAAGTCCACCCCGAACCGCTCCTTCACCATGTCGAGGTCGAGCTCGAAGTTGCACATCAGGGAATGGATGACGGTGCGGCGCAGACGGTCGTCGTCGTCGAGAACGAACCCCTTCTCCACCGGATACTCGTCCGCATCGAGCGCGCGGTAGTAGTCGGAGAGCTTCTTCACGTTTTGCACGTACGCCCCGTCCACCTCGCCGATGGCCGAGATCCCGAAGGCGACCAGATCGGGGGCCGCCTTCACCGTGTAGCCCATGAAGTTCCGGGTCAGGTCCCCGGTGAGACGGGCGCGGGCCAGCTCGTCGTCGGGGCGGGCGAAGTGGTCCATCCCGATCTGCAGGTAGCCGGCGGCGGTGAACGCATCGATGGCGGAGGCGAAGAGCGCGAACTTGGTCTCCCGGTCCGGGAGCTCCCCCTCGTCGATCCGGCGCTGGTTGGGCCGGATCCACGGCACGTGGGCGTAGGAGTAGACCGCGGCCCGTCCCGGCCGGAGAGCCAGGACCTCGTCCAGGTTCTTCCGGAACCCCTCCACCGTCTGCCGGGGCAGTCCGTAGACCAAGTCCACGTTCACGTCCTCGATCCCCACCGCCCTGGCGTGCCGGTGCAGGGCCAGGGTCTGCTCCCGGGTCTGCTCCCGGCCGATGGCCGTCTGCACTTCGGGGGTGAAATCCTGGACCCCCATGCTCAAGCGGTTGAACCCCAGCGCGGCCAGGGTGTCCACGTGTTCGGCGGTGGTCACCCGGGGATCGACCTCGATGGCCACCTCGGCCTCGGGAAGGAGGTGGAAGTGGGTGGTGAGGGTCCCCATGAGCTCGCGCATCTGGTCCGGGGTCAGGTGCGTCGGGGTGCCCCCGCCCCAGTGGAGCTGGAGCACGCTGTTCCGCTTTCCCAGGGCGCCGGCCACCTTGACGATCTCGCGGTTCAGCCGGTCCAGGTAGCCTCGTACCACGTCCTCACGCCGGGTGATCACCACGTGACAGCCGCAGAAGTGGCAGCGATGTTCACAGAAGGGGACGTGGACGTAGAGGGAGAGCGGATCTTCGGGGCGGGCGGCGGCCCGGGCCAGCCGCTCCGCGTAGTCCGAGGCCCCGAAGGCCCCGGAGAATTCCGGAGCGGTGGGGTAGCTGGTGTAGCGGGGACCGGGCCGATCGTAGCGGGCCAGGAGCTCGCCGGTGGCCTGGAATGCGTGGCTGTCTTCGCTCATTGGGTTTCCCCCGTGGTGGCGTGGTTGGCCTCGGTCTCCCGGCCGACCCTGAGGCGTCGGCCCTCCTCGTGGACGAAGCGAACCAGCTCGGCCACCGCTTCCACGGGAACGTCGGGGGTGATGCCGTGGCCGAGGTTGAAGACGTGGGGGGTCTCGGGTCCCGCCTCCTCGAGAATCTCCCCGGCCCGGGCCTGGATGATCGGGACGGGGGCGAGAAGGAGCGCGGGATCGAGGTTCCCCTGGAGCGGACGGTGCCGTCCGAGCCGGCGCCTCGCGTCGCCCAGGGTGACCCGCCAGTCGATGCCCAGGACGTCGGCCCCGGTCTCGTCCATGAGCTCGAGAATCCCCCCGGTGCCGTTGCCGTAGAGAATCACCGGCACCCCGTCGGTGCTCACGCTCTCCACCACCCGGCGGACGTGGGGAAGGACGTTCTCCGCGTAGTCCCTGGGGGAGAGGAGGCCGGCCCAGGTGTCGAAGAGCTGGACCGCCTGGGCCCCCGCCTCGATCTGGGCCTTGAGGTAATCGGAAACGACCAGGGTCAGCTTCTCCATGAGGGAGTGGAAGAGAACCGGCTCCTGGTACATGAGGGTCTTCAGCCGTGAGAAATTCTTGGACCCCTGCCCTTCCACCATGTAAGCGGCCATGGTAAACGGCGCGCCGGCGAAGCCGATGAGCGCCACGGTGGGAGGAAGCTCCCGGCGCACGCGCCGGATGGTGTCCAGCACGAAGTCCAGGTCGCGGGTGGGGTCGATGCGTTTCAGCGCCCGGATGTCCTCGGCCGAGCCGACGGGCCGGGCGATGACCGGGCCGGGGCTGAACGCGACCTCCAACCCCATCGGCTCCAACGGGGTCAGGATGTCGGAAAAGAGGATGGCCGCATCGAGCCCGAATCGCCGGATGGGTTGCAGGGTCACCTCGGTGGCCAGCTCGGGGGTGCGACAGAGGGTGAGGAAATCCACCTTCTCCCGAACCCGCCGGTATTCCGGGAGATAGCGCCCGGCCTGGCGCATGATCCAGATGGGAGTGGTCTCCACCTGGTCCCCGCGAATGGCGCGCAGGAAGAGCGGGTCGAGATCCTCGGGGGCGCGGGTGATGCCGGGGCTGCCGGAATGTTCGCTGGTCATGGTTCCTTCACGAGAGATGGTGATTCCAGCCACCTATTCTAGCCGGGGGCGGACAACCTGTGCCATTCATAGTCCAGATGAGACATATCGTTTCACCGTCGGGAACCGCATCCGCGGCAAGGGGTTGGGCGGCCGGAGGGCGGGAGTCGGCGACCCCTCAGGACCTCCAATCCCCCTCGAAGGCGTCGGGAAGGAGATCGTGGGGGGAGGCCCAGGTCTGCTTCACCCCGTCCTGGTCCCCGAACACCACCCGCGCGCGGGGGGCCAGCTCGAGGATCACCTGCCGGCAGGCCCCGCAGGGCGTGGTCACCTTGGGGTGGTTGGAGGTGAGGACCAGGGTTTCGATCTCCCCGCTTCCGTGGGCCACGGCGTTGAACAGGGCCACCCGCTCCGCGCAGATCGTGAGCCCCAGGCTCGCGTTCTCCACGTTGCACCCCGGGTAGATCTGGCCGTCCCCGGCGACCGCCACCGCTCCCACCTTCACCTCCGAGTAGGGGCTCCGGGCCTGATCCATGGCCAGACGGGCCATCCGCAACAACTCATCGTCTCGTTTCTTCTCGCTCACGGGCACCTCGCTGGTTGAGCACGCGCCGCCGCACCGGCCTCCGGCCGAGCCGGGCCCCTGACTCTAGCACGGGTTCTCCCTGCGGCCCGGATCGTGGCCGCCGGCTGTGCTATCGTCGGGCCCCATGTTCGAATCCCCGACCAACTCCGACAAGGAAGCGCGGGTCCGCGCTCCCGATTCCCCCCTCGAACGGGTCCTGGCCATGGCCCGGCTCCTGCGCGAACCCGGCGGATGTCCCTGGGATCGCGAGCAGACCGTGGAGTCCATGACCCCCTATCTCCAGGAGGAGACCTTCGAGGTGGTGGAGGCGATCTCCGCCCGCGACCGGGACGGCTTCAACGAGGAGCTGGGGGACCTCCTGTTCCTCGTCCTCTTCCTGGCCTCGGTGGCCGAGGAGACCGGATGGGGCACCCTCGACCGCATCGCGGACGGGGTGGTGGACAAGCTGGTCCGGCGTCATCCCCACGTGTTCGGGGAGAGCGGCGGGATCGAGACCACCGGGGCGGTCCGCCAGTGGGAAGAGATCAAGCGCGCCGAGCACGAAGCCAAGTCGGGGACCGAGGTCCCGTCGACCCTGGGGCGCCGCCCCGCCGGCCTTCCCGCCCTGACCACCGCGTTCCGGATCTCGGAAAAGGCCGGGGCGGTGGGGTTCCAGTGGCCGGGCGTGGCCGAGGCGATGGCCAAGCTCACCGAGGAGCTGGGGGAGCTCCAGGCCGAGGTGGCCGCGGACGCCCCCAGCGAGCGATTGGAGGACGAGATCGGCGACCTCCTCTACGCCACGGCCAACCTGGCCCGCTACCTCCGGATCGATCCCGAGCGCGCGCTCCGGGGAACGGTGGCGAAGTTCCTCCGGCGCTTCCGCTACGTGGAGGAGAAGCTGGCCGAGCGGGGCAGGAGTCCGGCCGGATCGGATCTCGAGGAAATGGACCGGCTCTGGAACGAGGCCAAGCGCGCCGGGGGCTCCTGAGCCGTCGGGACGGCGCGCTTCCCGCGACGAGGACGGCCGAGCGGGCGGTCGGATGCCCGCCGCAGCGGCGGGTCCGTGAATGGGTCGGGCTACGAGACGCGGCCGGTGGCTCCGTTGGACGAACGGTCCCGGCGCACCCGTTTCGTGGAGACCATGAGGAGCTTCGCCGGCCCCTCCCCCAGGTTCTGCATCCCGTGGGGACGGTCCGCCGGATAGTGGAGCGCATCCCCGGCCGACATCATGAATTCCTGATTCCCGACCCGATAGCGTACGCGCCCCGAGAGCAGGTACACCCCTTCCTCCCCCCCGTGGGCATCGTACTCGATTTCGCGCGAGTCGCCGGGATCCAGCTCCAGCATGTAGGCGTTCAGCCGGCCGCCGGTGATGCCGGGAGTCAGGTACTCTCCCTTCACCAGCGCCACGTCCTCGGGCAGCGGTTGGCGTTCGCCGGCCCGGGTGATCGCCACCTCACTCAGGTGCTCCTCCTCGAGGAAGTACGAGGTCTCCTTGCCGAGGGCCGTGGCGATGCGCATGAGCGCCCCGATGGTGGGTGAGGTCTTCCCCCGCTCGATCTCGGAAATGTGGGTGGCGGAGAAGCCGGAGTTTCGCTCGAGCTCTTTCAGGGTGAGGCGGCGTCCCTTGCGGACTTCGCGAATACGCGAGCCCAGGTTCTGCTTCGATATCATCTGCGGGATTCCCCTTGCCCTTAAATCGTGTAGCGAGGCCAGTCCACCCAGAACACCCGGCACTCCGATGCGCCGAGGCTCATGAGCTTGACCGGGATGGACGCTTTGAAGTGGATGCTGTCGCCCTCGTTGAGCACGTGCGTTTGCTCCTGAAGCTCGATCTGCAACGTTCCCTGGATCACGTGGAGAAATTTGTCCCCGGGACGGGCCGGACGGATCAGCGGCTCACCCATGTCCGGTCTCAGATCGAGCACGAAGAGCGACAGCTCCGCGTAGGGCTTTTCCGTCGTGAGGAGTTCCCAGGACGCGCCGTTTCGGGGGCCGACAACCTTTTCCCGATCGCCCTGGCGGGTGTGGGAAATCTCTTCCCCCACGGGGATGTCCACCAGGAACGAGGGATTCACCTGGAGGGCATCGGCTATCTTCCCCAGCGCCCCCACCGTGGGGGACGTCTTTCCCCGTTCGATCTCCGACACGTGGGTGGCCGAAACCCCCACCCGGGATTCGATATCCTTGAGGGTGAACCCCTGGGAAAGCCTGAGTTGCTTGATGCGGCGGCCTAACTCGAGGTTGTTCATCGCCCCATTTCCTGTCGGGTGTCTCTGTCCGCACCCACCCCGCTATAGTCATGCAAATACAAGAGCCCAATAAGCTTACACAACCCCTGAGACCAAGTCAACGGACAATGGGGGGCGGGATGTGGAAATGGCGGTTGACGGTCGGGAGGGGCGGAATGGCCGCCCCGGCGTCCGGGTACGATTGACGGACTGGGGCTCGGGGGGGTATACTAGACAGCTTGAATAGGTTCTATCAGACCATTGCTCGTCATCGTTCCTCCCCGTGACCCGCCTTCGACCCTGATCGGCACACGTCTTGCTTTGAAGTAGGCCGAGGTATGAATATGAATGAAGACCAAAAACAGAGTCCGCAAGGGATCAGGGCGCGGCGCGCCCTTGGCGCCGTCCTCCTGGGAACCGGCCTTCTGGTGCTCGGGTTCCGAGGGGCTCCCCGCACGTCGGCCTCCGCCTCGTCCGTCACCGCCCCCGATGGGATCCCCACCTGGAGCTTGAACGTGGCGCCGCCCGCCACACCCTCCCGGATGCCCCGGCACCTGTTCCGGATCCCGGTGACGGTGACCGGCTACAGCAGCACCGCGGACCAGACCGACGACACTCCCTTCGTGACCGCGTCCAACACCCGCGTTCGCCGGGGCGTGATCGCCCTCTCCCGCGATCTCCTGCGGGAATTCACTCCCGCCGCCCCCTTCGCCTTCGGGGATCTCCTGGAGATCGAGGGCGTGGGAACCTTCCGGGTCGAGGACACCATGGCCGAGCGCTACCGCCAGCGGGCGGACATCTGGTTCAGCAGCCGATCCGCGGCCCAGCAGTGGGGTCGCCGGCACCAGGTTCTCGCGCGCCTCACCCCCGACGCCCGGGAGGTCGCACGGCGGGCACCGTCCCGTGCCCCGCTCCCCCTGTTCGAGGCCGCCCTGGCCGACTGATCCGGCCGGATTCCCTTCCCTTCGATCGGTTGACGGAGGGGCGAAATGCCCCGAAAGCCGGCGCCGGATCCCCCATCAAGCCGTCTCCGAGGATCCCGATTTCTTCACGTCGCGGTGGGTGTACTTGAGGACTTCGACCCGTTCGAGGGTGATGAGCCCCTCCTGGATCATGGACTCGAGCTCCGGAAGCACCGCGCGGATCCGCTCCTCGGTATCCACGGCTTCGATCACCAGGGGAAGGTCCTGGGAGAGACGAAGGATGCGGGCGGTGTGGATGCGGCTGTGCGCTCCGAAGCCCTCCACTCCCTTGAGGACGGTGGCCCCGGCCAGCCCCTTCTCCCGCAGAAATCGCACCAGCCCCTCATAGAGAGGACGGCCCTGGTAGGTATCGTCCTCTCCGATGAAGATGCGGACGAGGAGCCCCTGTCCCGAGAGCGTGGTCATTGTGGTCTCCTCCCTGCGCCCCCCCGGGCGCCGGGTTCAGCTGAGCCGCGCCGCGGCGAGCCCCACGAACACCGCGGCCACCCCAAGTACGAGATGGAGTCCCAGGTAGGCTCCGGCGCCCCCCCACCAGCCCTCCCGCAGCAACGAACCGGTCTCGAGGGCGAAGGTGCTGTAGGTGCTGAACGCCCCCATGAACCCTACTCCCCACAAGAGCCGCCAGGTTGCCGGGGCCGTGGACCGCTCCCACCGGCCCACCAGGAAGCCGAGGGCGAAGCAGGCAATGAGGTTCACCCCCAGGGTTCCCCACGGGAATCGGGCCCCGGCCAGGCGCTGAATCCATCCCGAAACCGCGTAGCGGGCGAGCGCGCCCAGGGATCCCCCCAGAGCCACCGCCAGCGCGTTCTTGATCCCGGTCATCATCCATCCCCCGCGATCAGGCTCTGGTGTATGCGTCCGTACGAGAGATACCGGTGTCCGGCCACCCGGCCCGCCTCCACCCCCTCCTTGACCGCGCACCCCGGCTCGGCCAGGTGCCGGCAGTCCTGGAACCGGCACTCCTCCGCCAGGTCCCCGAACTCGGGAAAATGGCCGGCCAAGTCCTCGGGGGGAAGGCCGGACAGATCGAGAACCCGAAGCCCGGGACTGTCCACCAGGCTACCGCCCGAGGGAAGCGGGAGCATCTCCACCCAGGTCGTGGTGTGGCGCCCCTTCTGGGTGCGCTCGCTGATCTCGCCCACCCGAAGCGCGGCGTCGGGCACCAGGTGATTGACCAGGCTCGACTTCCCGGCCCCGGAAGGACCGAGAAGGACGGACGTTCCCCGAGCCAGGCGGTTCCGGAGCTCGTCCATGCCCTCCCCGGTGCGGGCGGAAACGAAGATGACCGGGACCCCGAGCTCGGGATAAACCCGAAGCTCAGGCGCTTCGCGCACCGCGGGGTCGAGATCCAACTTGTTGATGCAGACCATGGCCGGGACCCCCCCGAAGGATGCCAGGACCAGGTAACGGTCCACGGTGGACGGCTTCCAGACCGGCTCCCGGGCGGACAGCACCACCACCGCCAGGTCGAGGTTCGCGGCCAGGACCTGTCGCTTGCCGCTTCGGCCGGAGGCGGGACGAAAGAGGGAGTTCTCCCGAGGGAGGACCTCCTCCACCAGGGCTCCCTCGCGCACCGGGGTCCAGAGCACCCGGTCCCCCACCGCCATCGGATCCACGAGGTCGGGGGCGCGGTAACGGAGCTTCTTGGGAACCACCGCGGAGACCTCCTCCCCGTCGTAGACTCGGAGGGTGAAGGTCCGGCTCCGGGCCCGCACCACCAGGCCTTCGTGGCTAGTGTCCCGTCTCGGGGATTTCATGACCGGCGATCTTATCCTCCCCGCGCGGGGGTCGGTAGACGGGAATTCAAGCCGAGGCGACCCGGGGCGGCGGAGACTTCCTGGAGCCGTAACGATACGCGTACACCTGGGTGAACTCGGCGCCGAAGAAGAGGATCTGCGCGGAGTAGTAAACCCAGATCAGGATGATCACCAGGGATCCCGCCGCTCCGTAGCTCGAGGCGATGCTGCTGCTCCCGAGGTAGAGGCCGATCAGGAACTTCCCCACCGCGAAGAGCACGGCGGTGAGCCCCGCTCCCCACCATACGTCTCCCCAATCCACATCGGTATCCGGAATGTAGCGAAAGATGAGGGCGAAGAGCAGGGTCACCACCAGGAAGTCCACCAGGAGGTTCCCCCACTCCAGGAGGTGGAACCAGGCCGGGAGATAGCCTTCGGCGAAGTGGCTGAGCCCCGACAGGAACGCGCTGGTGAGGAGAGAGACCAGGAGCAGGAACCCGGTTCCGAGAACCATGATGAAGGAGATCGCCCGGTCCTTGAGGAGGTTCCTCCACCAGCTCCCCTCCCGGCTGCGGACGTTCCAGAGCATGTTCATGGCGTCCTGGAGCATGTTGAAGACCCCGAGAGCGGCGAAGATCAGCGCGATCACCCCGGCCACCGAGGCCCAGAACCCCGCTCCCGGCCGGTTCGCGCTGGCCAGCAGAGCCTCTACCGCCCGCGCTCCGTCCCCCCCGATGAGCGAACGGACCTGGGAGACGATCTCACCCCGCGCGGCCTCGGGCCCCAGCACCGCCCCCGCGATGGCAATGCCGATGATGAGAAGAGGGGCCAACGAGAAGGCGGTGTAGAAGGCCAGGGCCGCGGCCAGACGATGGGCCCGGTCCGCCCGCCACTCCAGATAGGTATCCTGCAGGAGGCTCATGACGATCTTGATTCTATGATTCATACCGACGATCGTACGGGGTGAGAGACAACCCCCTAAGCTTAACCCGTTGCGCCCCCGAATGCCCGTGCGCCCCCGGGCAGGGGGGAGACGTAGGTGGACTCCGGTGGACTAGTACTTCCGGACCGAGGGATCCACTTCGTCGGACCAGGCCAGGACGCCCCCTTTCAGGTTCCAGACCCGCGGGAAGCCGGCGTCGAGGAGCAGGCGGGCCGCCTTGGCGCTCCTCACCCCCGACCGGCAGTGGATCACGATCTCGTGGCCGGGATCGATCTCCCCCACCCGCGCGGCGAACTCGCCCAGGGGGATGAGGCGCGCTCCGGGAATGGAGGCGATCCCGGTCTCGAAAGGCTCGCGGACGTCGATCAGATCCACCTCCTCCAGCCGGCGCGACAGCTCGGACGCGGTCATCTCCCGGACCCCGAAGGGGCCCGGGGCGCCTTCCCCGGCGCCGCAGAACTCCTCGTAGTCGATGAGTCCGGTGATCGAGGGACTCTCGCCGCAGACCGGGCAGGACGGGTCCTTGCGGAGGCGCACCTCGCGGAACTCCACGGCCAGGGCGTCGAAGAGCACCAACCGGCCGATCAGGGGATCGCCGATCCCCAGGAGGAGCTTCACCGTCTCGTTGGCCTGGATGGACCCGATGATGCCGGGGAGGATTCCCAGGACCCCGCCCTCGGCGCAGCTCGGCACGAGCCCGGGGGGAGGCGGCTCGGGGTAGAGGCACCGGTAGCAGGGGCCGCGCTCTGCATCGAAGACCGAGGCCTGCCCCTCGAACCGGAAGATGCTGCCGTACACGTTGGGCTTTCCGAGAAGCACGCAGGCGTCGTTGACCAGGTACCGGGTGGCGAAGTTGTCGGTGCCGTCCACCACCACGTCGTAGCCCTCCAGGATCCCGAGCGCGTTCTCCGAGGTGAGCCGCACGCCGTGAGCCTCGACCTTCACGAAGGGGTTCACGGCGCGGATCTTCTCCCGGGCGGAATCCAGCTTCGGCCGGCCCACGTCGGCGGTGGCGTGGATGATCTGGCGCTGGAGGTTGGTGTAGTCCACCACGTCGAAGTCCACCAGGCCCAACCGGCCCACTCCCGCCGCGGCCAGGTAGAGCCCGAGAGGAGAGCCAAGCCCCCCGACCCCCACCAGGAGCACCGAGGAGCCCTTGAGGCGCTTCTGTCCCGCGAGCCCCACCTCCGGAATGATGATGTGCCGGCTGTAGCGCCGGAGCTCGTCCGGGGAAAGCTCCCCTTCCGCCGCGCCGGTCTCGGCGGCGCTCCCCCCGGTCACCGCGGGAACGATCATGAGCTCGTCGCCGTCGGCCAGCGCCGCCTCGTCCCCCCCGAGACGGCGGACGCTTTCCCGGTTCAGGAACAGGTCGACGAAGCTCCGGACCCGGCCGGAGGCGTCGAAGAGGTGGGGCCGAAGCGCCGGGTATCGCCCGGCCAGATCGGCCAGGGCATCCTTCACCCGCTCCCCCTCCACCACGGCCCGGGACAGGTTCCCGGTGTGCTTGCGAAGCACGGTGGGTATGCGCACGTTCACCGACATGGCCTTCTCCTCGTTCCCCGGGCCCGTGACGGGGCTCGGCCACCACGACCGGGCCCGCCGACGGGGGCGGCTACGAACTCTCCAACGGCTCCGGATCGAACCGGGACCGGTCTTCGGCCAGCACCCAGGATCGCACCTTCTCCGCCTTCCCCTCCCAAACCGAGACGATCACGTAGGAGAGCCCCGGAAAGGCGTGCTCCCGGTCGAAGTTCGACGGCCGCGCCTCGTGGTCGGGGTGGGAGTGGTAGAAGCCGAGGATCTCCCGCCCCTCCTCCCTCGCAGCGAGCTCCGCCCGAAGATAGGCTTCGGGAGAGATGAGGTACCGGTGCTCCGGAAAATCGTCGCGCTCGTTCTCCGCCCGCACCAGGCGTGCCACCTCGCGTCCCTCCGGCCCCTCATGACCGAGCAGGAACCCGCAGCACTCATGAGGGTAGGTTTCCTCGCCGTGGCGACGGATCGCGTCCAGGCCGGCCGGAGTGAGCTTCAGGTTCATCGGGACCCTCGCCGGATCGGCTGGTTGAGGCGCCGGTCCGCGATGTCGGGGAAGACGGTCACCGCCGCCCATCTCCCGAGCCGCTCTGCGATCCGGCCGCGCACTGATGATACCGTGGCCGGCGGAGCCTTCAGGGGGACTTCACGTTCCGTACGTGGAGGCAGCCCGGACCGTTCTCCGCGAAGCGGCCCACCACCTTGGCGGCGGGGACCCCTTTGGTCCGGAGGGCGGCCAGAAGATCGTCGCCCCGTTCCGGAGCCACCGCCAGGAGGAGTCCCCCCGAGGTCTGGGCGTCGGCCAAAAGGATCCGGTCCGTCTCGTCCAGGCCCTCGTCGAACACCGCGCAGGACTCCAGATAGGCGAGGTTCTTCCAGGAGCCGCCCGGCACCACCCGGGCCGCGGCCAGCTCGCGCACCGCGGCCTCGGCGAGAACGGGCACGGCCCCGGCGTACACCTCGGCGCAGAGACCGGAGCCCGCCGCCATCTCGTAGAGGTGGCCGAGGAATCCGTAGCCGGTGACGTCGGTGGCCGCGCGTACCCCGACCTCGATCGCCGCCTCCCCCGCTCCTCGGTTGAGGACCGCCATCTGCTCCACCACCGCCTTCACCAGCCCGGGCTCCACCTTCCCCCGCTTGATCCCGGTGGTGAGGATTCCCACCCCGAGCGGCTTGGTGAGGACCAGTAGATCGCCGGCCCGCGCCCCGGTGTTCCGGAGGATGCGGTCGGGATGGACCCGTCCGGTGACCGCGAGCCCGAACTTGGGTTCCTTGTCGTCGATGGAGTGGCCCCCCACCACCGTCACCTCCGCCTCCACGCACTTGTCGGCGGCTCCCCGGAGGATCTGCTTCAGGACGTCCGGCCCCAGGTCGTCGATGGGAAAGCCCACGATGTTGAGGGCCAGGAACGGAACGCCGCCCATGGCGTAGACATCGCTCAGGGCGTTGGCCGCGGCCACTCTCCCGAAATCGTAGGGGTCGTCCACGATCGGGGTGAAGAAATCCAGGGTCTGGACCAGCGCGAGGTCGTCGGAGACGCGATAGACCGCCGCGTCGTCCGCGGTTTCGTTGCCGACCAGGACGTTCGGATCGTGGAATCTGGGTAGCCCGTCCAGAACCTGGGCGAGGACGCTCTGCGCGATCTTGCAGGCTCAGCCGGCGCCGTGGCTCAGGGACGTGAGCTTGACGATGTCTTCTCCGCTCATCCGGTAAGGGTAGAGGGGCGCCGGGAGGGGGTCAACGGGACAGGCGCGGCTCAGGAAGCGCGCGAAGGCCCGGGTGAGCGCCAGAGGACGGCGTGAACCAGCGCCCACCCCAGGTCCGCCGCGCCCACGGCCACGAAGACCCCCGCCCCCACCGGCCGGAGCAGGGCGGCCAGAATCAGCACGAACGCTCCCCCTCCGCCCCGGGCCCAGAGGACGGAGGGACGGAAGGCGTCGACCGCCGGTGACCGGGCCGCGCCGGCGTAGAGGACCGGGAGGACGAGGAGAGGGAGGGCGGCCAAGTGGAAGTAGAACTCCGATCCGGTCACCGGGCTCCCCAGCCCGGCCATCGCCCGGGGTCCGAAAACGAGAATGAAGAGCCCCAGGGCGAGGTCGTAGGCCGCCCCGGCCAGGAGGCTGGTTCGGAGTGCGCGGTGCGAGGTCCCGTCGCCGCTCAACGCCGTTTCACGCCGGAGGTCGCGCTCCAGAAGAGCGCGGCCATCACCAGCAGGAGGAGCGCCACCCCGGGCCAGGCGAAGTGCTGGGTCTCGAAGAGGGCGAAGACGTTCCGGCCCGCCACCACCAGGGGCACGGCCAGGAGGATTCCGATCAGGGCCTCACCGGTGATGAGCCCGGAGGCGAAGAGGAGCCCGTTCCGGTCGGACACCGACTCGATCTCGGGGTCGCGCGCGGCTCCGCGGCGCATCTGGAAGCGCTTGGCGAAGTGGGAGACCACCCCGCCGAAGAAGATCGGCACCGAGAGCTCGATGGGAAGGTAGATCCCCACCGCCACCGCGAGGACCGGCGCGCGGAACGACGCCCCGCGGCCCGCCTGGACCTGGTCGAAGATGATGATGAGGACCGCGATCACCGCCCCGATGAGCGCCATCCCCCAGGGGAGCCCGCCGCGGAAGACGCCCTGGGCCACGCTGGCCATGAGGGTGGCCTGGGGCGCGGTCAGGGGGTTGGGGTGAGCCGCGGTCGGTTCGCCGATCCCGTAGCCCTTCAGGAGCAGGGTGAGCACCGGGGCCATCACGAAGGCCGCGGTCACCGTGCCCAGGATCTGGGCGGTTTGCTGTTTCCAGGGGGTGGCGCCCAGGATGTGCCCGGCCTTGAGATCCTGCATGTTGTCCCCGGCGATGGCCGCGGCGCAGCACACCACCGCCCCGATGAAGATGGCCGCCGAGGGCCCGACGTGGCTCTCGGTTCCCATCAACGCCACCAGGAGAAGGGACGCGCTCAGGATGGTGGCGATGGTCACTCCGGAGATGGGGTTGTTGCTGCTCCCCACCAGCCCGGCCATGTACCCGGCCACCGCGCTGAACAGGAACCCCGCGATGAGCATCAGGACCGCCATCAGGATCGCCACCCCCAGCGACTTCACCACGTAGAGGTAGACGAAGAAGATGGGGATCACCGAGAGCCCGATGGCCCAGAGGACGTAGGGCATGGGGGCGTCGCGCTCGGTGCGGGGAATTTCCTCCGAGGCCTCGGCGCCCGGCCGGAAGGTTCTGAGGCCGCTCTGGATCCCCAGGATCAGCGAACCCCGGAGGTTCACCAGCGCCCAGAGTCCCCCCACCACCATGGCGCCGATGCCCATGTAGCGGATGTAGTTGCTCCAGATCCAGTTCGCGGCGTCGGCGGCGCCGGCCTGGTCGGCGGGGATCGCCCCGTGACCGTGCTGGAGCAGCCAGATGGGAATCCCGATGAACCAGCTGATGGCCCCGCCCGCGAAGACCAGGACCGCGATGTTGAGCCCCACGATGTAGCCCACCGCCACCAGGGCCGGCGAGAGGTTGGTGCCCCCGTAGATCACCGTGTTCCCCACGTAGCGCGCCTTCTCGAAGGTGGCGGTCCAGAGGTTCAGCCCGGCTTCCCCGAACTTGAAGGCGCCCCCGATCAGCGCCGCCGCGGCCAGGTACCAGACCGCCGAGCCCCCTTCCTCGCCGCTCTGTAACACCTCGGCCGTGGCCACGCCTTCGGGGAATCGAAGCGGCTGATCCACGATCAGCGCCCGGCGGAGGGGGATGGTGAAGAACACCCCGACCACCCCGCCCAACGCGGCGATCATCGTGGTCTCCCAGTAGTCGAAATGCTGCCAGTAGCCGAGGATGATCAGGGCGGGGAGAGTGAAGATGACCCCCGCGGCCAGGGACTCGCCCGCCGAGGCCGCGGTCTGGACCAGGTTGTTCTCGAGGATGTTGGAGCGCCGGAAGAGCCGGAGCACGGCCATGGAGATGACCGCGGCGGGGATGGAGGCGCTCACCGTCATGCCCGCGAAGAGCCCCAGGTACGCGTTGGCGCTGGCCAGGGCCATGGACAGGAGGACGCCGAGGATCAGCGCCTTCGGGGTGAGCTCGGGAAGGCTCACCGAGGCCGGAATGCGGGGCTCGTGGGCGGGCGCTCCCTTTCGTCCGGGGGCGGGCGCGGCCTGGTCAGCCATGGGCGTCTCCTTGGCGAACGGGGGTCGAGGTCACGGAACGGGCGCCGGGGCCCCGGAAGGACGCGCGCGGCGCCGCCCCCGGGCCCTACGTACCATAGCGAAGGTCGCGCCCTCCGGCCAACCCGCCTCCCGAGGTCAGGAGCCCGCGGCCGCCCGGGCCACCGCCTGCTTGAACGCGGTGAAGCCCGGATCGGCGGTGACCAGCGTCTTCGGGGCGAAGCCGTCGATCTCGTTCTGGACGTCCTTGATCCGGTCCTCGGTCAGGGGGTGGCTGGCGAAGAACTGCTCGATGGAGCTCGGCTTCGATTGCCGGATCTGGAGGAGAACGCGGAAGAAGTCCACCATACCCTCGGGGTCCACCCCCGCCTCGTACATGTAGCGGGCCCCCAGACGGTCGGCTTCCGCCTCGGCGCTCCGGCTGAACTTCGACACCGCGCCGTTGGCGAGGACGGAGGCCAGGATCTGCTCGTAGACCGCGGGGTTCTTGCCCAGGACCAGCGAGGCCACCATGGCGATCCCGTACTGCTTGGTGAGGTTCTCGACCCCGTGGCGGGCCAGGCCGTGGGAGCACTCGTGGGCCATGACCCCCATGAGCTCGGCATAGGAGTCGGCCTCGGCCACCAGGCCCGAGTGCAGGTAGACGTAGCCGCCGGGGATGTTGAAGGCGTTCACGGTGTTGTCGTCGATCACGTAGAAGTGCCAGGGCTGATCGGCCACCGGGGTGTCCCCCTTGGCCTGGGCCAGGACATCCTCCCCCATGCGGGCCACGTACCCGGTGATCTCCGGCGTGTCGAGGATGCGCTTCTGCTTCGCGATGTCGGTCGCCAGATCCTGGCCGAGCTGCCATTCCTCGCCGATCGAGATGAGGCTCACGTCACCCTTGTTGATGCCCGAGGTGGCGCAGCCCGACAGGCCGGCGATCGCGACGAGGAGAACGAAAGATGCCAGGGTTCCCGGATTGTTTCGATGCATGCGTGACTCCTTGACGATGCCCGGAAGCAATTTCCCGGGTTGACAACGAATTTCCGCCGTCGGCGCCTCGATTGGAGGCCGCCCGGTCAGGGTTGAGGATAGAGCTTTCGGTAGAGTCGGGCCACCAGTCCCACCGCGTTCTCCAGCCCGACCCCTTCCAGGTTCACGACGAGGTGGTAGGCGGTGGGATCATCGATGTTCCGGTGGAGGTAGCGTTCCACGAAGGCGGCGCGCTCCCCATCGCAGCGGTCCACCAGCTTTTCCGCCTCTTCGCGGCCGATCCCGTGCATGCGGGCGACCCGGCTCACCCGGTGGTCCCGCCCTCCCACCGCCCGCACATGAAGGGCCGGCTCGCCGGCGAGGATGAAGTTGGCGCCCCGCCCCATCACCACCGCCCGGCCGGTCCGGGTGACCGCGATGAGCGCCTTCCCCAGGGACCGGACGAATTCCTCCGGGGTCACCAGGCGGTTGTGGAGGACTCCGTTCACCCACTGCTCCACGCTGTTTCGGGCGCGATCGTCCATGGCCTCGAGGATGGCCCGGTGGACCCCGGTTTCCTCGGCCACCGCGGTGATCAGCTCCTTGTCGAAGAGCTGGAAGCCGAGCCGCGCCGCCACCATCTCGGCCATCTCCGTCCCCCCGCTTCCCGTCTGCCGGGAAACGGTGATGATGGGATGGAAGATCTCTCCCGCCGGAGCGCGGAGGGCCGCGGCCTCCCGTTCCTGCGCCGCCTTCTGTTCGAGAATCCAGCGGTGGATCTGCTGCTGAATGAGTTGCAGTGCTTCGCCTTTCACGCCACCCCTCTCTTTCCCGGCCGGCTTTGCCCGAAAGGACTTGTCAGAAGCCCGTTCAGTGGCTATTGTGCCCAACGAACTTCCTCATTCTACTCCACAATCGTCCCCTCGGAGAACGAATGGCATCAAGGACCAAGCCGGTGAGCATGAGACCGGTCCATTGCAAGACCGTCGCCCGTCGGGGAGCGGCCCTCCTCTTCACCGGGCTCTGGCTCGCCGCCGTCCTTCTCCTCCCTTCGTCCCCATCGGCCCAGCCAGCTCCGAACCCCGCTCCCGCCGAGTCCTCGGTGGTGGACAGCGTGGTGCCCCAGCCGGCCACCCAGGCCGTCCAGAGTGGACTCGACACCCTGGCCCAGGAGGAGCCGGTGGGAACCGAGACCCTGGCCCCGGCCGAGGAAGCGGCCCCCACGGGGATCCATCGCTTCTTCTTCCTGAACCGGCTGAACCTCCTCGTCATCCTTCTCGTGGTCTGCGGGGCGATCTTCACCTACACCCTCCGGGCCACCCGCGGCGTCACCTACAAGATCCGAAAGATCGCGGGCATCGACGCCATCGAGGAGGCGGTGGGGCGGGCCACCGAGATGGGGAGGCCGGTGCTCTACGTTCCCGGCATCCAGGACCTGGACAACGTGCAGACGGTGGCCGGGATCACCATTCTCTCCTCGGTGGCCGGACGGATCGCCGAGTACGACGCCCACCTCGAGGTCCCCACCTCCCGCTCCCTGGTCATGACCACCGCCCGCGAGACGGTGAAGGAGGCCTACTCCGCCGCCGGCCGGCCCGACGCCTACAACGACGACATGGTCTACTACGTCACCGACGAGCAGTTCGGCTACGTGGCCCACCTCGACGGGTACATGGTCCGGAACAAGCCCGCCACCTGCATCTACATGGGCGCGTTCTTCGCCGAATCGCTGATCCTGGCCGAGACCGGGTACTCGGTGGGAGCCATCCAGATCGCCGGAACCGCCATGCCCACCCAGCTGCCGTTCTTCGTGGCCGCCTGCGACTACACCCTGATCGGGGAAGAGCTCTTCGCAGCCAGCGCCTACCTGAGCCAGGACCCGAGGCTCCTGGGAAGCCTCCGGGGACAGGACTTCGGGAAGGCCTTCGCCATGATCTTCATCGGGATGGGCAGCATCATCGTCACCGTGGACGTGGTGAGCGGAGGTTTCCTCCACGGTCTCGGCAACTGGCTCATCAACATCGTATTCAACGCAACCCAGTAGTAGGAGGAACGCCGCGTGCTTCGAGTCACCATCCCCGTTCTGATCGCCTCCCTGGTGGGGATCATCCTGGTGATGGCGATGTTCCTGCCCCCGCTCCACGAAGCGGACAACTACTTCTCCCAGTGGTTCGACATCATCGCCGCGGTGGCCTTCATCCTGGGTGGAGGGAACCTCCTCCGCATCCACCTCGAAAAGCTCTACCGGCGGAAGAAGGGCTGGTGGTACAGCGTGGTCACCCTGGCCGGGTTCGCCTTCACCCTGATCGCGGGGCTGTTCAAGATCGGAAACCCCCAGGGCTGGGTGGGAAACGTCAACGCCCAGGGCTCGCTGTTCAACTTCGCCTACGACGGCATGTTCACCCCGCTCCAGTCCACCATGTTCTCGATCCTGGCCTTCTTCGTGGCCTCGGCCTCCTACCGGGCCTTCCGGGCCCGAAACGTCGAGGCCACCCTGCTTCTCCTCGCCGCCCTGACCATCCTTCTGGGCCGGACCTTCGTGGGGGCATGGATGACCGCGGGCCTCCCCCCCTCCCTGAGCTTCCTGACCATTCCCAACCTCTCCAACTGGATCATGGCCACCATCAACCTGGCCGGACAGCGGGCGATCATGATCGGGATCAGCCTGGGGGTCATCGCCACCTCCCTGAAGATCATCCTGGGCATCGAGCGGTCCTACCTGGGCGGGAGGGAGTCCTAGGATGATCTCCTTCCTCCAGAAGATGGGGCATCTCGACCGGCGATGGATCTTCTTGGCCATCGCGCTGGCGGTCATCCTCCCCCTGGCCTTCCACCTCGTGTTCCCGGTCCTCACCAGCCCCATCGTCCAGAACATCTTCGACAAGGTGGACAGCCTACCCCCCGGCTCCCGGATCCTGATCTCGGCGGACTACGGCCCGAGCACGGTGCCCGAGAACCAGCCGATGCTGGAGGCGGTGGCCCGCCACGCGCTCCACAAGGGGCTCAAGGTCTACTTCATGAGCCTGTGGGCCACCGGACCGCCCATGCTGGTCCAGATGAAGCAGGACGTGATCGACCTGAACTTCCCCGACCTCACCGAAGGGGTGGACTGGGTGAACCTGGGCTACCAGGCCGGGAACCAGGGGGTCATCAACTCGGCCTACGCCAACTTCAAGGTGGCCTACCCGGTGGACTCCCGGGGGGAGAACATCAACACCATCCCCATGATGAAGCCGGTCCGGAAACTCTCCGACTTCAACCTCATCGTCGGCATCGGATCCGGCTTCCCGGGGGTGAAGGAGTGGATCCAGTTCGGCGGGGATCCGGCGGGAGTGCCGGTGGCGGGCGGGGTGACCGCGGTGGAGGCGCCGCTCCTCTACCCCTACTACCCGAAACAGCTCCTCGGCCTCATGGGGGGACTTCAGGGCGCGGCGGAGTACGAGGCGGCCCTGGTGCACAAGTATCCCGAGTACGCATCGGTCTCGACCACCGCCATCACCCGGATGGGCCCGCAAACCGTGGCTCACCTGGTGATCATCGCCTTCATCTTGATCGGCAACATCGCCTACCTCGCCGGAGGGCGTGAGAAGCCGCGACTGGGGGTGGGACAGCGATGACGTTCGATCAGGGACTCGAACTCTGGGTCGGGGCCCTCCTGACCTTCATGATCTTCTCCTTCCTCTACAAGGACAACCCGTTCTACAAGTTCGCGGAGCACCTGTTCGTGGGGGTGAGCGCGGCGTACTGGATGGTTCAGGGCTTCTGGGCCACCCTGATGCCGAACCTCTTCGGCCGGCTCTACCCGCCCATGGTCCGCTTCGCCCTCCCGTCGATCGCCGATAACCCGGCCCGGCCGCTACAGATCATTCCCCTCATCTTCGGACTCCTCCTTCTCACCCGGCTCGTCCCGCGCATCTCGGTCTGGTCGCGACTGGCCATGGGCCTCATCATCGGGTTCACCGCCGGCACCAACCTCACCCGCTACATCCAGTCCGACTTCGTGTCCCAGATCGGCCATACCATGGTCCCGCTCCTGGACATGAGGAACGGTTCGGTGGCCATCGGCCAGTCCTTCTCCAACATCGTCATGGTCACCGGGGTGCTGTCGGGCCTGGTCTACTTCTTCTTCTCCAAGGAGCGCTCGGGGCTGACCCAGAAGGTCAGCCGCTACGGGATCTACATCCTGATGATCTCCTTCGGCGCGTCCTTCGGCTACACCGTGATGGCCCGTATCTCCCTCCTCACCGGCCGCATGGAGTTCCTGGGGAACTGGCTCACCACCGGCGTGCCCTGGCTCTGGCACCTGTTCTGATCCCCTTCCCAGGGCCCCGATCCCCTCGTGCCCTCCTTCGTTCTCCATCCTCCGGGGATTGAAGGGACACCGGGGGTGCGGTGTATAGTTGTGCTGGCGGCTCACGCCGACCCGCTTGGAAATATTCAACCCCACGCCGCCGGGAGGTGGATTTCATGACCGTGAACCCCTTGTTGCAGCTGAAACAGCGCGGACAGAGCGTCTGGCTGGACAATCTCACCCGCGAGTTGATGAAGACGGGCCGGCTCAAGAAGTTGATCGACGAGGACGGCCTTTGCGGAATCACCTCCAACCCCGCCATCTTCAACAACGCCATGACCAAGGGGAACGCCTACGATGAGCAGTTCCGGGCCCTGGCCGGGCGGGGCCTCCCCACGGACAAGATCTACGAGGCCATGGCCATCCAGGACATCCAGAACGCGGCCGACCATCTGCACGGGGTCTACGACGACGCCAACGGCACCGACGGCTTCGTGAGCCTGGAGGTCTCCCCGCACCTGGCCCGGGACACCGAGGGGACGATCGCCGAGGCCGCGCGGCTCTGGAGCGAGGTCGCCCGCCCCAACGTGTTCATCAAGATCCCCGGCACCCGCGAAGGAATCCCGGCCGTCCGCCAGAGCCTCATCGACGGGATCAACGTGAACATCACCCTTCTCTTCTCCCTGGACGCCTACCGCGACGTCATGGAGGCCCACCTCCAGGCCATGGAAACCCGTCTCGAGACCGGCCAACCCCTGGCCGACGTGGCCTCGGTGGCCAGCTTCTTCCTGAGCCGGATCGACGTGATGGTGGACAAGCGACTGGACGCCATGAAGGCCGCCGGCGATCACGCGGAGGAGGCCGCCGCCCTCCGCGGGACCGCGGCGGTGGCCAGCGCCCGCCTGGCCTACCGGATGTGGAAGGAGACCTACGCCGGGCCGCGCTGGGAGAAGCTCAAGAACGCCGGCGCCCGGTTCCAGAAGCCTCTATGGGCCAGCACCTCCACCAAGGACCCGGCCTATTCGGACGTCAAGTACGTGGAGGCGCTGATCGGGCCCCACACCGTCAACACCCTGCCCGACGAGACCATCGAGGCCTTCCGCGATCATGGCCGGGTGGCGGACACCCTGGAGAACGATCTCGACGGCCAGAAGAAGGTGCTGGAGCGCTTCGAGGCGATCGGCATCTCCATGAAGCGGGTCACCGACGCGTTGGTGGACGAGGGAATCGAGAAGTTCAACAAGCCCTTCGACGCGCTGATGGAGGCCCTGGAGGAGAAGCGGAAGGCCCTCGCCGCCGGCCACGCCTGATACCGACTCCGTCCGGGAAACAGTTCGCCCAAAAAAGGGGCCGCCCGATGGCGGCCCCTGACCTTATTGCTTCGTGCTCGGGACCTCACGGCCCGGATGATCGATCGGCTGTGTGCTGATTGTCTCGTGCGCTGCGTTCGATTGTTTGATGAGGACCGATGCCTTTCCCTCGGCGCCGCTGCCGATCGTCCGACGATCCCCCCCGCCGGGCTCCGGCAGCGGACGGAGACCGGTGGGACGGGCGGGCTGGGTTGGCCGTCTGCCGCGGCGCGACGACGTCCGCCGAATCGGCGGACCGGGCACGGGTCGTCGCGTTCACGGGAGGAGGAACCTCACCCCCAGCCCGCCCCCCATCTCGAAATCGGTGTCCGGGACCACGTCGACTATCGGCGCCGCTTCCATGAAGAACTCCACCCGCCGGGTGTCGGTGAGGTACGAGAGCCCCACCGGGAGGCGGACCCCGAGCCAATTCCGGTCTTCCATGAGGAGGCGCCCCCCCACCCCGTAGTAGAGCGGGAGATAACCGTGGTCGGTCTCGAACAGGCTGAAGTCATGGAGCAGGTAGTCGGCGTGGAGCTCGAAGGCATCTGCATGAGACATCGACCACGAGGCCCCGCCGTCCACCGCCCGGGCCGGAGCCAGCCAGTACTTGCCGGAGATCCCGGTCGGCTCCCCGACCATCACTCCCAGGGCGAAGCGGTTCCCCGCCGCCGCGGCAGGCCGGGCGCCGGCCAGAACCAGGCAGGCCAGGATCAAGAATAGCTGCTTCATGATCGCGTCCTCCTTCCGCCGGCCGTACGCGAACCGATCGAGCCGTGGCGCCCGCCCCCGGGCGGGAGGCGGACGCCGCGGCCCCGATCGGGGGCCCACCGACCATCTCAGGGGGTCGTCGTATCGCTGAGCGCGCTGGTCTCGGCCGAGGCCTCGGCCCGACCCGCCGAGGCGATCTCGCTCTCGAACCTCCCGGCCAGCGCGGCAAGGTCGACATCGGGCGTCCCGGGTGCATCGGGCAGGTCCGCCACCCGGGCCAGGTTCGCCCGGGCGCGATCATGGGAAGCGTCCGCATCGACCGCGGCCCGGTAGGCTCCGGCCGCCGCCTTCATGTGACCGGAGCGCTCCAGGGCTGCGCCCAGGTTGTTCTGGAACACGGCCACGCCGGGCTCGAGCCGGGTGGCCCGGGCCAAGGGCGGCAGGGCCTCGGTGGGCCTTCCCTCCTGGATCAGGATCAGACCCAGGTTGTTCATGGCCCAGGCGTTTCCGGGGTCGAGGACCGCCGCCCGGCGGTAGGCGTGAACCGCCTCGTCGTTCCGGTTCAGCATGTGATAAGCGCGGCCGAGCACGTTTTGGGCTTCCGAGGATCGGGGATCCAGCTCCGTGGCCTTCTCGGCCTCGCTGCGGGCTTCTTTGGCGCGACCCGCGTCGAGAAGCAACCGAGCCAGATTGATCCGGCTCTTTACGAAGCTGGGATCCCTCTCCGCCGAAACGCGTAGCGCGCTTTCGGCATCCTCGTAGCGACCGGCCTTCCAGTAGGAAATCCCGAGCATGTAGCGAGCCCAGGGGTTGTCGGGGTGCTCCTCCGAGAAGGCGGCAAAGTGCTCGGCCGCGGCGTCGTAGCGACCCTCGCGATAGAGGGTCAAAGAGGTCTCATAGGTCACCGGCCCGGCCGGGGGCTCCACTCCCGTTCCCGTCGACCCGGTGTCGTCGTTGTCGAATCCGTTCCCGTCCCCGGCGTCGTCCCGGTCCGGGTCCGCGGTCACCGTCCCGGAGGAGGCAGCGGCAACCTCCGGGGTTTCGACCGCCGGTGAGCCCGCGACGTCGCGCGCACCGGCGGGAGTCTGAAGCTCCTGGTTCGAAGCGATGTCGCTCCCGCTCTTCCCGCATCCGACCAGGCTCAGGGCCAGCCCGAGCAGCACGGCCAGGGCGAGCGACCCCACAAAAAGGGCGACCGGCTTCCATGAATCCTTGATCAAGGTCCGCATCTCACGATCCTCCGCACATTGGCATCCAGGGTCTCTGTGAACCCCCGGGCCCACGGACAACTCATTAAGCAAGAAAGCGGCCAATTCACCCAACGCAGATCTCCAAGCCGTAACCCTGAAATCTATAATCAGTTAAGGGCGGGGTTGGCCGGGACGTGGCGGGCGGCGGGGAGGGCCGTGTTCGCCTGGACACATCCGTTCGTGTCCGGTTGAACACCACCGGGGCGGGCGGCGGCGGGGACCGGGGGACCGCGTCAGGGACGCTTGAGGTCGTGGCGCCGCATGATCTTGAGGAGGCTCGAGTGATCGGCGAGCCCCAGCTCCTCGGCGGTCCGGGAGATGTGCCAATCGTTCCGCTCCAGGGCGGCGACGAGGATCCGCCGCTCGGCCTCGGCCTTGAGCTCCTTCAGCGGACGGGGTTCTCCCGGCGCCGCCGCCGCTCTCTCGCGGGAATCGAGATCGCCGGGCACGTCGGCGGCGGTGATGATCGCGCCCGGGGAGGAGATGAGGAGCCGCTCCACCACGTTTCGAAGCTCGCGGACGTTGTTCCGCCGCCAGTCGTAGCCCTGGAGGCGGCGAACGGCGTCCGCGGCGAGCCGCTTGGGCGCCACCCCCAGCCGCTCCGCGGCCTCGGCAAGAAGGTGCTCGGCCAGCGGGGGCACGTCGGAGAGCCGCTCCCGCAAGGGGGGCACCCGGAGGACGTGGACGTTCAGCCGGTAGAAAAGGTCCGGGCGGAAGCGCTTCGCCACGATCTCCTCCTCCAGGTTCCGGTTGGTGGCCGCCACCACCCGGGTCTCCACCGAAACCGCGCGCGTCCCCCCCACCTTGGTCACCTTGTGCTCCTCGAGCACGCGCAGGAGCTTGGCCTGGGCGGCGGCGGGGAGCTCTCCGATCTCGTCCAGGAAGAGGGTGCCGCCGCTGGCCGCCTCGAAGGCCCCTTTCCGGGTCCGGTCGGCTCCGGTGAAGGCCCCCGCCTCGTGGCCGAAGAGCTCGCTCTCCACCAGGTTCTCGGGAAGGGCGGCGCAGTTCAGGGCCAGGAACGGCCCCCGGGGATGGGGTCCGAACCGGTGGAGTTCGCGGGCCACCAGTTCCTTTCCGCTCCCGCTCTCGCCGGTGACCAGGACCGGGCTGGGGACGGGGGCGACCAGGGCGATCTCCTCTTTCAGCCGCTCCATGGCCTCGCTGTTCCCCACCATCGGGGTATCGTGGCCGAGCTTCCGTCTCAGGGTGCGCACCTCGGTCACCAGCCGTCCCCGCTCCAGGGCGTTTTCGATCTGCGGCACCACCTTCTCCATCGGTTCGGATTTGTCGATGAAGCTGTAGGCCCCCAGCTTCACCGCGCGAACGCAGCGTTCGAAGTTTCCGGTCCCGGTGTAGACCACGACCGGCACGTCCATCTTCCGCCCCCGGATCTCCTTCAGGACCTCGAATCCGTCCATCCCCGGCATCTCCAGGTCCAGGATCACGCAGTCCACCGGTTCCTTCTCCAGGACGGAAAGCGCCTCGGTCCCCCGGGTGGCGGTGAGGGTCTCGTGCCCCCCCAGGCGCTTCAAGTCGTAGGCGTACTGCTCGCATACCGAAGAAACGTCGTCCACGATCAGGATCAGGCTCATGCCTCGTCTCCTCTGGCGGGGAAGATCACGATGAACCGGCTGCCCTTCCCCGGCTCGCTTTCCACCCGAACCCCGCCCTCGAGATCGGAGACCAGGCGCCGGACGATGGTGAGTCCCAGGCCGGCGCCGGTGGTCTTGGTGGTGTAGAAGTCGTCGAAGATGCGATCCCGCACCTCGGGAGCGATTCCCGGTCCGGTGTCGCTCACCATCAGGCGCACCTGTCCGTCCGCCGAGGCCTCGGTGGCCAGGGTCACCGTTCCCTCCGTCCCATCCAGGCTCTCCCACGCGTTCCGGAGCAGGTTCTCCACGATACGGCGGAGGGAAACCGCGTCGGCGTGCACCGGAGGCAGCTCCCCGGCCAGGTCGAGCTCCAGCGTCACCCCCGGGCGGGCCACCGCGCCGGCCGCGGTCCGCCGCACCGTGTCGTTGAGGTCGAGCCGGGTGCGCTCCCCCCGCACCGCGATGCGCTCGTAGTGGGCGGCCAGGTTCTCCAGGTAGTCGACGCTATCGTGAAGCCCCTTCTCGCGCTCCCGGTAGATCGAGGCCAGCTCTGCCGGTTCCTCGTCCGCGGTCTGGGAGAAGTGCCGGAGAATGTTCCGGATGGGGGTGAGGCCGTTGCGGATGTCGTGGTTCACCTGGCGGGCGATCTCCCCCTGGGTGGCCCGCCGCTCGGCCTCCCGAAGCTTGTCCGCGCTGGCCCGGAGCCGCTCGATCATGGCGGCCAGAAAACGGGAGAGGGTCCCCACCTCGTCCCGCCGCCGGCTCGAGAAGTCGGCATCGAGGTGATCGAGGTCGATCCCCTCGGTTCGCCGGGCGAGCTCCACGATGGGGTTGCTGATGGCCGCGGAAAACCACACCGCCAGGATCAGGGATCCCAGAACGCTGGCCAGGAGCACTCCCTTCAACCAGAGGTCGAGGCTGGCCAGGATCCCCCGGAGCGGACTCAGGGGATAGCTCACCAGGAGCCGGGCGGTGGCGACCGTCCCGTCCCCCCCTTCCACCACGAAGGGCAGCTCCAGGGTTTCCACCGCGTAGCGGGCCAGCGGAACCGCCGCGGTCCACACCGAATCCGGGTCCGTGCTCACCGTGTTCACCGCGTCCAGCCGGGCCTCCAGGGAGTCGTCGGAGGAGATCGCCCCTCCGGGATAGATCAGGGACACCGCCAGCTCCTTCCCCCGGGCCAACCCGGCCAGGAAGCGGCGGTTCACCTCCATCCCTCCCACCACGCTGAACTCGCGGCCGGCCAGCTCGAAGTCCTCGGCGCGGGCCAGGACCAGGTAATCCCCTTCGGGACGCCGCGCCCGCACCAGCGCGGTGTGGGAGGGCGCCCGGCGGAGGGTGCGCGGGAGCCCTCGCTCCAGGCGGTCGTACTCGTTCCGGAAATGGCCGGAGCTCAGGATTCGTCCCCGGGAGTCCTGGATCTGGAGCATGGAGAGCCCCATGAGGCTCATGGTGCGGCCCGCGTAGTCCAGGAGGTAGGAACGCTCGGTGTCCAGGCCGTCCACGGCGGCCAGCCGGAACCGATTGTCGTCGGCGATCCGCGTCTTCAGCGCGTCGAGGGACTCCCCCATCTCCCGGCTCCGCTCGGCAAGGTCGTCCTTGATCACCGCCATGAGGGTGCCCACCCGACGGGTGTACTGGGTGGTGAGGCGTTCCTTCATCTCCCGGCGGATGCCCACGGTCAGGAGCACCAGGGGAAGCAGCACCAGGAGCAACGAGGCCAGGAGGATGCGTAGCCGTAGGCTCACGGGATCGACCGCCCTCCGGTCCACCCCGCGTGATCCAGGAGCAGGGTGCCGTCGCCGTCGATCCGGAGGCCGGCCAGCCCCCGGCGCATCACGAGGTGCGGCCGGGTGGCGATCAGGGGAAGCGCGCTCTGGGCCAACCGGTCCCGTTCCGGCTCGCCGCCGCTCGTCCACGAGGCGCGCTTGAGCCACCCGCACGTCTCCATGAGCAGGCGGATCTCCATGCAGGGGTCGGCCAGGGTTCGGGAGAGGGGAAGCACGTAGGCGGCGTCGTCCCCCTTCTCCAGCGCGGCCGAGAACCGGTCGCGCGACACCCCGACCACGGTGGGGGCCCCCTCCCCCGCGGCCAGGAGCGTGGCCACCTCGGAAGTGAACCCGTCGGTGCCGCTCATGGCTTCCGGGGCGGCGGCCAGGGCGACGAACCGGGCCGCCAGCCGCCTCCCGTCCTCGTCCCCGTCCACGTAGAGAATCCGCCGGCCGGCGCCGGAACCGGCCCGCGCCGCTCCGCGCGGCGCCTTCCGCCCGAAGAGGTCCGCGTCGCCGCAGGCCGCGACCTCGGTGGAATCGAAGGCGAAGGGGGCGGCGGGACGGGCGTCCCCGGCGGCGGCGTTCCGGGCCAGGTCCCGCCGGAACGAGTACAGCTCCGAGACCGGGGGGCGCCCGCCGGGCGCGGTGGCGGCGATGAGCGGGGACATGAGCATGTAGACCCGGTCCCAGGTCAGGGTGCGGGTGGTGAAGCCGGGCAGGCTGGCCGCGTAATCCAGGGCCTCACGGTTCCGGACCAGCATGGCGTCGATCCCGCGCCCCAGGAGATCACGTGGGTCGGCTCCCGGGGAGACCAGAATCCCGATCCTGGATCCCGGTTCGGCCTGGACGGGCTCCAGATCGAGCCTTCCCTCGTTTGCGCTCCGAGCCCGGATCCGGAAGGGGCCGGTGCCCACGGGCCACTCCCCCGGCCCCCGGTTCCTGGCCACGGCCAGGGCGGGATGAGCGAAGATGATCGGTTCCCGCCCCAGGGATTCGGTGAAGGCCACCGTGATCTCGTTCTGACCGTTCACCGTGACCGAATCGGGGTCGATCCACGCCCAGATCGAGCACGCGACGGTACCCTCGCACGCCTCACGGGAGCCGCGCCAGGATGCTTCCACCGCCCGCGCCCACACCGGGGTTCCGTCCCAGAACGCGAGCCCGGAGCGGAGGGTGAACCGCCAGACGCGACCGTGGTCGGAGGCCTTCCACGAGGCGGCCAGGCCCGGAATCACCCGGCCCGAGCAGTCGACCCGGACCAGGGTCTGGTAGAGCTGGCGGAACACCAGCCGCTCCGCGTCGTTCCGGGGCACGGGAGCGTCTTCCGCCCGGACCGCTTGGTTGACCGCGAGGGTGATCGGCCCCGGGCGCTCGGCCTTCGGGACGAGAAGGCAGGGGTCGGGGGCGACGACGTCCGCGACCTGACCGGGACGGGGCCCGCGACATCCGGCGATCAACGCGAGCGACGCGCTCGCGACAAGCAGCGCCAACGGGAGAACCATCCTGCGCGGGAAGGAGGGCTTCATCTCCTGGATCCGACTCCCTTCGGTCCGGGGCAATTGATTTCGGTTCCGATTGTTTGGACCGGAGCGCTCCGCGCCCGGGCACGTCGCAGAGTGTAACACCCGGCCTCGATCCCGGGTTCCGACGGGTCGGGCGCGCCGAGGGCGATGCCCGGCGCGGCCGAGCCCGTCCGTTCGACGAGCTGCTAGAGTCAATCCATGCTCGCGAGCCATCCATGCCGGTCGTACCGCTTCCAGGGTTTCCGATGAGCCCGCCCGCACGCGCCGAGCCGGCTTGGCTCTTCTGGGACGGCGGGTGAGGCTTCTGCTGCTGGGCCGTGGCCTGGGCCCGACGCCGCGGCGCGGCGACCCGTTTCCGCATCTCATCCTGGCAGGACGCACCGGATCCCCCGATGGACGAGGGCCTTCGCCGCGAGGCGGAGCGCGCGGTGCAGGTGGTCACCCCCCATGGGGAACGGCTGGGCGGAGGACGCGCCGTCCTCTACCTCCTGGAGCGCATCGGTCGGGGCCGGACGGCCCGGGCCCTGTCCCGCCGGCCCTGGATCTGGGGGGTGGAAGGAACGTACCGATTGATCGCCCGGAACCGGAGTTTCCTGGGGCGTTTCGCATCGCGTGAACCGGGGCTCTGTCGCGCCGAGGATGCGTCGGAGAACGCCGGGGGGCGCCCCCGGCTTCCGGCGGGCGGCGGTCAATCGTCCAGGTACTTGAACCAGCGGTAGATGGAGGCTCGGGAATACCCGGTGTGGCGTTGCCAGGCCTCCACGTCCCGTCCCAGCCGCCCCGCCACCGCCAGGAGGTAGGCCTGCTCGAACTCGGCCTGGGCCGCGGTCCAAGGAAGGGTCGAGAGGCGCTCCATGGATAGCGTGGCGGAACCGGCTTCCTTCTCGCGCGCCAGCGCATCCAGCCCCCAGAGCACGGCTCCTCGAAGGTCGTGGAAGTTGCGGGGAAAGTCCTCCTCGAGCAGGCGGGCGAGATCCTCGGGATCAAGCGCTCCGAGACCGAATTCGCCGGGGTGGCCCTCGCGAACCGCGGTGTACCTGATGTGAAACTCCAGGTCCTCCCGGAACTCCCGCAACGGGTCGAGGGTCACGGTGTAGGGCTCCCAGAAGGCATCCAGGGAGGCCGCCCATCCGGTCCCGGTCCGGCGCCGATCGACGACCCGCGAGGCCATGATCCGCGCGGTGAGCCGGCGGACCCGGCGGCCTCCAACCGGGCTGTAGGTGCCGGACGAGACGGCCAGCCGCAGGCGCTCCAACCCGGCCTCGGTCATCGACTCCAGCCCCTGGATGAACACCGTCCCCTTCGCCGCCGCGGCCAGGGCTCCCGGGCTCGATCCTTCCTCCGCGGACTCGATCCCGTAGAGCTCGCGCTCGAAGTCCACCGGATCCCGCCCCCTCACGGTCACGGCCAGGAAGGGTCCCTTCCTCACCGTCGAGCCCGCGTGGAGCCAACGCGCGGTGGTCAGCTTCCCCGTCCCGACCTCCCCGGCCAGGAGCAAGGGGCGGCCGCCCATCCGGAAGGGGGTCAGTCGCTCCACCAGCGCCCGTCCGTGTCGGGAATCCGGCCAGGGACGGGGGGCGTTCCCCGATTCCACCTCGAGGAGAGAACGGTAGTGCTCCACCTCGGCGGTGAGGAGGCTCTGCTCGATCACCCGGCCCACTTCGTGCCGGAAGGTGCGGGGGTCCAGGTCGGCGTCCTTGTTGAGATACGGGAGCCCCTCCACCAGCGCCCGCGCGGTGGTCCGGGTGCCGGCGTGGATGGTGAGGAGAATCACCGGGAACGTGTAGCCTTCGCCGCGGAGCCGCTTGAACACCTCGATCCCGTCCTCGCCCCGCTCCAGCTCCAGGTCGAGAAGGAGCACGTCGGGTTCCCGGCCCTCCAGGGAACGAAACAGGGCCCCGGGTTCGGCGAAGGTCTCGATCTCGTACTCCGAGCCCAGGAGATGGACGGCCTCCCGTCGGAACTCGGCATCGTCGTCAAGCAGGCTCACCAGCGGCTTCGCGTTCACCGTCGCTCCGTTCTCCGAATCCTTGCCTCCCCGCGGGGGTCCCCGTCCCGTTGCGGGGGGCGTTTCAATAGAGATCGTAGCAGGGGACCTGGATCTCCGCACTCACCCCACCCGACACGTCGTCGCGAAGCTCCAGCCTTCCCCGATAGGGCAGGAGGAGCCTCTCCAGGAGCGCCAGTCCCCGCCGGGTTCCGGGCCGGGCCTCACGGGCCCGCTCGACGACGACCGGCGCGCCGTCGTCCCAGACCTCGATGACCGCGGATGTGCCTCCCTGCATGCCTACCCGCACCCGAATGATCCCCGGCGGAGGATCCTTCTTCACCGCGTTCGAAATCAGTTCCTCCAGGCAGACGAACAGATCGTCCGCCCTCATGGGGAACTGGCGCGATGGGGAGCTGTCCCCCGCCTCGAAGATCACCCGGGTTGATCCGTTTCCGCCGAGACCGCAGTACTCGACGACGCGATTCAGCGTCCGTTCCGCGTCTGCGCTGTAGCGATCGGCCAGCGCCCGCTGGATGAGGCTCATGGAGTTCTCGAGGGTCCGGCCCTCGGTGAGGAGGCGGTCGAGGTCCGAGAGATCCCCGTGACGCGCCGCGTCCAGGGAGCGGAGCGCCGAGCGCGCGCTCCTCGCCCCTTCCAGGCCGAGCATCTCGGCGATTTCGATCCCCCGCCGGAGGCTCTCCACCACCTCGGTGGGCATCGCGCTTTCCAGGCGCGGGAGGATCTCGCGCCGAAGCGCCTCCCGGTTCCCCGCGGATTCCGCTTCCAGTCGAAATTCACGGACGATGCGAAGCATCCCGGCCACCGACCGCCGCCACCGCGCGTGGGAGGAGAGTCCGATCCGGGTCAGGAGATCGGCCCAGCTCTGATCCTCGGTCCGCGCGGCGGCCCCCCGCCGAATCCGGCCGACCAGCAGGACGGTGGCGAATACCACCAGAAGGCCGACGGCAGCCCGACCGATGGGGTCGTGGGACGCAGCCCAGGGATACTCCCAGAGGTGGGGCGCCCGGTGCCGGAGCCACGCCCTGAAGCGGGAGAATCCGGAGATCGGGCCCCGCGGATCGAGCCGATCCATCCCCCCCGCAACCAGGTCCGCGGAGTCCGCCGGGACGGACGACTCGTCGAGCCCCACCCGTTCGCTGGCCGCCACCAGGATCGGCGCCGGTCCGACGCGATGATTGGAGAGGATGGGGAGCCGCCAGGGTACCGCGTCCCGCCCGACCAACGTCGCGCCGATGCCGTCGGATCCGGGACCGAGGCCCCGGACGCTGATCCGTCGCACCGGTCCCGTGCCCGGTAGCTTCACGATCGAGATCCCGTCCTCCCGGGATAGGATCGCCTCGACGGTTCCGTCCCCGTCGAGGTCCTGAAGGGCGAACTGGGATACCCCGCTGGTCGAGCGCGGGTCGAGATCGAGGACCCGGCCTCGAGCGGGGATCACCGGGCCCCCGGCCCGGGCCGAGCGGACGGTTTCCCCGAGGTCGTAGACCACGATCCCCCGCCGATCGTCCAAGAGCACCAGCTCCGGCCCGTCCCGGCCGTTCATTTCGGTGAAGCTTGCGTCCTGGGTCCACCCGTCCCCTTGCAGGCCCCAGGCCCAGGCTCTCTCATCGAAGCGTAGTCCGCCCCGGTTCAGATAGAGACGGTTTTGCCCGCTAATGGGGGTGGCGTTCACCTTGGCGTTGAAGCTGAGAAAGAGGTCCAGGCGGCCGTCGCCGTCCAGGTCCATGACCTGCACCGCCCGCAGGAAGGCGGTGCCCATGAGGAGATCCAGGACGGCCGGGGGTCCGTAGGCGCCCCCTCCCCGGCCCGGAAAGACCCGGAGACCGCACCCCGGGGCCGCGCTCACCAGGTCCAGCCTTCCGTCCCCGTCGAGGTCGGCCAGGGTCAGGAAGTAGGTTCCCCGCAGGTTCGGATAGCCGCTCTCGGCCAGTCCGCGGGGCGGGCCGAAACCGGAGCCTCCCTCGCCCTCGAGGCGCCAGATTCTCAGGTGGTCGTTGTTCCCCATCAGGTGATAACCCAGGAAGAGATCCAACCGGCCGTCCCCGTCGTCGTCGGCCAGGGTCATGGCGGAGAGCATGGCCCCGACCTCGGGAAGGTGGACGACCAGGGTGTCCCCGGCAAAGCCGCCTCTCCGGTTGGTCAGAACCCAGAGGGTGGAATCGTTGGGGTCGGAGGCCACCAGGTCCAGATCCCCGTCCCCGTCCAGGTCGCCGGCCACCGCGAGGTGGAGGGGGCGGGATCGCCCGAGGTCCCCTTCCGCCTGGACGAGCACGAACCGGGAGGCGGCGCGATCGTACCTCCAGAGCTTTCCCCCCACCATCCAGGGGGTCACGACCTCGGAGACGCCGTCGCCGTCGAGGTCCGCGACCAGGCAGCGGCCCTCGGCCACGTGTTCCAGGTGAGCACGGGGGAACCTGGGAACCGGATGCTCCCGGGCCGGGCTGAACGAGATGGTCCCCAACCACGTCTCCTGGTTGTCCGGCAGGCAGAAACCGAATCTCAAGCCCACGATCTTCCCCAGGGTATCCAGGGGAGCGGCCGACTTGATCCGGCTGTACGCGTAGGCATCGGACAGGGTGGTCCAGGCGTAGTCGTAGCGGTCCGGGATATTGAAGAAATCGTCCGTGTAGTCGTAGAGGGCATGGGAGGTGGCCAACCGCATGCTGTGACCGAACTCGTCCACGATGTCCAGGGTGACCCGGTCCGCGGTGTCGGTGTTTCTCACGAACCACTTCCACATCCAGTACTCCGCCTGTTCGGGCGGCTGGGGCGGGATCCCGAAGTCGGAGAAGAGAAGCCCGAAGTCGACCTGCCCCCCGACCTCCGTCGCGCAGGAATCGCTCTGGAAGACCCAGATCGGATCCTCCCCGACCCGGCCCAGGCTGACGGTTACCGGGCAGTCCCCCTGGCGCGACTCGAGCCTCCAGTCCCGGGCGCTCCTGGGGACGATGTCCCGGAAGGGCTGGGCGGCGAGATTCGGCGCCCCGGCGAGACCGGTGGCCATGAGAATCGACCAGGCAAGGCACCATCGAGACACGCGGCATCGGCGTGGCGGGGAAGACATGTACGGCCTCGGGAGTTGGCAAACCGGAGCGACCGGGAACCGGCAGGCCCGACACTCATCGCGCAGGGATTCTTGACGAATCGACGCATCTTCGCGGGGGAATGCGAAGCGGGGGAGATCATATCTCAAACCAACGCCGCGATGAAACCCGCCGGCGGAGAAATCCGGGACGAATCAACCGGCCTCGAAAAAGGTTCTGGCGCCTCGGACGACCCCGGAACGGAGCAAAGCGTCCGGCCCTTCCCCCAAAGACACGCACGAAGTGCGCGCCTGGACCGCGATGCCTACTCCCCCCGAAGTCTCCTCGGCGCCAGAACACCGACTCGATGCTTCACTCCGGCCATGCAATAACTCGGCGGGACAACATCAAGTTGCCTCCTGCCACCCATTCCTGTCCATCTCAACCCCCGCATTCACCGTCTCAATCTTGAGAATCGCGTGCGGGTTCTGAAGCTCGGGGACCGTCTCGGGCCGCCCACCGGTGGGACGCCCCTCCTCCGTGGCCGAGAGGCCCGGCGGACGGGCCTGCTCTCCCGGCGGCCCGCGCCGCCGCGGCCTCGCCCTCAGCGCCCGCCGGAGAGAGCGACGGGGAGGACGAGCCGGATCCGCTTCTCCTTCTCGTCCGTGAAGCGCACCTGGCCGTAGTTGACCATGCCGTCCGGGGCCTCCCGGGGTGGATGCGCCAGCTCCAGGGTGAGATCCACCGGCGCGTCGGGCCAGAGATCGAAGACCTCGCGCGTCTCCTGGACGACCCGGATGAGATCGCGTTCCTTCCGGACGTAGGACTCCCTCAGCCGAAATCCCCAGCTCGAGTCCGAATCGGCGAAGGTGAAGCCCGCCCACACCTCGAGGGTATAGGTGGCGGGAGCCTTGGCGCCGGGGGATGGATTGGCGAAACCGAAGTCCAGGAACCGCTGGCCGAATCCGGTGTTCACCAGGGCCTTCCCGTCCGCGTCGAGAACCCGCACCGCGCAGTCGGTAAGGCGGTCGTAAACCTCAGGGGTCATCTCCAGGTGGAACTCGGCCCGGGCCAGCTCCGCGTTCATCCTGAACTCGCTCCTCCAGACGCTCTCTCCCCGGACCACGACCGCGCGCTCCCGGCGGTAACCCGCCACCTCGCCCTCCGCCCGCCCCCGGAAACGATCGTCGAGGAGGTTGGTGACCGAGACCCGGGCGGTGGGGGCCGTCCCCTGGGGCATGGTGAAGACCCGGAGCGTGTCCGGTTCGGTCCGGTAGCCTTCGGCCCGGGCCGCGAGTTCCCAGGCGCTCGAGAAGCGGTTCCGGTAGGAGGCCACCACGTCCGCCTCCCAGATTCCCGGCCGGAGCTTCTCGCCGGTGACCACCAGCACGTCGCGGCTGGCTTCCGCCCCGTCGGCCCAGCCCCGGTATCCCCCGGTGGAACGGCCCTGGGGATCGTAGACCACGAGCCGCACCTTCCCCCGCTTCCCGTCGGGGATCCGGAGTTCCAGCGAAAGGCTGGTGGCGCCGGGGGGAAGGCGGAGGAAGAAGCGGCGCACCCCGCCCGGCTCGAGGTCGCTCCCGTTCCACGTGCGTTGGTAGCCCTTTTCCGCGTCCAGCGCGAAGGGCACGATCACCGTATGCCAGGACTCCCACTCCGGCGCCCGGGGACCGGGCATGCCCTTGGCGAAGGCGCGGATCCGGCCCACGTAGAGCCCGGGCTCCCGGAGCCGCTCGGGGTCGTAGAAGACGGTGAAGCTCTGCTTCGCGGTCCCCTTGAGATAGGTCTCGGAGCGATCCGCCTGGAGCCAGGGCGCGTTGCTCTCGAGTTCGAAGGCGCGAAAGAAGGCGTTTCGCTCGTCCGGAGACGCCGAGTCCTCGAAGGCGGGGGCTACCGTCACCTCCACCCCGTGGGGGGGGCGCGGAAAGATTCCGCCGGTCCGCCAGTATGCGGCCAGGGGCGTGGCATCGGAAGGTATGGGGGCGTCGGCGCTCACCCGGTAGGCGAGGAGCGGCGAATCCACCCGGCCGGCCAGCCCGCGGAGCGCCGTCCAGGCCTCGGGCACCCGGATCACCCCCGACCCCTGGTCCAGGGCGGTGAACCCGGAGAGCGGTTCGGCCGTCCCCTCGACCGCCTGGTCGAGAGTCGCCCAGGACCACGCCGTCCCCTCCGCCTCCGCCGCCGAAACCAGCAACGCCATGGCTCCCGCGGCCTGGGGCGAAGCCATGCTGGTTCCCCACATGACGATCCCTCCGGCGTAGGGGGGAACGGCGGATGCGGCCGCGCCCGGGGCGAGCGCGTCGGGCTTGGGGGTGTCGCCGCCCCGGGAGGAGAAGTGGAAGGGGAGGCTCCGCTCCAGGCTCCCCCCGTAGAGGTTCCGCGAGGTCTCCTTCACGAAGAGCGCCCCGGTGGCGAAGGCGAAGGCCCCGGCGCCGGGAGTCCCCACCGTGGACACCCCCGGCCCGTCGTTTCCGGCCGAGGTCACGTAGACCAGCCGCGGATGGGCGACCAGGAAGGAGTCCACGAAGGCGTCGATCCGGCTGTGCCCTTCCACCTCGGACCCGATGCCGTAGGACATGTTGAACACCACCGGCACCCCGTGCTCCTTCGCCCACGCCGCCCCGAACTCCAGCGCCTTCTTCACGCTCCCGGTGGTGGTGGCCCCTCCGCTCAGGCTGTTCATCCCGATCTTGAGGCTCAACACCCCGGCCCCCGGGGCCACGCCGTCGTAACCCTCGACCCCGCCCAGCCGGTAGCCGGCGGCGATCCCCGCCACGTGCGTCGCGTGGGCGCCCCCGGGAAAGTGAAATTCCACCTTCTTCTCGGCGGGGAGAATGGTGAGCGCCCCGGTCTGCCGGTGGAGCGCGGCCTCGTCGGTATTGGAGCGGAAGCGCAGGGTCCGGTGATCGTAACGATAGGAGCGGATGGGGGTCTCGTCGTCCAGGTTGCCGTCGCCGTCCAGGTCGACCAGGGCCACCCAGTCGCTGTCCGAGGCCTCGACCCGGGTGGGAACGGCCAGGACCGCGAACCGGTCCCCGGTCCTTCCGTTGTCGTTGAGATCGAAGATGGCCGTGTTCTGGTATTGCTTCTCGGCCAGGAATCCCAGACGGTAGACCCCGTCGGCGGGAACGACCGGCAGGTTCGCCACCCCGAACACCCGTCTCCCGATTCCGTCCTTGAGCGACGGCCGGCCGTCCACGGTGTCGAACGCGGCGACGGTCCAGCTCACGTCCCCGGTCCCCGAGAAGTCGCGGGCGTCGAGGATCTTGACCGTCCCCGCGGGGGTGGTGAGCAGACCTACGGTGCCGAGATCGACTCCGGTGTCCATGACTCCGATCACCACGCCGCGTCCGTCCCACTCCGGATGGGCGCGGCGGAAGGCCAGGGCGCCGATGACGTCGGTGGGGAGGAAGCTCCAGTCGTCGAGGGCCGGTTCGGTGGGCCCGGTCCGCGGCGCGGCCGCGACGACGGGACGAGACATCGCGTCCAGACAGAGAAGGAGCACCAGCGTGGACACGAGCCGCATCCGAGTCATGTGCCTACCTCGCGAAAGGGGTCTTCCGGGTCGAAGGCACATACCATAGCCTCGGGGGGAGAGGCCAGCAAGGCCCGGCCGACCGCCCCCGAGGCTCCGCCGTTGGCTCAGGCGGCTTCGCGGGTCGACGACCCCGAGGAACGCCCGTCCGTCCCATCCAGGAGGTTCCGCACCGCCCGGGAGAGATCATCGGGGGAGTAGGGTTTCCCCAGGAACGCCCGCGGACCCGGAGCCAGGCCGTCGGCCAGGGCATCGCCCGGATACCCGGAGCTGTAGATCACCCGGGTCTCGGGATGGATCCGGACCAGCCGCCGCGCCAGCTCCTCGCCGCTCATCCCGGACATGACCAGATCGGTCACCATGAGATGGATGGGCTCCGCATGGGCGGCGGCGACCTCCAGGGCCTCCTCCCCGCTCAGGGCGTCTAGCACGGCGTACCCGTCGCTCACGAGCACTTCCCGGGCCAGTTCGCGCACCGCGTCGTCGTCCTCGACCAGGAGGAGGGTTTCGAATCGTCTCGTGGGCCTCGCCATCACTTCGTGCTCGATTCTCTGCGGCTTCGCCGCCGGCGCGGCGGTCGCGCGCGGAAGGTACACCTTGAAGCGGGCGCCCTCGCCCCGCCGGCTCTCCACCTGGATTCCTCCCCCGCTCTGCCTCACGATGCCGTAGACCGTCGAGAGGCCCAGCCCGGTCCCCTTGGCCGGGGCCTTGGTGGTGAAGAACGGTTCGAAGATGCGATCCAGAATCGCGGGCTCGATTCCCTCCCCGGTGTCCTCCACCGAAACCGTGACGTAGTCGCCGGGGGGGCACGAGTGATCCGCGCACCGGCACGTTCCCTCGGTGATCCGGCTGCGGCCGGTGAGGATCCGTATCCGTCCCCCGCCGGGCATCGCGTCCCGGGAGTTCACGACCAGGTTCATGAGAACCTGCTCCAGCTGGACGCGATCCGCCCTCACCACCACCGACTCCTCTCCCAGCCGGGTCTCCAGGCTCAGGTTCTCCCCCACCAGGCGGCGGAGCATGACCGCCATGTCGGCCACCACCTCGTTCACGTCGAGCAGTTCGGGACGGAGCACCTGCTTGCGGCTGAAGGCCAGGAGTTTCCGGGTGAGGGACGCCGCTCGCCCGGCCGCCCGGATGATCTGTTCCATCGGCGCCCGGAGGGTGGATTCCGGTTCGGTCCGCGACCTGGCGATCTCGGCGTAGCCGGATATCGCGGTGAGGAGGTTGTTGAAGTCGTGGGCCACTCCCCCGGCCAGCCTGCCGATCGCCTCCATCTTCTGGGCCTGCCTGAGCTCCTCCTCCCTACGTTCCAGGGCTTCCGCGGTCCGCTTCCGTTCGATCAACACCGCGAGGTAGCCGCCCAGGCTCTCCACCCAGCGGACCAGTCGGTCGGAGACCCGCACCGTGTCCGGGTTGGCCAGGCTCAGGGCGCCGAAGGTCTTCCTCTCGAAGGTCAGGGGGACGGAGATGAAGGTCCGGATCCGCTCCGCCCGGAGCATCGGGTTTCCGAATTCCACCCGGCTCAGGGCATCGCATTCGACCAGGGTCCGCCCGCTCTCGATCACCAGCCCGGAAAGGGTCTCGTTCCGGGGGATTCTGAGCTCCCCGTCGATGCCGCCGGGAGCCAGTCCGTGGAAGCCCATGAACACCATGACGTCCGCGTCGGGGTCGTGGAGCTCGACGGTCACGATCGGGAAACCGGTGTTGACGGAGATCTCCCGGGTGATCTCCCGATAGGCCCGATCGATGTCCGGCTCGAGGCGGATGATCTCGGCGATGCGGTGGAAGGTGCTGAGTTGGCGATGTCCCAGGCTCAGAGCCGACTCGGTGTTCCGGGCTTCGGTGACGTCGCGGCAGACGAACACCGTCCCCGAGACCGAGCCGGATTCGTCCAGCAGCGGCCGGCCGGAGACCGAGATCCATCGCTCGGCTCCTCCCTCCCCGCTCACCGCGAGCTCGAGACCGGCACTGATCGTCGTCGCGTCGCCGTCCACGCCGCCGTCGTTCCCGATGAGGAGGGGGATCAGGGCGTCGGGAAGGTCGGGGGCACGGTCGGATCCTTCGGTTCCCAGCAGGCTCCGGGCGGCGGCGTTTCCGAATCGTACGCGACCGTCGGTTCCCACCAGGAGAACCGCGTCCCGCATCGCATCAAGAACCGAACCCAGAGGTCCGTCCATGGCGAACTCGCTCAACCGCGTGTCCTTTCCGCCCTCCGGTTCGGGATGTACCGCCCCGATCACCCCTGGGAATCCAGTCCCTCTTTCGGAGTCCATCGACCGGGCGACGCGGGTCTTGAGGTATGGAAACCGGGAGTCATGCGGATTCCATATTGAGTTTCAAGGGATCGAAAATGCGAGCGGAATGGCAATTTCTTGGCGCGGGAACGGGTGAATTGGGGGGGATCCCCCGGCCGGGCCGGACGCTCAGGACCGTGGACTACGGCTGCACCCGGATCCGGGGAACGTGCTCGGCGATCCGGGCGAGGACCTCGTAGGGGATGGTGCCGCACCAGCCGGCGAGGTCCTCGGCTCGAATCCGTTCGTCGCCCTGGGCCCCCATGAGAACCACCTCGTCCTCCAGCGCGACTTCGGGGAGATGGGTCACATCCACCATGGTGACGTTCATGCACACCCGGCCGCGAACCGGGGCGCGGCGCCCCCGGATCAAAACGTGGCCCACGTTGCTCAGCCCGCGATCGAAACCGTCGGCGTAGCCCAGGGGAAGCACCGCGATCCGGCTGGCCACCGGGGCCCGCCACGAACAGCCGTATCCCACGTAGGCGCCGGCGGGGACGTCCTTCACCTGGGCCACCCTGGTCTTCCAGGCCAGCGCCGGTTTCAGATCCATGGCTGCGTCCTCGACGTGGTTGGCCGAGACCCGGGTTTCCTTGCTGGGCCAGATGCCGTAGGAGGAGATTCCCACCCGGGCCATCGCGAAGTGGGATTCGGGGAAGAGGATCGCCGCCGCCGAACAGGCGGCGTGGGGAACCGGCACCTCCACCCCCGCCTCGCGAACCCGGCCCAGGGCGCGGCCGAACCGTTCCAGCTGTTCCCCGGCGTAGCTGTGATCGGTGGTGTCCTCGATGTTGGCGAAGTGGGTGGTGAGGCCTTCGAGCCGGAGACCGGGCAGGGACTGCACCAGGCGCACGTAGTCCAGCAGCTCGTCCTCGGGGATGCCGTAACGATGGGTGCCGGTCTCCACCTTGAGGTGCACCCGGCACTCCCTTCCCCGTTCCGTGGCGGCCCGGGAGAGCGCGGCGAGGCTCTCGCGATTGAACACCACCGGACTCCCCTCGGCGTCAACCACGGTTTCCCAGGCGTTCAGGGGAACGTACCCCAGCACCAGCACCGGGAGCCGGACCCCGGCGTCGCGCACCTGGGCGAGCTCATCCACCGAGATCACCGCCAGCCGGTGGACGATCCCCGAGGCCTCGTCCTCGCGGGCCACCAGCTCCAGGCCGTGCCCGTAGGCGTTGGACTTGACCACGTGGGCCAGCTCCACCCCCGGCCCAAGCCGGCGGCGGAAGGCGTGCAGGTTGGCCAGGAGGGCGGCGGTGTCGATCTCGACCCAGGTCAGGGCGGTTCGGCCGGCGCGGCGTTGCCAGGGTTTCATGGCCGGCGGAGGCTGACCCCGACGCCGTCCCGCACCGGCATCAGGCTGGACAGGTATCCGGCGTCGTCCCACATGAGTCTAAGGTACTCCCGGACCCCCTCGGTGGGCTCGTCGGAGAGGCCCTCGGCCACCCGGCCGCTCCACACCAGGTTGTCCACCACGGCCAGGCCGCCCGGCTTCACCCGGTCGCGAAAGATGCGGTAGCCCTCGGGATACTGCTCCTTGTCGATGTCCATGAACACGATGTCGAATTCGCCGGGGGTGCGCTTCAGGATCTCACGGGCATCGCCGGTGGTGAAGACCACCCGGTCGAGAAGGCCGGCCTGGGAGAGGTATTCCCGGGCCCGCTCCGTGTTCCCGGGGTTTCCGTCGGTGTGATAGACCCGGCCGTCCGGTCCCACCGCGCGGGCGAACCAGAGGGTGGAGTAGCCGAATCCCGACCCCATCTCGAACACCCGCTTCGCTCCGGAGACCGTGGCGAGCTGGAAGAGCAACCGGCCCACCTCGGGGCCGACGATGGGGAATCCGCGCTCGCGGGCCTCGGCGTGCATGGCGGCGAGGACCGGATCGTCCGGGACATCGGCCAGGTTCCGGAGCCATTCAGCAACGTCGTCGCGTATGAAACCCATGCGGTCCTCCGTGGCGGCCGCGCGGACGGACCGGAGAGCGGGCGCGGTCGGGGTTCAGGGGGGAGGGTCGATCGGACCGGGGGGAGGAGAGTTGCCGAAGGCCCCGCGCTTCCGGCATCAATAGCGAGGCAGGCTCGGGTCCACCTGGACCGCCCAGCGGTCCACGCCGCCGGCCAGGCTCTTCACCTGCTCGTAGCCCAGATCCCAGAGCACCATGGCGGCATCCATGCTCCGGATCCCGTGATGACAGTAGAGAACGATTTCGTCCAGAGGGTCGAGGTCCTCTTCGGCGCGATACTCCAGCTCGCTCAGCGGAACATGGAGCGAGCCGGGGATCGAGGCGATGTTCGCCTCCCAGGGCTCCCGGACATCCACGAGGACGATGGGATCCCCCACGTCCAGGCGCCGGCGAAGCTCGAGAGGGGTGATCTCCCAGGCATCCACCTTGTCCGTGTTGAGACGTTCCGCTCCCTTCCAGTCGGATGGCCACCAGGACCAGTTGCTGTCCGAAGGGGTCGAGCGCATTCCTGTCGTTCCTTCCTGGCCGGGTGGGGCCGGTCCAAATGGCCGGCCACGTCTCGATCGGGTCCGGGGGCCAGAGACCCCCGTCCAAGTGGTAATGATACCCCGAACCCGGGGGGGGAGTCCCGTTCTTCCTGGGAACGCCCCGAGTTCCTTTTAAGCTATTGATCGACAACAGATTGCAATTCAGGACCGAACCAATCCGGAATCAACCCTCCAGGACCGCGGCCGCCCCCTGAACCAGGGTCTGCTCGATCGCCTCGGGCCCGCCCTCCACCAGTCCCTGGCGCTCGAAGAACGCCAGGCGAATGGCCATCCCCAGGAGCAACGCCGTCTTGGCCCCGACCGCCCCCCCCGGGATCTCCCCCGCCTCCATGGACCGGGCCAGCTCCCGCTGAACCACGTCCCGGGGCTTGGGATGGGAAACCAGCCACCGGGCGTAGTCCGAGTGGAAGACCTGGAAGAGGTAGGCGTACTCCCCGGGGCGGGCCCGGGCGAAGCGCACCAGCCCCAAGAGCGCCCCCAGAACCCGCTCCGGCGGCCTCTCCCGCCGGACGACCTCGGCCTCCATGGCTTCGAGGAATGCCCGGTAAGCCTCGTCGAAGAGCTCGTGGGCCAACTCCTCCTTTCCGGGCCAGTGCTTGTAGATGGCCGCCTGGGAGCACCGGGCGCGACGGGCGATTTCCTGGGTGGTCGTCCCGGCCACCCCCTTTCGCGCCAGAAGCTCCACCGCGGCCTTCCGGATCCGGTCCCGCGCCCCTTTCGTCTCAGTCATCACGATCCCCTCCACCTTGTGAGTGAACATTTACTTACCTCACGGCCGACCGCTTGTCAACCTCGGAACCGTGGAGTACCCTTCTTCCTACGGGCGCACTCATCCTGGCCTCCGCGCCCTCCCGCAAAACCATCATCTTCGCCGGCCCTGGCCTGCATCAGCCGGCGCGCCCGGGGGGAAGGAGCACGACGTGGCGGAAGCGCGATCCTATGACGTGGTGATCATCGGGGCCGGCCCCGGCGGGTACGTGGCCGCGGTCCGGGCGGCCCAGCTCGGTCTCCGGACAGCGGTGGTCGAACGGGACAAGGCGCTGGGCGGCACCTGCCTCCTCCGGGGGTGCGTCCCCACCAAGTTCCTGCTCCAGGCCGCCTCGCTCTACGACGAGTTCAAGACCATGGACCGGTACGGCCTCCAGGGGTCCGGGATCACCGTCCAGTGGCGGAAGACCCTGGAAGGGAAGACCAAGACGGTGCGGCGGCTCACCGCGGCGGTCAAGAGCCTCATGAAGAAGGGCGGAATCGAGGTCTTCGAGGGGCACGGCCGCCTCGACGGCGCCCACAAGGTGACGGTGGAAATGAACGCCGGGGGAACCGAGACGCTGGAGACCCGCTTCGTCCTCCTCGCCACCGGCTCCTATCCGAAGATGCTCCCCTTCCTCACCCGGGATGGGAAGCGTGTGATCACCTCGGACGAGGCGCTGGAGCTCCCCGAGATTCCGAAGTCGCTGGTGGTCATCGGATCCGGCGCGGTGGGGAGCGAGTTCGCCTCCATCTACAACTCCTTCGGGACGAAGGTCACGCTCCTGGAGGCGCTCCCCCGCCTGGTCCCCAACGAGGACGCCGACGTTTCGGCCGAGCTGGCCAAGGCCTTCAAGAAGCACGGCATCGACGCCCGGGCCGGGGTCAAGGTAACCGGCGCCGAGGTGGGTGAAGACCGGGTCGCGGTGAGCGTGGAGGGCGGCGACGGAAAGGCCGAGACGATCGAGGCGGAGGTGCTCCTGGTAGCGGTTGGGCGCGGCCCCATCTCCAAGGACGTGGGGCTGAATACGGTGAACGTCCAGCCCGACCCGGGGGGATTCGTCCCCGTGGACGGCTTCATGCGCACCTCCGAGCCCGGGATCTACGCCATCGGAGACCTCGTTCCCACCCAGGGCCTGGCCCACCTTGCCTCCAAGGAAGGCATCCTCGCGGTGGAGCACATGGCCGGGCGCGAGGTGCGGCCGATCCGCTACGAGACCGTCCCCAACGCCATCTACTCCAACCCCGAGGTCGGCTCGGTCGGCCTGACCGAGGAGAAGGCCCGGGAGCTGGGCCATGACGTCAAGATCGGCAAGTTCCCCTTCACCCATTCGTCGAAGGCCATGATCGGAAACCACCAGGAGGGCTTCGCCAAGATCGTGGCCGACGCGCGTTACGACGAGGTCCTGGGCGTTCACGTCGTGGGCTACAAGGCCACCGAGCTCATCGCGGAAGCGGTGGTCGGCATGACCCTGGAGACCACGGTGGAGGAGCTGTTCCGGGCCATTCACCCTCATCCCACCCTCTCCGAGGCGATCATGGAGGCGGCGGAGAACCTGCATGGCGAAAGCATCCACATCTGAGAAGGGCGATGGATCGCGCCGCCGGGGCCCCCGAAACCCCGCCCGCGGCCGGCGACCGTCGTCCGGCCTTTCCCGCGAGCGGCTCTTGGAGATCCATCGGTGGATGCTCCTCACCCGAAAGCTCGAAGAGCGCCTGGTGAACCTCTACCGCCAGAACAAGATCGTCGGAGGGCTCTACCGGAGCCTCGGACAGGAGGCGGAGACGGTGGGGGCGGTCGCGGCGCTCGAGCCCCAGGACTGGATCGGCCCGTTGATCCGGAACCTGGGCGCGGTGCTGGTGAAGGGCTACCGGCCGCGGGACGTCCTCATGCAGTACATGGCCCGCTCCGGCGGCCCTACCGGGGGCAAGGACCTCAACACCCACTTCGGCAACGGCGAGCGCGGGGTCGTCTCCCCCATCAGCATGCTCGGGGAAACCGTGCCGGTGATGGCCGGGGTGGCCCTGGCCATGAAGCTCCGCAAGGAGGACCGCGTGGCGCTCACCTGGACCGGGGACGGCGGCACCTCCACCGGGGCCTTCTACGAGGGAATGAACCTGGCCGCGGTCTGGAAGCTCCCGCTCATCCTGGTGGCGGAGCACAACGGCTACGCCTACTCCACCCCCACCTCCCGCCAGATGGCGGTGAAGGACATCGCGGACAAGGCGTTGGGGCTGGGAATTCCCGGGGTCGCCGTGGACGGGAACGATCCCCTGATCGTCTTCGACGCGGTGCGCGAGGCTCGCGCGCGGGCGACGGCGGGGAAGGGACCGACCCTGATCGAGGTCAAGACCTACCGCCGGAAGGGCCACGCCGAGCACGACACCCAGAAGTACGTGCCCGAGGGCGAGGTGGAGCGGTGGGCGGAGGAAAACGATCCCCTGGACCGCTACGAGGCGATTCCTGAAGGAATCCGGTCACGCGAACGATGACGACCTGGCCCGCATCGCCGGCGAGCTCGCCTCCCTGATCGACGAGGAGGTCGAGGCGGCCATGGCCTCTCCCATGCCCGAGCCGGCGTTCGCCCTGGAGGCGGTCTACGCCGACCCGCCCCGCGCGGTGGATCATCTCGCCCCCTACCGGACCGGGAAGGGCGGGGACCGATGAGCGCGATCACCTACCTCGAGGCCATCCGCCAGGGCCTGTTCGAGGAGATGGAGCGGGACGAGCGGGTGCTCCTCCTCGGCGAGGACGTGGGCACCTACGGCGGGGCGTTCGGGGTCACCAGCGGTCTCAAGCAACGGTTCGGCGACGAGCGGGTGCTCGACACCACCCTCTCCGAGACCGGGTTCACCGGCGCGGCCTGCGGGGCGGCGCTCATGGGCTTCCGTCCGGTGGTGGAGTTCCAGTTCATCGACTTCATCTCCAGCGCCTTCGACGTCATCACCAACTTCGCGGCCACCGGGCGCTACCGCACCGGGATGTCTCTCCCCCTCGTGCTCCGCGGTCCCACCGGGGGCGGGGTCCACGCCGGCCCCTTCCACAGCCAGAATCCCGAGGCCTTCTTCTTCAACACCCCCGGGCTCAAGATCGTGGCCCCGGCCACCGCCTACGACGCCAAGGGGCTCCTGAAGGCGGCGATCCGGGACGAGGATCCGGTGATCTACCTGGAGCACAAGTACCTCTACCGGCGGGTGAAGGAAGAGCTCCCCACCGACGACTACGAGGTCCCGCTCGGGAAGGGCATCGTCCGCCGCGAGGGGACCGATCTCTCCATCATCACCTACGGCGGCATGCTACCCCGCTCCCTGGAGGCGGCCGACGCCCTGGCCGGGGAGGGAATCTCGGCCGAGGTGGTGGACCTCCGCTCTCTCCTCCCCTTCGACGAGGAGTTGATCCTGGCCTCGGTGCGGAAGACGTCCCGGGCCCTGATCGTTCACGAGGCGACCTTGACCGGCGGGGTGGGTGCGGAATTCGCCGCCCGCATCGCCGAAAAAGCCTTCGAATACCTCGACGCGCCGGTGACGCGGGTGGCGAGCCTCGACACCCCGGTCCCCCACAGCCCGCCGCTCGAGGGCTTCTTCATGCCCGACACCCCGATCATCACGAACGCCGCCCGGAAGCTCGCGGCCTACTGACGGAGGCAACTACCATGGCTCAAGACATCATCATGCCCCAGATGGGCGAATCCCTGGCCGAGGGAACCATCACCAAGTGGCTCAAGAAGGTCGGCGACACCGTGGAGCGGGACGAACCCCTGTTCGAGATCTCCACCGACAAGGTGGACGCCGAGATCCCCGCCCCCGCCGCGGGCACCCTGACCGAGATCCTCCACCAGGAGGGGGAGACGGTGGACGTGAACACGGTGGTGGGGCGGATCGGGGCCCAGGGCGAGGCCCCGGCCGGGGGCGGCGCCCCGGCGGCGGCCCCGGAGCCCGCCTCCTTCGAGGCCTCGGGAGAGACGCGCACCGAGGCGCCGGAGAAGCCCGCCCCCGAGCCGGAGCCGGCGAAGACGCCCCCCCCCCGGCGACCGGGCCCGAGGCTCCCGTCGCCGGCGAAGAGCAGCCGGTGGCCGCGGAGCGAGGCGGGGCGAAGGAGACGGAGACGCCCCGGGGCGACGGGAACGGGGTCGGAGCCGAGGTGGAGAAACCCTACGACCGGTACTCGGCCGACGAGCTTCGGCGGGTCCGTTCCTCCCCGGTGGTGCGGAAGATCGCCGAGGAGCACGGGGTCGACATCTCCCGGGTGGAGGGAACCGGGATCTCGGGACGGGTGACCAAGAAGGACATCCTGGACCACCTGGAGAGCGGCGCGGCCGAGGCGCCGGCCGCCAAAGCGGTCCCCCGGCGCGAGGCCGGACCGGGCGGGGCGGCGCCGGCGCCGGCTCCCCCCTCCCCTGCGCCGGGCGGAGCCCCCGCCGGGGACGGCCTCCATCTCCCCGATCTCCACATCCCGCCCTACGTGGAGGGGGAACCGGTTCAGATCGAGCCGATGTCGGTGATGCGGAAGAAGATCGCCGACCACATGGTCTACTCCCAGTCGGTGGCCGCCCACGTGACATCGTTCTTCGACGTGGATTTCGAGGCGGTGGCCCGCCAGCGGAAGGAGCTCAAGGCGGGGTTCGCCGAAAAGGGAGTGAACCTCACCTATCTCCCCTTCGTCATCCGCGCGGTGGTGGATGGGCTCCAGCACTTCCCCTACGTGAACGCGTCGGTGATGGGGGACAAGATCGTCCTCAAGCACGAGATCAACGTCGGGATCGCGGTGGCGCTGGAGGGCGGGAAGGGTCTCATCGTTCCGGTGATCCGAAACGCCGACGAGCGGAACCTCCTCGGCCTGGCCCGGGCGGTAAACGATCTCGGGGAGCGCGCCCGCACCAAGAAGCTCTCCCCCGACGAGGTCCAGCGGGGCACCTTCTCCATCACCAACCCCGGGGTCTACGGGGGTCTCGGCGGAACCCCGATCATCAACCAACCCCAGGTGGCGATCCTGGGGGTGGGGGCGATCGAAAAGCGCCCGGTGGTGATCGACGACGCCATCGCCATCCGTCACCGGTGCTATCTCTCCCTCTCCTACGACCACCGGCTGGTGGACGGGGCGATGGCCGAGATGTTCATGGCGCACGTGAAGAAGTTCATCGAGGCCGGGAATGTCCAGTAGCCGCGCCCTTCCCCGACCCGGCGCGCCCGCCGGGCGGGTGTAGACTCCACCCATGGAACGGAGACGACTGGAGGTTTCATTCCTGGGGCGAGTGGCCTACGCCGACGGGCTCCGCCTGCAGGAGGAGCGGGTGGAGGCGGTGCGGGCGGGCACCGCGCCCGAGGCCCTGTTTCTGCTGGAGCACGACCCGGTCATCACCCTGGGCCGAAACGCCCGCGGGGAAAACGTGGTGGCCTCGGCCGACGATCTCGACCGGCTGGGAATCACCGTGGCCGAGTGCGGCCGCGGCGGGGACGTCACCTATCACGGGCCGGGACAGCTGGTGGGCTATCCCATCGTGAACCTCGCCCCCGACCGGAAGGACGTCTGGAAATACGTCCGCGGGCTGGAGGAGGCCCTGATCTCCACCCTGGCCGAATTCGGGGTCGAAGGAGGGCGGAAGCAGGGGCTCACCGGGGTCTGGGTGGGGGGCGCCAAGGTGGCGGCGATCGGGGTCCGGGTGTCGCGATGGATCACCAGCCACGGGTTCGCGCTCAACATCACCACGGACCTCGATCACTTCAGGACCATCGTGCCCTGCGGCATCCGGAACTACGGGGTGACCAGCATGGAGAAGCTGCTGGACGGGCCGCCCCCTCCGATGCCTCGGGTGGCGGAGCGGTTCGCCGCCCGGTTCGCAGAGCTGTTCGACCGCGAAACCGTTCACCCCGAACCCTTCCCTTCCCCATCCGGCGACCCCGCCGGGGATCGGGACGGAATCCAGGGCGCGGCCGCGGGCGGCGCCCGTGGAACGGAGATGGCATGACCGTCGATCGGAAGACGACCCTCAAGCGTCCGGAGTGGATCAAGATCCGGCTCAACAACACCGAGGAATTCCGCGAGGTGAAGGGCCTGGTCAAGAACCTGAGCCTGAACACGGTGTGCGAGGAAGCGCGCTGCCCCAACATCTTCGAGTGCTGGGGGCGGGAGAAGACCGCCACCTTCATGGTCATGGGGGACATCTGCACCCGGCGCTGCATGTTCTGCAACGTGGCCAAGGGGAAGCCGGGGTATCTGGACCCCGAGGAGCCGCGCCACGTGGGGGAGGCGGTGGCCGCCCTGGGGCTTCGTCACGCGGTCATCACCCAGGTGAACCGGGACGACCTCCCCGACGAGGGGGCCGGGCACTTCGCCGAGACCATCCGATCCATCCGGGAACGGGCTCCGGAGTGCCGGGTGGAAGTCCTGATCAGCGACCTCCGGGGAAACTGGGACGCGTTGGAGACCATCCTCGACGCCCGCCCCGACGTCCTCGCCCACAACACCGAGTGCGTGAAGCGCCTCTACCGGCGGGTGCGGCCCTACGCGGTGTACGAGCGCTCGATGGAACTCCTGGAGCGCGCCGCGCGGGCCCGCGGCGACCGCATCCGGGCCACCAAGTCCGGGATCATGGTCGGCCTGGGCGAGACCTTCGAGGAGATCGTCGCGCTGATGGGGGACCTTCGCCGGTCCGACGTGGATATCTTCACCGTGGGGCAGTACCTCCAGCCCACCCGGAAGCACCTTCCGGTGCAGCGCTACCTCACCCCCGAGGAGTACCGGGGAATCCACGACGCGGGGATGGAGGCCGGGTTCGTCTACGTGGAGGCCGGACCCCTGGTCCGCTCGTCCTACCACGCCGGCCGGGCCTCGGACGCCATGGAGCGCCTTCTGGACCCAGACGCGGCCTCGGGGGCGAAGATGGCCGGGGCCGGCGGTCCCCGCGAGTCGGATCCCGGTCGCTGATCCCCCCGGCCCGCGGGGAGCCGGGAACCTGTCTGAGCCGTCCCGAGCCACCCGAACCGCGCGACCGGAATCCCGGAAATTCCCGGCTTGGACCGATCCGGGTTTTCGGTTTCTTGCTCCTGCCAAATCGGATAAAATCCAAATCGACGACCGGCCCGGGATGCGTCCCTCTTCCCCCGGAGTTCCCCGGGCACTCTTCAGCCCTGCACCCAAGGGAATGAGGTATCCACCATGAAGTACGCTACCCTATCGATCGCCTGCGCGTTCCTCCTCGCCGCGGCGGAGGCGGTGTGGGCCCAGCCGACCATCGACGGCACCCTCGATGTGGCCTACGGCCCCGCCCTCACGACCCAGGACACCAACACCGGCTTCGGGGACAGCAACCTGGGCGTCGTGGACGACGCCAACGGATCGGAACTGGACCAAGCCTACGGAGGAATTTCCGGAGGCTATCTCTATCTCTTCCTCACCGGAAACCTGGAGTCGAACTTCAACAAGATCGAGATCTTTCTCGACACCGTCCCCGGAGGTGAGAACCGGCTGCTGGGGACCAACTCCAACCAGGGCGGCTTCCTACGCATGTGCGACGACGGATCCGGAAACGGGCTCATCTTCGACACCAACTTCGAGGCTGACTACTGGTTCAGCATCACCGGCGGCGGCTCCCCCTACGCCCTCTACGCGGACTACGTGGAGATCGGCACCGGGGTGGGCTACTACCTTGGCCAGGGCGCGGCGGCCACTCCCGGTCCGCTGGTCGGCGGCGGGGCTCCATTCCCGGTGGAGGCCACCATCGACAACCGCAATGTCGCGGGGGTGGGGGGCACCGGCTGCCCGGCCACGGGGGGGGGTGGATTCGGCGTGACGACCGGAGTCGAGCTCAAGATCCCGCTCCTGGCCATTGGAAACCCCACCGGCTGCGTGCAGGTGTGCGCTTTCGTGAACGGCGTGAACCACGACTACATGGCGAACCAGATCCTGGGGCCGGCAAGCCTGGCCTGCAACCTGGCCGATCCCCGGTCCGTCGACCTCAACCAGTATCCCAGCAACCAGTTCTTCACCGTCTGCGACCTCCCCGTTCCGGTCGAATCCACGACGTGGGGGAGAATCAAGGCGGCCTACGAGTAGTCGACCGCCGGATCGCCGGCCTTCATGAACGGCGGGCCCCCTCCGGCGAGGGGGCCCGGTTCATTTACGGCCGGAGGGCATACTGCGGCCTCGAATCACCTCCCGGCGCCCAGGTCCGCGGTGGGGAGAAACCGCGGCGGGCGCCGGTGGTGGGTCCCCTGCTCGTAGGCGAAGGCGAGCTTCAGGAGCTTCGGTTCGTCCCAGGCCCGGCCCACGAACGAGATCCCCACCGGGAGCCCGAACACGAACCCGGCGGGAACGGTGATGCTGGGGTAGCCCGAGACCGCGGCCGGAGTGGAGCTTCCGCCCAGGTAGTGGTCGCCGTTCACCAGGTCGGTGGTCCAGGCGGGGCCGCCGGTGGGCATGACCAGGGCGTCCAGCCGGTTCGCGTTCATGACCGCGTCGATCCCCTCCTCCCGGGAGAGCTTCCGGCAGGTGGCCAGCGCTTCGAGGTAGGCCGGGTCGGTGAGCGGCCCCTTCTCCTCGGCCATGACCATGAGCTCCTGCCCGAAGTATCGAAGCTCCGAGACGCGGTTCCGCTCGTTGAAGTCGATCACGTCCTTCAGGATCTTCACCCGGCCACCGGGGGCCCAGGTCCGGAAGTAGGCCTCGAGATCCGCCTTGAACTCGTAGAGGAGCACCTCGAACTCCGCGTCGTCGTACTCCCCGGCGTGGGGGATGTCCGCCGGGTCCACGATCGTCGCGCCCAGGCGCTCCAGGTCCTTGATCGCGGCCTCGATCAGCGCGTCGGCGGGTTTGGAGTAGCCGAAGAATTTCTCGCGCGCCACCCCGATCCGGGCCCCCCGCAATCCCCCGGGATCCAGGAAGCGGGTGTAGTCGGGTTCCACGTGGCCGGCGGAGGCGGCGGTGGCCGGATCGGAGGGATCCGGACCGGCCAGGGCGGCGAGGAGGATCGCCGCGTCGGCCACGGTGCGGGCGATCGGTCCCGCGGTGTCCTGGGAGTGGGAGATGGGCACGATCCCCGACCGGCTCACCAGCCCCAGCGTGGGCTTCAACCCCACCACCCCGTTGGTGGCCGACGGACAGACGATGGAGCCGTCGGTCTCGGTTCCCACCGCCACCGCGCAGTAGTTGGAGGAGACCCCGGCGGCGGACCCGGAGCTCGATCCGCAGGGGTTCCGGTCCAGGGCGTAGGGGTTCCTCCCCTGTCCTCCCCGGGCGCTCCAGCCGCTGGAGGAATGGGTGGAGCGGAAGTTGGCCCATTCGCTCAGGTTCGCCTTGCCGAGGATCACCGCCCCGGCCTCGCGCAGTTTCTTCGCCACGAAGGAGTCGCCGGGCGGGGCGGCGCCGGCCAGGGCCAGGGACCCCGCCGTGGTCTGCATCCGGTCGGCGGTGGCCACGTTGTCCTTCACCAGGACCGGGATCCCGTGGAGAGGGCCGCGCGGCCCCTTCTGCTTCCGCTCGGCGTCGAGTCCCTCGGCGATGGCCAGGGCCTCGGGGTTGGTTTCGATCACGTGATGGAGGGCGGGGCCCGCCTTGTCCATGGCCCCGATCCGCACCAGGTACTTCCGGGTGAGTTCCCGGGAGGTGGTGCGCCCCGCGCGCAGGTCCTCCTGGAGACCGGCCAGGGTCGCCTCCTCCAGGTCGAAGCGCGGCCCGCCGCCCGAGGCCCCGGGGCCCCCTGCGTCTCCCGGCGCGCCGAACGCCGCCCGCATCGGCGCGGCGGCGAAGAGCGCGCCCCCCGCCGCGGCCCGCCTGATGAAGCTCCTTCGGTTCATCCCCGCGTGTTCGCGATGGTCATCGTGATCGGTCATGGCGCTCCTCGTCGGCTGAGATGGAATCGGCTGGTGAACGTTCGGCCGGGAGGGAGTTTATCCCCGGAAGGGCGCCAACGCGAGCCCAGGAGCCGGGAAGACCCGACGGGCGGAGAGGAAGCGGGCCGGCCCCGCGAAGGACCGGCCCGCCGGGGGCCGAGTGGAAGCGATGGAGACCGTCGCTACCGGTAGAGCGACTTGATCGCGCTCCACGTGGTTCTCTCGACCGGGACCGAGCCCCAGTCACAGGTCTCGACGCAGAGATCCACGGGGACGGTGGTGTTGTTGCAGACGAACAGAACCTGGAAGCAGCAGGTCGTCCCCACGGCGACCGAGGCGTCGGACCCGACGCAGATGTAGCCGGACCAGCCGGAGGGAAGACCCGGAGGGGCCGGAGTGAAGTCCTCGTTCACCAGGGTGCCGGTGAACCCGGAGCAGAGCGGCGTAAACGTCCAGGTGGTCAGCCCCGTGCACTGGGTCACCACGTGGATGTAGGAGCTCCCGCCGCCCGGGCAACTCTGGAGAGTGCCGTAGTGGACGAAGGTCTCTCCCCCTCCCCCCGCGGGGTCGGTCCATATCACGTCCACGTTCCCGTCCCAATGATCGTCGGGAGGGCAACCGGCGACCGCGACGTCCTGCACGCCGGCGGGAGCGGACGACGTGCCGGGGACGATCTCCCCGGCGCTCGGGGGGAGCTGGCTCAGCGAGACCTCGTAGCTGATGTCGAAGAAGCTGTCCGGGGCCAGGGACGGGACGTTGAACGAGCCGATCTCGCCGAATCGCGGGACGAAGGCGCCGTACTCCTGGGAGTAGAGGACACCCGTGGACGCGGCGCTCGTATCGGGACCAGGGTTGGTGAAGTGGAGGCTGAACGTGACCATGCCGTTCTGGGTGACCCAGCCGATGTCCTCGTGCTCGATGCCGAGGACCGCGGACGCGGTGGTGGGGTGGAGGATTAGGAGCATTGCCGGCAGGCACGCTGCGCGGAGAAGGGTAGAAAACCTCATGGGGGTCTCTCCTTTCGGGGGCTCGGGAATGGGGACCGGGATGCAAGTCCCTCCAACCCGAAAAGTACGCCGATCGACCCCCTCAAACAACAAATAAAATGAAATAAATCAGATTTGATAAGCCTAATCGCTTCAAGTAGTTATGAAAATCATGCCACAATCCAAAGCCGAATTGGGACCGGCCGATCGTTTGGGATCCACTTCCGCCCCCCTGTCGCCCCGGGACCTCGGCTCCCCCCCCTACTTCACCGCCCCCGCGGTCAGCCCCTGGACGATCCTCCGCTGGAAGACGAGCACCAGCACGGCCACCGGCACCGTGGCCACCACCGCCCCGGCCAGGATCTCCCCCCACGGCACCTGGTACTGCCCCCGGAAGAGGGCGATGGCCACCGGCACCGTCTGCCGCTCGGGACCGAGGGTGAACGACAGCGCAAAGAGGAACTCGTTCCAGCAGTAGACGAAGGTGAGGATCGCGGTGGTGGCGAGCCCCGGGAGCGAGAGCGGAAGGATCACCTCGCGAAAGATCCGGAGCCGGCCCGCGCCGTCGATCATGGCCGCTTCTTCCAGCTCCCGGGGAAGCTGGCGGAAGAACCCCACCAGGAGCCACACGGTGAGCGGCATGGCGAAGGTCATGTACGGAAAGATGAGTCCGGGGTAGGTATTGACCAGCCCGAGGTCCCGAAGCACCAGGTAGAGGGGTGAGGCGATGGAGATCTGGGGAAACATGGTCACCGCGAGGACGAAGCCCAGGACCGGGCCCTTCCCCCGGAACCGGAGGCGGGCGATGGCGTAGGCGCAGAAGGCCCCCAGGACCACGCACAACCCGGTGGTGGATCCGGCCACGACCATCGAATTCCGGATGGGGATCCAGAACCGGCGCTGGGTGAAGAGCGCCCGGTAGTGGTCGAGGGTGAGCGCGCCGGGGATGAGGGTGGGCTTCTGGAAAAGCGCCTGCTCGGGGGTGAGGGACGCAATCACCGCCCAGTAGAACGGGAAGAGAATGCCGAGGACCAGGAGCGCCAGCACGATCCACGAGAGACGCCGTCCGCTCATGCCCCCTCCTCGGCGGCGAGACCCGCGCCCAGAATCCGGATGTAGACCAGGGCCAACCCGAAGGTGACCCCGAAAACGATCACCGAGAGCGCCGAGCCGTAGCCGAAACGGAGATTCTGGAGGAGCTGGTTGAAGGTGTAGAGGGCGATGGGCTCGGTGGAGGTGCCCGGTCCCCCGCCGGTCAGGACGTAGACCAGGTCGAATACCCGAAAGGCGTCGAGGGTGCGGAAGATCAGCGCCACCAGGATGGCCGGTTTGAGGAGCGGCAGGGTGATCCGCGTGAACGCCGTCCAGGCGCCGGCGCCGTCCACCCGCGCCGCCTCGTAGAGGGTCTCGTCGATGTTCTGGAGCCCGGCCAGAAGGAGCAGGGTCACGAAGGGGGTCATCTTCCACACGTCGCTCAGGATCACCGGCGCCCACGCTCCCACTGCGCTCGAGAACCAGACGAAGGGATGCCGGAGGAGATGGAGATCGACCAGCGCGGCGTTCACGATCCCCGCCTGCCCCTCGAAGAGAAACCGCCAGAGGAGCGCCGACACCACGGTGGGAATGGCCCACGGCACCAGCACCGCCATCCGCACCGCCCCCCGCCCCCGATAGGCGCGGTTGAGGCTCAGGGCGAGAAAGAGCCCGATCCCGAGTTCCAGGATCACCGTGGCCCCGGTGAAGAGGGCGGTGTGGAGGAGCGCTCCCCAGAACCGCGGGGTGGAAAGCGCCTCGGCGTAGTTGGCGAAGCCGACGAACGGATGCCCCCGCCACGGCATCCGAAGATCGTGGAGGTGGAGCGAGTCCCACACCGTCCAGAGAAGCGGAAAGACCGCCACCAGCACCACGATGCCCAGGGCGGGCAGCACCAGCCCCCAGGCCAGGCGCGCCTCCGACCGGGATCGCGGGCCGCTCACCGCCATCCCCAGTGTGGAAGCCCCCGCCGGCAAGGTTCCGGGCCGTTCACGGCATTCCGCCGGCCGCGGCCCCGTCGGGAGCGAGTCCGACCCGCCGCAGGAGTTCCCGCATCTCCGTCGCCGCCCGGTGGAGCGCGTCCGCGGGCTCGGCCTGGCCGGTCAGGGCGCGGTGGAGCTGGATCTGCAGGGTCTCGGAGAGCTGGGTGTAGACCGGGGTCGCCGGCCGGGGCCTCGACGCGGCGATCACCGCGCGCGCTTCCGCGGGAGGGACGGCCAGGGCCTTCGCCAGCCGTGGGTCGTCGTAGAGGGCGACCCGGGCCGGGTACTGACCGGCGACCTCCGCCCGTTCCAGCATCTGGGCGGGCCGGGTGAGGTAGTCGATCACCGCGTACGCCGCCTCGGGATGCCTGGACCGGGCGTTGACCGCGAGCTGGGAGCCGCCGAGCGCGGCGGTGGGCCGGCCTCCGGGGGCCGAGGGCATGGGAGCGACCGCGAACCGTCCCACCACCGTGGACCTGGTCGAGTCCTCCATGAGGGGATAGGCATAGGGCCAGTTCCTCATGAACACCGCCCGGCCGTTCTGGAAGGCGAAGCGGGTCTCCTCCTCGTGCCAGGTGAGCGCGTCCCGCGGGGTCACCCCGAGGCTGTCGATGGCGGCGCGCATGGCGGTGAGGGCGCGAATCGCCTCCGGGGAGTCCACCGCCACCCGGCCCGAGGCGTCCATGATCCGCCCGCCGTAGCCTCCCAGGAACTCCAGGAACACCGTGACCAGCCCCTCGTAGCGGGCCCCCTGCCAGACGAATCCGTAGGGGAGACCGTCCGCCTGCATGCCCCGGCGGGCCTGGCGGAAGAGCTCATCGAAGGTGGCCGGAGGATGCGCGAGCAGGTCGGTCCGCCAGTAGAGCATCCCCACGTCCACGAACCACGGGAGCGCATACAGGGATCCCTTCCACGAGTCGGCCTCCACGGTCGCCGGGAAGAATGCCGCGGTGTCCGGCCCGAAACGGTCGAGGGGAAGGATCCAGCCCGCGGCGGCGAACTCCGGGGTCCAGATCACGTCGAGCTGAAGAATGTCCGGTTCGCTGGCCTCGGCGTTCAACCACTGGACGTAGAGCTGGTGGCGCTGGTCGGCGGCGTCCGGGGTCTCCCGCTGGACCACCCGGATGCCGGGATGAAGTTCCATGAAGCGCGCGAGCTGGCGCTTCAGGACCCGGGCTTCGGCTCCCACCGAGCTTCCGGGAAAGGTGATCACGGTCCCGGTTTCCCGGGGCTTCCCGCATCCCGCGGCCAGAACGGCAAGGAGGACGCCGATCCGGATTGCCTTGGATATGGCGGCCTCCTTTCGTGAACTCTCCCAGGGAGAAGACGGCGACGGATCGCGCGCCCGGATTCATCTTACGTTCCTCGATCGGGGAGGGCAAACCGGGCCGCTCTCGGCGGCGGTCGGGGCGGCGGCGGGCTGATACACTCGCCGCGATGATCACCCTGCGAATCAGGAACGAAGAGATCCGGCTCGAACCCGAGGAATTCGACCTCTGGGCCCAGGACGGGCGCATTCCCCCCGGGACCCTGGTCTGGGTCGAGGGGGCGGGATGGTCGCCGGTCGAGGGGACCGGGATCTGGCGGCGGGCGATGCGCCGGGGCGTGCCGCCGCCCCTTCCCCGGGGTCCCAACGTGAGCCGGGTCCTCTTCCCCTCTCGAGGCGTTTCGGTCACCGAGATCATGCTGCTGGTCAATCTCCTGGTCGCCGGGGTGCTGGTGGCGATGTACCGGGGGCAGTACCTGGATACGGTGGTGCACTGGGCCGGCGGCTGGTGGCACGCGGTCCGCGACCACCGCGCCTACTGGTGGTGGGTCCCGACCCTCTTCCTTCACGCCGGGCCGCAGCACCTGCTGAGCAACATGACCGCCCTCCTGGCCACCTCGGGGTCGGTCGAGTACCTGATGGGAAAGCGCTGGGCGCTCCTCGGGTACTTCATCACCGGCATCGCGGGAATGTGGCTGTCCTACGCCGGTCACGGCCGCCCACCGCTCAGCATCGGCGCTTCGGGGGCGGTGTTCGGGCTCGGGGGAATGACGGCGAGCTTCCTCATCCGCCGTTACCGGATCTTCAGCTACCGCCAGCGGTGGAAGGCCCGCCGGGTCTACCTCCCGCTCTTCGTGGCCCTGGTGCTCCCATCCATCCTGAACGCGGATTACCTGGGGCACCTCGGAGGATTCCTGTCGGGGCTCGTCCTGGGGTTCTTCGTCCCCCCCCACTCGCGGGTCCGCGAGCTGGCCGAAGGGGCGGACGAATCGGAGCGGTTCGGCGGCGCCGGGACGACCCGTTCGGGGACCGGCGCCTAGGCGCGGATCACTCCACCTCGACCACGGTGCCGTTGGCCACCACCCCCACGCGGTTGCTCGAGAACTCGGTGTAGTCGAGGTCCACGCCCACCACCGCGTTCCCCCCCAGGCAGAGCGCCCGGTACTTGAGCCGGGCCAGGGCGCTCCGCTTGGCCGTCTGGAGCTTGGTCTCGAACTCGGTGGAGTTTCGCCCCAGGAAATCCTCGACGCCGGCGGTGAGTTCGGTCAGGGGGCTGGTGCCGAACACCACCTCGACGCTCTCCACGTCGATGTAGCGCTTGATGCGCCGCCCCTCGAGACCCGGGGTGGTGGTGGCCACGATGTCCGCCACCACCCGGGGGAGAACCTCCTCCGGCTTGAGCCATCGCGACTGCTCGGGATCGAAGATCTGGCAGTCGTGAGGAACGTGGTTCGTCCGATACCACTCCCTCACCCCGGTGAAGGACTCGGCCGGGTAGTCTTTCCCATCGTGTCGCAGGGTCCACTGTGACGGCTCGCTCATCGATGCTCCTCGCTCGGTGTAGGTCTTGCCGGGCGCCGGCCGGCGGTGGAACCCGGGGCGGCCCCCGCTCCCTGACTTACGAGTAATCCGCCCCCCGGGTTGCCCCGTCAAGGGGCCGCGTCACCTCCCCGAGCGGGCCGGTCCCGGCGCCCCGGGGCCGGCCGCCGGGCTCCGAACGGCGCCACTGCCCCGGCCGCCCGGTCAGAACGCCAGGGGCCGCCCGTCGGCGCGCCGGTCGCTCCCCGCTCCGTAGACCCCTTGGGGGTCGCGGAGGATGATCTGCCCGCGGCCGAAGGGCGAGGGGTCACCGGTCCGCGAGAGGTCGTGGCCCCACGCCCGGAGCGCGTCGGTGGTTTCCCGGGGCCAGGCCGACTCGGCCTCGACCCCGAGCCCGTCGTTCCACATCCAGCGCGGAAGGTCCAGGGCGCTCTGGGGGGAAAGGCCGAAATCCACCAGGTCCCGCACCACCTGCACGTGCCCCTGGGGCTGCATGTGCCCTCCCATCACCCCAATCGGTCCCCAGGGCTCACCTCCCCGGAACAGGAAGCCGGGAATGATGGTGTGAAACGGCCGCATCCCCCCCGCGGCCTCGTTCACGTGGCCGGGTTCCAGGGAGAACCCCGCGCCCCGGTTCTGGAGCGCGATCCCGGTTCGCGGTACCACCACCCCCGAGCCGAACCCCATGTAGTTGGACTGGATCCAGCTCACCATCATCCCGTCGCGATCGGCGGCGGCCAGGTATACGGTCCCGTGGTCGGGGGGGATCCCGGTGGTGCGCGCCTCGGCCCGGGGCCCGATGAGCGCCCGCCTCGAGGCCACATAGTCCTCCTCCAGCAACGCATGGAACTCCACCCGCATCCGATCCGGATCGGCCACGTGGACCTGGGCGTCGGCGAAGGCCAGCTTCACCGCCTCGATGGAGGCATGCACGCCGCGCGGGTCGGCCCAGGAATCCCCCGGCTCCAGCCCGTCCAGGATCCGCAGAGCGGAGAGCGCCACGATCCCCTGTCCGTTGGGAGGGATCTCCCAGAGTTCCACGTCGCGGTAGCGCGCGCCGATCGGTTCCACCCAGGCGCTCCGGTGAGCGGCCAGGTCCTCCGCGCGAAGGAGGCCCCCGGTCTCCCGGGAGAACCGGTCGATCTCCCCGGCCAGGCGCCCCCGGTAGAAATCCTCCGCCCCGGAGCGGGCGATCCGGGCCAGGGTGCGCGCGTGGTGGGGGAGCTTCACCCGCTCCCCGGGCTCGGGGGCGCGGCCGTCCCGGGTGAAGGTCCCGGGCCAGGCGGCGAACTCCGGGCCCTCGAACCGCGCGTAGACGTCCGCGGCGCGTTTCCAGAAGTGCGAAACCACCGGCGGAACCGGCGCGCCGCGATAAGCCAGGTCCACCGCGGGCCGAAGCACGTCCTCGAAGTCCAACCGCCCGAAGCGCGCGTGGACCTCCTGCCAGGCCGCCGGCGCTCCCGGCACGGTGACCGGAAGCCAGCCGCGGGCGGGCATGGCGTGGTGGCCGGCGGAGCGTGCGTCGTCCGCGGCGAGGAGCACGGGGGCGCGGCCGCTTCCGTTCAGGCCATGGAGCTTTCCCTCCGCCCACACCAGGGCGAAAGCGTCGGAGCCGATGCCGTTCGAGGTGGGTTCGACCACGGTCAGGGCGGCGGCCATGGCCACCGCGGCATCGGCCGCCGAGCCTCCTTCACGGAGGATGTGCAACCCGGCTTCCGCGGCCAGCGGGTGCGAGGTGGCGCAGGCGCCGTGAGCGCCGTAGACCGTGCGATCGGGGGGGAATCCCGTCGACTCCTCGAACATCCTTTACTTGACCTCGGGAATGAGCTGTCGCTCCACCGCCGGGAGGGCGTGCACCTCGTCGTAACGTCCCCACTTCTCCCGGTACACGTATTCGGGAGGGGCGCCGCGTTTCGCGCGCTCGCGAATCGGCGCCAGGGTCTTCGATGCTTCGGCGCCCTTCCCCTGGGCGATCTGGGCCCGGGCCTTGACGATCGCGGCCAGGTCGCACCAGGGTCCGAAGCCCAGCGCGGATTCGGCGGCCGCCGCCGCCCGCCCGGCGTCGCCGCGGGCCAGGGCCACCCAGGCTTCGAGGGCCAGCGTGGTGGGGTCCTCGGGATCGAGGAGGAGCGCGGCCCTCACCTGCTCCTCGGCCCGGTCGGTCTCCCCCGCCCGGAGCAGGTCCCGGGCGTAGTCGTCGCGGAGGGGCACCACCCCGGTCCGGAGTCGCACCGCCTCGTCGTACCGTTTCCACGCCGCGCTCCACTCCCCGGCCAGGGCGCGGGCGGTGGCGGTTCCCCAGAGCCCCTCGGGGCTGTCGCTCTGATAGGCGAGCACGCTGTCGTAGGCGGCCAGGGCGCCGGAAGCGTCCCCCACCGCCCAGCGGTAACCGCCGAGGGCGAGGTCCACCTGGTATCGCTCCTCCTCCCGGACCCCGGGCCGGGCGGCGGCCAGGGCGGCGATGGTCGCCTTCAGATCGCTTCCCGCGTGGCGCATGGCGTCGGCCCGGCGGACGGCCAGGGACGCGCTCTCCGGATCGTCGGCCGCGGCCCGTTCCGCCGTCGCCGACGCCTCCTTGGCGCGGTCCGCCACCGTGAGCGCGTAGACCAGCGATCCGGTGGCCGACTCCTCACCCGGGCTCCTGGCCAGCGCCTTCCGGTAGGAGGCGATGGCCTCGTCGGGGCGGCCCCGCTCCAGGGCGTCGTCCCCCCGGTTGGCGTATCCCACCGCGTAGCAGCTCTCCACGTCGGCGGTGGTCATGAGTTCCCGGACCAGGGCCATGAGCGCCGGATCCATTTTTGCCAGGCGTTCGCGCACGATTTCCCGGGTATCGTATTGGTCCCGGCGCGGCGACTCCAGGGAGTTGGCCCCCTCGGCGAAGTACTCCCACACGCTTCCCGAGGCGTAGCGGCTCAGGAACGCGTCTCCGGTCTTCTCGTCCCGCTCCTTGGTCTCCCGGTAGAGTTCCTGGATCTGGCGTTTGCGCTCGGCCGGAAGCACGCCGTGGACCTGGTGGGTGAGCTCGTGGAGCACGGTGTTGTAACGGTCGTGGATGGTGCGCTCCACGTCCTCTACCCCGGTCACGGTGTGATAGCCGCCGCAGCCCCGGACGTCGTCCCAGAGGCGCGAGTCGTAGCTGATGCGCTGATCCCGCAGGGTCTCCTGCCCCGGGGTCTCCGAGAGCAGCTCGTAGAGCGGCTTGATGTAGTAGGTGGCCCCGGACTCGATCAGCACCGGGATGTACCGCTTCCAGGGCGCGATGGAGAGCGCGACCCGCTTCTGGTGGCGGGGGCTCAAGGCGTTCCAGTTCTCCACGAAGCTCTCGATCCCCGGGACGTCGGGCATGGGCGCCGCGGCGAAGACCTTCTCGTAGTCCGAAAGGTGGACCTCCACCGCCAGGCGCTCCGCCTCCAGCGCCTTGGCCAGGCCGTTGTGGGCGCGGCCGTATTCGGGACAGACCCCCAGCGCCTTCACGAACCAGCTTCCCGCCGTCTTGTAGCTCCCCCGATCCCATTCCATCGATCCCAGACGGACCATGACGTCCGCCCAGTCCGGGTAGGCGTGCCGGAGGGCCAGGTAGGCGCGGAGCGCATCCGCCGGCCGGCCCGCGGCCAGGAGGGAGTCGGCCCGGGCCAGGGTCTCCCTTCCCGGCCCGGTGGCGAACGCTCCCGGGTAGGCGGCGAAGAGCTGGCTGTAGTTCTTCCGCGCGTAGCCGTTTCCAAGCATGTAGTGGGCCATCTCGTCGTAGGGCGCGATCCGGACCGCCAGCTCGTCGGCGTCGATGGCCTCGTCGGTTCGCCCCAGGCGAATCAGGGTCACGGCCAGGCTCCCCAGGAGATCGGGGGCGGGGACGGAAAGGGCGAGGGCCCGGGTCAGATGCGCCAGCGACCGGTCGAAGTCGCGCTTCTTGTAGGCGGTCTCCCCCAGGCCCTGATAGGCGCGGGCGCTGTCCGCGGGGCCGGCGGCCGCGGCCAGGGCCTCCTCGTAGCCTTTCCGCGCGCCGTCGTAGTCCAGGAGCTTGGAGCGGAGCAGGGCGGCGGCCAGGCGGTCCGCTTCGTTCATGGCCCCGGCGTCCAACCGCGCCTGGATGGCCGCATCCACCGAGGCCAGATCGTCCACCGTGAACCACCACCGGTAGACCAGGCGCCGGGCCTCGGGATCGTCGGGATACTCGGTGCGGAGAGTGTCGATCAAGGGTGCAAGGTGCTCGAAGTCCACCACCGCAAAGAGGATCCTCGCGGCGGCCACCCGGCCGTCGCGGCCCATCGCAAGGAGCTTCGGGACCATGTCCTCGGCGTCGTCGTGGTGTCCGGTCTGAAGCAGGAGCGGCGCCGCGGCCAGCGCTCCCGGAGCGGCGTTCAGCTCCTCCTGGGCCCGGTCGATCTTGGCTCGGACCGGGGCCAGGAGATCCTCTGCGCCGGCGCCGGGGGCGATGACGAGGAACGAGCAGGCGGTCAGGGCGGCGATGTGGACGTAGAGGGCTCTCACGATGCGTTCTCCCGAGGCCGCGCGAGGCGGCCTCTTTCGTGTCCGAGGGTCCGGAGATTATACGGGTCCCACGGGGAGGTGTGGAGGCGCGGCACCCCGCCCGCTTGCCGGGCGGTGTACCCGCATATGGACTCCTCCCGTCCAGGGTCATTCGGGGCCCGAGGCGGTCTGGGTACCCTCGGGAATCACCGGAGCGGGCGCCCTCAACATCCGACCCAGAAGTTCCCGGCCGGTGCGTTCCCCCATCTCGTGGATCGCCCGATGGCAGCTCGCGCAGAGGGTCACCAGGTTCCCGGGCGTGTTCGTCCCCCCGGCCGAGCGGGGCTTGCGATGGTGCACGGAGAGGAACCGGCCGCTTCCGCACCCGGCGACCCGGCAGCGATGGCCGTCCCGTTCCAGAACCCTGCGGCGCAGGGCCGGCGGGATCACCGCCCGGTTCTTCGCTCCCCGGCGGTGGACCCGGGCATCGCAGAGGATCGCCGCCAGCTCGGCCGGATGGAGCGGCTTCGGTCCGCGCCCGGTCAGAACCTCCCCTCTCCCGCAGTCCTCGCAGCGCCGGATCACCACCTGGTACGGAGTGCTCGCGAACACCCGGGTACACCGGGCGGGAGGATCCTCCACACCAGCGACCGCAGCAGGCCGGTTCTCATCTGCGGGGCGCGCCCCTACCCATGGCGCGTTCGAGCCGGGCCGTGGGACGGCGCTCCCCTCCGTACCCGCACCGACCGAAGACGCCTTCACGTTCGACTCCGAGACGGCGGAAGTCTTCACTCCCGCCCCCGGGGTACGACCCTCCCCGGCCAGCGCAGCCAGCCCGGCCACGATCAGGTCCTCCACCGGGCCCTTCCATCCCTGCTTGCGTAGCTTCTCCACCAGCGCCCCGTACTCCGCGTACCGGAGCGCGGGGAAGCGAAGACGGACCTCCTCGGGGATCTCGTGGACCAGCGCGGCCCGTCGACCTTCCCCGGTTTCCCCCCGGCCACCGGTATTCGGGCGCTTTCCGTCCGCAGTCTCCCCCGCACCCTCCACCGCGGGGGTGCCGGCGCCGCTTGGTAACGCACGCGCAGCGCCGTTCTCGTCCGCCGAACCCCGGTCCCGCCCCACCGCCTCCGTCGCCGCCAGCGCCAGGCTCTCCTGCCCCCGCATGGGACCTCGGCTCTCCTTCACCCGTCCCCGGGCCGCGGCGATCTTCCGCTCCAGCGCGCGCCGGCTCGAACGCTTCGCCTCGTCGACCCACGCGCGTTCGGTCTCGGGAGTCGCCACCTTCACCACCTCCCGCGCCTTGGTCCAGGGCATCTCCCCCGCGGCCAGGGACTCGTGGAGCGCGGGGAGCCGCTTCAACGACTCGGCCAGACGGATGAACTGCACGCACCTGCTCTTGGAGAAGCCGTGGCGCTCGGCGGTGTAGGCGAAGATGGAGGTGTAGCCGAGCTCCAGGTAGAGCTTCCGCCGGTAGAGGTCGGCGAACCAGAGAACCAGATTCCTCCGGACGGCCTCGGCTTCGTGGAGCGTGCGCGAGAAGCGGTCGTGAACCTGCCGCGCCGGCAGGTTGGGCTCGTAAACCGGCATGATGCGTCCTTCCCGGAAAGTGGGTTGGACGGGGAAGGTCGATACCAGAAGTATGATTGGTCGTCATCGATAAGTCAACCAAAAAAACGTAGAACTCGCACTTTTAATGCGAACCATCGGCACGGAGTTGCCCGAACGATCACACGTGATGACTCGCCGGACGCCCCGCTTCAGCCGGGAGCGTCACCGAACACCCGGGTACACCGCCGCGTCGCCCACCGGCTGAGTTCACCCCCGGACCCCCGGTA
>CAWANH010000002.1:0-4601 GCA_963783375.1 Candidatus Eiseniibacteriota bacterium
GGTCTTCGTCCGCATCGGGCTCTGTGATAGACTATTGCGGCTGTTGCCGTAGCTCTTGATCAGCCCGAACGCGGCGCGCGGGACGAGCGGAAAGGTGGCCTCCCGGTTGAGCGATCCCCAACGTATTCTGGTGACCGGCGGAGCCGGATACATCGGCTCCCACGTGACCCGCATTCTCCTGGACAAGGGGTACCGGGTGCGGGTACTGGACAAGCTGGCCTGGGGCCGGACGTCCCTGGCCGAGGTGGAGGGCCGCCCGGAGTTCGAACTCTACGAAGGGGACATCCGCCACGTCGAGGACCTGGTGGGCGCCCTCGAGGATTGCCACGGGGTGATCCACCTGGCGGGAATCGTGGGGGATCCCGCCTGCGCCCTCGATCCCGACACCACCTACAGCATCAATCTCGAGGCCACCCAGGTCATCGTCGACGTGGCAAAGTACCGCAAGGTGAACCGGTTCGTGTTCGCCTCGACCTGCAGCGTGTACGGCGCGGCGGGGGAGTACTGGCTGAACGAGGGCTCGCTCCTGAACCCGGTCTCCCTCTACGCGGAAACCAACCTGCAATCGGAGGACATGATCCTCCGGGGCTTCCGGTACTCCGACACCGTGCCCACCATCATGCGATTCGCCACGATCTACGGCGCGTCGCCGCGGATGCGCTTCGACCTGGTGGTGAACATCATGACCGCCAAGGCGGTGACCGAAGGGGCGGTAAAGGTGTATGGCGGGGAACAGTGGCGCCCCAACGTGCACGCCTACGACGCGGCCCGGGCGGCGGTGGCCTGCCTGGAAGGCCCGGAGAAACTGGTGCGGGCCGAGGTGTTCAACGTGGGGTCCAACCGGCAGAACCACCGCATCGGGGAGCTGGGGGAGCTGGTGGCCGCCCAGGTTCCCGGAGCGCGGGTGGACGTGATGGGGGAAAGCCCGGACCGGCGGTCCTACCGCGTCTCCTTCGATAAGATCGAACAGGTCCTGAGCTTCCATTGCGAGCGAAGCGTCGAGGAAGGAGTCGCGGAGATCGCGACCCTGATTCGCGAGGGGCGAGTCCCCGACTATCGGGACGACCGGTACTACAACGTCCGGTACCAGTATCGGTAGTCCGGCGCCGCCGGAATCCCAAGGCTCGCCTGGGGCGGGCGGAAAGGACCGATCCGTGGCGAGATCCGATCGTCCGGCCAGCCAGGGGGGGAGCCCCGTCCGGGAGACATTTCTCCCCTACGCCCTACCCCAGTTCGGCGACGAGGAAAAGCGCGAGCTCCTCGACGCTCTGGACTCGGGGTGGATCACCACCGGACCCAGGGTCAAACGCCTGGAAGGGGACCTGTCCGCCGCGGTGGGGGCGAAGCACGTGGCCTGCGTGGATTCCTGCACCGCCGCTCTCCACATCGCCCTGGCCTCCCTCGACCTGAAACCGGGGGACGAGGTCATCACCAGCCCGCTCACCTTCTGCAGCACGGTCAACACCATCGTCCACGCCGGGGGCACCCCGGTCCTGGCCGACGTCGAACCGGATACCCTGAACCTGGACCCCGCCCGGGTCGCGGAGAAGATCACCCCGCGCACCCGCACCCTCCTTCCCGTTCATTACGCCGGCCACCCCTGCGACATGGACGCGCTCCTGGCCTTGGCCAAGAAACACGGCCTGACCGTGATCGAGGATGCCGCCCACGCCATCGGGGCGTCCTACAAGGGCCGGCCGGTGGGAAGCATCGGCGACGTGACCTGCTTTTCCTTCTATGCCACCAAGAACCTCACCACCGCCGAGGGCGGGGCTCTGGCCACCGACGACGAGGCCACGATGGAGAAGGCGCGGCTTCTTACCCTGCACGGGATGAGCAAGGACGCGTGGAAACGCTATACCTCCGCGGGATCCTGGTACTACGAGGTGGTGCTTCCCGGCTTCAAGTACAACATGACCGATCTCGAGGCGGCCCTGGGCCTCCACCAGCTCCGCCGCCTCCCCGAATTCAACCGCCGCCGCCGGGAGCTGGCCCGGCGCTACGACGAGGCCTTCCGCGACCATCCCGCGATCGAGACCCCGGTGTGGAGGCCCGAAGTCGAGCACGTCTATCATCTGTACCCCATCCGGCTCCGGTTGGAACGGCTCACCATCGACCGGGGGAGGTTCATCGAGGAGCTCAAGGCCGAAAACATCGGAACCACCGTGAACTTCATCCCCATTCACTACCACCCCTACTACCGGGACACCCTGAAGCTAGGGAAGGGGGCGCTGCCGGTGGCGGAGGCGGCCTACGAGCGGCTCATCTCCCTTCCCCTCTATCCGCGGATGACCGATCGGGACCTGGACGACGCGGCCGGGGCGGTGGAGAAGGTGGCCGGGGCCTTCGCCCGCTGACATGACCGCGGTCCCCGTCCGCCCCGCGACCCCCGCCGACGCCCCCCTGGCCGAAGCGCTGTACCGCGGCCACCCCGTGCTACACTATGACTATTATTCTGATATCAAACCAAACATATTGGAGTCCTATTCCGTTGCCGCCGCCGGCCGGGCCCTGGTCGCCGAAGGGGCGCGGGGGTTCGTGCTGGGGAGCGGCGCTGGGCTCGCGGTCTATCAGCCGCTGGCCTTCGACAGCCAGCAGTTCGGCGTGCCGGCGGGACGGTTCTCCCTCTTCGATATCGATCGGGAACTCCGGGCCGATCCGGTCCGGGCGGTGGAGGCGGCCCGGGCGCTGGCCGGGGCGGCGCTCGCCGCGGCGCGGGATGCGGGGGCGCGCCACGTCTCCGTCCGCCTGGACGCCCGGGACGTCCCGCTCCTCCACGGCCTGGAGGCGGAGGGGTTCCGAGTCGTGGACGCGATCCTCCGCTTCACCCTCGACCTCGCCGCTCCGGTGGCGGCCACGAATGCCCCGGGGGTGACGGTGCGCGACGCGCGCAACGACGACGTCGGCATCCTCCGGGATCTGGCCGCCCGGGGATTCATCTACGATCGGTTCCACAACGACCCCGCCTTGAGCCGCGAGACCGCGGACCGGGTTCACGCCGAGTGGGTGGAGAACGCGGTCCGCGGGCGGTACGGCTGCGCGGTGCTGGTGGCCGAGGTGGACGGCGCCCCGGCCGGTTTCTTCATCCTGGCCGAGGACGGGGCGGCGCGGGACGTCCTGGGCCTTGGAGTCGGCACGCTGGTGCTCATCACGGTGGGGCGGGAATTCCGCCGCCGGGGGGTGGCGCGGGTGCTGACCGAGGCCTCGGCGCGGCGATTGCGGGAGCGCGGGAACCGCTATGCCGAAGTGGGGACGCAGCTCGCCAACATCCCCGCCTCCAACGTCTACCTGGCTTCGGGGTTCCGCCTCTGCCACACCGGCGTCTCGCTGCGATGGTGGCGACCATGAAGACCCTGGTGATCATTCCCGCCTACCGCGAGGCCACGGTGATCGGCGAGGTGATCCGCGACGTTCGCCGGGCGCGGCCGGATGTGGATATCGTGGTGGTGGACGACGCCTCGCCGGATCGGACCGGACATCGGGCCCGGGAGGCGGGGGCGCCGGTCCTGACCCTGCCGGTGAACCTGGGGATCGGGGGGGCGGTCCAGACCGGGTTCAAGTACGCGGTGGCCCACGGCTACGAGGCGGCGGTGCAGGTGGACGGCGACGGACAGCACGATCCCGCCGAGCTGGAGACGGTTCTGGCCCCCCTGATCGCGGGAGAGGCGGATCTGGTCATCGGCTCGCGGTTCCTGGCCGACACCGGGTACCGCGCCCCCCTGGCCCGCCGGATGGGGATGATCCTGTTCAGCGCGGTGGCTCACCGGGCCATGAACCAGCGGATCACCGACACCACCTCGGGGTTCAGGGCCCTGAACCGCCGCGCGCTCCTCTACCTGGCGCGCAACTACCCCGCGGACTTCCCCGACGCCGAGACCCTCGTGCTCCTGAAGCGGGCCGGATTCCGCATCCGGGAGGTGTCGGTGAGGATGCGTCCGCGGCTCTCGGGAAAATCGTCCACCACCCCGTTGAAATCGCTCTACTATCCCTTCAAACAGCTTCTCTCCATCCTGGTCGTGGTTCTCCGGGAGCCCCCACCGCAGGTGATCGAGGAGGACGCGGCCGGGTCCCGGCCCGCGCGGCCCGGGACCGGTTCAGAGGAGGTGCTCTCGTGACCGAATCGTTTCCCGGCGCCGACGGGCACGTGCTCCCGGTGCGGGCCCAGATCATCGCGGTCATCGGTTGCGTGTTCCTGGTCCTGTTCGTGGTGGACCTGGTCCGGCGCCGGCGGCTGAAGGAGGAGTACTCCATACTCTGGATGGCGGTGAGCCTCGGCACCGCGGTTCTCGCCGCCTGGGGAGGGCTCCTCCTCTGGGTCACCCATCTCATGGGTGCCTATAGCGCCAACTCGGTGATCTTCTTCTTCGCCATCCTCTTCCTCATGGGGCTGGTGCTCCACCTCACGGTGCGGGTGAGCGGCCTCACCGAGCGCAACAAGGACCTGGTGCAGGAGGTGGCGCTTCTGGGCCGGCGGCTGGAGGACCTGGAGGGGCGTGGATATCCGGACGCCGCGAGCGGCGGCCGCCCGCGGCGCGGCGGGAAAGCCGTCGGGCCGGAGGTCCGGCGCCCACCGGCGGACGGCTAGCTCGGAAGGCTCCTGA
>CAWANH010000003.1:0-323417 GCA_963783375.1 Candidatus Eiseniibacteriota bacterium
CCGCCGAGTAGTCCGTACCGACTCCGCCCACCCAGATGCGGTTCGAACCGGACACGGCGATCTGAAACCCATCCTCGGAGATCCCCCGGGGTTGGTCGAGCCCGGACGCGTACTCCCCTTCGTAGGTGCCGTCGGCGGCGAACCGCTGGACCGTCCCGAGTTGGGCGTCGGCCACCAGGACCCCCTCCTCCGACCACACCGAGATGCCGCTGGGGTCCCGGAACTGGCCCGGACCGTCCCCCTCGCTTCCCCACTGGCGGAGAAAGTTTCCCTCGGCGTCGAAAACCTGGACGCGGTGGTTTCCCGCGTCGGTCACGTAGACATCGCCCCCGTAAACCGCGATCCAGGCCGGCCCCCGGAGCTGCCCCGGCCCCGAACCGGTCTCGCCGAAACTCCGGAGCCAGTTGCCGGTCCGGTCGAAGACCTGGATGCGGTCGTTTCCGGTGTCGGTCACGAAGATTTCCGGCCGGTTCCACTCCCCCGCGACGGCGGTGGGGTTCCGGAACTCGCCCGGACCGGTTCCGGAGGAACCGATCACCGAGTAGCCGGGATCGCCGTCCACGTCCTCGAACGCGAACGGCTCCCGGACGAGCTGGATCCGGTCGTTCCCCGAATCCACCACCCACAGCGCGCCGGCATTCCAGACGCCCTTCGGGGCGTGGAATTCGCCCGGACCGGTTCCGGAGGTCCCCAGAGTCCCTTCCACGATGACCCCCTGGGAAAACGCGACCGAAACGAAGATGAGAGGGAGCAGACCGGAGAAAAATGCAAGGCGCCGGAAGTGACCAGATCCCATGACAACCCGTCCTTCCTGGTGGACGGCCGGGGGGATGGGGCGGACCACCGCTGCCGGGGAATGGAGCCCCGGTCGGCCCGCGCGGATGCCGGGGACGATCGCGGGGGTGCATGGAGTATACGCCTTTGGTGACCCATCCATCCAACCGGACCTCGGCCGTCCGGACCGGCGGCCGGCTCCCCGGATTCCGGCAACAGCTTGGCCCGGGCCCGTTTCCGTGGCCGGCTCCGGGGCCGACACGCCGGGGGACCTGTGCTACACTTCGTCGGTTCCGGCCGCACGTCGTCGGATGTCGTCGTTCACAATCAAACCCTTGGGTTCCATCGTCATGAACCTCCAGGAAACCCGCCGGGCCGCTCCCGGCACCCGCACCGCGCTCTACCGCTACGCCCAGGTCGTGGCCGGATCGGTGGTCCTCCTCCTTGCGGCGGGGGCCATGGTCACCAGCACCGGCTCCGGGCTCTCGGTCCCCGACTGGCCGCTCTCCTTCGGCCAGGTCATGCCCCCCATGCAGGGAGGGGTCTTCTACGAGCACGGCCACCGGATGATTGCCGCCGCGGTGGGCGTCCTCACCATCATCCTCGCGGTGTGGCTGTGGATCCGCGAGCCGCGGGCCTGGATGCGCCGGCTGGGCTGGACCGCCCTGGGCCTGGTCATCGTCCAGGGGGTCCTGGGCGGGATGACCGTGCTCATGAAGCTCCCGGTCTGGACCTCGGCCGCCCACGCCTCCCTGGCCCAGGGGTTCTTCATGGTGACGGTGTTCATCGCCCTGGCCCTCTCCCCCGGCTGGAACCGCGGCACGCGCATGCCCGAGGCCTCGGATTCCCGGCTCCCGGTCTGGGCCACCGCGGCCACCCTCGCCATCTACATCCAGCTGGTGATCGGGGCGGTGATGCGCCACATGAACGCGGGTCTGGTCATCCCGGATTTCCCCCTGTCTTTCGGCGGGCTGGTCCCCGCCCACTTCACCCCGGAGATCGCCATCGCCTACGCCCACCGGCTCTGGGCGGTCGTGACCTTCGCGGCGGTGGTCGCCGCCTCGGTGAGCGCGCTTCGCACCGCGGGAAAACGCGCCGAACTCGCCAGCCCGGCGATCCTCATGCTCATCCTGGTGACCGCACAGGTCACCCTGGGGGCCTTCATCATCTGGACCCAGCGCCAGGTCCACGTGACCACCACCCACGTGGTCACGGCGGCGATCCTCCTCGCGGTGAGCCTCGTGCTCACCGCCCGTAGCTGGCACACCCTGCGCCTCCCCCGGACCGCGCCCGAGACCCTGACCTCGCGCGAGGGCGCGATCGGATACGGAAAGGCCCCCGCGTGAAAGAAGGCGTCCTCCGGCAGAGCGAAGTCCGCACCTCCCCCTTCGCAGACTACCTGGAGCTGACCAAGCCGCGGATCACCCTGCTGGTGGTGCTGACCGCGGCGGTGGGCTACTTCATGGCCAGCCGCGCCGCGCTCTGGCCGCTGGGGCTCATCCACACCATGCTGGGCACCGCGCTGGTGGCCTCGGGGGCCAGCGTCTTGAATCAGGTGCGGGAGCGCGACGCCGACGCCCGCATGCGCCGGACCGCCAACCGCCCCATCCCCGCCGGACGGGTGAGCCCGGAGAGTGCGCTCCTCTTCGGAGCCGCCCTGGGGCTGGCGGGCGTGGCCTATACCGCGGCGTTCCTGAACCTCACGGTGGCGGTCCTGGCCGCGGCCACCCTCGCCAGCTACGTCTTCGTCTATACCCCGCTCAAGCGGAAGACCACCTTGAACACCCTGGTGGGGGCGATCCCCGGCGCGCTCCCCCCGGTGGGGGGATGGGCTGCGGCCTCGGGGGGAGTGGTATCCCGCGAGGCCTGGGCGCTCTTCCTCATCGTCTTCCTCTGGCAGGTGCCGCATTTCCTGGCCATCGCCTGGATGCTCAGGAAGGACTACGAGCGCGGTGGGTTCAGGATGCTCCCGGTGGTGGATCCCACCGGGTCGGCCACCGGCCGCCACGTCGCTCTGAGCGCCATCGCCCTGGTGCCGGTGAGCCTGGTCCCCACCATCCTGGGCATGACCGGCGCGATCTATTTCTTTGGAGCCCTGGTCCTCACCCTCGGGTACGCCGCCACCAGCCTCTGGATGGCCCGCCGGCCCGCGGATCCGAGCGCCCGCTGGCTCTTCCTCGGTTCGATCGTTTATCTCCCCGCGCTTCTCGTGATGATGATGATCGACAAGCTGCCGACCTAGGCGAGGAGCGATCGGATGCACGTGACCCTTCCCGCGGAAGACGAAACGGAGCGAGCCGCCGCCGCCGGTGAGCCGATCATCGAGCTCATCGACCTGGTGCACCGCTACGGAAAGCGCGAGGCGCTCCGCGGGGTGAGCTTCACCGTGGCCCGGGGCGAGGTCTTCGGGGTGCTGGGCCCCAACGGGGGCGGAAAGAGCACCCTCTTCCGCATTCTCTCCACCATGATCCCGGCCACCGGCGGGACGGTGCGGCTGTTCGGGCGGGACCCCGGGCGCGATCTGACCGCGGTCCGGCGCGAGCTGGGGGTGGTGTTCCAGTCCCCGAGCCTGGACCTGATGCTGAACGCCCGGGAGAACCTCCTCCACCAGGGGCACCTCTACGGCCTCCACGGGAAGGACCTCGACCGGCGGATGGCCGACATGCTCCGGCAGGTGGGGCTGGAGAACCGCGCCTCCGAACGCATCTCCCAGTTCTCCGGCGGCATGCGCCGGCGGTTGGAGATCGCCAAGGCGCTGCTCCACCGGCCCAAGCTCCTGATCCTCGACGAGCCCTCGACCGGGCTCGACCCCGGCGCCCGCCGCGATATGTGGGAACACCTGCGCCGCATGCGGGAGATGCAGGGGGTCACCATCATCTTCACCACCCACCTCATGGACGAGGCGGAGGGATGCGACCGGCTGGCCCTTCTCGATGCCGGGCGCATGGTGGCCCTGGACACCCCCGGCGCGCTCAAGCAGCGGGTGGGGGGGGACGTGATGACCCTGGAAACCGACGACCCCGAGGCGCTGGCCCGGGAGGTCAACGATCGCTTCGCCGCCGAGGCCTCGGTCATCGGCGATCGTGTGCGCCTGGAGCGGCGGAACGGCCACGAGTTCCTGACCGCGCTGGTGGAGGCCTACCCCGGCCGCATCCGCTCCGTCTCGGTGGGACAACCCACCCTGGAGGACGTCTTCATCGACCTCACCGGGCGCCGGTTCGATGAGGCCGAGGCCGAGGAACTGGCCCGTCGCGAGGCCGAGGGGAAGAAACGCCGGGGAGGCCGCCGATGAACGTGTTGCTCCCCGCGGTGACCCTGTGGCGGCGCGAGGTGGTTCGCTTCCTTCGCCAGCCCAACCGCGTCATCGGGGCGGTGGGGTCTCCGCTTCTCTTCTGGGTCATTCTCGGCTCGGGATTGGGGCGCTCCTTCCAGCCCGGCAAGGGCGGCGACGGCCACTACCTGGTCTACGCTTTCCCCGGGACCCTGGTCCTGATCCTCCTCTTCACCGCCATCTTCTCCACCATCTCCATCATCGAGGATCGGAAGGAAGGCTTCCTCCAGTCGGTCCTGGTGGCGCCGGTTCCGCGGAGCGTGGTGGTGCTGGGGAAGATCCTGGGCGGGGCGTTTCTGGCCTTCATCCAGGCGGCGTTGTTCCTGGCCCTGGCTCCCACCGTGGGGGTCCACTTCACCGTGGTCAACCTCCTGGGGACGGTGGGCATGTTGATCGTGCTGGGGATGGGGCTCACCGGGCTCGGGTTCGTGATCGCCTGGCGCATGCAGTCGATCCAGGGTTTCCACGCCATCATGAACTTCCTGCTCCTCCCCATGTGGCTCCTCTCCGGGGCGCTCTTTCCCCCCGGCGGGGCGTCGGTCTGGATGCGATGGCTCATCCTCCTGAACCCGCTCACCTACGGGGTGACCGCGGTTCGCCGCTTGCTCTTCCCCACGGATCCGGGGCTGGCCGGACTGCCCGGCCTCCTTCCCGCGGTCCTGGTCTCGATCGGTTTCGCGGCGGCGTTCTACGTCGCCGCCTCGTGGGTCGCGCGCGGCGCCACCCGGGGAGATCTGCAATGAACACGCCGGTAGTCCCGCGCCGGAGCGGCAGGCGGGAAAAAGTGGTCTGGGGGGTGCTGGTGGCCGCGCTCCTGGGGGTGATGGGGACCGCGATATACACCGCGGTTCGACCCCGGGGCCCGGAGTTGGATCGGCTCGGACCCGCCCCCAACTTCACCCTGATCTCCCAGGACGCGAAGCCCTTTTCCCGGGACGAGCTTCTGGGCACGGTCTGGATCGCCGACTTCATGTACACCCGCTGTCAGGGGCTCTGCCCCATCCTGGCCCAGCGGATGGCGACGATCCAGGAACAGCTCACGGGGACCCGGGGGTGGAAGCTGGTCTCGTTCTCCGTGGATCCCGAGTACGACACCCCCGAAGTGCTGAGGGCCTATGCCGCCGAGCACGGCGCCGAAACCCGGGACTGGACGTTTCTGACCGGCGAGAAGCAGACGGTGCGAAACCTGGTCACCCAGGGGTTTCATCTGGCGGTGGAAGAGGGGGCGGGGGACGAGAAGGAGCCCACACTTCACAGCCAGCGCATCGTGCTGGTCGACGCCCGAGGGCAGATCCGAGGCTACTACGACGCCCTCGATCAGGACGCCATGACCAAGCTGGTTACCGACGCGCGGGGACTCATCGCCAGGGGGACGTGATGGGGATCGGCGACCTTCCCACCCTGAACGCGATCCTGAACGGGTCCAGCGCGGTCCTGCTCGGCATGGGTTACCGGTTCATCCGCCGGGGCCGAGTAGGCGCCCACCGAGCCAGCATGCTGGCCGCGTTCGGCGCCTCGACCCTGTTCCTGATCTCCTACCTCACCTACCATGCTCTGTCCGGCATGCATCGGTTCCAGACCCCGGGCCCGGTTCGTTGGATCTATCTCGCGATCCTCGGCGCGCACACCGTGCTTGCGGTGGTGATCGTCCCTCTGGTACTCATCACCCTGTTTCGGGGGCTTCGCGGCCGGTTCGTCGAGCACCGCCGGATCGCGCGATGGACCTGGCCGATCTGGATGATCGTATCGGTGACCGGAGTCATCATTTATCTGATGCTCTACCACCTGGATCCGGCCCTGATGAGGCGGAGCGGCCGGCCGGAGGCGGTCACCCCGCGGCCGGTTCGGACGGAGACCGGCCTGCTGGTCACTGCTAGAATCCCGGGACCCCCGGAAAACGCCTCACCGGATCAATAAGGAGCGGATCATGAGTTCTACGAATGCGACGGATCGCTTCCATCACGTCATGGAGCGGGCGGCGGAGCTGGCCGACCTGGAGAGCGCGGGGGCCCTGCTCGGTTGGGACCAGGAGACCTTCATGCCCAAGGGGGGCGCGGACGGCCGTTCCATGGTCACGTCCACCCTGGCCGGGGTGATCCACCAGAAACTGACCCATCCCGAGCTCATCGAGAGCCTGGATTCCCTGGTCGGCGACGGGGCCGGACTGGACGACACCGCCCGCGCCCAGGTCCACGAGCTGAACCGCATCTGCCGGCGGGCGGTCAAGGTTCCCGAGCGGTTGGTCATGGAGATGGCTCAGACCCAGTCCAAGGCCACGTCGGTCTGGGCGGAAGCGCGGGAACGGAAGGACTATCCGGCCTTCGCTCCCTATCTCGAGAAGATCTACGCCCTCAAACGCGAGACCGCCGAGGCCATCGGATACAAGGAAGAGCCCTACGAAGCGCTTCTCGACGAGTACGAACCGGGCGCCAGCGTGAGCGCCACCGCCCGGACCCTGGGCGAGGTGCGCGACTTCCTGATTCCCATGGTGAAGGCCATCGCCGACTCCGGCCGGAAGCCCGACCCGAAGCTCATGGCCGGTCCCTACGACGTCAAGCGCCAGGACGCCTTCGGCCGGGAGATCGTGGCCGCGATGGGATTCGAAATGAAATCGGGCCGGCTCGATCTCTCCGCTCACCCCTTCACCAGCGGAATCCACGCCGGAGACGTCCGCCTCACCACCCGGTACAAGGACGATCTGAGCGTGGGGCTTTTCGGCACCATGCACGAGGCGGGACACGGCCTCTACGAACAGAATTTGCCCGTAGAGTTCAGCCGCACCCCCATCGGGACCTCCACCTCCCTGGGCATTCACGAGTCCCAGTCGAGGATGTGGGAGAACCTGGTGGGCCGGAGCCTCCCCTTCTGGACCCACTTCTATCCCAGGCTCCAGGCGATCTTCCCCGAGCGCCTCGGCTCGGCTTCCCTCGACGAGTTCTACCGGGCGGTCAACACCGTCCAGCCCTCGTTCATCCGCATCGAGGCCGACGAGGTGACCTACAACCTCCACATCATCCTCCGCTTCGAGCTGGAGCGGGAAATCCTCTCCGGGAAGCTGGCGGTGAAGGATCTGGTCGAGGCCTGGAACTCCCGGTTCGAGGAGTACCTGGGGCTCACGCCCCCCACGCCCGACCTCGGGGTCATGCAGGACATCCACTGGGCCTCCGGGTACATCGGCTACTTTCCCACCTACACCCTGGGGAACCTCTACGCCTCGCAGTTCTACGATGCGGCGAAGCGCGACATCCCGGACCTGGAAGCGCGGATCTCCCGGGGGGACCTGATCCCGCTTCGGGACTGGGTGGTGGAGCACGTGCACCGTTGGGGACGGCGATACCCGGCCGCGGAGCTGGTGGAACGGGCCACGGGGAGCGCTCCCACCGGTGAACCGTTCACCCGGTATCTGAAAGCCAAGTTCGGGCCGCTGTACGGCCTGGACTGATCTTCGAACGCCGGGAACCTGACCGCCGATCGGAGTGCGCCGGACGAGGCCCTCCGGTCGGCGGATTCACGAGCCATCAAGAGGGGGTGCGGGCGATGAACATTTCCTTTCTCGATCCCCTGGTGCGGGCCTGGGGCCGGACGCGCGCCATGCTCTTCGCCGGGATCGGCGTGGGGGGGTGGTTCGTTCTGGGGTTCTCGGCCTGGCTGGCCGGCCTGGCCGACGGACGGAACGGCACCTCCGGGCTCGACATGAACTACAAGCGGGGCGAGCCTCCCTTTCACGGCTTTCCGGGGCTGGCGCACCTCATCACCCAGATCCAGGCGGGCGCCCCCTGGATCTTCCTGGCCGTCTTCGGGGGGCTGGTGGCCCTGGCCCTGGGAATTCTCTTCCTCTGGCTGAGCTCGCGGGCCAAGTTCGTCTTCCTGGACAACGTCCTCCACCGCCGGGCGGCGATGGTCGACCCCTGGAATCGCTACGGGCGCCTCGGGGACTCGCTGTTCCTCTGGCGGCTGGTGTTCTCGGCCATCGTGTTCCTGGTGGTCCTGGGGGTCATCATCCCGGTGGTTCTGGCCACCGGGATCGGGAGCCACTTCGGGTGGTCGGATCTTCTCACCGGGGGGATGTTCATCCTCCTCGTTTTCGCCATCCTGCTCATCGTCCTCCCGGTGGCCTACGTCCAACTCCTCCTGGACGACTTCGTCGTTCCGATCATGTACGTGCGGAACGTCTCCACCACCGCGGCCTGGGGGATCTTCTTCCCCCTCCTCCGGCGTGAGCTCGTCCACTTCATCCTCTACGGCTTTCTCATCCTCGCCCTCTGGATCGTGGTGGCCATGGGGATCACCTTCCTGGGCCTGGCCACCTGTTGCGTGGGGTTCCTGATCCTGGCCATCCCCTACATCAACTCGGTCATCCTGCTCCCGGTTTCCGTCACCTACCGGGCCTATAGCGTGGAGTTCCTGGGGCAGTTCGGGACGGAGTTCGCGGCGATCCCGGCCGCGGGCGCCTCGGAGCCGCCTTCTCCCCAGGCCTAGCCCGGGCCTTTCACGAACCCGCTGCGGCCGGGAGCATCAGGTCCGGCGCCAGAACATGGGGGTGAGGACGACGAGCACGGTGAAGAGCTCGAGGCGTCCCAGAAGCATGCAGCCCGACAGCACCATCTTGGCCGCGGCCGGCAACCCGGCGTAGGTGCTGGCCGGACCCACGCTCCCCAGTCCGGGGCCGATATTGCCCAGGGTGGCCGCCGCCGCCCCCAGGGAAGTGGTGAGATCAACCCCCATCGCCGACACCGACAGGGTCGCCACCGCGAACACCAGCACGTAGAGGAGGAAGAACCCCAGGACGTTCATCATGACCTCGTCGGGGACCCGCCGCCCCGAGAGGCGCACCTGGAACACCGCCTGGCGATGAAGGAGCCGCCGGATCTCTCGGTGTCCGTGCTTGCCCAGGAGCAGGACCCGCATGTTCTTCATGCCGCCGCCGGTCGAGCCCGCGCACCCGCCGATGAACATCAGGAGGAGGAGCAGGATCTGGGCGGCCGCGCCCCAGAGCAGGAAGTCCGCGGTCCCGAACCCGGTGGTGGTGAGGATGGAGACCGCCTGGAACGAGGCGAGCTGCAGGCCGTGAAGCGGCGCCTCGCCCAGGCGGAACACCAGGTCCGCCCAGAGGAGCGCGATGGCCGCCACCGTCACCGCGGTGTAGAAACGGAACTCCTCGTCCCGCCAGTAGTGCCCGAACCGCCGGCGCAGGAGCCAGTAGTGGAGCGCGAAGTTCGCCCCGGCCAGGAACATGAACACGGTGATCACGGTCTGGATGAAGGGGCTGGGGAAGGCGCCCACCGAGGCGTTCCGGGTGGAGAACCCGCCGGTGGCCATGGTGCCGAAGGTATGGCAGAGAGAGTCGAAGAAGTTCATCCCTCCGAACATGAGGAGCCCGGCCTCGATGGCCGACAGCCCCACGTAGACCCCCCATAGGATCTTGGCCGTGGACTGGATGCGGGGGGAAAGGCGGTCGGCGGTGGGTCCGGGAACCTCGGCCCGAAAGAGCTGCATCCCCCCGACTCCGAGGGTGGGAAGCACGGCCACCGAGAGCACCACGATCCCCATTCCCCCCAGCCAGTGGGTGAGGCTCCGCCAGAAGAGAAGGCCCCGGGGCAATGCCTCGATGTCGGTGAGGATGGTGGCCCCGGTGGTGGTGAACCCGCTCATCGACTCGAAGAACGCGTCCACCGGACTTCGAACCGCCCCCGAGATCACGAACGGCAGCGCTCCGAACACCGCGCAGGCCAGCCAGCCGAAGGTGACGATGGCGAAGCCGTCCTTCACCGAAAGATCCACCTTCCCGCGGGTGCCGGCCATCATGGCCAGTCCGGCGCCTATGGAGATGCCGGCGGAAATGAGGAGGGGGAAGAGGTCGCGGGTGTGATCGGCGAAGGCGAACCCGGCGGCGGGGATCATGAAGATCCCGATCGCGGCCAGGAGCACTCCCAGGACCCGGAGCACCGACCGGCGGTTCATGCGAACATTTTTTCCACGGCTTCCACCGCCGTGGGCAGGGCGAACACCACCACCCGGTCCCCGTCCTTCACCTGGGTGTCGCCGCGGGGAATGATCACCTCGCTCCCTCGGATGATGGAACCCACCACCGCGCCCCGGGGGAAGTTCACGTCGGCCAGGGGCTTCCGCACCACCGGGGTGTCGGCATGGGCCACCAGCTCCAGGAATTCGGCCTCGTTCTCCTTGAGCTGGGCGAAGGAGAGGATGTCCCCCCGCCGGCAGAACCGCATGACCGCGGCGGCGGTGCTAAGACGCACCGAAACCGCGGCGTCCACCCCCACCACCGGGACCAGGGGCACGTAGTTGAGCCGGCGAATGACCGCGATGGTCTTCTTCGCCCCCAGGTGGCGGGCGAGGAGACAGGACATGATGTTCGTCTCCTCGTCGTTGCTGGCGGCCACGAAGGCGTCCATCTCCTTCACGTTCTCGGAGTTCAGGAGGTCCACGTCGGTTCCGTCCCCGTGGAGGACCATGACGTTGTCGAGCTCGTCGGCGGTGCGCTCGGCCTTGGCCTTCTTGACCTCGATCAGCTTCACCTGGATCTTGTGGTCGGCCAGATGACGGGCCAGGTGCCTCGAAATGGGTCCCGCCCCCACGATCATCACGTCCTTCACCGGCTCCATCTCGTAGCCCATGAGTCGCATGAGGTCGGGCATGGCCCCGCGCTTACCCACCAGGAAGATGTGGTCGCCGGGGTGCAGGACGGTGTCGCCGTCGGGAATCAGGGTGACGCCGTCGCGGACGATGGCCACCGCGGTGGCGGGTTGGGCGCCGAAGCGGCTCGGGAGCTCCTTCAGGGGGAGCCCCACCACCGGAGCGTCCTCGGTCACGAAGGTCCCGATCATGCGGACCCGCGCGTCTCCGAAGTCGGTGACGTCGCTGGCCCCGGGGAGGGAGACCAGGCGCTCGATCTCCAGGGCGGCCACCAGGTCGGGATTGATCATGAGATCCACCCCGACCTCGCGCATGGACCGGCCGGCTCCCCGGCTGTAGTAGTCGACGTTCTTGACCCGGGCGATCCGGCGCGGGATGCCCAGGGTCTTCCCGCTCACGCAGGCCACGATGTTGACCTCGTCGGAGTCGGTCACCGCCACGATCATGCCCGCCCCGTGGGCTCCCGCCGCGTCGAGAACGGACACGCTGGCGCCGTTCCCCTGGATCACCAGGGCGTCCAGGCTCTCCTGGGCGGCCTCGGCCCGGCCCGGGTCGGCCTCCACCAGGATGATGTCGTTCCCCTCCTGAGAGAGGTGGGAGGTGATGTGGGTGCCCACCTCCCCCGCGCCGACAACAATGATCTTCATGGTCGGACCCCCATTCCCTGCATCGGCGCGAGAGTCTAGCAGAGGCCCCCGATTTTGGGGCCGGCCGGCTGGCCGAGGGCCGGATCCGGGGACGGCCGGGCCCGTGTTCCGGCAAACGGCCGCCGGGGGGTGTAAGGTCGGGGCCATGAAACAGCATCAGGAAACTCTTTCCGTATCCCCGAGGGGCCGGGGCCTTTACGAGATCAGCGCGGAGGTGTCGGAGGCGGTCCGCCGGGCGGAGGTCCGGACCGGAATCTGCCTGGTCTTCCTCCGCCACACCTCGGCCAGCCTCCTCATCCAGGAGAACGCGGACCCCAGCGCCCGGCGGGACCTGGAACGCTGGTTCGAGGAGGCCGCCCCCGACGGCGACCCGGCCTACGAGCACCGGGCCGAGGGACCCGACGACATGCCCTCCCACATCCGGGCCGCCCTCACCTCCACCTCGGAGCAGATCCCGGTGGTGAACGGAGGGCTGGGGCTCGGCACCTGGCAGGGGCTCTACCTGTTCGAACACCGGCTCCGGCCGGGGACCCGGACGCTCATCATCCACGTCTGGGGGGAGTGACCGCGGGCCGGGGTTCGGGGGCCGGCCGCGCTCCGGAACAGGCTCCCGGGCTCACCCGCGGTCCGGCTTCCCCTCCGCGCCCGCGCTCAGCCGCTCGAGGGCCCACGCGGCGTGCTCCCGGACCAGCTCGGAAGGATCGCCCAGGGCCCGGGTCAGGGCCTCCACCGCACCCGGCCCGCCCACGTTCCCCAGGGCCACGCAGGCGTTCCGGGCCAGCCCCTCCCGCCGGGCCCGCATGACCGGGCTGCCGGCGAAGCGGCGGAGGAAGGCGGCCCCGTCCATGGCCGTGAGTTCGGCCAGGAGGGGGGCGGCGGAGCCCGGCCGGGGCCGGAAGTCCGCCACCCGCGAGGCCTCGGCGAAGCGGTTCCAGGGACAGACCTCCAGGCAATCGTCGCAGCCGAACACGTGGTCGCCCATGAGCGGCCGAAGCTCCGCCGGGATCGCACCCCGGTGCTCGATGGTGAGGTACGAGATGCAGAGGGTGGCGTCCAGGCGGTAGGGACCGGTGATGGCCCCGGTGGGACAGGCGGCGATGCAGCGGGTGCAGGTCCCGCAGTGATCGGATTCGGGGGGATCGGGGTCCAGCTCGAGGTCGGTGAGAACCTCGCCCAGGAGGAGCCAGGAGCCCCGGCGCCGGCTCACCAGGTTGGTGTGCTTGCCGCGCCAGCCCAGACCGGCCCGCTCGGCCCAGAGCTTCTCCAGCACCGGTCCGGTGTCCACGTACCGCTTGGTGCCCACCCCGGGGAACCGTTCGGCGAGCAGGGTTTCGAGGCGCCGGAGCCCCGCGGTGAAGACCTTGTGGTAGTCCCGGCCCCGGGCGTAGCGGGCGACGCGGCCTCGGGGGCCGGCGCCGGACCCGGACGAAGGCGCGGTATCCGGGGCGGCCGGGGACGGCTCCGGCGCCCTCCCCCCCCCTTCCGGCTCCCAGTAGTTGAGGGCCACGCAGAGGATCGAGCGCGCCCCTGGAAGCACCCGCTCGGGGTCCAGGCGGCGCTCCGGGTCGCGGGACAGGTAGCCCATGGTGCCGTGGCGTCCGGCGGCGATCCAGTCCCGGTACCGCTTCCCGTCGTCGGTCCCAGCCAGGGGCGAGAGGACGGCCACGCCGATCTCGTCGAAACCGGCCTCCCGGGCGAGGCCCCGGGCGATCGCGCTTCTCTCCGCGGGGGTCATCGGCCCAGTATACCAACCTCCCGAGGCCGGCCGGGCCGGTCCCCGGCGGGAGAGGCGGGGCCCGGCGGGATATGACATAATTGTCCGCTCGAACAGAGCGTCCCGCGGGCGGCCCCGGAAGGAGATCGGACCGTCGTCCGGCTCCGCCTTCCCGCGGGCGACGAACGGTGCGAAGAGGAGCATCATGTCCCGATTCGTCCTGACCGGAACCCTGGCCGGCAAACCCCTCCGCTACGAACTCCGTCCCGGCACCTACGTGGTCGGGCGGTCCTCGGATTGCGAGATCCCGCTCACCGACAACGCCATCTCGCGGCGCCACGCGGAGTTCGTGCTGGAGAAGAACCGGATCCTGGTCCGGGATCTCGGGAGCACCAACGGCACCTTCGTGAACGGCGAGCGCCTGGAGGGCGAGAAACCCGTGAACCGGGGGGACCAGGTCCGCTTCGGCCACGTGACCCTCTCCCTGGCCGAACAGGAGACCGCCCGCCTTGCCGGTTTCGCCCCCGAGGGGACCATGGTCACCATGACCACCTCGGTGCGGGAGATCAAGGAGGAGACCGAACGCACCCGCTCCGAGGGCAAGTTCGTGGCCCTGCTCGAGGCCGGCCAGATGCTGAGCCGGAAGATGGAGCTCTCGGATCTCTACGAGGCCATGCTCGAGCTGGTCGAGCGCTTCATCAAGGCCAGCCGCATCCTCATCCTCTCCAAGGAGACCAAGGCGGACGGATCGCCGGAGATCCTGGCCGCGCGCCTGGTGGGGAGCACCGCCGACGAGCCGCTCCGCATGAGCCACACCATGCTCCGGGAGGTGCTGGAGGGCGGACGCTCCTTCCTGACCTCCGACGCCGCCACCGACGAACGGTTCAACGCCACCGAGAGCATCATCCGGACCGGGGTCCACGCGGCCATGGGCGCCCCGCTCTTCGACAACGACCGGGTCCTGGGGGCCATCTACGTGGATTCCCGGGTGGCCGGGGTGGCCTTCCAGGCCGACGACCTCCGCCTCCTCACCCTGCTCGCCAACATGCTCGCGGTCAAGGTCACCAACAGCCGCCTGGAAGAGGTGGAGCGCCACCAGGAGCGGATCCAGCAGGAGCTGGCCCTGGCCGCCCGGATCCAGAGGAACCTTCTCCATCGCTTCCCGGAACCGACCGCGGGCTACGACGTCTTCACCCACCAGACCCCCTGCTACGAGGTCGGGGGAGATCTCTTCGACGTGCGCCGGCGCTCCGACGGGCGGGTCTGGCTCATGCTGGGGGACGTGACCGGAAAGGGCATCGGGGCGGCCATGCTCATGGCCACGGTCATGGCCAGCCTCCAGATCCTCGAGGAGGACTGCACCGATCCCCTGGATCTGGTGAATCGTCTGGAGAATCACCTGGCCCGGCACGTGGAGACCGGAACCTACGTCACCCTCTTCGCCGGGCTCCTCGATCCGGAGACCGGGACCCTCCGCTACGTGAACGCCGGCCACAACCCGCCGGTCCTCCTCGGGGATGGGGATCCCCGCACCCTCGACTCCACCGGACTTCCCGTGGCCATGCTTCCCGGCATGACCCGGACCGCGGCCGAGACCGACCTCATCAACGGCGACAGCCTCCTCATCTTCTCGGACGGCATCCCCGAGACCGAGAAGGACGGGGTCCAGTACGAGGAGGGGCGGATGGACGCATTCCTGGGCGAGGTCGAAGGGTGGGACTGCGAGACGCTGGGGAAACGGCTCCTGGCCGACGTCGAGGATTTCCGAGGGGATGAGCCCCCCTCCGACGATCTCACCCTGGTGGTGGTGAGGCGGCTCTGAGCCGAGCGACCGGCCCCGCCCGCTCCCGGCGCCGGGACCGCCGCGGGCGTGGATGTCCCATGCGCGCCCCCCACTCCGTATACTTGGACGTATGAACCCCCAGCTCGCCTCCGGAACCGCGTCCCGTCCCGCCCACCTGGCCCTTCAGGAGTTGGGCTCGATCTGGTTCCAGGTCACCGGCCTCCTCTGCAACCTGGAATGCACCCACTGCCTGGTGGATTCCTCCCCGCGGAACAAGACGATGGCCTTCCTGGAGCGCGAGACGATCCGGCGGCGGCTGGCCGAGGCGGACGCCCTGGGGGTGAAGGAGATCTACTTCACCGGCGGCGAACCCTTCCTCCATCCGGAGATGACGGATATCCTGGCCGATGCCCTGGCCGTCGGCCCCACCACCGTGCTCACCAACGGGATCCTGGTCACCGAGCGCCTGGCCGCTTCGCTGGCCGGGGCGGCCCGCGCCTCCCGCTATTCCCTGGAGATTCGGGTGAGCCTCGATCATCCCGACCCCGAACGGAACGACGCGGTTCGCGGGACGGGGGCCCACGCCAAGGCGGTTCGCGCGGTGCGGCGGCTGGAGGCGGCGGGGCTCCTCCCCATCGTCACCGCCACCGAGTACCTGATGGATCCGCCCCCCGAGGCCTCGGAGGGCGGGCGCCGGAGCCCGGGGCGGAGCGCGCCGCCGGAGGGCATGTACGACGCCTTCCACCGCATGCTGCGGGACGCCGGGGTCCGCCGGCCGCGGCTCAAGATCATGCCGGTGTTCCGGGTTGGAAAGCTCGAGGATCCCGCCGACGGGGGGGCGATCACCGAGGACATGATGGAGGGTCTGGACCCGATGCTCCTCCAGTGCGGCTCGACCCGGGTGGTGACCGCGGACGGGATCTACGCCTGCCCGATCCTGGTGGGGAAACGCGTGGCCCTCATGGGCCGGGGCGATCTGGCCGGGGCCCTCGGCGCCGCGCCCCTGACCCACCATGCCTGCCGGACCTGTTACGACACCGGCATGACCTGCGGGAACTTCTGATCGTGGCGCGCTCCGCCTCGCCGCGGCCTTCCCGCCGGGGACTCCCCGCGTGGTGAGCGCGGGGCCGGACGCCGCCGCCGCGGTGGCCGGGGCGGAACGGGTGGACGGCGCGTTCCGCCGGGTCGCGGTCTTCGGGGGGATCTACAACAACTACCTGGCCCTGGCCGAGGCGATCGACGACGCCGGCCGACGGGGGGCGGAGGCTCTCTTCTGCCTGGGGGACCTCGGGGGGTTCGGGCCCCATCCCGACCGGGTCTTTCCCCTGCTCCGGGAACACCGGGTACGGGTCATGCGGGGGAACTACGACGTCTCGGTGTCGTCGGGTCTCGACGACTGCGGTTGCGGCTACACCGATCCCCGCGACAACCGGTTCGCCCAGCTTTCCTATGACTACACGTTTTCGCACACATCCGCGGAAAACCGGCGATGGATGGCCGGCCTCCCCCCCGCGTTCCGTTTCCGGCTGGGGGAGATCGAGGTGGCGACCTGTCACGGCTCCCCCCGCCGCCTGAACGAGTTCCTGTGGGAGAGCGCCACCCCCGACGGGCTCCTCCGCCGCTTCCTCGACGCCGCCGGGGCCGGGGTCATCCTCGCCACCCACACCGGGATCAAGTGGAGCCGCCGTCTTCCCGACGGACGGGGGTTCGTCAACGTGGGGGTCCTGGGGCGGCCGGAGAACGACGGGACCCCCGGGGTCTGGTACACGCTCCTGGAGGCGGATCCCCGGCGCGGCTGGCGGGAAACCTTCGTGCCGGTCCGCTACGACCACGAGCGGCTGGCCCGGGAGATGCGGGACGAGGGGCTCCCGGAGGAGTTCGTGGAGACCACCCTCACCGGGTGGTGGACCACCTGCCTGGAGATCCTCCCGGCCAAGGAGCGGGTCCGCGGACGCTACTGACCGGTCTCGAAGAGCGGCGCGATCCCGATCAGGTCGTCCGAGGCGCCCAACAGGACCAGGGCGTCCCCCGCCTCGATCCGCTCCTCTCCCCCCGGGTTGGCCCGAACCTCCTCCCCGCGATGCAGGGCGAGCACGGTGACCCGGTGGCGGCGGCGGAACTCCAGGTCGGCCAGGGTGCGGGCGGCGGCCGCGGAGCCCGGCTCGGCCCGGAACACGGTGATCTCGAGGCCGGGCAGCGCCCGCTCTATCCCCCCTGCGGTGAGCCGGCCCGGCGATCCGGAACGGAGCATCTGGTAGCCCTCGGCCCGGATGTCCGCGGCCACCGCGTCGATATCCCCCTTCGCCACCAGGTACGCGCCCAGAACCCGGGTGAAGATCTCCACCGAGGTCTCGAACTCCTCGGGGATCACCTGGTCGGCCCCCAGGGCGACCAGCTCCTCGAGGTCGCGAACGAAACGGGTCCGGACGATGAGATGGAGAGCCGGATTCATCCGCCGGGCGGCGGCCACCACGGTGCGGATGGCCACGGGGTCGGCGATGGCCACCGCCAGGACCCGGGCCGACCCAACCCCCGCCGAGCGGAGCACCGACTCGTGCACCGCATCCCCGTAGAAAACCGGTTCGCCGCGGGACCGGGCCGACTTGACCGTCTCGGAGTTCATCTCGAGGCCGAGGTGGGGAATCCCCGCCGCGGTGGCCGCCCGGGCCACGTTCCGGCCCACCAGGCCGTACCCCACGATGACCAGGTGGTCGGTGAGAGCGGTCTTCCGGCCGCCGAGCCGGGACTCCTTCGGACCCCCTTCCCGGCTGCGGCGACCGAGGGCCCGCCCCCACCGGGGCGCCGCCGCCACCAGGAGCGGCGTGACCCCCATGGTGAGCAGGATGACCGCCAGGGCGACCTGGTAGGTCGTCCCCTCGACCAGTCCCCGGTCGCTCCCCGTCTTCAGCAGCACGAAGGCGAACTCTCCCACCTGCGCCAACACGATTCCGCTCTGGATCGCGGTCCGGGGCGGAAAGCGAAGGAGGAGCAGCACCCCGGCGGTGAGCGCCGCCTTGAGCAGCATCACCCCGATCGCGGCGGGGATCACCACCGCCCAGTGCTCGGCGGCGATCCGCAGGTTCACCAGCATTCCGATGGAGATGAAGAAGAAGCTGGTGAAGACGTGGCGAAGGGGAAGCACGTTGGCCAGGGCCTGGTGGCCGTACTCCGACGAGGAGATGATCAGCCCGGCCATGAAGGCCCCCAGGGCCAGGGAGAGGTGGGCTTTGTAGGTGAGCCAGGCCACGGCCAGACACATGGCCACCACGCTGATCACGAAGAGCTCGCCGTCCCGGGTCCGCACGATCTGGTGAAGGGCCCAGGGAACCACCCACCGGGCCAGGACGGCCAGGGCGAGAAGCACCCCGGTGCCCAGAAGCTCGGGAACCAGATCTTCCCCGGTCCGGAGCGAGGCGCCGGCCAGGAGCGGGACGGCCAGGATCATCGGGGCCACGAGCAGGTCCTGCACCACCAGGATCCCCAGGGCCGCGGTCCCGTGGGGAGCCTCCAGCTCCGCCCGCTCCTGGAGGGAGCGGAGCACGATCGCGGTGCTGCTCAAGGCGAGGAGTAGCCCCAGGAACACCGCGCGCCCGGCCCCCTCCCCCGCGGCGGCCAGGATCCCCGCCCCCACGCCTACGGTGACCAGGACCTGGAGCGCGCCGGCCGCTCCCACCCGCTTCATCCTCCCCAGGGCGCCGACGGGGATTTCCAGACCGATGGTGAAGAGGAGGAGCACGACCCCCATCTCGGCCAGCACCTCCACCTCGTGGCCGGCGCCGACCAGGGCCAGGCCGGAGGGTCCGGCCACCATCCCGGCCACGATGAAGCCCAGCACGGTGGGCACCCGCAACCGATGGAAGAGGACAAGCAGCACCGAGGAGAGGAGAAGGACGACGACGACGTGGTTGAAGATGGGTGCGTTCATGCTCGGGCCGGGGTTCGGGACGCGGACTCCGGGACTCGAGCCCGGAGCATACTATGCGGGGGGGGTGGTTGCCGAGGCGGCCGGAGCGGGCGGGCGGCCCGGGTTGCGGGGCCGCGCCGGGCCGGACCGGCTCAGCGGTCCTGACGGCTTTCCGCGGGCGGGGACTCGGCGGGCGGGCTCACCGCTTCCAGACGGGCCTCGAGCCGTCGGATCTCCTGCTTCATCTCGTCCGAGGCATGACGGATCTGCTCGAGCTCCCGCGTGAGCTCCTCGCGGGAGGTCGCCGCGCCATCCCCCTTCCGGATGGCCTGCGCGGCGCTTCGGGCCGAGGCCTTCAGCCCGCGGTCGACGTCGCTCCCCGCCAGCCGTTCCAGGATCGGAACCGCTTCGGTATCGCCGAGGTCCCGTAGCCCCCGGACCGCGGACTGCCGGATCCGGAGGAAGGGGTCGTCGAGGGCGGCGAGGAGGCGCTTGCGGACCGTCTTTCGCCGGGCGTCGTCGTCGTCGAGCTTCCCGCCCAGATAACCCGCGGTCTCCAGCGCCTCCCGGCGGGTCTGGGTCGGCCCCGCGGCCCCGGCCAGGGGAAGCACCAGGTCCACCGCCTTGGGGTCGCCCAGGGTCCGGAACTGGGCTGCCGCGGTCCGGCGGACGGTGTCGTCCCAGGAGTCCCGGTCCAGGGCCGCCTTCAGGATGTCGAAGGCCTCGGTCGCCCCGTCCTTCCCCGCCTTCCCCACCCCCTGGAGCGCGCCTTCGGAGACCTGGGGAACCGAGTCGGTGAGGGCGATCCGGCGGAGGCGGGTCATGGCCCGGGGATCGGAAAAGCTCCCGAGGGCCACGGCGGCCCGCCGCCGGACCCGGGCGTTCGCGGCCTCGGATCCGGCCAGAAGCGCTTCCTCGGCCCGATCGCCGCCGAGTTCCGCCAGGGCCGCCGCCGCCTCGCCCCGCACCCCCCAGAACTCCCGCTCGTCCAGGAGCGATACCCGAAGCGAGTCCACCGACCGGGGGTCCTTCTCCCCACCCAGCGCCTCGGCCGCCCGCGCCCGGCTCACCACCGCGGGGGAGCGGCGGAGCTGGTAGGCGAGCTCCTCCGCCGACTTCCTGAAGTCGAGAGCCTTCACGATCTTCTCGCCCCGATCGAACTCCACCATCTCCGGGCGGGCCGGCGCCTCGAAGTAGAAGTCCCCCTGGGCGCGGTCGAGCACGATCCCCACCCGTTTCTTCCATCCGTCCCCGGTCAGATCCACGTCGGTCTCGATGTGGAAGAGCGGGGTGAGGGCATCGATCTCCTGGGTCTGGGCCAGGGAGAGGTGGACGAGCCGGGTCCCCGCGTCGTAGTCCCAGGAGGCTCTGATCTCCGGATGTCCGCCGTGATAGACCCACTGGTCGAAGAACCGGTCCAGGGGCACCCCGCTCACCTCGGCCGCGGTGTCCCGAAAGTCGTGACTGTCCGCGTTTCCCGCCCGGTGCTCCTCCAGGAAGCGACGGAGAACCTCCCGGAAGACGGCGTGTCCGAGCCGGGCCCGGAGCATTCCCAGAACGAGAGAGCCTTTGGCGTAGGAGACGCTGTCGAACAGATCGTTCGAGTCCTCGTAGTAGCGGGTGACCAGGGGACGGCGATAGCCTCGATCGGACCGGAGATAGCTCTGGAGATTCTCGTAGGCGTCCCAGGCCCCGGCGTCGGGTCCCAGGGCGACCTCGCGATAAACCGTCTCCCCGAAGGTGGCGAAGCCCTCGCTGAGCCAGATATTCGACCAGTTCCGGACCGATACCAGGTCGCCGAACCACTGGTGGGCCAGCTCGTGGACGACGAGGCCGACACTGGTACGGGCGTTCTCCACCACCCGAGGGTGGAGGGTCCGGGAGGTCAGGGTGGTGGCGGCGATGTTCTCCATGCCCCCGAAGAGGAAGTCCTCCACCTCGACCTGGCGGTAGGCCGGGTAGGGATAGCGCATCCCGAACTCCTCGCTCAGGATGCGCATCATCTCCGCGGTCCGGGCGAAGGAGCGAGGCGCCTCGTCGTAGAGCGACGGGCGCACGTAGGAGAGGATGGGGATGGAGTCCCATTGGGTTGCGTAGATCCGGTACTCCCCCACCACCAGGGACATGAGGTAGGTGGGATGGGGAACGTCCATCCGGTAGTGCCAGGTCACCGTGCCGTCGTCGTTCCCCGTCTTATCCACCAGCGCGCCGTTTCCTATCACCGTGAACGCGGGATCCACGGTCACCCGCTCGTCGGTGGCCATTCGATCGTCCAGCTCGTCGACGCAGGGAAACCAGAAGTGGTTCTCGTCCTGTTCCCCCTGGGTCCATATCTGGCGGGGCCGGCCGGGGTGGCTTCGATCGGGGAGGTTGAAGTAGAGCCCCTCCGGCGGATTCACCGCGCGGTAGTCCACCGCCACCGCCAGGGTCTCGCCCCGGTCGTAGGCGCGGTCCAGTTCAACGGCCAGGGTATCCCCCAGGGTTCGCCAGGAGAGCGGGCCGCCCCCGACCAGGCGGACTCCCTTGAACTCCATCCGGTGCTGATCGAGGCGAAACACATCGAGGCCGTCGCGGAGGGGGGCGAACCGATGAACCACCGTTCCCTCCACCGCCCGCGCGTTCCAGTCGAACCGCACCGAGAGGTCGGTGTGAACCATGTCGACATCACGAACACGGTCGTAGCGGGCCGATGCGTCGGGGGAAACGAAGGAAGCGGTGGGGCGGGGCCCCTGGGCCCGAACGGGGGGGGCGCCGGCGAACAGCAAACCGGAAGCGAATACCGCCGCGAGGGCGGCGACGAGGAGACGGGATGACCGGGGGCGGCGGTTGGGCATCACGGCCCTGGAAAATGCCACACGAGCCCGGCCCCGTCAACGAGGGATGCGCGGAATCCGAATCGCCGCAGGGCGGCGCCGCGGACGGACGGGATCAGCCGGCCCCGCCGACTCCCGCCTTCCGGGCCATCACCGCCGCTTCCTCGCTCATGGCCGCCACCGGTTCCGGCGCGCCCTCGGGGTAGCGCGCGGGGTCGCCGGACACCTTGCGGGGACGTAGCTCCCGGGCGAAGATCGGCTTGGCCCCCAGGCGAAGGGCCGAGAGTTTGAGCTCGTAGGTCCGCCACTTCATGTCCCGCTTCGGCAGGTACCGCGCGTCGTCCGGAGACACGATGAGGCTGACCTCGATCCCCGGGGTCACCCCGATGGGGATCCCGTTCCGCCGGCAGGCGTCCCACATGTACTCCATCACCACCCGCATGTCCTCGTAGGAGGGGGACGGGTAACGCTCCATGTCCGAACCGATGGTGGGGCGGAAGATGCAGACGGTGGGAAACGCCCCCACTCCGGTGATGTAGTCGATGGCCTTCAGGGTGTCCTCGATGGGTTCGACCCCGGCGATGATCTCCCCCGAAACCCTTCCCTTGCCCATCTTCTTGGCGGAGTATTCGATGGCGTTGAAGAACGTGCGCTGGCCCAGGAGCTTCTCCTTCCCGGGCAGGAGCTCGGCGAAGTACCCGGGGTTCTGGAACTCGTAGCAGAAGGAGAAGTGGTCCGCGCCGCAGTCCACCAGCCAGTCGTACTTCCAGAGGTTCGGGGAGGGGGTGACCTGGATGCCGGTCAGGACCCCCACCTCTTGCTTCATCGCCTTGACGTAGGGGGCCACCTCGTCCAGGCCCCGGTCCTTGCCCGCATATCCGCTGTTGAAGTGAACGAAGGTGACCCCGGACTCCGCCTTGGCCGCCTTCGCCACCTCCACCACGTCCTTGACGTCCTTCTGCGCCACCTCGTTCACCCCGACGTTGAGCCCGGTCGTGCAGAACTTGCACCCGAGGCTCGGGGAGTGATACCAGAAGGAGCAGGAGTTGGAGAGATAGATCCCCAGGTAGGTGCCCTGAAGCACCCCGACCTTGTGCATGGGGGTTCCGAGGGAAGTCCGGGAGGTATACCACTTCGGCTCGGACGGTATGCGGACCTCGTACTCCTCGCCGCTCCGGGTGTCGCGCACCAGGTAGTCGTCCCCTCCCTTCACGAGCACGAAGGGGGTGCTGTAGACGAAATCCTCTTCCACCGGCGCGTTCATCCAGATGTCTTTCAGGTCGCCGGGGATGACCAGCTCCAGGCCGCTTCCCAGGCCGGCGCGGGTCCGGGTGAGGAGGCGGCCGTCCTCGGAGATGGAGCAGCTCGGGTCCAGCTTGATTCCCCGGCAGAACAGGTCGATCTCGAGCTCGGCGGGGTTCAGGCGATCGGACATGGGGGAAACCTCCGGGTTCAGTCCGGCACGGTGAAGGTGAACGCGCGCCGAAGCTTGGGGGGGCGGATCTCGGGGTCGAAGCCGCTGGTCGCGAACTCCAGCCAGCCGTTCATCTCGGTCGGAGACGCATCCACCCCCGGGATGATGCAGACGCCGTAGGAGAAGCGGTCCCGGCTGAAGGGGACCTGGCTCCCCTTGTAGAAGAAGGCGGCGGCCTGGCCCTTCATGGGGCCGTCCGGGATGCTGAACACCTTGACCACCGCCCGGTTGGGGCGGCCGTCCACCTCCCGGAGGCTGGCAAAGTCGAAACCGGACTCGACCGGTCGGAATTCAAAGGGGTCCGGATGCCCTTCCAGGGCCTTGAGGAGGGCGTCCGAGGCCGGGATCTCCCGTCGGCAGCGTTCCAGGGCCAGGGCGGCGTCGGGGTCATTCTGGTTTGCGATCATGGTTTGGGCTCCTTGGGATTCCGAACCATTCTATCCAAAAACGGTCATGTTCCAGCGGTCAAAATCGATCACTAATCTGGATACGTCGTATCGACCAAACTACGTGGACTCCGGCCTCCTCTTTGACCTGGTTCGAGCGGATCGGTACGATTCCTCGTCCCCCCGAACCCGGCGCCGCCCGCGCCCGGTCCGGATCCGAAACCCTTGAACGCGAGGCCCCCGTGAAGCGACATCCGTACCCCTATCCGAAGCACGTGTTTCCCATCCTCGCCGCCCTGGCTCTTCTGGCGCCGGGTCTCGCCCCGCCGGGCACCGCGGCATCCGCGTCGCCGGCGGTCGCCCCCGCTTCCGGGCAGCTCCTCGTCTCCCCCGACTCCCTGATCGAGTCGGTCAGGTGGCTGGCCGACGACGCGCGCGAGGGCCGGATGACCGGAAGCCCGGGCTGCGAGGCCTCGGCCGCCTACATAGCCCGGCACTTCGAGGCCGACGGGCTCCAGCCCGCCGGCGACGACGGCTCCTGGTTCCAGAGCTACGACGCCACCATCGGGGTCCGGCTCGGCGACGGGAACGTGCTCCGGGTGGACGGGGTGGACGGCCTGGATCATCTGAAGATCCACGATGATTTCGTCCCCTTCGGATTCAGCGAGAGCGGAACCGTGGACGTGCCGGTGGTCTTCGCGGGCTACGGCATCACCGACGACGAGGCGAGCTACGACGACTACGACGGCATCGACGTCAAGGGGAAGGCGGTCCTGGTGCTCCGGCACGAGCCCCAGCAGGAAGACAGCACCAGCGTCTTCAACGGCCGTTCCTTCACCCAGCACGCCCTCTTCCGGAGCAAGGCGATCAACGCCCGGGAGCACGGGGCGGTGGCCATGCTGGTCTTCACCGGACCTCTGAGCCAGGGCTACGAAAAGGACAAGCTGACCCGGCTCGACGGCGCCGAGGGAATCGGGGGGGGGACCTTCTCGCCGTTCACGTGAAGAAGGAAGTCGGCGAGGCGATGCTCCAGGCGGCCGGCACCGACGTCCGGAAGTGGATGGAGGACGTTGACCGCGACTTGAAGCCGCGCTCCTTCGACTTCGATTCCCCGATCCGGGTTCATCTCGAGGTCTCGGTGGCCAAGGACCGCCGTCCCACCGCCAACGTGGTGGGAATCCTTCCCGGCACCGACCCCTCGGCGGGGGCGCTGATCCTGGGCGCCCACTACGACCACCTGGGACGCGGGAACTCCAGCTCCCTCGCCCCCGACCAGATCGGAGAGATCCACAACGGGGCCGACGACAACGCATCGGGGACCGCGGCGCTGATGGAGCTGGCCCGGGTTTTCGGGATCGAGGGCCCACCCCGGCGCACCCTGGTGTTCGCCGCCTTCTCCGGGGAGGAGCTGGGGCTCCTGGGGTCGTCCCACATGGCCTCGAATCCGCCGGTTCCCCTGGAGACGGTCCAGGCCATGATCAACATGGACATGGTGGGGCGCCCCCGGGACGGGAAGATCACCGTGGGAGGGATCGCCACCTCCCCGGTGTTCAAGGACGTGATCGCCCGCGCCTCCGAGGGCTCGCCGCTCAAGGTCGGCACCAGCAAGAGCGGCTACGGGGCCAGCGATCACACGTCGTTCTACGTGAAGGACGTCCCGGTGCTCTTCTTCTTCAGCGGCCTCCACTCCGACTACCACAAGCCGAGCGACGACTGGGAGAAGATCGACCGCCAGGGAATCGCCGAGGTGACCAAGGTGGTCTACGCCACCACGCTCGACCTGGCCGACCGCGACGACCGGATCGAGTTCGCCAAGGCCGCCGAGGACTCGGCCGGCCCCCACGGCTCGGGCGGAGGCGGCGGGTACGGGCCCTACCTGGGGACCATCCCCGACTTCGGCGACTACGAGGGCGGGGTGAAGCTGGCCGGGATCAAGGAGGGAAGTCCGGCGGAGAAGGCGGGCATGAAGGGGGGCGACATGGTGATCCGCTTCGCCGGGAAGCCGATCGGCGATCTCTACGCCTACACCTACGCGCTTCGCGACCAGAAGCCGGGCGACACCGTGGAGATCGTGGTGCTCCGGGACGGGAAAGAGGTGACCGTGCACGCCGTCCTGGAGAGCCGCGACTGACCCGGGGCTCTCCCGCGCCTTGCCAACCGCTTGATCGACGGCGAGTTCCGGCCGGTCGGGATTTTCCTCCCGGCCGGCCTCTTCAGTTCCTCCCCCTTCGACCGAGACTGGATGTGACCGCTCCCGCGATGGGAGAGAGGAGGAACCGTCATGAGCCTTTGCAGCCTGAGCGGCGCCGCGCGGGTTCTACCCGGCGCCGCCGCCGAACTACACGAACGGCGAGAGATCCCTGGGCCGCCGGGCCGCGCCGGGGGTCGGATCGCCGGCCCCCGCTTCCGATCCTTCGGCGATCCTCCGGGCGGGAAGCATCAGCCGGACCAGTTCCGCCGAACTCCAGATCACCACCGGCGAAGGCGACACCGTGACCATCACCCGAAGCTCCACCTTCGAGGCGATGGTCGGCTCTCTCCGGTACCAGGACTCCGGTCCGGAAGGCGCCTATCGCCAGCGGGCGCGGTTCGAGCAGACCTCCCGGAGCAGCGACTTCACGATCAGCGTGGAGGGGGATCTGAGCAAGCAGGAGCTGAAGGACATCCACAAGCTCCTGGCCCATCTCCGGCCCGCGTTCCGCTCCGCCTCGATGCGGGCCGGGACCGCCGCCGCGCTCCGGGTGAACGGGTCCAAGCTGGACTCGCTCTCGGGGTTCGAGTTGAGCTTCAGCCGTTCGGTCACCCGGAACTACCTGGAGTTCCAGGGCTCCCCGCCGGCCGCGGATCCACCCGCGGACCCGGCCACGGATCCGCCCGCGCCGGCCCGTGAACCGGTGGACGCCCCCCTTCCGCTCAGCGCACGGTAAAGCGCACGCGGTCGGAGCCGGAGAGGGTCCGTAGCACCAGCTCGTGCTCGCCGGGGACCGGGGGCCAGAACGCATCCTCCCCCCGTCCCACCTCGCGGCCGTCCATCAGCCAGCGCCCGTCGGGCGGGCATCCGGGCGCGGTCAGACGAACCGCCTCGGAGGGCCCCAGGGTCGGGTCGCGGAAGTAGACGTTCCCCTCCTGGGGGGAGAGGATTCGAGGCCCCGAAGCGACCGGCGACGGCCGCTCCAGGAGTCCCGCCTCCCGCGCCCACCCCGCGTACTCCGCCGGCCACGCGATCGTACGCCGTCCGTCCACCCGGCGGTGAAACGAGCACCGGGGGCGTCGCGCGTACTCCGGATCGGTGAACCATTCGAGAACCGTCCCCCCGCAGGCGGGACCCGGAACCGCTCCGGAGAGCGCGCACACCGGACGGAGCCGCCACCCCGCGGGAGGCGTCGCCGACCACGGCCGGCTCCCGCGGTCGTGGAGCCGGAGCATGATCTCGCGGAATACCGGCCCCGCGCTCCGGCTTCCGGGTAGGCCCCGGAGGGGCCGACCGTCGAAGTTCCCCGTCCACACCCCCACCACGTGGTCCCGGTCGAAGCCCACGCACCAGGAGTCGCGATAGCCGGTGGAGGTGCCGGTCTTGACCGCCACCGGGAACGGGAGATCGAGGACCGAGGCGCCGCCGAAGCCGGGGATGCGGGCCGCGTCGTCGGCGAGGACGTCGGCGGCCAGAAACGCCGAGGCCGGCTCGCACCACCGACGGCCGGCCGCGGGCGGAGCCGCCCGCTCGTGCCCGCGTGAATCGAGCGCCGCGCGGAGAAACGCCGGCGGACGGTAGACGCCGCCCCGGGCCAGGCCGGCGTAGGCGCTGGCAAGATCGAGGAGCGTCACCTCCCCCACCCCCAGGGTGAGCCCCAACCCGTAGCGCCCGGGATCGCCGCGAATGGAGCCGAGCCCGGCGGCGCGAAACCCGTCCAGGACGCGACCGGTCCCGAGCGTTTCCTGGAGCCGCACCGCGGGGACGTTGAACGAGCTGGCCAGGGCTTCGCGCGCCCGCACCGGGCCGTGAAAACGGCCGTCGTAGTTCCGGGGGGCCACGTCCCCACCCGCCCCGTCGGCGGCGTGAAACGGCACGTCGGCCAGAAGGTCCGCCGGGGAGAGGCCGCGGTCGAAACCCAGGGCATAGAGGAAAGGCTTGAGCGCGGAGCCGGGCTGGCGAAGCGAGGTGGCCCCGTTCACCTGCCCCTCCTCGGGATCCGTCCACGCGGCGGAGCCGGTCATGGCCAGGACGTCGCCGGTTCGGATCTCCAGCACCACCACCGCCACCTGGCTGGAGTCCGCGGGGAGGGAGCGGGCCATCGATTCCGCCACCGTTCGCTCGACGTCCCCCTGGATCCCGGGATCGAGGGTGGTCACGAGCCGCGCCGACCCCGCCGCCCAGGCCGGTCGTTCGGCCAGGACCCAGTCCGCGAAGTGGGGAGCGCGAAAGGCCGGCGGCTCGGGGTCCAGGGAGAGGGGCTCGGCTTCGGCCCGGGCCGCCACCGCCGGGAGGAGCGCCCCACGGGCGGCCATCGCCCCCAGGATCGCGTCCCGCCGGGCGCGGAGCCGCGCGGCGAAGGCCGGATCGCCGAGCCGGCTCGGGGCCTGGGGAAGCGCGGCCAGGGTGGCGGCCTGGGTGGGATCGAGGGCGGCCGGCGACCGGTCGAAATAGCGCGAAGCAGCCTCACCAATCCCTTGAATACCATGGCCGTACGGGACTCGGTTCAGGTACTGCTCGAGGATCTCGTCCTTGGTCAGCCGCCGTTCCAGGCGAAGCGCCCGCACCGCCTCCCGGAGCTTTCCCGGAAGCGTCCGGGGCTCGGGCCAGAGCATCCCCGCCAGTTGCTGGGTGAGGGTCGAGCCGCCGCTCACGATCCGCCCGGCGCGGAGGTCGATCCACGCCGCCCGGGCCAGCGCCAGGGGATCCACCCCGGGGTGGCGCCGGAAGCGGCGGTCCTCGGCGGCGAGGGAGGCATCGATCAGGAGCGGCGAGACCTCGGAGAGGGGGATCCAGACCGCGCGAGTCTCCGCCCCCCCCAGGGTGGTGCGAAGGGGAGTCCCGTCGCGCGCGGTCACCACTGCCGAGGCGAGATCCCGGTAGTCCAGCGCGGCAAGATCGCAGGGCACGTGCGCCGCCCACGTCGCGGCCGCCACCGCTCCGGCAACCGCGGCCACCGCCGCCGCGCGCCACCGGAGCCGCCGCCGTCTCACCGGGGCGGTTCCGCTTTCCACGCCCCGGATCCGCTGGCCCCGGAGATCTCGGGGGTGTACATGGCCTCGACCTCCGCCGGGGGCTGGCCGAACTCGCCGGCCGCGCGTACCCGGGCCAGGTAGCGGACCTGGTAGATTCCCGGTCCGACCCGATCGCAGAAGAAACGCACCTCGCGGTCGCCGCGCTCGACATGGGTCGTGGGGAGGCGTTCGTAGCGCCCGACACGCTTCGCCAGGCGCGAGGCGGCCTCGGCGGAGTTCACCACGAAACCGGTCTCCACCGGCTCCAGGCCGGCGGGGAGCGGATCGCGCACCGCCAGATAGTAGGACTCCCGCGGGAGCACCAGGGTCAGGGTCACCACCATGAGGTCGCCGACCCGAACCGTTCCCTTCCCCTCCAGCCGGTCCACGCTCCGGAGCAGGGTGTAGCCGCCGTCCCGCGGGGCGCGGCCCAGGGCATCCTCCCGCCAGCGAAGCAACGCCTGGTAGTAGAGATCCCCCCGGCCCATCCGCTCGAAGCGGAGCTCTTCCGGCGCCCCGCGCTTCTTCGCCACCGGAAGCGCGACCGTGGCCTCGGCTTCGGCCAGGGAGCCGGCGGCGAAGGCGTGCCGGAGGAGCGGCTCCTTCCGGTCGCGGAGCGTCACCTCCGCGGTAAAGGCGTCGCTCCCCGTCTCCACCCGCTCGCGGTACTCGGTCAGGGCGATGAGCGCGAGGGCGTCGTCGTGGGTGCTCCCCCAGTGCCCATGCGCGCGAAGGCTCAGGAGGCCGTGGGCGAGCTGGGGGATCATGGGGCCCTCGGGGCGCATGCGCTCGGCCAGGAGCAGGATCAGGGCGGTGGCCCGGGTCGGGGTGCGGAAGGGCTCGGGGAGGAGCGACGACGACGCGGCCGGGACCGTCGCCCCCGCCGCGGTCACGTTGACGCGGTTCAGCGCGTCGCCGAGCACCTTGGCCGCCACGTCCTCTCGCTCTCCCAGGCGAAGCAGCGCCAGGGCCAGGAAGAGCCGGTCGTCGGGGGCCAGGGAGTCGAGGCTCCGCACCACCACGTCCAGGTCGCCGGCCCCCACCAGGTCCGCCCGATCCGAGGCGGTGAGCTCGCTGGCCGCGAAGAGGAAGATGCCCAGCGGAAGGTTTTGCTTTTCTGCCCCGGCCCACAGGTCGTCGCTCCGCCCGATCCGGTGGACGTAGCTTCGCCAGGTCTGCTGGAGGTAGGCCGCGGCCCCGTCCGCGAGCCCCTCGGGGACCGCCACCCCGGCCCGTTCGGCGCGAAGGAGCGCGTAAGCGGCATAGGCGGCGATGGGAGCGGGGGCGGGCGCGCCCCCCGGCCAGAAGGAGAGCCCACCCCAGGGCGTCACCAGGGACTCCATCTGCCTCACCGTCTCCGCCAGCTTGGCGTCGAGGTCGAGGGAGTCGATCCACGCCTCGGAAGACGCAGCGGTAAGCTCTTTGTACATAGATAGAAGCAGCAGTCGGCTCGAGGTTTGCTCGAGGCATCCGTACCGGTAGTCGACCACGTGCCGGAAGGCCCCCTCCGCTCCCGAGATCACGCTCGGGGAGAGGCTCACGTCCAGGGTGGCGGTTCCGTCCAGGGCCTCCGCCGGGAGATCGATGAGCTCCGCCCGGGAGCCGGTGGTGTGACCCGCGGCGGCGGCGGCGCGCTCCAGCACCGCTCGCTCCACCGGTAGGGTGACCCGCGCCGCGTCGGACGCCCCCCCGAACTCGGCCCGGAAACCGACCGCGGCGTTCCGCTCCCGATCCGCCCGCACCGGAAAGGCCACCCGCGCCGAGCGCCCGGCGTCGAGGCTCAGCTTCGATGCCGTCCTCCCTTCGGGGACGAGATCGGTCACCAGGGTCACCGTCCCCTCGATCCGGTGATCGGTGCGGTTGGTGATCAGCGCGGCGGCCTCGAACCGGTCCCCCGCGCGCGCGAAGCGGGGCAGGGCGGGTTCGACGGTGAGCGGCTTGGTCACCCGGAATCCCGCTTCTCCCCCGCCGAAGAGATCACCCCCCGAGGCCGCGGTGGCCACCACCCGGAAGCGGGTGAGATTCTCGGGAAGCGGCACCCGGACCGTGGCCCGCCCGGCGGCGTCGGTCATCACCCCCGCGTTCCAGTAGGCGGTGGTGGCGAAGACCGAGCGGAAGGCCGGGCCCTCGGCGCCCCCGCCTCCCGGCGCTCCCTTCAGGGCCCCCGCCTCGTGCTCCGCTCCCAGCCCCAGGCGGAGCCGGGTGTCGTCGTTCATCACCCCGAGGCCCCGGGTGGCGTAGAAGAAGCCGTGGGGATCGGGGTTGGGGCTCTGGAGGAGCGCCAGCACCGCCTCGTCCACCACCGCCACGCTCACCCGCGCGCGGGCCCCGCCTCCCGAGGCGCCGGTCACCCGGAGGCTCACCCGGGCGGTGTCGGCGGGGGCGTAGGATGCGCGGTCGGTCTCCACCGCCACCTGCAACCGCCGGGAGGAGGTATCCAGGGCGAGCTTCACGTAGCCCGCCTTGTACTGGGGGAGACGGGCCTCAGGGGGAAGGTCCGGGGCGGCGGTCGAATCCAGGGCCGGCTCCACCACCGAGAGACCGACGAACACATTGGGCATGTAGGAGGCCTTGATCGGCACCTCGAACACCGGGGCACCGGGATCGAGCTCCACCACCCGCGCCTCGATCACCCCTTCCCGCTCCACGGTGAGAACGCCGCGGCGGGCCCGGGTGGGCGTGGTGAGGAGGATGCGCGCGGTCTCCCCCGGCCGGTAGACCTCGCGGTCGGCGGTGAGATCCAGGTAGGGCTCGTCCCGCCGGGGAGCGAGCGGCGACGCGCCCCATCGTCCCGAGGCGTAGACTCCGACGGCCGAGCGCGCGGTCCGCCCGCGTGAATCGGCGGCGATGACCTCGATCCGGTAAGACCCCGCCTGTGGTGGCGTCCAACTCATTGTCACCGGGGTAGTTTCGGAGGTCGTCTCGCGTGATTCCAGAAGGGTGTCCACCCGGGAGGTCTCGTAGCCGATCCGCCCCCCCACCAGGAGCTTTCGCACCGAGCGCCACTCCCGGTGGATGAACCGGACGGTGAGCGGCGCCCCGGCCCGGGCCTCCGCGGTGTCCCCGGCCACCGCCACCAGGCGGAGCCGGAGGGGGCTTCCTGCGGACACGAACTCCCGATCCACCGCCACCCCGGGGACCACCCCGGCCGGGAGGTAGAGGACGCTCCCCCGCGCGGACACCACATCCCCGGTGGGGTCCTTGATGCCGGCTTCCAGGGTCAGGCCCTGGGACGAGGGAAATGGCTCGTCGGGGAGGGGCACCGCGACCTTGGCGGCGCCGTCCTTGTCCAGCTCGCCTTCACCCGAGGCCACCAGCCGGCCGGCCCCCTCCCCCGCCTCGGGATCCCCGAACCGGTACGCGTCGAACCCGGCCGGGCGGAACCGCGTCTCCTCCCGCACCAGGGTCCAGGTGAAGGCGGCCCCGGCCAGCGGGGCGCCGAAGTAGTACGAACCGGCGACCGTGGCCGACATGACGTCCCCGGGATAGACCGGACCCGGGTGCGCGCCCACCGAGGCCTTGAAGTTCGGCGCCCGGTAGGCGGCGATCCGCACGCTCTGCCGGCCGATGGCGACCGGGGTAGCGGTCCCGGTCCGGTACACCACGACGGAGACCGACCCCACCCTCACGTCGGACGCGGTGGGGACGTCGAGCGCGAACCCTCCGAGAGGGTCCAGGGCGAGAGCGCGGTCGGCGAGAGCGGAGCCTTGGGGGTCGCGCACCGCGACCCGGACGCTCTCCACCCCGGCGAGAGTGACGCCGGCGGCCCCCAGCCGCCGGACAAGCCCGCTCAGATGCACGGTCTCCCCCGGACGGTAGAGATCGCGGTCGCCGTAGACGAAGGCGGAGAGATCGCTCCCGCCCCCGGAGTCCTGGGGAAGCTTGAAGCGCCAGGCGGAGAGCCGCCAGTCGCCGTCGCCGTCGTCGAGGGCCGCCCCTCCGGGGGCTTCGGCGGTCACGGTGACCCGCCAGGGATCGGCGGCGAGGCTCCGGATCCCGGGAAGGGCGACGGTGCCGCCCGGACCCGAGCGGCCCTCCCAGAGCACGGTTCCGTTCTGGCCGCGAAAGGCCACCGAGGCTCCGGCGACCGGTTCGCCGGTGGTGAGGCGGGTCACCCACGCCTCGCCCGCGTCGAGCGAGGTCTTGGAGGTGAGGCCGATGTCGCTCCAGCGGAGAATCGACCGGGCGGTTCCGATCGACGGGCCCCGCGGGCCGCCGGGATCGGTGGTCGAGGCCTCGACCAGGACCGCCCCCCTGCCGTCGGAGAGGAGGGCGGAGAGATCCACCACGGTGTCGGCCAGGGCGTTTCGGGGCTCCCCCCGGTAGAGCACGCGGTCGAGGGCCCAGGAGGAGGGCGCGGTCCGAAGGCCCCGGCGGGAGCGTACCTCGTCGGCCACGGTGTAGGGCAGGGCCCGGATCCGCACCTCGCGGCTCCCCCCGTAGCGGACGATGACCCGGCGTGGAACGTCCGGGGTGAGAACGGAGGTGGACGGGAAGAGCTGGACGGTGGGAGGCCGGTCCGACGTCGTGAAGCGGAAGGAAACGTCGCGAGGAAGGGGCTGGCCGAAAACGTCGGGCATCCCCGCCCGGAGCGTTCCCTCATAGTCCGCGCCGAAAGCGAGGTTTCCCACGATCAGCCGGGAGCGGTTCGACCAGACGCTCCAGCTTCCGGGGGCGGGATCCAGCCGCAGGTAGCGACGAAGGGTGTCGGGGTCCACCGGGGTCCGGAATTCCAGCGACAGGTTCTCCGCCGCCTTCGCCGAAACCAGGCCGGGCGGTCCAAAGGTGCGGAAAGGAATCTGGATTTCGGCGGCCAGGGAAAGCGGTCCGAGGCGGCCGCGCAGGGACTCCTTGATTCGAAGGGTGTAGGCGTGATCCATCTCCAGGGGCGACTTGTGACGGAGCACCACCGCGCGCCCGGGATCGACGCCCCGGAAGCTCCACCCCAGATCGGCCAGGAAGGCGCTGTCCGGGTGGGAGGCGGTGAACGGCCCCGTCCGGCCCAGTTCGGCGGCGTCGGAAACTTCCCGGGGGTCCACGGGCTGGTTGAAGACGAGGACCAGGGGGTCGTCGGGGCGGAAGAGGCTGTCCCCCTTTTCGGGGACCGACTTCACCAGCTCGGGGCGGGGGGTCTGGAATTCCCAGGTCGTCGCTTCCCCGAGTCGGGTGCCGTCCACCGCCTTCACCCCGGCGGGGACCTCGGCCTTGAACGCGGTGGCGGGAGGAAGGCCGCCGGAAACCACGTAGCTGAGCGTCCGGGTACCCACCCAGTGGTAGTACCCTTCGGGGCGGGGATCGAGACGGAGGAGCTTCTCCCCGGCCTTCGGCGAGGGATCGTCGGCCCCCAGGGGGACCACCGGCCGGTCGAAGATCACGTCCACCGAGGTGCGGACGTCGGTGGCGTCCCTGGGGAGCACGGTGGCCACCGTGAGGGGTCCGGCCGGGACCTCGGCGGCGGGAGCATGCTTCCGGCCGCAGCCGGCCAGGACGACCAGGATTCCCAGGATGGCCAGGCGCCGGGCCGCCGGGCCGAGGCTTCGAAACACGTCTTACCCCCCGCGTCGAAGGAATGCGCTCCGAACGATCGCGCGCCGTTCCCGTTTATCCTCGGGCCAACCGGCGGGAGACGCAAGGGGGGCCCGTCCCGAACCCGCCACCCGGAATCACCCCGCGATCGAGGAGCGGTTTCCCCCGCCGCCCGCCGCGTTCACCCGCCCCGGCCGACGGGGCCGCCCACCGGCCCGGATAGGACGACGCCCGATCCGGAGAGTCTCCGGACCGGGCGAAGCGCCTCGGATCGCGACCGGCGTCGATTCGCGGGCTACGACGACGAGGAGACCTTCACCCACCGGGCGTCGTTGCTCGGCTTCAGGGGGGTGTTCTCCTGCACGTACTTGGTCAGGGTCTCGAGGTCGGTGTAGCCGGTGTAGAGGATATCCTCCGGGCTCAGCTCGTCGCGGAGGCGCCACATCCCGCTGTTCCCCTGGGCCAGGTAGTCGGTGAGGGCCACCTTGTAGGTCTTGTCGGGATCCAGCGGCTGGCCGCCCACGGTGATGTCCACGATCCGGTCCCCGTCCGGGCGGGAGAGGTCGTAGCGAACCTTGCCTCCGGAGATGAAGATGCCCCCCGCCTGTCCGGTCAGCTTGTCCTCGAGAATGGCCCGGAGGAGCGACCCCTTCATGTTCACCAGCACCATCTGGTTCCCGAAGGGAGACACCGTCAGGAGGTCCCTCCGGGTGATCGTCCCGGGGGAGATGTCCGCCCGAACCCCGCCGGTGTTCTGGAACGCGAAGTCGGCATTCAGGATCGTCCGGTAGGCGTCCGCCACCACGAACCCCATGAGGGCGCTGTTGGGCGACCCGCGCTGGAGGAGCACCTCGGTCCGCCCCACCGTCTCTTCCAGCCCCGCCTCCGCCTTCGAGACCTCGGCCTGGATCACCTCCTTCTGGAGCTCGTCCGGCCAGATCTCGTCCTCGAACAGGGTGACCAGCGCGCCCCGGTCGGCGTGGGTCTCGAACCCGAGGAGCGACTTGGTGACGGGGTCGATCTTCAGGGTGACGTCCCCGATGCTGGAGCCGTTGGCGTAGGGCTCGAACACCAGGGTGTGGGTCCGGGGATCCTCCCAGGGCTGGTCGTACCCCTGGTGGGTGTGGCCCCCGAAGATCGCGTCCACGCCCCAGAGCATGTGGGCGATCTCCATGGCGTTCATGCCGTAGTGGGGAAGCCCGCCGTCCTTCTCCCGCTGGATCATGCGGCGGTACTCGTTGTCCCGCTCCGGCTTGTAGGGAAGGCCGGCGTGCATGAGCACGAAGACCAGGTCCGCGCCCTCCGCCCGCACCGTTTTCACGTCTTTCTGCAGGGCCTCGAAAACCGGCTCGAACTCGATCCCCTCGATGTTCTTCCCGAAGGACATGTTGGCGGTGGTTTCGGTGCAGTAGCCGAGCACCGCGATCTTGACCCCCTTGGCGTCGAGCCACACCGGGGAGGGGTCGACCCAGTCCTCGGTCTTCTTGGTCTTCGCGTCGAGGATGTTGGTTCCCAGGATCGGGAACTTGGCCAGCTCGATCAGACGCTTGGTGTTCTCCCACCCGAGGTCGAAGTCGTGGTTCCCCAGGGCCACCGCCGTGTAGTCCATGGCGTTCATCCACTGGATGATCGCGGTGCCCTTGGTGTTGATGCCCAGGGGGGTCCCCTGGAAGAGGTCGCCGGAGTCGAAGAGGAAGACCGGCCGCCCCGCCGCCTTGGCCGCGGCACGCGCGTTCTGGATGTAGGTGGTGGCGGAGGCGCCTCCTCCCAGGGGCGGAGGAAAGTTGGGGTTCAGGAACGTGGCGTCGTCGTGGGCGATGTGTCCGTGGATATCGCTGGTGTAGAGGATCTCCAGCGAGATCGGAGGCTTCTCGGGGGCGGCCCCCCCGAGGAACAGAAGCCCGAGGACGGCCAGGATGCTGAATCGCTTCATTGCAGTCTCTTCCTCTCCGCCGTATCCGGGCCGGGAGCGGACTCCACGAAACCGGAGTAGGGACGGCTCAGGGACGGTTCGGGGTCTTGTAGTTCCCGTCCGAAAGCTGGCTCAGGTCACCGCCGGTGCGATGGGCCACGATTGAAGTGGCAGGATCGCCGGTCGCCCGGAGACGGATCGCCGCACCCTCTTTGATACACAAGGCCTAGAACGCATAATCCACGCCAAAATGGATCCGAACCAGGGTGTCTTCCACCCGGTCCTTGCTGGCTCCCACCCCGAAGTTCTGGTTGTTCAGGTCTCCGCGTGAGCGGACCGGGTCCTGACGGCTCACCCGCTTCGACACTTCCCCGGACACATCGAGCTTCATCTGGTCGATCACGTACCCGAATCCGAAGGTGAAGGCCGAGGTCTGGGCTTCGGTCATCCCGTAGGAATCGCCGAAACGGAACCCGATCCGGGCGGGGAGATTGTTGTAGAAGATGTGCTCGATCCCGAACCTCCCCTGCCAGGTGTCGTTCAGGGTGGCGGGAAGCCCGTAGTCGCTCTGAAGAATGTCCGCCGGGAGCTTGTCCTTCAGCTCGGACCAGGGCATGTAGACCACGTCCGCGGCGAAGGTGGTCTCGAAGGTGTTCCGGGGCCGGTAGGCCAGTCCGCCCTGCACGCGGAGGGGCAGGGTCAGGTCGGCGTTGGAGTTCTCGGGGGAGACCTCCACCCCGTTGTACCAGAGGGTGTAGTCGTCGTGGAGCTTGGGGGCGGTCTCGATCGAGGCCCCCACGTCCAGGCGTTCATCCACGTGGGCCAGGGCCCCGATGGTGACCGAGAACCCGTCCAGCTTCCGCTCCAGGACGGTGTCGGTGCCGGACGAGTAGAAGGAGGTCGGGAACCGGACCAGGGCCCGGCGATCGGTGAAGGTTCCGAAGTAGTAGTTCACCGCCGCTCCCAGCGAGGATCCCTCCCCGAGGGGCAGCGCCACCCCGGCGCTGAGGCTGCGGAGCATCCCCTCGGAGGTGATGATCTTGTTGTTCAGCAGGGTGTCGCCTACGTCCTGGGACCGCAGTTCGTCCAGGTAGTCGAAGCGCGGGTCGTAGCGATTGAAGATCCCCACCGACACCAGGATGCCGCGCTTGCCCCATCGATCGAGAACGAATCCGCCCTGGACCCCGCCGTATCCGTTGTCGTTCACCGCGATGGCCGTCTCGTCCACGAAGGAGTCGAAGGTGTCGAAGAGCGGAACGAAACGGTTCTCGCTGGCCCGGGAAAGGGATCCTTCGATCTGCGCCCGGGTTCCCGGCGTGAGGACCATGGCCGCCGGGTTGTCCATCAGGCTGTAGGTGCCGTTCCCCATCGCCGCGCCGGCGCCGCCCATGGCCCGGGAGCGCGCGGAGAACCCCGCCTCCGGAGTCCCGTAGGCGCGATCGAGAAAGGAAAACGCGTGTGCCGGGCCGGCCGTCACGACGATGGCGGCGGCAAGGACCAGCGACAGAATGACTCGCTTCATGCTCTTTCTCCCGCGATATCAGGCCGGTGGCCTAGAAGGAATAGTCCAACTGAAACCGATAGGCGCTCTGGTCACCCCGCGCGTTGGTGGCGTCCGGAGTGGGGTTCACGAGCGCCCCGTTGTTCCGGATGTCCACGTAGGTGCGCGCGAGCTGATGGTCGGTGGTCCACTTGAACCGCCAGGAAACCTTGGGCGACAGGCGGCTCCTCACCATGAACCAGTTCCGGAAGCCGTTTCCGTCGACCACGATGAACTCGTTGTCCTCGAAGTTGTAGAGAAAGCCGTCGTAGACCTCGGTGGAGACCGTCGCGGTCAGATAGTCGCTGAAGTTGTGGCTCAAGGAGGCCTGCAGGGCCTTGGCCGGGATCCCCCGGGATCCCACCAGGTTCCCGTACACGCTCCCGCCCCCGGGGGCGCCGGAGAGGCGTGGACGGACCGCGAACTGCACGTTGGAGGTCGAGTACAGGAAGCTCATCCGGTCGTAGTCGGAGAGGTTGACCCGCATCTCGATCCGGCTGTCCCAGGACTTGAAATTCCGGAAGTCGTCCGGCCGCTGCTCGTGCCGGCTGGAGATCCGGTGGCGGATCCGGAAGCGAACCGGGAACACCGGCTGATATTCCGCCCGGACGGTGATCCGCTGCTCGTCGGCGCCGTCCGCCTTCCGGGTCCAGGTGTCGTACTCCAGGCCGGTCAGGGTAAACTGGCGGGAGAACTGGTACCGGGTGGTGAAGAACCAGCCCCGCTCCGCCTTCGGCTGGGGCTCACCTCTGGCCATCTCGGCCCAGTAGGGGTTGTTGAGCCGGTACGGGTTCCCGTCCAGGATGGTCTGCTGGTAGCGGCCGTTCTCGGAGAAGGCGCGGTTGTACGGGTTGTCGTAGCCGACGTCGTAGTCCCGGTAGAGGGCCAGGAAGTTGAAGTTCTCATACTGGACGTACGCGTTGGCGGTGAACGCCTCGGGACCCTTGGAGAAGATCCGGCTCAGGGCGTCGTTCTTGTCCGAGGTCTCGAGCTTTCCGTACTCCCCGGCCAGGGACACGTTCTTGAACACCGACTGGCCTTCGAGCCCCCAGATCCGGCGGTAGTTGCCCAGATCCATGCTGTTGTATCGCTGGGTGATCTCGGCGTCCCGGTCCTCCTGGCGGCGCAGGGGATCGATGATCAGGGTGGTGGGATCCGGATTCCAGCGGTCGGCGCCGGGGGTGGAGTACGCGTTGTTGTGATACCGCATGTCCACCCCGGTCACTCCGAGAAAAGTGCCGGGCAGAAACTGGTACTTGAAGTTTCCGCCGACGATCTGCTCCTCCATCACGTCGCGCATGGGCTGGTAGTAGGAGCTGTCGCTGGCCCCCACCAGCGTTCCGTTACGGATGTCCTCCCGGATCCCGGCGTAGAGGTCGTTGTCGAACCGGGGAACCGCGGTGAAGTAGGAGTTGAAGGAGTGGTCGGGGTTCAGGATGGCGTCCTTGTCGTCGTGGGAGTAGAACAAGGTGCCGCGGACGTTCCCCAGGCTCGCCTCCGCCGCCACCCCCTTCAGGGTGTACTCGTCGCTCCGGGAGAAGTCCCCCCGGAGCCCCAGCGACCGCACGTTGTAGCCGTAGCCGGTCCGCCGGGGGAGGTAGAAGTCGGTGGCGTCCATGACCAGCCCCTGGCCGAATGCCACGGTGTAGTTCCCGACCACCGCGCTGTGGAGCTTGAACTTGCCGAGCGGCGTGTCCTTCTCCGGCAGCTCCTGGGCCTCGACGTAGGCCTTCGCCGTTTCGTCCCACTTCTCCTCGCCCAGATTCCGATGGGTGAGGACGCCGCCCCTCAGGTACCGGCCGTAGCGAAGATGGAGCTTGTTCGTCATGTAGGGACGCCAGGTCCCGATCGCCGCCCTCCCCCAGTAGGTGTTGGTGTCGAAATCCTTGGGGGTGGGCGCGATGATCTCGGTCAGGTTGTCCAGGTCGTCGAGGGAGTAGGGGGTGTTGTAGACCCGGAACTGGTAGTACCCGGTCAGCCGGTTCGGCCCGGTGGGCTCCTCGTAGCGCACGAAATCCCGTAGGTTCCGGTACCCCCAGTAGGTGATGCCGTTGGCCGAGCGGAGCTGTCGCTGATTCTCGATCCGGCCCGCCATCTTCCGTTCCTTCAGCACCGCCACCGCGTCCACCGGGGAGACGTTCTGGAAGGAGACCAGATCGAAGTAGTTCATGCGGTTGATGTTCTGGGGGAACTTGAGCCGGTCGACGTACTGGTCGACCAGACCTTCGCTGGCCCCCTCTTCGGACAGGAACCGCTGGACGACGTAGTAGCGCTCCTGGGCGCGCCGCTCCTCTTCGCGCAGCTCCTCCCGCTCCAGCTCGAACACCGGGGTGATGTGGATCAGGGGCCGGATCTTCCCGAGAAGCTCCGGGGTCATGCCCGGGACCTCCATGAGGTCGTAGATGCTCCCGAAGTAGGCCCGATAGGTACGGTAGTGGAAGATCGCCTCCGCGACGTCGCCCGGTATGGGGAGAGCCTTGATCTGGTCCAGGCTGGCCCGGTTCAGATCGAGCTGGTTCTCCTGGGAGTAGGACGTCGCCGACCCGGCCGGCGGCTGGGCCCCGGCGCTGGCCGCGGCCCCGAGCCCCAGCAAGAGGGCGAGGAGGACGATCCCTCGGCGCTTGATCAACACGGCTGCCTCCTACTTCCCGGACGGAAGGACGTAGCTGATTCCGAACTGGTGGGTGGTGTCCAGGGTGCCTCCCCCGGTGGAGAAGGCGTAGTCCAGGCTGATCCCGTAATGGTTGATTCCCACCCCGGCGGTGAAGACGTTGGGCGAGGTGCGGAGACCGGCCCGGAGCCTCAGGAACTCGGTCACCTCGAACTCGGTGCCCGCCCGGTACTGGAGCGCGTCGCCCAGCTGGTTGGTGATGTCCAGAACCGTGGTCACCCCGGCGTAGGGACTGTAGGCCACCCCCGCCCCGATCTGTCGGAGCAGTTCTTCGTGGTCGATCTTGCCGATCGACGGGTTGTTGATGTTGTGGGCGTAGAACCCGACCCGGGTCCGCTCGTGGACCACGGCCTGGGCGGAGAGGTTCACCCCCACCGTGGTCGCGCTCCCCGGATCCATCCCGGTCACCGATGTGCCGTAGTCCAGCGAGTAGAGGTTCACCGACCAACCCGCGCTCACCGTGCTCTGCATGTCCTGGAGGAGCTGGAAGCCGTGAGCGAGGGAGACCGTGGTCTCGCCGGTCAGGCTCTCTCCCAGGTACTCCACCGCGAAACGACGGATCCCGATTCCCACTCCGCCCCAGCGGCCGATCGGGGCGATCCCCGAGACCACGCTCTGGCTCGAGAAGTCGTACCCGAAGGGACGGGTATAGGAGCCCGCTCCGCGAATGTCACCGGCCCAGGCCAGGGCGGCCGGGTTGTGGAACGCGGAATAGGCGTCGGGGCCCATGGCCACGAAGGACATCCCCATGCCCCGCGACCTCGGCGAGACCTCCACGTCGTCGAAGGCCGCGGAAGCGACCCCCGCCAGGCCCGCGCAGAGGGCAACAACTGCAATCAGGATCAGACCCTTCTGGCATTTCGTCCTTGGCATGACGCCTCCCTAATCCAACCGGACCGCTACCACGATGGGCGCCTGATCCTTGGTCACGTTGCCGTTCAAATCCGTGGTCATCAGATGGCAGATGTACATCCCCGCGGGGACGAGTTCGTAGGTCTCGTCGCGTCCGTCCCAGCTCAGGGTCTTGGCGTAGGTCCCGCTGCCGGTGAAGTTCTCCTCGAGGAGCACCTTCACCAGGCGGCCCTGGAGGTCGAAGACCCGGACGATGATCTTCCCCTGGGGCTCGATGGGGACGTTGATCTTGATATCGATGCGCTCGTTGGTGTTCTTGATCAGGGTCCGGGCCGGGATGACCAGGCGCCCCGTCCGCTCCACCTTCGCCGCGGTCAGAAAGCTGACCGTGGAATTGGCGGCGATGACGTTCCCGGCCAGGTCCTGGACGTTGTTGACCCGGACGATGTACGGGGTGTCCGCCTCGAGCGTTCCGCTCAGGGTCAGGGTCACCGTGGCCGCGGATACCGATGCGGAGACCACGGAGATCCCGGCCGACGGGTCCCCGGAGGGATAGACTTCGTAGTTGGAGGCGACGTTGGCCCCGGTCCCCACACCCTCGCTGAAGTTGACGGTGACCCGGTTGGATCCGGCGGAACCCGAGGCCGAGCTCATGACCGGCGGGGTGGTGTCCCCCGGCCCGCCCCCCTTGGAGAAGTCGTCGGCGTTCCCCACGTTGATCTGGAAGGTGCTCTGGTACGCGCCCCCCGCCCCGGCGCCGGTCACCAGGTCGCCGGCCTTGAAGTCGGCGGCGTTGATCCCGGTGCTGTTCCGCACCCGGAAGCTGATCCCCTGGGCGTCGTAGTTGTAGTTGCTGGCACCCGACGCCACCGGGGCCGAGACCAGGGCGGCGGTGGTCTGGATGTAGGTTCCCTCCCACTGGGGGTTCGCGGCCTGGGCCACGGAAAGCACCTTGGGCGCCAGCCGGGGCTGGTTGCTGGCCACCACGCTCACCGGGGACGGATTGAGGAGCTCCAGGGTGGTGAAGTACAGGGTATCCGCGCCGGTCACCTGGATCACGCTCCCCCGGCTCGCATAGGCGCTGACGAAGCTCCCGCCGAAGACGTTGAGCCCCCGGGCCGAGCCGTCCTGGATGTAGATGTTCGGCAGGCCGCTGGGCACGGGGATGTAGACCTGGCCGATCACCGTCACCTTGCGGCCGTTCCCGGGCGAGGTGGCGAACACGTCGGCGATGTTCATGACCGTGGCCGAGCTGGTCTGGAACGAGGCCGACCCGCCGCTCAGGGTCCCGCCGGCCTGGGCGTTCACCCCGCTCACCGTCACCGAATAGCCGGCGCTCTGGGGGAGCGGCGCCGCGGTCTTGAGCACCACCGTCTGGCCGTTCTCCTGGACGTAGGCCGACGAGAGGCTCAGGGAGGGCGTGAAGCTGTAGTTCGAGGTCTGGACCGCCTGGGCCAGGTTCACCTTGGCCGAGAACGTCACCGCCACGTAGTCCTTCCCGAACTGGAAGGCGTCGTTCACGGTGAAGTCCCCCCCTCCTCCGCCGGAGGTGAAGCTCACCGTCGAGTTGGCGAGGATGGCGTTCCCGGCCGCGTCCTGGACGTTCGACACCCGCACCGTGTACGAGGTCGAGGCGGCCAGGCTCGCGCCCAGGGTCAGGGTGACCGTCGATCCCGAGGCCGAGGCCGAGGTCACGGCCAGGGTGGCCGACGGGTTCGACGCCGGATAGACGCTGTAGTTGGAGGCGGTCGAGGCCCCGGCGGCCACCGCCTCGCTGAAGCTCACCGTCACCTGGCTGGCGCCGGAGGCGCCCGAGGCGCTCAGCAGGGTCGGCGGGGTGGTATCGGTCCCGGTCGCCTTGTAGAAGTCGGCCGCGTTCCCGACGTTGATCTGGAAGGTCTCCTGGAACGCGCCTCCCGCCCCCGCCCCGGTCACCGAGTCCCCGACGTGGTAGAGGCCGGTGTCGATCCCGGTCAGGTTCCGGGTGCGGAAGGTGATCCCCTGGGCGTCGATGTTGTAGGCGTAGCTTCCCGAGGCCACCGGCGCCGCGGTGATGGTGGAGGTGGTCTGGATGTAGGTCCCCTCCCACTGGGGGTTCGCGGCCTGGGCCACCGAAAGCACCTTGGGACCGAGCTTCGGCACCCCGGTGGCCACCGGGGTGGAACTCACGTTCACCAGCTCCACGGTGGTGAAGTAGGTGTCCACGGTGGCGGTCACCAGGCCCACGTCACCGATCGCATCGATGGCGGCCTGGGCGCCGGACCGGTCGAAGACATTGATCCCCCGGCCGGTTCCGTCCTGGATCCAGCCGCTGTAGTGACTCCCTTCGGCCAGCACCGGGATGAAGGCCTGCCCGATGACGTTGACCGAGGTGCCCTTGTAGCTGGCCAGATTGCTCTGGATCTGGTCGATCCCGATCACCTGCTTGTTGACGGTGGTGAAGGAGGTCGGCCCGCCGGACTGGAGGGCGGAGCCGCCCGCGCTGGTCACTCCCGATACCGCCACGGTGTAGCTCGTCGAGAGGGGCAGATTGGAGGCGGTCTTCAGGATCGCCGTCCTCCCGTTGTCCTGCACGGTCACGCTCTGGATGGTGACCGCAGGGGTCAGGGAATAGTTCGAGGCCACCGCGGCCTGGCTCGTGTTCACCAGGTCGCTGAAGGCCACCGCCACCTGGGCGGGGCCGAACTGGTAGAGGGCGGCCACCTGGAAGGTGCCGCCGCTCCCGCCTCCGGTGGTGAAGCTCGTCGTCGAGTTGGCCGCGATCAGATTCCCGGCCACATCCTGGACATTGGACACCTTCACCGTGTACGGGGTGGAGGCGGCCAGGCTCGAGCCCAGGGTGAGGGTCACCGTGGCCCCCGACACCGAAGCCGAGGAGACCCCGATCGTCGATGAGGGGCTGGACGTCGGGTACACGCTGTAGTTGGACGCGGTGGAGGCCCCGGCCGCCACCGTTTCCGAGAAGGTCACGTTCACCGTGCTCGATCCCGCGGTTCCCGAAGCCCCGACGAGGGTCGGCGCGGTGTTGTCCACCCCGCTCCCCTTCATGAAGTCGTCGGCGTTCCCCACGTTGATCTGGAACGTGGTCTGGTACGCCCCGCCCGCTCCCCCGCCGGTCACCGTGTCGCCGACGTTGTAGCTGGCCGCGTTGATCCCGGTGCTGTTCCGCACCCGGAAGGTGATCCCCTGGGCATCGTAGTTGTAGTTGCTGGCCCCGGAGGCCACCGGCGCCGCGGTCAGGGTCGAGGTGGTCTGGATGTAGGTCCCTTCCCACTGGGAGTTCGCGGCCTGGGAAACCGTGAGGACCTTGGGAGCCAGGTTGGGCTGCCCGCTGGCCACCGTGCTCACCGAGGTCGGGTTCTCGATCTCCAGGGTGGTGAAGTAGAACGTGCCCAACCCGGTGACCTCGATCACGTTTCCCCGGCTCGCATAGGCCGGCTCCAGGTTCCCGCCGAAGACGTTCAGTCCCCGCGCGGAGCCGTCCTGGATGTAGATGCTCGGGGTGCCGCTGGTGACGGGGATGAAGATCTGGCCGATCACGGTTACCGTCTGGTCGCCGCCGGAAATGGTGGTGTGGACGTCGGCGATGTTCATGACGGTGGCCGCGCTGGTCTGGAACGAGGCCGCGCCGCCGTTCAGGGTCTCACCGCTCGCCCCTCCCACCCCGGTCACCGTCACCGCATAGCTCGTGCTCTTGGGGAGCGCGGCCGCGGTCTTGAGCACCACCGTCCGGCCGTTCTCCTGAACGTAGGCCGACGAAACGGTCAGGGACGGGGTGAAGCTGTAGTTCGAGACTGCAACCGCCTGGGCCGCGTTCACCTTGGCCGAGAAGGCCACCGCCACGTAGTCCTTCCCGAACTGGAAGGCCCCGGTCACGCTCAGGCCCCCGCCGCTTCCCCCACCGGTGGTGAAACCCACGGTGGAGTTGGCGGCGATCGCGTTTCCGGCCACGTCCTGGACGTTGGAAACCTTCACCGTGTACGAGGTTGAGGAGGTGAGGGCAGAGGCCAGGGTGAGGGTCACCAGCGCCCCGGATCCCGAGGCCGCCGACGCCGAGCTCACCGCGATGGTGGCCGAGGGATTGGCGGTCGGGTACACCGAATAGTTCGCCGCGGTCTCCGCGCCGGTTCCCACCGGCTCGGAGAAGGTCACGCTGATCGTGCTCGAGGCGGCGGTCCCCGAAGCTCCGACGAGGGTCGGCGGCGTGGTGTCCGCTCCGCCGCCGCCGGGCGGCGTCCCGTCGGTGTTGTCGGTGAAGGTGACGGAGAGGTTCTCGCTGGTCTCGTCGCGGCCGTTCACGCCGTTGCCGCCGCTGGTCTTCTGGGTTCCCTCGGAGTTGTCGACCCGGATCAGGGTTCCGGTGGGGTTCCCGAAGGGGGCCGTCGCGTCCTGGGCGGAGATCGCGGTGTCCGGCTGGTACATGGTCGGAGTGGAGTCGGCGTCGGGGCCGTCGATGGAGACCCCGGTCTTGTCCACCGCCTCGTCCTTGTCCCCCCAGACCACGTAGTCGATATCGGTCACCAGGTCCGTCTGCCCGTCCCAGTAGAAGAGGACCACGATCTCGCCGGTGTTGGTGAGACTCGGGTTGGTAGTCGAGTTGATCGAACCCGGGCGGGCGTCCCGCATGTCGGGGATCGCGTCGGAGCTGGTCCCGTCCTCATAGAGCTCGTAGGTGGGCTGGACCCCGTAGGTGCCGAAGAACCCGTCGCTCCCGTCGACCGCGATCGAGGCCTCGGCTCCCGGGGCCAGGGTCGCCCCGGCCGGGAAACGAGCCACGAAGTCGGTGAAGTTGCCGCCCGCGATGTCCTTGGAGGGATCGGGGAGGTTGTAGTAGTACTGGCTCAATGGAGCGTAGGTGGCGTCGGTCAGGTAGTAGTCCGACAGATCCACCGTGGAGCTTCCCGGGTTCTTGATCACGATGTACTCACCCGGAGTGGTCGGGCCGCCTCCGCGAACCTCGACCTGGCTGATCAGGAGCTTGGCGGGTGTCTGGGCGGAGGCGGGAAGCGGAAACTGGAGGAAGGCGACGATCACGAGGGCGGCGGCGGCGATGCCCGCCGCGTTCCGTGCACGGTTCAACATTGGACGGGACCTTTCTCCTTCACGGAGTCGGCTGGCAACCGACCGGAGGGACCCGGTCGGTCGTTCGGCGGGTGGAGCCGGCCTCGAACTGCTATCGCCTTACCCCCCACGTTACCAATCCGGCCGGCATCACGGTTTTGAGACCAGACGCTCGCTGGGCGCGAAGCGACGAGTCGGACAAAACGTACTCCCCTCCCGTCGTCGATCCGAACGGCGGGTGTGGGGTTAGCCGCGCAGTCTAACCCCCGCCTCCGGGAATTTCCACCCATATTGGGTTGCTGAACCCTATCGATTTTGTCAATGAGCGTTGTTCAGTCGATTCGGTCGTCCCCATCACTGGATTGTCCGACGGTGGATTGCTGTGGAAAACCCCGTCCACTCGAATCACGACGTACCCGGACCGGTCCACCGCCGGCTCGACATCCTCGTCGAAGCGGAGGGATCGGTCGCGCCCGCGCAGCATGAAGATCGAGTCGGCCTTCCCGTTGACGATGACCGTCACCTTGCGGACCTCGACCGACGACGGAGCCCAGACCGTGAGATGGCCTCGGAGGACGCCGGCCGCGGTCACGAGGGTGTCGCCGATCGTTTCCCCCCCCAACCGGAAATCGATGAAGGGGCCGTCGGAGACCATCACCCTGCCGGCGCGGATGGCGTTCATCACGCCGTCCACGGTCGCGGGGCCGTCTCCGGTGAAGACGAGGCTCCGCGCTCCCCAGGGCGCGTCCCCCGAGAGCCCGTCCGAGCCGGCGCTCCCCACCCCGGTGCGCTTCCGGCCTTCGCCGAGGTCCTCGAGCCACCGTTTCCAGCGGGTCTCGAACGAACCGTCGTCCCGATGCCCGAGGAGTTCGACCGTCGTGCCGGTCCCGCCCCCGGGAAGACGCCGGAGCGGCGAGGCCAGGTTGAGGGTGTCGATCGCCGAATCGTAGTCGGTGCGCCGGTCGCGGTCGACGGACGCGAACCACGCAACGCCCTCCGAGGCCAGCGCGCGCGCGCGGTCCGGCACCTCGACCTCGGTCCCGGGGCTGGGCGCCGCCCGCACTCCGGTGTCCACCGCCACCCATCCCCGGGGAAGATCGAGCGGGGTGATGACCGCCTGGAGCGCGGCCTTCCGGCCGGAGTGCAAGGTCGCCTCGACCTGCCATTCTTCGAAAGACGGACCGCGGGCGGCGGTGACCCGGTAGCGCCCGGCGGGAATCTCCACGCGGATCCCCCCGGTTCCCGAGAACACCGCGCGTCCCGCCCCGTCGGCCCGCCAGTCGGGTCCGAGATCGGGGTTCGGCGTGCCGTCGATGCCGGTGAAGAGCCACTTGGCGGGAGAGGGGCTCCCGTTCACGTCCACCGCGACCAGGGTGACCGTCGCCGCCTGGGGGAGCTCGAATGAGGCGTGGGCGTCCTTCCCCACCTCCACCCGCTCCTCGCGCTCACGCTCGGCGGGACCGCGGCGGGGATGGCGGGCGGTGACTCGATAGCGCCCGGGGGGAAGGGCCAGGGTCACCCGTCCCCGGCGGTCCGTCTCTCCGAGACCTCGGGATACACCCTCTTCGTCCACCGCTTCGATCACCGCATCCGCCACCGGGCGGCCGTCGTCCCCCTCGACGTCGGCGCGGAGCTTTCCCACCGGCCGGCCCTTCGTCGCCCAGGCCGCTTCCTGGGCCCGGGCGGCGGAGCCTCGGACGGCGAACAGGAGCCGTTCATAGCGGGCGGTGTCGCCGGGGGCCAGGGTCGCGGTCGCGGCGGTCAGCGCCGAACCGTTCCGGCCTTGCCGGGCGCTGAGATCGCCGGCCGTGCTCACCCAAGCGTAGCCGCTTCCCTCGCCCGAGGCGGCGGCGAAGGGTATCGCCACGGGTGCGGCGGTGGCGAGCGCGCCCCGCCCCGGTGCGTAGGGCTCGGCCCGCCCCCACTCCACCACGTCCCCGAGGGGAAAGGCGGCCAGGGTGTCGGCCCCCGTGTTCACCACCGTGGTGCGGATGGTGAGGTGATCGGAGCCGGCGCGAAGCTCGTAGCGGGTCTCCACCCGGAGCCGGGAGCGGCCGGGATCACCGCCGGTCCACCGGCCGGAGGCCACCAGCACCTGGAGGGAGCTGTCGGGCGCGGTGTCGCCCCGAACCTCGTCGTACCGAACGGGCAGGAGCAGGGAGTCCCCGAGGCCGGTGAAGATCCCACGAAGGGCGTCCCGGCCGCCGGCCGGAGCCGCGTCGATCAGGTTCCCCGCCGCCGGCGCCCGGTTCGAGGCGGCGCCCGCCACCACCACGGTGAGGTGCTCGTTCACGAGGAGCCAGTCCCCCGCCCTCCCCTCGACCGTCCCCCCGGCGAGGGGGGGTGGGGCGGTGAGTTCGTGCGATGTCACGAAGGGGGGCGGCGGGAGCGGGACCGGTTCCGGTGGAGGTGGTCCTCCCGCGCAGGAGACGGTGAGAAGCGAGCCGGCGAGGAGAAGGGGACGGAAGGGGATGCGCATGGCGCCAATCCTAACCGGTGGGGCCCGGCGCCGTCATTCCTGTCCGCTCCCCGGCGCCGAAGAGGGCAGGCGCCCAAAAAAAAGGTGGGGGACCGGATAACCGGTCCCCCACCGAGGTCGAACTCCCGAAGGAGATCAGCGGATGTAGAGCATCTTCCGGGTCAGGACCTGGCTCCCCACCTCGAGGCGGTAGAAATAGATCCCGGTGCCCGAGTTCCCCATGGTGGTCGCGTCGACGCTGGCCACGTGATCCCCGGGGGTCATCTCGGCATCCACCAGGGTACGCACCAGGCGTCCCTGGATGTCGAACACCGAGAGCTTCACCGGTGTCCGGACGTCCGCCCCCGCGGCCGCCGGCACCTGGAAGTGAATCTCGGTGCGGGCCCCGAAGGGGTTGGGGATGTTCTGGGCCAGCCGGAGCGTCGGCTTGAGCGGGTTGTCGCCCACGCCGGTGGCGGTCAGGAACACGATGTCGCTGGCGAACCGCGGCACGATCTCGTAGCCGCCGGTGTAGGGGCTCGAGCTGTCGTACTGGCTGCCGATCCCGGTCACCGTGATGTACTGGCTGGTCACCGGGGTGCCGGGGATGTTCGTGTCCAGGTCGATGAACATCTGGACCGAGTCCGGGACGCAGTTCCGGATGTAGTAGCTCACGTTGGTTCCCGCCGGCGACAGGGTGTCGACCCCGGCCGGGAGAGCGGCGATGTTCATGGTGATGAGCTCGCCCTCGAAGGCCTCGAAATCGTCGCAGGAGGTGACGATCTTCGGCGCCGGAACCGCTCCCGGACCGTTGATGTCCACCAGCAGGGAGTCGCAACCGGCCCCCGAGGTGATCTCGAGCTTCCCGTTGTACTGGTCGATCGTGCCCTCGACGGTCACGTCGTCCCCCAGGCTGGGCTGCACGGTGTGGGTCCCGTACTTGAACACGTCGATCCCGCCGGTGGCGTCCTGGATGTAGTACTCGGTGTTCGCGGTCTGGAACACGCCGTAGGGAACGGTGCAGTTGCCCCGGACCCGAACTCCCAGGAAGCGGTAGATGTTGGCCTGGTTGGCGTCCATCACCTGGATATCGCCGATGTCCGTCGTCCCCACGAAGTACCCCCGCTCGAAGCCGACGGTGGTGTCGGGGTTGGCGTTCCGGGCGTAGACGGTGTAACGAACGATGTCACCGTTCGAGGGCTGGCCGGGGATGGTCGCCTGGAACACGGTGGTGTCGCCCGAGGTGGAGAACGTGCTCATGGCCACCACGCTCTCCGCCCCGCCGTTCACCGAGTAGTGGAGGTCGGCGGCGGTGGCGTAGAGAACGAAGGCCTGCGCGGTCACCGACTGGTTCGGCACCGGGACGCAGGGGGTGCGGAGCTGGTCGAAGACGTCCGGGGGCGGATTCAGGCAGCTCGGGTTCGGGCTGCCGGGGGTGTCGTCGATGCCCAGGGTGAACTGCCCGATGACCCACTGGTTGACCAGGTCGGAGCAGCGATAGACGTGGCCGGGGACGAAGGAGCCGTCCGGACCTACCGTGGTGGCGCAGTAGAGGTACTCGTCGCCCGCGCAGTTGGGGGTGGTCCCCTCGTCCAGCCCGACGCAGTCCACGATGGACGTCCACGGAGTGGTGTCGAAGGTGCCGGTATCGAGGGTGTCGAGATCCTGGCCGTCGGTTCCCGTGAACCCGAGCACCAGCATGTGGGTGACGTTGTCGCTGTTTTCGAAGTTCATGGCCAGCGACGCGTCGTATCCGGTGAGCGTGTTGGCGTCACCGGCCTTCAGCGCCGCGAACAGGCTGTCGGCCTGGATGGAGTACCCGTCCAGGGGCGTCACCGACTCGATGGTTCCGCAGGAAGTCACCGAGCCGTCCCCGATCACGAGGTAGGTGTAGCCGTTCAGGCTGGTGCCCGGAGCGCCCTTCAGTTCGAAGTACTCATCGGTGTCCCCGCCCGGCATGTCGGTGCGGATCTCGTTGATCTTGATCTGGGCCGAAGCCGTCCCGATCATTCCCATCAACCCGATGCCCAGCGCGAGAAAGAAGACGAATCGCAGCGTAGGTCGTTTCATGGTGCCATTAACCCCCTAAGAATGCTCAGCCCACCCCTAGACACACGCAGGAGGGATTCAATGCGCGGGTGAGCGGTTGCACCCCCCTTTTGAAGATGTGGTCGCTCAATAACCCTATCGCAAATCGACCCCTGTTTCAATGACAAAAACTTGACAGAACGGTGACAACCGCTTGAATTCCAGGGGGTTGGAGGATCAGGAGACAAGGAGCCGGGGGAGGAGGGCCTGGAGGAACCGGGTGAAGGTCTCCCGGACCCGGGCCGTAACCTCCATCACCTCTTGATGGTGGAGCGGCTCGGCACTGAGCCCGGCGGCCAGGTTGGATATGCAGGAGATCCCCAGGACCTCCATCCCCAGATGGCGGGCCGCCACCACCTCGGCCACCGTGGACATCCCCACCGCATCCCCCCCGAACCGCTTGACCATCCGGATCTCGGCGGGGGTCTCGTAGGCCGGTCCCAGGTTCCCCCAGTAGGTCCCCGCGCGGACCCGCGCCAGCCCCAGCTCGGCCGCGGTCCGGTGCGCGACGTCCAGGAGCCGGCGGGAGAAGGGCTCGGACATGTCCACGAAGCGGTCCCGGTCGAGGAGCGGGCCCCGTCCCCGGAGCGGGCTCTGGAACTGGAGGTTCATCTGATCCTCGATCAGCATGAGATCGCCCGGCTCCAGCCGGTGATCCACTCCCCCCGCGGCGTTCGTCACCACCAGGACCCGGGCTCCCAGGGCGTGCATCACCCGCAGAGGGAAGGTGATCTGCGCCGCGGAGTACCCCTCGTAGAGGTGGAACCTCCCCTGCTGGGCCGCCGCCGGAACGCCGTTCGCCGCCCCCAAGACCAGCCGCCCGGCGTGCCCCTCCACCGTGGATACCGGAAAACCCGGGAGATCGGCGTAGTCCACCGCGACCCGGTCTGCGAAGGTATCGGCGTAGTCCCCGAGCCCCGAGCCCAGGATCAGGGCCACTCCGGGAACCTGATCGGTCCGGGCCCGGACCGCCGCCGCCGCCCGCTCCACCTCTTCCGGGCCGTAGGCCATGACGCCGCTCATGCCGCAGTCTCGCGGAGCATGCTGCGCACCTTGGTCACCAGGAGATCGATGGCCACCCGGTTCTTCCCCCCCTCGGGAATGATGATGTCGGCGAAGCGCTTGGAGGGTTCGATGAACTGCTGGTGCATGGGGCGCACGCTCTCCTCGTACTGGGTGAGGATCGACTCGAGGCTTCGGCCCCGCTCCACCGTATCCCGGCGGATGCGCCGGATGAGCCTGACGTCGGCATCGGTGTCGATGAACACCTTGATGTTCATCAGCCGGCGGAGCGCGGGGTCCTCCAGGACCAGGATCCCCTCGAGGATCACCACGGTGTGGCCCTCCACCCGCTCGGTCTGGGGGAGCCGGGTGTGATGGGTGAAGTCGTAGATGGGCTTGTCGATGGGTTGCCCCCGGAGCAGGGTCTGCACGTGATCGAGGAGCAGCTCGCGATCGAAGGAGTCGGGGTGGTCGAAGTTCAGCCGTCCACGCTCCTCGACCGACAGCCCGGCAAAGTCCCGGTAGTAGGCGTCCTGCTCGAGCATCACCACTTCGGAGGAGCCGAGATTCCGGATGAGGGTCGAGGCCACCAGGGACTTTCCCGAGGCGGTCCCGCCGGCGAGCCCGATGAGCAACGGTCGTTCCATGGGTCCTCTCCCCGTCCTAGAAGTGGTCGCGCGGCGGGACGAACTGGGGTCCGAAGCTCCGGGCCACGATGCCGTCGAGTTCGTCCAGCACCTGGGTGAGGAGCGCCACCTTCCGCTTGAGCGGCAGGAAGGCGCTCTTGAAGCCGTTCAGCACCAGCTTCCGCACGTCGGGTATTCCCAGCTCGAACGCCTCGACGGCCAGCTGGTACTCCCGGGTGATGTCGGTCGCGCTCATCAGGGTGTTGTCGGTGTTCAGGGTGACCCGGAGGTCCTCGTCGTAGTAGAGCCGGAAGGGGTGGTCGGCGAGGCGGCTCACCACCCCGGTCTGGAGGTTCGAGCTCAGGCAGATCTCCATCGGGATCCGATGGTTGTTCACGTAGGCCATGAGGTCGGAGTCCTCGTGAAGCCGGGTGCCGTGACCGATGCGGTGGGCCCCCAGGTAGTGGATGGCCTGATGGATGCTGGGAGGGCCGAACCCTTCCCCGGCGTGGCAGGTGCAGTTGATGTTGTTGTTGAGGATCTTGTAGAAGGCCTGGACGTGATCCTTGGCCGGGTAGTCCTTCTCCGCTCCGGCCAGGTCGAAGGCGACCACCCCGCGGTTCTTGTACTCCACGCTCAGGTCGGCCAGTTCCATGGTGGACTGGGGAGGGAGATTCCGGATGCCGCAAACGATCGCTCCGGTGAGGGTTCCGGTCTTCCGGGACGCTTCGTCCAGCCCGGCCAGCACCCCTTCCAGGATATCCCGCATCGAGTGGCCGTTCTTGAGATGAAGGATGGGGGAGAATCGCACCTCCACGTAGCGAACGTTCTCCTTCGCCGCGTCCTCCACCACTTCCCGGGCCACGCGCCGGACCGCATCGGGTTCCTGGAGAACGGAGAGCGTGAGGTCGAACGCCTCCAGGTATTCCTCCAGCGACTCGCAGGCGTCCCCGCAGATCAACCGGCGGCGGAGATCGTCCTCGCTGTCCACCTTGAGCGCCACCCCCTGCTCCCGGGCCAGGTCCTTCACCGTTCCCAGGCGGAGGGATCCGTCCAGGTGAAGATGGAGATCGGTCTTGGGGATCTCGTGGAGGAAACTGGGATGATCCAGGATCATCCGGGCCTCCCGCGCCCTCTCGCTCGAACCCTCGGTCGCCGTGTTCGTCATCGTGAAACCCTTTCTTGCCCGCCCGCCTCCGCGGGCCCGTTCTGCATCCTGTCCCGGCCGCGCGGCGGTCCGGCCCCGGCCCGATCCGGCCCCCCCGCGCCCCCGGTCAGTTCAATTCCACCCGGGCCAACAGCGCCCGGATCTCCTCCCTCGGTCGACGGCGGAGCGCCTCGGGGTCCAGATGGGGCAGGCGGCCGGCGTCCACCGCCACCTCGCCGTCCACCACCACCCAGCGCACCGCGTCCCGCCCCGCCGCGTAGACGATCCGATCGTAGACCGAAACCCGTTCCGGTCCAAAACTCTGGGGGCGGTCGAGGTCCAGGATGGCCAGGTCCCCCGCCTTTCCCGGCTCGAGGCTCCCCAGATCGTCCTCGAGCCCCATCGCCCGCGCCCCCTCCACCGTGGCCAGCTCCAGCGCCTCCTCGGCCCGGAACGCGCCGGGGCCGCGCTTGAATCCGGTAAGGAGGGCGGCGAGCCGCATCTCCTCCAGGACGTCCATGTCGTTGTTGCAGGGGGCGCCGTCGGTTCCGATTCCCACCGCCAGGTTCGGCCGGCCGCGAAGAAAAACGATGTCCGCGATCCCCGAACCCAGCTTGAGATTGGCCGAGGGGCAGTGGGCGATCCCCATGCGCCGGCCCGCCAGCACCTCCAGCTCCCGCTCCCCGAGCCACACCGCATGGGCCACGCGGAGATCGGCGTCCAACACCCCCCGCCGGTCCAGGAACTCCATCTGGCTCGTGCCGAGGGCTTCACGCACCGAGGTCTCCTCGTCGCGGCTCTCCAGGAGATGAGTGTGCATGGGCGCGGCCAGGGAGCGGGCCAATCCGGCTGCCCCCTCCCAGAGACCGGGGGAGCAGGACAGGATGAACCGGGGACAGACCGCGCCCCGGATCCGGCCGCGTCCCTCCCCGTGCCACTTGCGGTGGAGCGCCTCGGCCTCGGCCAAGCCCGCCGCGGCGTCCTCGGCCAGGGGGGCGGGGACCCCGGCCCCGGTGTCCATGAGGCACTTCCCCGCGGTGGCCCGAAGCCCCGAGTCGAGGATGGCCCGGAACACCCCCTCCATCCCCCGCACCACCCCGATTTCCTGGACGGTGGTGGTGCCGGAAAGCAGGCAGTCCGCCGCCCCCAGCATCGCCGACCAGTAGGCGCTCTCCTCGGTGTGCGCCGCCTCCAGGGGCCAGATGCGGTCCCGAAGCCAGCTCAACAGGGCCCGGTCCTCGGCCAGCCCCCGGAACAGCGCCTGGCCCAGGTGGACGTGGCCCTGGATGAACCCGGGGAGAACGTGGAGTCCGCGGGCGTCGAGGAGCCGGGACCCCGAGGGCGCATCGAGATTCCGGCCCACCGCGGCGATACGCCCCTCGGTGATGAGGAGGTCCTCCTCCACCACCCGGCGGCCGGGATCCATGGTGACCAGCGTTCCCCCGGAGACCAGGAGATGCCGGTGGGAACGGGGGCGGTTCACGGGTTGGTGTACACCTCTTCCTTCAGGACCCCGATGTAGGGGAGGTTCCGGTAGATGCCCAGGTAGTCCAGGCCGTAACCCACCACGAACTCGTTGGGGCACTCGAAGCCCACGTACTTGACCGGCACCTCCTCCATCCGGGCCTCCCGCTTGTCCAGGAGCGCGCAGATCTCCACCGAGGCCGGGTGCCGGGTGTTCAGGTTGTCGAGGAGGTAGCTCGCGGTCAGCCCGCTGTCGATGATGTCCTCCACCAGGAGCACGTCCCGCCCGGTGATGTTCTCGTTCAGGTCCTTCAGGATGCGCACCACGCCCGAGGACTGGGTGCCCCCGCCGTAGGAGGAGACGGACATGAAGTCCACCTCCAGATGGGTGTTCATGGTCCGCACCAGGTCGGCGATGAAGGGGAAGCATCCGTTCAGGATGCCGACCATGAGCACCCGCCGACCGGCGTAGTCGCGCACGATCTCGTCCCCCATCTCGCGGACCTTGGCCTGGATCGCCTCCTGGGTAAAGAGGACCTCGCGTAGCCCGGACCCGATGCCTTCCTGCCAATTCTTCATGCGTTCGTCTCCCGAGGTTCTTGAGTTCCGGGCCCCGGGACGTGGCCGGGACCTCCGCGCGGGAGCCCCGGCCGTGAGCCGGCCGGGCCTCCGAATACAGCCTACAACAGCATGCCGGCCAGGGTGGCGGTCAGGGCGCTGGCCAGGGCCCCCACGATCATCGCCTTGAACCCCAGCCGGGCCAGGTCGTGGCGGCGTTCGGGGGCCATCCCCCCGATCCCTCCGATCTGGATGGCGATGCTGCTCAGGTTGGCGAATCCGCACAGGGAGTAGATGGCGATCACGTACGCCTTGTCCGAGATCTGTTGGTGGATCGATCCGAGCTGGATATAGGCCAGGAACTCGTTCACCGCCAGCTTGGTCCCGATCAGGTTCCCCACCGCGGGGGCGTCGTGCCAGGGAACCCCCATCGCCCAGGCCATGGGGGCGAACGCCCATCCGAAGATCTTGGCCAGGGTGAGGTCGTTCAGGAAGGGCAGCGAACCGGCCAGGGGATGGGAGACCTTGAGCAGGATGTAGTTGACCAGGGCGATGAGGGCGATGAACGCGATGAGCATGGCGCCCACGTTGGCCGCCAGCTTGAGCCCGGTGGCCGCGCCCGAGGCGGCGGCGTCGATCACGTTCACCGTGTCCTTCTCCACCTCCACCTTCACGTACCCCGCGGTCTGGGACTCGCGGGTTTCCGGCACCGCGATCTTGGCCAGGGTGAGCGCGGCGGGCGCGCTCATCACCGAGGCGGTGAGGAGATGCCCGGCGTCGATCCCGAACCGCACGTAGGCGGCCATCACCCCCCCGGCCACGGTGGCGAATCCCCCCACCATGACCGCCATCAGCTCGCTGACCGTCATGGAGGAGACGAAGGGGCGGACCATGAGCGGAGCCTCGGTCTGTCCCACGAAGATGTTGGCGGCGGTGGAGAGGGTTTCCGATCCCGAGGTCTTCATGGTCTTCTGCATCACCCAGGCCACCGCGGCCACGATGCGCTGCATGATCCCCAGGTGGTAGAGCACCGACATGAGCGCGGAGAAGAAGATGATGGTGGGCAGAACGTGGATGGCGAAGATGACCCCCAGCTCCACCAGCTTTCCGGTGCCGCTGTCGGTGACCTGGACGTAGCCCTGCATGGCCCCCGGCCCCAGGCTCTTGGCGATGTCCGGGGTCGAGCGGTAGAGGTTCCCGAAGAGGAAGCCCGCCCCCGCGTCGGTGAAGGAGAGCAGGCGGTTCACCATCGCCCGGCCCAGCACGAAGAGGCGCTCTCCGGGCCCGGTCTTGAGGATCACCACCGCGAAGATCACCTGGAGCCCGATCCCCCAGGCCACCGTCCGCCATCGGATGGCCCGGCGATCGGTGCTGATCAGCCAGCAGATGCCCAGAATCATCACCACCCCGATGAGACCCACGAATCGGCTCATGTCTCCCCCTCGGAGCATCGCCCCGCGGCTCCGCCCCCGGTTGTCCCCGTCGGCGCTCACCCATCGGCCCCGAACTCCGGAGCCGGACCGGGCCCGAACCCCCCGTCGCCGGACGGAGGAAGCGACGGCCGGATGATCATCCCTCGCCGCCGGGTAACTATCCCGTCGGAGGCGGGGTTATGACGGGCGCCCGCTTGGAACTCGGTGGTCGGCATGAGCCGGGCCGTGGATTGTGCCCCGATCGGCCCGGGGAGGCAAGTGCATGGGAAGAGGAATCCTCGGGGGGAGCTTGGCGCTCGCCGTGGCCGAGGGCGAAGTGCGGCTGGACCGGCGAATTCACGGACCTTACCTTCTGGAGGGGGGGTACGACTTCCGGTACGAGGAAGGTACCCTGGAGAGCGGCCAGGACGGGAACTGGATCCGTTCCCGGGAGCACGGCCTGTTCCTGGGCCTCCGCCGGGGAGGCTGACCGGCCGCGAACGTACGGCCATCGTCCGGCATTCCGCGGAAGGAAATGAGGAGGGTGCACGGCATGAAGATACTGATGGCGGCGGCCACGGCCGGGATCCTGATCGGAGCGTCGGGCGCGGCGGCCGGGGCCCGGGAGTACCCGACCGACCCCGGCGCGCTCCAGCCGCCGATGGAGTTCACCGCCCTCACCATCGTCACCCCCGACTCGGCCCGGCTCGCGAGCTGGTTCGTTCCCGCCCAGGACTCGGCCGGGGCCCGGCTCCCGGGCGTGCGCCCCGGGCTCCTGGTGCTCCCCGGCGACGGCGACACCATGGACCGGCGCCTTCCCCTGGTGGCGGCCATGGCCCGCCGGGGCTTCAACGTCCTCACCTTCGATCACCGCGGCCGCGGCGGGAGCAGCGACTTTCCCGTCCCGAGGGACGCCCTCGTTCTCCCCGAGTTCCTCAACGACGCCCACGCCGGTCTTTGGGTCCTGTGGAAGCGCCCGGAGGTGGATACCACCCGGGTCGCGGTCTACGGCGAATCCAAGGGGGCGTGGCTGGCCTTCGCCCTGGCCGGGGAGCGCACCGAGGTGCGAGGGATCGTGGCCGCCTTTCCCCCCACCGGGGCCAAGGACTGGATCCCGCTTCTGGAGGAGGCCCACCCCGATCGGAAGTTCTACGTCCCCAAGGGATGGAAGCGCCGGGACGATCCCGACAAGGTGGTGAACCGGTTCAACGGGCCGGTCTTCTTCATCGCCGGGGACGCCGATCTCACCAACCCGACCTGGATGGCCGAGGAGCTTCATCGGCGCTACCCCCGTCCCAAGGACCTATGGGTGATCCAGGGAGCGGCCCACGACGGGGACCGAACCCCGGAGAAGGTGGCGGGACGCGAGTACTACGACCGGATCGCCGCCTTCCTCACCCGGGAGCTGGCCAAGCCCCCGCACCGGGGCTGGCCGGAACGTTGAACGCCCCCCAAGCGGCGGAGCTCCCGGCTTCGCGGAGCCGGGCAACCCGGCTTTCGGGGGAGCCGTCCGCCCACGGAGTAACAATCAGGAGAGCCCGATCATGACCCGCTTTCGCACCATCCTCATCGCCGCCCTCGTGTTCGCCGGAATCCTGGGGTGTTCCTCGGGCAACGGCGTCCTTCCCCAGACCCTGGACGACATGGAGAGCGGGGCCGAGGACCTGGTCGATCTCGTGGCCGCCGGAGACGTGCCCGGGGCCATCAGCAAGGCGGCGGAGATCCAGGCGGACTGGAAGGTGATGCGACCGGAGGTCGCCCGGGCCGGGGCCTCGAAGCAGACGATCGAGGGGATGGACGGGGCGGTGGACGCCCTGGTCGCCCCCGAACTTCACGAGGACCCCCTGGCCATGGAGCGCGCGGCGAACGAGGTGAGCCGGTACATGCCCGATCTCTTCCGGCTCTACTCCATCACGACCCCTCCGGGCACCCTGAGGCTCGACTACCTGGGACGATCCCTGGCCCTCGACGCCCGGGAGGACGACATGGACCACGCCGGCGACGACCTCGACCGGATTCAGCGGGTCTGGGGGGACCTCCGGCCGGAAATCGCCTCCCGCGCCGGCGGGGAGAAGGTGGCCGCGGGCTACGACCTGAACCTGGAGAGCGTCCGCGCGGCCATCGCCGCTTCGGATACGACGCTCCTCGAGGAAGCAGCCAGGCGAAGCCTGGAGACCGTCGACCTCATGGAAGGACTGTTCGCTTCCGGAGAGACAAAGGACTGATTCTCGGATCCCGGCCGGGCCGCGCGCCCGGCCGGGATCCTCCACCGATCAGTCCGCGGCCGGGGGCAGGTCGTTCCAGTTCAGGATCACGTTGTAGACGAACCGGAAGTCGGACAGGTTCAGGTAGCGGTGCATGGGGTTGAAGGCGAAAAGGATCACCCTCCCCTTTCCCGCGGGAACGTCGAGGATGGCCGGCTTCCCGTTCACCGCTCCCTCCCCCTTCACATAGCCGGAGAGCACCAGGCGGTTGTCCGCGGGCTTTCCGGTCCCGGCGGCCGGTCCGTTCGTCGAACCCTCCGGGTGATCGTCGGGCTTTGCCCCGGCATCCGGCTTCGACCCGGCGTCCCCGTCCTCCGCGTCCTCGTCGTCAACTTTCTTCGTTCCGAACTGCACCACCGCGTACTTCCGGTGAAGCTTGTCCACGTCGAAGAGCGGGCCGTTCCCCCGAAAGACGTGGGTCAACTCCGGGTAGCCGTAGGTGATGGGGTGGGCGGGCCGGAGAACCTTGGCCCGGAGCACCGAGCCGGGGGTCTGCGCCGCCCCCCGAGGCGCCGTCGCCACGTCCCGGACCAGCCCTCCTCCCACCGGCAGGGTGCCGGCGTTGGCCATGGTCACGAACACCCCCCCGTCCCGGAGGAAGGCCTGGAGGTTCAAGAGCCCTTCGAAGCCCATCCCGCCGGTGATGTCCGGAGACCCGTCGGGGATCCCGTGGCTCGGGTACTTCGCGGTCCTGGTGTAGGCAAGAGGACCGTACTTGGGGTCGATCCCCTGCACGATGCTCGTGAAGCGCCCCCAGGTATTGGGGAAGAGGATCACGTCGAACCGGGCCCGGAGCCCGCCCTTCCGCAGATCGTCGTCGTTCACCAGCGTGTAGGGGATCTTCCCGCGATCGAGGGTGTAACGGACCCATCCGCAGTCCTGGGTGGCGATCCACGTGTGATAGATCCCGACCCGGGGGAGATCCAGGTCGTGGCGGGGAACGTCGGGGACGGCGTCCGCGGCGACGAATTCCAGGCCGAGCCGGTCGGCCGCCTCGGCCACCGCGTCCCTGGGGGCGTGCACGATCCAGCTTCCCTCGGGGTAATCCACCCCCCCGGCAGCGAAGGTGGCCTCCGCGGCCTCGACCCGGTACTTCCCCAGGAGGACCCGGGCGGAGAGGAAGGCGGTCTGGCCGGTGTCCTTCAGAAGGTAAAGGTCGCCCTTCCCCTGCACGCCGCCCGGGAAGAGCACCGGGCCGGTGACCGGATCCATGGCCGCGTCGAGCACCGACTTGTCGTTCACCCGGCTCCCGTCGACCCCGAACATGAGCCCGAAGGTCCAGGCCACGTCGTCGTAGGGCGGGTTGGGCTCGTTGGCGGGGAACTTCTGTTTCTCCAGGAAGTTCAAGGCGGCGTTCCGGTAGGGCTGGTCCATGCGCACCACGTAGGTCCCCGCCACCCACACCGTATCCTTGGCCGCGAAGTCCGCGGTCAGCCGATGGACCTCGATCCCGTGCTTCGCGAGCAGGTTCAGGAGATGGGCCAGCCGGGCGGGGTCGCGCTGAGCGGCGGGGAACACCCAGGCGAAGGGGGCCTCGCTCTTCCCCCGCTCCACCGCCCGGTTCCCCTTGATCCAGAAGTTGGTGAGCAGCTCCTCCCGGTGCTTGGCCGCGTAGCCGAGCGCCGAGAGCACCCCGGCCTCCATGTAGTTGGTGTTGTCCCGGAGCGACCAGGTGATCTTCTTGTTCGGGGGCCAGGTGTTGTACCACTGGACGTCGGTGACCGGCTTCCCGGCGAAGCTCCGTTTGCTCAGGTCGCGCTCGAACGTCCCGGCCATCGAGTTCCCGAAGGTCTCGTAGAAGCGACCGACGGCGTTGTGGTTGTTGGCCACCGAGAACAGGTAGCCGGGCCACCAGCCGTCCCAGAATCCCCAGGTCCACACCCCCGGAAGCCCCTGGGCCTGAAGCTCGGACACGTCGTGATAGGCGAACTGGGTCCACTCCCCCACCGTGACCGGGTCCACCGCGTCGGTGTAGGGACCGTGGCCGGTCATCGCGTAGAGCAGGGGGATCGACTCGTGGAGGTCGTGGATCACCTGGGGGTGGTACTTCCAGTAGGTGTCGTTCACCGAGCGGGTGAGGGGAAGGGTGAGCTGGATCCCGTCCCGGTTGTTGTCGTGGAGGACGTAGTGCCCCCAGTAGGGCGGGGAGTTGAACTCGTCCAGCTCCTCGAAGGGGAGATCCCGCCCCTTCAGGTGCCGGTAGTACCACTGGACCACCCGGTCCCGGCCGTCCGGCTCCATGACCGGGGTGATGAGGACCACATCCTGGGCCCGGATTTCCCGGATCTCGGGCTTCTCGCTCACCGCCAGCCGGTAGGCCAGCTCCATCAGCATCTCGGGGGGGCCGGTCTCGGTGGAGTGGAGCCCTCCCATGACGTAGTAGATGACCCGCCCCTCCCGGGCCAGGGACCTCGCCTCCTCGCGCCCGGTCTTCCGCGGATCGGCCAGCCTGGCGTTGATCTCCCGCCAGCGGTCGATTCCGGCCAGGTTCTCCTCGTCGGAGATGAGGACCAGCAGGATGTCCCGCCCCTCGATGCTGGTGCCGATCTTCTCCAACCGCACCCGGGGGCTGGCCGCGGCCAGCTTCCGGTAGTAATCGTAGATCGTGGCGGTGTCCGACAGCTCGTCCGGAGCCCCGGCCAGGTGCCCGAGCACCCGGGTGGGCGACGGCACGGTCTCCGAAGCGGGGACGTAGGCCACCGACGCCGGGAGGTACTCCGGAGAGGTGGTGTAGGCGGCGATGGAATCCACGCTCCCCGGTTCCGGGGTGTCGGGGGCGTAGGGCCCCTCCGCAGCCCGGAGCGCGGGGGTCGAGGCCGGATTGCAGAAGAGCGCGGTGAGGACCGCGATGCGGACGAGTGCGCGTATCATGTGGATTCCCCCCTGGAAGGATCAGTCCTGGTCGGCGAGGAGGCGGCGGAGCGCGCGGATCTGGCCCGCGTGGTAGGTCAGGTGGCCGAGGAGCCGGACGAGGTAGGCGTGAACCGGCCCCCCGCCCGGAAAGGTGTCCACCGGAGCGGCGTCGTTCAGACCGCGGGGATCGAAGGCCAGGAGAGCGGTCCGGGTCTCCACGCACGCCTCGTCCCACATCTCGAGGACCCGGCCCTTCCCCGCCCAGGACTCGGCCTCGAATTCGCGGTCCCGCTGGCGCTCGTAGTCGGAACCGGCCAGCAGGTGTCCGATGAAATGCCTCAGGTTTCCGGTCAGGTGCAGGGCGAGGTTGGCCGGGGAGACCATCTCCGGAATCGGGCGATTCCAGATACCGCTCTCGGGTATCGCCTCCAGGTCGGCCCTCACCGAATTGCGATAGCGTTCCACCATGTCCGCGGCGTCGGCCAGGAGGCCGCCTTCCGTCATCTCGGTCATTGGGTTCCTCCGGCCGGCATGAGTCGTCTTACCCGTTCCACCACCGCCTCGGGCGAGAAGGGCTTGGCCAGGAAGCTCTCGCTCTCCAGCCCGGGGATGCCCTCCAGGCTCTCGGGGGCCGCCCCCGACATGTATAGCACGCGGAGGCCGGGTCGAAGCGCCTTCAGGCGCGTCCCCAGCTCCCCTCCGTTCATGTCCGGCATGTCCATGTCGGTGAGGAGCAGCCGTATGCTTCCGTCCTCGTGAAAGAGCCTCAACGCCTCCGTCCCTCGCGCGGCCTCGCGGACCCGGTAGCCTTCCCGGACCAGCACCTGAACCACCAGCCGGCGGAGCGCCGGCTCGTCCTCCACCACCAGGATGCACCCGCCCGCGGCCGCCGGCTCGGCGCTTCGGGCGGGAACCGGGCGCGGAGCGCCGCCTCCGGCGGCGGCCGCGCTCGGCAGGTAGATGTTGAAGGTGGATCCCATGCCGACGGCGCTGGTCACCTCGATGAAGCCCCCGGCCTGTCGCACGATCCCGTAGATGATGGCCAGCCCGAGCCCGGTCCCGTGTTCCTTGGAGGTGAAGAACGGTTCGAAGATCCGCTCCTGGGTGACCGGGTCCATGCCTGTCCCGGTGTCGGAAAAGGTCAGCCGGACGTGAGCCTTCTTGGCGGGCTCTCCCGGGGGAATCGGGAGCGGATCGTCCACCTCCGCGTTGGCGGTCTCGATGAGGATCTCCCCCCCTTCGGGCATGGCGTCGCGGCCGTTCACCGTGAGGTTGATCAGCACCTGTTCGACCTGACTCCGGTCCGCCATCACCGGGCCGAGCCCGGGGTCGAGCCGGGTGGTGAGCTCGATCCCCCGCCCCACCGTTCTCCGGAGGAACCGCGACATCTCGTCCACCACCTCGTTCAGATTCAGGATCCGGGGCTCGACCGTCCGATGGCGGCTGACCGCCAGGAGCTGATGGGTGAGCGCCATCCCCCGCTCCGCCGCCTCGAGGATCGCCTGCACGTCCTGCCCCATCTCGGGGTCGCCCTGCGCCCGCTCGGCCAGGGTCTGGGCGTACCCGCGCACCACCCCCAGGATGTTGTCGAAGTCGTGGGCGATCCCGCCGGCCAGCCTCCCCACCGCCTCCATCTTCTGGGACTGGCGGAGCTGCTCCTCGAGGCGCTTCCGCTCGGTGTTGTCCAGGACGAACCCGTGGATCTCCTTCAGCTCGCCCCGCTCGTCGAACACCCCGATCAGGTTCTCCACCAGGTGGACGGGCGTCCCGTCCACCCGCCGGCACTCGATCTCGTGGAGCTCGAGCTTCCGATGCCGGGCCAGGAGCTCCAGGAGCCGGCCCCGGGACTCCGGGGTGTGGTAGTGGAGGTTGGCGTTGCTCGACGCCGCCTCGGCCGGCGACGCGTAGCCGAAGATGCGGGCGAAGGCCGCGTTGCAGCTCAGGATGCGTCCGTCCGGCGAGCTGACGAAGTCGCCGGTCAGGTCGTCGTCGAAGAACCGGCGGTAGCCGGCGGTGGCGTCCCGGTCCCCGGGCGGATGGGCGGAGGGATCGCGCGAATCGGATGCTTGGTTCATCGTTCGGTCTCGGGAGGCGGGGGAATCCTCACGGGCGGAGGCTCACGACGGAACGTCGACTTCGTCCACCACCCCCACGATGACCGCGCGCACCGGACCCTTCGGGTCGCGGGTCACCTGCCGGGCGGAATTTCCCTCGTCGATCAGTAGGACAAGCTCGCCCGCCCCCGCGTCCACGGAATCAAGGGCGATGACGTAGCGGCCGTCGGGTCGGAGCGCGCCGTCCACCCGGTCCACGATGAGGAGCCGTCGCCCCCCGTAGAAGGGGTGGTGCACCGTCGAAACCACGGTGCCGCTGACGCGTCCAAGGAACATGGTTCAGAGGTCCTCGACGTGGTCCACGATCCCCACGATGGCGTGATCCACGGGAACGAAGGTTTCGGGCAGGGCGACCGCGGCCTCGCGGCCGCCGATGAAATATACCAGCTCTTCGGGGCCGGCCTGGGCGGTGGCGTCGGCGCAGACCAGGAGGTCCCCCGCCGGCTGGAGCGTCCGGTCGAGGGGCTGGACCAGGAGCATCTTGACCCCCTCGAGCCCCTCGCTCTTGACCGTGGCCACCAGGGTGCCGCGCACCCGTCCCAGTTGCATCAGCCTTCCGTCTGGTTCCACTGGGTCGCGAAGCGCGTCCCGGCGATGATGTTCTCGGCCATCTCCTCGTGGAGGCGCGGGATGACCACCTGCTGGAGCAGGTTCCCGGGATCGATCACCCCGGCGCCGATCTCCACCGCGGCCTCGACGTCGGTCTGCTCCCCCGCGAAGAGACAGAACGCTTTTCCGCCCAGTCCGTTGGCCAGCCGGATCTCCACCAGGGACACGCGCGCCCCCTTCATCCCGGCGTCCGCCGCCCGTATCACCGAGGCGGTGGTGCGGGTCTCGATCACCCCCAGGGTGTCGATGGGTCCGGGCCGGCGCGCCCCCGCCACCGCGTTCCCCACCTCCGGGTGAACGTCGGGGAGGAACAGCCGGTCCACCAGGGACGGCGCGCCCGCGGCCTCGCCCGCGGCCAGCGCTTCCTCCACGCTGGCCACGTCCCCGTCCACCAGGACGAGGTACTTCCCGGGCTGGACGCTCCCCGCCACCAGGGCCCGGACCGGGGCCTTCTTCACCATGGCGTCGCCGGCGCGCATGCCCAGGGCGATGCTCGAGAACTCCAGGAGGCCCACCGCGGGAACGGTGATCCCGGGGGCGAGGTCCGCGGCTTCGATCGGGTCCATGGCGATTCCGTCCTCAGACGATCCGGAAGCGGTCCACCAGCACGCAGCGGCGCCAGCGGGTGAAGGTGCGGGCGCGGGTCATCCCCTCGCCGGTGGGGCTGGCGATGGAGAACGATGTGAACCCCTCGCCTCCCGCCCCGAGGCCGGCCAGGCACGACCCGTTCTTGACGAAGATGGAGCAGTCCATGACCCGGGCCATGCGGCTCAGGGCGTCCACGTTCCGGGAGTGCATGGTCGCGGTGTGGCGGAAGTTGTGCTCGGCCCGCTTGGCCAGGTCGATCCCCTGGTCCACGTCCCGCACCCGGGCCAGCGGCATGACCGGCATCATCTGCTCGGTCCACACCAGCGGGTGATCCACCGGCACGTCGACCAGGATCATGCGGGTCTCGTCCGGCACGGTGATCCCGATCTCCTTCAGGATCACCGAGGCGTTCTTCCCGATCATCTCCTTCTTCACCACCCCGGGCTTCCCCGGTCCGCGGATCTCGGTGAAGATCGCCTTCTCCAGCTTGCGGAGCTGCCAGCCGTTCAGCTCGAAGGCCCCCGCCGCCACCATGGCCTTCTTCAGGCGGTCGGCCACCGAGTCCACGCAGATCGTCTCCTTCTCGGTGGTGCAGACGATCTGGTTGTCGAAGGAGCCCCCGCGGACGATGTCCGCCCCGGCCTTCTCCAGGTCCGCGGTCTCGTCCACCACCGCGGGCGGGTTCCCCGGCCCCGCGCAGATGGCCCGCTTGCCGCTGGCCATGGCCTCCTTCACCACCCCCGGCCCCCCGGTGACCAGGAGCAGGTTCACGTCCTTGTGGCGCATCAGCTCCTGGGCGCTCTGGATGGTGGGGGTGGCCACGCAGGTGATGAGGTTGGGCGGCCCCCCCGCGGCCACGATGGCCTGGTTCAGGAGCTGCACCGTCTTGGCCGAGCAGTTCTTGGCGTTGGGATGGGGGTTGAACACCACCGCGTTTCCGGCGGAGAGGATCCCGATGGAGTTGTTGATGATGGTGGCGGTGGGGTTGGTGGTCGGAGTGATCGAGGCCACCACGCCGAACGGGGCCAGCTCCATCAGGGTGAGGCCGTGGTCCCCGGTATGGACCAGCGGCTCCAGGTCCTCGGGACCCGGGCTCTTGTTGGTGACCAGGAGGTTCTTCTCGATCTTGTCCTCGTAGCGCCCGAGGCCGGTCTCCTCCCGCGCCATCCAGGACAGGAGCTGGGCGTTGTGGCGCATGGCCACCCGCATCTGGGCCACGATGTCGTAGCGGAGCGCGAGGGTGCGCCCGCTCATGTCGCTCTGGGCGGAGCGGGCCGCGGCGACCGCGCTCTCCACGTCGGCGAAGATGCCGTCGGAGCCCGGCTGGGGGGGAGGCGGCAGAGGCCTCCCCTCCGGGGTGTTCCCCTCGCGGAGGCCCCCCAGGACCTCGGTGACCGCGCGGTTGATCTCCTCGCGGGAGATGCTCATCCGCTCCTCCTGCTATTCCTTGGACTTGTCATACACGCGCTCGGAGTCCACTTCCCAGGTGTCCACGATGGCCATGACCACCGCGTCGCAGGGACGATCCTGGGTGTACCGGGTCTGCCGGGCGCTGGAGCCGGTGGCGAAGAGGACGACCTCGCCGACCCCCGCCCCCACGCCGTCGGCCGCGACCACGAAGGTCGCGGTGTTCTTTCCGTCCGCGGAGATCTGCCGGAGCAGGAGGAACTTGAGCCCCTCCAGGGTCTCCTCCTTCCGGCTGGCCACCACGGTGCCCACCACCCGAGCGAGAAGCATGGGTTCTCCTTGAGCACGGCGGCCGGGGCGGCGCCCCGGCCGCGCGCGTCGTGGTTCCTACTTGCCCCCGCCCATCTCGGCCTTGGCTTCCTTGGCCCGGCCGAGGGGAAGGGCGATGTCCACGTTGACGTGAGGCCGGGGGATGACGTGCACGCTCACCACCTCGCCGACCCGTTCCGCCCCGCGGGCGCCGGCGTCGAGCGCGGCCTTGACCGCGGCCACGTCGCCGCGAACGATGGCGGTCACGTAACCGCCCCCGATCTTCTCGTAGGACACCAGCTCCACCTTCGCCGCCTTGACCATGGCGTCGGCGGCTTCCACCATCGCCGCGAATCCGCGGGTTTCAATCATGCCGAGCGCTTCTGCCATCGCTCCCTCCGTGTTCCTGGGTTCCGGCCGCCGCCGGGGGCGGGACCGATTTTTCGTCGCCTCGTTCGATCAGGTCCGTACGGCCGTTCCCGTCCTTCGGGCCCGACCCTTCCGAGTTCCTTGGGCCGGCGGGGGGCCCTCCAGAGGGCCGCATGGACCCTCCGCCTCCCCGTCGGCCGCAAGACGTCCGCCGTCCATCGGCGTCTTCCGGTGTCGTTCCGGTCAGCTCTCGCGCCCGGTGAGGCCGGCGATCGCCGCCTCCGCCGCGCGGAATCCCACGTCGATGTCCCGCTCTTCCCCGCCCAGATAGATCCGCCCGAAGGAGCCGAAGGCCCGCACCTCCAGGATGTTGATGTCCGCCGCCTTCTCCGCCTCGTTGGCGGCCAGGGCGGCGTAGGCCGCGGGCTCGAGTTCCATCACGTACAAGCTGTGTCCCGGCACCAGCATGTTACCGTGCCGCATCCGGTTGATGAGCTGGGCCTGGAGCGGATCCACCAGCCGGATGACCTGGCTCGAGAGCACCTTGGGCTTCCGCCGATCGTGCTCCTCCAGGCCCAATGCGTCCAGGATCGCCTGCCCCGCCTGCCGGACGTCCCCCTGGGAATCGGAGTGCACCTCCAGGAGGCCGTAGAGCCGCTCCACCACCTGCATGCCGGGAAAGACCCGGGTGGCCTTGACCGCGATGTCGGTGATGCGGTTGATCTCGATCCCCGGGGAGATCTCGACGTAAAGGCAGGCCTGGCCGGGAACCGGCAGGAACCCCCCCGCCACCGTGCCCAGGAACGCCGCGTGCTGCGGCTGCAGGCTGTCCAAAAAGACGTAGGAGCGCAAGTCGATATTCGTCTTGGCCATCAATAAGGTCCTTTCGAGACGGGGCCGGCCACCGTCTCCCCCTCGGCTTCCTTCACGATGCGGACCCCGGCCGAGGCCCCGATGCGGGTGGCCCCCGCCTCGATCATCCCCAGGGCGTCCACGTAGTTCCTGATCCCGCCCGCCGCCTTGACCCCCATCCCCGGTCCCACCGTGGATCGCATGATGGCCACGTCGCGGATGGTGGCCCCGCCGGAGGCGAAGCCGGTCGAGGTCTTCACGAACTCGGCGTGGGCGCGCTTGGCCAGGAGGCAGGCCACGACCTTCTCCTCGTCGGTGAGGAGCGCGGCCTCGATGATCACCTTCACCAGCACCGACGACTCGTGGCAGGCCTCCACCACCGCGCGGATGTCCTCCTCCACCAGGTCGTAGTCCCCGCTCTTGAGCGCCCCCACGTTGATCACCATGTCCACCTCGCGGGCCCCCTCGCGGATGGCCTTGCGGGCCTCGAAGGCCTTGGCCGCCGGGGTGGTGGCCCCCAGGGGGAATCCCACCACGGTGCAGACCACGGCCTCGGCCCCGGCGAGTTCCCGGGCGCAGAGCTTGACGAAGCTCGGGTTCACGCACACCGAGGCGAAGTGGTACTGGCGGGCTTCGGCGCAGAGCTTCTTGATCTGCTCCTCGGTGGCGTCGGGCTTGAGGAGCGTGTGGTCGATGTAGCGCGCGATGTCCCGGGGGACGGCGTGGCTCCCCGGGGTGCCGCTGAAGCGCGAGGCTCCCGCGGCCACGAAGGACCGCATGGTCTCCGGGCTCTTCTGCTCCGGGGTGGCGCTTCGGGCCCGGTCCTCGGAGTCGGCGGGGTTCGGATGCACGAACGCGGGCTGGGTGTGGTGTCCCCTGGCCGTGGGCGCGCGCGCGGCGGGAGGCTCGTAGGGCCGGTAGGAGCGCTGGTAGGCGGTGAGGTCGGCGGCGCGGTCGGGCCGGTCCGCCGGGGACTTGCCGGGGGCATCGGTCGCGGCCGGCGGGGCGTTCGGCGTCTCGCCCCGGGCCTCGCGGAGCCGGGCCATCACCTCCTGGGTGATCCGGTCGACCAGGGCGTCCCGTTCGCTCATCGGACCCTCGCCCCCGCCCCGTCCAGGGCGTCGATCTTGGCCACCCGCCTCAAGTGGCGCTCCTCGATGCAGTCGGTGGAGAGAAAGGTCTTCACGATCTGGCGGGCCAGGGCGGCCCCGATCAGCCCCGCCCCCAGGGTGAGCACGTTGGCGTTGTTGTGCTCGCGGGCGTTGTTGGCGGTGGAGAGGTCGTAGCAGAGGGCGGCGCGCGCCCCGGGCACCTTGTTCGCGGCCATCGAGGACCCGATCCCCGCCCCGTCCACCATGATGCCGAAGGCGCACCGTCCTTCGGCCACTTCCCGGGCCACCGCCGCCGCGAAGTCGGGATAGTCCACCGCCTCGGTGGAATGGGCGCCCATGTCCACCGCTTCCCAGCCGATGGTGGGGAGGAACCGCTTCAGGTCCTCCTTCATGGGGAAGCCGCCGTGGTCGGCGCCGACCGCCACCCGCCGGGCGGCGGTCCCGCCGCTCCGGGGAACGGTCGCGTCGCCGGGGTTTCCCCCTCCCGACACCACCCGCTCCACCACCGAGCGCACGAGGCTTTCCAACTCCCGATCCTGCAACCCGTCCTCCTCGACTCGATCCACAATGCTCGACCCGCGCGGCCGCGAAACGCGCCTTGCCGCGGGGTTGGTCGGCTAGGATACTACAAGCCCTATGGGGTGTCCACGCAACGCCTTGGGCGGGCGGGACGTGGGAACCGGGCGCGGCTGCGCCCGGGGTTCACGCGGCGGACATCGGATAGGAGGCGAAGCATGACCCTGAAACTCTCGTTCGCCGGGCGGGTCGCCCTGGTGACCGGCGCATCGCGGGGGATCGGTCGCGCGGCGGCGATCGCCCTGGGGCGGGCGGGGGCCCGGGTGATGGTGGCGGCGGGGACGGCGCGGGACCTGGCCGAGTCGACCGCCTCGGCGGTCCGCGCCGCCGGCGCCGAATCGTCGGTGGTGGTCGGGGATCTCTCCGACCCCCGCACCCCCGAACAATACGTGGAGGCCTGCCGCCGGGCCTTCGGCGGCCTCGACATCCTGGTCAACAACGCGGGGATCTGGGAGGAGGAGGCGATCGGCGAGGTCACCCCCGAGGGGCTCGAGCGCACCCTGGCCGTGAACCTCAAGGCGGCGCTTCTCCTCTGCCGGCACGCCGCGCCGCTTTTGGCCGCGTCGGCGGCCGGGCGGATCGTGAACGTGTCGTCCACCGCGTCGCTTCTCGGCGAGCCGTTCCACGCGGCCTACGCGGCCAGCAAGGGAGGGCTCGACGCCATGACCCGCTCCCTCGCGGTGGAGCTGGGGCCCTCGGGGATCACCGTGAACGCGGTGGCGCCGGGGTGGACGGCCACCGACATGGTGTCCGGGGAGCTGGAGAGCGAGGCGGGGCGGGCGCTGGTGGCTTCGGTTCCGCTCCGGAAGATCGCCACCGCCGACGACGTGGCCCTGGCGATCGTGTTTTTCGCTTCGGACTGGGCCGGCCACGTGAACGGGGTGGTGCTCCCGGTCGAGGGCGGCTACCGCATCCGCCGCTAGGAGATCCCATGGCCTTGAAGCACGCCGACGGCATTGCGCGCTGCCCCTGGGTGAGCGACGACCCGATCTACGTGGCCTACCACGACACCGAGTGGGGGGTGCCGGAACGCGACGACCGCGCGCTCTTCGAGAAGCTGGTGCTGGACGGGTTCCAGGCCGGGCTCTCCTGGATCACCATTCTCCGGAAGCGCGAGAACTTCCGCCGGGCCTTCGACGGGTTCGACCCCGAGCGGATCGCCCGCTACCGCGCGGCCCGGGTGGAGCGGCTCCTGGCCGATCCCGGGATCGTCCGGAACCGCCAGAAGGTCGAGGCCACGATCCGGAACGCGAAGGCTTATCTCGCGTTCCGGAAGGAGCACGGGAGCTTCAGCGATCACCTGTGGGGGTTTGTCGGGGGGGCGACGGTGGTGCACGACCTCCGGAAGCTCTCGGACTACCCGGCCCGGAGCCCGGAATCCGAGGCCATGAGCAAGGACCTGGTGAAGCGCGGCTTCGGCTTCGTGGGCCCGACGATCTGCTACGCGTTCATGCAGGCGGTGGGGATGGTGAACGACCACGCGGTGGATTGCTTTCGGAGGAGGGAGTTGGGGGGGAGGGGGGGGAGGCGGGGATGAAGGGGAGGTGGCTGTGGGGATCGAGCGGGAAGGCGCCCGGGGCGGGTGGCGTCTAGACCTCTCCACCCCGCGTCCAGACCGCCGGATCGCGCCGCGCGTGAAACACCCCGAGCACCACGACTTCTTCGGGTTCCAGCAAGTAGAAGACGCCGTAAGGGAAGCGCTTCAAGAGAGCGCGCCGGACCGGTTCCATGATCACCGCGTACAGCAGGGGGTCCCTGGAAACCCTTTCCAGGCACTCGTTCAACGAGGCTCTGAACTCCCGCCCAAGTCCGGGGGACGGTCCTCGGTACCAGCGAAACGCATCGCGGATGTCTCCCTCGGCGGCTTCGGTGATTCGGAGTTTCAAGATTCGTCCAGAGAGTCCCGTACTTCCTCCCAGGACCGACCCTGCTTAGGGTGAGCCCGATAGTCAGCGAGGCGACGTTCAAGCTCAGCCTTCTGCGCTTCGGTCAGCGGGATGGATTCCGGATGGACGGCGAGGCTATCCCAAATCTCCTCCAGCAGATGGAGGCGTTCCGCGACGCTGAGTCTCAGGATATCCTTCAGGCTAATTGCCGACATGACGCCATTCTACATCCTCGGAGGCCGGTCCACCAAGCCGACCGCGCCGCCCGCCCCTTCAGCCTCGTGTCCAAGCGCCCCCAAGCGCCGGTGGGACCAAGCGTTCTGGCGAGGATCATACTTATTAACCTGATACGTATCTGGTTACACGCGCCGCATGGACATTCAGACCTTCCGGCACAAGGGCTTGGAGAGGTTCTTCACCTCGGGCTCAACCGGTAGATACAGTTCGACCTCTGGCATGAGAAACAGGGAAGCCAGAAGTTGAATGGCAACCGGTTGACCGCCCGACCCGACGCTCCGCTCAACACGCAGGATAACCTGCAAGGCGACTTGGCGCGGGCTTGGCCCGCGCCGCATCCCAGATCGATCTTGGGCACCCTGCAGCCAAGACCGTGCCAAGTTGGTTTGTCAGCTTCATCCCGCTGTTAGCTGGGCGGCAAGGGGTGCTGCTGAGGCAAATGCGATGGTGCTGGTGCGGCATGCCTGCGGGTTCGCTCCGGATATGGCCTGCTGTCTTCTCATGGGCTCAACAGAAAAGACGCAAGTATCTGGGGCAGTGCCGCTGAGTCACACCTGGTATTCACCACGATGATCTGGTCCGCGTGAGAGATGAAAACGACCGAGGTAGCGCACCCGGTACCAGCCTTGGTGAAGTAAGTCGCCCGGATGGCATCGTGACCATCTACCCTGATCTGTTCGACACCAATCTCTTCCGGAGCGTGCGTCCAGACCCAACGATAGGCGTATTCCCGAAGCTCCAAGCTGTCGGGATTCACAAAAACACCCACAGTCATGAACGGAACTGCCGTGCCCTCTACTTCGACTTCAAAGAGCCTCTGGTTAGGGTGATCAGGGCCCCTTTCCTCAATCTGTGCGCCGGGAATGCCTGGGTACTCAAAGGAGAAACCGAAGTCCTCGTTTGAGTATCTGTGATCATTCACGGTCTCCGCTTCAGCCAGGCTGCCAGACCCTACGAGGATCGAGAGCATGAGGGCAAGAATAGCGCTCATCTGCGTCTCCTGTTCCAGCTAACCTGAATTATGCGGCTCGGATATTCGCCGTAGCATAGCGCTTTATGGTAGCTCGACGAAAGGGTTGATCTGCTCGTCCAGCCGACTCCGAGGTCGGTCGGGCCTCGCGAGGACAGCGGTTCGGAATTGCCCGTCGACGGGAGATCGCATAGCAGGATACAGACGGTGGGCCCGTCGAACGCCCGCCGATTGGACGGGAGAAATCGCGGGATACGCTGCATATGCAGTCGAAGGTGTGCGCGGGTACTTGGGGGATCTCAAGTCAGCAATCCCCGCGGAAAGGCCTGAACCCACGGTGTACCCGGGTACTCGGGTAAACCCGAGCCGGCGAAATCGGGCCGGCCGTAGCGGACTCCCCCACGCACGGGAAATGCCGGGCGAATCCCGGGGCAACCACCCGCCGACAGAGACGCCCTACCTGCGAATCACGACAATCGAACCGCAGGCCGCCCGGGCAAGCGCTGCCATCCGCGAGCCACGGTGGCCGAGCCCCGCGGCCCCTCTCCGGATCAGGCGCTCTGCGCCCGGAACCGACTTGGGAACTCCGGCCCGAAGGTGACCTCCGGGTGGAGCTGCTTGGCCCGGGCCAGGAGGGCGTCCTCGGTCTCGGGGCGGGCGGGATCGGGCAGGCAGCATTCCACCGGGCAGGTGAGCTGGCACTGCTCGACCTCGTGGAAGCCCACGCACTCGGTGCACTTCTCCTGGTCGATCTCGTAGATCTCGGGGCCGGGGGCGATCGCTTCGTTGGGGCAGGCGGGCTCGCAGGCTCCGCAGGAAATGCACTCTTCGGTGATGTGGGTCGCCACGTCGTCATCCTCCCGGAAACTCGGTCGTTCCAATCCGTGTGCGGGAGCCGGTCCCGGGGGACCGGCCGCACCCTGCCAAGGCGGGGCGAAGTATACCGCGGCGACGGCCGCCATCAAAGCGCGGACCGCTCTCCCGGCTACTTCCCCCCCGCCCTCGACACGAACCGCACCATGTCACGCTTCAGGCCGTCGTTCACCGGGTCGGCGCCGAACCAGATCGCCCAGAGGGCGTTGGCCAGCGCCTCGTCGTTGATGGGCGGCACCGGCCGCCCGGCGATCCGGGTGTAGAGCCCCATCCCCGGCATCCAGGTGAGGGCGATGGTCTGACCGTCCTTCACCCCGTCGCCGGTGAAGCCGCCCAGGAACGTCTCCACGTCGGCCTTCAGGGCGTCGGTCATGTCCTTGTCGGAAATCGTCTTCTTGAAGCCGTCCTCGAAGGCGCCGCGGATCTTTCCCCCGTCCACGTCGTGGACGAAGTACATCTCGATCCGCTTGGGGAAGTTGCCGTCGATCAGGGTCTGGTAGGGGTCGCTCCCGAAGTCGGTCCCGGCCTCGGCGTAGGCCACCCCCTCATAGACCTTGATGATCAGCTTCTTCCGCATCCCCGAGCCCACCGCATCGAGCCGGTAGGACTCCCCCCGGGCCTTGATCTCGATCGTGGACGGGAAGGTGTGGTCGGTTCCCTCTCCCGCGAAGGTGGCGTCACCGGACGCGGTGACGTTCAGGAGCTGGGGGGCGGGGGCCGCCCCTTCCTGGGCCAGCGCCGCGGAGGAGACGGCGAGGGCGGCGAGAGTCGCACACACATGCTTGATCATGGCGGTACCTCCCGGGCATGGACCGGCGGGGAAGCCGCCGGTCGGGTCAGGTTGGGCTCTCCCGTTCCTCTGACGCTATAGGTACCGGCCGGGATGGGCAAGGCCGCTTTCGCCGCCCAATCCCCATCGGCGGGCGGCCCTCCGGCCTCGGCGGTCGCCGGCAGGGTCCGCCCAGAGCCGCGCCGGACCTCAGGCCGGTCGCACCAGGACCCGCGCGTCCACCGCCACGCAACCCCGGCCCGCGGGCAGCACCTTGACCGGGTTCAGGTCCATCTCCGCGATCTCGGGATGGTCCCCCACCAGGGCCGAGACCCGGAGCAGCACCTCTTCCAGGGCGTCCAGGTCGGCGGGCGGCGCTCCGCGGTAACCGGTCAGGAGCGGATACCCCTTCACCGACCGGACCATCTCGTGGGCGTCGAGATCGGTCAGCGGATGGAGACGGAACGCGGCGTCCTTCATCAGCTCCACCTGGACGCCCCCCAGGCCGAACGCCACCAGGGGTCCGAACTTGGGGTCCTGGGTGACGCCGACGATGACCTCCACCCCTTCCTTCACCAGGGGCTGGACGGTGAACCCGCGGAGCTTTCCGCCGAGGCCCCGGCCCTCCAGCGCCTCCAGGATCTCCGCCACCGCGCGCTTCACCTCGGACTCGGTGCGCAGGTCGAGCCGCACCCCCCCCACGTCGCTCTTGTGGGCGATGGTCTCGGAGTCGAGCTTCACCACCACCGGGAAGCCCAGCTCCCGGGCCGCCGCCGCCGCGGCCTCGGCATCCGCGACCACCCTCGCCTGGGGAACCTTGATGCCGTAGGCCCGCACCAGGCGTTCCACCTCCCCCGGCGCCAGCCAGCCGCCGTCCTTCCCCAGCCGCTCCCGGGCGGTGACCATCACCGCATCCGCGGTCCCGCGGTCGACGTCGTCGAAGCTCCGCTCCGTCCCCTCGGGACGGCGGAGCCACTCGCCATAGCGCATGGCGCGATGGAGCACGCGCACCGCGCTCTCGGGGAAGGCGTACGAAGGAATGTGGCCGCGCTTCAGCGAATGGAGCCCCTCCGGCACGCCGTGCCGGCCCATGAAGCACGCCACCACCGGCTTCTCGGTGCCCTCCGCTCCGGCCACGATGGCCTGCCCCACCGCCTTGGACTCGGTGATGATCGGGGGCACGAAGAGCGCGAGCAGCGCGTCCACGTTGGGGTCGTCGAGAAGGATCCGCGAGGCCCGTTCGTAGTTCTCCGCGGTCGCCGAGGCGATCATGTCCACCGGGTTCTTGACGCTGGCCTCGGGGGGGAGGAACTCGCGAAGCTTCCGGGTGGACTCGGGGGTGAGGTCGGGGATCTCCAGCCCCTTGGCCTCGCAGGCGTCGGTGGCCAGGATGCCCGGGCCGCCGGCGTTGGTGACGATCGCCACCCGCCGCCCCGCCGGCACCGGCTGGTGGGCGAGGAACGCGGCCATGTCGAACAGCTCCTCCACCGTGTCCACCCGGATCACCCCGGCCTGGGCCATGAGCGCGTCCACCGCAACGTCGGCCCCGGCCAGGGCCCCGGTGTGGCTCGAGGCCGCACGCATCCCGCGCTGGGTTCGCCCGCTCTTCACCGCCACGATGGGCTTCCGCCGGGAGATGGCGCGGGCCAGCCGGGTGAACTTCCGCGGATTGCCGAAGGATTCCAGGTAGAGAAGGATGACCTTGGTGCGGGGGTCGGCGTCCCACCACTGGATGAGGTCGTTACCCGAGACGTCGGTCTTGTTCCCCATCGAGACGAACTCGCTCACCCCGATGTTGAACTCCCGGGTGTAGTCGAGGATGGCCACCCCGAGCGCCCCGCTCTGGCTGGCGATGGCCACCGTGCCCTCGGGGGGATAGGTGGGGGCGAAGGTGGCGTCCAGCCGCACGTCGGGGGCGGTGGAGAGCACGCCGAGACAGTTGGGACCCACCATGCGGATGCCGTGGCTCCGCACGAGTTCCTTCAGCCGGGCCTCCAGCGCCGCCCCGTCCGCGCCGGTCTCCTTGAAGCCGGCGGAGACCACCACGATCCCCCGGACCCCCTTCGCCGCGCACTCCTCGACCGCGGCCAGGACGGCGCCGGCCGGGATCACGATCACCGCCAGGTCCACCGGATCGGGGATGGCGGAGATCGAGGGATAGGCCCGCACCGACTGGACCACCGCGGCCTTGGGGTTGACCGGGTAGACCGGGCCTTCGAGGCCGGTGGCGATGAGGTTCTTGAAGATCTCCCGGCCCAGGGAGCCCGGTTTGGTCGAGGCCCCGATCACCGCCACCGATTTCGGCCGGAGAAGTCCGGAGAGATCCGTCCCGCTGTCGTCCCGTCGCGTATCGTCGCTCATCGTCCCTTCCGTTCCTCCCCCGCGCGCGTGCTCATTCCGGGTTGCTTTCGTCTTCCCTGGGATGGATCACCAGGATCGGGCAGGGGGCCTTCCGCACCACCTTCTCGGTCACGCTTCCGATCAGCATGTGCTTGAGGCCGGTCCGGCCGTGGGTCCCCATCACGATCACGTCCGCCTTCTCCTCTTCGGCCAGATTCACGATACCGGCGTAGGGAGTGCCGTGGAGAACCTTCTGGACCACCTTCACCCCCGCCGGAACCTGGGCGGGCACGAAGCCGGCCAGCTCCCGGGTCGCCTCCTCGCTGAGGCGCTGGCCCAGTTCCGGAGGCGGGAGCGCCACCCCCACGTACCCGTAGGTCAGGGGCGTGTCGTCCACCACGTGGCAGACGATCACCGTGCCTCCCTCGCCCACCATGTCGAACGCATAGGCCATGGCCACCCGCGACGGCTCGGAGAAATCGGTAGGAGCCAGGACCCGCTTGAATTCCTTGGGCATCGCACACCTCCCTTGGTCGGCCGGCGTCGGTCCCGCGGGGCGTTGCTTCCAGCCCTGACGGAGGCCGACTCCGGCGATTTGCGGCCGGTTTGGGCGCGCCGCGACGCTTCCGGTTGCTCCCTGACGCGCCCGGGGACCCTTCGCCTTCGGGCGTCACGCGGTTTCCTGAGGCGTCCCGCGACGCCTTGGCGCACCCGGGGACGCTCCGCCCTCGGGCGCTCGGTGGCGCTTCCGGTGCTCCTTGACCGTCCCGGGGGTCCTCCGCTTTCGGGCGCTCCGCGAATTCCCGGGCTGTCCCGCGACGCCTTGAAAACCCGTACGGGCAGATCCCCGACCACCCGTCCGACTCCGCCAATCCAGTATATGGCTCGCCCCGAAGCCTGCCGACCCTGAAATGGTTTATCGGTGCGCCGCCGGCCCCTGCCACCGCGCACCCACGGTCCCATCGGACATCACGCCCCGGGGCGGCGGTGTACCCGGGTACTCGGGTGGCTGAAGGTCACGTTCGGTCGGGGGGGATATGACCGGAGGGAACCGCACTCCCTTCGGCCGGGCGGCGGTGTACCCGGGTACTCGGATGGCTGAAGGTCACGTTCGACCGGGCGGCATCGTACCCGGGCAGTCGGGGGACCGTTCGCAGCGTGCGACCTTGGGCCCGGTGCCCGTTCGTCTCGGCACCTGGCGTGGGCCTCGTTCACCGGTCGCCGGCCGGCGATCCGCCCGCTCCGCGCGGCGGTGTACCCGGGTACTCGGATGGCTGAAGGTCACGTTCGGTCGGGGGGGATATGACCGGGGGGAACCGCACTCCCGTCGGTCGGGCGGCGGTGTACCCGGGTACTCGAACCGGCCCTCGTGGGGAGCTTCCCCGGCACCGCTTGGAGCGCTTCCCGGCCCGCGTGCCCCGTCATCTCGTGGATCGCCCGGTGGCAGGCGGCGCAGAGGGTCACCAGGTTCCCGGGTGCGTTCGTTCCCCCGGCCGAGCGGGGCTTTCGATGGTGCACGGAGAGGAAACGACCACTCTCGCACCCGGCGACGCGGCAGCGATGGCCGTCCCGTTCCAGGATTTCCCGGTGCAGGGCCGGCGGGATCGCCGCCCGGTTCCTCTCCCCTGCGCGATGGATCCGCGCGTCGCAGAGGATTGCCGCCAGCTCGGCGGGATGGAGCGGTCTGGGGCCGCGTCCGGTCATGACCTCTCCCTGGTTGCACTGGGGGCAGAGTCGGACGGTCACCTGGTACGCGGACCGCGCGGGTACCCGGGTAAACCGAGCGGGAGGATCCTCCACACCAGCGATCGTGGCAGGCCGGTTCTCATCTGCGGGGCGAGCCCCTACCCATGGCGCGTTCTGGCCGGACCGTGGGACGGCGCTCCCCTCCGCACCCGCACCGACCGAAGACGCCTTCGCGTCCGACTCCGGGACGGCGGAAGCCTTCACTCGCACCCCCGACGTGCGTCCTTTCCCGGCCAGCGCGGCGAGCCCGGCCACGACCAGATCCTCCACCGGAGCCTTCCATCCCAGCTTCCGGAGCTTCTCCACCAGCGCTCCGTACTCCGCGTACTGGAGGGCAGGAAAGCGGAAGCGGACCTCCTCGGGGATCTCCCGGGCCAGCGCAGCCGCCTTCCCGTCCCCGCCCTCCGCGCCCCCGGCCGGCTCCGCACTCTCAGCCGCCCCCAGCGCCAAGCGCCCCTGATCGCGCGCGGCGCCTCGGCTCTCCTTGGCCCGTCCCCGCGCCGCGGCGATCTTCTGCTCCAGGGCGCGGCGACTTGAACGTTTTGCCTCGCTCACCCAGGCGCGTTCGGTCTCCGGCGTGGCCACCTTCACCACCTCGCGCGCCTTGGTCCACGGCATCTCCCCCGCGGCCAGCGATTCGTGGAGCGCGGGAAGCTGTTTCAGCGATTCGGCGAGACGGATGAACTGCACACACTTGCTCTTGGAGAAACCGTGACGTTCGGCGGTGTAGGCGAAAATGGAGGTGTAGCCGAGCTCGAGGTAGAGCTTTCGCCGGTAGATGTCGGCAAACCAGAGGACGAGGTTCCGCCGGACGGTTGCGGCCTCGTGGAGCGTGCGCGCGAAACAATCGTGGACCTGCCGCGCGGGCAGGTTGGGCTCGTAAACAGGCATTGTGCGTCCTTCCCGGAATATGGGTTGGACGGGGAAAGTCGACACCAGAAGTATGCCTGGTGCTCTTAGATATGTCAACATTAAAAGATCGAAAATCAATTTTTTACCACGCCCCGGCCGCACGAAGCGGCAGGTCACGTCACGAGCGATGACGCCCAGGGTCGCCCCGCGTCGGCCGACCCACCACCCGAGTGCCCGGGTACTCCGCTAAGAACAATTCGTCATCGCGCCGCCGCCTCACAAAGCCGCACGTCACGTCACGAGCGACGACGCCCGGGGTCGCCCCGCGTCGGCCGACCCACCACCCGAGTACCCGGGTACACCACGGGCCGGCCGCATGCGCCGCCTCCGCGACCGCATCGCCGGCGCCGGCACCGGCGCCGAGAGCGCCTCGGGCGGCTGGCCGCTTCCGCTCCCACAAGGCCTCGTTTGCGGTTGCCCGCCGCCCCGGGCTTCTGCACACTCTCCCCCCATGACCGCGCGCCAATCCCCCGCCGACGCCATCCCCGTCCCCCGGCCTCCCGGCGTCTCCGGGCTTCGCCGGGCGCTCGCCGCCTGGTACCGGCGGCACCGGCGCGACCTTCCCTGGCGGGGGATCGACGATCCCTACGCGATCCTGGTCTCGGAGTTCATGCTCCAGCAGACCCAGGTGGCCACCGTCCTTCCCTATTACGACTCGTTCCTCCGGCGTTTCCCCACCCTCGCATCGCTGGCCGAGGCCTCGGACCCGGAGGTGCGCGCGGCGTGGTCCGGGCTCGGCTACTACCGCCGGGCGCGAAACCTCCAGGCGGCGGCGCGGGTCCTGGTGCGCGACCATCGCGGCGCTCTCCCCGCGGACTTCGACGCCCTCCGCGCGCTCCCCGGGGTGGGCGAGTACACCGCGGCCGCGCTGGGGAGCATCGTGCACGGAATGGCCAAGGGGGTGGTGGACGGAAACGTGGCGCGGGTCCTGACCCGGCTCACCGCCCACGACGGCCTCGTCTCGCGCACCGCACCCGTCGCGCGCTCCAGGACCTGGCCGACCGGCTGGTGGATCCGAAGGCGCCGGGGGACTGGAACCAGGCGATGATGGAGCTGGGGGCGCGGGTCTGCGCGCCCCGGTCGCCGGACTGCGGGTCGTGCCCCTGGTCCCCCGGTTGCCGCGCCCGGATCGCCGGAGACCCCGAACGCTACCCGCGAAAGGAAGCCTCGCCGAAACCGGTGGCGGTGGAGCGGGCGGTGGGCGTGCTCCGGAAGGGCGAACGCGTGCTCCTCGTCCGCCGGCGAGGACCCCAAGCTCCTGGACGGGACCTGGGAGTTTCCGGGGATCGACCTGGACCCGGCCGCCGATCCCCGCGCCGCCCTCGCCGCTCACCTGGACGGGAGCTTCGGCCGAAAGCTCAGGGTGGGCGCGGAGCTGGCCCAGGTGCGGCACTCGATCACTCACCGGCGCATCATCGTCCGGGCCTTCGCGCTTCGCGTCGATCCCCTCCCGCGCTCCCGGAAAGACGAGCGGGCGTGGGTCGGAGCGGGGAGATCGCCGGCTACCCGGCCTCGTCCATGACGCTCAAGCTCATGAAGACAGCTCGGCCGGATCCTCCCCCCGAAGTGAGCCGCGGCTCGGGACGCCCGCCCGCGCCGTCGACGCGCGATCGCCGGCCCGCGGTATCGGCGTGCCCCGTCAACTCGCCGGCCGACCCCGCGGCGCGCCCCCGATCACGGCACCGGTCAGAGCCCCACTCACGGCTCCGGGGATGCCAAAGCCTTGAGTTCGTCGGGGGTGAAGGGCTTGTTCCGCCCGGCGGTGGCCGCCCGGACCGCCGCCACCTCGGCCGCGGTCACCGCGGGCGCGACGTTCCCCCACGATCCCCGGACGTAGGTCAGGATCCCCGCCGCCTTGGCGTCGTCCAGCCGGAACCCCAGGGGCGGCATCTGGTTCATGTAGCGCTCGCCCTCCACCGTGATCTCGCCGCGGAGACCGTGGAGCACGACCCGGATGGGAATGCCGGGATCCCCGTTCAGCCACTTCGAGCCCCGAAGCGGCGGGAAGAGGTTCTTCTTCCCGCGGCCGTCCCGCCCGTGACAGGCGACGCAGTAGAACGTGTAATCGCTCCGGGCGCCCAGAAGGGACGGGTCCCGGCTGGCGGCGTCGTCTATGGTTCCGCCCCGCTCCTTTCCGTTTCCGCACGCGGAGAGCCCGGCCGGGCCCAGCAGGGCGGCGAAGAGAAGGATCTCGCGGAATGCGCGGAGAGCGGTTCGAATCATGATCCCCGGGTTCCCTCCCGGCCTCGGTCGCGCGGCCACCGGGGCCGCACCGATTATGGTGCGACCAAGACTAGCAGCGGAGCGTATCCCCCACCACCGGGCGGGCGGGCCCGCCCGACTATCGCCGCCGGTATCAGCGCCACCCGACCCAAGCCACCGACACCAAGCCCCTCCGGACCCCGACCATCGTCCGTGACCTCCGGGACCTGTCCGCGTCCCTTCTCCGGGAACCCGGCCCGGAGTATCCTGGTCCCGGGCCCGCGAGGACCCATCAACCGGAAGAAAATTGGAGGTGGCGGATCATGATGGACGTGGACTTCGGCATTACCCGCACATTCAAGGGGGTATCCTTCGAGGCGGCCCGGGAGCGGATCGTGGCCGCGCTCGCCGAGGAGGGCTTCGGCATCCTGACCGAGATCGATGTCAAGGCGACGCTCAAGAAGAAGCTGGACCAGGAGTTCCGGAAGTACGTGATTCTCGGGGCCTGCAATCCCCCCATCGCCCACCAGGCGCTCACCGCGGAAATGGGGGTGGGGCTCCTCCTCCCCTGCAACGTGGTGGTAACCGAGGACGATCAAGGGAACGCGGTGGTCTCGATGCTGGATCCGGGGATGCTGGTGAAGATGCTCCCCGATCCGTCCAAGCTCCAGGCGCCCATGACCGAGGCCCGCGAGCGCCTGGTGCGGGCGCTGGAGAAGGCGTAGACGCCGGTCAGGGATCCGCATCCTCCGGCGAGTCGGAACCGGATGAGCCCGGCGGGCCGCTCAGACGCGCAGCAGGTCAGCCGCTCTGACGGCCGGCCGGTCAGACGGTCTGGCGGGCGCCGCCGAAGATGGATTGCGCCTTTTCGATCGCCCGAACCAGGGCGTCCACTTCATCCCGGGTGTTGTAGAGGTAGAACGAGGCCCGGGCGGTAGCCCCGACCCCCAGCCGGCGCATGAGGGGCTGAGCGCAGTGATGGCCGGCCCGGATGGCCACTCCCTCGGTGTCCACGATGGTGGCCAGGTCGTGGGGGTGGATCCCCTGCAGGCTGAAGGAGACCTCGCCGCCCCGGTTCGTTCGGGGGCCGTACACGGTGAGGCCTTCCACCTTGCCCAGGGCCTCGATGGCGTAGGCGGCCAGCGCCGTTTCGTGGGCGTGCACGTTGTCCATCCCCACCGCCTGGAGATAGTCCACCGCGGCCCCCATACCCACCGCCTGGGCGATCGGAGGGGTCCCCGCCTCGAACTTGTAGGGGACGTCCTTGAAGGTGGACCGCTCGAGCTGGACCTCCAGGATCATCTCCCCCCCGCCGTGGAAGGGCTCCATCGCCTCGAGCGCGTCCATGCGCCCGTAGAGGACGCCGATCCCGGTGGGGCCGAGCATCTTGTGCCCGCTGAACACCATGAAGTCGGGATCGAACTCCTTCACGTCCACCGGCATGTGGGGAACGGACTGGGCGGCGTCCACCAGCACCTTGGCTCCCACCGCCCGGGCGGCGGCCGCGATCCGGGCCGCCGGGTTGATCGTGCCGAGGACGTTGGAGACGTGGGTGAAGGCCACCAGGCGGGTGCGCGCGGTCACCAGCTCGTCCAGCCGGTCCACGCCCAGGGTGAAGTCGTCGCACATGGGAATGAACCGGAGCCGGGCGCCGGTGTCGGCGGCGACCATCTGCCAGGGAACGAGGTTGGAGTGGTGCTCCATGGGGGTGAGGAGGATCTCGTCCCCCGCCCTCAGGTTGCGCCGGGCCCAGGCGTAGGCCACCAGGTTCACCGCCTCGGTGGCTCCGCGGGTCCAGACGATGTTCTCCGGGGCCGGGGCCCCGATCATCCGCGCCACCTTGGCCCGGGCCTCTTCGAATGCCGCGGTGGCCCGTTCGGCCAGGGTGTGAATCCCCCGGTGCACGTTGGAGTTGTCCTCCTCGTAGAACTTCCGGAGGACATCGAGCACCCGGCGGGGCTTCTGGGAGGTGGCGGCGCTGTCCAGATACACCAGGGGCTTCCCGTGGACTTTCTGGGCCAGGACGGGGAAGTCGGCTCTGATCTTCGCTACGTCGAACATCGTCTCGGTCTGTTCCTTCCGCATGGGCGATTGAGGGTACGCTCCGGACCGGGCCGGCGCACCCCCTAAGCTTACCCCGATTCCGAAACATGACAACACAGATCATTTTTTCGACCCTCACCGCGCGCCCATCCGGACCGCGGCCATTTTGCGGTGGGCATAAAGCCCGATGCGCCTTACGCTTCCTGGTCATGACGCACATCCGGATGCGCGGTCGTCCCCGCGATGAACTGGGGTTCACCCCCCGCGAGAAGCAGGTGGTCTTCGGGATCACCGCCCTCCTCACCCTCCGGATGCTGGGGTTCTACCTGGTGCTCCCCATCCTCACCCCGTACGTGAGGGATCTCGCCGGGAGCACTCCGCTCCTGGTAGGGCTCTCGGTCGGGGTCTACGGGCTCACCCAGACCGTGTTCCAGGTTCCCTTCGGAACCTGGAGCGATCGGTGGGGGCGAAAGCCGGTGCTCACCCTGGGTCTCCTTCTCTTCGCCGTGGGCTCGGTCATCTGCGCGGTGGCCCACTCGGCGTTGGTGATGGTGGCGGGGCGGCTGGTCCAGGGCACGGGGGCCATCGCGTCGGTCCTGGTGGCCATGCTCGCCGACCTCACCCGGGACAAGGTTCGCACCCGGGCCATGGCCATGGTGGGGATCTCTATCGGCGGCTCGTTCTCGGTGGGCCTCCTTCTGGGGCCCTCCGCGTCGGACTACTTCGGAGTCCCCGAGCTCTTCTGGTTCACCGCCGCGCTCACCCTGCTGGCCATCGGGTGGCTCTGGTGGAAGATCCCCAGCCCCCCGCGCATCAGCCACTATGACGAGCTGGAGTACTCGAAGGATCATCTGGTCGAGGTGCTCAGGAACCGCCAGCTCCTTCGCCTCGACGCCGGCACCTTCAACCTTCACATGTCCCTCACCGCCATCTTCGTCACCGTCCCCTTCATGCTCCGTGAGGTGATCGCTCCCGCCCACCAGTGGCGGCTCTTCCTCCCGCTCCTGGCCGTGGGGTTCGCGGTGATGTTCATGGGCCCCCGGCTCGGCCGCCGCCCCGGACGGGGCAAGAAGGTCGCCCTGGCCGGGATGGGAATTCTTGCGGTGTCCCTGGCCGTCCTGGCCCTCACCGTGCCCACCTCGGTTCGCGAGCCGCGGGTGGCGGCCACCGCGTTGATCGTCGGGCTCTTCCTCTTCATCATGGCCTTCGCCCTTCTCGAACCCCTCTTCCCCGCCCTTCTCACCCGTCGCTGCCAGCAGGCGAACCGCGGCACCGCGGCGGGGATCTTCAACATGAGCCAGTTCAGCGGGGCTTTCGTGGGCGGCCTCGTCTCGGGATTCTTCCTGGAGAGGAACGTCGAGGCGTTGTTCTGGATCCTGACCGCGACCTCGGTGATCTGGGTGCTGCTGGCCACGAGGCTCGAGGATCCGGAGCACCTGAGCGTCCTCCGGCTCGTCGCCGACGGGGCGACCCCCGAGATCCGTCGTGAGCTGGTGCGACGGCTGCTCCGGATCCGCGGGGTCGAGGACGTGGCCTGGGAGTCGATCCGGGGCCGGTTGCTGGTGCGTTACGCCCCCGGCCGGGTGGAGATCGAGCAGCTGCGGCGCGAGGTGGAAACGCTTCTCCCCGCCCCCCCGGCCTGACTCACGCCGGCCGAACCGGGCCGGCGGCCGGGCCGAAAACCGGTGGCCGCTACCGGCCCGCCGGCGGGGCGGCGATGCGACGCTCCAGCCGCACGGTCAGCCGGTGGCCCGCCGTTCCCACGATCACCGCCAGCATGGCTCCGGCCACCACGTCCGTCGCGTAGTGGTATCCCCCGTAGATCGCCCCCACCGCCAGGGCGGGAACCAGGAAGAGGTACACCCGGGCCAGGGTCCGGTGGTATCGCATGGCCATGATCCAGGTGGTCACCGATACCGCCACGTGGCTGGAGGGAAAGGCCGCCCCCACCGAGGAGCCGTGGTTCAGGATCCAGTGGACGAGCCGCGGAATCACGTAGCCGACGGTATGCGGAGCGGGAGGAGGGAACGAGTAGTACGGTCCGGCCACCGGGAAGACGATGAAGAAGACGAAGCAGATATAGAAGACGAGCGCCACCGAGGCGATCGCGATCTCGAAGGCGGCCCGCGGGCGGCGAAATCTGAGCAGCACGGCCAGGACCGGGACCAGGAAGTAATAGGAGAAATAGCCGAGGTGCAGGTACTCCCCCAGCGGCCGCCAGGGCAGGAGCACGTGGAGGGTGCGGCTGGGCTGGGTGTGGAAGAGGAACCCCTCCACCCGCTGGATGTCGGCGTCGAAGAAGACCCCGGGATGGAGCACCCGGTTCAAGGTCGCGACCTCGGAATAGAAGATCCCGAAGAGCACGATGGGGTAGAAATCCAGAGCCAGCGAGCCGGGGAGGGTCCGCCCCAGGCCGCCTTTTCTTGCCGCCACCAGGGCGGCCATCGCCGCCAGGTGGAGGAGAGCGATCGTGCCCCCGCGGGGAACCCGGCCGGGGAACGCCACCAGGAGCAGGAAGCCCAGGGCCAGGTAGACCAGGGAGTAGAGGTCCACGGGACGAAAGCGCGTCGCCCCCGCCCGCTCCCCGTCCCGGATCCTCCCCGTGCCGACCGCCGCGCCTTCGCTCACGCCCATCCTTCCCACCGGTACCAGCTCATGGTGCCTGCGGCGCCGTGCGCGGTGTCGATATCCGCGCGGAAACCCAACTCCGCCCGCGCCCGCGAACCGTCGCAGACCCAACCCGGGGAAAGGAGCGCGCCCAGGCGATCCGGAGCCAGGGGATTGGGCCTTCCCGCGACCGCGGACACCATCCCCGTCACCCGCCCGATCACCGGGACCATCCGGCCGGGAACGCTCAGCACCCGGCACCGCCGGCCCAGGGCTCCGGCCATCAGGCTCCCCATCTCTTCCCAGCTCGTGGGTTCGGGGTGGGCCATGTAGTAGGTTCGCCCGGGAGCCGATTCCGATTCCGCCGCGGCCAGAACCCCCCGCGCCAGGTCCCGGACGTGGATCACCGAGATGGGCCGGCGCCTGCCCCCGATCCGCGGCGCCCATCCCCGGGCGCTCATCCGGGCGAGGAGGAGGAATCCCCGGTCCCGCGGCCCGTACACCGCGGGGGCGCGCACCACCGTCCACTCCACGCCGCCCGCCGCCTGGACCAGTTCCCGTTCCGCGGCAAGCTTGCTCCGGCCGTAGGCGTCGAGGGGGGACTCGGGGTCGTCCTCGTGGCGGGAGCGTTCGGGGGAACTCGGCCCCGCGGCGGCCATGCTGCTCAGAAGCACCAACCGCCGAGGCCTCGCCGCGGCGGACGCGGCGGCCCGGGCCACGTTGGCCGTCCCCCCCGCGTTGACCGCGTGGTACTCCGACTCGGACCGCGCCCGCACCGTGCCGGCCACGTGGAAGACCACATCGACCCCTTCCACCGCCGGACCGAGCGAGCCGGGATCGGTCACCTCACCGTATTCGAGTTGCAGGCGATCGCTGGAGACCCAGCGGAGGTCGCTGGTCCGCCGCACCAGCCCCCGCACCGACCAGCCCCGCTGCAGGAGAAGCTCGGCCAGATGGCTCCCCACGAACCCGTTCACCCCCGTCACCAGAGCCGTGGCCAAGGCGGGTCCCTACACCGAGCCCTGGTAGACCCGGTACGTCTTGTAGACCTCCGCCCCGAAGGCTTCGAGCGGCCGGCGAATGGCCATGTTGTCCTCGAGGATCCAGGAGAACTCGCCCGCGTAGTACCCCTTCTCCATGCCGTAACGGAAGAGATCCCGGTACATGATCACGTCGATCCCGAGCTTCCGGTACTCCTTCACCACCCCCAGCACCAGGACCCGCGCCCGATTGATCTTCCGGGCGTACCAGAGGATCTTGAGAAGCCCCAGGGGGAAGAGCCGGCCGTCGGCATGGCGCAGGGCCTGGTTCAGATCCGGGAGGGCCAGGGCGAAACCCACCGGTTTCCCGTCGATCTCGGCGATCCGGATGAGGCCGGGATCCAGGACCTGCTTGAGCTGCTTCGCCATGTGGTCGATCTCGTGATCGGTCATGGGGACGAATCCCCAGTTCCGCTCCCAGGCCGAGTTGTAGACGGCCCGGAACTTCTCCACTTCCGCGGCGAAGCGTTTCTTCTCGAACGGCCGGACAACGACCTTCGGGTTCCGCTTCTCGACCAGGGCCGCTCCCCGCTCCAGGCGCTCGGGCACCTCGCGGCCCTCGATGTAGTAGGCAACGAGGTCCTTGGCCTTCTCCAGCCCCGCCCCCTTCAGGAGGCCGTCGTAGTAGGGACGGCCGTGGGGCATCATCACGAAGGGCGGCTTGTCGAATCCGTCGACCAGAAGCCCGCAATCGTCGTTGGTGCTGGGGTTCATGGGGCCGATGAAGCGCGGGAGGCCCCTCTCGCGGAGGAAGCTCTTCACCGGCTCGAGGAGGGCGGCGGTGACCTCCGGATCGTTCATCACCTCGTAGAAACCGAAGAAACCCATCGCCTCGTCGTGGAATTCCTCGTGACCCCGGTTCCGGATGGCCGCGATCCGGCCCACGATCTCGCCGTCCCGGCGGGCCAGGAACGGCTGCACCTCCCCGTGCTCGAAGAAGGGGTTCTTGTCCGGATTGAACAGGTTCTTGGTGTCGCCGATCAGGGGGGGGACCCAGTGGGGGTCGTCGCGATAGACCCGCCAGGGAAAGGTCACGAACGCGTGAAGATCCTTTCCGGACCGGACCGGCTCGACGGTAAGGGGCATGGAACGGACTCCCCGAGGCGGACCTAGGCGATGATGCCCAGTTCGCGGCCGACTTTTCGGAAGGCGGTGAGGATCGTGTCGAGGTTCTGCTCGGTGTGGGTGGCCATGTACGAGGTACGGATACGGCTCGACGTCTCGGGCACCGCGGGGGCCACCACCGGGTTCGTGAACACCCCCTCCTCGAACAGGCGCTTCCAGAACACGAAGGTGGCTTCGAGGCTTCCGATGATGACGGGGATGATCGGGGTCTCGGAGTCCCCGGTGTCGTAGCCCATGCTCTGGAATTCGCCGCGCATGCGCTCGGCGATGAGGTTCACCCTCTCCCGCCGCTCCGGCTCGGTCTTCATGAGCTCCAGGCACTTCTGAACGGTGGCCACGGCGTAGGGAGGCATGCTGGCGCTGAAGATGAGGCTCCGGGCGTGGTGCTTCATGTAGTGGATGACCGCCTCTTCCCCGGCCACGAACCCGCCGATCGAGGCGAAGGACTTGGAGAACGTGCCCACCAGGAGGTCCACGTCGTCGAGCACGCCCTTGGCCTCGGAAGCGCCGATCCCGGTCTCGCCCAGGATGCCCACCGAGTGAGCCTCGTCCACCAGGATGCGGGCCCCGCGCTGCTTGGAGATGGCCACGATCTCCGGGAGGGGCGCGATGTCCCCCTCCATCGAGAACACCCCGTCCACCACCACCATACGCCCGCGGCGGGGATCCACCGAATCCAGCACGGAGGTGAGATCCCGCATGTCGTTGTGGCGGAAACGGCGGGTCTCGCCGTAGCTCAAGCGGCAACCGTCGACGATGCTGGCGTGGTCCAGCTTGTCGGTGATGACCACGTCGTCCCGCCCCACCAGGCTGGAAATGGTGCCCAGGTTGGTCTGGAAGCCGGTGGAGAAGACCAGGCAGGCCTCCTTGTGGCAGAACTCGGCCAGGTCCCGTTCCAGCTTCTCGTGGATGTCCAGGGTGCCGTTCAGGAACCTGCTCCCGGTGCACCCGGTGCCGTAACGGCGGGCGGCGGCGTCCGCCGCGTCCATGACCCGCTTGTCGTGGGTGTAGCCGAGATAGTTGTTGGATCCGGCCATGACCAGGGTCCGGCCGTCGATCACCACCTCGTTGGCGTCGGAGGCGCTGATCGGCATGAAGTAGGGGTAGTACCCAGCGGCCTGGGTCTCCTTGGCCCGGGTGTAGGAGTAGGCCTTCCTGAAGAGATCGGCGAACTCCTGAACCTCTCGGGCGGGGCTGGTCACCGGCTTCGACTCCATCCTTCCTCCGAAAACGATCCGACCCCTCGTCCCAGTTCGCGCGGAATCGCCGCGGAACCCCGAAGATATGCACACAGAACGCCCTAGGGTAACCGTAAGCTCCCGATCCGTCCAAGTACTTTCCCGGGGTCTCACGGAGGCGCGCCGACTCCCGCCGCCGGAGCCGCTTCTCCCCCTTGAGGCGCGTCGCCGTCGCCTCGCCGCCCGGCCGGGACCCGTCCTCCTTGCCGCGGGCCCGGCCTCCCCGCGCTTCCCGACCCACGGCTAGGTCGCGGCCCGCCAACGGGTTGGCCTCGGGGCGGCGGATGGAGTAGAATGGTTCGAGTTTCGTGGGCCGTGGCCATCGTCCGGCTCCCACGCGCCCACTCCGAGGCGCCGCCGTGCCGCCCTCCGGCCGACTTCGAATTACCGATCAGGAGACCTTCGACCATGGCCGTCAGGAACGAAAAGATCGCCAAGAGCGCCCTCGAGAAGGGGGATCTCGTCGCCGTGTACCGGAACATGGTGCTCTCGCGGCGCCTGGACGACGCCGAGATCAAGCTCAAGCGGCGAAATCAGTACTACTTCCAGATCAGCGGCGCCGGACATGAGGCGGTCCTGACCGCGGCGGGGATGCTGCTCCGCCCGGGCTACGACTGGTTCTACCCCTACTACCGCGACCGCGCCCTCTGCCTGATGCTCGGGGTCACCCCGCGGGAGATGCTCCTGGAGGGGGTCGGGGCCCACGAGGACCCGGCCTCGGCCGGCCGCCAGATGCCGAGCCACTGGGGCCACGAGAAATACAACCTGGTCTCCCAGTCGAGCCCCACCGGAACCCAGTGCCTCCAGGCGGTGGGTTGCGCGGAGGCGGGCGTGTTCTTCTCCACCCACCCCGAACTCCCCGGAAAGCCCCGCTTCCAGAACGACGAGGTGGTCTACGTCTCCATCGGCGACGGCGCCACCAGCGAGGGCGAGTTCTGGGAGGCCCTGTCCGCGGCCACGGTCAACGCGCTTCCGGTCCTGTTCCTGGTCGAGGACAACGGATACGCGATCAGCGTCCCGGTCAAGGTCCAGACCCCCGGAGGGAAGATCAGCCGGGCGGTCCAGGGGTTCGACGGGCTCATGATCGAGGAGTTCGACGGCACGGATGCGGTGGAGTCCTACCAGGCGCTCTCCCGCCTGGTCGCGTACTGCCGGGAGCGGAAGGGACCGGCCCTGGCCCACGCCCACGTCACCCGGCCCTACAGCCACTCGATGTCCGACGACCACCGGGCCTACCGTTCTCCCGAGGAGTTGAAGGAGGAGGAGGCGCGCGATCCGCTGACCCGGCTCCAGAAGGTGCTCCTGGACGAGGACATCCTCACCAAGGGGAAGCTCGACGCGCTCCACGCCGCGGTGGACGAGCAGATCGCCTCGGCGGTGGACGAGGCGGTCCAGGCCGAGAAGCCGCCGCTCCAGAGCGCCGCCCTCTACGTCTACTCCCCCGACGTCGACCCCACCTCCGATGCGTTCTCGACCGAGCCCGTACCCCAGGGGGAGGGGGTCTCGGTGGTGGAGCTCATCAACGCCTGTCTGAAGGACGAGATGGAGCGCGATCCCCGGATCGTGGTGTTCGGGGAGGATGTGGCCGACTGCACCAACGAGGATGAACTGGAGCGGCTGAAGGGAAAGGGCGGGGTGTTCAAGGTGACCTCGGGTCTCCAGAAGGCGTTCGGTTCCGATCGCGTCTCGAACTCGCCGCTGGCCGAGGCCAACGTCGTGGGCCGCGCGGTCGGGATGGCCACCCGGGGGCTGAAACCGGTGGTGGAGATCCAGTTCTTCGACTACATCTGGCCCGCCTACCACCAGATCCGGAACGAGCTGGCCATGATGCGCTGGCGGAGCGGAAACCACTGGAAGTGCCCGCTGGTGATCCGGGTGCCCATCGGGGGCTACCTGGGAGGCGGCGCGGTCTACCACAGCCAATCCGGCGAGGTCCTCTTCACCCACAATCCGGGGCTCCGGGTGGTGATGCCCTCCAACGCCCTGGACGCCAACGGACTTCTCCGGACCGCCATCCGCTCCGACGACCCGGTGATGTTCCTGGAGCACAAGCACCTGTACCGCCAGCCTTACGCCAAGGGCGTCTACCCGGGGAAGGACTACATGATCCCCTTCGGGAAGGCGCGGACCCACCGTGGGGGGACCGATCTCACCGTGATCACCTACGGCGCCATTGTCCGCCGGACCGAGATGGCGGCGAAGGAGCTGGAGAAGGACGGGATCTCGGTGGAGATCATCGACCTTCGTTCTCTCTCTCCCTGGGACACCGAGGCGGTGGCCGAGAGCGTGAAGAAGACCAGCAAGGTGCTGGTGGCCTACGAGGACAATCGGACCTGGGGCTACGGGGCGGAGATCGCGGCCTGGATCGGGGACAACCTCTTCGAGTACCTGGACGCGCCGGTCCGGCGCCTGGCCGGCATGGACACCCCGGTGGCCTACGCGCCCAACCTGGAGGAGATCATCCTTCCCCAGGCCGAGGGCATCGCGAAGGCGCTCCGGGAGCTGGCCGCGTACTAGCCCGGGTCATCCCCACCCCCCTTCTCCGGCGGGCATCTCTCCGCCGGCTCGAGCGTCGGCTCGCGCCGCCCGGGAGGGTCCCGGACCGCCACCCGCGGCTCACGACGAGGCCGGGGTGTCCGAGGAGATCTCGGGTTCGATGAGCCGGCGCTCCAGGCGCCGCGCCCAGCGGTGGGCCTCCCAGGCCCCGCCCTCGGGTTCGCTGGCCGCCACCACCAGGCCGTGGCAGAGCGCGGCGATCAACCGGTTCCGCCACCACCGGCGGTCCAGGCTCTCCGGAGCCGGGTTGGGGAACGCGGAGAGGACGAGTCCGCCCGCGTCCACGATCCTCCGCACGAGTTCCCCCCGCTCCGACTCCAGGAGGGTGGCGATCCCGCAGCCGGGGACGGCGATCGTCTTCAGACCGGCGGCCAGCGCCGCCTCGTGGGCGGCGGCGTCCACCCCCGGCGAGATCCCGCTCAGGATGACCATGGCGAACTCCCGGGCCACATCGACGATCCGCCGCGTGTCCTGGAGCATCTCGGGGGTGGCGTTGCGCGTCCCCACCACGGCCAGGGCCGGACCCTTCAGCAGGAGTTCCCGGCTTCCCAGGGCCCGGAGCACCCGGGCGCGTCCGGGAAGCTCCAGCGCCCGCTCGGGGTAAGCGGAATCGCCGGGTCTTAGTTCCTGGATGTCCGGCTTGAAGTCGTTCATGGTTGGCTTTCGTCGTCGCCCATTCTACACCCCGCGGCCGCGGGCGCTCTTCGGACCGCGTGTTTTCGGGAGCACGGTCCGGCCGATCCAGGCCTCCGTCGCCGCCCACCGCCTCATCCAGGATTTTCTCCGCGGTGCGGCCGCTTCGCTTCAGGACCGCGAACCCGTGGTCCGCCCCCTCCAGCCACACCAGCCGCGCGCGCCGCCCGAGCTTCTTCACCTCCGCCCGGAGCAGTTCCGGCTCGGCCAGGGGATCGCGGGTCCCGGAGAGAAAGAGCATGGGAACCCGCACCGACCCGAGGTGCTCCACCCGGAGCCGCTCGGGCCGGCCGGCGGGATGGAGCGGGTAGGCGAAGAACACCAGGCCCCCGGGGTCGAATCCGGCCACCCGCGACGCGGCAATGGAGGCCATGCGCCCCCCCATGGAGCGGCCCGCCGCCACCCGCGCGAGGCCCTCGAACTCCGGCCGCGCCTTCACCCACTCCCAGACCTCGCACCAGCTCTCCACCAGCACGTTCTCCTTGTCGGGGAGCGACCGCCCGGCCTCGGTGTAGGGGAAGTTGAACCGCAGGACGGCGAACCCGCGCCCGGCCAGGGCTTCGGCCAGGGCGTTCATGGACGGGTGGTCGCGGTGAACGCCGGCCCCGTGGGCCAGAGCCATCACCGCCCGAGGCTCCCCCGCCGGAAGGTCCCACTCCGCGGAGAGCGATCCCTGCGCGGTCGGAATCCGGAGCGGTTTCCGGTCCGGCATGCCGTCTCCTTCGTTGAGTGAAGCGCGTCGCGGTCCCGCGATGCGCGCCGGCGCGACCGCGGCGCCGCGTCGGCTAGAACAGCGTGGTCATGTACACGGCGAAGAGCGCCAGGAGCCCCGCCCCGTACCATCGCCGCACCCGCCGGCCGTAGATGAACGCGGGAGCCAGGACCAGAGTGAAGCCCAGCATCCACCAGAGATCCGAGGCCAGGAAGCGGGGGTCCACGACCAGGGGCCGGAAGAGCGAGCCCAGCCCGAAGATCCCCAGGAGATTGAAGACGCTGGAGCCGATCACGTTCCCCACCGCCACGTCGGTCCGCCCGCGCAGCGCCGCGATCAGCGAGCTCGCCAGCTCGGGGAGGCTCGTCCCCATGGCCACCACGGTGAGACCCACCACCCGCTCCGAGATCCCCACCGCCCGGGCCAGGGAGGTGGCCCCGTCCACGATCAGGTTCCCGCCGACCAGGAGCAGCACCAGGCCCGCCCCCACCAGGATCGCCTGCCGGGGCAGGCCGGGGCTCTCGGTGGCCGGGGCGGTTCCCGCCTCGCGATCGGCCGCCTCCTGGCGGGCCACGTCCCGGCGAGCCGACGCCACCACCGCCCAGGTGAACCCCACCAGCGCGACCAGAAGGGCCAGGCCCTCCAGCCGGTTCAGCAGGTGGCCGGTTCTCATGAAGAGCATGGTCACCAGGGTGGCCAGCACCAGGAACGGCCACTCCATCCGGGCCGTCTTGGACCCCACCGGAAGGGGCACCACCATCGCGCACACCCCGAGCACCAGGGCCAGGTTGAAGATGTTGGAGCCGACCACGTTTCCGATGGCCACGTCCGGGCTTCCCCGGAACGCGGCCACCACGCTCACCACCAGCTCGGGAAACGAGGTCCCGGCCGAGACCACGGTGAGACCGATCACCGCCGGGGTCACCCGGAGCCGCACCGCCAGCCCCACCGCTCCCCGGACCAGGACCTCTCCCCCGGCCACCAGGAGCACCAGGCCGCCCAGAACCAACAGCACGTCGGAAAGGATCAAGTGGGTATCCCGTACTCGCGGAGAGCCTCGTTGAGCGACGTCTTCCGATCGGTGGAGGGCTTTCGCCGCCCGATCAACAGCGCGCAGGGAACGGGAAAGGTGCCGGCGGGAAAGGTCTTGGGGCGCATTCCCGGGATGACCACCGAGCGCGCGGGCACGAAGCCCCGGTGCTCCACCGGTTCGCTCCCGGTCACGTCCACCACCGCGGTGGACGCGGTCAGGACGACCCCCGCCCCGAGCACCGCTTCCTCCTCCACCCGCACCCCTTCCACCACGATGCACCTCGAGCCGATGAAGGCGCCGTCCTCGACGATCACCGGGGAGGCCTGGACCGGCTCCAGCACCCCGCCGAGCCCCACCCCTCCGGAGAGATGGACGCCCTTCCCCACCTGGGCGCAGGAGCCCACGGTGGCCCAGGTGTCCACCATGGTTCCCTCCCCCACCCGGGCGCCGATATTGATGAAGGACGGCATGAGGACCGCGTCCCGTCCGACGAAGGCTCCGTACCGCACCGTGGCCGGGGGCACCACCCGCACCGAGGCGCCCTCGAACCCGCGCTTGAGCGGAAGCTTGTCCCGGTACTCGAAGGGGCCGTGCTCGATCACCTCCACCTCCCGCTGGACGAAGTAGAGGAGCACCGCCTCCTTCACCCATCCGTGCACCGTCCAGGCGCCGCCGATCTTCTCGGCCACCCGCACCTCGCCGGAATCGAGTCCGGCGACGGCGCGCTCCACCGCCTCCACCGCGGCGGGGTCACGCCGGCGGGCGGGATCCTTCCAGGCGTCTTGGACGATCTTCGCGGTCTCGGACCAGTCGCTCAGGTTCATGGGGTCTCCTCCGGGATGCTCTCCCCCCGAATCGGATCGGGAGGAAACCTTCGGGCGCAGCGCGAGGCCGTTCTCTCCGCCCCGCACCGGGGGCGCCGCCGGGAACCACTATACGGAGAGCTGCCGCAGGCGGGCCAGGGCCTCCTCCAGAACGCTCTCCTCCAGCACCAGGGAGAGCCGCACGAAACCCTCCCCCGCCGGGCCGAGAGCGCTTCCGGGAAGCACCACGACTCCGGCGGCGAGGCACCGCCCGGCGAAGCTATCGGAGGTGGATCCCGCGGGGACCGGAAGCCACACGTACATGGCCCCCGCCGGCTCGTCCACCGCGAACCCCATTTCGCGGAGCCCGCGCACCACCAGGTCCCGCCGCCGGCGGAACCGCTCGCGAATCGCGGTCGCGTGGTCGTCGTCGGACCAGGCGGCGGCGGCTGCGCTCTGGATGAACTCGGGGGTGGCGACCCCCACCCCGGGGCGAAAGCGCTTCAGCGCCTCGATGAGCCGCGGGTCGCCGGCCATGAAGCCGCTCCGGTAGCCGGCCATTCCCGACCGCTTGGAAAGGGTATGAAGGGCCAGCACGTTCTCCGTTCCCCACCGGAGCGCGGTGTCCGGCGGCGCGCCGTAGTAGAGGTCGGCGTAGGCCTCGTCGCTCACCAGGAGCACCCCGTGCTCGCGGGCCCGCTTCACCGCGTCCTCGAGGAATGACGCGGGGGCGGCGGCGCCGGTGGGGTTGTTGGGATAGTTCAGCCAGAGAATCGAGGCCTTCCGCCAGACTTCGCCGGGGATCGCCTCCAGGTCGGGAAGGAACCCCCGTTCCCGCCGAAGCGGCAGCCGGTGAACGACCCCTCCCGCGGCCAGGGTCCCGAGGGCGTAGACCGGATAGGCGGGATCGGGGACCAGGGTCAGGGGGCGCTCCCCGGGATCGAGCACGGCCAGGGGGAGGGTGAAGATCGCTTCCTTGGAGCCGTTCACCGGGAGGATTCCGAGGTCGGGGTCCACCTCCACCCCGAAGCGCCGCGCCATCCATCCCGCGGCCGCCTCGCGAAGCGGGGCGATCCCTACCGCCCGCGGGTAGGTGGATCGCTCAGGGACGGCATTCAGAAGCGCCCGCTTCAGGAACTCCGGCGTGGGCTCCCGGGGATCCCCCATCCCGAGGTCGATCGCCTTCACCCCGTCGGCTTCCACCCGGGCGCGAAGCTCGTCGAGCCGGGCGAAGGGATAGGGTGGGAGATCGCGCAGGTAAGGGCTCGAAGGCAGGGAGCCCGGCCGCCGCGCCTCCTCCCGGCTCATCGAATCTCCGCGAAGAAACTGATGGAACTCATTGATCCGCCTCGTTTTCCAGCAAGAAATCAGAGAGGACGTCGAAGCACTTCACCAGGGCCGGGATCCGCACCCGCTCGTCCTGCTTGTGGGCCAGCTCGGGATCCCCGGGGCCGAGGTTGGCCGCGGGGACGCCGTGGGCGGCGAACTGGGCCACGTCGGTCCAGGCCTGCTTGGCCCGGGCGGTGAGACCGCTCCGGACGAGGAGGCGGGTGAGGAGCGGGGCCTCGATCCGCGGGGGCGCGGCGGGGGCGAGGTCGGTGATCTCCACCGTGGCCCCCGCGGGAACCAGGGAGCGGAGGTATCGCTCCGCGGCCTCGGGGGCGCGATCGGGAGCGAACCGGAGGTTGACGTTGACCGTGAAGCGATCGGGGATCACGTTCCGCGCGTTCCCCCCCTCGGCCATGGTGGCCGAGACCACCTCCCGGAACACCGCCGGACCGTCGGTCACCTCCCGCGCCCCCATCGCCGCCAGGCTGGCCAGGAAAGGACCCGCCTTGTGGATGGCGTTCTCCCCCAGCCAGGGGCGCGCGCTGTGGGCCGAGACCCCGTGGAAGGTGACCCGGGCGTGAAGGGTGCCCAGGCATCCCAGCTCCAGCACGTTCCCGGTGGGCTCGAGGATGAGCGCCAGCTCCGGCTCCCCCAGCCAGGGCTCGAGGAGGAACAGCCGCCGGAGGCCGTTCCGGGCGAAGGCGATCTCCTCACAGTCGTAAAATACCAAGGCGAATGACTTTGCCTGGAAATCCTCAGAATCTTTCGAGAGCGTTTCGGCCAGGGCGGCCATGACCGCCAGGGCCCCCTTCATGTCGGTGGTGCCCAACCCCACCACGTCCCCGCCGCGGATCCCGGGCTCGGGGTGGTTGTGCCGGGGCACGGTGTCGAGGTGGCCGGCCAGGACCACCCGGGGGGGACCCTCTCCGGCGTCGAATCCGTACCCGGCCACCAGGGCGTTTCCGTGACGACGGAGGAACGCGGGCCGGGTGTGCTCGGCGAGGTGTCGATGGAGGTGATCGGCCAGCGCGGCTTCCTCGCCGCTGGGGCTCGGAATCCGCGCCAGCTCCAACGTCCGCGCGGCCAGGACCGAGGCCATGTCGGAAGGTGTGTTCATGGACTCCAGCCTACTCCGTCAGGGATGAACCGGCACCAGCGGCCAGATCCACGGGACCATGGCCACCACCACCACCAGGCAGATCAGGGTGAGAGGGAACCCCACCCGCGCGAAATCGGTGAAGCGGTACCCGCCGGGCCCGTACACGAACATGTTGGTCTGGTAGCCGAAGGGGGTCAGAAACGACGCCGAGGCCGCGAAGGCCACGGTCAGGGCGAAGGGCCGGGGGTCCAGCCCGAAGTCCCGGGCGGCGGCGATGGCGATGGGGGTCATGATCACCGCGCAGGCGTTGTTGGTGATCATCTCGGTCAGGAACACGGTGGTGATGAAGGTGGCGGCCAAAAGCGCGGTCGGCCCCAGCCCGCTGGCCTGCTCCATCACGTGCCGGGCGATGTAGCTCGCCGCCCCCGTCCGCTCCATGGTGAGCCCCAGGGAGATCATCCCGGCCAGGAGGAAGATGGTGCGCCGATCGATGGCCCGGTAGGTCTCGCGAAGGGTGAGGCAGCCGGAGAGGACCATGAGCGCGGCCCCCCCCACCACCGCCTTCACCAGGCTCACCGCCCCGGTCGCGGCCACGATCACGGTCAGGGCCACCACCAGCACCGACAGCTTGCCCAGGCGACGCCGCGGGCGCGGGGGAAGGATCTGCACCACGCTCAGGATCTCGGAAAAACCGGCGAGGTCCCTGAGCCTCGATTTGGGCCCGTAGAGCAGGAGCACGTCGCCCACCCCGATCGGGACCCGCCCCACCCGCTCCCGGATGTATTCCCGGTGGTGATAGAGGGCCAGCGCGGTCACCCCGTACTTGTTCCGGAAGGCCGATTCCTTGAGGGTGCGGTTCTCGAGGGGGGAGCCGGGAGGCACCACCGCCTCGGCGAGCACCATGCCCCCGCCCAGGATGCCCGCGACGTCGGACTTCACTTCCGAGCGGAGCCGGATACCCTCACTCTCCTGGATGGCGCGAATGGTGGAAAGCGGCGCTCCCACCAGGAGCACGTCGTGCTCCTGGAGCACGGTGCTCGGGGAGGGAGGAATCCGGATGTCCCCCCGATGGATCTCCAGCACGTCGAGGTCGTAGAGATCGCTCAGGTGGCTCCGCTCCAGGGTCCGTCCGGCCAGGTGGGAACGGGGGACGATCTCCACCTCGGTCAGGTACTTGCGAAGGTGGTAGGCGGTGGCCAGGTCCCCTTCCCCCCGCCGGGTGGGGAGAAGCCTGGGAGCCAGGGTGGTGAGATAGAGAATGCCGAGCACCGCCAGCACGAGCCCCACCGGGAAGAACTCGAACATCCCCAGGGGCCGCAGGTTGTGCTCGGTGACCAGGCTCGCCACCACGATGTTGGTGGTGGTTCCGATCACCGTGCACATCCCCCCCAGGAGCGAGGCGTAGGAGAGCGGGATGAGGAAGCGGCTGGGCGAGAAGTTCCGCTCCCGGGTCACCGAGAGGGTGACGGGGAGAAACACCGCCACGGTGGCGGTGTTGCTGACGAAGGCGCTGATCGAAGCCACCAGGCCGGACTGAAGACGGAGGAGCCCGCCTTCCGATCGCCAGGCGTGCCGGCGCATCCAGAGGGCGATCCCGTCGGTGATCCCGGTCCGCTGCACCCCGGCGCTCAAGATCAGCACCGCGGCCACGGTCAGGGTGGCCGGGTGGGCGAAGCCGATGAGGGCGCCGGTGGGAGACGTGGTCCCGGTGAACATGAGCGCCAGCATGACCGCCAGCCCCACCCCGTCCGGCGGCAACCGATTGGTGACGAGCAGCGCCAGCGCGGCGGCGAGAATGGCGAATAGGGTCAGGTGCTCCAAGCCGGTCCTCCCGGGCCCGGACGGTCCTCGAACGCCCGGCGGCAACCGGCTCCAGGAAACCATCCCGACTCGCGCCAAAGCCTATCCGACCGGGCGGGGACTGGCCAGCGCCGGATGCGGCGGCCGGCGCGGCGGAAGTCCAGCCGGGGGGCGAAGGCTAGTCCCAGTCCTTTCCACCGCGGTCCCGCTTCACCCGGGCCCGGCGCTGTTTTTCCCGGAGGCGGCGCTCCCCGGCCGCCCGGGTGGGACGGGTGGGTTTCCGCCGCTTCGGCTCGACCAGGAGTTCGGCCAGCTTGTCCCGGAGCCGGGTGAGCGCGTCCCCGAGGTTCCGCTTCTGGGAGCGCTCCCTCCGGCCGATCACCACCAGCCCGCTTGGACGGTGGTGGAGGCGGATCGAGGAGAGGGTGGTGTTCTTGTGCTGGCCGCCCGGCCCGGAACTCTTGAACGCGGTGACGTCGCACTCGGCCAGGAGCGCCTCGTCGTCGGGGGGAAGGCGGTAGACCGCCCGAAGCTCTTCGGGGGACGGCCGCGGGGCGCTCACGCCTCCGGCCCGCGCCCCTCCAGCGCCCGAAGCCGGTCGATCCGTTCCTGGAGCGGAGGGTGGGTGGAGAGCAGCCCCTGGGCCCGCTTCTCGAAGGACTTGAAGGGGTTCACGATGTAGAGGTGCTGGGTGGCCCGGTTCGCCACCTCCAGCACCTCCTTGTCGCTCCCCAGTTTCTCCAGGGCCGAGGCCAGCCCCTCGGGGTAGCGGGTGAGCTCGACTCCCGAGGCGTCGGCCAGGTACTCCCGCTCGCGGGAGGCGGCGAGCTGGATGAGCCGCGCCAGGAGCGGCGCCAGGATGGAGAGCACGATGGCCACGACGGCGATGACCGCGGTGATCGCTCCCCCGCCCCCACCGCCTCCGGAATCGCTCCGGCGGGAGCGGCGGCGCCCTCCCCCCCACCAGAGCCAGCGCCGGAACACGTCGGCCATGAGCACCAGGAATCCCACCATCACCGCGAGCAGCATCGAGAAACGGATGTCGTAGTTGCGCACGTGGCTGAGCTCGTGGGCCAGCACCCCCTGGAGCTCGGGGCGGGTGAGCCGGTCCCGGAGCCCGTTGGTGATGGCCACCGAGGCGTGCCGGGGATCCCGGCCGGTGGCGAAGGCGTTCATGGCGGTGTCGTCGATCTTGTAGACCCGCGGCATGGGGGTTCCGGCCGCGATGGAGAGCTCCTCCACCACGTTCCAGAGCTGGGGATCGTCCTCCTTCCGGATCTCCCGGGCCCCGCTCATGGCCAGGACCGCGCTCGCCCCGCCGAAGTAGCTCGCCAGTGCCGCCACCCCCGCCACCACCAGGGCGATCAGCGCGGGGACGATTCCCGAGCGGGGATCGTCCCCGGTGAGGAACACCGCGAAGGCGTAGACCGTCACCATGAACAGGAGGAGGAACAGGCCCACCAGCCCGGCGGACTTCCGCCGGTTGGCGGCGATGAGATCGACGAAGGTGGTGGGCACGGCGGCGGCGACTCCCTCGGGACGGTTAGAACTTGACCTTCGGCGCCTCGCGCTGGGCCGCGTCCTCGATCTCGAAGAACGCCTCCTGGGTGAACCCGAACATCCCGGCCATGACGTTGGTGGGGAAGGACTGCACCCGGGTGTTGTAGGTGGCGGTGATGTCGTTGTAGTGCTGGCGGGCGAAGGAGATCCGATTCTCGGTGGTGGCCAGCTCTTCCTGCAGGGCCAGGAAATTCTGGTTGGCCTTGAGATCGGGATAGCTCTCGGAGAGGGCGAAGAGCTGGCGGAGCGCTCCGGTGAGCTGGTTCTCGGCCTGGGCCTGGGCCGGGACCCCGCTGGCCGAGATCGCCGCGTTCCGGGCGTTCACCACCCGTTCGAAGGTCTCCTTCTCGTGGGCGGCGTAGCCCTTCACCGTCTCCACCAGGTTCGGGATCAGGTCGTAGCGTCGCTTGAGCTGGACGTCGATCTGGCTCCACGCGTTCTTCACCTGCTGGCGAAGCTGGACCAGGCCGTTGTACATCCCGATCACCCAGAACACCACGAGGGCGACGAGGACCAGGAAACCCAAGAGGAAGATCATCAGTACCTCCTTGTGATCGGAGCGTCCGCGCACCGGGCCCGAGCCGGGCCGGGCCGGACCGGGCCGGGCCGGCATACCGATGAGAGTGAAGCACCCGCCGGCCCCCGGCAAGGCCCTACCTCGATTACGCATTGCGGGGCGCTGGGGTTGCCGGCGCGGAGTCACCCTTCGCGGGGCCAGAGACGAAGGAGCTCCCGCGCGGTGGCGAGGTGGGCGGCCACGGTTTCCTCGGGATCGGCGGCATAGCCACCGGCCAGGAGCGCGACCACCGAGGCCCCCGCGTCCCGGGCGGCGGTGAACACCCGCCGGTCCCGCTCGGCCATTCCCTCGAGAGTCAGGGCCAGGCCCCCCAACCGGTCCCGCCGGAAGGGATCGGCCCCGGCCAGGTAGTAGACCAGCTCCGGGCGGCGGGTGGTCACCGAAACTCCGAGCCCCTCGTCGAGCCGGGCCAGGTAGTCGTCGTCCCCGATCCCGTCGGGGAGCCCCATGTCGAGGTCGCTCCGCTCCTTCGGGGGGTAGTTGTTCTCCTGGTGCATGGAGAAGGTGAAGACCCGGTCGTCCCCCTGGAAGATCCGCGCGGTGCCGTTCCCCTGGTGGACGTCGAGGTCCACCACGCTCACCCGGGCCACCGGCCGGCCGGCCGGGGTGGTCAGGGGCGGGGCGGCACCGTCCCCCAGGGCCGTCCGCGCCGCCACCGCGGTGTCGTTCAAATAGCAGAACCCCTCGGCATGGTCGGCAAAGGCGTGGTGGAAACCTCCTCCCAGGTGCATGGCCGCGCCCCGGACCGCGGCCAACCGGGTGGCGGTCACCGTGCCGTAGGCGGCCAGCTCGAACCAGCGCACGATTTCCGCGGTCAGGGGAAGCTCGGAGGGATCGGGTGCCCCGGGTCTCCCGAAGGGCGAAGAGATCGGCCAGGTAGGCGCTCCGGTGGGCCAGGGCGAGCATCCCTCTCTCCCCCGGTTCGGGCTCCGTGAATGCATCCGGGGAGACCGCCCCGGATTCGAGGAGTCGCTCCCGTACCCGCCGGTACTTGAAGGTGGGAAAGACGTGGGGGCCGATGTCCGCCTCGTAGGCCGGGCTGAACACGAAGACGGGAGTCGGAGCGCTCATGGGGACCTCGGATCGTCGGCCGGAAGGGCCGGAGGCCGGCCGCCGCCACGCGTTTCGCCGCCCTCAGTCCCCGCTCCCCCCGGCCGATCTATTAGGTGCGGGAAAGGGGGACGTTCATGAATCCATTCGAGAAGACTAGTGCGCTGGATTGGCTGGAGGCAATGGACGAGGTCGCCTACGCGGTGGACGCCTCGGGAACCATCCGACAGGTGGGACACACCCGCTGGCGGGAGTTCGCCGTGGCCGGAGGCGCCCCGTCGCTGGCCGAGCCCGCCCACGTCATCGGACGCTCCCTCTTCGCCTTCATCCTGGGGGAGGAGGTTCGGGAGAGCTATCTGCGGATCCACGATCTGATCCTCTCCGGCCACCGCGCCCGGATCGCCTTTCCCTTCCGCTGCGACGCTCCCGATCTCCGGCGCGACATGTGGATGACCGTCACCCCGGTCCGTTCCGGGGGGGAGCCGGTGGGAATCCTCTATCGCTCGGCGGTCCGCTCGTCCGAACCCCGGCCGCCGTGGGGGTTCCTCGCCTCCCGGTCCACGTCCGGGAGCACGGAAGCGATGCACGTGCTGGTCACCTGCAGCTACTGCCGGTCGGTGCGGACGCCGGACTGGCTCCCCGCGCCCGGAAGCGGCCCGGGCCCCGTCCGAAACGAGTCGAGCCCCGGAACCGGGGGGGATTGGATCGACGGCGGGGAGTACCAACGCCGCGGCGGCACCAACCTGGTTCGCATGAGCCACGGCATCTGCGGCGACTGCCGGCGGGCCATCGTGGAACCCGTTCTGGCCGGATTGCGGGGGCGCGTTCACGCCGCTTGATCCGGCCGGGGGCCGGGACGGTCTCCGCCGCCGGCGCGAGGCCGGGGCAAAGAACCGCCCGATCAGCGGCCGACGGCCGTCCGGCCGGGTCCTCGGCGGTTTCGTTCCCCACCACCGGAGACCAGCGGCCCCGCCGTCCACCGACCGGGCGCGAACACCGGTATCCGAGCTAACCGCCCGGAACCCCGTGGGGCCCGGGCGGAACCGGGCTACTGCTTCTCGATGGTGATGCTCTCGATCCGGATCGGGGTCTTGGGCCGATCGTTGGGGTCGGTGGCCGTCTTGGCGATGGAGTTCACCACGTCCATCCCCTTCGCCACCTCGCCGAAGACGGTGTACTGGCCGTCGAGGCTCTTCTGCGGAGCCACGGTGATGAACCACTGGCTGCCGTTGGTGTCGGGCCGGGAGGTCCGCGCCATGCCGAGAACCCCCGGCTTGTCGAACTTCAGATTGGGGTCGGTCTCGGTCTTGAAGGTCCCGCCCCAGAGACTCTCCCCGCCCATCCCGGTGCCCTGGGGATCGCCGGTCTGGATCATGAACCCTGCGATCACCCGGTGGAAGATCACGCCGTTGTAGTAGCCCTTGGCGGCCAAGCCCTTGAAGTTGGCCACGGCCAGGGGCGCCTGCCCGGGGTAGAAGCGCAGGGTGATGTCGCCCTGGGACGTCTTGACCACCGCGACTTCGTCGGCCGGTCCCGGATCCTTGTTCATCGATCGTTCCACGATTTCCTCCTGGGGCGACTTGGCCTCGCTCATGGCGCCGGCCGCGGTGCTCTCCGCCGCCGACTTTCCCATTTCCCCGCCACCCGAGGCCGAGCCGGGTTGTTCCTGGGCCTTCTGGGTCGAAGAACCGCCGCCGCATGCGCTCAGACCGACCAGGGCCCCCGCCAGCGCCACCATCCAAAACGTCCGCATGTTCGCCCTCCTCGATGCCCGGTCGCCCCGCCGTCCCCGGATGCGCGCCGGATGGGTTGAATTCGTCGCGCCATTCTACGGCGGCCGGGCCGGGTCGGCAACCTGGCCGGGGTCCCCGGCGGGCTGCCGGAAATCCGGCCCCCGGGGTCCGGATTTGACGGGGCCCGGGGATTGGGGCAGAATTCCCCGCTTACCCATCGGGAGGGGCTTGGATGTATACGCTCGACCTCGCCGGAAAGACCGGTCTCATCTTCGGCGTGGCCAACAAGCGGAGCCTGGCCGCGGGAATCGCCGGCCACCTGGACCGGGCGGGGGCGCGGCTCGCCTTCGCCTACCAGGGGGAGCGTTTCCGGGACGCGGTGGCCGTCATCTCCGAGAAGATGAAGGACCCCCTTCTGGTGGAGTGCGACGTCACCCGGGACGAGGACCTGGAGCAGGCCTTCGATACCGTGAAGCGCGAGTTCGGCCATCTGGACTACGTGGTCCATTCGGTGGCCTTCGCCCCCCGCGAGGAGCTGGAGGGGGAATACCGGAACACGTCCCGCGAGGGGTTCCGGATCGCCCTGGAGATCTCCGCCTACTCGCTCATCCCCATGGCCAGGCTGGCCGCGCCGCTCATGGAGGGACGAAATGGAGCCATGGTGGCCCTGTCCTACCTGGGAGCGGAGCGGGCCATACCCAGCTACAACGTGATGGGCACGGCCAAGGCCGCGCTGGAGCACGCGGTGAGACAGCTCTCGCTGGGGTTGGGGAAGCACAACATCCGGGTGAACGCGATCTCGGCCGGACCGGTGAACACCCTCTCCGCCCGGGGGGTGAGCGGATTCAACAACATGCTCAAGGTCTACGAGGAGCGGTCCCCGCTCGGCCGGAACATCACCCAGGACGAGGTGGGGGCGGCCGCCCTGTTTCTCCTCAGCGACATGGCCAGCGGGATCACCGGCACCGTCCTCCACGTGGACGCCGGCTTCCACATCACCGCGATCTAGCCGGCGGGCGCTCGTCCCCTCTCTTCGGATCCTCTCCCCAGAGCTCGGCCAGGTCCCCCTGCAGCTCCGCCCTCACGTCGCGGTAGCCGCGACGGTGGATCCAGCAGGGACCCAGGCGATGGAGCGCCTCCAGGTGCTGGGGCGTCCCGTACCCCACGTGCCGGGCGAAGCCGTAGCCGGGATAGCGCCGGTCCAGGCGGGTCATGAGGGTGTCCCGGAAATCCTTGGCCACCAGGCTCGCGCAGGCGATCTGGTAGAAGTAGGCGTCCCCCTTGATGCGGGCCTCCTGGGGAACGGCAAGCCCCGGAACGGTGCGGGCGTCCACCAGGAGCAGGTCGGGGCCGGGATCGAGGCGACGAACCGCCCGGGACATGGCGGCGAGGGTGGCCCGGTAGACGTTCACCCGGTCGATCTCCCGGGGACCCGCCACCCCGATGCCCACCGCCAAGGCCTCGGCCCGGATCCTCTCCGCCAGTTCCCGCCGAAGCTCCCGCTTCAGGATCTTCTTCGAGTCGTCCACCCCTCGGATGACCGAGTCCACCGGCATGATCACCGCCGCCGCGACCACCGGGCCGGCCAGGGGCCCCACTCCGACCTCGTCCACCCCGGCCAGGAGCGTGATCCCCCGCTCGCGATAGGGCTTCTCGTGGCGGCGGAGCCGCCACACCGCGGGCATCGTTCGTCCGGTCGTCTTCTTCCTTGCCTGCGCCGCCATGGCGCATCATCCTAAGGGGCGGAGGAATCGCGAACAAGAAGCTTCGATCCCCCCCGTTCGAAAGGACTCGCCCGGTGGTCAAGATCTACACGCGAACCGGAGACAAGGGAACGACCTCGCTCTTCGGCGGCAGGAAGGTCCGGAAGGATCACGAGCGGCTCGAGGCCTACGGCTCCCTCGACGAGCTGAACGCGATCCTGGGCTGGTTTCGGAGCCGGGCCACCCAACCCGACCTGGCCGCGCTGGCCGAGGACGCACAGAGGCGCCTCTTCGATCTCGGCGCGCATCTGGCCACCCCCCCGGACGCCGGGAAGGCCCGCTCGCACCTCCCTCTCCTGGCTCCGGAACGGGTGACGGAGCTGGAGGAAGCGATCGACCGGTTGGAGACCGAGCTGGAGCCGCTCCACGCGTTCGTGCTCCCCGGGGGGACCGAGGAGAGCGCGATCCTCCAGGTGGCGCGGGCGGTCTGCCGGCGGGCGGAGCGGTGGGTGGTTCGCGCGTCGGAGGAGGATCGGCTTCCCATCGAGGAGGCGGGACTTGCCTATCTGAACCGGCTCTCCGATCTCCTCTTCGTGATGGCCCGGGTGAGCGCCCGCCGGTCGGGAACCGCGGAGACCACATGGTCGCCGGAGGGTGCGTAGCTCACGGCGGGATCGGCGGGATCAGTTGGCCTGGCTGAAGATCCAGAGCAGACCGTACACGTCCCGCACCGAGAACTCCTCCACCCCGGCCCGGGTCCGGTTCACCCGGGTCAGGATCGGCACCCCCGACCGTTCCATGCGCTTGAGCTGCTCGACCACGTCGTTCACGAACACGTACATGGCCACCCCCTCCCCGGGCTGGCCCACCGCCCGGGTCCCCGCCCCGTGCTCATCCACCAGGTCGAAGCCGAGCTTGCCCGCCCGGAGGGCGGCGTAGCGGTTCTGGTCGTCGATCTCGGCCACGTCGAATCCAAAGCTCTTCTCGTAGTAGCGGACGGCCTCGGACACGTCCGGCACCTGCAAGGCCATCCCCCCACCCAGATAGCTGGTCGGGTTCTTTCGAGCGGATGTCGTGTTCAGGATCGCTCTCTCCCCGGTTCTGCGCGAGGTCACGATGTGGCTCCTTTCGAGACAAGCGACAAGGCTCTGAGCATGACGCAGGGACCTGCGCGATTCAAGCACCGAGTCGGCGGCGCAAATCGCGAACGGGTTGAGCCAACGGTCGCGTTGCGATAGCATCAACGGTTTACATCCCGGGTTATCGGCCGGTCGCCGATTTTCCCTTGCCTTCCCGGCCCGAAGTCGCTACGCCTCCCCGCGCCGCGGTCCACGGAACTGCCGCTGGCGGGAGCATCCACGATCGCTTAGGCTCACCCTCCATGCGAGAGCTCATGCCCCTCCCCCCGTCGCGCACCCTCGCGGTGCTGGGTCGCGACGGACGCTACCGGTTCCAGAACGAGCCCATTCCCCTCCCCGGACCGGGGGAGATGCTCTTTCGACTCCTGGCTGCCGGACTCGGTCCCGAGGACGCAAGCCCGGGCCTCTACGTGAACCGCACCCCTCCCGCGGTGCCGGTGGGAGAGATCGCCGCGGTCGGCGAGGGGGTCACGGGCTGGAACCCGCTGGATGCGGCCATGGTGCTCCCGCGGGGATCGGCATCGGCGCTGCCCCCGTTCGCGGGGCTGGCCGATTATTTCCTGGTGCCGGGCGAGCTGGTGGAGCTCCACCTGGTCTTGAGGCTCCCCGCCGAACTCTCCCCCGAGGACGCCACCCTGGTCCCGGCCACCGCGCTGGCTTCGAGGGTGCTCCGCGAAGCGCGCGCGGGGAAGGCGACCTCGCTCCTGGTCCTCGGGTTGGGGCTCCCGGGACAGATCGTGATTCGCCTCGCCCGCCACCAGGGAATTCGCACCGTCTTCGCCGCCGACGAATCCCCCACCCTCCGCCAGCGGGCGGAGTGGAGCGGAGCCACCAGGGTGATCCGCATCCCCGAGAACTCGATCCGGGATGCGATCATCGAGGAGACCGGCGGGCGCGGGGTGGACGCGGCCCTCGTCCTCACCTCCGACGCCTCCCAGGCCCCCGACGTCTTCCAGGCCCTGGCCCCCCGGGGGACCATGATCCTCGGCGCCCCCTTCTCCCCGAACTTCCTCTTCGCCCTCCCCGGGGCGCGGCTGCAGCGGAACGAGCTGCGTATCCACGGGGTGGGATCGTTCGAGGCGCGCGACGTGCGCGACGCCTTCCGGGCGCTCAACCAGGGGATCGTGAACGCGGAGACCCTGGTCTCCAAGCGGGCGGCCTGGGCGGAGCTGCCGGAGACCGCGATCGAGCCGGACTACTGGTCCCACGGAACGCACCTGGTGGTGACCGGTCCGCTGGAGGAACCCGGGCCTCCCGAAGGCCGATAGAACCGGTCTTTTTCTCCCGGCCGGCCTCGGATTCAACCGGTCCATCGCACCGCTCGGGGGAGGCATCCACTCGGGGGGCGCGGACCCGGTCGGACCTTCGTTGACTCCGGGGCGTCGCCGCGCTATGGTGAAATTATATTTTCCCCTCGATGGGCGCCGGAAAGGAAGGTCGCCATGTCGAGACACGCGGCTCGCTCGTATCGCGGTTCGTTTCGGACCCTCGGTTCCCCGATCCTCCTCATCGTCATCCCGGCCCTTCTGGCCGCCTGCGGAAACGAAGGGCCGGCTCCGTCCAATCGCGCCCCCACCGTGACCCTCAGCCCCGAGCCGGTCGAGGGGGACACCGTCTCCTACCACCTCACGATCGCGTGGACCGGCACCGATCCCGACGGCCGGGTGACCGGCTACCGGTACGCGGTGGATCCGCCGGCGGGGTTCACCGAAGCGGAGATCGCCGGCGGGGGCGAGGGGATCGTCTCCACCGAAATCGCCGGCGCGTCGGGCGCGCCGGACACCACCCGGGTGATCAAGATCATCGAGGGCCGAGTGGCCTCCTTCGACTGGATCCACACCCCGGACCCCTCGCACCGCTTCCTCTTCAGCGCCACCACCGCCGATTCCGAGGCGATCGGCTCCACGAAGCGCCCCACCGGACGCTTCACCGGCATGCACGCGGTCTACGTCCGGGCGGTGGACGATCGGGGGGCGTTCTCGGTCCCCGCGCACGTGGCCTTCACCGCCACCACCATCGCGCCCACCGCGACCATCGCCTATCCGCATTACGGCGCCTCCGCGCTCTCCGTGGGAGCCGCGATCCAGGTGGAGGCCGAGGGGACCGACCCCGACGGGGGCGGAGCGCCGCCGGTGGGCTACTACTACCGGATCGTGACCCTGAATCCGCTCCTGACGGGGGACATACCCGCCAACGCATGGACGCGCTTGTGGTCTCCGGCGACCGAAGACCCGGGTTGGGTGCTCGCCGCCGGCCCCGGCTTCCGGAGGACCTTCCCCCTTGCTCCGGGGGACAAGTACGCGGTGGGGATCCGCGCGGTGGACGTGGCGGGGGCGGTGGAGCCGTTCCTGGACCTGGGCCGGAACGCCATCCTCTTCGAGGCCTCGTCCGAGGCGCCGTCCCCGGTGGTCACGATCAGCGAACCCACCCTCGGCACCTTCACGTTCCCCGGAGCCGCCAAGCCGGGCCCCGAGGTGACGTCGGCGCGGATCCCTCTCCGCTTCACGGTGTCCTGCTCGGCGGAGGAGTACGGAGGGGATTGCGACGCCATGCGCTGGGGCCTGGATATCGCCGATCTCGATCGGTCCGAGAGCTGGTCGGACTGGAAGCCGGTCGGAGCGCTTCCTCCTCTCACCCTGCCGGACGTGGGGACCCAAGTTCTCTACTTCCAGGTGCGGGATACCCAGGGCGGGGTGACCACCCCCTACCTGCTCCTCCACCTCACGGATACGCCGATGGACCGGGCCGCGCTCTTCGTGGACGACGTCCGGAACCTCGGCGGGGTGGCCGAGCCCAACGACGCCACCGTGGACGCCTACTGGGAGGGGCTCTTCGAGGACTCCGGACGCTTTTCCGGCACCACGACCTTGGATAGCCTGTCGACCTTCGCCACCTACGGGTTGAACGACATGGCGCAGATCCCGCCTATTTCCCCGGACCTGGGGGCCATGGGCCGCTTCCGGCTCATCGTGTGGAACGCGAATCTCGGCTACAATGGACGGAGCGCGCTGTTCCAGGTCACGGGATACCAGAACCACAACCTCGCCTCCTACCTGGCTGCGGGAGGAAAGCTTTGGGTGTGCGGGTCCCAGACCGCGGCCGGCATGACGCGAGGCTTCGCCGGGCACCCGTACGTCTACCCGCTGGCCCCCCGTCCGGGCGACTTCGCCTACGACTTCATGAAGCTGGCCTCGGGCCGGATCGAGAACACCGCGCTGTCGCCGAGCCGGCCCGGCGACAGCATGATCGGGGTCGAGCCCTTCCCCGGCGTGCCGACGGTCTACCCGGCCATGGCGACGGACACCACCCGGTCGATCCTCTTCCGGTCGGGCCCCTACGCCGACTTGGTCATCGACCCGATCGACGCGTCCACCATCCCGGGCTTCCCCGCCACCGGGAAGATCGACTCGCTCTACGTCTACCGGGCCGCCGATCCCGCCTCGCCCTACGACGGCGCCCTCACCGCGATCCGGTACCGGGACCTCGACCCCAACCGCTCCCAGGGCCGCACCCAGTGGTTCGGCTTCGACCTGTACTGGATGAGGAAGGACCAGGCCCAGGAGATGTTCAACCGCACCATCGACTGGTTCCGGAGGGAATCGGGGCCCTGATCCACGGGGCGTCCCCCGGACCCGCGGGGCGGTGAAGGCGGCCGCGCCCCGGCCGCACGGCACGGAGCCAACGCACGAAGCCCCCGGCGCCGGCCGGGGGCTTCGAATCACATCGGGGTGAGCGACCGGGTCAATCCTTCAGGTACCGCTCCAGCCACTCCAGGACATTGTCCCACCACACCCGCCGGTTCTTCGGTTTCAGCACCCAGTGCCCCTCGTCCTCGAAGTAGAGGAGGCGCGAGGGAACGCTCCGGCGCTGGAGCGCGGTGAAGAGATCCAGGCCCTCGCTGACCGGGCAACGGAAGTCCTGCTCCCCCTGGATCACCAGCATGGGGGTCTTCATCTTCTCGACGTGGAGATGGGGAGACCACTTCCGGTACTCCTCGGGGGCCTCCCAGGGCGCCCCCCCGAACTCCCACTCGGAGAACCAGAGCTCGTCGGTGGCCCAGTCCATCATCTCGGTGTTCATGATGCCGTCGTGGCTCACCAGGCATCGGAACCGGTCGCTATGCCCGGCGATCCAGTTCACCATGAACCCGCCGAAGCTGGCCCCGGCGGCCGCGGTCCGCTCGGGGTCGCAGTAGTCGAAGGTGGAGAGCACGTGGTCGAAACCCCGGACGAGGTCCTCGTAGCAGGCTCCCCCCCACTCTCCGCGGATGGCGTCCACGAATTCCTGGCCGTAGCCGGTGCTCCCGCGGGGGTTGATCATCACCGTCACGTAGCCCTGGGCGGCGAACAGCTGGACGTTCCACCGTTCGTGGAAGTCGAGGCCGAACATGCCCTGGGGACCGCCGTGGATGAGGAACACCGTGGGGTACTTCTTCCCCGCCTCGAACCGGGGAGGCTTGACGATCATGCCGTGGACCCGCGCCCCCTCGGCCCCCTCGAACCAGAAGTCCTCGGACTCGTTCATCTCCAGCCCGGCCAGGTTGTCCGCGTTGAGGCGCGTCAACGCCTCGGCCGTTCCCCCCCCACCGGCACCCGCATGATCTCCGGCGGCGCGTTCAGGGTCTCCCGGGCGAACACCAGCCACTCCCCGTCCGGGGAGACCGCGGGATCGTGGTCGGTGGCGTGACCGGTCAGCTCCGCCGGCTCCCCGCCGTCGGCGCTCACCGCGTAGAGCCGGGTCCGCCCCTCGTCCTGGGCGGCGAAGTAGATCCGCTCTCCGTCCGGGGACCACACCGGGGCTCCCGCCGATCCTCTGAGCTTGGGAGCCGCCTCTCCGATCGCTCCCGTCGCCCGGTCGTAGACCAGAAGCTCCCGCTTGTCCGCCTCGTACCCCGCCCGCCGCATGCCCAGATAGGCGATCCGGGAGCCGTCCGGCGAGTAGGCGGGAAACGCGTTGCATCCGGCCCAGGGGCTGATCCGCTTGGGTTCCGCCGCCGGACCCGAGACGGGCGCCGTCCAGAGATTGGTGTTGGTGGAGAGGGCCTGGGCCTCGTCCCGCAGGGACACGAAACAAACCTCCTCGCCGTCGGGAGACACCGCGTAGTCGGGATCCCCGGTGAGGGAACGCGGCGGCACCGGGTAGGGGCCGGGAGTGAGGTCCGTCGCACTCCCGCTCTCCACGTCCACCGCGAACAGGTGGTCGACCTTGTCGTCGGTCCAGGTGTCCCAGTGCCGGAACATGAGCCGGTCGATGACCCGGTGCGCGGGTTTCTCCTTCTCCCGCTCCTGCTTCCGCCGGGCGATCTCGGCCTGATCGGCGGTGTCGCGATAGACCGGAGAGACGGCCAGGAGCCGCTTTCCGTCGGGGAACCAGACCGGCCGGCCCGCCCCCAGCTCCAGGGTGGTGACCTGGCGGGCCTCGCCGCCATCCACCGGGAGCACCCAGATCTGGGGGGACCCGCTCCGGTCCGAGGTGAAGGCGATCCATTTTCCGTCCGGGGAAAACGAGTGATCGCCGTTCGAGTAGCCGTGGCGGGTGATCTGGACCGTCTCCCCGCCGTCCAGCGGGACCCGGTAGAGATGACTCACGTTCCGGTTCTCGTCGGGGTCGGGGCGGGTTCCCACGAAGAACACCCAGGCGCCGTCGGGGGACACGCGAGGCCGGGATGCCCGGGTCTGGACCAGCAGATCGTCGAACCGAAGCGGCCGTTTCGTGCTCAAGCGTTTACCTCCCACACGTCCCCCGCGTTCAACAATGCCTCCAGATCCCCTTCGCCCCGCTCCTCCCGCACCCGCTTGACCTGGTCCCACAGGTTCTTCTCCAGGGTCGGAACCGTTACGTCCCGGAACACCCCGATCGGCACCGGGAACTCCGGAGGCTCCAGCCGGCTGAGTGCGAAGGCCAGGGTGGGGTTGGGATCGTGGGTATCGTGGACCACCAGGTCCGACTGCTCGAACCCTTCGCCGAGGGTCACCGTCTCGTAGCGGGTGCCGGTCCACCGGAGCCCCTTGTCCTTGTGGGCGCCGAAGAGGACCGGCTTTCCGTGCTCCAGTTCCAGGTTGGTCTCGTCCCGAACCCCCCGTTCGGTGAAGCTCTCGAATGCCTTGTCGTTGAAAATGTTGCAGTTCTGGTAGATCTCCACGAACGCGGTCCCCGGGTGCGCCGCCGCGGCCTTCAAGACCCCCATCAGATGCTTCTGGTACACGTCCACCGAGCGCGCCACGAAGGTGCACTCGGCCCCCAGAGCCAGGCTCAACGGGTTGAGCGGCCGGTCCACCGACCCGAACGGAGTGGACTTGGTCCGCTTTCCGATTTCCGAGGTGGGCGAGTACTGGCCCTTGGTGAGGCCGTAGATGCGATTGTTGAACATGAGGATCTTGAGCCCCACGTTTCGCCGCATGGCGTGGATCAGGTGGTTCCCCCCGATGGAGAGCGCGTCCCCGTCTCCGGTAACCACCCAGACGTCCAGGTTGGGATTGGACAGCTTCACCCCGGTGGCCACCGCCGGCGCCCTTCCGTGGATGGTGTGGAAACCGTAGGTGTTCATGTAGTAGGGGAAGCGACTGGAGCAGCCGATCCCTGAGATCACCACGAAGTTCTCCTTCGGGATCCCGAGCTGCGGGAAGATGGACTGCACCGCGTTCAGGATCGCGTAGTCCCCGCAGCCGGGACACCAACGGACCTCCTGATCGGTCTGGAAGTCCTTCTTGGAAAGCGCGGCGCCGCCGGGCGGAAGCGCCTTGCCGGGGGATGTGCTCATGATCTCGCCTCCAGGAGCGTCTCGACCCGCCCCATGATCTCGTTCACGGTGAACGGCTTTCCCTGGACCTTGTTGAGGCCGACGGCGTCCACCAGGTACTTCGCCCGGATGAGCAGGAGGAGCTGGCCGGAGTTCATCTCCGGCACCAGCACCGTCCGGTAGCGGGCCATCACCGCGGGTAGGTCTTCGGGCAAGGGGTTCAGGTACCGCAGGTGGGCGTGGGCCACGTCCAGCCCCCGCGTGCGAGCCTCCTCCACCGCGCCGCGTATCGCCCCGTAGGTACTCCCCCAGCCTAGCACCAGGAGCTCGCCCTTCTCCGGGCCGAAGACCTCGATGGGCGGGATCTCGCGGGCCACCCGGGCCACCTTCTCGGCCCGCGTCCAGACCATGTGTTCGTGATTGTCGGCGTCATAGGAGACGTTCCCGGTGATGTCGCTCTTCTCGAGACCTCCGATCCGGTGCTCCAGGCCGGGGGTGCCGGGAGTGGCCCAGGGTCGGGCCAGCGTTTCGGGGTTCCGCTCGTAGGGAAGGAAACCGCCGTCGGTGCGGCCGGGTGCGAACTTGATTTCGATCCGGGGCAGGTCATCCACCGGGGGAATCCGGAACGGTTCCGCGCCGCTGGCCAGGTAGCCGTCGGTGAGAAGAATGACCGGAGTCATGTACGTGACCGCGATCCGCGCCGCCTCGAACGCCACCCAGAAACAATCCCCGGCGGTGGACGCGGCCAGGATGGGAAGCGGCGACTCGGAGTGGCGGCCGAACATCGCCTGGAGGAGATCCGCCTGCTCGGGCTTGGTGGGAAGGCCCGTGCTCGGCCCCCCCCGCTGTACGTTCACCACCACCAGGGGAAGCTCGGTCATGACCGCGAGGCCCAGCGCCTCGCCCTTCAGGGCCATACCCGGACCGCTGGTCGTGGTCAGGGCCAGGGACCCGGCAAAAGCCGCCCCGATGGCCGCGGTGACCGCCGCGATCTCGTCTTCGGCCTGGAAGGTCACGACCCCGTAGTTCTTGTAGCGGCTCAGCTCGTGCAGGATGTCGCTGGCCGGGGTGATGGGGTAGGAGCCCTGGAACAGGGTGAGCCCGGCCCGGCGGGCCGCGCAGATGAGGCCCATGGCCAGGGCGCCGTTCCCGGAGACGCTCCGGTACTTCCCCGGAGTCATTCGGGCCGGGGGAACCTCATAGGTGGACTGGAAGAGCTGGATCGCCCCCGCGTACTCCATCCCGCCCTTCAGGGCCAGCTTGTTGGCATCGACCAGATCGGGACGGGACATGAACCGGCGCTCCACCCACTTGACGGTGATGTCGGGGGAGCGGTTGTAGAGCCAGTACATGATGCCCAGAGCGAAGAAGTTCTTGCAGCGGTCCTTCTCCTTGGCCGAAAGCTGGGTGGCGTCCAGGGACTTCCGGGTGAGGTCGGTGAGGGGAACGGGGATCACCCGGTAAGCGTCGAGGGTGTGGTCCTCCAGCGGATTTGCCGCGTAGCCCACCCGCTCCAGGTTCCGCTGGGTGAAGGCGTCGGTGTTCACGATCAGGATGCCGTTGGGTTTCAGGTCGCGGACGTTCAGCTTGAGGGCGGCCGGGTTCATGGCCACCAGCACGTCCGGCTCCCCCCCGGGGGTATGAATGTCGTGGCTCGAGAAACGGATCTGGAACCCCGAAACCCCGGGCAAGGTCCCCGCGGGGGCGCGGATTTCCGCCGGAAAATCGGGGAGGGTGGCCAGGTCGTTTCCGGCGATGGCGGTGGTGTTCGAGAACTGGGTCCCGGTGAGCTGCATGCCGTCGCCGGAGTCCCCGGCGAACCGGATCACCACGTCCTCGATCTGTACCCGTTCAGCGTTGTCGGCGGTCTTGGATTCCATAACTCCCACTCAACGTGTGATTTGACTGGGGACCGGAGGGAGACGCCGGCGAGAGGCTCGCGGCGACGCGGATCGGCTTCGCAGTATCCCCCAACCCATCGTCCGGAACAACCGGGAATGTTAGCATAGCCTGCGTAGCGGGTTACCCTGTCGGCGGGCCGGACGGGGGGTGGTGAAGGCGGGGCCGCGGAGGCGGCTCGTCGGGGGCGCGGACGCCCGGAGTCAGCCTTCCAGTATCCGCCCCAGACGGCGGGCGTGTGCGCGCACCGAGGCTCCGGGGTGATCCTCGTAGTCCCGGCTCACCCGCAAGAGCCGCCGGCGCTGTCGATCCGTCCCTCTCCCCGACTCGAACCAGAGCCCCACCTGCTGCTCGGTCTGGCGCGCCACCGCGTTGGCCGCCGACGCCCCCCCGTCCAGCCACCGGGCGATCTCATCCATGGCCTGGTCGGGGTGCCGGGGGTACAGGTTCTGGCCGAGAACGTGCCCGAGGAGCCGCCGCACCCGGATGTGGCGCTCCCCCCGGAAGAGCCGGAGCACCTTGAGGGCGGAACGGGGGTCGCTGCGGGCCGGGACCTCGAGACCGTGAAGGGCGGCCCATCGCCGCCACGGATCCCGGTGGGTCAACCACGGGGCCATGAGCCGGAACATGTCCCGCGGGTGACGGGACCACATCCAGTACAGCTCCTCCATGATCGGCACCCAGGGTTTCCGGCCGGGAAGGGCGGCCACCCGCCCCATCTCCCGGACGAAGGCCCGGGGATCATCGTCATGGAGGTAGGCCCGGGCGTAGAGGGTCACGGTGCGGAGCGAAAAGCGGCGGTCGTCCTCGTAGATCTCGAGGAACTCGTCCGCAGCCTCGCGGCGGGAATGCCCACATCTCGCCAGGGCATAGCCCACTGCGTTCAAGTGGCTGAGGTCTTCACCCGAGCAGAGCCTCAAGAGCCGCCGGCGCGCTTCGGGATCGGGCCATTCGTGCAACGAGGCGACTACGATCCTCTTGACGACATCCGGCGCGGGACGGGAGTCCGAACTCACACCGTTCCTCCTCCGCGGACACGACTCAACTGCGTCGCTTCGACGCGATCATAGGTGGACCCCGTCAAGAAACGCCAGAGCAAATTGAATCCGGGGCGACAGACGAAGACCCCCGCGCCAGCGGCGCGGGGGTCCCCGGAATCCGGAGCGGACCGGAAGGTCAGTCGTACTTCTGCTTGATCAGGCTCCAGGACGACTTCTCCACCGGCACCGGCTCGCTCACGTCGAGCTTGGTGTCGGAGGCGGCGAAATAGCCCTGCTGCTGCTGCTGGGTGGGCGGAATGGTCGGGCAGGTGGTGAAGGCCCCGGTGTTGATGCCGAGATACCCCACACCGGCGTCGCTCACCCGGCTGAACAGCGTCCCTCCGGTGAACTGGAAGTCCGCGTTCTGGTTCCCCGAGCAGGCCCCCGTCGATCTCACGTTGGTGTGGAAGCCGGAGAACGCGCCGGTGAGGATCTGGGTCCCGTCGGTGAAGGTGGACATGTCGGCGTAGTCGGCGTTCGGCGTGCTGTCGCAGTAGACCGCGAAAAACCCGCCGCTGTAGCTCGTCAGCAGGTACGGTCCATTCGGCGACGTGCCCCCGGAAACGAGGCCGCTCATGATGTAGGTGTACTCGACCGCCGGGTCATGGGCGTCCAGGTCCGCGAACGGAGTGTCGAACAGGTCCACGAAGCCCACGATGGTCAGGGTGTCGCCCGGGGTGGAGGTCAGATCGCCCGCCGTCCGGCCGTCCTCCTTGGCGTAGCTGACCCCGAAGTCGATCACCGGGCTGGGGAACGCGGCCAGCGCCGCCGAAGCCGGAACGGCGAGCGCGGCCACGAGCAGGACGAAAAGGGGGATTCGGTAGCTCGTGTTCATGGTTATTCCCCTCCTCCATACTGTTGCTTCAGCTTGCCCCAGGAGGATTTCTCGGTGGGCGTCGGCTCGCTGATGTAGATGCTCCCGTCGATCTGCCAACTGTATCCCATCGGCATTCCGGGCGTATTGTCCCGCAGGCCGGCCAGGGTCCAGCCCGATCGCTGGGAAGGAGGGATGTTGGCGAGCTGGGTGCCCCGGGTCAGGTTCACCATTCCGCTCAGGTCGGCCTCGCCGGTCGTGAGATCCCAGAAGATCTCCATCTGGGAAAGATCCCCGCCGATCACGCACTCGCCGTCCTGGAAGGTCGAGGGGGCGGTGGCGTTGGGCGGGTTGACCCCGTAGTCGGCGGCGGTGCCACCGGCGAGGGAGTCGCAGTACACGTTGAACTCGCCGCCGGAGAAGGTGATGGTCTTGAACCCGGGATAGGTCGTGCTGTCCACGTTCGCCACGCACAGGCTGTCCAGGAAGAACGTGTACTCGTTGGTCCCGTAGTCGAAGTTCAGATAGCTCGAGTTGACCGACGGCACGTAGCCGACCGCGTTGTAGCAGTCGGCCGGCCACCAGTAGTCGAAGCCGACGTAGCTCAGCAGCGGTATGTCCGCCCAGGCCACGGCGACGACCAGTACGACGAGAGCCGCCACGATGAGGGCGGCCCCGCGGTATCTCAAGGTCTTCATGCTGACCTCCTTGTTCGCGAGCAGGCAGGGTATCGCGGTAACTGCAGGTGAGGCGGGGGGCGGCGCCCAACCCGCTACGATTCGAGCAAAAGTGTCAACCAACCCGACAGCTTGCAGTCTACGGGGGCGTGCCGGCCAAGTCAATCATCGAGTGGAATTGCAAACACTTCATTTGCAAAACAACGCGCAACCGCGAGACGGATCGGAAATCGAGGGGAGGCCGGTCAGATTGCGGACTCCCCCGCCGGGAAAGCGGCCTCGAGCTCCTTGAGGTCGCCGCCCGCCAGGCGGAATCCGGACGCCTTCGCGTTTTCCATGACCTGCTCCGGACGCGTGGCTCCGATGATCGCCGAGGAGACCGTCTCCTCCCGAAGCACCCAGGCCAGGGCGACCTGGGCCGGGGTCTTGCCCCTGCGTTTGGCGATCTTCTCCACCGCCGATACTCTGGCCGCCGCCTCCATCCACTTCCCCATGAACTTGGCCCCCTCGGTGGTAACGCGGCTTCCCGCGGGCTTCTTTCCCCCACGGTACTTGGCGGTGAGCACTCCCTGGGCCAGGGGGCTGTATACGATGAGCCCGATCCCCTCGGTTCGGCACCGCGGCACCAGAGCCGCCTCCACCCTGCGGTCGAGAAGATTGTAGGCGGGCTGGTGGGACACGATCCGTTCCCAACCGTTCCGCTCGCAGATGCGCATGCACTCCACCGTCTGCTCGGTGGAGAAGTTCGAGACCCCGATGTAGCGCGTCTTGCCCTGACGGACGAGGTCATTGAAGGTGGAAAGGGTCTCTTCGAGGGGCGTCTCGCCGTCGGGGGCGTGCGCCTGGTAGAGATCCACGTAGTCCATCCCCAGCCGCCGGAGGCTCGCATCCATGGCGTCCATCACGTGCTTGCGGGAAAGCCCGGCCCCGAGCGGCCCCTCCCAGACCCGTCCCATGACCTTGGTGGCCACCACCAGCTCGTGCCGGGGGAGTTCGGAGAGCGCCTTTCCCAGGGCGATCTCGGCATCGCCGCGGCTGTAGACGTCGGCGGTGTCGAAGAAGTTGATCCCGAGATCCCAGGCCTTCCACACCACTTTCCTCGAGGCGTCGGTGTCCACCGTGCCCCCGAGGGTCAACCACGACCCGAGGGAGACCTCGCTCACCTTCATTCCCGACCGTCCCAGGCGCCGATATTTCATGACCGGTTCTCCTCGTGGGGGCGTTTTCGACCGCAAATCAGAAAGGCAACCGGAGGAGTCTAAGGGGCGGGCGGGAGCCCTCACAACCCGGGTCGGGCGGAATCCCGCGTCCTCCGTCGCTCCGGCTCCGTGCCGCCTCCCGAAGGATCCGGATCAGCGGGCCACGAGCCGGATCACCTCGTAGATACCCGCCGCGAAGAGCGCGGTGAAGGGCACGGTGAAGATCCAGGACGAGACGATGTCGCGAAGCATGCGCAGGTTCAGGGCGGCCATGCCTCGGGCCATCCCCACCCCCACCACCGAGCCGACCAGGACGTGGGTGGTGGAGATCGGCATGCCCAGCCGCGAGCCGATGATGATGGTGCAGGCCGCGGCCAGCTCCGCGCTGAACCCACGGGTCGGGGTGAGCTCGGTGATCCGGGAGCCGATGGTGTAGATGACCTTGTACCCCCAGGTGGCCAGCCCCACCACGATCCCTCCGCCGCCGAGCATGAGCACCCAGAAGGGGACGGGGGCCTTGGCCGCCACCGAACCCTCCCGGAGCGCGTTGATGATGCCGGCCAGGGGGCCCACCGCGTTGGCCACGTCGTTGGATCCGTGGGCGAAGGCCACCGAGGCCGCGGTCATGATCTGCAGGTAGCGGAAGATCCGCTCCACGAAGAGATACTGGTCGCCCAGCTCGTGGGCTTCCTTGCCCGCCAGGTAGCGGCGGATGGGAAAGGAAGCCGACAGGGCGAAAACCAGCCCGATCCCGGCGGACAGGGAGATCGCCCCGGTCATGGACAGGTCCAGGTTCAGGTTCTTGAGACCCTTGTAGAGCACCGAGAGCGCGACAACGAACACGGTGAAGAACACGAAGAAGGGGGCGAGCCGGCGCGCCCGGCGAACCGGACTGTGGGAGTCGATGATGACCCGGCCGACCAGGAGGAAGAGGAGGTAGCCCAGGAGGCCTCCCAGGATCGGCGATGTGAACCAGGAGATGACGATCTGGACCAGTCTTCCCCCAGTTCACGACTCCCCATCCGCCGGCCACCACGCCGAACCCCGCCACCGCGCCGACGATGGCATGGGTGGTGGAGACGGGGAGCCCGAGCTTGGTGGAGATGTGGAGCCAGATCCCCGCGGCGAGGAGGGCGGCCAGCATGCCGTAGACGTAGGCATCTCCGCTGCCGCTGAAGGCGGCGGGGGACACGATCCCCTTCCGCACCGTCTCGGTGACGTGCGCCCCCACCAGGACCGCCCCGGCCAGCTCGAAGATCCCGGCGACCAGGACCGCCTGCTTCAGGGTGAGCGCCTTGGAGCCCACGGAGGTTCCCATGGCGTTGGCGACATCGTTTGCCCCGATGTTCCAGGCCATGTAGAAGCCGGCCGTGCCCGCGACCACCGCGACGATCAATTCGAACGACAAACCAACAGCCCCCCGGCCGGGTTACTTGTGCAACATCAGGTGCAGGCGTTTGCCGACGTTCTCGGCGCTGTTGGCCAGATCGCCGAGCTTGTTTCCGAGCTTGAGCCACATCCAGAGCTCGCCCGCGGTGAGCGCCTTCTCGATGGCGAATACACGGTGGGCGAACTCCCATTGCACCAGGTCGCATTCGTGCTCGAGCACCCCCAGGTTCTCGATCAGCCCGATCACCTTCTCCGCCTGGGGTCCTGCGAAGGATGCTTCCACCAGCTCGTCGAGCTCGTCCAGGAGCCGGTTGGCTTCGTCGGGGACGATGGTGGCCTTTTCCACCAGCTTCTGGAGCAGATCGCGGAGGCTGTCCGGAACTTCCAGAGGACGCATGCGAAGGAGGATCCCCAGGTCCTCGGCCTGGTCGGCGATGGCGTCCTGCACCGCGAGGAGCGCCAGGAGGTCCCTGCGGTCCACCGGCAGGAAGATGCTCTTGGGGAGGTTGGAGCGAATCTCGTTCTTGATCTCGTCGGCCTCGTGCTCGAGGGTGGAAAGCAGCTTCGAGATCTCCTCGATGCGAACGGTATCGCCGGCCAGGAGCGCGTCGAAGAGCGGCCTCACCTGGGAGGCGCACTCGTGGACCTTCCGCATGTGGCTCTGCACGGGGCCGAACGGGGACTTGCCGAAGAGCTGAAGGATGGATCTGACCATGGCCTGTCCTTCCGGATGCCGGGGAGATGGAGCGAGGCCGCGCCCGATACGCGACCGTGAGAGGGAATCTCAACGGGGAACGGCCTCCCAGTCAAGCGGGAAAGGTGGCGGTCGGCTCTCGGCGGTCCGCACCGTCCCCCGAGGCTCCGATCCGCCCCTCTCCAGCCCTCACCGGGCTCGAGACTCAGCTCCCGGGGACGGTCGGGTTCACGACCAGGAGCCGGAGCTCGGTCAGGTGCTCGAGGGCGAACCGCGCCCCCTCCCGGCCCAGACCGCTATCCTTGACCCCCCCGTAGGGCATGTGGTCCACCCGGAAGGTCGGGTAGTCGTTGACCACGACCCCGCCCACCTCCAGGGCGTCCCAGGCCCGCATGGCCTTGGCCAGGTCGGCGGTGAACACCCCGGCTTGAAGGCCGAAGGCGCTGTCGTTGGCGATGCGGAGCGCCTCGTCGAAGTCGGCGTACCGCTCCAGCAGGGCCACCGGACCGAACGCCTCCTGGCACGAGATCTCGGCCGCGTGGTTCACGTTCTCCAGCACCAGGGGGGCCAGCACCGAGCCCTCGCGACCGCCCCCGGCCAGGGTCCTGGCCCCCGAGCCTTCCGCGCGCTTCACCCAGTCCTGGATGCGGTCGGCGTCCCCCGCGCTGATGAGAGGACCGGCCACGGTCTCCCGGCGGGCGGGATCCCCGACGTGCACCGTCTCCTTGACCGCGGTGAGAAACATCTCGCGGAACCGGTCGTAGATCTCCCGGTGGACCAGCACCCGCTGGACGCTGATGCACGACTGCCCCGCGTAGGCGTAGGCCCCACCGGCCAGCCGCCGGGCCGCAGCCTCGAGATCCGCGTCGGGCTCCACGATCGCCGCGGCGTTCCCGCCCAGCTCCAGGGCCACCCGCTTCCTCCCCGCCCGGGCCTTGAGCATCCACCCGACTTCCGGGCTCCCGGTGAAGGTGAGGGCCTTCAGGCGATCGTCCTCCACCAGGGGGGCGGCGGTGCGGGAATCGGCGGGGAGCACCGCCAGGGCCCCCGGAGGGAGCCCCGCGTCCCGGAACGCCTCGGCCAGGAGGAGCGCCGAGAACGGGGTCTGGGACGCGGGCTTCAGCACCACCGGGCATCCCGCCGCCACCGCGGGGGCGATCTTGTGGGTCACGAGGTTCAGCGGAAAGTTGAAGGGGCTGATCGCGCTCACCGGGCCGACGGGAACGCGCTTCAGGAGACCGGTCCGCCCCTCTCCCGGTTCGAAGGCATCCATGGTGAGGATCTCGCCTTCCATCCGCCGCGCGGTCTCCGCGGCGTCGGTCAGGGTGTCAAGGCAGCGCGCCACCTCGCCCTCCGCGTAGCGGATCGGTTTCCCCGCCTCGCCCACCATGGTCCGCGCGAAGAGATCCCGGCGTTCCCGAACCCGATCGCGCGTCCCGAGCAGGATCTCCGCCCGCTTGTAGGCCGGCATGCTCCGCATGGTGGGCGCGACCCGGACCGAGGCCGCGATCGCCGCCTCGACGTCCTCGGAGTCGGCCCTGCCGCACATGCCCACCGTCTGCCCGTCATAGGGGCTCTTCACCGCCTCCGATTGCTTGGTCGGAACGAACTCGCCGTTCAGAAAGATGCCGTAGTCCATGTTGATCTCCTCCTCGAATTCTCATTGTAGACCACGGAGCGGACCGCGTTCAGGGGGAGGCCGGGAATGCCGTCTCGGCTTGGCATCCGTCCGCGTCGGGGGTAGCCTCGGCCCACCCGGGTCCACCCGGCCCGATTCGAGGAGGCGGATTCCCCCGCGCCCGTTCACACCCGAGCGATGGAGGCAAAGCATGATTCGACGCGGGCTGATCACCGGATTGCTCTTCCTCGCCGCCGCCGCTCCGCCCACGCCCGCCCGGGCGGCGTCGTCGGGGGGGGCCACCTCCCTCCAGATCCCCCCCGACCCGCGGAGCGAGGCCATGGGGCGGGCCCCGGCCGCGATCACCCGCGGCCCCTACGCCGCCTGGGGCAATCCGGGGGGCCTGGGCCTCTCCCGGGGGGTCCAGGTCGTCGACATGAGCAGCCAGCTCGTCCCGAGCCTCGCCGAAGACGTCTGGTTCAAGCACAGCTCGCTCATGGCCGGGTGGTCGCCTCCCGGGTTCGCAATCCCGTTCGGCGGCGCCCGGTTGCCGCTCAACCTGACCGCGGGCTACAACTACTCCCGCCTCGACTACGGAGCCCAGCCCCCGTTCGTGACCCCAACCGGATCCGGCTCCCCCCATGAGGTGGTCCACGGGGGCGCGCTGGCGGTGGGTCTGGGCGACTACCTGGGGATCGGGGTGACCGGGCAGCGAGTGAAGCTGGATCTATACCCCCTGGTCCCGTCCGGGACCGAACGGGTGACCGCCACCGCGTGGAACTACGGCGCGCTGGTCCGGGCGCCCATGTACGTCTCCGTGGCTCCGGAGAGTGGGTTCACGCTCTCGTTCGATCGGAGCCGGGCCTACACCTTCCGGGTAACCCCCACCGCCGGGGTCTCCTGGACCGGCCGGGGCAAGCCCATCGTGTTCGACCACGGCGGGGCCGATCCCCTCCCCGCGACGCGGCGGGAAGCGGTGGGGCTCGATCTCGGCATCCTCCCGGTGGGAGCCGTCCTCCCCTACCCCGATGCGACGAGCACCCGGTTCTTCCGGGGGGCGCATGTCCTGTCGGTTTCCGCCGCCCTCGGCCGGGACAAGGATCTGAACCCGCCCTATCCGGTGGTGCAGCCGACCGGGCCCGAGCTGAGCCCCAACGCCCGGAACGGGATCAGCAACTACCGGGGGGTGGAGGTGAAGGTGCTCGACGTCTTCGCCTACCGCTGGGGGTGGATCAACGACGAGGCGGCGAAGATCACCGGCAACAGCCACGGGTGGGGCGTCTCGCTGTTCGAGTACCTGGGAGTGGACTACGCCGTCATCCCCCAGGCCCAGGGCCTCGATCGCGTGACGAAGGTGTCGGCCTGGGTGCGCATCCCCCTCGACGGGGACGCGGAGTAGGCGGCTGCTCCGGCCGGATCCCCCGATCCGGCCGCGGTGATCGCGGGCCGGGGCCCCGGCGCCCCGCGCGCCCTCAGCGGAGAAGCAGGATCTTGGTCGACGCGCTCCCGGAAGGCGTCTTGACCCGAACGAAGTAAGCCCCCGCCGCGGCCCGCCGCCCGTCCGCGCGCCGTCCGTCCCACGCCACCGTGCGACTCCCGGCCTCCGCGTAGCCCTCGGAGAGCACGCGCACCCGCCGCCCGGCCACGTCGAAAACGCTCACGTCGAGCGGGGACGCCCGGGGCAGAACGAAGCGGATCTCGGTCCGGTCGCACACGGGGTTGGGGACAACGGGAAGGACGCGAAGATCCCCGAGCCCCGGCGACGACGGATCCTGAACCGCCAGCGCGGGCGCCGGGGGGTAGGCGAGGAGGGTGATGTCGTCCAGGTACCACCCGTCCATCTGCACCCCGACGTCGGAGGTGAGCCGGAAGCGGAGCCGGAGATCGGGGAGGCCGGCGTAGGCGGAGAGGTCGATCTCTTCCGGGGCCCAGAAGCGCTGGTCGCCGTCATAGCCGGGGACCCCCGAGGTCTGGGTCCCCCCGTCGTAGCCCAGGGTGGTGCCGTGGCCGGGGCGGGTGAGATCGCCGGCCACCGCGGTCCAGGTGGCTCCGGAGTCCGCGCTCACCTCCACCCGCCCGAAGTCGTACCCGCCTTCGACGTCCCACCGGGTGCGGAAGGCCAGGATCGCGTGGGCCGCCCCGCTCAGGTCCAGGGGTTGATCGAGGGTCAACCGCGCGTTGTCATGGGCCGGGTAATCTCCACCCGGCGAATCCGAAAAAGCGCTGTCCCCGCCCACCGCCTCCAGGCCCCAACCGCCGGCGACCGTCCAGGCGGAAAGCCCCGCGTCGCCGCTGTCCGCGAACACCACGGTGGGGTCCCCCAGCCGGATCCACATCGTATCCCGGCCCGCATACCCCGCGCCGTCGCCCAGTTCCAGGAAGGAGCGGCGCCCGGATCCCCGGCTCCGCCCCCGCCGAAGCGGTGACGGTGATCGGAGTGCCGGAAAGGGGCCAGGCCGTCTCCCCGGGGAGCAGATCCGGATAGGTGGTGGAGGCCGTCCCCACGCTCACCGACGGATCCCCCGAGGCCACGGTGAGCGCCACCCCGCCCGAGGTCCCCGCCCCCACCCCGAGGTTCCGGAGGCGGATCGAGATCTCCGCGGTCTCGCCGGGACGAAGCCGTCCCGGTCCGTTCTCGACCCGCACGCTGTCCGCGACCAGGTAGGCGCCGGCCGCGTAGGCCAGGATCACGTTGGAGCGGAGATTCAGCCGGGCCAGGGGCACGATCCGGGACTGCGGGGGCCAGAACCCGTCGTTCTGGTCTCCCACCTCGGTGGTGAACGCGAAGACCCTGGGCTTCCCGGTCACGTCCCCGTACATCCAGTCGTCGGCATCGCCGTTCACCGGATAGAGGATCTGGCCGGAGCGGCCGTAGGCATGGTGTGGAACCTCGGCCAGCGCGTCCCCGAGCCGCACGATGGCCGCGGAGTCGGGGGGGCCCGAGTCGAGGTACCCCCACGGATAGAGGCAGTCCTCGGCGTAGGTGTGGTAGTTCTGCGCGGTGACGAAAGCGTGGCGCTCGCAGAAATCGCGGAGGGCCCGGGTCTCGGGTTCCGTGAAAGGGGCGGGCCCCCGGTAGGTCTGGCTGGAGGGGCTCCCCGAGGAGCCCGCGTTGTCGTAGCCCCACTGGAAGCCGAAGTTCCGGTTCAGGTCCACGCCGTCCTGATTGGTGATCGTCGAGTCCCCGTTGTTGTCGCGGAGGTTCTTCCGCCAGAACCCGAAGACGCCCCCCGATCTCCACGTGTTCTCGTTCCGGACGTAGCCGTCCGGGTTCACCACCGGGACGAACCACATCTCGCGCTCGTCCACCAGGTAGGTGAGCTCCGGATCGGACCCGTAGTCCTCGAGCAGCCGGAGGAGGAAATGGAGAACGACCTCCATCCCCTCGGGCTCGCGGGCGTGGGTGAGACCGGTGAAGAGGACCTCGGGGCGCGTCCCCAGCGGACGATACGGCGAGGCCACGGCGAGGGCCAAGATCGGCCGCCCCTGAAGGCTCGTCCCCAGGGTGTCGAGCCCGGCCACCAGGCTATCGGAGGCGGCCAGGGAGTCGATCAGCGCGTACACCTCGTCCAGGGTCCGGAACCCGGCCAGGGATCCCTCACCCGGGGGGGGAACTCCCCCGGCGAGACCGGTGCCGGCGGGTGCGGGTCCGGGAGCGTAGGCGACGGGGGCGCGACCGGTCCGGATCGCGACTTCCGCGCCGTAGTCCGGGCTGACCTCGGTGTAGCAAAGGCCGAGGGCATCCATGAGGTCCCGGGTCCCCGGCCACCCCAGCACGGTGGCCCGGTAGCCCGGGCGAACGCTCATGACGTCGAGGTCGGCATCCAGAAGCCTCGTCCAGGCCCCGGCCGGGGTCAGGTCGATCCGGTAGAGCGGGAGGCGCCCGGACGCGACCGGGGACGAAGACGGAGCGGGAGGACCGGGGCTCGGGGCGGCGGGGGCGCCGGCCGAGAGGGCCGCGATCGCCAGCGCCGCGGTGACCGTCCCACCGAGGCCCCGTCGAAATGGGCCTTCACCGCTACAGAAAGATGGGAATACCTTCATCCGACGCATTATACATTTCTCGACGGCCGGCCCGTCACCCCGGTTGGCGGGGCGCCCGCGGCGCGGCTACAATTGAGGCCTATGAAAACCGGAAACTCCCTCCTCGGCGTCCTCATGTTCGTGATCGTCGGAGCCGGACTCGGCCTGGGCTTCAACGCCCTCCGACCCCAGCCCCTCCCCTGGGTGGCCACCCCCAAGACCGCGGTGAAGCTGGAGGACCTGTCCCCACCCACCGCCTCGGCGGACCCGGCGACGCCCCTACCCTCGGAGTCCAATCCGGCATCCGGGTCGGCGATCGCCTCCGAGATGAGCGCGACCGACGGGAGCGACCACGGCGCCGCACCCGCCCCGAAAGAGGACGCGCCGTCCAAGCCCGCCCCGGTGAAGGCCGCTCCGGCGGAGACCACCGCCGCGAAGGGGACCGAAGGCGGGGCGACCAACGGGAAGGCCGTCGCCGACACCGGCAAGACGGTTCCGGCCAAGCCGGCGTCCAGGATCACCGCCGAGGCGGTAAAGAAGCTTTATCCCGACATCCCCGAGTCCGACGTTCCCATCGACGTCTCCCTGGCCAAGGCCAAGGAGTTCTACGATCGGGGCGGGCTCCTGGTTCTCGACGCCCGCGATATGGACGAGTACGTCGACGGCCACATCAAGGGCGCCCTGGACGCGCCGTACGACGACAAGGTCGGGGACATCCAGTGGCTGATGGACACCGCCAAGGACCCGCGTCCGATCCTCTGCTACTGCAACGGCGGGGATTGCGAGCTCTCGCTGGATCTGGGCACCGAGATCACCCGCACCGGTCACAAGCGGGTTCTCATCCTCACCGACGGGTACCCGGGATGGCGGAACGCGGGATACCCCATCGCGCCGGGAAAGAAGCCGTGAGCGGCCCCTGGGGTTGGCGGTACATCTTCCGTCTCGCCCTCGGCATCGTGTTCGTGTGGGCTTCGCTGGCCAAGATCGGCGATGTCCCGGGGTTCGCCGCAGAGATGCACAACTACCGCATCCTCCCCATCGGTCTCGAGAACGTCTTCGCCATGACCCTTCCCTGGATCGAGCTCCTGGCCGGGGTGGCCCTGGTGGTGAACCTAGCTCCCCGCTCGGCCACGATCATCCTGGGCGCGCTTCTGGCGGTGTTCCTCCTGGCCATCCTGAGCGCGGTCATCCGGAACCTGGACATCGCCTGCGGCTGCTTCGGCACCGCGGACGCCACCCGCACCGGTTGGGTGGCCATCCTCCGGGACCTGGGATTCCTGGCCCTCGCCCTCCTCGGCTATCCATGGGGAACCGCGGAACGGGTCCGGGTTCCTTCCGCGGCCATGACCGTCCGTCCGTGATCCCAGGGGGAGTCGCCGGGTCCGGGACGCCGCGCCGCGGTGCCCGGCTCCTTTGGCTTGTCCCGGGCGCTCCCGACGCGTAGGCTCCCCCGGTGTCCGTCCTCGTCCTGATCCTCATCTTCCTGGGGGGCTCGATCGCCGGGGTGATCAACACCATGGCCGGCGGCGGATCCCTCATCACCCTCCCCCTCCTCATCTTCGCCGGCCTCCCGCCCACCGTGGCCAACGGCACCAATCGCGTGGCCATCGTGCTCCAGAACGTGGGGGCCCTGGCCGGCTTCCGGAAGAACGGCCTCAAGGTGGGCCGCGAGGCCTGGCTTCTTCTGATCCCTTCCCTCCTCGGCGCCTATCTGGGGGTGCGCCTGGCGGTGAACCTCGACGAGACGATGATGCGCCGGGCCATCGGGGTGATCCTGGTGGTCATGCTGGTGCCGCTGCTTCGCCGGCGCCGTCCCCGCCCCCCGGAGGGCGCGGTGCGGGTATCCACCCGCTGGTGGCTCTGGCCGGTCTATTTCGCGGTCGGGGTCTACGGAGGGTTCCTCCAGGCCGGGGTGGGATTCTTCTACCTGGCCCTGTTGGTGGGGCTCCAGGGGCTCGACCTGGTGCGGGCCAACCTGATCAAGATCTTCCTCATTCTCATGTACAGCATTCTCGCTCTGGCCCTCTTCCTGGCCGAGGGAAAGGTGGCGCTGGTCCCCGGCCTGGCCCTGGCGGCGGGGAACGCGCTGGGAGGATGGGTGGGGGCGCACCTCGCGGTGCGAAAGGGCGAGAGCTGGATCAAGGTCGTCCTGGCCGTCGCGGTGATCGTTTCGGCGGCCCAACTCACCGGGCTCACCCGGCTTCTGGCCCGGCTGCTCGGCATCGGAGGTTGAGCGCGTGACCCCCGCATCGATCGTGGACCTCCACACCCATTTCTTCGGCCCGGTCTTCTTCCGCACCCTGGCCGCCGCCGCCCACCCGAAGGGGGACGTCGTCCCCGGCTTCGGACGCCTTCGCGCCGCGGGGATCGAGGTGCCCGGCGGAACTCCCGTCGATCACGCCCGGCGGTGGCTGGCCGAGATGGACCGCCACGGGATCGCCCGCATGGTGACCTTCGCCAGCGTTCCCGAGGAGATGGAATCGGTGGCGGAGGGGGTGGGGGTGTCCGACGGCCGGCTCATCCCCTTCTGCCTGGTGAACCCCGCCGCCGAGGCCTCGGCGGCGCGGGTGCGAACCCTGGTGGAGGCCGGAGGCGTCCGGGGGCTCCTGCTCTTCCCCGCCATGCATCATTTCGACCTTTCCGACCGGGAATTGGATCCGTTCTACCGGGAGGTGGAGCGGGCCGGGATCCCGCTCATCGTGCACATGGGCGCGCTCCGGGTCCAGGTGCGCGACATCCTGAATCTTCCCTCGGACTTCGACATCCGCTATGCGAACCCGGCGCGCCTGGCCGGAGCGGCGGAACGTTTCGCGGGAATCCGCTTCGTCATCCCCCACTTCGGCGGCGGCTACTTCGAGGACGCCCTGGCTCTCGGCCGAAGCCGTTCCAACATCTCGGTGGACACATCGAGCAGCAACGCCTGGATCCGTCTCCAGCCCGGAGCCCTCACCCTGGCCGAGGTGTTCCGGCGCGCGGTCGAAACCCTCGGCCCGAAGCGCGTCCACTTCGGCACGGACTCCAGCGTCTTTCCCCGGGGCTGGCGCGACGACGTGTACCGGGACCAGGTGCGGGCGATGGAGGAGGCCGGGCTCCCCCCGGAGGACCGGGCGCGGATTCTGGCCGGAAACACGCTTTCCCTCCTGGGCTGACCGGCGGCCGACAACCGGTCGCAGCCGACGCGACGCCCCGGCCTCCGCGCGCGATTCACCGCGCGCTCCGGATGGTCTAGAATGACCGCCATGGAAGTTCGCGCCGGATATCGGGAGGCTCATCTGGTGGTGGCGGCGGTGCGCGTCCTGGCCCACCGGGCCGGGGGACGCCCGCCCACCGCGGCGGAGGTGGCCGAGCTGCTCGGCCTCTCGCGGGAGTGGGTGGGGGTTCTGGCCGCGTCCCTGGAACGGGAGGGCGTCCTTCGTGCGCTGACCGGCCCCTATGAGAGCCGGTTCGAGGTGAAAGACCACCTCGCCCTGGAGAAGCTCCCTCGCGAGGAGACCTCGGCCGGCGTGGACGAGGAACTCCGCGAGTTCTCGGCCCGGAAGAAGCAGGAAGAGGAAACACTCCGGAACCTCTTCACCTCCGGCGACGCGCTCAAGAAGCAGGAGAAGAAGATCGACCGTCTGACCGACGATCTCAAACGCTTCAAGGACAGGCCTTCCCGCCGGCTTCGCGACAATCCGTTCGAGGACGACTGAGCCTCGTTCTCCGACCCGCCGATTCGTGTTGAGCGGGCTCAAAGCATTCTTTGATCGCGCTCATGGACGCGCGTCGGGAACCGGAGTTGAATGAGCATGCCGGATCCGATCAGCGCGGACCTGGTGACTCCGGGGCGCGGGACCCGCTTTCCGTCCCGTGGACGTATCTGACCCACCGGAGCGTTTGCCGGGTAATTGGGATCTCAAACAATAGGTACTTGCCCGGGACGGGGCCTCGCGGACACGAGGCCCCGTTTCCTATCGGCCGGACGAGCCGGTTCGACAAGCCGCTTCTTGGTCGTGAATCGCCGTTTCGACGGGTTCGCGGCTTCCCACGCCCCCCCCGCATTGGCATATACTCGACTCCAGGGGAGGGGATGACGATGGCGACCCCGGGTGTGACTTGCGCAGAGTGCGCCTTGAACGTGGAGGGCGCGTTTGCCGTTCTCGACGATCGGGCGAGGGGCATCCTGGACCGGGCCAAGACCGTTCACGAGTATCAACCCGGGCAGGGCATCTTCTATGAGGGCACCCCCGCCGAAGAGGTCTACTGCATCCAGTCCGGGCTGGTGAAACTCTACCGATCCGATCCGGATGGTCGCCATTACGTTCTCCGCCTCGCCGGTCCCGGGGAGCCACTCGGCTACGAGGCGGTCATGGCCGGATTCCCCTACACCGCCACCGCGGAGGCGCTCCGCCCCACCCGGAGCTGCATTCTACCCGGGCGCATTCTCCACGAGCTCATGTCCCAGGTGCCCCAACTCGGACCCCGGTTGATCGTCGACCTCGCCGGGCGGCTCCGGGACTCCGAGGATCGCCGGGTGGCCCTGGCCCAGCTGTCGGTGCGACAGCGCGCGGCGGGTCTTCTCCTTCAGCTCGCCGACGGATCCAAGCGGGGATCCCCCGTGACCCTCCCCCTCCGGCGCACCGAGATGGCGGACATGATCGCCACCACCCCCGAGACCCTGTCCCGGGTGCTCCGGGATCTGGGCGAGGGGGGTTTGATCACCCTCACCCGCAAGGACCTCCTCATCCTGGATCCAAGCGGCCTCCGGGCCGCCGCCTCCCGAGAGCCCTGATCCCCGCCTCCCCCCCCCTGCACCTCCGGAGCCCTCCGAATTCAAGCCGGCGCCCGACCCGCCGAAAACTGAACCCGAACCCGGTCACCCGGCCCACGCGCCGCCCGGGTCCGGGAGGACAGATCATTGAACGATCCGACATCCGACGTGGGGGCGTACGGCGGCGTTGCCGGGAGGGTCCTTCGGGAAGCCCTCTCCGGGGCCACCGTACTCACCGGGGGCGCCCTGGTCCTGGTGCTGGGCATGGGAGGGTTCATCCTCCATCGCCTGGGCACCGAGGGAGCCGACGTCGTCTTCGGACAGTTGGTGCTGGCCCTGGTGCTGGCCCGGTTCGCCCTGAACGGGCGGTTCGGCGAGTGGGGCGGAACGCTCTTCTCCGAGCAGGGAGGATCGTGGCTCGACGTCGCGGCGGTCACCGCGCGCTACCTCGCTCTCACCGCGGTGTGGTTCGTGCCGCTCTATCTCCTGGGCTGGCGGTTGAGCGGGATGGGAGAGGCGGCGGCGGGGGCCATGATGGGAGCGGGCGGGTCCCGGATGCTCTCCCTCACCCTGCTCGCGGTGGCCGCCACCACGCTCACCCCTCCCGTGTTCCTGATCGCCTCGGTGGGGGCGGAGAACTTCGCCGAGATCTTTCTCCCCGCCCACTGGCGACGCCTGTTCGGCGGCCGGCTCCACGATCTCTTCCTGGTCTACGTGGTTTATCTGGGCGCTCTGGGCATGGTGGCCACGCTGGCCCTTCCTCCCCTTCTCGCGCTGGCCTTGCACCACCCCAACCCGGCCCTCATGACCGGACTGGGGATCCTCGCCTTCACCGTGGGCCTCTCGGCCTCGCTCCTGGGCCGGCTCTGCGGCTTCTTCACCGCCTTCGAGGGCGGGGTTGCGCCGATGGAGGCGCGATGGGATCCCGAAGATCCCGCCCTCGCGCCGGAGTTCGCCGGCCCCGAAGCCTCGATGCTCCTTTCCCCGGGAGAGGAGCCGGGAACCGCCTCCCGCGCGTCGGACCCGCCGACTGCGGTCGCGGAGGATCCCGCGGAGGCCGGGGCGATTGTCCCGGACCCGACCGGCCCTCCCCTGTCCGGTCGGGGAGCACGGTCCGAAGCGGCCGGATTCCACCTGGTGGAAGGCGGGAAGCCGCACACCCCGTCGGGCAAGGGGCCGCTCCTCGACGCCCGGAAACGGGTGGAGGAGCTGGTCGCGCGGTTTCACACCGACTCCGGTGCAGCCATGGACGCGCTGGAAGCGCTGCGGGAGGATTACGCTCCGAACCCGCTGGTCCTGCATGCGCTGACCCTGCTCCGGCAGAGGGCGGGGGACAAGGACGGCTCCCTCGAGCTGGCCCCCGAGGCGCTGGCCCTGTGCCTGGCGCGCGGAGCGACCAGGCTCGCCGCGGAGATCTACGCCACCCACATCTACGGCGCGGAGACCTTCGAGCTCTCCCGGGATCAGGTGTTGGAAATCGCCGACGAGCTTCGCCGGGACCGGATGCTCCCCGCGGCGGAAACCGCCTACCTTCGCATTCTGGACCGGGACCGGGAGGAGCGTCGGGCGGTGAAGGGGCTCCTTCAGGTGGCCGACGGCTATCTCCATCATGCCCCCAACTTCCCCGACGCCCACCGGCTGTACGGCGTTCTCCTGGAGCGCTGTCCGGACTCGCCCCTGGCCATGTTCATGCAGGAAGGCCTGGCCGAGGCCGAGCGACGGATGCACCAGGCCTCGTGAGCCGGGCCGGATCCGGCCGCGGTTGACAGCGCATTCCCCGGCGGTTTAACTCCCCCTGGGCGCGGCACGAACCTGCCGCGCTCGTTCTTCCGGTGCGCCCGCGCGCTCCGGAGCCGGGGACGGTCGCCCCCGGCGCGGCGGAAGCCTTGGCAGCCCCCGGGGGATGAACCACCGTCATGACCGATTTCAAGCGCCAGGTCCTCGTGTCCGCCTGCCTTGGCCTCGCCGTGCTCGCCCCGCCCGCTCCGGCCCGGGGCGCCACCCGGCAGGCGGAGGACGTCCGTCCCCTCTTCGACGTCTTCCACCTGGAGTACGAGTCATTCCCCGAGGAGGGGCTTCGGGGAACCGGTCGCTCCTCGCCGGAAACGAAGATCCAGGTATCGGCGGCCCGGGCCGTGCTGAACCTCCCGACTCCGATCGGATCCCGCACCACCCTGATCCACGGACTCCGCTACGGTTACCTGAACACCGAGTACGCCGGGTTCCCGGCCGACTACGGCCCCCCCCGACCCACCGACCTCCACGCCGCCGGCTATTCGCTCACCGTGCTCAGGAAGTTCTCCTCGTCCTGGCTCCTCCACGTCTCCGCCGGTCCCGAGATCGCCTCCGACTTCCACCACGTCGACCACGGCCACTGGAAGGTGCGCGGCGAGGGCTACCTCGATCGCCGGATGAGGCGGAGCCTGGTCTGGGGGTTCGGGGCGGCGTACACCGACGTCACGGGAAGCCCCGAGATCCTGCCGGTGCTGCATCTGCTGGCCGGCTCCGGGGGCCGCGCGCGACTGGAGATCCTCGTTCCCTACCGGGCGGAGGCCATGGTGACCCTCCTCCGGGGCGTCGACCTGGGGCTCTCCGCCCGCCTGGAAGGGGACCGGTACCGGCTCGGACGAAGCGGGCCGTCGCAAAACGACTTCGTCCGATACTCCGTGGCGACCGCCGGGCCCAGCCTGGAGCTCCAGACCATGAACGGCATGTATCTCCGCCTGGACGCCGGGACCGCCTTCTCGCGCACCCTGGAGATCCGGGACCGGAACGACGATGCGCAGGTGGGGAGCACCGAGCCCAGGAACGTCTTCTTCCTGCGGGGAGGGCTCGCGTTCAAGATCTGACCGCCGCATCGGAGGACGCCCCGGGATGGAACATGACGACGGCCTGACCCACGACGTCCTGGTGGTGGGCGGAGGCCTGAACGGTCTCGCCGCCGCCTGGCAGCTCGCCCGCCTGGGAACGGGCCGGATCGCGGTGCTGGAGCGCTTCCGGCCCGGCCACGTCTTCGGGAGTTCCCACGGCGCCGCCCGGGTCATCCGCACCACCTATCCGAGCGCGGTGTACGCAAACCTCATGCGGGTCGCCAACGCCGAGGAGTGGCCCCGGCTGGAGCAGGCGGCCGGGGAGCCGCTGATCCACCGCCACGGCGGCATCTTCTTCGGTCCGGCGGGGGGGCTCTACGACGGCTACGCCGAGGCGATGGCCGTCTTCCCCGAGGAAGTCGACCGGCTGTCGCCGTCGGAGGCGGCGAGCCGGTATCCCGGCTTCCGGTTCGAGGACCCGGCCGGGGTGTTGTGGGACCGGACGGCGGGGGTGATCGCCGCCGCCCGGACTCTCCGGGCCCTGGATCGTCTCTGCCGTTCCGCCGGGGTGGAGATCCTCGAGGAGACGCGGGTGACCGGGATCGCCCCCGGCCCGGGGGCCGTCCGGGTGGCCACCGATCGGGGAACCCAGCGGGCGGAGCGGGTGATCGTGACCGCGGGGCCGTGGACGGCGACGCTCGTCCCCGAGCTTTCCCGCCGGCTCACCGTGAAGCGCCAGCACGTGGGCTACTACCGGCTGGGGATGGGTCGCTCCGACGTCTCCCCCGAGCGGTTCCCGATCTGGGCCTACCTCGGCCGGGAGGAGGACGACTTCTACTACGGCCTCCCCGAGTTCGAGCGAGTGGGGGTCAAGGCGGCCCGCCACGTGACCTCGGGTGGGACCGGGGACGACCCGGACGCGGATCGCGAGCCCTCGGAGCCGGTCCTCCAGGACCTGGACGCCTTCGTGAGGCGGCTCTTCACCGCATCGGTGGAAGAGCGCATCGCCGCGGAAACGTGCCTCTACACCAACGCCCCCAACGAGGACTTCATCCTCGATCGCCATCCCTCGGACCCTCGAATCGTGATCGGCGCGGGGTTCTCCGGTCACGGCTTCAAGTTCGGCCCCTTGACCGGCCGGATCCTGGCCGAGTTGTCCCTCCACGGCCGGACCACCGTGGAACCGTTCGAGTCGAACCGGAGGGTCTTCGCTTTCCCGTGACCCGGGCCGCGCGGCCTCCGTTCACCGGGGGCGGCTCTCGGTTACCCAGGACCGGAGGCTAGCTCGATTCCTCGACCTTCTCCGCCTTGCCCCGGATCCCGAACACCCGCCGGATCCAGGCTTCGGAGGCATAGCGGATATCCAGCATGAGGCTGAAGATGGCGGGAACCAGGAACAGGGTGAACACGGTGGAGACGGCCAGCCCGCCCACCACCACGCTCCCCAGGCCCCGGTAGAGCTCCGATCCCGCTCCGGGGAACACCACCAGCGGCAACATCCCGAACACCGAGGTGCTCACGCTCATGAAGATGGGGCGGATGCGGTTTCCCACCGCCTCCCGGATGGCCTCGCGGGACTCCATGCCGTCCTCGCGGATGTGGTTCAGCGATTGGTGAACGATCAGGATCGCGTTGTTCACCACCGTGCCCACCAGGATGATGAACCCGAGCATGGTGAGGGTATCCAGGGGCTGGTAGACGAACAGGTTCATGGCGGCCAGGCCCAGGAACCCGCCGAGCGCGGCCAGGGGGACGCTGAACATGATGACGAAGGGATAGACGAAGTTCTCGAACAGGGCGGCCATGAGCAGGTAGGTGATGACCAGGGCCAGGAGGAAGTTCCACCGAAGCGAGCGCCAGGTCTGGGAGAGCTTGTCCGCGGTGCCGCTCAGGTTCGCCTGGTAGAGACCGCCCAGCCTCCCTTCATCCTGCATGGGGCCGAGGATCCGGGTCCGGATCTCGTCCATCGCCTCTTCCAGGGGCATCTTCTCGTCGGGGGTGACCCGGATGGTGATCGCCCGCTCGCGGTTGGTGTGGTTGATGGTGACCGGGCCGTTCGTCTCCTCCACGTCGGCCACCGATCCCACCGTGACCAGCTGCCCTCCACCGGTGGCGATCGGCATCTGCTCCAGCAGGTGGGTGCGAAGGGAGTCCCCCTCGTCGGCCATCACCGTGAGGTCCAGCGCGCGACCCTCGTACTGGAACTCGCTGGCCTTGGCCCCGTCCACCAGCGCGCTCACCGTGAACCCGAGCTCCTGGTTGGAGATGCCCAGTTCCGCGGCCCGGCGGCGGTCGGTGCGGACCCGGACCTCGGGGTTTCCAAGATCCAGGCTCGGAATGGGGCGGGCCTGGGCCCCCGGAAGCACCTGCATGACCTTGCCGAAGACCTCGCCGCCGACTCCCAGCAAGTGGTCGAGATCGGGGCCGGTGAGATCGATGTCGATGTTCCGGCCCTCCCCCAGCCCGCGTTGGAAGATGGAAGCCTGGTTGATCACGAAGATCGCACCGGGGATCTTGCCGTTGATCCTCCGGAACTCGGGGATCAGCTCCTTCACCCGCAGGGGATCGTTGGAGCGTGCTCCCATGAAGGCCTGGGTGGGAAGGGCCACGAAGAAGAACCCGGAGATTCCTCCCCCGGGAAGCTTCTTGGCCTCGGGGGCGTTCGCGTCCGGGGCCCAGAGATGGGAGAGTTCCTTCTCGAACACGTCGTGCATCCCCGCCATCTCGTCCAGGTTGTAGCCGGGGGGCGGGAGCAGGAACCCGAAGAGGAAGTTCTGGTTTCCCACCGGGAGGTACTCGGTCTTGGGCATGAGGAGCCAGGAGAGCCCTATGGAGAGCCCGGTCATGACGATGATCACCGTGAGGCGCCGGCGATTGGAGCCGGTGATCCAGTACACGGTGCGGGTAACCCAGTCGTTGAAGGCGTGGGCGGCGGTCATGCCCCCCCACAGGTTCTTGAAGCCGTGGAGCTTTCCGGAAGGGATGCCCCCAAGGATCCTCGCCGACATGCTGGGAATGACGGTGATGGAGACCAGGAGGCTCAACGCCACCGCGCAGGAAAGCGCGATGGCGATGTCCCCGAAGAGCTGGCCCACCTCCTCGCGAATGAAGACCACCGGCACGAAGACGGCGATGGTGGTCAGGGTCGAGGCCAGAACCGCTCCCCAGACTTCCTGGCCGCCGTCCAGCGCGGCCCTGAGCCGCGACTTTCCGAGCTGGCGGTGCCGGTAGATGTTCTCCAGCACCACGATCGAGTTGTCCACCACCATGCCCACCGCGAACGCCATGCCGGCCAGGCTGATGACGTTGATCGTCCGGTGGAGGAGCGCCATCATGAGAAAGGTGCCGATCAGGCTGATGGGGATGGCCACCGCGATCACCAGGGTACTGGTGAAGCTCCGGAGGAAGAGCAGGAGGACGATGATGGCCAGGATTCCGCCGATCACCAGGCTCTGGCGCACCAGGGAGATGGAGCTCTCGATGTACTGGGTCTCGTCGTAGACCTGCTGGAGCTTGAGCCCGCGCCGGGTGAGCTCGTCCCGGTTCAGGGCCCCCGCCACCTCCTTCACCCCCCGCATGGATTCCAGGACGTTGGCCCCCGACTCCTTGATCACGTTGATGGCCAGCACCTGCTGGCCCAGCTCGTAGACCCGGGCCCCCGGCTTGGCGTAGCTCAGCTCCGCGTGGCCGATGTCCTTCACGTAGACCGGCACCCCGTTCCGGATGGCCACCACCACGTTCTCGATGTCCTCGGGGGATCGGTATTCCCCCACCGTGCGGACCACGTACCGGCGCTTGCCCTCGTCGAAGGAACCGCCGCTGTAGTTCCGGTTCTCCCGGTCCAGGGCGGCCCGGAGCTCGTTCAGGCTCACCTGGCGGGCGGCCAGCTCCGCCGGGTCGAAGACGACCTGCATCTCCCGCTCGCGACCGCCATAAACATTGGAGTTGGCCACTCCGGGCACCCGTTCGAAGGCGGGCTTGATGACGTCGTCGGCGAAGTCGAAGAGGGTGGAGATGTCGCCGTCGAAGCCGTTCTTCTCCGCGGGCAGGAGCATGAACCAGGCGATGGCCCCGGCGTTGGCCGCAACGCTCCGGATCACCGGGCGGTCGGCCTCGGGTGGGTAGCTCGGCACCTGGTCGAGGCGGTTGGATACCTTGAGCACCGCCGCGTCGAGGTCGGTCCCCACCCCGAACGTGAGGGTGATGGAGCCCCGGCTGTCCGAGCTGGAGCTCTCCATCTTGACCAGGCCTTCCAGCGACTTGAGCTGCTCCTCCTGCTCGTCGACGATCTCGCGCTCGATTTCCTGGGGGCTCGCCCCCGGCCACACCGTGCTCACCGTGACCTCGGGCTGCTCCACGTTGGGGGTGAGCTGGACCGGGATCCGGGTCAAGGCCAGGCTGCCGAACAGCACCAGGAGGATCACGCACACCGTGGTGGTAACGGGGAAATGAACGGCCTGGTCGATGAGCTTCACGGGAGGGGGTACTCCTGGGGTTGGGCGATCACCTTCTGGCCGGGGCGAAGCCGCTCGTTACCCCGGGTGACCACCGCCTGGCCGGCCTTGACGTCGCCCGCCACCGCAATCCAGTTCCCGGCTCCGGTCCCGGTGGCGACCGGGGTCATGGACGCGGTGCTGTCGGGGGCGACGACGTAGACGAAGCGGTTGGATCCCTGGCTCACCACCGCGTCCTTGGGCACAATGATCGAGGGCTTGGGATCTCCCACCGGAATCGATGCCTGGGCCAGCATGCCGGCCGCCACCCGCCCCTCCCGGTTGGGGATGCTCACCTTGACCGGAAACGTACGGGCGGTGGGATCCGCGCGGGGGATGATGGCGGTGATCTTCCCGTCGATCTCCGCCGGCGACGTCGCCTCGAAGGTCACCGCCGCGTCGGCCCCGAGAGCGACCAACCCGAAGTACCTCCCCGGGACCTCCACCCGCACGTCCATCCGATCGGTGGAAATCATGTCCACCACCGGATCCCCGACCCCGACCCACTCCCCCAGATCCACGTGCTCGGCCACCACCGTCCCGGCAAACGGGGCGCGAATGGTGGAGCGGTCCAGGTCGAGCTGGGTCTGGCCCACTTCGGCCGAAAGCTGCGCGACCTTCCCTTCCCACGCCTTGAACTCGGACTGGGCGTCGTCGAAGTCACCGGCGGATATTAGGTTCTTGGCCACGAGATCCTTGGCCCGGCCGAGCGCCCGCTCCGCCCGCTCCAGCCGGGCCTGGGCTTCCTTCAGGGCCCCCTGGGCCGCGGCGAGCTGGAATTCCAGGGTCTGGGTCCGGAGCTTCACCACCGGCTGCCCCTTCTCGACCCGGGTTCCTTCGCGGGCTACCAGATCCTTCACCGCTCCCGCCACCTCGCTCGCCACCCGGCTGGTGGTCCTGGACTCCACCGATCCCGGGAGCTTCACCGTCTCCCGGATCGCGAATTGCCGGGCGCTGGTGACCCCGACGGGGGCCGCGGGCGGGCCCTGGGCCAGGGCGGGAACGGAGATGAGGAGCGCGCCGACGCCGAATGCGACGGCGGACGCAAACTTCTGCCGACCGGACGTGAATGCTTGCACCGGATTCCTCTCTTGGGAAACAAAGGGGACAAAGGGGATCCGCATTATACACCCCCCCGGGGGGGGCCGCATCCGGGAAGCCAGGGCCTCGGACGGCGGACCCCCGCGCCGGGGCCGGGCGACTCGGGTACACTCAGCCGCCTGCCGCCCCACACCCGGCCCGAGGACAATTCAGCACCATGACCAGCACGGACTTGGAGAACACCGCCGGAGGACCGGCGGGCGAGCTCAGCTACCGGCGGATCCTGGCCACCTGGTGGCCCCTGGCCGCGAGCTGGCTCATGATGGGGCTCGAGCTTCCGGTGGTGAGCGCGGTCATCGCCCGGCTCGCCCATCCCGAGGTGAACCTCGCCGCCTACGGCGGGGTGGTCTTCCCCCTGGCCCTGGTGGTCGAGGCCCCGATCATCATGCTCCTGGCCGCCTCGGTGGCTCTCTCCCGCGACGAGGCTTCCTACCGGAAGCTCCGCCGGTTCATGTTCGGGGCGGCGGGCGCGCTCACCGCGATCCACCTCCTGATCGCCGCCACCCCGCTGTACGATCTCGTGGTGGGGGGCGTGATCGGCGCCCCCGAGGCCATCCGCGCCCCGGCCCGGATCGGCCTCCTCATCATGACCCCCTGGACCGCCTCCATCGCCTACCGGCGCTTTCACCAGGGGGTGCTGATCCGGTTCAACCGGCCGCGGGTGGTGGGGGTCGGGACCGCGGTGCGGCTGGGAAGCAACTTCACCGTGCTGACCCTGGGATACCTGATCGGCGGACTTCCCGGGATCGTGGTGGGAACCGGCGCGGTGGCGGTGGGGGTCGTGTCGGAAGCGGCGTTCATCGGGTGGTCGGTGCGCCCGATCGTCCGCGGGCCGCTCCACGAGGCCCCACCGGTGGCCGCCCCCATCACCCTCCGCTCCTTCGCGAGCTTCTACGTGCCCCTGGCCATGACCCCGCTTCTGACCCTGTTGGCGCTCCCCATCCTGAGCGCGGCATTGAGCCGACTCCCCCGCGCCATCGATTCCCTGGCGGTCTGGCCGGTGATGAACGGGCTCACCTTCGCCCTTCGAAGCCTGGGCGTGGCCATGAACGAGGTCGTGGTGGCCCTCCTCGACGAGCCGCGCTCCGAGCGGCGCCTCTTCCGGTTTTCCCTGATGCTGGCGGGAGCGGTAACCGTGGTATTGCTCCTGGTGGCCGCCACCCCGCTCGGGCGGTTCTGGTTCTCGACCCTGTCCGGGCTCTCCGCCCCCCTTTCGCGCCTGGCCCGAAGCGCCCTGTGGCTGGCGGTGCTCCTTCCCGCATGGAGCGTCTTCCATAGCTGGTACCAGGGGGTTCTGGTCCACGCCCGGCGGACCCGCCCCATCACCGAGGCGGTGGCGGTCTACCTGGCGGTGAACGCGGTGATCCTGCTGGGCGCCGCCCGGTGGATCCCGGTGACCGGGATCTACGTGGGCCTCGCGGCCATGGTCACCGGCGGCGGGCTCCAGGCGCTCTGGTTGCGGGCGCGAAGCGGCGGGGAGATCGCGGCGCTCCAGGGGCGGTGAGCCGGTCGCGGTCGACGGCGGCCGGATCACCCCGGGCGAGCCGGGAATCGTCATCGTTCAGCGGTGTGGACGCATCATCGGGCATCGCGGAACGCCGCGGCCAACAGGGCGAACATCGCGATCCCCATACCCGCCCCGGCCGCAAACACCCCGTCCAGGCCCCAGACTCCGAACACCGAGGCCATGACCAGCGGCCCCAGGGTCTGGCCCAGCCGGAGCACCATGCCGTTCACCGCCAGGAGCGCGCCGCGCCGCTCGGCGGGAGCGAGCCCGGCCAGGAGCGTGAGCACGTTGGGGATGTCGAGCCCCATCCCGATCCCGAAGATCACGGTGGGGACGAGGAGCAGGCCCACCGACCGGACGAAGGGCACGACGACCATCCCCGTCCCCAGGAGGGCAAAGCTCACCGCGAGAAGCCGCCGCTCGGAGAACCGCTCCGCCAGCCTCCCCACGAACGCGGAGGTCACCGCGGTGGACGCGGACATGCTGGACATCACCAGGCCGATCTCGAAGGCGCTCCCCCCGAAACGGCGGTCGATCAGGAACGGGAAGTACGTGAGGTAGGACCCGTACAGGATCACGAAGGTGGCCACGCTCGATGCGAACAGAACCAGGATCCGGCCGTCGAGCAGGAGATCGCGGACCCCTCCGAGGTACTCGCGGAGGGGCTGGCGGTTTCGTACCTCGGGGTTGTGGAGGCCGAAGAGCACCAGGAGCCCCACCGGCACGGCGAGAATCGGCAGTGCAAACGGCGCGTACCATCCGAGGCCGGCCAGCGCTCCCCCCAGGACCGGGTAGCCCGCGGTGCCGACGCTGAGGACGCTGGAGTTGATCCCCATGGCCTCGGTTCGCCGCTTCCCCGAATACAGATCCCCGATCAGGGTGGCATAGAGGGCCCCCAGGGACGCCGCCCCGATCCCCTGCACGAATCTGAGAACCAGAAGCGCGTGAAAATCGCGCATGAGGGCGCAGACGCTTCCCGCCAGACCGAACAGGAAGAGCGACGGAACCAGGATCCGCTTCCGACCGAAGCGGTCAGCCAGCATGCCCAGGAAGGGCGCCAGAACCACCCCGGGAAGGGTGAACACCGTGATGAGGAGTCCGACCTGTTTCGGCGACACCCCCAGCGCGGTGACCAGGGCGGGAAAGACCGGCGTGATGCTGGATACCCCCATGATGGCCATGAGGGTGACCGCGAAGACGATGCGGAGGTTGGGGTCGCGGTAGAGTTTCGGCCGCCCGGGTCCCGGTGCCGGCGCTCCGGGCATCAGGCCGGTTCCGCGAGCTTCAGAACCGCCCGGCGGAGCTTCCGGTGCCGGTCGAAGAGCCGCACGAACTCCGACTCCCGCCGGCCTCCCTTGGCCAGGACGATCCGCGCCAGCGCGCGCTTCTCCTCCGAGCTCCACCGCTCCACGCCCGGCAGCGCGGCGATGAACAGGCTCCACCGGTCCCACCAGAGGCGCTCACCCGGAGAAAGTTTCCGCCGGGACCCGAGCCCCAGGAGCCGGGCCGCCTCGGCGGACGCGGTCCGCACCGCGGCCTCGCGATCCGAACCGAAGCGCCGGGCGGTGGACCTGACGATGCCCAGGCCGATCTCCCCCAGGGGGAGCCGCCCCAACACGTCGTCCCGTTCGCGATTCAGGAAGTAGTACACGTTGGCGATGACAAGCTTCTTCAGGGTCCGGAGATCGGAGCGATGAGCGGGGTCGCGCTTCATGGCCCGGAGTTCCTCCCGGGCGATCCGCTTCACCTCGGGGTCGTCGGGCCGGAAGCCGAGCTTCCGGTAGAACCACCAGGCGCCCGATTTCAGCCCTTCCTCGTTCTCGTCCCCGAGCTGGTAGGGATCGATGGTGAAGGCGTCGGAGCCGAACAGCCAGCGGATGGTCCCCATGGCCCGGCCGTAGATGCTCGCCGCTTCCCCTCCCCGGAAGGTCTCGAACACGTTGAACGCCACCTCCGAGGAGCCGAAGATCCCGCTGGCCAGGACGTAGCCGGCGGGAACGCCGTTCACGAGGGTGAGGAACCCGTAGACCGACTCCAGCAGCAGCCGGCGCTCCGGCACGGTCCCGATCACCGCGAACTGGAGGCCGTCCCCGCACTCCACCATGCGGACGTCGTGGGGATCGGCGTGCTTGAACGCGTAGAGATCGCGGCTCCGGGTCACCATGGCCTCCCGGGCCCGGTCGATGAGGGCCCTCCCCTCCCGTGGCGCCACCTCTCGCACCGCCAACGGGGGGCGGAGGATTTCCCGACGGAGGTCGGGCCGGCCGCGATCCAGGGGCCGGGTCCGGTAGGTGACCGGAGAGCCGGGATGGCGGGCGTGGGTCCGGTTGGGGACGCCGGGGCCGGGAGCGAGGACAATGGGGACCAGGAGGTCGTCGAAGAGCTTCTCCCGGGCCGGGGCCGCGATCCGGAACGCCTCGAAGCGGCGGGCCAGGAAGGCGGCGTCGGTCTCACCGGGTCCCTTGAGCGCGTCCAGCCACTCCCCGGGGGCCAGCTCCAGGGAATCCAGGGCCAGGGTCTCGGCGTAGGGAAGCATGAGGAAGAGCATCTCGACCAGGCGGTCGGCGGCCTCGAACTCCGACCAGTCGATGGTGCAGCGGTCGGGCCAGCGGGAGACGAGCCAGCGGACGGTGGGCCAGTAGAAGGCGTAGTGGGTGGCGGTGCCGTCGATCCCGCTGTCGGCGAGTGCCCGGCGGTGCCGCCGGAGATCGCCCCGCTCCGGGAACTCCGCCAGCATGGTCTCGGCGCCGCCGAGAACCGCGGGGTCGTCGGGATAGGCGCGGAGGAAGCAGAGGACCTCGTGGAGCCGGAGGACCTCGGCCGCGCCGGAGAGGCGGCGGGCGGAGAGCCTCCCCATGAGCGCGAGCTTCTCCGCGGAAGCTCCATTCCCGTAGACCTGCTTCAACGCCTCCAGCCGCCGGAGCAGAGCCGACGAACTCTCCCGCTTCACCATCCGGACCCCCCTTCGGCGGACTCCCGCCGGAAACGCCGGCCCGCGGGCGGAACTCGACCCGCGCGTGATTGCCGGCGACCCGGATCAGCCTATCAGCGGGAGGCGGGGACGGGAACGGCCTTGGTCTCCTCCTCGGCCTCGTTCCAGTTGGTGTGGGGGACCCGGTTTCGCACGAACCACTGGAAGAGGATCTCGCCGTAGCCCATCGGTCGGTGGCCTATCTTCTCGTAGAACGGCCAGAGTTTCCGCTGCAGGGCGGGGAGGTTGTAGGCCGGCACCCCCACCAGGTAGTGGTGCTCGAGGTGGAAGTTCGAGTACACGAAGATCCAGTTCCAGAACCAGTGGCCCTTCACCAGGGTGGCCCACTTGGCCGGATCGCGGGGATCGACGGCATAGTGCTGACCGAGGCGGTTCAGGAAGAACGCGAAGGGGAAGAAGAGGAAGAGCGGCGCCCCGTGAACCCGGAACCAGAGCCAGAATCCGCCGGTGGAGACGAGCCACCAGGCGAGGGCGATGTGGAGGCCCATCCAAGCCGTCCGCTCCAGGTTGATGGTGAGCCGGAGCCGCGGTGAATAGCGGCGCGCGGCCCGGGCCGAGGCGATGGAGTAGATCACGAACAGCGCGGGGGTGAAGTAGAGCGCCTTGTACCAGCGGGCAACCCGCTTGGGGGAGAGGTAGGCCCGCTTGGGATCGTCGTCGACGGTGCCCAGCTCGCTGTGGTGATCGAGATGCCAGCGTTTGAACTGGCTGGCCGAGATCGCGCTCGGAAGCGCGTAGAAGAGTCCCAACGCCCGCTCCCAGAACGGGCGGCGGCGGGCGAAGATCAGGTTGTGGACCTGTTCGTGGAGCAGAATGATGAAGGAGAGGATCACGAACCCCTGGAGGAACGCGAGAGGGATCCAGATCAGGGGGTGGGTCACCCGGGCGCACACCACCGCGATCCCCACCAGGAGCACGAGCTGCTGGGCCACCAGCGCGAAGTGCCTCCAGGCGCTACGCCGATGGAGGCCGCGGATCTCGTCCTGGCTCAGGAACTCCCGGAGCCGGCGTTGGATCTCGGGGTTGACGGTGCGGTCGTAGGAACGATTCATGAGTCCAATGGGTTCGGGCCGTCGCGCCGGTGATCGCCCGGCGAGGCCCCTTCGGTTCGGTACGATCGCGAAACCCCCGGTTGCCGGGGCCGCGGGGAGAGGGTCGACCCGCTTCCCCGCGGCACAAGCCCGTCCCGGCTACCGGAGCTTGGTCATCCGGCGGGTGGCCGTGTACTCCGGCGTCTCCAGACGGTAGAAGTATACGCCAGGAGTCACTTCCCGTCCGTCGTCGGTCCGCCCGTTCCAGCCCAGGTCGTACTCCCCGCGCGGAAGGTTTCCATCGGCCAGGGTCCGTATCCGGCGTCCCTGGACGTCGAACACCGACAGCCGGACGTGCGCGTCGTGGGCCAGGCTGAAGGCGATGCGGGTCCCGCCGGCCCGGAAGGGATTGGGGTGGTTGGCCCCGAGGATCGTGACCTGGACCAGGGGCGGGTCCCCGACCCCGATCGCGCCGGTCCCGGTCACCGTGGCCGACAGGTTCACGGTGAGATCGCTCTGGAGGGTCGCCCCGGCCAGCCCCTGCTGGTCCCGGGTCGAGAACACCAGGGTCGCGGTGTAGGTGGTGTCGGACTCCCGGGCCGAGCCCGCGTCGTCGAAGGCCACGTCGAAGCTCGCCGCCGTTCCCCCCACGTCCGCCGCGCTGAACCCGCCGGCGATGCTGAAGCGTCCTTCCCCGCCGGTGATGTTCGCGGCATGGACGTTCAGGAGCGCCTGGAGGGCGTCGTAGCCCAGGTTCACCGTGGAGACCGGCTGGTTGGAGAACGCCCCCTCGTCATGGGTGCCGAAGTCCACGTTCGCGCTCAGGTTCTGGCTCCCGCCGGTCAAGGACGGCACCGCGTGCCGGAGCACCGTCCCGCTCAGGGGGACGTTCCGGCCGGGGTGGTCCACGTCGTCGCTGGAGATGACCAGGTTGCCGCCCTTGATCCCGGCCGTGCCGGTGAGCATGGTGACGGTGTGGGCGTTCCCCGCCCCCGCCGCGGCATGGAAGGTGCCCCCGGGGTTGGTGAACCCGACCGGAGAGATCATGGAGTAGTCGAGGATGTCGGCGGGCGCGGTCGCGGTGTTGTCCACGTTCAGGGTCTGCTGCGCCGTCGCCCCCACGATCACCGTGCCGAAGGAGAGCGAGGCGTCGGCGCTCACGATGGCCGGGACCTGGAAGTCGCAGCGCACCGGCAGGTGATCGGAGGCCCGCTGGAGCGCGTCGGCGATGGTCTGCCCCACCGCGCTGTTGGTGGGCGAGTCGTTGATGTTGAGGTTGAAGTGCTGTCCGTCGTTTCCGTAGGAAATGTAGCTGGAGGAGATCTGATCCAGCTTCTGCCCGTCGGCCAGGGAATAGGTGGGGAGGATGAAGTCGAAACGATCGTCCATCCCCCCGGTCGAGCCGCCGTCGTTGGGAGTGAGGTATCCGGTCCGGGTGCTCTGGGTGTGAATCGGAGCGTAGGTCGCCGAATTGTGCCACGTGCCCGGCGTGTTGATCGGGTCCTGCAGCCGGCCGATGTTGTTGGCCTCGGACTCCAGAAGCTTCACGTAGGCCGGCTCGCTCGAGGTGTAGAGGTTCAGGTCCCCCACCACCATCATGTTCGTCCCGGCCGGGAAGGAGTTCATCCGGTTCCGGAGACGGGTGGCTTCCTCGAGACGGGTCTGCTGGTCGGCGCTGCTGCTCGAAGCCTTCAGATGGCAGACGAAGATCACGAGCTCCGCCTCGGAGGAGGAGTACGGCTTGGCCCGGAGGGTGTAGTAGGGAATGCTCCGGGGATAGTTGCCGAGAGTGTCGCTGGTCACGAAGGTGACGGCCGACGTTCGGTAGTAGAGCCCCGGGTTGAAGCCGGAGGAGGGATCGTTGTAGTAGGGCGCGGCGGCCCATTGGCCCGGCTCCACCACGTTCAGGACGTTGTTCAGAAAGTTGTTGATCGAGGTCTGGTCCTGGATCTCCTCGACCGCCAGGATGTCGATGTTGGAGATTCCCGTGATCACGGTGCGGAAGGCCGGATCGCGGACCGTGTTCTGGTTGTCGTAGTTGAGGCAGTTGTAGGCCACGACCCGCAGGGCCTGAGCCGGCCCCGCGGCCAGGGTGAGCCCGAGAACGGCGAAGATCAGGGCGGCGCTGCCGGACAGGGCCCGGCGCAGGTGACGGGGGGAACGTCGCATGTTGTTTCCCTTTTTCTTCCCCACCCGCTGCCGACGGCCGGCCCTCCACGGTCGAGGAAGGATGCAAATCAAAGGTGTCATCCCTGGTTGACCAAGGTGCTAACTGCTTTAGTTTACACCATTTTCGGCTCCGTTGGGAGGGTGGACCCCGGCGGCGGGGCCGCCGGGGCCGCTCCGAGGCCTTCCCGAATCCCCGAATCCTAGGAATGCCAGGGGGATAGCCCGGGGGTCAGGGGAGACGTAGCATTTTGACCGATCCCCCGTTTTCCCGCCGCCGGGCGAAGTAGACCCCCGGAGGAGCCTCGGTTCCGGCGGCCAGGCGGCCGTCCCACAGCCACCCCCCTTCCCCCGATCCCGAGACCAGGACGCGGATCCGTCGCCCCCGGATGTCGAGGATGTCGAGCTTCTCTCCGGGGACGACGTCGGCTCCGCTCACCCGGACCACGCGCTCGAAGGGGTTCGGCTCGCCGTGAAGCGCGGGGCGGAACCCGCGGTCGCCGACCGCGGTGAGATCCGGGGCCCCCGTGGAGACGGAGAGGAGGGCGGCCTCCGGAACCGTGGCGCTGTCGCCGTCGGCCACCCGGAGGGCGTAGAGATCGTCGTCGTCTCCCGGGGTGGGGAGCCGCCAGGCCAGGACCGCGCTCCCGCCGCCGGCGGCCAGGGCGGGGTCGGCGACGTAGTCGAGGGGATCGGTGACGAGGAGCCCTCCCGCCGGATGCGGCACGCCCCCCATGTCGAGCCAGGCCCGCCGGAGCGCCCGGCCCGCCGGCCCCTGCTCCATCCACGCCAGGTGCGCGCCGGCCGGGGCGGCGGCCAGGCGCGGCTCGTACTCGAACGCGCTCGAAGCCGCAATGGAGAACGGTCCGGAGGTCCCGGGGCTGCCCGCCGGATCGGTGAACCGGCCCACCAGGTCGCTTCCCCCGTTCCCCGGCGCCCGCCACACCACCAGAAACCCCCCACCGAGGGGGGCCACGTCCGGATTCGGCCCTCCGGGGGTGGGATCCGAAACGGCGCGCGGGGGGCCGGCCGGTTCGCCCCCGGGGTCGAGGGGTAGGGCGGTCACCGTGTAGTTCACCCCGTCGGGCGCGGAGGACCAGACGGCGAGGAACCCGTCATCGCCGGCGGCGATCCTCACCCAGCGCTGGTCGGCGGGACCGGCGGCCAGGGCGAGTCCCCCCGGATCGCGGAGACCGGGACCGTGGTCCCATCGGGCGAAATAGAGATCGCCGGGCGCATTCCGCTCATCCTCCCAGGCCAGGATTCCGACTTCCCCGCGCACCGCCGCCGCGGGACGCCATACCGGCCCGGAGCCGGTGGTTACCTCCGTTCCCTCCACCTCCCTCGGAACTCCGGTCGGGGGGAGCTCCGCCGCGATGAGACGGGTGCCGGTTCCGGTCCAGGACTCCCACGCGGCCAGGGACCAGTCGCTTCCGGCGGCGACCGCGGGGTGGAGTTCGCCCGCCGAAGCCTGGGTGGCGCGAGCACCGAGGCGGTCCGGAAGCGTCGCCCCCAGACGCGTCCACCAGAGCCGCGTCCCCCCGTCGCGGGTGTCGGACCAGAGGGCGTAGGTCGTCCCCCCCGCCGCGGCCAGGGCGGGCTGGGATTGGAGACCGGGCGGAGGTTCCGGATCGGGGGCGGCGGCGGCGCTTCGCCACGGGCTCCGGTGCGCGGCGGCCGAGGCCTCGCCGGCGTATTCGCGCGGCCAGAGCAACGAGGCGGCCCCAACGAGGCCGGTCAGGATGCCGAGGGTGAACAGGATCAGTCGTTTCACGATTCACGCTCCCCGGACGGGGCGATAAGCCGGAGGGAGCGCGGCGCGGCGGCCGGGGGGGTCGGCGACGGGAGGGCGGCGCGCGCGGGCGAAGCTCAGGGGCGGGGCGGTTCGAGGACCGGCTCCACCGCTTGCCCCGGCACCCATGGTACTACCCGGGGAAACAGAATCAAAGTGCAGCCGCCACCGCGGCGGTGAAGGCGGCGAGCCGGGTTTCATCCAGGCGTCCGCCGGTTCGAACCCCCGAGCAGACGTCGACCCCGAAGGGCCGGACCCGGCCGATCGCTTCCCCCACGTTCTCCGGGGTGAGTCCGCCGGCCAGGAACACCGGCGCCGCCACCGCCCGGCAGAGCCGCCGGCTCACCTCCCAGTCGTGGGTGCGTCCGGTCCCTCCCAGCTCCTTTCGCGCGGAATCGGGGGTTCCGGAATCGAGCAGGATCCCGTGCACGTGAGAGGCCGCCGCCGAGGCCTCGACAATCGATTCCTCCCCCCGAGCGTGAATCACCTGGACGATCCGAACCCCGGGGAGCCGCTCCCGGAGCGCCCGATGGGCTCCGGGCTCCAGGCGGTCGCAGAGCTGGACGGTGTCCGTGCGGCAGCGGCGCGCCTGGTCGGCGATTCCCTCCACGTCGCGGAGGCTGGTGAGGAGGAAGGTCGCCACCGCGGGAGGAACGGTGTCGGCAATGGCCGCGATCTCGGTCTCGGAGATCACCCCGGGACCGCTGGGCATTTCCGAGACCAGCCCCAGGGCCGAAGCCCCGTGGGCCACGGCCAGGCGCGCCTCCTCCCGGCTCATGATGCAGCAGATCTTGATCCGGGGGCGGTTCATCGGTGGACGCGCCCGAGGCGGGCGGTGGCCCGGGCCAGCCCCGCCGCGAACTCGTCGGGCGGGGTGAGAAGGCTCAGCACCAGCACGTTCTCCTCCTCGACGTCGTAGAAGTAGCCGGGGTGGACGACCACGTTCTCCTCCTCGAGCAGGAGCCGCGCCGCGGTTTCGTCGCCGATCCCCTCGGGAAGGACGACCAGGCCGTACCATCCCCCCTCCCGCGGGAGAACGCTCCCGCCGCGGAGGGCGGGCCAGCCTTCCCGAAGCACGGCTTCGTTCGCCTCCACCCGTTCCCGGATCATGGCCTGGATGCCTTCGCGGAGCGCGAGGAGCGCCGGCGCGGCGTGCTGGACCGGTCCCGAGACCGAAAGATACGTGTCGGCGATGAACTCCAGGCGCTGGATGGCGCGGGCGACCAGCGCCTCCGGGCCGCTCACCTGGATCCACCCCAGCTTGACCTGGGGGAGCCCCACCACCTTGGAGAGCCCGCTCAGGACGAAGGTGAGGGCGACGGGATTGCCCGCCGTGGTCTCGACGGGCACATCGAAGGACCGGGCGCGGTAGTCGAGGAACACCTCGTCCACCACCAGCGCGACCCCGTTTCCCGCGCACAGCCGGTTCAGCTCGGCCAGGTCGTGGCGGCGGAGGTAGGAGCCGGTGGGGTTGTTGGGGCTCACCGCCACCACCGCCCGGGTGCGATCGATGATCGAGGCGCACAGGTGATCCAGGTCGATCCGCCAGCCCTCCCCGGCGCGGCGGCGGAGCGGGTACTGGACCGGCTTCAGGCCTTCCAGCCCGGCCAGGAGCTCGAACAGGGGATAGCTCGGCCGGGGAACCAGGATCTCGTCCCCGGGATCGGCCAGGAGCTTGAACACGAAGGCGTAGGCTTCGCTGGTGCTCGCGGTGAGGAAGATGGTGTCGGGGTCCACGCGCCGCCCGAGGCTCCGGTAGTAGCCGGCTACCCCCTCGCGGGCGGCGCGAAGCCCGCGCGGCGAGGGTTCGTAGGCCAGCCCCCCCAGGTCGGCCAGCGCGGCCAGGATCTCCGGCTCGGGGTAGTCGAAACCGGCCCGGGTGGGGTTGGTTCCGGTGAGGTCGAGGATCCCGGTCCCGGCCAAGCGGTGGGCGTCGAGCACTTCGCTCAACGCCTCGGGGGTCAGATCGTGACTGAACCGCGATGAGAACATGGGTCTGCTGGATCCTTCCCCGGCCGCAGCCCCACCGGATCGAATGATCCGGAGGGTCCAGACCCTACTCGGCTCCGGCGGTCAACGCCTCCCGGAGGGACTCCATCGCCCGCCCCCAGTACTCCTTCATGCGCTCGGCCTCGGCTTCGTCGGCGAGCTTCATGTGCTGGACCGTAACCTGGGACTTCCGGTGGCCCTTGGGGTAGAAGTCCACGCTCAACCGCGTCAGCCCGTCCTTCCAGAGGATCCGCATCGACTTGGGCTCGGTGACCGTGGTGAGGGTGATTCCGGGCTCGCCGAGCCACCGGTCGCGGACCGAGGCGTCGTTCCAGGCCGCGAAAAGGCGTTCCACCGGCACGTCCAGGGTAAGGCTCCGGCTGATCGAGAACCCCTCGGCGGTCTCGTGTTTCTTCCGGAGTCCCCGCGCCTGCTCGTAGCCCACGGTGACCATCTGGGACCACCATCCGGTGAGGCCGTGGGTCTCGGCGAGGTGGCGCGCCATCTCCCGGTGGCCGATCTCCGGGGCGCCGGCCCCTTCCAGGATCTCGAACCACTGATTCCAGCCCTTGCCGGTGGCGCTTAGGACCGCTTCCTCGCCGATTCCCGCCACCCTGGGCTCGTCACGGACTTCGGGGGAGACGGGTGCGGCCGCCCCGGCGGTGGTTTCGGGCGGAGGCGGCGTGAGCACCGGTTCGGCGAAACGGGGCCGCTTGGATTCGTTCCGGGCGGTGGAGATCACGGGTTCGGCGAGGCCGGTCGGGGGCGACGGATGGGACGGGCCCGGCGCCTTGCCGGACTTTCGCCGGGCCACCTCTTTCCCCGTCGTCCTCTTCCGGGTCGCTTGTTTCTTGGCGGCAGGCTTCTTCTTCGCCGCCCCTTTCCCGGCGGTCTTCTTCTTGGCGGTCTTCTTTCGGGCGGCGGGTTTCCTGGCCCCGGCCTTCTTCTTCGAGGCCTTCTTCCTGGCCGGCGTTCGCTTCGCCGCTTTCTTCTTGGTGGTCTTCTTCTTGGCCGCCTTCTTCTTGGCTGTCTTCTTCTTGCCCGCTTGCTTCTTGGTCACTTTCTTCTTCGCGGGCTTCTTCTTGCCGGCCGTCTTCCGGGCCGTCTTCTTCTTCGATTTCTTCGTGGTCTTGTTGGCCATCATCCGTCCTCGCCGGGAGCCCTGCGGCCGGGACGCTCCCGAACCGGTGAAACCTCACCCCGTCGCGACGTTTACAAGACTACCCTCACACCCCGTTCTTGTGAAACCACCCTCGGGGGCGGAGCGCGGGAAGCCCGTCCGTGACGGGAGACCGGGGGGCGGCCGTCAGGGCCGGCCTGCCCCCGAGGGAGCGCCGAGCGAGGGGCACCGGCTCCAGGCCGCGCGCCGCCCCGGATCAGGGGAGCGCGCTCCGGCCGGCGAAGGAGCGGAGCAGTTTCAGCGCCTCGGGAGAGAGTCCCAGGCTGTCGTCGATTGCGTCGAGCTCGGACCGGCTCCCGTTTCCCCCCACGAACCCGTTCACCCGGGCCGCCGCGGTCGAGGCGGCGAAGTCCCGTTCGTCGGGATACATGGCGTGGAACTCCCGCATGAGCCCCTTCACCTGGCGGAGCCAGTATTTCTGATGGTAGTCCTCGGCGGGGGTGAACCCTCCGGCGGCACGGATCTCGGTCCGCACCGTCTTCCCCAGCCGCCGGGCGATCTCGTCCCGCGTCTCCTCGGCCAGGCGCTTCTGCTTCTCATCGTGGTAGAAGACCGCCGCCTTGTATTGCTTGCTCCACGAACGCGCGGTCGGGTCGTGGCCGGCCCAGAAGACCTTCAGGAGTTCACGGTAGGAGATCCGCGACGGGTCGTACTCGATCTCGATCGATTCCGAGTTGTCGCCCAGGCTGTGATAGGTCGGGTGCGCCTTGGTTCCCCCCGTGTAGCCCACGGTGGTGCGAACGACGCCGGGGAGACTCCCGAACCGGGAGTCGGGTCCCCAGAATCACCCCATGGCGAAGGTGGCCAGCTCCGTGCGCGCGGGAACCGCCCGGTCGATGGGCGGAAGCCCGGAGGCGCGGGCGCCTGGCCCCGCGGTCGTCGCATCCTGGATCGAGGTCATGGATGCCTGCTCCTTCGCTCCGTCGGGAGACGCGCAAGCCGCCCCCGGCGAGGCGCCGGCGAGGAGGCCTCGGGGGACCGCGCACGCCGTCCCGGACTCCGTGGCGTCGGCGCTTTCGGCCGGAGCGGGCTTCCGGCCCCAAAGGCCGAGAACCCCCACCGGCAGAAGAACGACGGCCAGGGTCGCCGCAAAGATCCGTCCACGAGTGCGATTGTACATGAGGGCGCTCCTTCCCCGTCCGCGAACCCTGCGATGGAAATACCCCGGCCTATTCCGGACCTTCCCAGCCGACCCGCTCCAGGTCGACCCGACCCGAGGCGTCGAACCGGATCCCCTCCCGCTCCAGGATCTTCCGCTGGACCAGGCCGCCGTCGCCGGCGCCCCGGGGGCTCACCCGCCCCTGGGAGTTGATCACTCTCTGCCAAGGTACGTCGGAATCGCTCGGGAGTGACGCCATGGCGTAGCCCACCATGCGGGGGGTGCACCCCACGATGCGGGCGATCTGGCCGTAGGAAGCCACCTTGCCCCTGGGGATCAATCGCGCCACCGCGCGAATGCGCTCGTGGATCGGGACCGCGACGGCCGGCTTCCGCCGGCGTTCAGCTCGCCGCGGCATCGAGGCTCACCACCGGTTGGTCTCCCGTGATCCCGGCGCCGTGAAGGGTGACCTCGAACGCGGGGACCGCCCGTGTACGCGCGCTCAGTACGCCGGGGCCTCCATCCCGAACTGCTCCCACTCCTCCTTGGATGGGCCGAACACCCCCGGCACCCGGGCTCCGGCCTGGCGGAGAAGCACGGTCATCTGCCCACGATGATGGATCTCGTGGTGGATGAAGGCGAGCAGGGTGGTTCCGCGGGGCCACCGCTGTCCGTACATGTCGTCGGTCTCGAGGAGGGTCGCGTCGGTCCACGCCCCCCGGATCGCGCCCATGAGCTCCCGGCTGGCTTCGTGGTATCCCTGCCGGATGGCGGCGGCGGTGGCCGGCGGCGGGGAATGGGGATCCACCGACGAGATCGCGAGCCCGGTCCGGCTCATCATCTCGGGGATCGTGGCCACCAGGTGCCAGCCCAGCTGCCCGAGGGTGCGGTGCTCGTCGGTGACCGCCCGGCCCAGGTTTTCGTCGGTCAGGGCGGCCAGCACCCGCTCCGTTCCCGACGTGAGGATCTCGTAGGACTGCATGAAGTCGTCGATGGATCGGAACACGATCATCCTCCAGCCTGACGCCGCCGGGAAACCGGCGCTCTCCGGCGGCGCCCGAACAGTGGACCGGGGAACGTACTAGCGCCTCACCCGCTCCTCTTCCGAGGCCTCGGAGCCGGACCCCGAAGCTTCGGGTGGCTCCCCGGCGCCGTCCCCCGAAGCGGGCCGCACCGGCGGGTCGTTGATGAGATAGCGGAACTTGCGATCGAACTCCGCGGGCGGCATCCGTCCGATGGTGGCCAGGCGGGCCACCGACTTGGGATCCCCGAAGTCCGCGTCCTCGAGCCGGATCATGTAGTGGCGGGCGACCCGATAGGAGTCGCTGTCGATGTCCACCTCGCGGATCCGCGCCTTTCCGGTCTTCTCGTCCAGCATGTCGGCGAAGGAAATGGGAATCAACCGCCCCCGGTCGATGGTCACAATGGACCCGCTTCCGCCGGACAGGAGGTACATGACCGCGGCGTAACCCAGATCCTGGGTGTACTCCAGGTCGAAGGGGATGGGGTCGGCGCACCGGAGTTCGTAGCCGATGTCCTTGTCGACGATGGTGACGTTGATGCCGCGCTCCTTGAGCCGGCGGCGCACCTCGTTCTTGAGCATCCGTCCCAGCTCGATCTCTCCGTACCGGATGTTCCCGTGGGAATCGCGTTCGATCTCGGCGTTCCGGGAAAGCTCCTCCGGATCCAGCCGCTCGGAGAGCCCTTCGGCCAGGACCGCGACCCCGTAGGGGCGCCCCATGGCCATGCGCTTGATCACCGAGCCCTCGAGGATGTCGGCCAGGGTGGCCAGGGAGATCTTCCGGTCGCGGAATTCCTCCCCGATCAGGGTGAGGGTGGCGCCCGCGGCCTTGCCGATCCCCAGGGCCAGGTGGCCGGCCTTCCGTCCCATGGAGACCAGGAAGTACCAGCGTGTGGTGGTCTGGGCGTCGACGATGATGGCCTGGGTGATTCCCACCCCGAAATGCCGCGCGGTCTCATAGCCGAAGGTGGGCATGTGGCCGGGGAGAGGAAGGTCGTTGTCGATGGTCTTGGGAACGTGCGCCACCTGGATCTGAGGCCCGCTCAGGCTGTCGATCATCATCGCGCTGGTGGCGGTGTCGTCGCCGCCGATGGTGACGAGGTAGTCCACTCCCAGCTCGCTCAGGGCATGCACGACGGCTTCCAGCTTTTCCTGGGCCTTGGTGGGATTGGCGCGGGAGGTCCGGAGATAGGAGCCGCCGTCGTAGTGGATGCGGGAAACGTCGTCGATGTGGAGCTCGGTATGGCGGCTGGAGTCCCCCTCCATGAGCCAGCTGAATCCGTCGTAGATACCGAGCACCTTGAGCCCGGAATTGATGGCCTGAATGGTCACCGATCGGATGACCCCGTTGATGCCGGGGGCGGGGCCGCCGCCCACCAGGATGGCCAGGGTCTTCCCACGATGGTCCGTGGAGTACTTGATCACGCGCGCTCACCTCCAAAAAAGTCCGGGTTGGACCGGTCCATCCGGTCACTATAACCCAACCCGGTTCCTCCTGTGACTATCCCCCTGGGGGGTCGGCGGGCGGAGACGCTCCGCGGCTCGCCCCCCCTCTCCACGGTCCCGGCGCGGCATCCCAAGGCTCCGACGCCGCCTCCCACCCCCCGCCCCCCCCTTCTAGCGCCTACTCCCCCGGCATTGGGGTATTCCCAAACCGTGCCCTAGGGTTGTAAGTTGGTATGGTGGCGAAGGAAGCGGCCCCGGGGATCGACGGCGTCAGGTGCCGCGGTCCCGGGTTTCCCGCCCACCCAGACGAGGAGGTCTCTTGGCGGTTCCAGCAGTTTCCCCGTTGCAGATGTTCGCGCGCACCGCCAACGAGACCGGGCTTCTCGGAGACGAGTTCCACAAGCGGAAGTCCCCAGCCCCCCTGGTGGCGGCCCTCGGGGGCATCCGGTGCGACCGGCTCGAGCAGGCCCACCTCGCCCTGGCCGCCCGCCTTCCCGACTACTCCCCCGACTATCTCCTCCGGGCCCTCCAGGACAAGCACACCGTGGTGCGAACCTGGGGAGTCCGGGGCGCGCTCCAGATCGTCCCCACGGGCGAGTTGGGGATCTTCCTGGCCGCGGCCGGAGTCACCGCCCCCCGATGGCGGCGGTTTCTGGATACCCGCTCCAACCTCACCCCGGCGGCGCGGCTCCGGCTCCTCAAGCGCCTCTGTCCCCACGACATTTCCCGGGACGGGTTGCGAGAGGCCATCCCCGACGCGACCACCCGGCTGTTCATGCTGAGGGAAGCGGCCCAGGCCGGGCAGATCGTCTGGAAGGAAGGCGACGGCCAGCAGGTGGTGTTCGCCTGGGCGAAGGAGTACCTGGGAAAGGTGGTGGAGGCCGACCGTGACTACCACGCACTGGTCGGACGCTACCTGTCTTCCTACGGCCCGTGTGAAGCGTCGGATCTGGCGGCGTGGCTGGGGGTCACGGTGGCCGCCGCGCGCCGCCTGATGGCCAAGCATCGGGTGGACGAGGTTCAGATCGAGGGCGACCCCCTCAACACCTTCATGAAGCCGAAAGACCTGGAAGAGCTGATCCACTTCCGGAAGAGCCGGACCCGGGGTCTGGTGGTGATTCCGCCCGGGGATCCCCTGCTCTTCGCCTACAAGACCCGCTACCACCCGGAAGAGGTCGTCGGCGAGGACACCGGCCTGGTCTACCTCGACAGCCGCCCCACCGCGACCTGGACCCTTTCCCGAAACGAGGCCCGGGTGAACTTCCTGGACGAGACCGGCCACACCCGGATCCTGAAAGGGGTGGAAGGACTGCTCCGTCGGGCGGGGGTCACGGCCTCGGTGGAGGAGGCCGCGGCGATCACCGGGGACTAGCCCGGCTCCGCCTCGATCCGAATGCCCCTCCTCGGCGAACTGGCCGCCCTGACCACCGCCGCATTCTGGGCCGCCGGTTCCATTCTCTTCACCCTCGCCGGACGGCGGACGGGCTCCTTCGCCCTCAACCTCGCCCGGATCACCCTGGCCCTTCTCGCCCTGAGCCTGATCCTCCTGATCACCCGGGGTCTGGCCTGGGCGCCGGAGGCCGGCTCCCGGAACGTGGTGATCCTCGCGGTCTCGGGGCTCATCGGGCTGACCCTGGGCGACTGGGCCTACTTCGGGTCGCTGGTGTTCGTCGGCCCGAGGCTGGCCACCCTGCTCATGACCCTCGCTCCCCCCTTCGCCGCCCTGCTGGCCATCCCGCTCCTGGGAGAGGCCCTCCGGCCCGCGGCCTGGCTGGCCATGGCCCTCATCCTGGGCGGGGTGTTCTGGGTGGTGCTCGAGCGCTCGCCGACCCCCATCCCGCGGGGCTACCGGGTGCGGGGGGTGACCTTCGGGGTTCTGGGGGCTCTGGGTCAGGGGCTCGGCCTGGTGCTCTCGAAGGTGGGGATGAGCACCGTCGTCGATCCCCTTCCCGCCACCGCCATCCGCATGGCCGCGGCCACCGGGGGGGTGTGGGCGCTCGCCCTGGCCACCGGCAAGGTCCGTTCGCTCCCGGTCCTCCTGCGGGACCCCACGGCGCGGTGGGCCACGCTGGGGGCCACCTTTCTCGGACCGGTCTTCGGGGTGTGGCTCTCCCTGGTCGCGGTGCGGCTCACCAAGACCGGGATCGCCGCCACCCTGATGGCAACCACCCCGATCCTGGTGCTCCCGCTACTCATCTTCATGCAGAAGGAGAAGGTGTCGCGGCGGGCGGCGGCGGGGGCGCTGGTGGCGGTGGCCGGGGTGGGAATGTTGTTCCTCCGGTAGGGAGGGCGGGTCGCCCGGCCCGGTTGCCGGCTTGCGGTGCTCGAACCGGCGCCGATCGCCCCCCTCCCCGAACCCCCCGGGTTGCGGTAGTCTGCCGCCATGACCGGCGTCCTGATCCTTCTCGCGGCGGCGATCATCCTCGCCGGGCCGGCGGCCCTCGTGCTGGTGCTCGTCACCAAGCGGCAATCGGACGACGCGCGGAAGCGCCTGATCGAGCTCGAGCGGCGGCTCGCCTCCCCCGGAGCGGCCCCGGACGGGGCCTCGGGCATCCATCCGGCCGTCCCGGCGCGTCCGGCGGCCACGATGACCGGATCCCAGCCGCCCGTCGGCATCCCCCAGGCCGCTCGCTCGCCCCGACGGCCGGATCCGGAGAAAGCGCCCCTGCGCAAACCGGCCGCCTTTCCCGGCGATCTCGAGACCGTGGTCGGGGGCCAGTGGCTCACCTGGATCGGGGTGCTGGCGATCTTCTTCGGCACCGCGTTCTTCCTGGCCTACGACCTCGGCGAGAGCCCCTTCGCCGGGGTGGGGCAGATCCTGACCGGGCTCGTGGTGGGAGCGCTCTTCATCGCCGTGGGGAGCGCCCTGGTCCGCCGCCGCACCCAGCGTTTCCTCGGACAGGGGCTTCTGGGCGGCGGGGTCGCGCTTCTCTACCTCGCCGCCTACGCGTCCTACGGGTTCCATCGCATGGTGCCCACCGGGGTGGTCTATCCGTTCCTCTTCGGGGTGGCGCTGGTCGGCGCGGCGGTGGCCATCATCCAGAACTCGCTCATGGTCGCCACCCTGACCCTGACCGGGGCGTTTCTCACCCCGTCGCTGCTCCCGGCGGCCGGCGACTCCACCCGCGCGCTCCTTCCCTACCTGGTGGCGGTGAACCTGGGGGCGGTCCTCATCGCCGCGCGCCGCCGGTGGCCGATCCTCCCTCTCGGCGCCTGGCTGGGCACGGCGATCCTGGTGGGAACCTGGTGGTCGGGGCCCGAGGCCCCGGGGCACCGCGGGGCGGCCCTCCTCTGGGTCGGGCTCATGTGGGCCCTGTACGCGATGGTCCCGGTGATGAGCCCGCCCCGGCGCGGGTTCTGGAGCACGGCCCGGGCGGTGGTGACCGTGGCCAACGGCCTCGCCTTCTCGGTGTTTCTCTACCGGCTGATGGCTCCCGGGTACGAGGCGTTCCGGGGGCTGGCCTTCGCGATCCTCGCCCTGGCCTACGTGGGCGCGGCGCGCGCGGTCGCGCTCCGGCGGGGCGGCCTCCCCGGAGTGAGGATGACCCACTACACCGGAATCGCCCTGGCCGTCCTCGCGGTTCCCATCCAGTTCGACCTCGCCTGGATCACCCTGGCCTGGGCGCTCATGGGCCTGGTGCTGGTGGCCGGGGGGTTCCAGACCCGGAGCCTCAGCCACCGGCTGATCGGTCTCGGGGTCTACGCCCTGGCCGTCTTCCGGGTGCTGATTCTCGACACCGCCGAGTCCTTCCAGGCCCCGGCCCGCTTCCATCTGTTCCTGAACCCCGAGTTCCTGACCGGAGTGGCCGCGGTGGGGGTCCTGGCCCTCACCGCCTGGCTCTATTCCCGCCACGGCGACCGCCTGGAGCCCCGCGAGCGGGGACTCGTCACCTTCCTGGTCATCGCCGCCGCCGCGCTCCTGCTCTGGCGGATCTCGACGGAATCGATGGTCTTCTTCAAGTCCCGGGAGGCGCTGGAGCACGTCCGGCTCGAGGTGCCGATGCTTCTCACCCTCTCCCTCATCTGGGCGGTGTACGCCGGGCTCCTCATCGTCGCCGGCTTCCTCACCCGCTACCGGCCGATCCGCCTCCTCGGCGTGGTCGTCCTGGGCATCCTGATCGTCAAGGTCTTCGCCTTCGACATGCGGGCGCTGGAGCGCGGCTACCGCATCGCGTCCTTCGTGGCGGTGGGGCTCCTACTCCTGGCCATCTCCGTCCTGTACCAGCGGGAGCGGCGAACGTGACGCCGCGGCTGGCGCGGGGAGGTGGGGGGCGCGGTGGGAGACCGGGTATGCGTAGGCGCCGCGTTCCGGCGATCGCCGCGCTGCTGCTCCTGGTAGGCGCCGCCGCCGGCGCCGAGGTCTCGAAGGACCTGACCACCCTCCCCTACCGGCGGGCCGTCCTCCCCCCCAACCACGTCCCGGCCGGGGCCTGGCTCGCGGTGGTGGAGGACTCGCTCCTCGCCGCGCGGTCCTCGCCGGACTTCCACGACGTCCGGCTCATGAACGCCGCCGGTCAATCGGTCCCCTTCGCCGTTCTCCCTCCCCGGCGCGAAGACCCGATCGACCTCCCGGTGCTGGCCCGGCTCCTCCCCAGGCAGCACACGAGCGACACCGTCTTCCAGGTGGACATGGGGCCCGACTACCCCGAGACCCTCCTGGTCGAATTTCCCCGCCGTTCCGGCCAGGAAAGCGTGGCGATCCGGACCGGCCCCGACCGGGAGGGCACGGTGCGGCTCGAGCCCCTCCCCGAGGCCCTCGACCGCTCCCACCCGGTTCCGCCGGAGCCCGGCCTGGACGTCCGGGCCGGAATCGCCGCCGGGCGGTGGCTCCAGGTGGATTTCTTCTCGACCGGGAACTTCCTCCCCGGGGACAGCCTGCGGGTCTACCGCCGCGTGGAACGGGCCGCTCCCCGCCTGACCGTTCCCTTCCGCATCGCCTCCCGAGGCTTCGAGGGGCGCACCTGGCGTGCGGTCATCGAGCTCGAGAATCCGGCCGGCGCCGCGACCGCGGTCGTGATTCACCGGCGGAACGCCCTATCCCGGCCCCCGATGCGGGTCGAGGCCCGCCTGCCCGGCGGCGCGTGGCGCTTCGTCCCCCGGCTGGGTCAGGGGTCCCCGGGAAGGGAGGCGAACGCCGCGGACACGTTCGAGAGCCTGGAATTCCGGCCCCTCCGCACCGACGCGCTGCGCCTCACCGTGAGCGCGGCCGACCCGCCCAACCCACCGCTCACCGTGGAGGGGGTGCAAACCGTCCCCATGCGCTGGGCCTTCCCCGCGTCCGCGGCGACGGAGTCCCTCTGGGTCGCCTACGGCGACCCTTACCTGGGGGCGCAGGCCTGGTTCCTGGAGGACGCCGCGAACCGGGTACCCGGCTACACCGCCGCCGGCCTCGGTCCGGAGACGGCGAACCCCCTCCTCCAACCGCCGGGGTTCGGGCTGGACTGGCTTCGCCGGCACCCGCCGGTTCTGGGGGTGGCCATGGTGATCGTCCTCGCCCTGGTGGCGCTCATCGTCTTCCGCGGCCGGACCGGGCCCGCGACGTAGCGCGGGACCTCCCAAGAGCGAGGGCCGCCCCCGGAAGGGGCGGCCCCGTGAGACGTCCGGCGCGACCGGGTCCGCCGATCAGGCCTTCGGCTTGATGTTCTGGTTCCGGCGGAACAGGTTCTGGGGATCGTACTTCGCCTTGATCTTCTGCAGGCGGTCGAAGTTTTCCCGATAGGTCCCGGCCACCCGGTCTTCGCCTTCCTCCATCAGGAAGTTCACGTAGGCCCCGCCCGCCGAGTGCGGATGCAGGTCCTCCCAGTAGTCCCGGACCCACTTGATCCGTTCCGGGTTGTGGGCCGGGTCCGGATCCGCGCACAACATCACGGTGGAGAAATTCACCTCCCGATAGCTGAAAGCGGTATCGGCCTTTCCCACCCGGCCCGGCGCCCCGTTGGTCGGATAGATGTGCATCAGGGAGTGGATATTCGGGACCGTGGGCCCGTGCTTCAGGTGCACGTCGACGGTGGCGTCGTCGATCTCGGTCTGGAACTCCCCTTTCCAGTAGTGCTGCATGCCGGGGGGCACCAGCCCGTCGAACGCGGCGTTGAGCTGGGGCAGGGTAGCCCAGTGGAGGACGTCGAGCGCGGGTTTGATCCGGGTCTGGAGCGGCTTCAGCGCCTTTTCGGCCTTCTCCTCGGGACCCGCGTAGCAGGCGATGATGGCGGCCATGGGGACTCCATGGAGCTCGGTCGGAACGAACGGCGCCGGCGGACCCTGATGGAAGCCGAAGAAAGCTCCCACCTCCTCGGGGGCGTCGGCGATGAACTCCCGGTAGAAACGAAGCACGTCCCCCGCCTTGTCGATGGGGTAGAAGACCGGACCGCAGTAGATCTTGTGCACCGGGTGGGCGCGGAACTCGAACGCGGTGACCACGCCGAAGTTTCCACCGCCTCCCCGCAGCGCCCAGAAGAGATCGGGATTCTCCTTTTCGCTGGCGGTGACGAAGCCGGCCGTCGGCGGTCACCACGTCGGCCGAGATCAGGTTGTCGATGGTGAGACCGTACTTCCGGGTGAGGTGGCCGGTGCCTCCTCCCAGGGTGAGCCCGCCCACCCCGGTGGTCGAGATGATCCCGGCGGGAACCGCCAATCCGAACGCAGCGGTGGCATGGTCCACGTCGCCCCAGGTCGCCCCGCCGCCCACCCGGACGGTGCGAGCCGCAGGATCCACCCGGACGTTCTTCATCGGGGAGAGGTCGAGAACCAGACCCCCGTCGCAGGTGCCCAGACCGGCGACGTTGTGGCCTCCGCCCCGGACGGCGAGCAGAAGACCCTGCTCGCGGGCGAAGTTCACTCCGGCCATGACGTCGGCGACGTCCACGCACCGGGCCACCAGGGCGGGGTGACTATCGATCATCGCGTTGTAGACGCTGCGGGCGGTGTCGTAGTCCGGGTGGTCGGGGGTGACGAGAGCGCCGCGGAGACTCTGGGCCAGCGCCTCCGCCGCCGCCTTGTCGAGCGGCGTCTTGGAGTTCGGGGAACGGGGGTCAGACATCCTAGTATCTCCTCGGGGAATGGGATGCAGAGGATACGGTGTTCGATGGTCGCCTTGGGGTAGGTCCGCCGGGCCCGTGGGGTCGGACCGCCATGGACGGAACCTCAATCCTCGGAATCTACCAGTTCCGGGGAACCGGTCAAGGGCTCTTCCACCTGCACGACCGGGCGGGGGCGACGGTGGACCCGGAGCTCGAACACGTCGGGGCGGGCGTAGTGCCCGGCCACGTCGAGCTGGTAGCGGGGACCGGTCATCTGGACCGGGTCGACCTCGGCGATCAGCATCTCCTCGCGGCCGGAGACCGGTTCCACCAGGAATTTCCCGTCCGGGTTCACGATCGCGCTGTCCCCCTTGTTGATCCACTCCGCGCCCTGGGGCAGGAAGTCCTGCTTGAAGGGGTAGCGGTCGGGGACGTCGTCCCGGTGGACGGCGCTGCAGCAGCCCACCACGAAGACCCGTCCCTCCTTGGCGATGTGGCGAAGGGTGGAGATCCACGGCTCGCCCGAGTCCCAGGTCGGGGCCAGGTGAATCTGCGTTCCCCAGGCGTAGAGGGCGTAACGGGCCAGCGGCATGTAGTTCTCCCAGCACACGAGCCCGCTCACCCGGGCAAAGCCGAGATCGTGGACGGCCAGGGTGCTCCCGTCCCCCTGCGCGTGGATCATCCGCTCTCCGACGGTGGGGACCAGCTTCCGGTGGCGTCCCCGGATCTCTCCCTGCTCGTCGATCAGGAGGATGGTGTTGTAGAGCGAGGCCCCGCTGGCCTCGGTGTTCCGTTCGTTCACCCCGATCGCCACGTTGACCCGGGCCTTGCGGGCCGCCGCGCACAGCCGGTCCGTGGTCTCGTCGGGGATCGATACCGCGTTCGCCACCAGCTCCGCGTAGAGGGCCCGAAGGACGGGCGAGCGGCCGGCGGGGACGTACCAGATCCAAAAGGGATAGCTTGGAATAAACGCCTCGGGGAAGAGGGCCAGCCGCACCCCCTTCTTGCCGGCGTCCCCGATGAGATCGCAAGCCTTGTCGGTGGTGGCCTTCCGATCGAGAAAGACCGGGGTGGCCTGGACGGCGGCAACGAGAAACGGCTGGGCGTCGGGCATGGGGACCTCCTCCCGGTCGTACCGGCGGGGCAATGTGAGCGCGGACGCCGCGGCGACCGGCGCGGGGCGAGCGCGCAGTATATCAGGGCAGCGTCCGGCTCCCCACTACTTGGCCCGGTAGACCGACTCCCAGGGCTTTCCCGCCTTCTCCCGCATCACCCCATGATCGGGGTTGGCGGCGGCGTGATCCAGGAGCTTGAGCAGGGTCTCGATCCGGTCCTCGGCGTCCAGGAGCCGGGCCAGGTCCTCGAGCCGCCAGCCCTTCCCCTTCTCCTCGCGGAGCACGGCCAGGGCGCGGCCCTGAAGCTTCAGCACCCCGGCCGCGGCCTTCTTCCCGGCTTCCACCCCCGGCTGGTGGTAGGCGTTGATGTTGATGAGCGAGGCGTAGAGCCCCACCGCGCGCTCGTAGAGAGCGATCAGCATGCCGATCGAGCGCGGTGAGACCTCGGGAAGGGTGAGGACCATGGACCGGCGACCCTCCTCGTAGAGCGCGCTCCGCGTCCCCAGGAGGAATCCCAGCAGGAAATCCCCGGCGGTGGCGCCTTCCTCCAGGGCCGGCGAACGCCCGGCCCGGTCCCGGAGCACATCGACGAAGGTCACGAAGAAGTCGCTCCGGCCGTCGCGGAGCTGCTGGACGTAGGCGTGCTGGTCGGTGGAGCCCTTGTTGCCGAAAACGGTGATTCCCTGGTGGACGACGTTTCCGTCCAGGTCCTTCTCCTTCCCCAGCGACTCCATCACCAGTTGTTGCAGGTAGCGGCTGAAGAGGAGGAGGCGGTCCTTGTAGGGTAGGACCACCATCTGCTTCTCGCCCTTCCCGTTCCCCGCCTGGTACCAGGCCGCGGCGAGGAGCGCGGCGGGGTTGCCGCGAAGCTGGTGGAGCCGGGTGCGTTCGTCCATCTCCCGCGCGCCCTCGAGCATCGCGGCGACGTCGATCCCCTGGAGGGCGGCCGGCACCAGGCCCACCGCGGAAAGCTCGGAGGTCCGCCCCCCGACCCAGTCCCACATCGGGAAGACATCGAGAAACCGGTCGGCTTCGGCCAGCTTCGCGAGCACGCTCCCCTCCCCGGTCACCGCCACCGCGTGGGGGCCGAGTTCCAGGCCGAGCCGCCGGTAGGCGGCCTCGATCTCCAGCATCCCGTTCCGGGTCTCCTTGGTCCCCCCCGACTTCGAGATCACGATGGTCAGGGTCTCGGCCAGGTCGTCCCCGATCTCCCCCAGCACCCGGTCCACCCCGTCGGGATCGGTGTTGTCGATGAAGTGCGGGGCCAGCCGGTCCCCCGTGCCCCCCAGCGCGTCGGCCACGAATTCCGGACCCAGGGCCGAGCCCCCGATCCCCACCGAGATGAACCGTGTGAACCGCGGGGCGCTGGGAGGCTTCACCGCCCCGGTGTGGACCTTCTCCGCGAAGGCGCGGGCCCGCGCCACCGTCTCCTGGATCTCCCGGGTCAATTCGGGCTGCGGCGCCATCTCGGGGGCGCGAAGCCAGTAGTGCCCCACCATGCGCCTCTCGTCCGGGTTGGCGATCGCCCCCGCCTCCAGCGCGTCCATGGCCGCGAACGCCTTCGCCATCCCGGGTTCGATCCCGTGGAGGAAGGCATCGTCCAGGTCCATCCGGCTCACGTCGAGCGAGACCCCCAGCGTCTCGTCGTGCCAGAGCAGTTCCTTGTAGCGGTCCCAAAGCCGGGCGGTTTCCATGATCGTCTCCTCGGGATGGCGGGCCAATCGCATCGGTGAATCCAACCGCTTCCATGGTCCCCCCGGGGCCGCGCTCCGCGCAAGGCCCCCCGGCTCCTGGCCCGACCGGCTTGAGCCCACCGCCCCTTCCGGCTATCCTCCCCGGGTCTCCGACACCGTGCAGCAACCATGAATATCGCCATCCAACGCCCGGACGCGAACCACCGCGTGCCCCTCACCCGCATGACCGCGCTCGCCGCCTTCTGCGCGGCGGCGGCGCTCCTCATTCCCCTCCGGGCGTACGTTCCCGGCGCAGTTCTGTGGGGGATCGCCCTGATCCTGGTCCTTCGCGACGCCGAGCCGGCCTTCCGGCGCCGGATGGGGGTGCTCCTGGGGGCGGTGGCGGTGCTGGCCGCGGCCCCGATCAACACCGACACCTCGACCCGCCACTTCATCACCCTGGGGATTCCCTTCGCCGCGGTGCTGATCGTCCCCTACCTGATTCTCCGGAGGACCGACCCCGGGGTCGTCCGCTACCGGTTCCTCCCCCGGCGCTTCCGCCGGCTGGACGTCTTCTACGTCCTCATCTCCATTCCCCTGGCCTGGCTCGTATTCGAGCTCTACTTCAAGGTCCTGAACCCATGGGTGCCCACCCACTGGCATCTCCCCCCGGAGCCCGACCTGACCGCGAGCTGGCGGCTCTTCATCGGCATCAACTGCGTGGGGATCTGGGACGAGCTGTTCTTCGTGAACACGGTGTTCGCGGTGCTCCGGAGCGTGTTCCCGTTCCGGGTGGCCAATGCGGCCCAGGGGGTGATCTACGCCTCGGTTCTCACCCGCATGGCCTTCACCGGGATCGGCCCGGTGGTGGTCTTTCTCTTCGCCCTCACCCAGGGGTCCATGTTCGAGGAATCCGAGAGCCTGGTCTATGTGCTCCTCGTCCACGTCATCGTGGACGTGTTTCTGCTCTCGGCGATCTTCAACCATTACTACGCCGGGTTCACGCCGATCCCGTTCTGAGACCGGCGGGGCGCGGCCCCCGGGGCCCTCCACCCGGGGCCGTTTGACCGCACCCCGGTCCCGGCCGGAGGATGGAAGCCGGTGGCGGAACGGCTTTTCGCCATTTTTAGCTTGATCCGGGCGGAGGGTCTGCTAGACTCTCGCGTCTCTTTTTGCCAGCCGATTTTCTGCCGGCGGGGTCCCTCGGCACGCCCCCGGCCGGATCCTTGAGCCACCCCCGGGGCCGGAATACGCCCCCCGACCGGGCCGGCTTACGTCCACTTCGAGGTACCGACCGATGCTCAAAGACCTGAACAGAGTGCGCAATATCGGGATCAGCGCCCACATCGACTCGGGGAAGACCACCCTGACCGAGCGGGTGCTCTACTACACCCAGCGCATTCACGCCATCCACGAGGTCCGGGGGAAGGACGGGGTGGGGGCCACCATGGACTCCATGGACCTGGAGCGCGAGCGGGGGATCACCATCGCCTCGGCGGCCACCCACTGTTCCTGGAAAGACCACTACATCAACATCATCGACACCCCGGGACACGTGGACTTCACCATCGAGGTCGAACGCTCGCTCCGGGTGCTGGACGGCGCGGTTCTGGTGCTCTGCGGGGTGGCCGGGGTCCAGTCCCAGTCGATCACCGTGGACCGCCAGATGCGCCGCTACAAGGTGCCTCGGCTGGCCTTCGTCAACAAGCTGGACCGGGTGGGGGCCAACCCCTACCGGGTGACCGATCAGCTCCGGGAGAAGCTGGGGCTGAACTCGGTCATGCTGCAGATCCCGATCGGGCTGGAGGCGGATCACCAGGGCGTGGTGGACCTCGTCACCATGCAGGCGATCTACTTCGACGGCGACAGCGGCGAGATCCTCCGGCAGGCGGAGATCCCCGCCGACCTCCGCCCGGAGGCGGACAAGCGGCGCGAGATGATGCTGGACGCGGTCTCCATGTTCGACGAGGAACTCATGGAGGCGGTGCTCGAGGGTGCCCCCACCGTGGAGCAGATCCGGCGGGCCATTCACGCCGGGGTGGTGAGCCTCGAGCTCTGCCCGGTGCTCATGGGCTCCGCCTACAAGAACAAGGGTGTCCAGCTCCTCCTGGACGCGGTGACCTACTACCTCCCCAATCCCACCGAGGTCAAGAACACCGCGGTGAACCTGGCCAAGAACGAGGAGGAGTACGCGCTCCTCCCCGACCCGGCCAAGCCCCTGGTCACCCTGGCCTTCAAGCTCGAGGACGGTTCCTACGGCCAGCTCACCTACATCCGCACCTACCAGGGCACCCTCAAGAAGGGGGACTTCATCGTCAACGCCCGCACCGGAAAGCGGGTCAAGGTGGGGCGGCTGGTCCGGATGCACGCCTCGGACATGGAGGACATCGAGGACACCATGGTCGGTGACATCGTGGCGCTGTTCGGGGTGGACTGCGCTTCGGGCGACACCTTCACCGACGGGACGATCGAGGTTTCGATGAGCTCGATGTTCGTACCCGAGCCGGTGGTGAAGCTGATGATCAAGCCCAAGGACAACAAGGCCAAGACCAACATGTCCAAGGCCCTCCAGCGCTTCACCAAGGAGGACCCCACCTTCCGCACCATGGTGGACGACGAGACCTCGGAGACCATCATCGCCGGGATGGGCGAGCTTCACCTGGACGTGTACATCGAGCGCATGCGGCGTGAGTACGGCGCCGAGGTGGAGACGGGCGCCCCCCAGGTGGCCTACCGCGAGGCGATCAGCCAGCGGGCCGACTTCAACTACACCCACAAGAAGCAGACCGGCGGCTCCGGCCAGTACGGGAAGGTGAGCGGGTACATCGATCTCTCCGAGACCGGGGAGTTCGAGTTCGAGAGCAAGGTCACCGGCGGGAACATCCCCAGCGAGTACATCAGCTCCTGCGAAAAGGGCTTCCGGTCGGTGCTGGACAAGGGACCGTTGGTCGGCTTTCCGATCGTGGGGATCAAGGTGGTGCTGGAGGACGGAGCCTCCCACGCGGTGGACTCCTCGGACAACGCGTTCCAGGCCGCGGCCCGGGGCGCCTTCCGCGACACCTACCCCAAGGCCAAGCCCCAGGTCCTGGAGCCTCTCATGAAGGTGGCGGTGGAGACCCCGGCCGAGTTCCAGGGGGACGTGATGGGTACCCTCATGCAGCGGCGCGGCATTATCATCGGCACCACCGAGGACGCCGGATTCATCCGCGTCGAGGCCGAGGTGCCCCTGGCCGAGATGTTCGGGTACGCCACCGGGCTCCGGTCGGTCACCCAGGGGAAGGCGGAGTTCTCCATGGAGTTCTCCCGCTACGCTCCCGCTCCCGTGGCCATCGCCGACGAGCTGAAGAAGAAATACCAGGAAAAGCGCGCCGCCGAGCACAAGTAGATCACCCGGGACCGTTCATGAAGGGCGCTCATGAAGGCCCGGGTCAAGGAGACGAACAGGCCATGTACACCAAGGATGTGAACGCCCGGAGCCCTCTGCGTGTGTTCGAGAAATCGACCCACGGGGGCCTCGGCAAGGGGAACCTCGGGGTCGTGATGTCCCGGGCCGGGGTCGGGAAGACCGCGTTTCTGATCGGGGTCGCCCTCGACGACCTGATGCGGGGGCGAAACGTGCTCCACATCTCCAACGGGGACTCGGTGGACCACGCGCGCGAGTTCTACGAGGAGATCTTCAACGAGCTTCGCCAGAGCGCCCACATCCAGGACGCGTCCCTGACCAGCTACCTGGTGGAGCGCCACCGCATCATCCACACCTATCGCGGGGTGGACATGGACGTGACGCGGATCCAGCGCGACACCGCCTTCTACCGGGACCACGCGGGGTTCGCCCCCGAGGTGGTGGTGGTGGACGGCTTCGACTTCAACCAGGCGGCGGAGACCGACCTGGCCGCGCTCAAGGACTTCGCGGCGAGCCTGAACGTGGAACTCTGGCTCTCGGCCCTGACCCACCGCGAGGAGCCGGTGACCGATCCCCGCGGCGTGCCGAACCCGGTGGCGCGGTTCGATCCGTGGATCGCGGTGATGGTGGTCCTGGAGCCCCTGGGCGCGGCCACCCAGATCCGCCTCCTCAAGGATCACGACAACCCGGACGTCGGGCAGCTCCACATGAAGCTCGATCCCCGAACCCTGCTCCTGGCCGAGTCCGCCTAGGATTCCCGCCGGTATCCGTTCGCCCGAGGCGGCTCCTTCCGGGGGCCGCCTTCTTCGTGCCCGGGGGACGGAGGGAGGCGCCGGCGATCAGCCGATGAGAACCAGCCGGAGGGAGCGAACCCGGTTCGCGTACCGGACCCGCAGGAAGTACACCCCGGGGGCGGCGGGTCGCCCCGACTCCAGGCGGCCGTCCCATTGCCAGCTCCCCGCGGGGACGGCGTCCCAGCCTCGGATGCGGCGGCCGGAGAGGTCGTAGATGTCGAGGGCGATCGTCCCGGACCCCCCGGACCGGAGCCGGATCGCCTCCCCCACCCGGGCCGGGTTGGGGCCGACGGCCGGAAGCGGCTCCGGGAAGCGCAGATCCCGGGGGCCGAAGCGCGCGCGGGAACCGTCCCGCCCCACCGCCTCGATCACGTAGCCGTACACCACCCCGGCCCGCCCGGTGCGGTCGGTGAAGGTGTAGTCGGGCCCGGGGCCGAGCAGCGCGGCGTTCAGCCGGACCTCGGTCGCGCCGCGGAGGCGGAGCACGTTGAAGCCGGCGTGATCGACCTCGAACCCGGTCCGCCAATCCAGGCGCACCCCACCTTTCCATTGCGCCGCCGTGAAGGAGGCGAGCCGGACGGCTACGTTCGGGAAGTAGGCGCGATCCACCAGGGTGGGGTCGATCACGAACGGGTTGAACTTGCCGTCCTGGTAGGGGGCGATCCCGCAGGCGCGGTCATATTCGTGCCGGTCGGGGGGATCGGCCAGGTTCCAGGCCCGTAGATCGTCCTTCATCACCCCGAAGAAACCGGGATCGGTGGCGTCGGCCTCGGCGCGGTAGACGGTGTAGAAGTAGAACGCGGCCCGGGCGATGTCCCCCTTGACCGATTCCCGGGGCTCCCAGCGTCCCCCGTAGGGAAGGGAGGCGTTCACGTCCAGCTCGCTGTAGGCGTCGATCCTCTGGGGATCGGGGGTGGAGGTGACCTGCTTCATCCAGTACCAGGCGTCGGTGTCCTGGTCGGGAATCTCCGCGAAGGGGTAGTTCCCCCGGGCGGAGTTGGCGCCGATCTCGCTCGGGAAGAGGTGGTTCATGTCCGCTTCGGCGGGGACGGACCCCGCCCCCTTGCTCTGGGGCCAGGAATGCTCGGCGTTGATCCCGGCGGCGAACGCGTCGGCCCTCGGGGTGGGCGATTCGGGATCCACGTAGACCGTGTACCCGGTGTAGATCCCGGCCAGATGCCCGTCGTCGTTGTCGATGGTGGAATAGAGAACGTCCCGGGCGCCGGCGTAGCTGAGCCCCACCGGCGGGCGGTAGCGGGCCCGAAGGCTGTCCTGGAGGGCCGGCCCGGTCACCCCGGACAGGATCACCGTGCCGGGAGCCGGGCAGTCATCGGTCTGGGCGCCGGCGGGGCCGGCGGGCAAGACGCCGAGGCCGAGAAGGAGGGCGGCGAGGGTCAAGGCGTGAATGAAGCGGCTGGGCATGTCGGGTCTCCGTGGATTGAGCCGAATACCTTAGCACGCGGGGAAGCGTCGCGACTCAGGACCGCCCGGGGTTCGGCCGTGCCAGGAGCCCGGCCAGGTCCCGTTCGGCCTGCCGCCGCGGGGTCGGGACCTCGAGCTCCAGGTAGAACGCACGCCGGTCCGCCGCCTCCGCGATCAACGCCAGGGCAAAGACCGCGAAGAGCCCCGGCTGCGGCCGCGCGAGCCACACCACGGCCGGAGCGAAGAGGCCCGCGCCGAGGCGGAGGAGATCCAGGGCGAGGCGGTCCCGCCGGGAAACGCCCGCCCGCCGCCGCACATAGAGGCCCGCCTTCAGGAGGGCTGCCGCCCCGGCCAGCCACGGTTCCCGCGCGAGGATTCCGGCCATCAGGAGCCCGGTGACGAGAACGTCGGCGCTGTGGAGCGGCTTGGCCGTCCTGGCGCGGACCGGATCGTAGACCCGGTCCATGGCGAAGAGGGCCAGGAAGCCGACGAGCGCGCCCGCCCAACCCAGGGCCGGCGCCTTGAAGAGGAGGGCGAGCGCCGAGAGCCCCATGAAGATCTCGAAGCCCGCGATCTCGCGGCTCAGCCACGAGCGGCGAACGTTCAGGACCGCCCGCCACGCGCGAGTCTTCCGTCCCAGGTGCCGAACGCTCACCAGCATCGCCGCACCGCCTGCGGCCAGGAACAGCCAGGGATCGGGGGGGGACCCGCCGAGAAGCGCCGCCGCGAACCAGCCCACCAGGACCGAGGCCAGGAGGGAGAAGACCAGAAGCGGCCACTCGCCGGCCAGGGTGATCTCCGAGGCCGGCCGCGCTCCTGCCGCGGTCGCCGGGCCACCGCCCGGGTTCCCGTCCGGCGCCCGTCCCCCCGGAGCGGTCGCGCCGTCGTCGGCGGCGAGGCTGCTCTCGGGCGGTCCCCCCTTCCCCCGGAGCGGGGTGAAGCGGATCGAGGGGCGGGGCGCCGGCGCCGGAAACCCCGGCACGCGGTCGGTGCCGGTGAGGCTTGCGAGGTCTCCACGGCCCAGGGCCCCGGTGGGGCATGCGGTGACGCAGGCCGGCTCCAGGCCCTCGGCCAGCCGGTGATCGCAGAAGGTGCACTTGGTCATGACCGCGGCCGCGTCGTCGTAGCGGAGGGCCTCGTAGGGGCAGGCCCAGGTGCAGTAGCGGCAGCCGATGCAGCGCTCGGCGTCGATGTTCACGATGCCGGAGGCCGGGTCCTTGCCGATGGCCAGGGCCGGGCAGGCCCGCTCGCAGGGCGCGTCGGCGCAGTGGTTGCACGCCAGGGACAGGTGGTAGGTGGGGAGGCCGGGGTGGCGCGGGGCGTTGAAGGTCACGATCTGCCGCCAGCTCCAGTCGAGGCCCAGCTCGTTCTCGATCGAGCAGGCCAGGCGGCAGGCCTCGCAGCCCGTGCACCGGTTGAGGTCGAGGGTGAACGCCTCGGTCATCCGGCCTTCTCGACCTGGACCAGGTTGTCGTGGAAGGCGGCGCCGTGACCCATGTCGGTCTCCCGCCCCAGGGAGCAGAAATTCACCGTCCCCCCGTCGGTGATCCACCAGCCGTTGGTCACGGTCACGCATCCCCGGCGGAGACCGTGGTCCGCCCGGGCCTCCACCGTGAGCTCCCCCCGGTCGTTGAACACCCGCACCCGGTCCCCCTCGGCGACACCGCGCTCGGCCATGTCCTCGGGGTGCATGGCCACGGTGGGTTTCGGGCTCACCGCCCGGATCATCCGGAGGTTGTTGAACTGGGAGTGGATCCGGTTCTTGGTGTTGGGGGTCATGAGATAGAGCGGATACTTCCGCGACTCGGCCGAGTCGCGCCGGACGGACTCCTCGGGCTCGACGTAGGCGGGAAGGGGGTCCACCCCCCATCGCCGCGCCGCCTCCTCCGACCGTAGCTCGATCTTCCCCGAAGGCGTTGGGAACACGAGATCGGCGAACGCGATCTCCTCGTGTCCCGGGGCCAGGATCGGCCCTTCCCTCAGGCGGGCCAGGGTCAACCCGGGGAAGGGGGCCAGGCGGGTTTCCAACCACGCTTCGATCTCCCCGTCCGAGGCCCCGGGGAAGGCGCTGTCGATCGCTTCCTGCGGGAACCCCAGGCGTTCGGCCAGGAGCCGGTAGATCTCGCTCTCCGGCTTCACCTCTCCCGGGGGCTCCAGCACCTTCTGCTTGAGCTGGATGTAGGGGTGCCAGTAGGCCCCGATCACGTCGGACTGCTCGAACAGCGTCTTGGCCGGAAGCACCAGGTCCGCCTCGCGGGCGGTGTCGGTCAGGAACTGCTCCACCACCACCCGGAACTCGAGCTTCCGGATCGCTTCGAGAACGGTGTTGGTCTCCGGGTTCTGGGTGACCGGGTTCCCCCGCTCCACCCAGAGCATCCGGAGTTCGGGGTCGCGCTGGGCGAGCATGTCCCGGCCGAGCCGGGCGGTGGAGACGGAGACGCGCGCCACGCCGTCCGGCCGCTCCGGCGGATAGAAGGCGATCGGGTCCTTCATCTCGTCGAAGATCGAGGTCTGGAGGTTGGCGAACTGCCAGCCCGCCCCCGGCCGGCCGAAGTTCCCGGTGAGGGCCAAGGAGCGCCAGCATCGCCCGCATGGTCTGGCCGCTGTTGGTGTAGCGCTGCATGCCGTAGCCCGCGGAAATCGTAGCCGGGCGGTGCTCGGCGAAGAGCGCGGCCAGGCGTTCGATATAGGGCGAGGGGACGTCGGTGATCGCCGCCGCCCGCTCCGGGGTGAAATCGCGCACCAGGGCCTCGAAGGCGTCGTACCCAAGGACGTGCCGTTCGATGAAGTCGCGGTTCACCGCACCGTCCCGGATGAGCGCGTGGGCCACGGCCAGGGCGAGGGCGCCGTCGGAGCCGGGCCGGCACTGGATCAAGAGGTCGGCCCGGTCCGCGCTCGCGGTGCGACGGGGGTCCACCACCACGAGCTTCCCCCCCGCGGCCTGGGCCTCGTCGATGAAGCGGGTCTGGTGGATGTTGGTCTCGGCGGCGTTCTTCCCCCAGAGCACGATGAGCCGGGCGTTGGCCAGGTCCCAGGGGGCGCTGTGAAGGTTCTTCCCGAGGGTGAGCCGCGAGGCCTCGAGGCCGGCCGGCCAGCAAAGGTCGCCGTAGGTGGTGGTGTATCCCCCGTAGAGCCGCCAGAACGCCGACCCCAGACGGTTGAGCAATCCCTTGGTCCCGCTGGCCGCGTAGTAGAGCACGCTCTGGGGGCCGGGGTCCTGCTCGAGCGCGGTCAGCGTCTCGGCGATGCGGTCGAGAGCGTGGTCCCAGCTGACGCGGCGGAAGGCGCCCGATCGCGGCCCCCGCTCCAGGGGGAAGAGGATCCGGTCGGGAGAGGTCGCCCGCCCCACGTAGCTCAGACCCTTGAGACAAACGCCCTCGGGAGTGGCGCGGTTGTCGGGATGGGGCTCGATCCGGCGCACGCGACCGTCTTCCACGTGCACCTTCATGGTGCAGGTGCTGTAGCAGTTCCGCGGACAGGCGGTGGTGTAGACGGGCATGGGGTGGAGACCTCCGGATCGCTCGGACAGCGACTCGACTTCCGGACGCCCCGGAGCATATCAGGCCGAAGGTCTCCCTGCCGAGGCGGAAGGGAACGGTCGGCGTCCTCGACGTGCAAAACTGCTTCCGGGGAGAGGCAATGCGCCGGAAGGTGGTGTTCGTGGACCATCTCACGTTGGTCGGTCATTTGATGGGATTCCGGCCCCGACCGCCGGGGCGAACCCCGGAGATGATCGGGGCATTATTCCCGTCTGTCGGCTTTGTTCTCTTGACCGTCCTGCTCCCGCTAGGGGTCCGGTAGGTACCCGGCCGGCCGAAGAATCAGACCTCGAAACCCATCTTCCGGAGGAACGCCGGCCAGCGGGGATCGCGCTGCAGCGCGGTCAGCACCGGAATGGACTTCACCATGCTCGCCCCCGAGTCGCGGGTGTCCACCGCCCGGTCCATCCAGTGGAAGGCGTCGTCCACCTCGCCCCGGATCGCGTGGAGGATGGCGATCTGGATCGCGGAGTCCTCGGGGTGCTCGGCCTTGAGCTTCTCGAGCGCCGCCCGCGACTCGGCCTCCCGCCCCATGGCGAAGTACACGTCGCCGAGAGCGAGTAGCCGGGCGAACTCCGCGGGCTCCCGCTCGGCGTGGGACAGCGCCTCATCGAGCCGGCCCATCCGGCAAAGGATGCTGGCCAGGATGCTGTGACACACGATCCGCTGCGGGGCCAGCTCCAGCGCCTTGAGGTAGGCGGTTTCCGCCTCCTCGAACCGTAGAGCCGAGAAGTAGACCCGGCCCAGGCGGGCGTATGCGTTCGAGCTCAGGGGATCCAGCGCGGTTACCTTCTCGGCGAACGCCACCGCCTCCTCGGCCCGCCCCAGATACGAGGCCAGCTCCCCCGCCTCCTGGATCACGTCCAGGCTGTCCGGGGCCAGCGCCAGGGCGCGGGCCGACGACGCCTGCGCCCCCTTCCAGTCCCACTCGTACATCCGCTGGACCCGGGAGAGCATGACGTACCCCTCGGCCAGGTCGGGTTCGATGGCCAGCGCCCGCTCGGCCGCCTCGCGCGCCCTCGGCCAGCCCTCGTCCACGGGAACCCACCCGTAGCCCCCCTGGAGGCCGAAGGCAAGGGAAAGGGCCGCCCACGCCCGGGCGTGGCCGGGATCCAGATCCACCGCCCGGCGGAGGTATCCGACCCCCTTCTCGACGTCCGCTTCGCTCAACCGGTCGATGAAGTGCCTTCCCTGGAGGAACAGGCGGTGGGCCTCTGCGTTCCCCCCGCGGCCGGCAGCGGCGGCGGCGACCTCGGCGCGCGCCTCGCGGCTGGCGGTGGAATCCTCCGACTCCCCCAGGAGCGTGGTGCGGAGCTCCTTCACCACCGATTGCGCGATGTCGTCCTGCACCGCGAAGATGTCGTCCAGGGTCCGGTCGTAGGTCTCGGACCAGAGCGGATAGCCGTCGGCGACCTTGACCAGCTGCACGGTGACCCGCACCCGGTTTCCCGCCTTGCGCACGCTCCCCTCCAGGACGGTGGCCACCTTGAGGGCGCGACCGATCTCGGCGATCGTCGCCTCCTTGCCCTTGAAGGTGGACGACGACGTCCGCGCCGCCACCCGGAGGCCACGGACCTTCACCAGAACGCTCAGAAGCTCGTCGGCGAGACCATCGGAGAAGTATTCATCCTCGGGGTCGCGGCTCCGGTTCACGAACGGCAGCACCGCGATCGACGGCGCATCCGTATTCGGGGGCGCGGGCTTCGCTACCGGGGAAGGAGCCGCGGCCGCCGGCCGTGACGCCGTCTCCCGCTGGAGGATTTCCAGCTCGTTCCGCACGTCCTTGGCGGTCTGGAACCGCCGCTCGCGGTCCTTCTCCAGGCAGCGCGACACGATCCGACCGAGATCGCGGGGCAGCTCGGCGCGGAGGTCGCGGAGCGGAACCGGCGTGTCGCGAAGAATCGCCGAGGTCACGTCCGCGGACGATTCACCCGAGAATGGCCGCCGCCCGGTCGCCATCTCGTAGAGGATGATGCCCAGGGCGAAGAGGTCGCTGCGCGCGTCCACCGGCTCGCCCCGGATCTGCTCGGGAGCCATGTAGGGGACGGTCCCGAAGAGCTGGCCGGCCTCGGAGATCGGCGACTGCATGGTCACCATCCGGGTGGCTTCCTGCTCCGGATCCTCCTGGGCCAGCTTGGCCAGCCCGAAGTCCAGCACCTTCACCCGCCCGTCGTGAGCCACCATGATGTTCGCGGGCTTCAGATCGCGGTGCACCACGCCCCTCTCATGGGCCGCGGACAGGGCGTCGGCCAGGGGAATCGAGAGCTCGAGGAGACGGGCGACGGGGAGGCCCCCCGGGGCGATGACGGTGTCCAGGCCCCGGCCCGTCACCAGCTCCATGGTGAGGAAGCGCACCCCCTCCGCCTCCTCGATGGAGTGGAGGACCACGATGTTGGGGTGGGTGAGCCCGGCCACGGTGCGGGCCTCGCGCTCGAACCGGGCAAGACGGCCGGCATCCCGGGCCAGGGCGTCGGGAAGCACCTTGAGGGCCACGTCGCGCCCCAAACGCTCGTCGCGGGCCCGGTACACCTCCCCCATTCCCCCCGCGCCGATCTTCTCGGTGACGGTGTAGTGGGCCAGGGTGCGACCGATCATGGGGTGCTCCGGAATAGGTTGGGTGAGACGCCGCGACAGACTTTACCCGATGATCTGCCGCGCTCCAAGCCGACAACCGCTCCGGGATGGAAGCGCGGGGCGGGTCTCCCGCGCCTTTCTTCCGCCGCCGTTCCTTCAGGTGCTCCGCCGCCAAATGGCGGGACGGGCCTCTCCGTTCTCCCCGCTCTGCAGGGATCCCGCGGCCCAGATCGAGCCGTCCGGGGCCTGGGCCAGCCGCCGAATGCGGGCGGACGGAATGGCTGCTTCGCGCTCGATCCCTTCTCCCGACGGCCACCGGAGGATGAATCCGGTGTCCATGCCGCAGGCGAGATAGAGGGTGCCGTCCGCGGCGATCAGGATGTCGTTCACCCTTTCCAGGGCCTCCGGATCGGGGAGCACGATCTCGGCCCAATCTCCGGCCACGGATCGAAGCAGGAGGAAGGCGGTGTACTCGTCGGCGCCGCCGGCAAAATTCGTGATCGCCCCACCCAGGAGGATCCCCCCGGGGGCGCTCACCGCCACCGCGCCGAACTCCCGGTTGGAGCAGCCGCCGCAGGGGACGTCGATCCGGTCCCAGCCCGATCCGCGGTGCAGGAACAACACTCCGTTCGGGGATTCGGGGGTTCCCTCGGCCCCGTCGTCGAATCCGCAGGCGGCCCAGAGCCCGTTCCGGGTCGCAATGTCGTCCAGACCGCGCTCGTTCCGGTTCGCGGGGAAGGGCAGCGTCTCCGGGGTCCATACGTCGGCGGCGGTGCTGACCATCACCTGCTGGCTCCCGATTGCTCCTCCCCCGAACCGAAGCGTGTCGCCGTTCGCCGCGAACGCGGTTCCGCCGAAGTCGAATTCGTGACGGCTCCAGCCGTCCCGTTCGTCGAGGATGAATCCCCCCGCCGTCGGGTCCGCTCCCGCCACCACCGCCTCACCGGCGGGGGCGACGCCGACGGCGGACAACAACCCCTCGGCCGGTAGCGGGACCCCGGTGACCGGAGTCCACGCGCCGTCCTCACCGAGCGAGGCGAGAAACGGGGCGAAGGTCTGAACGGGGACGGTTCCCCCCACGCCCGCTCCCGCCGCCAGGCCCCGGGTCGCCGAGAACGCCAGCCCGAGGACGTAACCCTTCTCCGGGGCCGCGGTGAAGGTGGTTGCCTCCCAGGGGCCCAGGAGGTCCGGACGGGTCGGATCATCATTGCAGGCGAGGAGCAGGGTGGCGGAGCAAAGCGCCACGATTCCCAGCACCGACAGGTTCACGCGTTTCATCTCACAGCCTCACCATCTTCCCGCGGCCCTGGCAGGAATCCCCCAAGATGGGAGGGCACCGTCCCCCTCCGTCTCCGCATCAACCTAACAGAAGCAGGGACCGCGGTCCTCTCGGGCCGCGGTCCCCTCTCTAAGCCTGAAGCGCGGATGATCCCCGCGAGGATTCTCGATAGCTTTCGACCTGGGTTACTCCTGGGTCGACGGATCCGAACCCGCGTCGGACGAACCATAGGCCTGCTTGATGGCGCCCCATGAAGCCTGCTTTGTCGGTGTGGGAGACTCGCAGACCTTCCAGCACCCGCCCGCGTAGCTGGTGACGTACAGGCAGTTGTTGCAGAAGGTGATGCCGGCCGGCCTGGTCAGGGTTGCCCAGACGGTCTTGGTTCCGTCCGGCTTGACCCGGTAGATCTTGCCGTCGGACATGTCCGAGGCGAACATGTCGCCGCCGAAGCTCCCGCCGGTCGCCCAGTCGAACTGCTCCGGACCGACCATTCCCCCCGTGAACAAGGTCGCGCTACCGCCGCTATCGACGGTCACGATCCCGACGCCGAGGCTCCCGGCGGCGCTGGTCGCGTAGAGCCCGGTTCCCCAGGCCCCACCCGGCCCGAACCGGAAGTAGGAGGACTGGAAGTTGGCGAACGGCGTGATCACGCCCCCGGGGGTGACCGTGCTGATCGCTCCGAAGTAGGAGATGGCGAAGAGGTCGGTGCTGTAGGCGCCGGTGGGATCGAAGGTCACGTCGCTCACGTTGGGGAAGTTGACGAACAGGGACGGCGACCCCGATGGATCGAGACGGGTGATGCGACCGGAGCCGTACGAGGCCACGTAGAGGTAGGTGCCGAAGTCGTTGGCGGGACCGGGGCCGAAGGCCATGCCCACCGGGAACTGGATATCGGGAGCACCCGAGGCGAACGGGGAGGGATCGTCGAGGAAGTCGATGCGCTCGACGGCGTCGCCGCTGCTGTCGTCGATGTAGACGTAGTCGCCCCACACGCCGCCCGGGCTGCACGCCGCCCCCTTGGGGCCGGTGGAAGTACCAAGGACGGTCACGTCGAAGCCCGATTCGTTCAGGGTGAACTGGGCGGATGCCGTCCCCGGGGTCATGCAAAAGACCATCGTCGCCAAGACCGCCGGGCTCATCGCGGCAGTCAGTATTCGCCTTGCTGTCATCTGGATCCTCCTGAGGTGCGGTGGGGTGCTTCCCGCTCGGAGTGCCCTGTCGGCTCCATCGTGCACGGGGTTTGGTTGCGGGTTGACGACCAATTCTATCATGAATCGAGCTGAGTTCGAGCCGTCGGATCAGGTTTCGAGGCTTCAAATCGCGTTTTTGCCCGAGGCTCGAGATCGGATTATCGGAACGACGGGGTTTAAGCAAGTTGGCGGAGGGATGACCGGCTGTCCGGCCGGAGGGATCGAGCGGTGCAAGGGCGGCGGGTCCGGACGAAGGGCCACCGGCTCCGGGGACCCGCGAGCTAGAAGCTGCCTCGCCTCCGACGAAGTCCGCCAGTCCCATGCGCTTCAGAACCTCCCGGATACCGCGGTTCGTTCAGCAGGTCGAGGTGCGGCTCGAGGCAGGAGAATTCGAGGATGCGCGGAACTCAGCGCCGAACGCTGACGGTAGGTCTCTTCGATGCCGTCGAGCACCTTGTCCTTTTCGCCGAGAGCGGAGTCGATGTAGGCCGAGGACCACCGGATCCACCGCGACGCTTTCGGTGTCCCGTAGTCCTGACTTGAATCGCGAGGGCCTTCTCCCGGTCGCCGGCCGCCCCGTAGACCCGGGCCACCCAGGACCGGGCCAGTGGCGTTCCCCCACCGTGAAGCGCGGCCTCCGCCAGTTTGATCTCGGCCACCGCTTCATCGTGGCGGCCCTGTCTCGAGTAGGTGTTGGCCAGCTTGATGTGCCCCCAGATCCAGTCGGGATGGAGGGCGATGGCCGCGGTGAACTCGCGGACGGCCCGTTCGTAGTCCCCCATGAGCATGCAGACGAATGCCACGGCATGAGTCGGGTTGGGAGAAACCGGGTCCAACCGCCTGGCCCGCTCCGCCATCTCCAGGGCCTCGGGCAGGCGATTCTGCGGTGCCCAGGAAGTCGGCGTATTCCAGGTGTGGGACGTCCCGTCCCGGCCCCGCCTCGACGGCGCGGCGGTGGGCCTCATCCGCCCCTTCCCAGTCCCAGTCGAACGCCCGCATCATGCCGAGAGCGGTCTGGGCCTCGGGGAGGTCGGGATCGAGGCGGACGGCGGTTCGGGCCGCGGCCCGGGCCCGTCGCCTGGCTTCCTGCTGGTCCAGAATGTTGTGAAGGCTCTGAATCATGTAGGACTCGGCCAGCGCGGCATGGGGCAACGCGTAGTTTGGGTCGCGTTCCGCCGCTTCCTCCAGGTACTCCGCTCCCTTGACCATCTGGGTGGCGCTCCCAATGAGCAAGGACTTGCCCTTGAGATAGAGCAGGTACGCCTGGGGATCGACCTGGTTCTCGACCAGACGAGCCACCTCATCGCTGGAGAGGGCGTCCTTGAGTTGCCGGGCGAGGTTTCGGCGAGGTCCCGCTCCATCGACGCGGCTTCGGCCAGCGGCCGGTCGTAGCGATCGCCCCAGAGACGGCGGCCGTCGGGTACCCCCACCAGCTCGACGTTCAATACCAGGCGATCCCTCCGGGGGCGGAGATCTCCCAGCACCAAGGCGTCGACCCCGAGCCGTTCGCCCAGGACCGGGATATCCCGGGGCTCGTCCCGCAGGGCGAAGGTCGCGTGCCGGGAGATGACCCTGAGATCCGGGATCCGCGCCAGGGTGGCGATGAGGTTCTCGGCCAGGCCTTCGCAGAGGTACTCCGCGTCCTCGTCCTTGGACCCGTTCTCGAACGGCATGACCGCCACCGATTCGATCCGGGAGAGCTCATCCTCGGGGGGCTTGCTCCGGGCGGGCCGCCGGATGCCGAAGGTCCGCCGGCTGGGCGGCAAGATCTGGAGCGCCGCGAGGAGGGCTCCGGCGTTACGAAACCGCTGCTCCGGGTTCTTCGCCAGGCACCGGTGGACGATCCTGGACAGGGACCGGGAGACGGCGCCATTCAGACCGTCCACGGCTTCCGGAGCGTGTCCCTGGATCCGCTCGAAGGTCTCGCGCGGGGTCCGGCCGGCGAAGGGTCGCTTCCCGGCCAGCATTTCGTAGAGCACGACACCCAGGCTGAAGACGTCGGTTCGCGCGTCCAAGTCGGTTCCCAGGGTCTGCTCGGGGCTCATGTAGGGGACGGTCCCCAGGATCTCTCCCGCCTGCGTCATCCCGCCGTCGACCTCGGGATCGAGAGCCATCGTCTTCACCAGAGGATCGGCATCGTAAGCGGGATCGTACCCGAGCCGGGCCAGGCCGAAGTCCAGCACCTTCACCTGCCCGCGATCGGTGATCATCACGTTCCCGGGCTTGATGTCGCGGTGGACGATGTGACGGGCGTGGGCGTCGGCCAGGGCATCGGCGATCTGGATGCCGATCGAGACGGCCTCTCCGATCGGAAGGCCGCCCCGCGCGATGCGGTCGGTCAGTGTCACCCCATCGATGTGCTCCATGACGATGTAGCTCATGCCGTCGGTGTCGCCCACGTCGTAGATGTGGGCCACGTTGGGATGCTTGAGGGCCGACGCCGATCGCGCCTCCACCGTGAACCGGCGGCGGCGCACGGCGTCCGCGGCCAGTTCCGGGGGTAGCACCTTGAGGGCCACGGTGCGCTTCAAACGGACGTCCTCGGCCAGATACACCGCCCCCATGCCGCCCTCCCCCACCTTGCGGAGGATTCTGTAGTGGGAAATGGTCGTGCCGATCAAGGTTGTCCCGCCGTTCGGATCAGGGAGATGCAGACAGGTTGAGGAGGCCGGATCATAGCGGATAATCCTGACACCGCGGCCCCTGGCTGACCAATGGGTTGGGGCGCAACACCTTGGACGGTGGATACGGCGGGGGCCGAACGCTAATGGCAAGCCCTTCAGTTGTTCCGAGACCCATGATCCTTCCGAAACAGCAGACGTACCGTTCCGAACGGGACTCATCCAGCGGGATCGGAGACGGGCGATCAGGACTCGCTCGTCGCTCCCAGCCCCAGGCTCTCCACGAACCCCGGCCAGCGCGGATCGGTGCGGAAGGGATCGAACCCGGGGTGGCCGATGAGCGAGATGACGGTCTGGCACTCGTCGCGAGCCGCCTCCAGGATCGTCCAGGCGGTATCGCGATCGCCCAACTCCCCCAAGGCCCAGGCGGCGGCGGCCACGGCGGGAGCGGGAGAGCCGGGACCGTCCCCCGAAGCCGGACGCGCGGCCAGTTCGTCGAGCAGGGTGCGCGCCTCTCCCCCCCTGCCGGCGCGGGCCAGGGCCCAAGCCAGCACCCCCACGTAGTGCGAGGCACGGTTCGTCGCGGCGACGGCGTTCTCCAGAGCGGCGATCGCCTCGTCGTATCGGCCGCGCTGCACGAGGACGGAGGCGAGGCTCCAGAGGGCCAGGGTGTGCCCGGGTTCCAGATCGAGGCCCACCTCCAGATAACGCTCCGCCTCGTCCACCCGCCCCACCACCAGGAGGCTGAGGCCGCTCATCCCGTAAGGATAGGCGGCCAGGGGATCCATGGCCCGGGCGCGCTCGAAGATGGCCGCGCACTCGTCACCGCGCTGCTGGGCGGCCAGGGCCATGCCCTGCCAGCAGGCGGCCTGGACCTGCTCGGAGCCGGCCGCGAGGGCGCGGTTGAACGCGTCCTCGGAGGCGGGCCAGTTACGCTCGCAGAAGGCGATCATGCCCCGCACGCAGTCTGCTTCCGCGGTTTCACCCTGGAGCTTCTCGGCGGTGATCAGGGCCCGGCGGGCCTCTTCCAGGGCGGGACGGGACGGGCGCATGGCGTAGGTGGCGCAGAGGACGGCAGTCTCGGCCAGGCCCACCCACGAGGGACCGTGAGTGGGATCCAGGTCCAGGGCGTTGCGGTAGCTGGCGGAAGCGGCGGCGTGGTCGTTCCGCAAGCGCAGGTAGCGCCCCTTGAGGAAGTGGCGGTAGGCATCGAGGTTGTTGACCTGGGCGCGCGCACGAACGGGGAGATCCTTGGAGGCGCGACGGTCCTCGCGACCCAGGTGGCTTCGTACCGCCTCCACCACCCCGGCGGCTATCTCGTCCTGAACGGCGAAGACGTCCTCGGTATCGCGGTCGTAGCGTCGAGACCACAGGTGGTAGCCGGTTCCGGTGTCCACGAGCTGGGCGGTCACCCGCATGCGGGTTCCGGCCACGCGCACGCTCCCTTCCAGGATGTGGCCCACGTTCAGGGCCCGGCCGATGTCGGGGAGGTCGCGGTTCTCGCTTCGGGCACGGAACGCCGAGGTGCGCGAGGCGACGCGGATCCCCGGGATGGGAACGAGAGCGTTCATGATCTCCTCGGCCATGCCCTCACAGAAGTAGTCCTGGTCCTTGGCCGCACTCATGTCGGCAAAGGGAAGGACGGCGATGCCGTGGCCGAGTTGCTTCTCCGGCCCGGCTGATTCACGGTTGTCGCTCTGGAGCGTACGGAGTTCGTTGTGGATGTCGCGGGCGGTCTGGATGCGGTGGTTGGGCTCCTTGGCCAGACACCGCCGAACGATCCGGCTCAGCTCCTCGGGAAGCTCCCTCCGGCGCTCCGTCACCGGCGCCGGCTCCTCCTTCAGGATCGACGCCATGATCTCGGGGAAGCTCCCCCCCTCGAACGGCCGCGTCCCCGTGGCCAGCTCGTACAGCACGACCCCCAGCGCGAACAGGTCCGTACGCGCGTCCACGGCCTTGCCTTGCAGCTGTTCCGGAGCCATGTACGGCACCGTCCCCAGCACCATTCCCTCGCCCGTGAGCGGCGCGCTCAGGGCCCTGGTTGCACCGGGGTCAGCGGGCTCCTCCGCGGCCGTCTTGGCCAGCCCGAAGTCCAGCACCTTCACCCGCCCCTGCTTCGAGAGCATCACGTTGGCGGGCTTCAGGTCCCGGTGCACGATCCCCGCTTCGTGCGCCGCCTGAAGCGCATCGGCCAGCGAAACCCCGATCCGGAGCAGATCGGCAAGCGGAAAGCCGTCCGGCGGGAGGCAGTGATCCAGGCTCTGGCCCTCCACCAGCTCCATGGTGAGCAGGTGAACCCCCTCCGCTTCCTCCACCGAGTAGATCGTCACGATGTTGGGGTGGTTCAGGGCGGCCACCGCCTCGGCCTCCCGCTGGAAACGAGCCAGGCGGGAGGGGTCGGCGGCGACGGCGGCCGGCAGCACCTTGAGGGCCACCTGCCGCTTCAGCCGGGAGTCCGTGGCCCGGTATACCTCTCCCATTCCCCCCTCACCGATCTTGGCGGTGACGGTGTAGTGGGCCAGGGTCCGGCCGATCATGGGCGGGTCCCGAAGTGGTGTGTTCATGGCCGCCAACTCTAGCACCACCGGGTGCGCGCAACAGCGTGGCGGCGGGAATGCCCGGATCGGGGAAGCCGTCCGCGCCTTCCGGGGCCGGCGGCCGGAACCTACTCGCAGAAGACGCGGACGACGTCGCCGTCGTCCGTATTCACCTCCACGTCCAACTCCCGAAGTGCCTCGATCAGCTCCTCACCATCGAGACTGCTGAACCGAGACAGGTCGATTCCACGCTCGGAGAGGCGCCGGCTGGCCTTGGAGGGCATCAGCGTCGTGAGCTTGATGCCGGTTCGAACGAGCCCGATCGGAATGCGGATGTTGACATTGTCCTTGCCGTCGACGACGACGCGCAGGTACTTGAGAGGTACTGCCTGCCGCGCGCCGCGGTCGCGCGCCGACTCCATGGTCGCCGTGGGCGTCCCGGGGGAGTCCAGTCGGGACAGGAGCTTCTCGCCTTCTTCGGGGGTAATGGTGGCGTCGGCAACCATCTTGAGGATCTTCGCTCGTTCACGGGACATCTTCGGGTCTCCTTCCTTTCGGGTTTCCTGGATCCTGACGAATTCGATCCGCACCCGCCTGCCGCCGGCGGTGACCGGAACCATCCCGGGATCACGTTGGGGCCTCACCGATTCAACCTCTCGAGGGCCTCATCGACGGTGATCTCGCCTCGGGCGAGCTGATCGAGCACGAGCTCGTTGGGCGTGGGTACGTCGAATGTCTCGTCGAGCCGCCGCACGATCGCGTTCAGGCGGTTCTTCACCGTGGGATAGCTCACTCCGAAGAGGCTCTCCATCTTCTTGATCGAGCCGTGGTGCCGGACGAAGGCCATCACGAGGGCTTGGTCCTCGAGCGGGAGCCTGGCCAGCGCCGACACCTCGAATTCGCCTTCGAGCCGCACGCCGCACCTCGAGCAGACCATCCTGGAGACGACCATCGGGCGATGGCACTCGGCACAGCTGGCCTTTGAAATATCCACATCCACCTCCTCGAATAGAGGTAGAGTGCGCTATTTGATTAACAAAGTCAAGTGTCAGATTGATTTTTTTAATTTTCTCGGGGCGGGAACCGGTGCGAGCCGGTGCTTTCGCGATGGAGCGGTTGGCGGTCCCGCTTGCTTGTCGTATCTGACGCATTGACAATGCGTTAACAATCGTCGTGGGGGTGGTGGGACCCGAACACCTGAAGGGTCCTCTATCACCCCCTTGTTCAACCGACCTCAGGAGTGAACGACCGGAGCAATGCTCCGGACGAGGTTGGACCGGTCTGACGAGATCGGAATTCCGGGCTCGAACTCGCGATCACCAGGGTCCATCCCTGGAAATCTTGACAAATGATTCGCCCTCAAGACGATAGAGTCCCAGATATCCTCCGGCCCAGATCCGGCCTTCCCTGTCCTGAAAGGTGCACTGGACGCCGGGACTATCCATGCCCTGCTGCTCGCCAAAATTCGTGAACGCTTTCCCGTCGTATCGGTACAGGCCGGCATGCTCGACCGGAAACCAGATGTTCCCCGCGCCATCCCGGTAGACGTCCCACACCTCCGTACCGCTCAACCCTTCCTGCTCGGACACATTGATGAACGATGTCCCGTCAAGACGGCACACGCCGGTGTAGTGGGTCGCAAGCCACATGCGTCCTTCCCGGTCTTCCGCAATGCAATTGACGGAGACGTCACGAAATCCATATTTCTCCGAGACGTCGACCAACGTGCTCCCGTCGTACTCGTACACGCTGTGTTCCGCAGCAAACCACAGATTCCCGGCGCTGTCTTCCATGATGCTCCTGACCATCGTCGTGCTCGATACCCCCCTCATCGGATCAGCCTCATCCGCCGGCGGGATAGCAAACGGGACGAAGCGCTCTCCATCGAAACGACACGCTCCCTCATAGGTCCCGACCCAGATGGTTCCAAGATGGTCTACAAGGATGCTCCAGACGTCGTCGTGATTCAGTCCGTCCTTCACGGTGTAGTTGACGAAGGACTCCCCGTCGTACCTTGTCACGCCTCCGGACGTCGCAAACCAGACATTGCCGTCCTTGTCTTCCACGATGCCCCTTACCGCAACTCCGCCAAACCCTTCCCGGGTCGAGTAGTAGGTCAGCGATTGCCCATCGAACCGGCAGACGCCATTCCCGTTCGTGCCGAACCACAGGTTTCCTTTCGAGTCCTGGAAGATCCTGCGTACGAACGCACTGATTGCGTCGGGCGAAGGGTACACGTCGGGACCGGGGTCCTGGCTTGCAACCAGGTCTCCAGCCGCTTCCCTTGATCCAGCCGTGCTCTCCTGGGGCGAATCGGCAGTCTGGGAGTGCTGTGCGTGCCGACAGCCGATCGCGCCGAGAATGAACAGGACGGTCACGCCAATTGAGACCCGGTTACCCAATTCCAGACTCCTTTCCTCCGTACTTCATTTTCACCTGATGCCAACTTCCGCAACTCCCCAAGCGGTTCTTCATCTGGAGACCACGGCCGGTCCCGTGAGTGAAGTAAGAATGACACACGCAGAACTCGAAGTCGTGCATAGGCAGGACGCCGACCAGGTGGGACGCGGGAAATTCAGAGTGGCGGTCCCGCGACATCTAGCGTCCTAACGTACTGCAACCAAATAGATTGGGTGCGGCGGCGGGTTATCGGATCCCGAAGGGATCCGGCCCGCCGTCATCAGAAATCAGCGCACCGGAGGTGCGCGCAGTGGTGGAGGCGGCGGGTTATCGGATCCCGAAGGGATCCGGCCCGCCGTCATCAGAAATCAGCGCACCGGAGGTGCGCGCAGTGGTGGAGGCGGCGGGTTATCGGATCCCGAAGGGATCCGGCCCGCCGTCATCAGAAATCAGCGCACCGGAGGTGCGCGCAGTGGTGGAGGCGGCGGGAATCGAACCCGCGTCCGAAACCGAATCCACGAGAGTCACTACGTGCGTAGCCGGATGTTTGATTCTCGCCCCCCGCCCCGCCGACCGGCGGGCTGAGCAAGGGGCCAGCTCCTAAGATCTCGCCGGTTCCCTCGGAGCAGAGTACCCGGCCAGCCCGCCTGATATGACGGTTCACTCCTCCCCCGACGGACGAAGGGAGGCGAACCGCGCTACCTTATGTTAGGCAGCGAGTGCGAACTGAGTATTGTCAGTTGCAGTTTTCCTGCCGGTTTAACGAGGTTGACAGGACCTCGGCACGCGCCTCCCGCTTCCTCGACCCCGTCGAAGCCAATCGCCCCCAAATCGGTGCCGCGAAGCGGGTGCCGGAGCGCCGCATCTGGCGGGCGCCGGCACCGGGCTCGCAAACTTCATTCTACTCTATCGGCCGGCCGGCCGCCGAATCCTGAGGCCTCGGGAGGCCGAACACCGGCGCCCGGACTTCCCGGGACCCGGCGGAACCCGCCCACGGACGGGGAGCCGCAAACCACCTGGTCGCCCAAGCCAAACCCAATTCCTTGCCGCACAACGAAATACCCGGGTACACCCCGGTCCGGGAGCGCGCCGGCCACCGGCCCGGACCCCAGCGCACCGGCGGCGACAAAAGGAAGAGCCCCGGCAGGCGCGTCCGCCACCGGGGCTCCCAGTCGAATTGGTGCACCGCCAGGGAATCGAACCCCGAACCCACTGATTAAGAGTCAGTTGCTCTGCCAATTGAGCTAGCGGTGCAGATCAAAACGGAGAGGAAAGCTAGCACACGGCCCCTCGGGTGACAAGAGCGGTCGACGCCCATCGCGCCACCCGCGCCCCGGCTGCCGCCGGTACCGCCGTATCCCCGGGCCGCGTAAATCGGAACCCAGGCGCCGCCCCGGTCCCGCAGACCTCTAGGCGGTCTTCACCCGGTACCCCGCCCCCTCCACCGCCTTCGCGAACCCGGCCGGGTCCGTGGTCTCGGGGTTGAAGGTGACGGTGGCCGTCCCCGCGGCCAGATCCACCTCTACCGCTCGCACACCCGGGACCTCGCCTAGCGCCGCCGACACCTTCTTCACACACATGTCGCAGTGCATGCCCTCGATCCCGATCACCTGCGTGGTCACCGCCATCATCGTCTCCTCGGAGGTCCCGCGAGCCGTCGCCCGCCGTCCCTCATCGTCGTTGTCCGGGTCCCGCCACCGAACCCCGATCCCCGCCCCCCGGCTCCGCCGCTGAGACCCGGCCGCTCAAGAGAACGCCGGCGGATCCCCTCGGAATCCGCCGACGCGAACTGCGTGAACGACCGCCCGATCAGAAGGGCAGGTCGTCGTCGGCCGGGGCCTCGTCCCCGCCCACCGGGGCGTACTGGCTCTCCTCGCCTCCGCCGGACCCGCCCGAGCCGCCGGAGCCGCCGTCGCCGCCCCGCCCGCCGAGCATGACCATGTCGTTGGCCCGGACCTCGGTGGTGTAGCGGGTGTTTTCTTCCTTGTCCTTCCACTGCCGGGTCTGGAGGGTCCCCTCGATGTACACCTGGCGGCCCTTGGTGAGGTACTGGCCGCAGATCTCGGCCAGCTTCCCCCACGCCACCACCCGGTGCCACTCGGTCTTCTCCACCCGCTCCCCGCTCTGCCGGTCGTTGTAGGACTCGTTGGTGGCCAGCCTGAGGTTCGCCACCGCGGTGCCGCTCTGGGTGTAGCGCACCTCGGGGTCCGCGCCGAGATGACCGAGGAGAATGACCTTGTTGACGCTCCGTGTTGCCATGAGGATTCCTTTCCTGGACGCCCGGCCCGGGGGCCGCTCAGCGTCCGCTAAGACGGGGACCGTTCAGACGGGACCCTGAAATCGACGGGGAATGGGGTCGGGGAGGTCCTTCAAAACTGCTCTAGACCGTACCGGAGCGGGGTTTTGGGGTCAAGAGCCCCGAGGCCCCGGCGGACGGGCGGTGGCGCCCGGACCCGGCCGGGCGTCGGGGCCGCCGCGTGAGCCGGCGCATGAAACCGCCCGGCCCGACCGGCCATGCCCGGCCGCCCCGCGAACCCCCGCGTTCCGGCGCTTCCGAGCCCCCTGGGGGGATGTTGTCTCCCCCGGGCGGGGATGCTACCATCGGGGGCCGTTTTCCGGATGCAAGGGTTGCCCGGCCGACCCTACGACCTCGGGGCGTGGCGCAGTCTGGTAGCGCACCTGCTTTGGGAGCAGGGGGCCGTAGGTTCGAATCCTATCGCCCCGACCAAGATGACGATCCGGGCGCCCCGGCGCCGGGCGCCCGGCCCAGGTTTCGATGGTGGATGTAGCTCAGCTGGTAGAGCACCTGACTGTGGCTCAGGTGGTCGCGGGTTCGAACCCCGTCATCCACCCCATTTCTTCCTCCTCCGCCCCGGTCGCCGACTCGAGCGCCTGTAGCTCAGCGGATAGAGCAACGGACTTCTAATCCGTAGGTCGGAGGTTCAAGTCCTCCCAGGCGCGCCACTCACGCCGGGCCCCGCCGGCGCGCCCGCCTCGGGCCGCCAAAGGAGACCCCATGGACCAGGACACCGCCCGCTCGATCTACGCCGAACTGAAGGCCCTCGGGCCCGACGACCCCGATGCCCTCCGCCTCCGCGACGATCTGTTCCTGGTCGCCGTCCGCTACGCCCGCATCCGGGTCGACTGGCGGCTGGCCCCTCCCGAGGAGCGCCGGGCCATGGACCCCGGCCGAACCGCCGCCCACAACGTGCTGATCGATGCCTGCAACATTCTGAGTCGATACATGAACAACGCCGACATGAGCACGGATTGGCGGGACCGGCTCGGCACGGACCGGAAGGAGATCGGGGACTTCGCCTGCCACCTCCACGCCTTCCTGGGGATCGAAGCCCGCTAGGCTTCCAGCCGCCCCGAAAACGGCCCGCAGCCGGCCCCACGGCCGCATCGGTAACTGTCGCCGTCGCCTCACCCGGAGCCCGCCGATGCGCGCGCGAACCCTCCCCCGCACCGTCCCCCCGAGCCCTGGCACCACCGCCCGGAATCGGCTATTCTCCCGCCGTTCCCGGCCACCACTCCCGGGACCGGTTTCCCGGGCCAAGCCTCCCATAAAAGGAGCCCGCCATGCCTCGTCGTCGTGTCCTTCTATCGGCGATCCTCGTGCTCTCCGCGCTCTCGGTTCTTCCCCTCGCGGCCCGGTCCACGCCGGCCGGAAGCACGGATCTCCCCCAGCTCGACATCGACTTCTATACCCTTCCGAACGGGCTCCAGGTCATCCTCTACCAGGATCACTCAACGCCCATCGTGGCGGTCAACACCTGGTACCACGTGGGATCCAAGAACGAGCGGCCGGGCCGGACCGGATTCGCCCACCTCTTCGAGCACATGATGTTCCAGGGCTCCGAGCACCATGACGACGAGTACTTCGGCCCGCTCCAGTCGGTGGGGGCGCAGCTCAACGGCTCCACCAGCGAGGACCGCACCAACTACTGGCAGGTGGTTCCGCGAAACCACCTCCAGCGGGTGCTCATGATGGAGTCCGACCGGATGGGGTGGCTCCTCCCGGCCATGACCGAGGAGAAGTTCAAGAACCAGCAGGACGTGGTGCGGAACGAGCGCCGCCAGAGCGAGGGCCGCCCCTACGCGGTCTATCGGTTGAACGCCAACCAGGCCATCTTTCCCAAGGGACATCCCTACGATCACAGCGTGATCGGCTCCCACGAGGACCTCGAGGCCGCCTCCCTGGAGGACGTGAAGGACTTCTTCCGCACCTATTACACGCCGAACAACGCGACCCTCTGCATCGCCGGCGATTTCGATCCCGACCGCACCAGGAAGTGGATCGAGGAATACTACGGGGAGATTCCCCCGGGTCCGCCGATCGCGGAGACCGAGGTCTGGGTGCCCACCCTCGACCACGAGAAGCGGGTGCGGCTCGAGGACCGGGTCCAGCTCACCCGCCTCTACTACGTCTGGCCCTCGGCCGCCGCGTATCGCTCCGGGGACGCCGAGCTGAACCTGGCCGCCACCATCCTCGGCCGGGGGAAGACCAGCCGCCTCTACCGCCGCCTGGTTCACGACACCCGGCTCGCCCAGGACGTCTACGCCCGCCAGGACCCCGGCCAGGTGTGCTCGACCTTCAACCTCCAGATCACCCTCCGCCCCGAGGCCACGGTGGCCGGGGTGGAGAAGATCCTCGACGAGGAGCTGGCCCGCTTCCGCGCCGACGGCCCCACCGCCGGCGAACTCTCCCGGGCGCAGAACGACTTCGAGGCCTCGTTCTTGAAGGGGCTCCAGCGGGTGGGCTCGTGGGGATCGATCAGCGATCGGTTGAACCGATACAACCACTACACCGGCTCCCCGGACTACCTCCAGAAGGACTACGACCGCTTCATGAACGCGACCCCGGCCTCGGTGCGCGCGGCCTTCGCGGAATGGGTCGGCGCCGGCCGGGTGGTGTTCCAGGTGGACCCGCGCGGGAAGCTCGCCGCCGAGGCCCCCTCCGGGGTGGACCGCGTTACCCTGCCCGCCGGCGACCCCGATCCGAAGCTGGAGCTTCCGCCGGTGGAGCGGGCGTCCCTCCCCAACGGACTCGATCTCATGGTGATGGAGCAGCACGAGCTTCCACTGGTCCAGGTCGAGGTGCTCTTCCGCTCCGGGCCGAGCAGCGACCCGGAAGGTAAGAGCGGCCTGGCCGATCTCACCGGAAACCTCCTCACCGCCGGCGCCGGGAAGCTCGACGCCTTCGCCTTCGCCGACGCCCTGGAACGGCTCGGCACCGATCTCTCGGTCCGGACCGAACCCGACTACACCATGATCTCGATGACCACGCTCAAGAAGCACCTGGACGCGTCGATGGGTCTTCTCGCCGATGCGATCCTCCGCGCCTCCTTCACCGCGGACGAGTTCAAGCGGGAGAAGGAGCGCCGCCTCCTCAACATCCGGCGCGAAGCGGAAGACCCCAACACCACCGCGAGCAAGGTGGCGGCGAGGGTCCTGTTCGGCGACGGCCACCCCTACAGCCGGCGATCGACCGGCACCGAGGCCTCGGTGGAGGCGATCACCCTGGACGACGTGAAGCACTTCGCCCAAACCCATTACACGCCGGCCAATGCCGTATTGATCGGCGTAGGGGACCTCACCGCCGCGGAGATGAAGGAGAGCGCCTCGCATTTCCTGGGCGCGTGGTCCGGCGACGCGCCGCCGGCCCCCGTCTTCCCCGAGATCCCCGCCCGCACCGGGAGGGAGGTCTACCTGGTGGACAAGCCCGGGGACTCCCAGTCCACCATCCGCGTGGTCCACGCCGGGGTGGCGCGAGACGACGCCGACTGGTACCGGATCGCGGTGGCCAACCGCATCCTGGGCGGGTTCTTCTCCAGCCGGCTGAACCTGAACCTCCGCGAGGACAAGGGCTATACCTACGGGGCACGCTCCCGCTTCGGGCGGACGGTGAACCCCGGCGGCTTCACCATGTCGGCCCGGGTCCAGACCGAGGTCACCGCCCCCGCCCTCACCGAGTTCGTGAAGGAGCTGGACGGCATCCACGGCGCCCGGCCGGTGACCGCCGACGAGCTGGCCTTCGCCGAGAACTCGATCGTCCTGGGCTACCCCGCCGCCTTCGAGACCAACGCCGGCCTCGCCGACGCGTTGACCCGCCAGGTGGCCTACGGCCTTCCCGAGGACGAACCCGCCACCTACCCCGACCGCGTCCGCGCGGTGACCCTGGACGACGCGAACGCGGCGGGACGCGAGTACTTCCGCCCCGACCAGGCGGCCATCGTGGTGGTCGGGGACCTGGCCAGGATCGAGGACTCGGTGCGGGCCCTGAATCTCGGACCGATCCATCATCTCGACGCGGACGGAAACGAGCTGGACGGCGGGGAGGGCGGCTCGGAGGGGAATCCAGGGGCCCGGGACTAGACCGACCCTAGACCGACCCGTGCTGCGGTCCAGGGGCGGCCGGGATGCCGTCCCGGAGGGCTGACCGAGAGCGCGTCGATGATCTCGGCGATCCCGCCCGGGTAGCCCAAGGTCGGCGGCATCGCCTCCGTCCGCTCGACCCACGGCGGCCGGGCTCTTGCCGGACCTCTGCTACTGGCCCGGCTCCGCCGGGGTCTCCGCCCCGCCGGCGTCGTCACCGGGGACGGGGTAGTCGTGCCACTCCTCGATCACCCAGCGCGACCCGGGTTTCTTCCCCCCCACCGGAGCCATGACCAGCTCCTGGCGGTTCAGGGTGACCTTCATCGGTTCCTTGTTCCGGACCACCACCGTCATCTCGCCGCCGGCGATCGGGACCACCATCCAGCCCTGGTGGTCGGGGTCGGGATGGGCCGGGCCCGCCTCCAGGCTGTAGGAGAGGCTCTCCACGTCCTGGGTCTTGTAGAGGTTGCTGGTGGCCACCACCTCCTCTTCCTTCCCCCAGCCCAGGACGTCGGCGGAATCGGCTCCGGCGGGCTCGAAGTAATAGCGGAAGTCGTCGGCCAGGAGCGAGGCGTAGAGGCTGTCGTCGCGGGTCTGGTAGGCGTGCATGATGCCATCCACCACCTTCTCAGGGGAGGAGGCCCAGGCCGCCTCGGGATCGGCGGGTTGCTTCTCGCTCTTCTTGCCGCACCCCACGACCAGGAGGGCCGCACCCAGGAATAAGATGACCCATCGCTTCATGGACGTTCCTTTTCGGCCGACCCGGCCAGGTAACCCCGGAGCGCGGTCAGGGCCCGCCCGCGGTGGCTCAACCCGTGCTTTTCCTCCGCGCTCATCTCGGCGAAGGTCCGCCCCGTCTCGTCCGCTTCGAAGAGGGGATCGTAACCGAATCCCCCCGTCCCCCGCTTTCCGGTGGTGATGTGGCCGCGGACCGAACCCTCGAAGACCCGCTCCGCCCCCCCGGGGTGGACCAGGGCGATCGCGCACCGAAAGGCCGCCCCCCGCCGCTCCCGGGGCACCCCCTCCAGCGCGGCCAAGAGTTTAACGCAATTGGCCGCCGAATCCCCCTCCGGACCGGCGTAGCGGGCGCTCCGGACCCCCGGGAGCCCCCCCAGGGCGTCCACGAAGAGCCCGGTGTCGTCGGCCAGGGTGGGCAGCCCCCCGGCCTTCGCCCCCGCCCGGGCCTTCTCGAGGGCGTTGGCCTCCAGGGTCTCCCCGTCCTCCTCCACCCCGGCCGGCCACCCGACCTCCGAGGGAGAGACCACCTCGATCCCGGTTCCGGCCAGGATCTGGCGGATTTCCTCCAGCTTGTGCCGGTTTCCGGTGGCGGCCAGGATCCGCGCGATCCGCACCCGGCCTAGCCCCGCGGCTCGCCCGGGATCCCCAGGGCCTCGCACTGGAGCCGGTAGAGATCCCGGCAGCCCGCCCCGGCCAGATCCAGCATGCGATCCAGGGCCTCCCGGTCGAAGGGCAGCCCCTCGGCCGTTCCCTGCACCTCCACGAAGCGGCCGGCCCCGGTCTGGACCACGTTCAGGTCCACGTCGGCCCGGGAGTCCTCCTCGTAGCAGAGATCGAGAACCACATCGGACTTCAACATCCCCACGCTCACCGCCGAGACCAGGTCCCGCATGGGATGGTAGGGGATCTTCTCCTGGTTCACCAACCAGGTGAACGCCTGGTGCAGGGCCACGCAGGCCCCGGTCACCGAGGCCGTCCGGGTCCCCCCGTCCGCCTCGATCACGTCGCAGTCCAGGATCACCGTGCGGTCGCCCACGCTCTTCAAATCGGTCACCGCCCGGAGCGAGCGTCCGATCATGCGCTGGATCTCCAGGGTCCGCCCGCCCTGGCGCCCCTTGGCGGCTTCGCGTTGCATGCGATCGGTGGTGGAGCGGGGAAGCATGCCATACTCCGCAGTCACCCATCCCCGCCCGGAGCCCTTCAGGAACATCGGCACCCGTTCGTCCACCGAGGCCGCGCACACCACTACCGTGTCCCCCACCGTGATCCGCGCCGAGCCCTCGGCGTTCCGGAGCACCCCGGTCTCGATCCGGGTGGGGCGGAGCTGGTCGGCCGTTCTTCCGTCGCTTCGGGTCATGGTGTCTCCTCCTCGGAGGCGCCGGTCGCCCCGCGTTGGTTGTCGGCGGCTCCGCGGGGAACCTCGTCCGCCGGGCGGCCGTTCTCCGCCGCCGGCCGGTCGTACCACGGAATGTCGGACTGGTTGACCGGCTCCACCCGGCCGAGAATGGCCTCGCCCAGGAAGCGGCGCCCCTCGGCGTGGAATCGCTCCGGCTGATCGCTCACGAAGAACCGGTGCCGCGCCGGGGTCTCGGTGGGCGGCGCGAGAAGATCCAGACCGGCGAGGTGGGCGGAAACCTCCTCGGCCACCGCCTCCCCCGAATCGATCAGGCTCACCCCCTCCCCCATCACCTCGCCGATCACGCGCCGGAGCAGCGGGTAGTGGGTGCAGCCCAGGATCACGCTGTCCACCCCGGCGTCGCGAAGGGGGGCCAGGTACTCCTCGGCCACCCGGCGGGTCACCGGGTGATCGATCCAGCCCTCCTCCACCAGCGGCACGAAGAGCGGGCAGGCGGCCGAGGTCACCGTCACGTCCGGACGCCGGCGGGCCAGGGCGGCATCGTAGCATCCGGAGCCGACGGTGGCCCGGGTGCCGATCACCCCCACGCGTCCGTTCCGGGTGGTCTCGACCGCGCGCGCGGCGCCGGCCTCCACCACCCCCAGAACCGGCACCGAGGCCTCGGCGATGAGCGCGTCCAGGGCCAGGGCCGACGCGCTGTTGCAGGCCACCACCAATGCCTTGATCCCGAAGTGCTGGAGGAAGCGCAGGGCCTCCACCGAGAGCCGGGTCACCGTGGACTTGGACTTGTTCCCGTAGGGGAGCCGGGCGGTGTCCCCGAAGTAGATCAGCCGCTCGGCGGGCAGATGCCGGGCCAGGGCGTGAACCACGGTGAGCCCGCCCAGGCCCGAGTCGAACACCCCCAGCGGGGAGCCGGCTACCACGCGTTCACCTCCAGCACCGGCCCCGGGCGCAGGTGCTCGCCCCACCGGTCCAGGGGCTGGCCGTTCACCAGGAGCCGGATGCGCTCCACCCCGCCCAGGCTCTCGGCCAGGGTGCGGGTCAGGGCCGATAGCTTCAGCCGCTCCTCCAGGATCCCGACCGCCCGGACATCCCGGATCGCCTGGTCGAAGTCCAGCACCGCCTCGCCGTTTCCGTCCTCGAAGAAGTGGAGGAGTTTCACTCCCTCGGGAAGCGCGGGCCGGGTCCCCTCCCCCGGCTCCGACAGGAACGCCACCAGTTCCTCGGCCAGGGCCTTCCGGTCCGATCCGGAGAGCACCTCCCGCTCGCGGGGGGCCAGGCTTAGGGAGTCGGGATCCAGGTAGTACACGGTCACCGCCTGAAGGGCGGCTCCCCGCTCGCTCAGATCGAGGCGATAACGCAGGCTCTGGGGTTCCCGGATGAGACGCACGCTCACGAAGAGCGCCACCGCGGCGATCACCACCGCCGCGCTTCCCGCGATCCACCAGGCGCGCCGGGAGAGCTTCACCGCCCCTCCTCCCCGGAGAGGAGGTAGAGCCGGAGCCCCTCCACGATCCCGTCCGCGGCCCGGTCGAGCATCTGGTCGTTCACGGGCGCGTCGCCGTCCCCCATCCCCAGTTCAAGGAGCACGGCCGGCATGGTCGCCCCCTGGAGCTGGGCCAGATCCTCGGCCCGCACCCCTTCCACGTCCTGGTCCAGCCGTCCGGCCACCGCGTCGACCACGGTCCGGGCGAGAAGACGGCTCGAGGCGATGTAGGGGACCTGGCCGGAGGCGAAGGAGTGGAAGCCCAGGGTGGCCAGCTCCGGCGGCACCGTCCCTTCCCGCCGCTCCAGATCGGCCACGAAGGCCGCGGGTCCCCCGGGCCGGTCGTGAATGTGGATGGAGAGAAGCACGTCGGCGTGATTCCGGTCGGCGATCCCCGCCCGCGCCGCCGCGTTGGGGTCGGTGGTCTCGTCCCGGGTGAGGACCGGGTCCACTCCCAGATCCTCGCGGAGCCTCGCCGCCACGCGAAGGCACAGGTCGTAGGTCAGCTCGGCCTCGGTCTTGTCGCCGATCCGCGCCCCCGGGTCCCCGGCGCCGTGCCCGGGGTCCAGAGCGGCCACCCGGAGCGAGACGGGGACCAGATTCCGGGCGGTGGAGAACGGCCGGAGCGTCCCCTCGCGGAGATCGCGCTCGTCGGTGCCCAGGAACACGTGCAGGGTCCGGTCGTTGGGCGTGGAGATCCGGTAGCCCACCGCGCCGCTTCCCGGCGAGAAGCTCACCTCGAGGCCGTCGGGGAGGTTCCGGATGCGAAGCCCCTGGAACCACTCGTGCTCGCTGGGGAGCGGGTAGAGAAGTGGGTCGTACTCCAGGCCGCCGATCCGGAGCACGAACGAGGCGCGCTCGGACCGGGTGAGATCGTAGCGGATGGGTACATCGGCGCTCAGGGAGAGCCGGAAGCCGTCGGGGACGGGATCGATCCTCGCCCCGCTCACCACCCCCTCGTGCTTGGAGGCGGAGAGCCGGTTCCGCTCCCGGGAGTAGAAGAGCGGGAGCTCCACCCAGGGCCGGGGGCGGCCGTCCTCGGCCACCAGGAGATCCAGGGGGAGCATCATGCGCCCTTCCCACAGGAAGGCGGCCCCGGGAAGATGGATCAGATGGTCCCCGTCCACCACCGCGATATCGGAGCCGTCGGTCACCGCCACCTCGTGGCGGGGAAGGCCGAGGGTCAGCCGCCCCAGCTCGGGCCGCCAGTACTGAACCGCGTCCAGGAGCACGGCCAGGTCGGTGCCCGAGAGGTAGATCGCCCCGTCCCGTTCCCATCCGGTGGCCATCCGGGGCGCCCCTCGGACCGGGATGAGCTGGAGCGGGACGGGAATGGACCCGGGAGGCGGTTCGGCGGACGCGCGTCCGGAGAAGAGACCCAGCGCCAGGGCGATCAGCCAGGCGCCGAGCGTGATCCTGCCGAGGCTCCCGGGCCGCCTCACTGCCGCTTCCGACTCATGGCGCGCGCCATTTCCCGCTCGGCGTCCCGCTTGGCCATGTCTTCACGCTTGTCGTGAGCCTTCTTTCCCTTGGCCAGACCCATCTCCACCTTGGCCCACCCGCCGCGGAAGTAGATGCGGAGCGGGATCAGGGTCAGCCCCTTCTCCTTGATCTTCCCGATCAGGCGGCGGATCTCGCGGCGGGAAAGGAGGAGCTTTCGCCGGCGGAGCGGTTCGTGGTTGGCCCGGTTTCCATGATCGTAGGGGCTCACGTGCAGGTTCAGGAGCCAGACCTCCCCGTCCTCGACGGTCGCGTAGGCGTCTCCGAGGTTGGCCTTGCCGTTCCGGAGCGACTTGACCTCGGTCCCGGTCAACACCAGTCCCGCCTCCACCGTCTCCAGGATGTGATAGAGGTGCCTCGCCTTGCGGTTCTGGGCCACATTCTTGATCTCGCCCTTGGTTCCGGGACCGGGGGTCCGGGGACCGGACGGCTTCTCTGCCACGGTGTGCCTCTCTCCGGCAATCTGGTGGAGCCCGGGATCCGGAGGCCGCCGCGGACTCCCGGGAACGGGCGGGGCGGATCCCCGGGTCCGGCCCGGACGGAAAACCTTACCGGTCGCCGGGAGCGGGGGCAAGCGGGCGGTTTTTTCGGGATTTGGCCGGTTCGACCCCCCGGAGTCCGGCCCGGGGGCGACAATCCGCCCCCACCGACGGTCCCCGGCGGCTCCCGAGGATTGACACCCGTCCCCGCAGAGGATACGCTCCGTCGTCCCTGATTGATTGGCAGCGGAAGTGGCGGAATTGGTAGACGCGCTGGGTTCAGGGTCCAGTGGTGGCAACGCCGTGGGGGTTCAAATCCCCCCTTCCGCACCATCATCACCCCTCGTCCATCCGGGGACGCCCCGCTCCGGAAACTGCCCGGCGCCCGAATTGAAACGAACCCATCGCCCCCTCACCGTAGCCGCCCTCCTGCTCGGCATGTTCATGGCCGCGGTGGAATTGACCATCGTCTCCACCGCCATGCCTTCGGTAATCGGGGACCTCGGCGGCATCCGCCACTACTCCTGGGTCTTCACCGGATACCTCCTGGCCTCGACCCTGACCGTCCCCCTCTACGGGAAGCTGGCCGACCTCTACGGCCGGAAACCCATCATGCTATTCGGAACCGCCCTGTTCCTGATCGGTTCCACCGCCAGCGGCTTGTCCGGTTCCATGAATCAGCTCATCGTATCCCGGACGATCCAGGGGCTCGGCGCGGGGGCCATGCAGCCGGTGGCGCTCACCATCGTCGGGGACATCTTCAACCTGGAGGAGCGCGCCCGCATGCAGGGGCTCTTCGGCGCGGTGTGGGGACTGGCCGGGCTGGTGGGCCCGGTGCTGGGGGGCCTGATCGTGAAGACCCTGTCCTGGCACTGGGTCTTCTTCGTGAACATCCCCTTCGGACTTTCCTCGGCGGCGCTGCTGGTGATCGCCCTCCACGAGAACGTGGAGCGACGGCGCCACGCGCTGGACCTGGGAGGGGCGGGGCTCCTGGCCGGAGCGGTGGTGGCGCTCCTTCTCGGATCGGGCTCCCGGGACCTGGTGCTTCCGCTCGCCGTCGCCGGGGTGTTCTTCGCGCTCTTCATCGCGGTGGAGCGGCGGGTGGCCGAACCGATCCTGCCGCTGGACCTCTTCCGCCTCCCGGTGATGGCGGTGGGGAGCCTGGCCGGAATCCTGGTCGGGGGGGCGATGCTGGCCGCGGTTACCTACGTTCCCCTCTTCGTCCAGGGGGTGCTCAAGGGCTCCCCCACCCAGGCCGGAAGCGCCATCACCCCGATGGTGATCGGCTGGCCGATCGCCAGCGCGCTCGGAGGCCGGGTGCTTCCCCGGGTGGGCTACCGCCCGCTCATCTGGCTCGGTTTGACCCTGTCCCTGGGGGGTTCGATCGGTCTGGCGCTCACCACCCGGCCGGGCATGGGGCTCACGGGAGTCCGCTGGTCCATGGCCGCCTTCGGGGCGGGCCTCGGCTTCGCCAACACCGCGCTCCTGATCGCGGTCCAGACCAGCGTGGCCTGGAAGCAGCGCGGGGTGGCCACCGCCAGCACCATGTTCTTCCGGAGCATCGGGGGGGCGCTGGCCATCGGGGTCACCGGCGGAGTGCTGGCCCGGGCCCTGGCCGCCGATCCCTCGATCCCCGTCGAGGCGGCGAACCGGCTCCTTGGTCCGGGCCACGGGCGGACCCTCTCCCCCGACGTCCTGCATCGCCTGGCCGAGGCCCTGACCCACGGCCTCGACCGCGTCTTCTGGATCATCTGCGGCCTGGCCGCCGGCGCCCTCATCTCGACCTTCTTCTTCCCCAAGCTCTCGACGCGGATGGAGGAGGACGTGACCCCCGTCGCCGCCGCTCCGGCCGAGTGACCGCCGGCCTCAGCGCGCGAGCACCATCCGCACCGCCCGGGTCACCCCCGCCGCGTCGAGCCGGGCCAGATACATTCCCGCGGCCAGCCGCCGTCCCGCCTCGTCCCGCCCGTCCCAGGTCAGCTCGTGGTCGCCGGCGCCCAGCGGACCGTCCACCAGGGTGGCCACCCGCCGCCCGGCCACGTCGTAGACCCGGACGGTGGCCGCGGACGCTTTCGGCAGGTAGAAGCGGAGGCGGGTGGAGGGACTGAAGGGGTTGGGGGCGTTGGGATAGAGCCGCGGCCCCGAGATCACCGTCCCCGGCTCCCCCACCGCGGTGGTCACCGAGTAGATGACGTCCAGGAACGGCGCCGCCGTCCCCACCACGTCGGCCACGGTGGGAAGTCCGGTGGCCGCGGGCGGCCCCGCGTCGCCGTCCTGGAAAAGCACGTAGTCGGCCACGGCGTCCGGGCTGATGGCGGGGAAGGAGAGCCGGACCTGGGTGAGCCCCTGGTCGTTGATCGCGGCCAGGCCCGAGGCGTCAAGGTCCACCCGGATCGCGTAGCCGTCGGCCCGGGCGGAGCCGATGACCGCGCCGGCGTCGGGCGCGTCGGCGGGGGCGGTGGCGTCGGCGGGCTCGATCGCGGCCGCGCCGAAGGTGCCCCGGGCGACGTCCACCACCGGCGTTCCCTGGGCCCCGGAGGTGAAGGGGTCGGTTCCCGCCGCCCCCTTCCTCAGGAGATAGATGCTGGCCTTTTCGATGGTCGCCCCATCCGGTATCCCCGAGGTGTCGAAGGTGAGGATGCCGCGTACGGGCGCCTGTCCGTTGTCCCCCACCCGCACTCCCTCGGTGCCGGTGGCCGTCCCGTCGGTCCAACCGTCGTCGGTCCCGCCGGCGGCGAAGAGGGTGGCGGTGGGCTCGCCCCGGAAGGCGGGGAAGAAGGTGAATTCGGTCTGGTTGGCGATCTTGTACTGGTAGCCGTCGTAGTTCAGGTGGATGGGGTCGGCGTCGATGTTGTTGGGCTTCCGGAAGTTGCTCCGGAGGGTGGGGCGAAGGGGATTTCCGCCGGGGAAGGGGATGTAGCCGGGGGGCGTTTCCCCCGGGCGCGGGAGGGTGCGCGGAGCCGAGACCCCGTCCCCGTAGAAGTAGTGCATGAGCCCCACCGCGTTGTCGTAGAGGACGCGGGGATCGGCGTTCACCCAGCCGATCCGCTGCGACTCCACCGTCACCATCATCTGGTTGATCTCCTGGTCGGTGATGAGGTCGTTGGCGGGGTCGCGGCTCAGGTCGCGCCGTTTTGGGCAGGCGTACACGAAGCACCAGAAACCGACGTTGAAGTTCGGGTAGTCGTAGCTCGAGAGGAGCACCTGGAGGTCCGGCCGCACCGCGAGCGCGGAGTCGATGATGGCCTGGGTGTCCTGGTGGATGCGGTCGAAAAGGGCGGCCTCGGACCCGGGAACGTCGAGGTCCATGTCCTTGTACCACCCGCCGTCCGGCTTCCCGGCCAACATGTCGTTCCCGTCGATCGAGAGCATGACGTAATCGATGGTGGGGTTGTCCTGGAGCGCCACCACCATGTTGTGGATCCAGGGGTAGTTGGCGGTGTCCACCCACTGCCGCGCTTCGCTTCCGGAGATGGCGTACTCGGGACCGGTGTATCCGGGACCGGGATCCGAGCCCAGGGATCGGCTGAGGGCCAGCTTGTCCGCCTGTCCGAAGCGGTCGAAGATGTCGTTGTGGGAGCCGTCGTCCCACATGTACTGGGCCCAGCTGTCCCCGGCCAGGAGCACCCGGGGGACCGCGATCGGGGATGCGGCCAGGGGGGTCTTGGCGTCGGGGTTCACCGGCCGCCGGTCCTCCAGGACGCTTCGGTCCTGGGCCGAGGCCGCGGAGCCGGCGAACAGGGTCCCGGCGAGGAGGAAGGCCGCGGCGAACGGCCATGCGGAACGAAGGGAGCGGCAGCTGGGTTTCATCGGGTGCGTCCTGTGGCTGTCCGGCCCCGCACCGCTCTGGAGGCGGCGGGCCGGGGCGACCTCTGAAGGCGGGGCGCGGCCCGAGGCGGCGGCCCCCGAATCCCTTAGTTTAGCTCCCCGGCTCGGCTGGACAAAGCGACATCCCCGGAACCGTACGCTTGTTGTAAGCTGCAAAATTGGCGCCTACCGGACGCCTTCGAGCGGTTTCCGGTCCGTTTCCGTGTTCTTGGGTCGGGGCCACCGAGTGGATCCGGTGGGCTCACGGTGGTATCCAGGTGAACGCTCGTACCGGCCCGGTCGCGGGAACCGCCCGCAACCCGGGGCTTCGTCTCCTCGCCGATCCGCTCAACCTGCTCGCCCTCGTCACCCTCCTGGTCTGGGGGGCGATCGCGGTCTTCCACCGCCCCGTCGGGGACTACGCGGTCGAGACCGACTTCTACGGCGATTTCGTTCGCTACGCCCGTGAGTTCATGCAAGGCGAGCTGCGGGTCTTCGACGGCTACCGGGGGCCCTTCTACTACGCGCTCCTCGGCGTCTTCGGGGAACTCACCGGGAACTACTTTCTCGTGGGGAAGGTGTTCTCGGTAGCTGGCCGCCGCGGTCTCGGTGCGGCTCGCGGGGGGAATCGTGCGGCGGTGGTGGGGGCCGGCGGCGGGGCTGGCCGCAGCGCTGTTCCTCGCCGGAAACTCCATCATCATCCATCACTCGTTCCGCGCCTGCACGGATCTCGTCTTCTTTGCCCTCTTCCTCGGGACGCTGACCCTGGTTCTCCGCCAGCCGTCCCCCCGACCCCGCATCTGGGCGGGCGCGGGGGCCCTGGCCGGCGCCGCCTGGCTCACCCGCTACACCGGAGCCGTCCTCTTTCCCGCGGGGCTGCTGGCTCTGGTCCTTCTCGTCCGCCCTCGGAGGCGAATGCTTCTATCCGCGCTGGCCTTCGCCGGCGCCGCCTTCCTGGTGGTCGCGCCCTGGTCGTTTCATCTCTGGCGCCTGACCGGCGATCCGTTCTGGAACAACAACTACCAGAACGTGGCCATCGACGTGTACGCGAGCACCCCCGCCACCGCTCAACAGGGCCGTTTCATGGCTCGGGTCGGGTTCTCCTCGTTGGCCGAGGTCTGGCGCGTGGATCCCCCGCGGGTCCTGTCCGCGTTTCTGGCCAACGCCACCCACCACGTGCTCGAGGACGCGAAGCAGTTGGTGGGGGTGGCGTGGGCGGCGGCCGCGGTGCCGGGGTTCTTCCTGGTCTTCGTCCGCCGGCGTCGGCGCCTCGACGCGGCGTTCGCCGGCGCCGGGTTTCTCACCTACCTGGGGTTGGTGCCCGCCTTCTACGATCCCCGATTCATGATACCCCTCCTCCTCTGGTGGAGCGCGGGGGTGGGCGTGACGGCCGCCGTCTTGGGGTCGGCCCTACGGGGATCCCCTCCCGGGGAACCCACCGGGCAGAGGGATCGGAAGCGGAGGCGGCGATCCGCGCCGATCCGGACGACGGTCCTGGCCTGGGCTCCGGTGATGGTGGTTCTGGCCCTGACCGTGCCCGCCAACCTGCGCGAGATCCGGGCGGCCCTCGACCTCCACCAGTGGAGCGCCTCCCCCTTGGAGCTGGTGCGCCTCGCCGAATCGGCCCGGCGGTCCGGCTACACGTTCGATGCCACCACCCCCATCGCCGCCCGAAAGCCCCAGATCGGCTACCTCCTCGGTGCCCCGGTCATCCCGATCCCCCTCGGCCCCCTCTCCAGACTGCGGGAGGTGGGCGCGCATTACTGCCTGGTCTCGGGGATCGAGGTGAGTACCTATCCCTCGTTGGAGGAATTCTATCGAGTGTCCAAGGAGAAGGCGGCAGCGAAGGGGTTGACCCTGGTGGCCCGGGTCGCGGTCCCGGTCGGGAATGGAGAACGGCGGCTGGCGTCCCTGTTCGCGGTGAACGACCCGCTCCCCTGGAAGCGCCCCGCCCCCGGACCGGTGGTCGCGGAGCGTGAGGTTACCCCCGGCCTCTCCCGGATCGACACCCTGAGGCAGCGCCTGGCCACGTGGTACACGGTCTGGGACCCCGCCCAGTCGGTGGGACGCGTCCTGGGGCGGATGTCTCCCGAGGCCCTCGAGACCCCCCCATGCTTCGCCTTCGCGGCGACGAGGCCTTGCACCGGCGCCAACCGGCGGAAGCCGATTCGCTCTACCGGATCGCCGCCGCACGGGACACCACCGACCTCGAGATCCTCCTACGGCTGGCCGGGGCCGCCTACCTGGGGAAGCGCCACGAGGACTACCTTGGGGCTTTGGCAGTCTATGCCGCCGAAAGTTACCCGGACAGCCGGGGATCCGAGCGGGAGTGGTTCGAGCTGGGCTACCGCCTGCGCTCGGTCGGCGACTACCCCGCCGCGGTGGCCCCGCTGGCCCGAAGCATCGAGCTGGGTAGGCAGGGCCATCCGGAGGAGTTGAAGTACCTGGGCGAGGCCCTACTCGGGCTCCAGTGGCTGGAGGAGGGACGTACTCTACTCTCCCGGTACCTGGAGCTGGTCCCCGACGACCGGAGTACGCGACGGGAGTTGGAGACCCTGAAACGGGCGGACTCCCCGTGAGCCGTTGACCCGGCCCCCCGGCGGCGAGGACGCGCGCGGGCTCCCGGAGATCCCGGTTGCGGAGACCCGCCCCGGACCGAGGGGGGTGCCGCATTGATCCCCACTCCCCGGATCCTGCCCGCGCTACTTTCCGGGAGGATATCCGGGACCCCGGTGATCGCCGGGCCGGGAGGCGAACCCCTGGGGTAAGAAGCGGGCGGAGTTCACCCGGGTGAACTCCGCCCGCCCGTCAACCCGACTGAGCCATCAGTACAGTCGCTTCAGAAGCCCCCAGGTGGAAGTTTCGACCGGGGTGGTGCAGGAGGCGGTCTCCCCGGCGACGGGAGGCAACCCGTCCCCGCGGGGAGATCGGTGCCGTCGTAGGGGTTCATGCCGTCGAACACCTTCCAGGTCTCGGCCCCGTCCGGGTAGCGGCCGGTGCTCCGGTCGTCCTCGGCTTCGTGGTCGGCGTAGGTGTAGCAGTCGGCCAGCACCGTGTCCTCGCCGGCGATCCGCCAGAGCCCGATGTAGCCCCCGGTGTTCCCCAGGCGAAGCCCGTAGGCCGGCTCGCCGTTCGCCTGTTCCCAGGCATAGCTCTGGCTCCCGTACACCACCGTCACCGCGCCCGGGTCGAGCGTGCCCGAGAACTCGTAGCGCCACGAGGTGTCCGCTCCGGCCAGGCGGAACCCGGCCAACGACACCGAGGACGGGCCGGTGTTCACGATCTCCACCCATTCGTCGTCGCGGAAGCTGTAGGTCGAGTCGCCGTCCCAGTCGCCGGCCGGGTCGGCCATGATCTCGTTCACCAGGACCTGGCCGCAGGCGGGCGCCGCCGACCCGGCCAGGGCCGGGAGGATCAGCGCCAGGGCGAGGGCCGCCACCGGAGCTAGCTTCATCATCTGCATGGATCTCTCCGTGTTCCGGACGGAGGGATTCGGGAGGTGGACGCGGACGGAGGATCACGGGAATCGGGCGGCGGTGGGCGGAAAGACCGGCTATGTGCGCGGGCGGGTAGGGGCGGCGGCGTCCCGGGCCGCCCCCGGCGGGGCGGCCCGGCGCCGGGAACCGAGGGCTAGACCTTCTTCGCCACCCCCACGAAGGAGGCGATGCGGTCCAGGGCCTTGTCGATGTTCTCGATGGAGTTGGCATAGGAGAAGCGCAGGTGCCCCTCGCCCATGGCCCCGAAGGCGGTGCCGCTCAGGGCCGCCACCCCGTACTCGTCCAGGAGCTGGTCGGCCACGTCCTTCGAGGGACGGCCCAGCTCCCGCACGTCGGGGAAGACGTAGAACGCCCCCTCGGGAGCAGGCAGCTGATGCCCTCGATCTCGTTCAGCCCCTCCACCAGGTGGTCGCGGCGCTTCAGGAACTCGTCGCACATGCGCCGGGCCTCGTCCTGGGGGCCGGTGAGGGCCTCCATCCCCGCCCGCTGGATGAAGGTGGCGGTGCAGGAATTGCAGTTGGTGGCGAGCTGGGCCACCTTCTGGGCCAGGGCTTCCGGCATGACCCCGTAGCCCAGGCGCCAGCCGGTCATGGCGTAGGTCTTGGAGAACCCGTCCAGGAGCATCGTGCGTCGAGCATCCCCGGCTCGGCCGTGATCGAGCGTGCTGCCCTCGTAGATCATCTTGGAGTAGATCTCGTCGGAGAGGACCCAGACGTCGGGATACTCGCGGAGGATCTCGGCGATCGGGCGGAGATCCTCGGCGGGCAGCAGCCGCCGGTCGGGTTCTGCGGCGAGTTGATGATGAGGAGCCGGTCTTGGCCGAGAGCTTGTCGCGAACCTCGTCCAGATCGAGACGGAATCGTTCTCCTGCTTCAGGGCCAGCGGCACCGCCTTCGCCCCGATGTAGTTGATCACCGACTCGTAGATCGGAAACCCGGGATTGGGGTAGAGGGCCTCGTCGCCGGGGTCGAGGAGCGCGATCATGGTGTAGAACATGATCGGCTTCGCGCCGGGGGTGACCACCACGTTGGCCGGGCCGGCCTTGATCCCGCGGTCGGTCGGCGATGTACTCGGCGATCGCCTCCCGGAACTCCGGAAGCCCCGCCGAGGGGCCGTAGTGGGTATAGCCGGCATCGAGGGCCTTCTTGGCCGCCTCGATGATGTTCGCCGGCGTGTCGAAGTCGGGCTCGCCGATCTCGAGGTGGACGACGTCCCGCCCCTTCGCCTCCAACGCCTTGGCCCGCGCCAGCACCTCGAACGCGGTCTCCGTTCCCAGTCGCTCCATCGCTTTGGCAAAGCTCGGCATGATCCACCCCTCCGAAAATGCCCCTCGGTACACTTTTAACCCCTTGAGACTAGGCACCTTGCGGAGCCGGGTCAAGCCCAACCGGCATATCGCCGGCCCCGCGATCCGGAAACATCTCCGGACCATCCGCCTCCCCAACCGGCGCGGACAGCGCCCACGGTTTCCCAGCCTCCCTCGATCGCGTCCACCGAGGCCTCGAACCCCCACCCCCCGAACGGGATGCGGGTCCACGCCCCCACCCGGCCGCCGGGACCCGGCGATCCCAGCCGTAGAGCCCTCCCGCCCGCCGGCGGTACCACCAGAGATCGGGGGCCTCCCCGCCGGCCTCGGCCAGGGCCGCCCGCACCTCCCACTCGACCGTCCCCCTTCGCCCGAACCGGATCGCGGTGAGCCGGCTCTCGCCCCCCGCCGCGCTTCGCTCGTCGACCCCAAGGCTTCCCCGCCAGGGGCGGGCCGCGATCTGAGTCCGGCCCGGATGAGTCCCCTCCCGGCCGCTTCCATCCTCCGGAAAGCCGTCGGCCCGACGATCGGTGACCCGCCAGAGGAAGCCGGCCCGCACGCCTCGGGAGAATCGCTCCCCCACCTCCACCAGGCGGAGCGCTTCCCGGCGGCCCCAGGAGCCGCCCCGGGTCTCCGGGCCGCGCCCCTCCTCGAAACTCGCCCGGAGGAACCGCGCGGGACCGCCCTGCCAGCGGCCTTCGAAGCGAAGGACCGCGACCTCCAGCCCGCGGGCCGGCGCCAGGCCCGAATCTCGGGGACGGCGTAGCCCGGGCCCATCCGGACCAGGCTGGCCCCCAGCCGCCAGGGTCCCGAGGCCAACCGCCAGGCGCCTCCCACCGCCTCGCCACCGCCCCCGCGGCTCCACTCCCCGCTCCAGGTTCCGGGCCCGGCCGGGGCCACCCCCCACCACCGTCCCGGACCACTCCCGCCCCCGGCGAAGGAGACCGGCCCCCACGTACCCCTCGGACACGCGGCGACGGACGGTCACCGTCTCCCACCCCCTCCGGCCGAGGTCCCCGTCGGATAGCGTGACCCGGCCGCGAAGGTGGGCCGCCTCCACCGTCCACCCCCACCCCTCCCGGCGGACCGATGCCCCGGTCAGGGTCTCGGGATCCGTGGCTAGGGTGGGCCTCCAACCTCCCGAGGCGCCCCGGAGGGGGGCGTTCCCGCGCGCCTCGGCCCCCGGGGTGGCGGCCAGGAGCCCCAGCCCGAGGCGAAGCCGGAGGCTCCCCACCCAAAGCGTCCATCCCCCGCGCCGAAGCCCCACCGCCCCTCGAAGGGTCCTCACCCCTCCCGGATCCAGCCGGAGCCGGGCGCGGGCTTCCGGGCCCGCCGGCGCCTCCACCGCGAGGCGCGCCTCCCGGCGGACCGCTCCCCGCCTCGCCCGAACCGCCGTCTCCACGGACCCGTTCCAGGCCGCGGGGCGATCCGAATCACCCCCGGCCAGCACCAGACCCCACCCAGGTCCCGCCGGAGGTCCGGACCCAGGCCGGGCATCCCCTCCAGGTCCTCGGGGCTCCGGAGCGCCCCCGCATCGAAGCGCGCCAGGAGCCACGCCGTCTGCTCCGGGTCGAGACCGTAGCGCTCGGCCGCCCCTTCCACCGACACCTTCGACACCGGCTCGCAGTCCTCGGGCGCCTGGGCCCGCGACAACCCGGCCCCCGCGCACGGACCGCGACGTGAACCAGGAGCGCCGCCACCACCGCGACGATCATCCGCCGGCTCATGGCCGCCTTCCTCCCACCACCCGTACCCGACGGACCGAGCCCAGAAGCGGATGGGCGACCTCGTCGGCCCGCAGTCCGACCGCCCCCAGGCTCCAGGCGATCCCGAGGTCGGCGGCGCCGCCGTCATAGGCCACGGTCCAGACCATCCCGGGCCGGAGCCGAAGCCCCAGGGCCAGGCGCGCCTCCCCGGCCCCCGGACCCAGGGTGAGCCCGCCCCACCAGGGGCGGAGCGCGGCGTCGATCTCCGCCCTCACCTCCGGCGCCCAGGCGGGCTCGCCGGGATGGAGCGACGCCCGTCCTCCCACCAGCACGGGTCCGAGCACCCGCGCCCGGAGATCGGCGGCCCCGCGAATCACCGCGTCCCGGCCCGAGGCCAGCCGGCCCGCCCCCAGGAAGATCCGAAGCCGCGGGGCGCGTCCGATCACTCCCCCCAGGAGGTCGTCGGCGGAAAGGCCCTCCGGGGAAGCCCAGTGGCGCCATCGCACCGTCCCCCCGAGGCCCCGGCCGGGCTCCACCGAACCCAGGAAGGTACCCTCGAGCTCCCCCGCGACCGCCTCCCGCGAGCGAACCCCCGCCTCCCAGTGAATCCCCGTCCCGACCCCCGCATCGGGGTCGAGAAGGTCCCAGGCGGTCCAGGGATCGTCCGTCGCCCCCTCCCCGGCCGACGCCCCCGCCCGGGCGGCCGGCGTCTCCCCGGCCGCCGCCACCAGACCGCTTTCGAGGGAGAGCGCCGCCACGAGCAGGAGAGCCGGGACCCGTGCCGGGCCCCTCATCGCGCCACCCACACCGGCCGGCAGGACCGGAAGGGCGCGCCGTCGTCGCCGTGCCATTGGAGACAGAGGTAGTAACGCCCGCTTCGGGGCGGCAGGCGGGCGCCGCTTCCCCACACCCAGCGCCCGGTGGCCGGAGACGCGTCCGCCGGGCGGAGAAGCGCCACCTCCTCCCCATCGCCGCCGACCAGCCAGACGGCCAGGGTCCCCGGTCCCGGGAGCCGGTAGGTGAAGACGGCGGGGCGCCGGGCGGGCTCCACCCGGTTCGGTCCGGTGAGGGCCCCCGAATCCCCACCCCCGGCGCCGGCGGCCAGGCTGTTGGGTCGCCCGGGGGTCGCGCCCGAGGGATCCAGGGACCAACCCCAGTTCCCGGCCTCGGCCCCGTCCGCCCCCGGGTCCACCCGCTCCAGGCTTCGGCCGGCGTCGGGAGGGAGCCAGGCCTCGAAGTAGATCACGCTGTCCACCGGGGCCCCGTCGGGCCCGGCCAGAACCAGCCGGTCCGCGGGCTCGCCCGAACCTGCATCGTGATCGTTCAGGATGGGCCATCCCTCGGGGCGGAGCACGAGGATCGAGTCGGGCAGGCCGTAGTAGGCCCGGAGGCTCTCCGGCCGCGAGGCAAGGACCGCGAACCCGCCCGGGGGAAGCACCGCCGGCCCGGCGATCGCCCGTGGCCTTCCGGTGGCGTCGGTGAGGGTCCACCCGGCCAGGTCCGCCGGGTCCGGGCCGGGGTTCCGGATCTCGACCCACTCCCCTTCCCCGGCGGCGGGGCGGGGGACGATCTCGTTCACCACCGGGGAGCGGGCGGATTCCTCCCCGAAAGCCGGAATCCATGTCGGAACCAACAGGAGACCGATGGCTGAAACAATGGCGGCGCGGCGGACCACGGCCCGCGGCCGGACGCGCGAACGGCGCATGGCGAGCTCCTTTCGGACGGGAGTGCCGAAAGGACGGGAGGCGGGGTTGTCGAACCGGGGTGGGAGGCTCTACACGAGTCCCCGGCGGCGGCGGAGGAACCACTCGACCGAGGCGAACAGGACGAAGGCGACGAACATCCAGGGCGAGTCCCAGAGGGCGACCTGGACGCGCTCCTCCTCGGCCTGGGCGATGCTCCGGAACGCGTCGCGCATCCCGGTCAGGGAATCGGGCCGCCAGAACCGTCCCCCGGCGGCCTCGGCCAGGCGGGCCAGAAGTTCGGGATCCGCTTCCAGTCGCTCCATCTCGGTCCCCAGCGAATCCACCGCGAACACGCCCTCCACCGTCCCCAGGGGCGTGCCTTCGTTCGCCGCTTTCCCTTCATAGCGATAGCGGCCGGGGGGGAGGCTCTCCACCACTCCGCTGTAGATGCCCTCCCCGCCGCCGAGCGCGACCGTCCGAGGCTCCTCGGCGGAACCGGTCTCCGGGGTGACCGAGACCTCGACCTCGGCGTCGGAGATCGGGCGATAGGACTCGTCGGTGACCCGGGCCACGAACGAGACCGGCTTCCCGCGGGGGACCACGTAGTCCTCGGGATGGATGTCCAGGCGGGTTTCCACTTCGGGCCGGGCCAGCCAGTGGGCGGCGCGCCGCCACCATCCCTCCATCATCCTCCGGGAGGGATCCTGGTCGGAGCCGGTGAACCCCCAGCGCCACATCCCCGCCCCGGCAAAGAGGAGAACCCGTCCCTGTCCCACCCGCACCCAGCTCAAGACCGGCCGGCTGGAGCCGTTCTGGTCGGCGGCCATCAACGCCTCGGCGTTTCCCTTCGCCCCCCCCAGATCGGGGCTCACCGCCACCGGGGGAAGGTCCGCCCACGCTTCGAGGGAAGGCGCACCCGGGGCGGTGGGGTCGAAGAGCGGGCTCCGTCGACCGACGGCGGTGAGGCGTAGCTGCGCCTCGGCGTCCTCGGCGCCGGATCCGATGGCCACGGGAAGGAGCGTGTCGAGCGGAGTCCCGCGCCAGGCCCCGAGGTCTCCCACCTCCCCGCCGCTCACGACGTAGAGACCTCCGCCCTTCCGGACGAAGGCGGCCACCGCGTTCTCTCCCGCCGGCGCGAGCTGGTTCGGGCGCACGTGATCGAGGACCACCAGTCGCGTGTCGCGGAGTCCGGACGCGCTCATCGCGGGGAGGCTCTTCCCGCCGGGGACCGGGCGGAACGAGCCGTCCCGCCAGAACCCCGCGCTCACCGAAAGGGTGGAGTCGGCGTCGAGGGCCCGCCGGAGAAAGGTGTGATCCCAGGTGAGGCTCCCGCTCAGGAGAAGCACCCCGGTCTTCTCCTCCCGCACCGTCACCGCCACCATGCGTCGGTTGTTGGCCGTGGTGGCTTCGCCCTCCAGGGCCGGCGCCACCACTTCCAGGAACCGGAGCCCCGGCTTGGCCGGGGTGAAGCTCAGGCTCACCCGCTTCTCCGCTCCCCCGGGCTCCAGGCGCGCGTCGACCGCGGCCAGCTCGATCGGGGTGTCGGTGACGTCGAGCAACCGGACGCGCACCGAGGCGCCCGGGAGTCCCTGGAGACGGAGCACCGCCTCGATCGGGGTGCGCTCCCCGGTGAAGGCTTCGCGGTTCGCCCGGAGCCGGGCCACCGCCAGGTCGGGCACCGGATCCGGCGAGCCCAGCCCCACGGTCTGGATGGGGATCCCCATGCGCCGGGCCAGCGGCACCGGGTCGGGACCGCTGGTGGCGGCGCCGTCGGTGACCAGGATCATGGCTCCCGGACGCCCCGCGGGCCCGCCCTGGGCCATCCCCTGGTCGAGGGCGGCGGCCAGGTCGGTGGCGGCGCCGTCGGCGGGAGGAAGCGCCGCCGGGTCCGCGATCTCCGGACCCAGCCCCTCGGCGAAGGGGCGGAAGTTCAGGGGGTAGTCTCCCCCCAGCTCCCGCTTGACCCCCGCCACCGCCGTGCTCAGCTCCGCGTCCCGCGTGGCGCCGGGGTCGCGTCCGGGGAGGGTGATGCTCTCCGAGCGGTCGAGGAGCACCAGCACCCCCTTGGCCGCCCCGCTGGCCACGGCCAGGCTCACCACCGGACGGCAGAGAATAGCCACCAGGGTCACCAGGGCCAGGGCCCGGAGCGCGGTCAGGAGTCCGCGGTAGCCGACCCCCATGGGGGCGTCGGTCTTCCGGTAGAGGTAGACCGAGTAGGCCACCAGGCCCAGGGCCACGATCACGAACAGCCAGCCCGCGTCCCAGGGGGGGTTCCAATGCAATCCGCGCCAACGGTCGAACAAGCTCAAACGACGATGCCTTTCCGGACGGCGGGGCGCGATGAAGGTTCGGTCGGTGGGAGACCCAACGCTAGCAAGCGTCCTCGCCGGTTGTCAAAGTGTTCATGATCGCGCCCGAACGAGCGCCTCGGCCAGCGCGGAGATCCCGCCGGAGGCGGATGTCCTGAGCGAGAAGGGCAGCCGGCCGGTGAGCGGGGTGACCTCCGGGTTCACCTCCACCACCGGGATCCGGCGCTCGGCGGCCATCTCGGGGAGGGCCGCGGCGGGGTAGACCACCGCCGAGGTTCCCACCACCCACACCATGTCCGCGGTCTCCAGGGCCCGGGCGGCGCGGTCCAGAACCCCGGGGTGAAGCGATTCCCCGAACCACACCACGTCGGGGCGGAGCCGTCCGCGGCCGCAGGCGCACAGGGTCTCGGCGGGATCGACCGAGACCGCCTCGGCGCTCCCCCCGCAACCCGCGCTGCAGCGCGCGCGGCGGATGCTCCCGTGGAGTTCCACCACGTTCCGGTTCCCCGCCCGCTGGTGCATGCCGTCCACGTTCTGGGTCACGATGATGAAACCATCGAGCCGCCCCCCTTGTTCCAGGCCGGCCAGGGCGCGGTGCCCGGCGTGGGGCCGGGCCTCGGCCACCCGCTCCAGCCGCCACCGGTACCAGCGCCATACCCGCTCCGGGTCCCGCGCGAAGGCGCCCGGAGTGGCGAGTTCCTCGGGCCGGACTCCCTCCCACAGGCCGCCGGATCCCCGAAAGACCGGTACCCCGCTCTCCGCGGACATGCCGGCGCCGGTCAGGACGGCGAGCCGGCGGACCCCGGCCATCGCGGCGGGGAGATCGGCGGGAAGCGCCGGGGGTCCGGTCACGTGTCCGCCCCGGGATCGCCCTGTTTCGCGGGGCCCTCCCCCGGCTCGGCATCTTCGTCCTCCGGGTGGATGTCGCGGGGACTGGGAATCCGCGCCGCACCGCCCTGGTCGATCGGACCCTCTCCGGTGGCCTGTTTCCCCAGGATCACCGCCATGGCGCCGTGGGCCACCGGCACGTGTCCGGCGTGACGGAGGTTGTAGAAGCCGATGATCACCACCTGAACGATGGCCAGGAGCAGCACGAACCCGAGGGTGTAGTAGAGGAGCTCCAGGATCTGATCGGCGGGCGCGGGAGAGACGAAGGCGTGCACCACGACCACCGCGGCCACGAGCCCCGAGCTCACCACGCCGGTGGTCTTCCCGAGAATGGTGGGCCGGATGGCCACCGGACCGCGGGTGATGTAGATGAACGCCGCCCCCAGCATGAGGAGCCCGTAGCGCAGGAAGACCAGGACCGCGATCCAGAGCGGAAGGTAGCCGGCGTCGGCCAGGCCGAGCACCACCCCGGCGTTGAAGAGCACGTCCACGATCGGATCGAAGATGCGGCCCATGCGCGTGGAGGCGTTGAGCTTCCGGGCCGCGATACCGTCGGCCACGTCGGAGAGGCCGCCGGTCACGAAGGCGGCCAGGGCCAGGAGACCGTGGTCCCGGGTGATGAACAGATAGAAGGCGGGGATGGCCAGTAGCCGTCCCAGGGTGAGGAAGTTCGGAATTCCGAGGCCGGAGCGGAACTGATCCTCGTCGCGGCGGAACATGCCGAGATGGAGGGTGATCCACGCCAACCCGCCCAGGAGCCACCACGCGGAGAGGATGAAGTAGTCCGCGGCCAGGCGGCGGTCCACCAGGAAGGAGAGGAAGACGGCGACCACCAGGAGCCCGACCAGGTGGCCGAGACCGGCGAGGGCCACCCCACGCAGGGTTCGGGGACGGTTGAGAGCCGCCTCCACCGACATCACCGAGCAGCGAGCCACGTATCGGGCGGCGGCCCTCGGCGTATACCGACTGCGGCGGAGATCCTTCAGGTAATCTTCGACGAACATCCCGGAGCCATCATACCAAGTCCGCAGCGATTCGACCCGGTAGGACCTCCCGGGGGCGCGGAACCGGCGGGCTACCTGGAACCGGCCTCCCGGAAGATCACCCAGAGGATCTTCCGCCCCGCGCCAAACGTCCCCCGGATCGTGCCCGACACCTTGCTCTTCCCGATCCGCTTCCGATAGGAGACCGGGACCTCGATCGACGTCAGGCCGAGCCGGGCCGCCTTGACCTGCATCTCCACCGTCCAGCCGTAGTCGCGGTCGGCCATTCCCATACGCTCCAGGGCGGCCCAGGATACCGCTCGGAAGGGTCCGAGGTCGGTGAACCGCACCCCGAAGAAGGCACGGATGAGCAGGGTGGCCAGCCGGTTCCCGAAGCGGGCCTGCGGGGTGAGGGCCCCCGGCTCGCGCTTCCCGAGGACCCGGGAGCCGATCACCAGGTCGGCCCGCCCGTCGAGCGCCGGTCCGGCCACCCGGGGCAATTCGTCGGGATGGTCGCTGTAGTCGCCGTCCAGGAAACAGACCACGTCGGGAGGGTCCGGCCGGAGATGCGCGAGACCGCGAAGGCAGGCCGCGCCGTACCCGCGGCGGGGCTCGTGGAGCACGATCGCCCCCGCCCGCTCCGCGACCCCGGGGGTGCCGTCGGCGCTGCCGTTGTCCACCACGATCATTCGCTCCCGGAAAGACGGGGGAACATCGGCGAGGACGCGCGCGATGGACCGCGATTCGTTCAACACCGGGATGATCACCGCCACCCGCCGCCGGCCCCCCGCTTCGCCGTTCATGATCCCGGGCTCCGGGATGGAAAACGGAGCACCCGGGTGAACGCTCGGCGCACCCGGGTACTCGGTTCAATCATCGATGCAGGTCGGGGATCAGGCCGTGGTTCCGGTGCCCGATTCCCCGGCGCCGGAGATCGCGGCCTGGGCCGCGGCCAGCCGGGCGATGGGAACCCGATAGGGCGAACAGGAAACGTAGTCGAACCCCAGCTCGTGGCAGAAGAACACCGAGTCGGGGTCGCCCCCGTGCTCGCCGCAAATCCCGATCTTGAGCTTCGGGTTGGTCTTCCGGCCGCGCTCCACCCCCATCCGCATGAGGTCCCCCACCCCGCTCCGGTCCACGGAGACGAATGGATCCCCCTGCAGGATTCCGCTCGACACGTAGAACGGCAGGAACCGGCCCACGTCGTCCCGGCTGAATCCGAGGGTCATCTGGGTGAGGTCGTTGGTGCCGAAGGAGAAGAACTGCGCGGTCTCGGCGATCTCGTTGGCGGTGATCGCCGCCCGAGGCACCTCGATCATCGTGCCCACCAGATACTCCACCTTCACCCCGAGCCGCTCCATGGTCTCGGCGGCCACCCGGTCCACGACTTCGCGCTGGTTCACCAGCTCGGTCTGCTGCCCCACCAGGGGGATCATGATCTCCGGGAGGACCTTCACCCCTTCCTGCTGGAGTTCGCAGGCCGCCTCGATGATGGCCTTGGCCTGCATGGCGGTGATCTCCGGATAGGTGACCCCGAGCCGGCAGCCCCGATGCCCGAGCATGGGGTTGAACTCGTGCAGGGTCTCCACCCGGCGGAGCAGACGCTTCTTCTCGTCCAGCGCCGGTCCCTTCTCGCCCTTGCTCTCCGCCACCGCGACCTCCACCAGCAACTCCTCGCGGCTGGGGAGGAACTCGTGGAGCGGCGGGTCCAGGGTGCGGATGGTGCAGGGCTTGCCCGCCATGGCCTTCAGCACGCCGCGGAAGTCCTCCTTCTGAAGCGCGCCCAGCTTCTCCAGAGAGCCCAGATAGTTGGAGGCCGGCTCCTTGGCCGCCTCTTCCGCCGCGCCGAGCTGGGCGGCGAGATCGGCCCTTTCCTTCTCGTTCGCCTTCTCGTACTCGGCCCGGACCGCCTGGAGCTGGTTCTGGGTCTGACGGTACTCCGAGGCGGAGAGGATCATCTGCCGGACCCATTTGATCCGGTCCTCGCCGAAGAACATGTGCTCGGTCCGGCAGAGTCCGATCCCCTGGGCGCCGAACTCCACCGCCTTGGTGGCGTCCCGAGGGGTGTCGGCGTTGGCCCGCACGCCCAGACGCCGGAACTCGTCGGCCCAGGACATGAACTCGGCGAACTCACCGCCCACCGTGGGCTCCATCAGCTCGGCCTGGCCGAGCATCACCTCGCCGGTGCTCCCGTCGATGGTGATCCAATCCCCTTCCTTCACCGTCACGTCGCCGACCCGGAAGCGCCTTTCCTTCTCGCTCACCTCCAGGGCGCCGCAACCGGCCACGCAGGGCTTGCCCATACCCCGGGCCACCACCGCGGCGTGGGAGGTCATCCCGCCGGTGGCGGTGAGGATCCCCTTGGCCGCGTCCATGCCGTGAATATCGTCGGGGTTGGTCTCCGCTCGCACCAGGACGACTTTCTTCTTCTGCTCGGCCCAGGCCAGGGCGTCGTCGGCCAGGAACACCGCCTGGCCGGTGGCCGCCCCCGGAGAGGCGGGAAGCCCGGTAGCCAGAGCGGAAGGCTTCTTGGCCGGATTCACCCGGGGATGGAGAAGCTGATCCAGGTCCCCGGCGGGCACCCGCATCACCGCGGTCTTCTTGTCGATCAGGCCCTCGCGGACCATCTCCGCCGCGATCCTCACCGCGGCGGGCCCGGTCCGCTTGCCGGTGCGGGTCTGCAGGAGGTAGAGCTTCCCCTCCTCGATGGTGAACTCGAAGTCCTGGACGTCCTTGTAGTGCTGCTCCAGTCGGTCGGTGATCTCACGGAGCTGCTTGTAAGCCTCGGGCATCTCGTCGCCGAGCTTGGTGATCGGTTGAGGGGTCCGGATCCCCGCCACCACGTCCTCGCCCTGGGCGTTGGTGAGGTACTCGCCGTAGAACTCCGCTTCCCCGGTGGCCGGGTTCCGGGTGAAACCCACCCCGGTGGCGGAGCGCGGCCCCATGTTCCCGAACACCATGGCCTGTACGTTCACCGCGGTGCCCAGGTCGTCGGGGATCTTGTTCTGCTTCCGGTAGTAGACCGCGCGGGGGTTGTTCCAGGAGCGAAACACCGCGTCGCGGGCCATGTCGAGCTGGCGGGCGGGCTCCTGGGGGAAGTCGCTCCCGGTGGCGTCCTTGATGATCTGCTGGAAGCGCTCGACCAACGCCCGAAGGTCGTCGGTGTCGAGATCGAGATCGGACTTCACGTTCTTCTTCGACTTGAGCGCGGAGATCTCCTCCTCGAACCGGCGCTTGGGAATGTCCAGGACCACGTCCCCGAACATGGATAGAAAGCGCCGGTAGCAGTCCCAGGCGAAGCGGGGGTTGTCGGTCTTGCGGGCCAGGCCCTCCACGCTCCGGTCGTTGAGCCCGAGGTTCAACACGGTGTCCATCATCCCCGGCATCGAGAATTTGGCCCCGGAGCGCACGCTCACCAGGAGCGGGTCCTCGGCGGCTCCCAGCGGTTTCCCCATCGCCTTTTCCAGGCGGGCCAGATGACGCTTCTGCTCGTCCTGGACCGTTCCGGGGACGTTCCCCCCGTTCTCCTGGAAAGCCAGGCAGACCCGGGTGGAAATGGTGAAGCCGGGGGGGACCGGAATCCCCGCGTTGGTCATCTCGGCCAACCCGGCGCCCTTCCCGCCCAGCACGTCCTTCATGTTGCCGTTGCCTTCGGCCTTACCTTCACCGAAGAAATAGAGTTCCTGATCCAACCCAATCACCTCCGCGTTTGGCCCGGCGGCTCACGGCCTGGGGAAGCCGTTTCGCTTCAAGCCAGATAAACCGCCGGATCCGTCAAAACCCCGGTCGCCGCCGCCACTGCGGCGGCCGCGGGGCTCAAGATGTGGACCTCGGGCACTCCTTGCCCGGGGCTCAATAGACGATGATACTCCGCCGTCGATGCGATTCTTTCTCCCTCTCCGAAGATCGCCCCTCCTCCCGCGCTTCCCGGGCCCCCGCCCGGCACGATAACCATGGCCCCGGCCTGGAGAAAGATCTCGTAGAACCCGGCCTGCAAGCAGCCCCGGGCGGTCTCCAGGGTGGCCGGCGAGATGGCCAACCGGACGTCCCGGTGCACCTTTCCCGCCTTCTTCAGGACCTCGGCCACCAGGGCGAGATCCTCGTATCGGCCCCCGTAGCAGGATCCGATGAAGGCCCCGTGAATGGGCTCCCCCTCCTTGCGGGGGAGCTTCCGGAAGCCTCCCGTGTACTCTTCCGCCTCCACCGAGGCCACCTGTTTGGCCTTCAGCGTGACCGAGGCCTCGTACGCCTCGGCCGGCGCGGGCTCCTCCCCGATCTCGATTTCCACCCCCCGATCCCGGAAGAACCGGGCGGTGGTCTCGTCGGGAGGGACCAGGGCGGCAAAGGCGCCCATTTCGGCCAGGAGCCCGCAAACCCCCAGGCGGAGGTCCATGGGCCACTCGGCCAGGTCCCCGGCGAACTCCACCACCCGCCCGGTCAGGGTCGGTCCCAGCGCCGTCGCCACCCCCCGGGCCACGTCCCAGGGACCGATGTGGCGGGCCAGCTTGCCGGCGATTTCGACCCGGACCGCCGAAGGCACGGTGGCCGGGGCGGAACCCTTGACGATAGCGCCGATGAGGGTGGGATCGTCAAGGCGCAAACCCAGGGCTCCGATCCCCCCCATCACCCCCAGGCACCGCCCGGAGCCTCCCACCAGCGTCCCCGGCGCGATGAGCGTGGACTCCAGCACCACCTGGGAGCCGATGCCCATGTTCAGATCGAAGACGTGGCGAATGCCGAAGCGCTCGGCCACCTCACGGCAGAGGGCGCGACTCCGCGCCACCTGGGATTCCACCTCGGGAGCCTGGAAATCCATGGTGAGGAGGAGATCCTCGGGCGAACGGGGTCCGCCCCGGTCGCGCACCTGCACCAGGATGCCCGGCCCGCGGGCTCCGGAAAGCACCACGCGGTCGAGTCCGAGGGTGATCGCCGATCCCGGGTCGGCCGGACCGGCGGAGGTCCGGGAAAGGATGCGATGGACGTAGGCGGATCCGCTCATGGGAGCCTCGCTTTTCCGCTGGACGCCCCGGTCAATCCGGAAGCTCTTCCAGCCGGGCGGTGAAGTGCCTGAGCACCGGCGCGGCGTAGGTCAATCGCAGTCCCCGGATCCGCTCCTTCTCCTGGAGCAGGCGGATGACCGAGTCGGCCACGTAATCCATCTGCATGGTGGTATAGACCCTCCGCGGAACGGCGAGTCGCACCATCTCGAGCTTGGGATAGACCGGCTCTCCGTTCTCCTCGCGGCCGAACATGAGGGAGCCGATCTCCACCGTGCGGATCCCCGCCTCCCGATAGAGGGCCACGGCCAGGGCCTGGGCCGGAAAGCGTGACTGGGAAATGTGGGGGAGGAAGGCGCGGGCGTTCAGGTAGATGGCGTGGCCCCCGAAGGGGCGGAGCACCGGCACCGAGGCCTCGACCAAGCGCTCACCGAGGCGGCGGACCTGGCCCACACGGTACTCGAGATAGGCTTCGTCGGTGACCTCGATCAGCCCCTGGGCGATGGCCTCGAGGTCGCGCCCGGCCAGACCGCCGTAGGTGGGGAATCCCTCGACCAGGATCAGGAGATTGGTGATTTCCCGGGCGGTTTCGTCGTCGTTCAGACAGAGGAATCCCCCCATGTTCACCAGGCCGTCCTTCTTGGCGCTCATGGTGCACCCGTCGCCCAGGGAGAACATCTCCCTGGCGATCTCCAGCACGCTCCTGTTCCCGCAGCCCCGTTCCCGCTCCTTGATGAACCAGGCGTTCTCGGCGAAACGGCAGGCGTCGAAGATGAGGGGAACGCCGTGCCGGCGGGTTACCTCGCGCACCTTGCGGATGTTCTCGAGGCTGACCGGCTGGCCCCCGCCCGAGTTGTTGGTGACGGTGAGCATCACCATGGGAACGCGCTCCCGGCCGTATTCCTCGAGGACCGCATCCAGGCGCGCCACGTCCATGTTCCCCTTGAAGGGGTGCTCGGCGTCGGGATCGTGACCCTCGGGAATCACGCAATCCAGGGCGACCCCTCCGTTGTGCTCCACGTTGGCCCGGGTGGTGTCGAAGTGGATGTTGTTGGGCACCACCATCCCCGGCTTGACCCGCACCGAGAACAGGAGGTTCTCGGCCACCCGTCCCTGATGGGTGGGGATGACGTGTTTGAAGCCGAAGATGCTCCGCACCACTTCCTCGAAACGGTAGTAGGAGCGGCTGCCGGCGTAGGCCTCGTCCCCCACCATCAGCGCCGCCCATTGACGGTCGCTCATGGCCGAGGTCCCCGAATCGGTGAGGAGATCGATGAAGATCTTCTCCGAGGGCACGTTGAAGAGGTTGAGTCCGGCTTCCCGGATGATGGCTTCACGCTCCTCCGGGGAAGGGAGGGCGATCTTCTCCACGACCTTGATGCGGAACGGTTCTATCAGCATGATTGGTTCGGTGGGCCCCGGCCCCCCGCCTCCTCGACCGGCCCCGGGGCTCCGCCCCGGCCGCCGGCTTATCGGTTGTCGATCTGGGCGCGCTGCAACTTGCCGCTGTAGTCGATGTACACCGCCTTCCACTCCGTGAAGACGTCCAGCACGGTGTGAGAGGCCTCGCGATGACCGTTCCCGGTGTCCTTCACCCCGCCGAAGGGCAGGTGAACCTCGGCCCCGATGGTGGGCCCGTTCACGTAGGTGATGCCGGCCTCGATGTCCCGGATGGCCCGCATCGCCCGCCCCACGTCCCGCGTGTAGATCGACGAGGAGAGCCCGTAGGCGGTTTCGTTCAGCACGTGGATCGCTTCCTCGAAGGAATCCACGGTGATCACCGAGAGGACCGGTCCGAAAATCTCCTCCTGGGCGATGCGCATGGACGGCCTGACGTTATCAAAGATCGTGGGGGCGTAGAAGAACCCCCGGGCGAGATCCCCCCGGGTGACGGGCTCCCCCCCGCACAGGAGTTCCGCCCCCTCCTTCCGGCCGACGGCCACGTAGTCCGCCACCCGGCGCCGTTGCGCCTCGCTGATCAGGGGGCCGACCTGGGTGGATTCGTCGAAGCCGTTCCCCAACCGCAGGGCCCGGGCGGCGGCGGTCAGACGGTCGGTCATGGCCGAGGCCACGGGGCGATGGAGAATCAACCGGCTGGTGGCGGTGCAACGCTGGCCGGTCGTGCCGAATGCCCCCCACAAGACCCCCTCCAGGGCCAGATCCAGATCGGCGTCATCCATCACGATCTGACCGTTCTTGCCCCCCAGCTCCAGGGAGACCCGCTTGAGGGTTTCGCCGCATTGGCGGCCCAGGAGCCTCCCAACGTCGGTGGACCCGGTGAAGGAGACGACCTTGACGTCGGGGTGGGCAGCCAGAGGCGCACCTGCCCGCGGCCCGGTTCCGGTCACGAGATTCACCGCGCCATGGGGTACGCCTGCTTCCACCAGGCACTCGATGAATCCCACCGCGCAGGCGGGGGTCTCCTCCGACGGCTTCAACACCACGGTGTTGCCGCACACCAGGGCGGGAAAGATCTTCCAGGCGGGAATGGCCATCGGGAAGTTCCAGGGAGTGATGATCCCGCATACCCCGATCGGCATTCGGACGCTCATGCAGAGCTTGTTGGGAAGCTCGGAGGGGGTGGTGTCGCCGTGGAGACGGCGCCCCTCTCCCGCGGAGAAGAAACCGCAGTCGATCGCTTCCTGGACGTCGCCACGGGATTCGGGGAGGATCTTCCCCATCTCCCGGGTCATGATCCCGGCGAGGTCATCCTTCCGGTCCTGGAGGATCGCCGCCGCCCGCTGGATGATCTCCGCGCGCCTGGGGGCCGGCACCCGGCGCCATTCGTCGTAGGCTCGCCGGGCGGCGGCCACCGCGGCGTAGACGTCGTTCTCGTCCGAGTCGGCAAAAAGTCCAACCAGGTCCTCATGGTCGGCCGGATTGCGATTCTCGAATGTCTTCCCGGAGCGTGCGGGTACCCAGCGGCCGTCTATGAGGTTGTGATATGTCTCGGGCATGGCGCCTTCCCTCCGAGGCGCGGCAGGCCGCTCCCCCCCTATGGGCCCCGTTCGCCGGCGGTGACCGATCGGCGGCCCGGAATACCGGCGGGCGCGACGGAGGCCGAATCCCGGACGGGGTCGATTACCGAACGATCACGAATCGTCCGGTCGTGGTCTCCCCGGAAGCCTGAACGTAGAAGAAGTAGATGCCCGAGGCCGCGTCCTTGCCGTTGTCGTTCTTGAGGTCCCAGTCAATGGAGTCGGTCTCGCCGTCATGCTTGAGGGTGCGAATCAGGTCCCCGGACGAAGTGTAGATATCCACGGATGCCTTCGACGGTAGGTTGACGAACTGAACCCTGGGGGCTCCGGGGAACACCTGCTGTCCGGCCAGTCCCTTGGGATTGTAGGGGTTGGGAACCACCTTGACATTCTTGAGCAGAGGAATCTCGACCCGGGACGATTTGCCCGGATACACCGGCTGGGACATCATGCCCTGGGCTTTGCTCTGCCGCTCAAAAATCGTGTAGTTGAGCGGGTTTGAGTTCGGTTCGATCCAGGCATCGAACCACGTGATCGAGTAGTAGTACGCGAAGCCGTTGAATGGGCCGGAAACCGGAGGCAGGTCGGGATTCCGTTCCCGATCGCGCTCGGTTCCGCGGGCGATGATGGAGTCCGGGTCCATGAAGATCCTGGGTCCGTTCACGCTGAAGGTCCACGTCGAGTCCAGAAGGGAGTAGGTCCGGAGGAGCTCGAAACTCGCGGTATCCGGAGTCTCCGATCTCCAGATCTGGTAGCCGGCGAAAATCGTATCGGAGAGGGAACTCGTAAAGACAACGGTGCGGGCGGTCGGATCGGCGACCGCGCGGGCGATGGGCGCCCCGGTTTGGATGTAGGTGCCCGACCACTGGGATGCGGTCGCATCCTGGAGATCGAGGATCTTGGGGGCGAGCCGGGGCTGCTTGGCGACCAGGACTCGGGAATTGTATGCCGTGATCTGGAGCGTGGACGACGAGATCTTCACTTTCCCCGTCACCACCGCGATCTGGCCCCGGTCGGTGAGCCCGGGTACATCGCCCAACCCATCCAGATTGATTCCCCGGCCGGACCCGTCCTGAATGTACGTGCTCGTTTCCCCCACCGCCCCCAGGGGCTCATAAACCTGCCCGATCACGGTCCTTGTGGATTCGAGGGGCGTGACGGAGGTATCCCGGACCACGGCGATGTTGGTCACGGATACGGGAACGGTCTGGAAGCCTACCGATGAGGGCCCGGTGAGAACCGCACCCTCGGCCCCGGTCACGCCGCTCACGGAGACCGTGTAGGAGGTATCCTTGGGAAGCTCGGCCGCAGTCTGAAAGATCACGGTTTGGCGGTTATCCTGCAGCCGCACGCTCGAGACCGCGAGCGGCGGGCTGAAGGAGTAGTTCTGGGGATCGACGGCCTGGGTCGCGTTCACCGGACGGGAAAATCCCAACCCAACGTAGTCGGCGCCGAACTGGAAGGCGCCGGATATGGTGAGGTTGCTGGGATAGGTCGGAACGGGAGGATTCGCGGTACGGAACAGGTCCTGGCTGCTGCCGATGAGGACCCGGGGCGTTCCCTTGAAGATGTTGGCCGCCCCCCGCCCCGTCACCTCGGTACCCAGTTGGAACGCATTGACCGGAATTCCCAGCGCGCTTCGTACCAGGAAGACAATGCTCGGCACGTTGAGTCGTTGGGCGGAGGTCAAGGTGTCCCCGGGGACCGGATTCCACTCCAGACGCACCACGCGATTCTCCGGCTGGATTACGGAGAAGTGCACTTCCTGGGCGCGGGCGACTCCGGCCGCCCCCGTTCCCAGGACGAGGACCGCCAGACCCGCCATGAGCGCACGGATCGTCCCTCTCGTCATCGCTTCGGATTTCCTCACCACGGCTTAGTCGTCCTCCCGAAATCGGGTCTACATGCAGAGGCGCCCCGCCCATCGCTGGAGCCGGGCGCCCCGATCATTCCAACACCATCGACCGGCACTACGGGACCTGGCCCGGAGAGCGTTCCTCGTTGAACCAGTCGATCGTCCGGTTGAATACCTCCTGGAACTGATCCGTCTTCAGCCAGTAGGGATCGAAGCCGAACCACTGGGTCCGGCCCTGGGCTCGATCGGGGTTGAGATCCCGGTACCGGATCGCGGTCAACCGATCGTTGTAGCTCGAATTGGTCCGAACCGCCTTGTAGATGTAGAGCGAGTCGATCTTGCCGGTCGCCGGGAACCCGTCAATGTTCTGGGAGTAGATCGGGTCGAAGACGGCATCGGCATAGCCTATTGCTCTCCTGAACGGATTCCACCGGATCGAGTCCTGATCGGCCCTGGGATAAGGATTCACGTGCGTCGTATCGGATGGCGGCCACGGGTACGGCACCACGCCGATCATGTTGTCGTTCGCGGATGTCGGGGTGGGGTTCGTACGGTTGCCGGACTTGGCATTCTCGATGCTGTTCGAGGCCAGCTTCATGAAGTCGTAGGCGAAGTCGCCCGGCTCAGGAGCCAGCGGATAGAGGTTGTTGGCGGAGGTTCCGCCCTTCACCATGTCCGCAACCGTGTATTTTCCGAACACCCAAAGCTTCCCGCCCGCGGCAAGGTAGGCTCCAAGGTACCGGTTCTTGTATCCCGTGACATCGAAGAGGGCGCTCACGCCGTTGTACCCGAGATCGGCGTTCCAGATGATGAGCTGGAACTGGCCCAGGAAATCGATGGCGGGCCAGACCGGCGGGATGTGTTCGCTGTCGTTCAAACCGAAGGAGGAGAAGGTGTAGACGCTGTCCAGCGGCCCGGTGACGGGGAACCGCCCGGAATTCTGGAACATGTCTTTCCAGAACGCGTCCACCATCACATCGGTGGGCTCGTAACCTCCCAGATTCCGGATGTCGTCCACGAAGAGGACCTTGTGATCCAGTTCGAAGTCGACGAAGTGGAGAAGGATGCTGACGGTGGTAATCGTCCCCGACGTATCCCGAACCCGGACGTAGAACACGTGGGTCGAGACGTTATCCACGATGATGGGAGCGGGAACGCGGTCCGTCTTCCCCCACCCGCTCCACCCCGAACCGGGTCCGTCCCGATCCAGATCGGGGATGTCGAATCCCCAGCTGTACGCATCGATGGCGCCGCCGTACTCCTCGGCGTTTGCCGACCAGTTGAAGCGGAGCTTTCCTCCCACCGGGACCTTGACCTCGGCCGGCCTGGCGGATCCGTTACCGGAGAAAGAACCAAGGGCAGGCTCACGAACCGTTAGCGTGGGAGAGCCGGCGTCGTGAAAGGACTGGAACCTGAAGGCGTTCCGGGCCCCGTCCAGGAACGGCTCCACCGCGTTGGCCACGTCGACGGCGCGAACCCCGAAGATGTAGCCGTCACCTTCGGTCAGGAAGAAGGTCTTCTTCAGGGTATCCGCGGACTGGTAGTGCCACGCCGGATCTCCCTTGTCATCCGTGTTCGGCCGGGGATGGGAATAGAGAAAACTGGGGTTTACGTGGGTCAGCAAGGGCGGAGGTTGGAGAAGACTCACGTCCAGGAGCTTGTAGAGGTAGCCCACGGGTTTCTTCCTGGGGTCGGGCGAGTCCCCATCGGTCCCGTCCCAGGAAATGGTGATGGTGGGTCCCACATTCAGGAACCCGCTTTCGGTCTGGCTCTTGATATTCGGTTTGGTGATCTCGGACGTCGGTGCCAGGGTGCTGGCGGTATAGGCCAGCTTCGAGTTCGAGTCGAGGATCGAATAGGCCCCGTCATCGTCCTGACAACGAACGTAGATCCGGTGCAGCCCGGAGAATTCACCGGTCGGCTTGAGCTGGGTCCCTTGGGCCGCCGAGTCCGCATTGTCGGTGGTGAACGCGAAAGAGTGGTTGAACTCCGGCGTCTTCACCCACAGGAAAGAATACGTCTTCCCGTCCACGACCTTCGACACGACCAGCGTGTCTTCCTTGATCGAAGGTCCCGGAATGATCCGGATGTTGATGTCGGGAAAGCTGTCCGGCCTTGCGATCTCCAGCTCGCTGAATTTTGCGGGCGGATCCACGGCATATTCGTAATGGTCGACGATGCCGTCGTAATCCCATCCGGACCAGTAGACCCGCGCGGTATAGCTCTGCCGCGACCCTTCCAGCGGCCCACCCGTGATCTTCACGAAGGGCTGGTCGTTGGGAATCAGGTGTCCGGTCTTGTTGCTGCCGCACCCCGCGGCCATGACGGAAAGCAATATCGCAATCGGCACGGCCAGGGTGCCCCTCAGGAATCTTGGTTTGCGCATGGCACTCACCTCAGGGCACAAGCTTCACGTTGAAGATGACGGTGATCCGACTTTGTTTACCACCGGAGTCCTTGGCTGTAAGAATCAGGGAATTGATCCCTCCCCTGATCACGCCGTTACCTCCTGCCGGGTCGACGGAGAAGAAGCGGATCCCGTCTCCACCCTGGCCGGGGGGCTCGAAGCGGATACCCGCGCGGTTGAGTTGGGCGCTGTATTCACTGATCGAGCTCAACTCCTCTTCAACGACGGCGTTGAAATCACGGGGATCCTGGTTGGGGGGAGGGGAGTGATTGTCGGAGGCGTGAAAGCGAACCTCGAGGTCGGGATACTCCCCACTCGGTCCCTTCGCAACCTCCACGGTGGTGGTTTCGGGATCAGACGTCCCTGAGGGGGTCGGAAACCAGATTGGCGATTCACTGCCGGTCGCCGGATCGATGTAAGAGACCTTGGTGAAGAACGCGCGGTAGTTCACGTTCACCATGAGAGACTCGGGCTGTCCCCACCGCCCCAGCTCATCCTGGGCCCGGATCAGGAACGTGTAGTTTCCCGAGGTCAGGTCGTTGGTCGCCGGCCAGGGTTTGGCGAGGAAGTAGGTGGCGGCCTCGGGGAACTTGAACTTGACGCTGAAGGAATCGGGCAGGGTCTGGTAGGCAAACCCCAATCCCCCCTCCAGTCGTCTCGCTCCGTAGTGGGTGACTCCCCCACGGTTGGCGGGGTTGACCACCATGTCCCGGGGATCATCGAAACCGGTGAAGTTGAACTGGATCTTACGCGCCGTTCCCTTGTCGGCCAGGGTGGTTCCGCTCGGATAGGTTTGATTGGTGGCCGGCACCTGGAAGACCTTCCGATGGACCGGGGTCGAGCTGGCCGGGTCCACGACCCAGGTGATCGGGGCGAAGTTGACCACCACCGATCGAACGGAGTCCGGCTGGGTGACTCCGCCGGCGTCGTCGATGGCCCGCACGCGGAGGGCCTCCATCCCGGAGTAGTAGGTCGTGGCGTCTCCCTGCTTCGCGGCCCCGAATTCCTTGGTCCACATCGTGTCGGCCAACGTCCCGCCCCGGAAGATGGGATCTCCCTCGGCCCGATACTTGTAACCGACGACGTATCCGCCCTGGTCCACGTCGAAGCCGGACCAGGTGACGGTGATCCTGCCCCCCACCCCGATGGTGTCGGTCGGCGAATACTGGTCAATGGATGTCAGGAGAACCGACGTATCGATCCCGGCAGAAGTGGTCCAACTCCCGATCGCCGAATGGAAGACGACGTTGGGCGGGTTGAAGTCATGGGCGACGAAGTACGCCCAGGCGGGGGTAGGATCGACCTTTCCCTCGTTGTCCACCGAACGCACGTAGAACCGATGGCCCAGAATCTGAGGATCGTTGGCCTGAAGAACGAACAGGCTGTCGGATTTCTCGGTGCGATAGAACCCGTTGAATCCGGGGGTGGTTTCACCGGGACCGAAGCTGGTATCGGTCACCGAAAATTCAAAATGATCGATCCGACCGTCGGGGTCCGCCCCGGTCCAGTAGAGGTGCACCCGGTAGTAGGCGAGACTACTCTCCGCAGGAGCCCCGGTGATGAATGTCTCGGGGGGAAGGTTTCGGTCGAAATTCGAAGGATTCTCGCGGCGACAGCTCCACAGGAAAAGCAGCCCGGGAAGGCAGAACCATCCAAGCAGCCCCGCCCAACGCGACAGCTTCATCGACAAAGAACTCCTTTCGAGCCGGCACAGACGCCTCCGCTTTTGGGGTTGCCTCCCGTGAGGAACGAAAAGTACCAGAGCCCCGTTTCCCCTGTCAAGCCCCGGAGGGGTTGGGCGGAATGGCCCGAACCCCCTTTGCCCCTTAAAAGACAAGGGGTTGGAGGCTAAGCCTCCAACCCCTCGTCAGGATCTACCGGCAGGTGCCGGCATGAGAGCTACTGGTCTTTAGTTGCCGTTCCGAACGACGACCAGCTTCTTGGCGAGATCCTCGCCGTTGGCCCGCAGACGGTAGAAATACACGCCGCTGGCCACCGGGCGGGAATTCCCGTCCGTGGCATCCCACTGGACCGTGTTCGGACCTTCCTGAGCGATACCGTCGAAGACGGTGCGCACCAGGCGGCCGTTCACGTCGAAGATGTCCACGGAAGCCTTGCCCTCACGCGCCATGACGAACTGGAGAGTTCCCTTGGCGCCGCTCATGAGCGGGTTGGGGGCAAAGTTGGCGAGCGCCGTCTTGAACTTGCTGTCGGTGATCGGCGGCGGCACAGGGACACCAGCCGTCGGGTCGGCGCAAGCAACGCCCGTATCGTACCCGAAGAAGTGCAGCACTTCGTGCAGACGCTCGGTCACTGCGGCCTCGTTCGGGTAGTTCGCGGTCGTGAACAGACACGCCTCACCCGTGTCGCGACGATAGTGCACCGACAAACCGTCCACCACGGTCTGGTAGGCCGGGGTGGTCGAGGCGTTGGTGATCGACGCGTACTGATAGGTATCGGTGCCGTTGCCGTACTCCTCGTCTCCCTGCGGCAGGCCGGTGGCGCCGGAGGCGGGGGCGAGGAGGTCGAACGAACGGAACGACGGACAGCCGTTGCCCTGGGCCAGATGACTCACGCTACGTCCCAGGTTGTTGGCAGCCCGGGGGGTCGGCGAGACAATCGGATCCAGATTCAGACAGGCGGTCGTATCGGCAACGCTGGCCGGGCCGCACCCGGCGTCACGCACCGTGGCGCAGGTCCAGTCCACACCGCAGATCTGGCGGAGCAGATAGAGAGGGCCGGTGCCTTCGCCCAGGACCTCTTCGTTGATGGACTCAGCGATACCGTTCCCGCTCAGGTACAGGTTGTTGCCGCCGATTCCGAGCAGGGTCAGCCACGGAGTCAGGACTTCGGCGTCCTCCTTCACGAGGTTCACACCGTTCAGGTTGCCGCTGTTCCAGACGATCGTCTTGTAGCCGAAGGTCTGGTTGACGGTGGCGCCGTACTGGGTGTTGAGAGGCCGGCCGAAGGACCCCTGATCGCTCGAGGGAGCGCGGACGTCCCACCGATCCCAACCCACACCCTCGAAGTTGTTCGAGCCGCTGGGGAGGAACGTGGAGAGGCCGGCTTCGATGAAGTTCTGCGCCCCACGGAGGTCGAAGTGATCCACGTACAGCACGCAGTTGAACGTGGAATCGGCCGCCATGGAGGAAGGCATGACTTCCATCTCGTAGAAGTTGCCGCCGCTGGTGTCAGGGTCGACGTACCAGGAGGCCCCGCTTGGAATGAAGCGGGCGCGGTACATCATGCTGACACGGGTGCCGGGGGTGAAGAGATCATCCGGGAAGATGTCGTTCTTCAGCCGGCTGTAGTGACCGAGAGGATCGATCTCGGAGGCGGTCGAGTCGCGCGCGACGTCGCTCGCGGCCGGCCGGCCACCCGGGTTGTCCTCGTGATAGGCGGTCATCCAGGTACCCACCACCTTGGCCCCGCCCTGCTCGGCGGTGTCCATCCGGGCCGCGTACCAGTCCTGGCCGTTGTGGAGACCGACGTGCGTGATGAAGCCGTTGGTGAGCCAGGCGTTCAGATTCGAGGTGTTGATGCCGGGTCCCGCATGAACCGCGAACTCGACCCACACCTCGGCTCCGCCCGTACCGCCGTTGACGATCAGGGTGTCACCGAGGGCCGACAGGGGCTCGGGCGAGGTGAATCCCTTCACGTTGTTGCAGTCGAGCCGACCGGCGTTGTCCTGACGAAGCAGGCCGCTGGACGGGAAGGAGTCCTGCGGGTAGTCGACGACCGACACCGACAGGAAGGGCGCGGCCGGATCGCCGTAGAGGCCGAAACGGAGGTTGTCGAACCACGGGGTGCTGTTGGTGATGTTCGTGCAATTGCCGTAGAACTGGCAATAGTTCAGCATCCCGATGGCGATACGCATCTGCTCGGCGCCCACGTCGGCGACGGTGCTGAAGTCGATGTCCACCGGATCGGCGTCGTCACGGCAGGTAGGAACCCCACCGAAGTAACGCACGTACCCGTCCGAAGTGAACGGGGCGGTGTAGATCAACTGGGTCGCTTCGCAGGTGGCCGGGTACCACTGGACGTTGGTCTGCACGAAGATGTAGTTCTTCAGGGGCAGCTCGAAGTACCCGTAGAACTCCATCAGCTTGCCCGGGGAACCGTTGAGGCCGGCCTCAACCAGGTCGATCCAGGGCGAAGCGGCGATATTGTCCTGCAGGAAGGTGTGACCACCGGAGTTCGGGTCCGTGAAGACCAGGACCGAGTCGGTCAGGTTGCACCCGCAGGGATCGCCAACGGCCGCGGAGTTGAACGGAACGATGTTCGAGTACTCACCGCCCTGGCCCTCGGCCGGGGGCAGAAGGAGCCAGCCGTCGTCGCCGGTCTCGAACGTGTCGGTGGTGCTGTTCCCGCCGCCGTTCACCGCGACATCGTCCACCGCGAAGCCACCGCACGTGGTCGGGTTGAACCCGTCCTCGTCCGAGTAGGCACCGTCGGAGGAGATGCAGTACTTCAGCGTGTAGGTCCCGGCGTCCGACCGCATGTCGGTGCCCGGGGTCAGCGAGAAGCTGGCGGCGGACGCGGCGATGGTGCCGGTGTACCGGACGATCTCGATGTCCGGATCCGTGCCGTCTCCGCTCGTGTCGACGTAGGCGATGCCGTAGTCGAAGTTCGTCTCGGTGTCGTTGGTGTAGTTCCAGCCCCACGTGACGTTGCCGCCACCGTTGTAGCTGAAGTCCTTGCCGACGCAGATGAACCAGTTGTTGCCGTAGCCCTGGCCGTCCGCGTAGCAAAGATCGTTGGCTTCGGTCAGCAGAGCGCCGGCCCACAACGAGGCGTTTCCACCCAGACCCGCCGGACTTCCGACGCACGGGGTTCCATCCCACGCCGCACCGGTGGTCAGGCGGCGGAAGTAGGTCAACTCGCTGTAGGTGTTGTCAATCCCAACCCATCCTTCCATCAGGGTGTGAAGGGCGGCGTTCTTGTACGGATTGGCGTAGGAAACGGGCGCGAAAGTGGAAGCGGTTCCGGTGTCAAAGGTCCAGAGACCGTTCTGATTCGCTTCCCAGCGGTTGTCCACCGCATCCCAGTGGGTGCCACCGAACCAGGTGGTTCCCGCTACAGCCGTTCCGAACACCCCCGGATTGCTCGTCTGCATGGCGTCGGTCGTCTTCGACAGGTCCATGTACATGAACTTGTCGAGCTTGCCGGCCTGCTCCGCGGGCTTCGCGAAAGCAACGGCCGTCAACGCCACGACGAGCATCAGGGTGATGCTCAAGGCTTTTCTCATCGTGCTACCTCCATCGTTGCAAGACACTAGAGTTGAGCGCATCGAGTGATGGATTTGCCATCCCATTTGGGCCTCGGTCCTCTGAACTTCCCCGACCGTCTCCCGGCGAAGCGCTTGCCGCCACCTTTCCCTCGATCCCGGCCCGGCGGCCGGGGTCCAGGTTCCGGCGCTCTCTCCGTCCTTCGTCGTTCCTGGGCCTCGAGAAAGCAAAGCCTTTCTGGAAGCGGGAACCTTTCGATGGATCGGGCGGTTCAAGCAGCGACAAGGAACACGTACGCTAGACGCACGGGAACGCTTCGCCTTGGATGGGAAGGTCCCAGACCTCAGCTCTAACGTTCCCTGGAGTAGCAGGGAGTAGGTACCGAACCCGAAAAAAGTATAGCAACGGTCCTCCCTGATGTCAAGCGAGCCCTGCTCTATCCGAAAGCAGAGCATGAACCTGCGCGATGTGCACCCCCTCGGGAGGACATCCTCCGAGCCCTCCTCCCCCCCTCCCGACAGGGCTTTCAAGGAGATCCAAAGTTTTTGTGAAGGCCGTTCTGTAAGGGATAGAAGAGCTTCCATGTCCGGTCGACCGAGTACGGCTCCGAGCGACCCGGTCGCGACCGCGACGCCGGCGGCCAGCACCACGACCCACGGATCGAGACCCGAGTACGCCTCGAATCGGTGGGTCGCGACCCAGATCGCGCCGACCCGGTTCCGAACCCGGTCCTTCAGGATTTCGAGAAGCCCTCTCTCCCCCTCGCGGTCGAGACCCGCCTCGGGTTCGTCGAGAGCCCAGTTGGAACGGCCGGAGAGGAGCAGGAGCCCGAGGGCGAGGCGGCGCCGTTCCCCGGCGGAGAGGGCCCGCGACCGCCGGGAGAGCGGAGTTCCCTCCAGACCGACCCGGGCCAGGATCCGGCGGAGCTCGGCCCGCCGCCCCCGCCCCGGCCGGACCTGCCCGCAGAGATCCTCGGCCAGGTTGCGCCCGGCCAGGGCCCGTTCCGGGAGCTGGGGAAGGTAGGCGGCGTCGCCTCCCCCCCTTTCGATCCGCCCCGCGTCGGGCCGAATCGCCCCCCCGAGGATCCGCAGCAGGGTGGTCTTGCCCGAACCGGTCGGGCCCAGCACGAGCCAGGGACGATCATCGGGCCCTTCGAGGTCCACGGGGCCCAGAACGAAGCCTCCCGGACCGGGGTGGCGATAGGTGAGTCCCCGGAGGATCACGGCTCGGCCTCCGCGGTCACCCGCTCGGCCATGGCCTCGGCGGTCCATCCCGTCCCCGGCAAACGCCAGCCGAGGGAGCGCAGCTTCCCTTCCAGCCAGAGTCCCAGCGGGGGGGCCACCGTCTCGGGAAGCCGGGCGGCCAGCGCCCGGGCCGGAACATCCCACACCCGGAGCCGCCCGTCCTCCAGCACCCCCACCCGGTCCGCCTCCAGCGCAGCCTCCCCGTCGTGGGTGGCCAGGAGGACCGCACCGATCTTCCCTTCCCGAACCCGGGCGGTGATCTTCCGCCAGTGGACGAGCCCGGCTCCGGGGCCCAGGTAGAGGAAGGGGTCGTCGAGAAGAATGAGGGGCGGATCGAGCACCCAGGCCGCGGCCAGAAGGCAGAGCTGCTGCTCTCCCGCCGAGAGACGGAGAGGGTCGCGCCCGGCCAGGGCGGTGAGGCCGAACTCGGCGAGAGCCGCGTCGCGGCGGTCTTGAAGCTCCCGGCCACCGAGGCCGAGGTTCTCCAGGGCGAACTCCAGCTCTCCGGCCACCGTCCCCCCCACGAACTGGGACTCGGGGTCTTCCAGGATCAGCGCCACCCGGCGGGGGTCGAATCCGCCTCCGTCGGGGTGCAGGACCCGTCCCGCCCGCGGCGCCCAGAGCCCGGCCGCGGTGCGGAGCAACGTGCTCTTTCCGGCGCCGTTTCCCCCCAGGAGCACTCCGATCTCCCCTCGCCGGAGCCGAAGGCTCACCCCCTGGATCACCGGTTCGCGCGCCCCGGGAGGCCCCGCGGCCACGTTTTCGAGATCGAGCAGCGGAGGGTCCTCGGAAGGGGGAGCGGCTTTCACCGGGTCTTCCGCCATGCCTCCTCCACCTCGCGGCGCAGCTCCGCGGGAGGAATCCCCCGTCGCCGCGCCGCCGCGGCCAGGTCCTCGAACTCCACGTGCGGGCGCTCGCCCCCGCCGGGAAGGAGCGCCACCTTCACCCGGATCTCCCCTTCGGCGAGACGCACGCGGTCCACCCGGCGCGGAAGCGCCACCCGCTCCTCCACCCGCCAGCGCGCTCCGAGGGAGGGGGATTCCCGCACCACCCTCGATGCGAACCCGGGGCCCGCCTCCGCCGGCGCGATCACCCGGAGCAGGAACCCGGGACGGCTCTTCTTCATGAGGAGGGGGCTCAGAGTCACGTCCAGGGCCCCGGCGTCGAAGAGAACCTGCATCAGGTGCCCGGCGTCTTCGGGGGTCAAGTCGTCGAGGGACGCCTCGACCACCGCCACCCGCTCCGCGCCCACGGGACCCGCGTCCGCGGTTCCCACGGTGAGCCGGGCCAGATTGGGCCGCCCCGCAGGGTCCCGCCCCCCGGCGCCGTAGCCGCTTCGCTCCGGTCGCATCACCAGCCCCCCCGGGAGCGGCTCGGCCAGGGCGGCCAGGAGCGCGGCCCCGGTGGGCGTGGTCAGCTCCCCCGCTCCCGCCTCGAACCGAAGCTCCCGTCCGGCCAGGATCTCCAGGGTGGCCGGCGCGGGGACGGGGAGCGTCCCGTGAGCCGCCGCCACCGTGCCCCCCCCCACCGCCACCGGCCCGTGGTAGAGGCGGTCGAGCCCGAGGCTCGCCAGTCCCGCCGCGGTCCCCACCACGTCGGCCACCGCGTCCCACGAGCCGACCTCGTGGAAGTGGACCTGGTCGGGCACGGTGCCGTGCAGCCGCGCCTCCGCCTCGCCCAGGAGCGCGAACGCCCGGAGCGCCCCCTCCTGGACCGGCGGATCGAGCTCCGCTCCGGTGAGCGCGGCCACGATCTCACGGTAGGGGCGATGGCCGTGGCCACCGTGGCCGTGCGGGTGCCGGTGTTCGCCCGCCGGGGCCCCGGCGCCGGCGTCACCGGGGCCGCCGGTCTCGATGAGCGCCTCACCGTCGAGAAGCACCTCCACCCGCACCCCGCGAAGCCCCCCGCGGAGCGTTTCGCTCCGGCGGAGGGTCAGCCGCTCCCCGCCCACCTCGCCCACCGCCCGGGTCATGGCCTCGAAGGAGGCCCCGGCATCCACCAACGCTCCCAGGAACATGTCGCCGGAGATTCCGGACGGGAGGTCGAGGAGCCCGATCCGCATCAACCGCTCTCCCCGCCCGCTTCGGTTCGCGGGTCCGAGGATCCGGCGGCCAGCCGGGCGATCAGGGCGGCGGCATAGCCCGCGGAGAAGCCGTTGTCGATGTTGACCACGGTGACCCCGGCCGAGCAGGAGTTGAGCATGCCCAGGAGCGGAGCCAACCCGCCGAAGTGGGCGCCGTAGCCCACGCTGGTGGGGACCGCGATCACCGGTCGATCGGTGAGCCCGCCCACCACCGAGGGAAGCGCGCCCTCCATGCCCGCCACCACCACCAGGGCCGCGGCTTCGCGGAGGAGGGCCTGGTGGACCAGCACCCGGTGGAGCCCGGCCACCCCCACGTCGCGGAGCCGCTTCACCGGGGCCCCCAGCGCGGTGGCGGTCCAGGCCGCCTCTTCGGCCACCGGAAAATCCGAGGTCCCGGCGGAGATCACCGCCACCGTCGCCGCCGGAGGCGGCGCCTCGCTTCCCGGTCGGTGGAAAACCCGTCCCTCGGCGGAGTGGGCCCCGTCAGGGAAGCGCTCGCGAAGGGCGGCGGCGGCCTCGGGGGCGAGCCGGGTGGCCAGGAGCGGCTCCCCCGCCGCAACGATCCGCTCCGCGATCGCGGTGATCTGCTCCACCGTCTTTCCCTGGCCGAAGATCACCTCCGGGAAGCCGCAACGGATCCCGCGCTGGTGATCCACGGTCGCTTCCGGGGTGGCATCGGCGGGAAAGCCGCGCAGGGACTCGTAGGCCGCGCCGGAGCTGAGCGCTCCGCGGGCCACATCGTCCAGGATCCGACGCAGGCGTTCGGGGGTCACGCGGAAAGGCCCCGGGCGGCGGTCACGCTGCCTCTCCGGAGGCGAGGGGAACCGGTTCGGCGCCGGCGTCCCCCAGCGACGAACGATATTCCTCGAGGAGGGCCACCAGCCGGTCGAGATCCGATTCCCGGAAGAGGAGCGGGCGGACCTTGGCCGCGTGGGGAAAGCCGCGGACGTAGCAGGCCAGGGTCTTCCGCATCTCCAAAAGCCCCTTGGGGAGGCCTTTCCGGGCCACGCTTCGCCGCAGGTGCTCGATGGCCAGGCCGATCACCTCGACGCGCGCGGGCCGGGGTATCTCGATCCCGTCCTCGAGGAGGGCGCGGGCCTCGCGGAAGATCCAGGGGTTCCCCACCGCTCCGCGCCCCACCAGGACGCCGGCGCACCCGGTCTCCTCCAGCATGCGCCGGGCGTCACCGGCGGTTCGAACGTCGCCGTTCCCGATCACCGGGATGGAAACCGCGCGGACGAGGCGGGCGATGTCGTTCCAGTTGGCCTTTCCCTCGAACCGTTCGGAGCGGGTGCGGGCGTGGATGGCCACCGCGGCCACTCCGGCCCGCTCCAGGATCTCGCCGGTGATTTCAATGTCGGACGAATTTCTATCCCAACCGCTCCTGATCTTCGCGGTCACCGGGGTGGGGGCCGCCCCTTCCACCACCGCCCGGGCCAGATCGGCCAGGAGCGGCTTGTTGCGAAGGAGCGCCGCTCCCGCTTCCTTCGTGACCACCTTGGGGACCGGGCAGCCCATGTTGATGTCGATGAAGTCGGGGCCCAGGTCGCGGAGGATCGAGGCCGCTTCCCCCATCGAACCGGGATCGGAGCCGAAGAGCTGCATGCCCAGGGGCCGCTCGTTCTCCTCGTAGTCCAGGTAGCGGTTGGTCCGCTCCGAGCCCCGCACCATGCCTTCGCTCGAGACCAGCTCGGTCACCACGAAGGCCGCCCCGTGCTCGCGGCACAGGCCGCGGAACACCGGCTCGGTGAAGCCGGCCATGGGGGCCAGCCCCACCCGGCCGTCGATGCGGAGGGTTCCGATGTTCAGTTCCTGCATGATCCTCTTCTCACGTCGGCCCGGGGCCGGAACGGCGGCCGTGCCCTGACCGCCGGACGGAGCGATCCCGGGAGGCGAAACGGAAGAAGTCTACCACCTCGCCCGCCCGGTCCCACGGCCCCGGGCGGCGGAAGTCAGCCGAGGCCGCCGTCCGCGCGGCGGCGGCCCACCCACTCCGCCGTCGCCTCCCGGATCCGGAGCGACACCTCGGGCTTGGGGGCGGAGGCGTCGATCACCAGGAAGCGCTCCGGCTCCGCCCCGGCCAGGCGCAGGTAGACCGAGCGCACCGCCTGGTGGAACTCGCGGGTCTCCCGATCGAACCGGGTGTAGGCGCCCCCCTCCCGCCCGCGCTTGCCGACCCGGGCCAGGGCCTCCTCCACCGAGAGGTCGAGGAGCACGGTGAAGTCGGGGGCGATCCCCGTGGTGGCGAGCGCGTTGGCCGAGGCCACCACCTCCACCCCCAGTCCCCGCCCACCGCCCTGGTAGGCCAGGCTCGCGTCCGCGAACCGGTCGCAGATCACGATCTCCCCCCGGTCCAGGCGGGGGAGAATGAAGGTCTGTAGATGCTGGGCCCGGGAGGCCAGGAGCATGAACAGCTCGGCTTCGGGAACCGGGGGCTCGCCCTCGGTGCCGAGCAGGAGCTTCCGGAGCGCCTCCCCCAGAGGAGTGCCCCCCGGCTCGCGGGTGACGGTCACCACCTCGCCCGCCGCTTCCAGCTCGGCCTTGAGCATCCGGGCATGGGTGGTCTTTCCGCTTCCTTCCACCCCTTCCAGGGTGAGGAAGAACCCCCGGGGGCTCCCGCCGGACGTCCGCGCGCGTTCCAGGGACCGCATCAGGAGGCCCGGGTGGCCCCCTGCACGTGATGGAAGCGCTGGAGCGCGGTCCAGTACACGAGGGGGGTGAGAATCCATAGGGCGATTTTCATGCCCAATGGGCCGAAAATAGCGGCCACCAGGAGGAGCACCATCCTCTCGGGTCGCTCCATGATCCCCACGTTGCACTCGATTCCCAGGCCCTCGGACCGGGCCCGGGTATAGCTCACCATGAAGGAGCCGCCGGTGGCCAGGAAGGTGAGGAGCGCATAGAGGACCGAGCCCTCCGCGTGGGTGAAGTAGACCAGGAGGCCGGCGAAGAAGAAGAGTTCCGCGTAGCGGTCGGCGGTGGAATCCAGGAACGCCCCGAAGGGACTGGACCGGCCGCTATCCCGGGCCACCGCGCCGTCCAGCATGTCGCACAGCCCGCCGAAGAGAAGCGCCCCGGCGGCGAGCCGGAACCGGCCGTAGGCCAGGAACACCCCCGCCGCGGCCATGGCCAGAAGCCCGACCACCGTGATGTGATTGGGAGAGATCCCCACGTTGGCCAGGAATCGCGCGACCGGAGCCACCGCCCGCCGACCCCCGTCCTTCACCGCCGTCTTCACGCGCGCCCCCCCTTTCCCCCGCCAAGCGTCTTCCGGAGCGCGGCGATCGCCCGCCCGGTCCCCGCGTCGTCCACGTCCAGATGGGTGACCAGCCGGATGCGGGTCGCCCCGAACCCCGCGGCCAGAACCCCCTCCGCGGCCAGAGCCTCCACCACCTCCGCCTGCTCCCGCCCGGTCTCCCGGAGCTCGGCGATCACGATGTTCGTCTCCACCGGAAGCGTTTCCACCCCGGGAAGCTCGGCCAGCGCGGCGCCGATCCGCGCCGCCCGGGCGTGGTCCTCGGTCAGGCGATCGCGATGATGAAGGAGGGCATGAAGCGCTCCGGCGGCGATGATCCCGACCTGGCGCATCCCGCCCCCCAGCCGCTTCCGCAGAAGACGAGCCCGGTGGATCCGCTCCGCGGTGGACGCCACCGCCGACCCCACCGGGGCCCCCAATCCCTTCGAGAAGCACACGGACACGGTGTCGGCGGATCGGGCCAGATCGGCGGGATCGAGCCCTCCGGCCGCCGCCGCATTCCAGAGCCGGGCCCCGTCCAGGTGTACGGCGAGCCCGGCCTCCCGGGCGGCCCCCGCAACGGCATGGAGTTGCTCCGGCGGCCAGACCGCGCCTCCGGCCCGGTTGTGGGTGTTTTCGAGGGCCACCGCCCGAAGCGGGGCGAAGTGGTCGTTCGGGGGACGCACCGCGGCGGCGACGTCGGAGGCGGCGAGAACGCCCCGGCGGCCCACGACCGGTCGCAGGGTGATCCCCCACAACGCCGAGGCCGCTCCCCCCTCGTAGTTCAGGACGTGGGAGCCCTCCTCCACCAGCACCTCGGTCCCCGGGCCGGCCACCAGCGCCATGGAGATCTGGTTGGCCATGGTTCCGGAGGGAACGTAGAGCGCCGCTTCCTTCCCCAGGATCCCGGCGACCGTTTCCTCCAACCGTTTCACGGTGGGGTCATCGCCGAAAACATCGTCCCCGACTTCGGCCTCGGCCATGGCCCGGCGCATGTCCGGGCTGGGCCGGGTCACCGTGTCGCTTCGCAAATCGACCGCGGTCATGATGTTGTCCGTCAGGGCGGCGGATACCCGAAGGGCGGCCGTCGCGAAGGGTGACCACGGGTGCGGAGCCGGGACCGGCGTTTCCTCCGGCCGGCGGCGCCCCGGTGTCACGAGGTAGCGAGAAAAAGGGACGAACCGCCCCGCCCGAAACGGGCGGGGGACCGGATTCGTCCCCGATCCAAAGGCCGGTGGTTCGGTTAAGCGGAGGGAGGGTGGGTACCGGCCGCCGGCTCGCCGCTCTCGGCGGCGGGGGCGAGCGACGCCACACGGTCCTTGAGTTCCTTGGAGACCTTGAAGACCGGGACCTTCCTCGGCGGCACGTGCACCGCTTCTCCCGTCCGCGGGTTTCGCGCGGTGCGAGGCTTGCGATCCTTCACCTTGAACGTGCCGAACCCGCGGATTTCTATGTGCTTGCCCGCCACCAGGGCCCGAGACACCGCTTCCAGAAACTCGTCCACCGTGTCGGCGACGTCTTTCTTGGTCAAGCCGGTGCGCTGGGCGATTTCATCCACGAGATCTGCCTTGGTCATGAGGTACCTCCCCGGGCCCCCGTCTAGGCGGGGCACCAAGTCGCGGCGAAGGAGAACCGGCCCAGTACTCGCCGGACCCCCTTCGCAGACGTATCTGTCGGAAACCTACACGGTTAACCGTCTTCTGTCAAACACGAGCGCCGGATAGCGGTCCGGATGGGGAAATGGTGCCCGGACCCTCCGGACCGGACTCTAGAGGAGCCTAACTTGGCCCGTCAACAAGAGTTCGGTCGACCGTGCCCGAATCAGCGGTGCTGGCGGACCACTTCGACCAGAAAACGGGCCGGATCCACGTTCGCGAGCCTCAATCCGGACCGGGGCAGGTCGACCTCGGGGGACAGGAGATGGCGGCCGGGGTCGAGATGGGCGACGTCCAGGCGCACGAAGAGACCGTCGACGGCCAGGGAGTCCACCGACGCCGGGGCGCCGACCACGGTGACCGAAGCCGAGTCGGGGTCCAGGTGGGCGAGAAGGCCGCGATCGAGACCGCTCAAGAGAACCGGGACGGAAGAAAACGTGCGCCGCACCGTCTTCATCAACTCGACGTCCACCCGCACGCTGGACGGCTCGATCGTCACCTGTGGGAGTTCGGCGCGAACCGCGAGCTCGAAGCCGCTGGAGCCGTGAACCTCGTCCAGGTGAAGGGGCTCGGTGGCCAGCATCTCCAGATCGCGGACCACCTTGTGGGGCCCGGTGATCCGGGCCTGGGCGGGAACCGGACGCAGGGGCCCGGCCAGGACATAGCCGTCGGGAAGGTCCCCCAGAACCGCCACCCGCACCTCGGCCGTCCGGGTGACCAGGGTATCCACGGTGAGCGAGATCATCCGCGGGGAAAGCACGCCGGTCACGTTGACTTCGCTCCCCACCGGAAGGGCCACGTCGGCGGGCGATAGCATGCGCTGGATCGTCCCGGGATGAACCTCGCTCAAATCCACCAGGGCCCGCGGGTCCCGATAGCGGAGCAGGAGAAGTTGCTTCCCCTTGCCCCGCACCGCGATCTCCACCGAAGGGGGAAGCGTGTTCTCCAGCACGAGATCGTGGGAGAGCCCCACCGTCCTCAGGGGCACGCTGAGTTCCCACTCGCGTTCCTGTTCGGTGTAGACGTGGACGTACACCACCAGGGCGAGCAAGAGGGCGAGGAGCTTGATGCCGAGGTTCCTGGAGAACCATCCGAAGATGTTCGAGGTCATGTCCCGCGGGAAGCGCCCGGGCGGACCGATTTCCCCCGCGCGTCCGTGGCGATTGTGAGAGGCGCGGGTGAGGGGGTCAAGCGCCCCGCGCTCAGAATCGACGCGCGGCCGAGAGGGTGACGAAGGTGACCTGGATTCGCTCCGACCGGGCGCGGTGAAACTCCCAGGACGAGCTGGCCATGAGATCGAGGCTCACCCCCGGGGACACCGGGAGGCTCAGGACGGCGAAGAGATCCAGGAGCCAGTAGTCCGAGCGGATCAGGGACGAGGAGAGGGACGAGATCTCGATGGTCGTGTCCCCCGCTCCCCGGTAGTCCCGGCGGCCACCCTCCAGGTCGAGCTCCACGAACCCCCCGCCGGTCAGAAACCGTTCGGCGGACATCCGCGCGCTCCATTGAAGATGGTCGCGGCTGCCGCCGCCGAGATCGCGCACCACCTCCCCCACCGGCCCGGCGGCCACCGTCCAGCCCCCCCTCGCGCGGGAAACCGGAAGGTAGAGATCCAGCTCGGCGGCGTCGAAGTAGAGTTCGTCCCGCCCCCGGTAGTCGGTGACCCGCAGGTCGGCCTCGATCCCCACCGCCAGGGAGCCCGTCCCGGCCAGCCGCCGCGCCCCCCCGGCCTCGGCGGAGCGGAAGTCGCGCCCGGTCCCACCGTCGCCGTCGACGTCGCGAAACCGAAGCTCCGCCATGACGTGATCGCCGCCGATTCCCCCACGACGCTCCCCCCCCACCCTCACCTCCCGCCAGCTCCCCGGTGCGCCCCCCGGCACGAACTTCCCCGCCCCCTCCAGGTGCCCCTCCCAACCGCCGCCCAGGAGATCGCCGCCGCGCGCCGAGGCCCGGACCCGGACCAGCTCGTGGTCGTAGAGGTAGCTCACGCTGTCCGCCCGCCCCCGCGAGTGCTCCCATGCCAGCCGGAGCGCCCCATCCCGACCGCCTCCCAGGGACCGGGTCCGCTCGACCTCCGCGCCCACGCGCCAATCCCCTCGTCCCACCAGGCTCCGCGCGTCGTCCAGAAAGGACCCTTGCGCGCCGAGGCGCCAGACGCCGGCGCGGGCCGGAAGCTCGGCTCGAACCGAAGCGTCCTGGGAGAACGTCTCCGCGTTGACCGAGGTCGCGGCGCGGATCGCCACCGTCCGCCCCCGGGGGTCGCGCCCACGCCAGGCCAGCTCCAGGTTGGGGCCGGGGAGCCAGGAGTCGTCGTGAAAGCGGGTGGTGTCGGGGGTGAGGAGCGAGCTTCCCGGAGGGAGGCCGAGGTCCTCGTCCGAGTAGACCTGTTGGCTGAAGTAGCTCTGACCCAGGTATTCCATCTCCAGGGCCAGGCGGCCGGTGAAGTCCAGGGCGGGCGCGGGAGCGGCCGCTCCCGAGGCGCCGAGCCCGATGATCAGGAATGCGGCGGGGATCCCTCTCCGTCGCGCGGGCCGGCGGCGCCGGCATTCCAGGTTCATGCCCGGCTATTCTTGCCGCCCCGGGGATAGGCGCCCGGCCACGTCGAGGGCCAACGCCCCCGCCGCCCGCACCGAGGCCAGCGCCGGCCCGTAGCGCTTCTCCGCCAGGGCGGTCCTGGCGTCGCCGAGGAGCCGGTCCGCGCGGGCGAGAAGGTCCAACTCCTTGCCGTCGCCGTCCACCCCGACGCGGAGCTGGGCCAGGAGATCGGCGGCGGAACCGATCAGGGCCTCGACGTCTTCGGGATTCACCACCACGTCCACCCGGCCCAAGGCCTGGGTGACCAGGAAACGCGCCTGCCGGGTGAACTGGAGGGCCAGCCCCGGGCGGCCCGCCCCCGCCTGCCGCCGGGCCTCGGCCTGCATGGCTTCCGCCCGCCGCATGAGCTCCTTCGCCCCCCCGGTCCCCCGGGCGTCGTCGGCCCCCAGCACCCGCCCGGCTTCCGCGATCAGCCGGTCGGTGTCGTCGAGAACCCTGGCCGCCCCGTTCGGGTCCGCGTCGGCGCGCCCTTCGGCGATCCGGACCGCGCGCTCGGCGGTGTTCCGCGCCATCAGGGTGAGCCTGAGCGCCACCCGGGGCCGGCGCCGATCGAAGGCCCGTCGCGCCTCGACCGCCTGGTCGCGGGCGGCGAGAAGGAGCCGCCGCGCCTGAGGGTTTCCGCTCGCCCCCACCCGGTCCCGGCTCTCCCGCATGAATTCCTCGGTCCGCTCCAGGATGTTCCGGAGCTCGGCCAGACCGCGGCTCCCTCGAAGCGCGCGTTCCGCCGCCTTCTCCGCCAGCTTCTGGGAGAGGAGCGCCATCCGGCAGGCCTGCTCCCGCCGGCCGTGGGACGCCTCCCCCGCCGCCTCGCTACGCCGGCGTTCCGCGGCGCGGAGAAGCTCCACCGCCTCCGGGAGGGGGGAGCGATCCACCGCCTCGCGGGCACGCTCGATCAGCGCCGTGGCCCGCTCCACTTCGTCGCGCGGGTTGCACTGCGCCGAGGCCTCGGCGGCCGCGCCCGCCAGGGCGCACCCCACCACCAGCGCCATCAACAGCGACCCGCGTCGCCCTGGTTTGCCGATCATGGTCCGACCTCCGACCCGGATGGGGCCTGCGCCCTTGGAAAACAGCAGGATCCATGCCAGCCCCGGGGGCGGAGCCTGAGCTGAAACACGCCGGGAGACATCGGGTTCCGGGGGTCGTGGCGCGCGGGCGCCCGGCCGGTGGCGCGGGTTGTCCGTTCCGGTACAGGGTCCCGCCCCGGGGGGGACAGATCGAGGGGGGGCGCGGTCACACCGGGAGCCCGTGGCGCTCGAGCCGCGAGTAGAGGGTGCGGCGGGTGAGACCGAGGAGCCGGGCGGCCTGGGTCTTGTTCCCTCCCGCCTTGTCCAGGGCCTTCAGAATCAGTTCCTTCTCCAGCGCCTCCAGGCTCAATCCCTCGTCGGGGATCTCCACCGCGATCCGACCCGCGGGAGAGGCGGCCCGATCCCCCAGGGCGGGGAAGTGCTTGCGCTCGATGGGAGCGGACCCGGCCAGGATGACCGAACGCTCCACCAGGTTCTCCATCTCGCGGACATTTCCGGGGAAGGCGTAGTCGAAGAGCGCGGCCCGCGACTCGGGGGCGAGGTCGGCGGCGCTCCGGCCGAAGCGGGAGAGGAAGTGATCCAGGAGGAGGGGGATGTCCTCGCGCCGGGCTCGAAGGGGAGGCACCGCTATGGGAAAGACGTTCAGCCGGTAGAAGAGATCCTCGCGGAACTCCCCCTCCGCGATGGCTTCGTCCAGGTCCCGGTTGGTGGCGGCGATGATGCGGACATCGACGGAGGTCGGGCGGTCGCTTCCCACCGGGTGGAACTGCTTCTCCTCGATGACCTGGAGGAGCTTCACCTGGAGGGCGGGGGTGATCTCCCCGATCTCGTCCAGGAACACCGTCCCTCCCTGGGCGGTGGCGAACCGGCCGGGCTTCCGCGCCACCGCGCCGGTGAACGCCCCCCGCTCGTGGCCGAACAGCTCGGACTCCAGGAGGTTCTCGGGGAGGGCGCCGCAGTTGACCGCGACGAACGGGGCGACGGCCCGGGGGCTCGCCGCGTGAATGGCCCGGGCCAGAAGGCTCTTGCCGGTCCCGCTTTCCCCGCGGATGAGCACGGTGGCGTCGGTCACCGCCACCTTCTCGGCCAGCTCGAACACGTCGCGCATGGAGGCGCTCTTCCCGATCAGGCGGTCCAGGCGGACGGATCCCGTTCCCCCGCGCCGGAGTTCGGTGTTCTCCCGGCGCAACCGGCGGACATCCTCTCCCAGCTCCCGTTCGCGCTCGAGCTTTCGCACCCGGATCCGGAGCTCGTCCAGCTCGAACGGCTTCACCAGGTAGTCGTAGGCCCCCGCCTTCATGGCCTCGACCGCGGTCTGAGCGGTGGCGTAGGCGGTCATGAGGATGACCGCGACGTCCGGCCGCGCCTTCCGGGCCGTCTTCAGGAGTTCCAGCCCGTCGGGGGGAGCCATCTTGAGATCGGTGACCACTAGGTCGAAGGGCTCGCGGGTCAGAAGCGCCGAGGCCTCGGCGCTGTTCTCCAGGGTGGTGACCTCGTGCCCCTCGTCGGCGAGCGCCCCCCCCACGATCACCCCCATCTTGCGTTCGTCGTCCACCACCAGGATCTTCATCGGCTCTCTCCCGGTTCCAGGGGAAACTCCATCTCCACCACCGTGCCACCGCCGGGGCGGTCGCGAAGTTCCAGGCGCCCTCCCGCCTCCTCCATCACCCGGGCCACCACGGTGAGCCCGAGCCCCGAGCCCTTCTCCTTCGAAGTGTAGAACGGTTCGGCCGCCCGGGCGCGGACCTCGTCGCTCATCCCGGGCCCGCGGTCGGCGAAGGTCACCACCGCGCGCCCTCCCCGGCGATGAAGCCCCACCTCGAGGGTCCCGCCCTCGGGCATGGCGTCGCGTGCGTTCAAGGCCACGTTCAGGAACGCCTGGCGGAGGTAGTGGGGATCGGTCCGCACCGGGAAGTCGCTTGCCTCCTTGTCGACGGTGATCGCGATGCCCTTTCGGGAGATCTCGTGATCGATCAGGGCCAGGGTGCGGTCGATGGCCGCGCCCAGGTCCTCGACTTCCCCGGTACCCGGGGGCCGCGCGAAGTCGAGGTAGGCGCCGAGGGTGCGCTCCAGGCGGTCCACTTCCTCGGGGATGAAGCGGAAGACCTCGTCTTCGCCGATCCCGTATCGCTCCCCCGTCCGCTCCGCGGCCCCCCGAATGATGCCCAGGGGATTTCGGATCTCGTGGGCCAGCATGGCCGCCATCTGTCCCATCGCGGCCAGGGTCTCGGTGCGGCGGAGCCTGGTCTGAAGCCCCTCCTGGGTGGAGAGCAGCCTCGCGAATCCCGCCCCCAGAAGGAGCATGCCCACCAGCACCACCACCGCCGCCCCGGCCAGGGTGTCCTTGACCTGGTTCAGAACCCCCAGGAAGGCGGCGCTGGCCTCCACCCCCACCCCACCCACGATCTCTCCGGCGGAGTCGGCGACCGCGGCGTAGCCCGACCTGAAGTACGCCCCGCGGCCGGCGTAGAGGCGCGTGAAGGCGGGGATCCCGGCCATGGCGGTGGTCACCGCCACCACGTCGAGGGACAGGGCCGGGTTGGGAGCCCCCTCGTCGTAGTACCCGCCGAGGTCGAGGAGGGTGGTCTCGTCGGCGCGGAACAGGAAGATGTCCGAGACGTCGTTGTCCCGGCGGATCCGTTCCAGCTCGGTCCGGACCCCGGCCGCCGCGACGGAGTCTCCGGCGGCGAGCCCGCTCCACACCGCTCCGTTCACCGCCGCCGCGGTCGCCGAGGCCACCGCCACCAGCCGGAGCCCCAGCTCCCGGTCGAGCTGGTTCCGGAAGGACACGAACAGGTAGCCGAACGCGGCGTAGACCACGGCCAGGGTGAGCGCCAGGAACCCCAGGACCCAGACGAGGCGCCGTCGCGCCGGGCGTGCCACGTCGATCCTACTGGACGTATACCGTGCCGCTGAACTCGTGCCCCACCGGGAACCGCGAGAAATACGGATAGGTCCCGGGCTGGGTGAACCGATGGACGAAGTCCTCTCCCACCGGATCGCCGGATGCGTAGCCCTGCAACGTGGCATTGAAGAGCTTTCCCGCGTCGGGATCGTCGGGGCCGGTGCCGCTGGTCACGGTGCGGAGGTTCTCTTCGCTCCGCCTGAGCACGTTCACCCAGCGGACCGGCTGTCCGGCGGTGACCACGACCTGCTTCTGGAAGAAGCTGTCGGTGCGGACCAGCACCTGCTCCTCCCCCGGGGGGCGGGTGGCCTCCCCGCCGCACCCGGTGAGGACCCCGGCGAGGAGCACCAGGATCGCGACGGGCGCCAGGGCGGGGATCGAACGACGGCTCACGGGAATCTCCTCTCGGTTCGGGACCCGGGGACGGGAGGCGGGCCCGGCGCCCTGCCGCGGGGATGCTTGGCCGCGGGGGCGCGCCCTGTCAAGCGCCGGGGGAGGCGCTCCGGGAAGCGTGGTATACTTCATCGCTGCTTTTTGGAACGCCCGAATTTCAGGAGACCCTCCGCCCATGCACGTCCCCCGCCGCCCCCGACCCGTCCCCACCGCCGCGGTCCTCATCGCTCTCGTCGTCCTCCTCGCACCCGCAGGCCGGACTCCGGCCCGGGCCGCGGACGCCCATCCCAAGGTGGTGGTGCTGGGGTTCGACGGGGCCGATGCCCATCTCACCGAACAGTACATGAACGAGGGGTACCTCCCCAACCTGGCCCGCCTCCGCGACACGGGAACCTACTCCGAGCTGGGGACCACCACGCCCCCGCAGACCCCGGTCTCCTGGTCCTCCTTCGCCACCGCGATCAACCCGGGGCGGACCGGGATCTTCGACTTCCTGCGCCGGGACCTCGCGACCTATCAGCCGGATTTCGCCATGTACCAGATCGGGTCGAAGCAGGTCCTGTGGGGAAAGCGCAACAACGCGCTGATCGCCCTGGTGGTCCTGGGAGCGTCGATCCTCCTGGGACTGGTCCTGGGCGCGGTGGGCCGGCGCCCCGGACGCGGGCTCCTGGTGGGAGCGGGCACGGGCATCGTGCTGGGGGCGCTGGCCTTCTTCGTCACCAAGGACATGCTCCCCTACCGGCGGCCCACCGTGGTGAACACCCGCCAGGGCGAGACCTTCTGGGAGGTGGCCGGCCGCCACGGCATCCGGTCGGAGATCGTCCGGGTGCCGGCCACATTCCCCGCCCAGCCGTTCCAGAACGGCGAGATCCTGTCCGGGCTCGGGGTGCCCGACATCCGAGGCACCTTCGGCACCTTCAGCTACTGGACCACCGAGCCGGTGAGCGGAAAGACCGCGGAGAACACCGAGATGGGGGGGAAGGTCATCGAGGTCTCGCTCCTGAACGGCGAGACCGACTCCTACATCTTCGGCCCCCGGAACCGGCTCTTCGACTCGCCCCCCGACATCATGCCGCCGGTGCACTTCAAGCTCGACCGAAAGGCGAACCCGCCGACGGTGACCATCACCACCGGGGACGAGACGCGGACGGTGGCGGTGGGGCACTGGAGCGACTGGGTCACCCTGAAGTTCACCTTCAGCCCGGTGATCAAGGCCTACGGCACCGCCCGGTTCTTCTTCGTCTCCTCGGAACCCTTCGGGCTCTACATGTCTCCCATCAACATCGACCCCCACCATCCGGTGATGGCGATCTCCGCCCCCCCCAAGTGGGCCGGGGAAATCGGAGACAAGGTCGGCCCCTACAAGACCCTGGGCTGGGCCATCGACACCTGGGCCCTGAACGAGGAGAAGATCGACGAAAAGACCTTCCTGGAGGACGCTTACTCCACCGACGGGAAGTTCGCCGACATCATGCACCACCTGATGGACGAGGGGAACTACGACCTCTACGTGCAGGTCTACGCCATCACCGACCGGGTGGCCCACGTGTTCTGGCGGTTCATCGATCCCACCCACCCCGCCTACGACCCGGCCCTGGCCGCCAGGTACAAGGACTCGATCCGCGAGGTCTACCAGTTCATGGACAAGACGGTGGGCGAAGCGATGCAGAAGATGGGGCCGGACGACGTGCTCATGGTCTGCTCCGACCACGGCTTCCACACCTGGCACAAGTCCATCAACTACAACACCTGGCTGGTCCGCCACGGCTACATGACCCTCAAGAACACCCAGCCGGACCGCGAGAAGAAGCTCGAGGACCTGTTCGGCCAGGGCCAGTTCTGGCCCAACGTGGACTGGTCCCGGACCAAGGCCTACGCCCTGGGGCTGGGGGACGTCTACCTGAACGTGAAGGGACGCGAGGCCCAGGGGATCGTGGAGCCCGGGGAGGAGTACGAGCGCATCCGGGACCAGCTCATCCGGGACATCGAGGCCTACGTGGACCCCGAGACCGGCGACCACCCGGTCCGCCGGGCCCTGAAACGCGAGGAGGTGTACTCCGGCTACGACCCGGACCTGATCCCGGACGTGATCCTGGCCAACGACGACAAGTACCGGGTGTCCTGGCAGACCTCGCTGGGAGGGATCCCCCCGGACATCCTCCAGGTGAACGCCCGCAAGTGGAGCGGCGACCACTGCAGCTTCGACGCGGAGATCACCAAGGGAATCTTCTTCGCCAACCGGAAGCTCGACGTCTCCGGCGGGATCGACATCATGGACCTCTACCCCACCATCCTGGACTACCTCGGGGTGCCGCTTCCGGACAGCCTGGACGGGAAGCCCATGCGGGAGATCGACTGAGCCGCCGGCCGGGGACGGGCGCGGGCGGGCGGAGGCTACTTTCCGGGGGGTCCCAGGCTGAACTCGGTCTTCTCGTATCCCTCGGGGGGTTCGAACTCCGAGGCCGGGAAGTCCCGGGGCGCGGCCTGGGTCACCGTCATCACCGTGCCCCCCTGCTTGGGATCGAGGTCCACGACCTTGAGGGGAAAGCCGTCGACCCCCTCCAGCGCCTCCACGTAGCGCGCCTGGATTCCGGCCTGGCCGGGGGCGATCTTCCCCAGCCGGGTGAGGACGGCCTTCATGGGGGCCACCGGGATCTCGGAGGTGAGCCAAACCTCGAGGGAGGACTTCCCGTCCAGCGAGACCACCGATTTCCGCGCGGTGAGGCCGGCGATGGTCGCCTTCTCCCCGGTCGCCGCCACCGTCACCTCGGGGATCCGGGAATCGGCGGAGCCCCCCATGGCGTCGAGCTGCTTCTGGATCTGAACCTGCTGGTCGGGGGGGAGGGTCTTCAAGGCATCCTCGAGGGCTTTACGCTGGGTCTCCTGCACCCCCTTCACCAGCTTGGTCATCATGCCGAAGGTCGCCTCCATCTGGGCGTAGGTGATCACGGTGTAGGAGCGCTGGGAGCGGTTCACCACGGTGACCGCCTCCGGTCCCACGATGGCCTCCTGGGCGTTCCCCGATTCGGAGACCCGGAACCGGTCCCCCTGGATGTGGAGCTCGGCAGTTCCTTCGGTGTCCCGGTCGGCGTGGACGAGCTGGACCAACCAGCCGCCGGCGGCGACGGCGGGAGCGGGGACGGCGTAGAATGCGAGGAGAACCAAAAGGGCCGGGACGATCGGGCGGCGGAACATGGTGGAGACCTCCAGGGTTTGGCGAACCCGGTAATCCTGATGATTTCCCCCCACCCGGTCAAGCGGTCGAGACCGGATCCGGAGCGGACTGCTAGACTGATCGGAGACCTTTTGCCCGCGGAGGCCATTCCTTGAGTTACCGCTCGCGCTCATCCTGGTTGGGGGGAGGATTCTTCGGCTTCCCCCCCGCCATCAGCCAGCTCGTCCTCATCAACGTCATCGTGTTCCTGCTGGAGCCGCTCGTCATGGGGAGCTATGCGCCCCGGGGCCTGGCCCTGGTTCCCGCCGAGGTGGTGACCCGGGGGATGGTGTGGGAACTCGTGACCTACATGTTCCTCCACGGCGGGTTCACCCACATCCTCTTCAACATGTTCGGGTTGATCATCTTCGGCGCCGATCTCGAGCGCTGGTGGGGATCGCGGGACTTCCTCAAGTACTATTTCATCACCGGGGTCGGGGCGGGGTTGGTTCACGTTCTCACCTCCTACCTCTTTCCCGGCCACGGCCTCTTCCCGGCCACCATGGTCCCCACCATCGGCGCCTCGGGGGCGATCTTCGGGGTGCTGGTGGCCTACGCCATGGCCTTCCCCAACCGCAAGGTCCTTCTGTGGTTCGTGATCCCCATCTCCGCCCGGACTTTCGTGATCGGGTACGGGATCCTGGAGCTGATCACCGCGGCCCAGCACCAGCCCGGCGACACCGTGGCCCGGTTCGCCCACCTGGGCGGCATGCTGGTCGGCTACATCTACCTGAAGCACGACATGCTGTGGTGGCGCGCCAAGCGCCTGCTCAACCGTTCGGGGGGCCTCTCCCGGATCCACGTCCGCCGGGAGGAGCCCCCCGAGGAGGACGATCAGCTGAAGGAGCGGATCGACCAGATCCTGGAGAAGATCAGCCGGGAAGGGATGGGCTCCCTCACCAAGGACGAGGAGCGGATCCTCAAGAAGCGCGCGGACCGCGCCCGCCGCCGCCAGGGCGGAAACGACGCCTGATCTCCCGGTTCCGGCATGGGACCGGGCCGGTGGGCTAGGACGCCTTCCGCCGGCCCCCTCAGTTCTTCCCCAGAGTCCGGAGCCGCTCGGTGCGGCGCTTCCCCGCCTCCCGGTGCCGGCGCTTCTCGTCCTCGGTCTCCGGGATCACCGGGGGGATCTCAACCGGGGTGCGGTCCTCGGAAAGGGCCACGAAGGTGAGGTAGGCGGTGGAGGTGTGGCGGCGCGTCCCCTCCCAGCGGTTCTCCACCTCCGCCCGTACTCCCACCTCCATTGAGGTGCGCCCCACGTAGTTCACCGAGGCCTTGAGCACCAGGACGTCCCCCACCCGCACCGGCTCCTTGAAGTCGATGTGGTCCACCGAGGCGGTCACGCAGTGACGGCGGGCGTGGCGGGTGGCGGCCAGGGCCGCGGCCACGTCGATGAAGTGCATGACCCGCCCGCCCATGATCGTTCCCAGGGGGTTGGCGTCGTTGGGGTACATGAGCTCCAGCATCTCGACCTGGGACTCGCGCATGGGGCGCGGGGCGAGGCGGTCCTCGGTCATGGCTCCTCCGGGAGGGGAAGGAACGGGGGGGCGGCGCCGGGCCCACCCCCCCAGGGGATCAGGCGCCGGTGGCCTTCTTCACCTCCGCGGTGAGAAGGGGAAGGATCTCCAGGGCGTCGCCCACGATCCCGTAGTCCGCGACCTTGAAGATCGGAGCCTCGGGATCCTTGTTGATGGCCACGATGCGTTTCGAGGTGCGCATCCCGGCCAGGTGCTGGATGGCCCCCGAGATGCCGCAGGCGATGTAGAGGTTCGGGCTCACCGTCTTTCCGGTCTGCCCCACCTGGTGGTCGTGGTCGATCCACCCGGCGTCCACCACCGCCCGGCTCGCCCCCACCGCCGCTCCCAGGGCCTTGGCCAGATCGAAGACCAGCGGGAAGTTCTCCGGGCCCTTGAGCCCGCGGCCTCCGGAGACGATCCGGTCGGCCTCGGCCACGTCGAGCACTCCCTTCTCGGCGGTCTTGAGCGCGGTCACCCGGGCCCGCGGCGATACCCCGCCAAGGTCGAGGGTCACGGTTTCCGCCTGGGCCCCCTCGGTCGGGGCCTCGGCCGCGAACACGTTGGGCCGGGCGGTCAGCACCACCTTCTCGGCCGGCGCGGCCAGCTTCCACACCGCCTTCCCCGCGTACTGGGGACGGCTGACCGTGAGCCGGCCCCCTTCGATCTTCGCCTCGATCACCTCGGGGAGGAAGGTCCAGCCCAGCCGGGCGGCCACCCGCGGAGCGAGGTCCTTGCCCATGGCGGACGCGGAGAAGACCAGGACGTCGGCGGAGGTCTTCTCGACCGCCGCGGCCACCGCGGTGGCGTAGCCCTCGGTGGAATAGAGCTCGAGGAAGTCCGCGTCGGCCAGGCAGACCGCCGACGCCCCCTGGGCGGCGATCGGACCGGCCAGGCCGGCGATCCCCTTCCCCGCAATCACCGCGGCCGGGGTCCCGCCCCCTTCGGCGGCCAAACGCTTGCCCAGGGAGAGAGCCTCCAGGGAGCTCTTCTTGATCTCTCCTCCGCGCTGCTCGACGAACGTCAGAACCTTGTGCGCCATCCTCTTTCCCCTTCCCTCAGAGCACTTTCTCGTCTTCGCGCAGGATGCGCACCATCTCCGCCGCCTGCTGGGCGGCGTCTCCCTCGATCATCCGGTTCTTGCGTTCCTGGGAGGGCTGGGTCACCTCCAGCACCTCGATTCGCGCCTGGGGCTCGGAGAGGCCGAGATCGGCGGCGGACAGGACCTCCAGCGGCTTCTTCTTGGCCGCCATGATCCCCTTGAGGTTGGCGTACCGGGGTTCGTTCAGCCCCTTCTGGGCGGCGATCACCGCGGGGAGGGAGAACTCGACCGCTTCGTGGCCCCCCTCGATCTCCCGGTCGGCCTTGCCGGCCTTCGCCCCGGGATCGATCTCCAGCCCCACCACCACCGTGACCTGGGGAAGATCCAGCCGCTCGGCCAGCATGGCGGGAATGGCCATCCGGTCGTCGTCCACCGCCTGCTTTCCGCAGAGCACGAGGTCCGGTTCCTGGCGGCGGACCAGGGCGGCCAGGGCCTCGGAGACGTCGAGCGCGTCGGCCCGGGCGAAGGCGGCATCCTTCAGGGCCACCGCTTTGTCCGCGCCGAGGGCGAGGGTGTTCCGCATGGCCTCCTCGACCTTTTCCCCGCCGATCGAGACCACGATCACCTCACCGCCGTGCTTTTCCTTGAGCTGGAGCGCGGCTTCCATGGCGTACTCGTCGTAGGGGTTCACGATCCACTCCACCCCGGCCAGGTCCGCGGCCTTGCCGTCGGCGGTGGGCTTGATCCGCGCCTCGGTGGACGGCACCTGCTTCACACATACCACGATCTTCACCGCATCCTCCTTCACGTAGCCGATCGGTTCCGGGCCCGGGACGTTCACGCGCCCGCGTCGCGGGGCGGCCGCATGAGAAACCCGGGGGATAGGCCCGGGAAAGCCTATCAGCGGGGGTGACGCGGGTCAAACCGCGGTGGGTGGACCGCGGCGATAGACCGACACGGGAGTACCCGATGCGGTACGTCGAGGAGGCGGATCGCGAGGACGCCCGAGCTGGCGGTCGGATGTCCGCCGCAGCAGTGGGGTCATGAACAATCCGGGCTAGGGTTCGCGATCGAGGCCGGGACCGCCGTGGTTGGGAACCGGGGTGGCGTCGATCACCTCCATCCCCGGGGGGATGTCGAGGGCGGTGAGCGCGGCGATGTCGGATGGGTTCTTCACGATGCGGGTGAACTCGAACACCACGGTATCCCCGGTGGACTCCTTGAAGAAGAGACGCCGGGGATACCCGTTCCTGCCCACGATGAGCCGGATGTCCTCGATGGGATAGCCGGGTTCGACGTCGCGGGGAACCAGGTGAAGGGCGTTCGCCTCGCTCCCCCACTCCTCCTGGGTGACCTGGAAGGCGTCCTCCAGGCTCCGGTTACGGCCGCCGAAGAGGAGGAAGATCTCGCTTCCCGGGGAGTCGGCGCTGAAGGGATAGCGCTGGGCCTGGTTCTCTCCGGGGAGGATCACCCACAGGGAGTCCCCGCGGATCACCAGCTCCTGGGGATCCGGCTCGGTATAGGCCAGCCGGAACTCGTGGGGCGGCCGGAAGGCGAGCATCCCCCGGGCCTGGATCTCCTCTCCGGTGAGGGCCACGTCGCGGATCTGCACGAAGTCGGCGCGAATGCCCCGGACGCCCTGGAGCGCCTTCTCGAGGCGCCGCGCCTCGGCGGGAAGCTTGGCCGAGGCGGTTCGCGGGGCGAGGGCGCCCGCGGCGACGACCAGGGCCAGAACCAGGGCCGCGGCGCGGGCCGGAGGGAACGGATGGAGACACTGGGGTCGGCGGATCGTCACCGGGTCACCTCGTGCCGTCGTCTTCGGCTTCGGGTAGGAAATCGGGGGTCAACTCCTCGGGGGTCAGCTCACGGGTCCCCGGAGGCACGTGCAGTTCGAACAGCTTGAGATCGGCGCCGGTGTTGATCCGGACGGTGCGGAAGTTGAAATGTGTCCACTGGCCGGCCTCGGGCAGGTCGACCCGTACCTTGACCGGAAACGCCTCGGCTCCGCTCCCCTCGTAGTCCTCGTAGGTGGCGATGAGGATGGGGGATTCGAGCTGGCTCGCCCGGCGCACTTCCAGCCGCCGGGGCTTCCCGTCGGACGCGTCCACCACCAGCACCCGGTGAAAGGCGCTTCCCGCACCTCCCCGTCCGGGCGGCACCACCAGCCGGACCTCGCCGTTCCCTTCCCGGGCGGCCGCGCCGCGGTTCCGGAGGTCGGCGGGGGGGATGCCGGCGGGAAGAAGCACCGAGATGATCTCCGCCGGCGGAAGCAGGAGCCCGGCCGAGGCGTCGGCCGATGCGGTTCGCACCACCGCTCGGTCCCGGGGAAGGTACAGCGTCCAGCCCTCCGCGTCCCCGCTCAGGTCGAACAGGGTGGCCAGACTTCCCCATCGCCCCTGGATCCGGGTGTGGGACGGGCGGGCCAGCACCAGCGAGAAATCGAAGGCCCGGGCCTTCTCTCCCTCCGCGCCCACCCGGGCCCGGCCGCCCCCCTTCACCGTCCGCAGGCCCGCCGCCCAGCGGTTGTACTTCTCCACCAGGGATGCCAGCTCCGCCGGAGGGACCGGGCGCGCCGCCACCGCCTGGGTGTCCACCACCGCCGCCGGGCGGTCCTGGGCCCGGGCGGGAGGGCTTCCCAGGGCCCACAGACACCCGAGCGCCGTCGCGACCCCGAAAATCGACCCCCGTTTGTTGACGACGACGGTTTTCATGGCTAGGTTGTTTTGTTCCTGACTTCGTAGGCCCTTGGCCAGCGAGGACATCCCCGACCGGATCTGGACGGTTTCGAACCGCCCGCCAACCGGGCAGGCCCCGCGGCCTGCCCGCTCCTTTGAGCGGGGTTGCCGCTCATACCCGGTCCGGCCCCCGGGCCATCCGCTCTCAGTCGATATATCCGAGCGAGCGGAGCCGTTCCTTCAGCTCCTCGTCGACCGGGCTCTGGACGGGCGATTGCTTCCCCTCGCGGTCCCCGGTCTCGTAGGTGGGAATCCGGTGCTGGAACCGGTCGTGGGGGATGGTGGCGTCCAGGGCGGACCAGAGCACCTTGCCCCGCATGTCCTCGGCGGGGGGGAGCCCCATCAGCGCCAGCACCGTGGGCGCAACGTCGTAGACCGAGGCCCCGGTGATCTCCCCCTTCCCCACGTGGTTCCCGGCCATGATGATCACCCCGTTCACCTTGTGGGCCTCGACCCCTCGCCCCAGACCTCCCTTGAACCCGTGGTCGGAGACCACGATGATCGTGGTGTTCTCGTCGGCCAGGTCTAGGATGGGACCGATGAGGTGGTCGGTGAAGCGGTAGTAGGCGCGCTCCGCCCCGGTCAGGTACGGCATGCCCTCCGGATCGTCGGTCCCGGGGGGAAGCGAGTCCGGGATCATGTAGTTCCAGTAGAGATGGCCCATGGCGTCCATGCCCCGAAGGTAGACGGCCATGAAGTCCGGCCGGTCCTTCCGGTAGAGCATGGTCCCGACCTGCGCGAAGGTGACGTCGCCGGCCCCGATCCACTTGATGGGGCGAAGCAACCGGGTGAGGTTCGGGCTCATGCTCGCGGTATCCGCCGGCTGATCGAGGAACTGATCCACGAACCGCCAGGGGACGTCCTCCCAGTGAACCACCAGGGGGGCGACCTCCGACTGGAGCCCGGGGGGATAGGTGCGGTCGTTCATGCGCGTGGAGCCCCGGGCGTCGTACTGCAGGTAGTCCGAGACCACGAACCCGTTCACCTTCTCCGCCGGCCAGCTCATGAGCCAGCCCACCACCCCCACCGATCGTCCCACCCCGGAAAAGATGTTCCACAGGGCGCGTACCTTGCGGAGGTTCTGGGTGAGGGGACGACCGTTCACCTTGTCCACGAAGGACAGGATGCCGTGCTCCTCGGGGCTCCTGCCGGTGGCGATGGTGGTCCAGATGGCCGGGGACTTGGCCAGGGGCTCCAGGGAGCGGAGGTTACCGTAGACCCCCTCCTTCATGAGCCGGCCCAGGTTTGGGAGCTCCCCCGCTTCGACCATGGGGTGGATGAGGTCCCACTCCGCCCCGTCCAACCCGATGAGGAGGACCTTTTCCGGGGGCGCGTCCCCCGATCCACGCTTGCCGCAGGCCCCGAGAAGGGCGGCGAGGGCGATCAGAACGGCGACGATGAGAAGGTGGCGGCGATGCCGGCGCAAGCTAGACTCCTTTTCGGCGACCGGGGGCGTTCGCCCCCTTGGCCCCCGAAGGTGGACCCGGAAACTCTATCAGGCGGAGGGGTACCCCTCAACGCGGGGCGCTCATCGCTCCCAGAACTTGAGGCGCTGGACCCAGGAGGGCTCGGCCGCCTCCACCGCGGCCCGGATGTCCGGCATGCGGGCCCGGGTCTCCTCGTACCCCACCTGGATCAGCTTGGCCGACGCCATGAGGTCGAAGGAGGGGAACGATTCGGTGGGGGGACGGATCACCACGTCGGCCTTCCGCTCGGACTGGATGGCGTTCTGGCGGGCGGCGATCCCGGTCACCGCCATGGCCACGTGCAACAGGTTCCGAGGCCTCGGCGACCGCCCTTCCCGATGTCCGAGGTTCACCGCGATCACCACCGCGGGATCGAACACATCCCGCGCCGTCTCCACCGGAAGGTACTCCACCAGCCCGCCGTCCACGGCCAGGGTGCCGTCCAGCTCCACCGGCTCGAAAACGTTGGGAATCGAACTGGAGACCATGGCCGCCCGGGCCACGCTCCCCTGGCGGAAGATGATCTTCTCCCCGGTCAGGAGATCGGTGCCCACGATGGCCAGCGGGACCCGGAGATCGGCGAAGGTGACCTCGCCCAGGAGGTCGGTGAGGAAACGCGCCACCCCGGAATTGTTGAGGAGTCCGAGCCGGGGGAAGGTAAGCCGGGCCAGGTCCCGCCAGCGGAGCTCGCGGCCGATCTCCTTGATCTCCTCCACGGTGAGGCCGGCCGCGAACACCGCCCCCACGATGGCCCCGCCGCTGGTCGCGGCGATGCAGTCGATGGGGATGCCCTCCTCCACCAGGGCCTCGAGAACCCCGATGTGGGCCAGGGACTTTGCCGTGCCCCCGCTCAGGGCGAGGGCGACGGTAGGCTTGTCGGCGGAATTCATAGAGGACCGGGTCGATTCCCGGGGAGGAGAGAAGCGGTTCCCCGACGACCGCCTTCCGGTATGCTTGACGGCTCCGGGAAGGTCCAACGAAATCTACCCGCGCACCCGATGGAGGTCAAGGACAACCGATGCCGACAACGCCACCTCGCCGGTCCGGGTTCAGCCGCCCGATTCACGCCACGTGATCCGCGCGATTCGCTCGCCGGTTCTCGGACTCTTCCTCGTTCTCCTCGCCCCCGTCGCGGCGGACGCGGGGCCGGTGCTCTTCTCCCGGCTCACCCCCTGCCCGGACTCCGAGGTGCTGGTTGTGACCGCGCGGGACACCGACCCGGCCCGATCCGACACCCTGGCCGTGGATCCGGCCACCGGGGACATCGCCTGGTGCGGAGGACCGGTGCGGGGACTGGCCGCGGGCGAGGGGGACACCGTCTACGCCGCACTCCTCACCGGGGCGGCGGTTCTGACCGGAACCCGGCCCGCCGCCTATCTCCCCTGGGGGGCGATCGGGACGGGGTGGCAGGATGGAGGCCCATCGAAATGGCCCCGGCCCCGGCGGGGCGCGCTCCCCGCCGCCCGGGCCGCGACCCCGGTCGGAACCGTCCGCATCCTCCCCGAGCGTTACCACCCGATGGCCGAAAGCACCCTGGTGTTCGTGACCGACGCCGAGCGCGATCTCGCGCCCGGCACCCTCCTTTACGACATCCACGCCCGGGGGCCGGACGGCACCGAATACATCCTGGCCCGGAACCTGGAGCTCAGGGCCTGGGTTCAATCCCCGGGGGCGCGGTCCTGGGCGGTGGCGGCCCGGGCGCATCGTCCCGACTACGGCGGACAGGTTCGCGAGGTCGTGCTGGCGGGAACCGGCGTCCGGGTGGAGAGTTTTGATTTCGGCCGGTGTCGCTCCCTCCTCTGGGACGACGCCGGCGCCCTGTGGTCGCTGTACGAGGATGGCTCGGTGATGCGAATGGACCCCGGCCCGACCGGATGGACAGTGACCCGGGTGGACCCGGTTCTCGCCCCCCTCCCCTGCCGACCCGGCGAGGCGGAGTCGCTCTGGGTGTGGCGGGCTCCCGGGCGCTACCGAAGCCCGGAGCCGGCGCTGAGCGTGGCGGAGACGGTGCTTCGGGGCCCCCACCGGGCTTTCCGGAGTCGCGTGGTTCAGGACGCCGACGGCGCCTACCGTCCGGTCTGGGGAGGGGACCTCACCGAGGCCGGACTCCGGGCCGCGTTCCCCGCCCCTCCCATTCCCGGGGCCCGGTCCGTGCGCGTGCGGGCCGACCGGGGCGACTTCGCCGAGGTGGTGGCCCGGATCCGCGTGCAACGTCAGAACGGCACCGTGTTGCTCCGTCACGTCTCCCAAGGGGGCGAGACCGCGTCGGAACTCTGGTGGCGATTCCTCGGCCGGCCGCGATGGGTGCGGCTGGCCGGCCCCTGGGGGCTCGCCCGCGGCGTCGATCCCCGTCAAAACGCCCCCGGTTTGGTTGACACCCCGAATGACGCACCCTAGATTTCGCCCGATGATCGCTCGCACCTTCCGCCCGGCCGCTCTTGTCCTGGCCCTCATCCCGATCCTGGGATGGGGAGGGACGGCCGTGGCCCAGACCCCCGTTCTCACCGGCGTCAGCCTCTCGGTGGACGCAATCTCCCCCAACGACGACGGGGTGCAGGAGTTCACGGTCATCCGCTACACGGTGGCGGTGGATTCGGCCGACGTGCGGATCCGGCTCACCTCCTCCACCGGGGGGGTGCTCGACACCCTGCAGGTCTTCACCCGACAGGGCCGGGGGGCTCACGCCAAGCCCTTCGACGGCACATCCCACGGGGCCCCGGTGCCCGACGGCTCCTACCAGATGGAGATCCTGGCCATCGGGAGCGGGGGGGAGGGCGACACCCTGGTCGGCCTCCCGCTCCTGGTGGACCGGGCGCCCCCGGTGATCACCTCCCTGGATCTCACCGCGCCCCCCGGGCCGGTGGTGCGGAACGGGGACCGGGTCTCGGTGGTGGCCTGCGTGGACGGAGATCCCCGGACCGTGACCGCCGACTTCTCGAGCCTCGACGACCACTACACCGTCGACGCGGTGAGCGCGACCCCCATCGAGGGGACCTGCACCCGGTTCTCCTACACCGTCAGCCCGGCCAACGGCAACCCCGACCGGGCCGGCCTGCCGATCCGGATCACCGCCCGGGACCGGGCGGGGAACACCTCCCGGGACTCGCTCTCGGTCTGCCTTTCCAACCACCCTCCGGTCATCACCGACGTGAAGCTCCTGAATGAATTCGCGGTGTTCCAGAACCAGGATCAGATCGAGACCGAGATCACGGTGAGCGCGGTGAACGAGGTGTCGGTGCGGGCGGAATTCCAGAATCTGGATTCGGGGTTCAGCGACCTGGGCACCACGGTGACCCCCCTGGGGGGCGGCCGGTTCCAGCTCGACTACGAGATCTCGAGCGCCAACAACCGCCCCGACGGCGACTACCGGCTGCACCTGACCGCCTACGACGTCGAGGGGTGCGGCGAGGACACCGACACCACCCTCACCGTGACCCTGGACAACGGCGGCGCCCTCCCCGCCCTGGTGGACGACGTACGCGTCACCCCCACCGCGTTCTCTCCCAACGCCGACGGAATCCAGGACGACGTGAAATTCCGCTTCAACGTGCTGGAGGAGTCGGTCTACGTCACCCTGCTGGTGCAGTACCAGCGCACGGGCTCCTCGAACCCGCAGTTCCTGACTCTCCTGGACGCCCCTGCCCCGCTCTCCGCGGGTCCCTACACCGTCTCCTGGAACGGGGCGTTCGGGTCGGGCACCCAGGTTCCCGATCAGATCCTCATCGTGTCCCTCCGGGCGGTCAGCTTCGCCAAGGACCGGCAACGCACCATCGTCGAGGACCTGGAGCTGGACCGCACCCCACCGGTCTTCAAGTCCTTCAGCCCCCCCAGCCGCACCACGATCCGGAACGGGACCCGGGTGGATTTCTCGGCGGTCTACGACCGCCCCGGCTACACCCTTCACCCCGACTTCAGCCAGCTCGATTCGAACTTCCTGCCCGGCATCTCCACGGTGGCGATCGCGGACAGCGGGAACGGGGCCTACGGGATTTCCTATCCGGTGAGCGTCACCAACACGCGTCCGGACGGAAACCACAAGGACATCACCATCACCGCCACCGACGCGGCCGGGAACACCAGCCCCGAGCCGGTGAGCGGCATCGTGCTCTTCTGTCTCAGCAACACCCCCCCGCGGCTGGTGTCGGCCCAGATCCTCGACCATAGCGGCGCGTTCCGGAACGGGGAGCAGGTTTCGCTCCGCACCCGATGGGTGGACGGCTTCCTCCCTCTCACCCTGAGCGCCGACTTCTCCGCCGTGGCCGGCGAGAAGTACGACCCCACCAAGGTCACGGTGATCGATCAGACCGGGGCCAATCCGGATACCGCCACCTTCGACATCGCCTACCGGCTCCCCAGCACCCTCGATGCGGTGAACGGCGGCGCGCCCCGCCCCATCAAGCTCACCGCGGTGGAGAACCCGGAGCGGGGTTGCGGAAGCGCGACGGTGGAGGCGCTCCGGATCACCCTCGACAACGTGGAGCCGGACAAGCCGACCTTGACCGTCCCGGCCGCGGTGACCCGCTCCCCCTCCATCGTCCTGAGCGGCATCGCGGTGGGCGCCGACCAGGTGGAGATCAAGACCGCCGACGTCGTGGTGGACACCTTCGAGGTCACTTCGATCTCCGGCAGTTTCTCCGGGGAAGTGTCCCTCATCCCCGGGTCCAACCGGTTCACCGCCGTCGGCATCGATGCCGCGGGCAACACCTCCCTCGCCTCCAAGTCGGTCGAGGTGTTCTTCGTGCAGGGTGATTTTCTCCAGGTGCCGGGGCGGTTCGGCCCCGGGAGCGAGTTCTTCCTGGGACTCACCGAGTCGGCCCCGCAGATCACCGTGCACGTCTTCAACCTGGAAGGGGTGCAGATCGCCCGTCTCGAGGGTACGGCCGGCGACCTGGTCCGCATTCCGTGGGACGGCAAGGACTCGACCGGGGGCCTCGCCTCCAGCGGCCCCTACGTCGCCGCGGTGGAGATCCGAAGCGCCGAGGGCGACATCCGGTGGATACGCAAGGCGTTCATCTTCACCCGGAAGGGGGCGGGGCAATGAGATCGAAGTCGATCGCCGCGGTCCTGACCGCGGTCCTACTCGCCCCGATCGGGTGGGGATCGGCGGCCTTCGCCGCCCGAACCTCCACCTTCGCCCCCATCGACCCCGGGGTCCGGGCCTCGGCCATGGGCGGAGCCTTCACCGCGGTGGGAGGGGAACCCATCGCCATGTACTGGAATCCCGCCGCGCTCTTCTTCATGGAGGGCCGCGAGGTCGAGGCCTCGTACTCCGATCTGTACGGCCTGGGCCTGGCCAAGCGCACGTTCTTCACCATCGGACTCAAATCGGTGTACGAGGTCCCGAGGTTCTCCGGGGACAAGGTGGTGGTCACCCGGGACGCCGCTTCCGGGCCCGCCTACGCCTTCGGAGTCCAGTCGCTGTTCCTCGACCTGGATGGGGGCGGCTACTCCGAACTCTCGATGGGAGGCGCGGCGGCCTGGGGATACGGGGACCGCCTGGCGGCGGGGATCTCATTCCGGGGGCTTTTCGTCTCCAGCGACTTCCAGGACGTCTCCGCCAACGGATACAACCTGGGGGTGGGGCTGGCCTGGCGTTATTCCGAGAGGGAGCGCCTGGCCGTCTCGGTCCCCCAGCTCATGAGCCGGGTGTTCTGGAAGTTCCACTCCACCGAACGCCTCCCGGTGGGGGTGGTGGCGGGCTGGAGCCGGACCTTCGGGGACGCGGTCACGGTGAGCGCGGAGTCCGAATGGCGGGAGAGCGAGGCGGGGCCGTACCGGTTGGCGGTAGGGGGCGAGGCCTGGATCTTCCCCGACCGGTTGGCGCTCCGGGCGGGCTATCGGCGTCTGAACGGGGGCATCGAGGACGTGTCCAAGCCGACCTTCGGGGCGGCGGTCCGCTTCAGCCGGATGCGCTTCGACTACGCCTTCCGCCTGGGCCCGGACAACCTCGGCGACACGCACCGTCTCGGGCTCCTGGTCGGATTCTAGTTTCACCTGACCACGAGTCCGTTGCGGGGGCGGGCATCCGACCGGCGAGTCGGGCTAGGGAGAGTCCGGGGCGTCCGCGTCGTGGGCGCACTCCCCCGGCGCCCCCACCCATGCGCTCCCGTCGGTGAAGACCTCCTTCTTCCAGATGGGAACGTCGGCCTTCAGGCGCTCGATCAGGTGGCGGCAGGCCTCGAAGGCCTGGGCCCGGTGGGGAGCGGCGGCCACCGCCACCACGCTCGGCTCCCCCACCCCGATCCGCCCCAGGCGGTGGTGGAGATAGACCGCGATCACCGGCCAGCGATCGCGCGTCTCGGCCAGGATGCGCTCCATCTGGGCCAGGGCCATCGGCTCGTAGGCCTCGTATTCGAGGTGATCCACGTCGCGATCCATGGAGGGCGTGCGCACCGTGCCCTCGAACACCGCCACCGCGCCGGCGGCGTCCCGGTAGGCCGCGCGCTTCAACGCGTCGCCGTCCAGGGCCTCCCGGGTGAGAGCCGCGGCCGGAGGCTCGTCGGGGGCCCCGCCGCTGACCGGCGGGATGAGAACGATCTCGGCGCCGTCGTCGAGCGGCGCCTCGTCGGCGATGAACTCGGTCCCCCGGGCCATGCGGCAGGAGGCGATGAGATCGCGCCAGCGGGGATGGAGCTCGGCCAGCCGTCTCCGCGCCGAGGCGGCGGTGGCGCCGGACTCCAGTTCGAGGGACAGTCTCCCGGTTCCCAGGGCTTCGCGGAGCGCGGCGAAGGTCGCGACCTCAACCCGCATCGCCGGCCTCCTTGTCCGGGTCCAGGGCCAGCGTCCAGGTGCCCGAGCCGTTTCCCGACCACCCCTCGCTCTCGAGGATCGCTCCCAGGGCGGGCGCGTCGGGGACGGTCCGGATGGTGAGGCGGCGGAGCCGGGTGCGGTGACATGCGGCGTCGGCGATCAGGCGAAGGGATTCGTGAAGCACGCCGGTTCCGTCCCGAGGCACGGTGAAGCTGAGCGCGGCCTCGCCGGTTGCGGGACGGGGATCGATCGAGAAGAGACCGGCAGGGGATCCCACCGGATCCCAGGCCGCCAGAATCAGCCCGCGCCGGGCGGAGTACCGGGCGGCCCCTTTCCTCTCCAGAGCCCCCCGGGAGGCGGCGGGAAGGACGGCCCCTCCCGGCCCGGCGCTTCGCGCCAGGTCCTTCCGCGCCCGAAACGCCCGGAGGCGCGCGACGTCGCCGGGCTCCACCGGGCGAAGCCAGAGGGACGAGCCGAGAAGGCTCCATGCGGCGTGACGGTGCGATTTCATGGCGTCGGCGGGCGGGCAGGGTGCGCGGAGGTCCGCGCGCTCTCGACGGTTTCCTCCCCCTTCGATGGTACCGCGCCCGCCCCCCCATCTCCACCCGGGACCGGGAGGGAGCCCGGGAACCCGCTCGCTGCCGGCGCGGCCGGGGACGGAAGACCGGGGATCGCGCCTCATCGCAGGACGCTCCCGGACCGGAGCATCTCGTCGAAGGCCCGGGCCGCGGGCTCGGGGCGGCGCGCGCGGAGCCGGAGAAGGCCCAGTTGCCGCTCGACCCGGAATCGCCGCGGATCCGGCCGGTGGACGGAACCCCGGCGGAAGGGGGCGTCGCTCACCGCCTCGGGGAGGACGCTCACCCCGAACCCCGCCTCCACCAGCCCCACCATGACCGAGGGGCGGCCGATCTCCATCACCGGCGCGATACGGAGCCCCGCTCGGGCCAGGGCGGCGTCCACCAGCCGCCGGGTGGTGGATTCGCGCGGGTAGGCGATGAAGGGTTCGCGGGCCAGGAGGCGTTTCAAGGGTGTTCCGCGCGCCGCGATCGGAACCGTGAGGAGCAGCCGTTCGATCAGGAGCGGTTCCGCGTCCACATCCGGGTCGTCCACCGGCAGGGTGCCGAGAACGAGGTCCACCCTCCCCTCCTTCAGCCGCCCCACCAGGGGGCCGGTGGAATCCACCACCACCGACACCTCGATCCCCGGGTGGCGGCGGTGGAAGGGGATGAACACCTGGGGGAGGACGCGGGTCGCGGCGGCGTCGGTCACCCCCAGGGTCAGGCTTCCCCGCCCGAGGCCCCGGATCTCCGCCACCTCGGCCCGGGCGGTCTCCACCGCCCGGAGTGCCGCCCGGGCCTGGAGGAGAACCGCCCGCCCCGCCTCGGTGGGCTCCACCCCCCGGCCCCGGCGGTGGAAGAGCGCGGTCCCCAACTCCCCCTCCAGGGCCTTCATCTGAAGGCTCACCGCGGGCTGGGTGAGGTGCCGGCGGCGGGCGGCGGCGGAAAGGCTTCCCGCCTCCGCCGCTTCCACGAGGGTGCGGAGTTGCTCCAGGTCCATGTCATAAGTTTAGCTTATGGATCTCATTGAAACAATAAAGTTTCCTCATCCAGGATGGGGAGGCACAATGCTCCCGCTCGTGGCCCGGGCCACGAACCCGCTTTCGGGGCGGAGGGCCGCCCCCGGATGGCGATCGACCACCGACTTCCGCGGGGAGCGCCGCGCCGGCGCCTCTCCAAGAGCCGACTTCCGGAAAGGAAACGTTCATGAGCACCGATCAATCGATCAAACCGGCCACCGGCAAGCTGGGGATCCTTCTCCCCGGCATGGGGGCGGTCGCCACCACCTTCGTGGCCGGAGTGGAGGCCGTCCGCCGGGGAAAGGCCAAGCCCCTGGGGAGCCTCACCCAGATGGGAACGGTGCGACTGGGAAAGCGCACCGAGAACCGCGTGCCCGCCATCAAGGAGTTCGTGCCTCTGACCGGGCTCGACGACCTCGTCTTCGGGGGCTGGGATCTGTTCGAGGACGACATGTACGCCGCGGCCATGAAGGCCGGGGTGCTGGAGAAGGATCTCCTCAACGAGCATCGTGAGTTCCTGGCCGGGATCAAGCCGATGCCCGCGGTCTTCGACAAGCGGTACGTGAAACGGCTGGACGGACCCAACGTCAAGTCCGGCGCGAACTGGTACGAGAAGGCCCAGGCCCTCATGGAGGACATGCGGAACTTCAAGGAAAAGAACGGTTGTGACCGGCTGGTCACCGTCTGGTGCGCGTCCACCGAGGTGTTCATGAAGCCTTCGGGAGCCCACCAGAGCGTGAAGGCGTTCGAGGAGGCGATGAAGGCGAACTCCCCCGACATCGCTCCCAGCCAGGTCTACGCCTACGCCTCCCTGATGAGCGACGTCCCCTTCGCCAACGGCGCCCCCAACCTGACCGTGGATCTCCCGGCCATCCACGAGCTGGCCCGGGAGCGGTGCCTCCCCATCGCGGGCAAGGACTTCAAGACCGGCCAGACCCTCATGAAGACCGTGCTGGCCCCCATGTTCAAGGCCCGCCTTCTCGGGGTGGCCGGCTGGTACTCCACCAACATCCTGGGGAACCGGGACGGCGAGGTGCTGGACGATCCCGAGTCCTTCAAGACCAAGGAGGAGTCGAAACTCGGGGTGCTCGAGCACATCCTCCAGCCCCAGATCTATCCGGACCTGTACGGGAACATGTATCACAAGGTCCGCATCAACTATTACCCGCCCCGGGGAGACAACAAGGAGGGGTGGGACAACATCGACATCTTCGGGTGGCTGGGCTACCCGATGCAAATCAAGGTGGACTTCCTCTGCCGGGACTCCATCCTGGCCGCCCCCATCGTTCTCGACCTGGCCCTGTTCATGGACCTGGCCCGGCGGTCGGGGATGCGGGACACCCAGGAGTGGCTCTCGTTCTACTTCAAGAGCCCCATGCACGCCGAGGGGCTCTACCCGGAGCACGACCTCTTCATCCAGCTCATGAAGCTCAAGAACACCCTCCGGCACCTGAAGGGGGAGGAGCTGATCACCCACCTGGGAAACGAGTACTACGACTAGCCCGACGCAGCATCGGGTTCGTGAACAAGCCGGGCTGATCGCTGCGGGAGCGCCGGACGGCCGGGCCCCGGGCACGCGCGGGGCGTCCTCCCCCCGGGAGGGCGCCCCTCTTTCGTCCCCCGCCCGCTCTTTGCTATTCTCTTCGGTCCCTCCGTAACCCACGGAGGCATGCCGGAGCGGGATCCGGACCGGGCGGTCCGGCTGGAGGACCATGAGTTCCAGTTCCGCTATCGTTCCGACGACGACTTCGCCTTCATGAACCAGGGAACCTGCGAGACGATCACCCTCTCCGCCGCCGTGCCGGGCGACAACGCCAAGCACCTCCAGGAGAAGATGGTGATCGACACCCGTGACGACAGATTCGTGGAAAGGGTCACCGAATAACATGTCCATCCCAGCCACTCAAATCCGAATCGGCATGCTCCTGGTCGTGGACGGCAAGCCCCACCGGGTCATGTCCAAGCAGCACATCACCCCGGGAAAGGGGAACGCGGTGGTCCAGACCGTGCTCCAGAACCTGGAGACCGGGGGGAATTCCAACCAGCGTTTCCGCTCCGCCGAGCAGGTGGAGCCGGCCCGCCTGGAGAGCCACGAGCTCCAGTTTCTCTATCGCTCCGGGGACGATTTCACCTTCATGAACCAGGAGTCCTACGAGATGATCAACCTATCCGCGGAGGTGCTGGGCGAGGCCGCCAAATACCTCCAGGAGAACATGGTCATCACGGCCCAGTACTGGCAGGGGAAGGTCGTGGGGATCGAGGTGCCCATGACCGTGGTCTTCCGGATCACCGAATGCGACCCGGCCATGAAGGGGGCCACCGCCTCCGGCGGACCCAAGCCGGCCACCCTGGAGAACGGCCTGGTGGTCAAGGTGCCCCAGCATCTGAGCGTGGGCGACCTGGTGAAGGTGGATACCCGGGACGACAGCTTCGTGGAGCGGGTGACCGAGTAGCTTCCACCGCCGAGGCCTCGAATCCGGGGCCGGTCAACCCCATCCCCGCCTTTGACATATCCCCGGGTTCGGGCTCTAATAGGCTCGTGTGCACCCACCCTGGATGGTCCGGGCGGAACGGCGGAGGTTGAACATGGCCAGACTCCGGGTCCGGTTTCCCTGGTTCCTTCCCTTCCTCGCCGTTCTCTCCCTCGCCGCGCCGGCGGCCCCGGCGACCGCCGCGCCTCCCGACACCGCCTCGGCCTCCGCCGTCCCCGGATTCGTGCTGTGGGCCCAGCTGGACGACGTGATCGGCCCCATCACCGCCGGCTACCTCACCGACGCGGTTCGGGACGCCGACCGGCGGAACGCCAACGCCCTGGTGATCGAGCTGGACACTCCCGGCGGGCTCGACACCGCCATGCGGCAGATCATCAAGTCGATCCTGGCCAGCGACGTCCCGGTCTGCGTGTGGGTGGCCCCCAACGGGGCCCGCGCCGCCTCGGCCGGGGTCTACATCGCCTACAGCGCCCATGTGGCGGCCATGGCCCCGGGAACCAACCTGGGGGCGGCCACCCCGGTGAATCTGGGGGGGGGTATGGACTCCACCATGGCCCACAAGGTGACGAACGACGCCGAGGCCTACATCCTGAGCCTGGCCCGGCTCCGGGGGCGGAACGAGGAGTGGGCGGCGGAGGCGGTCCGGAAGGCGGTCTCCCTTCCCTCCGGGGACGCGGTGAAGGAACATGTGGTGGACTTCATCGCCCGGGATCCGCGCGAATTGCTGGAGAAGATGGACGGGCTCACGGTGAAGACCGCGACCGACTCCAGCTTCGTGATCCACACCGCGGGGGCGGAGATCCGGGAGTACCCGATGTCGGCCCGGTACCGGGCGCTCTCCATCCTCAACAATCCGAACGTGGCCTACATGCTCCTCCTGCTCGGGTTCTACGGGCTCTTCTTCGAGCTTTCCAGCCCGGGGGCGATCTTCCCCGGGGTCCTCGGGGGAATCTCCCTCATCCTGGGGCTCTTCGCCCTGCAGAGCCTCAGCGTCAACTACGCCGGCCTGCTGCTCATGGCCCTCGGCGTGGTCCTCTTCTTCCTGGAGACCCAAGTGACCAGCCACGGAGTCCTCGCCATCGGCGGGACGGTCTCGCTCTTCGCGGGATCGCTCCTCTTGATCGACGCCCCCGCCCCCTACCTCCGGGTTTCGCTCAAGGTCATCCTCCCGGCGGTGGGAGCCTCGGCCGCCTTCTTCATCTTCGCCGTCACCATGGCGCTGCGCGCCCAGCGGCGGAAGGTGGTCTCGGGGGTCGAGGGCCTGGTGGGCTCGATCGGGGTGGTGCGCACTCCCCTGGATCCCGAGGGGAAGATCTTCGTGGCCGGGGAGCACTGGACGGCCCGTTCCGCGACCGGGGCGCCGATCCCCCAGGGGGCGCGGGTGGAGGTGGTTTCCGTGGATCGGCTCAAGGTCTTCGTCAAACCGGTCGGGGACTCCTGACCGGAGGAAAGGACAGCGTCATGGTTTCACTCGGCGTCGTCGTCGCCATCCTGGTCCTCATCCTCACCAGCGCCATCCGGGTGCTCCGGGAATACGAGCGCGCGGTGATGTTCCGGCTCGGCCGATTCGCCGGGGTGAAGGGCCCCGGACTCTTCTTCATGATCCCGGTCATCGACAAGATGGTGAGGATCTCGCTCCGGGTCATCACCATGGACGTTCCCCCCCAGGACGTCATCACCAAGGACAACGTGTCCATCAAGGTGAACGCCGTCCTGTACTTCCGGGTGGTGGACCCGGAGGGGGCGATCGTTTCGGTGGAGGACTTCTTCTACGCCACCAGCCAGATCGCCCAGACCACCCTTCGGAGCGTGGTCGGCGAGCACGAGCTGGACGAGATCCTCTCCGAGCGGGAAAAGGTGAACCAGCTCCTCCAGTCCATCATCGACGAGCGCACCGATCCCTGGGGGATCAAGGTGACCTCGGTGGAGATCAAGGACGTGGACCTGCCCCAGGAGATGCGGCGGGCCATCGCCCGGCAGGCCGAGTCGGAGCGGGAGCGGCGGGCCAAGATCATCAACGCCGAGGGCGAGTACCAGGCCTCGGAGAAGCTGGCGGCGGCGGCCCACGTCATCGCCAAGGAGCCGATCGCCATCCAGCTCCGTTACCTCGCCACCCTGAGCGAGATCTCCTCCGAACAGACCACCACCATCGTCTTCCCGATGCCCCTCTCCATCATGGAGGGACTCGAGGGGCTGATGAAGCTGAACAAGCACACCCCGCCCTCCGCCTGAGCCCGGCGGAGCACCGAGAGGAGGTTCCGAGCCCCATGCACACATCGAGTTCCCCACTCCGAAAGTTGCTCCTGGGAGCGATCGCGCTCGCCGTTGCGCTCTCCCTGGCCGCCTGCAACGACGGCAACCCCACTCCCAAGACCCCGGACAGCGCCAGCCTGGCCGGCTTGGGCGCCGACCTGAGCTTCGCCGGGGTCTTCGGGGCGCAAACCTATGCCCTGGGCATCCTGGTGAACGCCAAGGACGCGGACGCCCCCGGCGTGTTGATCCCCCAACACCCGACCCCGGGGGACACCCTCCTCCCCGGCGTCCTCACGTGTCCGGTGGTCTATCCGGGTGAGCCTCAGGGCGCCGCCTTCACCATCCAGATGGAATACGGCGAAGGTTGTGAATCGGTGCTGGACGGCGTCCAGAGCTCGGGTTCGATCACCTTCATCGTCAACGACCGTCCCCCCACCGGCCTGAGCGCCACCACCGAGTTCAACGATTTCCACCGGGGCGGGGTCGCGGTGGACGGGGTCTTCACCCTGACCGGGGACAACCAGAACCAGACCACCATCCAGGCCTCGGCGCTCAACCTGACCACCGCCCAGGGGGGCGTGCTGTTCAACGCCAACCTCGACGCGGAGCGGATCGCCGACGAGGCCGGACCCGGACCCGCCTACTGCGGGCACTGGCAGATCGTGGACGGAACCGGCTCGGTGGTGATCGCCAACACCAACTTCAACTTCACGGTGGTGGACACCGTGCTCCTCTCCACCTGTTGCGCCTATCCGCTCTCCGGGTCGGTACAGATCACCTCGGCCGGATACCTGGGCGCCCTCCTGGATTTCGGAGACGGCGAGTGCGACGGGACGGCCACGATCACCGTGGCCGGCCAGACCCAAACCGTATCCCTGGGCCCCGGCCAGTAGGGCGGGGACCGGAACCCTTTCCGCAGGAGAAGCCCGAACATGAAACGAAACGCCCGCATCGCGTGGCTCGGCGTGGCGGCGATCTGCCTGGGGGCGTCGGGAACGGGATGCGGGAGCGCGCCCAAGCCGGACCTCGCCCCCCTCACCGCCGACGTCACCCGCATTCAGGCCGAGGCGGCGCGTCTGGGCGCGGACAGCACCTCCGCCGATCTCCTGGGCGCCTCGCGCCGCCTGTCCAGGGCGGCGGACGCCGCCGCGCCCGGGAACCCGGCCGCCGCACGGGCCGATCTGGAGGAGGCGCGGTCGGCGGGTATGGCCGCCCTCACCACCTCGGTGGCCCGCCGGCGGGAAGCCGAGGCCGGGGCCTGCCTGAAGCGGGCGGCCGACGCCCGGCGGGACTGGGAGGACGCCATCCAGATGCTCGAACAGACGGAGAAGGCGGCCGGGCGCCAGGCCCGGGGGGTGACCCGGGACGTGCCCTCGGCGGTGGAGGCCATGGATCTTCCCGAGATGCCGCCCGCGCCGACGGACAGCGTCCCCCCGCCCGCGACCATCGCCGCCCGGGCCTCGGTCTGGGGAACCCTGGCGGCCGATCTGAAGGTTCCCGCCGCCGACCTGGTGAACGCCTGGACCGCGGGTCTCGAGGCGGCGGAGGTTCCCGAGATCACCCCGGAAGCGCGCGCCCACCATCTGAGGATGGCGAGCTGGGCCGTGCTGGAGGCGGGGTGGCGGTGCCGGGCGGAGGTGGAGCGGCAACGATGCCTCCGGGCCTCCGCGCAGATCGCGAGCTTTGCCGAGTACCGCGACCAGGCGCTCTGGTCCATGGTGGACCTGGAGCGGGGGATGAAGGACAGCGCGCGACGGGCGCTGGAGGAGGAACGGGCGCGCATGGAGGACCGGCAAAGCGCGCTCTTCGATCAGCTCAAGCAGTTCGAGGGGAAGTTCGCCAGCATCCGCCGCGAGGCGCGGGGAACCGTGATGTCCCTCTCCGACATCCTCTTCGACTTCGACAAGGCCGTCCTCCGGCGCGAGGCGGAGCTGAACCTGGCCAAGGTGGCGGTCATCCTGGAGCAGTTCCCGGAGATGCACATCACCATCGAGGGACATACCGACAACGTGGGGACCGAAGAGTACAACCAGAAGCTCTCGGAACGGCGGGCGGTCGCGGTCCACGACTTCCTGGCCGAGCAGGGGGTGTCCGCCGACCGCATGGACACCAAGGGCTACGGGATGACCCAGCCGGTGGCCTCCAACGACACCCCCGAGGGCCGGCAGAAGAACCGCCGGGTGGACCTGGTCATGCGGGAGGAGTGAGTCCGCCCGGACCGGGGGCCGCTAGTATCCCGCCCGCTTGTCCACCACGTTCCGGAGCGGCTGGCCGTCCAGGAACCGGCGCAGGTTGAAGGCGAAGATCTGCACCAGTCGTTCCCATAGGAGCGGATGGGAAACCCCGGCGATGTGCGGGCTCACCTGAACGCCGGCGATATCCCACAGCGGACTCCGGGCGGGCAGGGGCTCCTCCCGGAAGACGTCGAGCCCCGCGCCGGCCAGGCTCCCCCCGGCCAGGAGATCGGTCAGCGCCTCCTCGTCCACCGTGCTTCCCCGCCCGATGTTGGCGAAGAACGCCGAGGGTTTCATGAGCGCGAAGCGCCGCCGGTCGAAGAACATCGCGGTGGCGTCGGTGTTGGGAAGGGCGTTCACCACCACGTCGGCCCGGGGAAGGAGCCGATCGACGTCCCCGGGTCCCCCGCTCTCGTCCGCCCCTTCGGTCCCGGAATCCGGGCTCCACTTCACGGCCAGGATTCGCATTCCGAAAGCGCGGGCGCGCCGGGCCAGCTCCCGTCCCGTCGCCCCGTACCCCACGATCAGCATGGTCTTGTCGGTCAGGGACTCCGGCGGGCGTTCGCGCAGGACCTCGTCCTGGCACCAGGCCGTTTCGTCCTGGGCGGAGCGGTAGCTTCCCAGCCGGCGAACGTGGGCCAGGAGCCAGGCCATGACGTGCTCGGCCATGAAAGGGGCGTGGGCGCCCCGGGCCGAGGTGAGGATCACCTCGGACTCCATCAGGGCGGGATAGAGAAAGCGACGCACTCCGGTGGCCGGGCTCTGGATCCAGCGGAGCGCGCCGGCCCGCCGGAAGTCCTCCTCGGGCAGGTGCCAGCCGAAGAACACCGAGGCCTCGGGGAGATGATCTCCGAATCCGTGTTCCGGCCAGCCGGGACGCTCCTCCCACTCGAGCCCCGTGAACTCGGCCTTCAGCCCGTCGAGGAGACGGGGGGGAAGATTCCAGAAGGGGTGGGGATGATAGGCGGCAACGAGGACCAGCATGACGGGGTTCCTTGTCGGCTGAGGGTTCATGCCCCGATCCGGAATTCGAGTGTAACCCCGGGCCGGCGCCGGCGCCATCCGGGGCCGCGGTCGCGGTCGCCACCCCCGGCAACGCCGCCGACCGGAGACCCCGGCGTTCCGGCCGAGACCCCTTCTCCCGCGCCTTGCTACACTCCCCGATCATGCGCAAGGCCAGCTACCGGCTCTCCAATCGGCTCCAACGGATAATCGCCCCGCGGCTTCGCTATTCCCAGTATCTCTTCGAGGATGAGCTCGGCGTCGAGGTGCGACCCGGCATCGCGTGGCTCGACCTGGGATGCGGGCACCAGATGCTTCCTCCCTGGCGGTTGGAGGCGGAGCACAAGCTGGTGGCCCGGGCGGGCCGGGTGGTGGGCCTCGACTACGACGGCCCCTCGCTCTACGACCACATGAGCCTCACCCTTCTCACCCGCGGGGACGCCTCGCGCCTCCCCTTCCCCGACCGGTCCTTCGACCTGGTCACCGCGAACATGGTGGTCGAGCACCTGGCCGACCCGGACGCGCAGTTCCGGGAGATCCGCCGGGTTCTCAGGCCGGGGGGAAGATTCCTCTTCCATACCCCGAACCTCCGGGGCTACTACGCCTCCATCTCGCGGCTGGTGCCGGATCCGGTCAAGCGGAAGGTGATCCGGACCCTCCAGGAGCGCGAAGAGAAGGACGTCTTTCCCACCCGCTACCTGGCCAACTCCGCCGGCCGGATCGAGGAGCTGGGCCGCGCCACCGGTTTCGGGATTCGGCGGATCCGGCTCGTCGTGAGTTCGCCGCAGTTCCTGGCCGTCCCCCCGCTGGTCTTCTTCGAGCTCCTGTGGATCCGTCTCCTCATGACGCGGCCGCTCCGGCGGTTTCGGACCAACATCATCGCGGTGCTCGAGCGGACGGAGGACGCTCCGGTCAGCGATCCTTCTTCCGCTTGATCCGGGTCGGGGGCCGGGTGTTGAGGATCCGGTCCTTGGTGAGCCAGGCCCGGCGCGCGGTCTTGACCCCCCATTCCAGGTTCTCGAACATGGCGACGGTGTGGGAGTCGGTGTTGAGGGTGATCGTGACCCCTTTCTCGGCGGCCAGGCGGGCGTTCTCGGCGGAGAGATCGAGCCGCTCGGGGGCGGCGTTCAGCTCGAGGCAGGTCCCGGTCTCCGCCGCCTTGTCGATCACCGCGGCCAGGTCGTAGCCCTCGTAGCCCACCCGCTTCCCGATCAGGCGCCCGGTGGGATGGGCCACCGCGTCCACGTAGGGGTTCTCCATGGCGGTGAGCACCCGTTCGGTCACGCGGTTCCGGAACCCCGAGTGCACGCTGGCGATGATCCAGTCCAGCTTTCCCTGGGCCTCGATGGGAAGATCGATCCCGCCGTCGGCGGTGATGTCCACCTCCATGCCGTGGAGCACGCGGATCCCCGGCACCGCCTCCCGCGCCGCCTCGATCTCCCGTTTCTGCTCCTTCCACCGGGCGTAGGTGAGCCCGTGGGCGTAGGTGGCGGCGGCGGAGTGATCGGTGATGGCCACCGTCTTGAGCCCCCGGGCGGCGGCCGCCTTGACCATGTCCAGCACGCTCGCCTTCCCGTCGCTCCAGGTGGTGTGGACGTGGAGATCCGCGCGCACGTCCTTCATCTCCACCACCTCGGGAAGCCGTCCTTCGCCGGCGGCCTCGATCTCCCCCCGGTCCTCCCGCATCTCCGGCGGGATCCACGCGAGGTCCAGGGCGGCGTAGATCTCCTCCTCGGTCTTCGCCGCCAGGCGCTTCTCCCCCCGGAACACCCCGTACTCGTTCACCTTGAGCCCCCGCTTCTTGGCGATCTCGCGGAGGCGAACGTTGTGCTCCTTGCTCCCGGTGAAGTAGCAGAGGGCGGCCCCGAAGGAGTCCGGGGCCACGACCCGGAGATCCACCTGGCGCCCGCTCTCGAAGAGCACGCTCCCCTTGGTGTCCCCGGCGGCCAGCACCCGCTCCACCCCGGGGAGCGCGGTGAAGGCACGCACGATGGCCGGGCCGTCCTTGGCCGGAACCAGGAGATCGAGATCCCCGCAGGTCTCGCGACAGCGGCGGAGCGATCCCGCGAAGACCGCCTTCTCCACGTCGGCCTGCTTCCCCAGCGCCTCCCGAACCTGGCGGGCCAGGGAGAGGGCCTCGGCGATCGACATTCGCTCCCGGTTTCGGAGATAGAGCGCCACCCCCTCGCGGAGGTTTTCGGCCAGCTTGGCTCCCAGCCCGGGGAGGGCGGCGACGCTCCCGTCGTCGAGGGCCTGCTCCAGCGAGGCCAGGTCGGTCACCCCCAGCTTCTCGTGGATCAGGGCCAGTCGTTTGGGCCCCAGACCCCCGATCGCCCGGAGCTCCATGAGGGTCCTCGGCACCCCCTCCATGGCCGTCTGGTAGGCGGTCATCCGCCCCGAGGAGAGGTACTCGTCGATGTCCCCGGCCAGCCCCTTCCCGATTCCGGGGACGTCGGTCAGCCGCTTCTCGGACACCAGCACCGTCACGTCCTCGGCCAGGTCCCCCACCGCCCGGGCCCCCCTCCGGTAGGCGTTCACCCGGAAACGGTTCTCCCCCTTGAACTCCAGCGCGTCGGCCACCGCCTCGAACAGGGTGGAAATTTCCTGGTTCACCATGAGGTATGCCTTTCGTCACGGCGGCGGGGGGGGCGCGCGGGGAGCGCCTCTTTCCCCCGGAGAGGCGGCCCTGTCGTCCCGCCGGCGGAGATCGGGGGTTCGAATCCCGGTCCGGTTCCCCCCGAGGGTAGGCGAGGGATCCATCCGAGGCAACGGCGGGCCCGCTTCCGGCAGTTGCCACGAGGCGCTACCTTGTTTAGACTCTTCGGTTTAGACTTCGAGAACCTCCCCCTGACGGAGGCCATCCGAGGAGGAATCACCTTGACCCGTGTCCGTCTCCCACTGGCTCTCGCCTTGATGCTCTCCCTTCTTCCCGTCGCCGGGCCGGCCCGCGCCGCGGTCAGCCGGGACATGCTCCGCGAAATCCTCACCCGGGAACAGTCGCGGGAGACCGCCGACGGCTACCTGGTCGGCCTGACCGCCAACACCGATCCTGCGGTCCGCGCCCGGGCCTATCGCGCCCTGGGAAGGATCCAGGACGCCAAGCTCCTCGACACCTTCACCCTCGGCCTGCGCGACCCCGATCCTGCCGTGCGGATGGAGGTGGCCTTCGCCCTTGGCCAGATCCAGGATCCCATCGCCGAACCGGGACTGCGGAACGCGCTGATCCAGGAATCGGACTCGGGGGTGCGGGGGCGGTTGGTCGAGGGTCTGGGGAAGTGCGGCACCGAGACCTCGGTGAAGCCGGTCTCCGAGTTCCTCACCGCCTCCGACACCACCGTGGCCCATGCCGCGGCCATCGCCCTCGGCGACCTCGGCCGTCGCGGGGTCGACCTCACCCCCGTGGCCTCCGCCCTGGACATGGCGATCCGAAGCCCCGATCCCGGGCTCCGCTGGCGGGCGGCCTACGCCGTGCAGCGGGGCAAGGTGAGCGGGGCCAGCGTCGGGGTGGAGCGGGCGCTCAAGAGCGAGGACACCCTGACCCGGATCTTCGCCTGCCGGGCCGCCGGCGCCCTGGGGGGGCTCGGCATCTCGGACGCCGCGAAGTGGGTGGCCCCTCTGCTGAGGAGCGACGATTGGCGGGTGCGGGTCGAGGCCCTGAAGGCCATCGCGGCGACCAAGAACTCCCAGTTCATCGGGCAGGCCAGCGTGCTGCTCGACGATCCGGTCCAGACCGTGCGCCTGGCCGCGCTGGACGTGATGCGGGTCTTCGCTCCCAAGGGCGCCATGGCCCGCCTGGACGGGTACCAGCAGTCGAGCGACTGGCACGTCCGCGTGGGCTGGCTCCTGGCCCAGGCCGCCGGATCCGGGGATGGCGCCCTCCCCGATCTCCAGGCGGCCATGAAGGACCCCGATTGGCGGATGCGGAGCGCCGCCGCCGAGGCCCTCGGCACGATCAAGTCCCCCCAGGCCCTCCTTTTCATAGAGAAGATGGTCGACGACGAGTCGCCCCAGGTCAAAACCGAGGTCATGAGCCAGCTCACCGAGTTTCCCCAGCTCGAAGCGGTGGAGTACCTCCGGAAGGGGCTCTCGAGCAGCGACCCCGCGGTGCTCACGGTGACCGCGAGCGGCGTGGGCCAGCGGTACGACCTGGCCGCGGTGGCTCCCCTCATGACGGCCTACGACCGGCTCCAGGCTCCGGTGGACATCGAGCCGATGACCGCGATCCTGGAGGCCCTCGGCCAGATCCTGGCCCCGGCCCCCGAGGGGGTGGAGCCGGTGGGGACCCTGTCCGCGGTCGATAGGTCGAAGGCGGTGTCCTTCCTGGAGTCCGCGCTCCACGATCCCGATCCCAACATCTCCAAGGCCGCGGCGGCCGCCCTGACCCAGGTGAAGGGAGAGGCCGTCCGGCCGGCCACCGTGGCCAAGGAGGGGATTCCCCCCGAGTTCGACATGGACCTCGCCCTCGCCCTGGAAATGGGCGAGAAGGAGCCGACCGCGGTCCTGAAGACCAACCAGGGCACCATCACGCTGAAGCTCGACGGCCGGGAGGCCCCGGGCACCGTGGCCAACTTCGTCTCCCTGGCCCAGCGCGGTTTCTACAACGGCCTGACCTTCCACCGGGTGGTGCCGGATTTCGTCATCCAGGGAGGGGACCCGCGCGGGGACGGTTGGGGAGGACCCGGATACGCCATTCGGTGCGAGTACAATCCTCTTCATTACCGGACCGGGACCCTAGGGATGGCCCTCTCCGGAAAGGACACCGGCGGGAGCCAGTTCTTCATCACCCAGTCGCCCCAGCCCCATCTGGACGGGAACTACACGATCTTCGGCCAGGTGATCTCCGGCGAGAATGTCGTGGACAAGATCCAGGTCGGGGATACGATCAACGAGGTGCAGATCGTAGGACTCTAGGCGGCGGCCGATCCGGCGTCCGGACCACCGGTGGACCGCTCGAACCCCGATTCGCTAACGCACCCCGGTTACGACGCCGATCCAATGGGCGAGGGGCGCCCGGCCGGCGCCCCGGGAGAGGTGTGCCATGACCCCATTGAAGGCGCCCGCGCGCTGCCAGACCGATGCCTGTACGGATCCCGCGCTTCCCATGTCCACGGTCTGCTGGTTTCACCTCGACGATCGGGAGGGATATCGCACTCTCCAGTCCCGCGCCGTCGGCGCGGGCGAGGACCTGGCCCGCTCGCAGTTCAAGGGCGTGGACTTCAGCGACCTCGATTTCTCCGGAGCCATGCTGCCGGAGAGCAACTTCGAGGGCGCGGTCCTGCGCGGGGCGAACCTCGGCCGCGCCCTCCTCTACGCCGCCCGTCTGGTGGACGCCGACGCCGGGCAGGCCGACTTCTCCGAAGCCGATATGGGTCGGGTGCGCGCCCAGCGAGCCTACCTCGCCGGCGCCCGCCTGGTGCGCGCGGCCATGAACCAGATCCGGTTGGCGCGGGCGGTTCTCGACGGCGCCGACCTGAGCCACGCCGATCTCACCGAAGCCATCGCTCCCGGGGCCTACATGACCGGGACGCGCATGGAGGGCGCCACCCTGACCGGCGCCGATTTCTCCGGGGCCTATCTCAAGGGGTCCTTCGCCCGGGACATCCAGGCCGGAGGGGTCCGCCTCACCCGGGCGGTGGCCTCGGACGTGGACTGGCACGGCGCCAACCTGGAGGGGGCGGATCTCCGCCGGCTGGTCGCGGTGGCCTCGGACTTCACCCTCGCCCGGGCCGCCGGAGCGGATCTTCGCGGGGCCAGGCTCCGGAGCGCGATCTTCGACCGCGCCGACTTGAGCGGGGCGGATCTCCGCGGGGCCGACCTGACCGGCGCGATCCTCGAGGGAACCCAGTTCGAGAAGGCGGACCTTCGCGGGGCGCGCCTGGCCGGGGCGCGGATCTTCGGCGTGGTCCTCGACGGCGCCCGCACCGAAGGCGCGGACGTGGACCTCTCCGGGGCGGCGTAGCTCCCGGCGATCGCCGGCCCGGGACTTTCCGGGACGCGGCCTTGGAGCCGGCGACCCGGTCGCGCGGAGACGCGTGGAACCGGCGCGGTCAGTCCAGCCAGTGGCCCCCGGCGGGATCGCCCCGGAGCATCATGTTCCGGGCCAGGGGCAAGGGCGGCGCCCCCAGGGCCAGGAGCCGGGCGTGGAAGCGCTCGAGGTCGAAGTCCTTCCCCTCCGCCCGCCTCGTCTCGGCCCTGAGCCCCTCGATCTCCATCCGTCCCAGGGTGTAGACCAGGTACAGCGGGTCGAAGGTCCCCCGAGCGGCTTCGCGCTCCGCGATCGCCGGCTCCAGGTAGCAGCGATCCTCCAGGAAGCGCGCCGCATCGGAGACCGTCCATCCCTCGGTCTGAAGCCCCAGCGCCACCCGGAACCGGCCCGCCCGCCGGAGCGCCGACTGCAAGGTGGCCAGCCGGAATCCCGGGTCCTCGGCGCGATAGCCGCGCTCCACCACCAGGGCTTCGGCGTAGTGCGCCCAGCCCTCCACGAAGGCCCCGCACTGCACCACGCGGCGGACCGGGCGGTCGAGCCGGTTCGAGACCAGGGCCTGGAGATAGTGGCCGGGCCAGGTCTCGTGGGCGACGAGGTTTCGGAGCAGCGACCGGTTCAGGAACCGGAGCTGCTCTTCGCGGGCCGTGGGGATCGCGCCCGGATCGGGAAGGGTCACGTAGAACACCCCGGCCCGATCCCCCGGCGCGAAGGGGGCGGGGGCGGCGAGGCTGGCGTTGGTCCAGCGGGAGTAAGAGGGACTCGGGCGAACCAGGACCCGGGGGCCTTTGGGGACCGGCACCACGCCGTCGCGAACCACGAACTTCCGGGCGTCGCCGATCGCGGTCTCGGTGAAGGCCAGGATCTCTCCGGGATCGGGATGGTCCTCCGCCACCCGTCGCATCGCCTCCCCCGGAGTGAGGGTCGAGTCCATGCGGAGCGCCGTCGCGCGGAAGCGGGCGTCCAGACGGGTCAGCTCGGCCTCGGCCTGGGCGCGCAGCCGGGGAAGGGGCGTGACCACCCCCTCTTCCGCCCTCAGGTACCCCGCGAACAGCGACGATCCGAGGGCGACCTCTCCGGAGGATCGGGGTAGCACGTCTTCGCTCAAGCTCCGCCGGTAGTCCCAGACCGCCCGGAGCGCGGCGGTGGTGGCGGCGGCGAGGGAATCGGTGAGCGCGGTGTCCGCGAGGTCCGCGGTCGCGGCGGGGATCCCGTCGATCAGGAAGGAGCTGAGCGCATCGGCCTCGGTGATCGCCTGCTCCACCAGAATCCGGGGGGGATCCTGGACCATGCTCAAGGACATCTCGAGGAACGAGGGGACCTCGCTTTCGCGGGCCACCAGGCTTCGGACCCGGTCGGAGACCGCGCTTGGATTTCCGTCCAGAAGCCCGCTCAATCCGCTGGCCACCATCCGGATCGCCGTCCCCGGATCCCGGGACCAGACGTCCAGGCTGTCCGCCTCGAACCGTCGCCGGCGGAGATCGTAGATCATGAGCGCGGCGTCGTAACGGTCGTCGGCGGAGTAGACGGAGTCCTTCAGGGCCTCGACCCGGGACTCGAAGTCGAGGAGAGCGCCCCGCGCCGAGTCCCGTCCCGCGAAACCTGCCGGTCCGAGGGTCCGGTCCCCCCCGTGAAGGCCCAGGAGCGTGGCCCCCACCGGATCCACGGTCTGGAGGAGCCGGAGGTAATCCGCCTCCAGGGACCGCATCCCGGGAGAGAAGGAGGCGTCGGCGGGGAGCGGCGGGAGAGGCCGGGAGGCGGCGGCCGGTGACGGCCCCCGCCCCGCCAGGACGAGCGCGAACAGGATGAGCAGACGACGGAAGGTCAAGCGAGAACTCCGGTCCATCGGTAAAGGGTGGGGGGAGCTGAACGGTCGCGTCGGGCCGAAGCCCGGACGACGATTCCAGTATAGGTTCGATGCCCGGCGAGAGAAAGAGACCGAGTCGAAAAAACTCGGCGGCGGGCGCGATCGCCTACCGGCGATCATGGAAGGAGCGTCACCCTCCGCGTCTCCCGTTCGGAGCCGGCGGCGAAGCGGAGGAAGTATACCCCCGAACCCAGCCGCCGACCGTCTCCCCCGAGCGGGGGCCAGATCACCCGGTAGGTCCCCGGCTCCCGGCTCCCCCGGACCAGCCGCGCCGCCCGCCGCCCGCGGACGTCGAAGAGGTCCAGGGCCACCTCCGAGGCCTCGGCCACGTGGTAGGTGATCCACTCCCCACGCCGGGCATGGATCACCGCGGGCACGCCGTCCGGGAATCCGCCCGGTCGGGGCGGGTCCGCCTGGATGGTGATCGGGGGGGTGCGCGACGCGAGGTCCGGCCCCCATCGCAGATCGTAGCGAGCGGTCGTCCCGGAGACGCCGTCCACCGACCACTCCACCAGGTCCTGGCGGCCCCGGAAGGGAATCACCGCGAGAAGCAGGGACTCCCCACCGCGCTCCCGCATCAGCCGGACCTCCCCCGCGGCATCGTCGTCCACCACGGGGCGGACGTGGACGTCGAACCGGATCCGGCCGTTCCCGGCCGGGGCGGCGTCCAGGGTCGCGGCGAAGGACGGATCCCAGCTCCGCACCACCACGTCGTCCACCGTCCACCCGTCGTAGAGGTTGGATTCCTCCCCGTAGGCGGCGACGAAGTGGAAGCGGAAGAGGGTGGACCCCTCGATGCCGATCAGCGGCACCCGGACCGGCTCCCAGGCTTCGAGCCTTCCCCCCAGACCGCCGTCCCCGGGTAGGGGTTCCCGTCGGCCAGGGCGAAGGTCATGGGATATCCCCCGTCCGGGACCAGCATCCGCCAGGTGGCGCCCCCGTCGGTCGATAGCTCCAGGAAGCCCCCGTCCAGAGCATAGTCGCCGTAGCTCCGCGTGCTCACGGAGTGCTCGAAGCAAAGCTCGGAGTTCCCGGACAGCTCGTACGGTCCGAGCACCAGCCCGCCGTCGGCGCCGGCGGCGGACGTCCATCCCGGCACCGCGCGGGCCCGATAGGCCCAGTCCCCGGACGCCGCCCGCTGACTCTCCCGCTTCCAGGTCTGGGGCGCCCCCTCGCGCACCGCCGCCGTCCGGACCGCGACCGAATCCCTTTCGAACCCCTCCCTCCCCCGGACCGAGGCCCCGGTGGGAAGAGGAGCGGCGAGATCGTAGTCCCGGCCGGGACTTTCCCAGATCGCTTCGAGCACCACCGGCGCCCCCGACCCCGGCGTCCCGGGCCGCTCCCGGATCGTCCAGAGGGGGCCGGTGTCACGGGTCTCGAACGGGTTCAGGGCCTCCATGTCGACCGCGGCCGGGCCGGAGATGTCCAGCGCCGGGGCGGGAACCAGGCGCAGGGTCCCGGCGGGAAGGCGGGGGCCGCGATTGGACAGGCGGAGACGGACCGCGCCTCCCTCCGCCGGCAGATCCGCGAGGAGTCCGCCGGAGGGAAGGACGTCCAGGCGAAGGCGCGGCTCCCGGCCCAGATCCCGTCCCACCGCCACCGCGGCGCGCATGACCGGGCCGGGCTTTCCGATCCGGCGGATCGCCACCCCGGTCGGGGTCCCGTCGTTGGCGCGGGTGTCGGGGCGGGTGTTCACGGCCAGGTCCCGCACGCCGAGCGCCCCGGGGAACGCGTCGCCCGGCTCCCCGAGGTTCCGCGGGAACTCCCCCTCCAGGCTCCGGTGGCCGTCAGCTTCAACCACCCGGATCCGGTAACGGCGGGGATCGCTCTGGGCCGGCACCGCGGTGTCGACGTGGTAGACCAGGAGCCCGTCGGTGGGAAGGTAGTCGTCGATCCCGGTTCGCCGGCGGTTCTCGGCCAGGAAATACTCGGGACCGGCCTCCCCCCGGGTCCAGAGCTTCAGCACGAAGGGCTCGCCTCCCACCGCGGGGATGTCCAGGTCCGGCTCGTCGGCGATGAGGGTGATGGGCTCCGCGAACCCCCACTCGATCCGGGTGAAGGGATCGGGACCGGTTGGATGGGTGGCGTCCACCAGCCACATCCCGTAGGCCATGACCGAGAAGTTCCCGAGGCCGTTCCCCCGCACGCTCACGTCGTAGAGATCCTCTCCTCCCAGGACATGCCCGAACTCGTGGACGGCCACCCCTACGTGGTCGTCGCCGGAGAACATGGCGTAGTCGGGCACGCCGACCGTCCCCACCCGGGTCATGGTGGTCATGGTCCAGTAGTGGGAGCGAAGGTCGTCGCTTCGACCGGTGCGCTCGGCCCCGTAGCCCGGATAGACCACCAGGAGGCCGTCCAGGATCCCGTCGTCGTCCCCGCTCCCCGGCGCCCCGTCCGGCCCGTCGTTGTCGAACCGGGTGAAGTCCACCCCGTCCTCCACCGCCGCCCGCACCGCGTCGGCGGCCAGAGCGCGCGCGTTGTGGGGCCAGCAGGCCCGGCAGAGCCCGGAGCTTCCCCCGGGATAGGAGGCGTAGGGGCTGGGCATCCGATACCAGCCCACGACCTCTCCGGTCACGTCGAACCGGCCGTAGCTCGCCTCCAGGTAGTAGTCGCGAAGGCTTACCGTGTCCGCCTCGCCGCGGCTGAAGAGCATGCGCCGGTAGGTGGCCGGGGGGTGGACGGCGCGCTCGGCGGGGCGATCGTCGAAGTCCACCAGGATCACCAGCACCCGGGGGTGGCCGGTCCAGCGTCGCCCCGCGGTCCCCTCCCCCGCCAGGCGGGCGACCCCGGGGGGAAGGACCGGCTCGCGGGGGAGATCCGCGATCTCAGTGGGCTCCAGGGTCCGCAGGAGTTCCGGGGAGGGCGGTGCGGCCTCGGCGGAGCGCGTCGCGCCCGCAGGGAGAGCGGCGAGGATCAACCCGAAAACGGCGAGGACAATGACCGGTTTGTTCATGGGAACCTGAGGCCGGGGCCGTGAGACCAAGGGAGGGCGCTTTTCGGATCATACAAGCCGGGGGGGACCGGGGCAAACCGGGGCGGGAGCCGGCGCTCGCGGGGCGGCTCCCCCGCCGGGCAGGGGGAGGGCCCGCCCTCAAGGCCGGGCCTGAAAAGCCGATATACCAGGATGTTGCAGGGACTCCTCCAGCCAAGGAACGGGTATGAAGGCCGAACCAGTCCCAGCCGGAAGTCGGCTGCTGATCGCTCTCGCGCTCCTTCTCGTGGGCTCCCTCGGGTGCGCGGGCCAGAGGCCGGAGCCGATGACCCAGGCCGAGATCCGCCCGCCGCAGCCCGGGTCGCGCGCGGTGTGGCTGCCGGGCCACTGGGAGTGGGTCGACCGGGAGAGCGGCTACCGGTGGGTCGAAGGTCACTGGCGGACACCCTGATGTGGTCGATATTCAAAGCCCTGATGATCTACGAGCTGCGCCGGTTCTGGCGTTTGCTCCTCCGTCGTCCCGAACCCCCCGGCCGCTTCGTCCGCTATCGGGAGCGGATTCGCGTCGAGTCCGGTCCGGTATCGGATCCCGCCGACGACCCCGGCGTCGGCCCGCCCCGATGAAGGGCGATCGCACCTATCCATAATTCATATCGGCCACCGCCGAACATGGCCGAAAGCCCCTCGTCCTGCTAAGCTGACTTGTTTACCGATAGTCGCCCCCCGCGGGCGGCTTTGATACCTACCCATGGATATCGAGAGTTGAACGTGCGTATGCAACCCGGACATCGATTCGCGGTCCTCTTCGCCGCCCTCCTGGCGGTTTCGTCGGGGGCGGCCCTCCTGCCGCTCCCGCAGCACGGCGCCTCCATCGCCGAGGCCTCGGGGAAGAACGCCGACAAGCCCCCGCTCCTCCGATGGGACCTCCTCCGTCAGACCTTCTACAATCCGCCGTCCGAGGTGACCTTCCCGGACAGCCTTCGGCTCTACGACGGGAAGAAGGTGAGGATGGAGGGCTACATCATGCCCAACTTCGGATCCCAGGATCAGGCGGACCTGCTCCTGACCGGACTCCATCCGCGGAGCCTGTTCTGCGGGCCGACCGACATGACCGCGCTGGTCCAGGTCTACATGCCGGGTTTCGACCCGGTGGGATGGCCCACCCTTCCCATCGAGATGGTGGGCACCTTCTTCATCTCCAAGCGCCCGCTGAGCCTGCACGCCATCTACTACATGAACGGAATCTCCTGGCGGCCGCTGAAGACCTGGGAGCAGGACTTCCCGGGAACGGTGGACGAGTTCCAGTCCGAGCAGGACCTGGGGGACCGGTAGCCGGCCCGGGGGGACGGCATTCCATACCGCGGAGGGATCCGCGTTCCATCCGGACGAACCCCTGGTGTCCTCCTCCGCGGTCAGCGGACGAGCGCCTCGGGATTCAGCACCCGGAACTCAACCCGGCGGTTGAGCGCCCGGCCGGTCTCGGTGGCGTTGGAAGCCACCGGGTCGCTCTCCCCGTAGCCCCGGGCGACCACCCGGTCGGCGGCGAGCCCGCCCTCGCCGATCAGGAACTCCCGCACGGCTTCCGCCCGCCGCCGGCTGAGCTGCTGGTTCATCTCCGCGCTCCCCCGGCTGTCGGTGTGCCCGGCCACCTCGATCCGGGCCTCGGGATATCCGGCCAGGACCTGGGCGATGGTGAGGAGCGTCTCCCGCGAAATCGGGAGCAGGATCGTCTTTCCCGTCTCGAAGAGAATGAGGTTGGTGCGGAGAAGCCCGGGCTCCAGGAACGCCTGGCGGATCACCCGGGGGGTCAGGGTGGTGGTGGGCTCCGCGACCTCGGGGGCGCGGACGGTGTCCCCGGCCCCCACGCTCGGGGGAACGCCGACCAGGGGTTTGGTGGATGGTTCTCCCGGAGGGATGGAGGAGGTCGGGGGGACGGAGCCCGGCGCGACCAGCGGTTCCGCGGGCGCGCCCGCGGTTCCGGCCGCTTCCCGACTCCCCGGCGTCACGGGCTCCGGCTCGGGGGACGGGATGACCACGGTGATCGGCCCGTGGGCCCCGCGCCCGATCGGGGGCGCTTTCCTGGGCCAGGGCGGCATCGAGGCCTCGGAGCGGGACGCGGGTGGGCGGGGGAATCCCATGGCCCGGAGTTCCTCGCGGAGGATCTCCCGCACCACCGCCACCAGGGAATCCGAGGCGGCCGCGGTGTCGGCGACGGCCGCCCCCGCGCGTACCGGGACGGCCCCACCGCTACGGATCCGGACCCCGCCGGGAGGGCCGTAGCGCACGTACATGACCGTCCCGTCGGGGAGGGGCACGCGGGTCCATGCCCCGTCGCTCTCCGCGCCGGCCCCGGCCCCGCGGGGAGAAGCCTCCGCGACCGGAGCCCCGACGGCGACGCTCGACGCCGCGAGGCCCGCGATCGCGATGAGCCCGTAGGCGGCCGCCCGAACGCCGGTCATTACTGCTCCAGGAGCCTCAGACCGAACAGGATCCGGTTGTGCTGGAAGAGGTCCACCCCCTGGTGCTCGGCGAACCCCACCACCGGGCCGAGCCGGGTGCTCACCCCGTAGGCGATGTTGAGGACCAGGTCGGTGTCGGTGCCGCCGTTGGAAACGGCGAAGATCCCGGTCCCGGCGCTCAGATACGGCGTCCACGGGTTCTTCTCACCGAGGGTGGCGATGTCCCAGTGGAGGTTCGCGGTCAGGAGATAGGTGGTGACGTCGCTCCCGAAACCCAGGGCGAACTCCGGCTCGAACTGGATCCGGGAGTTCCGGGTGATCCCGCCGAGGTTCACCCGTCCCCCGAAGACGGCCTGGCCGGGATCGTCCACGTTCCAGCCCAGGTAGGGGCGGAACCCGCGAAAGCGCCAGCGGTATTGGTCCGCGGAATCCGTCCCGATCACCGTGGTCCCGGTCTCGCGATCCTCTCCGATCACCACCGGCGCAGGGCCGGTTCCGGTCGCGGGCTGCGACCCCAGAGCCTCGCGGAGACGTTCCTGGAAGCGCCGGTCGAGCCGCTTCTCCATGGCCATGAGGCGCTCGTTCTGGAGCGAGTCGCTCCCCGCCTCGACGCCTGCCGCGGCCAGTTCCTGCCGGACGGCGGCACGGATGGCCTCACGGTCGATCGCGCCGGCGGTCGGGGACGCCTTCGCTCCCCCGCCCGAGGCGCCGGCCGCGCCCGAACCGCTCACGTTCTGCGATTCGATCGACACCCCGCCCGGGGCGCCGTATCGGATGTAGATCTCCCCCTCGGTAGGGACGGGGATGGTCACCGTGCGCTCGCCGGCGTAGCCCTTGGTCGTCGCCGCAGCGGCCGCGGCGGGTTTCGCCGTTCCGGCCTCCGGGGTCCGGCCGGGGGCCGGGGTCGCCGGAGCGGTGACGGTTTTGACGGGCGCCGTCTCGGCCGGGGTTCCGGTGGTCACGGACCCGGCGCCGCCCTTCGGCGCCGCGCCGGCTTCCGCCGAGGCCCCGGCCGGTTCCTTCACCGTCCTGGCGGTTTCGGTCGGCGCGGGCTCCGCTTTTCCCCCGAAGAGCGGTCGCTGACCCGAAGGGGAGGACCCGCCCACGCTGAACCGCACCGAGGCCCCGAACGCCCAGTTGGAGAAGAGGTCCTCGGGCTGGGTGGTCTTGTCCAGGTTCACGTCGCTCAGGATGTGGTCGCGGGCGGAAACGTCGAGCACCAGGCGATCGCTCAGGCTGAAGGCAAGGCCGCCGCCCACGATCAACATGGTCTTGTCGGACCGGACGTCGCCGTTCTGGTCCCGGTAGTCGTTCATGAAGTCGAGCTGGCCGACCCCGCCGACCAGGTAGGGAATCGCGCCCTGACCGGCGTTCAGGTTGAACCGTCCCTCGCCTCCCCAGCTCTGGATGGGCTGGAAGGTATCGAACTTGTTCGATACCCCGCGCCAGTAGTAACCGCGCAGGCCGAAATACCGGCCGAGATCGATCCCGGTCCGCACCCCCACCAGGTCCTGGCTCTCCAGGGCGAGCTTGTCGTTGAAGTCGAGCTTCTCCACGAAGGGCTCGACCGCGATCGAGAGACCGGAGAGGCCGTGGCGGTAGCGCTCGAGGACCGCGCGATCGGTCTCGCTCAGCTTGTCGCCGCGGTAGCCGCCCAGGAAGAAGGTGAGCCCGCCCCCGAAGGAGAGGTTGTGGCGGACGTCGTCCCGCTCGGGGTCGACCGGGTAGGCGGTGACGGGGGCCGGAGCCAGATCGTAGCGGTCGATCCGGAACGCCGAGTCCTCGATGTAGAGGTCGGCCTGGAGCCGGTTGATGCCGAAGCGCACGCCTCCCCCGGCCTTCAGGTTGATCTCGCGGGTGACCGAGCCCTGATCGGGCTTCAAGCGGAGGATGCCGCCGCCGCCCTTCAGGTACGGCACCAGCTTTCCGGTGCCGAGGTTCAGGATCAGGTCCGCGCCGTAATTCGAAAGATCGATCTGCTGCTCGGCCAGGGCCTGGTTCGACCCGTCGCGAAGGGAGAGAGCGCCGAGCCGGGTGTCCACGTTGTCTCGCCAGGTGTAGTACCCCTGGAGGGCGACCAGCCGGCCGAAGTTGATTCCCAGGCGGCCGCCGTAAAGCTCGGTGTCCTTGAGCCCGAGGTCCTTGTCCCATCGGAGGGCGTTGACCGTCGGGGTCAGGGTGTAGCTGATGCCTTCGGGCTGGGCGGCCGCGGGCCGGGTCCCGCCCACGAGGAGCGAGACGGCGACCGCTGCGCCCAGGGCGAGGAGGACGAGCGAACGGCCCGGCCGGACGGCGATGGAGGGGTGGCCTGAGTGCATGGGAGGTGCCTCCTTTTCAGGGGGTAGAATCCGGGCGCGCATGGTGGCGCTCCGCCGTTGGGTGGAACTCGTCCCGTCCCGGGGCCGAACCGTGGGCCATGAGCCGACTCCTGGCGACCGGCAGGAGGTTGGCGTGAGCATATTGTTGCCTCCGTGCGAAACAGAGACGCGGGGGCCGACGGCGCCAAGTGATTCAAAGAAAGATGATCGTTTTCCAGATACACAGGAACCATACCCGGAGGGCGCTTGGCTTGTAAAGGGGGGCTGTTCGGGAAATTCCCACCGGGGGCCGGTATTGGCCGGGCGGGATTCACCGAGGTCCGGGAGGCCCATGTCCTCGCGGGTCGCAGAACCGTCGCCCCCAAACGAAGGGCCCCCGGGTCTTCCCTGCGGCCCCGCGTTTCGGGAGCCGGACGCGTCGCCGCACGGTGTCGGGCGTCGCGGAGGGTTCGTCAGTGCACCTGGATCATCCGGAATCTCGGCTTCCCGTACTCCGCGCCTCCGGTGGTCACGTGCAGGTTGGGGAGCGGGTCGGCCGTGCCCTCGCCGTGGGTGTGCCCGCACAGCACGGTGACCTTCCGGTCGGGATGCCTTCCCACCTCGGCGAGAAGTAGGTCCCCGATGGCCCGGCAGGTGAACCCGGGGAGCCACTCCTCGGTGGAGAGTCCCACGCGGTACCAGCAGGACTCGCGGAACGGCGGGACGTGGGTGAGGACCAGCACCTCGGGATACTCCTCGAGGGCCCGGGCGAGGTGGGGATGCAGGCTCCGCGCGGCCTGGTCTCCCAGATGGTGGAGCTTCTCCTTGAGCCGCGCCTTGTTCTCGATCACGACGGGGGGGCCGGGCACGCCGTCGGGGTTCCGCAGCTCATCGATCAGAAGGTAGTCGGAGAGCACCACCGGCGAGGCGATGAAATCGCCGTGGCGGGCGTCCCCCCAGCCGCCCTCCCCCACCAGAGCGGTACGATCGGTGAGACGGACCAGGCCGGATCCGTGAAGCCAGCGGAGACGGGACTCGTCGAGTTCCCGCATGCGGCTCTGGACCGCCTTGATGCTCCCCCCGTAGTAGTCGTGGTTACCCAGCACGAAGTGGATCGGAAGCCCGAGGTTCCGGTCCAGGAAACGCAGCCACTCGACCAGGTCGTCGGCCTCGGCGATGTCCCCCCCCACGAGCAACGTCTCGGCGCCCGACCGGACGATATCCTCGCAGAACCGCTTGGCGCGTTCGCGCTCCACGAAGTTCAAATGGATGTCGGTGGCCCAGGCGAGGTCCATGAACGAGGCTCCCGGGTTGGGGCGTGCGATCGACCGCGGGAGACTCTACCGCATTCGCGATGAATTCACCGTGGCCCGTACCGGCTTGCACCCGCGTCCTCGGCAAGGGCATGGAAAGGCCCCCGACGGCGCGCGGCCACCGGGGGCGTGTCGTTCAGGCCCGCCCGGTCCTCCCGACCGGCGGGCGGAGACTCAGTTCAGGACCACCACCCGAATGCCCCGGCGGCCAGCCGGGAATCGAACCCGGCAAGCCCCCGGGGGAAAGAACCCCCCGGCCCTGCCGGAAGCGGCCCCGTCCCCCCGGAGGGGCCGTCGTGCCGCTTCCGGGGCCGGTCAGAAACTGTAGGTCATGCTGAGCGCCCCGGTGAGGGAGGAGGATTTGACCTTGCCGTCGTGATCGACGAAGACGTCGGCGTCGGACATGTCCAGCCGGAGCTCGGTGAACCAGAGCATCCCGGGGCCCAGGGTCACCATCGAGGCCACCGTGGCCGAGCTTCGCCGCTCCGAGCGGCCGCTTTGAAACAGGAGATCGTTGTTGTCGTTCACCAGGTCGTACCGACCGGTCAGCCCCAACGACTCGAGGAGGCTCCAGTGGGCCATCACCATGAACCCGGCCCACGACGCGTCGCTCCCGGCCCGCTCGGCCCGGCAGCCGTTCAGCTCGGCTCCGAGCAGGAGCCGCGTGGTCGGGGTGAACGCGAGATCCACGTCCAGCACCGATTCCCGAAGCCGCTGGCCCGGATCGCGGGTTCCGGTGATCGCCGAAACGCCGCCCGAAAGATTCTCCGTGCCCGCCCAGGCCAGCCGTCCGCCGAAGGTGGGCGAGCGGTTGTTGTCGCTGTTCACGTCCCATCCGTCGGCGGCATAGGCCGTCGCTTCCAGGCCGTGGCCGAGCCCGAGCGCCGCCATGGCCCCGGTCAGGTTCGAGGGCGCGCAGTAGTCGAAGAGCAGGCTGTGGGAAATCTGGAGCATGTCGGGCGGATCGAGCGATTCGAAGCCCATGGGGGCGTTGAAGCGCCCCCCGGTCAGGGACAGATTCCCCAGCTTCTCCGGCCGGTAGACCATGAACCCCTGCTCGACCGCGGCCACCCAGTCCTCGCCGTTCCACACCCACTCCAGGTCCACCCGTACCGAGCCCCGCGGACCCAGCTCGCGAATGGCGTCGATCTCGGCCTGGTCCAGCACGAACTCCGCCGCCCTCCGGTCGAAGTCGGCGCGATAGCTCCCGCTGGCGAACCCGCCGACCTGAAGCGCTTCGCCGGCGCCGGCGCGTCCGGCGGCGATCGCCGTCATCCCCACCAGAAGCCCGGTAAGCCATAGCCCTCGTCTCATCCGCCCCTCCCCTTCCGGCCGCCGCCGGCCGTCGTCGCCGTTCAAAGCGATTCCTGGTAGGCCGCCTCCCCGTGGAGGGCGGCGTCCAGTCCGGACAGCTCGTCGGCCTCGCTGGTCCGGACGGTGGTGATCCGGTTGATGAGGACCAGCATGATCCAGGTGAACCCGAAGGCGTAGATCGACGACGCGACAACGGCCACGACCTGCTTCACGAAGAACGCCGAGTTGCCGTAGATGAGCCCGTTCTGCCCCGCGCTGTTGACCGCGGTGCTCCCCAGGATCCCCAGCATGATGATGCCGAGGGCTCCACCCACCCCGTGCACCCCCCAGACGTCGAGGGCGTCGTCCCAGTGGAGCCGGTTCTTGAGGTTCACCGCGAAGTAACAGACGATCCCGGAGAGGATGCCGATGATCGCCGCGCTCCCCGGTGTCACGTAGCCGGCGCACGGGGTGATGGTGGCCAGACCGGCCACCGCGCCGGTCAGGAGTCCGAGGAACTTCGGCTTCCGCTCGAAGATCCAGGCCAGGAGCATCCAGGTGGGTCCGGCGAAGGAGGCGGCGAGATCGGTGTTGAAGAAGGCCAGGCCGGTGACCGCGTCCACCCTGAGTTCGCTCCCGGCGTTGAAGCCGTACCAGCCGAACCACAAGAGGCCGGTTCCCAGCGCCACCAGCGGGATGCTGTGGGGCACGCTGTCCGCCACCCTTCTTCGGCCCACGTAGAGCACGGAAGCCAACGCCGCCATCCCGGCGATGTTGTGCACCGCGATTCCTCCCGCGAAATCGAGCACCCCCCAGGTCGCCAGGAGCCCTCCGCCCCAGATCATGTGCACGAAGGGGAAGTAGACCAGGAAGTGCCAGGCGACGAGGAAGACCAGGTAGGCCGGGAAGCGCACCCGGTTGGCGAAGGCGCCGGTGATGAGGGCCGGAGTGATGATGGCGAACATCATCTGATAGGCGACGAACACCAGGAGCGGGATGTGGCCGTCGGCGAAGGGGGTGGTGGGGGTCACGCCGCGGAGGAAGGCCATGTCCAGGTTCCCGATGATCCCGCCGGCCCCGCCGCTGAAGCAGAGCGAGTAGCCGCAGATCCACCAGAGAATGGTGGTGACCCCCATCGAGACGAAGCTCTGGATCATGATCCCGAGCACGTTCTTCCGCCCCACCAGCCCGCCGTAGAAGAAGGCGAGACCGGGGGTCATCAGCATGACCAGGCTGGTGGCCACCAGCATGAAGCCGGTGTTGCCGGTATCGAACGACGGCATGGATACCTCCTCGGCGCGATCCGGAGATCCTCCGGGGTGGAGGCCGCCCGGGGACGCCACCCCGGGAAGATGACGGCGTGGATGAGGAGGCTCAATCAGGAAAAGCCTGATTCGGAGGTTCGCGATTCCTGAGAGGGGGGAGTCCTACTCCAGCGGGGTGAGCCCTTCGCGAACGGCGTACTTGGTGAGCTCGGCCACCGAATGGAGGTCCAGCTTGTCCATGATCTGGCGCCGGTGGGTCTCCACCGTCTTCCCGCTGACCGAGAGGCGGTCCGCCATCTCCTTGGTGCTGAGTCCTTCGGCCAGCAACTGAAGCACCTCGCGCTCGCGAGGGGTCAGGAGCCGGAAGGCGGAGCGCTCGGGAGGGGGCTCCTGGGCGGCGAAGTCCTGGACCACCACGTCGGTGATGGCCGGGCTCAGGAACACGTGTCCCTGCATGACGGCCTGGATGGCCTGCACCACTTCGGGGAAGGCGCTGTCCTTGAGCAGATATCCGCGGGCGCCGGCCCGGAGGGTCTCCGCCACGAATCGCCGGTCGGCGTGCATGGAGACGACGAGGATGCGGGTCCGGGGCGATTCGGCGGCGATCCGGCGGGCGGCCTCGACGCCGTTCAGGCCGGGCATGGAGATGTCGAGCAGCACCACGTCGGGCTGAAGATCCCGGCTGAGCCGCACCGCCTCCAGCCCGTCGGCCGCCTCGCCCACCACGTTGAACCCCGGGGATCGCTGAAGCAGCGAGCGCAACCCGTCCCGGAAGAGCTGGTGGTCGTCGGCCAGGAGGACCCGGGCGGTCACAACGACGCCCCTCCCGCAAGCTCCAGGGGCACCCAGAGAAGGATGGTGGCCCCGGCCCCGGGGGACGAGCGCACCTCGAGCCGTCCGTCCATATGGCGCACGCGTTCACGGATGCTGAAGAGTCCGAAGGTCCCGGTCTCCGCGCTCGCCGCCACGACCTCGGCGCAGGCCGGATCGAACCCCGTGCCGTCGTCGGCCACCCGGACCAGGAGTCCTCCCGCCTCGCGTCGAAGGGAGATCCCGACCCGCTCCGGCCGACCGTGCTTGGCCGCGTTGGTGAGGAGCTCGCGCACCGACTTGAACAGCATCACCCGGGTCGCCTGGTTCAGCTGCGGGAGGTCTGGGGCGACGGAGACTTCCACCCCGAAGCCGTGCTTGGTCGCGAACTGCTCGCCCAGCCACTCCAGGGCCGGCCCCAGTCCCAGCTCGTAGAGCATGGGGGGGCTCAGCTCGCCGGTCAGGGTGCGGGTGTAACGAACGGCCTGGTCCACCAGGCCCAGGATCTCCCGCAGGCTCGACTCGAAGCCGCAGAAGACCGCCTCGCCGGCGAACTCCGCCAACCGGAGCTTCACGAAGGCCAGCGCCTGCCCCAGGTGGTCGTGGAGGTCGGCGGCGATGGCCCGACGCTCCCTCTCCTCGGCCAGCGCGAGTTCCGCGGCCAGGCGGCGCAGCTGCTCCCGGTGGCGCTCGATCTCCGCCCGGGCGCGGCGGTGCTCGACGATCTCCGCCTGGAGCGCCGCGTTCATGGCCCGGAGCTCCGCGGTGCGTTGCTGGACCTGCTGCTCGAGCCGGTCGTGGGCCTGGAGCGCCGCCTGGTCCCCGAGCAAGTGCTGCAGGTACATGCGAAGCATCTCGGCCAGGGAATCGATGAGATCCCGCTCCTCGCGAAGGAACGGACCCTCGTCCGCCGGCGGACGCTCCTCCAGGTAGCAGATCTCCAGGCTCCCCCTGGACTCTCCCCCGGCGCCGTCCGCGCGGGCGGTGAAGGGGGCGCGCTGGACCCAGGGCGTGTCGCGAAAGCCGGGGCTCGCGTACTCGCCGTCGAGGAGCCGGAGCCGGGCCCCGGCCACCTCGGGATACTGCCAGGCGGCGGGGAGAAAGCCGACGATCTCCTGCATCAGGCCGTCGACCGGCCGCTGGGTGTCCTGGAGGAGCCGCGCCGTCCGGTGGAGCGCGGTGAGTTCCTTCACGCGCTCGCCGAGATTGTGCCGAATGGAGTCCTGGGTCATGGTCCGCCCCCGCCGCGGCTTCAGATGCGGGGCCCCGGCGACGGGGATTATCCCCGGCCGCGGAGCCTCCGGCAAGCCGCGATGCGGCGCCGCCCCGCGCCCGCCCCCCCCCAAGCGGACCGTCTCCGGGACGTGGACACCGTGTATGCCGCCGCGGACAGCCGTCCAGCTACCGGCGGCATTCCGGCGCCGCGGGCGGGTCCTCCAAGCGCGCGGAGGAATCGCCGGTTGGGCGTTTCATCCCGGTTCTTTTCCGGACTGGCCCGAGTCGTGCCTAAGGGCCCTTCGGACACCCACCGCGAGGAACCGCCATGAACGTGATGCGCCACGCCCTGTTTCGATTCTCCCGCCCGCTGACCGGCGTGTGGCTGGCGCTGACGCTGGCCGGCGGGGCGCTCTTCGTGGCCCGCTTCGACCTCAACAACTCGGTCGGGATTTGGTTTCCCGAAAAGGACCCGGCGCTGGCCGGGTACGAGAGGTTCCTGGATACCTTCGGCCCCTGGGAGTGGAGTCTCCTGCTCCTGGAACCCGAGACGCGACCGGACCCCGCGCTCTTCGCCCATGTCCACGCGCTGGCCGAGAGCCTCCAGGCGATGCCGTCGATCCGCCAGGTGGTCGATCCGCGGCCGGGGGCCGCTCCGGACGCGGCATCCGCCGCCCCGCGCCCCGCCTCCGGGCCCCCGTGGGTCCTCCCGCTCCTCCTCGAAACCGCCAACGAGATCCACCGGGGGGACGATTTCCGCCGAGGGATGCTGGCGGCGATCGACCGTCGGGTCGAAGCGTGCCCCGGCATCCGGTCCCACACCGTGGTGGGAACCTCGGTGATCAACGTGGGGCTGAACCGCTCCGCGCGCCGGGACATGATGCTCTTCTTCGGCCTGGTGTTCGTGCTGCTGGCCGGGATGAGCCGGTTCATGCTCCGCTCCTGGCGGGACACCGCGGTGCTCCTGGGAGTGGCCTCGGCGGCGGTGATAACGACCCTGGGCCTCGTGGCCGGGATGGGCTACACCTTCAACATCCTCACCATCATGATGCCGACGGTGCTGATCGCGCTCTCGGTGGCCAACCTCGTCCACCTGGTGCACGTGTTCCATCATCACCGCCGGACCCGGGGGTGCGGCCCCCACGAGGCCGCGCTCCGGGCCGTCCGCGAAGTCCGCCTCCCCGCGCTTGGAACCACCCTCACCACGGTGATCGGGTTCCTGTCCCTGGCGGTGAGCGACATGCCCCCGGTCCGCCAGCTCGCGCTCTTCAGCGCGGCGGGAATCGCCCTGGCCTGGATCGCCACCCTCACCCTGGCGCCGATCCTCCTCACCGCGATGTGGGGCGGGCGCCGGGAGGCCCCTCCCGCTCCCCGGCTCCGGACGGCCCGGCTGGACGGGTGGGCGCGACGACTCCCCCGCCTCGGGGCATGGCCGGTTCTGGTCCTGGTGGCCACCACGCCGCTCCTCGCCGGGCTGGCGCGCCTCCACACCGACACCAACTACGTCGAGTTCTTCCGCCCCGGTTCGGAGGTGCGCGGGGCCTACCAGCGTTCGGAGAGCGCCGGGCTGGCCCAGACCGAACTCGACCTGGTGGTTCGCGCCCCGCGCGTCCTCGAGCCCGATGAACTCGTCCCGTACTTCAATGCGGTTCGAGATCTCCCCGAGGTTCGCGCCGTCCTCGCCCCCCGATTCACGCCCGCCCTCACCCACTTCACCGCCGAAGGCGGCCGCGCGACCCGGGCCGCGGTGTTCACGGAATTTCTGGGGAACGACGCCACCGGCGACCTCGCCCGCCGTCTCACCTCCCTCGGCGCGGCGCGGCTTCCACCCGAGGCCTCGGTGGAGGTGACGGGGAGCCCGGTGCTCTGGGAGCGCATGGACGCCAGCATCTCCCGCACCCAGCGAAGCTCGATCCTGCTGGTCGCCCTCGGCACGTTCGCGCTCCTCCTGGCGCTGTTCCGGAACCTGGCCGACGCGCTGGTGGGCTGGCTGGCCAGCGCGCTTCCCGTGGCCTGGATCCTGGGGCTCATGGGCTGGCTCGGGGTGCCGGTCACCCTGGCCACGGTGCTCATCGCGGGGATCGCCCTCGGCCTCGCCGTGGACGACACCGTTCACTTCGTGCTGGCCTTCCGCCGCCGGGTGGCGGCGGGAGCCGGCCGCCGCGAGGCGGTGGGCGACACCCTGGCCGCCCTCGGGGAGAGGATGATCGCGACCTCGGTGATCCTGGCCGGAAGCTTCCTGGTCATGGCATTCTCCGACTTCGCGCCCACCGCGAACTTCGGGATCTTCACCGCCCTCACCATCCTCCTCGCCCTCGTCGCCGACCTCTGCCTGGTCCCCTGGGCGCTGGGACTCACCTGGCGGCGCCCCCGGTCCGCCCTGTCCACGGAAACGAACACCCCTGTGCGCGGGAGCCTCTGACCGGCGCGCCCCCCTCCCTCGACGCAACGCGCGACCCGGCCCGTAACCGGCCTATTCATAGATTGTTGGAAGGTTCAGACGCGGGCCGCGAACCCTGGCATGGAACTTGGATTGCGGAGGGGCAACGGTCCACTGGGGGACCGCCAGCAAGGAGTCGAAGGCCATGAAAGAGCATCACCCACATCGGGATCGCCCCCTGGCGGTGATGGCGTTTCTGGGAAGCGCTCTCCTCGCCGCCTTCTGGGCGCTCTACCTCGCCGGAGCGATCACCCTGGGCGAGCCCGGAAGCGCGGTGGCCGCCTTCGAGTCCGCCTTCCCCGCCGCCGACGCCCTCGCCGCCGGGCTTCTGATCGCCGCCGGGGTGGCGCTCTGGCGGGGCCGGCCGGCCGGCCGGATGGTCATGACCGCCGGCGCCTCGATGGTGCTCTACCTCGGCGTGCTCGACCTGACCTTCTACTCGCGACAGGGTTTCTTCAGCCGGCTCGGGGGCGAGTCGCTGCTCGAGCTGGCGCTCATCGCCGCCTGCCTGGCCGGGGGGGCCTACGCCCTCGTCCGCTGCCGGCGGCTGGGGAGGACGTCATGAACCGCAGAGCTTCGCTGGCGCTACGTTTCGGTCAGGAATGGGGACGGGAAGTCCGTCACGAGGCGGCGGCCGCGCCGATCCTGAGCGCGCGGTTCGCCTCGGACTTTCTCACCACCATGCGGCCCTACCTGCTCTTCCTCTCCGGGATCACCGGGCTCGTGGGTCTGGCCCTGGCCCCGCCGGTCCCGGCGCCGATCACCGCCGCCCTCGCCCTGGTGTTCTTCTTCGCCTACGGGTTCGGGCAGGCCCTCACCGACTGCTTCCAGACCGACACCGACTCGCTCTCGTCCCCCTACCGCCCGCTGGTGACCGGGAGCCTCCGCCGGCGGGACGTGCTCGCGGTGAGCCTGGTCGCCCTTCTCACGAGCGGGGCGGTCCTGGTCGCGCTTCATCCGGCGAACCTGGTACTGGCCGGACTCGAGATCGGGGGACTTCTCACCTACACCTGGATGAAGCGCCGCTGGTGGGGCGGGCCGCCGCACAACGCCTGGATCGTGGCTCTCCTGGTGGTGATGGGCTACGTGACCGCGTCCGGCGCCGCGGGAGCCACGGTGGTCCGTAACGGACGGGTGGGCTGGGCCGCCGCCGCCGCCTTCTTCGGGTACGCGGCGTTCGTGGTTTCGGGATACCACAAGGACGTGGAGGCGGATCGCGCCACCGGCTACCGGACGCTCCCGGTCCGCTTCGGCCGGCGGGTCTCGGCCTGGACGAGCGACGCGCTGTCCGCGGCCGCCGTGGTCTGCGTCGCGGTGCTGGTCGCCGCCGCCCCGGGATTCGGGGGCGCGGCCGGGCTCCCCGCGCTGGCGTTTCTCGCGGCCGGCGGGGCGGCGTTCCTCGCCGCGGGGGTGAAGCTCCACCGCTCGCGCACCGACCTGGACGCCCATCCCGCGATCGCCTACGTGGTCCACGCCTACGTGCTGACCCTGGCCGCGTGCGCGGCCGCCTACCGCCCGGCCTGGTCCCCGGTTCTGGCGCTCTTCTACCTGGCGTTCGTGCTCTCTCTCCGGGCCCGGCCCTGCCGGGAACAGATCTGAGGTGACGCCATGATGCTCGCCATCAATCCCCGGGCCGGCGGCGGCGCCGCGCTACGCCGGTGGCGCCGGATCGAACCGGAGCTCACCCGCAACCGGGACCTGGAAGTGGAGATCATCGACGACCCGCTACGGCTGCCGGACCTCGTGGCCCGGGGCATCGCCGCCGGTCACCGGACCTTTCTGGCCGGAGGAGGCGACGGGACGGTGAACGCCCTGGCCTCGGCCCTGCTGGAGACGATCGGCGCCCGCCGGACCCTGGGAGCGGTCGGTCTCGGTTCGAGCAACGACTTCCACAAGCCTGTCCGGTCCTGTTTCGGGGGCATCCCCTGCCGGACCGACGCCGATCACGCCCGTTCCTCGGACGTGGGCCGGCTGGTGATTCACGACCCCGACGGCGGGCGGGCGGTCCGGTACTGGCTGATCAACGCCAGCGTGGGGATCACCGCCGACGCCAACCTCCGGTTCAACCGGTCTTCGGGCGTTCTGGCCCGGCTGAAGCGGATCTCGACCGGAGCGGCCATCGGTGCCGCGGCGCTCACCACGGTCCTTGCCGACCGTGGCCGGGCGCTGGAGGTGGAGGTGGACGGACGGCTGCTTCCCGGGGAGCGCTTTCGGAACCTGGGGTTCGTGAAGAACCCGAACTTCTCGGGGTGCCTTCGTTACGACTCTCCCTTCGAGCCCCGGAGCGGGGGCTTTCACGTCCACGCGGTGGGGGACGTGTCGCTCCTGCGATTGCTCTCGCTCCTGGCCGGCCTGGCCCGGGGGCGGTTCACCGGCCGCGCGGGCACCACCTCCCTGAAGGCGTGCTCCGCCCACGTCTCGGCCCCGGAGCCCTTCGCGGTGGAGTTCGACGGCGAGGTGATGCGGGCGTCCGAAGTCGAGGTCTCGATCATTCCCCGGGGACTGGAGGTGTGCGCATGAGACGGCAGGCGTTCGAGGACGGGTGGGTCGAGAGCCTGGTGCGCGGCTTCGCGCGTTCCCCCTGCCAGCTGAACCGGGTGCACGAGAGCGACGCCGAGCTGATCCGTCTCCCGGGAACCGACATGGTCCTCGCGGTGACCGTGGATCAGATCGTGGAAGAGGTGCGGGCGGGACTCTACGACGATCCGTACCTTCTGGGCTGGATGACGGTGGCGGCGTCGGCCAGCGACCTGGCCGCGGTGGGGGCGGAACCTCTGGGCGTGTTGATCGGGGAGGTGTTCCCGGTGGACCCGGCGCCGGGGTTCGTGGAGGGTCTCCGGCGCGGCCTCGTCCGAGGCCTCGGCGGCGGCGCGTCTCCCGTCCTGGGCGGCGACACCGCGTTCGCTCCGAGACCGCCGACCTCCGCCACCGCCATCGGCCTGATCCGGGACGGCGAACCGCTCACCCGGCGCGGGGCGAGGTCCGGGCACCGGTTGTTCGCGACCGGACCGCTCGGGCGGGGATCGGCGTTCGCGTGGGCGAGGTTGCAGGGCCTTCCCGCTTCCCTCTTTCGTCCCCAGCCGAGGCTCTCCGCCGGGAGGCGCGCACGCGCGCACGCGGCGGCGGCGGCGGACACCAGCGACGGGGCGCTGGCCGCCCTCGACCTGCTCCTTCCGCCGGAGGGGCTCGATCTGGAGATCCTGGCCTCGCCGGGGGCCTACCTTCATCCCGCCGCGTTACGCCTGGCCCGGGAGCTGGGGGTTCCGGAGTGGACGCTCCTGGCCGGTCCCCACGGCGAGTTCGAGCTTCTGCTGGTCGTGCCCGAGGCCGCCGCACCGGCCTTTCGCCGGGAAATGGAGGATCTGGACCTGTCACCGGTGGAGCTGGGGACGTTCCGGGAGGGTCACGGCCTGGTGCGGATTCCTTCGGCCGGGGTGGCCGTCGATCCCGCCCGGGTCCGGGACCTCCAGCGGGACGCGGCCGCCGACGCGCGCGGGTTCCTGGCCGCCCTTCTCCGGAGCGCGCACCCGTTCACGCCGGATCGGAAGGAGGCCCGCGGTGCGATTCGATGACGCGAGCGTGCTGGTGACCGGCGCCTCGTCGGGGATCGGCGAGGCCCTGGCGCGCGAGTTCGCCGCCCGGGGATCGCGGCTCACCCTGGCCGCCCGTCGCGAAGGCCGGTTGAAACGGTTGGCCCGGGAACTGGCGGGCGGCGGCGCGGCGCGACCCCGGGTGGCGGCCGGCGACCTCGCCGCTTCCGGCCGCGCCGAACGCGTGGTGGCCGAGGCGATCTCCGCCTGGGGCGCGCTCGACGTGCTGGTGAACAACGCCGGCATCTCGGCCTACGGGGACGGCGGGGATCTCACCCTCGACGCGTACCGCCGGATCATGGAGGTCAACTTCCTCGTCCCGGTCCGGCTCACCCTGGCCGCGCTCCCCCATTTCCTGGAGCGGGGCCGCGGCCTGGTGATCAACGTGGGCTCCCTGGCCTCCCTCTACGGGGTCCCCTACCTCGGCGCCTACGGGGCGAGCAAGGCCGCCCTGGTGAACTTCAGCCAGTCCCTCCGCGCCGAGCTTCGCGGGACCGGGGTGCGGGTGATGGCGGTCTATCCCAACTACACCGACACCGAGCTCTTCGCCCGGGAAACCGTGACCGGCGGCGCGCGCCGCCCCCGGACGCACCGCCGGCCGGCGGACCGCGTGGCGGCGGAGATCGTCCGGGGGGCGGAACGGGGGCAAAGCGAGCTGGTGCTCACCCTGACCGGAAAGGCCATGCAGCGGGCGCGAGGGCTCGCGCCGGGGCTCCTCGACCGGGTCCTGGCCGGCATGGCGGCGCGACTTCGCGACCGGGCCGCCCTCGACAGGAGGCGAGCGTCATGAAACCCAAGCTCCAGATCGTCGTGCTCTTCCAGAACCTGGGGGACGAGCGCCCCTACTACGCGATGTCGCCGAGCCCTCCCCTCTCCGGGCTGTTGCTCGCCGGCCTCACCCCGCCGTCGGTGGAGGTGGAGGTGCTCCACGAGATGGTGCGGCCGATCGACTACGACACCGACGCCGACATCATCGCCCTGAGCTTCATGGACTACTGCGCGCCCCACGCGGCGGAGGTCGCGCGCCGGTTCCGCGCCCGCGGAAAGACGGTGATCGCGGGGGGGCGCTACGCGAGCACCGACCCCGAGGCGGTCGCCCCCCACGTCGACGCGGTGGTGGCCGGGGAGGCGGAGCGGGTCTGGCCCCGGGTGGTGGAGGACGCGCTCCGCGGCCGGCTGGAGCGGATCTACCGGGCGCCGTTCGGGGCGTCGCTGGAGGGGATTCCCCCGCCCCGGTACGATCTCGCCGAACCCGAGTTCGCGGTGCCGGTGGTGACCGAGGCCACCCGCGGCTGTCCCTTCCGGTGCAGCTACTGCCAGCTCAACATCCGCCCGGCCGGATTCCGCACCCGGCCCATCCCCGACGTGATCCGCGACCTCACCGCGGTGGACCGGTTGCCCTGGCGCAAGCGGAAGATGGCCATGCTCTACGACAACAACCTGGCCGGGGACCTCGGCTACGCCAAGGAGCTCCTGGCCGAGATCGCCACGCTGCGGTTGTGGGGGCTCGGTACCCAGTTCAGCCTGAACGCCCTCGGCGACCGGGATTTCCTGGACCACCTGGAGCGCGCCCGCTGCCGGATGGCGTTCCTGGGGATGGAGTCCCTCTGCCAGGAGAGCCTTCGCGCGGTGAACAAGCGCCAGAACCGGGTGGCCGAGTACCGGGAACGGTTCCTGGAACTCAAGCGCCGGGGCATTCTGGTCTTCGCCGGCACCATGCTGGCCATGGATCAGGACACCCGGGGCTACTACCGCGAACTCCCGGATCTCCTGGAGGAGGTGGACCCGGGGGCGATCTTCGTGTCCATGACCATCCCCATCCCCGGCACTCCCCTCCATCGCGAGGTCGAGGCCTCGGGACGGATCCGCACCGGGGACCTTTCGTTGTACGACGGGGATCACCTGGTGGTGGAGCCGCTCCACGTGACCGAGGCCGAGGTGTACGACGCGGTGCTCGACGTCCGCCGGCGGTTCTACGCCTGGCCGAGCGTCTTCCGGCGCTGGCTCCGGTTGGGGGCGGTCTACCTCCGCGGAAGGCGGGCGCTCCCCCGGCTCGGCCCGTTCGCGCTCCTCACCTACATCCTCCTCTCGCTCTCACGCTTCCAGCGGGCGCACACCCGGCGGCGGGTGGTGCCGTTGATCGCGCGGGCGCGGGGGACGGGGGGGCTGCCGTCGCCGTGGTGGAAGCCAGACCTCCGTCGCCGGCGACGCTCGCCGCGCCCGGAGCCGGGATCATTGATCGAGGAGTGTCGAGCCCATGGGAACGAACGGGCCTGGTGAACCGGGCGGCCTCTTCTCTCAGCGGGGCTCGGTCTGCTCCCGCGCCTTCATGCCCTGGAGGACCCGGAGGTTCTGGGCCGCCACCTGGAGCCCGGGGTCGATGGCCACCGCCCGCTGGAAGCAGGTGATGGCGTCGTCGATGCGGTTCCGTTGGGCAGCCAGGCTCCCCAGATTCATCCAGGCCTCGACGTAGCGGGGGTTCAGCCGGACCGCGGCGCGATATTCCTTCTCGGCTTCGTCCGGCCGGTTGAGCTTGAGCAGCAGGTTGGCGTAGTTGTTGTGCGCCTCGGCGTAGTCCGGACGGAGCTTCAGCACCTTGAGGTAGAGAGGTTGGGCCTCGGCATAACGCCCCATGCGGTAGAGCTGGTTGGCGACGTTGTTCAGGATCACGAAGTTGTCGGGATCGATGGCGAGGCCCTTCCGGTAGTAGGCGAGCGAGGCGTCGGCCCTGCCCGATTCGGCCAGCACGCGGCCCAGGTTCGTGTAGGTGGCGGCCCGGCCCTGGGCGGGGTCGAGCAGGGGCCAGTTGGCCAGCACGAGCATCGCGGCAAACACCCCCGCGGCGGGAATCATGGGCCGCCAGCGGCGGCGGCCGGCCAGCCGCACCCCCTCCACGACGCCGATCGCGGCGAAGAGGAGGAGGATCGGGGTCAGCGGGTAGCGGTACCGCCCGAAGACGTAGAACACCACGACGCTCCCGGCGTACCCCACGAGGAAGAGGAGCAGAAGCGCCAGACGCCCCCGCTCCCGCCATCCGAGGACGATGCCGAAGGCGGCCAGAGGCACGAGGATTCCGAAGTTCAGGAGCGGGCCGGTGACGCGAAGGAGCCACGACCGCTCCGCGTATACCTCCTGGGCCTCGGTGTCCGACACCTCCACGCGGTTCAGAAGCAGCAGGGTCTTCCTTCCCATGAGGCGAAGCCACTCCCCCGGCTGTCCGGTCATGAACGCCGCCGCGCGATCCGCCCAGTAGTCCGACACCTCGGCCGGGGTGAGCCGCCGCCTCGCGGCCTGTTCGGCGAGGTCGGTCGCGTCGAGCCGCTCGAAACGCGCGTCTCCGCGCCCGGGGCGAAGCGACTCATAGGTGCCGCCGGCGCCGGGATGGTTCCCGATGTAGAGGTTGGGACCGAACTGGGACGTCGTGAGCAGGAACTCGCCCCCCACGGCGAGATTCCGGAACCCCACCGGCAGGAGCACCAGGGCGAGCCCGCCGACCAGGTAAGCGACACGACGGAGCCTGCGGCGGAGGGGACGGCCGGCGCTCAGGAGCATCCAGAGGAGGACCAGGCCGAAGAGGACGAGCGCGTTCTCCCGGGTGAGGGCGAGGAGTCCCAGGAGGGCCCCGGCGGCCACCCAGGTCCCCGGGCGTTTGGATTCCCTGGCCCGGGGAGCGAGGACCACGAGAAGCGCGCTCAGGAGAAACACGTCGAGAACGCTCTTCTGGATGAGGCCGTCGTAGAAGATGGCCGGCGGATAGACGGCCAGCCCGATCCCGGCCACGAGACCCACGGTCCGGTTCCAGAACCGGCGACCGGCCAGGAACAGGAATCCGCAGGAGAGGGAGCCCATGAGGATCTGGACCCAGCGCGCCGCGGCCAGGCTGTGTCCGAAAAGCGAGTACACCACGCCCAGGAAGTACGGGTAGAGGGGCGCCTGGTAGAAGACCCCCTCCCCCACCCAGTGGCCGGCGGCGATCCTGGCTCCCCAGTCGTCATAGCTCAGGGCGTCGCCCATCACGACGTGGAAGAGGTCTTCGTGGCGCATCTCCACCAGATAGACGATGCGAAGCGCCAGGGCGACGCCGAACACCAGGAGCGGAGCCAGCCAGGGTCGATACCCGGAAGCGGGCTTCGTTTCGGTGGGACCGGCGGGGGTTCGCTTCGACACGTGCTGCATGCTCCTTCTCATCGCTCTTCCGGATCGGTTCCGGACCGGGGCTCCCGGACTAGGGACGCACCCCTCCCTTTCGCGCTTCCAGGTTCCCGATCGCGCCTTCGATCAGCCGGGCAAGAAGGGCGTGCCCCGGGGTTCGCAGATGGATGCCGTCGTTCCGGAAGTACCTGGGCGTCTCGGTACCCAGGCGCTGGAAATCGGCCAGCGCGTCGACGAGGGGGATGTCGTCCTTGCGGCAGAGGTCGCGGACCGCGTCAGCATACCTGATGTGCACCTGGGGAATGGCCGAGACCTCCTCCCGACTCATGCCGTAGAACTGACTGAAGAAGCGGTAGGCCCAGGACGGCATGGCGTCGGGGGGGTAGGCCATGGGCGCGGTGATGAACACCGGCTGGATCCCCGCTTCCCGCAAGCGCGTCGCGATCGCCTCGAGATTGGTCCGGTAGTCCTCCAGGGGAACCCGGGGGACCGATTCATGGTGGAACCGGGCCAGGACGAGTCGCAGGTAGCCGAAGATCCGGATGGAGGACGAGAGCGTATGCTGGGCGCGGTCGGTGAGGCCGCCCTGGCCCGGCCAGTGGTCGTTCCACCCGAAATAGACGCACACGTAATCCGGATGGTAGGCGATCAGCTGCTCGACGCGCCGGACGCCCTGGTAGCTGGTGTATCCGGGGACGGCGGCGTTGACGGCCTCGACCTTCCTTCCCAGTCGCCGGGAGAGTTCCTGGGTCACCAGATCGGGGTAGAGCGGATCGCCGAGGAAGGTGCACGAGTCCCCCAGGTAGCCGATCCTGAGCGTCCCGGCCGGCTTCTCCCGGGCGATGTCCGTCCGCCCCCGGAAACCGGCGGCGTTGGTGTAGCCGGTGCCGGGAATCGGCTTCCAGAAGAGATCGGGATCGGGCTCGAACAGGCGGACCCGGACCGGCTGTCCCTCCTTCAGGAGGCCATCCTCGTCGTAGACCGGAATGCCCGTCCGGTACCCGAACTGCAGGTACCCGTCTCCGGACACCGGCCGCCATCCCGAAACCATGAGGTAGATCTGGAGGAGGGTCGCGGCGAGGAGGAGGCCGACGACGGCGGAGATCAGGGCGAGCAGCGCTTTCTTGGTCTTCATGAACTCAGAACAGGGTATGGATGAACGGGGCCACGGATCGACCGGTAGGATCCGGCAGTTTTCCGGAAGCCCGGCCGGCGGCGGCTCGTCCGATCCCGCCGGTCCGGTTTCCCGGTCTTCCTCCCCGGGAAGTGCTCCGGAAAGTTCTCATCCGGGAATGATATCGCGGATTGGACTCCCCGCTCACGGGGTTTGGTCCCGGCCGAACGGTCCAGGTGGGCGGCGGAGGGAGCGGCGGGACCGCGGTCGAGGCGGTCATGGTTGTCGGTCATGGTGCTGGCCTCCGAACCTCCATGGAAAATCCGCTGCCCTGCTCTCTCAACAAGGACGGATCGCCTTGCGGCAAAACAGGATAGCACCTTCCCGGAGGCCGTGCCAGCCGGCCGGGCCGCCTCCTTTGGGGGGGAGGCGGACGGTCGCCCGGCTGAGTGAGGCCGGGTGGAAGACGGAGGGGGCGGTCGGGATCAGTACCCCAGAATGTTGACCATGAGGGCCACGTTCAGTCCCCGCGTGGAGGAGCCGGGGGTCATGGTGATGACCGCGTCGAGTTCGCCGGAAAGGTGGGGAACCGGCTCGTACCCGGCTCCCAGGTGGAACACCGGGAGCCCGGCCCTGTCTCCGCCGTCGCTTTCGATCCATGACTCGCTGAACAGATAGGACCCGCCTACCGCCGCGGTGACGAATGCGCAGGGTCCCCGATCCCGGAGGTAATAGGAGCACCCCAGCGCGGGGTGAAGCATCGCGTAGCGCCCCCAGAATTGCTGCCCGTTGTAGTGGATGACCCATCGGGCACTCGGCGCATAGCCGAACCTCAGGTTGGTCTGGAGCCCGCCCCGGGGATTCTTCCAACCACCGGAGTTCTCTGCGTACCCCGGTCCGGCGCCGAAGCCCAGCACGAAGCCCTTCCGATCCCCGTCCCAGGCGTAGGCCGGAACCGAGAACCGGCACAAGACGGCCGAGGCGACCAGAGTCCACATGAGTAGACGCTTCATGTCCATTGCTCCTTCCCGAACGGCGGCGCTCCTCGCGGAGTAGCCGAGACGCGCGTTCCGGCCCCTCAATCGCCGCTCCACAGCGCGAAGAGCAACACCGTCAGGAGCACGGTCCCGGTAACCAGCACGATCCCCGAGCCTCCACCCAGATATCCGGCAAGGCGGGAGTCCACGAGCCATGTGACTTCGGTGCCTCCGTCCAGGAGAGGCATGAACTCGACGCTGGTGTTGACCGCGACCCAATCGCCGTAGTTGATCCCGGCGCGAGCCAGGTAGCCGGGGGTGTGGAGGCCCTCCTCGTCCCGGGCGGCCACCACCACCCCGCCCGCGGCGTCGAGAGCCCAGCGTCGGTCGAACCAGTAGCGATACCGGGGATGGAGGGTCAGCTTGGGCTCGGAAATGCCGCGATACGAGATCGATGCTCCCAACGCCGACCGGTTCCGGAGGTTGAACATGTGGCCCAGTTCGAAGACCACGCTCCTTCGGTCGTGATAGCTCTTACGCTTGGGATTACCGGACTGGGAAAGGCGATAGCCGAAGCCGGTCTCGGTGATCCAGAAGTCGCGGCAATGGGGCCAGGGCTGCCCCCGCCAGCACATCCCGGGCGAATCGCCGCCGCCGGCACGGGCGGGCGCGGGTGGGTAGGCCGGGAGCCCGGTGAAGGACAGGATCACGGCCGCGATGAGGCCGGCGGCCAGCGAATCCGTACGGTACGGGCGGGAGGCGGCGGCGAGCCGGAGCCTCCGGGGGTACCAACGCATGGTTCCTTCCATGTTCGCGGCCGGGTGGACGTCTGCCGGAACCGTAGACGGTCGGGCGGGCCATCGCAAGGACCTTCCATACTCGACCACGCCCGTTCGCTTTGCGGTATCCATGGCCCCGCGAAGGGCTGTGGGTGCGGCGTTCCGGGCCGGAACCTCCGGCCGCACGGCCGGTCCCGGAATGGCTCCGATTGAACGCTCCGGCGCCGGAATGCGTCGGATGGAGTGGGTCATGGCGGCCCACCCACATCACCTAGCCTTTTGGGGGTTCCCGATGCGCTTTCCGGCACTGTGCACGAGTCTTCTGGTCCTTTCACTGGCTTCAGCGGGGTTCGCGAGCCCGAATCCCGACCTGGCCTCGCGCCTCGAGCGGTATCTCGCCCCCTACGACGAGGCCGGCGAACTGTCCGGGACGCTGCTGGTGGCCCGGGGGGACAGCATCCTCTTCCAGCAATCCTACGGCTACGCCAACGTCGAGCTCGGTGTTCGCAACACCCCGGAGTCCCGGTTCAACATCGCCTCGATCACCAAGCCGATGACCATCGCCGTGGTCTGCGGCCTGGCCGAGGCCGGGAAGCTCGCTCCCGGAGACTCCCTGGCCAGGTGGATTCCGGACTTTCCCCGGGCCAAGGACATCACGGTCTCGCATCTCCTCAATCACCGGGCCGGCATCCCCCACCGGGTCACCGAGGATTGGGAGGAGACCGTCCCCCATACCGCCGCCGACATGGTGGCCTTCGCCGAGCGGAAGCCGCTCATGTTCGAGCCCGGGGAGAAGTCGGTCTACAGCTCGGCGGGGTTCAGCGTGCTGGCCAGGGTGTGCGAGCTGGCGGGGGGGAAATCCTACGAGGCGCTCCTGGAGCAATACGTGTTCGGACCGGCGGGAATGACCCGCTCCGTCCACGCGGACTCCCGCATGATCCTCGAGGGGCGGGCGTCGAGCTACGGCCACGGTCCCCGCGGGCTCGTGAACGCACCGCTTCGGGACATGTCGTTCCTGGTGGGAGCGGGCTCGGTCTGCTCGACCGCGATGGACATCCACCGGATGATCCGGGCCCTGGTGGACGGGAAGCTGGGACGAGCGGCCCGGATCGCGCTCCTCCACGACAACCGCCTGGACTGGAGCGGGATCAGCAACGGATTCCGCGCCTTCGCCGACTACGACGGTGAGACGGGACTGGAGGTGATCTACCTCGGAAACGTCCACACCGGCGCGGTGGACCGGCTCCGGGCCGACGTCCCCAGGATCGTCGCCGGGATCGACGTTCCGGCCCCGGAGGTTCCGCACCCCCGGGCGGCGGACGTGCCCGTCGAAGTCCTTGCGGGCTACGCCGGCCACTACACATCCGACGATCGCGGAGACACCGATATCCGGGCGGTTCCGGGCGGGCTCTATGTGAGCGACTGGTTCCTGGTTCCCACTTCGGACAGCACGTTCTTCTCCCCCCAGGACTACGGCACCGCCGACGGAGTCCGGGACGCCGACGGCCGGATCGTGGAACTGGACTGGCACTACCCCGGGGGGGTGCTCAAGTGGCGGAAAGTGGAGAAAACCGGGGGGTGAGAGGAGGGGATGTCGTCATTGAAGATTCCGGATCAGCACCACGTCCCGGGTCGGCTCCCCCACCGCGGCGACGATCCGGGCGGGGTTCGCGAGCCAGTCGAACCAGTAGATCCGCTGCGGCGCGACCGAGATGAGCTGATGACCGTCGCCGCCATCCCGGCCCACCAGCCAGATGGCGTCCCCGTCCTCCCGGAAGATTCCCACCGCGAGCGTGCGACCGTCCGGTGAGAAGCGCAATCCCCCGACCCGGCCCTCGGTCAGGGACGTGAGGGGGGTGGACTTCCCACCGCCGCTCAGAGGCATCCGCCACAGATTGCGGACCGGATCATGGGTGTCGACGTAGACGATCGCGTTCTCTCCCGGGATCCAGCTTCGCGCCGCACCGTTCTCCGGCAACTTCAGCGGTTGCGGAGGCGCATCCCCCTCCACCGGGAAGATCTTGTAGACGGTCTTGACCAGCTCGCCGGAGGTGTCGTCCAACCCCACCAGGAGTCGCTTTCCGTCGGGCGAGAAGGTCACCAAGCCGTCCCGGCCGGTGGCCCCCTCGGCAATCTGACGGGGCGCGCCTCCCTCCGTGGGCAGGATCCAGACGCTCGTCGGCTTGTCGTCGGGGAAGTAGGCGAGGTACTTGCCGTCCTCGGAGATGTCGGCCAGGTTCGAGGCCCCGGCGCCCAGCCGGCGCAACCCGCTGCCGTCCAGCCCCACCCTCCACAGGCTGATCTCCCCGCTCTCCGGGTCGAGTTCGGAGAAGAACACCGAGCCGCCCCCGCATTTCATATCGATGAGCAAGCCGCCCCGGCCGGGGAGGATGCGTGGAGCGTTGTCGGCCGGACCCTGGGCGCAGAGCTGGGTCCCACCCCCCCAGGTGCGGACGTAGACCACGACGTTCTCCCCCACCGAGAAGGAGAGGGGGGCGTTGTCGGCGCTGGTGGCGTGGAGAAGGGTCGTGGACCCCCCTCCCTTGGAATCAATGGACAGGATGTCGGGTCGATACGTCTGGCGCAGGACGGAGACGGATCCGTCCACCGACACCGAAGGGTTGGTGTAGGTGTCCGCGTCGTTGGTGACCCGTCTCATGGTCCCCCCGGGGAAGGAAGCGCGGAAGACCTGGGGAGACGTCCCCGACCGGACATCCACGCAGGTGACGATGAAACCGTCCTCGTTCTTGGGCCCGCTCCAGGCAACACCCTGGAAGTAGGCCGGCTTACGGGTAACCGCGTCGGTTCGTTCGCCGGTCCCGGCGTCGACGAGCACGACCGTCGCCTGGGTCACCGGCGGCGGGTTGAACACCGGGGCGGCGATCCACCGTCCGTCCGGCGACCAGCTCAGGTCGGTGTCCAGGATCTCGGGAGCCGCGAACCGGATCAGCTCGTGCGGTTCCCCCCCTCCGCCCGGCATGGTCTGGATGGATCCGCCCTTTCCCGGCAGGAACCGGACGAACGCCATCCGGGAGCCGTCGGGGGAGAAGATCACCCGGGAGTCCACGTCGAACGCGATTTCCTCGGACGGCCCGCCCAGGGACGGCATGCGATAGAGGGTGCGGTACCGTGGGGTGTCGGGCTTGATGTCCGTGTAGAAGAGGTAGTTGCCGTCGGGCGAGAAGGCCGGTCGTCCGATCGGGCGCCGGGTGGAGGGAATCACCTGGATGTCCGCGCCGGTGGCCACCTGGCGGACGAACATGGCGGTGCCCCCCTCCTTCTGGGCCAGGTAGGCCACGTAACGACCGTCCCGGGAGATCGCGGCATCGTCGACCCCGCCGTCCTGGGTCACGGTGGTGATGCGGGCGGTCTCGTAGGGATGGGCGGTTTCGTCCGGCGCGCTTCGCCCCCGCAACCCGAAGTAGAACGCGGCGGCCACGACGAGGGCCCCGATCCCGAGGACCGGGACGAGCGGCAGGCGGCGCCCGGCGGCGGCCTGGACCGCGGGCCCGCTCCCCGACCCCATCGAGCTGGCCGAGGCCGAGAGCTCGTCGAACTCGTCCACGATCTCGCGGAGCTCCAGGGCAAGGTCCCTCATGGACTGCACGCGCTGGTCGGGTGACTTCCGGAGACAGCGCCGGATCAGCCGCCGGAGCTCGTTGGGGACGCCGGGGTTCAGCTCCTCGATCGGCTCCGGGGAGTCGTGGAGGATCCGGTGCATGGTGTCCACGTTGGAGTCGCCGGTGAACGGACGCCGGCGGACGGCGGCCTCGTAGAGGATGCACCCGAAGGAGAACACGTCGGAGCGGTGGTCGACGGGCTTTCCCTGCACCTGCTCCGGGGACATGTAGTGCACCGTCCCCATCACCGTGCCCTCGGCGGTCTCGTCCACGTTCCGGGTGAGGGCGGTGGCCGAGGGCTCGGGTCCCTGCCTCTCGGTGAGCTTGGCCAGGCCGAAGTCGAGCACCTTGGCGAACCCGTCGTCCGAGACCATGATGTTGCCCGGCTTGAGGTCGCGGTGCACGATCCCCGCCGCGTGGGCCTTGGCGATCCCCTCCGCGGCCTGGGCCAGGTACCCGAGCAGGGTCCGGAGGTCCACGTTCTCCTCGTGGATCTTGGTGCTCAGGGTCCGCCCGCTCACCAGTTCCATGGAGATGTAGCGGACCGGATCCGAGGACACCTCCCCCGCGCCCGAGGTCACCGGCTCCTCCCCGATCTCGTAGATGGTGATGATGTTGGGATGGTTGAGCGAGGACGCGGACTTCGCTTCCTGGACGAAGCGGCGCACCCGGTCCTCGCTCCGGACGAGGTCGGGGGGAAGGACCTTGAGAGCGACGTTCCGCTCCAGCTTCCCGTCCTGGGCCAGGTAGACCTCCCCCATGCCGCCCGCGCCGAGCGGGCCCACGATCCGGTAGTGGGCCACGCGGTCTTCAGCCTGCAGGGTCCGGGATTCGGTCATGGGGTCCCTTTCGAGGGGAGGGTTCGTGGTGCGCCGAGCGGGGATTGTAGCAGGGGAAGCTATGGAGTCCCCGGCGGGATGTCAAGCGCGGGAACTCCCACAGCCACGAAGCCTGTGAGGCGTCATCCATCGCGGCCAGGCCCTGGTCGCCGGCACCCGTTTCGCAGCGGTGTCTATTGGCTCTTCCGCACCGCTTTCGGGACGCCCCACTTCCAGTTCCGGACTTCCGGCATGTCCTGGCCGTACTTCTCGATGTACTGCTTGTGCTCGAGCAGCTTGTCCTTGAGTTGTTGCTTCAGGTAGAGGCCCTTGTCGCCGGTCTGTGGCAGCCTGCTTATGGTGTCCATCACGAGATGGAAGCGGTCCAGATCATTCAAGACGGTCATGTCGAACGGCGTGGTGATCGTGCCCTCCTCCTTGTAGCCGCGGACGTGGAGGTTGTCGTGGTTGGTGCGGCGGTAGGTCAGCCGATGGATCAACCACGGGTAGCCGTGGAACGCGAAGATGACCGGCTTGTCCTTGGTGAAGAGCTCGTCGAAGTCGACATCGCTCAACCCGTGCGGGTGCTCGCTCGGCGGTTGCAGACGCATGAGGTCGACGACGTTCACCACCCGGATCTTCAGTTCGGGCAGATGCTCGCGCATGATGGAAACGGCGGCGAGGGTCTCCAGGGTGGGCACGTCACCGCAGCAGGCCATGACCACGTCCGGAGCGACGCCCTGATCGTTGCTGGCCCACTGCCAGATGCCGATGCCCTCGGTGCAATGCTTGACCGCGGCGTCCATCGACAACCATTGCGGCGCCGGGTGCTTGCCCGCGATCACCAGGTTCACGTAGTGACGGCTGCGAAGGCAATGGTCCATCACGGACAGCAGACAGTTGGCGTCCGGTGGAAGGTAGACCCGCACCACGTCGGCCTTCTTGTTCACCACGTGGTCGATGAAACCCGGATCCTGGTGGGTGAAGCCGTTGTGATCCTGACGCCAGACGTGCGAGGCCAGCAGGTAGTTCAGCGAGCCGATCTTCCGCCGCCACGGGAGTTCCGCGGTGACCTTCAGCCACTTGGCGTGCTGGTTGAACATCGAATCGATGATGTGAATGAACGCCTCATAGCAGTTGAAGACCCCATGCCGCCCGGTGAGCAGGTAGCCCTCGAGCCAGCCCTCGCACTGGTGCTCGCTGAGCATCGAGTCCACCACGCGTCCGGAGCGCGCCAGAAACTCATCGTTCGCCTCGGTTCCGGCGTCCCATTGGCGATCGGTCGCCTCGAACAGGGCCCCCAGGCGGTTGGAAAGCGTCTCGTCCGGACCGAAGACCCGGAAATTGCGCTGCTCGGCGTTCAGCTTGGCCACGTCGCGCAGGAAGCGCCCGAGCACCCGCGTGTCGCCCACGCCGGTCGCGCCCGGCGCCGGCACGTCCACCGCATAGTCCTGGAAATCGGGCATTCGAAGGTCGCGGAGCAGCATGCCGCCGTTGGCGTGGGGATTCGCGCCCATGCGCCGCTCGCCCTCGGGCGCCAGGTCGGCCAGTTCCGGCTTCAGGCGACCCTCTGCGTCGAAGAGCTCCTCCGGCCGGTAGCTCTTCAGCCACTCCTCCAGGAGCTTCAGGTGCTCGGGGTGGGTGGCGGGGTCGGAGAGCGGCACCTGATGCGACCGGAAGGTCCCTTCGATCTGCAGACCGTCGACCACCTTCGGCCCCGTCCAGCCCTTGGGCGATCTGAGGACGATCATCGGCCAGCGGGGCCGCGTGAGGTTGCCGTCGACGCGGGCGTCGTGCTGGATCTTCTTGATTTCCTCCACCGCAGTGTCGAGGGCCGCAGCCATGGCCTGGTGCATCGGCTCGGGCTCGTGACCTTCGACGAAGTACGGGTTCCAGCCGTAGCCGCGGAACAACTGCTCCAGTTCCTCCTGCTCGATGCGGGCCAGGACGGTCGGGTTGGAGATCTTGTAGCCGTTCAGGTGCAGGATGGGCAGCACCGCGCCGTCGGTGGCCGGATCGAGAAACTTGTTCGAATGCCAGGCCGTGGCCAGCGGGCCGGTCTCCGCCTCGCCGTCGCCGACCACGCAGGCGACGATGAGATCGGGATTGTCGAACACCGCCCCGAACGAATGGCTGAGCGAATAGCCCAGCTCGCCGCCCTCGTGGATCGAGCCCGGGCACTCCGGAGAGGCGTGGCTGGGAATTCCTCCCGGAAACGAAAACTGAAGAAAGAGCCGCTGAAGCCCGGCCTCATCCCGGCTGATGTCAGGATAGATCTCGCTGTAGGTACCCTCGAGATAGGTGTTGCCTACGACGGCGGGGCCACCGTGTCCGGGGCCGGAGACGTAGATCATGTCGAGGTCGTACTTCTTGATGACCCGGTTCAGGTGCACGTAGATGAAGTTCTGCCCGGGGGTCGTGCCCCAATGTCCAAGCAGCATGTGCTTCACATCCGCCAGGGCCAGGGGCCGCTTCAGCAGGGGATTGTCGAAGAGATAGATCTGCCCGACCGAGAGATAGTTCGCGGCGCGCCAGTAGGCGTCCATCTTGTGGAGCAGATCCGGGGAAAGGGTTTCGGTCTTCATGGTTCAACTCTCCCTGTTTCCATCGAGGCCCAGGACGCGGCACACCGTCTCGGCGATCATCAGTTCTTCGTCCGTGTGCATGACGCGGACGGTAACCGCGCCGGCCGGCGCGGAGATCACGCCCTCATTCGCCGCGTTTCGTTTTTCGTCGAGCCGGATTCCGAGGAATCCCAGCCCATCGCAGATCCGGGTCCGGACGGCGGGGGCGTTCTCCCCGATGCCGCCCGCGAATATCAGCGTCTCGAGTCCGCCCAACGCCGCCGCGAAGGCGCCGATCCACTTCTTCACCTGGTAGCAGAAGAGCGCCACCGCCTCCGGCGGCGCGCACGTCCTGCGATTCACGCTCGAGCAGGTCACGCATGTCGGAGCTGGTCTCCGACACCCCGAGCAGCCCGGACTCGGAATTGACCATCTCGTTGAATCGTTTCGCGTCAAGGCCTTCGGTGCGCGCCAGATACCAGACCAGACCGGGATCGAGATCGCCGGAGCGGGTGCTCATCGGGATCCCCGCCGCCGGCGTGAGACTCATGCTCGTATCCACCGGTTTGCCCTCGCGCACGGCGGCCAGGCTCGCGCCGTTCCCGAGGTGGGCGAGAACCACCCGGCCCTGCGCCGCCTTCGCTCCGGCCGAACGCTCCAGTTCTCCCATGAGGAACGCGTACGACAGCCCGTGGAAGCCGTACCGCCGTACTCCCCGCGCTTCGAAGCGGCGCGGGATCGGCAGCAGCCGCGCCACGCGCGGGAGATCATGGTGGAACGCGGTGTCGAAACATGCCACCTGGGGAAGGTCGGGAAACCGGCGATGAAACGCCTCGGTCAAGCAGAATCTCCTCCGGCAGATGCTCGGGATCGAACGGGCTGAGCCGGTGCAGTTCCTCCACCATTGCCGGAGTGATTGGCTGGGGCTCGCTGTACTTCGGCCCGCCATGCACCACGCGATGCCCCACCGCGGCCAACGCATCCAGCCCGATGCGCTCCTCGACCCAGTCCATCAGGGCATCCACCGCCACCGTGTGGTCCGGCGCGGTCAGCGATTGCGAGACGGTGTCGGCGGGGTCCATGCCTTTGACCTCAAGGGTCGCCTCGGGCTGTCCGATCCGCTCGATCCCGCCTTCCAGTATCCTCCGGAGCGGATCTCCCGCCTCGAACAGCGCGAACTTTATGCTCGAGGAGCCGCCGTTGATGGTCAGGATGCGCGGGTTGGCGGCTTTCATCGGCAGATCCTTGGTACCTCGGTGTGAACGGCGGTGAAAGCAGTGCGGCGCGCGGCGGTAGGTCCCACGGTGCGGCACCCGGTCTTCCGATTATCCCACCCAAGGCAGGGGCGTCAACTGCTCCCTCCCGGCGTGCGGTGGGCGGGCGGGGACCGACGTGGACACGTTCGCTGCGCGCCGACACGGTGTCACCCAACAGCCCGAGGTGTGGCCGGCCGACCCGCGCAACACGGTCGACCTCGGCGGGTCGCCACACGGCCTCCAGTCCCTTCGGATGGACGCGGCGATGGTCGCGGAGAGCCTCGACGGCCACATCGGCGCCGATCTTCTTGCGGAACCTGATGCACCCGGCGACGGTCTCGGCGGCACCGAAGACCCGAACCCGCACGCCCTGGACGTCGTGCTCTCCTACGCGCCTGCTCAACGGGGCGCCGGAAGGATAGACGAGGCGCTGCGGCGGATGGCCCGGGCGGGGCCCGGTGTTTCACGGCCATCGGGGCTACGATCGGCACGCACAACCCATTGAGCCGCCGTCGATTGCCTTACCCTCTTCCAATATACCGGAATCGCCTATAGTTTGAATTTGCTGCCGGTAGCATGGAGGCTGTTCGGACCATGACCGATGATCCGATCCAGGCATTGGGATTCCGAGAACTCTTCGACGCCGGTGTCGATGCCATGATCGTCGTCGATGGCCGGGGAGATATCGTCGCTCTGAATCCGGGGGCCGAGCGACTCTTCGGATGGGCGGAGGCGGAGCTGCTGGGCGAGCCGTTGGATCGACTCATCCCTCCCCGCTTCCGGCAGCTCACCGAGCTGCGGCCCACGATCACCGATGAGTCGCCGGGACTTCCCCTGAGAGGCACTCAGGTCAGGCTATCCGCCCAGAGACGGGACGGTACCGAGCTTCCCATAGAACTCACCCACTGCCCTCTCGGTTCCCCCGCCGACGCCCTTGCCTTGATCACGGTTCGTGATCTCACAGAATGGCGGCAGACTCAGGAGACCCTCTTCCGCGAGAAGGAACAGGCCTCCGTCACCCTGGCCTCGATCGCGGACGCCGTCATCACCACCGACACGCGGGGCATGGTCACGTATCTGAACCCCACGGCGGAGCGGCTCACCGGCTGGCGGACGACCGAAGCGCTGGGGCAGCCCTTGGGCACCGTTCTCCCCCTCATCTTCGAGAACACGCGTCAGCCGATCGAGAGCATCCCGGCCCGCTGTCTCGCAGAAGGCCGCGCGGTGGACCTGGTCGACGGCGTGCTGCTGCTGCGCCGGGATGGAACGGAAGTGGCGATCGGAGACTCTGCGGCCCCGCTGTGCGACCGCAATGGCGCCGTGATCGGCGCGGTCCTGGTCTTTCACGACATCACCGAGAGGCGCCGCACGCTCCGCAAACTCTCGCATGAAGCAACACACGATTCCCTGACGGGTCTGATCAGCCGGCACGAGTTCGAGCGACGTCTGGCGCAGGTATTGACCGAGACGGAGGGGGACGGGGCGGAGCACGCCTTGTGCTACCTGGATCTGGATCGATTCAAGCCCGTAAACGATCTGTGCGGCCACGAAGCCGGGGACAGCCTCCTCAAGGCGATCGGCCGTCTTTTGGCGGCCGGCCTGCGAAGCCGCGACACGGTCGCGCGCCTCGGTGGAGACGAATTCGGCATCCTGCTCGAGCATTGTTCGTCGGCCAAGGCGGAAGAAATTGCCGACAATCTCCGGCAGGCAATCCAGGATTATCGCTTCGTCTGGGGAGAAAGGAACTTCTCCATCAGCGCCAGCATCGGCGTCGTTTCGCTCCCGGCCGCCGGTGGACGGGCGGCCGACGTCCTGCGCACCGCCGACGACGCCTGCTACGCGGCCAAGGCGGCGGGGGGGAATCGCATCCACGTCGGACCGGTGGTGGAGCCCGGGGTCAGACGACAGATGGAGACCCGCCGGATCACTCACTTGACCCAAGCGGTGGTGAAGGACCAATTTCAACTGTACGGTCAAGCGATCGTGCCTCTGTTGCCGCAGAAGTCGGCCCGTCCTCGGTGCGAGATCCTGCTGAGGCTGCCGGACGAGCGCGGCGGGGTGGAGACCCCAGACTCGTTTCTCCCGCACGCGGAGCGTTACCGCCTCATCCCGGCTATCGACCGCTGGGTCGTGCGGCAGACGGTCGCTCTTCTCGGGGTTTGGCATCGGGAGCACCCGGAATGCGAGTTGCCTCTCTGCTCGATCAACCTCAGCGTGTCCTCCCTGGACGACCTCGATCTTGTCCCCGCGCTGCGAGAGTACCTGACGCAGCACCGCCTTCCGCCGGAGGCGATTTGCTTCGAGATTGCCGAAGCGGCGGCGCTCGGCAACTTTGCCCAGCTGGTGCGTCTTCTCTCGGAAATTCGGGCGGCAGGATGTGGACTCGGGCTCGAGGACTTCGGCAGCGGGCTGGCCTCTTTCGCCCACCTCAAGGCATTGCCGGTGGACTACGTCAAGATCGGCGGCCACTACGTGCGGCGCGTGGCCGACGATCCCGTGTACGGCACCCTGGTGAGCGCCGTAAACGAGGTCGGTCGGATCATGGGCATCGCCACGATCGCAGAGGAAGTGGAGAGTAGGACCGTCCTGCAGAAGCTGCGGGCCCTGGGCGTGGGATACGTACAGGGCCATGCCGTGGCGCCGCCGGCGCCGCTGGTGGACGACACGGGAGCGGTAGTCCTGCCCTGTATTCCAAGATCAGGCTAGCCGGACCGTCCCGGATTCGCGGTCAAAGTCGGGGCCGCCGGAGATGTCCACCTGCGAACGCCGGTCCAAAAGTGCGGCGGGTGGCGAGTCCGACCGAGACCTCCCGGTATTCCCGGGGCGTCTTCGGCGTTCCTGTTCCATCTCGCGTCACTCGCATCGAAACGGCCGACAGGTTTCGCGCGACTCGTCCACCGGCGTCGCGCTCACACCGCTTACCCAGGTGACCGGTCCCACCCCGAGGAATGGGCGTAACCCCGTGGAAGCCCATCGCCCCCAAACGCAGACGTGACCGGCGCCCTCTCGGGCCCCGGTCACTCCCTTCGGTCACGTATCTTGCTGAATACCTGGAAGATAGGCTGGAGGCGCCAGGCGGATTCGAACCGCCGCATAACGGTTTTGCAGACCGTCCCCTTAGCCACTTGGGTATGGCGCCTCTTCAATGCGGCAGAAGAGGTTAGCATGTTCCCGGTTTCAGCTTCAAGGGCAAGTGGTCCACCAAGTGGTCCACCTCCTGGTCCCTAACGGGCCCCTAAACGCTTCGCCTCGTTGAAGACAGCCTCGTCGGAGAGTTGCCCGTAACGCTCGGTTAACCGGATCGTGGAGTGCCCCAGGATCCTCTGGAGGATTTCCCTGGACCAGCCATTCCGAGCGGCTCTCGATGCGTTTGTCGCGACCATAGTGCTCTGCTCCCAGTTCAAAGCGGTCCAGTGACGCCTATGTAGGTTGGCGTCGCTGTATTTGGCCTTGGAGGAGCCCCTCGAGCAGGAGCGTCACTCAAGGCGCTCCAGGGGCCGTCGTCACCGACACCCCCGGCTCACTCCGGCCTCCGTCGCGAGGCCTCGATCAGGGCCTCCAACCAGGCCCCCTTGTCGTCGCCGGCCTCTGGAGGTGCCCTCCAGCTCGCCCCAGCGGCGTCCCAGAGCCCTCATCGCCCGCTCCCGGTAGTCGGTGATACCGATGACCACGCAGCCGTGCGCTACGACCTCCCGGCGCAGCGGGGGATCATCCGTGATCACGACCACGGCCTCCTTACAGCGCGCTACCCGGTCGTGAACGAGGCCCCGGAAGGCGCGGTCGTAGGGTGTCGATGCCGGCGGGACGGCCACCGCGAACGGCATGGACTGCCCGTCCGTGGGGGCGGCCTCGCCCTCGAGCCCGCAGGCCGTCAGGGGATTGAGGGCCAGGATCGTGGGCTGGCGGAGACAACTGGCCACCAGCTCGCCATCCCGACCAGGGTCTGAGTGGCGGCATGAGACGCCCCCCGTCAGGAGGAGCTCACTCAGGAACGGGTCGTGCTGGAGCAGGCTCTGCCCATCGAGCAGGTAGAGCGGGGTCCACTCGGGACCTTACGGAAGAGGTACATGGCTCAGGCCTCCTTGATCGAACGTGCAGTCGTGCGCCACTGGTTTCCAGACTCTCGTTGTCGGAATTGCCAGTAACCCGGGATTTGGGCCACCCGGGCCTCCAGGGGAGGCACACGCTCAAGGAGAATTGAGCGGGGTGGGACTTTAGAAGGTTTGTTTTGTGACGCCCTTCAATTCCCGTAAATCGCGTCGATCGGAACGCTAATCCAGCGATGGGTTTCAATCAAGCAAAAAAAACATCGATCGGTTTCAGCCCGCGAATTGCGTCTCGTTGTGCCATCGGAGGAACTCGACGGAGAGGGCGGAACGCGGGGCTGGCAGACGTCCAAGGGTTACATGATAGGCGGATCCATAGACCATCGCCCACTGGCGGGACTCTGACACTCTGACCCCTGGGTATGCCGAGAATCGGTGACGGCTCCCGCTGGCTCGCCCGGGACCTTGCGGATGCCACCACATGACCGTCCAGCACGTTAAGCTGGGTCCGGGGTGGCGGTCTGGTTGGGGTGACCCCGTTCTGGCTGAAACCCAACGTCGTAAGCGATTGCTCCCAGATCGGACCCGGATTCGCCTAGGCCAGAACCGCCACAAATTCGCCGATGACACGCAATTCGGTAGCGGCATCAGGCTTCAAAACAATTGGGCGATAGCCTTCCTATGAACTATCGGGACGAAGCGTGATTCGCTCGTGCCGCCAACCGTCTTCGGAAGAGGTCTTCTCGCTGGTGTAGACCTTCACGG
>CAWANH010000004.1:0-10314 GCA_963783375.1 Candidatus Eiseniibacteriota bacterium
GGGGGACGGAACCACACCCGCGCCCTCAAGACCCCGAAGGTAGAATCGAACCCCACGGGGATCGGCGGCACAGTTACTTCGTCGCGCCGCCGGCCATGACCGGCACGAAGACCGCCACCATGAGGGCAGTCTGCATCGCTTCCACGGCCTCTTTGGTAGCCTGGGCCGCTACTTCTCCCTTGATCAGCTTTTCGATCCGTTGCTCGTGCGCCTTGAGGGCGTTCTTCTCCATCGCGTGCTGAAGCAACCCGGTGCGCTTGGCCAGTGCGATCAACACTACGGTTCGCGGATCCACCCGGGTGATGGAACCGACGACGGCCCGGCGTATCCGGCGAACGATCTCCTGCTCGGGTCGCGAGTCGGCTTCCGGATAGACCGTCCGGTTGAAGACCAGAAGAACGCGATCCTCATCCTCCCGTAGCACACCATCATCGACCAGGCGCCCGGCGATCCGGTGCTTCAGTTTCTTGATGTTCGCCAGCTTCAGAATCCACTCCGCGGGCTTTCTGCGCTTCTCCTCTTCGGCGATCTTCTCGAGACACTCATCAAGCAGCGGATCCCCCAGGGGGGTGGAGTCCTTCACAACCACGCGCGCCCGGCCCTTTTCGCCCTCGACGCCGAGACGCCCGGCGAGCAGGAGTTCGGCCATGAGCGCCCCCCCGGCCGCCTGATCGAAAGCGGCGCCGAAGTGAACGGTTCCCTTCTTGTCGTTCAAGGCCAGGAGCAGGATCTCCTCGTGCAGGTAGAGAGGCCGGCTTCTTCTCATTTCACTCCTCTCCCGCGCCCATGAGGCGCGTTCGACCGCCCGGCGCCGCCTCGCCCTCGCCCGGTGCTCCGGAGCGTCCCCGGCCGGCGGGGGGCCGCCCTCCGCGGGGAGCCCGGGCCGAGCGCCCGGACCCGCATCACCACGGAAGGAGCCGCGCACCCCCTTCGGTGAACTCTTCCCAGAACGCCTCGAGACGCGCCCGGTCGGACGGGGACACGCGATCCCCCCCGGCCTCCAGGTTAGCCTGAAGCTGCTCCGGCGTCCGCATTCCCGGAATCACACAGCTCACCTCGTCGTAGGCCAGCGCGTAGCCGAGCGCCTTCCCGGCGAGCACGCCGCCGTCGGCGGTAAGCCACGTCAACCGGGAGACCAGCTCCGCCCGTCGCGCGATCTCCTCCGGGCTCCACCGGGAGCGGACTCCGGTGAACCGGCTCCCGGCGCCGAACCGTCCGGTGAGCCACCCGCTGTCCAGGGGAATCTTCGCGATGATGCCCGCGCCCCGTTCGCGCACCCGTGGGAACGCGCGGCGCACCTCCTGGTGGAGGATGTTGAAACGAACCTCCAGCACCTCGCTCCGGGTGTTCGCCAGGCAGGCTTCCGCGTCGCCGGAGCGGTCGAGGCTGGCCCCGAAGTGCCGGATCTTCCCCTCGCCCCGCGCCGTCTCCAGCTCGTCCCACAAGGGGTCGGTCCCGGCGTACATGGCCGGTTCGGGGTTGTGCAACAGGAGCACGTCCAGGTGGTCGGTCCGCAACCGGCGGAGGCTCTCATTCAGGCTCTCCCGGAACCACCCCACCGAGAAGTCGTCGGAGCCGTCGGGCCGGTGGCCGAACTTGGTGACCAGAACCACCTGGTCCCGCGTTCCCTCCAGGGCCTCGCCCAGCAGTCGTTCGCTTCGGCCCGCGCCGTAGTTGGGCGAGGTGTCGAAGAGGGTGACGCCGCCCTCGACGGCCGCGGCGACGAGCCGCAAGGCGGCGCGATCGTCCATCGCCCCCCAGGCGGTGCCACCGCCGAGTTGCCACCCCCCAAGACCGATCTCCGAGGCTTCGAGGCCGGTCCGCCCCAGTTTACGTCGACGCATACAGCTTCCTTGCGCCCGGGTGAGCTGGAGGGTGAACCCCTCGTGGCCGGCCGGGTCCCGGGCCAGGCAGAGATCGGCGCTTCCGGCGTCAGCCGGCGGACAGTAGACGCCGCAGTTGGCGTTGATCGCCGGCATGTACGGCGTGCCCTCGAGCCCCACCCGCAGATCGTACCGGCCGAAGCGCGCGCCGTACAAGGCCGGGAGACGGTTTCGACGCGCACGACCTTGACCGGAGGCCTCGGGAACTCAGCAACTCAACCTACCGGGGCGCGATATCCGACGACACCCGGAAGCGAGCAGAGGCTCAGGGTGGATGCGGTATGAACAAGTCGATTCTCATGGGGGCAAGGAACAATGGGGTCTCACCCCCGGTTGAGGTCTCGTGGACGGCCGGCGGGACCGCCGCGAGGTCTATGCCTTGGCGCGTGCGGTCGTCAGAAAGACTGGCACGGTGCTGCCCCATTGTCCGATCCGCCCGGAATCCCCTTCGCTCGACCAAGCGGCGGCGGCATCACGGCACGCGACAAGCTCGGGGTGATCCTTACTCAGGCCGCTGGCGACGGCGAAAAGCGAACTGATCCTGTTGAAGTGGACGGCGAAGGTCCGAGCCGATCCTTGCTGACCCGCGAAAACCGCGTGGACACGCAGATCGACCTCGGCGAACCCGGCGGCCCGGGCCAACGCCGGTACGCATCGTTCCCACTCCGTCTCCCCCATGGACTGTCGAATCAAGACAAGAAAGGCAGTCTACGGCGTCTTGAGGGGCTGCTTGTACTTGGCGGAGAGAGTCGCGTAGTAGGCATCGACCGCCGGCAACCCCCCGGACGGGGGTTTCGGGGGAGACCCGCTCGGGGCGGAGATCGATGTCCGTGCAGTCGGACTGAAGATTTCCGACAACCACTGTCCGGCGCTGAGAATCTCCGAACCGGTCGAGAGTGTTGACGTTACCACCCTGAGCAATCATGACCAAAGCACTGGTAAATTGGTAATGCATTAGAACGTATTTGGAATCGTTCGTTGGTGGAGTAGGCTGACCATGATGATCCATTCGACCCCATCTCCGGGGGGAGCTCTGCCGCGATCATCCGAACCGGCCCCCGCCAACTGCTCAGGGAGGTGCCACATGAGACGGTTCTGGATCCTTGCGCTGATCGTTGGTGTCCTGCTTGTGTCATCCGGGCTTGCCGCTCTCGCCAACCCTCTCTGGCCCGGGTACTTCGAACTGCTCGATCGCGCCTACACCCTGCAGGCTCCACCGAACGGGTCGGTGTGGCAGTCCGTTTCCTCGACCTACGATCCCAGCAACTACCAGGTCGTCATCAACCAGACGAGCTACGACGACAATGGTGACGGTGTTGTTTCAACGGGAGACCGGATCGTCGGTCCGACTTCCGGGATGGCCACACCCATTGTGGTAGTCGACGGCGTGCGCCACCTGTATCGGCTCGATGAAAACGGGTGGGTGCTTCGACCCTTGACGGAGAACGGTGGCTCTCCGGTCGGCGAGACCTGGCAGATCATCTGGCCCCTCGAGTTGTGGGGAACGGAATTGCTGGTGGAGGGCTGGACGCCGCCGGCTCATGGTGGAGCCGGGGAGCCCGGGGACGGGGATCTCGTCGTCCTGGAGGGGGCGGAATACGTGCTGCGAGATGTCCGTCTCTGCGTGGAAGGGGCCTACGGAGTGCCCGTCAATCACACTTCCTGGGGAAAGATCAAGCAGTTCCTCCGGAACGTGTTCTGAGCGGCACCGCTTTCCCGGCCATGACCCTCCGCCGTACGCGAACCCTTGCCGGCACCCCAGCTTTGCTGTGCATGCTCGGCCTGACGGCCCTCATCGCGTCCTGTACTCACGATGATGGCGTGGGCGACCGCTCCACATTCACGCCCCTCCTCCGATTCGACCGCGAGAAGGTGACGTTGCATGTCCAGACGGGGCGGGTCGAGGTGGAGGGCTTCTACGAGTTCCTGTGCACCGGGGGGGTGGCGGATTCCTCGCTGCTCTTCTACCCCTATCCACGGGACAGCCTTCTCGGCCCTGCCAGCACCCGTCTCGTGGAGGGGCGCTGCGGCGACGGTCCGGCGCAACCGATCAGGTTCACCGAGCATCCGCCGGGCGGTGTTTCCTGGTCGATCCCCCTGAATCTCTGCGAACGAATCACGATTCGCACGGTCTACCGGCAGGAACTGCTGGGCAACTACGCCCGGTACATCGTCACGTCCACTGCGGCCTGGAAACGCCCCCTGACTCACGCCCGGTTCGAAATCGAGCTGCCGGAGGATGCGATTCCGGAAGAGTTCAGTTTTCCCTTCGTACGGGACGATTCGCCGGGCGCCAACGTGTGGATCTACGAAACGATGGATTTCATGCCCAAGGAGGACATCACGGTGCGGTGGCAGCAGCCGGTCGAGGCAGGGCCGTGATGCCCTCTGGAGTCCTGAGCCGGAGAGACCCGCACCGACGAGCGTTCCATGCCGGCCCAGGCGGGAAAGAGCAGGGGTCTGAGCTGGGAGACCCTGCTGCGGCACATCGGCGCCGGGGAAGCGGTTTCACGGCGGAGACGAGCGGCGACCCGGCGGCCGGCGTTCGTCAGATCCGGCTGAGGACCCGCCGCTCGTGGCGCCGGAGCGCCGCCCGGATGAGCTGGAGGGTGAACCCCTCGTGCCCGGCCGGATCCCGGGCCAGGCAGAGATCGGCGCTTCCCGCATCGGCCGGTGGATAGTAGACGCCGCAGTTGGCGTTGATCTCCAGCATGTACGGCGTGCCCTCGCCGTCCACCCTGAGGTCGCACCGGCCGAAGCTCGCGCCGTTCAAGGCCAGGAAGAACCGCGCGCACTCGTCCCGCAAACGGGCGTCCAGAACCGGATCGGTGACCGGGACCGAGGTCATCCGGTCGTACTCCACCCACTTCATGCGCTCGTGCTTGAAGCTTTCCCCCGGGGGGAAGCGGTATTGCATGGGGGTGTAGGTGGTGGGACACGAGGGATCGTCGGGGTTCTCGGCCACCAGCACCGTACACTCGGTCCCTTCGATGAACTCCTCGATGAGGGCCGAGCCGAAGCGGGACATGATCTTCCTGGCCTGGCGCCGGAGGCCCGCCGGCGTCCGCACCCGCGAGAGACGGCTCAAGGCCACGCTGGAGTAGCTGCTGGGGTGTTTCACGAAGAGCGGAAACCGGAGGGTGGACGCCGCCCGCTCCACCTCGGCGGCGTCGTGCGCCATCACGTAGGCCGGGGTGGCGATGCCCTCGGCGCGGCAGGCCGCCTTCATCATCTCCCGGGTCGGCTCGTAGAACTCCGAGGTGGCGCCGGTGAAGGGAACGCCGTGCTCCTCCAGGGTCTGCACGACCTCGATCCCCGGGATGTCCTGGTCGTCGGCCCCGTCGCAGAGGTTGAAGAATACGTCGAAGCCCTCCCCGATAAGACGGGTCACCGTCTCCACCGAGGTCGCCTTCTTCCTGAGCGTGGCCACCGTCCACTCCGCCTCGGGGAGGAACGGCCGCGGATCGCAGGGCCAATCGTCCGATGGGAACGGATCGGCGTCGAGATCCTGGGTCGTCAACAAGCAGATGCGCATGGCGCGGGAGCCTACCCGTTTTCGCGCGAAGGTGTCCACGACATCGGAACGGGGCTGGATGGCCGGCCGGGGCCACGGATGTATTCGATTGCAACCGAACGTCTTACAGCCAACCGGATGACGCCGCGTTCCGCCCGCGACCGATATCCGCGCCGCCCCCGATCGCGCTTGTCCCGGCCATTTCCTTCTGGGACACTCCCCGCATGGCACGCGTGGTCTTCACGTCCCACTTGAAACGGCACGTCGATGCGCCGACCTCCGCGGTCTCGGGGAAAACGGTGCGGGACGTCCTGGGGGCGGTGTTCGCCGGCAACCCGAAGCTCGGACCCTACGTCCTCGACGAGCAGGGAGAGATCCGGCGTCACGTGGTGGTATTCGTGGACGGTGAACGAGCGGGCCTGAACGACCCCGTGAACGACTCGAGCGAGATCCACGTCATGCAGGCCCTCTCCGGAGGGTAGGTCCCTTTCCCCCGGTCCGCCCCGCGAAGGAGAATCCCCATGAGCCAGCGCCTCTTCGTCGCCACCCGGAAGGGCCTCTTCTCCCTGAACCGCGAAAAGGGGAAACGTGGGAAGTGGAAGATCGCCCGAACCGCCTTCCTGGGCTCTCCGGTCAGCATGGTGCTCCCCGACACCCGCGACCGCACCCTCTACGCCGCCCTCAACCTCGGCCATTTCGGGGCGAAGCTCCATCGCTCCCCCGACCGCGGAAAGACCTGGGAGGAATGCGCCGTCCCCGCCTTCCCCAAGTCCGAGGCCCCGGAGGTCGCGAAGGGATCGACCCTGAAGCAGGTCTGGTGCCTGGAAGCGGGGGGAAAGGACGAAGCCGGGACGCTCTGGGCCGGCACCATCCCCGGCGGGCTCTTCCGCTCCACCGATCGCGGCGACACCTGGGAATTGAACCAGGCGCTCTGGAATCTCCCGGAACGCGGGAAGTGGATGGGCGGGGGCTACGACGAGTCCGGCGTTCACTCGATCTGCGTGGACCCGCGCAACCCGCGGCACCTGACGGTGGGGATATCGATCGGCGGGGTCTGGCACAGCGAGGATGGCGGAGAAAGCTGGAAGGTCCGGACCAGGGGGATGTTCGCGGAGTACATGCCGCCGGACCGCCGCGAGGACCCGGTCATGCAGGACCCCCACCGCATCGTCCAGAACGAGGCCGACCCCGACGTCCTCTGGTGCCAGCACCACAACGGGGTCTTCCGCTCCGCCGACCGCGGCCGCACCTGGGAGACCATCACGGTCAAACCTTCGGTGTTCGGGTTCGCGGCGGCAAGCCACCCCAGGGACCCGAAGACCGCGTGGCTGGTTCCCGCGATCAAGGATGAGTGCCGGGTGCCGGTGGGGGGGAAGATGGTGGCCGTCCGCACCCGGAACGAAGGGAAGAGCTTCAAGACGCTTCGGACCGGGCTGCCCCAGAAGCGCGCCTACGACCTGGTCTACCGGCACGGGCTGGACGTGGGCACCGAAGGCAAGATGCTGGCCTTGGGCTCCACCACCGGCTCGCTCTGGATCTCCGAGGACTCCGGGGACTCCTGGAAGACGTTCTCGGCCAACCTGCCGCCGGTTTACTGCGTGCGGTTCGAGAAGTAGTGTCCCGTCCCGGGAGTTCGTGGTCCCGGTCCGGGCATCGTCGGCGCGCGGTGACGGGCGCCGGGGTCTCGGGGGGCGCGCACCCCGGTCCGGGCGCGCGCGGAGCGCCATGCCGAACGAGGGATACACCTACCGCGAGCGACTGGGAGCCCTTCCTCCCGGCACGACCCTGCTCGGCTACCTGAGCGAGCGCTACCCGCACTCCTCGGCGGAGGCGTGGCGCGACCGGATCGAGGCGGGCCTGGTCACCGTGGACGGCGCCCCCGCCGGTCCGGACACCGCGCTCACGCCGGGCCGGGAGGTCGCCTGGCTCCGGCCCCCATGGGTGGAACCGGAGGCGCCCTGCGCGTACGCGCTCCTCTACCGGGACGCGGAGATCCTGGCGGTGGCCAAGCCGGCGGGACTGCCCACCCTTCCCGGCGGCGGCTACCTGGAGCACACCCTCCTGGCGGTGGTGCGGCGCCGCTATCCCGAGGCATCGCCGCTCCACCGGTTGGGGCGGTGGACGTCGGGGCTCGTCCTGTTCGCGCGCACCCCCGGGGCCCTGGCCGTTCTCTCCGAGGCCTGGCGAAAGGGCCGGGTGCAAAAGCGCTACCGCGCGCTCGCCTCCGGGCGGGCGGAGCGGAAACGCTTCTCGGTGGAGCTTCCCATCGGTCCGGTGCCGCACGCCGTCCTCGGCACGGTCCACGGCGTCTCGCCCACCGGCCGGCGCGCGGTGAGCGACGTGCGGGTCCTGGAGGAACGGGCGGACATGTTCCTGGCCGACGTGGAGATCGAAACCGGCCGGCCCCACCAGATCCGGATTCATCTCGCCGGCGCCGGCCACCCCCTGGTCGGTGACCCCCTGTACCCGGTGGGAGGCGTGCCGGCCATGGGAACCACCGCCCTGCCCGGAGATCCGGGCTACCTCCTCCACGCCGCCGAACTCCGGTTCCCCCATCCACAAACCGGGCGCCTGCTTCGCCTTCGCTCGGAGCCGCCCCCGCCCCTTCGTCTCTCCGATCCACGACGCGGATAGCCGGTCCCCGGGGCTCCCGTCACACGCCCCCGAGGAAACCGTAATCACTCTCCGAAGGGAAACCGGAAGCCGGACGCCGCCGAGCGCGGGGCGCCCACCCCTCCGGAGAAAGCGAGCGACCATGTTAGGCTTGAAATCATCAGCTTCTACCTTCGGCGCATGCCTGGCTGCGGCGGCGATGATCTCCGGCTGTTCCGCGGGAAGGCCCGGGGACGGATCCGTGTCGAGGGACCGGAACGCTCCGGCCATGGCGGCCGCCGACCGGGACGCGGGAGCGGATCCCGCCCGAATGCAATCGGAAGCCGGCGCGGGCAAGGCCGATCGGAGCGGCACGACCATGAGCGATCGGAACACCATGGACAAGGACGGGAAGAGCGAGGGGATGATGAGCGGCGAGAAGACGATGAATCCGGACGGGAAGATCGTGAAGAGCGAGGCTGAATGGAAGAAGGAACTCACTCCGGAGGAGTACCGCGTGACCCGGGAGAAAGGCACCGAGATGGCCTTCACCGGTAAGTACTGGAACGAGCACCGGGCGGGGATCTACGTCTGCGTGGCCTGCGGGGAACCGCTCTTCAGCTCCGACACCAAGTACGACTCGGGATCGGGCTGGCCGAGCTTCTGGGATCCGATCGACGAGCACAACGTCGATACGGTCCGGGACCGGAGCCTCGGGATGGCCCGAACCGAGGTCACCTGCCACCGATGCGGCGCCCACCTCGGACACGTCTTCAACGACGGCCCCAGGCCGACCGGCCTTCGCTACTGCATCAACTCCGCCGCGCTCGAGTTCGACCCGGCCAAGGACAAGCCCGGGTCCGGAACCCCCTGACCGTGCCCGGGCGGCCCCGGGGATCGGGACGGCCCGGTCCGGTCCCCGGGGACGCCCGACCACGCGGCAACGCGTTTCGGGACATGGGGATGGGTTCGAACCCCGACCATCCGTGCGGAACTCCGTAACCGATCCCCCGACCCTGCATCCCTCCCGGTGAACCTCATTCGAGCAAGGGAGGATGACGCAAGTGGAAATGGAAATCGTGTTCCCCCACGGGGATAGGGTGGACGCAAAGATGGGCTCCATGGTCATCACGACCGATCAGGACGGCTCCGCGCCCGCCCCCTTTCAGCTCTTTCTGGCGTCGATCGGGACCTGCGCCGGGATCTACGTGTCGAGCTTCTGCCGGCAGCGGGGGATCCCCACCGACGACATTCGGATCCGCCAGCGGATGCGGGCCAATCCCACCACCCGGATGGTGGAGCAGATCGATCTGGACATCGTCCTTCCCGAGACCTTTCCCGAGCAGTACAAGGAGGCGGTGATCCGGTCCGCCCAGCTCTGCGCGGTGAAAAAGCACCTGGAGCACCCGCCGGCCATCGCGGTCCGGACCGTCACCGAGGCCGCCGTCTAGCCCGCCCGGGGCTCCTGAAGTTTCGTTGCGAGACCTCCGGTCCGGGGGGCACGGCTCCCCGGACCGGCGCATACACAGCCCTTAGGCCGCTGCCCGACCCGGGTTCTGAGCGAAGTCGCCGCGATTTCGGGGCGCTCCTTCAGACTCAGCCCGATCGGGCGGCGGCCCGTTCTTTTCCGCGTCCGCCGGAACAAGTCTTCCCGATCCCTCCACCACCCTTCCCTTCCGTGCTAGTCTCCTACGCTTTGACTCGAATCCACGAGGTTCCGGCGGGATGCGCCCGCCCCGGCGAGGCTTCCGGCCGCGCCGCCGCGCCTCGTGACGACGGGCGGACACAAGCGAAGGAGTCGGACGGATACCATGCTGGGCTTTGAGAACCCGGCCACCTATACCCGGGTGGGGATCATCTACATCATCCTGAGCCTACCCGCCTGGGGGCTCCTGATCGCCGGGAAGCTGTTCGAGATCCGGAACTTCTATCTCCTCATCTCGGTCATGGGGCTGCCCCTCGGCGCGCTCTTCCTGGGGTTCGGGACCGGGCGCCGGGCCCTCAATTCCCGCAGCGACAACGCGCTCCGAATCTCCTACATCGCCCTGGCTTTCATCGCCTTCCTGTTCCTCTTCGAGCTCATGGTCCGGGGCGGGGCTTCGCTCTTCATCACCGCGGTCCTGTTTTGCGCGATGGCCGGGTCGTTCCTGTCGCTCCTGACCCTGGTGTTCCTCGTCGCCGCGCTCTTTCCCGAACGCCCGCCGGATCGCTGACGCCATGTCTACGCACCATCACGGCTCCAACCAGATCGTCCGGCGCCTGCGGCTCATGCTGCTGAAGGGGGAGCGGCGACTCGGATCGATAGGGCACCAGATCAGGACCCCC
>CAWANH010000005.1:0-6340 GCA_963783375.1 Candidatus Eiseniibacteriota bacterium
GGTCGGGAAATGAGTCGGGCAGGGGCCGTCCATGGGTCCAGATGGAAAGCTTATCACGGCGCGTCGGCGGGCGCCGGTGGGGGTTCTCCGCGGAAAGACCGCCGCGCCTCAAACGCGCCCGGATCCGGCGTCTAGATCGTCGATCCGGCTCCCAGCCCGAGGGCGGCAAGCCCCACAGGATCACGATCAGGGGCAGGAGGTAGAGGAGGGCCTGGGCGCGGGCCTTCCCCCCTTCCGGCGCCTTCTTGAGCCGCACCCGAAGGACGTGGGCCAGCGCCACCGCGACGATCATCACCCCACCGTGCACCATGAAATGCTCGGCGGGCCCCGGGCACCGCGAACATGAGCACGATCCCCAGGAGGAGCTGGAGGTCCAGGAGCCCCAGGAAGATCGGGGAAGGGGGCGCCCCAGGGACGTTTCCTCCCTCGCGCTTGCCCCCGTAGAGCGCGTAGAACGCGTCCCCGAGGCCGATCAGCGCGGCGAGGAGGATCAGCCAGCGGATGAAACCGTGTAACGTGACGAGAAAGACCATCGCCCCCCCTTGGTCGCTTGCCGAAAGCCCTCTCCGGGCCGGACATCGTCCGCGAACCGGGCCTCGAACTCGATCGCGGCGGTTCAGTCTACCCCACGCGCCGGCCAACGTGGAGGGCGGGGCTTCGCCGATCCGGGGGGCGAGTGGGTGTCCTCCTGTCGGCTCCCCTGCCTCGGATGATGCAGCCCGCTACCGGCGGGGTGACGGCCCACCAAGCCTTTCCCGGCCAGGAGCTCCCCGATCAGTCTCACGCAGGGTCTTGACCTGAAAGCCATGATGGGTATTATCGTATATCGTCGATATACGATAAGTGGTCACTGGAGGCGATCAGGATGTCCGTCCGCTGGATTCCCAAGTCGGCCGCTTCGAGTCCGGCCGAGGCCGATCTGGCCCGGTTGGCGCGCGCCCTGGCCCACCCGGCCCGGATCCGGATCCTGAGGCTCCTCGCCCCCGGCCAGGCCCGAACCTGTGGGGAGCTGGTGGCTGCCCTGCCCCTGGCCCAGTCCACGGTCTCCCAGCACCTGAGGGCCCTGGAGGCGGCGGGCCTGGTCGGCGGCGCCTCCCACGGACCCCGGCGGCTCTATCGGGCCGATCCCGCCGCGCTCGCCCGGCTGAAGGAGCTCATCGCCCTTCTCTGAGCTCCCGGTCGAAACCTGTCCGGGGCGGGTTGACCTCCCGGCGCGGGTCCGCTTCTCTTTTCTCGATACTCGTCATCGTGGCGGCGGAAAACCGATCGATTCGATACGGTTTGGGGCGCGGGTGGCTCGGCGGGCGACCCCCCGGAACAGGGGAAGACCATCGTATGGATTTGAACACCGTCCTTCTCTCGCGCATCCAGTTCAGCCTCACCATCATGTTCCACTACATCTTCCCCCCGCTCACCATCGGGCTGGGGGCCCTCCTGGTCTTCATGGAGAGCATGTACATGAAGACCCGGGACCCCGAATACCGCGCCATGGCCCGGTTCTGGACCCGGGTCTTCGCGGTCAACTTCGCCATGGGGGTGGCCACCGGGATCGTGATGGAGTTCCAGTTCGGCACCAACTGGGCCACCTACTCGCGGTTCGTGGGGGACGTGTTCGGGTCGGCGCTGGCCTCCGAGGGGATCTTCGCCTTCTTCCTGGAGTCGGGGTTCCTGGCCGTGCTGGTCTTCGGGTGGGACCGGGTATCCGATCGCGTGCACTACTTCTCCACCTGGATGGTGGCCTCGGGCGCGGTCTTCTCCGCCATCTGGATCGTGGTGGCCAACTCCTGGCAGCAGACCCCGGCGGGCTTCCACATCGTGGGGCAGGGGCTGGCCACCCGCGCCGAGATCACCAGCTTCTGGGCCATGGTGTTCAATCCGTCCTCCGTCCACCGGCTGGTCCACGTCCTGATCGGCGCCTACATCCTGGGCGGATTTTTCGGCATGAGCATCTCCGCCTGGTACGTCCTTCGGGGAAAGCACCTGAGGTTCGCCCACCGCACCTTCATCTTGAGCCTGGTGGTGGCGACGGTATTCTCCCTGGCCGCCCCGATCTCCGGGCATTTCCAGGCCGACGAGGTGGCCGAGCACCAGCCGGCCAAGCTGGCCGCCTTCGAGGGTCACTTCAAGACCGGGACCGGCGGCACCGCCATGAGCCTCTTCGGCATCGTGGACGAGGACGCCCAGACCGTGCGCTACGGGGTGGCCGTCCCCGGACTCTTGAGCTGGCTGGTGTACCAGGACGCCTCGAAGCCGGTGCCCGGCCTCGACCGGTTCGCCCCCGAGGACCGGCCGCCGGTGGCCATCCCCTTCTACTCCTATCACCTCATGGTCGCCCTGGGGCTCTACTTCGTTCTCCTTTGCCTGACCGGATGGTTCTTCGTCTGGCGACGATCGTTGTTCCAGAAGCGCTGGCTCATGGCACTCTTCACCGTCTCGGTCCTCGGCCCCTTCGCCGCCAACGAGCTGGGCTGGGTGGCGGCGGAGGTGGGCCGCCAGCCCTGGCTGGTCTACGGGCTCCTTCGCACCGAGGACGGGGTCTCCAAGGCGGTACCCGGCGAGCAGATCCTCGCCTCGATCATTCTGTTCGGCGTGATCTACTTCCTCCTCTTCCTGGTATGGATCTTCGTGCTCAACCACAAGATCCAGGACGGTCCGCGGGAGGAGTACGCGGAGATCGAGCCCTCGGCGAAGCGGAGCCGCAGCTGGCTGGATACCGCCGCGGCCCTGGCCGGGGCGGGGGGGGCGTCCATGACCGAGGCTCACGGGGAGCGCGGGAAACCGCAGGAACCCTAGCGGGGAGGCTGGAAATCGGTCCCGGGCACCGGCGCGTCCGGACCGGGACGACGGAAACGGTCGCCGGCCCGAGCGCCGGCGGCTCGACGGGAAGGAATCATCGTGGACCTGCATCTGCTCTGGTTCGGCATTCTGGGGGTGCTCCTCACCGGGTACGCCGTCCTCGACGGCTTCGATCTGGGGGTGGGCATGCTCCATCCCCTGGCTCGAACCGATCAGGAGCGCCGCATCTTCATGAACTCCATCGGCCCCCTGTGGGACGGGAACGAGGTGTGGCTGGTGACCTTTGGGGGGGCGCTCTTCGCCGCCTTCCCCAATGCCTACGCCACCGCCTTCTCCGCGTTCTACCTCCCCTTCATGGTGCTCCTCTTCGCCCTCATCTTCCGGGCGGTGTCGATGGAGTTCAGGAGCAAGCAGGGACACCCCGGATGGCGCAGGTTCTGGGACTGGTCGTTCTTCGGGGCCAGCGGCCTGGCCACCCTCCTCTTCGGGGTGGCGGTGGGGGACTCCATGATGGGGCTTCCCATCGGCGCGGACATGGAGTTCCATGGGAACCTGCTCGATCTGGTGCGCCCCTACTCCGTCCTGGTGGGCGCCCTGGCCGTGGCCACCTTCCTCATGCACGGGAGCATCTACCTGTACCTGAAGACCGAGGGGGACCTCCAGCAACGCGTCCAGAGGTGGATGTGGCGCACCTTCGGTATCTTCCTGGTCGCCTACCTCTTCGTGACCATCGCCACCCTGGTGATCCTCCCCCACGCCCACCGGAACTTCGGGAGCCACCCCTGGATGTGGGGGGTGGTGGTGCTGAACGTACTCGCCATCGCCAACATCCCCCGGGCCATCTTCCAGGGGCGGCCGTTCTACGCGTTCTTCTCGTCGGTTTCCACCATCGCGGCCCTCATCTTCCTCTTCGGGGCCGCTCTCTACCCGAACCTCATCGTCTCCAGCACCGACCCGAGCCTGAGCCTCACCATCTACAACGCGGCCTCCTCGGCCAAGACCCTGGCCATCATGCGAAACATCGCCTTCATCGGCATGCCCTTCGTGCTCGCCTACACCGCGGTGATCTACTGGGTCTTCCGGGGCAAGGTGGACATCGGGAAGATGGGCTATTGAGCGGAGCCGCACGATGAACCGGCGCACCCGGCGCGGGATCCTCCTCGTCCTGGGCCTTCCCGTCTTCGCCCTGGCCATCATGTTCGCGGTGGGGGCGTTCCTTCCCGCCACCCACGTCGTGGCCAGCCGGGCGCTCTATCCAGCCTCCCCCGACACGGTATGGGCGGTGGTGAGCGACTTCGAGCACGCCGCATCGTGGCGGCCGGACCTCGTGCGCGTGGAGCGCCTCCCCGACCGGGACGGGCATCCGGTCTGGCTCGAGGTCGGGCCCACCGGCGAGCTTCCCTACGAGGTCACCGCCCTCGATCCCCCCCGCCGGATGACCACCCGGATCGCCGCCCCCGACCTCCCGTTCTCCGGCTCCTGGGACTACGAGGTGACCCCGGCCCCGGGCGGCACCCGGCTCACCATCACCGAGCGTGGCACGATTCACAACGCGGTGTTCCGTTTCCTGGCCCGCTTCCTCTTCCACTACCACTCCACCCTGGACGGTTACCTCAAGGCGTTGGGGACGCGCTTCGGCACGCCGGTCACCCCGGAGCACGTCCCCGCCGGCTGAGCGCGCCCGCCGAGGCTTCGCCGCCCGATCGCTCCACGCCCAACCGGCCCGGATCCTGCTTCTCGTTCCTGGCGTAGCCCTACTCCCCGTCCCCGTGGAAGGAGGTCCTCGGCCATGGAACGCGCCCGCATCGCGATTTCCGATCCCGGCGACTCCCGACCGGAACCCCCCACCCGGCACTGGCTTCCTGCGCTCCTCGCCTCGGCGGAGAAGCGTCTGGCGGCCCGCGGCCTCTGCGCCCGCTCCCGCGCCATCTACCTGACGCGAATCCGCCACCTGGCGACGACCTCGCGACGACACCCCGGTTCCCTCGGTCCCCGCGACCTCCGCGACTATCTGGAGATCCTGGCCCGCCGGGACGGCCTTTCCGCCGCCACCCTCCAGCAGGCGCGAAGCATCCTCCGGTTCCTGTTTCGGGACGTCGTGGAGCGCCCCGACCTGGCCGAGAGCCTCTCCCGGAGGCACGGACGGCCCCCACCCGAAGCCTCCCCTCTCACCCGAAACGAGGTTCTGGCCCTGATCGGGGCCGCGCCCGCCGTTCGGGACCGCCTGCTGATCGGGCTCCTGTTCGGCTCGGGTCTGCGGCTGGCCGAGGCCCTCGCGCTCCGGGCGAAGGATCTGGACCCGACCCGCGGAACGGTGCGGGTGGCGGGCAGGGAACACGGACCGGAGCGCTTGAGCGTGCTCTCCCCCCGGCTCGCCCCGGATCTCCGCCGCTACCTGGCCCGCCGGAAGCCCGATGATCCGGTCTTCCCCGGCGCAGGGGAGGCCCCCCTGACCCCACGGGCCGCCCAGCGGGCCCTGGAGCGGGCCGCCCGGCGGAGCGGGCTCTGGCCCCGGGGGACTGCAAGGGACCTTCGCCGGGGGTTCGCCGAAGAGTTGGTCCGGGCCGGCCTCCACCGGGCTACCACCCAGGCGCTCCTCGGACGGGGCCCCCGGTATCCGGGCCCGGGGGAGCGGAATCTCCCTTCAGGGGCGCGGAGCCCCCTCTAGTCATGGGTGGCCATCGGCCCGCGAACCGGGGCGGAAACCGCGTTGGCCGCCGGGCTTCAGAGGTTCATCCGGGGGGGGGGAGCTGGGGAGGTTCGGGGAGCCGCGGAAGGGGAGCGATCGAGGCGGGACCGGGTCAGTGGCTCTGGGCCCACTCGTCGGATGGCCCCTCGTCCTCGGAGTCCATGTCGAACTCGTCGAACTCGCGATGATCCCGCTGGGCTCGGTTCCCCGCGTACTCCGGGCTTCGGCGAACGTGCTCGCACTCTTCCAGGTAAGCCCCCAGGATGCTCGACTCCATCTGCCGGCGAAAGTCGCGGGTGATGGGATGAGCGATGTCGCCGTAGCGTCCGTCCGACATCCGGCGGCTGGGCATGGCCACGAAGAGCTTTCCGTCCCGGCCTTCGATGACCTTGATGTTCCGAACCACGAAGGAGTCGTCGAAGACGACCGTGACCAGGGCGCGGAGCCGCTGGTCGCTCCACAGGCGGACCTTGACCTCGGTAATTTCCATCTCGCTGCCCCCTTGCGTCTGGACGAGGAATGGGTCTGCGCGTAACCCGACCATATTCTACCGATTTGGAGGAATTGTCCAGCCTCGGCCGGGCAGGTTCCCCACCCTCCGATGCGCGCCGGTCGGGATCTCGGGGGAACGCGGGCACGGGCCGGCATGAGCCAAGCGGTGGCGCCGCCCCGCGCCCCGTGGCCGCGAGGTCCGGCGACGTCGCGCATGATCGGTCACTTCCTTCTCCCACCGGTTGGCCCCGGGATGAAATCCCTTCGCGGCGCACCCGGGAGATCTCGGGGATTGCCGGACCCGCTCACTCCTCCACCGTTCTCCCCCATCCATCCACCGCCTCTCCACACACGGCCGCGTGA
>CAWANH010000006.1:0-7135 GCA_963783375.1 Candidatus Eiseniibacteriota bacterium
CTTCCCCTGGGCCAGCCCCGGACCAAGCGACGCTGGCGTCGCCGGCCGCGTGCCGCCCCCCGTCCGGTCCGAAGCGGCCCCGGACCGGCCGGACGCCCGCAGGCTCTCCGTCCGGGGGCGCTCACCACCCATCCCGAGGACGCCGAAGCCCCGCTCACCAGCCCCTTCACCGGGCTGGCCAAGCGCGTGGTGCCTGCGGTGGTTTCGGTGGAGAGCCGAAAGATGATGAACCACCCCCACATGACCGGCCCCCAGGCCGATCTCTTCCGGCGGCTCTTTCCCGATCGTGGGGGTGACGGAAACGACGAGGGGGACGATCAGATCGAGGTTCCCTCCTCGGGCTCCGGGTTCATCATCGATGACGCCGGCTACATCTTCACCAACGACCACGTGGTCTCGGGCTCGGACAAGCTGACCGTTCACCTGGCCGACGGACGCACGTACGAAGCCTGGCTGGTGGGAACGGATCCGGGTACCGACGTGGCCATTCTCAAGGTGGATCCGGCGGAGGGGGATCCGCCGCTTCCTACCCTTCCGCTCGGCGATTCCGACGAGGTGGGGGTCGGCGACTGGGCCATCGCCATCGGGAATCCCCTGGGCGAGCTGGAGGGAACCCTCACCGTGGGGGTGATCAGCGCCAAGGGCCGAAAGGACCTTCGCATCGCCGGAGGCGGACCCGCCTACCAGGACTTCATCCAGACCGACGCCTCGATCAACTTCGGGAACTCCGGGGGACCGCTCATGAACGCCCGGGGCGAGGCGATCGGGATCAACTCCGCCATCAATCCCACCGCTCAGGGCCTCGGTTTCGCCATCCCCATCAACATGGCCCGCAGAGTGGGGATCGAGCTGATCCGGACCGGCACCGTCCGCCGCGGCTACCTGGGGATCGTGCCCCAGGAGGTGACCCAGGACGTCCGCGACGCCTGGGACATGCCGGGAGTGGGGGGAATCCTGGTGGGGAGCGTCGAGGACGGCACCCCGGCCAAGGAAGGCGGTCTCGAGGTGGGGGACGTGATCCTCGAATTCAACGGGAAGACGGTAGGCGACGTCTCCGACTTCCGGGAGGCGGTGGCCGAGGCCGGGGTCGGGGTGGACGTGCCGGTGCATTTCCTCCGGGACGGGAAGAACCTGAACATCCACGTGGTCCTGGCCGAGCGCCCGGACACCGTGGAGCCGCCGCCGATCCACGACGCCACCGGGGAGGGTCACTGGCTGGGGGCGGAGACCAAGGATATCGATTCCGGCCTGGTGGACCGGTTGGAGCTCTCGGTCAAGAAGGGGGTGGTGGTCACCGACGTCACTTCCGGCACCCCGGCCGACCGGGGAGGGCTCCGGGTGGGGGACGTGATCCTGGAGGTGAACCGCCACGACGTGAAAACCAGGAAGGAACTGGACCGGGAGCTTTCCGCCGCCAAGGACGCGGGAAAGCCCATGGTCTTCCTGGTCCGGCGCGGGACGACCACCACCTTCGTGGCCGTCCATCTGGAGCCGTGATCTTGCAACTTGTTACAGTGTAGTCAGGTACAGCGTCAGCTGCGGCGCCGGCGGCTTGACAGGGGGCGGGGCCGCTGGTAAGATCCGCCGGGTTTTTGAGGGAATCCGAGTGGCTCCCCCGGGTTTCCTTTCCACGAGCGGGTTCCGCTCGCGCGGACGGGGAGGAGCGGGGGATGAGTCCCCCGGGAGGATGTCGGGGTTCCGCGCCCTGCCGCCGCATCGGCCGCGGTCACCGTGCCCCCGGAGAACCGGACGAGGGGCCTGAGCCTCGGGTCCGATCCCCACTGAAATGAGGCTTGGAGGCCGCGTTGGCGCACCAGCAGGGTCAGCACCACAATCCCGTCCCGATCACCCGGTCCGCCGCGCGGATCGGGCGGATCGCGGCGTTCGGACTCAACCTCATGGTGGCGCTGAGCATCCTGGCCCTGGCCAGCGGCAGCTTCGCGGTCCGGACCCACACCCGCACCCTCGACACCGACGACCTCCGCCAGGAAATCGCCACCCACAAGGAAGCCCTCCAGGTGGAGCTGGTCGATCTCAACCAGAGCCTCGACAGCGTGTTCCAGGAGCTTCTGGCCGCCCGCGGGGTGGCCGGGAGGGCGCGGTCCCTGATCGGCCTGAGCGGCCAGCCCGAGACGGACCTCCCCGTCGGTTCCCCGGATCTGGTGGGGGCGGCCAACCTCGTCGCCCTCTCCGACAGCAGCCTGGCCGGCGCCATGCTCAACTCCGCGGTTCAGGTGGAGGAGACGCTCCAGGAGGCACGCCAGCTCAAGTCCTCCTTCGAGGAGATCCTGGCCGGCATGGAGGCCCAGGGGGCGAGCTGGGCCCGCATCCCCTCCCTTCGCCCCGTGGTTCACGCCCGCCTGAGCAGCGACTTCGGTTTCCGCCGCGATCCCTTCACCGGGCGGATCGCGCTCCACAAGGGGCTGGACCTCGCCGCTCCCCGGGGCACCGCGGTCCACGCCCCCGCCGAGGGGCGCGTGGTCCGGGCCGGCCGCTACCACGGCTACGGCCTCCTGGTCGAAATCGACCACGGAAACGGCATCCATACCCGCTACGGCCACAACTCGCGGTTGGCGGTGAGCCCCGGGCAGATGGTGCGGCGCGGCCAGGTGATCTCCTACGTGGGAGCGACCGGCCGGGCCAGCGCCCCCCACCTGCACTACGAGGTTCTGGTTCACGGGAGCGCGGTGAACCCCGAGCCCTACATCCTGCCCGATTTTCTCCGCGCCGATTGAGCGCCCGCCCGCGACGCGCTAGAGTCACCCCCGACATGACCCGGAAGCTGTTTGGATCTTCAACCGCCGTGCCCGGCGCGCCCGGGCCGCGGATCCTGTTTGCTCTCGTCGCCCTTCTCCTCACCGTGGGAAGCGCGCTCCCTCTGCTCGCCGCCACCGTGACCGACATCCGCTATTCCTCCAACCGGGAGCGGACGCGGATGGTGCTCGACCTCGACTCTGCGGCGAACTTCACCCACCGCCCCCTCGACGACCCACCCCGGGTGGTGGTCGAGCTTCCCGGATCGAGCTTCGGGTCCGGGGCGGCCCCGTTCTCGATCGGGGACGGGTACGTCCAGCGCGTGCGGTTGAACGATCTGCGGAGCGGGAAGATCCAGGTGGTCCTGGATCTGGAGAAGCCGCTCGACTACTCGGTGCTGGTGCTCAAGGGCCCCGACCGGATCGTGGTGGACGTGAAGCACGCGGGAGCCCCGGCCCCGCCGGCCGCTGCTGGGTCGGGCTCCGGCGACGGGAAGCAGGGCGCCGGTCCGGGGGATCACGCCCCGTCCTCCACGAAACCGTCCCCGGACGCCGGCGCGCCCGCAGGGGCCTCGGAGGAGGAGGCGCCGAGCCTTCCGCTGGCGATTCCCGCTCCCCCCCGAAAGGGGCCCTGGGTGATCGCGGTGGACGCCGGGCACGGGGGCGACGACACCGGAGCCCACTACCTGGGCACGAACGAGAAGGACATCACCCTGGACCTCAGCCGGGAGCTGGTGGACGAGCTCAACCGGCGCTCCGGGGTCCGGGCCTACATGGTGCGGCGGGGGGACTACTTCATCCCGCTCTACCAGCGGCGGACCATCGCCCACCAGGACTCCGCCGATCTCTTCGTGAGCCTCCACTGCAACGCGAGCCGGAAATCGGCGGCCAAGGGGACCGAGGTGTACTTCCTGTCGCTGAAGGGGGCGAGCGACGAGGCGGCGAAGGAATTGGCCAAGCGCGAGAACGAGGTCGACGAGAGGATGGGGGTGGCCCCCGAGGCCCCCGATCTGGATCAGATCCTCTTCAACATGCGCCAGACCGACGTCCTGGCCAAGAGTCAGATCCTGGCCGAGACCTGCCTCCAGAGCCTCTTCAAGCTGGGCACGGTCTACGACCGGGGGGTGAAGCAGGCGGGGTTCGCGGTGCTCAAGTTCACCGACATCCCCTCGGTGCTGGTGGAGGCCGCGTTCATCTCCAACCGCCAGGAAAACCGGCTGCTTCGAAGCGGCAAGTGGCAGCGGGACTTCGCCCGCACCATGGCCGACGGGATCGAGTCCTACTGCAAGAACGTGGATCGGGCCGAGCACATCGATCACCGGTAGGGCGCCGGGACGTCCCCCCCTCGCTTTTCCGACTTCAGTTCTTTTGACTCCGCCGGTGGCCGCCCTCCTCCCTTTCCCGACTTTAGTGTTTTTGCCGCCGCCGGTCGTGGAGGCAAATTTTTCGCGGGATTGCGCGCACTCGCTGACCTTTGATTGAAATGCCCCGCTTTTTCCCCTTCCGGAGCGGCCTCGTCTTAAGTCCCGTGAAGCCCGGGCCGATACGAACGGGACACGGCGGCCCGAGCCCGGACCATGAGCCGTAGTCACCGCACCGGAGGGATGGGATGAAGATCGAAGTCGAACGCCAGGAGCCCTGGACCGTCCTCGCCCTGGACGGCGACCTGGACACCGACGCCGGCCCCGGCGTCTATCTCCAGTTCCAGCGCGAGCTCCTGAGCGGCCGCACCCATTTCATGATCGATCTGGACGGCGTGCGCTTCGTGGACAGCTCCGGCCTGGGAGTGCTGGTGCGCTGCTATCGGGACGCCCGAAGCCGTGGGGGCGAGGTGTGCTTGAAGAAGGTACCGATGCCGATCGAACGCATTCTCGAGTTCACCCGCCTCGACTCCATCTTCCGCATCGACGGAGAAGGCGCCGGCGACGCCGGCGCGACCGGGGGGGCGGGCGGGGTGAGCCGGAAGGCGGCGTGATGCGCGTCGCCGTGGCCAGACTCAAGAGCCCGGTCCTGGAAGTGCTTCTCTTCCGGGTGGGTGGAGTGCTCTACGGGGTGGAGCTGGGACAGGTCGTGGGCCTGGTCCACGACGTTCCCGATGCCCGGACCGAGAGCACCGGGGGCGATCCCCACATCATGCTCTTCGAGGGGCGGCCGGTTCCGGTTTTCCCCCCCGAGGACTTCCTCTACACCACCGGGCCCGCCGGGGACCGCCACCACGAGGCGATCATCTTCGACGACGGCTCCGGCCTCTACGGGATGTCGGTGGAATCCACCGAATCAGTGCGCGAGGTGACCGCCGGGGACGGTCTCTACGTGTTTCCTCCCCAGGAGGCCACCGACGACGCGCCCTGCCGCACCTGGGGCATGCTGAACCTGGGGCAGAAGCCGGTCCTCCTCCTCGACATGAGCCGCGTCGCGGTCCACTGACCGCCCCCGCCGCCGCCTTCCAACCCGCCGCTTTCGTCCCCGATCTCCTTCCCGCGTCACCTTGCGCCGGATCCCGCGTCCCTCCGGGAGGACGTGGACCTCCGACCCGAAAGAAGGCGCCTTCCGTCTCCATGGTACGATTCGAGATATGAGCCAACGCAATGGAGCCGTACGTATCCCGGTCAAGGGGATGACCTGCGCGGCCTGCGCGGCCACGGTGGAGAAGGGGTTGAGCGGCCTCGCCGGCGTGACCTCGGCCGCGGTCAACTTCGCCACCCGGGAGGCGCAGCTTCGGGGGCTCCCCGAGGGCGGCCTCGACGCGGTGGTGAAGCGCGTCCGGGATGTGGGCTACGACGTCGACACCGAGATCCGCCGCTACCGGGTGGAGGGCATGCACTGCGCCTCCTGCGTGGCCAAGGTGGAGGGCGAGGCGGCCAAGGTCGATGGGGTGCTCGAGGCCTCGGTGAACCTGGCCGCCGAAGAGCTCCGGGTCAAGGCGCTGGGCGGGGTGGTCACCGACGACGCCGTCGCTCGCGCCATCGATGCTGCTGGCTATCGCATGGTCTCCGTCGCCTCCGACGACGCGCCGGAGCGGGACGAGGCGCGCCCGTGGCGGCGCCGGTTCCTCTTTGCCGCCCTCTTCACCCTTCCCATTCTCCTGGAGATGGTGCGCGGGTGGATACCGGGGGCCCGCGACTGGCCGCAGAGCCCGGTGTCGTGGGCGCTCCTCGTTCTGGCCACGCCGGTCTACCTGGCGGCCGGCTATCCGTTCCATCGCGCCGCGCTCCGGGGGATCCGCCACGGCGCCGCCGACATGAACACCCTGATCTCGGTGGGCACCACCGCCGCCTACGTCTACAGCGCGATCGCCACCGTGGCTCCCGGTCTCCTCGCCCGCCACGGCGCGGTCCCCGGGGTGTACTTCGACAGCACCGCGGTCATCATCACCCTGATCCTCCTCGGCCGCTGGATGGAGGCGGGCCAGCGGGACCGGACCCGCTCGGCGATGAAGTCCCTGGTCGGGCTTCGCCCCGACACCGCCCGCCGGGTGACCGAGGGGGTGGAGGAAGACGTGGCGGTGGCCGCCCTTCGCGCCGGGGACCAGGTGCGGATCCGACCCGGCGAGCGCGTCCCGGTGGACGGGGTGATCCGCGAGGGCTACACCTCGGTGGACGAGTCGATGGTCACCGGGGAGCCGATCCCGGTGGACAAGGAGGCGGGGAACGAGGTCATCGGCGGCACCCTGAACGGCTCCGGCGGCGTCCTGGTCGAGGTGACCCGGACCGGCGACGACACCACCCTGGCCCGGATCATTCGCCTGGTCCGAGAGGCCCAGGGCGCCAAGGCCCCCATTCAGCGCCTGGCCGACCGGGTGGCCGCGGTCTTCGTTCCCGCGGTGATCGGGGCGGCGGTCGTCACCTTCGCCCTCTGGCTGGTGTTCGATCCGAGCCACAGCGTGGCCCGGGCCCTGATCCCGTTCGTGGCCGTGCTCATCATCGCCTGCCCCTGCGCCCTCGGGCTTGCCACCCCCGCCGCCATCATGGTGGGGACCGGAGTGGGCGCCCGCCGCGGCATCCTCTTCAAGGGCGGCGACGTCCTGGAGCGGGCGGGGAGGGCGCGGACGGTGGTGCTGGACAAGACCGGCACCGTGACCCTGGGGCGCCCCGCTCTCACGCTCATCGAGGCTTCGGCGGAGGTGGCGGTTCCCGCCGGGGGTCCGGCCCCGGCCGCCGACCTGCGCGCCCGCGAAAACGAGCTCCTGGCCCTGGCCGCGGCGGTGGAGCGCGGATCGGAGCACCCGATTGCCCGCGCGGTGCTGGCCGAGGCACAGGCCCGCGGGCTGGTCGTCCCCGAGGCCACCCTGTTCCAGGCCCGGCCCGGACGCGGGGTCGTGGCCATGGTGGACGGCGAGGACGTGCGGGTGGGGACCGAGACCTACCTGCGCGAGGAGAAGG
>CAWANH010000007.1:0-3449 GCA_963783375.1 Candidatus Eiseniibacteriota bacterium
CAACCGGAGTCAAGCTGGAGGGCGCTCCGGGCCCCTCCCGTCCGGGCCCGCAACACGCCAACCCCCCGAAACTTCTCAAGATGCAACGCGGACGGTCCGATTACAAATCGGAACCAAGAGGTCCTGTAGCAGCGATCCGGGGCCGGCCGGAAACCCCTCCAGCCGCCGCCCGGACCGGCGGGAGGCACGGTATGCGAACAACCAATCGGGCGCTCCTCGTCCGGACCCCGATGTCCGCCCGTGCCGTCGATCCCGAAGCCCTCCTTCCCGGCGGCCCTGAACCCGAGGCGCGGATCAACCCCTGGCGGCTTCTGTTGAGCGTGGCGGCGGCGGGACTGATCTTCCTCGCTCCCTGGCCGATGGAGGCCGGGAACGGTAGCGGCACCCTCCACGCTCCCCTTCCCGCGGCGGAATCCATGACCGCGGACCTCTACGGCACGTTCTTCGGGGCGCCGGATCCTCCCGGCGGGGCCCCGATGGAGATGCGCGCGGCGGTGGTCGCCCTTCGCCCCACCGACCGTCCGGTTCCGGCGGTGGATCGCGGGACCCGGGTCATGGACCGGAACGGCATCCGGTTCGTTCCTCACGTTCTCCCGGTGGAGCGGGGATCTTCGGTGAAGTTCGTGAACTCCGACCCCGTGTTCCACAACGTGTTCCCTCCCTCCCCGGCCGGCATGTTCGACCTGGGACGCCGCTCACGGGGGAACGCCCGGACGGTGGTCTTCGATCACGCCGGGGTGGTGCAGGTGTCCTGCAACCCCCACTCATCGAGCCCCGCCTACGTGGTGGTCCTCGACACCCCTTACTTCACCCTGACCGGGGCGGACGGAAGCTATCGCTTCACCGGGATCCCCGTCGGCCGGTACGAGATCACGGCATGGGCCGAGGGGCTCACCCGCATGGTGAGCCTGGGCGCGGTCGAGGTGCCCGCGAGCGGGTCGGTCGAGTTCACCGCTTCCCTGGGAGGCCGCTGAGCCGTGCGCTGGTCGCTACGCCGTAAGCTCTTCCTGACCGTGGGCGCGGGGGCGGCGGCCCTGGCCCTGGTCATGTCGCTCCTGGTGGACCTCACCGTGGTGCGCGAGGTCCAGGTGGACGAGGACGAGGGGCTGGAGCACACCCGCGCCGCATTCCAGGCGCTTCAGCAATACCGGCGGAGCCAGCTCCTGGAGCGGTGCCGCCTCGTCTCGGAACTCCCCTATTTCAAGGCCGCGGCCGCGGTCTACGACCCCACCCTCTCCCCCGAGGACCAGAAACAGGCCCTGGCCACGGTGACCGACATGGCCCGGCGGATCCTGGAGGGGGTGGACGTCGATCTCCTCATGCTCACCGACACCCGGGGGGCGCCGCTGGTGGCGGTGGGACCCGCTCTGGATCGCGGGGTCAACGACCTCCGCCCGGTGAGCACCCTGGCCCGGAGCGCGGTGGACCGGGAGTACGCCGACGGCATCGTGGCCCTGAGCGGCGGGCTCACCCACGTGACCGCCACCGCGGTGGAGGTGGGAGGTCTGCAGCTGGGTGCGCTCTGTCTGGGGACCAGCCTCGACTCGCGAATGGCCGGCGACCTGGAGAGGATGTCGGGGAGCGCGGTGGCCCTGGTGGGAGAGCGGGGGCTCCTGGCCCGGAGCAGCGGGGTGCCCGCCGACGCCGAGGCCTCCCTGGTCGAGGCGTGGCAGGGGCTTACCGGCCGGGGAATCCGAAACGCCGGCACCTCGATGGTGAAGATCGACCGCGCCCGCTACCGGACGCTCTGGGTTCCCCTCCACGGACCCGACGCCTCCATGCCCGGCGCCTTCGTGGTGCTTCGCTCCGAGGGTCGAGCGCTGGCCTTCCTCTCCCAGATCCGCGAAGGGCTGGCCGTGATCGCCCTCACCGCGATCCTCATCGCGCTCCTCTTCTCCTGGTTCTTCGCCCGCCAGATCACCCACCCGGTGGGCGAGCTGGTGGCCTTCACCCGGCGGGTGGGCTCCGGCGATCTCTCGGCGCGGGTGCGCATCGGGACCGGGGACGAGATGGCCGTTCTCGGGAATGCCTTCAACCGCATGGCCGGAAACCTCACTGAATCGCGCCGGCGTCTCGAGCGCTCCAAGGAGGTGCTGGAGGCGCGGGGCCACGAGCTGGAGGAAGCGGTGGCCGAGCTCAGCCGCTCCAAGGAGGAAACCGAAAAGGTGAACGAGGCCCTCCACGAAGCGCACGCCCAGCTCATCCAGGCGGGAAAGATGGCGGCGTTCGGCGAGCTGGGGGCGGGGCTCGCCCACGAGCTTCGACAGCCCCTGACCTCGATCCGGGGCTTTTCCCAGCTCGTCCTGTCCCGCCTTTCCAAGCGGGCCACCGCCTCGCGCCGGCATCTGGAGATGGTGATCCAGGCGGTGGACCACATGACGGCGATCGTCCAGGGGCTCAAGGACTTCGCCCGCGCCTCGAGCTTCGAGCTGAAGGAAGTGGACGTGAACGACGTCGTGGAACGCACCGGCCTCCTCATGGGGGCGCAGCTCCGCTCGCGCGGCATCGAGCTGAAGGTGAACCTCGACCGCGGCGCGCCCTGGGTCCGCGGAGACGCCAACCAGCTTCAGCAGGTCTTCACCAACCTGGTGGCCAACGCCCGGGATGCCCTGAGCGAACGCGGCGGTGGGCGCCTGCGGGTGGAGACCCGGGCGGTCGGCAAGGGGACCTACCTCATGGTGTCGGTGGCCGATGACGGCCCGGGGATCCCCGCCGACGTCCTGCCCAAGATCTTCAACTCGTTCTTCACCACGAAACCCGAAGGGGCGGGAACCGGCCTCGGACTCTCCATCACCCAGGGGATCGTCCAGGACCACGGGGGAAAGATCGACGTCTCGTCGCAGCCGGGCGAGGGCGCGACCTTCCGGATCTTCCTTCCCACCCGCAAGGCCCAGCCGTGCTGGGAGATGATCGACTGCGTCCGCGACTGCCGCCCGGAGATCGCCGGCCGGGAGGATTGCGCGATCTACCGCGAGGGGCGTGGCCACCGCTGCTGGGAGTCCCTCCGCCAGCTGGCCCACCAGGACCCCGCGGTCACCCAGCCCGAGTGCGAGCGGTGCCCGGTCTACATGGCCAAGACGACGTTCACCGTGGAGGCCGGCGAGGGGCTCCCCCCGTTCACCGGGTCCGGATCCGCCGAGGACGCCCGGGCCGCCTGACCCCATCGGCCTCGGATCCGCCCCACCGCTTCCCCCCGACCGTCCCCGGGATCGCGTATCATCTTCTCCGGCTCGCGGGCGCCGCGGCGCCGACCGAGCCCGGGTCCCCAGCCGAAGGAAGAGAAGCCGAATCGTGTCGAACCACCCGCTGAGTCCCATCCTCGCCGCGTTGTTCCTGGCCGTCTTCGGGGCCGCGTGCTCCGGAACCGCCCCGGCACGCGCCGGCGCTCCCCCGGCCACCCGGGCGGAGACCCCTCCCGCCGCCGGTGCCTCGAATTCGTCCGACCTCGC
>CAWANH010000008.1:0-12905 GCA_963783375.1 Candidatus Eiseniibacteriota bacterium
GTCGGAAGCCAAACCGTGATCGCCGCTGAGTCCACCATGTGCGAATACGGACTCCGTAGAAGAGGAAAAAAACGACTGGTCGTGTCGGGAATTGTACTCCACCCTCGAGGGGCGGTCCACGATCACGGGGAAGCTCCTGCCCCCATTGGGGTAAGACGCCGAGGGCGGCCGTCCGAAGCCGAGCCATCCGGGGAGGTCCCGGTCGGGAGCCGGGAGGGCGCGCGTTTGGCTTCTGGGGTAAGATCGCCCCGGTTCGGGACGCCGTCGGCGCCGGTTTCCGTTCGCGTCGAGAGGGGGTTGGGGCTGCAACCGAGGATCGGCCGGTTTCATGGGTTCCCAGCAAAGGCGGCGGCCGCGCTGCTGCTCCTCGGGGCGTGCGCCGGGAAGAGTTCGCTCCCGGGGGCCTACGAGCTCCAGTCCTACTCCCCGGAGGGGCCCTACGGGCAACCGGTGACCCGGGACGGGTTTTCGATCCGGCTTCTCCTCACTCCCGAGGCGGAGTTCTCCCTGACCGTTCACGACAACGACGGTACCGAGGTGACCACCACCGGGTCCTACCAGGTCGAGGACCGCAGCCTGGTCCTGAGCGGGGACGACGATCGGGGGACCCTCCGCGTGAGCTACGTCGTGTCCCGGGACGGTCTCGTGCTCACCCTCCCTCGCGCGGAACTCGGGGTGTGGGGGATCGATGCGATCGCCTTGAACTTCAAGCGCCGGTAGATCCCGTCAACGTTGTAGCAGGCCCGATCCGTGCCCCCAGTCCCGCGGGGACGGGAAGGAGACACCCCGACGGTGAAATCCATCGCCCGCGCTCTCGTTCCCGAGGCCCACTGGAACTTCTTGAGCTGGCACCGCGACCGGTTCGGCGTTGCCGCCTCCCTCCGGAGCTATCTCCGGTACCTGGGCGGCGGCCGGGGCCTCGCCCGGGTCGCCGCCGGTCCCGCCGGCCCGGTCTACCTACGGCCGGGGACGTCGGACCAGAGCGTCTTCGACGAGGTTTTCGTCGGGAACGAGTACGCGGTGGAGGCGGGCGACCCGCGCTACATCCTCGACGCCGGCGCCCACATCGGCCTCGCTTCGGTGTACTTCGCCTCGCGGTACCCCAAGGCCACGGTGGTGGCGCTCGAGCCCGAGCCGTCGAACTTCGCGCTCCTGGTCCAAAACTGCGGCCGGTTCCCCTCCGTCCGCCCGGTCCAGGCCGCCCTCTGGTGCCGGCGGGCGACGCTCCGGGTGGAGAACCCGGAAGGGGCGACCTGGAGCTTTCGGGTTACCGAATCGCCGGACGGATCCGGGATCGAGGCGAAGGGGATCGAGGATCTCATGACCGCCCACGGGTTCCCGCGCATCGACGTCCTCAAGATGGACATCGAGGGCGCGGAAAGGGAAGTGCTCCGGGGATCGGATGCCTGGCTGGACAAGGTGGGTCTCCTCATCATCGAGCTCCACGACCGGTTCGCCCCGGGGTGCAGCGAAGCCCTGGACCGGGCGATCCGGGGGCGGGACTTCGAGCGGTCGGTGTCGGGGGAAAGTGTCGTGTTGAGGCGGCGGTCCCGGGCCCACGACGGGGGAGCGAAGCCGTGACCCGGATCGCGCTGACCCGCGCGGTCAGCCCGAGCCTCGCCCGCTGCGAGCTGACCCACCTCGACCGGACCCCGATCGACGTGGAGCGAGCCTCGGCTCAGCACCGGGCCTACGAGGGGTTGCTGGAGGAACTGGGTTGCCGGCTGGTGCGCCCAGCCCCCGAGCCCGACCTGCCCGACGCGGTGTTCGTGGAGGACACCGCGGTGGTTCTCGATGAGCTTGCGGTCATCACCCGGCCCGGTGCCCCGTCCCGGCGGGCGGAGACCGCGTCCGTGGCCTCCGCTCTGGCCGCCCATCGGGAGGTGGTGGCCATCGGCGAGCCGGCCACCCTGGACGGGGGGGACGTCCTGATCGTGGGGCGGCGGGTGGTCGTAGGCCGCTCGACCCGCACCAACCGCGACGGCTTCGAAGCCCTCCGCGCGATCCTGGGCCCCCGCGGGTACACGGTCGCCGCCGCGGATGTCGGCGGCTGCCTTCACCTGAAGTCGGCGATCACCCGGGTGGGGGAAGACACCTTGCTCCTGAATCCCGAGTGGGTGGACCGCGCGGCGTTTCCCGACGCCCGGTTCGTGGAGACCCACCCCGAGGAACCGGCGGCGGCCAACGCGCTCCTGGTGGGGGCGACGGTGATCTTTCCCGAGGCCTTCCCCCGGACCCGGGAGCGCCTGGAGAGGGTGGGGATCGGGATCGCGCCGGTCGACGCCTCGGAGCTGGCCAAGGCCGAGGGCGGGGTGACCTGCTGCAGCCTGGTGTTCACGGTATGAGCGAGGCGGTACGTTCCATCGTGGCCGGGCTGAACCTCGCCCCCCATCCCGAGGGGGGATTCTTCCGGGAGTTCCATCGCTCGCGGCGGTCCGTGCTCCTTCCCGCCGAGCCGGGGAGCCCCGGGGGGGAGCGGAGCGCGGGAACCGGCATCTACTACCTGCTGGGAGCGGAGGATTTCTCCGCGTTCCACCGGATCGGCGGGTCGGACGAGGTGTGGCACTTCTACGCCGGGGATCCCCTCGAGCTTCACCTGCTCCGAGAGGACGGCCGGCACGAGGTTCGGATCCTCCATGGGAACCTCGACCTTGGAGAACCGGCGGCGGTGGTTGAAGCGGGGTCCTGGCAGGCCGCCCGTCCCCGGAAGGACGGCCGGTTCTCCCTGGTCGGGTGCACGGTTTGCCCCGGGTTCGATTACGCGGACCACGAGATGGCGGAGCGGGAGGATCTGGCGCGCCGGTTCCCGCGGCACGCCGCGCTCATCCGAGAACTCACCCGGCCTTGAGCGGGACGCGGGCCCCGGTCCATACTGGGGCTTTCCGGGCGGGCCGCGCGCGGAGTCCACGGGTTCGAATCGAGTCGACTCATCGCGAAGGAGGAAGATCCGGTGCGATTGACGAAACGGATGGCGGTCGGAGCGGTAGGGTTGCTTCTTCTGGTTTCGGCGGCTGCGCGCCAAAGGCGCTGACCCCGGGCGAGGGCACCATCCCGGTCACCGGGGGCAAGGTCTGGTACCGGATCGTGGGGACCGGGAAAGGCACGCCGCTTCTCGTCCTGCACGGAGGCCCGGGAGTTCCCAGCTACTATCTCAACCCGCTGGCCGCCCTCGGCGACGACCGGCCGGTGGTCTTCTACGACCAGCTCGGGTGTGGCCGCTCCGACCAGCCCGCCGACACCAGCCTGTATACCGTGCAGGGTTACGTGGAGCGGTTGGGACAGGTACGAAAGGCCCTGGGTCTCGACAAGGTGGACATTTACGGGCACTCCTGGGGTTCCATGCTTGCGGTGGATTACATGCTGACCCAGCCCAGGGGCGTCGGGAAGCTCATCCTGGCCGGGCCCGCTCTCAGCATCCCCCGCTGGGTCCACGACGCGGACAGCCTCCTCACCACCCTCCCCGACTCGGTCCAGGAGGTGATCCGCCGGAACGAGGCGGCGGGAACCACCGACTCCCCCGAATACCAGAACGCGGTCGGCGCGTTCTACACGGAATACCTCTGCCGACTCCAGCCCTGGCCCGCCGACGTCGACAGCTCCTTCGCTCGGATGGGCGAGCTGGTCTACACCTACATGGAGGGGCCGAGCGAGTTCACCATCTCCGGGACCCTCAAGCACTACGATCGCACCCAGGACCTGGGGAGGCTCCATCTCCCGACGCTGTTCATCGTGGGGCAGTACGACGAGGCCGTTCCCTCCACCGCGGAGTACTACCGGAGCCTGGTGCCGGGATCGAAACTGGTGGTGATCCCGGGGGCCGCCCACCTGGCCATGCAGGACAAGCCCAAGGAATACGTGGAGGCGCTTCGGAGCTTCCTGGACAGAACCGACGCGGGGGCCAACTGACCGTCCGGGCGGGGAGGGACGATGACGTCGGAGGAACTGGCGCACCGGCTGGCAGGAGGGGAAGTCGTTCGGCTCCCCGCCGCGGCTTGGGACGCGATCGCGGGATCTTTCGAGGAGGTCGAGCGTCACGACACGAAGATCGCCGGCGACATCGTGATTCTGAGATTGGAGGCCGGGCTGGCCGCGGTGGAGGAACCGGCCGCGGGAGAGCGGGTGGTCCGCCGGCTGAGCGACGGGGAGGCGGTCCGCCGCTTCATCGAGGGGCGGATGGAATCCTACGATCGCATGTGGGATGGGTGCGGATGCCGGATCGACTACGACGTTTGAAGCTGGCTTCCTCCCTGGGAACCGGTCTCCTTGTCCTGGGTCTGGGCGCGGGATGCGAATCGGACGCCGAGCGGGAGCGGTCCGGGAAGAAGGGGGCGGACTCCTCCCCGACGGCCGGCCTGGTCGATGTCGGAGGCCACCGGCTGGCGGTGCGCGCGCTGGGAAAGGGCTCCCCGACGGTGGTCATCGATTCCGGGCTCGGGGAGACCTGGGAGGGGTGGCAATCCCTGGCCGAGAGGATCTCCGCGCGGGCCACGGTATGTCTCTACAACCGGGCCGCCTACGGCCGGAGCGAGCCGGGGCCATTTCCCCGCACCGCGTCCCGCGAGGCGGCGGAGCTCCATGCACTGCTGCAGAGGTCCGGACTCCGGCCGCCCTTCATCCTGGTGGGGCACTCCCTGGGTGGGCTGAACGCGCTGGTTTTCGCCCGGAGCAACCCGGAGATGGTAGGGGGAATGGTTCTCCTCGACCCGCCCCCCAGGGAATTCATGGCCGGCCGCCGGTTCCAGGAGCTCAGGGCGATGGCCGAGGGAAGGACCCTCGTGTTCCAGCGTAGGGCCGCGCAGGAGCGCGACGCCGGGGAGTCGGCGGCCGCCGCATTCCTCGCGACCCTGGCCTCCGAGCACGAGATGTTCCTCGCCCAGGGCGCCTCGGAGATCGAGCGGATCACCAGCCTGGGCAGCCTGCCCCTGGCCGTACTGGCGTCGGGAAAGCCCAACCCCGAGTTCGGGGATTCCGCCGCCGCCTTCCAGGCGTTCTGGATCGAGTCGAACCGGGCCCTGTCCAGGCTCTCCACCCGGGGGCGGCTCCGGCTCGCGCCCGAGAGCACCCACGCCCTCCACCGGGACGAGCCGGCGGTGGTGCTGGAGACCATCCTCGATGTGGTCGACGAGGTTCGCCGGGACGGCGTCGATCCGGCCGGCCCCCGCTAGGAGCGCTCTCCATGGCCCGAATCGTTCTCATCCACTGGCATCCCGGGGAAGGCGAGGAAAGGGCGATGCGGTTGCGGAGGGCGGGCCATCGCGTCGACTGCCACTCCGAGCCCTCCGGCCCGTCGTTCCGAGCCTATCGCGCAAACCCCCCCGATATGTTCGTGATCGATCTCGGCCGGCTTCCCTCCCAGGGCCGCGCGGTCGGCGTGGCGCTTCGGCAGCAGAAGGATACCCGGCACGTTCCCCTGGTGTTCATCGAGGGGGATCCGGAGAAGACGGAGCGGGTCCGCGGCCTCCTTCCCGACGCGACCTACACCGACTGGAGGCACGCGCGAGGCGCGGTCACCGCCGCCCTCCGGCATCCGCCGCGGGAACCCTCGGTGCCCGGGACCATGGACGACTACGCCGGCACCCCGCTTCCCAGGAAGCTCGGGATCCGGGCCGATTCCACGGTCGCCCTGGCCGGGGCGCCCGCCGGGTTCGAGAAGACCCTGGGGACCCTGCCCGGCACCGCGCGCCTGAAGCGCGGCCTCCGGGGCGGCGCCGAGGTGATCCTCCTCTTCGCCCGCACCCGGGCGGAGCTTCGCCGCCGGTTCCCGGCCGCGGCCCGGGCCCTGAGGGATCGCGGCAAGCTCTGGATCGTCTGGCCCAAGAAGGCGTCCCGCCTCGCCGGCGACCTGTCGCAGACCGAGGTGCGGGCCTACGGCCTCACCCACGGGTTCGTGGATTTCAAGATCGCGTCGGTGGACGGGATCTGGTCCGGACTCTGTTTCAGCCGGCGACCTCCATGCTGAAGACCCTGGCCCGGGCCCGTCGGATCCTGCGCTCTCCGCTTCCCGGGGACCTCAAGCGGTCGGTGCTCCGCACGCACCTCGCGCTGGCCGGGGCTCCGGGCGGGAACGGGCCCTCGACCCGGAACATCGTGGGCTACCGGGTGAAGTTCCACGATCTCTCCACCCTTCGCTTCCTCTTCGACGAGACCTTCGTGGAACTCCAGTACTACTTCCGCGCCCCCACCGATGCTCCGCTGGTGCTGGACTGCGGGAGCAACCTCGGCATGTCGGTCCTCTTCTTCAAGCGGCTCTATCCCCGGGCGCAAATCATCGCGTTCGAGCCCGAACCCTCGGCCTTCCGGCTCCTGGAGGAAAACCTGGCCGTGAACCATGTCGAGGGCGTCGTGCCCCATGCCGTGGCCCTGGGGGCCGGGGAAGGCGAGGCGGAGCTCTATTTCGACCCGAACCGACCCGGCTCGCCCCTGGCCAGCACTCTCCGTGGTCGCATCACCAGGGAATCCGTCCGGGTCCCGGCGGCGCGGCTCTCCAGCTTCATCACCGACGAGGTGGATCTGGTGAAGCTCGACGTGGAGGGGGCGGAGTGGGGGGTGCTGGAGGACCTGGTGGGTTCGGGCGCGGCGGGGCGCGTGCGGCGGATGATCATCGAGTACCACCACCACATCGAGAGGAAGGAAGACGCGCTGGGCGATTTCCTGAACCTCCTGGCCCGGGGCGGCTTCGGCTACCAGGTGGCCGCCTACTACGACGCGCCCGCGAAGGAGCCCGCCGAGCCCGTGTATCAGGACGTCCAGATCTACGCCTATCGACGCGCGGACGGACCCGGAATCGGATCGTGATAGACTCGCCACCCGGCCCCCGCCCGGCCCGGCGACGCGCCGCCGGCGGCGGCGGCCGGCTCCCCGAACCGCGAAGAAACCGATGCACCTGAACCTCTGGACGGTGGCTCTCCTGGTCTTTCTCCTGAACCTCCCCTTCGGCTACTGGCGGGCAGGGGTGGTGAAGTTCTCCCGCCCGTGGTTTCTGGCCGTGCACCTCCCGGTGCCCCTGGTGATCGCCCTCCGCATGATCTCCGGTCTCGGCTTTCATCTCGCCACCTTTCCGGTCATGGTGGGGGCCTTCTTCGCCGGGCAATTGGTGGGGGGGCGGCTCAGGGTCTGGGGGAGGGCTCGTGCGTAGGCGGGCGCGCGTTCCCCGAGGCCTCGGAGGGGGAACACCGGGGCGCGGACGGAGCGCGGCGTGAACCGGGTGTGCGTGTTCGCCGGGTCCGCCGCGGGCCGGCGCGCGTCGTACGCCCGGGCCGCGGAGGCGCTGGGCGAGGCGCTCGTCGAGCGCGGGATCGGGCTGGTGTTCGGAGGCGGGCGGGTCGGCCTCATGGGGGTCCTGGCCGACCGGATGCTGGCCGGCGGGGGAGAGGTGATCGGGGTGATCCCCGACGCGCTCATGCAGCGCGAGGTCGGCCATCGCGGGGTGACCGAACTTCGGGTGGTGGACTCCATGCACGAGCGGAAGGCGACCATGGCCGAACTTGCCGACGGGTTCATCGCCCTACCCGGTGGGAGCGGCACCCTCGAGGAGCTGTTCGAGGTCTTCACCTGGGCGGTGCTCGGCATTCACGGGAAGCCCTTCGGGCTCATGAACGTCGATGGGTACTACGATTCCCTGGTGGCGTTCCTGAACCACGCGGTGGAGGAGGGGTTCCTCCAGGCTCGATACCGGTCCATGCTCTTCGTGGGAACCGATCCCGCCGACCTCCTGGATCGCTTCAAGGGCTACCGCCCGCCGGAGACGGTCAAGTGGACCGAACGACCCGGGATTTGACGCGCCGGTCCGAGGGCGGTAGGAACTCTCTCGACGCATGCTGACCCTCGCTCTCATCATCGCCCTCGCCGTCTATCTCTGGTGGCGCCTCCACGGAGGGAACCGGGCCAGCCTGCGGTTCGTGGAGGGAAAGCTCGCCGCGGAACGGGGAAAAATGGCCGACGGCGAGCGGCGGGCGATCCTCGACGTGGCCGAGTTGTGGAAGGTCACCGGGCGGGTGACGATACGGCACGGGGGCGGGTTGGTGTTCTCCCGCTCGGTGAAGGGCGCCGACCGCCAGCGGTTCCGGAACGCGTTCCTGACCACCCAGATGCAATGAACCTGACGGCGCGCCGCCGGGGAGGAAGGTAGGACCACGATGAACGACGGACCCCCGGGCGGGTTCATGATTCGCCCCGCGGCCATGGAGGATGTTCCCACGATCCTGGCCATGATCCGCGGCCTGGCCGCCTACGAGAAGTTGGCCCACCAGGTCGAGGCGAACGAGGACGACCTCCGGCGGACGTTGTTCGGGGAGCGCTCCGCCGCCGAGGCGCTCCTGGGCTTCGAGGACGGTGTCGCGGTGGGTCTGGCCGTCTACTTCCACAGCTATTCGACGTTTCTCGGGCGGCGCGGGCTCTATCTGGAGGATCTCTTCGTCCTGCCCGAGCACCGTGGCCGGGGGTACGGAAAGGCCTTCCTCCGGCGACTGGCCGCCATCGCCCGCGAGCGCGGCTGCACGCGGATGGAGTGGGCGGTCCTCGACTGGAACCGGCCGGCCATCGAATTCTACGAGGCCCTCGGCGCCCGGCCCCTCGACGAGTGGACGACCTTCCGGATGACCGGAGACGCCATCGACGCGTTGGCCGGGCCCAAGCAGTGACCGGGCGGCTCCCGGCCGGCGAGGCGGCCGGACCGGCGAACGCGCCCCAACCATGGAGGAGCGGATGACTGAATCGAACCAGCCGGACCACCGGGCGGTGCGCGGGATCGGCGGGGTGTTTCTCTACTCCGAGGATCCCCAGGCGTTGGCGGCCTGGTACACCCGGTATCTGGGGATCGAGATGGAGTGGGGAGGGCCGGAGAACTGCGGGGCCTCGTACTCCATCCGGGACGAGGACGCCCTCGACGTGAAGGCCGAGTTCGTATGGGCGATCCTCGCCGCCAAGAAGCCCCTTCCCGCCGAGCGCACCCAGTGCGTGATCAACTACCGGGTCGCGGACCTGGACCGGCTGGTGGCCCAGCTGCGATCGGCGGGGGTGGTGATCGAGCGCACCGAGGAGGGGGAGTACGGGCGCTTCGCCTGGATTTCCGACCCCGAGGCGAACCGGATCGAGCTCTGGGAGCCCCCCCCAGGGCGCTGAACCGGGCCGGGTCCCGGCCTCGCCGCCCGGGGCGCGCCCCCGGCGAGCCGGCCGGTTGCCGCAAGGAAACCGGTAAACCGAAACCCCCCTTCCCCCATGGTGAGCCCGCCGCGTTCGGGGTTATGATCGAACCCGTCTTGACGCTCACCTAGAGGCGCGGCCGGGAGGCGGCATCCGGGTTTCCGGCGGATCGACCGGGCCGGAACCGGTCCCGGGCCGAACCGCCGGAGGGGAATGTGATGGGATCGATCGCGGTCATTACCGGGGCCACTGCGGGATTCGGGGAAGCCTGCGCCCGCCGCTTCGCCGGCGCCGGATGGAAGCTGGTGCTCACCGGGCGGCGGGTGGGGCGCCTGAAGGCGCTCCAGGAGGAGCTGGGGAAGCAGACCGCCGTGCACGTGGAGGCGTTCGACGTCCGGGACCGCCGCGAGACGGAGTCCCGCCTCGCCACCCTTCCCGCCGAATTCCGGGACGTCGATCTCCTGGTCAACAACGCCGGGCTCGCCCTGGGCCTGGAGCCCGCCCACCGGGCCGATCTCGACGACTGGGAGACCATGGTGGACACCAACATCCGGGGGCTCATGGTGGTGACCCGGGCTCTCCTCCCCGGGATGGTGGAGCGGGGGCGCGGCCACGTGGTGAATCTCGGCTCCGCCGCCGCGAACTGGCCCTATCCGGGAGGGAACGTGTACGGGGCCACCAAGGCCTTCGTGGCCCAGTTCTCGAGGAACCTCCGGGCGGACCTTCTCGGGACCGGGGTGCGGGTGACCGACGTCCAGCCCGGCCTGGCCGAGACCGAGTTCTCGGTGGTGCGATTCAAGGGGGACGCAGGGAAGGCGGCGAAGGTCTACGAGGGGACGAATCCCCTGACCGCCGCGGACATCGCAGAGATCGTGTTCTGGGTGGCCACCCTCCCTCCGCACGTCAACGTCAACGCGCTCGAGGTGATGCCGGTCCGGCAGACCTGGGGCCCATTCGCCATCCATCGCGAACCCTGAGGGAAAGCTCTGGAGGAACCCATGGACTGCGTCCACGGAAACACGATCTATACCGGGACCTCGGTGGTGAAGAACGCCTACCTGCTCTTCGAGGGCCGGAAGCTGGCCGGGGTGGCCAAGGCGAAGAAGGGGACCGTGCGCGGGGAGTTCGAGACGGTGACCCCGGCCTTCGTGGATCCCCACAGCCACATCGGCATGCACCGCGCGGGCGAGCCCGAATCCGAAGGGGAATCGAACGAGCACATGGAGGCGCTGCTCGCCCTGCCCGATGCTCTCGACTCGATCCAGATGGACGACGCGGCGTTCCAGGACGCGGTGGAGATGGGGGCGCTCTATTCCTGCGCGCTCCCGGGAAGCGGCAACATCATCGGCGGGCTGACCGCGGTGGTCCGGAACTATGCGAAGAACAGCACCGACGCCCTGGTGGCCCGGGCCGGGGTGAAGGCGGCCTTCGGCTACAACCCGATGTCCACCGTGGAGTGGAAGGGGAAGCGTCCGAGCACCCGCATGGGCGCTCTGGCCCTCCTCCGCGGGAAGCTCATCGACGTCCAGAACAAGCTGGAGAAGCGGGCGCGGGCGCGCGCGGACAAGAAGCTGGAGCTGGCCCTGACCGCCGAGGAGGTGGTCCTGGTCGATCTGCTCGCGCGGAAGCAGGTCCTGCGGACCCACGTCCACAAGATCGACGACATCGCGGCGCTGCTCCGGATCGTCGATGAGTTCAAGCTCCGGATCACCGTCGAGCACTCCATGGACGTGCACCAGCCCGAGATCTACCGGGAGCTCGCCCGGCGGAAGATCCCGGTCACCTACGGCCCCATCGACGCCTTCGCCTACAAGGTGGAGCTCAAGCACGAGAACTGGCGGAACGTGAAGCACCTGATCGACGCGGGCGGCGCCTTCGGCCTCATGACCGACCATCCGGTGACCCCGGCCCGCCAGCTCTTCCTCCAGACCCGCTGGTTCACCCGTCACGGCTACACCAAGCAGCAGGCGGTGGAGCTGGTCACCCGGCGGAACGCGGAGCTTCTGGGCCTGGGGAAGATCCTCGGCACCCTGGACAAGGGCAAGTGGGCCTCGTTCGTGGGGTGGAACGGCGATCCCTTCGACTTCACCGCGTATCCCACCGCGGTGTACGGCGAGGGAACGCTCGTCTTCGGGGAGTAGCGACGCGGTCACCGCGGCCCGGAGGCTCAGGCCCGGGATCCCCGAGCGCGGCGTGGGCGGCGTCCCGATCGCCGACGAGCTCGAGATGGAGGTGCTTCCGGATGAGTGAGAGCGATCCGGAGGGACTCCCCCCGTGACCCCGCTGTCCCCTGGGCGCGCCCGCGCGATCTACGATCGCATCGGCTCCCGCCAGGACACCCAGGTCTTCTACGAGAACCCGGCCGTCCGGCTCCTGCTGCGGCACGGCGATTTCGAGCATGCCCGCCGGATCTTCGAGTTCGGCTGCGGCACCGGGCGGGTGGCGGCGGAGGTGCTCTCCCGGGCGCCCGGCGCGTCCTACCGAGGCCTCGATCTGAGCCCCCGCATGGTGGCGCTGGCCCGAGAGCGGCTGGAACGGTTCGGCCCGGCCGCCGAGGTGGTCACGAGCGAAGGGGGCCCGCCGGCCGGGGAGCCCGCCGCCTCCCGCGATCGCTTCCTCTCGACCTACGTCCTCGACCTCCTGTCCGAGGAGGAGATCGGGTCGACGATCGCCGCGGCTCACCGCGTGCTCGAACCCGGGGGGCGGCTCTGCGTCTGCTCCCTCACCCACGGGATCACTCCGGTCTCCCGGTTGGTCGTCGGGATCTGGGAGCGGGTGTACGCCCACCGTCCGGCCTGGGTCGGCGGTTGCCGTCCGCTGGAGCTGGCGGGGTTCCTGGACCGGGAAGACTGGCGGATCCTGGTCGACGAGAAGGTCTCGGCCTGGGGAGTGCCGTCGGAGGTCCTGGTGGCGGCTAGAACCGAAACCGTTTCACCGTGACCGTGCCCTGGTCCAGGACGTAGGCGTCCCCCGCCGGCCCGTAGGCGATCTCCACCGGGGTATGGAACGCGGGGAGGCTCTCGGGGCCGCGGCGCCAGGCCCCGGGGGAGGGGATCTCCAGCGCGCCGAACTGGAGAGCCGTGGGAGGCGGGATCGGGGCGCCCAGCCCGCGGGACCAGCCGCTCACCAGGGCGCCCTCGCCGATGAAGCAGAACACGGAGCTCGACCCGGGATCGGTGACCATGACGTAGCCTCGGGGATCGACGGCCACCGCGTAGGGCCAGAACCCGCCCGCTTCCGGGGGAGGCGCGACCTCCCACCCCCCCACGAACACCCCTTCGGTGGTGAACCGCTGGACCCGGCCGTTTCCCGGGTCGGTCACGTAGACGAAGCCTCGGGGGTCGATCGCGATTCCCATGGGGCAACGAAAGCGCCCGGGACCGGCTCCGAAGCCCCCCCACGACGTCAGGAACCGCCCCCCGGCGGTGAACTTCTGCACCCGGTGATTCAGCTCGTCCACCACGTACACCGCCGCCGCCGAATCCACCGCGATCCCGGTGGGCTTCAGGAACCGCCCGGGGCGATCCCTTACGAGCCCCACTCCCGGACCAGGGCCGGCGGGGTGAGGGGGAGGGGGCCGGGGGTGGACGCCGCGGCCCCGGAGATCACCGCCCCGCCGGCGGCCTGGATGTCCGCCGCACCCAAGGCTTCGCTGTCCGCCGGGATCAAGACCGCGCTGGCCCCCCGGGGAAGGAGGAGGGCGGCCAGAAACCCCAGCAGGTGGAGGAGGCCGAGGGGGCGGCGGGCGGAGCCATGACCGGAGA
>CAWANH010000009.1:0-11095 GCA_963783375.1 Candidatus Eiseniibacteriota bacterium
CCCAAGGAGGGTCGGTGCAAGGGGGCCGGAGTACCGGTGGCGAAGGGCCGAACGCTTTTCGGCAACTTGCTGCATCATAACAACTTGAAGGTGACGCGGTCTCTTCGTGGGCGCGACGGGGGCTGCGTGCTATTTCCCAAAGGGCGAGCGTATCGCACGCCCTTGACTCCAGGTCCAGCCTCGCGGACCGAAAACCTGGTTGCGTGGGTTCCGTCCCAAGTAATCGGTCAAGTCCCTGCGAGGAGATCCAAGTGAGAAACGCTCTGTTGGGACGGATCCGTGTATCCGTCGGTTTGGCGGCTCTTGCCGGCCTGATCGGGGCGGCCGTCGCGCTCGGCGCCCCCGCCCCCGCCCCCGCCGACGGTAAACTCGATTCCCGACTTCAGGCTCTGCTGGATCACGCCGGCGTCCCGGCCGCTCCCGGCATGGTGGACCAGGACGGGACCGTGGAGGTGATCGTCCGCGGCGACCTCGACCGCGAGTTCCTGAAGGGGCTGGGCGCCGAGCCTCAGACCGTCCTCTCCGGTCTTGTAACCGCCCGGGTCCCGGTGGACGCCCTTCCGGCCCTCGTCGCCTCGAGGCGGATTTCCCGCATCCAGGCCGGGTCCGGAATGGAGTATCTCCTCGACAAGAACCAGGTCGAGACCGACGTCGAATCGATGTGGGGAGGAGCACCGCCCCAGTACCCCACCGGCGGCTACACCGGCCAGGGCGTGGTCATCGGCATCGTGGACACCGGGATCGACCGCAATCACCTCGACTTCAAGAACGCCGACGGCACCACCCGCATCCGCTACATGTGGGACCACACCGGGGGCCCGGAGCCTCCGCCCGCCGGCTACACCTACGGCCAGGAGTGGACGGCCTCGGAGATCAACGCCGGCCAGTGCATCGAACAGGATGCCGTCGGCCATGGGACCCACATCGCCGGGGTGGCGACCGGGAACGGCCGGGCCACCGGGAACGGGGTCCCGCAGTTCACCTACGTGGGCATGGCCCCCGAGGCGGACATCATCGCGGTCAAGCTGGACTTCCCTTCGGATGTGGAGGTCATCGACGGGGTCTCCTACATCTTCCAGAAGGCCGACCAGCTCGGCGAGGACGCGGTGGTGCTGCTGGCGGTGGGCAAGCAGTCGGGGCCCCACGACGGCACCGATCCCCTGGATCTGGCCATCGACGCCATGACCGGTCCGGGCCACCTAGTGGTGGCCGCCGCCGGCAACGAGGGCATGAACAAGATCCATTCCGAGATCGCGATCACTCCCCACCAGACCACGAGCACGACCTTCAACATCCCGAGCTACGGCTACGCCAGCAACCCGTTCATCGCGGTGGACGGATGGCTGACTCAGGGCCCGACCATATCGGTGACCCTTACCACGCCGTCGGGATACAACCTCGGTCCCATCGCCGTCGGGCAGGTCAACGTCTGGAGCAACGCCGACGGTTCGGTCCGACTCGAGGTTCCTGCGGGGAGCCCCACCCAGTTGCACCTGTCGGTCAGCAATCCGGGGGCGGGGACCTGGACGGTAAGGGTCAACGCGGGAAATTCCAGCTCCGGCACCATGGACTTCTGGATCTCGGATTACGACCTGGCCGGCTCCAAGCCCGAGATGGTCCAGGGGCAGACCTTCGCCAAGTGCGTCGCGTCGCCGGCCACCGCGACCAATGTCGTGGCGGTGGGGGCCTACACCACCAAGAAATACTGGACCGACCAGTACGGCGGGACGAAGTTCTATCTGAGCGCGGTCATGGACCAGATCGCCGACTTCTCGAGCCGGGGCCCCCGGCGGGACGGCGTCCTGAAGCCGGAGATCACCGCGTCGGGCTACGGCGTGGCCTCCGCCCGCTCCACCGCCGCCACGATCTACTCGGGTTACATCGTGTTGGACAAGGTGCACTGCATGATGTACGGCACCAGCATCGCCGCGGCCTCGGTCGCGGGGGCGGCCGCACTCCTGCTCGAGGAGTTCCCGGGTCTCGATCCGTCCTCGCTGAAGACCCTCCTCCAGGGGCGGGCCAACGTGGACCAGTACACCGGCGCGGTCCCCAACCCGACCTGGGGATACGGGAAGCTCTGCTTGACCGCCGCCACCACCGCGGTGGGGGACACCGGACCGGGGACCGGGCTTCTGACCCGCATGCTGGGCGCGCCCTATCCGAACCCGACCGGGGCCATGACCCGGGTGCCGGTGAACCTCGACGTCGCGGGGGACGTGACGGTCTCGGTGTACGACGTGACCGGCCGCACGGTGAGGGTCCTCTATTCCGGCTCCATGGACGCGGGCCCGCATGTCCTGAGCTGGGACGGTACGAACCAGATGTCCCAGGCCGTGCCCTCGGGGAGCTACTACGTGGTCGCGGTGAATCGCACCGCCCGCGAGAGTCGCGCGGTTCTGATCCTGCGATGATCTGATCCTGCGGGCGGGTCGCGGCACCCGCCCCACCGTCATTCCGATCGTCGTCGGCGGCCCGGCTCTCTCCGGGCCGCCGCTTCATGTTGTCCCGGCGCGTTCTGCCCCCCAACCGTCGAGCCGTCCAGACCGGTGGTCGGCCCCAAGTGTGGAAGCCGTACTCGATTCCTTCCGCAGAGACTGTGTTCTTCTCGATTTCCCTCCAGATCCCGGTTCCGGGATTAACCCGTAATTTATTGTTAAGCAATGACTTGAGAGATATTAAACGAATCCCATCCGATGGCATCCGGGTTGCAATGCAGGGGGGCATACAGGTCGTTTCGGGGTCTCGGAAAACGGAGGTGGAGGCCATGTCTCGCAGGCAATTGCCGGTCTTGATCGGAGCGGTCCTTTTCTCGGGGGTCGTTCTCCTCGGTGAGCAGCGGGCCGAGGCGGTCTCGGACACGGGTCTGGCCCGGGGGCTCGGCCATGAGGTGTCCTACCGCGTTCTGGAGCAGGGGCGGGACGGCCCGTGGATGAGTTCCATGGTGCGGCTCTTCTCCAACCAGGAGGATTGGGACGCGGCCATGTCCGCACTCGCCGCCCGGGCGCTTCTCGTCATGGCACCGGTCTCCGCGCCCCGGGACGTCGATTGGAGCCGGCAGACGGTGATCCTGGTCACGATGGGAGAGCTTTCCGGAGGCGACTACTCCGTCCAGGTCCGCGACATTCGCCGCTCGGGTTTCGCGTGCGTCCTCGACCTCGAGTGCAGCGGCTCCTCCACCCGCGGCTGGGGTCGGAGCGCCTGCCGCCCCTACCAGATGATCGTGATCGAGAAGCATGGGGTGAAGGAGGCCCGGGGACGGTTCCGCTGGACCGGTGAAGGGACCGCCACCGCCCGGGCCGCGGCGCAGGGTTGGGGTCTCACCGGGGACGCCGGCGCCGCGCGCCGTCTGAGCTGGGGCGCGCTCAAGGCCGGGGGATACTGAGCCCGACCCTGGATCGTCGCCGAAATTGCTTCAGGCCCTTGAACGGGAGCCGAGAACAGGATAGGGCCGCCGGCCGAGCCGGCGGCCTTTCCGATTGACTGGGTCGGTAAGTACTCGTAAATTCGAACCTTACCGCTCACGTTCACCGAGGGCCCTGGATGTTCTCCGGACGCCTCCGGGCCGGCTGGGCCGGTCTGGTCATCCTCGCCGTCTTCCTCCCCGTCCGGGGCGAGGGCGGTCCTTCGTCTGCCGGGTCCGAGCCTCCCGCCGCCCGCGCCCTCGTCGCCCACGGGTTCGAGAACGTCGTGATGGATGCGACCCCCCAGGCGGTCACCGTCTGGTACGAGAACCGCGTCTACCGCTACGAGCTGGCCGGGCTGGGCGAGGCGGCGGCCCTGGCCGCGGCGGACCTGGATTCGGAGCGCACCCTGGTCATGGTGCCCCAGAACCGGGGCGTGGCCATCGTCGCGGTGGCCGCGGCCGCGGGGGACTGGCGGCGCTTCCTGGCCGGCGACGCCGACGCCTCGTGGTTTCGCGGCCGGATCGAAGTGCGGGCCGACGGAGAGGTTCCCCGCCCCCCCGCCGGAGCCGTCCGCTCCAACCCGCGTTGGTGGCGTACGGACCTGAGACTTCGCCCGCTGCTCTCCTTCGAACTCGGGATCGCCGACAACCCCTTTCAGTACTCGCTCTGGCTCGCTCCCGAGGCGGTCATGAGCCCCGTCACCGGCGTGCTGGTCACCGGGCAAGCCCAGGTCCGGCTGCACGAGGACTTCGACGAGTTCGGCCGTGACGTGGTTCCCGGCCGGAACACCGCGAGCTGGGGGGGGCGGCTCCCCGCGGGATGGCTCGGCGCGGCCAGCGCCGGCCTCTTTCCATCCAACCGCTACGGCGTGGCCGCCCGGACGGGACGGCTCTTTCGCGGTGGGGCGCTCGAGATGCAGGTGGGGGGGGATCTCTCCGGGTTCCTGAAGTTCTCGCGGCACGTGGTTCTCTATTCCCGCCTCGAAACCTGGTCCGCGTTCGTGGCCGGAACCTACCGGACCCGGGGTATCGATCTGGAGACCACGGTGACCGGCGCGCGGTTCATGGAGAAGCGGCTGGGAGGACGGCTCGACGTGGCCCGGCGGTTCGGGGAGACGCGCGTGGACTTCTTCGGCATCAAGACCCAGGACGATTCGGTGGTGGGGATGGAATTCGAGATCCCGCTCCCGGTCCGGAAGTGGTCCCGGCCCCGGACGGTGAGGGTCTCCACCGTGCCGGAATTCCCCCTCGCCTACCGGGAATCCGTGCAGGACGTCGGCCGCCAGGTCTCGATGTTCGACGACCTCGAGCGCCTGCGGATGGGGCTCTATCCCACCTTCATTCTCAACAACCTCGACGATCTGCGATCCGGACTTCCGCGGAAGGAGGGCGGGCGATGAAACGGCTACCGGTTCTGCTCGCCCTGCTCCTGGTCCCGGCCGCCTCACCGACCGCCCGAGGCGCTGAACCGGTGACCGGCCACGTTTCCCTGGGAGGAACCACGGGTCTCATCAACACCCCCACCGCCGACGTCCTTCCCGACGCCACGTTCCGGTTCGGGTACTTCCGTATCGACAGGAAATGGGCCTACCAGCTCCGCGGCGTCTCCGACAACGACGTCTACTTCGTGAGCTTCGGATTCCTCCCCCGGGTGGAGCTCACGGTCCGGGCCACGGTGTTCAAGGACGTCACCCTCCTTCCGGACACGAACTTTCCCCAGGTGGATCGGATGGGATCGGCGCGGATCCTCCTTCTGCCCGAGGGGAGGGCGCCGGCGGTGGCGGTGGGGCTGGACGATCCGCGCGGCACACGGCGATTTCACAGCCTCTATGTGGTTGGAACCAAGACATTTCCAATTCCGATGGGGCAAATCACCCTCCGAGCCTCGGGCGGGTACGGGTCCACGGCTCTTTCCGCGTCACGGCGGGTCCTGGACGGAGGCTTCGGTGGGGTCGAGCTGGGAATCGCCGGCCGGGCGACGGGAATGCTTGAATACGACACCGAGAAATGGAATACTGGTGTAAGTCTGGTGTTCCTTGGACGCCTGAGCATTCAAGCAGCCTTGCTTCATCTCGACACCCTGTCCGGGGGTGCGGCCTGGACCCAGTCGTTCTGAGGGTTCTTCGGAACGTCGGGGTCGTGTCGACGTCCAGGATGCCCGCCCGTGGATGAGGGTGGTCCAAGTACACCGTGACGTTTCGGTTCGATCCATTTTCTCGCTAGCGAGTCACAGCCAAGGGGGATCAGGCTCATGCGCTCCAACCAGCCCTATCGCCGTATCTCTTTCTTCGCCATCGCCGGTATGGCCTTCTTCGCCCTGGCCGCATCGGAACCGCAGTGCGCGCGGGTGGGCGATCAGGTCGTGTCTCCGGACGGTACGTCCCTCAACAGCAACAAGGGTGGGGTTTCGCAGTGCGTACGCGCCTGCGTCGATGAGGCCCAGCAGCGTCGTGCCGACGAGAAGGACCTCCACCACACCAACCTCAAGAGCTGTGCGGGCGACTGGCAGTGTCACCAGGAAGAGGAGGCCCGTCACGAATCGGTCATGGAGCAGATCGCCATGGACCAGCGTGACTGCAAGGCCCTTTGCCACAATCAGGGAGGCGGGCACGGCGGGCAATAGCTCGGTTTCCGTTCCCCCTTTGATGAATGCAATCGTGACCGTGGCGCGCGGTCCCTACGCCGTGCGCCACGGTTTTTCTGTGCCGGCGCTCGGAGCGCACGGCGCCCTGACCGCTCCCGGTGGATGTCCGAGCTTCCGGGGTACTTGCGTGCGCTCGAATGTCCGCCGCGCCGGCGGGTTCAAGACACTTCCAGGCCGAAATTTCCGTCCGGCCGTCGAACTGTGATAAAATCCATCCTCGTTCCGGTCGATCACCTCTTCACCAGGGCAACATGACGCGAACCACTCCAGACCACGCCACGGACACTCCGGCGCCTGGGGCGTCTCGGGAACCCTTCCACGCCGCGGCGCCGGGATCCGCTCCCAAGGGACCGGGGCCCCGTCCGGATGCGCCACCGGCCCCGGTTCCGGATTCCCCCTCCCTCTTCCGTCACGCCGCCGCCCACCGGCGCATCGTGCCCGAGGACCTGCTCCTGGTCCTCACCTACCGGTGCAATTCCCGGTGCGTGATGTGCGGGATCTGGGAGGCGGACCAATCGGGCAAGGGGGAACTCACCCCGGAGGACTATGCCCGGGTCATTCCCGATACCCTCCTCAACGTGAACCTCACCGGAGGCGAGGTGTTCCTCCGGAACGACCTCCCCGCGGTGGTGGCCGCGGTGCGCTCCGCCGCTCCCCGGGCCAAGATCGTGATCTCCACCAACGGCCTTCAACCGCGCCGGACCCGTAAGATGATTCCGGAGATCCTGCGGGCGGATCCCGGGATCGGTTTCGCGGTCTCGATCGACGGCGAAGAGGATGTTCACGACCGGGTACGCGGCATCCGGGGGGGATGGAAGAAGGCCTACGAGACCGTGCAGGTCCTCCAGGAGGAGGGGGTCACCAACCTCCGCATCGCCTTCACCGCCACCGTGAACCAGGTCGCCGACAACACTTCGCACCTGGGGAAGATCTACGACCTCGCCCGCCGCACCGGGGTGGAGTTCACCTGCGCGGTGGCTCACAACTCCGACCACTACTTCAAGACGAGCTCCAACAAGGGGGTGAACGTCGACGAGCTGACCCGGCAGCTGGACTACGTGGCCGGGAACGAGCTCCGGAGCGGGAAGCTCAAGAGCTGGCTCCGCGCCTACTTCCACAAGGGCCTGGTGGAGCACGTCAAGGCCAACGTCCGGCCCACCCCGTGCGAGGCGGCCCATACCAGCCTCATGATCGATCCGGTGGGGGACGTCTATCCCTGCAACATCCTGAACCTGCCGGTGGGTAACATCCGAAAGACCCCGTTCATGGAGATCTGGCGCTCCCGGAGAATGGAAGAGGTCCGGGACGTGGTACGCGGGTGCAACCAGCCCTGCTGGATGGTCTGCACCGCCCGGGCCAGCATGCGCCGCGACAAGACCCAGGTGCTCTCCTGGGTGGCCGGGAACAAGGTCAAGGCCCATCTGGGTCGTTCCATCATCCGCTGACCCCCCACCGCGGCTCCTCGGTCCCGCCTTCCCTTCGCCGACCTTCCTCCCTCGCCACCGACCTGCCGTCAGCGTTTCCGCGAGGGGACCTCGGATCGGTCGGAGGAGCCCGAGATTCCCGGCCCCTCCCGGCTGCGCCAAATGGCGCAATTTGCCCTCGCCGCCACTCCGGGATCAAGTTCGGAGCGAACCAGGACGATAGTTGAAGGGACAGGGGATCGTGGCCCTGGGCCCCCGCCCACCTCCGACAATGGGATCCTGACTGGCGTGAATATCGAAGCCCTCATCCTCGCCGAGACCGGCAGCCTTCGACTCCGTCCACTGACGGAGCATCTTCCCACCTGTCTGGTGCCGGTGGGGGGGACCCCCATCCTCGATCACGTGATCCAGGCGCTCCACAGCGCCGGGGTGGACCACATCACGGTCATCGGAGGATACCGATCGGCCCAGGTGGAGCAGGCCTGCCGGGCGTACGGCGACGTGCGATTCTGCATGAACACCCGCTATTCGCGGGCGGAGCCCCGCCTGAGCACGCTCCGGGCGGCGGGGGCCATGCCGCCGCGCTCCCTGCTCCTGGTGAGGGGCGAGATGGTATTCGACGGAGTCATGATCGAGCAGCTCGTGCGGGGAGGCGATGGGAATCGGGTGGTGGTGGACGCGGCGGGTGATCCGGCCGGAATCTGGTGGCTGACCGCCCGCACCGCCGCGGCTCTGTTCGCCGCCGCCGGGGACGAGGGAGCCCAGCTCGACTCGGTGGAAGGGCTCTACGACGCGCTTCGGGACGTCCTGGAGCGACACGGACACGAGCCCGTTGCGGTCAACGGGCATCCCTGGGCCCGGGTCGACACCATGGAAGACCTGGCCCGGGCGCTCAAGGCGCATCGTCAGGTGGCCGAGGCCCGGGTGGCCCGCCACCAGGAGCGCCTCCGGGTCGAATCCCCCTCAATGCACCCCGCCCGGCCCAACCCTCCGCGGCTTCCCACCCCCCCGATCCCCCCGGCCCGCGCCAACCTGCCCCGCACGGAGATGAAGCCGATCCACCCCTGATTTCGCCGTCCTTGCCGGCGCTCGAGTCGCGTTACGGCTGTTGTTGGATAAGGTTGCGGCATGGTACGCTCTATGGCGAATAAGCCACGCCAACCGGTGCAAAATGGGGTTTCAGGGGGGCTGTACACCCCGCTCTTCCGCCCAACCGGGAGACCCCCCCAAGGACGAAATCACAGACCATGACCGCCTGGATCCGAGACCTCTCCGCGCGACAGGTCGCCAGCACGGATTCGATCAGCCCCTCTTCCTTCCCGACCCCCCCGGTGATGGAGCCCCTTCCCCGTACCCGGGTCATCGTGGCCTTGGCCCTGGTCGATTTCGTGGCCGTAGCCGCCGCGTTCTGGGGAGCGCACCTTCTGCGCGATTCCTCCCAGGCCCTGGGGCACGCCGCGCGCGTGGCCGTCGCCTCGCTGGCCCTGGCGACGCTGGGAGTGGGCGTGTTCGGGGTGAACGGCCTCTACGACCCGAGGGTCGTCGCCCGCGGTGGACGGCAAAGCGCGCCGCTCTTCGGATCCTGGATGATGCTGATGGGCCTGGCCATCCTCGGCATCTTCCTGGCCAAGGCCGATTCCCCGCTCCGTTCGCGCCTGGCTCTCTTCCTCTTCTTCCTCTTGGGATCCGCCCTCACCTCGGCGGTCCGCGCGGGTGGATGGCGGCCCTGGCTCACCGCCCGCTATGGACGGCGGCTCCGGGGAGCCCGGGTGATCGTGGGCACCGGCAAGCTGGCGCGGCGAGCCGCCTCCCTCGCCGCCGAGCAGGGGGAGGCCGAACCCTATCTCGTGGGATTCGTGGACGACCTGACCGATCCCGGAACCGGATTCCGCAATCCCGCGCCCCGGGGGCTCTCCGAACCCTTCCTGGGAGGCCTCAACGAGGTGCGTCATCTCGCCCGGGAGCATCGCATCACCCAGGTGATGGTGGCCCGGGAGGACCTCTCGAGGGGCCGGCTGGTGGAGCTGGCCCACGACTGGCTCGACGAGGGGCTTCGGGTGATCCTGGTCTCGAGCGCGTTCGAGGTCATGGTGGCGCGCGCCTCGGCGGGACTCCTGGGCGGCGTTCCCCTGGTGGAGCTCCGCCGATCGCCGCAACGGGGCTGGGGTCTCACCGCCAAGCGCGTCCTCGACGTTACCTCGGTGACCGCCGGGGGGATCGTGCTCCTTCCCCTTCTGGCTCTCATCGCCGCGGCCATCAAGCTTACCTCGCCCGGCCCGGTACTCTACAAGCAGGAGCGGGTGGGGCGACAGGGCAGGCGCTTCGTCCTGTACAAGTTCCGGAGCATGGTGGTGAACAACGATGACGAGGCCCACCGGAACTACGTGAAGTCGCTCATGCGGGGGAATGCGGCGGGGGTCGATGAGCGCGGGCGCAAGGTCTACAAGATGATGGACGATCCCCGGGTGACCCCGATCGGACGCTTCCTCAGGCGGGCCAGCCTGGACGAGCTGCCGCAGCTCTGGAACGTCTTCCGGGGGGACATGAGCCTGGTGGGGCCCCGGCCCTGCCTTCCCTACGAGTGGGACCTGTACGAGGAATGGCAGCGTCATCGCCTCGACGTGGTTCCCGGCATCACCGGCCTGTGGCAGGTCACCGGCCGGAGCCAGGTCTCCTTCGAGGAGATGGTCCTTCTCGACCTGCACTACATCACGAATTGGTCCCTGGGCCTGGATCTGGCCCTGTTGACCCGCACCATCCCCGTCGTGATCCACGGAAGCGGGGGGCATTGAGAGATGGTGGGGGGGGCGCGGCAATCAGGAGTGTGCGCATGGTGAAGGTCGGCGTGGTCGGATGCGGATATTGGGGCCCGAACCTGATCCGGAATCTGGTGGAGAACCGCCGGTGCGAGGGCGTGGTGGTCTGCGACCTGGAGCAATCCCGGCTGGACTACGTCCGCCAGAGGTTCCCGGTGATCGGCACCACCCTCGACATCCAGGAGATCCTGGACGATCCCGCGATCCCGGCGGTGGTGATCGCCACCCCGCTCTCCACCCACTTCGACCTGGCCCGCCGCGCCCTCGGCGCGGGGAAACACGTCTTCGTGGAGAAGCCCTTCGCCCATACCTCGGTCCAGGCCCAGGCGCTGATCGACCTGGCCAAGGCCTCGGGGAAGGTGATCATGGTCGGTCACACCTTCGAGTACTCGCCCGCGGTTCGGAAGATCGGCGAGGTGATCCGTTCCGGTGAACTCGGCGACGTGTATTACATCTCGTCCACACGGGTGAATCTCGGACTGCACCAGAAGGACGTCTCGGTGGTCTGGGATCTTGCCCCCCACGATCTTTCCATGATCTTTGCCTGGCTGGGGGAGCACCCGGTCCAGGTGGTGGCGGTGGACGGGACTACGTCCAGCCCGGGCTTCCCGACGTGGCTTTCATCGACCTCATCTTCGGTTCCGGCGTCCTGGCCCACGTCCAGGTGTCGTGGCTCTCTCCCTCCAAGCCCGAAACACACCATCGTCGGATCCCGGAAGATGCTGGTTTACGACGACACCGAACACCTGTGAAGGGTGAAGAGTCTTCGACAAGGGAGTGAACTCTACCGCGATCCCCAGACGTTCGG
>CAWANH010000010.1:0-6586 GCA_963783375.1 Candidatus Eiseniibacteriota bacterium
GCGAGCGGTTCGGCGGGCGGCGGCGAGTGAGGGTTCGTCTCGTCGCGGCCGCCGTCGTGGCCGGGTTCTTGGCCACGGCCCCGGCCTGTGTCGCCCGGAAGCCCGGTTCGTCCGGTGGTCCACCCGCCGCCCGGCTGGTCAGGATCGCCGGGATGGCGGCGCCGCGGGCGGCGCACCAGGCCACCGTCCTGCCGTCGGGGGCGGTATTGATCACCGGCGGCTGCTCCGGCGACCACTGTGGCCGCGTGCTCGCCTCGGTCGAACTTTACGATCCCGCCCGCCGGAGCTTCCGCGCCGCGTCCCCCATGAGCATCCCGCGGGCCAGTCACGCCGCCACCCTTCTACCCGACGGCCGGGTCCTGGTCTGTGGAGGCTGGAACGGGGAGCGAGCGGTCTCGAGCGCCGAGACGTACGATCCCGCGACCGGCGCGTGGACCCCGGTGGGGGACATGGCCGAGGCGCGGGCCAGCCTCATCGCGGTGCCGCTTCTCGACGGCCGGGTCCTGATCGTCGGAGGAGGGGACGGTGGCCTGGGAACTCTGGCCACCGCCGAGGTCTTCGATCCCCGCACCTCCGCGTTCTCGACGGTAACCCCCATGCACGCCAACCACTACCTGGCCACCGGGCTCGCCGACGGCCGGGTGCTCGTGACCGGTGGCCAGGGTCCCGACGGAGGGATACTTCCTTCCGCGGAGATCTTCGATCCGGATACCGACACTTTTCACGCGACCGGAGACATGGCGACGGCCCGCGTGAAGCAGGGGGCCGCCCTCCTTCCCGACGGAAGGGTTCTCGTGCTCGGGGGGTCGGACGGGCGCGGATACCCCGGCCGAATGGCGGCCACCGAGATCTACGACCCCGAAACCGGCGCGTTCTCGCCCGGCCCGGATCTGCAACGGGCCCGTCACAAGCTGAGGGACGCGCTGGCCGTCCTCACTGGCGGCGCGGTGCTGGTGGCCGGGGGGGCGGAGGTTCCCGAAATTTACGATCCCGGACGGTCGAGCTTCGTTCCGGTACGGGGAGTCCTGGGGGGGCCGATGATGTTCGCCACCGCCACCCTCCTCCCCGGCGGCGATGTCCTGCTGCTCGGCGGCTACGACGAACACACGCAGCCATCGGCGTCGGCCTACCTGGTGCGTTCGGGGTCCTGAGCGGATCTGCGCGGGTCAGGATCCTCGGCCGCGCTCCAGGAACTCCCGGTGGAGTGCCCGCTGCGCGGCCTCGAAGAACGCCTGGGGGACCAGGAAGGTGAGGCTCAGGTTCCCGGTGTCGAACGCCGAGGGCACGATCCCCGCCCCGGCCAGCGCACGCTGGGCCCGGGCCGCCACCGCGGGTGCGTCCAGCACCCCGGTCCCCACCACCGACACCGAGGCGTGCTCCCGGCCGACGGTCATCCGGCCGCCGTGTCGCACGGTAAGCTCCTGGAGCTTGGCCAGCAGATCCTCCAGCTCCGGCCGGACCGGCATGTGGAAGGCCAGGTGAGTCCGCGCGGCGTTCCCGTACTGGTGGAGCGCCACCGCCTCCTCCAGGAGCGTGTCCAGGGCGTCGAAGAAGGCGATGCGGGAGTCTCCGGAGAACTCCAGGTCCTCCATGCGAACCTCGGCTACCCGGTCCCGCCCGGTCACCGCCGCCACCTCGGGTCCCGATTCGATCGGTTGTCCTTCCACCAGGGTTCCCACCCCCTTTCTGAACGTCGAGCGTACCTGGAAAGGGAGCCGCCGCCGCCGGGCCAGCTCCACCGCCCGCGCGTGCATGACCCCCGCCCCGTGGCAGGCCAGCTCCAGCATGGTATCCCAGCTCACCCGGCGAAGGAGCCGCCCCGCGGGAACCCTTCGCGGATCCGCGGTCATCACCCCCGCCACGTCGGTGTAGATCTCGCAAAGATCGGCGCCGAGGCCCACCGCCAGGGCCACCGCGCTGGTGTCGCTCCCGCCGCGCCCCAGGGTCGTCACCTCCTTCTCGCGGCTCACCCCCTGGAAGCCGGCCACGATCACCACCCGGCCGCGGTCCAGCTCGGGGCCGATCCGGATGGGGCGGATCTCGAGGATGCGCGCCCGGGTGTGGGCGGTGTCGGTGATGATGCCGCTCTGGCTCCCGGTGAAGGAAATCGCCGCCACCCCCCGGGTTTCGAGAGCCATGGAGAGAAGGGCCATCGAGATGCGCTCGCCGGCGGTGAGGAGCATGTCCATCTCGCGGCGGCTCGGCCGATCGGTGATGCCGGCGGCCAGGGTGAGGAGCCGGTCGGTGGTGTGTCCCATCGCCGAGACGACCACGACGACGCGATCCCCGGCCCGGTGACGGGCGGCGATGCGGTCGGCCACCCGCTGGATCCGCCTGGGGGTGCCGACCGAGCTGCCGCCGTATTTCTGGACCACCAGCACGCGCGCCTCCCTACGACCGATTCGGCCGCCCCGTTCGCCGGGGGTCTGGAACACCCGACAGAGTATAGGGTTGGACGGTTCGGGGGTCAAAAACTCGTTGACGGACACACCCCCGGGCTATAGTCTTTTCGCTCCCCTGTGGGGAACGGCTTTCGAGCGGAAGTAGCTCAGCTGGTAGAGCTCCACCTTGCCAAGGTGGTTGTCGCGGGTTCGAGTCCCGTCTTCCGCTCCATTTCTTCGGGCGGCCCCGCGGCCGCCCGTTTTTTTGGGCGGCCGGCGCGGTGTTTTCCCCCTCGACTAGGAGTGTCCCCGCAGGACTCTTTCGAACTCCTCGAATTTCCCGGTATGCCCTTCCCGCTCGCACCAGAAGCGAACGGTCTCCAGATCCACCGCCCGGTCTCGTGCGACGGCAACTGCCTGACTCAAGACCGATCGGTCGTTCCAGTGAAGGAAGTGGGCCAGCCGGTCCCGACAGCAATCCGTCGGGGAGAGGATGTGGAGAATCCTGCCTCCGTCACCGAGGGTATCCCATGTCTCGATGGTGTCCATCCCGATCTGGATCGGTCGTCTGAGGAATTCCAGGGTGAGGGGATTCTTCTCGTGAAGGTACTGGCCGTTCTTCTCGGTGTATCCGAGCGCTTGTAGCGCCCGTTCTGCATGTCCTGTGGTGTCCGTGCTGAACTGCAACACGAAGTCGAGATCGCCTGATTGGTAGGCTTCCGGGGCATAGACGGTCGACGCGCTCCCCCCGGTGAGAACCGCCGTCACGCCGGCATCGCGGAGAGCGGTGCACACCTTGAAGGCCACGCTCCTCAGGTCGTCCTGAGCGGTGACCCTCACAGAGGCTTACCTTTCCGGCGGGGGCGCCGGCGGACGGAGGCGGCCGCCTCGGTGAGGACCGGTTCCGTCTCGGCCAGCCGGAGAAGCAGGGCGCGAAGCTCCTTGCCGGCGAAGAAGCGGGGGTTGATGGATACCCACCGCTGGTTCCCCATCCGGCGGGTCGCGAGGACGCCTTCCCGTTCCAGGGCGTCCACGACCTTCTGGACGGAGTAGAGCCGAGCGCCGAGCAAACGGGCCAGCTCGGTCGGATAGCTCTCTTCGAGAAGAGCTATCAGGACCAGCACCTCCGTTCGCCGGCGGCTTCCCAGGAGCTTGTTCCCGCCGTCGATGAGCATGCCCTACTCTACCAATCCCGGGTGGTCGAAACACCATCATTTGTTGGTTGATTAACCAACCAATGTTGGTGCTAAGGTAGTCTCGTCGCACGGGCCGCGGGGGGCCGGCGGACACCACCGTCACGACCGCCCGCGCTTCCCCCGCTCCGGCTCCGCCTGGATCCGCTCCGCCCGCCGGAACTCCCGGTCCATGCGTTCCTGAGCCTTCTCCGCGCGGCGGGGTCCGATGAGGACCGCGCTCCGGGTGAGCCTCTTCCCGTAGGCAGCCATGCGGTCGAACTCGGCCACCGGCACCGTCACGTTCCGCCCGCGCCGGGCGTTGTGGAGATAAAAGCCCTCGTAGGGGTCGTGGAACGAGACGCGTTCCCCGTCGAAGCCGGTGACCACCACCCAGTGGGGGGCCCGGACCCGGTGCTGGCGGAACGTGCTGATGAGCACGATCGGCACCATGCCACGATGCATGGCCTGGGCCAGGCTCTGGAAGCCGAAATTGAACACGTCGACCTTCACCCCGCGCGCGACGGCTTCCCCCTTGAGCGCGCGGTGCATGAGGGAGATCACGTCCTTCTTGGCCCGGGTGCGCACGGTGGAGAGGAACGGGGTGCGGTGGTCGGAGAGGATGACCTCCACCTCGAAACCCCGGCGGCGGGCGGCCACCGCCAGCCCCATCGGACCGCAGCCCCCGAGCCCCGAGGTCATGAAGATCAGGGTGGCCTCCTTCCACAGGATGAGCTCCAGGGTGCGGGTGAGGGGAAGTTCGGGGTCCTCCCGTTTCATGGCCATCATGAGGCAGGCGGGACCGCAGGTGAACTCCTGGCTCTGGGCGTGGTAGGGGACGTCGAGCCGGGCCCGGCCAGACCCGGGAGTATCGAGGGCCCGAGCCATCCGCACCCCCGCCCCACCGTCCTCGTAGTAACCGGGGAGCGCCTTGGTCACCCGGTACCCGTGCCGCTCGTAGAACGCCACTCCCCCGGTGTTGTCCGTCCGCACTTCCAGGCTCATCCGGGTGAGGCCGCGGCGCACCGCCGCCGCCTCGGCCTCGGCCAGGAGCTTTCCCCCCAGCCCTTCCCCCTGGCGGCGGGGGTCGACCACGATGGAGTAGAGGCGGCCGTTCCCCGCGTTCCGGCGCCAGAGGAGGACCGCTCCCCCCAGGATCCGCGCCCCGTCCTCTTCCAGGACCAGCGCGGTGGAGTTGGCCCGGATCAAGAGGTAGCGAAGCTGATCGCGATCCATCCGGTCGGTGGGAAACACCTTCTCCAGCTCCAGGAGCTGGGGAAGGTCCTCCTCGGTCGCGCGGCGAATACGGATCATGCGCCCATCCTATCAGCCCCCCCGCGGCCCGGCCGCCGGATCCGGCCGGGAAGACCGGCGGCGGGCCGCCGGCCGACTAGCCCCACTCCCCGGCCAGATAACGCACCACCCGTTTGTAGAGGTCGGGGGATGCCTTGTCCTCCTCCCCTTCGGCGATGGTCGGGTTGTCGTTCACCTCGATCACCGTGAACTCGTCCTCCCGCTGCTTGAGGTCGACTCCGTAGAGGCCGTTCCCGATGGCCGCGGCCGCCGCCCGGGCGGTGTCCAGAAGCCGCGGATCCACCTGGGCGGGATCGAAGGCCTTGACCGGTCCGGAGATGGCCCGCCCGCTCTCGGTATAGCTCAGGATCTTCCAGCGCCGTTTGGGGATCTGGTACTGGCAGACGTAGAGGACCTCCCCGCCCAGGACCCCGACCCGCCAATCGAATTCCGAGGCCACGTAGCGCTGGGCCAGGATGCGGTCGGAGCGCCGGAGGTAGCGCTTCCCCACCCGCACGAAGTCCTTGGGGGTGGAAACCCGGTCCACGTAGAGCGAAAAGCTGGAGTTGGGGGCCTTCAGCACCAGCGGGGAGCCGAGGGTGCGCAGGAGCTCCTCCCCCTTCTCCGGGGAGACGTCCTGCTTGGCCAGGAACACGGTTTCCGGCATGGGCACGCCCGCGCTCAAGAGGTGGCGGTACATGTTGATCTTGTCGCAGCAGATGACGATGGAGCCGGGGTCGTCGACCACCCGGAGGCCGTGGAGCTGGGCCGTCCGCGAGGCCACGTAGGACGAGTTGAGCGGATCGGTGAGCGCGCGAATGAAGAGCGCGTCGAACTCCGCGATCTTGAACATGTCGGGGCGGAAGATGAACTCCATCCGGTGCCCGAGCTGGCGCGCCTCCCACCCGAGCCGCATGAGCGCCTCCATCTCCTCGGAACGGCTCACGGTATAGCGCTCGATGTAGACGCCTATGCGGGCCATGTCACCTTCCGGTTCAGCAGGCCGCGCTCGCGGAGCTTGAGCTTCTTCATGGGGTGGAGGGCGCTCAAGAGGGGCTCGCCCCCCGGCGGCACCACCACCCGCGCCACGGCCAGGGGGATCCGGAAGGTCCGCCAGATCCCGGCGGCCAGCTCCCGGTAGCGCTGGTCGGAGCACTCTCCCAGCACGGCGCGGAAGGATTTGATCTTGGCCCCGTCGGGGATCTCCTGGCAGGAGATGGCGTAGGTGTAGTTTCGCGTCATGGACTTTGCCACCCGGTCCTTCTGGCCGGATTTGAGCACGATGCTCTGGCCGGACATGAAGGGGTTCACCGGGTCCACGATCACCGGAGGCTCGAAGAAGCCGTTGGTGAGATAGGAAGCGGGAACGGGGAGCCCGGCCAGCCGCGCCTTCTCCAGGAAGAGAGGGACGACGTATCCGTCCAGGATCTCCATGGTGGTGGGGGCCACCGGAAGTCCCTTCGCCTCCAGGTCCTGGGAGACGTAATAGCCGGCGGTGAGGTAGTCGTAGTCGCCGTGGAGGTTCAGGAAGACCTGCTCCTCCTCCAACCAGCCCAGAACCTCGCGGTTTTCCTCGGGGAAGCGAACGGGGGTTCCCATGGCTGGATTGTCCGGCCGGGCCAGGCGAAGAACAAGAGGCCGTAGACGCCCGCCCGGTTATTTTTCCTCCCGACCTCCAAGTCCGAGGCTCCCGCCGGGGTCGGGCCCGGCCGGCCCCGGTCCCCGGCCGGGCCGTCCACC
>CAWANH010000011.1:0-4126 GCA_963783375.1 Candidatus Eiseniibacteriota bacterium
GGGTGGGGACGCGGTCGGCGCCGGTCGGTCATCGCCGGACACCGCCGGAGGCGGCCCCGCGCTCGATCCCGACGCGCCCACCCTGGTTCCCGGCGAGCCCGCGTCGAGCCCGGACGCGCCCACCCTGGTTCCCGGCGAGCCCGCGTCGAGCCCGGACGCGCCCACCCTGGCGGGGGGTGGCGCGGGGGCCGGCCCCGACGCCCTCACCTTGCCCGGCCCTCCCGCACCGGATGCCGAGGCCCCCGCTTCCGCCGGCGGGGAGGCTCCGGCGGGCGATGCGGTCACCCTGCCGTCCTCCGGGGGTGAGGGAGCGTCGACGCCCCCGTCCTCCGTCCCTTCCAGCCTTGAAATTTGCCTCCAACCCGTCGACGACGACCAGGTGGTGGGGACGCCGGGGGAAGATGAGCCCGGAGCAGATCCGCGCCAGCCCCAGGACCAACGGACCGACGTCTTCGCCTTCGGATGCGTGCGTCGCGAGTGCCTTACCGGCAAAAATCCGTTCCCCGGCCGAGCCTCGCGGCGGATGTTCACCGCCAGCCTGAAGCGGACGCCGGACGCCTCACTCCTCCCCGCCGCCGTCCCGCCCCGCGTCCGGAACTGGTGGAGCACTGCCTCGAGAAGCGCACGGCCGATCGACCGGCGGCGATCCGGAAGCGCGGCTGGTTCTCGAGGACGTTCTGGGAATCCGGCGGGCATCGGCGCTCCGGAGCGGCGAGGCGCAGGCCGAGGTCCCGAACAACCTTCCCGGAACGGGGTCGAGCTTCGTGGGGCGGGAGCGGGAGCTCGCCGCGTGCCGGGAGATGATCGGGGCCACCCGGCTTCTCACCCTCACCGGGGTGCCGGGGAGCGGAAAGACCCGGGTCGCGCTGCAGCTGGCCTCGCTCTCTCTCGCCGAGTACCCGGACGGGGTGTGGTTCGTCGATCTGGGCCCGGTCACCGAACCCGAACGGGCGATCCTGACCCTGGGCCTGGCCATGGGGCTCCGCGAGGAGTCCGGGAAGTCCCTCTCCGAGAGCCTCACCCAGCAGCTCGCCGGGCGCCGGGTGCTGGTGGTGCTCGACACCTGCGAGCACCTGCTCGCCGCCGCCGCCGACCTTGCCGGCCGGATCATCGCCGCGTCCCCGGAGACGCGGGTGATCGCCACCAGCCGCGAGGTTCTGGGAGTGCCCGGGGAGAGGCCCTTCGTGGTTCCCACCCTGGCCGTCCCCCCGCCTCGCCGACGGACAGCGCGGCCGGGGTGGGCGGGTTCGAGGCGGTGCGGCTCTTCGTGGAGCGGGCGGAGCTGGTCCGCCCCGGGTTCGTACTCGACGACGCAAACGCCCACCCGGTGGCCGAGATCTGTCGCCGTCTGGACGGGATTCCCCTGGCCATCGAACTCGCCGCCGCCCGGGTCCGGGTGCTGGGGGTGGAGGACATCCAGGCACGACTCGACGACCGGTTCCGTCTCCTCACCGGCGGCGGGCGCGGGGCGGCGGCGCGGCAGCAGACCCTCCGCGCGGCCATCCAGTGGAGCTACGACCAGCTCGCTCCCCTCGAGCAGCAGTTCTTCCGGGCGATGTCGGTCTTTTCGGGGGGTTGGAACCTGGAAGCGGCCACCGCGACGTGGGAGGAGAACGCCGACGAGTTCGAGGTGCTGGACCTCATGACCCGTCTGGTGGAGAAGTCCCTGGCCGGGGTCGAGAAGGGGGCGGACGGAGCCAACCGCTTCCGCTACCTGGAGACCGTGCGCCAGTACGCGGCGGAGATCCTCGCCCCGACGGAGGAGAACGCCCCGGTCCGAAACCGCCACCTCGACCACTACCTGGCCCTCGCCGAAACCGGGGAGAAGGAGCTGGTGGGGAAGAACCAGAAGACCTGGTTCACCCGCCTCGACCCCGAGCACCTGAATTTCCTGGCCGCCCTGGCCTGGGCGGAGGGCGAGGGGAGCGAGCCGGTCCGGGCGCTCCGACTCGCCGGGGCGGCCGCCCGGTTCTGGTCGGCGCGCGGCCAGTACGAGCTGGGCCGGCGCGCCCTGGCCGACGCCCTGGCCGGCGAGGGCACCGCCGGGCCGATTCCGGAACGCGCGAAGGCGCTGGTGAGGTTGGGCGGCATGGCGCTCTATCGCGGGGATTATGAGGGCGCGACCGAACCGATTCGGGAGAGCCTGGAGGTGTACCGGGCGCTCGGCGACGTGAACGGAGCCACCCGGGCTCTGAGCGGGCTGGCCACCGTGGCCACCTATCAGGGGGACTACGCCGCCGCGCGGGGCCACAACCAGGAAGCGCTGGCCGCCTACCGCGCCCAGGGAAACGATCGCGGCGCGGCGGTGACCCTGCACAACCTGGGCTTTCTCTCCCTGTGCGAGGGGGACCCCGCCTCCGCCGTCGACTTCTACACCCAGGCGCTCGCCCTGCTTCGAACGACCGGAGATCTGAAGCAGGTGGCCCTCACCCTGGCCGACCTCGCCGTGGCCTCGGTCCGCCTGGAACAGGACGAGACCGCCGCCGCCCAGGCTCTGGCCAGCCTGGCCATCGTCCAGGAACTGGCCTCGGCGCGGGAAGGCGCCTACGCCCTGGAAGGGACCGCGGAGCTGGCGGTGATGAGGGGGGATGCGGTTCGGGGGGCGCGGTTTCTGGGAGCGGCGCGGCGACTGCGGGAGGAGACCGGCGCCGCCCTCTCCCCGGCGGAGGAACGCCAGCAATCCGTTCTCCTGGAGCGAATGAGGGGCATTTCCGGGGAGGCGGGCCTCGATGCCGGATTGGCCGAGGGGGCGGCCCTGAGGCTCGACGCCGCGGTGGCCGAGGCTACGGACTTTCTGCAGGCTTCCGGGGGCTGACCCGGACATTCACCCCCGCCGCTTCCGGAAGACAGGTCCCCGACCCCGGGAACTCAAGTTTGGATGCAATCAGCTGAGATTCAGGGGTTGCATTCCACGCCTTCCAAGCGTACAATTTAAATCTCAATTCCCCCGCATTCCAGGAGCTCGGAAAGCGGTTCGTACAAGACGCTGAAGAACCTGCGTGATCGACTCCCCCCCGATCCCGTCGAGCTTTCCGTGTGTACACAGCACAGAGATCTTCCAGAATCGCCCGGCAAGAGGGTTGTCGGCGATGGGCGGAAGCACGCATCACGATGATGAGGAACTCCATGAGAAAAACCGCGATTGTCTTCGGCTTGCTGGTCTTTCTGCTCGGGGTGGGGGGCGCGTGCGTGGCGGACGCGGCAACCCTCCTGGTGGACTACGTGGGATATGACTACGAGTCCCCCGATCCCGACTCCACGCTCTTCGGTGAAGCGGGAAGCGGGTACAAGGAAGTGGGGAACGTGCCCAACCTCTTTGCTCCCCTTGCGCCCGACACCGCGAACTACGAGTACACCTACTACATCAGCGGTCTCACGCAATCGAATCGCACGGTGGTCGGCGGCTACGTGATCGTCGACTACTCGGGTCCCGGCACCTTCGAGGTGTTCGAGGACTCGAAGACCACCGGAACCGATCCCGTCTTCGGGGTCTATCCGCCCAACGGGACCGCCCCGAGCAGCTTCACCGACGGGACGTTGTTCCTGGAGGGCGCGATCAGCTCCTTCCAGGTCGTGTTCAGCACCACCTCCAACTCGGGAAGCTACAACGCCCAGTTCGACGTGACGGGGGGCTCCCAATATGGGAACATCCCGGCCAACCAGCGTATGGGGTGGTCGTTCGCTGGCATCACCGGAAACGAGCTGAACAAGCCCGCCGGGTATGAGCACCAGGTTGACGGACAGATCTTCCTGAATGAACCGGTCCCGACCCAGAAGACGTCGTGGGGCAAAATCAAGAGCATCTATCGCTGAGGCAGGCGCCGACCATGATCGTCGAGCGCACGGGGGTTAGCATGAGAATCTTCTACATCGCGCTTCTGGTATCCCTGGTGGTCGTGGCCCTGCCGGCCACGGTTCTGGCGGGTGCCGCCATCGACTGGGATCCGGATCTACACCTGGGAAGCGGGGGCTACCGCCACCAACTCCCCTCTCGGCGGGGAGCTCAAGGGAGTGGGGGTCACAGCAGCTTCGACGTGCCCTTCCAGGACCTGAACGCCGCCGATCCCGATACCGAGTACACCATCTACATCTACGGTTTGATCTCCCAGGGTACGGTCACCTCCGG
>CAWANH010000012.1:0-3173 GCA_963783375.1 Candidatus Eiseniibacteriota bacterium
TGTCGCGGGGATTCGGGCCGCTCTCCGGCCCTCAGCAGGCTGCGGGTTACTGTTGCTACTGGGGGGTGGTCACCGACACCGGGAACGACCGCCTGTTGATCCTGGTCGGGCCCGATCCGGTCGAGGCGGCTACCTGGGGGACGCTCAAGCGGCGCTACGGGAAGTAGGGTCTCGGGGCGAGGTGATTTTCCGGGCGCCCCCCGGGCCGGATGCACTTTCCCCGCACAACCCGGGCGACTGTCGTGGTAGGATTTCTTGCATCGTAGCGCCGGGGTGGGTCCCGCGATGACGCGGGCCCCGGGACCAAGGCCGAAGAGTCGAGACTCCGCCGGGAGACTCCTCTTCCCCGGTGGCAGGCCGAGGCTCGGGACGGCTCGAGTCGCAACCGAACACTCCGCGAAACCGACGCGCGCCGCGCGTGATCGGTTCATAACCGTTCGCGCGGTCCGCTGAGACGCGCGTCGCGAGGGGTGCCGCCGACGATGGCGGGGGAGGTGTCTGCCTAGATGAGTAGTAGTCCTTGTGGGGATAGGCCGCGTTAGATCCTCGCGGATCTGACGCGGTCACCACGGAATCAGGGCCGAGAGGGAGACCTCCGGCCCTGTTTCTTTTTCGCGCTTCGGGGGATTCGCGGAGGTTGCCGGCCCCGGTTGACGCGGCGGCTCCAATCGCCGAAGCTGGAAAACTCTCGCTTCCGGCCCCCCACCGGAATGAGAGGGTTGCGGGCGCGAAGGGCACTGGGATCCCCGGGAGGGGCCGTGGACCGGAAGGGGGAGTCTGAACGTGCGGCGGGGCCCCGGATGGGCGATCACCATGGTTCTGGCCGTCATCGGGGGCGCCGGGCTGTTCCGATCCGCTCCCGCCGGCGCGGCCTCGGAGCCCGCGGCCACCGCGCCCGCCGACTCCGGCTACGCGCCGGAAGCGGTCACCAGGATCCCCCCCGCGGTTCCCTCGATCGCGAAACCCGCGCTGGGGATCGTCCTGAGCGGGGGAGGCGCCCGCGGCCTGGCCCACGTGGGGGCGCTCCGGGCGCTGGAAGAAGCGGGAATCGCCCCCGACGTTCTGGTCGGGTGCAGCATGGGCGCGGTGATCGGCGGGCTCTACGCCTGCGGCTACTCGCCGGCGGAGATGGAATCGGTGGCCACCACCATCGACTGGGGCCGATTCTTCTCCGGCTCCGCGAAACGGCGCTACACCGACGTCCTCCAGGAGATGGACGAGCGCCCCGGACTCCTCACCATCCGCTGGATGGGGATTCGACCGGTCGAGGCCACCGGGTCCCTGGCCAGCTCCGCCGAGGCCGAGGAGATGTACACCCGCCTTACCCTGGATTCGGAAGCTCTCTCCGGCGGTGACTTCGACTCTCTCGCCATACCTTTCCGCGCCGCGGTCACCGATCTTCGTTCCGGCTCCCTGGGGCTGGTCGGCCACGGCGGCCTGGGCCGGGCCATGGCGGCCAGCTCGTCGGTGCCGCTGGTGTTCGAGCCGGTGGTGATCGACAGCTTCACCTTCGTGGACGGAGGGGTCATCGACAACTTCCCGATCTTCGCGGCGCGGGACCTGGGCGCGACCGCGGTGGTGGGGGTGGACGTCGCGGTGCCGCTCAGCCCCGAGCCCGCCTTCCTGAGCCCGATCACCGTAGCTGCGCGGACCCTGGAGATAATGAACCAGGGGACGAAGGAGAAGACCAACGACCAGGCCTCGGTGATCGTCCGCCCCGACCTGGGAAGGATGCGAACCACCTCCTTCGGAAGCGCCGACTCCCTGATCGCCGCCGGCTACCGGGCCGGGCGGGTGGCGGTCCCGGAGATCCTTGCCGCCCTGGACTCGCTGGGGGTGGATCGCCGGCGCCTTCGGGCCCGTATCGACACTCTACGGGCGTTTCGCGTTCGCTCCCGCCGGGCGCTCGACGGAAAGCGGATCGGGCGCATCGAAATCGTCGGTCTTCACCGCTATCCGCCGCAGGTGGTGCGCCAGGAGATGGTGATCGGCGAGGGCGATTCCTGGAACATGGAGGCGGCGATTCGAAGTCTGGGAAATCTGAACTCGACCGGCCGGTTCCGATACGTGCGGTTCGAGGTGGAGCCGTCGTCGGCCGACCGCCTGACCCTCCGGGTCCGCCTCGCCGAGGCCCCGGTCCTGACCACCGGTCTGGGGGCGAGGGTGGGAACCGAGCGCGGTTGGGAGGGCCTGCTACGGATCGCGGACGCCGATCTCCTCGGCTCCGCGAACTCGGGAAGCGTGGAGTTCATGGGGGGGGAGGATCGGCAGCTGATGGTGGTCCAGGCGGAGACGCCTTACGTTCTTCCGCGGCATTGGACCCAGCGCGCCAGGCTCTTCGGTTTCCTGGACCAGCTTCCCCGCTACCAGGGCCGGCGCCAGGTCGGCACCCTGGATCTCCGGCGTCTGGGAATCGACGCGCCGCGGCTCGGCTACCTGGTGGGCCGGCACGGCCTGGTCGAGGCCGGTCCGCGGTGGGAGTGGGACCACCATGGGGCGTTCGCGCGGAGCGGGATCGCCGGGGGCGACAGCCGGACCTTCTCCCTGGTGGCCAAAACGTTCTACCTCGCTTGGCTCCCCGCTTCGGAAACCCGGCGGGGACTCGACCTGGACCTGGAGGGGGAGTGGGGGTGGCGGGCCCTGGGGGGGGAGCTCCCGTTCAAACGGTATCGCGTGCGTCTGGCCGCCCGGGTGCCCGCCCCGCGCGGCGGGTTCTGGGGAGCCCATCTCGAACTCGGCTACGCGGACCGCGCCCTCTCCCCGGCGCGACGCTTCCGGCTGGGCGGACCCGAGAGCCTGATCGGCATCCACCAGGAGGAACTTCTGGGCGACGAACTCCTGAGCACGGGGCTCTTCCACGAGTTCAAGGCGGTGGGGCCGGTCCGGCTCCGGCTCCTCGCCGATCTCGGCGCGGTATGGGACCGGCCCGACGACATCCAAATCCACGACCTCGAGGGCGGGGTCGGAGCCGAGTTGCGGGTGAGCCTCCCCACCGGACCCCTGAGCGTGAGCTACGGCCACGCCGCCGGTGGTCGGGATCTCTGGATCCTGGAGCTCGGGTTCCCCTTCGAGCGGCCGCGGTGAATCCGGTGGCTGCCTGACGCCCCGCGGTGTTCGGCGCCGGGGCGACGCGGCGGTGTACGCGGGTACACCCCCCGGCAAGCGGGTGGGGT
>CAWANH010000013.1:0-26816 GCA_963783375.1 Candidatus Eiseniibacteriota bacterium
CTCACGGGGTTCCACGGTGATGGAGTACCTGCACGCCATCTTCCGGCGGTTCGGCCTGTACGTGAGCTCCCAGAGGAGCATCACCCTCCCCGGTTCGGAGGGGAGCCGCGCGATCGCCGGCATCATGGACGCGTTCCGGTCGGATCCGCCCCGGGCCCTGGCCGGGGTCACGGTGGCGTCCCGAAGCGATCTCGAAGCCGGTGAGACCGTATCGACGGCAGGGGGGGAGATCTCCATCCTGGATCTTCCCCGGAGCAACGTCCTGGTCTACCAGCTCGAGGACGCGTCCCGGGTGCTGCTCCGGCCGAGCGGCACCGAGCCCAAGATCAAGTACTACTTCGAGGTGGTGGAACCCTTCCCGGAAGGGGATGCGTACACCGAGGTCGAGGCCCGGGCCGCCGGGCGTCTGCGGCGGTTGGAGAGCGGATTCCTCGAGGAGGCGGAGCGCCGCCGGTCCTGACCGCGCTCCGCCTCCCCCCGCGTCAGCGGGTCCCGAACCCCGACGCCTTCGAGTAGGTCCTCCCGTCGTCGTGACATCCGTCACAAGAGGCCTTGCCGTTCCCGGGGCCGTTGACGTGGCACGCGTCGCAGTCCAGCTCCCCGTGTACCTCGTTCAGCTTCACCCCGGTCGTCGCATGCTTGAACCCGCCCCCCGACCAGCCGTCGGTGTGACATGTTCGGCACTTGGGGTCCGGCTTCTGGAAAGCCCCCTGCTTGCCGTGACAGGCGGTGCAGGAGAGCGAGGCGTGGTACGCCTTGAGGGGCCATCCGGTGTCGGAGTGCTGGAAGAGATCCTCGGGGTCCCGGCCATGGCATTCGGTGCAATTCTGTTCTCCATGGCACTTGAAGCAGGTGTCGTGGAGATTGACCTTGCTCAGGTCGCCCATGGGGTGGGAGTTTCCGCCCTGAATGTGACAACGGGTGCAACTCTGTTGCATGTGGCATTCGGTGCAGTCGCGCTCGTACTTCTCGCTATGATTCTTGTGGTGGAACGGAACCTTGTCGCCGACCGCGAAATCGGTCGAGAAGGTGATCAGGTCCAGGAGCGGAACCGGGTCGTAGTGGCTGTGGTCGCAGACCTCGGTGGCCGTTCCCTGCAGCCTCCCTCCCGCCTTCTTCTCGTGGCAGATCTCACACTTGGTATCCTGGTCCCATTCGGAGTGGCAGCCCAGACACTGCCGGTGGTAGGCGCCCTTGAGCCCGGGTTGGGCGATGTCCTCGTGGACGATCCCCACCGGATGACAATCCTTGCACGCCGGGTGGGGGGAGTCGGGAGGCGTGTAGTGGTGGCAGGCGTCGCAGCCCTTGGACATGCCGGCCATGGTGGCGTGCACCTTGTGGTTGAACCGGACCGGAACGTACAGATCCTCCAGCTTGTCCAGGATGACCACGTCGGGGCCGAGGGACGGAGATAGGCCCACCGCTTCCTTGTGACGCGGGCAGGCGGTCAGGCAGGGATCCGCCTGGGTCGGGTTGTCGCAGGTGTGGCATTGGCGGCAGTCCAGTCCCTTGGCGTGGGGCTTCGGGGCCGGGGCGGCGGCGCTCACCGCCAGGTATGCGATCAGGAGCGCGGCACCGGCCAGCGCGGCGCCCAGGGTCTTCGTCATCGTCCACCTCCCTTGCTCGTCCCGGTCATCATTCCTCCTCCTCGGCAGGCAGGATGGGAAAGATGGTGACGAGCACCCGGTACACGAACATCAGGGCGGCGATCAACCCCACCGTCACCGCGATCTCCCCGATGCTCGGGAAGTACTGCTGCGCCTTGTACACCGGGTGGTAGGCGGTGATGAACACGTTGATCCGGTTGAACATCACGCCCAGAACCACCAGGAGGGCGGCGGTGAAGAGGAGCGGGGGGGAGCGCCGGGCCCGGGGAGAGGAGAACAGGAGGAACGGGAGGATCACTCCCAGACCCAGCTCGGCCAGGAACATCAGCGAGGGCACGCTGCCGTCGGTGAGATACCGCGCGGTGCCCCGGAGCGACATGTCCCCGAGCTTGAAGGCCAGATAGACGAACAGCAACGCGGAGACGATCTTCCCCAGCGGGGCGAGGATCTTCATCTCGGGTTTCCGGCCGAACACCTTGGACGCGATCATCGACTCGACGATCACCATCGGGTATCCCACCGAGATCGCGGATAGGAGGAAGAGCAGGGGGAGGATCGGCGTCCACCAGAGCGGGTGCTCCTTGTAGGGGGCGATCACCATGAGCCCTCCGAGGGAGGACTGATGAAGGCAGGAGAGGACGACCCCCATGATGATGAACACGAACATGATCTTGTTCACCGTATTGTCCAGGAGCCGGAGGAGCCCCTCGAAGAACCCGTTCAACGCCGCCATGCCTCCGGGGAGATCGACCCGGCCCTTGAACCGCTCGATGACGATCGGCACGAACTCGAGGTAGAGCACGGTGAGATAGATCATCACGCAAATGCCGACCTCGAACAGGACCGAGTGCCCGGACCACATGAAGGGGATCATGGGGTGCCAGACGTTGTAGTAGCGCCCCAGATCGACCAGGAGGCCCAACACCACGAAGGTGTAGCCGAGCATGGCGGTGAGGAGCGCGGGCCGGGTGACCGCCTCGTAGTGGTGGCGATGGAAGATGTGGGCCAGGGCCGCGGTGGTGAACCCGCCGGCAGCCAGCGCCACTCCCGAGGCCACGTCCACCGCGATCCAGATGCCCCAGGGGTACTGATCGTTCAGGTTGGTCATGGACCCGATTCCGAAGATGAACCGGTAGAGGGCGAAGGAGAATCCCACGGCCATGATCCCCAGGAGGACGAACACCCCCCGGGTGAAGATCGGCTTGGTCATCGGAACCGCGCCGGCGTGGACATTGTGGACGGGTTGAGCAAGGGCTGGGCTACTCATGGTCCTTGCCCTCCTTTCCCTCGTCGTCCTCGCGGTTGAAGAACTTCATGATCCCTCCCAGGAATGCGAAGAGAGCGATGGGGGGGAGGAAGTTCTTGAAAATGCCGTGCTGGATGGTCTCGGTGATCTGGGGCGGCGCCTTCTCGCCCAACTCGGGAAAACCGAGGTCCGTGAAAGGCCGGCTCGAGATGTAGAGCCAGGAGGTGCCGCCGACCTCGTGCTCCCCGTAGACGTGGTCCACGTACTGGCCGGGATGACCCTGGATCGTATCGTGGGCCAGGGCCAGGAGCTTCTCTCGCTTGCCGTAGGTCAGGCACTGGGGCGGGCAGATCTCCACGCAGGCCGGCACTCCGCCTTCCTTGCTGATGCGTTCGAAGCAGAACGTGCACTTCCGCACCTCGGGGGTGAACGCGTTGTCGTACTCATAGGCGGGGATCTGGAAGGGACAGGCCACCATGCAATACCGGCAACCCATGCAACGCCAGGGATCGTAGGTGACCGCCCCGTTTTCCTTCTTCTGGAAGGCGGTCACGATGCAGGCAGAGGAGCAGGCCGGGTCGTTGCAGTGCATGCACTGGACCTTGGCCCACAGAGGCCGTTCCGAGCCCTCGGGTCCCGGGAACTGGTTGACCACCGTGTAGTGTCCGGCGTCGGGCCGTCGGTAGTCCTTGAAGATCGACTTGTCCTCGAACGTCTCCAACGGCTGAACGGGCAGATTGTTGGCCTGATTGCAGGCCCATTCGCACTTCCGGCAGCCGATACACTTGGAGATGTCCACGAGGACGCCGTACGCGTTCTCGGGGGCCTCCGCCACCCGGGAGGCTTCCGCCTTGCCGGCCACGACGCTGGCGGCGCAAATCCCCCCGGCCGTCTTGAGAAATTCCCTGCGTTTCATCTCGTACCCCACCTTCAACCGCCCGAAGAGAGGGGTTTTCCCCGTCCCATCGGGGGTGCCAAATGGCCCCGGCGCGGCGGGGTCGGTGGTCCGAACCTCCGGTTGACCGGGGTTCGGCCACGGCGCGGTCTGCGCGTCCGCCACGCTCTCCCTGGGCGGAAACGGCCATATTCGCTTCCGACCCGAGGATACGCCCGGACCGAAAGGGTCACATGATTCCAATTGTGGATATTGCTATTCCATACCGTTACAACTCCAGGAAATGATTAGACTTACCGCCGTTCTGAGGTAACGCCGGCTGCGGCTGGCCTGGTCGCGGAAGTTGTGGATTGAAGGGAAGCAAATGGAGCCGGTCTTATCGAGCGCACGGGTCCGGGGCATGGAACGCGGAGAAGAGCCTCGAATTTCGCGAATGAGAAACAAGGTTGTTCACGGGAGGGGATCGGTCGTGAAACAAGTTGTGGCGATCGCCGCTCTCCTGCTCGTGGCCGCGCCGGGCTTGGCCCGCGCAACGGTCAACGAAACCTGCTTCGAGTGCCACTCCGATCCCGCCTTCAGCACCCGACGCGGAAACGTCACCGTCCCCTTGTTCGTGAGCCCGGAGGTTTTCGGGAAGTCGGTGCACAAGGGCCTCGACTGCACCGATTGCCATGCCGATGTCGATCCCGACGACCTGCCCCACGGCGAGGATCTGGAGCAGGTGCAGTGCGGGGCCTGCCACGACGACGCCCAGGCGCAGTACGAGGGAAGCATCCACGGCCAGGCCTGGGCCCGGGGGGCTCCGTACGCTCCGTCCTGCAAGGACTGTCACGGCACCCACGACATTCTTCCGCCCAGCGATCCCACCGCTCCGACCTACAAGATGAACGTCCCGTACCTGTGCGGAAGCTGCCACCGGGAAGGGGCGCCGGTGGCCAGGGCCTACAAGATCAACGAGCACAACATCGTTGAGAACTACAGCCAGAGCATCCACGGCGAGGCGCTGTTCAAGAAGGGTCTCACCGTCGCCGCCACCTGCATCGATTGTCACGGTAGCCACCATATTCTTCCTCACACCGACCCGAACGCCTCGATCTCGCCCAAGCACATCGCCGCCACCTGCATGCAATGCCACTCGCGCATCGAGCAGGTCCACGTGAAGGTGATCCGCGGGGAACTCTGGGAGGATAGACCGGGAGCCATTCCCGCCTGCACCGACTGCCACATACCCCACAAGGTCCGGAAGGAGATCGTGTCCCTCACGATGTCCGATCGCGACTGCCTGAAGTGCCACGAGCGGACCGATCTCCGGCATTCCGCGGCAGGCGACACCCTCTCGTTGACCGTGCGAAAGGACGACCTGGCCGCCTCCGTCCACCAGAACATCCCCTGCGTGAAGTGCCACTCGGACGTGGATCCCCGGCTCAAGCGACCCTGCGAGACCGCGGGTCGGGTGGACTGCTCGGCCTGTCACGCCAAGGTGTCGGAGGAGTACTTCGCGAGCGGCCACGGGCAGGCCTTCGTTTCCGGGAAGCCCCAGGCCCCCTACTGCACCACCTGTCACGGCGATCACAAGGTCAAGGCGGTCAAGGAGGAGGACGCGAGGACCTATCGGGCCAACGTCCCCAAGCTCTGCGGGAGCTGCCACCGCCAGAACGGGAAGGCGCCGGAGGCCACGGATCTGGCCGAAGTGAACGCCTACTCGGACTACTCCAAGAGCGTGCACGGACGGGGATTGACCGAGAAGGGACTTCTCCCCAGCGCCATCTGCACCGACTGCCACACCGCCCACTTCGTGCTCAAGCACTCGGATCCGCGATCGTCGGTCTCCAAGAAGAACATTCCCGCCACCTGCGCCTCCTGCCATCGCGGGATCTACAACCAGTTCACCCAGAGCGTGCACTTTCCGGCCAACGGCCGGAACACGGAGAAGCTGCCCACCTGCACCGACTGCCATACCGCGCACACGATCTCGGACGTCGAAAAGGACCAGTTCATGACCGAGGTCACCCAGCAGTGCGGGTCCTGCCACACCGAGCTGGCCAAGACCTATCTGGAGACCATGCACGGCAAGGCCTACCGGTTGGGCTACCTCAAGGCGGCCAAGTGCTCGGACTGCCACGGCGCCCACTCCATCGCCGCCATCAACGACCCCAGATCGACGGTCAGCTTCCGTAACATCGTGGGCACGTGTCAGAAGTGCCACTCGGACGCCAACGTCCGGTTTACCGGCTACCTCACCCACGCCACCCACCACGACCCGGTCAAGTATCCGATCCTCTACTACACGTACTGGGCCATGACCCTGCTGCTCTTCGGGGTGTTCGGCTTCTTCGGGGTGCACACCCTGATGTGGCTGCCCCGGTCCTTCAAGGCCATGAAGGAAAGGCGGCGCCACAGCTGGGAGGAGGAAGGCAAGTACTTCGTCCGCCGCTTCTCGACCGGCCAGCGGGTGACCCACATCTTCGTGATCGTGAGCTTCCTGTCCCTCGCCCTGACCGGCATGATGCTCAAGTTCTCCTCCATGCCCTGGGCGGAGTTCTTGGCCGGGCTCCTGGGGGGGGTCCGCGTGGCCGGGGTCATCCACCGGATCGCCGCCACCATCACCTTCGGCTACTTCGCGTTCCACATCGGGAGCCTCATCCAGATGAAACGCCGGCGGAGGATGAGCTGGAAGGAACTGGCCTTCGGCAGGAACTCCCTCATGTTCAACCTGAAGGACTTGAAGGACTTCCTGGGCACGCTGAAGTGGTTCTTCGGCCGGGGTCCGCGGCCGTCCTACGGGCGTTGGACCTATTGGGAGAAATTCGACTACCTGGCGGTGTTCTGGGGGGTGGCGGTGATCGGGGCCTCGGGGCTCATGCTTTGGTTCCCGGAGATCGCGACGAAGGTCCTCCCCGGCTGGCTCATCAACGTGGCCACCATCATCCACAGCGACGAGGCCCTCCTGGCCGTGGGCTTCATCTTCACCATCCACTTCTTCAACACCCACCTCCGGCCGGAGGCCTTCCCGATGGACACGGTGATCTTCACCGGCGTCACCCCGCTCAAGACCTACAAGGAAGAGCGTCCGCAGGAATTCGACGAGCTCAGGAAGAGCGGCGACCTGGGAAAACGGGTGGTCATGCGGACCCGGGAGCAGAACCGCCAGGTCATGGTCCGGATCTTCGGGAGCCTGGCCCTGGCGGTGGGGGTGATCATGATCGGGCTCATCCTCTACTCGGTGATCTTCGGGTACAAGTAGGGAACGGCGGATCCGGGAAGGGGAGGCCGGGCGACCGGCCTCCCCTTTTCATTGTCGAGCGATTCCCCCCGGGTCGTCTCCCGGGCCCGGGCGCACGGCCTGCGGGTTCCCGTGGGCCGCTCCGATCTCTCGCCGTACCAAGGCAACGGACTCCCGGGACGGGACGCCAGGGCCGATAGGTGAGCTTGACCTCGCCCCACGAGCGCGGCTGGGTGGCAACGGCGTCGGGAATCAGGACGAAGGAGTCCTCGACGGTGCTTCCGTCGTCGCTCTCGTCGAGGGTGCTGCTGCACCAGGCGGCGCCCTGAGGACCCACCTGCACGGGTCGGGCGTAGGTGAACACGTAGGTGCGGACCCCCCTGAGGGTTGGGCGGTCCGGCCCTCCGAGACGGAAAGCCCGGCGGACGGGACCTGCCGGTTGATGGCGCAGGATCGCATCTCAAGCCCGGGTCCAAGAACATGCAAGGTTGGTCGCCCCGATCGCCGGAAGACAAGATGTGCAAGACAAACCTTGTATAATGAGCCTTGTGCCATGCGACCTCGCCGGGCCCGGCCAAGTCCGCCCGCAAGGTCGGCGGGATCTTCGGCGCCGACCCGGAAACGGCGGGATAGCCACGGCCATCGGTGAGGCGGTCACCCGCGTACGGCTTGTGTCCGCCGGCGTCGTCGATCTCTGCCTGGATTGGATCGTCCACCGCCGCGACCTTACGGTCCGGGGCGGGGATGCTCGCGACGGTCCGGAACGGGACGAACGAATCCGGGCGGCGGGGGAGGGCCGAGGTGCGCTCTGCCCGGCGGGAACGGCGATCGCCGGCTGAACGGCAAGGTGACGGCCATTCGTCAAGGGCGGGGGTTTCGGTGGTGCGCAGTCCGATCGCATGAGCTTCGGCGATGGAGAAGAGGACGCGGCGCGGGGCTCACCCCAACTGGCTCTCCTCCGCCGATTCCCGTACACTGGGCGGGATGATCGGTATCCGGGGCTCGGCTCGAGCCCCGGGACCGGTCAGGAAATCCCAGTCGTCATCGTGATCGGCCGGAATGCCGCTCGTGTTTCGTGTGCTCTTCCCCCGATCCCCTGGACGGACGTTTCACGCCCGCGACCGAGGGAGCCAGGCTCTGTGTCCATAGAGAAGGTCGGTCATCGCTCGCCGCGCGTCTTTGAAAAGGCCTACATTCCGCCCGAGGAAGGCACGGGCATTCCCGGCACCGGCCGCTCGGCGTTGTTCTACCAGAATCGCAGCCGCCTCCCCACCGTCAGCCACGGACGGGGGATCTACATCTACGACACCGAGGGAAAACGCTACCTGGACGGGTGCAGCGGCGCGGTATCGGCCAACCTGGGGCACGGCAACCCCCGGATCCTGCAAGCGGCCCGGGCACAGATGGAGAAGATCGCCTTCGCCTACCGCCTCCAGTTCGAGAACGAACCGGCCAACGACCTCGCCGAGCTTCTCGTTCGGCTCTCCGTCCCCGAGCTGAACCGGGTGTTCTTCGTCAACTCCGGGTCCGAGGCGGTGGAGAGCGCGGTCAAGCTGGCCCGGCAGTTCTGGTGGGCCACCGGCCGCCAGGGGAAGACCCGCTTCATCTCCCGCCGGCCGTCCTTCCACGGGGCCACTCTCGGCGCGCTGGCCCTGACCAGCTATGCCCCCCTGAACATCCCCTTCAGCCCCAATACGGTGGAGTCTCCCAAGATCGCAGCGCCGTTCTGTTACCACTGTCCCCTGGGCAAGGAGTATCCCGGGTGCGGGGTCGCCTGCGCGTGGGAGCTGGAGGAAACCCTGGACACCCTGGGACCGGAGAACGTGGCCGGGTTCATCGCCGAACCGATCGGTGGCTCCACCACCGCGGCCGCGGTCCCCCCGGACGAGTACTTCACGATCGTGGAGGGGATCTGTCACGACCGCGAGGTGCTCCTGATCATCGACGACGTGATGACCGGCTGCGGGCGTACGGGAACCTTCTACGGCTACGAGCACTGGGACATCACCCCGGACATCGTGGCCACGAGCAAAGGGCTGTCCGCGGGCTACGCCCCCATCGGGGCCATCGTGGCCAGCGATGCGGTGGTGGAGCCGGTGCTGGAGAGCGGCGGCTTCATGCACGGCCATACCTATGCCGGAAATCCCCTGTCCACCGCCATCGCCCTGGAGGCGGTGCGCATCATCCTCGACGACAACCTGATGGAAAACGCGCGGGAAACCGGGACCTACCTGCACGAACGTCTCCACGAGCTCAAGGCCCGGCATCCCGTGGTCGGGGACGTCCGCGGCCGGGGCCTCATGGCGGGGGTGGAGTTCGTCCGGGACCGGGTGGCCCGGGTGCCCTTCCCCGCCGGCTGGTTCGTGGCCCTGGAGGCCACCGAGATCGCTCGTGGACACGGCCTCCTGGTCTATCCCCGCCGCTCCCTCAACGGGCTCTCCGGGGATCACGTGCTCATCGCCCCTCCGCTCATCATGGACCGGGAAGGGGTGGACGAACTCATCGAGCGATTCGACCGCACGCTCTCCGACCTCATGAAACTGCTCCACCGCTACCTGGAGGCCGAGGCTCCCGCCTTCCGCGACACCACGGTGCGGCGCTATCACCAGGCCGAACAGCTTCCCGACTATGCCATCGGCAACCTGGAAGCAATCGAACCCGCCGCCGACGCCAACGTGACCGGCGCCATGGAGCAGGGCGATTTCGGCCGGCTGGACCCCTCCGAGGACGGGGAACGGGACGGCGACAAGTGATCGACCGGGTTACCGAGGCCCCGGAGGCGGTTCGGCGCCATCTCGCTCCCGGACAAGCGGTGATGGTGGGGGGCTTCGGCCGGGGCGGGGTTCCGTTCACCCTGGTCGAGATCCTGGCCGGACAACCCGATCGCTACCGCGATCTCACCCTGATCAAGAACGACGCCAGCGAACCCGGCCTCGGGATCGACCTGCTCCTGAGGGCGGGGATGGTGACCAGGCTCGTTTCCACCCACATCGGACTCAACCCGGAGTTCATCGGGCAGATGAACCGCGGCGAGGTGGTGTGCGAGCTGGTCCCCCAGGGCATCTTTGCCGAGCGCATCCGGGCCGGGGGGGCGGGGATCCCCGGTTTCCTCACCGACATCGGGCTCGGAACCGAGGTCGCGGGCGGAAAGCCCACCGTGGTCCTCGACGGCCGCACCTACCTCCTGGAACGGGCCCTCAGGGGGGACGTGGCCCTGATCGGGGCCGACGTGGCCGACCGGGCCGGAAACGCCTGGTGGCGGGGCTCCAACCGCAACATGAACCCCCTCATGGCCACCGCCTGCGACCGGGTGGTGGTGGAGGCCCGGCGGATCGTCCCGGTGGGGGAGTTGGAGCCGGAAAACGTCCACCTGCCCGCGGTGTTCGTGGACGCAGTGGTGCAGGCGGAAACGCCCCCCCATCTCCGGAGGGCGACGTCTTGAGCTTCGACCGGGCCCTCTCTCCCGCCGACGAGGTCATCGTGCGACGCGCGGTGCGCGAGCTCGAGAGCGGCATGACCGTGAACCTGGGGATCGGTATGCCCACCTATCTTCCCCGCTTCCTCCCCCCGGAGGTGGACGTGGTGTTCCACTCCGAAAACGGGTTCGTGGGGATGGGCCCGCCCCTCGAGGCCGGGACGCCCGACCACGATGTCATCGACGCCGGGGGGCGGGCCTGTACCCTGCTTCCGGGCGCGGCCTGCTTCGACAGCCTGCTCTCCTTCGCCATCGTGCGGGGGGGAAACCTGGATCTGGCCGTCCTCGGCGCCTTCGAGGTGAGCGTGACCGGCGATCTGGCCAACTGGAAGATCCCGGGGAAACTTACTCCCGGAATGGGAGGAGGGATGGAGCTGGCCCAGAAAGCCAACCACCTGCTCGTGGTCTCCCGTCACCTGGACAAGCAGGGGCGGGCGAAGCTCAGGGCCCGATGTGACCTTCCTCTCACCGCCCCCGCGTGCGTGGGCACCCTGATCACCGAGCGCGCCGTTTTCCGACGGCGCGACGGCCGGCTGCGGTTGGCGAGCCTCCACCCCGACCACACCCTCGCATCCGCCCTGGAGGCGGTGGACGTCGAGGTGGAGACGGACGGCCCGCTCGTCCCCTGGGCCTGACCCGCCGGGGGATCCCGCCGGCCGGAAAGGAGCGGACATGACACGACCGTCTGAACTCGATCTCGCCGGAGCGGTGGCCGCCCGCCGGGAGTGGGCGCTGGACGTCCTTCGCACCCTGGTCCGCGAGCCGACCGTGCTCGGACACGAGCGCACCGGCCAGGACCGCGTGGCCGCGATCTACGAGGAGCTCGGCTTCGAGCCCCGGTTCGAGCCGATCGACGAGGCCCGGCTGCGCGGGCTTCCCGGCTTCGGGGCCACGGACTGGGAGCTGGATGGAAAGATGAACCTGGTCGCGGTGCATGAGCCGCCGAACCCCCAGGGGCGGAGCCTCATCCTGAACGGCCACATCGACGTGGTTAGCCCCGAGCCCACCGTGCTCTGGTCCACGCCTCCCTTCGAGCCGGTGCTCCTGGAGGACGACGAGGACGGCGAGACCTGGCTCCGGGGACGTGGGGCCGGCGACATGAAGGGGGGCACGGTGAGCTTCCTCTGGGCCCTGGCCGCTCTCGGCGATCTGGGACACGCCCCCGGCTCCCGCCTGGTTCTCCAGTCCCCGGTGGAGGAGGAGTGCACCGGAAACGGGACCCTGGCTCTGCTCGCCGCCGGCCACACCGCCGACGCCGCGGTGATCCCCGAGCCCTTCGCGGAAACCCTCCTCGTCCACCAGGTGGGGGTGATGTGGTTCGACGTCCGGGTGCTCGGACGCACCACCCACGTGCTGGGGGCGAGCCGGGGGGTGAACGCGATCGAGAAGTCCTGGGTGATCCTCCGGGCGCTCCGGGCCCTGGAAGAGGAGCTGAACCGCCCCGAGGTGATTCCCGAGGGTTACCGCGCCGTGGAGCATCCCCTGAACCTCAACGTGGGGGTGATCCGCGGCGGCGACTGGGCCAGCACCGTGGCCGGGGAGTGTACGATCCGCTACCGGATCGGGCTCTTTCCCGGCCAGCGCCTGGACGAGCTCAAGCGAAGGATCGAGAGCCGGGTGGCCGAAGCCGCCGCCGGCGACGACTGGCTCCGGACGTCGCCCCCCCGGGTCTCCTACGTGGGCTTCCAGGCCGAAGGGGCGAGCTTCGATCCGGAATGCGACGCGGGTCGGGCCCTGACCGCCGCCCACCGGGCCTGGCGCGGGGGCGCCCCCGAGGCGCTCGCCGCCACCGCCACCACCGACGCCCGGTTCATGAATCTCTACCACGACATCCCCGCCACCTGCTACGGGCCCAAGGCGGTGGCCATTCACGGGGTGGACGAGAAGGTGAGCGTGGACTCCATGCAGCGGGTGGCCGAGGTGCTCTCCACCTTCGTGACCGACTGGTGCGGCCTGGCCCCGAGGAGGCGTCGATGAAGTTCCGTGAAGCGGTGGGGATCGCCGCGCCGATCCGCACCCCCATGGGCAGGCTGGCCGGGGCTCTGGCCCCGGTGGAGCCGTTCCAGCTCCTGGCCCACGTCCTTCGCGCGGCAAGCGAACGCACCGGCTCCCACCGTCCCGACGAGGTGATCGCGGGGAACGTCAGGAACTCCATCGGCAACATCGCCCGGGTGGCCGCCCTGGAGGCGGGCCTGGGGGTGGACGTTCCCGCCGTCACCGTGGATCGCCAGTGCGCCTCCAGCCTGGAAGCCCTGGTCTCCGCCGCCGCGCGCATCCAGGCCGGGATGGCCGAGCGGATCCTGGTGGGCGGGGTGGAGAGCGCCAGCCGCTGTCCGTGGCTCTTCGAGAAGACCGCGCGTCCCTACGCGTATTTCGAGCCCCGCCCCTACCCGATCCACCTGGCTCCGGAGTCGGTGGGGGACCCCTCCATGGGGGAGACCGCGGAGATCCTGAGCGACGAGTTCGGGATCGAGCGCGAGGCCATGGACCGCTTCGCGGTGGAGAGCCACCGTCGGGCCGCCGCGGCCTACGACCGGGGGGACTTCGCCGATGAGGTGGTGCCGGTCCCCGTTCCCGGCCGGAAGGGAGCGGCGAACCAGGTGGACCGTGACGAGACCGTCCGCCCCGACACGTCCTTCGAGGCCCTGGCCGGGCTCCCCCCCGCCTTTCGCCGGGACGGGCGGGTCACCGCGGGCAACAGCTCACCGCTCTCCGACGGGGCTTCGGCCTGCTGGGCGGCCTCCCCCCGGGCCCTGGAGGCGGATGGGATCGCCCCCGCGGCCTGGCTCACCGGGGCGGTCACCGTGGCCCTGGAGCCCCGCCGGATGGGCATGGGGCCCGCCCTGGCCGTTCCCCGGCTCCTTCGGGAGCACGGTTTGACCGACGACGACATCGATCTCTACGAGATCAACGAGGCGTTCGCCGCCCAGGTCCTGGCGGTGAACCGGGAGCTTCACATTCCGCCCGGGAAGCTCAACGTGAACGGGGGAGCGGTGGCCCTCGGACATCCCTTCGGGGCCACCGGAGTGCGTCTGGTGGCCACCCTGGTTCACGCTCTTCGCCGTCGAGGCCTCCGCCGGGGAGTGGCCTCGCTCTGCATCGGGGGAGGCCAGGGCATGGCCGTTCTCCTGGAGATTCCATAGCCCGACCTCGTTCATGAATCCGCCGCACCGGGTTCGTGAATCGGCCGGGCCGGCTTCGCGCCGGGGCCTCGGCGGCCGTGAACCCGAGGCCCCGTCCGGAAAGGACACCGTCATGAGCATGCCGAACCGCGTCAGCCGCGAACTTCTGGAGCGCCGGGCCGCCGCGGTCCCACGGGGACCGTTCAACGCCTTTCCCGTCTTCGTCGATCGTGCCCTGGGGGCCCGGCTCTGGGACGTGGACGGCCGGGAGTACCTGGACTTCGCCGGCGGGATCGGCACCATGAACGTGGGGCACAATCATCCACGGGTCGTGGAGGCGATCCGCGTCCAGAGCGGGCGGTTCCTGCACACCTGCTGGCACGTTGCCATGTACGAGGGGTACGTGCGGCTGGCCGAGCGGCTGAACGCCCTGGCCCCGATGACCGGCGCGCGGAAGACCGCGTTCTTCAACAGCGGGGCCGAAGCGGGGGAGAACGCGGTCAAGATCGCCCGCGTGTTCACCGGACGGAAGGCGGTGGTGGGCTTCGAGCGCGGCTTTCATGGCCGCACTCTCCTCGGCATGACCCTGACCGGGAAGGTCCGTCCCTACACCGCCGGCTTCGGGCCCTTCGCCCCCGAGATCTACCGGCTTCCCTACCGGCCTTTCTTCGCCCCCGGCCGGGAGGCCTCCGACGATGCGGTGCGGGCGGGGGCCAGGGCCGCCCTGGACCGGTTGTTCCACTACCACGTGGAGCCGGAGGAGATCGCGCTCCTCATCCTGGAGCCCGTGCTCGGAGAGGGTGGGTTCTTCCCGGTTCACCCGGCCGCCCTGGACGTGCTCGGGGAAGCCTGCCGGGAGCACGGAATCCTCCTGGCCGCCGATGAGGTGCAGACCGGAATGGGCCGGGCCGGGGCGATGTTCGCGATCGAACGCTACGGCGTGACCCCGGACCTGGTGCTCACCGCCAAGTCCCTGGGCGGAGGGCTGCCGCTCTCCGCGGTGACCGGCCCCGCGGAGATCATGGACGCCCCGCCGGTGGGCGGGATCGGCGGAACCTTCGGGGGGAATCCGGTGGCCTGTGCGGCCGGGAACGCGGTGCTGGACGTGCTGGAGGAGGAAAAGCTCCCGGAACGGGCGAGGTCGATCGGGGACCGGGTCATGGCGCGGTTCGAGGGGCTCCGGGAATCGCTGCCCCACGTGGCCGACGCCCGTGGGCTGGGGGCGATGTGCGCCCTGGAGATCGTGGACCCCGGGAGCGGTTCTCCCGATCCCGGAAGGACGGCGAGGATCCTGGATGGGGCCCGGGAGCGCGGCCTCCTCGTCATGTCGGCGAGCGGAAACGTGATCCGCACCCTGATGCCGTTGGTCATCACCGATCCGGAGCTGGAGCGGGGACTGGCGATCCTGGTCGAGGCGACGGAGCAGGCGGCCTGATTCCCGCGGGGTAGCGGAGCATCGCGCGTTGACCGGCGCGGGCCGGACCGGGGTCAGCCGGGCCGCACCCCCGATCGACCGCCGGTCTCAGGAACCGGGTCACTCACCCTATTGCGTTGCCACGGGCAGACGCAGCTCGACGGTGCGGCGAAGCTGAGCAAGGTCGTCCAGGAACCGCTTCCGGCCCTCCTCGATGAACCCGTCGGTCAGGCGGCGATAGTACTCCATCCCGCTCAACAGGTTGTCCCTGAACTCCCGGAGATCCTCCATTGCGCGTGCGGATGGCCTGAGCGAACACCTGTCGATTTCCTTCCGGAAGTGGTCGACGTAGAGTCCGAGCTCCCGGATGAACATGTGTGGGCGATCGGCCGGGGTGTCGAGCGACTTGCGTCCGTAGATGTGATCGACCATCTCCTGCAGGGTGGCAAGCTTGGACAGGTTCACGATCCCCGGGCCGCAACACATCGCGGGGGTGGCGTCCGGATCGATGCCGCACTTGACCAGGGCCCCGCCGGCCAGGTCCCGGCAGAGGCAGACCTTGGCGAGAACGGTTTCCATCGCGTCGGAAAGACGGTCGGCCGGGAGGTTCGCGGCCCGAAGCTGTTTGATCTTCCGTCCCTGGTAGTTCTGCGAGGCGGGACAGATCGGAACGTCGGTGAATTCGGTGTTGGATACGAGAAACCCCATCAGACAGGGGCTCCCGGGACGACCCTGCTGGATGCGCCGCCGCCGGCGCTCCTCGCTGGCCGATGAGCGAAGGTTCCAGAACGGGACGCCGAGCGGGGAACTGTCGCTCAGATACACGTCCCGGTCCGTGGCCCCGGCCAGCTTGTCCAGGTGCGCCTCGTCGACGTTCGTCACCTCCGGCACGAGCAAAAAGGGCGTACCCCAGCCCGTGCCGTCGACGTTGTAGTACTTCAGGAGGAGCTCGTTCTCGGTGGCGGTTCCGATTCCCCCTTGCGCCGTGATGCGCAGTTCGTGGGGCGTGTCGACCCGCGGCCGGCCCAGGGCGGCCAGGGCCCGGTTGTAGATATCGTGGAACATCTCGACCAGTTCCCGCCGGTTCTGCTTGAACTCCTCCAGGATCGGCCCCATCAGGTACCCGTTGGTGGCGAAGGTGTGGCCGCCGCAGTTGAGCCCCGATTCGATGCGGTATTCGGAAACCCACAGACCGCGCTTCGCCAGGTACTTGCCCTGGATCATCGCGGAGCGGAAGTCGCTCACCTTGAGGATGATCTGTTTCCGGAGTTGGCCGCTTCCGTCCGGGAAGAAATCGGCGAACCGGGAGAGATAGGCGTAGAGGTGGGGATTCATGCCCGCGGAGAAGATGATCGAGGATCCGAGGGTACTGTTGGCGTAGCCCCGCAACGCCGAAATCGCGGCGCCCGATTCGGGCGGGAGCTTCCGGCCGGGGCGGTACCGGTCGCCGTCGATCCGGGACATGATGTTCACGTCGATCTTGCCCGGCACCGCGCGACGCCGAAGCTCATCCTGCATCCGGGTCTTCTCGACCGGGTCGTCGGTGGTCAACATGTCGCGGTAGGCCCGCTTCAGCGGGGTTTCCGGCAGCAGTTCGTAGTAGCGGGTGATCTCCGCGCCTTCCTCGAAGGGGGAGCCCTGGAGCTCCTTCGACTGGCGCCCGACCAGGCGATCGATGAGGTTCAGGTAGGCGGTGATCCTCCTGGCCCGCGCATCCTCGTCCCGGTCGGAGATCTCCTCGTAGGGTTCATCCTGCCCGTCGCAGTGGAACATCCGCATCTTCTCGACGAGGGTGTCGTCCATGAGCGAGATCACGGATGAAATGCCGTACTTGGCCACCCGCAGGGGGGTGTCGACGGTGAACCCGGTGCCCATCACCGGGACATGGAAGGTGTGTGCGCTTCGCAAGGTCGAGCCAGTCATTCTGAACTCCATGTGTTCCGGTTACCGCGAAGGCGACGTGCCCGGGATGCGATTACGCTCGGAACGCGAACGAAACGAGCGTTGGCGGCCTCGTACCGCCTGAACCGGATTCCAGGGAGGATCAATCGACTTGGCCAGCACAATGCCGGATCGAAGACAAACTCAAAGCTAGCAGCCAATACGGCCCGGGGCAACCACGAAACCCGCGGTGGCCGGGCGGGCGGCGTCCGCTCCGACGTGGTTACGCTCCACCTCGCGATGCGGCCCGGATGATGATCCGGCCTAGGAATCCCGGTCGGAGACGCCCCGTGACTTCTCCTCGGTCTTGCTAGTGTCTTGCGCCAGAAATAACTATACATCCGGAGTCCCATGCGGCATGCTCCTCCAAAAGGAGGGTTGCCATGTCACGTGGACGCACGCTCGAGTCGCTCAGGCTTTCTACCGAAGAACGTCAGGTACTCCAGGGTTGGGCACGCCGCCCCAAGACGGCGCAAGGACTTGCCACCCGTGCCCGCATCGTGCTTCTCGCGGACGAGGGGTGGACCAATTCCGCGGTGGCCGAGCACCTTCACATCACCCGGGTCACGGTCGGCAAGTGGCGCTCGAACTTTCTTGAGCGCCGACTCGACGGGCTCACCGATGAGCCTCGCCCCGGAGCTCCTCGCAAGGTCTCCGATGCAGAGGTTGAACGCGTCATCGCAAAAACCCTCGACTCGACACCCAGGGGAGCCACCCACTGGAGTACCCGCTCCATGGCGGAGGTCTCGGGAATGAGCGCCACCACCGTGCGACGCATCTGGCACACCTTTGCGCTCCAGCCTCACCGGGCCGATACCTTCAAGCTTTCCAATGATCCCCTGTTCATCGACAAGGTACGCGATGTCGTGGGGCTGTACATGGATCCACCGGAGCGGGCGCTCGTGCTGTGCGTGGACGAGAAGTCCCAGATCCAAGCTCTCGACCGCACACAGCCTCTCCTGCCGTTACGACCAGGGCAGTGCGAACGGCACACGCACGACTACGTTCGCCACGGCACCACGACCCTGTTCGCTGCGCTGGACGTGAAGTCCGGGCGAGTCATTGGAAGTCTTCACAAACACCATCGAGCGAAAGAGTTTCTCGGCTTCCTGAAAACGATCGACGCCGAGGTCCCCGATGACCTCGACGTTCACCTCATCCTCGACAACTACCAGACCCACAAGGTGCCCGCGGTGAAGCGGTGGCTCGTTCGAAACCCGCGCTTCCACCTCCACTTCACGCCGACCTACTCCTCCTGGATGAACCTCGTCGAGCGGTGGTTTGCCGCACTGACCGACAAGGCGCTACGTCGAGCCACTCATCGGAGCGTCAAACGGCTCAATCAGGCTATCAAGCTCTACATCGAGGTTACCAACCAGAGCCCCAAGCCCCTCGTGTGGACAAAATCTGCAGATGAGATCCTTGCCTCAATTGCTAGATTCTGTAAACGTACTTCCGACGCATGACACTAGGAATCCCGGTCGGAGACGCCCCGTGACTTCTCCTCGGTCTTGTGAGGCCGCCGGCGTCCCTCGTCGTCGCCCTCGTAGATGATGTCCGCCTCGGTGGGCATGTCCGCCGGGTGCTCCTCTTCGTAGAGCTCGGCCGGCATCTTCCCGGTGACCCACGCGGGGTTCCCCGGATAGACCCCCGGCCGGAACACCGTGAAGTAGAAGTGCCAGATGGCGATGGCCAGGGTGGCCAGGACGGCCTCGTAGAAGTGGATCACCAACATGACGTCCAGGAAACCCTTGTGGAGGATCTTCACCGCGGCGTTGTCGAACCAGAGGGAGAGGCCGGTCAGGGTCATGACCACCGTGCCCCAGACCAGGGCCCAGTATTCGGCCTTCTCGATGAAGCTGAACCGTCCGAAGCGAGGGGGGGACTTGCGCCTCCCCAGGTTGAAGAAGACCATGTGGAGGAACTCGAAGACGTCCTTCATCGAGGGGAGCATGCCCTTGCCGAAGCGGGCGCCGTTCCTGGTCCGGAGATAGAGGAGATGCCAGACCGAGGAGAAGATGAGCACCACGGCGGCGGTGCGATGGATGAGGCCCCGGACCCGGAACCCGCCGTCCCAACCGAACAGGCTCCGGAAGACCCATCCCTCGGAGTAGCGCAGGGCAAAGCCGGTGATCACCAGAACGATGAAGGACACGGTGAGGAGGCTGTGCTGGAAGATGGCGTTGGCGTCCATTCGCCTCACCATCGGCTTGGACAGCATCTCCCGGTTCTTCTTTCGGATATCCAGGATGACGTAGGCGACCATTCCGCCGATGATCAGGACGATGAGCACCAGGTAGAGCTTGGTGAAGAATTCCGCCCAGCCCGTCCGCATTCCCGCGTTGCTGACGTGAATCTTGGTCTGGGCGATCTGGGTGCTGATCGCCGGGTGGCATTGACCGCAGGTCTTCTGCAGGTTGGCGGGGTTGATGGAAGAGGTGGGGTCGCTGCTGGGCAGGATGCGATGGGCCCCGTGACAGCTCGCGCAGTTGGCCACCGTGATGTCGCCGGCCCGGCTCTTGAGTCCGTGGAAGGAGTCGATGAACGTGGCCAACCGACCGGCGGGGATTCCGTACTTCTCGTTGAGCCGGGCCGACTCGTGGCAGGGAGCGCAGGTGGCCTCGGCCACCTGGGTCGGGCTCACGTTGGACCGCGGATCGGTGGGGGGCAGGATCCCGTGCTCGCCGTGGCAGTCGGTGCAGACCGGGGTATCGGTTTCGCCCCGGGCGGTGAGCTGGCCGTGGATCCCTTCCCAGTAGTCCTGCTCGATCCCGCGGTGGCACTGGCCGCAGGTGTTGGGGATGTTGAAGTGATTGATGCTGGACCGGGAGTCCCCGGGGCCCAGGATCTGGTGCGCGGTGCCCTCGGTGGAGTGGCAGTCGGTGCAGGTCGCGGCCACGTAGACCCCGCCCAGCGCCGCCTTCCCGTGCACGCTGGCTTCGTAGACCTCCACCGGCCTCTTGAGCAGGATGTCGTGCTTCTTGGCGAGGTCGAGATCCTGGTGGCACCGGCCGCAGGTGGCGGAGAGGTGGGTGGGGTTGGTCGAGGAGTCGCGTTTGCTGGAGGGGAGGATGTCGTGGGATCCGTGGCAATCGGCGCACTCCGGAATGTCTTCGGTCACCCCGACTACCCCCCGGCCGTGCCGGGTGTACATGTCGGATTCTTCGGTGTGGCAGGACCGGCAATCGACCTTGGCCAGGGTGTCGGGATGGGGGATCTCCTCGATGTCGGCGTGGCAATCGATGCAGGCGAAGGTCGCATGGGAGGACTTGCCCAGCATCTCCGCGGTCACCTTGGGGACGGCGGGATCGTCGCCGTTGTGGCACATGGCGCAGTCGTCGTTGGTGATCTCGGCTGCGGCCGAGAACGATCCCCTTGCCGCTCCGAACACCGCGACGCCCACCAAAACCGCGGCCGCGATCCAGGCCCTCTGCCGGAAGTTCCTCATCCCCTCATCTCCTTGCCGCTTCGGTCAGTCTCGCCGTCCGCGAATCCCGGCGGCCTCGGCGGTACACACCGCGCTCCCGGTCCGCCGCGAACCAAAGCATGAATTTCCGTTCGGCAGGGAGTGTATCGGCGTTGGAACGGCCTGTTCCCATCCATTCTCAGGATAAACGTGATCTATGACCGTCCGAACCGGCGTGATTCCAAGGCATTGTGGCCGTGGGGGATGTGGGAGGGCCGGCGGTCGCGGCCTCGACGCGACGAAGGGCGGCAACGTGGGCGGGACGGGAAACCCGTCGATCGATCCCTTCCGGTGAAACGGGTTGTTTCGTCGCCGGGGCCAGGGCGGCCGCGGCCGGGGCGGAACCCGGCCTCCTCCCGGCCCGGTTTCGGCCGTTCCCCGGAAGCCGGACAACCCGGTGCGGAACCCTCTGGGCCTGCTAGACTAGGCGCACCCCCTCCGACACGCGCCCACCACCGCCCGTCCGGTCCCTTCGGCCGCGGCGAGGATGGGGGTGCGTTCCCACTGCCAGGGCTTGCCGGCGAGGACTCCATCCATGCATCCCAGTCACCTACGACCCCGGATCGGCGGCGTGGCCCTGATTCTCGTCGGGCTCCTGTCGTCGTCGGTTCCTCTCGCGGCCCAGACCTCCTCCTGGGACGATCGCTTCGGTTTTCCGGGGACCGACGGCCCCGTGCTGGCGGTGGCCTATTACCAGGGGGATCTCTACATCGGGGGCCAGTTTACCGAGGTGGGAGGGGCCCCCCTTCCCGGGCTCGCCCGCTGGGACGGTCGGAAATGGGCGGCGGTGGGGGGCGGTCTCTCCGCGGGGGGGACGGTGATTCCGACGGTGGACGCGCTGGCGGTGTTCGGGGACACCCTGGTGGTCGGCGGGTTCTTCACCCATGCCGGTGGGAGGGAGATCCACAACCTGGCCGCCTGGGACGGGGCCGCCTGGGGGGAGATCGGTGGGGGCACCGGAGACGAGGTCTACACCGTGGCCTCCGCCGGGTCGGCGCTCTACGTGGGCGGGCGCTTCCGGTCGGTGGGGAACGGGGTCCCGGTGATGCGGGTGGCGCGGTGGGACGGGGCCGCGTGGAGTGCCCTGGGCCCGGGGTTCGGCAATCCCGGCGACAATTTCTCGGTCTACGCGCTCGCCGCCGTCGGGGACACCCTTTACGCGGGGGGCGATTTCACCGCCGCGGGAGGCGTTCCCCTGCGCCGCCTCGCCCGCTGGGACGGCGCGGGTTGGGTCGAGGTGGGAGGGGGCGCCGACGCCTCCGTCCGGGCGCTGGCCTTCTATCGGGGCGATCTCTACGTGGGCGGTTATTTCACCGAGGTGGGGGGAGAAGTCAAACTCTACTTCGCGCGCTACCACGAAGACGCCTGGGTGGGGATCGATCCCGGCCCGGACCGGCCCATCCGCTGCCTGCTGGCCGACGGAGACCGGCTCTACGTCGGCGGCGAATTCTACAACCTTCCCGCGCCGGGGAGCGCGTACTTCGCCGCCTGGAACGGGTCGGGTTGGGAATCCCTCGGGGATGGGGTCTCCGGTTCGGTATTGGCGGCGGCCTCGAACGGCCAGGGGCGGGTGGCGGTGGGAGGCGGAATCACCCAGGCGGGTCCGCGCTTCGTGCATGGGATCACGGAATGGAGCGGGCTCGAATGGGAAGTGCTCGGACGAGGGGTCGAGGGGACGGTGCGGGCGGTGGTGACGGTGCCCGGGGGAGCCTATGTCGGCGGCGACTTCGATTACGTGGGCGGGATCGCGGCCCGGCGTGTGGCCTTCTGGGACGGGGAGTCATGGCATGCGATGGGGGAGGGGCTCGGGGGGATGGTCTTCGCCCTCGCGGTGTCCGACGGGGTGGTCTACGCGGGGGGCGAGTTCGAGTTCTCGGGTTCGATCCGGGTCCGGAACGTGGCCCGCTGGGACGGCGCCTACTGGGTGCCCTTGGCCGGCGGCCTGGACGGTCCGTGCCGGGCCCTTCTGGCGGGAAGCGACGGTCTGCTCTACGCCGGCGGATCCTTCAATCAGGCGGGAGAGGCCGCGGCCAGCAAGATCGCGGCCTGGGACGGCTACTCCTGGTCGAGCCTCGGGAGCGCGGTGAACACCCCCTACTATGTCGATGCCGTCGTCGAGTTCAACGGGGACCTGGTGGTCGGAGGGCGGTTCGACGGGATCGGCGGGGTGTCGTCCAAGAACGTCGCGTCCTGGGACGGTTCGGTCTGGCGGCCGCTCTCGGGCGGGCTCGATGCCGATGTGGCCGGGCTCCTGTCCCTGGGGGACGAACTCTACGCGGTGGGAAAGTTCACCGGCTCCGGATCGATCGGCAACTCGGGGATCGCCCGCTGGGACGGCAGCTCCTGGTCCGGCCTCGCCCTGGCCGGCGCCGACGTGCTCCCGGTCAACGCGATCGCCGCCTACGGCGACAGCCTCGTGATCGGGGGGGCGTTCACCCGGGTGGGTGAGAGCCCCGCGAACGGGCTCGCGCTCTGGGACGGGTCGGGATGGCGCGCCTTCGGGTCGGGGATCGACGGCACGGTGCTCGCGTTGGCCGGCGCGGGCCGGGACCTGTACGTCGGGGGGGACTTCGCCCAGGTGGCGGGGGTGAGCGCGGCTCACTTCGGACGCTGGACGGGCGGGGGTCTGGTTCCGGTGCGCCTCCTTTCCTTCTCCGCCCGGTGGGAGGCGGGAGCGGTCGCCCTGGATTGGGAGACCGGGGCGGCGTGGGGCGGTCACGCCGGCTTCCACGTCTATCGCGAGGATCCCGGCGGAGAGCGCGTGCGGCTCACCCCGGCCCTCCTTTCCGGTCGCCGGTCCTACCACTTCGTCGATCCGCGGCCGTCCGGCCGTCCCGCCCGCTACTGGCTGACCGAATTGGATCGCTCGGGGAGAGTCTCCTGGCTCGGTCCCCGGGAGGTGGCCGGGATGGCGCCGTCGTCGCTGGGGCTGGCCCGGAGCCGGCCGAACCCGTTCCGGGAAACCACCGTCATCTCGCTGCGAACCGGGGTCTCCGAGCCGGTCGGCCTGCGGATCCTCGATGTCCGGGGCAGGGTGGTGCGGACGCTTCTCGACGGCGTCCCCCCTCCGGCGGAATCCCGGGTGACGTGGGACGGACGGGACGACGAGGGACGGCCCGTCCCCGCCGGGGTCTATTTCTACCGGTTGGACACGCCCCGGGGAACGACGGCGCGGAGGCTGGTGCGGCTCCGGTGACCGGGGCCCTCCAGGCACCGCCGCCCGTCGATCCGGGCTCCTCCGGCGCCGGCTTCGATCAGGACGCGGCGGCGGCGCGCCGGAACGCCTGGTAGGCCCGACCGGGCAGGGGGCTCCCCAGCGCTTCTTCCAGGCAGGCGGACGCCTCGACCAGGGCGGCGAGATCCACTCCGGTGGCCACCCCCAGGCCGTGGAGGAGGTACACCAGGTCCTCGGTGGCGAGGTTCCCGGCCGCGCCCGGCGCAAACGGGCAGCCGCCCACCCCGCCCGCCGAGGTGTCGAAGGTGGTGATTCCCAGGGTGAGGGCGCGGTAGCAGTTGGCCAACCCGGCGCCCCGGGTGTCGTGGGCGTGAAGGGCCAGCCGGGAGGCGGGGAAGGTCTTCAGCAGCTGCCCGAAGACCGTCTCGATCTGGCCGGGATGGGCGACCCCGATGGTGTCCCCGATCGAGAACTCCTCCACCCCGATCCCGTCGAGGCGGTCGACGACCTCGCCCACCTTCTCCGGGTTCACCGGTCCCTCGTAGGGGCAGCCGAAACAGGTGGAGACGTAGCCCCGCACCCGCAGTCCGCCGGCGCGGGCTCGCTCGGCGACCGGACGGAAGCGATCAATGGACTCGGCGATTCCCGCGTTGGTGTTCCGCCGGTTGAAGGTCTCCGAGGCGGCGGTGAATACGGCGATCTCCCGCGCTCCCGCGGCCAGCGCCCGCTCCAATCCCCGGAGATTGGGGACCAGGACCGGGTAGCGCACGCCCTCCCGTCTCTCGATCCGGCGAAGCACCTCCTCGGAGTCGGCCATCTGCGGAACCCACTCCGGGCTCACGAACGCTCCCGCCTCGATCACCGGCAGCCCGGTTCGGCCGAGGCGGTTCACGAACTCCACCTTCCGCTCCACCGCGATCACCGTGCCCTGGCTCTGGAGTCCGTCGCGCGGCCCCACCTCCACGACGACCGCGCGTTCGGGGAGCCCGCCGGAGGGGGGGGCGACCACCGGCCACGACGAGGGGTTCACGGGGTCTCCTCCATCTCCACCAGGGGCGCTCCCGCCGCGACCTGGTCCCCCTCGGCGGCGAGCAACCGTTTCACCCGCCCCGCGCGCGGGGCCTTGATCTCGAGCTGCATCTTCATGGCCTCGACCACCACCAACGGCTGGTGCGTTTCCACCGCGTCTCCCGTCGCGACCAGCACCTTCTGCACCTGCCCCGGCATGGGAGAAGCCAGGCCTCCACCCAAGTCCCGGGCCCGTCCGCGCCCGCGGTCCATCTGAAAACAGTAGGTGCGCCCCCGCCAGCGGACCCAGATCGTCTCGCCTTCCCGGGCCGCTTCGGCGTGGTGACGGCCGGTCGGGGTCTCCACCGCATAGCTCCCGTCGGGGAGCCGGAGCACGGTGATCGACCTCGCAGGTTCGTCCGGACCGAGCACCGTGATCTCGCCGGGCGCGTCGCGGCGTGCCCGGAAGACCTCGCCTTCCCGGTTGAGCTTCACCTCCACGTCATCGCCCTCCCCAGGGGGACCAGCCCCCGAGCGTGGTCCAGGGGGTGGGGGAGGGGGCGCCGGCGCCGTCTCCCCGGCGCCCTGCGCCCATGACCGAGGCCTCGGCGGCCAGGGCCACGACCTCCGGCGGGGTCGGCTCCGCGCCCCGCCACCCCGGAAGGTGCTCTCCCAGGAAACCGGTGTGGAGCCGGCCGGCCTTCCAGGCGGGATGGGCGAGGACGTCCATGAGGAAGTCCACGTTCGTGGTGACGCCGAGGATCACCGTCTCGCCAAGGGCGTCGTAGAGCCGGTCGACGGCCCGGTCGCGGTCGGATCCCCAGGCGATCACCTTGGCCAGGAGGGGGTCGTAGTGAACCCCCACCTCGCGGCCCCCGGCCAGGCCGGAATCCACCCGGACCCCGGGGCGGTGGGGGAGGCGGAGCCGGAGCACCCGCCCGGTCTGGGGAAGAAATCCCCGGGCGGGGTCCTCGGCGTAGATCCGGGCCTCCACCGCGTGGCCGCGGGGAGCCAGGGCGGCGGGATCGAAGGCGAGGACGTCCCCCGCCGCGGTTCGCACCTGCGCGGCCACCAGGTCGACCCCGTACACCATCTCGGTCACCGGGTGCTCGACCTGGAGCCGGGTGTTCATTTCCAGGAAGTAGAACGATCCGTCCTCGTCCAGCAGGAACTCCACCGTGCCCGCGTTCCGATAGCCGACCGCGCGGGCGGCGGCGACCGCCGCCTCGCCCATGCGCGCCCGGAGGGCCGGATCCATCGCGGGGGAGGGGGCCTCCTCCAGGATCTTCTGGTGCCGGCGCTGCACGCTGCACTCGCGCTCGCCGAGGTGAAACACGCGACCGTCGCGATCGCCGAACACCTGGATCTCCACGTGACGGGGGCGAAGGAGGAGCCGCTCCAGGTAGACCCGGTCGTCGCCGAAGGCGGCCCCGGCCTCGCCTCGGGCCATGGCCAGGGCGGAGGTCAACTCCTTCGGCTCGCGCACCGTCCGCATCCCCTTTCCGCCCCCCCCCGCCGAGGCCTTGACCAGGATTGGATAGCCCAGACGGTCCGCCGCCGCGGCCAGGGCCCGGTCGTCGGCGCCCGGCTCCTGGAACCCCGGAACCACCGGCACCCCCGCCCGCTCCATGGCCACGCGGCTCTCGGTCTTCGAGCCCATGACGCGCATGGCCGCGGGGGGCGGCCCGATGAAGGCGATCCCCGCCCCGGCGCAGGCCTCGGCCAGGGTGGGGCTCTCGGAGAGGAATCCATAGCCGGGATGCAAGGCGTCGCAACCCGCTTTCCGCGCGGCCCCGATCAGGGCGTCGATCGAGAGGTAGGAGCGGGCGGCGGGGGCGGGGCCGATGACGTGGGTTTCCGTGGCCGCCAGCGCATGGGGGGCGTCGCGATCGGCTTCCGAGGCCACCGCCACCGACTCGATCCCCATCTCCTCGAGGGTTCGCATCACGCGAAGCGCGATCTCTCCCCGGTTGGCCACCAGCACCCGGCGGAACATCTCAGCCGTCCTCCCGCCAGCGCGCGGGGCGGCGTTCCAGAAACGCGCGCATGCCCTCCTGGCCCTCGGCCCCGGCCCGGGCCTCGGCGATGGCTTCGGCGGTCGTCTCCCGGGCGTTCGCGGGAGAGCGCCCCGCCACCTCCGGGATGAGCCGCTTGATCCGGGCCTGGGCTTCCGGTCCCCCGTGGAGGAGCGAGGCCACGATCCGCTCCACGCCGGCATCGAGGGCCTCGGGATCGGTTACCCGC
>CAWANH010000014.1:0-15538 GCA_963783375.1 Candidatus Eiseniibacteriota bacterium
GAGGGCATCTACGACCAGGGGCCCCCGGCTGGTACGTGGGGCCCCACCCAGGCGCGGTCTTCTCAACCATGGCCTTCGAGCACAGCCTGTCCTCCAGCATGAGCCGGGCCACCCAAGCATGACCGCCGCACCGCGTTCCTCCCGGGTCGAGCGGAGCGGGGGGGCGGCGGGTTCTCGGGCGGAGGCGGGGGCGGGGGCGGAGGCGGCTCGTGGTAGCCGGCGGCGCCGGGGCTGCGGTATGGGGACCGGCCGGGTTCGAGACCTCCCCGTGACCCATACCATCGTCACCGCCGCCGTGAGCCTGGTGGCCATCCACGAGAATCCCTTCGTGGCCCTGCCGGTCTATCTCAACCTGCGTGGCGGGGAGAGCGCCGATCCTGGCCGCACGCGGCGCGACGCCGGGCGCGCCGCGCTGGCCGTGGGGCTCTGCCTGGCCCTCTCGGTGGTGGCGGGGACGGCGGTGCTTAGCACCTTCGGGGTGAGCGTGGCCGGCCTTCGGACCGCCGGCGGCCTCATCGTCACCCTCATGGCCTTCCACATGGTTCAGGGGGAGCAGCCCGGGCCCCAGTTCTCCAAGGGGGACGAGCGGGTGGCCCAGAAACACTCGGACGAGGACCTCAGCATCTACGTGCCGCTGTCGATCCCCCTCATCGCCGGACCCGGCGCCATCACGCCCGCCATCAGCCTGGCCGCCGGGCCGAGGGTGGGGAACCGGGGGGGCGCTGGTCGCGGTGCTGGTGGACGCCGTTCTGGTGTTCCTGACCATCTTCTTCGCCCGGTTCCTCTATCGCCTGCTCGGCGACTTCGGCCTCCGCCTCCTCACGCGGATCTTCGGCCTCCTGGTAATGGGCGTGGGGGTGCAGATGACGGTGGCGGGGGTGCGCCGAGCTCTGGACCACCGCGGGCTAGCCGGCGTCCGGGGAACGGATCCCGCGGGGCTTCCTCACCGAGAAGATGAAACTGTCCCTGAAGGGAACCGGCGGGCTGAACTCGAAGCCGGGGAATTCCGCTTGTACCAGTCCATCGATCGTGAGACCTCGTAGAAGCTGTTCCTGGCCCCGTCCTCCAGCCACGAGGTGACCACGAATACCCCCCGCTCGGACAGCGATGCCCTCACGTTTCGCGTGGCGTACGGAACTTGGGGTCGCTCGTGATGTGCTGCGTGACGTCGATCATGACGATCAGATCGAACGTCTCGCCGATCTCTTCCTGGGCGACGGCGAGCTTGCAAACCGGTAGCCGGGGAATCGGCTCCTCAGGTCGTCGAACAGGACATCCACGATATCGACGCCCAGGTGGTGGTTGCGCCGTTGTCCATGAAGATCTCGGCGTAGAATCCGGTTCCGCACCCGACATCGAGTAGTTTCGAACTCGACAGATCGAGGCCGGTGTCGCGGCACAATGAGAGAAAGACGCTGCGCGCCTCCAGGTAGTCGTTCCGGTTGTCTTCAACGGACAGGGTCTTGTTCCCCACTCCCTGCAGGTTGAAGCGGTACTTGGAATGCCTGTCACGCCAGTAGCGCTTGGCGTTGTAGCCGTCCGGCGAGGAGTACCTCCATCTGTTCAGGATCTTCTCGGCCATCGCCTTGATCCCGTTCACCGGATTCCTGGTCAACCTCACAGGTCTGCCCTTACCTCTGGTTCAGGTCCGGTCGGTCGCCCGGGTTTGCGGCGCGCGACCCGACCGGCCCCGCGCCGGCGCGGTCGGCGGGCGCGGCGCATCGTTCAAAGCCGGCGGCAAGGATACACTCTCCATCGAGGGCCGTGCGAGGCCGGGTCGCGATCAGACCCCGGGGCCGCGGCCCCGCCGGCGGAGCCGCCCCAGGAACTGACCGGCCCGCACCCGCTCCTCGTCGCTGAAGAACCCCATCACGGCCAGGAGAACCGGGAAGGCGAGAATGACCGCCAGCTTGAGCACGAAGTCGACGGGGCCCCGGTGGCCGATCACCGCGATGTTCACGACCAGCGCGGCCGCGGTGCCGGCCAGGAGCACGACCAGGCGCCGCGCCTCGAAGAGGATCGGGTAGAAGCGGCGCGCCACCAACCACATCCCCACCGGGAGGCAGAGGAAGGAGATCAGGGTGGCCCAGGCCGCGCCCCAGAGTTTGAAGTGGGGAATGAGGAGGTAGTTTCCGGCCAGGTTGACCAGGGCGGCCGCTCCCACCACCACCGGGACCCACCGGGTCTTGTCGGTCACCGTGACGCCCACGGAGAGAATGTAGTAGACCCCCTGGACGAGATAGGCGATCAGGATGAGGGGTACCAGGGCGGCCGCCGAGGCATAGGCCGCCCCGGCGATCACGTAGACGATCTCGTGGCTCATCGAGGCCACCCCGATCAGGATCCCGCAGGTCACCAGGAGGTAGTAGGTGAGAACGCGGGCGAAGATCTCCGGGGCGTTCTTCTCCTCGGCGATCCGAAACATGACCGGGGGCCAGGCCACCACGAACGCGTTCAGCATCACCGACATGCTGAGCCCGACCTTGTAGCCGAGGGAGTAGATTCCCAGCTCGGTCAGGTTGCCGAAGGCGTTCAAGAAGAACCGGTCGGCGCTGTTCATGACGTAGAGACCGAGCCCGCTGACCACGAGGGGAAGCCCGAACCCGGCCAGCCGCCGGAGCCGCTCGATCCGGATGGAGAGGCCGAACTCCCGGGCCGCGCCGACCAGACCCAGGGCGAGCCCCACCGCGGATCCGAGGAGATTCCCGGTCAGGGCCCCGGCCACCCCCTTGTGAAGGACCCCCACCAGGAGCGCGTTCAGGAGCAGGACCGAGAAGAGCTTGCTCAGGTTGACCAGGGAATAGCGGACCGGGCGTCCCTGGGCCCGGAACAGGGACAGGAGCATCAGGCCCGAGGCGTCGAGGAAGACCCACGCGAACAGGAGCCGCCAGAGCCCGGTCTGGCTCGAATCCCGGAACATCATCCGGCTCACCGCGGGAGCGGCGGCAAAGAGGGCCGCGGCGGCGATCCCCGCCACCAGCAGAACCGCGCTGAACGCGGTCCGGAAGTACTCGGTGCGGACCGCGGGGTCCGGCTCGGGCACGTAGTAGCGCACCAGGGCGGAGTTGAATCCCAGGACGAGGACGGTGAGAAGGAGCGCCCAGCTCACGGTGAAGATCTCGAGGGCGCCGAACTCCGCCGGAGTCATCACCCGGGCATAGAGAGGCACCAGGAGGAAGGCGCCGGCCCGGCCCAGGAAATCGAAGACCCCGTAGACCGCGGAATGACGGGCCATGGTCTTGACCATGGAATAGAGGACGTCCTGAGTGCGGTCCCGCTCCGTCGGGTTCCCCACGGTCAGAACGCGGGGAACCGGCCCGGCCCGAAGGCGGGACCCGTGAGGCTCATGTTCCGATGATGCTGGTTCACCGGGATCGGCCGGGCCTCCCTGACCCCGGTAACGGCCCGGGGCGAACGATAGAAGACGACGGTTGAAGCGGAGCGCCGAGTCTAGACCGTACCCCGTTGCCGGTCAATCCGGCCGGGGAGACGGGGCCGGGCCCGGGCGACTCCCGGTTCCGCGAACCGCGGCAGCGCCGGGCGGGGGACGTCCCTCGCTCCCCTCTTCGCCCCGGCCCAAAGACACGGGCGTCCCCTCCTTGCCTCGGGAACGCCCGGAACCGACTCGGTTCACCGGAGGGGCCGCCCCCCGGGAACGATTACCTGTAATGCGCCTTGATCGTCCCCCAGCTCACCGGTTCCACCGCGGTGGGACACGCGTACTCGTAGGTGACGCACAGGGTGCCCTGGATGTAGGTGGACACGTTGAACGATCCGTTGCCGGGGCTGGTCAGGCTGGTGAACGCATGGGCCTGGACCGGCACGATCACCGGGTTCGCGAAGATCGAGAGATCGGCGAAGGTCATGTGAAAATCGTTGAACGGCGCCCAGGCGAAGGGCGAGGTGTAGCCCGAGGGGCCGGCGAAATCGAAGGTCCCGTCGTAGGACTGGAGGAGGCCGCCGTCGGTGAAGGAGAAATCGTCCGCCAGGGGCGAGCCGTCAAGATCGTCGAGCGAGACCGAGGCATAGATCGAGTCGTACCAGGCGCACCCGGGGGCAATGCAGTTCCCGGTGTTCTCGCCGAAGAACTGTCCGTCGACCGAAACGTTCAACACCACGTCGGCGCTGATGAGATAGCAGTCGGCATACGGGAACGCGGGAATGGTCACGTCGAAGTTGACGTCACGGAAGCTAGCCCGCGGAATGGTGTCGCATACGGTATACGTATCCGCGTGCGCCGGGACGGCCGGTCCGGAGAGGACGAGAACGCCCAGGGCCCCCAGGATCATGGTTGCTTTCTTCATGGATGCTTCCCCCGGCGGGGTTGGGGACCCCGCCCACAGCTGGTCGCACGAAATCCGTCCGGGATGGTGGATGCGGCCGCGACCGATTGATGCTCGAGCCGCACAATCATATCATCCGTCTCGCCGCCGGTCATTGTCCTTCGTCAAGCCCGGCCGGCTTTCCGACTCCAGATCGAAGACGCGAAGCGTCGGGCTGCCGAAGCCGAAGGATCGGTAGGCGGGGGCGATCTCCCGGTAGGGCCGCCGGAAGAGCGCCCGGTAAGCATGCACCCTCCGCATCACCTCGGGGCTTTGTCCTCCCAGCCGGCCGGCCAGGACGTAGCGGTCGTAGTCGAAGCTCGACACCACCATGTGGGTCATCCCCGCCCGTCGGAGGGAATCGGGGTCGGCGTCGGTGATCTCGGCGCGGGAATCGAGGTCCGCGTAGTTTCCGAACCAGGCCCGCACCCCGGGGCCGGCGGCCCAGGCCTGGGTCCGGGCCCGGGTGTCCCGGGTCAGCTCCCGATCGATCCGGAACGACACCGCCAGAGGAATCGCCACCACCGCCACCGCCAGCCCGAGCCGGACCGGGAGCACGACCCGGAACGGAGCCCGGCCGGTCAACCGATCCGTCTCCCGGAAGAGCACCAGGAGGAGCAGGGGGACGATCGGGGCCGCGTAGCGCATGAAATCCGGGAAGGGCTTGGACGGTGAAGCCTCGACGGTCGCATAGAACAGTCCCGCGGCGAACAGGAGGACGCGCTCGCGAAGGTCGATGCGAGTCCAGCGAGCCAGGGCCCAACCCGCCGCGGCCACCGCCGGGAGCGCCGCCGCCGGGGTCATTCCAGGGAGAAGACTCCGCCGGAAATGGAAGGTGAAGGCCTGGGAGAGGGCGGGAACACGCACCTTGTTTCCCTCGCGCACCTTGTCGAGATCGTGAAACACCCCGGACAAGAACCCCGAGCCTCGGGGATGGAGTAGCGCCGGGTAGTTCACCGCCGCGAAAACCGCGGCCGCCGCCGCTCCCGCGATCGCAAGCCCCGCCGCCGAGCGCCGGAATCCGACCCGGGGCTCGAGGAGGAGCGCGGCCAGGATCACCGGGACCAGGAGGACCGCCTTGTAGTGGCTCGCCCCGGCCAGGCCGAGCGAGAGGCCGAGAAGCGCGAATCGGACCCCGGCGGGGCGCTCCAGGGTACGGAAAAGGAGATACAGGGTGAGCAGGCTGAAGAGAACGAGGAGCGCGTCCTCTTTCAGGTAGTGGTCGTGGGCCACGAGAATCGGCGACACCGCCGCGGCCAGCGCGGCCGCGTGGTCGTAGGGAGGACGCACCCACCCCCGGGCCAGCGCGAAGACGAGGAGCACGGACAGGGTCCCCACGACGCCGATGATCGTGCGCCCGAGTTCCACCACCGCCTGGGGGTCCTCGAGATCGTCGACCGCGTTCGCCGCGCGGACTATCTGGAGCATGAAAAGAGGGTGGTGAAAATCCTGGGTTCCATCCAGGATGAAGCGCACTTTCTTGGGCTCGTCCCGGTGATAGCCCAGGGGAAATCCCTGGTTCCAGAGGTTCAACCACAGGGAGAGCGCGGCGATCGCGGCCAGGGCGAGGACCCCGCCGGACCGCAGTCCCGCCCGGGAACCCGAAGACGTGGACGTCATCTCGAACATGCACCTCCGAACACGACCTCAACCGACGGGTGGCGGGGCCCCCGGCCCCTCCCCTCGCCTTCGGCGAGCGGACATCCTGTCACAGGCCGGCGGCCGCGGCGAGTCCCCCGGGCGGTTCGCGGAACCCATCCGGTGATCCCGCGGCTCAGGGCCCTCGGGTTCTGGTCGGCGGCCGGGCTCGCCTTCATGGTGAGCCACACCCAGGCGCCGCTCTACGCCGGGAACCAGACCACCAAATTCCTGATCGGCCTGGCCCGGGCCGGACGAGGGGGACTGGCCCGGGACTGGCTGGCCGGCGCCGTCGATCCATTGCCCGCGTTCACCGCCCTGGTCCGGCTCACCTACGGCTTCCTTCCCGAGGCGACGTTCTACGCCTACTACGCCGTCCTGGCCGGGATCTATCTCTACGCGCTCTTCGGGATCGCCGACCGCGCGGTGGGGCTTCGCCGATCCGGCCTCCGGTCCGCCCTCTTCCTGGCCGTGCTCTTCGTCATCCACTCGCGCCTGGTTCTCCACTTCGCGTCGGTCTGGGGGCTCGGGGATCTTCCCCTCCTCTTCCGCGAGGGGGTGGCCCACCAGTACGTGCTGGGACGGGTCTTCCAGCCGTGCGTCTTCGGAGCCTTCCTCCTCCTCGCCGTCCGGCTCCACCTCGAGGGACGCCGGACGTACGCGGCCCTCGCCCTGGCCGTGGCCGCCGTCTTTCACCCCGCGTACCTCCTTCCCGCCGCCCTTCTGATCCTGGCCTTCAGCCTGGCCACCGCGGGCGGGTCCCGGCGGGTCACCGCCGTCCTGGGCCCTCCCGCCGTGCTCCTCCTCCTGGTGGCCCCGGTGCTGCTCTACTCGCGCCTCGCCTTCGCTCCCCACGACCCCGTGGCGTGGCGGGACGGGCTCCGGTTCCTGGTCCACGACCGGATCCCCTATCACTCCCTCCCCGGGATCTGGTTCGACCGGGGCACGTTTTTCCAGGCGCTCCTCATGGCCGCGGGAGTCCTTGCCGCCGGGCGGAACCGACTCGGCGTGATCCTCGCCGTTCCCTTCGGCGTCGCCTTCCTGCTCACCGCGGTCCAGATCGTCTCGGGGAGCGACGTCCTGGCCTTTCTCGCTCCCTGGCGGGTCTCGGCCGTACTGGTCCCGGTGTCCGTCGCGCTCCTCGCCGCCCGCGGGGCCTCGGCCCTCGACCGCGCCCTCCTTCACCGGCCCGGTCTCGGCCGCGCCGGGCTGGGCCTTTCCACGGCCGCGACGGCGATCTGCGTGGTGACCGGCGCCCATCTCCAGTGGACCGACTTCCGGGATCGGAGCCGCTCCCCCGAAGCCTCGCTCTACGCCTTCGCGCGGGCCCACCTCTCCCCCGGGGACCTCTACCTGCTTCCTCCCCTGGATCGTCGACTCGACGCGTTCCGGCTCATGAGCGGGGCGCCGATCCTCATCAACTGGAAGTCCCACCCCTACCGGATGGACGACGAGTTCGGGGAGTGGCGGGAGCGGATCCGCCGGGCCGGGGGGTTCTACGGTTCCTCCCCGGACTCCGCCTGCGCCGCCGCCCGGAAACTGGAATGCGCCTACGGGATCACCCACGCGGTGGTGCGCCGGGACCCTCCCGACCCGGTCTGTCCCGGCTGGCGCGAGATCTACGAGAACGGGACCTACGCGGTGTACCGGCTCCCGGCGAACGGGGTGACCGGGACCCGGCCCGCCTCCCCCCTTGGCTTGTCACCCGGCGTTCCCTAGGATGTCCGCGTCGACGTTCCCGGAAATCACGACGAGGAGAGGACCATGGCCCAGCTTCAGAACCTGTTCATCGGCATCGCGGGCATGATCGGGGCGGGGAAGTCCACCCTGGCCGCCGCCCTGGGAAAGCACCTGGAGATCGACGTCTACTACGAGCCGGTCGAGAACAACGAGTACCTCGAGGACTTCTACCGGGACACCAAGCGCTATTCCTTCGCCACCCAGATCTACCTCCTGAACAAGCGTTTCCAGCAGCACCAGGAGATCATCTGGCGGGACCGCTCCGCGGTCCAGGACCGCACCATCTACGAGGACTCGATCTTCGCCCGGATGCTGGCGGAGACCGGGCTCATGGAGGAGCGCGACTACCGCACCTACGTGGAGCTGTTCCGGCACATGAGCAACTTCATGTGCAAACCCAACCTCATCGTATACCTGGACGTGAGCCCGGAGCGATCCATGGAGCGGATCCAGGCCCGGGGGCGCGCGGTGGAGGGGGGGATCAGCCTCGACTACCTGCGGGCCCTTCACAAGGGATACGAGGCCTTCGTGGCCGACATCTCCCGCATGGTGCCGGTGATCCGGGTGGACTACGACCGCTTCGCCACCGCCGGTGAGATGACCGAGGTCATCACCCGGGAGTACCTCGACCACAGCTTCCTGCGCGAGGCCGCCCGGTTCGATCCCACCCGCTGACCCCCGGGCGGGAGGTCAGTCGTCGGAGAAGGCGGGGGGATGTCCGAGCCGCCGGGCCAGGAAGTAGCGCGGAGGCTCGTAGTGATTCTCCGCGGTGAACGGTTCCGCGAAGCGATCGCCGGTGAGATCGTCCCGCACGAAGTACGCGTTCCCCCCGGTGAGGCTGCACCCGACCAGGGAGTAGCCCAGGTCGCGGCCCAGCAATTCCAGGGCCTTGAGGCTCGCCCCGAAATACACGCTGCCGTTCCACGTCCGGTCCGGACGATCCTCCACCTTCCAGTCGACCTGGGGGGGACGCTCGCGTTGTACTCCACCACCGCCACCCGGGGCCGGAACCGCCGGAGGGCGGCCCAGGTCCAGTAGGTGTTGCGGTCGATGTCCAGGGAGAAGAGGTCGCACTCCTCCGGGAGACCGTGATGGGCGAAGAGATCCCCGATGCCGTCGGAGCGGACGAAGGCCTCGATCAGGCGGAGTTGCCCCTCGTCCAGGGGGCGCCGGAAGGACCCGCGGATGGCGGTCGCATAGGCCTCGTTCCCCTCCACCCACCACCCCGACCAACCCTGCCAGAGCAGGAAGGAGGTGTTGTTCTCGAGGCCGTCCCCCACCCCGATCTCCACGAAGGTGTGCGCGTCGACGCCGATCCGCCGGAAGATCTCCGCGATCGCCCCGTCCTCGCCCCCCTGGGAGAAGACCTGCGCCTCGTGCCGGGCCAGCCTCCCCGGTTCCCGGTAGCGCTCCCGGGCGAGCAGGCGGTCCAGGTGATCCTGAACGCGCTCCGCCCGAAGCGTAGCCACGTCCACCTGGAGCCGTTTGAGATCCCGCAGGATCGGAAGCCGTCCACCCAGTTCAGACATCCGCATCGTGATCACCTCCCGGGGACAAATCGTTCTGGAGAATCCGTTCCACCGCGGCCAGGACCCGCCCCCCCGGCGGGTTCCAGCGGAGCTTGGCCAGGACCAGGGCAGGATACACGGCTCGGGTCAATTTCCAGGTCCGGTCGTAGAGCGAGAGGAACTCGCAGCGGGTGTGGTGGGGGTTCCAGTCCACCAGATAGCGCCGGCGGTTGGTGACCGGGCTCCAGACGACGTGGGGGCACCCGGAGAGCGAAGCCAGGTGCATGGGACCGCTGGAGGGCCCCACCGTCACCGCGGCCTGGGAGAAGGCGCCGGTCAGAGCTTCCAGGGAGATTCCCCGGAGGTCCCGGGTACCCGGCACCAGGTCGGCCCCGGTCGGAGTGCCGATCGAGGCCACGGAGAGCCCGCGGTCCCGGAGCGCGCGCACCAGGGTCGCCCACTTCGCCACCGGCCAGCCGCGCACCGAGCCGAAGCTCCGGGAGCGCGCGTGAACCAGAACGTCGAACCGCGGCCCTTCACCGGCGTAGCGGATGAACCGCTGGCGGACGGTCTTCCCGAGAAAGTTCGCCGGATCGACGTGCAGGGTTCCCCGGAGCGGCGGGAGGAAAACGTCCCCCCGATCCCGGTCGGATTGGCCGAACTCGATGGACCGGGGGTCCACCCCCTCGCAGGCCCATCGATTGGCCCGGTCGCCGGGCACGTCCACCTCGACGTAGCGGGCGGCGAAATCCCGGTAGAGATGACCGTGGCCGGGGCGGCCGGCGACGATGAACTCGGCCCCGGGAATGCCGTCCTTGAAGGCCCGGAGCATCCCCTGCCAGTGGAAAAGCTCCCAGCCGAACTCCCCGATCCAGGGACCGGCGAAGATCCTCATCCCCGGTCCCCCACCACGCAGGTCGTGGAGGCCAGCGACCGCACGCAGAACCCCGACCCGGTGAGGAGCACCACGATCTCGTGCTTGTCCCGGTCGCACCGGCACACCACCCGGCGGGTGCGGGCCAGGGTTCCGGCGGCGCCCCGGAGCGCGGAGAGTTCGTCCCCCCCGAGGTCGATCTTGAGCACGTCGATCTCCGGGAGATCGCCGGTCAGCCGGTCCAGGGTGGTCCGGGGAACCTCGATGAGCTCGCCGGTTCCCTCGGTCGCCTCGACCGTCCGCTCCCCCACCGCCGCCGTCTCGAGCCGCCAGGCTCCCTCCAACCCGTTCTGCTCCAGGTTCCGGCGACACTGGGCGGCGGACCGCGGGTCCGCCTCCACCGCCAGCACGAAGGCCGAGCCCAGCCCGGCGGCCTGGGAGGAGTGGAAGCCGATAGCGGCCCCGGCGTCGACCAGCACCCTCCCTCGGGCCCGGAGCGGATCGAGGATCGCCCGCTCGGCGTCCTCCTCCCGGCCCGGCAGGACGCTCAGGGGGTCGTCGGTGCCCGCCCGCACCTCGAACCGGGTCCCGTTCCGAAGGACGACCAGGAACGGCCGGCGGGCGACGGGAAGGGGGCGTCGGCTGCGCCATCCGTATCGGAGCAGATCGACGAGGGCGGATTCCCAGAGTGCGGTTCGCGGGGTGGGGCCGGTCCGCCGGCCCAGCCGCCACCAGAACAACCAGCGCGAAACCGGAGTCGAGCCCGCCACTTTCCGAAGCGTGTTCCGCGCCAGACCCATGTCGTCCCTGCTCTCCCGGGCTCGGTGCCTTGCGTCCCGGCGCTACCGGGATTCCCCCTGCGCTCGATCGGAAGACGCGAGGGCCGGCGCGAGGTCGACCCCGGCCAGCTCCGCCGTCCGCTCCATGACCGCGGCCAGGCGGGTGTCGGGGGTCGAGGCCCCGGCGGTGAACCCGATCCTGATCGATCCCTCCGCGGGAAGCCACCCCGAGGTCTCCACGAGGTCCAGCGTTCCCACCGGCTGATGGCGGATCCGTCCCCGCTCCAGGTTCCCGGCGTCCTCGATGTGGTAGGTCGGGATGGCCCGCGCGCCGGCGATCCGGGCCAGGTTCCGGGTGTTGGAGGAGTTGAACCCCCCCACCACCAGCATGAGATCGGGGGTGCGCCGCTCCACCAGGGCCACCATGGCGTCCTGGTTCTCCTGGGTGGCGTTGCAGATGGTGTCGAAATCGCGGAAGTGCTCGGCCAGGGCAGCGTCGCCGTGCCGGCGGCGGACCGCATCCTCGATCATCCGCCCGATCTCGCGGCTCTCCGAGGCCATCATCGTGGTCTGGTTGATGAGGGCCACGCGATCCAGGTCGCGTTCGGGGTCGAACCCCGGGGAGATCCCCCGGCCCAGCCGGGTCACGAGGGTCTCCGCGTCGACCGCGCCCTCGATGAAGTCGCAGACCGTCCGGGCCTCCTCCGGATCCCGCACCACCAGGTAGCGCCCCCCTCGTGGACGATCAGCGAGCAGGTGGCCAGGGTCTCGGCGTGGCCGAGGGTGGCGTGGATGACGGTGGTGAAACCGGCCTCGATGTTCCGCTTGGTGCGGAGGTGCGGCTTCAGCACCCAGGGGCAGGTGGTGTCGATCACCGTGCAACCGATCTCCTGAAGACGCTCCACGTCCTCCACCTCGGCGCTGAAGGCGGGGATGATGGCCACGTCCTCGGCCGACACCCGCTCGAACCCGCCCGGCTCCGCGTAAGTCCCCTTGATGAACCGGGCCCCCCGGGCGATGAAGTCACGGTTCACCCCGGGGTTGTGGATGATCTCGTTCAGGATCCAGATGCGCTTCCCGGGATAGGCGTCGATGGCCTGCTGGACGATGTCCACCGCCTTGTCCACCCCCCAGCAGAAACCGAACCTCTCCGCCACCTCCAGGGTGAGCCGCCCCACGGTGATCCGGTGGCCGTGGGTACGCAGATGGTCCACCAGCGCGCTCCCATAGCTCTGGCGCTCGTCGGCCGACGAGCCGGCGCGCCCTTCGGCGTCGGCTCCCCGCACCAGGGTGGTGCCCTTGATGATCTCTTTTCGGGGGTGGCTCATGGTGGTGTTCCGGGAAGGGGCGGCGCCCGGGCCGGGCTCCGGTGCGCGCCCTCCGAGGCCTCGGAAGAGGCCCCGGAGAGGGCGGGAGGAGCCGCCGGCGCCCTACCCCTTCAGAAGCCGATCGAACCAGCCGGTGATCCGCTTCAGCCGCTCCAGACGGTTCTGGGGGCGGCCGGCCCGGGAGAGCCCGTGGGGCTCACCCTCGAAGCGGACGAACTCCACGTCCTTCTTCAATACCTTGAGAGCGGTGTAGAGTTCCTCGGCCTGGGACACCGGACAGCGGTGATCCTCCTCGCTGTGGATGATGAGGAGCGGGGTCTTGACGTTCTTCACGTAGCGGATGGGCGACATGCGCAGGTACTCGAGCGCGCTCTCGTCGTCGTCCCACGGACGGCCGGTGAACTCCCACTCGAAGTCGTACCCGTAGTCGCTCTCCCCGTAGAAGGAGTAGAGGTTCACCACGCTCCGCTGGGTGGCCGCGGCCTTGAACCGGTCGGTGTGCCCCACGATCCAGTTGGTCATGTAGCCGCCGTAGGAGCCGCCGGTCACCCCCATCCGGGCCTCGTCCACGTAATCGAGCCCGGCCAGGTGATCGGTGGCGGCCATCATGTCCACGTAGTCCGCCCCGCCCCAGTCCTTGTGGATGGCCTTGGTGAAGGCCTCGCCGTAGCCCTGGCTCCCCCGCGGGTTGGTCCACATGACCACGTAGCCGAGGCCGGCCAGGAGCTGGATCTCGTGGAAGAAGGTGTGGCCGTACATCATGTGCGGCCCGCCGTGGATCTCCAGGATCGCGGGGTACCTTTCCCCGGCCTGGAATCCGTGGGGCTTCAGGATCCAGCCCTGAACCTTGATTCCGTCCTCGCTGGGGATCCAGACCTCTTCCGGCTCGCCGATCCGGTAGGTCTCCAGGAACTCCCGGTTGTGGGCGGTCAGGACCCGCGGGGCGCCGCTCTCGGACGGATCCAGCACCGCGACCTCGGCCGGGTTCAGGTGGTCGCTCACCAGGAGCGCGATCCGCCCGCGGCTCTTGTCGGCGGAGAGTCCGCCCAGCTCGCGGCCGGCCGGGGTGATCCGGTCCACCTTGCCGCCGGCCACCGGCACCCGGCAGATGTAGACGCTCCCGCTGTCGCTCATGAGGAACAGGAGCGACTTGCCGTCGGCGGACCAGATCGGGGGCTCCTCGCCGTTCCCCGCCTCGCGGGAGTCGGAGATCGAGTAGTTGGCGGCCATCCGCCCGAGGTCGGGGGTGACGTCGGTGGGCTCGCCCCCCGCCGCCGGGACGGTGAAGACGTGCATGTCCTTCCAGAACGACTCCCCTTTCTCGCCGAAGCGGCCGATGAAGGCCACGGTCTTGGCGTCCGGGGAGAAGGACGGGGCCAGGTTGGGCCCGTAGGCGGTGGTGAGCCGCGTGAGGGCGCCGCCGCTCGCCGGCACCAGACAGATGTCGGCATTGTCCAGGTTGTGCTCCGGTTCGGGGAGCCGGTTGGAGACGAAGAGCACCGTCTTCCCGTCGGGGGAGAAGACCGGGGAAGCGTCGTTGGTCTCGCCGTCGGTGAGCTGGGTCGCCTCGCCGGTTTCGGCATCGATCAGGTAGAGGTGGAAGTAGGTGCCGAAGAGGAACCCGTCGCCGTCCTCCTTGATATGGAGGGTGGTGTGCACCTTGTACTGGGGGCGCTTCGCCGCGCGGTCCTCCTTGTTCGCCTGTCGCCGTTCCTTCTCCTCGTCGCTCAGGGGGCGGTAGGCCACCACCAGGCGCTTCCCGTCCGGGGCCCAGGCCAGAGCCGAGATGGCGCCGTCCAGGTCGGTGAGCCGGCGGGCCTCGCCGCCGTCCAGGGGAAGGAGGTGGACCTGCTGCTTCTTCTCGTGGCGGTTGGAGACGAAGGCCAGGGTGCGGCCGTCCGGGGACCACCGGGGCATGGCGTCGACGGTGTCGCCGAAGGTGAGCCGCCGGGGCTCCCCGCCGGTGGAGGGAACGAGATCAAAAGCTTACCCCGTACTTGTTCTCCTCGTAGTTGGCGTTTTTCACGCAGTAGGCAATCTGCTTCCCGTCCGGGGAGAGACGCGGGTCGCCGACGAAGGCGAGCTCGAACAGGGGGACGCCGGGGTGACGGCCGTTGCTTTTCGGTCATGACTCCTCCACTGGGCGTGGCGGCCGGGCATTGGGACCACCGCAATCGCCGGGACGGGGTGTAATGCAGACCGAGAGGATCCATGCCGGCCTGGAGAGGGCGAGCCGGGGGGTACCCAGGTGGAACCCGCTCGGCAGACCCCGCGCGCCATGGGGCCCCACGCTCAGTGCGCCTTGCTTCGCGGAGGGTCTTTCGAGGCTCCCGGCAGGAAGGGCCATCCGTACGGTCCGCGAGCCACCTCGTCCAGTCTCCGGGAGGGTTGCCCAGGTATTGGACTGCCGGACCCAGCCCCTCGCCCAGGGCGCCGGACTCCAGGTCCCCGTTCCAGATGGCGAGACGAATTCGCGGCCGGTCCGGACGGCGCGTACAGGAGGAACCGCTCAGCGGAGATCCCTCGGCCGCCGGGAAGCTCGCGGACAATCCCGGGCTCATGATCAGCGTAGCCTTGCCGGTCGATCGGTCGACCAGCCAGACGTTCCAGGAATCCTCGTGCTGGATGGACCAGCCGTCGGCCGTCCAGGTGGTGACGTCGGACAGGTATTGCAGGGCGTGGAGCGAGTCGGGTGAGAACTCGGCCAAGCGCATGAAGGTGCCGGGAAGTTCGGCTGGATCGAGCCGGACCGGCTTCGAGGAAAACAGATTCCGGATCCCGGCCGGGGAGAACGTAGCGTCCGTGGGCTGGTTCCAGAGCGCGAGCCAGTGGGAGCGAACGCCCGCCGGTGGTTCAGCCCGGGTCGTTCCCGGCACCCCGATGAACAGGAGAACTCCCAGAAGCACCGGCACCGATCCCGGCCATCCCTGGATCTGTCTCATTCGTCCTCCCGGCCCCGGTCGGCCCGGCCAGGTTCCGCGTCGTCGGCATCCGATCCGCCCAGCTCGCCGGCCACCGTCATCAGTTCGTGCAGGCGGTGGATGAACCGGCCGACCGGCGCCCCGTCGGTGACCGCGTGATCGAACACCACGCTCAAAGCGAGGATGTCCCGCCTCCCATCGACACCCGCCCGCCGCGTGATCCCCCCCACCCCGATCCCCAGCGGGTGCAGCGCCGGCGGAATCCCCCGGGTCAGGAGACCCGGGACCGCCATTCCCGGGAGCGGTCACCACGACCGTGCCCATGGTCTGCTTGACCCGGGTGGGGTTCCGAAGGAACCGGCGCCAGAACACCAGGTCCCGCAGCCAGGCGGGAAGCCGGAAGAACAAGGGCTGGAGCCGCGCCAGCG
>CAWANH010000015.1:0-11344 GCA_963783375.1 Candidatus Eiseniibacteriota bacterium
ATGCCGAGTTCCTGGTCGGGGACATTCGCGCCCTCCTCGCCGATCCCGAGCTTCGGCGAACCCTGGCCCCCGACGCGGTGGTCCTGGATCCGCCCCGGGAGGGGATCCACGCCGACGTGGCGGCGGCGCTGATCGATCTCGCTCCGGGCCGGATCGTCTACGTCTCATGCAATCCGGCCACCCTGGCCCGGGACCTGGCCCTCTTCGCCGCCGGCGGCTACCGGCCGGAGCCGGTCCTCCCGGTGGACATGTTCCCCCACACCGCTCACGTGGAATGCGTGACCGCGCTCCGGAGAGCCACATGACCCCCCTCCCCACGATCCGGCCGGCCCGGTCGGGCGACCTCGGCGAGGTGAGCCGGCTGGTCGGACGGTTGAACGCGCTCCCCGAGCAACGCTCTCTCATGCTGGACGAGACGGTGGACGGGGTCCGGAAGAACCTCGAGGAGTTCGACGACCCCTGGGAGTCCTGCTTCGTGGTCTCGGAGATCGGGTCGGGGATCACGGGCGCCGCCGGCGCGGAGTGGACCCCCGCCAATCGCCGGGGCCGGCTGTTCGGACCCTTCGTGGAGGCCGAACCCGCGGGCCCGGCGTTCGGAGGCCTCCTCACCGCAGCGGTGGCCCTGATTCCCCCGGGGATCGACACCCTGGACGCCTTCATCGATCACGCCGCGGTGATCGCCCGCCGAGGCCTCGAAGCCGGCGCGTTCGAGGAGATCCGGCGGGTGCTGATCTACACCGCGCCACTCCCCGGCCGGAACCCCACCCCCGTCGAGCCCGGCCGCGATCTTTCCCCCGAACACGAGAAAGCGTTCCTCGAACTCCACCGGCTCTGCTTTCCCGATTCCTACACCGAGGGACGAACGCTTCTGGCCTCACGGGACGAGCGGAGCCGGATCCTCATGGCCACCGAGGGTCCGCGCCTCAGCGGCTACCTGGCCGCGAACCTGGAGGAAGGGCCGAGCGAGGGGTTCGTGCAGTACCTGGGGGTGGCGCCGGATCTCCGCGGGAGGGGCCTCGGCCGACGGTTGTCGGCGCAGTCGCTTCGATGGTTCCGGGAGACCGGCATGCCCCAGGCCTCCCTCACCGTGGAGGACAAGAACACCGGCGCCCGCGGCCTTTACGAGAGCGTGGGGTTCTCGGTGTTCCGGAGCGGGGTGGTGCTCCGGAAGGATCTCGCCGCCGCGACTCCCTGAGGCCGACCCGCGCGCCGGGCGGGTTCAAGGCGGGGGGTCACGATTTGGCGGCGCGCTCCCATACCAGCCGGATCCCGTTCACGGTCAGGGATTCGTCCACTGCGGTGATGGTCTCCGAGGCCTCGGCAATGGCGGTCGCCAGCCCCCCGGTCGCCACCACCGGGAGCCCCGGTGCCAAACCCATCTCCTTCACCACCGCCCGCACCAGCGCGTCCACGCCCCCCACCGCCCCGTAGAAGATCCCCGCCTGCATGCTCTCCTCGGTGGTGCGGCCCACCACGTGGGCCGGACGCTTGATCTCCACCCGGGCCAGGCGCGCGCCGTGGGAGAACAGGGCGTTGGCCCCGGTGGAGATCCCCGGGGCGATCACCCCCCCGGCGTACTCCCGGTTCGCGGTAATCACGTCGAGGGTGGTGGCGGTGCCGAGATCCACGACGATGGATGGCGCGCCGTACCCCGCGATGACCGCGACCGCGTTCACCAGGCGGTCGGCCCCCACCGAGGCGCGATCGTGATAGAGGATGGGAAGGTCGGGGACCGCCCGGTGGTCGATCACCATTGCCTCCCGGTCGAACAGCCGGCGGGCCAGGACGCGATACTCGGGGGTGAGTCCGGGCACCACCGAGGACACCGCCATCCCGGTGATCTCCCGCTCCTCGGCGCCCACGCTGCTCAGGAGATAGTGGAAGAGCACCGAAAGCTCGTCCCCGGTCTGGCGGGGGGAACTGGTGAGCCGCCAGTGATGCTTCAGGGTCTCCCCCTCGAAAAGGGCGACCAGGGTTTCGGAGTTTCCGACGTCGACGGCCAACAACATGGTCTTTTCCTTTCCGGCCTCGGGATCAGTCCTCGGGAGCCTCGGGTTCCGCCGGCTCCCCGGCCTCGCGCTCCCGGCGCCGTTCCTCCCGCTCCTCCCGGGCTCGAGTGGCGCGCTTTCCCTTGTAGACCGTGGACGAGACGATGAAGCTCAGGACGAGGAGGATCAGCAGAGGGATGGCCAGGGCGATCTGCGATATCGGGTCCGCCGGGGTCAGCACCGCGGAGGTGATGAAGATGACCACCACCGAATGGCGCCAGAAGCGCTTGAAGAACGACGGGTTCAGGACGCCGATCGAGGTGAGGAACGCGGAGAAGAGCGGGAGCTGGAAGATCAGCCCGCAGGCCAACCCCATGGCGAACACCATGTCCAGGAGGGAACCCACCTCGATCTGGGGGGCCAGGTTCAGGGTGCCGAAGCCGATCAGCACCCTCACCATGAGCGGGGTCATGATGAAGTAGGAGAAGCTGATCCCCACGTAGAACAGCAGCACCGAGGAAACCACCCCGGGCAGCACCACCTTGCGCTCCCGGTCCAGGAGACCCGGCCCCACGAAGCTCCAGATCTTCCAGAAGATGTACGGCAGGGTGAGAATGATGCCGAGGATGATGGCGACCTTGAGCCGGGCGAGGAAGGCCCCCTGGGGCTTGAGGAACACCGCCTTCGTGGCGGTGGAGTTGATGAGCCAGGTGAGGATGCGCCCCGAGAAGGACCAGGCCAGCGCCCCTCCCACCGCGACGGCAATGATGACGCGGATCAGGGTCTGCCGGAGTTCCTCCAGGTGCTGGAGGAAGGGCATGACCCTATCATCCTGGGAGTCGCCGATCCGGTCGGGGGAATCCACGGGCAAGGGAGCTACTCTCGGGATCGCGGCGGCTTCGGCTCACCGGCGCCCAGCCCCTGGATCTCATCGAGAAACTGATTGACGTCCTTGAACTGCCGGTAGACCGACGCGAACCGGACGTAGGCAACCTCGTCGAGACCCTGCAGCTCTTCCATCACCCGCTCCCCGATCAGCTTGCTCGGGACCTCGCCCGGGGCCCGGCGCTGGATCTCGGTCTCGATCCGGTCGACCATCTCCTCGATCTGGGTGAGGGAAATGGGCCGCTTCTCGCAGGCCCGGGAGATCCCGGCGATGATCTTCTCGCGGCTGAAAGTCTCCCGCTTCCCGTCCCGCTTCACCACCACCATGCTGGCGTTTTCCACGTACTCATAGGTGGTGAACCGGTTTCCGCACCCGATGCACTCCCGGCGCCGGCGGATGGCTCGGCCTTCCTTGGTGGACCTGGAGTCGATGACGCGGTCCTCGAGGTGGCCGCATTTCGGACAGCGCATGGCTTCCCCCCTCGCTCCCGGGAGCGCAGGATCTCGTGGGAGGTGGGATGCTACCCGCCATATCTGGGGGTTGTCAACGCGTCCCGACGGCCCGCCGCTAGGCAACAACGGACGCTTCTGGTAGTATTTAGGGCTCAACTTCCGCCAGTGACCACCGACCCTGATCGCCTCAGCATCCCAAGAGAATCCGGTTCCGGCCGATTCGCGAGCCCCGAGGCCCGGCGCGAGTTTTCGACAGGATGCCGGAACGAGCACCATGAAGCTTGGACGGCTCTCCCTCCTCATAGTTCTCCTCTCGACAGGAATCCCGGCCAACCCCGGGCGGGCCGCCGCGTCCACCCCGGTTCCGTACTGGGACCTCTCCCGCGACTGGAACCCGGGCCAGATCACCTTGTTCAACCCGGACAGCCTGGACGGCCAGAATGGGGTTCCGGTCAAGGCGGCGGATCTGAACGGGGACGGCCGATCCGAGGTGGTGGTGAGCGCCTTCAACGGCGACGGGCCCCGAGGAGGCGCCTTCCGGGAGTCGGCCGGCGAGATCCACGTGTTCTTCTGGGACGGGACGCCGTTCGGGCAGGCGGTGGATTTCGCCCGCTCCGACTCCCGGGTGCTGGAGATCTTCGGACCCGGACCGGGATGGTATCTCGGGGATGCCCTGGCCCGAGGCGACGTCGACGGCGACGGCATCGACGACGTGGTGGTGGGGGCCTTCGGCGCCGGCCAATCCGGGAGGGTCCACGCCGGGATGGTGTACGTCCTTTTCGGAGACTCCACCCTGGCCGGGGGGGCGAGCATCGATCTTGCCCAGGGCCTCCCCCCCGGCATGACCTCCGTCCTGGGAAGCGACCCCGACGATCGTCTGGGGGTCTGGAGCGCGGTGGGCGACGTGAACGGGGATGGATCCCCGGACCTGGTTATGGGAGCGGACCGCGCCGGCGGGCCGGGGGGAGCCAGAGCCGAGGCCGGCAAGGTGGTCGTGCTCTACGGCCCCATCCCGCGGGGAACGGCCATCGATCTCGCCGACACCACCGCGTGGTCCACCAGCCTCATCTGGGGAATCGACTCCGAGGACCACTTCGGGTCCACCACCGAATGCGCGGACCTGGACGGTGACGGCTACGCCGACGTGGTGGGCGCGGCCTCCGCGAAGGGTCTCTCCCGGAACACCTACGACAACGGCGGAGCCGCCGACGGACCACCTTATAAGTACCGGCCGGACTCCGGGGAAACCTGGATCGTCTGGGGGGGACCCGCCCTCCCCGACACCGTGGACCTGGCCGCTCCCCCCGCCGGGGTGTCGCTGACCGTCATCTACGGCCGGGCGAGCGGGGCCCTCTGCGGCGAGGAGCTGAGCGTTGCGGACGTGAACGGGGACGGCCTGAGCGACCTGCTCGTCGGATCCCTGACCACCGACGGCCCCCCCTACGACTATCGCTCGAACGGGGGCGAAGGCTACGTCTTCTACGGCTCCCCCACCCTCCGGGACACCCTTCTGGACATGGCCTCCACGGCCTACCCGCACCTCACGGTCTACGGGGTCGACGGGTCCATCGCCACGGACTCCTTCACCGCCGGAGACGTGAACGGCGACGGTTACGACGACCTCCTGGTGGGCATGCCCCACGATCCGGGACCCACGGGCCGGAAAGCGGGAGCGGTGGGCGTCCTCTACGGCGCTCCCGACCTACCTCCGGTCATCGACCTGGAGTCCCCTCCCACCCCCTACACCCTGATCGAGGGGGCCGATCACGACGACGACACCGCCTACTGGTCCAGCATCGGCGACGTGGACGGGGACGGTCGGATGGACCCGATCATCAACGCCATGTCCGGCGGCGGACCGCGGAACAGCCGCTACCACACCGGGGACGCCCGGATCGTGAGCGGGGCCTGGCTCACCCTCCATCCCGCCCCACCCACGAATCTCTCGGTCACGCTCACTTCCCCGGGGAATCGGGCGCGCCTCTCCTGGAGCCCCTCCCCCACCCCGGAAACCACCGGATACCGGGTGCTCCAGGGCCCGGATGCGGATCATCTCTACCCGAGCCCGAGCGCCGTCCTCACCGGGACCGAAGCCCAGGTCCTCGACCTCCCGTTCTACACCCCGGTGACCTTCGCGGTGCAGGCGGTCATCGGGGGTCTGGAGAGCCGCACATCCGACCCGGTGGGCGCGAAGCCGGGGACCACCCCACCCACGGCGCTGGCCGCCCAGCGTCTGGGAAACACCTCGGTCGCCCTCACCTGGAAGGCCTCCCCCGACCCCGACATCCTCGGCTACCGCCTGTACCGGGTTTTCGAGGTGGACGAAGCGGGGTCCGAGACACCCCTCCCCGGCGTCCACGACCTGGTCACGCCGGAGATCCTGCCCACCTGCGCCTTCGTGGACACCACCGCTCCACCCTTCAGCGCCCTACAGTACCGGGTGACTACGGTGGTGGGACCTCTTACCGAATCCCTTTTTTCGGAACCGGCGAACGTCTTCACCCGGCCCGACACGGTGGGGAGCGGCCTGCTCCTGGTCAACGACTACAACTGGTTTCTGTACTCCGACGGCCCCGCCCCCAACTATCCCGCGGACCCGTACGAGATGTACGATGCCCGCGCGGTGACCGGGAGCGTGCCCTTCGACTTCTGGGACATGCGCACCGGCTGGAGCACGTATCCCTCGGGGTACGTCCCCTTGGGAAAGGGAAGCCTGGACCCCGCCGTGCTCTTCCAGCACGCGGCGGTCCTCTGGTGCGCCCAAGGCCTGGACAACACCGACGACGAGCGGATCAGCGACCTGCAGGACCTCCTCCTCGGCTTCCATGAGGCCGGGGGCAGGATCATCTTCGCCGGCTGGTTGATGGACTTCTACATTCCCCCGGAGATCCAGCAGGTTCTGAACGTCGTCGACTGGGACCGGCCGGTCAGCGTCACTCCGTCGCGCCTGCTCACCCCCCAGCTCCCGGGGCTCACGTCCATCGGCCCCGCCCCCGACGTCTCCTCCGCGTTCAACTGCGCGGTGCCGGTCTTCGGCCCCGGTGGGGGCATCTACACCTATTACCGGCTGAATTTCGAGGCTCACCCTCCACTCTGCTTCAGCTCCACCGACTCCACCGGAGCCCAGATCGTGGTGATCTCCGCCGGCCCGTCCTATCTCGATCCGGTTGCCCTGGGTCAGAACATGTCCCGCATCCTCGCGACCCTCGGGCTCGATCCGGGGGTGATCGCGGTGCCGGACGGGGGAGCCCCGCCACCCACGCTCAGCCCGGCCTTCCCCAATCCATCCCACGGATCCGCGTCGGTCAGCTTCCGGCTCGACGCTCCCTGCCCGGTCGACGCCCAGGTGTACGACCTTCAGGGGCGCCGGGTGCGGCTCCTGACCTCGGGAAACTGCCCGGCCGGAGTCTCGATCCTGACCTGGGACGGCCGGGACGACGCGGGCCGCCGGGCCCCGGGGGGACTCTATTTCGTGCGGGTTTCCACCCAATCCTTTCACGCCTCCCGGCGCGTGATGCTCCTGCCCTGATCCGTCTCAAGTTCCTCTCCCCGAGTCCGATATCCGAAGCACCCGTCCGTGTCATCCGGGGAGGAGAATGTCCATGTCCTCGACGGTCAAGAATCGACCCAACCTGGGTGATATCCTCACCCGACTCAACCTGATCGACGACGAGCAGGTCCGCGCCGCCCTGGAACTCCAGCAGGAGACAGGGAAGCTGTTCGGAGAGTGCCTGCTGCAGCTCGGCGCCATCGCCGAGGACGACCTTGGGTGGGCGCTCAGCAGCCAGCTCGATCTCCCGTTCATGAACGTGACCCCGGAGATGCCCGACCCGGAACTCCTGGCCCGCTTTCCCCGGGACTTCCTGCGGCGGAACCTCGTCCTTCCCCTGGTGGAGTCGGAGGACAGCCTGTCGGTGGTGCTCTCGGATCCTACCGATGAGCTCACCATGGCCCGCTTGAAGCGGCTATCGGGATGTGAGCTGCAGGCGGCGGTGGGCACCCCCACCGCGATCCGCCGGGCCCTGGACGTTCTCCTCGGTCCCGCGGCCGACGGCGATGAGGAGGCGGGGGCCGACCGGGTCGTCGCCGGGGTCAAGCGTCGCGCGGCCAGTCTGGCCGCGCCCGAACTCACCCAGCTCCTGGACCGGGCGCTCACCGAAGGGGCTTCGGCCATCCATCTGGACCCCGAGGAGGGAAAGGTGCGGGTGCGGTTCCGGGTGAACGGCTATCTTGTCGAGGGCGGGGGTATCCCGGCCAAGGCGATGGACGAGCTGATGGAGAATCTTCCGGGATGGCTGGGAGATCCGATCGAGACCGCCCCCGGCGTCCATCGCTGGGGCGAGGGAGCCTCGGGAGCCGAGGCGGCGCCCTTCCGGGTGATCACGGCCGCCGGGCGGGAAGGGGCCTCCGCCACCCTCATCCTGGAAGGAATGGACTACACCCGTCGCAAGCTCTCCGCTCCGTTCGAACCGGAGTGGGACCGGCTGAACGGCCTCGTGAACCGACCCCGCGGCCTGGTGGCCGCGGTGGCGCCGTCCCTGGCCGAACGCGAGCAGCTCCTGAGCCGACTTCTGGGTCTGATCGATGTGTCCCACCGGCGCGGGTGGGTGCTGGCCCCCGAGGGGCTCGCGCTTCCCCGCCGGATCTCCTGCTTCCCCGCCGATCCCAGCCTGGAGCTCACCCGGGCCTTTGCGGAAATGGAGGGGGTGGACCTCCTGGCCGGGGTCTTCGCCGGCCCGGAACACGCGACCGTCCTTGCCGAGGCCGCCGAGCGCGACCGGCTGGTGGTGGCGGTCTTCCCCGGGAACTCCGCCCTCGGATTCCTGGCCCGGCTTCACGAGTCCGGCGTCTCCGCGGTCCTTCTCGCCGAGTCCCTCGTGGCGGTGGTGGCCCAGCGCATCCTCCCCGGGCCGGACCCGGAAGGGGCGGCCCGCGCCATCGCCGAAATTCTTTTCGTGGACACGGGGATGCGACGAACCCTCCAGAACGGGGGGCGGATCCAGGACCTTCGCGGGGCGGCCGCCGAGCAGGGGTTCGTGGAGCTCGCGGGCCGGGCCCGTTCTCTCGAGTCCGTGGACGCAACCGTGATCGACGACCTCGACCGGCACCGGTATCTGGAGGACGCGGCATGAGCCTCGACATCAACAAGCTCCTGGCTTTCACCCTGAAGCAGGGCGCCTCGGACCTCCACCTGAGCGCGGGGATGCCCCCCATCATCCGCCTGCACGGGGAGATGACCCGGCTCGACGTTCCCGCTCTTGCCTCCGAGGAACTCGAGTCGCTCCTCAACTCGATCATGACCGAGGACCAGACCAGGGAATTCGAGAAGGCCATGGAGCTGGACTTCGCCATCGAGCTGGGGGACATGGGCCGGTTCCGGGTGAACGCCTTCAACCAGACCCGGGGGCCGGGAGCGGTGCTCCGCACCATCCCCACCCAGGTCCCCACCCTCGATGACCTCAAGCTCCCCAAGGTGCTGGCGGAATTGGCCATGAAGGAGCGCGGGCTGATCCTGGTCACCGGGCCCACCGGGAGCGGGAAGTCCACCACCCTGGCCGCCATGGTGAACCATGTGAACGAGCGCCGTCGCGGCCACATCATCACCATCGAGGACCCGATCGAGTTCGTCCACCAATCCAAGAGCTGCCTCGTCAACCAGCGCGAGGTGGGACGGAACACCCATTCCTTTGCCGCCGCGCTCCGGAGCGCGCTGCGCGAGGACCCCGACGTGATCCTCGTGGGCGAGCTCCGCGACCTCGAGACCACCCAACTCGCCATCACCGCCGCCGAAACCGGCCACATCGTCTTCGGTACCCTGCACACCAACAGCGCGGCCAAGACGGTGGACCGCATCATCGATGTCTTCCCCAGCGGCCAACAGGCCCAGATCCGGAGCATGTTCTCCGAGTCGATCGTGGGCATCATCTGTCAGACCCTGCTCAAGACCAAGGACGGCAAGGGGCGGCTCTGCGCTCAGGAGATCCTGGTGGCGGTGGCCGCGGTCCGGAACCTGATCCGCGAGGACAAGACGTCGCAGATCATGTCGGTGATCCAGACCGGAGCCCAGCACGGCATGCAGAGCATGGACCAGTGCCTGAAGGCCCTGGTGATGGAAGGGAAGGTGGCGGCGGAAGAGGCGGCGACGAAAGCCACCATGCCCTCGATCATCCTGGGTGCGGGGAAGGACGCCGAGGGCCTGCCGCCCGCGCGCAAGGCGGCCTGATCAGGAGGCCGACCCGGAGATCGCCTCGACCGCCGGCCCCGGCGGAATCGACGGACGCGGGCGAGGATGTCGCGGCCGCGGGCCGGAGCCCGGTCAGGGTTTGAGCGCCCACTCCGCGTGGACGCTGCGGAAGAGCACCTCGTCCGCCGGCTCCATCAAGACCTCGCGTCGGGCCATGACCCGGCGGGCGACGACCAGGGCCTTTTCCAGGTCGTAGGGAACGATCCCTCCCGAGCCGCCCCATGAGAACGAGGGCACGTGCTTCGGCCCGAACCCCGCCCCGAACACGTTGGCGCTCATCCCGACCACGGTGCCGGTGTTGGTGAGCGTCCCGATCGCGGTCTTGGAGTGATCCCCCATGAAGAGCCCCACGAACTGCTCCTCGGAGTCGATCTCACCCCCCGGGGTCCAGATCCGGACGGTGGAGTAGTTGTTCTTCAGGTCCGAGGTGTTGGTGGCCGCGCCCAGATTGGTCCAGGCCCCCAGATACGAGTGACCCACGTAGCCGTCGTGCTGCTTGTTGGCGTAGCCCTGAAAGATCGATGCCTCGACCTCTCCCCCCACCTTGCACTGCGGACCGATGGAGACCGGGCCCTCGATCTTGGCCCCCACCTTGATCACGCTTCGCGGCCCCAGGTAGGCCGGGCCGAGGATCACCGCGTTCTGAAGCACCCGCGCCCCTTCGCCGAGGATGATCGGACCGGACCCCGCGTCGAGGATGGCCCCGGCCTCGATTCTCACCCCCTCCCGAAACAGGATGCGGTCGCGGTGGAGGATCTGGCAGCCGGGGGCGAGCTCGGGTTCGGCCCGGGGGGTCGAGGCGTCCACCCCGGCGAAGTCGTCGACCAGGACCTCGCCGTTCCACTTCACCAGGTCCCAGAGATGGCGAACCAGGCGGATCCCCGCGGGGGCGCCGGTCACGGTGTGGTCGCGGGGGAGGGGCGACGGTCCGCCCGCGGCCAGGGCCTCCTCGAGGGTCCGCCGGAAGTCCGAGACGGCCCGGCCGGTGACCCGCGCCGCGGCCAGCTCCCCGCTCTCCTGCACCGCCACCGCCTTGTCGAGAAGGGTGATGAGGTCGTCGAGGGCGTCTCCGAGGCAGAGGAGACGCCCGTTCAGGAACAGCACGTCGCCTTCCGCGTCGTGGTTCACCCGGTGGCCGGGGTGGTCCCGCTCCACCAGGGGGCGGAGCACCGGCCGGCAGAGGTAGTCCACCCGCTTGATGTCGCGCTGGGCGAGCTGGGCGGCAAGCCGGCGTCCGAGGCTCACCGCCCCCACCCGGCAGTCGAAAGCCGGACGGGTGAGGGTGATCGGATAGAGCCGCCGCCAGCCCACGTCCTCGAAGATCACCACCTGGCGGCTCATCGTTCGCCCTCCGAAGCGGGGAAGGCCGGGTCCTTCCACGCGGTCTTTCCGTCCACCACCGTCCAGAGCGCCCGGGCGCCGAGCAGGTCCGGCGGATCGCAGGTCACGAGGTTCCGGTCGAAGACCGTGAAGTCGGCGCGCTTCCCCGGGGTCAAGGTGCCGGCCGCGGCGAGATCGCCGGAAACGTAGGCGGGGCCCGCGGTCGCCGCGACGAGGGCCTCCTCGCGGCCCAGCCGCTCCTCGGGGATCCATCCCCCTACGGGGCGGCCTTGGGCGTCCTGCCGGCTGACCGCGGCGTGGAGTCCGCGAAGCGGATCGTGGGACTCCACCGGAAAATCGCTCCCCAGGACGAACACGGCGCCCCCGTCCACGAGGGTACGCCAGGCGTAAGCCCCGTATAGCCGGTCCTTCCCCAGCCGGTCCGGCGCCCACG
>CAWANH010000016.1:0-8042 GCA_963783375.1 Candidatus Eiseniibacteriota bacterium
GTCCAGTTCGCGTCCGGATCAGGCCGCCGGCTCCCGATCCGCCGCCGGGGCGCCGGACCGCCCCCGCCGGAAGAGCCCGACGCGATTGAGAAGCCGGTCCAGGGAGAAGAGCCCGCCCCCGTGGGCCATGAAGAAGAGCGCGATGACCGCATAGGTGAGCGCCAGCTCCTTTCTTCCCCACGGATCGCCGCCGTGAACCACCAGCGCCGCTCCCAGCATGGTTCCGAAGATGAAGAGCGCGGCCACCCGGGTGGCGAGGCCCAGGGCGAGAAGTATCCCGCCCAGGAACTCCGAGAGCAGGGCGATCGTCCCCATGACGAGCGGGGCGGGGAACTTCTGGAGGGAGTCCCCGGCCAGGAACGTTTCGTGGTTCACGAGCTTGCGGATGCCGTGGGCGAAGACGAAGTTGAGGCCGATCCAGACCCGGAGGGCGAAGATCCCGAACTCGGTGATTCTCGACTGCATGCACGCTCCTTGTGGATTCGGGAAAGGCGACGACGCGCCGGGGACGGGTGCGGTGTCGGTGCTACCCCGGCGAACCGCCGGTATTCCTCGAATCAGATAGGATAACTCATCGGTACGACTTGCCCGGATTCGAGCATGCGCCATGGATCGCCGCGACCCCGCACCCCCCCTTCCGAGGAAGATCCCCTTGTACCGTCAACTTCTTGGCGCGCTTCTCCTTGTCGGCTTGGCGGGCCTCGCCGCCCCCATCGAACTCGCCGTCTCCGCCGCCCGATTTGCCCCCCCGGCGCCGAACGCGTAAGCTCCGCCTTCGAGACGCGGGAAGGGGATCCGAGGGAGGAACGGCATGAGCGATGATCTGGTGATGGTGAGGCGGTTCGACAACGAGGTGGAGGCGGAGATCGCGCGCGGCGAGCTCGAGGCCTCGGGAATTCCCGCCGTGGTCCTGAAGGACGATGCCGGAGGGATGTACCCCTTCCTTCAGGGAGCGAGCGGGGTCCGGCTCATGGTCGCACCGGACGACGCCGAGCGGGCCGCGGACATCCTGGAGTTGGGCTCGGACTGACCGGGCGGCGATGATCGCCCACCGAGGCCACGACTTGCGCGCACCCGACTCCCCATGACCCGAACCCTTCCGGACGGTCCCGCCCCCGGCGGCCGCGCCGCCGAAGTCTTGATCGCCTTCGCGCTTCTCTCGCTGGGAGGGGCGTTCGCCTGGGCGGTCGCGGCGCCGTCGCTCCTCCACGGTTCCTTCTACCTCCCTCACGTCTTGGCGTTGACCCACGCCATGACCCTGGGTTGGGTGACCTCGGCGGCCATCGGCGTCTTTCTCCGCCTTTCCCCCCCCATCCTCGGAACCCGGCCCAAGGGGCCTCGGGAAAGCGCGGTTCTCTTCGTCCTCTGGTTCCTGGGCGCGACGGGAACCGCCTTCCACATGGGCGAAGGGGACTGGTTCGGAGTGTGGACGGGGGGAGCGCTGTTGACCGCGGCGGTGGTCCTCTTCGCGGCGCTCCATCACGACGTCTTTCGCCGCGCGTTCCGCGGAGACTGGATGGCCGCCTATGCCGCGGGCGCCATGGTGAACCTGCTCCTGGCCGCGGCGGCGGGCACCGCCCTCGGCTGGGCGCGCGGCCTCGGGTGGTTTCCCCCGACGCCATGGGCCGGGGTGGGGGCTCACTTTCTCCTGGCCGAGACCGGGTGGGTCACGGTGCTGATCCTGGGATTCGGGCGCAAGCTCCTCCCCACCCTGGCTCCGGCGAGGGAACGGGACCGGTGGGAGTCCCCGCTCCGCTTCGGGACGCTCATGATCGGAACCTGGGGCTCGGCGGCGTGCGTGCTGCTCGCGCCCCGCTGGCTTCCGATCCCCGCGCTCGTCCTGGCCGGCTCGATCTTCCTCCACCTTGCGCGCCCCCTGGCCAAGTGGCTGGGCGGGCGGGTGCGGGACCGGGCGAGTTCCTGGGGGACGGCGGCCCTGGCCTGCCTCGCGCTGGCCACGCTTCTGGGGCTTGCCCTCGCCCTCGGACTCTTCCCGGCCACCGCCCGTCCCCGGGCGCTCTTCGCCTACGGATTCCTGGCCCTGATCGGGTGGAACACGCTGGCCATCGCATCGTTCGCGCTCAAGCTTTTTCCGATGTGGGTGTGGCAGGTACGGTTCCAGAAGGACCTGGGGAAACGACCGGTCCCGGCCATGATGGACCTCTACAGCCACCGGCTCCAGCACGCCACCGGGGCCGCGCTCTTCGCCGGCTCGCTCGCCGGAGCCGCGGGGCTGTTGCTGGGCGTCGCGCCGCTCACCGACTGGGGGGTGCGCCTGGCCGCCGCCGGCGTGCTCTGCTTCCTGGTCAACTTCGCCCTGATCCTTCGCTGGCGGATCCCGTCGGTGGCCTACCGCCCCGACGAGGAGGACCGGCGGAAGTTCGAGGAGACGTGGGGGGGACACGCGGCGGATTGACGCGGCCTCCGCGCCCGGGAACGCGATGGCATCCCCGGGGTTCCGCGTTCCCCCGGTGAGCCCCGCGCCACCGGCCCGGCCCGGCTACGACGCGGCGTGGGCGGCGGGCATGACGTAGAGCGCGATGGCCATGAAGTGGCAGACGCTTCCCGTCACCACGCACAGGTGCCACATGGTGTGGCTGAACGGCAGGCGGCGGCTGTGGTAGAAGTAGGTGCCGCCGATGTAGGCCGCCCCGCCGGCCAGGAGCCACACGAACGCCCCCAGCGGGAGCGAATGGACGAGCGGCCGGATCGCGACCACCCCCAGACAACCCATCGCCACGTAGATCACCGTGGAGAGAAGCGGGAAGCGTCCGGTGAAGAACGCCTTGTACACGATCCCCGCGGCGGCGATCCCCCACACCAGGCCGAACAGGGTCCATCCCCACCCGCCGCGCAGGGCGACCAGGGCGATCGGCGTGTAGGTGCCGGCGATGAGCAGGTAGATCGCGGCGTGGTCGAGCACCTCGAAGACGTGTTTCAGCCGGGGCCGGCGGAAACCGTGGTACAGCATGCTGGTGGTGTAGAGGGTGATGAGGCTCAGGCCGTACACCGAGGCGGCGACAATTCCCCGGGCGTCCCCGTGGATCGCGGTTTGGACGATCAGGATCGGCACCCCCACCAGGCAGGCCGCCAGGCCCAGGCCGTGGGTGATGCTGTTGGCGATCTCCTCCCGAGCCCCCGGAACGGGAGTCTGGGTCCGTGGCTTCATCTCGATTCAGGATAGCACGCGCGATGGGGCGGTCGACCCGGACCGTGCCGGGATTCGGTGGAACGCGGACGTCGGCGCGCGGCGCCGGCCGGCCCGGGTTTTCCGGGCGCGCCGGCGGGACCCACGGACGTTGCGGCTTGGGGTCAGAGACCGACCGCCGCCGGTTCGGGCGTCCCCGGGACCTTGGCGCGCGCCGGCCGAGGCCCCGGCGTGAGCGACGCCGGCCCCAGGCAGCTCAGTACCCGGGAGGGCGTCCCCAGGTCGGTCCACCCACAGGCCGGGACGGGAAGGAGGCGCAGGGCCGCCTCCGACCCCTGGAGAAGATCTCCCGAGAAATCGCGGGCGGGCAGGCGATCGTAGAGCGCCGAGACCTCGGACCAGCGGCGAACCCCGGAACTCCGGTTCGCGACCGCGCCGGTCAACCCACGCACCAACCCGGGAAGCCGCCGCTCGTAGAGACGGAGGAGGGTGCGGCCCCGGGCCACGAAGATGAAGCTGTTCCACACCCCGCCCCGGCGGCGGAGCCGGCTCGCGACTACCTCTTCCGGTTTCTCCACGAAAGACGCGACCTCGAAGAACCCTTCCCCCGCGATCGGACCCGGGGAGATCCAGCCGTATTCGGTATCGCCGGTGTCGGGGGCGATCCCCAGGAGCACCACCTTTTCCGGATGCCGGTTGATCTCCACGAACGCCCGGTGGGCCGACTCGGCCAGCACATCCTCCTCGTCCACGTAGTGGTCGGAAGGAAGGACCAGAATCCGGGCCTCGGGGTCCCGGCGAAGGACTTCGAGGAGCGGGAGCAGGACCCCCACCGCCGTTCCCCGGTTTCGCGGCTGCACGACAAGATTCTCGGCGGCCAGGGCGCCGAGTTCGTGCCGCCACCACCGGCGATGATGAGCGGCCACCACCGCCAGCGTGCGCTCGCGGGGAACCACGCGTTCGGCCCGGTGAAGGGCGGTCTGGAGGAGCGAGGCCTTACCGTGAACGCGACAGTATTGCTTGGGCACCGCCACCCCGTCGGCCCCGGTGGTGAGGGAGCTAAGCCGGGTCCCCTCTCCCGCGGCAAGCACGAGGGCCCACTCGTGTCGATCGGAACTCATTGAAACGCACCATTCCCTGATTGAATTGCCGGTCCCCTGGAATCGAACTTCCCCCCGGTTGTCGGCGGAATCGCGCACGGGGATAGAAAAAAAGAGGGAACGGCTAAATAGGCCGGATGAAATCGGACCGCCGATGGAAGGGATCATTCAGACCCGGCGGAAAAGCGATTCAATTCGTCGGGAACCGGGATCACTCGATGGCCACGACCTCGCGGATCTCGGGGATCGCGTCCTTGAGGAGGGTTTCCACGCCCATCTTGAGGGTGGCCCGGGAAGACGGGCAGCCGGTGCAGCTCCCCAGCATGTAAAGCTGGACCACCCCATCGTCGTAGCCGGCGAAGGCGATGTCCCCGCCGTCCTGCTGGACCGCCGGACGCACCACGTCTTCCAGGATCTCCACGATCCGGCGCTCCACGTCGTCCAGCTCGGCGGGGTCGCGCGGGGAGGGCTCCATCGCGGTCCCGCCGTGGGCGAAGTAGGCCTGGAGGCGCTTTCCAATTTCGGCCTGAAGGTCGGGCCAGTCCGCGCCCGGCATCCGGGTCACCGTGCAGAAGCGCTGGATGAAGAAGAGCCCCTTCACCTCGGGGATCTCCAGGAGGAACCGCACCAGGGTGGGATCGGTGTCGCGGACCGGACGTGCGTGGGTGGCGCTTCCCTCGGTCATGAGGTTCCGGTTCAAGCTGAACTTCCGGGATTCGGGGTTCGGGGTCTCGGCCACCTGGACCGAGACATTGGTGAAGGTGACGAACTTCCCCGCCCGGACGTCGATGGTGTAGCCGCGGAGCCGCTCGTAGTCCTCATCGGTGACCTGGAAGGGGACGGGGAACTCGGGGCGAAGGGGCCGGTCGGAGGTCATGGGCTCGAAGCCCACTCCCACGCTGAAGCCGATCTGGGTGGGCTGGGTGAGTATGAAGAAGGCCAGGCCCTCTCCCCCTCGTAGCCGGCCAGACGGGTCCGGACCTCTTCGGCCGCCGCCTCGGTGAGGGTCAGGGGGGGCTCGTGGGAAGGGTCGTAACGATCCCGCTCCGAATTGACGATATTGCGAATGCCCATGAGGACCCTCGAGGTTGGACCGGCCGGGAGAGATCCCACCGGATCCCGGGAAACCGATCGAATTGGTCGGAATCAAGTGTACCGGATCGGGACCCGCCCGTGGCAAGCCTGTCGGGACGGCCGCCGGAGCCCGGTCGAGGCAGGCGCCCAGGCGCCCGCCGGGCGAATCCCCGGGACCTCTGCTAAGGTGCTTGCAGGACTCGGGGAGGAGGTTCCGACCGTCCACGGGGTTAACGGGCCGGGACCGGCGATACGTGGGAGGCGGCTATGTGGCTCATCGTCCTGATCGTGATGGCGGCGACGGGGTCCTTCTTTCTCTACCGAGGCCGGGCGTTTCCCGCCTGGGCGGTTCCGGTGGGAATCTGGCTCGTGGTCTGGCGGGTGAGCGGCCACCTCCCCTTCCTCTTCTGGCTGACGGCGATGGTGTTCGTGGCCGCGGCGGTCCTCTTCGGCATCCCCAGCTTGCGTCAGCGCCTCGTGACCCCGCCCCTGATGCGTTTCATGGCCGGCTACCTTCCCCGGATCAGCGACACCGAAAAGCTCGCCCTGGAGGCGGGCACGGTGTGGTGGGACGGCGATCTCTTCTCGGGACGCCCTAGCTGGTCCAAGCTCCTCGACTTCGAGCCGCGCGCCCTCAACCGGGAGGAGCGGGCCTTTCTCGACGGGCCGGTGGTTGAACTCTGCCGGATGATCGACGACTGGGAGGCCCATCGGAGAGGCGACCTCCCTCCCGCGGTCTGGGACTTCATGAAGTCCCACGGCTTCTTCGGCATGATCGTTCCCAAGGAATTCGGCGGGCTCGGATTTTCGGCCGCGGCCCACAGCGCGGTGATCACCCGGATCGCGAGCCGGAGCGTGGCCGGGGCGGTGACGGTCATGGTTCCCAACTCCCTCGGCCCGGCTGAACTCCTGCTTCACTACGGCACCGACGCCCAGAAACGCCGATTTCTCCCCCGGCTGGCCCGAGGGGAGGAGATCCCCTGCTTCGCCCTCACCGAACCGGAAGCGGGGAGCGACGCCGCCTCGGGGAAGAGCCGCGGCACGATTTGCCGCGGGGTTTTCGACGGCGAGGACGTGTTGGGAATGCGCCTGGATTGGGAGAAGCGCTACGCCACCCTCTCCCCGGTGGCCACGATGATCGGCCTCGCCTTCACCCTCCACGACCCCGAGCATCTCCTCGGCGAGAAGGAAGACCTGGGGATCACCTGCGCCCTCATTCCCAGCCACCTCCCCGGGGTGGAGATCGGCCGACGGCACGATCCCCTCGGGGTGCCGTTCCTGAACGGCCCCACCACCGGCGTCGGCGTCTTCGTACCCCTGGAGTTCATCATCGGCGGCCCCCGGATGGCCGGGCAGGGCTGGCGGATGCTCATGGAGAGCCTGGCCGCCGGCCGCTCCATCTCCCTTCCCGCCCTCGCCGCCGGCGCAGCCGAGGTCACGGCGCGGGTGACCGGGGCCTACGCGTCGGTGCGCGAGCAGTTCGGGGTTCCCATCTCCGCTTTCGAGGGGATCGAGGAGCGACTGGCCCGGATCGGCGGGCTGGCCTACCTGATGAACGCGACCCGGGGGCTTACCGCGGCCGCGGTGGACGCCGGAGAGAAACCCTCGGTGCTCTCCGCGCTGGTGAAGGCCTACATGACCGAGTTCATGCGAATTTCCGTGAACGACGGCATGGACGTTCTGGGAGGAGCGGGGATCAGCCGTGGTCCCAGGAACATGCTGGCCGCGTCCTACATGGCGCTTCCCATCGGCATCACGGTGGAGGGGGCCAACATCCTCTCCCGCTCCCTGATCATCTTCGGGCAGGGCGCGATCCGCTGTCATCCCTACGTCCTTGAGGAGATCCACGCGGTGGAGACCCGGGACCTCGGCCGGTTCGACCGCGCCTTCTTCGGCCACATGGGGTTCGTCCTGTCCAACTGCTTCCGGGCCTGGGTGCTGGGCCTCACCGGCGGCCGGCCGGCCCGCCCCGGTCGCGGGGGCCCGATGGAAACCTACGTCGGCGAGCTATCCCGCATGAGCGCCGCATTCACCTTCATGGCCGACATGACCATGGCGCTCCTGGGCGGAACCCTGAAACGGAAGGAGATGCTCTCCGCCCGAATGGCCGATGCCCTGGCCTGGATGTACTTCGGCTCCGCGATCCTCAAGCGGTTCGAGGACGAGGGACGGCCGGGGGTCGATCTCCCCTTCGCGCGGTGGGGGCTCGAAAAGGCGCTTTTCGAGATCCAGTCCGCTCTCTCCGACTTCCTGCGCAACTTCCCCTCGCCGTGGGCGCGCCGCGCGATGCGGATGTCGGTCTTTCCCCTCGGGGCCCGCCGGCGCCCCCCCGACGACCGGATCCTCGTCGAGGTGGCCGCCTCCCTGGTGTTCGGGGCGGAGGGCCGCCTGCGCCTCACCCCCGACATGTACATCCCGCCCCCCGAGGAGCCGGGACTGGGATTCCTGGAAGCGGCTCTGGCCAAGGCGGTTCGGGCGAGGCCGGTGGAACGAAAGCTCCACGAGCAGGTCCGGCGCGGGAAGCTCGTCCGAGCCGACCGCCTGGAGCTGGTGAAGGCCGGCCTGGCCGCCGGGGTCATCACCGAGGACGAAGCGCGCCTGGTGCTCGAAGCGGAAGTCGCGCGGAACGAGGTGATCCAGGTGGACGATTTCGGCCCCGAACACTTCGACACCGCCCCGCCGGAGGGACGGAAAGCCCCGGCGGAGGCCTGACGCCGTAA
>CAWANH010000017.1:0-151162 GCA_963783375.1 Candidatus Eiseniibacteriota bacterium
GTCAACGTTTCCTTCGTGCCCACCCGAAAACGCCCTAAAATCGAGGGACGTGCATGTACTCGCTCGAAATCCGGCGAAATCACGGCGCCGCTAACCCGTTGCGCGGCAATGACTTGTAGACCGCCCCGAGCGGCGTGCAGCCTGACGGCTCCCACGGTCAACGTTTGTGCCCACTCGAAAACGCTGGGGTCTGGGTCCGGAATGGTAAAATCCCCGGATGAGCCCCCAACGATGGAAATGGCCCGCCCTCTTTCTCGCCTCCCTCGCCCTCTTCCTGATCCTTGCCACCCCTCGGTTCCCGGGCAGGCGGCCAGGAGCCCAGGCCGCCACCCGGGCGACCGTAACCGCCTGGCCTCGGCCGATCTACGCGGCGACCACGAAGAACTCGAGTCCGCTCAGCAAACCCCACCACCGCCCCGGCCCCGACGACGACGACACCCCCGGCTTCGACGAGCCCCAGGAGTTCGTCCGCATCCTGACCGAGATGAAGACCGCCCCCGGCCAAACCCAACCCGACTACCCGCCCGGCTACCGCCACCGGGAACTCGTGAAGGCCCGCCTGGCCGCCGAACAAATCCGACAGCAAAAGGGCGTCACGCGAGCCGCCTCCGCCCTCCCCTGGGTGAGCCGCGGCCCCGGGAACGTGGCCGGACGCGCGCGGGGGGTCGTGGTCGACCCCGACGACGCCACCAACCAGACCTGGTTCATCGGCACCGCCGGCGGCGGGGTGTGGAAGACGACCGACGGGGGCTCGACCTGGCAGTGGCTCACCCCGGACTTCCCCGTCCTCTCCGCCCAGGCCATCACCATGGCGCCCTCGGACCACGACGTTCTCTACGTGGGGACCGGCGAGAGCTTCTACAACGTCGACACCATGAACGGCGACGGGATCCTCAAATCCATCGACCGGGGCGCCACCTGGACCCAGCTCGCCTCCACCGCCGGGAACCCCGCCTTCAACAACGTGGCCCGCATCCTTGTGGACCCCAACGGCCCCGACACGGTCCTGGCCGCGGCCACCACCGGGGTCTACAAGCTCAGCCAGAACAACCGCTCCAGCATCTTCAAGTCCACCGACGGCGGGACGAGCTGGACCGAGGTCTACGCCAGCATCCCGCCCTCCGGGCAAGCCGTGAAGCGGGTCCAGCAGCTCGTGGCCGACCCCACCGACTTCAACGTGCTCTACGCCACCGTGAACCGGGGCGGGATCCTGAAATCCACCGACCGCGGCGACACGTGGGCCTTCAGCAACACCGGGATCTCGGACTTCACCGGGCGGTTCGAGCTGGCCGTCTCGCCGGTCGACCACAACCGCCTCTTCGCCGCCGCCGAGGGCGCCTCCAACACCTCGAAGCTCTGGATCTCCACCGACGCCGGCGCCACCTGGACCCAGGTCACCGGCAGCGCCCCGAACTGGCTGAACGGCCAGGGCTGGTACGACAACACCATCGTGTGCCATCCGACCGACCAGAACATCGTCTACGTCGGCGGCGTCGTTCTCTACAAGATCACCCTGAGCGGGACCATGGGCTCTTGGACCTACCTGAACGCGGGGGTGCACGTGGACCATCACCGTCTGGTGATCATCAACGCCTCGGGCGGCAACTGGCGGATCCTGGACACCAGCGACGGCGGGGTGGCCGTCTCCACCCTGGAGGACACCGGCTGGAGCCAGGTCACCGACGGCATGGTCACCACCCAGTTCTACGGCGTGGACAAGGCCCCCGGCGCCAGCGCGTACCTCGGGGGAACCCAGGACAACGGCACCTGGCAGAGCCCGGAGAACCCGGCCGCGGTCACCGGCTGGACGGCCGTCATCGGCGGCGACGGGTACGAGGCCTCCTGGAGCTTCGACGACCCCCTGAAGCTGATCGGCGGGTACCAGTACAACGGCATCATGCGGTCGGTGGACGGGGGAGCGACCTGGAACGGCGCCGCCCCGGGCGACAACGGGTCCGGGAACGCTCCCTTCATCACCAAGATCGCCAAGAGCCAGCTCGCGCCCGATCTCCTGTTCGCGGTGGGGAAGAGCGGGGTGTGGCGCTCCGACGACTTCGGCGGGACCTGGACGCTGAGCGCGGTCCCCGCCGCATCCTGGGGAGGGATCAACTCCTTCCACGACGTCCGCATCTCCCGGGCCAATCCGAACGTGGTCTGGGCCGGGGCCTACATGGGATCCGGCGGGCACATCCAGCGCTCCGCCGACGGCGGGCTCACCTTCGATCCCGTCCCCGACTACACCACCGTGACCATGGGGCGGATCTCCGGTCTGGCCACCGACCCCGCCGATTCCAGCACCGCCTACGTGCTCTTCAGCTACGCGGGCGCGCCCAAGATCCTCCGCACCACCGACGGGGGAACGACCTGGAGCGACATCACCGGGTTCGAGTCCGGCTCCCCCAGCACCAATGGCTTCCCCGACGTGGCGGTCTACGACCTGGAGGTGTTCAGCGACGATCCCAACCACCTATGGGCGGCCACCGAGATCGGGCTGGTGGAATCGACGGACGGGGGCGCGACCTGGGCCCTGGCCCAGAACGGGCTCCCCAACGTCGGGGTCTGGCGCCTGACCGAGGTGGAGGACCAGATCGTGGCCGCCACCCACGGCCGCGGGATCTGGAGCGTCACCATCCCCGGTCTCATCGCCGGGAAGACGTTCAACCCGCTGATCGAGGCCCTCTACCAGACTCCCGACGGCATGCTCGACGTGGACGTGAACCTCCGCTCGGCCTACGACTCCACCCGGGTGTACGTGGACTCCGTGCTCGTGACCACGCTGGGCGCGAGCACGCCGCTCCAGAAGGAGTCGGTCCAGGTCCCCGCGCTCGTGCCGGGGACGAAGCTGGTGCGCCTCGACGCGTACGCGAGCGGCCAGGTCCATCCCTCGGTGACCAAGAGCATCGACATCTTCGCGACCACCGCGCCGGCCGACCACTACGCCAACGACTTCGAATCCCCGACCGGCGACTTCTTCGGGTTGCTCTTCCGCATCGGCAGCGAGCCCGGCTTCCCGGGGGAGGCGATCCACTCCCTGCACCCCTACAACGACGGGGAGACCGAGATCTACACCCTCACCGTTCCCATCCGGGTGGCGGTGGCCAACGCCGATCTCGAGTACGACGAGATCGCGCTGGTGGAGCCCGGTGATCCGGGCTCGGTCTACGGCGACTCCGATTTCTGGGACTACGTGGTCGCGGAGGGAACCAAGGACGGGAACACCTGGCTCCCGCTGGCCCCGGGCTACGACTGCCGGGCGTATCCCGAGTGGGAGATCGCGTTCTACGACACCACCGGCCCGGATTCCACCCTGCTCCGCCACCGGCTGATCGATCTGCAGAACACGTTCGCCCCGAACGACACGATCCTGGTGCGGTTCCGCCTCTACGGCGACGGGGCGGTCCACGGCTGGGGCTGGATCATCGACAACCTGGCCATCCAGATGAACGCCCCGACGGGAGTGGCCGACGGCAGGCCCAGCTCCCGGCTGGCCCTGGCCCAGAACGTTCCCAACCCGTTCCGCTCCTCCACGTCCATCCGGTTCGTGTTGCCCGAGGCGGCGAACGTGTCGCTCAGGGTCTTCGACGTCCAGGGGCGGCTGGTGCGAACGCTGGTCGCCGGTCCCCAGAGCCCGGGGGAGCACGGGGCGACCTGGGACGGGCGGAACACGTCCGGCGGGCACGTGGCCGCGGGGACCTACTTCTACCTGCTCCGCACGCCCACGAGCACGCTCCGCCGGAAGCTGGTGCTCATCCGTTGATCCGGCCCGCCACGAGCACGCTCCGCCGGAAGCTGGTGCTCATCCGGTGATCCGGGCCGCCACGAGCACCCTCCGCCGGAAGCTCGTGCTCATCCGGTAGGGCCCGCGTTCGTCCGGAGAACCTCCGGCGAACCCCGTGCTAAACTCACCCCCCTATGTTTGAAGAACTCAGCTCCAAATTCGACGACGTCTTCAAGAAGCTCCGCGGCCAGGGGGCGCTGACCCCCGAGAACGTGAAGGAGGGGCTCCGCGAGGTCCGGCGCGCCCTCCTCGAGGCGGACGTCAACTTCAAGGTGGCCAAGGACTTCGTCAAGCAGGTGGAGGCCAAGGCCACCGGCCAGGACACGCTCAAGGGGATCCACCCCGCCCAGCAGGTGGTGAAGATCGTCTACGACGAGATGGTCCGCCTCCTCGGCCAGAGCCACACCCCCCTGACCCAGAACCCCCAGGGCCCGACCATCGTCATGGTCTGCGGCCTCCAGGGTTCGGGGAAGACCACCTTCTGCGGGAAGCTCGCCCACCGGTTCCTGAAGCGCCAGAAGCGGGTGCTCCTCGTCGCCGCGGACACCCAGCGCCCGGCGGCCATGGATCAGCTGGAGGTCGTGGGCAAGGCCGTCGGCGCCGAGACCTTCGTCCGCCGGAAGCAGGATCCGGTCACCATCTGCCGGGACGGCGTGGCCGAGGCGATCCGGCGCGACTTCGACCTCGTGGTCCTCGACACCGCCGGCCGCCTCCACGTGGACGACGCCCTCATGGCCGAGCTGGAGACGATCAAGAGCACCGTCCAGCCGCACGAGACGCTCCTGGTCCTGGACGGTCTCACCGGCCAGGACGCGGTGAACGTGGCCGAGACCTTCTCCCAGCGGATCGCGTTCACCGGCGTGGTCCTCACCAAGATGGACGGCGACGCCCGGGGCGGGGCCGCGCTCTCGGTCACCCACGTGACCGGCGTCCCGATCAAGTTCGTCGGGGTGGGGGAGAAGTCCGAGGCCCTGGAGGACTTCCATCCCGAACGGATGGCCTCGCGAATCCTCGGCATGGGGGACGTGCTCACCCTGGTCGAGCGCGCCCAGGAAACCGTGGACGAGAAGGAGGCGCTCAAGCTCGCCGAGAAGCTCCGGAAGGAGGACTTCACCCTCGAGGACTTCCTCACCCAGCTCGAGCAGCTGAAGAAGATGGGTCCCCTGGAAGACCTGCTCAAGATGATCCCCGGGGTGGGGAAGCAGCTCAAGAACGTGAGCGTGGACGATCAGGCCCTGGTCCGGATCCAGGCCATGATCCAGTCCATGACCCTCCAGGAGCGGAACCACCCGCACCTCATCAACGGCAGCCGGCGGAAGCGGATCGCCCGCGGCTCGGGCACCAGCGTCCAGGACATCAACCATCTCCTGAAGCAGTTCCGCGACATGCAGAAGATGGTGAAGAGCATGAAGGGCCGGAAGGGAATGCCAAGAATTCCTTTGCCGTTCTGACCGTCGTCGCCCGACGCCCGCCGCGCGAACGCGCCATCCCGCCGCCTTTCCGCGACACCGCACCAACCCGACCAAATCACTCGTAAATCCGCCCCGACTCCGATATAATTCCCTCGTTCTCGAATCTCCTCGTTGCCGCATCCCATTCCCGACACCCCGGAGACACCATGAGACCGAGAGCCTGGGCCGCCGTACTCCCCCTCGTCGCGTTCGTCCTCGCCGCCGCGATCACCCCCGCCCAGGCCGCGCCCCCGGTCGTCCAGAGCATCGAGCCGGCGTCGAGCCGGCTTCCCGGCGGCACCCTCATCACGATCCACGGCGCCAACTTCGGCACCGCCGCGGTCGCCCTGGTCGGCGGCGAAACGGTGAAGCCCCTCATCCAGGACGACGCCACCCTGATCCTGAACGCGCCGCCGGTCGACGCCGCCACCACGCTCCCGGTCCAGGTGCAAAACGCGGACGGCACCAGCGGAACCCTCACCCTCGACTACGCCGGTCCCCGGATCAGCTCCCTGTCCGCGACGACGAGCCCCGGGAAGGGCGGGATCCACATCACCATCGTGGGCAGCGGCTTCGGCCTCGCCCCGAGCGTCCTCTTCGGCGACGGTGAGGCCCCGATCGTGACCGGCACCTCGACCCAGATCGTCTGCACGATTCCGCCCGGCTCCCCGGGGACGAGCCCGGGCGTCCGGGTGCTGGACGGCGACGTGTCCTCCGCCACCGAAGCTTTCAGCTACGACGCCGGGCCCTCGATCATCGCGATCACCCCGAGCGCGGGAAAGCAGAAGGGCGGCACGCTCATCACCATCGTCGGCCGCGACTTCGGCGTGGGCGCGGAGGTTTCCATGGGCGGCGTGCCGGCGTCCGTGAGCTCGCAGACCGACACCCGGATCGTCTGCACGAGCCCGCCCTCCGCCGCCGCCGGCACGTTGGGAGTCACGGTCACCGGAACGGCAGGCATTCCGTCCCAGCCCGCCGACTTCATCTACCTCGCCCCGCCGACCATCAGCTCGATCAGCCCCGCCGGGGGTCCCGCCGCCGGCGGCACGATCGTCACGGTTCAGGGCGGGAACTTCGGGCCGAACGACCGGGCGCTTCACCGAAGCGCCCAGGCCGACACGTCCAACGTCGGTCCCATCCGCTGGATGGCCCCCGAGACGATCCGCCTCACCATGCCCCCGAGCCCGGACCCGACCACCACGACCCCCGTGCCGGTCTCGGTCACCATCGACGGCGAGACCGTGGCCCTCCCCGCCACCTTCACCTACGATCCCTCGCCGCCGGCCGTCCCCGCTCCGGAGATCGTGAGCGCCACCACCGGCGGCCCGGTCCGGGGCGGCGTGCTCCTCACCATCAACGGCAGCAACTTCAAGCCGGGCCCCGGAAGCTCCACCACCACCTTCGTGGACGGCGAAACCGTGACCCCGAGCTTCGTCTCCAACACCACGGTCATCGTCCCCCTCCCCGAACGCGGCGCCGGGACGGCGAGCCGGGTCGGGGTCGAAACCGACGGCCAGGCCTCGCCTCCCACGAACGTCCTCTACACCGGGTCGAGCATGAGCGGCGTGAACCCCCTCTACTCGAGCCGCTCCGGCGGAACGGTGATCACGATCACCGGCTTCATCCCCGACTTCCCCCGGGTGCTGGTGGACGGCGACGTCCTGGAGCCGATCAGCGCCACCCCCGAAGAGATCGTCTTCAGCTCGCCGCCCTCCGGCAGCTCCAGCAAGCCGGTCCAGGTCCTGGGCGACGGGAGCGTCACCAACGCCCTCTCCCTGGAGTACCCCGGCCCGGGCTTCACCGACGTCACCCCCACCCAGGGCTCCTCGCGCGGAGGCTTCCCGATCACCATCAAAGGAACCAACTTCGGGGGCTCGATGCGCGTCTGGGCGGGGGAGAACGAAGCCCCGATCCTGAGCCAGACCCCCGACACCACGGTGTGCCTCCTTCCCGCGGACCGCGGATGCTGCGGCGGCGGCGGAGGCGGTGGCGGGGGAGGCGGCGCGATCCTCCTCCAGGGCGTGGCGGCGGGCGCGTCCCGCACCAACCAGCTATGGATCACCTACCTTCCCGTCCCGGTGATCTCCGGCGTGACCCCGGTCGCGGGCCGGAAGAGCGGCGGCACCCGCCTCACCATCAACGGCCAGAACTTCGGGAACGGCATCGCGGTCTCGGTGGGCGGCGGCAGCGCCACCGTGATCGACTCCAGCGCCACCTTCATCGTCTGCGACACCCCGGCCGGCCCCGCCGGTCCCGCCGACCTCGTGGTCGGCTCCGGCGGCGAGGTGTCCGACCCGGCGAGCTTCGAGTTCCTGGACCCGCCCTCGGTGGGTTCCATCACCCCCGACACCGGGCCGCTGGCCGGCGGCACCCTCATCACCATCGTGGGCTCGAACTTCGGTCCCGCCTCGGGTTCGCCCCCGCGCTCGGTCCGCTTCGGCGACCTGGACGGCTCGAACGCCACCTGGTCCCCGAGCCTTCTCGTCTGCACCCTTCCCCCCTCGCCGGGCGGCGGCCCGGTGGACGTCGTCCTCACCGTGGACGGCGTGGCCGACACCGTGACCGGCGGGTTCACCTACTCGAACTCCACCGGGATCGGCGACGCGGGGCTGCCGATGCGGTTCCGGCTCGCCCAGAACCGTCCCAACCCGTTCGCGGGTTCCACGCGCATCGAGTTTGCCCTCCCCGAGGCCTCGGCGTACGAACTCAGCGTGTACGACCTCACCGGCCGTCTGGTCCGGCGCTACGCCGGCCAGGCCGAACCGGGAACGACCGGGATCACCTGGGACGGGCGGACCCGGACCGGGGAGGCCGCGGCGCCCGGCGTCTACTTCTACCGGGTCCGCGCGGGATCCCACGAGCAAACCCTTCGCATGTTGAGGCTCAGGTAGGGGGTCGATTCCCGGCTTTTCCCCGGCTTTCCCCGGGCCAGCCCCCGGCGGACCAGGTATTCCCGTTCGGGAAGATTCCGGTCGCCCAGACCCCCTCGGTGCGCCCAAACCCGCGCTCAGGCAGCCCTCCACGCTTGAATATTCCCGATCGGTAAAAGTCAAGCCCGAAACACCCTCCCCGGCCCGGTTCTCCTTGACCTGGCCACCCCACCCGCCGATAATTGTCCCGATCGGGTTCACGACCCTCTCAGCCAGCGACCTGGTTTTCCCGATCGGTACATCTTGCGCGGGCAACCACCGGGAGCCACAACCGTGACCGAAAGCCCCACCGGCGCCATCGGCGCGTTCGTCCGCCGGCGGCGGAAGGCGAACCACCTGACCCAGGCCCAGCTCGCCGCTCTGGCCGGGGTCGGCGTGCGCTTTCTCTCCGAGCTGGAACGGGGGAAGCCGACCGCCCGGGTGGACGCGGTGGACGCCGTGCTTCGGGTGTTCGGGAAGCGCGTCGGCATCGTGGACGCGGCGGCCGGTGACGCCGACCGTGAGCCGGTAGGGAACGGCACCGCCGGGACACTCGGAGGTATCGACCGTGGCTAGAGCCGGCATCGTTCACCTCGACGGCGCCCGGGTGGGAACCCTCCGGGAAACCGAAGCCGGGGTGGCGTTCCAGTACGACGAGGCCTGGCTGGAGCGGACCGGCGCCGTTCCGGTTTCCCTGACCCTCCCGCTTCGCCGGGAACCCTACCTCTCCCGAAGCCTCCACCCGTTCTTCGAGAACCTTCTCCCGGAGGGGTGGCTTCTGGAGCTCAGCACCCGGAAGCTCAAGATCGCCAAGGACGATGCCTTCGGGCTGCTGCTGGCCACCTGCGCCGATTGCATCGGCGCGGTCGAGATCCTCCCGTCACCCGCCGGAGCCGAGGATGCCGGGTAGCTGCCGGATCTGTCTCGGCGCCCTGGAGTCCGGCGAGGATTATCATCGCCGTTGCCTTCGCTCCCTGTTCGGCGTCGATCGCGCGCCCGAGGTGGACCTGGATCTGGCCAAGTTCCAGACCTTCGCCCTGGCCATGGTCGGGCATACCGCTCTATCCGGGGCGCAGCGGAAGATCTCGATGGGGCTCACCCCCGACCGCGTGAGCCTTCGGGCGGAGATCGAGGGCGGGCACTACATCCTGAAGCCGCGAAACGAAACCTATCCGCGCCTCCCCGAGCTGGAGCTCCTCAGCATGCGCGCGGCCGAGCGGGCCGGGGTGGCGATCCCTCCCTGCGGGCTGTTGACCCTGCGGGACGGAAGCGCCGCCTACGTGATCCGGCGATTCGACCGGGCCGCGAGCGGGCGCAAGATCCGGATGGAGGAGTTCTGCCAGCTTGCGGAGCTTCCGCCCAAGGACAAGTACGCCGGTTCCGCGGAACTCTGCGTTCGGCTCCTTCGTCGCCATGCCGGCGAGGCGCTGATCGAGCTGGCCAAGCTCTATCGGCAGCTTCTCGTGTCCTGGTGGCTCGGTAACGGCGATCTCCACCTGAAGAACCTAGCCGTGCTCTGCGAAGACGACGGTCTCGTCCACCTCTCTCCGGCCTACGACGTGCTCGCCACCCGCGTCGTCATCCCCGCGGATCAGCTTGCGCTCACCGTCGGGGGCAAGCGGGAGCGCCTCACCCGGAAGACCTGGCTGGAGCTCGCCGCCTACGCAACGATTCCCGGGAAGGCGGCGGCGGGGATCATCGACGAGGTTCTGGCCTCACGGGTCGGAGCGATGGAGATGGCCGCCCGCGTTCCGCTCACCGATGCGGAGCGGGAGGCGTTCGGAGAGACCCTCGCCACCCGGTCCCAGGCCCTGGCCGGGTGAGCGCCCCGGGGGCCGGCGCACACCGCGGCCGGGGACGCTCGTGGACGCTGCCAAGTAGCCCTCTTCGAAGGCGGCCGGCCTTCCCCCCTGAACACTTCGCCCCCTCCCCCCGTCCTACCCCATGGACGCAGAAACCTCGGTCCAACCGACCCGTGACAGTGGGGGTAAGCCATGATTTCGCATCGAGTTCTCCGCCTCGCCCGCGCCCTGGGGCTCTTCGTCGTGGGCGCCGCTCTCCTCGCCCCTCTCGCCCAGGCCTCGCCGCGGGGGGACCGCGTCGACCGCCAGATCGAGATGTTCGAAGGGCTCATCAACCAGGTCCTGGTGGAGAGCCCCAACTTCCTCGTCCGGGACCGGGACGTCACCCACGGCTGGTACCGGGACGACCGGGGCGCGGTCTTCACCTTCCGCACCTCCCTGGTGGACGGACGGGACTCCGGGGGCTGGGGGTTTCTCCGGTGGTTCGACCACCACGGGATCGAGGTGCGGGACCGTGACGGCGACCGGATCTCCCGGAAGGAGTGGAAGAAGGACCGCATCGAGGATCAGGCCGACGAGTACAAGGACGGGAAGGACGAGCTGATCCAGGCCCTCACCGACTTCGGCCCCGCCCTCACCGCCCTGGCCGACGACGACATGGTCGAGATCCGGGCCGATCTGCGGGACGCGGAGTACTTCCGCGAGAACGACCTCCGCCGGCTGGTGCTGACGGTGAAGATGGCGGACATCCGGGCCTTCGACGCGGGGCGGCTCTCCGAGGACGAGTTCCAGCGCCGGGTCGAGGTCGAGGAGTCCTGACCGGGGGCTGGACCGAGTCCGGGCGCTTCAGGGGAGAGGGATCCCCCTGAAGCGCCTGAACTTTATACCCCAAAACGACTTGCAGTCCCCTGGCCGTTTCCGTATACTCCCTCCCTCGCGCCCGGAGGCCCCTCCCGGGCCGGTCCACGGCCCCCCGGGGAAGCCCCCCGGCCGGCTCCCGACCCGCCGGATCCACCACCGAGGCGCTTTCGGCGGCATTGCCTCCTGTGGTAAGCTTCCTCGCCGTTTTCCCTGACGGCAGGCGCGAAGGCGATCGCCTTCGAATAGCGGCCGAATCGCCCGGCCGGCGAATCATCTCGACCACTCCGCGAAGTGTTTACGCTCCGGGGCCGACGAGCGTTCCGGGGCTGCCCGGTCAATGACAGAGGAGGAGAATCACAACGTGCTAGCAATCCGACTGAAGCGCGCGGGAGGGAGAAACCATCCCTTCTACCGCGTCGTGGTCATCGACTCCCGTCGCGCGCGCGACAGCCGGGCGGTGGAGGAGATCGGCTACTACAACCCGCTGGAAAACCCGGTGGTGGTGAACATCGACCGGGAGAAGGTCCAGGCGTGGACGGCCAAGGGCGCCCAGCTCTCGGACACGGTTCGCACGCTCCTGAAGCATGACAACAGCACGCATGTTTCGCGGCGTCAGACGGACACCTTCGAGCCGGCCACCGCCGAGGACATGAAGCGCCGCCCGGCCAAGAAGGAGCGCGAGGCCGCCGAGACCGCGGCGCCTGAAGCCGCGGTGGCCGTCGCCGAGGCCCCCGAGACCGGGACCGCGGTCGAGGAGTCGGCGGGCGCTGCCGAGCCGGAAGCTTCCCCGGCGGGCGAGGCGACGGCGGCCGAGCCCGAGGTGGCTGCGGAGCCCGAGAAGGTCGAAGCGGCTGCGGAGCCCGAAGCGGCTGCGGAGCCCGAGAAGGCCGAGGCGGCTGCGGAGCCCGAGAAGCCCGCGGCGGACGCCGAACCGGAAAAGCCCGAGGCCTAGTTCCATGAAGGACCTCATCGCCTACATGGTGCGGAACCTGGTGGATGACCCCGATTCGGTGGTGATCCGCGAGGTTGCGGGCGACAAGGCCCAGGTATACGAGGTCAAGGTCCGTTCCGAGGACCTCGGCAAGGTCATCGGAAAGCACGGGCGGACGATCCGCTCGGTCCGCACCCTGGTCGCCGCCGCCGCCAACCGCTCCGGAAAGCGGGTGATGGTGGAGGTGGTCGAGTAGCGACGATGCCCCGGCAGATATCCGTGGGCCGGATCCTCGGTGCGCACGGGATCCGCGGGGAGGTGGTGGTCCGGCGCTACGGGGATGATCCCAGGATCATGGACCGCGGCTCGGAGCTCCGCGCCGAGCGGGGCGGCCACGACATGATTTTGACCGTGGATCGGGCGCGGCCCCACAAGGGAGGCTGGATCGTGGCCTTCGAGGGGGTGGCGACCCGGGACGAGGCCGAGGTGCTCCGGGGGTTGACCCTCCGGGTCGGCGAGGAGCGGCTTCCGCCCCTGGCCGAGGGCACCTACTACCAGTTTCAACTCATCGGCCTCGAGGTGCGGACGACGGACGACGAGCCCCTGGGACGGGTGGACGAGGTGGTGGAGACCGGGGCCAACGATGTGCTGGTGGTCAAGGGACCGCGCGGGGAGATCCTGATCCCCGCGGTGGAGCCCTTCGTCACCGGGGTGGATCTGGAAGCGGGGAGCATCCGGGTGGATGTGCCCCCGGGGCTGATCCCGGAAGGGGACGGCCGGTGAGCCTCAGGATCAATGTGCTCACCGTGTTTCCCCGGCTGGTGGAAGCCTCCCTCTCCGAGGGCATGGTGCGGATCGCCCGCGAGCAGGGGGCGCTGGACCTTCGATCGATCGACATACGGGACTTCACCGAGGACGTCCATCGCACCACCGACGATGCCCCCTACGGGGGAGGCGCGGGGATGGTGATGAAGACGGAGCCGGTGGTCCGCGCTTGGCGGAGCCTCGGGCCCGCCGAGCGGGGGCGCGCGGTGATCATGAGCGCGAAGGGAAGGCTCTTCGACCAGGCCACCGCCCGCGAGTGGAGCCGCGCCGGGGCGCTGACCCTGGTCTGCGGCAGGTACAAGGGGGTCGACGAGCGCGTCGTCGATCTCCTGGAAGCGGACGAGGTCTCCCTGGGGGACTTCGTCCTGGCCGGGGGCGAGCTGGCGGCGGCGGTCATGATCGAGGCTGCGGCCCGGTTGCTCCCCGGGGTGCTGGGAGACGCGCAGTCGGGGGTGGAGGATTCGCACGAGGACGGGCTCCTCGGCTATCCGGACTACACCCGGCCCGAGGATTTCGAGGGACTGAAGGTGCCCGAGGTGCTGCTCTCGGGACATCACGCGAACATCGCCCGGTGGCGGCGGGAGCGGCGCCTTCAGGCCACCGCGGAGCGGAGGCCGGACTTGCTGGCCACGGCGGAACTGACCGAGAGAGACCGGAAGTTCCTGGCGGGTCGCCGCCGGGAGACCGGAAAGGACTAGACGGGACCGGATCTCGACCACCGGGGTCTCGGATAAACAGAGGGTACGATCATGAAAGCACTTCTCAGAGTCGAGCGCGAGAACACCAAGACCGAGATTCCCCAGTTCAACGTCGGCGACACCGTTCGCGTGCACGTGAAGGTGGTGGAAGGGGAGAAGGTGCGCACCCAGGTCTTCCAGGGCACGGTGATCGGGCGCCGAGGCGGCGGCATCCGCGAGACCTTCTCCGTGCGGAAGATCTCCGGCGGGGTCGCGGTGGAGCGTCTCTTTCCGCTTCACTCCCCGAACGTCCTCCTGATCGAGCGCATCCGCGAGGGCCGGGTCCGCCGCGCCCAGCTCACCTACATGAAGGACCGGAAGGGGAAGCGCGCCCGGATCGCCGGCCGCCGCCTGCCCACCGCCGGGCAGATCTCGCCGAGCGAGGTCCTGGAGGCCGCCAAGGCCGCCGAGGCGGGAAAGACCGAGGAAGCCGAGGCGCTCCAGAAGAAGGTCGAGAAGGCCAAGAAGTAGCCGCCCGGCCACGGTCCCGCCCGGACCCGGCCCGGTCCGGCGGCCTGAGCGCGTGAAAATGCCTGAAAGATAGGGCGCCCGGCCTTGAAACCGGGCGCCCTTCCTCATGCCATCGCCCTAGGCGCGCGGGCGGCGGGCGATCCCCGCGATCAGGCTGATCACGAAGACCACCAGGAAGACGAAGAAGAGGATCTTGGCGATGGCCGCGGCCCCCACCGCGATTCCGGTGAAGCCGAACAGCGCGGCGATCAGGGCGACGACGAAGAAGACCAGGGCCCAGTAGAGCATGGGCGACTCCTTTCGTGATTGACTCAGCGATGGGAAACCGGTCCGGGGGAAGCTCAGGCCGGCTTTCCGCGTCTCATCCCCACCGCCACCAAGGCGATGCCCCCGACCAGCACCACGGCGCCGATCGCGGGATGGATGGGGAGGGTCTCCTTCCGGCTCACGTTCACGTGAACCGGACCCAGGTCCGCGCTGTCGCGGTCCTTGGTGTAGGTGATGCCGCCCCAGACGATCCCCACCACGCCGAGCAGGATGAGGACAATTCCCAGGATCACGATCGCTTTCATGAGGCTGATTCCTTTCCAGGGGGCGGGGGGCCGTCCCCGGAGTCGGGGCCGTCCCGGCTGGAGGCGAAGGCCCTCCGCGGAGTCCGGATCCGAGTCTCGCCGGCGCCCAAAGATGATCGGCGCCCGCCAGCTGGAACGAACTCTGTAACAAATCATGACACATGCTGTCCGCACCGTCAAACCGGGGCGGCCGCGCGCGGGCCGGGATGGGGACCGGAGCCGCGGCCTCGAACTGATAAATCTATTTATAACAATGGTTTATAGGGAGCGACCCGCGTGGGGAAAAGCGGGGAATTTGCCCCACCCCGGCCGGGGTATGGGGGGTTCATGCGATCCGGGGGTGTAGGCGGACGCGCACCGGGGTCCGGGGGAGGCCGGTGCCCGGAGCTTTTCCTGAAGCCGCCCCCCGAATCGTCTATACTCCTCGGCTTCCTCGCCTCGGCGGGGATGCCCGCGGGGCCCGGCCGATCCGGGCCTGCCGCGACAAGACTTCTTCCTCCGGGCGAGGGCGGCGAGTCGCCGCCCCCCGGCAGATCCTCCGGAAAGGAGCGGTTCGGCATGGCGGTGAGGGAATATCACGTGGGGTTGGGGGCCAACGGAACCTGGCACATTCAGCGCGAAGAGGCGGAGCGCCCGTTCGCCTACTATGGGGCCAAGGATGCCGCGGAGAGCGCGGCGCGGGTTCTGGCTCACCTGAACGAGGGCATCGTGGTGGTCCACGAAAAGGGCGGCCTCGTCCGTCGCACCGACTACAAGGGGCACGCCCTGGCTGCAAGCTGACCCGGCCTGGCCGGCTCCCGGCCCGCGGAAGCTACCCTTCGAACACTCGTCTCTTCGTGCCCGGCATCAGCCGTCGATCCGGCCCGGGCGGCCTCCGGCCGCCACCACGCCGATCGGGCGGAAGCCCCCGCGAACGTAGCGCTACCCGGTTCCGGCCGGCTCCCGCCGGCCTGGCTCGACTCCCCACGCCCCCAGCCCCAAGGCCCAAACTCGTTCGGATCCGATCCGGGCGGTTTCCTAGCCACCCGGGGACCGGGTACCCGGGCCGGTGCCCCCGTACCCGGCGGTGCGGTCCCCAGGGTATCCGGCGCCGCCGCTCGCCGTCTGTATCCCGTTATTCCGACGGGTGTTGACCGATCGATTCCTCCCCCGACCCCGATGGCACCCGGGTTGCTTCCATCCGTGGGTGAGGAGGAACACTCCGTGAAGCGATGGGCTCTCGTCGTGGTGGGCTGCTCGCTCCTGGCCGGCGGACCGGCCGAGGGGATCGGCCTGGCGGTGAACGCCGGCCAACCGGTCCTGATTCAGGAGGACGCCCGGCGCGCCGTCATCTTCTACGACCACGGCCACGAGGAGCTTCTGGTTCAGGCCGTGTTCGAAGGAAGCGATGGGCCCGTCTGCTGGGTGATGGCCTTCCCCGGGCGGCCGACCGTCTCCGTGGCCGCGGTCGAAGCCCTGAACAACGTGAGCCGGATCATGGCGGAGCGGGGCCGGTTGGATGGGCCGCCCCCGGTTCCCGGGGGATGTGCGGGCGTTCTCAGCTACATCTCCTTCAGCCCCGGGGACTCCCTCTCCCAGCTCACCGTGGTCGGACCGGCGGATACCGCCGGCCTGGACGCCTGGTTCGAACGGAACCGGTTCGCCTCCACCGGTGGCGGCTACGCCTCGTGCAAGGGAGAGATGGACCGGGGCCGATGGCTGGTCCTGGTTCGAACCACGCCCTACGCCTGGAGGCGTCAGGCCGGGGTGGTGCGCGGTGTCATCGCCGGGCCGCTCCGGATCCGCTTCGACGTGCCGGACCCCGTCCTACCCATGGGCCCGAGCCCCGATCCATCGGGCCCAACGTCCTTGACGCTCTTCACCCTGGCCGGTCAACCCCTGGTGGCCGCGAACGCCGCGCCCGATTCCTGGGGTCACCGTTTTGCCCCGCCGGGCCCGCTCCCGCCCTCCCTCGCCGATGACCTTCCCGGAACCGCAACGGGCGATTTCTGGATCTCCCGCCTCGAGGCCGAACTGGACTCCGCGCCGGCGGAAGGGATCCGGTTCGCCCCCTACGATCCGATGACCGACTTCTCACGGGGAGACCGTCGGGATCAGTTGGACGCGATCGCCTGTCTGGGGCTCCTCGGACGGAGAGACGCGGTCAAGCCGCTCATGGCGCGACTCGACGCCGGCGATCCCAGGCAAGCCGAAGCCGCGGCGGCGATCTGCGCCCTGGGCCGGATCGGCGACCGGGCCGCGCTCCCGCTCCTTCTGGCCCGGGCGAAGAGCGAGAGCTGGAGGGTCCGGCGAGACGCGCTCTGGGCCCTGGGGCTCATGGGGGCCCGGGAGGCCTACCCGCTCTTCATCCGGGGACTCACCCGCAGGCAGGAGAACCTCGTGCAGCGGACGGCGAACGGCATGGTCCGCTACGTCAATCACCCGGGATCCGACCTGGCGGAGGGGGAGCGGCTCCTCTGTGTCCGGCTACTCCAGGAGCACGGCGACTCCACCTGCCTCGGACCCCTGCGGGGGATGCTCCGCGACTCGGTGAGCCAGGGCGACCGGTGGCGGCCCGCGGACCATCGGCCGTACACACTGGCCGCCCTGGCCGGGCTTGGGGACCGCGACGCCTACCGCTCGGTGCTGGACGAGCTGGTCCGGGGTTCCCCGGTGACCCGGCCCGATGCGCTCGCCGGCGCCGGCGGCCCGTTCCGCTTCGCCGGGGAGATCCGGGGGCCGATCCTGAACGGATCTCCGCCCTCGCGCTGGCCGGCGGTGACCCGGGTCGAGGAACGATTCGCCGGAGCGCCCGCGGTGCGGGAGCGGCTGATCCGCGAGGCGTCCCGTGATGCCGCGGTTCCCGATCCGGGACGCGCGCTTCTCGTTGCCCGGCTTGACCGGCCCACGTCGGCGGACCGGGATGTCCTGGAGGCGATCCTCGACCGGGCGCTGTCCCACGACGACGGCTCCGTCGTGATCGGTGAGCGACGGGGGGCCGAAGAGGCCGGCGTGCTCCTCGACGTGGGCGCCTGCGCCGCGGTCTACGCGCTGGCCCGGCTGGGGGAGACCGATCGTCTGCTCGCGCTCTGGCGGAGCGAGGCGGGAGAACGGCCGGGGCTCCGGGGAGAGCTGGCCTACGCCCTGGCCGAGACCGGCTCGCCCGAGGCCCTGCCCGCGCTCCTCGAGTACGTGACCCGGGATTGGGACGCGGCATTCAGCGATCCGAATTTCGCGATCGCGCTGGACCGGCATCGGAACCGGAAACCCTACGATTGGATCGTCGCTCTTCGCGCGGTGGATTTCGACCACCGCAGCCGAGAGATCCGGGAGTTCGTGCGGGAGGCCGGCGGCCCCGAAGTCCTCCGCCGCTTGGCCGGGGATCCGGCGCTCGACCCGTACTCGAGGCTCCTCTGGCTGCTCGAACTCACCACCGCCTATGCCCGCACCTACCGGGTTCCCGATCTCAATGGGACCGGGTTGGCGCTCCTCGATCGAATCGCCGGTCCGGCCTCGGGGCTCCCCGGGGGGCGGGAGCTGACCGAGGCGGTTCGCGCCGTGCTTCGGGGTGATCTGGGCGGAGGGGGGTAGGACACCCGAAATTCCTCCCGGCGGGAGCTACCGTTCGGACGCTCGTCCCTTCTTGCCCGGGCGGCCTCCGGCCGCCACCACGCCGATCGGGCGGAAGCCCCCGCGAACGTAGCGCTACCCGGTTCCGGCCGGCCCCGTCCCCTCAGCCCAGCGCCCGCGCGATCCGCACCAGCTCCGCCACCGTCCAGGCCTGGGCGGGGCAGCCCTTGGGGGCGAACGGCGAGTCGCCGTCGAAGACCTCCGACGCCTGGCCGAGGCACGCCTCGCCCAGGTGCTCCACCCACCCGGCGAGCACCCGTCGCGCCTCCGCGCGCCCCGCCTCGCCCTCGAACCGGAGCACCGCGTCCAGGTACGGTCCATGCAGCCACCCCCACACCGTTCCCTGGTGGTAGGCGCCGTCCCGGGTCCGCCGGTCGCCGCCGTAGTGCCCCCGGTACGCCGGGTCAGCCGGATCGAGGGACCGAAGCCCCCGCGGGGTGAGGAGCTTCTCCCGGGTGAGGGCGAGGATGCTCTGCGCCTGCTCGGGGGTGGCCAGGGGGTGGGGGAGCGACAGGGCCAGGAGCTGGTTGGGGCGGAAGCTCCAGTCGAGGCTCCCGTCGCCGCGGAGCACGTCGGCCAGGTACCCGCGCTCGGCGCCCCAGAACACCGGGAACGCCGCCTCCACCCGATCCGCCCCCTTCCGCCAGGGCTCGGGGTTCTTCCCGAGAGCGGCCTCGATCTCCTCCCCGATCCGGAGGAAGTTGAACCACAGGGCCTGGATCTCCACCGGCCGGCCGTGACGGGGGGTCACCACCCAGTCGTCCACCTTGGCGTCCATCCAGGTGAGCTGCACTCCGGGTTCGCCGGCGGCGAGAAGGCCGTCCTCGGTGACGTGGATCCCGTGGCGGGTGCCGGTCCGGTGGCGGCGGAGGGCTTCACGGAGGGCGGGGAGCACCCCGGCCACGAACTCCAGGTCCCCGGTGGCGCGCCAGGTGTGCCGGACGGCGACCGCCAGCCACAGGGTGGCATCCACGGTGTTGTACTCGGGTTCCTCACCCTCGTCGGGGAACCGGTTGGGGATGAGGCCGTCCCGCATGTTCTCGACGAAGGTGAGGATCAGCTCCCGGGCCAGGTCCGCCCGTCCGGTGGCCAGGGTGAGGCCGGGGAGCGAGATCATGGTGTCCCGGCCCCAGTCGGTGAACCAGGGATAGCCCGCGATCACCGTGTTCTTCCCGCCCCGGCGGACCAGGAACTGGTCGGCGGCGAGGGCCAGGGATTGAAGCCCCGGAACGTCTTCGAGGAAGTCCAGCCGGAGGGCTTCGCGGCGCGCGAGTTCCTTCGCTCGGAGCGCGTCGTACGCCCCCGGTGATTCGGCGGTGGCGCTGGGATCGGGGGTGGGGCCGGCGCCGGGGGTGAGGCCCGCATTGGAGGTGAGGCCGGGATCGGGGGTGGCGCCGGCGCGGATCCAGGCCGGGCGGCCGGGCGTGAGCCGTAGTGCGAACTCCCCGGGGACCCAGAGATCCTCGCGGTCGGGAAGCCCGCGGGAGGTCTCTACCGGGAGCGCTTCGTCCAGCACCCAGATCGAGTCCGGGGTGAACCGCGCGCCCGGGGCGTGGATGTGGAGCACCGGGTCCTCGCCGCGAAAGCGGATGGCCACCCGGTCCTCGCCGCGCTGCTCCAACCGGCCGTCGTCGGCGCGTCGGACCACCGCGTGGTGATCCCGGAAGGCGAGCAGGGGGCGAACCCCCAGCTCCAACGGCTCGGGCCCCTGCCAGGTGTAGGAGAGGATCACGTCCCCCACGCCGTGGACCAGAAAGAGCTCGCGCACCAGCCGGCCGCCGGGGATCTCGTAGGTCCACCGGGGGAAGGGACGCGCCTCGAAGCGCGCCAGGTGGCGGTAGCCCTCGGGTTGTATCACGTCGGGATAGCGGTGGGTGCTCAACCAGAGGTCTCCGTCCGGCCGGACCACCCGCTCGTCGATCGAGGCCCAGAGGACCATCCGCCCCAGGGGCGGGTGGACCGCCGGGTTCAGGATGGCGTGGTAGCAGCGCGTGTTGGCCAGGGCCACGGTGGAGGAGGAGAACCCGCCGAGGCCGTCGGCCTCCAGCCACTCCAGCTCGAGCGCCTTCTCTCCGGTGTCCGGGCCGGGGATGAACACGGTGGGGTCGGGGCGGCCCAGGCCGATGGCGCGGTCCTCGGGGTGCCCGATAGGGGATGGGGTCATGGCGGCGTCCTCGATTCGGTTGCGGTTCCGGCCGGTGCGCGGCCCTCGGGTGGAGTGTACCCGGGCGTCCGCCCGCGGTCGCGGTCGGGTTGGCCAGGGCGGGGACACGGATGCTTCCCCGGGGAAGCAATGTTCGCAATAAAGGACGTTCCCCCGGGGACACACCAGAGCCGGTCCCGGTGCGCCCCCCGCGGATGCGCACCCGGGTACACCATGTTCGCACGATGTGCACCCGGGGAAGGCGTGGCGCGAAACGGCCCCGCGGACGCTCAGCCGTCGGGCGCTCGAGCGGCCCGGGTTCCAGCGGAGCCGCGGGCGGGGACACGGATGCTTCCCCGGGGAAGCAATGTTCGCAATAAGGGTAGCGCCAACGGTCCCGCGCCCCCCCCCCCCGGCCGCCGAGCGGCGGCGCTTCCAATCCTCCCGGAAGCCAGTATCATCCTTCGGGTGGAAGCCCGAGCCGATCCCGACTCCAACCCCGATGGAGGTGACCCATGCCGGCATCGATACCGAACGCAATTCGCGACCGGATTCGTAGTAGCTACCGCGGAGGCGATCTGGGCTGCGAGCGACTCCTCGCCCTTCTCGACCACCGGGTGAGCCCCGGGGCGATGCGGGCGCGGAACGCGCTCGCCCGCCGGCTGGCCGAATCGGGTGGACACCGGAACCTGGCCGCCCACACCGAGGGGAGCCGGGACGGCACCCAGCACTTCACGATCTTCATCGACAACCGGGGCTACCACCTGCGCCTGGACGGCGGCGGGAACGTCTTCCAGATCACCGATCCCCAGGGGCGGGATCTGGGCATCGTCGAACCGTGGGTGGCCCCGGGAAGCGCACCCCCCAAGCGGTAGGCCATCGCGAAGAATGCGGGGTGTAGCGTCCGGCGGTCCCCGCCGGCCCATCGCGCGCCCCCGAATCAGCGAGCCGCGGAATTCCGGCGCTCCGCGCCCTACTTCGCTCGAACGCTCCCCGCCGCGTCTGACCGCGCCCTACTTCGCGCGAACGCCCCCCGTCGCGCGCGACCGCGCCCGATCGCGCTACACTGATCGTCCCGTCCCGGCCTCTCCCGTCCGGGAGCATCGACATGCACGGCACCACCCACGTGGAGCGCGGCCACCACGCCGAGACCCTCGCCGCCGCCTACCTCGCCCTCATGGGCTACGGGATCCTGGAGCGGAACTTTCGCTACAGCCGACTCGAAGTCGACGTCATCGCCCGCCGCGACAACCTCCTGGTCTTCGTGGAGGTCAAGTTCCGCGAGCGCCCGCGAAAGGGGGGCGCGGTCGGTGCGGTGAACCGCGCCAAGCAGCTCGACGTGGAGACCGCGGCGGTGGGCTACGTCCGGTTGAAGCAGCTGTCGGGAGTGCGCATCCGCTTCGACGTGATCGCGGTGGAACCGGTCCGAGGCTCCGGCGCCTCGATCCTCATCCGCCACATTCCCGGCGCCTTTCCGGCCAGCGGACGGTACCGGATGTAGGCGCGGCGGCCGGGGGGGGCGGGCGAATGCGGGATCCCAGCGTACGACTCCGCGGGAGGCGGGCAAGAGTACGATCCCGGCGCTTGTCTCCGCGGGGGGGCGGGCGAAGGCGCGATCCCGGCGTTTGCCTCCGGGCGGCGGGCGGGTACCCCGGGGCAAGATGAGCGAACGGCGTCACGCCTCCGTGGGCGGCCGGCCACTCCAAGTCAAAAAAAAGCGACCGGCGCCAGTCTCCCCGCGTGCGGCCGTGGGAGCCGGCCGTTCGAATCCGATTCAAAGGTGGGTCCGGGTGGGACTTCCCGACATGCGGGAGAGGCAACCAGGTCCCAAAATCGGTGTGTTGACTCGAACGACTGGATTCCTCACGGTCCGGGCAGGGAGACTGCCGACGGCCGCGAACACCATGCCCTACTGCAGGCTCAGTGCCAAAACCCTCAACGGATTATCTGTCATCTTCTAGCGCCTTGTGGCATCCTGATATAGCAATTCGAGATCCTGAATCCGTTCACGTCCGGACGGCCCGTTCCCCTTCCCCCTCCCGCTCCGGGTGATCACTTTGCAACCGGACACTGCACAATGCTCGACCGCCTGCTCGAACATCCGGTGGTGGCCCTCGGGTTCATCGTCATCGTGGTCTTCATGGCCGGGTTCTATCTCATGAACCGGGAGCGGGCCAAGGTGGCCAGGATGCGGGGGCCGACACGCTTCCAGCCGGACTGGGGCCGCACCTCCCCCACGGGCCGGAGGCGGCGCCGTCGCCGCGCCGGGAGCTTCAGCCCGGAGTGGAACCGGAAATCCCGGACCGCCCCCGGGGCGTCCGCCCGCGACTCCGCCTCCGAACCGGGCTCCGACCCAACCCCTGGCCCGGCCTCCACCCCGACGCCTGACCTCACCCCCCCCGCCGAGCCGGCAGGGGTCACGCCGCACGGTCCCGTTTCCGCATCCCGGGTGGAATCGGCCGGGGGAGAAAAGGCGGATCCCCCGGAGTCGGGCGGAGAGGCCTCGGAGGGCCGGACACCGGGATCCGGGGAGCGGAAAGCGCCAAACGGCGGCACATCCGGCAGCTAGCTCCCCTCCGGCGACCCGGGGGACCCTCCCCGAAGTGGTTCCGGCGGCCCCGCCACCGGGTAGGTGCTTTCCACTTTGGCGTATCCGTTTCCACATTCCTAACCCATCCCTTTACAACGACTTAACAACTACAATGCCGAGGGCTGCGGAATCACCGGCCCGAGGCTTCCCAGTTCGCCCGGCGCCGGCGGGGAAATCCCCGGGAACCGGTTCCCGCCCCGAGGGCACAACCCATTGTCAACAAGCAGGTTGAAGCGGTCCATCGGGCGTAGGTTCTGAGGCGGAATAATGGCCCCGAACTTGCTGTATTAGTTACTGAACGTGGTTGCGAGACCCACGTTGCGAGAGACAAGCAAGGCACTGGGGTTGAGCGAGACCCAAGCGCGCTTCTCTGAGTCAACTTTGCACCTCCATCGTTCAGGGAAGACAAGCAGCAGCCATCCATCTCGTTCAGCCTTGGTAGGCGGACCCGGCGGTCGGACACACGCCGGGTCCGCCGTTTCTTTGTCCCAGTCCCTCGCCCCGGATTCCCTCCCTTTCCGACCCTCTCATCCAGAAACTCGAAATCGGTATTTCGGCCTTCCCCGCCCCATCCCTCCATTGACCTCAAACCTAAGTCCTGTTAGCGTTTACCTCCGAAGTCCGCCGGGTTTGCCCGGTTTTCCCCCCGGCGCCTCGGGGACGGCGATCACCGGCTTCCCAGAGCATCTGCCTACGCATTCCGGGTCGCGATCGCGGCGGTTTCGCCGCCGACGTGGCCGAGTTCCGTCTGCCCGACCGTCCCCGCGTGAGGTGTCGTGAACAGGAACAACGTCGAGTCCCTGGTGACCGGCCTGGCCGCGCGCGACACCCTGGCCCTGGCCCGGGTCATCAGCTGGGCGGAAAACCGGGACCCGCGGATCGGCGAGGTTCTGCGGCGCGTCTACCCGGATACCGGGCGGGCGCACCGGGTCGGGGTGACCGGGCCGCCGGGAGGAGGGAAGAGCACCCTCATCGCCCGGCTCGCTCTGGTTCTGAAGGCTCATGGGGAGCGGGTGGCGGTGGTGGCGGTGGACCCGACCTCGCCGTTCAGCGGCGGGGCGCTCCTCGGCGATCGGTTCCGCATGACCGAGCTGTCCGAGGATCCCGAGATCTTCATTCGCAGCATGGCCACCCGGGGGAGCCTGGGCGGGCTGGCCGCGGCCACCGAGGAGGCGCTGGACCTCCTGGACGCCGCCGGGTTCACCTGGATCCTGGTGGAGACGGTGGGGGTGGGGCAGATCGAGCTGGACATCGCCAACGCCACCGATACCGTGGCGGTGGTGCTGGTTCCGGAGTCCGGCGATGCCATCCAGGCCATGAAGGCCGGGCTGATGGAGATCGGCGATCTCTTCGTGGTGAACAAGGCGGACCGGGACGGGGCGGAGCGGCTGAGCGTGGATCTCGAATCCATGCTCGACCTGCGCCCCGGGCGGGACGACTGGCGGCCGCGGGTGCTGAAGACGGTGGCCATGCGGGGCGAGGGGACGGCCGAGGTGGCCGAGGCGATGGAAACCCACCGCCGCCAGGTCGCCGGAACCGGTATTCTGGAGGAACGACGGCGGCGCACCCTGAAGCATCGGCTTCTGGGCGAGGCGCGCCAGGCGCTCCTCCGGCGGGTGGAGCGGGAGAACGAGGAAGGTCTGGAACGGCTCCTGGACCGGGTGATGCGGCGGGAGATCACCCCGCACGACGCGGCCCGGGAGCTGGTGGATCTTCTGGGGAGGGGCCCGGCCGAAGCGCCGGCATCGAACTAGCGGGTCCGGCGAAGGCGCCGGCCCCCACATTGCGGACCCGGCCACGGCGCCGGCGTCCGAACGACCGCCGCGACTCGCGCGGCCGGCCCCGAAAGAGAAGACCGGCGACGCCCGCGCGTCATTGGAGACCTTCATGGACCTCGGACATCTTCGCCAACAGCAGGAGCGCTGGAAGGCCCGGGCCGCGGAACGCAGCCAGGACCGGGACGCCCTCTTCGAAACCATCTCCGGGAACCCGATCGAACCCCTCTACACCCCGGCCGATCTTCCCGACTTCGACTACGAGCGCGACCTCGGTTTTCCCGGTGAGTTCCCCTATACCCGCGGCGTCCACTACAACATGTACCGGGGACGGCCCTGGACCATGCGCCAGTTCTCGGGCTACGGGTCGGCCCGGGAGACCAACGCCCGCTACCACTACCTCCTGAAGCACGGCCAGACCGGGCTTTCGGTGGCCTTCGACTTTCCGACCCTGATGGGCTACGACTCCGACAGCCCCCGCTCCCTCGGCGAGGTGGGGAAGTGCGGGGTGGCCATCGACAGCGTCCACGACATGGAGACGCTCTTCAACGGGATCCCCCTGGACCGGATCTCCACCTCCATGACCATCAACGGCCCCGCCGCGGTGCTGTTCGCGTTCTACGTGGCGGCGGCGGAGCGCCAGGGGGTGAAGCCGGCCCAGCTCCGCGGCACCCTCCAGAACGACATCCTGAAGGAATACATCGCCCAGCACGCGTGGTGTTTCCCCCCCGAGCCGGCGCTCCGGCTCATCACCGACCTCATGTCCTACACCGCCGAGCACGTTCCCCATTGGAACTCGATCTCGATCTCCGGCTACCACATCCGCGAGGCGGGCTCGACCGCGGCCCAGGAGCTGGCCTTCACCCTGGCCGACGGGTTCGAGTACGTGGAGCGGGGGATCGCGGCGGGGATGGACGTGGACGCCTTCGCCCCGCGGCTCTCCTTCTTCTGGGACTGCCACCAGGACTTCTTCGAGGAGATCGCCAAGATGCGGGCGGCCCGGCGGATCTGGGCCCGGGAGATGCGCGACCGCTATCACGCCAAGGACCCGCGCTCCTGGCTGGTGCGCTTCCACACCCAGACCGCGGGGGTGTCCCTGACCGCGCAACAGCCCGAGAACAACATCGTGAGGACCGCGTTCGAGGCCCTGGCCGCCGTCCTGGGGGGCACCCAGTCGCTGCACACCAACGCCATGGACGAGACCCTGGCGCTCCCCACCGAGAAGTCGGCCAAGATCGCGCTACGCACCCAGCAGATCATCGCCCACGAGCTGGGGGTGACCCACACCATCGACCCTCTCGGCGGCTCCTACTACGTGGAGGCGCTCACCAACCGGCTGGAGGCCGAGGCCTACGCCACCTTCGACAAGATCAAGACCATCGGCGGGGTGGTGCCGGGAATCGAGAAGGGCTGGTTCCAGAACGAGATCGCCCGTTCCGCCCGGCGGTACCAGGACGAGCTGGAGAAGCGGAAGCGGACCATCGTGGGGGTGAACGACTTCGTTGAGGACGGGGAAACCCTGGAGATCCCGATCCTGTACATCGATGAGTCGAGCGAGCGGGGCCAGACCGAGGGACTGGCCCGCTTGCGGGCCGAGCGGGACGGAGCGGCGGCGGAGAAGGCCCTGGCCGATCTCCGCCGGGCCGCCGAAGGGACGGAGAACCTGATTCCCCTCATCGTCCGGTGCGCTCACGCCGAGTGCACCGAGGGGGAGATCATCGGAATGCTCAGGGGCGTGTTCGGGGAGTACCACGAGCCCGCCTACAGCTTCTAGCCCGGGTCCGCCGGGCGAAGGACAGGCTATGGAACGCAAGATACGTGTGCTGGTGGGAAAGCCCGGCCTGGACGGACACGACCGGGGGGCCAAGGTGGTGGCGGCCGCGCTTCGCGACGCGGGGATGGAGGTGATCTACTCCGGCCTTCACCAGACCCCCGAGGCCCTGGTGAACATGGCCCTCCAGGAGGACGTGGACGTGGTTGCCCTGAGCGTGCTCTCCGGCGCCCACGTGACCCTGTTCAAGCGGGTCATGGATCTCCTGAAGGAGAAGGGGGTGGAGGACGTTCTGGTCACCGGGGGGGGCATCATCCCCGAGCAGGACATGAAGGCGCTGGCCGAGGTCGGGGTGGGGCGCCTGTTCGGTCCCGGCACCCCCACCCCGGACATCGTGGCCTACATCAAGGACTGGTTCAGTAAGTCGAAGGGCGCGGGCCAGGAGGCCGGCGCCTGACCCCTCGCGACGATCGGGTGGAGCGCGGGCCGGCGCCGCGCGCGAAACCGGCGGGCGCGAAGGGGGTACGGGCTTGAGAAGGGACGTTCGATGACGACCGCGCTCCTCCGGGTTCGGGGGGTGGGGATCCTGGGGCTGGCCCTGGCCCTGGGTTGCGGCACGGAGACGACCGGCCCCGAGATTCCCCAGGGCGCCGGGTTGGCCGTGGTGCTCCCGGAGGGCCTGGGGGACTCGACCGAGGTCCGGGTGGAGTTGTGGGCGGAGAACGTGGTGATGCCGACGACGTGCCCGGACTGGCAACCGGTGGTGACGGGGCGGGCTTCGAGGCCCCTCGATGACTTCTGCACCCTGGGGCGGCTCTGGATCCGGGATCTCCTGGGGAACGAAGTCCGATTGCGGGAGGGAGTGCGGTGGAGCGGCCGGATACCCGGGTGGGACGGCCTCTCCGATTCGGGCGCCGAGGCCCCGGCGGGGGTCTACCCGGTGCACTGGGAGTGTGAAGATTCACAGAATCCCTTCGTCTTCGACGGACACTACTACGTGCCCAGCCCGGAGGAGCCCGACGCCTGCGACTGGATCCTCTGGAGCGCCACGGTCGGGAGCGCGGCGGGAAGGCGGCTCGAGTTCAAGCCCTTCCCGGTTCGTTTCGGGGTCCTGAGCGTGGTGCCCGATCTGGGCATCCCGGTGTCGGCGTTCTTCGAGAACCCCTACCGGCTCCGGGTCCGGTTTCCCGGGGGAAGGGTCTTCGAACGGGAAGTGACGTTGATCGAGAAGCAGTTCACCGAGGTGCGCGTGGACGGGATTCCGCCGCCGGCCGGTGGGGCCCGGAACGCGGCCTCCAACGAGACGAGGACGGGAGTGAGATGAACAAAGTCGTTGCCGACGCGCGCGAAGCGCTGCAAAAGGCGGGCCTCAAGGACGGAGCGACCATCCTCCTGGGCGGCTTCGGGCTCTGCGGGATCCCCGAGAACCTGATCAACGCCACCCGGGAGATGGGGGTCAAGAACCTCACCGCGATCAGCAACAATGCGGGGGTGGACGACTTCGGCCTGGGCCTCCTTCTGCAGACCCGCCAGATCAAGAAGATGATCTCGACCTACGTGGGGGAGAACAAGCTCTTCGAGAAGCAGTTCCTGGAAGGGGACCTCGAGGTCGAGCTCACCCCCCAGGGGACCTTCGCGGAGAAGATCCGGGCCGGCGGGGCGGGGATTCCCGCCTTCTACACCCCCACCGGGTTCGGGACCCAGATCTCCGAGGGAGGTCTTCCCATGCGGTACGCGAAGGACGGGAGCGTGGTCAAGGCCTCCGCCCCGAAGGAGACCCGGGAGTTCGGCGGGCGCAGCTACGTGCTGGAAGAGGCGATCACCGCCGACTTCGCCTTCGTGAAGGCCTACCGGGGGGACAAGGCGGGGAACCTCGTCTACCGGAAGACCGCGCGGAACTTCAACCCCATGATGGCCACCGCGGGCCGCGTCACCATCGCCGAGGTCGAGGAGCTGGTCGAGGTCGGTGAGATCGATCCCGACGTGGTGGCGACCCCCGGTATCTACGTGAACTTCATCTTCCAGGGAAAGAACCATGAAAAGCGCATTGAGCAAAGAACAACTCGTCCAAAGGGCCGCTGAGGAACTGGAGGACGGCTTCTACGTCAACCTGGGGATCGGGATGCCCACCCTGGTGGCCAACTACATCCCCTCCGGCATGACCATCACCCTCCACTCGGAGAACGGGCTCCTGGGGATCGGCCCTTTCCCGTTCGAGGGGGACGAGGACGCCGACCTCATCAACGCGGGGAAGCAGACGGTGACCGAGATGCCCGGCGCCTCCTATTTCCACTCCAGCGATTCCTTCGCCATGATCCGGGGCGGGCACGTGGACCTGAGCATCCTCGGCGCCCTCCAGGTGGACAAGGACGGGAACCTGGCCAACTGGATGATCCCGGGGAAGATGGTGAAGGGGATGGGGGGGGCCATGGATCTGGTGGCCGGGGCCCGGCGGGTGGTGGTGACCATGACCCACGCCTCGAAGAAGGGCGATCCCAAGATCCTGAACGCCTGCGCCCTGCCGCTCACCGGGGTGGGGGTGGTGGACCGCATCATCACCGATCTCGCGGTGATCGACGTGACCCCCAAGGGGCTGGTGCTGCGTGAGCGCGCCCCCGGGGTGACGGTGGAGGAGATCCGGGAGGTGACCGAACCCGAACTCATCGTCGAGGGAGAGGTCCCCGAGATGCGGTTCGCCGAGGAGGGGAAGCAGTGAGCCGGTACGCGGAGCTATCCGACGACCACGTGATGTTCCAGAAGATGGTGCGCGAGTTCGCGGACCAGGAGATCGCCCCGCGGGCGGCGGAGATCGACCACGAGGACAAGTTCCCCCACTGGGCGGTGGACAAGCTGGCCGGGCTGGGGCTCCTGGGAATCATCTATCCCGAGGAGTACGGCGGCGCGGGAGGCGACAGCCTCATGTACTCGATCGCCATGGAGGAGATCGCCCGGGCCTCGGGGAGCGTGGCCCTCATCATGGCCGCGCACATCTCCCTCGGCACCTATCCCATCTTCGCCTTCGGGAGCGACGCCCAGAAGAAGAAGTACCTCCCCGACCTGGTCCAGGGGAAGAAGCTCGGCGCCTTCGGGCTCACCGAGCCGGGGGCCGGGTCCGACGCCGCCGGCACCAAGACCCGGGCCGAGCTCCAGGGTGACCAGTGGGTGCTGAACGGCAGCAAGCACTGGATCACCAACGCCGGGGTCGCCGGCACCCTGGTCATGACCGCCCGCACCTCCCCGGGGAAAGACGTGCACGGCATCAGCTCGTTCATCGTGGAGGCGGGGACCCCGGGGCTCAAGATCGCCAAGAAGGAGGACAAGGTGGGGCTCCGCGGCTCGGAGACCAACCCGCTCTTCTTCGAGGACATGAAGATCCCCAAGGAGAACATCCTCGGGGAGGAGGGCCAGGGCTTTCCCCAGTTCATGAAGACCCTGGACGGCGGCCGCATCTCCATCGGGGCCATGGCCCTGGGAATCGCCCAGGCCGCCTTCGACGCCGCGGTGGACTACGCCTCCCAGCGGGAGCAGTTCGGCCGCCCCATCTCGGCGTTCCAGGGCATCCAGTTCAAGATCGCCGACATGGCCACCGAGATCGAGGCCGCCCGGCACCTGATCTACAGCGCATCCCGGCTCAAGGATCGGGGGGAGCGGACCACGGAGTACTCCGCGATGGCCAAGCTCTACGCCTCCGAGGTCTCGATGCGGGCCACCAACCACGCCATCCAGATCTTCGGGGGGAACGGCTACAGCCGGGAGTATCCGGTGGAGCGGTTCTGGCGGGACGCCAAGCTCACCGAGATCGGGGAGGGGACGAGCGAGATCCAGCGGCTGGTGATCGCCCGCGAGGCATTGAAGAAGGCCGCGGCGGCGGGCTGAACCGCCCGCCCGCGGTTGGGAGACAGGGAGCCGGCCCGCGGGGCCGGCCGGGTAACGGAAGCGGATGGGTTGAGCAGGAAGGAGAAACGATCATGAACAGCGCAGTCATCGTCAGCGCATGTCGGACGCCGGTGGGGAAGTTCCTGGGAGGGCTCTCCTCGCTTCCCGCCGGACGGCTCGGGGCCCTCGTGGTGGCCGAGGCGATCAGGCGGGCGGGGATCGAGCCGGCGGCGATCGAGGAATGCATCATGGGGAACGTGCTCCAGGCCGGGGTGGGCCAGAACCCGGCCCGCCAGGCCGCCCACTGGGGCGGGGTCCCCGACGAGGTGGGCTCGTTCACCGTGAACAAGGTGTGCGGCTCGGGGCTGAAGGCGGTCATGCTGGCCGCCCAGGCCATCAAGGCCGGCGACCACGAGGTGTTGATGGCCGGCGGGATGGAGAGCATGTCCAACGCGCCCTATCTCCTCCCCGGCGCCCGCACCGGGTACCGGCTGGGGAACGGGGTGCTGGTGGACGCCATGGTCCACGACGGCCTCACCGACGTCTACAACGAGTACCACATGGGCGTGGCCGCGGAGTTGATCGCGGACAAGTTCAAGGTCACCCGCGAGGACCAGGACAAGTTCGCGGTGGGGAGCCAGGAGAAGGCGGTGGCGGCGATCGAGGCCGGCCGGTTCAAGGCGGAGATCCTCCCGGTCACCATTCCCCAGCGGAAGGGTGATCCCCTGGTGGTGGATACCGACGAGGGACCCCGGAAGGGCACGACCCTGGAAGCTCTCGCCAAGCTCAAGCCCGCGTTCAAGAAGGACGGCTCGGTCACCGCCGGGAACGCTCCCAGCGTGAACGACGGCGCCAGCGCCCTGGTGGTGATGAGCGAGAAGAAGGCCAAGGAGATGGGGCTCACCCCCATGGCCCGGATCGTCGATTACTCCACCGGAGGGACCGCTCCCGAGATGCTCTTCTACGCCCCGGTGGTGGCGGTGCGGAAGCTGATGGACAAGATGAAGGTCGACATCAACCACTGGGACCTGATCGAGGCCAACGAGGCCTTCAGCGCCCAGGCCCTGGTGGACGGCCGCGAGCTGGAGTGGGACTGGGACCGGGTGAACGTGAACGGCGGCGCGGTGGCCCTGGGCCATCCCATCGGGGCGAGCGGCGCCCGCGTGCTCACCACCCTCCTCTACGCCATGAAGGACCGCAAGGCCAAGACCGGCATGGCCACCCTCTGTCTCGGCGGCGGGAACGCGGTGGCGCTGGCGGTGGAGATGTAGGGATCGGGATCCCGGCCCGGGGCCTCGCCGTCCCGGGCCGGACGCCTCTCCGATCCAGGATTCCCGAAGCGGAATTGGTTTCGACCCGGCGGGCGCCACGGCGCCCGCCCGTCGTCAAGCGAACAAGGGGGCTCAAATGCGCGCGGAGGATGTGAAGAAGGTCGCGGTGGTCGGCGCGGGGACGATGGGGAACGGGATCGCCCACGTCTTCGCCCAGAACGGGTACGAGGTCACGCTGATCGATCTGGAGCCGGCGCTCCTGCACCGGGCGCTCACCACCATCGAGAAGAACCTGGGCCGCCTGGTGGCCAAGGAAAAGATCACCGAGGACGTGATGCGGGCCACCCTGGGCCGGCTGGCCACCGCCACCGAGCTGGAGACCGCGGCCGAGGCCAACCTGGTGATCGAAGCCATCACCGAGAACCCCAAGGTGAAATTCGAGCTTTTCCGGAAGCTGGACGAGATCTGCCCGCCGGAGGTTCCGTTCGGAAGCAACACCTCATCCATCTCCATCACCGAGATCGCCGCCCAGACCGAGCGGCCGGACCGGGTGGCGGGGGTCCACTTCATGAACCCGGTCCCGGTCATGCAGCTGGTGGAGATCATCCGGGGGCTGGCCACCTCGGACGAGACCCGGGACCTGGCGGTGGAGACGGCCAAGCGGCTGGGAAAGACCCCGGTGGAGGTGAACGACTATCCGGGCTTCGTCTCCAACCGGGTGCTCATGCCGATGATCAACGAGGCGGTGTTCTGCGTGATGGAAGGGGTGGCCGAGCCCGAGGCGGTGGACACGGTCATGAAGCTGGGCATGAACCATCCCATGGGCCCCCTGGCCCTGGCCGACCTCATCGGCCTCGATACGTGTCTGGCCATCATGAACGTGCTCCACGAGGGCCTGGGGGACGACAAGTACCGTCCGTGCCCCCTGCTCCGGAAGATGGTGCGCGCGGGCTATCTGGGCCGGAAGACCGGCCGCGGTTTCTATACCTACCAGTCCTGACCGGGGGGGGAGAGAGGGGAGATCGATGGAGTTCGCGCTGAACGAAGAGGAACGCCTGATCCGGGACACCGCCCGGGAGCTGGCCGAGAAGGAGTTCGCCCCCCGGGCCGGGGAGTACGACGAGTCGCAGAAGTTCCCCCACGACAACGTCGGGAAGCTGGCCGAGCTGGGGTTCATGGGGATGGGGGTGGATGAGAAATGGGGCGGGGCGGGGCTCTCCAGCCTGGCCTACGTCCTGGCCATGGAGGAGATCTCCAAGGCCTGCGCCTCCACCGGGGTCATCATGTCGGTGAACAATTCCCTGGTCTGCGATCCGCTCCAGAAGTTCGGCAACGACGCCCAGCGGGAGAAGTTCCTGAAGCCCCTGGCCGCGGGGGAGAAGCTCGGGGCCTACTGTCTCACCGAGCCCGAGGCCGGCTCCGACGCCCAGAACCAGCGGACCGCCGCGGTCCGGGACGGCGACCACTACGTCCTGAACGGCACCAAGAACTTCATCACCAACGGCCAGGTGGCCGATCTCTACATCGTCTACTGCAAGACCGATCCCGAGGCCGGTCACCGGGGGATCAGCGCGCTGGTGGTGGAGGCGGGCTCGGAGGGTCTCACCCGGGGCGCCAAGGAGAACACCATGGGCATCCGGGCGTCCTCCACCTGCAGCCTCTTCTTCAACAACGTGCGGGTGCCGGCGGATCACCTCCTGGGGAAGGAAGGCGAGGGCTTCAAGATCGCCCTGGCCACCCTGGACGGAGGGCGGATCGGGATCGCCGCCCAGGCGCTGGGGATCGGGCAGGCCGCCCTCGACGAGGCGACCCGGTATTCCCAGGAGCGCACCACCTTCGGGAGCCCGATCTCCGAGCTCCAGGCCATCCAGTGGATGCTGGCCGATTCCGCCACCGAACTCGACGCCGCCCGGCTCCTTACCTATCGCGCCGCGGTCAAGAAGGACACCGGAGAGCGGTATTCGGTGGAGGCGGCGATGGCCAAGCTCGCCGCCTCGCGGGCCGCGGTGGTGGTGTCGGATCGCGCGGTCCAGGTCCACGGGGGCTACGGCTACGTGAAGGAATACGCGGTGGAGCGGCATTATCGCGACGCCAAGATCACCGAGCTTTACGAGGGGACGAGCGAGATCCAGCGTCTCGTCATCTCCCGCAACCTGCTGAAATAGGAGACTCCCCCCTCCATGGACTTCCGCCTGACCGAAGAACAGAAGATGCTCCAGGACACCGTCCGGGGGTTCGCGGACAGCGAGCTGGCCCCGGTGGTGCTGGAGTACGAGCGCGAAGGCCGGTTCCCCCGGGAGTTCATCGCCCGGCTCTGGAAGGAGCTCGGGTTGGGAGGCATGCTCTGTCCCGAGGCCTACGGGGGGATTGCGCTGGACCCGATCTCCTACACCCTGGTGGTGGAGGAGCTGGCCCGGGTCTGGCCCGCGCTCTCGATCATCGTGGCCGTACACAACTCGGTGGGGGTCCAGCTCATCGCCGAGCACGGGTCCGAGGACCAGAAGCGCCAGTACCTGCCGCGCCTCACCAGCGAGTGGCTGGCCGCCTTCAGCCTGTCCGAGCCGGGCGCCGGGAGCGACGTGAGCGCGATCCGGGCCACCGCGACCCGGGACGGGGATCACTACGTCCTGAACGGGGAGAAGAACTGGGTCTCGAACGGGAAGAACGCCGACCTTTACATCATCTTCGTCAAGACCGACCCCGCGGCCGGGAACCGGGGCATCAGCGCCTTCATCGTGGAGAAGGGGACCCCGGGGCTGAACCCGGGCCGGCCGGAGCGTAAGATGGGGATCAAGGCCAGCGATACCGTGGTGCTGAGCCTGGAGAACTGCCGGGTCCCGGCCTCGGCCATGCTCGGTGTTCCCGGGCAGGGGTTCAAGATCGCCATGATGGAACTGGACGGGGGACGGGTGGGGGTGGCCGCCCAGGCCCTGGGGATCGGGCGGGCCGCCCTCGAGAAGTCGATCCGCTACGCCCGGGAGCGCGAGGCCTTCGGGAAGCCCATCGCCGAGCTCCAGGCCATCCAGTGGATGATCGCGGACATGGCCACCCGGATCGAGGCGGCCGGCCTGATGGTCTACCAGGCGGCGTGGATGCGGGCGCAGGGGATGAAGTACACCCGGCAGGCCTCGGAAGCCAAGCTGTATGCGTCCGAGGCCGCCACCTTCGTCACCCACCGGGCCATCCAGATTCACGGCGGCTACGGCTACACCGAGGACTACGAGGTCGAGCGGTTCTACCGGGACGCCCGGGTCACCGAGATCTACGAGGGGACGAGCGAGATCCAGCGGCTGGTGATCGCCCGGACCTGGCTCAAGGAGCACGCGCTGGCCGGGTAGCCGACCGCCCGGGGATCGGGCCCGATCGCCCTGGCGACTTCGCCTGCGTGCCGTCTCCCCAGACGTTATAATGGCCGGCTTGAACGTGGGGGGAACCCCGCGGGCCTCGGACCGGTCATCCGGAGGGGCATCCCCCGGCTCGGACTCAGGAAAGGGTGCGTTTCATGGCCAAGAGCGTCGTCAGCGTCATCAAGTCGGATCCCGAAGACCGTCCTCGAGGACATCGGCAAGGCGATGCGGGAGGCGGGGTATCGGGACCTCCTCAAGCCCTCCGTCGACACCTGCCTCAAGATCAACGTCACCTGGCACCTCTACATGCCGGGGACCTCCACCACCCCCTGGCAGCTCGAAGGCGTGGTGCGGACGCTGCTCGAGGACGGGTTCCGCCCCGAATCCCTGTGGGGGGTTCACAACGACACCGTGGTGGTGAACTCCCGGGTGGGGGAGATCAACAACAAGCAGAAGCCGGTGTGCGACAAGTACGGGGTGCGCCGCACCTTCCTGAACGACCCGGACCAGGAGTGGATCGAGTACAAGCCCAAGGGGAAGATGCTGGTGCTTCCCGAGGTGTACAAGAAGGACGGGATCTGGATCCCCAAGTTCCTGGTGGGGAAGAACATCATCCATCTCCCCACCGTGAAGACCCACGTCTTCACCACCATCACCGGGGCGATGAAGAACGCCTTCGGGGGGCTCCTCCACTTCCGCCGCCACTGGACCCACGGGGTGATCCACGAGACCCTGGTGGACCTACTGCGCATCCAGAAGGACATCCATCCCGGGGTGTTCGCGGTGACCGACGGCTCGTTCTGCGGGGACGGTCCCGGGCCCCGGGCGATCCGGCCCCACGTGAAGGGCTACATGCTGGCCTCGGCGGACCAGGTGGCCATCGACGCGGTGAGCGCCAAGATGATGGGGTTCGATCCGATGTCCATCAAGTTCATCCGCCTGGCCCACGAGGAAGGGCTCGGGGTGGGCGACGTCCGGGACATCGAGGTCAAGGGCGCCGACATCTCGAACATCAACTTCGGGTTCCACGGGGACGAGGACACCTTCGCCTCGCGCGGACAGAAGGCCATCTACCACGGGCCGTTGAAGCCCTTCGAGAAGCTCCTCCTCCAGAGCCCCATCGTCCCCTGGTCCTACGCGGCGTCCAAGCTCTACCACGACGTCTACTGGTACCCGGCCCACGGGAAGAAGCGGGTGGAGGAGGTCCTGAACGAGACCGGCTGGGGACGGCTCTTCCGCGACTACGAGAAGGGGCTGGTGGGGCGGAACGTGCCGGGGGGAGCGGGGAAAGAAGAGGAGTAGGTCAGCAGACAGGCGTTTGGGGCGGCGCTGCCTTCGGCATGAATGCAGATTACTCGTGCAAACCGGAAGCTCTGTCGTCCCGCCTTTGAAGCTCCGCCCTGCCCCGCCCCGCCCCGCCCCGCCCGGTCCACCCCTCCCAAGGCCGCCGCCGACCCGCTCAGGGGCGCGGCAATGATCACATCTCCTCCACCGTTGCCGATAACGATAGGGTCGGGAACCTGGGCGAAAAGATCCGCTTGGCTCCTGTCCTCGGCACGCCGAATGCCGAGATCATCCAGAGGCGATTCCGGGCCCGGCCCGGACGCCGGGTGGACATGAATCGGAGCGGGGGGCACCAAGCGGCGGTTGCACCGGCGCAAGAGCAATACCGGCGCCTCTTGGCAGAAGATAAGTAGCATGCCCATCAACAACTAGCAGATCCCGGCAGCAGGCGACCGCTCCCGGAGTAGGATGGGATCTTGACAGGGCGCTGGTCGTCGCGGGCGCGACCAACCGGCAACGCATCAGGCAGACGTTACCCCCGCATTGTTAGCGATATCTTTGGCCAGCCACGGATCGTCAGGAACCATCACGGCGAACTGAGCTTGGAAGGTGCGCCGGGACGGTGAGCACGGTTTCATCCGAATTGTCCGATCGTGGATCCCGGATAGGGGGTTGAGCAACGTGTTGATGTCCAATGAGCCTACAACCGCAAGCCGGAGGCCGGCGAGAAATCGGGCCGGGTTCCGGGCCCGCGTGGCCGTGGGGCTGGTGCTCCTGACCGGTCTGGCCATAACCCTGTTCGTCTACCGGGACCTGAACCGACGGGAGCAGGGCCTCCTGCACAGAGAACTCGACCGTCGCACCCAGGCGTATGCGTCGGTGCTGCAGGGCATGATCGATGTGCAATGCGAGATCGTTCAAGGGGTCGGAAGCTATTTCACCGGCTCGGAGAACGTGACCCGAGCGGAGTTCCACAGCTACTGTACCATGCCGCTCAAACGGCATGCCGAGCTCCACTCCATCGAATGGATTCCCCGGGTGCCCGAAGCCCATCGCGAGGCCTTCGAGACCGGCGCGCGGGAAGATGGCCTGCCGGGATTCATGATCACCGAGCGAGGAGAAGACGGCACACCGGCCCCGGCGGCGAGGCGGGACGAGTACTTCCCCGTGTACTACATTGAACCGCCGAAGGGGCATGGGGCCGTCCTGGGACTCGACCTTGGGTCAGCCCCAGCGTTCATGGCCGCTCTCGAAAGCGCGCGGGACGCGGGGACGTTGGCGGCTACGATTGCTCTGGCCCCGCAGCACGACCTGGAGGGCGGGCTGGAACTCCTGCTCGTGCTTCCTGTATACGAGCATGGCGCGGCTCCGGCGAGCATGGCGGAACGCCGCCAGGCCCTGGTCGGATTCGCGGTTGGCGCAACCCGTATTGCCGACATGGCCGAGGTGGCGCTCAGCGGCCTGAAGACCGCCGGCCTGGACCTGTCCCTGGTCGACGACGACCTGCCGGCCGGCGAGCGATTGCTCCACTTCCACCCATCCCGGTCCCGGACTCAGCCGACCGACGCCCCGGCCCCGGCCCCCGAGAACACCCTGGGCATCGAGGATCGGGTGTCCCTGGCGGTGGCCGGCCGGCGGTGGACGTTGGTTGCCCGTCCCGCCCCGGCGTTCGGGGCGGCATTCCCTGGTTGGCAGGACGAAGCCCTGGCCGGAGCCCTGCTGGCCTTTACGGTCCTAGTCGCGGTCTCTTTGGGCGGCATGTTACGCGCGGCGGAGCGCCAGCGGGACCTGGCTCTTCAACGCGCCGAGGCGTTCGACGAGCTCGCTGCCTTGGACGTCAGCCTGCGTGATTCGGAGCAGCGATTCCGTGTTCTGTTCGAGGGCGCGGCGGAAGGCATCGCGGTCGCCGATGAGGAGTCGCACAGGTTCCAGTACGCCAACCCGACCTTATGCAACATGCTCGGCTTTACAGAGGAAGAGCTGACGGGAATGCCGATTCAAGGCATCCATCCCGTCGAGAGTCTGCCCGCCGTGATGGAGACGTTCAATTCCCATGCGGCATCCGCGGAGAGCCGGCAGGTGGCGGCGCTCCCGTGCATCCGCAAGGACGGATCCATTCTGTTCGTGGACATCAACGCGGCGCCGGTGGAGATTGGAGGCCGGCCCTGTGTCGTGGGATTCTACAGCGACGCGACCGAGCGGACGAAGGCCGCGGCGGCCCTCGCCGAATCGAGGGACATGCTCCGTTCCATCCTGGAAACCGTGCCGGCGCGCGTGTTCTGGAAGGACAAGGAAGGCCGCTATCTCGGCTGCAACAGCGCCTTTGCGCGGGATGCTGGCGTGTCGAGTCCCGAGGACCTGCTCGGCAAGGACGACTTTCAGATGAGCTGGAGGGAACAGGCCGAGCTGTACCGCGCCGACGATAGACGGGTGATGGATTCCGATACACCGAAACTCGACTTCGAGGAACCTCAGACCACGACCGACGGGAGCACGATCTGGCTGCGAACCTCCAAGGTCCCGCTGCGCGACGGGGAGGGGAGAATCTCCGGCCTCTTGGGCATCTACAGCGACGTGACCGACCGGAAACGGGCGGAGCGGGAGTTGCGCCGGAGCGAGGAGCGTTTCCGGGCACTGACCGAGAGCACGAGCGACTGGATCTGGGAAGTCGATTCAGATGCTCGCTTCACGTACAGCAACCCCAAGGTCGAGGATTCCCTTGGCTTCGCTCCGGAGGAGATCGTGGGCAGGAGACTGTTTGAGCTGTTGCCGGAAGCCGAAGCGGACAGAGCGGAAAGGTTCTTCGGCGAGAAGGCTCAGAAAGGGGAACCGTTCGACAATTTCGAGGTCGCCGTTCTGCACCGCGATGGACATGAGGTGGCGTTTCAGGTCAGCGGGGTTCCGGTTCTGGACGCAGACGGCGTGTTGAGCGGCTACAGGGGCATCAACCGCGACATCACGGAGCACAAGCAGATCCGGGAGAAGCTGTTGGCGGCAATGGCCGAAGCCGATGCGGCCAATCGGGCCAAGAGCGAGTTCCTGGCCAACATGAGTCACGAGATCCGCACGCCGATGAATGGCGTCATGGGCATGACGGATCTGCTCATGGACACGGTGTTGACGCGTGAACAGAGGGAGTTCGCCCAGACCATCAAGTCGTCGTCCGAATCGCTGCTGGCCGTCATCAACGACATCCTCGACTTCTCCAAGATCGAGGCGCACATGCTCGAGCTGGACCCGGTCGGCTTCAACCTGCGCGACTGTCTGGCTGACATACTCCAGACCCTTGCCCTGCGGGCCGCGGGGAAGTCGTTGGAGCTCGCCTACGACGTGGGCCAGGATGTCCAGGATGCCGTCGTGGGCGACCCCGGCCGGCTGCGCCAGGTGATTGTCAACCTGGTAGGGAACGCTCTCAAGTTCACGGACCGGGGCGAGATCGTGCTGCGCGTGGAGAGCGTGGAGGAACCGTCATCGGTGACCGGTGATCGGTCATCCGTCATGTTGCAGTTCTCCGTGGCGGATACCGGCGTCGGCATGTCGGCCGATACGCAGGCCAGGATCTTCAACGCGTTCGCGCAGGCCGATGCCAGCACGACCCGCAAGTACGGTGGGACCGGGCTGGGTCTGAGCATTTCGGCCAGTCTGGTTGAATTGATGGGCGGTCGGATCTGGATGGACAGTGAGGTGGGCCGGGGCACCACGTGTCATTTCACGGTACGGATGGGAATCCAACCGGCGTCGGTGGCGCGCCCGTCCATCCTGAAACCGCTTCCGGATGCGCTGCAGGTGCTGGTGGTCGATGACAACGAAACCAACCAGCGCATCCTGACCGACATGTTGACCAATTGGCGCATGCAGGCGGTCGCCGTCGGCGGGGGGGAGCCGGCCCTGAAGATGCTCGCCGAGGCAACGCGGGCCGGAGACCCCTTCCTCCTGTTGTTGCTGGACGCCGGCATGCCGGGCATGGACGGCTACGAAGTGGCCGAGCGCGTTCGGGAGACTCCCGACATCGCTCCGGCCATCATCATGCTGACATCCGCGGGCCGGCGCGGCGACGCCGCTCGCTGCAAGGCGCTGGGCGTGGCCGCCTACCTGACCAAGCCGATCAAACCGTCGACCCTCCTCGACGCGATCATGACCGTCCTCGGGGGAGGGGAGCCGGACGACGCCGCGGCGCCCCTGGTAACCCGGCACACGTTGCGGGAAGCCATCCGTCCGCTCCGGCTGCTTCTGGCCGAGGACAATCCTGTCAACCAGAAGATCGCGGTCAACATGCTTGAGAAGCGCGGTCATGCGGTGACGCTCGCTACGAACGGCGCCGAGGTGCTGGACCATCTCGATGCCAACGGAGCGCATTCGTTCGACATCATTCTGATGGACGTGCAAATGCCCGTGATGGACGGGTTCCAGGCCACCGCACGCATCCGGGAACGTGAGAAGACGGGCGGCGGGCACATCCCGATCATTGCCCTGACCGCCCGCGCCATGAAGGGTGACCGGGAAGAGTGCCTGGCGGGGGGCATGGACGCCTACGTCTCCAAGCCCCTTCGTACCGAAGCGCTGCTCGACGCCATGGCGGCGCTGCGCCGCGAGCCGCCGGCCGCCTCCCCGGCCTCCGGGGACCGTCCCGCGGACGAGAGTGAGCGGGTTCACGGCGCACCGGCTCCGGACGATCCGCCCGCCAGCTTCGACCCCGATGTGGCCATGACCAGCGTGGATGGCGATATGGGGCTCCTGAGGGAAGTTGCCTCCATATTCAAGAGGGACAGCCTGCGCACGTTGTCGGGGCTTCAAGCCGCCATCCGGAACGGGGATGCCATGGATCTCAACCGAAAGGCCCATGCGCTCAAGGGATCGGCCGGAGCTTTCGGAGGGCATGCCGCCGCTGCACTCGCCCTCGCGCTGGAGGAGATGGGGGGACGCCGGGACCTGGCCGGGGCCGAGGAGTTGGCGGGTGCCCTGGCCCTGGAACTCCGAAAGCTCACCCAGGAGCTGGACGCATACGTGGGGGGGATCCCATCATGAGGATTGTGATCGCCGAGGATGACGCCGTTACCCGTCGCTTGCTGGAAGCCAAGCTCGGCAAGTGGGGCTACGAGGTGATCGCCACCTCGGACGGCCTGGGAGCGCTGCAGGCGCTCTCGGCGAACGACGCCCCGCAGCTCGCCATCCTCGACTGGATGATGCCGGGAATGGACGGTGTGGACGTGTGCCGCGCTCTGCGGAGGGAAGCGGAAGATTCCTACACGTACGTCATTCTCCTCACGGCCAAGATCGGGGAGCAGGATCTCGTCGCGGGGATGGAGGCGGGCGCCGACGACTACATCTCCAAGCCGTTCAACTCGAGCGAACTGAAGGTGCGTCTGCGCGCGGGGCGTCGGATCATCGAGCTCCAGACCGAGCTGATTGCGGCGCTCGACGTCCAGCGGGTGAAGGCCAGTCACGACCCGCTCACCGGTCTCTGGAACCATGAAGAGATACTTCAGATCCTGGGACGGGAACTGGTCAGAGACTCGCGGGATGATCTCGATCCGACGGGTGCGATCATGGTCGACCTGGATCACTTCAAGCAGGTCAACGACACCTTCGGCCACATGGCCGGTGACGCCGTGCTTCGCGCGGCGGCGCAACGTATGGTCGCGCTCCTTCGTCCGTACGATGCGGTGGGCCGCTATGGCGGCGAGGAATTCCTCGTCGTCGCGCCGGGGTGCGGCAGGGAGGGTGGCGCCGCCCTGGCGGAGCGGCTCCGGGCCGGCATCGCGGCCGCCGGTGTGGACACGTCGGAGGGAGTGATCCCGGTCCAGGTCAGCCTGGGGGTCGCCGTGAACGACGGGACGAGTGAGTGCGATGTGAGCGCGCTGGTGCAGCGGGCCGACCAGGCCCTCTACCGCGCGAAGGAAAACGGACGCAACCGGGTGGAGGTTGGGTAGCCGTGACGGACGACTCCGTCAAGACCACAACCCGTGAAGGCACCCCGGTCCAGGGTTCCGTAACCGAAGTCATGCATACAATCTGGCGGCGATTCGCGGTGCCGGCGGAATTGCGACTCCTCCGCGATGCGCATCGGCATCGCGTCGTCGGCGCGCCCCGGCGCCCGTCCGGTCCCGGACCCGCCGGCGACTACTTCACGATGAACGTCTTCACCGTCTTGGCCATGAACTCCTCGTTCATGTACCGGGGATCGGACGCGTAGAACTCCACCGTGTAGGTCCGGTCGGTCTTCTCATACGAGACCACCGCGGTGTACTCCAGGCTCGAGGTCTTTCCCCGGTAGCTCTGGGTGACCACGTAGCTCCACGCGGGTTGCTTGTCGATCACCGTGGCGTCGATCGGCCCGTACTCCGAGTTTGCCCCGTAGCGCGCGGCGGCGGCCTCCCGGGCGGACTGGACTTCCTCGTAGGAAGTCGGCCCCGCGTACTCGGTGATCATGATGCTGCAGTGGTTTTCCTCGCCGGCAGTGAAGTAGCCCCGCTGGTCCAGCACCTGCCGGTCCGGAAACACCTTCCGCGCCGCCGAGGCGTTGGCGTCGAGCATGAATCCGGCGGGACGCACGGGAACCTGGGCCCCCTCCATCAGGGGCTTCGAGCAACCGGTCGACGCCCAGGCCACCATGGCGGCCAGGCCCAGGGTCCGAAGCGTCGGGCGGGCGGCGGGTTTCCCGGCGGTGCCTTGCATGTGGAATCCTCCTCCTTAACCCCCATGTCTCAAGAAAATCGCTACAGGCGATAATCGGCCGGCCGATACCGAACTTGAGACTGCAATCTCAGCCCCGGGCCGGCCGGATCCCCCCCGGTGGGCCTGGGCGGAGGTAACACCATGTTCCTCAACATCTTCAAGGTCAGGGTGGCCCTGGCGGTCGCCGGGCTCGTGGTCCTGGTGGGCTACATGGCGGCAGGGGGAGGCTTCGGCCCCAAGTCCACCATCTCCATCGAGTACGGGATGTACCCCCGCGAGTTCGCCGGTCTCCGGGTGGAGATCGATGGCCGGGTGGTCGGGACCCTGAAGGGGTTCGGAAGCGCCACCCGCACCGCGTTCGAGGTCAAGGACGGCAGGCACACGGTTCGGGTGCTCCATCCCGAACTCGACAGCATGTCGCGAACCGTGACCTCGGGGACGGGGGGGCGAAACGTCATGCTGATCCTGGACTACCAGGATCGCTCGGCGCCGGACGGCTCGCTCGAAACCGTGCTCGCCTTCCAGGACTGATCGCCGACGGGCGGCGGCTCAATCCGCGGGGTCGATCGCCCGACCGTTCAGGATGATCCGATATCCCAGTCGCACGGTGGGCCGGAGCATGGCGGAAACCGAGCAGTACTTCTCCTCGGAGAGCGCCACCGCCCGCCGGACCGAGGCCTCGTCCAATTCCGGCCCGTCCACGTGATAGACCAGGGTGAGATCGGTGTAGATTCGCGGCTCCTCCTCCCGGCGGACCGCCTCCACCTCCACCCGGAGCGCGCTCAGGGTCTTCCGCATCTTCCCCAGGATCATCACGATGTCGATCCCGGTGCAGACCGCCACCGCGGCCTGCACGGTCTCGGTGGGGGGTGGTCCGGGACCGGGGCGGTCCGCCCCCGGCACGCTGGCCAGGGTGAGGGTCTCGCCGCCGGGAAACGCGACCTGGAACTCGGATTCCCGCTTCCAACTCGCGGTCACTTTTCGGGTCATGGGCCCTCCAGTTACCGTGCCCCCACGCCGCCGTCCACCACCAGCTCGTGGCCGGTGATCCACGAGGCCTCGTCGCTGGCCAGAAAGAGCGCGGCGGCGGCCACGTCCTCGGGGAGGCCGCACCGGCCCAGGGGATACCGCTCCCCCAGCTCCCGCGCCCGCGCCATGAGGTCCGCGTGCCCTTCCCAGAGTTCCCGGTTGAGCCCGGTCAGGACCAGGGCGGGACAGATGGCGTTGACCCGGATGCCTTCGGGACCGTGGCGAACGGCCAGGGATCGGGTGAGCGCGCTCACCGCCCCCTTGGACGCGGTATAGACCGGGACGGTCGCGGTGGCTCCGGCGTGCCGGGAGAGGTACGAGGAGACGTTGAGGATCACCCCGCCGCGCTCCTGCATCCGGGCCAGGGCGGCCCGGCAGCCGTGGATCACCCCCTTCACGTTCACCGCGAGGATCCGATCCACGTGCTCGGGGTCGGCCTCGGGGAGCAGCCGGCGCTCGGAGACCCCGGCCGCGTTGATCCACACGTCGAGGCCGCCCCAGAGGCGGACCGCCTCGTCGCCCAACGCCTCCATGTCCCCGGGGAGGGTCACGTCGGCCCGGAATCCGCGGACCTCACCCGCCTCGCCGGGAGAGGTGACGGAGGCCTCCGCCGCGGCCTCGGAAGCGATTTCGGAGACGGCCGCGGCCAGCTTCGCGTCGTTGCGCCCGCAGATGAGGACCCGGCCCCCCGCCCGCCGGAAGCCGTTCGCCATGGCCCGACCGATCCCGCTACCGCCCCCGGTGATCACGACCCGCCGGCCGCGGTGGGAGAAGAGTTCGCCCGCCGTCACCCGGAGGTCCCGGTGGGCTGGGTGGCCGGGGCTTCCGGCCGGGTCTCGCGCCCCGCCTTCAAGTGGACCCAGGAGAAGAAGAGCGGGACGATCACGGTCAGGACCAGGACGAAGATGAGGGCGAACCCGACGAGCATGCGGAGCCGCGGCACAACCTCGCGGAGGGGGAGCGACCGGTCCACCCGGGGGGGGCGACCCTGGCGGGTGGACAGGGTCTCGATGGTGTTTACCCAGCTCTCCGGCCGCGCCACCGCCACCGCGAAGAGCAGGTTCCCCCGGTAGGTGATCTTGAGGAGGTGCTCCGACTTGTGTTTCCGGCGCCGGACCCCGATGCTGATGCTCTCCACCTCGACGATCGGGATCTCGATCCGGGTTCCGGTGAGAACGTGCTCGAAGAGGACGTGGTCCTCGAACAGCGTGAGAACGCCGTGGCTTCGCACCCGGAAGCGTTCCTCCTCGGTGCCGAAGGTGTAGGCGGTGCGGTCGACCAGGATCGGCTCGGATCGGAGGACTTCGGCGCTGCTCTTCATGGTGCGTTCCTCGGGGTGACGGTCTCCTGCCCGCCCGCTGGATCTATTCCTTGCTCTGGCTCAATTCCAGGAGCACGCCGTGGGCGCTCCTGGGATGGACGAAGGCCACCCACTTGTCGTGGGCCCCGGACCGGGGTTCCCGGTCGATGAGGACCATGCCCGCCGCCTCGCAGGCGGCCAGGGCCTTGCGGATATCCGCCACCTCGAAGCAGAGATGGTGGATCCCCTCCCCGCGCTTCTCCACGAATTTGCCGATGGGGCCGTCCGGGGCGGTGGACTCCAGGAATTCCAGGTGGGTTTCCCCCACCGGGAGGAAGGCGGTCCGCGCCTGCTGCTCGGCCACCGTCTCCCGGTGGGTGCACGTGAGGCCCAGGCCCTCGGTGTAGGTCCGGACCGCGGATTCCAGGTCCCGGACCGCGATGCCGATGTGATCGAGACGGCGGATCATGCCAGCTCCTTCGGGTGCAAGGCGTTGTCCGCGCCGGGGGGCCGTTCGGTCGGGGCGGCGCGGCCTCGGGTCAAGGATAGCATGGCCGTCGGGCGGTTCCCGCTCCACCGGGGGGGCTCCCCGCTCGCCCAGCCGCCCATGGGCTCGGCGTCGCCGGCAGGTTTGCGGGGCAGTGGGTGGGACGGTGAGGGATCCCCCGGGCCGGGAGATGTCAAGGCGAGGCGGAATCCTTGCCCCCAGGGGCGCTCTCTCCCCGCAGGACACCGTAGCTCTTGAGCTTCCTGGAGAGCGTCGCCGATCCGATGTTGAGCTGCTCGGAGGTGCGGGTCCGGTTTCCGCCGTTCCGATCGAGCACGGCCAGGATGTAATCCTTCTCGATCTCGTCCAGGGCTCTCACCGGCCCGGAAAGGGACGGCGTCGGTATCGCCTGGCGGACTTCCATCGGCAAATCCTCGAGCTCGATGAGGCTGGCATGCCCGAGAGCGACCGCGCGCTCCATGGCGTTCTCCAGTTCGCGCACGTTACCCGGCCAGTCGTATCGCAGCAGCTGGTCCGCCGCGCGCGGGGACAGCCCGGTGACCGGGCGCTTGATCCGCTCGGCGGAGTCGCTCAGCAGCACCCGTGCCAGGGGCAGAATGTCCTCCCGCCGGTCCCGCAGCGCCGGCATGTGAACCTGAACCACGTTCAGCCGGTAGTACAGATCCTTGCGGAAGCGACCCGCCGCAATGTCCGAGGCCAGTTCACGGTTCGTGGCGGCCATCACCCGCACGTTCACCGGCCGGCTCTTGTTCTCGCCGACCCGGCGGATCTCCCGTTCCTGGAGAACCCGCAGCAGCTTGACCTGCATGCCGGGCGAGACCTCGCCGATCTCGTCGAGCAGCAGCGTTCCGCCGTTGGCCGCCTCGAACAGGCCGGCTCGGTCGTGCGCTGCGCCGGTAAACGCGCCCCGCGCATGGCCGAAGAGCTCGCTCTCGAGGAGGGATTCAGTGATGGCGCCGCAGTTGACGGCGATGAAAGGCCCCGATGCGCGGGCGGATTCGTCGTGGATCATGTGCGCGATGAGTTCCTTGCCCGTACCGCTCTCCCCGGTGATGAGGGCGGTCGAGTCCACCTTGGCGATCCGCCGCGCGAGGTCGATCACCCGCCGCATGGCGGGGCTCCTTACGATCATCCCGAGGGGATCCTCGACGTCGGGGACCATGCGGGTGAGCGCGCGCCTCCTCTCGTGGAGCTTCCTCTCGGTCTCCTTGAGACTCTCGGTGATCTGGTGGAGCGAGGGCTCGAGCCATTCCTTGAGGTTTTCGGCGCGATAGAAGCGGAGCTCGTCGGCTCGATCGTCGCCCCACTCCTCGATGGTGCGAGCGAGAAGGTGACACGAGGAATTGCCCCGTCCGATACAACGTTCTTCGAGAACGTACATCTTCATGCCCAGGGCCCGGCTCAGGTAGCCGCTGGTGAGACCGCAGATCGTCCAGCACACCGAGGTGTCGCTGCGCCCGAGATGGGCGATGTGCTGCTCCGCCTCATAGGATCCGACCAGGGTCAACCCCTCCTTGATCAGCGAGCCGGGGGTGCCCGGCGCCAGACGGTACATCCCCTCGAGCATGTGGATGCGGCCGCCGGCAAGCTGCCAGTCCTCCTTGCTCTCCCACTGGAACAGGTCCTGCATCGCTTCGGCCATGCGCCAGCCCTGTACGAAGCCGAACCGGGTGAGGACGGCGCGCGCGGCACTGAGGCCGAAGTGATTGATCAACTCCTTGCGCAGGGTCCCCTTCGCCGTGGCGTCAATTATGAGTGCGCGCTCGCCCGCGAAGCGGACCGTGCCTCCATCAGAGTCAAACTCGACCAGCTCGCCGATATTCAGGTCCTCGACGCGCATGGCGTCCTCCGATCATTTAGGCAATTCTGGCCCGCACCGGCAGAAACGGCGACCGTGCCCGGGCGCACCGCCGGACCCATGACGCCCGCTCAGGTGCGTGCCGTGGGTACGAAACCAAATTGAGGCCGAATCACAACGTTACCAAATCGACGGTACTTACGCCATCGCGGGGCCGCGGAGGCGGACCGGTGAAGCGCCTCCCACCGCCAGGCAGGGCAAGGTGACACCCGGCCGACGGCCACGGGGGCTCCGGCGGTGAATGCGCGGTCGCGTCTACCGGCGGGCGAACTCCCTGAGTCGGGCGAGTCTCGGAGAGGTGGCGGCGTCACCGAGAAAGGCCCCTTCCATCTTTCTGATCGATTCCGCCTCGTTCTGATGGAGTCGTTGGGCGTCCGCTACATGGAACTGCCCACGCAACAAGCACTTACACCCAGGCACGAATGATGCACTTCTCAAGCCGCGGGTCCCGGGAGACCTCGGTTCGTTGCCGGTTCGTCGCCGTGAGGAGATTCGCCGGACTACTCATTCATGAGTAACGCAAGAGGGGACGCCGTGGAACCGGCCATGGAAGTGATGGAAGCACAGCTCAAGCGTTGGAGCCTGAAGATAGACGACCTGGCAGCCAAGACCCAGGTGGCCGGCATGCACCCGGGGTTCAACGCCCTCATATACGTCGACGAGCTCAAGGTCCTGCACGCGATAGCGTTGGCGAAGTTCAACCAGTTCAAGGCAGAGGAAGATTCGCGGCGGGCACGGCTCGAGGCGGAGATGAAGTGCGCCTGGGACGAGCTTGCCGCCGCATTCGATAGGCAAATGCCCTAAGGGTTGGCGGTGAATTTCCTAGTCGAAGCGAAGCGGTGACTCCGCTGAACCCGGAGTAGGATAAGAATCACGAGCCTGGACCGAGGGTGACATACCTCGACCGGTTCGACGAAAAGAGGTTACCTCGATGAAACGATTTCCAGCCAATGTTGGCGCTCTCATTCTGATAGCCGCGGCGGTCACGGTGGGCTGTGGGGAGGATCAGGAAGGCGCCCAGGACGCCGCGGCGGCCCAAGCGGCGGCGGCGCAACCTGCGACGGCGCAGCAGGCGCGCTTCGAGACGCTGGTCATTCCCGACGGGACCAGCATCGTCGCGTCGCTCAACACCGGCCTCTCGACGGAGACCAACCACACCGGCGACCCGTTCAGCGCGACCACGACCGAACCCGTCAGCGTAAACGGAACCACGGTTGTCCCGACCGGAGCCCGGATCAACGGGGTGCTGCGCGACGTCGAGGCATCCGGCCGGATCGAGGGCCGTGCGCGGATGACCCTGGCGTACGAGACGATCGTCGACTCGCAGGGGAAGGTCCATCCGATCTCCGCCCTGCCGCTGTCGCTGCAGGCGGCTTCCTCCACGCGTGGGGACGTCGAGAAGATCGCGGCCGGGGGCGTCCTCGGCGGGATCATCGGCGGGATCGCCGGCGGCGGGAAGGGTGCGGCGATCGGGGCGGGCGCCGGCGCGGGCGCCGGGACCATCCTCATGCTCGCGACCAAGGGCGACGATCTGGAACTGAATCCCGGCCAGAAGTTGGCGGTGCACATGACCGGGTCCATGAGCGTTCAGGTCCCGACCCGATGATGGTACCCGACCGATCGTGGGCCGGCATCATCGACAGGAGAAGAGCATGAACAGACCCCGGATGATTCTGATGGCCGCCGTGATGGGCGCCGCCCTGATTCCAGCCCTGGCTTCGGCCGACGCCTACACCGACGTCGGTTTCCGCGGCTGGGGACCCCGGGTCGGGCTGTCCGTCAATCCCGACCAGGTCCACTTCGGGGCCCACCTCGACTTCGGACAGTTCGCGAAGCACATCCGCTTTCAGCCGAATGTGGAACTGGGTTTCGGCGACGACATCGACCTGTTCACCGTGAACGCCGAAGCGGCCTATCGCTTCAGCCAGCAGTGGGACGTCTGGAGTCCCTACCTTGGTGGGGGGCTCGGCGCCAACATCAAGAGGTATGACAAGAGCATCGACAAGGACACGGAGACCGATCTCGGGGTCAACGTGCTGGGCGGGATCGAGAAGGGGCTGTCCAGCGGCGACCGGTTCTTCGTCGAGGGGAAGTTCAGCCTGAACGACGTGCCCGACGTCAAGGTCACGGTCGGATGGACGTTCTATCACTAGCCGCGTGGCGATGAGGGGCGGGCGGTCGGCGCCGCCCCCTCACGCTTCCGGTGGCAGAGGAAGGGGATCTTCATGTTGTGGACCCTCGTGGTCATACTCGTCATTCTCTGGCTACTAGGCCTTCTCACCTCCTTCACCATGCACGGCTTGATCCATGTGTTGCTGGTCGTTGCGATCATCGTCGTGCTGCTCCGCGTCATTCAGGGGAGGCGGGCGCTGTAGACCGCGCTTGAACCATGAGGAGCGTGGGACGGTGAAATCACCGGCTCCTCCGTTTCCTCGATCTCTATCCAGGAGGATGTGACTTGAAAGTCTCTCTCAGCGTGATTGCGGCGGGAGTGGCCCTATGCGTAGGACTTCCGGCCGCAGCTCAAAACTTCGGGGTTCTGCAGTCGGCGGAGACGATGGACCAGGGAGCGTACAAGCTCATGTTTGCCCCGGTGGTGACGCTGGACAAGAACGGATCGGGCGGAGAGTTCGGGGTCGCGGTCCGCGGGGGGTACGGATTCACCGATCGCTTCGACGTGGAGGCCAAGCTGGGCTTCTTCGAGAACTCCACGTACGTCGGCGCGGACGGCGAGTTCTGGATCCTCAAGAGCAAGGAGAGGGATGCCGGCCTGGACTTCTCGCTGACGGGAGGCCTGCACTGGGCATTCGGGAAGAAGCACAACCTGGACACCATGGGGCTCGACGTCACGCCGCTCCTGAGCGGGCATGTGACGAAGAACCTCGAGCTGTGCGGGGCGCTTGACGCCTCATTCGAGAAAGTCCGGGACGCGCCGGCGGGGGCGGACGACACGTTTACGAAAGTCCATGTCGTGCCGGGACTCGAGTACCACCTGAGCGACGCCGCCGACCTGATCGGCGAGATCGGACTCGGGCTCAACGACAACTCATATACGTATGTCGGCGCCGGCATCGCCTTCTACTTCCGGTAAGGAGGGAGTGAGATGAAGACCCTGGGAATCGTGCTGGTGGTGCTCGGTGTCCTCGCCCTGATCTACGGTGGGTTCGACTACAACCGGAACCGGACGGTGCTCGAAATGGGCTCGATGAGCGTCACCGCCACGGAGCACAAGAGGTTTCCGATCCCGGTGGTCGTCGGTGTGGTCGTGTTGATCGGCGGAGTGGCCGTTCTCCTGGGAGGAAAGCGCCGGAGTCTGCCCGGGTGATTCGTGGCTATCAAAAATCAGGGTCAGTGACAGGAGGCAATTATGCGTGCAGCCTTGGTGCTGTTTGTGATCGCCCAGATCGGCTGGGGGGCCGAAGCGAGCGCCCAGACGCCGTCGACGCCGGTGGAGCGGCCCTTGGTCCTCATCCCCACCGCGATCCAGGAGTTGAACGAGCTTCGACTCAACACCGGCGACAAGGCGGTGCTCAGCGACAACACGATGAGCGCGGTCTATGACAAGAACGTCCCCGCCGAAGGGAACACGTACCTGAACTTCCACATCGACGTCGCTTCGGAGACCGGCCCGTTCGTGCTGTGCGCGAAGGACATCCGTCTGGTGAAGGGCGGGAAGGCGGGAGAGACGGCATCCGACGGCGTGAAGGGGAGGCCTGACGCAAGAACCGTGGATGTTGTCGCCTATACTCCTTTGGATTGGTTCATGGACACCGGGGTCGAGGTGCGCGGAGATTCGTTGAGGATCGACAACAAGGCTCTCGTGCAGTTCACGATCGAGGTGCCTCGAGCCGGGTGCGACGATCTGACCCTTTTCATCTTGTCCCAGCGCATGGGAACCGTCGGTGAAATGCGAGAGCTGATCGCGAAAGAGCAGGGAGTCAAGTAGCGGCCGTGGGTGACCGAATCGCGGAGATCAAGCAGGAGAATCCCGGGGGGCATGCAGCTACTATCGGAGCGCGTGAAGAGTACGCGAGTCCCGCACGCAAGATGCGGGGTAGGGCGTAGAGGTAGGACCCACGGCGCGGATGGGCGATGGATGTCCACTCAGTCGAAGGGGGACGTGATGCCGAGAAAGACGCGGACCCAAGTCACCGAGGAGACCAACGCGGCGCACGCACCGGCGAGGGAGCCAACGGGGCAAGCGGACAAGCCTTTCGGCTCGAAGAAGGCCGGATTCGTGCGCGATGAGAAGGCACGGAAGGGGGGTGATACCGCCCTGGCGGATTCGGAGCGCCGCTACCGTCGGCTCTTCGAGGCGGCGAAGGACGGGATTCTCATCCTGAGCGCCTCCACCGGGGAAATAGTGGACGCCAACCCGTACCTGGAGATCCTGCTCGGGTATTCCCACGCGAGCTCCTGGGCAAGACGCTCTGGGAGATCGGGCCCTTCAAGGACGTGTGCGCAAGCCGGGAAGCCTTTCGAGTATTGCTCGAGCGGGAGTATGTCCGTTACGACAACTTGCCGCTGGAGACCAAGGAGCACGAACGCAAGCACGTGGAGTTCGTCAGCAACGTGTATCTTGTCGAGGGTCGGAAGGTCATCCAGTGCAATATCCGGGACATCACGGAGCGCAAACTTGCCGAGGATCGCGCCCGAAAGGTCAACGATGATCTGTTGGCGTTGGTGGCCGAACTGCAAAGGCGGGATCGAGAAACGAAGCGGCACAGCGAGATGAATGAACTGCTTCAGTCCTGCACCACGCAGGAGGAGGCGTTCGAAATCGTGGGCTTGAAGGCGGGGGACCTGTTCGTCGGGCAGAGCGGATGCCTGGCGGTCATGAGGGCGGGCGAGCATCTGCTGGAGCCGGTCGCGCAGTGGGGTGCGGAGCGCTTGGTCGTCGCCGATTTCACATTGGATGATTGCTGGGCCCTTCGGCGGGGGCAAGTGCATGAGGTGACGGACCCGTCTCAGGCGATCGCCTGCCATCACTTCGCCAAGCCGCCCACCAGCAGCTATTTGTGCGTACCGCTCACCGTTCAGGGCGACACCCTGGGGGTCCTCAGCGTCGTCGACGCCCCGCCGGCGAGAGACGGAACAGCGGCAGGTCAGGCGCAGGTTGCGGTGTCGGTCGGTGAAACGATCAAGTTGGTGCTGTCGAACCTGAGACTGCGAGAGAAGTTGGGTGAGCAGGCCAACCGTGATGCCCTGACCGGACTGTTCAATCGGCGCTACCTGGACGACAGCCTGTCGCGAGAGTTGAGCCTGTCTCTGCGCCGAAAGGCGCCCCTGTCCATCGCGGTTCTGGACGTCGACCACTTCAAGGAGTTCAACGACACCTTCGGTCACGATGCCGGGGACATGGCCATACGCACGCTGGCGGAGTTGCTAGTCGGAGAACGTGCGCGCGAGCGACATCGCGTGTCGCCTCGGCGGCGACGAGTTCGCGCTCATCCTTCCGGATTCATCCCTCGCCGACGCACGAGTGCGCGTGAAGGAACTCTGCGCCCTCACGAAGCAACTGGATTTGCGGTACGATGGACGCGCGGTCGGTGAGATGACGCTGTCGGCCGGCATCGCGGTATCACCCGACCACGCCGGCACCGCCCGGGAACTGCTGCGCGCCGGGGACGCGGCCCTTTACGCTGCGAAGGAGGCCGGGCGGGATCGGGTGGTGTTGTATGCGCCGGGAAGGTGACGATGATCTCGGAAACGGCCCTGGAACTCCGCCGCTACAGCGGTTCGGGGTTCGACGCCGAGCGATCGGGAGCGGTCCATCGACGCCCGGCGGACGGTTTCACGGCAAGGCATCGGTGAAGGCGGTTTCCGCACCGGGGGGCCGGCCGGCCGGGGGGGCGGGGCCTCGGGTCAAGGATAGCATGGCCGTCGGGCGGTTCCCGTTCTACCATGGGGTCGCCCCCGTCGCGCCGAACTCCAGCCGATCGGAGACCCGAGCCATGCACGCCCATCGCCCCGGATCGCGGATCGTCCCCGCGCTTCTCGTCCTGGCCGCCGTCGATCGCCTCGATCGCCGCCGCCGGGTGCGGGAACTCCCATTTCGTCAGCACCTGGAAGGACCCGACCTTCACCGCCGGCCCCCTCCTGCGCGTCATGGTCATCGCGCCGAGACGGAGCGAGATCCAGCGCCGGGTGTGGGAGGACGCCTTCGTGACCGAACTGGCCAAACGGGGGGTGGCCGCCACGCCCTCCTACCGGCTCTTTCCGGACCGCGTTCCGAGCGACGCGGAGCTTCGGTCCGGCCTCCCCGAGGACGCGTTCGACGGGCTGCTCCTGGTGGCCCGGACCGGGCATCGCGTCGAGAAGACGGTGATGCCGCCCACCGTGACCCAGGCGTACCAGGAAGAGCGCTGGGATCCCTTCACCCGGGTCTACGAGCCGGCCTATCACGAGGTCGTCTCCCCGGGCTACGTGGAGAAAACCCGGGTGGTGAGCTTCGAAACCTCGCTCTGGGATCTTCGCGGCCCGGCCCGGATGATCTGGTCGGGGGCCACCGAGTCGACGAACCCCGAGCCGGGGAACGAGTTCGCGAAGAACCTCGCGTCCTACGTGGTGGAGCGCGTGGGGAACGGCAAGTTCATCTGAGTCGGTTCGGGGAGCGGCGACCCGGCGATCGCCCGGCCGGGCCCGCCCGCGCCGCGCGTCCGCACCGCCTGACGAGGCCCCGTCGCCCGGGTTCCCCGGGTTCGTCACCGTCGCCGGGGCCTCGGCCGGGGCACAGGACCTTACGAGGGTGAATTCGCGGCGGGATTGGCCCCGGCCTTGCAAAACGGGAGCCCCGCCACGCGAGCCCGGTCGCCAAGACACCAGCGCGACGGAGTGGCCGCGCCGATCGGGTCTCGTGGTTGCGGCTCGGCCGCCCCGGCGCCCTTTCGCCCTCCTTCGGGCCCGGGCCGCCCGCGCCGCACATCGGCACGCAGGTGTCCGCTCCGCTTCCCGGCCGCTTCGGAAAGGCGGCCTCCTCGCCGGACGGCCGGGGGCGGAGGGGGCATTTCCGGATCGCGCCCGGCGTCGGCCGGTTCGTGGGGAGGGGAGTCGGCGACCCGGCGGGAATCGCGGCGGCCGGACCGCCCGGGACGGAACGAGGGACCGTCGCGATCAAGCCTGGTCGAAGGTCCCGTACACCGTCCGCAGGGCGTCGGAAATCTCGCCCAGGCTGGCCCGCGCCCGAACCGCGTCGACGATGGGAACGACCAGGTTCCCGTCGCCGCGAGCGGTCTCCTCGACCGCGGCCAGCGCCCGTCGCGCGGCACCGGCGTCCCGCTCCGCCTTGACCGCGGCCAGGCGCGTTCCCTGGGCGGCTTCCAGCGCCGCGTCCATCTGGAAGATCTCGGGCGGGGGCTCCTCCACCACGTACCTGTTCACCCCCACCACGATCCGCTCCCCGCTCTCCACCTCGCGCTGGAACCGGTAGGCCGAGGTATGGATCTCCTCCTGGACCCACCCGGTCTCGATGCAGCGGACCATGCCGCCGCGGCGGTCGATCTCGGCGAAGGTGTCGCGGGCCGCGGCCTCGAGCCGGTCGGTCAGCCACTCCAGGTACCACCCCCCGCCCAGGGGATCGGCGGTGTCCGCCACCCCGGCTTCCTCGGCCAGGATCTGCTGGGTGCGAATCGCGGTCCGCACCGCCTTCTCGGTGGGGAGCCCCAGGGCCTCGTCCATGCTGTTGGTGTGGATGGACTGGGCCCCTCCCAGGACCGCGGCCAGGGCCTCGATCGCGGTCCGGACGATGTTGTTCTCCGGCTGCTGGGCGGTCAGCGACGAGCCCGCGGTCTGGGCGTGGAAGCGGAGCAGCATGCTCTTGGGATCCCGGGCCCCGAACTCCTCCTTCATGATCCGGTACCAGATCCGCCGCGCGGCCCGGAACTTGGCCACCTCCTCCAGCAGGTTCGAGTGGGCGTTGAAGAAGAACGAGAGCCTCGGCGCGAAGTCGTCCACCGCCAGCCCCCGGTCGATGGCCGCCTGCACGTAGACCCGGGCGTTGGCCAGGGTGAAGGCGAGTTCCTGGGCCGCGGTCGAGCCCGCCTCGCGGATGTGGTAGCCGGAGATCGAGATGGTGTTCCAGCCGGGGACGTGGTCCCGGCAGAAGGCGAAGATGTCGGTGGTGACGCGAAGCGACGCCCGGACCGGGTAGATGTAGGTGCCTCGGGCGATGTACTCCTTGAGCAGGTCGTTCTGCACCGTCCCCGAGACCTTCTCCCAGGGGACCCCCTGCTCCTCCGCCACCACCAGGTACATGGCCAGGAGGATCGCCGCGGTGGCGTTGATGGTCATCGAGGTGGAGACGCGGTCGAGGGGGATCCCCGCCAGCAGCGTCCGCATGTCCTCGATGGTGTCGATGGCCACCCCGACCCTCCCGACCTCGCCCCGGGACATGGGATGGTCGGAGTCGTAGCCCATCTGGGTGGGGAGGTCGAAGGCGGTGGAGAGCCCGGTCTGACCGGCCTCCAGGAGGTACTTGAACCGCCGGTTGGTCTCGGCGGCGTCCCCGAAGCCCGCGTACTGGCGCATGGTCCAGAGCCGGCCCCGGTACATGGTGGGGTAGACGCCCCGGGTGTAGGGGGGCGCCCCCGGCTCGCCCAGGTCCCGGGCCGGGTCCAGGTCCGCGACGTCCGACGGGCCGTAGGACCCCCTGGACCTCGAACCCCGACGATGTCTCGAACTTCGGCCTGCGTTCCCGCGACCTTCCCATCACTTCTCCTCCTCCGGCGGAACCGCGTCCGCCGCCCCCAGCACCACCAGCACCGTCCCCTGATCCACCACGTCGCCGGTCCGGACCCGGATCTCGCGGACGGTTCCCCCGCGCACCGCGGCGAGGTCGTTCTGCATCTTCATGGCCTCGACCACCGCCACCGTCGCCCCCGGGTCCACGGTGTCGCCCACCGCCACCAGCACCTTCACCACCGAGCCGGGCATGGGGGAGACCACCTCCTCCCCGTCGCCGCCGGCGTGGGCCGCGCTTTCCGCCCGGGCCCAGAGTTCGTTGGACACCCGCACGTGGAAGACGTCGCCCGAGAGGTAGACGTCGGTTCCGTCCCGGGTGGCCACGGTGGCCGCCTCGTGGGACCGTCCGTCGATCAGGAGCGAGCGGGTGGGGCTTCCCGGGGTGGAGCGGGCGTCCACGTGGACCGCCTCCCCGTCGATCTCGATCCGGTACCCCTCGCCCTCTTCGGCGATGGTGACCAGGAACTCGGCGGATCCGTTGTGGACGACGTAGCGGGTGGGCACGGGTCAGCGGGTCCTCTCCGCCGCGGCCGGGCGCGGGTGCGCGCCCCTCCGAGGCTCCGTCGCTCTGCGCGGCCTCATCGCCCCCGCCTCGTCGCCCCCGGCCGCCCCAACAGCCGCCAGGGGTTGATGCCGCTCCCGCCCTCCGGGAGCCGGGCGCATCCGCTGCTCCTCCTCGTGGGCGGCGATCACCGCGGCGATCACCGCCGCCCGGCCGCGGTCGGAATCCGTCTCGCTCTCCATCCCTTTGAACACGGTTTCGATGAACCGGGTGTCGTAGTCCCCCCGGATGAACTCGTCCCGTCCCAGCACCCAGCGATGGAAGGGGATGTTGGTACGCACCCCCTCCACCAGGGCCTCGGCCAGGGACCGGAGCATCCGGCGGCGCGCCTCCTCGCGGTCGGCGCCGTGCACGATGAGCTTTCCCAGCATGGGGTCGTAGAAGCGGGTCACCTCGGTCCCGGCCAGGATGCCGATGTCGTTCCGGATCCCCGGGCCCGCCGCCGGTCGAAGCCGGCTGATCCGGCCCAGGGAGGGAAGGAAGTTGTTGTAGGGGTCCTCGGCGTAGATGCGGCACTCGATGGCCCACCCCTTGGGAACCAGGTCCTCCTGCTTCCAGGACAGGGTCTCGCCCGCGGCCACGCGCACCTGCTCCCGCACCAGGTCCACGCCGTAGACCAGCTCGGTCACCGGGTGCTCGACCTGGAGCCGGGTGTTCATCTCCAGGAAGTAGTGCTCGCCTCCCGCCCCGTAGATGAACTCCACCGTGCCCGCGTTCCGGTAGTTCACCGCGCGGGCCAGGCGCACCGCGGCCTCGCCCATGGCGGCGCGAAGCTCGGGGGTCACCACCGTCGAGGGAGACTCCTCCACCACCTTCTGGTGGCGGCGCTGGAGGGAACACTCCCGCTCTCCGAGGTGGACCACGTTCCCCGCCCGGTCGCCCATGATCTGGATCTCGATGTGCCTCGGCTTGTCGATGAACTTCTCCAGGTACAGGGTGCCGTCCCCGAAGGCGTTCTCCGCTTCGCCGCGGGTGAGGTCGAAGGCCCGCTCCAGCTCCTTGGGGCCGGGGACCACCCGCATCCCCTTTCCGCCCCCGCCCGCCGAGGCCTTGAGCATGACCGGGTAGCCGATGGCCGCGGCCTGTTCCTTCGCCTCCTTCACGTCGGTCACCGGCCCCGGGCTTCCCGGAACCACGGGGACCCCGGCCCGGCGCGCCGCCTCGCGGGCCTGGAGCTTGTCCCCCATGGCGGCGATCGTCTCCGGCGAGGGCCCGATGAAGGTGAGTCCCGCCGTTTCCACCGCCCGGGCGAAGGCGGCGTTCTCCGAGAGGAAGCCGTATCCGGGATGGACGGCCTCCGCTCCCGAGCGGCGGGCCGCGTCCAGGAGCGCCTCCTGGTCGAGGTAGGACTCCGCCGAGGGCGGGGGGCCGATCGGGTAGGCGAGGTCGGCGAACCGGACGTGCAGGGAGTCCCGGTCGGCCTCGCTGAACACGGCGACCGACTCGATATCGAGCTCCCGGAGGGCCCGGATCACCCGGACCGCGATCTCCCCGCGGTTGGCCACCAGGACCCGGTTGAACGGAGGTTTCATGGCCAAGGAAGCCTACCCTTCGCGGGAGGCGGAAACAAGGCCGGGGAAGGGTCCGCGCCCACTTTCCCCGTCCTTCCCGAGGCCGTAAAGTAGGGGCCGTCCCAACCAGGAAAGGAAACGACATGGCATCCAAGGAATCCTTCGACGTCACCACCGGGGTGGACCTCCAGGAGGTGGACAACGCGGTGAACCAGGCTTTGAAGGAGCTCATCAACCGCTACGACTTCAAGGGGGTCAAGTTCTCGATCGATCTCGACCGCAAGGAGGGCGCCCTCACCATCCCCGCCCCCGACGCCTACAAGCTGGAGGCGATCTGGGACGTGCTCCAGACCAAGCTCCTCCGCCGGAACGTCCCCCTCAAGAACCTGAGCCGCGGCAAGATCGAGGACGCGGCGTCGGGCACCGTCCGCCAGAAGATCGAGCTGGTCCAGGGGCTGAGCTCGGAGATCGCCCGGGAGGTGGTGAAGGCCATCAAGGACGCGAAGCTCAAGCGGGTCCAGGCGGCCATCCAGGAGAACCAGGTGCGGGTGACCGGTCCCAAGCGGGACGATCTCCAGGAGGTCATCCATCTCCTGAAGGAGAGCGATTTCGGGGTGGAGCTCCAGTTCGGAAATTTCCGCTCGGGTTAGGCTCCGGCGCCCCTTCGGGGACGGCTTTCGATGGCTCCACGGGTTCGCTCCATGCCCGGTGGCTGGCCGGATAAGTGTTTGTCATAAAACGGAATACAGGCTCGTGGCCGCGGCCTCGGTGGTGGACCCCTCCGCTCCAAACTGCTAGAATCAAGGGGTTCAGACGGCCCTTCCCCGGATCCGGCGGACTCCCCGCCGGTCCTGGTGGACGGGCTTCTTCGATTCCACGGTGACCATGACTCCGATTCTGACGTTCTCCATCCTCCGTCCCGAAACCTCGTTTCGGTACTCCCCCTTCCGGGGTTGGGGCTAGGCCGAGGGCCCAGGACCCACCCCGGCGGCCCCGCGCATGCGGTGCGGCCGCCCGAGCCGTTCATGGGCAGAGCGGGACCCTTCCCGCCGCCACCTCGGAACCGATCGACGTTCCGTTTGGGAGATTCCGAAATGTCTACGCCGCTTGACGAACGCCAGCACGTCGCCCCGGGGGAGGTGTTCGCCACCCTCCGGAAATCGATCCTCGTGGACGGATTCCACGTGGTGGTGGACCTCGAGAAGAGCCACGGCTCCAAGCTCGTGGACGCCCGCGACGGCAAGGAGTACCTCGACTTCTACACCTACTTCGCGAGCCTTCCCGTGGGCCACAACCACCCGAAGATGAAGGAGCCCGACTTCCGGAAGAAGCTCCTCCGGGCGGCGACGGCAAATCCGGCCAACAGCGACGTCTACACCGTCGAGTACGCCGAGTTCGTGGAGACCTTCCGCCGCGTCGCCCAGCGGGACTACCTGCCCCACGCCTTCTTCGTGGCCGGGGGGGCGCTGGCGGTGGAGAACGCCCTCAAGGCCGCCTTCGACTGGAAGGTGCGGAAGAACCAGGCCAAGGGAATCCGGGGGGAGTACGGGAGCAAGGTGATCCACCTCCGCCAGGCCTTCCACGGCCGGACCGGCTACACCATGAGCCTCACCAACACCGCCGATCCGCGGAAGACCATGTTCTACCCGAAGTTCAACTGGCCCCGGATCGAGAACCCCAAGTGCATCTACCCGCTCACGGGGATGAACCTGGAGCGGGTGATCGAGGCGGAACGGCGGGCGGTGCACGAGATCTACGAGGCCGCCTCGGCGTACGGCGACGACATCGCCGCCCTGATCCTGGAACCCATCCAGGGAGAGGGCGGGGACAATCACTTCCGCGGAGACTTCCTCCGCGAGCTGCGGCGGCTGGCCGACGAGCTGGACTTCCTGCTCATCTACGACGAGGTGCAGACCGGGGTCGGCCTCACCGGTAAGTTCTGGTGCTACGAGCACTTCGAGGGCGCCGAGCCCGATGCGGTGGCCTTCGGAAAGAAGATGCAGATCTGCGGGTTCCTGGGGGGGAAGCGCTTCGACGATGTGGAGAAGAACGTGTTCGTGGAGTCGAGCCGCATCAACTCCACCTGGGGAGGGAACCTCGCCGACATGGTGCGCGGCCAGCGCTACCTGGAGATCATCGAGGAGGAGAACCTGGTGGAGAACGCCCGGCTCCGCGGTGACGTCCTGTTGACCGGGCTCCGCGAGCTGCAGGAGCGTCATCCGGTGGTGACCCAGGCCCGGGGCCGGGGGCTCATGGCCGCCTTCGACCTTCCCGACACCGATTCGCGAAACAAGGTGCTGGCCCAGGCCCGGGAGGACGGGGTGCTGGGCCTTCCCAGCGGGCCGCGGAGCATCCGTTTCCGCCCGGCCCTGAACGTGACCGATGCCGATCTCCATCGGGGAATCGACATTCTCGACCGGGCGATCAAGACCGTCCTGGCGTAATCGACCCGCCGGCCGGACCCGGACGCCCGCATGAGGGACGCCCGGGTCCGGTGCGGTCAGGGTGCATGTTGGACCGGTCCAAAGCGAGGGCTCGCCTCGCCGCCCGCTCCTTTCCCCGCCGATCCACTCAGATTCCATCGTATACTTGAGCCACTCGCCTCGATGCAATCATCCACCGCGTCCCGGTAGGGCCCCGGGCCCGGGCGCAAGATCCCCGCAGGAGGCTTCCCCCCATGCCCGTTTCGTCTCACCTCGACGGCAAGATCGTCACCGTCTCCCGCTTCATCATGGAGCAGGAGCGCAACTACCCCGAGGCCACCGGCGAGTTCTCCGATCTTCTGTCCGAGATCATGCTGGCCGGAAAGATCATCCACCGGGAGGTGAGCAAGGCCGGCCTGCTCGACCTCCTGGGGAAGACCGGCGACACCAACGTCCAGGGTGAGGAGGTGCAGAAGCTCGACGCGTTCGCGCAGCGCGTGATGTACCAGACCCTCGATCACACCGGGCACCTCTGCGCCATGGCCTCCGAGGAGGAGGAGGGAGTCCTCACCATCCCGCCCGAGTATCCGTGCGGGAAGTACGTCCTGAACTTCGATCCTCTCGACGGCTCCTCCAACATCGACGCCAACGTCTCCATCGGCACCATCTTCTCCATCCACCGGCGGGTGACCCCCGGGGACGGCCCGGGGACCGAAGAGGACCTCATGCAGGCCGGCCACCGGCAGGTCTGCGGGGGATACCTGGTGTACGGTTCGAGCACCATGCTGGTCTACACCACCGGCCAGGGGGTGCACGGGTTCACCTACGATCCCTCGGTGGGCGAGTTCCTCATGAGCCACGAGAACATCCGCATCCCCAAGAAGGGGAACATCTACAGCGTGAACGAGGGAAACGCCATCCGCTGGGACGAGGCCACCCGGCGCTACATCGAGTTCCTCAAGAACGGCGACCGCGAGGACCATCCCTACAAGGGCCGCTACATCGGAAGCCTGGTCGCCGACGCCCACCGCACCCTGCTCTACGGCGGCATCTTCCTCTATCCCGCGGACTCCGGGCATCCCCGGGGAAAGCTCCGCCTCCTCTACGAGGCATCCCCCATGGCCTTCATCGTGGAACAGGCCGGGGGGATGGCGGTGGACGGAAAGCGCCGCATCCTCGACATCGAGCCCACCAAGCTCCACCAGCGCACCCCGCTCATCATCGGGAGCGACGAGGACGTGAAGGAGTACATGCGGTTCCAGAACGGCGAGATGTAGATCTCCCGCGGGCCGGTTCCCGGCCGGGGGTCAGAGCCCGGCGATGGGAAGGTTGAAGACCAGCAGGATCTCGCCCTTCCCCCCGGGGTTGGCGCTCAGGGCCAGCGCCGGTTGCGCGGGGCTCCAGGCCATGAAGGCCGGGGCCCGGGGGGGATCGAACACCGAAACCGTGACCGGCGATCCCGTGACCGTCAGGCGCAGGTCGTTCGGTGGTTCCCCCGCCGGCCCCCACAAGGTGGCCACCGGCTGGTTCCCCCAGCCTCCCCAGGCCGGAGCGGTGTAGGCGCCGTCGTCGTCGGCCAGGGTGTCGGCGAGGGCGGTTCCCTCGGTGAAGATGGGGATGGTGAGGAGCGCCCCGTCCTTGACGAAGGCGATCGCGGAGCCGTCGGGCCGGAAGGCGGGAAGCTTTCCCCGGAAGGTGGTGGCGAATCGCGGCCCATCGGTGATGCCGTCCGCGAACTCGCTCCAGAAGATCTGGATGGCCGAGGGTTCCTCGGACGGGGTCGACGCATAGGCCAGGCGGGGAAGGGCGACGGCGGTCGCCGGCCCGTAGCCGGAGAACACCTGCTCGGAAGGCGTCCCCACGCTGTCGATCCGGCCGTCGTTGTCCCGGTCGGCCACCGCCACGCTGTAGATGTTCCCGGCGTCGGTCACGTAGAAGAGCCACTTTCCGTCCCCGGAGAGGGCGACCGGTTCGTTCACCTTGACCCCGGTGAGGAGCCGAAGCCCGTTCGGGGTGCCGGTCCGCGGGTTCAGGGCCGAGGTGAAGATCCCGGATCCCTCGGCGGTGCGGGCGCTGTACACCATTCCGAAGCCGGTCGGGAGCCAGGCCACCCCGCCGATCTCCAGGAAATCGTCCCGCCCCAGGTTCAGGATTTCGAAGTCGCTCTTCCGGGTGGAGAAGGTCACCGTATCCACCCGGCCGTGGACCAGGGTGACGGAGGTGGGGTTCTGCTCGTAGATGAACGCGTTCTCGGACACGCGCACCGGGTGGCCTCCGGGAGGCAGGGGATCGAAGGTATGCGGGGTGACGAAGGAGGTGGGTTGCAGGTCCAGGGTGATGTTGGCCCCGGGAGGGTCGGAGTCCACGACGAGGACCGCGTTTCCCACCCGAACGGTGACCGACCCGTCCACCGTGAACTCCCCGTCACTGATCTCGACCGTCAACGTGTAGGTGCCCGGAGTCATGGGCGCGGTCCAGATCGTCCCGTCCGTGGTCGAGTCCGCATAGCTCCCGGCGTCCGCCCGCCAGCGGATCTGCACCGGGTCGCCGTCGGGATCGCCGCCCAGGAGGGTGACCCGAAGGGACCCGCCCAGGATCACCGCGCTCGGGCGGGCCACCACCTCCTGCAGACGGGGGGGGTGGTTCTGGGGAGCGGTCACGTCGTTTCCGCCGCATCCCGGGCCGGCGAGGCACAGGGCGGCGACGAGCGCGAGCGGGGCGAGGCCGGATCGGTCGATGCGCGCGTTCATGAGCGGCTCCGCTTGTCAGGGTCGCTGGGCGACACCATCACCGTTTTGTGTTGTCCCACGGTGACCGTTCCCACCGGGGCCTTTCGCGGGCGGCGGACGTGCCGCTTCTCGGTCACCACCACCGGCACCTTTCCCGACCCCCGCGCCTTGGAGAAGAAGGCGGCGATGGAGGCCGCGGCCAGGACCAGCTCGCGTGGAGCCTCCCGTCCCTTCTCGTGGTGGCGAAGCACGACGTGGGAGCCCGGGGCCTGGTCGGCGTGCATCCAGATGTCCCCGGGGCGAGCCAGCTCCAGGGTCAGCACCTCGTTCCCGCGGTTGCTCTTTCCCACCAGGACCTCCCATCCGTTCCCCAGATCATAACGCCGGGGGCGAAGAGCGGAGGTGAGCCGGTCTTCGGGTCCGCCGTCGGGTTCCGGGGGGAGTTCCTCGCGGGGGAGGTTGACCCCGAGCTTCTGCGCCTGGTCGATCCAGGCCCGGCCGGGGCCCTCGGGGCCGGCCTCGGCGAGGCGGGCGGCGAGGTCGCGGAGGGCGTCGAGCCGCCTGGCCAGCTCCCGCCGCCTCCGTCCCGCCTTCCCCGCGCTCCGTTCCGCCTTCTTGGCCCGGTTGAAGTAGTGCTCGGCGTTCTCGCCGGGATTCCGGGTGGGGTCGAGCTCCACGGTGAGCGTCTCCTCGCTCCGGGGATCGGGAAGCTCGGCCCGTTCCGCCCCGCGGGGGATGGTGTGGACCGAGGCCAGGATCGCCTCGGCCACCCGGCGGTAGCGCGGCGCCTCCTCGACCTCGCGCTCGTCCCGGTCCACCGCGGCCAGCCCCCGCTCGGTCCGCTCGATGGCCTGGTGGAGGGGCTTCCCGAGCGCGCCCTGGGGCGCACTCTGCCGGCGCTCGCGGAACCGGCGGTGGGCGGCGGCCACCGCGGCGGAGGCGGTCGGGTAGCCCGGTGCGCGGGCGGCCGGGGCTTCCGACCCGGCGGCCGACCGGAAGACCAGGGCCTCGCCGGCGCCGGTGACGGTGGGGGAGGAGCGCGGGCCGGCGGTCCGGCCGGCCCCGCCGGGGTGGACCGCATCCAGGAACGCGAGCCAGGTCCGGGCGAGGGCGTCGGGGTGCTTCTCGGGATCGGGGCCGGCGGCGCGCCAGACCTCCTCCGCGGTGGCCGGTCCGAGGCCGGTCCAGGCGTCCACCAGGGCGCGGGGGTCCGGGCCGCGTTCCTTCAGGGCTTCCTGGACCGCCCGGGTCAACGCGGCGGGGTCGTCGCGGGTCGCGTCGGCCCGGTCGTTCCGGGGGAGTGCGTACGCCGCTCCCGGGGCCAGCCGCCGGGGCGCGCGCCGCGAGCGGTCGTCGCGGAGACGATCCAGAATGCGGGCGGCCCAGGGATCCTCCCCGTCGGTGATGAGGAGGTTTCCGCCTTTCCCGGTCAGCTCCACCACAAGGTGGACGCGCTTGGGATCGCCCAGGCGGTCGCGCCGCTCGAAGGCGAGGGCGACCACCCGGTCCAGTCCGGCCTGAACCGCTCCCGCGAACCGGCTCCCGGCCAGGGCCTTCTCGATGGCTCGGGCGAAGGGGGGAACGGACTCGGCGGCCTGGGCTTCGCTCGGGGCGGGGAAGAGCGCGTTGTGCTCGGGGTGGACGCAGGCCACCAGGGTCACCGCCTTCTCGAGCCGCAGGTGGAACTCGAAGGGGTCCAGGGCGGCGGCCGATTCGAACCGGAGGCCGCGATAGGGATGGAGCTCGGCCGCCACGGCCCGAAGCGTGAGGGAGTTCATGATCGCGGATTGTAGCAGCCGGGGAATGCCGGGGCGGTCTTTGCGGGCGGCGCCCCTGCGGGTCGGCGCTCCGCGCGCGCCGGGGTCGCGCGAGGCGCGCTCCGAATTGACAGAACCCCCCGGCCCGCGTAGCTTCCCCGTACCCCCGGAAAGTCGGGCGAGCCCCCGAGGCCGTCCCCTTCCCGGGACCCGTGAACGAGTCCGGGCCGACGGGCCCGGCGCCCAGGCGCTTCGGCCGGCGTCGCGACGACACCCGCGCCGGCGAGGAGGTCCCGTGATCCGCAGCATGACCGGATTCGGCCGGGCCGAGCTCGAACGCCGCGGCCGCACCCTGGTGGCCGAGGCGCGATCGGTGAACCACCGGTTCCTCGAGGTTTCCCCCCGACTGCCCCGCGGCCTGCAACCCTACGAGGACAAGCTTCGCTCCTTCCTCGGCGAGCGGCTGAACCGCGGGAAGGTGAATCTCACCGTCACCTGGAAGGGGGGCGGCGAGGAGGGGGGCGTGCTCTCGGTGGACATGGACCTCGCCCAGCGCTACGTGGACATCCTCCAGGAAGTGCGCGGGCGCTTCGCCTTCCGGGACGCGGTCACCCTCGGCCAGCTCATGAATCTCCCCGACGTGATCAAGTGGAGCGAGCCCGACCTGGAGCCGGAGGAAGCCTGGACGTTTCTCAAGGACGCGGTGGCGCGGGCGGTGGACGACCTGGTGGCCATGCGGGAGTCGGAGGGGGAGGCCCTGGCCCGCGACCTCCGGGCCCGGATGGAGACCATCCGCGCCTCCCTGGCCGAGGTGGAATCCCGGGCCCCGGCGCGGGTCAAGGAAGCCAAGGAGCGGCTCCACGCCCGGTTGACCGAACTCCTCCAGGGGGAAGCCACGGTGGACCAGGAGCGCCTCCAGGTCGAGGCCGCGTTCCAGGCCGATCGGCTCGACTGCACCGAAGAGGCGGTGCGGCTCCGCTCCCACGTGGACCAGTTCGAGACGCTGCTCGAGGAGGGCGGCCCGGTGGGGCGGAAGCTCAACTTCCTCACCCAGGAGATGAACCGCGAGGCGAACACCATCGGCTCCAAGGCCAACGACGTGGAGATCGCCCGGCACGTGATCCAGCTCAAGGAGAACGTCGAGATCGTCCGCGAGCAGATCCAGAACCTGGAGTGACCGGCGCGCGATGACCCCGGACCCCGAACCCTTCAACGGCCTCCCCCAGAGCCCCCCCATGGTGATCGTGATCTCCGGCCCGAGCGGGGTGGGAAAGACCGTGATCTGCGACCGGCTCCTGACCCTCGAACCCGCGCTGGTGCGCTCGATCTCCGCCACCGTCCGCCCCCCCCGATCCGACGAGACCGACGGGGTGGACTACCACTTCTGGAGCGAGGCGCGTTTCCGGAAGGGGATCGCCGAGGGCCACTTCCTGGAGTTCGCGGAGGTCCACGGCCGTCTCTACGGCACCCCCCGCGCCCCCATCGAGGAACACCTCCGCGCCGGCCGCTCCCCGGTGATGAACGTCGACGTCCAGGGCGGCCACTCGGTGAAGCGGATCATGCCGGAGTCGGTGCTCATCCTCATCGCCCCCCCGTCCATGGCGGTGCTGGAGAAACGGCTCCGCGGCCGGGGCACCGACAGCGAGGAGGTGATCCGCCAGCGGCTGGAGAACGCCCGCGGCGAGCTGGCGGAGTGGCGGCGATACGACTACGCGGTGGTGAACGACCGGCTGGGGGAGGCGGTGGAGCAGGTGCGGGACGTGGTGGCGGCCGAGCGCTGCCGGGTGGGCCGGCTCCGGCAGGGGGGGTGACCGGCCGGGGTCGCCGTCGGGGCCGGGGTTCCTTCGGGCCCCGGTGTCCGCCGGCCGAGGCCTCGATAAGCGCTCACCGGGGCGCGGGTTAGCCATGGCGCGAGGGGCGGCGTTGCCCGCGCCCCTCCCCTGTGATATCCTTGTTCGCTCGCTGGAGCATTCCCGGAAACCCCTGCTTCGATGGATCCGCCGCGCCCCATACCACCGCGGCGGCGAGGGCACCGATGAACAAGTACGAAATGGTCATGATCGCCGCGCGTGAGGCCCGGCGGTTGAACGACATCGCGCGGATGAGCCAACGCGACCTCAAGGTCCGTCCCACTTTCCTGGCCTGGAAACTCCTCCACGAGGGGAAGATCAAGTTCACCTTCTCGAGCGAGCCGTTCGACCCCGAGGCGCCGATCGAGGGACTCATTCCTCCCGCCGCTCCTCCGGTGGTCGAGCAGCCGGAGGAGGACAGTAGCGAGGTCGAAGCCTAGACGACCTTCGCATCGCGGGCTCAGGTCGCGCTCGGGCCCCGGCCGGAGGTAGAATACCTCCGGCCTTTTGCTATTTTTGGGGAGGTGGGAGGCCGGCGCGCGGGGCGCCGGCGGTGACGAGACGCGACGCGGAGGCCCGCGCCGCGACAGGAAACGAGCCGGGACATGAAGCTCAAGGACAAGAAGATCGTGCTGGGGGTGACGGGGGGCATCGCCGCCTACAAGGCCGCGGAGCTGTTGCGGCTCTTCATGCAGGAGGGGGCCGAGGTCCACGTGGTCATGACCCGGGCCGCGGCCCGGTTCGTCGCCCCGCTCACCTTCCGGGTCCTCTCCGGGCATCCCGTTCTCACCTCTCTCTACGAGGACGAAACCGGCTCCGGCCACGCCGACGAGAGCGGGGTGGAGCACATCGAGCTGGTGAAGGACGCCGATCTCATGGTGATCGCGCCGGCCACCGCCAACTCCCTGGCCAAGGGGGCGTGGGGCCTGGCCGACGACGCACTCTCCACCGTGCTGGTGGCGGCGGGGACGGAAATCCTCTGGGCCCCGGCCATGAACCATCGCATGTGGAAGAATCCGGCGACCCAGGACAACGTGAGCCGGCTCCGCCACCTCGGCCACCAGATTCTGGAACCCGAGGACGGCTGGATGGCCTGCCGAGAGTTCGGGAAGGGAAGGATGGCCGAGCCGGTCACCATCCTGCAGCAGGTCACCGAGCTGATCGGCCATCCCCAGGACTTGGCCGGGGTGCGGGTCCTGGTCACCGCCGGCCGCACCGAGGAGCCGCTCGACCCGGTCCGGATCATCACCAACCGCTCCAGCGGTAAGATGGGGGTGGCCCTGGCCGAAGAGGCGGTCTCGCGCGGGGCCGAGGTTACGCTGTTGGCCGGGCCCATGGACGTGCCGCCCCCGGAGGGCGTACACCTGGAGCGGATCACCACCGCCCGGGAGCTCTCCGACGCCGCCGGCCGCCTGTTCGGCGAGTGCGACGTCCTGGTCATGGCGGCGGCGGTGGGGGACTTCCGGTCCACCCGCGAGGAGATGCAGAAGATCCGCCGCGGCGATCGGGAGGTCCAGATCGACCTCACCGCCAACCCGGATATCCTGGGGGGGCTGGCGGAGAAGCGGCAGGGGGGACAGGTCCTGGTGGGCTTCGCCCTGGAAACCGAGGACGCGGAGGAAGCGGGAAGGAAGAAGCTCAAGCGGAAGGGCGTCGACCTCCTGGTGGTCAACAACCCCGGCGAGCCGGGCGCGGCCATCGGCGGGGACACCAACGTGGTCACGCTCCTCGAAGCGGGGAAACCCGGCCGGCGGCTCCCCGTGCTTCCCAAGCGGGAAGTGGCCCAGCGCATTCTGGATTGGGTGGTGGCGCGACGGAGCGTCCCGCCGAGGAGGGAAGCCGGTGAGCGATCTTCACGACGAGCTCGCAGCACTTAGCGAGGAGTTCCGCCGCCATCTGGCCCGCGAGCGTGGGAAGGGTCGGCGGCACTTGAACTCGTCCGCGCTGAAGGAAGCGGTGGCGCGGCCGGCGCCGAGGCCTCGGCAGGCGATCGTCGGCGCGGAAGCGGCGCCGCCGCGGCCCAAGGCTCCGGCGGACTCCCCGCCTCGATCCCCGGCCCCGCCGGCTTCGACCGCCTCCCGCCCCGCCCCCGTCCCCCGGCCGGCTTCGGGTGAATTGCGCTCCGCGCCTTCTCCGGTGAGTCCCGCCGGATCCGGGGCGGCCCGGCCGGTGACCGCGGGCGCGCGCCCGGTCCCGGCCTCCGGCGGGGATCGCGGCAAGAAGCTCCCGCGGATCGACGTCGAGCCGCCGACCCGCCGATCGCGACGAGCGGATGGCCCGGCTGGCCGAACTCGCCGCCGAGGCCGCGGGCTGCACGAAGTGCGGTCTCTGCGAAACGCGGAAGTCGGTGGTGTTCTCGCGGGGGAAGGCGGGAAACCGCGTGATGTTCGTGGGGGAGGCGCCGGGAGCCAACGAGGACGAGCAGGGTCTTCCCTTCGTGGGCCGTGCCGGAAAGCTCCTGGATCAGATCGTCGACGCCATCGGATTCGATCGCGACGAGATCTACGTGGCCAACATCCTCAAGTGCCGTCCCCCGGGAAACCGCGACCCCAAACCCGAGGAGATCGCCTCCTGCACGCCGTACCTCGAGCAGCAGATCGAGCTGATCCAGCCCAAGATCATCTGCGCCCTGGGCCGGTTCGCGGCGGGGTTCCTGACCGGGAACCCGGGCGCTCCCATGGGCCGGCTTCGCGGGAAGATCCACTACTACCGCGATCGCATCATGGTGCTCCCGACCTATCACCCCGCGGCGTTGCTTCGCAACCCGCAGTGGAAGCGCGTGGTCTGGGAAGACGTGCAGCTTCTGCGCCGGGAATATCTGCGCTGATTCAAGCCGGCGCGGGAGCCGGTCGGGTCGGGTCCCCTGGACCGGTTCGGGGTGGCGGATCGTGACCGAACCGGTGCCCCCACGCCCGGTCCCTGAAAGTGGCCCGGCGAGCCGCTTCTCCACCGAGTTTTCCGCATCGCGCGAACTTCGTGCCGCCGCCGGCGGAAACCCGACGCACTCAACCCCATGATGTACAGCGGATTACCGGGAGGAAACTTTTTTTATGGATCGTGCCGAAGCGGGCGCCGAGTTTTCCCCAGGTCGAGGGGGAGAAGTGGAAAAGGGCGGAACGGTGACGATTCGGCGGGACGCGCCCGCGTGCGCGCCCGCCGGGCCGAATCTCCGTGTCAAGGGTTCTCCTTTCCACACCGTTCTCACCGCGCTAGACTTTGCTGCGCCGAAAGTTTTGCTTCGACTTTCCCCGTCGATTAGTCTCGGCCGGACGGCTTCCGACCGGACTCTATTGAACCGGTCGTCGACGCCGCGGCGAGACCCTTCAACGTCTCACCCGTTCGACAAGTTGGCAGGGTCGCGCCGTGCCCGGACGGCGCGCGAACGGAACCCGAGACCGTAGGCCCGATCCGCAACCGGCTCGCCCGCTCCTGGAGGGCAGGGCGGGCGGCGCCGCGGATCGGTCGACAGGGGAGTCCTTTGGGAACCACCGAGAGCCAGGTCAGGGAATACGCCGGGGGCGGCGGCATGCGCGTGCCTCCCCAGGCCCTCGAGGCCGAACGTTCGATCCTCGGCGCCATGCTCCTCGACGGGCGGGCCATCGGCCGGGTCCTGGAAGTCCTGGACGAAGCCGCCTTCTACCGTCCCGCCCACCGCCGCATCTTCAACGCCCTGGTGAACCTCTGGCAGCGCAAAGAGAACGCGGTGGACGCCATCACCCTGAGCGACGAGCTCCGCCGGAACGGCGACTTCGAGGGGGTGGGCGGCGCCACCTACATTGCCGGCCTTCTCGACGCCGTGGCCACCTCGGCCAACGTCGAATACCACGCCCAGATCGTGAAGGAAAAGTCGATCCTCCGGCAGATGATCGAGATCGCCACCGAGATCGCCGCCGAGGCCTACGACGGCCGCGACAACCCCGCCGATCTTCTCGACCGCGCCGAACGGGCCATGTTCGCCATCTCCGACGCCCGGGTGCGGAAGGGCTTCGTGCGGGTTCGCGACCTCATCAACCCCACGATCAAGAAGGTGGAGAAACTCTACGAGGAGAAGAAGACGGTCACCGGGGTCGAGTCGGGATTCCTCGATCTCGATCACATGACCAGTGGGTTCCAGGACGGGGACCTGGTGGTGATCGCGGGGCGGCCGTCGATGGGAAAGACCTCCCTCGCCCTCAACATCGCGGCCAACGTGGCCCTCCGGAGCCGCCGCGGGGTGGGCATCTTCAGCCTGGAAATGAGCATGGAGCAGCTCCTGATGCGGCTCCTCTGCGCCGAGGCCCGGGTGAGCTCTCATCGGCTCCGGACCGGATACCTGCGCGACAAGGAATGGCCGCTCCTCATCACCGCGGCGGGGGAACTGGCCGAGGCCCCGATCTACATCGACGACAGCGCGGGGATGGGGGTCCTGGAGATGCGGGCCAAGGCCCGCCGGCTCAAGGCCGAGTGCGACCTGGGCCTCATCGTGGTGGATTACCTCCAGCTCATGACCGGCTCCGCCCGCCAGGAGAGCCGTCAGCAGGAGATCAGCGAGATCTCGCGGGGGCTGAAGGCCCTGGCCAAGGAACTCAAGACCCCGGTGATGGCGCTTTCCCAGCTCTCCCGCGCGGTCGAGGCCCGCTCCGACCACCGGCCCATGCTGAGCGATCTTCGCGAGTCGGGAGCGATCGAGCAGGACGCCGACGTGGTGGGCTTCGTCTACCGCGAGGAACACTACAAGCGCACCGACGAGAACGAGGGTCTGGGTGAGCTCATCATCGGCAAACAACGAAACGGCCCGGTGGGGGTGGTGAACGTCGCGTTCATCTCCGAGTACACCCGCTTCGAGAACCTCACCCGCCACGACGAACCGCCGATCTAGCTCCGCGGGCGGGGCTCCGCCTCATCGCCGGGGGTTCGGGATCGGGACCCGGCAGCCTCCCGGCCGCCGGCCGAACCCCCTCATCTGGGCGGCTCGTCGCCCCCCAAGGTCACATCTTCTCCTTGATCCCGACGCGGATCAGCCACCAGTTGACCGGGTAGGCGGTGAGGAAGCCGAAGAGCATCGCCACCTGCATCATGAACCAGAAGACGGGGTCGCCCTTGGAGAGTTCGCGGCCGAAGAGGGTGAACACCGCGATCGCCATCCACCCGTACATCCCGATCTGCCACGAGACGAGGGAGAGGGTGTCCGCCTTGATCGCCTCGATCAGGCCCCGGCCCGGAGACAATCCCCGCATGGGCTGGATGGTGAAGTACTGGAAAGCGATCCCGAAGAGATAGGCGGCGACGAAATCGACCAGCCAGCTGCCGAAGATCGCGTGCCCGAACAGGGTGACCGGCGAGAGCACCACCAGCCATTCGGCCACGATGTCGCCGCAGGTGCATCCGGCCCCGCAGTGGGTGGTCCCCTCGGCCGCGATTTGCCAGAAGGGCTTGTCCCGGCCGGGCGGCGCCTCGCCCCGGTTCTCCCCCGCCCGCGCCTCCGGGACCGTCGAGCGCCGCCCCAGCCGGTAATAGGCGAAGAGCCCCAGCGGCCCGGCGTAGAGGGCGGTGACCGGCCACACCACGTTCATGATCCACATGCGTTGCCGGCGGCCGGCCAGGATGTCGACGGCGATGGCGAGGGCGGAGACGCCGGCCGCGGCCAGGGAGATGACGGACAAGACGGTGAGCCACGCGGGCACGGCGCCCCCTCGGATGAATCGGCGACGCCGCCGATGAGCGGCCGGGCGTCGCGGGTGAACCGGGGTGCCCGAGCGGACCCCGAACCCCCATCCTGACACAGGCCCGCCCCGGAGGACACCATGGCCCTCCTTCCTCTCGAACGACTATGATCCCATCCCACACCCCGGAGGATTCATGACCCACGACACCGACCCGCTCCGCGGCCGCCGCGCCCCCCTGGAAATGACCGGGGACGAGTTCCGCCGGCTCGGCCGGCAGGCCGTGGAGCTGATCGCCGGCTTTCTCGACTCGCTCCCCGAACGGGCCGTCACCTCGGGGGAGATGCCGAGCCGGATCAAGGCGGCCCTCGGCGACGACCCGATCCCCGAATACGGCGCCCCGCCGGAGCGCCTTCTGGACGAGCTCGGCCCGCTCCTCCTGGACCACTCCCTCTTCAACGGCCACCCGCGGTTCCTGGGCTACATCACCTCGTCGGCGGCGCCGATCGGCGCCCTGGCCGATCTCATCGCCGCCGGGCTCAACCCCAACCTGGGCGGTTGGCCGCTCTCTCCCATGGCCACCGAGATCGAGGCGCAGACCGTGCGCTGGATGGCGGAGCTCATGGGCTTTCCCGCCGACAGCGGGGGGATCCTGGTGAGCGGAGGAAACATGGCCAACTTCGTGGGTTTCCTCGCCGCCCGCCGGGCCAAGGCCCCCTGGGAGATCCGGGAACGCGGGCTCGCGGGCGGGCCCCCGCTCACCGTCTACGCCTCCGAGGGGACCCACACCTGGATCCAGAAGGCCGCGGATCTCTTCGGGCTCGGCACCGACGCCATCCGCTGGATCCCCACCGACACTCGCGCCCGGATGGACGTGAGCCTCCTGGAACCCCGGATCGTCGCCGACCGGGCGGCGGGAAGCCTACCCTTCATGGCGGTGGGGACCGCGGGGTCGGTGGGGGTGGGGGCCATCGACGAGCTTCCCAGGATCGCGGAGGTCTGCCGGAAGCACGATCTCTGGTTCCACGTGGACGGCGCCTACGGGGCGCCGGCGGCCGCGCTTCCCGAGGCGCCGGCGGATCTCAAGGCCCTCTGCGAGGCTGACTCGGTGGCCGTCGATCCCCACAAGTGGCTCTACAGCCCGCTGGAAGCGGGTTGCACCCTGGTGCGCCGCCCCGGGGACCTGATCGACGCCTTCAGCTTCCATCCCGAGTACTACCACCTGGAGAACCCCTCCGGGGAAACCATGCTGAACTACCACGAGCTCGGGATGCAGAACTCCCGGGGCTTCCGGGCGCTCAAGGTCTGGTTGGCCCTCCGCCAGGTGGGGCGGGAGGGGTACGTGCGCATGATCCGGGACGACATCGCTTTGGCCGCCGCGCTCTTCGACCGGGTCGGCGCCGAACCGGAGCTGGAGGCGGTCACCCTGAACCTGAGCATCGCCACCTTCCGCTTCGTTCCCGCCGGTCTCGATCCCGGCGCCCCGGGGGCCGCCGCCTATCTGAACGCGCTCAACGAGGAACTCGTGGAGCGGCTCCAGTACGGCGGGGAGGTCTTCGTATCCAACGCGGTGCTCGAGGAAAACTACCTGCTGCGTGCCTGCGTGGTGAACTTCCGCACCGCCCTGGAGGACGTGGAGGCCATTCCAGGCATCGTGATCCGGGTCGGACGGGACGTGGACCGTGAAAAGCGGCCGCCGGAGCTGGCCTAGCCCGGTTTGTTCCTGATGCCGCGCGGGTCCGGAAGCGTGATGAGGAGCGCGAACCGCTGATGACCGACTTCCCGGACATTCTCACCGAACGTCTTCGCCTCCGGCGCCTCGAACCGGGGGACGCCGAGACCATGTTCGCCTACCGCTCCGATCCCCGGATCATGGTGTACCAGGGGTGGGAGCCGGCGTCCCGGGAGGAGATCGCAAGCTACATCGCGTCCCTGGCCGGCGCCGCTCCCGACGTACCCGGTTCCTGGTTCCAGATCGGGATCACCCTTCGGGACGAGGGCGAGCTCATCGGTGACGCGGGCATTCACGTTCCGGTTCACGACCGCCGGCAGGCGGAGATCGGGATCACCCTGGTTTCCGAACGCCAGGGCCGGGGCTACGGAACGGAGGCGCTCCAGGCGGTTCTCGGCTACCTCTTCGGGGAGCTGGGAAAGCACCGGGTATTCGGATCCGTGGATCCCCGGAACGTCCGGTCCATCGCCCTCATGGAGCGGTTGGGCATGCGGAAGGAGGCGCACCACCGCCTTAGCCTCTGGTTCAAGGGGGAGTGGGTGGACGACGTCATCTATGCCATCCTGGACCGGGAGTGGCACGACCGGGTCTCCTAACTCGCGCCCGGAGGCGCTTCTAACGGATCGGATTGGCGGGCCGCGCCGGATGGGGTAGCGTTTCGACATGCTCTCCCGCCGGTCATTCCGGAACGACCCGACAATAATCGTGAAGCCGGAGGTGAAATGAAGTACGGCGCCCGCAACAAGGTCACGGCCCAGGTCCAGTCAATCAGGAAGGGGGACGTGATGTCGCTGGTCAAGTTCGACGTGAGCACCCCCACTCAGATGGCTTCGGTCCTCACGTCCGAGTCGGTGGATCATCTGGAGCTTCACCCCGGAGACACGGTGGAACTCATCATCAAGGCGGTCCACGTCCTCCCGGTCAAGGACTGACCGCTCGGAATGAACCGACGATGATCTTCATCGTCCTGAGGTTGGCCTCGGCGTTCCTTCTCTTCGGGGCGCTGGGTTCGCAGACCGCGGGGTACTACCACGCGATTCGCTGGGTGGTCTTCCTGGTCGCGGCCTTCGGATGCTACCGGAGCATCCGGGGACGCTTCGTGGTCTGGGCCTGGCTCTTCGGCATCACCGCCTTTGCCCTGAATCCATTCGTCTCTCTGCCTCTCGACCGGGGGATGTGGGGAGCGGTGTACGCGGGGGCGGGCCTGGTCATGCTGGTCTCGATCCTGGGAACCTGGCGCCGGTGATCGGAACGGCTCCACCGGCGGGAAAGAGAACGGGAACATGGATCCGGCAATCCTCATCCAAACCCTGGACCGTTCCGGCCGGGTGCTCGGCGGGTTCTTCGCCGGGCTCTCCCCGGAGGAGGCCCGGTGGAAGCCCGCCCCGGGGACGTGGTCGATGCTCGAGGTATTGAACCACCTGATCGACGAGGAGCGGGACGACTTCCGGAAGCGGATCGATCTCACCCTCCGCGACCCGTCCGAGCCGTGGCCTCCCATCGATCCCGAGGGCTGGGCCCGGGACCGGAGCTACAACACCCGCGACATCGAGGCCTCGGCCATCGCCTTCCGCGAGGAGCGGGCGGCCTCGGTGGACTGGCTTCTCGCCCTGGAGCAACCGGCGTGGTCGAACGAGCATCGCCACCCCAAGCTGGGCGGGCTCCGGGCCGGAGACCTCCTGGCGTCGTGGGCGGCCCACGACGTTCTCCACACCCGCCAGCTTGCCAACCTCCGGCTGGAATACCTGCGCCGGCAGACCGATCCCTACTCCATCGACTATGCCTCGCCCTGAGCGGCGGGCCGGGGCTTCGGCCGAATCCCCCCGGCCGTGGGCCGGCTCCGGCCGCCCGCATCGCCCCCCGAGGCCTCGGCCGAGCGATCTCCCCACGCTCCAACTTCTTGACGATTCCGGGGTTACGGGTTCGGTGGGCTCCCGGTATGCTCCGAGGGGAGAACATTCTGGAATCGCCCGGCCCGGGTGCCGATCTTTGAGCAGAAGATCAACGCGGAGAACCACTTGGAGGAGGGCGTCGGCCGAAGCATGAGATCCGTGGACTGGACCGCGCCCCTGCGCGCGATCGGCGAGACCGTGATCGGGATGGTGATGGCCTGGGGTCGCTTCGCGCTTTTCCTCGGCGACCTGGCCCGGGAGCTGGTGCCGGGGCTTCGCTACCAGCGGCTCATCTTCGCCCAGGCCGGGTTCATCGGGGTCGATTCGATGCCCCTGGTGTTCCTGACCTCCCTCTTCGTGGGCGGCGTGGCGGCGCTCCAGAGCGCCTACCAGTTCCAGGGCACCATCCCGCTGGTTTACGTGGGAACGGTGATCTCCAAATCGGTGTTCATCGAGCTGGGGCCGGTCCTTACCGCGCTGGTGGTGGGCGCCCGGGTGGGCTCCTCCTTCGCCGCGGAGATCGGCACCATGCGGGTGACCGAGCAGATCGACGCGCTGGAGACCCTGGCCATCCGGCCGGTGCGGTTCCTGGCCGTGCCCCGGTTCCTGGCCGCGCTGGTCATGCTCCCGGCCATCACCGTCTTTGCCGACCTGATCGCCATTCTGGGCGGGATGGCGGTGGCGGTGACCCGGGTGGGGATCTCGGTCACCACCTTCAACCGGGGGATGAAGCTCCTGTTCGAGGTGAACGACATCTACGGCGGGCTCCTCAAGTCATTCGTGTTCGGCGCCATCATCGCCATCGAAGGGTGTTTCTACGGGTTCCAGACCACCGGCGGCGCGGAAGGGGTGGGGGTGGCGACCACCAAGGCGGTGGTGGCCAGCTCGGTGCTCATCCTGGTGGCGGACTACTTCCTGGCCGAGGTCATCTTCAGGATCATCTTCCCCGCGCACTGACGCCGGGCGGGTGACGGAGCAGACGATTGAAACCGATTCGAAAGACGGAAAACCGGGCATGATCGAGATCCGGAACCTCCAGAAGCGGTTCGAGAAGCAGGTCGTCCTGGACGGCGTGGACCTCGACATCCGGGACGGGGAGAGCATCGTGGTGCTCGGCCGTTCGGGCTCGGGGAAGAGCGTGCTCCTGAAGCACATCATCGGGCTCATGGCCCCCGACGGGGGCTCGGTCCTGGTCGACGGGAAGGACGTGACCAAGCTCGGGTACACCGGGTTGGCCGAGCTCCGCAAGCGGTTCGGCATGCTGTTCCAGATGGCCGCGCTCTTCGATTCCATGACGGTGGGGGAGAACATCGGGCTCTCGCTCCGCGAACACCGGAAGATGACGAAGGCGGAGATCGCGCGGGTGGTGGCGGAGAAGCTGGATCTGGTCGGCCTGGAGGGGATCGAGGACAAGAAGCCCGCCGATCTCTCGGGCGGGATGCGAAAGCGGGTGGGGTTGGCGCGCGCCATCGCCATGGACCCCGACTACATTCTCTACGACGAGCCCACCACCGGGCTCGATCCGGTCACCGCCCAGCAGATCAACGAGCTCATTCGCGAGCTCCAGCACAAGCTCAGCGTCACCTCCATCGTGGTGACCCACGACCTCCACAGCGCCTATTTCGTCGGTGACCGGCTGTGCCTCCTCTTCCAGGGGAAGATCTACTTCGACGGGACCCCGGAGGAGATTCAGAAGAGCGGCGATCCGGTGGTCCACCAGTTCATCACCGCCAGCGCCGAAGGTCCGCTCACCAGCGAGCCGGAGATCGAGCTCCACTTCGGCCCCGCGGGATCCAAGCGCTACTAGGAGACGACCATGTCCGAACGGAAACAGCAGATCCAGGTCGGAATCCTATTCATGCTGGCCGTCATCGTGCTCATCGCCGGCGTGATGTGGTTCAAGGACTTCAAGATCGGGGGCGCCACCTACCAGGTCCGGGTGGATTTCCCCTCCACCAGCGGGTTGGTGAGCGGTGACCCGGTCGAGGTCCGGGGGGTGACCTCGGGCAAGGTCGCGTCCATCGACTATCACGAGGGCAAGGCGATCGTCACCCTCCAGCTCGACCGGAACGTGATCCTCTACCGGGGAACCCGGATCGAGCTCCAGAACGTGGGGATCATGGGGCAGAAGCTGGTGGCGGTCTTTCCCGGTCCCCCCCAGAACCCGCCCCTCTCCCCGGAAACCCTCCTCCACGGCGAGTACCAACCCGGGATCCCCCAGCTCATGGCCGGGCTCGGCGGGACCCTCGACACCTTCGAGCAGTTCGCGGCGCGGTTGGATTCCCTGTTGGCCAATTTCGACGAGGCCCAGCAGGGCCAGCTCAGCCGGACCCTGGACAACACCGAGAAGCTCACCCATGAGATGGTGCTGCTCCTCAAGCAGCATCGCGAGGACCTCTCCACGACCCTGGGCGCCCTGGCTCGCACCACCTCCGAGCTGGATACCGCCCTCGCCGGGCGGGGCCCGGTCCTCGGACGCTTCATCGACAACACCGCCCAGGCCAGCACCCGGCTCGACAGCACCCTGATCGTCCTCGACCAGACCGCCCGGCACCTGGACCGGCTGATCAACCACATCGACGCCGGGGAGGGGACCGCGGGCAAGCTCCTGAGCGACCAGGCCCTCTACGATGAGATGGTCTCCACCCTGGGCAAGGCCCAGGCCCTCATGGAGGACATCCAGAAGAATCCCCGCCGCTACTTCAAGGTCAGCGTGTTCTGACCGTGAACGCCGCCGGTCGTGCTTCCCGGCCCGCCCCGCTTCGCCTAGACTGCCATGGAGGAGCCTTGTCCGGTTCGAGGGGCAGCGCCGCCCATTTCCCCGCCGGCGTACCCGCTCCGGACCCCGGTCGAATCCGTCCGTCCGACCCCGTCGGAAGGGAGCGTTGATGAAGGTCAAGAGCCGGTTCGTCTGCCGGGCCTGCGGGCACGCGAACCCCAAATGGCTCGGGCGGTGTCCCGAGTGCGGGGAGTGGAATTCCCTCGAGGAGCAGAGGGTAGAGAGCCGCCCGGGGGGGCTTCGCGCGCCCCGTAAGGCCGCCGGGGGCGGCGCCTCGGCGGTGAAGCGGCTGGGCGAGATCGACACTGAAAGCCTCCCCCGCTACCGCACCGGACTCGACGAGTTCGACCGGGTCCTGGGCGGCGGGCTGGTCCCCGGGAGCCTGGTTCTGGTGGCCGGGGACCCCGGGGTGGGGAAATCCACGCTCCTCCTCCAGGCGGCCTCGGCCTACGCCGCCCAGGGGCTTCAGGTCCTCTACGTAAGCGCCGAGGAATCCGAAAGACAGCTTCGCATGCGGAGCCGCCGCCTGGGCGACGTGGACGAGCGCATCCAGGTCCTGGCCTCCACCCGCCTGGAGACCGTGGCCCCGGCGGTGGAGGAGGCCCGGGTGGATCTCATCATCGTGGATTCGGTCCAGACCCTGCATCACGGGGAGACCGGCGGCGCTCCGGGGAGCGTGGGGCAGGTGCGGGACAACACCCTCTACTTCATGGAGCTGGCCAAGCGTACCCAGGTGCCGGTGCTCCTGGTGGGCCACGTGACCAAGGAGGGGACGGTGGCCGGACCCCGGGTGATGGAGCACATGGTGGACGCGGTGCTCTACCTGGAGGGCGACCGTTTCCACCACTACCGCATGCTCCGCGCGGCCAAGAACCGGTTCGGCCCCACCCACGAGGTGGGGGTGTTCGAGATGCGCGACTCCGGGCTCACCCAGGTAGAGAACCCCTCCGAGTTCCTGCTCGAGGAGCGCCGGGAAGGGATGTCGGGATCGGCGGTGGTGGTGGCCCTGGAGGGGACCCGCCCCATCCTGCTGGAGGTCCAGGCCCTGGTGTCCGGCTCGGGGTTCAGCGTGCCCCGCCGGGTGGCCACCGGGGTGGACCAGCGCCGGTTGGCCGTGCTGCTGGCCGTTCTGGAGAAGCGGGCGGGGCTGGACTTCTCCATGAGCGACGTCTTCGTGAAGGTGGCCGGCGGGTTCCGCATCGCCGAGCCCGCGGTGGATCTCGCCCTGGCGCTGGCGGTAGCCTCGTCCTACCACGACGTGCCCCTGGACGCGCGGACGGTGGTGGTGGGGGAGGTGGGGCTGGGGGGCGAGGTGCGGCGGGTGGGACAGATCGCGCGCCGGGTCCACGAGGCGGCCAAGCTCGGCTTCAACCACGCGGTGGTGCCGGCCCGGGGGGTGGAAGAAGTGCAGGAACCGCCCCTGGAACTCACGGGCGTCTCCCGGGTGGACGAGGCATTGGAGAAGACGCTGGGGCTCTCGGAGTCCGGCGGTCGCTCCCCGGAGTCGGGCGGCGGGCCCGGGCCGCGGGGCGCACCGCGCCGGGGCCTCGGCGACCGCCGGCCGGCCGGATCCGCCGGAGCGAGGGCGGGACGATCCGGCCCGCCCGGTCGAGGGAGGACCTCATGAACGACGTCGGACTCCTCATCGTGGCCGCCGGGCGCGGCGAGCGGCTGGGGTACCCCGAGGACAAGGCGCTGGTGCCGCTCTTCGGCCATCCGCTCCTCGCCTGGACGCTGCTGGCCTTCGACGACTTCCACCAGATCGTGGAGCGGGTGGTGGTGGTCCCGCCGGGACGGGAGGATGAGTACCAGTCCCTCGTGGTGGAGCCGCTCCACCTCCAGCGCGACGTGGATCTGGTGGCGGGGGGAGCCGAGCGCCAGGATTCGGTGGCCAACGGTCTCGACGCCATGGGCGGGAAACCCCATTGGGTGGTGGTGCACGACGCCGCGCGGCCGCTGGTTTCCCGGGACCTGATCACCCGGGTGCTGGACACCCTGGACGGGGGGGAGTGCGTGGTTCCCGCGCTCCCGCTCCGGGACAGCGTGGCCCGGATCGGCTTCGAGTCCTGGCTCAAGGGATACATGGACCGCTCGGAGCTTCTGGCGGTGCAGACCCCCCAGGGGTTCCATCGTCCGGTTCTGGAGTACGCCCATCAACGAGCCAAGGCCGAGCACTACCGGGGAAACGACGATGCCTCGCTCCTCCTTCGCATCAACCATCCGGTATCCTGGATCGAGGGAGAGGTCACCAATTTCAAGATCACCGTCCCCGGGGACGTGGAGCTGGCGGAGGCCGTGCTCACCAGCCGGGGATATCGCCGCGAGACGCCCTGACCGGGGGCGGCCCGCGGTGACGGAAAAGGAGATCACGTCATGAGCGCCCTGCCTTTCCGTGTGGGTCATGGATTCGACGCCCACCGCTTCGCCGCGGGGCGGCCGCTGATCCTGGGTGGGGTGCGGATCCCGCATCCCCAGGGTCTGGATGGACATTCCGACGCCGACGTGTTGACGCACGCGGTGATCGATGCCTTGTTGGGGGCGCTGGCTTTGGGAGATCTGGGCCGCCACTTTCCCCCCGGCGACGAGCGGTGGAAGGGGGCGGACAGCCTGGACCTTCTCCGCCACACCCTGGCCCTCCTTCAGCACAAGGGAGCGCGGGCGGAGCAGCTGGACTGCATCCTTTACCTGGAACAGCCGCGAATCTCGGCGCACCTGGACGAGATGCGGGCCCGCCTGGCCGAAGCGCTGAGCCTCCCCGCCGATCGCATCTCGGTGAAGGCCACCACCACCGAGGGGATGGGGTTCGTCGGGCGCGGGGAGGGGGCGGCGGCCTCGGCGGTGGCGCTGGTGTCGGTCAAGGAAGGTTAGACGGGGCGGCGTGACGACCGCGCCGCGTCTTCCGGCGCGGCCGCGCGGCGGTCCCGGTCACGGGGGGATTCGGAGCATGCGCATCCTGGTGCTGATGGGGGGGAACAGCACGGAGCGGGACGTGAGCCTGGCCACCGGGCGGGGGGTGGCCCGTGCCCTCTTCGCCAAGGGGCACGACGTGGTGGCGCTGGACTCGGCGGACGGACGGCGGCTGAACCTCCCCGACCTGGAGAGCCACCGGATCGGGGAAGCGCCGGGGAGCGCGGATCCCTCATCGTCGGACCGGGGCCCGGAGTCCGGCGCGAAGGCTCCCGGTCTTTCCGGCGCGGATTCGGGCGCGGGGCCGGTGGAGCGGCGCCTTGCCATCGTCCGGAGCCCCGACCTGGTCCGGGCCGACGTGGTCTTCGTGGCGCTTCACGGCGGGATGGGGGAGGACGGCACCCTCCAGGCGCTCCTGGACCTGGCCCGGGTTCCCTACACCGGCTCGGGGATGCTGGCCAGCGCCCTGGCCATGGACAAGGCGCGGGCCAAGATGATGTTCCGGGCCGCCGGGGTCCCGACTCCGGGGGGAGCCTCCTGGAGAGCCGCGATGCCCCGATCGACCCCGAAGCCCTGGGGGGATATCCCCTGGTGGTGAAGCCGAACTCCCAGGGGTCGAGCGTCGGCGTGCACATCGTCGCCGAGCCGTCCGGACTTCCCGCCGCTCTCGACGACGCGTTCCGGTACGGGCCGGTCCTGGTGGAGGAGTTCATCCCCGGCCGCGAGGTCACGGTAGCGGTACTTGGGGGGCGGGCGCTTCCGGTGGTGGAGATCTTCCCCGACGGCGGCTTCTACGACTACGGCCACAAGTACACCAAGGGAAATACGCGGTACCAGGTTCCCGCCGACCTCCCGGAAGCGGTCGCGGCCGAGGCCGCCCGCCTGGGTGAGCTGGCCTTCGTGGCCCTGGGCTGCGCCGGCGTGGCGCGGGTGGACTTCCGGCTCTCCCCCGACCACCGGCTCTACTGCCTGGAGGTGAACACCGTCCCCGGCATGACCGAGACCAGCCTCGTTCCCATGGCCGCCAAGGCGACGGGGGTGAGCTACGAGGAGCTGGTCGAGCGGCTGGTGGAGCTGGCGCGGGGGCGGTAGGTCGGCTGGAGGTGCGTCGCGCCGGGCGATCGGTGGGCGCGCGACCGAACCGGGTCGCACGCCCGCACCCCCCTCACCACCGGAGCAGCATCATCTCCGCCGCGAACCCCGGACCCATGGCGGCTACGAAACCGTACTCACCCGCGTCGATCCCGCCGTCCCCCCACAGCTCGTCCAGCGAGAACAGCACCGAGGCCGAGGACAGGTTTCCGTACTTGCGAAGGGCCTCCCGGCTCGCGGCGAGGGCCTCGCGGGGGAGCCCCAACCCGCGGCGATAGGCTTCGAGCACCTGGCGACCCCCCGGGTGAAGGGCGAAGTGGCGGATCCCGGAAAGCTCCAGCCCGTTTCGGGCCAGGAAATCCGTCGCGACCGGGGGGAGCGCCTCGGCGATGAAGGCGGGGACCCCGGGGTCGAGCACCAGCCGGAACCCGTCCTCCGAGAATGCCCAGCCCATGAGATGACCGCTCTCCGGAAACCGATGGGTTTCCGCGCTCGCCACCGCCGGGCCGGGCTCGGTCCGCCCGCCGCCCACCAGGACCGCCGCCCCCGCCCCGTCCCCGAAGAGCGCGGTCCCCACCAGGTTCACCTTGGTCACGTCCTCGAGCAGCAACGTCAGGGTGCAGAGTTCGACGGCGAGGACCACCGCGACGCCCTCGGGGCGCAGGCGCAACCGGTCCGAGGCCATGGCCAACCCCCCCGCTCCCCCCGCGCAACCCAATCCGAAGAGGGGGATCCGCCGCACCTCCGGCTTCATCCCCAGGCGTTCGGCCAGAAGCGCGTCCACGCTGGGGGTGGAGAGGCCGGTGGTGGTGGTGAACAGGAACTCGTCAACGTCCCCGGGCCGAAGCCCCGCCCGGTCCAGGGCCGTTTGCACCGCCCGCTCGCCCAGATCGAGGGCGGCCGCGATGTAGGCGTCGTTTCGCTCACCGAAAGGCCGCGGGGTCAGGTACCAGTCCCGGGGGCGGGCGGTATAGCGGGTCTCCACCCCCGAGCGGTCGAACACCCGGAGCAGGCGGTCCACGTCCGGGAGTCCGCCGAAGGCCCGGCGGGCACCGTCCTTCGCCTCCTCCTGGGTCATGGGATGGGGCGGGACGGCGGTGGCCACGGAAGCGATGCGGGGCGGGGACGATTTCATGCTGAATTCCTTCGCGGGGAACGTTTTTACCGGGCGGTCCGCAGGGGGACCGGGAAAGGTCGCCGTGGGCCGTGTATCAAGGCTAGCACGGGGAGGTACGGCGGCCCGGTTTGAAAGCTTCTTCCTCCCATGCTAAGCTCTGACTTGTCTGAATCAACTTTGGTTTGATCGCGATCTTAGTCAAGACATCGTGCCTCGACCGGGTGGGAGGATTATATGCAGATCTCATTGAACGGCTTGCTCCTTATCGTGGTTGCGGTTGCCGTCATCATCATGGCGATCTATCTGACCCGATTGGCGATGCAGTTCCGCCAGGTGCTTGAGCGGGTGGAGAAGAACCTCGAGCACTTCGAAACCACGCGGCCCAAGGTGGACCGCATCCTGGACAATTTCGATGCGGAACTCGAGCAGATTCGCACGGTGACCGCACGGGTGGACGGGATCGCCGGTGACGCCGAGGACGTGAGCGGCGAGATGCGAAACGCGATCATGCCGCTCCTGCTACAGGTTTCGTCCCTGACCAGTTCCCTGCGCCACGTGAACGCGGCGGTGACCGGTGCCCAGGTGGGCATGCGGGTTCTCCGACGTCGCTCGCGGCGTCGATGACCCTCCTCGGGTCCCGGGCCGTCACGCCCGCCGGACCCGCGCGGATCGTCGATCGGCGGAAAACAATGAACAAACGAGAAAGAAAGGTGGACTCAAATTGGCAAAGAACAGTGATTCGTTGATCTTCTTCATGCTGGGCGCGTTGGCCGGCGGGGTGACCGCCCTCCTCATGGCCCCCGACAAGGGGGAGGTGACCCGGCAGAGGATCCGAGACAAGTCCTCCGATCTCTACGGCCGGGGACATGAGGCGGTGGATCACGGGCGGCAGGTGGTGGAGGAAAAGGCCCAGGAGTACAGCGAGGTGGCCCGGGAGACCGCGCACAAGGCCACCGAGACGGCCAAGGCCAAGTCCCAGCAGGTGACCGGCGCCGCCCGCTCCCAGATGGACGCGGTCAAGGAAGCGATCTCCGAGGGCAAGGATGCCTATCAGCGCGAGCTGAACAAGGGCTGATCCGTGCGGCGGTCTCACGAGCCTGCCGCTCGGGAGGCGCGGATCGTCCGAACCGATCCGCCCGGGGTGGGGTCGTCGACCCCGCCCCGGGCGGGTTTCTCCGCGTCCGTAGCTCGCCGGGGTGATCCGCCGCGGCGGGACTCGCGCCTTGCCGCTCAGCGCGTCTCGACCCCAATCTCGACCGGTCCGGTTTCCGGGGCGGCCTCCGCGGGCTCGAGCACCCGAAGCACCATGACGGTGACGTCGTCCTGGGGCTCCGCTCCCTCCAGGAACGCATAGAGCCTCTCCAGGATCCGCTCGGTCATCTCGCGCGCGGTGAGTTCGGCGGGCAGCTCCCGCAGCAGTTCCTCCACGCGCTCCTCCCCGAAGTCCTCCCCGGCCGCGTTCACCGCCTCGGTGATCCCGTCGGTGTAGAAGAGAAGCCGGTCGCCGGGGAAGAGGTCCAGGGCCTCCTCCTCGAACGGGATAGCCTCGAACATCCCCAGGATCATCCCCCCCCGAACCAGATGCTTCCGTTCCCCGTTCTTCCGGCATAGCACCGGGTAGTTGTGGCCGGCGTTGGAGAACGACATGGAGAGCTTCCCCTCGTCCACCCGGGCCAGGAAGAAGGTGGCGAACTGCTCGGTGGTCGTGCTCTTCACCACCAGGGAGTTGATGTTGGTGAGGATGGCGGAGACCGACTTTGCGGTGTCGGCCTGGGTGCGGAGCGACGCCTGGAGCATGGAGGTGAGGAGCGCGGCCGGAACGCCCTTCCCCGAGACATCGGCGATGGCCAGGAAGTAGGCGCCGTCGCCGGCGGGGACCAGGTCGTAGTAGTCCCCGCCCACCTGGCGCGACGGGGTGTTCACCGCGTGGATATCCAGGCGGGACATGGGGGGAAAGCGTGAGGGAAGGAAGCTCTTCTGGATGCGCCGGGCCAGGTTGAGCTCCTCTTCGATGCGGGCCACCGCCAAGCGGTCCCGGAGGAGGAGGCCGTTCTGGAGCGAGATCGACATCTGGCCGGCCAGGGTCGACAGGAGGCTCACGTCTTCGGAGGTGTACTCGGTCCCGGTGATCTTGTCCCCGAGCAGGAGCGCCCCCACCGTCTCACCCTTGGTCCTGAGCGGAATGACCAGAGCGGCGTGGAACCGGTTCACCAGGTGGGAGCGATCGGGCCGGGGCATCTCCTCGGTGGGTCCGTAGAGCCGGAAGCTCTCGACCGCGGGATCGAGGCGCTCCAGCATGTCCGGGAGCGGGGCCAGGTCCTCCTCGCCCGGTTGCCGGCCGGAGCCGGTGTGAACCACGGGACCCTCGCGGGCCAGGGCGATCACGTAGGCGTTCTTCAGCATGAGCGCCTCGGCCACGGTGCGGATGGAGCGGGAGAGCATCTCGTCGAGGTCGATGTTGGTCAGGAGTTCCCGGCCGAGGTTCTTGAGCACGTTCCGGTAGTCGCCGGGGTCGCGCAGGAAGTACTGGTCCAGGCGCTCCTCCAGGCGGGTGAGCACGGGCTGGAAGAGGATGAGGGCGATGATCAGGAACACCGGCTCGAACACCCGGGTGTCGATCCCGATGAAGCCGGTGAGGAACTGGTTCATCTGGACCACCACCGCCAGGTAGATCCCCACCAGGGCCGCCGAGGCCACGGCATACAGGATCCCGCGCCGGGCCAGGAGCTTGGTGTCCAGGAACTTGTAGCGAACCATGGAGTAGGCGATGGCCCCCGACCCCACGGTGAGGGCGGAGATGGTGAGGATCGACCGGAGCCACTCGGTGAGCTGCAGGTTCAGGAGCGTGGGGATCGAGGACGAGACGCTGTACAGGGAGAGACAGAGGATGAGCCCCACTCCGATCACCCGGAGCTGCTGTTTGAGCCTCGGGACCCGGGCGTGCCGGTAGCTGTCCACGAGGAGGACGGCGCCGGCCACCCCGTAACCGAGGTTCACCAGGGAGAAGAGCGCGCGGTGGATGGCCAGGAAGAGCTCGAAGAGAAGCCCGACCAGGCTCAGGATCGGGCCCAGGAAGTGGGGGAGGTTGAGGTCGGCGAGGCTCAGCCGGCTTCCGACCACCGAGATCCCCAGGAGCAGCAGGAAGTGGAAGATGTGGGGGGTGAAGACGAGAAAGTCGAAGCTCCGGACCTTCCGGGTGAAGGAGCGCTCGGTGGGGAAGATGCTGGCGAAGAGGAAGAGGGTGGGGAAGAAGAACTCCCAGAGGTAGGAGAAGTGCCCGAGGATGCCCTGGGGGAGGGCGCGGGCCGCCTCGTTCAGATGGGGGCTCGACCCCAGGAATCCCATGGCGGCGAGGATGGAACCCAGGCCGCCGAAGAACAGCATGAACGCCACCGCCCGGTTGAGCTTCTGGCGGGGATTCTCCCGGAGGATGACCAGCCCCAGGAGGAACACCAGCCCTCCCAGAACGAGATCCAGCGTGGCGAGGATGAAGAAGGAGTTCATGAATGCGATTCAGGCTTCGGGCCGGACGGCCCCCCGGCCGGCCCCTCCATCATACGGGGGGGGCGGCGGGAAGGTTGCCGAGGAATCCCTCGATCTGGAGGCGGTGCCGGTGCCAGTGCATGATCGCGTGCTCCAGCATCGTGTCCACGTTCGAGACCGATCCCCAGTTCGTGAGGTAGGTCCGGTCCTCCATGCGTCCTTCCGGGATCGGCGCCACCGTGGCCTCGAGATCCCGCCGGAGAGCGGCCAGGGTTCCCATCACCTCTTCCCCCGACGTCATGGCCATCACCTCCGCGGGGGTGTGGGCGGGCCCGGTGTCCGCGAGCCCCATCACCCGCCGGATCCAGGCCAGGTAGCTGTAGCCGCAGGCTACGGCGTGGCGGATCGCCTCGGAGAAGACGGTCTCCTTGGCCCCGCGGTGGGTCGGCATCACCAGGTGCTCGGGAGCCAGGCGCGCCGCGGCGGCCTCGAACTGGTCCTGCGCCTCCAGCCACAACCGTATGAGCGCCCGGGCCGGTCGAAGGTTGCGGTCGGCCCGCGCTTGCTCCAGCCGGGCCAGGCGCTCCTCCACCCCGGCGACGAACCCGGTCTCGGCCTCGGTGAGGGGTCGGCCGGGAGCCCCCACCTCCACGGTGAGGGTGGACCCTTCGGTGCGGTAGCGGGGGACGGCGCCGGTCCGGGCGGCCACCGCGCACAGGGCCGAGGCCAGGTCGTGAGGGCCCAGGGGGTCCTCGAAGGTGAAGGCGCGGGCGCGCCCGGTGTCGGTAACCCGCCAGTCGTCGGGGACTTGGGTGGTGTTTTCGGACATGGTCTCTCCTGGTCGGCGGCCCGTCGATTCCCGTGGGGCAGAGTGTACCCAATCGGACCGCGCGCGGGGACCGGCCGCCGCGGGCGGGATCCGGCGCCGGGCCGGGCCGCCGGGGGGGCTACTGGAACCGGAAGGTCCGTACCGCGGCCCACCCCACCGCGATCGTCGCCGCCGCCATCACCACCAGGTGCCCGATCACCGCGGTGGGGGGATCCCCGAAATTCACCAGCTTGTGCAGCGCGTCCATGGCCCAGCCGGTAGGAAGGAAGAGGGCCAGGTGCTGCATCCACTGGGGGGTGATCTCGATCGGCCACCAGCATCCGCCCAGGGCGGCGAGCACGTTGCTGGCCAGGACTCCGATCCCCACCGCCTGGCCCTCGCTCCGGGAGAGGTTCCCGAGCACGATCCCCAGCATGGCGACCAGGGACGCGTAGATCACCAGCACCAGGATGAGGGTAGGTAGGTGCGGCCCCCAGTCCACCCGGAAAAGCACGGTGCCCGCGCCCATGGCGAAGCCGAGCTGAACGATCCCCAGGCCGAGCCGTCCGCCCCATTTCCCCAGGATGATCCCGCTCCGGGAAAGGGGGGAGGAAGCCAGCCGGCGGAGCAGGCCTTCCTTCCGCTCGATCACCAGCAGGATCGCCCCCGAGGTCAGCATCACCAGGAGCGTGAACATGACCATGGTCCCGGGGACCGCCTGGTCGAACCCGCTGGGGAAGACCTTCCGATGCCCGGCGCGCTCCACCTGGAGTTTCAGGGGGCGCGGGGCCTCCGCCATGGCGGCCAGGGTGGCGGGATCGGGGGCGCCGCCGGTCTCCGCCACCGCGATCAGGTCCCCCAACACCGCGTAGGCCGCCCGCTGCACCCGCACCTTGTAGTAGCTCCCGCCCAGGTCTTCGCTTCGGCGGGTCAGGGTGAGGGTCATCGGATGCCCGGCGATCACCGAGTCGGTGAAGGCGGCCGGAATCGTCAGCCGAGGCGCCTTCGAATCGGCGGCCAGGCTCTCCACGGGGACCAGCCGGAAATCGGCCTGTTCCAGGCGGCGAACGAGCTGGTCGGCGAGAAAACCCGCCTCGGGGGAGCGATCGAGGGCGAGGAGGTCGCCCCCGGGCGCGCCGGAGGAGCCGAAGCCCCCGGTGATCGTCCCGATGAAGAAGAAGAACACGATCGGCATGAGGAACGTCCAGAGGAGGGTCTCCCGCTGGCGGAGCATGTAGCGGAGGTCCTTCCCCGCGATGAAGAGGGCGGTTCTTCGGACGTTCATGGTTCAGCCCTTGACGAACGCCCGGAGCCGGGCGAGGCAGAGGAGGAAGAGGATCGTCGAACCGGCGAGAAGCCCGATCACCGAGATCAGGAGGGTTCCGGGGTCGACGGTTCCGGCGAAGATCTCCTTCAGCCGGACGAGGATCCACCCGTTGGGGGTGAGGCGGCCGATCCGGGCCATCCAGTCCGGCATGGCCTCGAAGGGGAAGAACGACCCGCCGAGCATGATCAGCGGAAAGACGATGGCCGTGCTCAGGAGGTTCCCCCCGCGCTGACTGGTGGCCGAGATCTGGATGATGGTGAAGAAGAGGAGCATCCCCGCGCCGGAGAGGAACGTCCAGGCCACGGCCAGGGGGATGTCGGCCATGGGGATGGAGAAGATGAAGAGGCCGACCGCCACCCCGCCCAGGATCACCGCGCCCAGGAGCAGCGAGCCCGCCGCCACCTTGCCGGCCAGGTGGATCCAGAGCCGCTGGGGGGTGGTCACGGTGCGACGAAGCGTACCCTGCATGCGCTCCTTCCAGAAATCGTCGCTCAGGCTCTGGGCCCCGAAGATCACCGCCATGAAGAAGAGCCCGGGGAAGAAGAGGGTGCCGAAGTTGAAGGACTCGTCATCCTCGGCCGCCTCCAGGTTCACGGTCTCCACCTTGATGGCGGGAGGGAAGAGATAGGGCTGGGCGCTCTCCACCAGCCGGTTGATCGTGGTGGAGAACCGGGCCACCGTGGTGTCGGGGAGCGTGACCCGGCCCGGGGGAGGCTCCCGGGTAAGGGTTTCCGAGGCGGAACCCAGCACCTGCTGGCCGATCCCCACCGCGTCCACCATGGAGCCCAGGACTCCTTCCAGGATCCCGGGAAGGATGCGCTGGGCGGGGTTGGTGAGGAGGGTGAGGGTGACCGGCTCGCGGTTGAACACCTTGTCCGCGAAGCCCTTCGGAATGACGAGGAGGCCCGAGGCCTTGCCGTCCCCCAGATCGGCCCGGCCCTGCTCTTCGGTGGCCGGAACGACGTCGATCAGCTCGGCCAGCTGCCCCTGTTCGAAGGCCCCGCTCAGGAACCGGCTCACGAAGGTGCTGTCGTGATCGGCGACGAGGAGGCGCGCGGTGGGAGTGCCGCCGCTCCCGCCGGTGGCCAGCCGGAGCAGGAGCCCGATCACCAGGGGGAGCCCCACGGTGAGCGCGATGGCCGCCGGATCCTGGACCAGCCGGCGGACGTCCTTGCTGACGCAGGCGCGGAAGAAGCTCATCGCGAGGCTCCGGCGCGCATCACTCCCGGAGCTCCTTCCCGGTGAGCTTGATGAAGAGGCTCTCGAGGCTGGGCTGGGTCACCGTGGTCTCGCGAAGCTCCGCCCCCGCCGCGTCCAGGGCGTGAAACAGCTGGGGGAGCCTCTGGGAGCCGTGGGCCATGGACAGGGTGAGGTGCTCCGCGTCGGCCAACACCACCTCGGTGTCTTCCATCGGCCGGACGATCTCCGCCGCGCGCTCGGCCGGGAAGCGCCCGGTCAGCCGGACAATGTCCCGCTGGCCGGTCTGGGCGCGGAGTTCGAGGAGGGTGCCCTGGGCGATGAGCTTCCCGTGATCGATGATTCCGAGCCGGTCGCAGAGCCCTTCCGCCTCTTCCATGTAATGGGTGGTGTAGAGGACACAGGTCCCGGCCGCCGCCTGTTCCCGCACCAGATCCAGCAGCCGGACCCGGCTCTGGGGATCGACGCCCACCGTCGGCTCGTCCAGGAGCAGCACCTTGGGTTCGTGGACGATGCCGCAGGCGAAGTTCAGCCGTCGCTTCATCCCCCCGCTGAACCGCTTGACCGGCTCCTTGGCCCGGTCGACCAGGCCGGTGAGGTCGAGCACCGCGCGGACGCGGTCGGCCAGGTGCGATCCGGTGAGACCGTAGGCCGCTCCCCAGTAGCGCAGGTTCTCGGTGGCCGAGACCTCCTCGTAGATCGCGATCTCCTGGGGCACGACCCCCAGCGCCTGGCGGGCGGCGGTCCCGTCGGTGACCACGTCGTGGCCCAGGATCCGCACCCGTCCCGCGGTGGGTTTGAGGAGCCCGGAGATGCAGGAGATGGTGGTGGTCTTCCCGGCCCCGTTCGGTCCCAGCAGGCCGAAGATCGCGCCGGGTTCGGCGGTGAAGCTCACCCCGTCCACCGCGGCCAGGTCGCCGTAGTACTTTCTGAGTTCCTCGACTTCGATCACGAGCGCCCTCCTTGGGACCATCCCGGCTGGGGACCATCCCGGGGTCTCGAATTGTATACAGTCCGGTTACGATTGCCAGTCGATTCTACAGGTGTAGGAATAGGCGGGGCGGATGCCGGGAGCGATCCCGGGGGTCCGGGGACCGCCGCCGGGGCCTCGGGGGCGCGCCCCGGCGCCCCGGGGGTTGCCCGGACCCCTGGACAGCCCGCCCCCCGGGGATATACTCGATCCCGGATCACGACACCGGCACCAATGAGGTAAGTCAATGGACTTGAACAGATTAACCCAGAAGTCCCAGGAGGCGTTCCAGGCCGCCCAGACCAAAGCGCTGCGCTACGGAAACCCAGAGGTGGACGGGGAGCACGTGCTCCTGGCGCTCCTGGAGCAGCCGGACGGGCTGGCTCCGCGGCTCTTGAAGCGGCTGGACGTGGATCCGGAGATGGTGCGGACCGAGGTGGAGCGGGAGCTCGACCGCCGGCCCCGCCAGTCCGGGCCCGGAGTGGAGCCGGGGAAGCTCTACGTCTCGAACCGGCTGGTGCGGCTCATGGACCAAGCCGAGGAGGAGCGGAAGCGGCTGAAGGACGAGTACGTCTCGGTGGAGCACATCGTCCTCGCCATGATCGACGAGGGGGAGGCCACCGCGGCGGGGAAGGTGCTCAAGACCTTCGGCGTCTCCCGGGAGAACTTTCTCGCCGCGTTGACCGCGGTCCGCGGCCACCAGCGGGTGACCAGCGCCACCCCGGAGTCGGCCTACGAGGCGCTGGAGAAGTACGGGGTGGACCTGGTGGCCCAGGCCAGGGCCAACAAGCTCGATCCGGTGATCGGCCGCGACGCGGAAATCCGGAGGGTGATCCGCATTCTTTCCAGAAAGACCAAGAACAACCCGGTATTGATCGGGGAGCCCGGGGTGGGGAAGACGGCCATCGTCGAAGGGCTCGCCCAGCGGGTGGTGAGGGGCGATGTGCCGGAGTGGCTCAAGGACCGCTCGATCTTCTCCCTGGACATGGGATCGCTGCTGGCCGGGGCGAAGTACCGCGGCGAGTTCGAGGAGCGGCTGAAGGCGGTGCTGAACGAGATCAAGGAGAGCGAGGGGCAGGTGCTCCTCTTCATCGACGAGCTTCACAACATCGTGGGGGCGGGCCGGACCGAGGGCTCGACCGACGCCGGGAATCTCCTCAAGCCCATGCTGGCCCGGGGGGAGCTCCACTGCATCGGCGCCACCACCCTGGACGAGTACCGGAAGCACATCGAGAAGGACGCCGCCCTGGAGCGGCGGTTCCAGCCGGTGGTGGTGGACGCGCCCTCGGTGGAGGACACGGTCTCGATCCTCCGCGGCCTCCGCGAACGGTTCGAGGTCCATCACGGGGTGAAGATCCAGGACAACGCCCTGGTGGCGGCGGCGGTGCTCTCCAACCGCTACATCTCCGACCGCTTCCTCCCCGACAAGGCCATCGACCTGGTGGACGAGGCCTGCGCGATGATCCGGACCGAGATCGACTCCATGCCCGCGGAGCTGGACGAGGTCACCCGCCGGGTCATGCAGCTCGAGATCGAGGAGGCCGCCCTCAACAAGGAGAAGGACAAGGCCTCGAAGGAGCGATTGGAGGATCTCCGGCGCGAGCTGGCGGACCTGAAGGATCGCGCCAAGACCATGCGCGCCCAGTGGGACGAGGAGAAGGCGGCCCTGGCCGGGGTGCGGAAGCTCCGTGAGGAGCTGGAGCAGAAGCGCCAGGAGCTGGAGCGGGCGGAGCGCGACTACGACCTCAACCGGAGCGCCGAGCTCAAGCACGGGGTCATTCCCCAGCTCGAAAAGCGCCTCCAGGAGCACGAGACGAAGCTGGCCGGGGCGAAGGAGGGGGAGCGGCTCCTCCGCGAGGAGGTGACCGAGGACGAGATCGCGGAGATCGTTTCCCGCTGGACCGGGATTCCGGTGACCCGGCTGGTGGAGGGGGAGCGGGAGAAGCTCCTCCGGCTGGACGAGATCCTCCATCGCCGGGTGATCGGCCAGGACGAGGCGGTGAAGCTGGTGGCGGACGCGGTGATCCGGGCCCGGAGCGGCATCAAGGATCCGCGCCGTCCGATCGGGTCGTTCATCTTCCTGGGTCCGACCGGGGTGGGGAAGACCGAGCTGGCCAAGACCCTGGCCGAGGCGCTCTTCGACACCGAGGAGAACCTGATCCGGATCGACATGTCCGAGTACATGGAACGCCACAATGTGTCGCGCCTGATCGGCGCGCCTCCGGGGTACGTGGGCTACGAGGAGGGGGGGCAGCTCACCGAGGCGGTGCGGCGGAAGCCCTTCGCGGTGATCCTGTTCGACGAGATCGAGAAGGCCCACCAGGACGTGTTCAACGTGCTGCTTCAGATCCTGGACGACGGCCGGGTCACCGACGCCCAGGGCCGGACGGTGGACTTCAAGAACACGGTGATCATCATGACCTCGAACATCGGGTCTCACTTCCTGCTGGAAGGGGTGACCGCCGAGGGGGAGATCACGGAGAGCGCCCGCCAGGCGGTGATGCGGGAGATGCGCCAGCACTTCCGCCCCGAGTTCCTGAACCGGGTGGACGACATCGTGCTCTTCAAGCCGCTCAAGCTCGAGGAGATCGAGAAGATCGTGGACCTGTTGACCGAGGATCTCCGCCGGCGACTCTCCGACCGGAGCGTGTCCCTGGAGATGAGCGACGCGGCACGGGAGTTGGTGGCCCGCGAGGGGTTCGACCCGGTCTACGGGGCGCGGCCCTTGAAGCGCTACCTGCAGCACGAGCTGGAGAGCCGGATCGGGCGGTCGCTGATCGCGGGCGAGGTCCTGGACGGGGCCACGGTGAGGGTGGACGCGGTGGAGGGGGCGCTCACCGTGCGGGTGGAGAACCCCGCTCCGGCGCCCAGGGCGGCGGAGGAGAAGGCGGAGGCCTGATCCCGGGACGCCACGCCGGGGTCGCTCAGCGCGAGGGTCGATGGAAGAGGAAGACGTCGTGGTCGTGGAACGATCGGGCGGTCCGAAGTCCTGGCCGTTCCTGGTTCTGGTTCCCCTGGTTCCCGTGTTCTCGCTCCTGGTGCTTCGAAACGTGTGGTGGACCTTCGCGCTCTACCACCTCGGCGGGTGCTTGGCGCTTCCGCTCATTCATTCGCTGCTCGTCCGCCGGGTCGGTCTAGGCCGGCATCTGGAGCTGGCGGGGCTCCGCTCGGAGGAGCACGGCCCGTGGCCGGGGATCGCGATGGGCGCGGCGCTCGGCCTGGTCCTCGGCGGCGGGACGGTGGCGGTGTTCGCGTTCGGGCACGAGGCGTTCCTCGCCGGCCGCGACATCACCGCCGCGCTGGCCGCGTGGGGGATCACCCCGAAAACGGCACCGCTGATGCTCGCGTTCATGATCCTGGGGAACGGCGCATCGGAGGAGCTCTACTGGCGCGGCTGGCTCCAGACGAGGCTCCGCGCCGGGCACCGGATCGTGTTCGCCGTTCCGGTCGGGGCCGCGGCCTACGCCAGCTACCACCTGGTCACGGTGACGTCCTTCGCCCCCGGCCCCGCGGTCGTGTTCCTCTTCATGGCCGGGATCTACGGGGCGGGCGTCCTCTTCGGATGGCTCCGGGAGCGGTTCGGCACGGTGTGGCCGCCCCTCCTCGCCCATACCGGGGCCACCGCGGGCTACATGGCGGTGTACCTCATCTGGGTGGCGGGGCGGTGAGGCGAGCGAGGACCGGGCTCAGCGACCGCCGCCCGCCAGCCGTTGCGACGCGTCCCGCCCCTCGGCCAGCGACTTGTCGCCGGTGTCGTCCAAGCGGATCGCCTCCTCCCACCGCCCGACCGCTTCGCCGTGGCGCCCGAGGGCGTCCAGGGCCCGGGCGTGCCAGGCGCAGGTGTAGCTGCGGAAGTAGCGGGCGGTGGGGTTACGCGGCTCGCGATCCAGGACCCAGGCGAGGGTCTCCTCGGCCTTGTCGAACCACGGCAGGGCGGCGGCGGGCCGGTCACGCCGGGCTTCGAGCTCGCCGAGGTTGGTGTAGGTGCTGGCCAGCTTGAGCCGGTAATCGACGATGGCCGGATGATCGGTCACCAGCGATGCCCGCACTGCCTGCTCCTGGTCGTAGGCCAAGGCGGAGGCCGCGTAGTCCTTCCGCAGCATCTCCACGCCGCCCAGGTTGCTGTAGAGCGCGGCCACGGTGTGCCGGTACTCCGCGCTGCGTGGGTGCCGGGCCACCAGACTGTCGCCGGAGGCGGCGGCGTCCACGAGGATGGCGCGGGCCTCGTCCAGGCGGCCCCGCCGCGCGTAGAAGGCCGACAGGTTGACCACGCTCTGCAGGACCGCCATGCGGGTGTCCGGGTCCTCCGGCGCCGCCGCGGAGATGGACCGCCGCAGCTCCAGTCCCGCCCGCAGCTTCCGTTCTGCCTCCTCCGGGTGGTCTCTCTGCTCCAGGAGCTGTCCCCAGCTGTCCAGGAGGTTGCCGTGCTGGGTCCGCGTCACCCGGTCGGTGGGGTCCTCGGCCAGGAGACTGTCCTCGACGGCGGCGGCCGTGTCGTATTCGGCGGCGGCGACATCCACCTGTCCGGACTGGGCCAGCACCAGCGCCAGATCGCCGTGGAGGCCGGCGACGCGGCGGCGGTGGTCCCGAGCGGCGCGCGCCTCGGGCGACATGGCCGCCAGCGCCGCCAGTCCGCGCCGGTACTCCTGCTGGGAACCTTCGTTGTCCCCCACGAGCCGTGAGATGTCGCCCAGACGCTGGTGGCTGAGGGCCAGGTCCTCGCCCAGGGTCTCGTGGCCGTGCTGGCGGCCGGCCAGCTCATCGTAGAAATCCCGGGCCGTGGCCAGGAGCTTCTGCCTCAGCTCGTCCAGCCCGCCCTGGGCCAGCTCGGGGCTCTCAGCCACGTTGGTCAGGTAACGGTCCACCGCGCCCTTGGCCAGGCCGAAGTTGTCGCGGGCCTCCGCCTCCGCCGCGACTTCACGGCGGTAGCTGGAGGTTGCGCGCCCGTAGAGCACGGCCATGCCGGCGCCGAAGGCGACGATCGTCACCAGCAGCACGGCCAGGAAGACCGCCGGCACCCGGTGGCGCGCCACCAGCTTGCGCACCTGGTAGACGGTGCTCGGCGGCCGCGCGACGATGGGTTGCGAGGCCAGGAAGCGGTCCACGTCCTCGCCCAGGGCCGCGGCGCTGGCGTAGCGCCGGTCCGGTTCCTTCTCGAGGGTCTTGCCCACGATCGTCGCGACGTCGGGATCGAGCCGCACGCCCGCCCCGACCGTCCGGCCCAGCGGTCGAGGCGGCTCCTCGCAGATGACCCGCACCGCATCCAAGAGGACCGACTTGTCGAGGTCGTGCGGCCGGATCCCGGCCAGCATCTCGTACAGGATCACGCCGAGCGCGTAGACGTCGGTGCGCACGTCGATGGCGTCGCCGTCGCCCCGGGCCTGCTCGGGGCTCATGTAGGGCAACGTGCCCTTGATGACGCCGACCTCGGTGAGCATGGACGGCGCCTGCAGATCCTGGTCGACGATCCGCGCCAACCCGAAGTCCAGGATCTTGACCGCCGGTAGCCGCAGCGCCGTCGACTCGTCGCCGGCCAGGGTTGCGTGCTCATCGGTCACGATGATGTTGGCCGGCTTGAGATCCCGATGGATCACCCCGCGCTGGTGCGCGTAGTGGACGGCCTCGCAGATGGTGCGGAACAGGCGCAGGCGGAAGCGCAGCTCGTCCCGGTCCGCGATCGCTCCGCGCGCGGCGAGGAAACCGCCGAGGGTGGGCCCCCGCACCAGTTCCATGGCGAAGAAGTGCTGTCCGTCCCCGGTGTGTCCCGACTCGTAGACGGCGCCGATGTTCGGGTGCTTCAGCCGCGCGAGGGTCTCGGCCTCGCGCCGGAACGACCGCACGGTCGCGGCGTCCACGAACTGACCCCCGCGGATGACTTTGAGCGCGACACGGCGGGTGGGAGACTGCTGCTCGGCTTCATACACCACCCCCATGCCTCCCCGTCCCAGCACGCCGAGGATGCGGTAGGGGCCGATCGCCTCGGGAGGCGACGGCGCCGCGTCGGCGGAGAGGTCGGCGCTCGAATCGACGGTGGGCATGGCCGCCCGGCGGGAGATGGCGTGGCGAAGGTCTCCTCGTCGGAGAACCGCCTTGATCCCGGCTCCGGATCGGGCGTCGGTTTATCCGGCAATGGTGTCCTCCCGTGTCTCGGATCCGGGTGCGGTCCGGGACCACCGGTCCTCGAACCGACCGGCTGCCCCGCTTCGACGACGCTCCCGGCGCCGCGCCCGCGGTTCGGTTACTCCCGCTTCCAGTCCGGGAGCCGCCCCGGAGTCCAGGGCGCCCCCGCCGCCTCGGCCTTCTGCTCCAGGCCCTTGAGGTCCACCTCGATCAACGTTCGCAGCTTCCCCAGCACGTCCTCGAACTGCGCGGCGGCGATGTCGTAGTTCTCCCGGTGGGTCCTGGTGGGGGCCGAGGTGGACTCCCATTCCCCTCCCACGATCCGGTTCACCCGCTGGGTGATCGACGGGGAGGTCGGCTCCTGGCGCTTTCGCACCGTCTTGTCCCCGGTGAGGACGGTCATGAGGTCGTCCAGCCGGATCTCCAGGGCGCGGGTCTCCTCCAGGAGAGAAGGATCGGCTCCGGGGGCCTCGGCCAAGGCGCGCTTCAGGTAGTCGAGCCGGGTCTTGGCTTCGCCCGCCGCTTTCACCGCCCCCAACACCGCCCGCTGCAACCGGGCGGTGGATTCCTGGAAGGCCACCAGCGCGTTGCGATCCGTGGCCGGGAGCGTGCTCCGGCCCACCGGGGACGCCTTGAACGACTGGGGTCCGGCGAGCGGGGTCTCCTCGCCGTTTCGAAGGAGAGCCATCGAGACCGAGTAGGTCCCGGGAGCGGCCAGCGGCCCCTTGGGGGCGCGCCAGGACTCCTCGCCGGAGGAGGGCGGCTTCAAGCCCACCGGATTGGGCGCCGGATAGCGGAGGTCCCAGGCCACCCGATGGAACCCGGCGGACACCGGGCCGGCGATCCGGCGGACGACGTTCCCGTCGGTATCGGCGACGGTGAGAACCACCTCGGGCTTGGTCTCCCGGTCCTCGGCCCGGAGCGAATCCCACGGCGGGTAGTAGACCGGTTTCCCCTCCTTCACCAGCTTCTTCTCCCGGGCTTCCCGCTCCTCCTTCCGGGTCTTGAACGGGTCCCTGAGGTAGTAGGTGAACACCGCGCCGAACGGGGGATTGGGGGCGGTGAAGAACGCGTCGCCCAGGCTCCCCTTCTCCTTTCCGCCGTAGGGGGTGGCGGGAACGTACATGGGGGCGTCGCGGACCGGGAGGAGCGCCGCTTTCCGGGCCAGGAACGCCTCGTTCACCGAGCGGAGGGGCGTATAGTCGTCGAGAATGTAGAACCCCCGGCCGAACGTGCCGGCCACCAGGTCGTTCTCCCGGCGCTGAACGGCCAGATCGAACACCGCGATGGTGGGCATCCCGCCCTCGAGCTTCACCCACCGCTTCCCGCGGTCCACGGTGAAGAAGAGCCCGAATTCGGTTCCCGCGAAGAGGAGATCGGGATCCTTCCCGTCCTCGGCCAGGGAGTAGACCGTGCCTCGCGGGGGGAGATCGCCGCCGATCGGGGACCAGTTGCGGCCGCGGTTCGCGCTCACGAAGAGGTACGGCTTGAAATCTCCCGCCTTGTGGTTGTCGAACGCCGCGTAGACCCGGTCCGGATCCGCCTGTGAGGCCAGGATCCGCGAGACGTAGGCCCGGTCCGGGACGCCGGAGATCTTCTCGATCTTCCGCCAGGTCTTCCCGCCGTCCTCGGAGACCTGGATCAGGCCGTCGTCGGTCCCGACGTACAGGAGGCCCTCGGTGAGCGGCGACTCGTCCACGGTGACGATCGTGCCGTAGACCGAGGTGGAGGTGTTCTTGGCCACCGCGTCCACGCTCCAGACCCGGCCCATGATCGGGAGCCGGTTCCGGTCGAGGTTCCGGGTGAGGTCGGGGCTCACCGGGGTCCAGGAATCTCCCCGGTCGTCGCTTCGGAAGAGCCGCTGGGCCCCGAAGTAGAGCCGGGTGGGGGAGTGGGGGCTCACGAAGAGGGGCGCGCTCCAGTTCCAGCGGAGCGGCGCGTCGCCGGCGCCGGGTTGAGGCTGGATGTCGATCGCCTCGCCGTTCCGGCGGTCGTAGCGCACCAGTCCCCCGTACTGGGACTCCGAGTACACGATGTTCGGGTCCTTGGGGTCGATCGCGGCCTGGAACCCGTCTCCCCCCACGGTCCGGAACCAGTCGGCGTTGGTGATCCCGTGGACGGTGTTGGTGCGCGAGGGCCCGCCCAGGGTATTGTTGTCCTGGGTTCCCCCGTAGACGTGATAGAAGGGCCGGTCGTCGTCCACCGCGATCTTGTAGAACTGGGTGATCGGGAGGTTGGCCTTGAACTCCCAGGCCCGGCCCCGGTCCCAGGTCTCGTACAGCCCGCCGTCGCATCCCGCCACCAGGTGGTCGGTGTCGGCGGGATCGATCCAGAGCGCGTGGTTGTCCACGTGCTTGTACTTCGCCGGCACCCGCGTGAAGGTGGCGCCCCCGTCCTCGGTCACCATCAGATGGGTGTCCAGGGAGTAGACCCGCTCGGGGTTGTCGGGGTCGGGCACCAGCTCCTGGTAGTACTGGGGGCTGGAGGAGATGTAGTCGTTCATCTTCTTCCAGTGGCCCCCGGCGTCGCGGCTCCGGAAGAACCCGCCTTCCTTCCCCGAGGCCTCGACGATCGCGTACACCACGTCCGGGTTCGACGGCGCGATCGCGAGCCCGATCCGGCCCAGGTCCCCCTTGGGAAGGCCGTTGGTGAGCTTCGACCAGGTCGCTCCGCCGTCGGTGCTCTTGTACAACGCCGATTCGGGGCCGCCGTCGACCAGGGTCCACACCGTCCGCCCGCGCTGATAGGCCGAGGCGTACATGACGTCGGGGTTCCGGGGGTCGAGGACCAGGTCGCTCACCCCGGCCCACTTGCCGGGGGAGAGAATGCGACGTCCAGGTCTTGCCGCCGTCGTCGGTCTTGTAGAGGCCGCGGTCGCCGCCTCCCGACCACAACGGGCCCTGGGCGGCCACGTACACCACCTCGGAATTCCGGGGGTCGATCACGATCTTCCCGATGTGCTCGGAATGCTCCAGGCCGACGCGCGTCCATCCCGTCCCCCCGTCCACCGACTTGTAGACGCCGTCCCCGTAGCTCACGCTCCGCTGGCTGTTGTTCTCCCCGGTGCCGACCCAGACCGTGAGCGGGTTCTTCGGATCCACGGCGACGCAGCCGATGGAGTAGGAGCCGGCGGTGTCGAAAACCGCCTCCCACGTCGTGCCCGCGTTGTCGGTCCTCCAGACGCCCCCCGAGGCCGCGGCCACGAACCAGACGTCGGGCTTTCGCGGATCGACGGCGATGTCGCCCACCCGGCCGGAGTTCATGGCGGGGCCGATGCCGCGTAAGGTGAGACCCTTGAAGGTGGAGGGTTTCATCGGGTCCTCGGTCTTCTTATCCGAGGCCCCGGCGGGGAGCGCGGCGCGGCCAGGGTCAGGGCGGCGGCGAGAGCCGCGGCGAGGGCGAAGGCCGGGGCGGGCGGGAACGGGCGGGCGAACGGTCGCATCGATCTTCCTCCTCACGAGTCGCGGGCCGGGGCGCGCGGGAGCGGCCGGGCCCGGCCCCGGCGGCGGGCCCGCGGCATTGTACCGGATGACGGAGCGCGGTGCATGCCGGCCGGCGGTTCATCCCGATGCCCGTGGGGCGCGGCCTTGGGGCCGGTGTCCTTTCGTCTCGGCGCTCGCGTGCCCGGCCCGGGTCGTCGCGGCCATGCCCCGATCCTCCTCGGGCGCGAGCGCTCGGACCGTCCACCGGACGCTCACTCGCGCTCTCCCGCCCGGCCCGGGTCGTCGCGGCCATGCCCCGATCCTCCTCGGGCGCGAGCGCTCGGACCGTCCACCGGACGCTCACTCGCGCTCTCCCGCCCGGCCCGGGTCGTCGCGGCCATGCCCCGATCCTCCTCGGGCGCGAGCGCTCGGACCGTCCACCGGACGCTCACTCGCGCTCTCCTTCGACGAAACGGGGCCCGTTCACTCGGCCACCGCGAACCTGGGGGCAGTGCAAATCATGCCCGTTCACTCCCATTTCGTCGAAGAGACCACTTCGTCGGATCGGGGCAGGTGTCCGCTCCTTCCGGGTCGGGCACCCGGAGTCCAGGATGGGGGGCAGGGCCGGCCCATCCGGCCCCCCCCGGGATCGTGGCCGCCGTGCTTCCCCGGGGAAGCAATGTTCGCAATAAAGGTGGCGCGATGGGACCTGCGAGCGCTCAGCCGTCGAACGTTCGAGCGGCCCGGGTTCCATCGGAGCCGCGGGCGGGGGCACGGACGCTTCCCCGGGGAAGCAATGTTCGCAATAAAGGTGGCGCGAACGGACCCGCGCCCCCGTCGGCCGCCGGTCACCGCGTCGCGCTAAAAAAGCTATCTTGCACCAAGTGTACCCGGGTACTCGAGAATACAAACTCACGGGTTGTGGGAAACGCGGGCGGTGCCCGCGACCAAAGATCACCCGGGTACACTGCCGCGCGTAGGTCCAGGCCGTCTCGTTGGCGGGCGGGGACACGGATGCTTCCCCGGGGAAGCAATGTTCGCAATAAGGCGCCGGTCGTGTTCCGCCGCTCAAACGGAGCTCGCAATCAGGGGTTCGGGATGGATGGAGCGCGAACCAGCCCCGACGCCGGTTTCGCCGTCGAGCGGACAACCCGCGCGTTTGGCAGGCAGCCCCGGGCGGAGTTGCACCCGGGTGCAAAACGTTCACAAAGAATGGTTCCGCTGGTGTTCCCCCAGGTGAACAGGGTTCGCAATAGAGTCCCGCGCACGCGCCCCGCAGGGAGGCCCCGGCGTGCTTCCCCGGGGAAGCAATGTTCGCAATAGAGCGCCGGTCGTGTTCCGCCGCTCAAACGGAGCTCGCAATCAGGGGTTCAAGGACAGCGGGGGCCGCTCCGGGGCCGGCCGAGGAAGTTCACCCGGGTGAACCGTGGCCGTACCCCGGACCTGCCACGATTCCGCGCGCACGGTCCCCGGGCGGGACCGCCCGTCTCGGACGGACTACCCCGGACGAACTACCCTGCCCCGGCTACTCCGGCCGTGGGGCGCCCTTCCGGCTCCCGGCGTAGATCTCGAAGAGGAGGAACCGGAGCGCCAGGGACCCGCCGCCCACCGCCAGGCGACGCTTCGGCTTGAGCCCGACCGCCTTCTCCAGCCCGCCGCGGGGGAGCACCAGGGCCAGGCGCGTTCCGGTAGCGTGATGCTTCACCCGGTGGACGAACTCGCGGAGGAGTTCGGCGGCGCTTTCGCGGTCGGAGAGGCGTTCGCCGTAGGGGGGATTGCTCACGATCCACCCACCGCCGGCTTCGATGGAGAGCGCCTCCCGCCGTTCGAGGCGCACCGCGCGCGCCACACCGGCTTTCGCCGCGTTGCCCCGGGCCACCGCCAGGGTGGTCTCCGAAACGTCGGAGCCTCGGATGGGGTGGGGTGGGGCCGGCAGGCTTTCCGCGGCCGCCCGCTCGAGTTCCCGTTCCAGGGGCCGCGCGCACTCCGGGAAGAGCCGATGGGCCGCGAATCCGCGGGCCGGCCGGAGGAGCCCCGGCGCCCGCCGCGTGGCGATGAGCGCGGCTTCGATGACCAGGGTGCCGCTCCCGCAGAAGGGATCGGTGAAGAGTTCGCTCCCGTCGTAGCCGGCGAAGCGGAGGAGCGCGGCGGCCCGGTTCTCGCGCAGGGGGGCTTCGGCCCCTTCCTCGCGATAGCCGCGGCGGTGGAGCGGCTCCCCCGAGAGATCGACCGAGAGCTCGCATCGCCCCCGGTGGAAGAACGCGGTGAGCCGGACGTCGGGATCGCGGCGATCCACGTCGGGACGGGGGAGTCCCCGGTGACGGAACTCGTCGCAGATCGCGTCCTTGATCTTGAGCGGGGCGAAGGAGAGCTTGTAGTCGGTTCCCTCGACGCTCCCGGCGGCGTGGATGGCGATCGAGCGCGAAGGGGGAAAGAGGTCCGGCCAGGGGATCCGGCGCACCTGGTCGTAGAGCATGGCCTGGTGGCGCGCCGAGAACTCGCGGAGGGAGAGGAGAAGCCGGGAGGCGATCCGGGAGCGCACCATCACCCGGGCCGCCGCGGCCCAATCGCCGTCGAGCACCAGGGGCCCGCCCGGGGTCGGCTCGGGCTCGAGGCCGAACTCGCGGAGCTCGTCGAGCAGCAGCGCTTCCAGACCGGGCACGGTGGTGACCAGGAATCGGTGGGGGCCGGCGAGGGTCGCTTTCCGGGATCTGGGCACGGGGTCTCCGGGGTACGGGTTCAGGCGATCGCCGGGCCGCTCGACCCCGGTCGGATCGAGACACGAAGGGGACGAGCCGCTTCGTGGCAAGGCGATGGGCCGCGCTCTCCGGATAGTGCGCCCGAAGGTGGCCTTCTTCAAGGGCGATGCGGCCTCCCATCGGGAGCCTCCCCGGCGGAGTCCGAAACCGAGGCGCCCGAACCCCGTTGCTTCATTGTGCAAAGTACTTGACGGAGCCAGACGGCTCGCCTATCTTCCCCCCATGGCGATCACCCCTCCGACCCCCGCGCTCCACGACCGGGCGGCCGAGAACCTCCGTTTCATCCGCGACACCATGACGCGCTCCGCCGCGTTCACCGCGGTCCCCGGATGGGGGGGGATGGCCATGGGGGCCACCGCCCTGGGCGCGGCCGCGCTCGCCCATCGCCAACCCACTCCCGCCCGCTGGCTGGCGGTCTGGCTGGCCGCCGCCGCGCTGGCCTTTCTCACCGGGGCGCTCTTCATGCGGCGGAAGGCCCTGGTCTCGGGCATCCCGCTTCTGGCCGGGGCGGGGCGGCGCTTCGTGCTGGCCACCGCCCCGCCGCTCCTGGCCGGCGCGCTCCTGACCGCGGCCCTGGCCGACCGGTCCCGGTACGAGCTCCTTCCCGCGGTCTGGCTCCTTCTCTACGGGACCGGGGTGGCCACCGGGGGCTCGGCCTCGATCCGGATCATCCCCCTCATGGGGATCTGCTTCATGCTCCTGGGGGCGGCCGCCCTGGTCGCGCCCGAGACCTGGGGGGACCCCTTCATGGCCGCGGGGTTCGGCGGGCTCCAGCTCGTGTTCGGAGCGGTCATCGCGCGGAGGCACGGTGGCTAGGCGCGCCGCCGCCCGCCGCGCGACCGGGTCCGTCCGGGGGGAGCGGAGCGCGCGCGCGCTCCCTCGCCGGGCCCTCGATCTCGACCGGCTGATCCACGAGCGGGTCCGGCTGGGCATCGTGAGCGCCCTCGCCGTGAACGTGTCCCTCACCTTCAACGAGCTTCGAAGCCTCCTGGAGACCACCGACGGCAACCTCAGCGTCCACGCCCGGAAGCTCGAGGAAGCGGGCTATCTCGTCTGCACCAAGTCCTTCGAAGGGAGAAAGCCCAAGTCGGAGTACCGGCTCACCGAGACCGGCCGGCGCGCGCTGGACCGCTACCTGAAACACATGGAAGCCCTCATCCGGACCACCCGGGAGGCATGATCGACGGGCGGCCCGGGATTCGCTGATCGCCACCCAAGGCCTCCGCAACCCCGCCCACCGCGCTACAATCGCCGGTCATGGAATCTGCTGAATTCGTGATCATCGGAGGCGGGCTCGCCGGCGCCGCCGCGGCCTACCATCTCGCCCGCGAAGGTGCGACCGGGGTGGTCGTCCTGGAGAAGGAATCCGTCCCCGGGGTCCACTCCTCCGGACGGAACGCGGCCATCCTCCGGGTGGTGGTGGCCGGCCGTGAGGTGGCCGCCCTGGCCCGTGACGGGGGCGCGTTCATCCGGGACACCCCCTCGGACTGGCAGGAGCCGATCGGGTTCATCCCGAGCGGCTCCCTCCTGACCGGTGGGCGGGAAGCCCTGGAAGCAATGGTCGCCGACACCCCCGGCGACGCCCTGGCCGAGCTGGAGGTCGAGTGGTGGTCTCCCGAGCGGGCCCGGGCGCGGGTGGATCTCCTGCGCGGGGCCGAATTCGAGGCCGCCCTCTGGTGTCCCCGGGACGGAGTGATCGAGGTGGCGGGGCTTCTGGCCGGCTACCTGCGGGAGGGAAGACGGCGCGGGGTTCGCATCCTCACCGGGACCGAGGTTCGTTCCATCAGGGTCCGGGACGGCGCCGTGGAGGGCGTGGAAACGAACCACGGGTTCATCCGCACCCCCGCGGTGGTGAACGCGGCCGGGCCCTGGGGACGGGAGGTCGCCCGCATGGCCGGCGCGGTGGACGCACCGATCACCCCGTTCCGCCGCCACCTCTACGACAGCGGCCCGCTCGCCTGGGTGGACCGGAACCTCCCCGTGGTCTGGAACCCCACCTCCGGGGTCTACTTCCGCCCCGAGTCCGGGGGGCTCCTCCTCAGCCCGTGCGACGAGACCTCGGCCGAGCCGGGAGTCCCCGCCGTCGATCCCGCCGTCCTCGAACAGCTCGCCGAGAAGCTTTCCCGCCACTTTCCCGCCCTCGCCGACGTTCCCGTTCGCCGCGGCTGGGCCGGCCTCCGCACCTTCCCCCCGATCACCGGTTCGTGATCGGCTGGGATCCCGGGGTGAAGGGGTTCTTCTGGTCGGCGGGGTACGGGGGACATGGGGTGACCTGCAGCGCCTCGGCCGGCCGGCTCGCCGCCCGCCTGCTCCTCGGAGCGAACCCTCCCGAGGCCGCCCCCTTCGCCCCCGATCGTTTCCTGGCCACGGACCTCGCGTCGCCGGGGAAGGCATGAGCGGTAAGTCGAAGCCGGCATCCCCGAAGCACAGGGTCTCCCGGCTCTCCAGGATCTTCCCTCCGGGGTGGCGGGTCCCCGTGGCACTGGTGATGATTCTGGGGTTCGGGCTCTTCGTTCGCCTGGAGGATCGGCGGGTCTTCGCCGAGAACCCGCTCTACTGGGCGGCAACCCAGACCCACCTCGCCCTCTCGCGGGGGCTGGCTGACGGGCGTCCGTTCTTCTACCGGGAGGACGATCAGGAAACGGCGAGGCGATTCCTGTTGGATGGGGACGGGTTCCGCCGCCCCCTCGCCGGGTACGACGCCATGGTCGACTCCGTTCGCGCCGCCAACGGCGAGGCCCCCTACGTTCCCTGCTTCGCCGATCAGAGCGGCTGGGGCGCGTTCGTCTTCCTGGCCCGGCACGTTCCCGGCGTCCACAGTCTCTACGACGTCTCGCTGATCCAGATCCTCATCGATCTCGGGGCGCTCCTGCTCCTCTATCCCATCGCCATGTTCGTGACCGGGCGGCGATGGATCGCGCTCCTCACCTGCGCGCTCTACGCGGCCTACTTTCCGGCGGCCTACGCCGCCGCCGAACCGTTCCGCGACGGCTGGCCGGGATTCGCGGCGATCTACGCCACCGCGCTGATGCTCCCGGTCTGGAAGCGCGGACCTCAGGGGGTGGTGCGATCGGCGGGCTGGCTGGTCGCGGCGGGGGTCGTGGTCGGCATCGCCACCTACGTCCGTTCGACCGCGGTGACCGGGCCGTTGGTCCTGGCGCTGATCACCTGGCTCCTCTGGCGCCGGGTTCGCGCGGCGGCGGTGGTGGGCGCGGTCCTGGTCGCGGCCACCGTCCTCACCCTCGTCCCCTGGATGACGATCACCGCGCGGAGTGCCGGAGTGGTGGCGCTCACCTCGAGCGGGAGCGGTCATTCCCTGCTCACCGGGTTGGGCGAGGACAAGGACAACCCCCTGGGTCTCCGGTTCCGCGACCGGTCCACGGAAGACTACGTGATCCGTGTCTGCGGTTACGACGTCCCCTACGGCTCGTTCACCTACAGCGCGGCGTGCTCCCGCGAGGCCGACCGCTTCATCTCCAACCATCGCGGATGGTACGCCGGCCTGGTGGCCGGGCGCCTCGGCGGGTACGTGGTGCGCGACCCGGTGGAGAAGCTCAAGTGGGGGTGGGGGACCCGCATCGATCAGGCGACCCGGATCGGGGTGGAACGGTACCTGGCCCCGATCGGGCTGGCGGGACTGATCGTGGGTCTGTTCATCTTTCCCGGGGCGTGGATACCCCTGATTTGGGTGGTGGGGTTCTGCGGCACGATCGTCCCCGTCCAGACGCATCCGCGGCTGCTCATGGGGGTGGATTGGGCCCTGCTCCTGGGGGTCTTGATGCTGGTGGGGGCCGCGGCGCGCGGCGTGGCCCATCTGAGGGGGCGCCGGCGTCCGGGGAGGCGGGCCGGGCCGAAACCCCCCCGCGAATCCGGCGGGACCCCGGTGGAGCGGACACGGGGATTCCTCGCGTTGGCCGCGGCGGCGGGTGCGGTGGACCTGACTGTGCTGGTGCTCCTGGTCGCGTTCGCCCCCAAGGCGCCGGCCCCCGCTCACGACTGGCGGCGAGAGATGGCGAGCCCCGACCCGGCGGTCCGGCTCCGGTGCCTGGAAAGGGCGGGGGCGGTGGGTCACGCGGGGCTTCCGGTTCTCCTGGAGGGAAAGACCGACCCCGACGCCGAGGTTCGCGCCGAGGCGGGGAAGCAGATCGCGGGGCTGGAGGTCCAGGCCTTCCGGGTCGACTTCGCGGACGGAAAGCTGCCGCCCACGACGCCGCCTCCCGGCGCCAGGTACGACGTCGTTTCCGACGGCGGCGCGGGAGCCGTCCCTTACCTCCGGATCATCGCCCCGCCCGGGCCCCTCGCACCTCTCCTGGGCTTCACGTACACTCACGCCGTGCCCGGTTCCTACCGCCTCCGGGTCTGCGGGCGGTTCGACCATCGGGTCGTGGTCAGTTTCCTGACCACGGATCCCCTCGAGACGCGAAGGGGGATGGAAGTGATGCCGGACGACATGATTCCCATGACCGGCTTCCGCACCGTGAACATCCCCTTCGAGAAATCATCCGACGACTCCCTGCTTCAGATCATCTTCGGTTGCGGGGCGAGCGGGGACCGGGATACTTCGAGGCCCCGCGCGGACTTCCAGTTCATCGAACTCCGGATGTCCCGATGACCGTGAACCGGGACCCGGGAGGCCCGCCGGCGCCGGTCCTGAGCGTGATCGCGCCCTGTTACAACGAACAGGACGCCCTGCCGTTGTTTCTGGAGTCGCTCCTCCCGGTCCTCGACCGGTCGGGCGACCCCTTCGAGGTCATCCTGGTGGACGACGGCTCCACCGACCGCACCTTCGAGGTGATCCGTTCCTGGGCGGAGCGGCGCCGGGAGATCCGCGGCATCCAGCTCTCGCGGAACTTCGGGCACCAGGCCGCCCTCACCGCCGGTCTGGACGCGTCCCGGGGCGAGGCCACGATCACCATGGACGCGGACCTCCAGCACCCGCCCGAAGTGATCCCCGCGACTTCTGGCCGCCTGGCGCGCCGGCGCGGAGGTCGTGCTCACCGAGCGCCGCGACCGGGAACGGACGCCGTTCTTGAAGCGCGTCACCTCGGCCGCGTTCTACCGGCTGCTGGCGCGGGTGTCGAAGATCGACATCCGGCCGGGCGCCTCGGACTTCCGGCTCCTGGACCGCCGCGTGGTGCGCGCGTTCTCCGAGGTCCGCGAAACCCACCGGCTCCTGCGGGGCTTGGTTCTGTGGTCGGGCTTTCGGCGGGCCACCGTCCCGTTCGTGGTGGGCGAGCGCGCGGCGGGAGCGTCGAAGTACGACGTGAAGCGCATGATGAACCTGGCCATGGACGGCATCTTCTCCTTCACCACCCTGCCGCTCCGGACCGCGATCGGGATCGGGCTGACGACCTCGGTCCTGGCCCTCCTGTACCTGATCTATGCCCTGGGCGTTCGCTTTCTCCACCCGCGGCTCGCCGTCCCCGGCTGGACCTCCATCCTGGGCGCGGTCCTCCTGATCGGGGGGGTGCAGCTCACGTTCCTGGGCATTCTCGGAGAGTACGTGGTGCGGATCTACGAGCAGGTGAAGGAACGCCCCCTGTACCTGGTGCGGCGGAGAGCGCCCGAAGACGATCCGGACGCGACGGCCCCTCCCCGGACCGCATCGCGGCGGTAGCCGGGGTCGTTTCGGCCCCGGGGTCCCGGCCGCTCAAAACGCCTGGGAGCTGGAGAACGAAATCAGAACGTTCCGCCGTCCCTCTGGGTCCGGGGAGAGCGGCCAGGCGGCGTCCATCCGGAACAGGCTATGGACCGAGGCCCGGGGAAGCGCCAGGCGGAGCCCCACCCCGACGTCGCTCTTCACCCGATCGAGTCGAAGAGCGCTTCCCTCCGGGGCGGCGGCTCCCGCGTCGAAGAAGATCGCCGCCCCGGGGGACAGGACCTGGAAGATCTCCCGCCCCGTGAACACCCGGTGCTCCAGGTTCAGGATCACGCTCTTGTTCCCCTCGTAGGCCCAGAGGCGATAGGCGCGGAGCCCGGTGTCGCCGTCGACGAAGAACTGCACGTCACGGTCCAGGTCCCACCCGCGGGCCACCGCCAGCCGGCCCACCAGGGTCTGGGGGAGGACGGTCCCGAAGCGGTGCACGTAACGGGCCTCGTCACGGAGCACCGCGTTCGCGCGCGGGTCGCCGATCCGGCTCTGGCCGGTGATCCGGTTCAGGATGAAGGTCCCCGCCCCCAGGTGCGCGCCCACCGAAGCCTCGGCGGTGACGAGCCCGGTGGCGCGGGCGACCGCGCCCCAGGCCGGGGAGATGCCAAGGAGGACCGATCCCCGCGGTCCCAGGTTGAAGTCCTGGTAGCGGGAGTCGCGGTCCACGTAGTCGAGCTTCACGAGGTCGTTCACCACGCTCTCGGCGCGGACGAAGAGATAGCCGTAGCGCCGGTCGGCGGGGTGCGGATCGTCCTCGCGTCCGGGGAGGGTCCGGAAGCGGTCCTCGAGCCACAGGAACCCGACCCCCAGGCGCCGCGCGGTGAGCGGGGTGCGATGAACCGCCGCGCCGAGTTCCACGCGATAGCCCCGATGCTCCTGCCGGTATTCCGAGATCGCCTCCCCGTCCCGGTAGATCCGATCGTTGCCCCGGGAGACGTCGTAGAGGAGCGCTCCGGCGCGGGCGGTGGAGACCGAGGAGAATCGCCGCTCGATCCCGCCCTGATCCTTCCTTCCGTCGGAGTTCTCGGAGTGGAACACCCACCCGCGCCGGTAGGGGCCGAACAGGTTGGGGTCGGTGAAGGCGAAGCTCCGGGAGATGCGGGTGGCCTCCTCGTCGTAGCGGATCTCCGTTTCCCGGCCCGTTCCCAGGATGTCCCGCTCCACCAGGGACACCCCGAAGGTCGAGACCCCGCCCTTTCGGCTCACGGTGAGCGAGGGCTCGGTGGTCCAGGTGTCCTGGGTGGTCACCGTCACGTCCACCACCCCGTCACGGGGCGGGCCGGCGACCACCGAGGCCTCCTTGATGAACCGCAGCGCCCGCAGGTTCCGTTCGGTCTCGGCCAATTGCTCGGGCTCGTACCGGTCGCCCGAATGGAAGAGGAGGAACTTGCGGATGACGGCCGGGCGGGTCTTCACGTGGATGGCGGCGGCGGCCCGGTAAGGCCAGCCCGCCGCGCGCTCCGCGGGGGTGTACACGTCCAGGGTGCGAACGGTGATCGTTCCCACCCGGAGGGGTGGCGGCGCCGGGGTGGCGGCGCTTGGGCCGGAGAGGCCGAGGATCCCGGCAAGGATCATGAAGAGATATCGCGGCATGGGGGGATTCTGAGCCTTCGGGGGGGGTGAAGGAAGGGGGGCCCGATTGGCGCCGGCGCCACCGGTCCGCGACTCGGTGATCCGTCGCGCCCGTCCGCGGGCTCCGGCTTGGTCCCGGTCGCTCGTGCCGGGAGCGGAGCGTCTGTTCTTCCGGCCCGGGAGTGGGATAGACTCTCTGTCGCTTCAGGAAATGTTCAGGTCGCGGTTCGGAACCGCCGGACGGCGGAAGCCCGGCCCGGTTCCTCAGGGGAAACGAACCCGGCGTCAGTCAATCGTTCGTGAACAAGGAGGGAAGATGAAATCGGTGCTGTCGGTGTTGGTCCTGGCCGCCCTGGTGGGTCTTGACATGCTTCCGGGAGCGGCTCAGGCCGAAGGCTCGGCCAAGCCGATCCAGATCGCGCTTTGGAACCCGGTCCAGATCGTTCCCGAGTCGCAGGCCGTCCACGGGGTGCGGTTGAACCTGCTCTACGGCGTGAACGCGGAGATGCATGGTCTCGACGTCGGCCTCATCAACCAGACCAACGGCGAGTTCAAGGGATTCCAGTACGGCCTGGTCGGGCTTACCCAGGGGAACTTCACCGGATGGTCCGACAACTTCGTCGGGATCATCGACGGAAAGATGACCGGGCTTCAGACCGGCTTCTACAACAGCGCCGACGACGCGGAGGGGTTCATGTGGGGGGCGGTCAACATCACCCAGCACATGTCCGGCTTCCAGCTCGGCCTCTTCAACATGACCCAGACCCTCTACGGACTCCAGATCGGGATCGTGAACGTGGTGCAGCAGAAGGAGAAGTTCCCGGTGCTGCCCATCGTGAACTGGTCTTTCTGATCGAGGGAGAGGCAAATCGAGACGCCGCGGCGCGTGTCCCGCCGCGGCGTCGGGAGGCCGGCCGCGTCCGGTCCGTCAGCGGGCGGAGAGCGGCAGGGTGAGGGAAAGCCCGAACCCCGCGCCGCCGCCGGACGAACCGTAGAGTCGTGGGGCCCACCGCACCCGCTCCCATCTCTCGATCCGGGTCCCGGAGCCGATGAGGGCCCCGATCGCCGCCCCGGTGAAGGCGCCGATGAGCATGGCCCCGCCGCTGTTGTCGTGGGGCCGGTCGAAGGCGTGGGGGTCGTCGAGGTTCCCGGAGACCGTGGGCGTGCTGCTGGCCAGCGCCCCGATCACGATTCCCGCCACCAGCCCGCCCGCCGCGCCGACCGCCGTCCCCCGCATGGTGCCGCGGGAGACCTCGAGGTCGGCGACATCGTACCAGGGAACGTAGACCGACGCCCGGGCCGTCGTCGAGCTGCACCAGGATGCCGCTCCGATCCGCCACCACCACGCTTCCCTCCTGGTGGCGGAGGTCCAGCTGCCGGGTGGTCACGCGGATCCGGGTGTCGGCGCGGAGAAGCGCGTCGGCTTCGGCCGCCGGGCCGCCGTTCGCGCCGTTCGAGGCCTCGGCGAGGCGAACACCGGCGCAGAGGAGAACCGCGAGCAATACCGTTCGTTTCATGACGCGCCCCCTTCCCCCCGCAGACGCCGCCGCGGGCTTCCTGATCCCCTGGGTCTGGACCCCTTGTCTTCCGCTATTTCAAGTTGCGTGCCATTCGGGGCGGCGGGGGTTCGACGGGGGAAGAGGCTGTGGAATGGGCGGTTGGATTCGCGGCGCTTCGGGGCGCGGGCGCCGGGAAGAATCAGCGCCGCGGCCGGGCGGCCGCACCTGTGGAGGACGCGCCACAGGTCGAGGGGGCTCCGGCTCGGGAATGAAACGGGGGAGGGCGGCGGGCCGCCCTCCCCGGGGAATCAATCGTCGGCGTGGGGATTCAACATGCCAACCGGCTGCGGGGCGATTCCCCACCCCACCGGACGGCAAGTGGCTTGATCACCCTAGCCGGCCGCGTGAGGGTTCACCACCGCGCAGAGGAAGTAGAGGTGGGCGTCGACCTTGACCGCCAGGGGCGCCCCGCTCGGCAGGTGCATGCCGAGGAGGTTGTTCACCGCTTCTTCCGAGGTGATCGGGAGCTGGGCCGCGATGGCCGCGCTGATCTGGGCGTTCACCGCCTGGTCCTGGCCGTAGGCCGGAACGATCACCCAGACGTGCCAGAGGGGGGAGTACTCGCCGTGGCCCGGGCTCGAGGGGATCGAGTCGAGGATGTGGTCGTGATAGTCGGTGAAGTCGATCCCGTTCCCCTCGTGGTCGCAGGGATTGCACTGGGGCGGCGGGACGTTCAGGTTTTCCCACCCGATCGGGTAGACCACCTCGTAGAGGTCGGCCTGGGCCCCCTCGGGCGCATGGTTCGGAACCTCGATGGCGTTGATCTTCACCGTGGTGCCGTCGTAGTACGCGTCTTCGTATCCGGGTTTCGCGGTCGGGGCCACCGTCGCGCCGGGCTGGGGAGCCAGCGTCGCCGCGGTGGGGATCGAGGACGTGTCCTGGGAACAGCCTCCGACAAGGAGGGCGGATGCGAGCACAGCGATGCCGAGGATTCGCATGATCTTCTCCATTGATCCGATCTCGAAATCGAGTCGGGTCATGATGTTTCGAGTAAATGCCGCCGGGATGGGGGGCGGCAGGATGCTATCGGTGAGGGTCTGGGAACGGCGGGCCGCGGGTGGACGATTCGGGTGCGCGGATGCCGGGGCGTAGCCGGAGGGGATTCGCCGGTGTGCAGAGGACCGGCCCGAATCGGCCGGCGGGAGACAGTGGATCCCAGGCCGCGCGAGACGTCGTTCGCGCTCGAGGAACGGGTCTGGCCGCCGGGTCAGAGCGGGATGGGGGTCGGAAACCGACCGGTAGCGGCAATTCATGGCTTTTTGATGCGGGGCACCGCCGCACAAGGATTCAACGATATGCTTCGGGAAGGGCCGAAGCAACGGGAAAACGTTTACAGACGCATTCCCCGGGCGCGACTCCCGATCTGCGAAGCCCATGCGCCTTCCCCGGCCGGCGCTCGCGGTTCGATCGTCGCTCACCCGGCGCGCCGACAAACCGCATTTCCTGCGAGATCGTCCTCCTCCGCGGGAGGGGGGTTCTGGTGTATTCTCGTGGCCGGTTCCTCTTTGCCGACATTCCGCCGGTCCCGAGCCGCCTCGGGAGCGGCCCTCGCGAAGGAAACAGTCCATGCCCGGCACGCCGCCCCGACTCGAGCCATCCGCACTCCGAGACGAAATCCTGGGGAGCAACTCGCTCTTCCGGACGCCGTTCGGCAAGCGATTGATGGTATATGCGGACTACACCGCCTCGGGGCGGAACGTTCGGTTCATCGAACGCTACCTCCTGCGGATCGAGGAGAGCTACGCCAACACCCACACCGAGGACGACGAAACCGGCCGGAGCACCACCGAGATGCTCCACCGGGCCGAGCGCATCATCAAGGCGGCGGCGAACGGGAACGAGGACACCTGCATCGTGGCGGTGGGAAACGGGTCCACCGGAGCGGTCCAGAAGCTCCAGGAGATCCTCGGGGTCTACGTGCCGCCGGCCACCCGGGAGCGGATCCGCACCCAGTTCGACCGGGCCTGCTCCGAGGCGAACGCGAACGCGCCGGACTTCTCCGCCTTCATGGACGCGTGCTCGCCGGTGGTGTTCGTGGGTCCCTACGAGCACCACTCCAACGAGATCTCCTGGCGGGAGTCCCTGGCCGAGGTGGTGGAGATCGCGCTCGGTGCCGACGGGGGGATCGACCTCGAGGATCTCGATCGCCGGCTGGCCGATCCCCGATACGCCGGCCGGACGAAGATCGGGGCGTTCTCCGCCGCCTCGAACGTGACCGGCATGAAGTCGCCGGTCTACGAGATGGCCCGCATTCTGCATCGCCACGACGCCCTGGCCTGTTTCGACTTCGCCGCCTGCGCGCCCTACCTGCGCATGGACATGAACCGGGACGCCGAGTCCTACCTCGACGCGGTGTACTTCTCCCCCCACAAGTACCTGGGGGGGCCCGGCTCCACCGGCATCCTGCTCTTCAATCGCCGGATCTATCGCTCCGATCTCCCGCCGACCTTCGCGTCCGGAGGCACGGTGGACTACGTGGGGTTCACCGGCCAGGAGTATACCCAGGACATCGAGGCGCGTGAGAAGGCGGGGACCCCGGGAACCCTGCAATTGATGCGGGCGGCCCTGGCCATGGAACTGGCCGAGGCGGTGGGGTACGAGGAGATCGAGCGGATCGAGCGGGAGCACATCCGGGCGGCCATGAAGCGGCTGGGGGATCATCCGGGGATCGAGATCCTCGGAAACCCCGACCCCGACCGGCGGATCGGCATCATCTCCTTCAACCTCCGTCACGGGGACCGCTACCTGCATCCCAAGCTGGGAACCCGGCTCCTGAACGATCTCTTCGGCATCCAATCCCGGGCCGGCTGCTCCTGCGCCGGCCCCTACGGCCACCATCTCCTCCAGATCACCGCTCCGGTCTCCGACCGCTACCGGGACCGGATCGTGGCCGGGTGCCAGGGGGTCAAGCCGGGGTGGATCCGGGTGGGGTGCCACTACTCCATGGACGACCTGGACCTGTCCTATCTCTGCCGGGCGGTGGAGTTCCTGGCCGACCATGGCCCGCGGTTCATTCCGCTCTACCGCTTCGATCTCGGGACCGGGGCGTGGAGCCATCGGGACGCCGCGGAGGGCGAGCCGCCCAGATTCGGACTGGAGTGCGCGCTGGAGGCCCGCCGGGAGGAGCTCCCCGGCATTTCCCGCGACGAGCGGAGCGCCCTCTACGAGTCCTACCTCGCCGAGGCGCGCCGGCTCGCCGACGCCCTGGCCGCGGGGCCGACCCCCGCCTTCCGCCCGCTTCCCGGGGATCTGGAGCCCCTCGCCTTTTTCCGGGTGGTCGACTACTCCTGACCGCCCCCTCCGAAGGCGAGCCCCCGCTCATGGCCCAGGAGCGCCTCCTTCCGCCAGAGACCGCCTCCGTAGCCCACCAGCTTGCCGTCGTGACCCACCACGCGATGGCATGGAAGGAGGATGGCCAGCCGGTTGTCCCCGTTGGCCCGTCCCACCGCGCGCACCGCGGCGGGGCGGCCGATCCGGCGGGCCAGGGTCTCGTAGCTCACGGTGTCGCCGTAGGGGATGGCGGCGAGGCCTCGCCACACCGCGCGCTGGAACTCGGTGCCGCGAAGGACGAGGGGGACGTCGAAGCGTTTCCGTTCCCCCGCGAAATACTCCCGTAGCTCCTCGCCCAGCCGGACCAGGTGCTCGTTCTCTCCGGGGGCGAACCGGGCGTCCAGGAGCTTTCGGAGCCGGCGGATCTGGGTCTCCAGCATGCGGCGGTCGGCGAACTCCAGCAGGCAGACGCCCTCCTCGGTGGCCGCGGCCACCATGGGTCCGAGGGGGGAGAGGATCCGGGTGGTGACCACCAGGGCGGCCCCGCGGCTCCGTCCCGGGGCGTCGCCGAAGTGGCGGGCGAAGGCGTCCCGGAACCCGCTCGGGGACTCGTAGCCCGCGTCGTAGGCGGTCTCGGTGAGGTCGCCGCCCAGGCGGATGTTCCCCAGGGCGAGCCCCAGGCGCCGCGCCCGGAGGTAGGCGTGAAAGGTCATGCCGTGCCGGGCCTTGAACCAGCGCCGGACCCGCCCCGGGTCGATCCCCCGCTCGCGGAGGTCGGCTTCGGTCCAGCGGCGGGACGGGTCGTGATCGACGTCGGCCAGGAGGCCGCGGAGCCATGCCGGCGGCTCGCCCCGGGGTTCCAGCGGCCGGCACCGGCGGCAGGGCCGGTAGCCCGCGGCGGCGGCGTCCCGCGCCGAGGGGTAGAACTCGACGTTCTCCGGGCGCGGCCGCCGCGCGGCGCAGGTCGGCCGGCAGAAGATCCGGGTGGTCCGGACGGCCACGAAGAAGACCCCCTCGTAGGCGGGATCCCGCTCCGCGAACGCCCGGCGCATCTCTTCGGTGGAGGGCATGTTCATGGTGATCATGGAGCGAGCGTAGCCGCGCCCGCCCGCCCCGTTCCACCGATTTTCGCGCGCCGAATCAGACCGCCCCGTCCCTCACCGGCCGGCGTGGATGATCACCACCTTGCTGGAGAGCGTCCGGCCGTCGGCGCGGAGCCTGTAGAAGTAGACCCCTCCGGGAACCGGGCGGCCCGCCTGATCCCGGCCGTCCCAGCGTGCGGTATGCGGACCCGCTTCCGCGGACCCCTCGAAGAGGGACCGGATGAACCGCCCGTTGAGGTCGAACACCTCCAGGCTGACCCGGCCGTCGGCCGCGGTGCTGAAGTCCAATCGCCCCGAGGTGCCGGACGGCAGAGGGTTGGGGGAGATCGGGGAGAGGGCGGTGGGGAACTCGACGGGGGGTGGCGGGACCGGGACGGTGAGCGCCGAGTCGCGGCAGGCGGCCCCGTTGGGGAACCCGAACCAATTCAGCACCTCACCCAGCCGGTCGGCGACCGCAGCGGTCGTGGCCGAGGCGTCGCGCCGCCGGATGACCGACAGGCCGTCCACCACCGTCCGGTAGTTGCCTCCGCTGGTGGCCCGGTTGGAGACGGCGGAATACGAGACCAGGCCCTGGTTGGGCCCATCGTAGTTCTCGTCCCCGAGCGGAGACCCGATCGCTCCCGCGTGCGTGTCGAGAACGTCGAAGGAGCGGAAGTAGGGAGTCCCGTTCCCCTCCCCGTAGTGCGTGAACCCCCGGCCGGAGGCGGTCCGCGAACCCAATTCCGGCGCCAAGGGGATGTCGGACACCGGCTCGGAAGGCGTGTTGGCGGGGCAGCCCCCGGTACGAACGGTATTGCACAGGACGTCGGTTCCGCAGTACTCGCCCAAGAATCCGGCCGTGGCCGCGTTTCCGCTCACATCGTAGGCGAGGCCGTCGCCCGAGAGGTAGAGATTCCTCGGTCCGACATTGAGCACATCCAGGGTCAGCCATGGGATCAGGAGGTCGCTGTCCGGTTTGCGGAGCGTGTTGGCGTCCAGGCTTCCACTGTCCCAGAGGATCGCCTTGTAGCCCAGAAGCTGATAAAGGCTCGCCCCATAGGCGGACCGGAGGGGGCGGCCCAGCGTGGCCTGGTTGCTGGACGGGGCCCGGACGTCGTAGCGATCCCAGTTCGATCCCTCGAAGTTGACCGAACCCGTGCCCAGGAGCGAGGCAAGGGCCCCCTCGACATAGGGCTGTGCGCCCCGGCCGTCGGCGTCGTCCACGTAGAGAACGCAGTTGAACGTCGAGTCGGGTCCCATGGAGGAGGGCAGGCACTCCCACTCCAGGCAGTTCCCCCCGGTCGTGTCGGGGGCCGTCGACCAGCTGAGGGTGCCGATCTCACGCGCCTTGTAGAACAGGCATACCCGGCTTCCGGGCGTGAACAGATCGTCCGGGAAGATGTCGTTCGCGAGATGGGTAAGGAGGCCGGTGGGGCCGTAGTCGGTGGGATCCACGTCGGTGTCGGTGCCGGTGAAGTTGGGATCCTGTTCGTGATAGGCGGTCATCCAGTAGCCGGTGAAGGCCACGCCGCCGACCTCGGCGGTGTCCATGCGGGCGGAGTACCAGCTCTGGCCGTCGTGAACTCCCTCGTAGGTCTGGCCGGACAGCCACGTATTCAGTTGAACGGTATTGATTCCCGGACCCGGATGTAGCGCGAACTGGACCCGGACTTCGGCCTCTCCGAGGCCCCCACGCACCACCAGCGTGTCGCCGAGCGCACTGCCGGCGACCGGGCCGGTGTCGCCGGTGATGTAGCCGGAATCGAGCCGTCCCGGGGCATCGAGCCTCAACGTTCCGTTCTCGGGGAACGCGTCCTGGGGAAGATCGAAGGGCCGAAGGGCGAGCACGGGGACGCAGGGGCTGGTGGAGACCTCGAAGCAGACGTTGTCGAACCAGGGCGTGGAGTTGGTGAACCCCGTGCACGATCCGGTGTAGAACCGACAGTAATTGACGACCCCGAGTCCGATGCGCACCGCCTCGGCGGTCGGATCGATGATCCCGGTGAAGTCGGCCTTCGCCTGTGGCCCCCCGGACGCGCTACAACTCGGGGAGTTGCTGTAGTAGTAGACGAATCCGTTGGACTTCCAGGGGCTCGCCGCCGTAGTGGGGCCGGCCGGGCAGCTCGTGTACGGGTACCACTGCACCAGGACCTGGGCGAAAATGTAGTTCTTGATCGGGGTTTCGGAATAGTAATCGTACTTCACGTAGTCGTATGCGGATCCCACCATGCCGGCCTGGAGGAGATCGATCCAGGGCGAGGCGGCGATGTTGTCCTGGTAGGTCCCGTGGCCGCCCACGGCGAGATCCTGGAAGACGAGGACGCTGCCCGCCATGGCGCAGGAGCCGGAGACGAGCGGAGGGGGAAGGGTGGAAAGTTCCACGATGTCCGACCAGTCCCCTCCCGCACCCGGCTGCGGCGGATCGAGAGCCCACCCGTCGCTGCCGGCCTCGAAATTGTCGAAAAAGGACAGGCTGGGAGAGGTGACCGAGATGTCGTCGACCGCGAAGGCGCCGCACGTCGTGGGGTAGCCGCCGTCCTCGTCCGATCCGGTGGCATCGCTCACGAACCGGAAGCGGATCCGGATCGGGCCGGCGACGGTCGGGAGGTCCGTGCCCGGCTTCAGGATCTTGGTGTACGATCCGGCGGAGACCCCGGTTCCAAAGGCCACGAGCTTGGTCGTGCCGGCGGAAACATCCTCGACCTCCACCCGGATCACGTCCCGGTAATTGTCGGTGTTGAGGTTGTATTTGAAGCTGAGGGTCACGTTGTCCGTGCCGTTGTAGTTGAAGACCTTGCTGATCGACGTGTCCCAGTTGTTCCCGTAGCCGCGTCCTGTCTGATAGCAGGCGTAGGCGGCTTCGGCCGCGGTGAGCCCCACCCAGAACGACCAGTTCCCGCCGAGGCCGACGGCGCTACCCACGCAGGCCGGGCCGGCGAAGTCCGAGACGCCCATGCGGCGGAAGTAGGTCGCGCCCTGGCTCCGCGTGAGATCAATCCCGATCCATCCCTCCATCAAGGCGTGAAGTTCCTGCCCCGGTGGGGCAGGGTTGGTCGGCGAACCGTACTTGTACGGGTCCACGCCGGGCGTCGAGTAGTTGAAGCTCGACCCCACCCCCGAATCGAACGTCCACATCCCTCCTGAGACGGCTTCCCAGCGCGCTTCGGTGGCATCCCAGATCGTTCCCCCGAAGCAAGTGCTGCCGCTCACGTTCAGGACGCCCTCGGGGGATTGAGCCGTGCCGGGGAGGGCCTGGTTGTCGGGGTCCACCAGCTGGATCGCGCGCCCCCGGGGTGGTTTGATCGCCGCGGCCTCCGTCCGGCGGACTCCCGGCCCCTCCAACTGCATCACCGTCACGAATGAAAGCACAGCCAGGAGAAAGCCCCATCGCCGGGACCCGAATCCCCGGCCACATCCGGTCGGACGGGGTTCCATCCGGTACGAGTGAACCCGGGTCGTGGGGAGGATGGCCGGACCGGGACGGGTGGCGTTCGGGCGCACGAACGGGATGGGGCTCGGCATGGGGGGCCTCCTTGAGCGTAGATTGCGCTTGGGCGGCGGGTATACTCCGTATAATGATCAACTTAGTCATGTTTGAATGAATGTCAAGCTCGTTCAGGAGAACATTCACATTCGACATTTGTCCTCGGAAGCCTGACATATGGGCGGGGATGGATGTGCGCTCTGGGATACCGGCATGACAGGAAGAGAAAATTCGCGCAAGGGGGGCGTTAGCAACGGGATGGGCCGGGCGTAGAATCCGGCGGGGAATCGGGGGCGTGGGCCGGGCCCGGGATTACTCCCTGCCGCGGTTTTCGCCGTCGGCCATCGCCGCCAGGACCGGGCTCCTGTCCTTCCCCCCCGTCTCCATCGACCGCGCCCAGGCCAGCCACTCGGCCAGGACCACCACCGCCCAGATGGCCCGGGCGTGGTCGGCGCGTCGCTCGTCGTGCTCGCGCAGCAGCTCCAGCGCGGCCTCGGGGCGGATGCCCACCGCGGCGAGGCCGGGATCGCCCAGCCGCTCCGCCGCCCAGTCATGGAGATCCTCGCGAAGCCAGCGGGCCAGGGGGACGGAGAGCCCGCGCTTCTTCCGGTGGACCACGTTTCGGGGCAGGTATCGAAGGGCGTAGCGCTTGAGGAACGCCTTGGTGGTGATCCGGCGCACCCGCTCGGGTTCGGGGAGGGTGGCCGCGAACTCCATCACGTCCCGGTCCAGGAACGGCGCCCGGAGTTCGACCGCCGAGGTCATGCTGGCGCGGTCCGCCTTGGTCAGGAGTCCCTCGGCCAGGCCGTGCTCCAGGTCGTAGAGCTGGACCGTGTCCAGGATCGAGTCCCGGCCCTCGGCTTCGAACGTGGGGGGCTCGACACCGAGCCGGCGGATCAGCTCCGGAGAGACCGCCGAGGTCCAGAGCGCGTGGCGTTCCAGCCCGTCCATCTCCGCCCCGGCCACGAACTTCTTCAGCAGGAAGGAGAGGGTCACCTTCTTGTCGCTGGGCGGCCAGGCCTCCACCGCCCGGCGGATGGGAGCCTTGAGCCAACCGGGGAGTCCGGCGTAGCGTCCGGCGGCCAGCGCTCCGATGTAGGTCGGGTACCCGCCGAAGAGCTCGTCCGAGCCCTCGCCCACCAGCGCGACCTTCACGTCCTCGGCGGCCCGGCGGGCCAACAGCGCGGTGGGGATCCAGGCCGGATCGGCCAGGGGCTCGCCCACGAGGCGAATCACGCGTCTCAGCTCGTCGGGGAAATGCTTCGGCTCCACCCACACCGTGACCGCTTCGGCCCCTACCTGGCGCGCCACCTGGGCCGCGACCTCCCCTTCGTCGTAGGACGCCTCGGAGAACCGGAGGGTGAAGGCCCGGAGCCGGACCTCCGGGCGGACGGACCGGGCCACCGCCGCCACCAGGGACGAATCGATGCCGCCGCTCAGGAAGACGCCGAAGGGCACGTCGTTCTCGGTCTGGCGTCGCACCGATTCCCGGAAGATCGCGTCGAACCGCTCCAGGGAGGGCGGCTCCTTCTTCACCAGCCCCAGCGGCCAGCTCCAGTAGGGGATGCTTCGCGCCTCGGAGTCCTCCAGGAGCACCCGGTGCCCGGGGCGTACCTTTCTCACCTCACGGAACGGGGTGAGGGGGGAGGCGAAGCACCCGAAGCGGAGGTAGGAAGCCAGCGCTCCGGGATCGGGAGTGAGGTGGAGGGAGGGGTCCACGGCGAGGGCGGCGATCTCGGTGGCGAAGGTCCAGCCGTCGATCGCCCGCGCGTAGAAGAGGGGCCGCTCGCCGGCCCGGTCGCGGGCCAGGAGAAGCCGGCGGCGTCGCGGGTCCCAGACCGCGATGGCGAAGGCCCCCACCAGCTTCGATACGAACTCCTCGCCGAACTCGAGGTAGAGGGGAAGCACCACCGCCACGTCGGTGGCGTAGGGCACCGAACGGCCGCGGGAGGCGAGAAGCTCCCGGAGCTCCGGGTGGTTGTCCACCTCGCCGTTCACCACCGCCAGCACGCCGGTCTCGGGATCCAGGAAGGGTTGGTGTCCGTCGCCGAGGCCTCGGATGGCGAGCCGGGTGGCCCCGAGGAGCGCGCCGCCTCTTCCCCCCGCGTCGCCGCCCCCCCCCATCCCCGAGTCGTCGGGACCGCGGTGGGCCAGGGCGGACACCATCGCCTCCACCCGGCGGCCGTCCTCCGGGGGGGTTCGGTGGGTGACCACGCCGCAGATCCCGCACATGTCGCAGTCGCCTCCAGGGAGAGCCGGGGCGGGGCACGGGCGGCCCCGGCTCCCGGGCACGCCCGACCGGCCGCGGGGGCGACCGTAAGCGACCATGATGATTCCATCTGCCGGCTCGGGGAGCAAGCTCCGCGAAGGGTCTTCCGTTCCGCGGCCCCGGACCGGCGGGTTTGACGAAATCGTTCCGGGTGTGGTTGGCTAGTTGGACGCGCCTCCGGGAAATTGGATTGACCCCGGCGGCCGTGAATTTCGGCACTCGTTAAGAACTCGTACTGGCCCTGGCCATTCATGGGGCGGTGTCGTGAGGCGGAGGGGGCGTCCGCGGCGGATGCGGACCCATGAGTGTTCCCGGGCATGGGGAGGTCCGAACCTTGACTCCCTGGCCTCTGGCCGTCTACTTCGTCGCGGTGATCGCCCTGGTCGGCATCATGATCGGCTTGGCGCACGTGCTCGGCGAACGCCACCGGGACCGCGCCACCGGCGAGCCCTACGAATCCGGCATCGTCTCCACCGGTTCGGCCCGCATCCGCTTCTCCGCCCACTTCTACCTCGTGGCCATGTTCTTCGTGGTGTTCGACCTGGAGGCGGTGTTCCTCTTCGCCTGGGCGGTCGCCGCCCCCGAACTGGGGTGGCCCGGCTACATCGAGGTCCTGGTGTTCGTCGGGATCCTCCTGGCCGCCCTGATCTACCTCTGGAAGGTCGGGGCCCTGGAATGGGGCACCGCCCGGCGGGTGAAGACCCGGGCCAAGGGACTCCTCTGAACCGATGAAGTGGTGGATCTCCAGACCGGATGACGGCGCCTCGCCCGGGAGCCCCCGGCCCAGTTCCAATCCCTCGATCGAGGAGCAGGTGAAAGAGACCCTGGTCCTGGGAAAGCTGGACCAACTCGTGGCCTGGGGGCGGAAGAACTCCATGTGGCCGTTCTCCTTCGGGCTTTCCTGCTGCTTCGTGGAGATGGCCACCAGCCTCACCAGCAAGTACGACATCGCCCGCTACGGCGCCGAGGTCATCCGGGGGACGCCGCGGGAAGCCGACGTGATGGTGATCGCGGGCACGGTGTTCATGAAGATGGCCCCCATCGTGCAGCGCCTCTACGAGCAGATGATGGCGCCGCGGTGGGTCATCTCGATGGGATCCTGCGCCAATTCCGGGGGCATGTACGACATCTACAGCGTGGTCCAGGGGGTGGACAAGTTCCTTCCCGTGGACGTCTACGTTCCCGGTTGCCCCCCCCGTCCCGACGCGTTCATGGAGGGGCTCCTGCTTCTGCAGAAGGCGGTGGGAAGCGAGAGGCGCCCCCTCTCCTGGGTGGTGGGTCCCCAGGGCGTGCACCGTCCGCCGATGCCGTCGAACCGGGATCTGAAGCGGGCGGAGCGGGCGGGGGCGACCGACCTGACCTCTCCGGACGAGAGCAAGCGGGAGACGCCATGAGGGAAGCGGGGAAAGGCGAGCGCGTACGATGAGCACCGATCTTCCGGAAATCGCCGAGCCCCGGCGGGGCGGGAAGTATCCCGGCCCCATCGAGGATCTGAAGCGGCGGTTTCCGCAGACGGCGTTTCGCGAGCAGGAGACCCGGGACGAGGTGCCCACCTACTGGGTCCCCCGGGAGGCCCTCCCCACGGTCGCGCGTTTCCTGAAGGAGGAGGTCCCGAAGCCGTACCGGATGCTCTACGACCTCACCGCGGTCGACGAGCGGATGCGGACCCGGCGCGAGCCCGGCGACGAAGGCGACTTCACCGCCGTCTACCACCTCCTCTCCTTCGAGCGGAACGCCGACGTCCGGCTCAAGGTGGCGCTCGCCGGAGACGCCCCGAGCCTGCCCACGGTGACCGGGGTGTGGCCGGCGGCCAACTGGTACGAGCGGGAGGTATGGGACCTCTTCGGGATCACCTTCGACGGCCATCCCAACCTCCGGCGGATCCTGCTTCCTCCCACCTGGAAGGGCCATCCGCTTCGCAAGGACCATCCCGCCCGGGCCACCGAGATGGGCCCCTACCGGCTCTGGCCGGAGAAGGAGGACGAGGAGCAGGAGGCGCTCCGCATGAAGCCCGAGGAGTGGGGGATGGAGCGGGCCAACGACGACACCGAGTTCCTGTTCCTGAACCTCGGACCCCAGCACCCGGGAACCCACGGGGTGCTCCGGATCTTCCTCCAGCTGGACGGGGAGGAGATCGTGGACGCGGTCCCGGACATCGGCTACCACCACCGCGGGGCGGAGAAGATGGGGGAGCGCCAGAGCTGGCATTCCTTCATCCCCTACACCGACCGGATCGACTATCTGGGGGGGGTGATGAACAACCTCCCCTATGTTCTCGCGGTGGAGAAGCTGGCCGGGATCGAGGTTCCGCCCCGGGCCCAGGTGATCCGGGTCATGATGTGCGAGTTCTTCCGGCTGGCCAGCCACCTGGTGTGGTACGGCACCTTCGCCCAGGACCTGGGAGCGCTCTCCCCGGTGTTCTTCATGTTCAGCGACCGCGAGCGGATCTTCGATATCGTGGAGGCGGTCTGCGGGGGGCGGATGCACCCGAGCTGGTTCCGGATCGGGGGTACCGCCCAGGATCTTCCCCGGGGCTGGGACACGATGGTGCGGAACTACCTCGACTACCTCCCCCGGCGGCTTCGCGAGTACGACGGCATGGTCATGAAGAACGGCATCTTCAAGGACCGCACCCTGGGGATCGGGGCCTACGACACCCGGACCGCGATCGAGTGGGGGGTGACCGGGCCCGGGCTCCGGGCCACCGGGATGGAGTGGGACTTCCGCAAGGCGCGCCCCTATTCGGGCTACGAGCAGTTCGACTTCGAGATCCCCACCGCCACCCACGGCGACTGCTACGACCGGGCGGTGGTGCGGGTGGAGGAGATGCGCCAGAGCCTTCGGATCATCGAGCAGTGCCTCGACAACATGCCCGAGGGCCCCTACAAGTCCGACCACCCCCTGGCCACCCCGCCCGACAAGGCCCGGACCATGCACGACATCGAAACCCTGATCACTCACTTCCTGGGGGTGAGCTGGGGACCGGTGATCCCCCCGGGCGAGGCCTTCCAGGGGATCGAGGCGTCGAAGGGGAACAACGGCTACTACCTGACCTCGGACGGCGGGGTGCACTCCTACCGGACGCGCATCCGCACCCCCTCGTTTCCCCACCTGCAGATGCTCCCGGCGATCGCCCGGGGGCTCATGGTGCCCGACCTGTTGGCCATCCTGGGCGCCATGGACTTCGTGCTGGCCGACGTGGACCGCTAGGAAGGATGAGCGCGGTGACGGGCGCGCGAGCCGCGGAAACGCGGGAAAGGAGGAGGAGAACCGAGCCGCCATGCTGAGCCCGGATGAGATGCGGGAGATCGATCGCGAGATCGAGATCCTCCCCCAGAGGAAGAGCGCCTGCATCGAGGCCCTGAAGGTGGTCCAGCGCCACCGTCGCTGGGTGGCCGACGACGGGGTGACGGACGTCGCCGCCTACCTCGGCATGACCGCGGAGGAGGTGGACAACGTGGCCACCTTCTACAACCTCATCTACCGGAAGCCGGTGGGACGCCACGTGATCCACGTCTGCGACAGCGTGAGCTGCTGGATCGTGGGCTACCGGCCGCTTCTCGCCGCCCTCCGGGAGAGCCTGGAGGTCGGCCTCGGAGAGACGACCGCCGACGACCGGTTCACCCTGCTCCCCATCCCGTGCCTGGGCACCTGCGACCGCGCCCCCGCCATGATGGTGGACGGCGACCTCCACCGGGACATCGACCCCGCCCGGGTGGGGGAGATCCTGGAGCGATACGAGTAGCCATGGACAAGCCGTTGACCCGGACCATCGATCCCTCCCGAGGACCCCTGGATCTCAAGGGGTACGAGAAGGTGGGGGGCTACGAGGCGGTGCGAAAGGCCCTGGGATCGATGTCGCCCCGGGAGGTGACCCAGGCGGTGAAGGACTCGAACCTCCGCGGACGCGGAGGAGCCGGGTTCCCGACCGGGATGAAGTGGAGCTTCGTCCCCATGGGCGACGACGTTCCCCGGCCCAAGTACTTCGTGGCCAACGCCGACGAGATGGAGCCGGGGACGTTCAAGGACCGGCTCCTGATGGAAGAAGCCCCGCACCTCTTCCTGGAGGGGATGATGCTCGGGGCCTACGCGATCCAGGCGGATGTGGCCTACATCTTCCTCCGCTGGGCCTACCGGGAATCGGAGCGGACGCTCCGGAAGGCCATCGCCGAGGCCTACGCGGCGGGATACCTGGGGAAGAACATCCGGGGATCGGGCTACGACCTGGAGCTCCACATCCACGTGAGCGCGGGGCGCTACATGTGCGGTGAGGAGACCGGGCTCCTGAACGCGCTCGAAGGGAAGCCGGCCAACCCGCGGGCCAAGCCCCCCTATCCCCAGGTTTCGGGCCTCTGGGGGAAGCCCACCATCGTCAACAACGTGGAGACCCTCTGCAACCTGGGGCCGATCGTGGTGAACGGGGGGGAGTGGTTCAAGGGGCTGGGCCTCACCAAGGACGGCGGGACCAAGCTCTACGGGGTGAGCGGTAAGGTCAAGCGCCCCGGTCTCTGGGAGCTTCCCATGGGGACCCCGGCCCGGGAGATCATCATGGAGCGCGCCGGGGGGATGCGGGACGGGCTCACGTTGCGCGGATTTCTCCCCGGCGGCGCCTCGACCGACTTCATGACCCACGAGCATCTCGACACCCCCATGGACTTCGACGGCCCCACCCAGGTGGGAAGCCGGCTCGGGACCGGCACCATGATCGTGATGGACGACCGGACCTGCCCGGTGGCGATGTGCGCGAACCTGATGCAGTTCTTCGGCCAGGAGTCCTGCGGTTGGTGCACCCCCTGCCGGGACGGCCTCCCGTGGACGGCCAAGCTGCTCCAGGCCATCGACGACGGCCACGGGAAGATGGAGGACCTGGACCGGCTGGAGCTTCACTCCCGCTTCCTGGGACCCGGGAACACCTTCTGCGCCCTGGCCCCCGGGGCGGTGGAGCCGCTCCAGAGCGCGCTCAAGCACTACCGCGCCGACTTCGAGCGCCACATCACCGAGAGGCGCTGCCCCTGGAGGACGAGCTGATGGGCGGGGTGTGGATCGACGGCCGCGCCTACGCGGCGGAACCGGGGAAGAACCTCCTCGAGGTGGCGCTCTCCCGGGGCCACGACCTTCCGTACTTCTGCTGGCACCCCGCCCTGGGCTCGGTGGGGGCGTGCCGGCAGTGCGCGGTGAAGCAGTTCAAGGACGAGAACGACACCCGGGGCAAGCTGGTCATGGCCTGCATGACCCCGGCCGACGACGGGACGCGGATCTCCATCGCCGACCCCGAAGCCCGCAGGTTCCGGGCCTCGGTGATCGAGTGGCTGATGGTGAACCACCCCCACGACTGCCCGGTCTGCGACGAGGGAGGCGAGTGCCACCTTCAGGACATGACGGTGATGAGCGGCCACGATTACCGCGAGTTCCGTTTCCTGAAGCGCACCCACCGGAACCAGAACCTCGGTCCCTTCGTGAATCACGAGATGAACCGTTGCATCGCCTGCTACCGGTGCGTGCGCTTCTACCGGGACTTTGCCGGAGGGCGGGACCTGAACGTCTTCGGCGCCCACGATTCGGTGTACTTCGGCCGCTATGAGGACGGGACCCTCCAGAGTGAGTTCAGCGGGAACCTGGTCGAGGTCTGCCCCACCGGAGTCTTCACCGACAAGACCCTGAAGAGGCACTACACCCGGAAGTGGGACCTCACCACCGCGCCCTCGATCTGCGCGCACTGCAGCCTGGGGTGCAACACCATTCCCGGCGAGCGCTACGGCGGGCTCCGCCGGATCCGGGCCCGCTACAACGGCGAGGTGAACGGCTATTTCCTGTGCGATCGGGGCCGCTACGGTTACGAGTTCGTGAACGGGGAAGGCCGGATCCGGGAGCCGCTCTTCCCCCGGGGTCCGGACGAGCCGGCGGCGGGGGCCGGCAAGGAGGACGCCCTCGCCCGCCTGGCTCCGCTTTTCCGGGACCCGTCCCGGGTGATCGGAATCGGTTCGCCGCGGGCCTCCCTGGAGGGGAACCATGCGGTCCGGACCCTGGTCGGCCCGGAGCGATTCCATCAGGGGATCGGAAAGGACGAGGCCGCGCTCACCGCCCTGGCGGCGGAGATCCTCCGCCGGGGGCCGGCGAAATCGGTTTCCCTCCGGGAGATCGAGCGGGCGGACGCGGTCCTGGTCCTGGGCGAGGACGCCACCAACACCGCCCCCATGCTGGACCTGGCGCTTCGCCAGGCGGTGCGGCAACTGCCGATGAAGCGGGTGGACGCGATGAAGCTCCATCGTTGGCAGGACGCGGCCGTACGCGAGCTGGTGCAGGACGAGACGGGGCCGGTGACCGTGGTCACCCCCGCTCCCACCAAGCTCGATGGCGCGGTTCGCCGGGCGCTTCGGGCCGCGCCGGAGGACGTGGCCCGGCTGGGGTTCGCGGTGGCGCACGCGCTGGACCCCGCGGCGCCGGAGCCCCACGGGCTCCCGGACGCGCTGGCCGAGGCCGCGACGGCGATCGCCGGGGAACTTCGGGAAGCCGAGCGGCCGGTGGTGGTCGCGGGGACGAGCCTGGGGAGCGAGGCGGTGCTCCGGGCCGCGGGCGCGGTGGCTTCGGCCCTGGCCCGGGTGAAGGAGCGGCCGGGCCAGGGCCCCCGCCACCTGTTTCTCGTCGTCCCCGAGGCGAACAGCCTCGGCGCGGCCATGATGGGGGGGAGCCCCCTGGACGACGCCTTTGCCGCGGTCGAGGACGGGCGTGCGGACACGGTGGTGATTCTCGAGAACGATCTCTACCGCCGCGCCGATCCCGAGCGGGTGACCGCGTTCCTGGCCAAGGCGAAGCACGTGGTCGTGCTCGATTACCTGGCCCACGAGACCGGAGCCCGGGCCCAGGCGATCCTCCCCGCCGGCACCTTTGCCGAGGCCGACGGCACCCTGGTCAACAACGAGTCCCGAGCCCAGCGCTTCTTCCGGGTCTTCGCTCCTTCCGGCGCCGTCCAGGAGAGCTGGCGCTGGGTCCGGGACCTCCTCCACGCCGCCGGGCGGAAGGAGGGCGCCGCGTGGAAGAACCTGGACGGGATCATCCGCGACCTGGCCCACGGGATGCCGGAGTTCCGGCGGATCCCCGACGCCGCGCCCCCGGCCGGGTTCCGGGTGGCCGGCGCGCGCATTCCCCGGGAGCCCGCCCGATACAGCGGACGGACCGCCATGGGGGCCAACGTGGACGTGAGCGAGCCCAAGCCCCCCGAGGACCCCGACTCGGCCCTGAGCTTCACCATGGAGGGGTACGAGGGGCCGCCGCCGCCCGCGCTCCTCTCTCATCTCTGGGCTCCGGGGTGGAACTCCGTCCAGTCGTTGAACAAGTTCCAGGCCGAGGTGGGGGGACCGCTCCGGGAGGGCGATCCCGGGGTGCGTCTGATCGACCCCGGGGACGGCGGAAGGCCCGAGTACCCCGATCGCATTCCCGAGGCCTTCGCCCCGCGGGAGGGGATGTGGCGCCTGGCGCCCCTCCACCACATCTTCGGCTCCGAGGAGCTCAGCATCCGCTCGCCGGGGGTGGCGGAGCGCGCCCCCGAGCCGTATCTGGCCCTCTGCCCCGAGGACGCGGCGGCGATGGGCGCGGACGGCGAGGGCGCCCGGGTGACCGCGGACCTGGGCGGCGTCCCCCGCACCCTGCCGGTCCGGATCGTGCCCGGGCTTCCGAGGGGGACGGTGGGCGTGCCGGTGGGGCTTCCCGGGATGCCGTGGCTTCCCGCCGGCCTCCGGTGGATTTCCCTCCGCCCGGGAGGTGAGTCGTGAGCCCGGTGCTGGCCGCGCTCGTGAACGTGGTGGGGGTGCTCCTGGTGGCCTTGACCCTGGCCGCGGGGCTCATCTGGCTGGAGCGGCGTCTCCTCGCCCTCTGGCAGGACCGCTACGGGCCCAACCGGGTCGGCCCCTTCGGGCTCCTCCAGGTCGTGGCCGACATGATCAAGATCTTCATGAAGGAGGACTGGATTCCCCCCTTCGCCGACCGGGTGGTGTTCGTGATCGCGGCGGGGATCATCGTGGCCACCGTCCTCATGTCCTTCGCGATCCTGGCCGTGGCTCCGGGGATCGGGGTGGTGCCCGACCTCGACATCGGGCTCCTGTTCTTCCTCGCCATGTCCTCGATGGGGGCCTACAGCGTGATCCTGGCCGGCTGGTCCTCGGACAACAAGTACGCGCTCCTCGGCGGCATGCGTTCCGCCGCCCAGCTCATGAGCTACGAGGTCTTCATGGGGCTCTCGCTCATGGGGGTGGTGATCCTGGCCGGCTCCTTCAGCCTCAAGGACATCGTCCTGGCCCAGAGGGGGCTCTGGTTCGTGATCCCCCAGTTCTTCGGGTTCCTGGTCTTCATGATGGCGGGGCTGGCCGAGGCCCACCGCCTCCCCTTCGACCTCCCCGAGGCCGAGGCGGAGCTGGTGGCCGGCTACCACTCCGAGTACTCGGGCATGAAGTTCGGGATGTTTTTCGTGGGGGAGTACCTGGGGATCGTCCTCATCTCCTCCCTCATCGTCAGCTTCTTCTTCGGGGGGTGGCTCGGCCCCTGGCTCCCCCCCGTCGTCTGGTTCCTGATCAAGACCTTCGCGTTCATCGCGGTGTTCATCCTCATCCGCGCCTCGCTCCCCAGACCCCGGTACGACCAGCTCATGGCCTTCGGGTGGAAGGTCATGCTGCCGGTGGCGCTGGTGAACCTCCTGGTCACCGGCGCGGTGGTGCTGGCGCGATGAGGGGGGCACGCGCGTTCGGCGCGGGGAAGCGAGGCGTCACGACCCAAGGCGGAGGCCCATGTTCAGCTCGTTGAGAACCATCTGGATCGTTCTCCTCCACATGTTCCACAAGCGGGAGACGATCCTCTACCCGGAGGAGAAGGCGGCGCCGCCGCCCCGCTGGCGGGGGCGCATCATCCTTTCCCGCGATCCCGACGGGCGGGAGCGGTGCGTGGGTTGCTACCTCTGCGCGGTGGCCTGCCCCGTGGATTGCATCGCGCTCCAGGCCACCGAGGACGAGAGCGGCCGGCGCTACCCCGAGTACTTCCGGATCAACTTCTCGCGCTGCATCTTCTGCGGCATGTGCGAGGAGGCCTGTCCGACCTACGCCATCCAGCTCACCCCCGATTTCGAGATGGGGGAGTACGAGCGGAAGAACCTGGTTTACGAGAAGGAGGACCTGACGATCAGCGGCCCGGGGAAATACCCCGGGTACAACTTCTATCGAGTGGCCGGCCTCGGAATCGGGGGCAAGGACAAGGGCGAGGCGGAGAACGAGGCCCCGCCGGTGGACGTCCGCACCCTGATGCCCTAGAAACAACCGCCCATGAACGTGCTCTTCTACATCGCGTCCGCCGTGGCGGTGATCGCCACCCTGATGGTGATCTCCCGCGCCCACCCGGTCCACGCGCTCCTCTACTTCGTGGTGTCGCTGTTCGCGGTGGCGGTCATCTTCTTCACCCTGGGGGCGCCCTTCGTGGCCGCCCTGGAGGTCGTGGTGTACGCGGGGGCGATCGTCGTGATGTTCGTGTTCGTGGTCATGCTCCTGAACCTCGGGCCGGCCAGCTCCGAGGAACGGGCGCGGATTCTCGCCGCCCGGGTCTGGATCGGCCCGGCGGCGCTGGCCGCGATCCTCGCCGTCGAGCTGGCGGTCATCTTCGCCCGGAACGGCGGCGCCGTCGGCTCGGCCGCGGTTCCCCCCAAGGCGGTGGGGCTGGCGCTCTTCGGCCCCTACCTCTTGGGGGTGGAGCTGGCCTCGATGCTCCTGCTGGCCGGCCTGGTGGGGGCCTACCACCTCGGCCGCCGGGCCGGGAAGGGGGAGGGGTCCCGGCCATGACCACCGTCCCCGTCTCCCACGTTCTCTTCGTGGCCTCGATCCTCTTCGCCCTGGGAACCGTGGGGCTCCTGGTCCGGCGGAACGTCATCTTCATGCTGGTGGCGGTCGAGATCATGCTGAACGCGGCGGGGTTGGCGTTCGTGGCCGCCGGGTCCCACTGGGGGCAGGCGGACGGGCAGGTGATGTTCCTGTTCATTCTGGCCATGGCCGCGGCCGAGGTCTCGGTGGGGCTGGCCCTGGTGCTCCAGCTCTACCAGCACAAGAAGACCCTGGACTCCGACCGCGCCGATACGCTGAGAGGTTGAGGTGTACGAACTCCTGTGGCTCCTGCCGGCCCTCCCCTTCGCCGGGTTCCTGATCCTGGCGCTGGGGGGAGCGCGCCTCCCCAAGCCGGCGGCGGCGGTGGTGGGCGCGGGCTCGGTGGGGGGCTCCGCGCTCCTCACCGTGGCCATGGCCCTCGGGTTCTTCTTCGGCGCGGGGCCCGCCGGCCATGCCTTCACCCAGACCCTGTGGAGCTGGATTCCGGTGAACGGGTTCCGGCCGGACATCGCCTTCACCCTGGATCCGCTCTCCATGATCATGTGCCTGGTGGTCACCGGGGTGGGGTTCCTGATCCACCTCTACTCCACCGAGTTCATGCTCGACGACGCGGATTACGGCCGGTTCTTCGCCTACATGAACCTCTTCGTGGGCTCGATGCTGGTGCTGGTCCTGGCCGACAACCTGCTCCTCTTGTACCTGGGGTGGGAAGGGGTCGGGCTCTGCAGCTACCTCTTGATCGGGTTCTGGTACAAGGACCCCGCCAACGGCCGGGCGGCCCGGAAGGCGTTCATCGTGACCCGGGTCGGCGACGCGGCCATGGCGATCGGGCTCTTCCTTCTCTTCACCCGCCTGGGGACGTTCAACATCCAGGATCTCATGGCCCGGGCCGCCGAGGCCTGGCCGGTGGGGAGCGGGGTGGCGGCGGCGGCCGCGCTGTTGCTCCTGGGGGGCGCGGTGGGGAAGTCGGCCCAGCTGCCGCTCCAGACCTGGCTCCCCGACGCCATGGCCGGCCCCACCCCGGTCTCGGCCCTGATCCACGCCGCCACCATGGTCACCGCCGGCGTGTACCTGATCGCCCGCACCCACGTTCTCTTCGCGCTCGCGCCCGCGGTGATGACGGTGGTGGCGATCGTGGGCGCGGCCACCCTGATGGTGGCCGGGTTCGCGGCCCTCGGCCAGCGGGACATCAAGCGCGTTCTCGCCTACTCCACCATCAGCCAGCTCGGATACATGTTCCTGGCCCTGGGGGTGGGCGCGTGGTCCGCGGCCGTCTTCCACCTCATGATCCACGCCTTCTTCAAGGCGCTTCTCTTCCTGGGCGCGGGGGCGGTCATCCTCGCCCTTCACCACGAGCACGACATGTTCAAGATGGGTGGGCTCCGCAAGGAGCTTCCCGTCACCTTCTGGACCTTCATCGTGGCCGGGGCCGCGCTCTCGGGCTTTCCCCTGGTCACCGCCGGGTTCTACAGCAAGGACCTGATCCTGTGGGACGCGTGGTCCTCGGGGCAGGGGAGTCCGTGGCTCTGGGCGGCGGGTTGGTTCGGCGCGTTCGTCACCGCCATCTACACCTTCCGTCTCATCTTCATCACGTTCTTCGGAGAGGCCAGGACCCCGGTGACCCGCCGTCCGCGCTGGCGGATCAAGACCGTGCTCATCGTGCTGGGGGTGCTCTCGGTGATCGCCGGGTTCGTGGAGATGCCGCGGACCCTGGGGGGCTTCGATCCGTTCTCGCGGTTCCTGGGCCCGGTGTTCCCCCTCTCCCACGAAGGGCACGCGCCGCTCGGCACCGAGGCTCTGTTCCAGCTTCTGGCCGCCGTCGCCGCCCTGGGAGGGATCTACCTGGCCTGGCTCTGGTTCCTGAAGCGGCGCGACCCCGAGGACGACCAGGGGCGGCTCCCCATGGTGAGCCCCGGCCTCCACCGGTTCTTCGCTTCCGGACTCGGCTTCGACGCCCTCTACCAGGCGCTCTTCGTCCAGCCCTTTCTCTGGATCACCCGGGTCAACCGCGGCGACGTCATCGACCGGATCTACGCCGCCCTGGCCTGGCTGGTCCGCGGTTTCCATCTCGGGCTCCGGGCCACCGAAAACGGACGACTCCGCTGGTACGCGACCGGCATCGTGGTCGGCTCGGTGGTCGTGCTCGCGGTCATGGTGTACCTATGATGCTCTTCTGGCTGATCGCCGTGCTCCTCGTCGGCGGCCTCCTGGCCTGGGTGGCCGGGAAGGCGAACGCGGCCGCGGCCCGGTGGATCTCCCTGGCCGCCCTCACCGTGGATCTGGTGCTGGTGGTGCTCCTCTGGACCCGATCGCCCGGCGTCCGGCTTCACCTTGCCGGAAACGAGCGATGGATGGCCGAGCTCGCCCGGCCCTGGATCCCCGCCTTCGGGATCGGCTTCCACCTGGGGATGGACGGGCTGAGCTACCTCATGGTGGCGCTCACCGTCGTCCTGGGGTTCCTCGCGGTCGGGGTGTCCTGGACGGAGATCGAAGAGCGCGTGGGGTTCTTCCACTTCAACCTGCTCTGGATCCTGGCCGGGGTGATCGGGGTGTTCCTGGCCCTGGACCTCTTCCTCTTCTACTTCTTCTGGGAAGTCATGCTCATCCCCATGTACTTCCTCATCGCCATCTGGGGCCACGAGAACCGGATCTACGCCTCGATCAAGTTCTTCCTCTTCACCCAGGCCAGCGGGCTCCTCATGTTCCTCGCGATCCTGGGGCTCTACTTCATCCACGGCCGGGCCACCGGGACCTACACCTTCGACTACGAAGCGCTGCTGGGGACCCCGGTCAGCGGGGCGGCGGCGATGTGGCTCATGCTGGGGTTCTTCGCCGCCTTCGCGGTGAAGCTCCCGGCGGTGCCGTTTCACACCTGGCTCCCCGACGCCCACACCGAGGCGCCCACCGCGGGGAGCGTGGTTCTGGCCGGGCTGATGCTGAAGACCGGGGCCTACGGACTTCTCCGCTTCGCGGTGCCGCTCTTCCCCGAGGCCTCGGCCCGCTTCGCCCCGGTGGCCATGGCCCTGGGGGTGGCGGGGATCATCTACGGCGCGCTCCTCGCCTTCGGCCAGACCGATCTCAAGCGCCTGGTGGCCTACACCAGCGTCAGCCACCTGGGGTTCGTGCTCCTCGGGATCTACGCCTGGAACGCCCTGGCCCTTCAGGGGGTGGTGATGCAGATGATCTGCCACGGCCTCTCCACCGGCGGACTCTTCATGCTGGTGGGGATGCTGTCGGAGCGGATCCACACCCGGGACCTCCGGAAGATGGGAGGGCTCTGGGCGACCGCGCCCCGGATGGGGGCGGTGGGCCTCTTCCTGGCCATGGCGTCCCTGGGGCTCCCGGGCCTGGGGAACTTCGTGGCCGAGATCCTGGTCCTGGTGGGGGCGTTCCAGGCGAGCGTCGTCTTGACCGTGCTCGCCACCTGCGGGCTGGTGGCGGCCACCATCTACTCGCTCCGGATCGTGGCCCGGGCCTTCCACGGGGAGAACACGCACTCCTGGAAGATCCCGGACCTGGGGGTCCGGGACATGGCCGTGCTTGCGGTCACCCTCATCTTCCTGGTCTGGCTGGGGCTCTATCCGCGCCCGGTGCTCGACACCGCGGCGCCGGCCCTGAACCACCTCCAGGTCCTGGTCGGACGTTAGGAGAACCGTCGTGTCTGAGAACGCGCTCATCGCCACGCTTCCGCTCCTGATCCTCTCCGGAGGGACGGTGGTGGTGCTTCTGGCCGCGGCGTTCGTCCGGCGGCACGGGGCGGCGACCGCGCTCACCCTCCTCACCCTGGCCGGGGCGGCGGCGGCCCTCGTTCCCGCCTCCCGGGTCATGCCGGCGGCGATCACCCCGCTCCTGGTCCTCGACGGCTACGCCCTCTATTACCTGGGGCTCCTCCTGGCCACCTCGTTCGCGGTGACCCTCCTCGGCCACGGCTACCTGGCCCGCCGGAGCGAAGAGCGGGAGGAGTTCTACGTGCTTCTCCTGACCGCCACCCTGGGGTCGGCGGTCCTGGTGATGAGCAGCCACTTCGCCTCGTTCTTCCTGGGACTGGAGACCTTGAGCGTGAGCCTGTACGGCCTGGTGGCCTACACCCGGACCGAGGAGCGGTCGGTGGAGGCGGGGATCAAGTACCTGGTGCTGGCCGGAGCGTCCTCGGCGTTCCTGCTCTTCGGCATGGCCCTCATCTACACCGATCTCGGGAGCCTGGCCTTCCGGCCCATGGCCGCGCTCCTGGCCTCGAACGCGGCCCGCCCCGGCGCCAACGCCCTCATGCTTCCCGGGTTGGCCCTGATCCTGGTGGGGGTCGGCTTCAAGCTCGGCCTGGTCCCCTTCCACATGTGGACCCCCGACGTGTACGAGGGGGCGCCGGCCCCGGTCACCGCGTTCCTGGCCACCGCGTCCAAGGGGGCCATGTTCGCCCTCATGCTTCGCTATTTCCGGGGGCTCGGGGACTTCGGGTCGGAGCCGATCGTCCTCGCCTTCACCCTTCTCGCCATCGCCTCGATGCTCACCGGGAACCTCCTGGCCCTCCTCCAGCGGAACGTGAAGCGGATCCTGGCCTACTCGTCCATCGGCCACCTCGGCTACCTCCTGGTGGCGTTCCTCGCCGCCGGGGACCTGGCCGCGGGCGCGGTGACCTTCTACCTGACCGCCTACTTCATCACCACCCTCATCGCCTTCGGGGTGGTGAGCGTGGTCTCGGACGGGGAGACCGAGGCGGACGACATCGACGACTACCGCGGCCTCTACTGGCGAAGGCCCTGGCTTGCCGCCCTCATGACCGCGGCGCTCTTTTCCCTGGCCGGGATTCCCCTCACCGCGGGCTTCCTGGGGAAATACTACGTGCTCGCCGCCGGCATCCAGTCCTCGTTCTGGGTTCTCGCCCTGGTTCTGGTGGCGTCGAGCGTCATCGGCCTCTTCTACTACCTGCGCGTGGTGGTGGCCATGGTGTCCGCCCCGTCCGAGGCTCCCACGCCGCGCGCCGCCGCCCGCGTGCCGCTGGCCGGGGGCCTGGCCCTGGCCGTCCTCGGTGTCCTCATCCTGTGGTTCGGGGTGTACCCCGCGCCCCTCATCCACGTCATCCGGACCGCGATGGCCGGCCTCAGCTGACCGGGACGGCCCCGGGTGGCAATCGGCTCGGGGGCTCGGATCGGCCGAGGCGGGGAAACGCTTCCGGAAACGGGGTGAGGCCCGGCGCGGTCTGCTTTACAATGCCCGGGATTCCTGTCGTGGCTCGCGCCCCCGGCGGTTTCCGGACCTCCGCGGCCCGCGGCTTCACGCGCTTCGGCGCCGGATGCCCGTGCGCTCTCCGACCGCCGGCCGCCTTCCGTCACCCCTCAACTGGAGGTCGTTGCCCATGGGCGGGTTGACTCTCTACGTGGTTGTCTCGATCTCCGGGGCCTCGATCCTGGCCATCGAGATCCTGGGCACCCGGATCCTCGGCCCGTTCTACGGGGTGAGCCTCTTCCTGTGGTCCGCGCTCATCAGCGTGACCCTGGCCGCCCTGGCCGTGGGCTACGCCCTGGGCGGGCGCTGGGCGGACCGGGGCCCCAGGATGGCCCGGCTGGCCTGGGTGCTCGCCCTGGCCGGGATCTGGATGGTGCTCATCCCCTGGATCCGGAGGCCGGTGCTCCTCCTGGTCGAGCCGATGGGCCTTCGCGCCGCGGTCCTCTCGGCCGCCCTCGTGCTCTTCGCCCCGCCGCTCACCCTTCTCGGCATGGTCTCCCCCTACGCGATCAAGCTCCGCACCCACAGCCTGGGAGAGGTGGGGCGGACCGCCGGCGACATCTACGCGGTCTCCACCGTGGCCAGCGTGGTGGCCGCGCTTCTCACCGGGTTCGTGCTGATACCCAATGTGGGGGTGCGCCGGCTCACCGTGCTGGTCGGGATTATCCTGCTCCTGGGGGCGGCGCTCAGCCTCCTGGCCGGCCGCCGCCAGCGAGGGAACGCGGTACTCGCCGTCGTCCTGTTCGCGGCGGGATTCGGGGGGCTCTGGTTCCTGCCCCGGGTCGCGCCTCGTTCCCACGGTCCGCTCCTCGCGGTCACCCAGAGCCCCTACGCGGAGATCCGGGTCGTGGACAAGAACGGGGACCGGTTCCTCCTGATCGACGGCAGCGCCCACACCTTCGTGAATCCCGAGACCTGGGAGTCCTACTACCGTTATGTGGTGGCCCTCGACGTGGCCAAGATGCTCTTTCCCGAACCGGGAAAGGCCCTGGTCATCGGGCTCGGAGGCGGCTCGGTGGTGAAGGATCTCGCCAAGTCCCACTGGAAGGTGGACGCGGTGGAGATCGATCCCGAGGTCGTACGCCTGGCCGGGGAGTACTTCGGCCTGAAACCCGAGGAGGGTTCGGTCTACCGCATGGACGGCCGCCGATTCCTCCTCACCCACGACGATCCGTACGATTTCGTGGTCATGGACGCCTTCGGGAGCAGCCAGGTCCCGTTTCATCTCATCACCCGGGAATATTTCGGCCTGGTGAAGGCCCACCTCTCGCCGGACGGGATCTTCGCTCTCAACCTGGAGACCCGGGACTGGCACGACGTGATCGTCCGGTCGGTGGCGGCCACCTTGAAGCAGGAGTTCGCCCACGTGGTGGCCCTTCCCACCCAGGAGCCTCCGAACACCCTGGGCAACGTGGTGCTCCTGGCCTCGGACCGGAAGATGGAGTTGACCGACGACGCCATCCCGCGCCCGGTGGAATTCCTGTACGACGATTACCTGCACTGGATGGTGGTGCAGATGAACCACGCATGGGACAACCGGTTCGAGCCGAATACGGCGGGAGTTCCCGTCCTCACCGACGATCTGAACCCGGTCGACGTGTGGGGGGAGGAGATCAACCTCGCGGCGCGCCGGGAGCTGCATCGCTACTTCGATCCCAGGGACCTGAGCTGGTAGGCCGCGTCCGTCCGTAGGGGACGGCGGCGGGCAATCGCGGCCCGGGCGGGGTCAGCCTCCGGTCGAGTCGCCGCCCAAGGGACGGATCTCGTCGGTATCCTCAGCCACCACCCGGTAACCCTCCAGTTTCCCGGGAAGCTTGGCCTTGGCTTCGGGGTGGTCGTCGAGCACCATGACCTTGATCACCGGAGTTCCGTCGGGAAGGGCTCCCTGGTAGGTCCCCACCACGCCCGGGATGGCCATGAGCAAGGGCGTGTGGCGGGCCAGGACCTCGGCGATCGGCGCCTTGGGCGCGGGTTTGGAATTATCCACGTTCTGCTCCCCGTTCGGCGCGCACGACGCGACCAGGATGACCAGTATCCCCGCCCACGCCGCGGTTCGCATTCGGGTCGGTGTATCACGCACGGCTCGTTCCCTTCGGACCGGATGCGGCGGGGCCGCGGCCCGGTGCCGCTCCGCAGCGGGCCGGCTCCCAGGCTCGAATGTACCAGAAGCAAGAAGGCGCCCGCCCCTGGGGAGGGCGGGCGCCGGGAGGAGACCTGTCTGCTGCTCGCGAAGGATCGGGTGGATCAGTTACCGACCATCGAGGCGTTCAGGAACGAGAGCACTTCGTCGATCGGGTTGGCGACGGCCGTGGAACGGCTGCCCGCGAAGAGCAGGCCGACGGCCCGCGGGTTGTTGCTGACGTCTTCCACCATCAGCGAACCGGAGTCGCCGCCGTCCAGGAAGCCGCTGTGCTTGTTGTTGACGACGATCTGTCCGGTGAAGGTCTTGGTGAAGGCGGTCCCGCCCGCGCACTCGTTCTCGTAGCTCACGGAAACGGTGGCGTTGAGGCCGCTGATCGTGCTCCGGCTGAGGCCGGTGGTCCGACCGCTCTTCTTCACCGCCTGATTCACGGACGCGGCCACGGTCTGGGAGGAGAGGGTTCCGATCTCCAGGATGGCACCCGAGGGATCCACCGCGCCGGAAACCACCGCGGCGATGGCGCAGTCGACGTTGGAGTTCGGGAGGCTCTTGATCCCCGAGAGGGTGGCCACGGTCTGGGCGTTGGCGAGATTGCAGCCCACGTCGATGAGACCGGGCTGGATCACGGCGTCGCCGGCCTGGGCGGTGCGGTTGTTGCCGCCGCTCACGATGTCGGCTTCCAGCACGTGGTAGTTGCTCAGGATGTACTGGGTGCCGCCCTTCTGGACGAGCGAGCCCAGGGTCCCGGCGCAGCAGTAGCCGTTGGCCAGGTCATAGGCCCAGCCGCCGGAGGTGCCGAGCTGGATGGGGAGGCTCTGCTCGGCGGTGTGGGAGACACCGCCCCCGCCGCCGCCGCCACCGTGGCCGCCGCCACCGCCGCCCCCGCCGGGGGGGCCCTTCATCGCGTGGATGACGCCGGTGACTTCGGTCTCGACGTCCACGCCGTCGAGGCTCATCGGGATGATCCCTTCGGGGAGCTTCCGGGCGGTGTACACCTTGACCACCGGCTCGCCGCCGGCGTTGACGCCGGTGGCGGTTCCCACCACGCCGTCGACCTGCATGAGATCGGGGGTGTGGCGGTTCTGGATGGCCATCACGCGCTGGATGGCGGGGCTGGCGACGGTGAGGTTCAGTGAGGGACTTTGAACACTGGGCCCGGTTACCGAGCTGACCTGGTCGGTCCCGCAACCCGTCCACAGAGCGACGGCGAGGAGGGCGGCCAGGAACAGAGGCAACAAGGTCCATGAATAGCGGAGAGAGCGACGCTTCATGGGTCCTCCAGATTCGAAGAGCAGCAAGCAGACATCCGAAGTCGCAATTAGACAATGGATATGGCTTATCGTCAATCGGAAATTAGAGTGAAGTGGGTATTTGGTACCCACGGCTTTGCAATCGTAACGCGTCTGTTTTCAGATTATTACAGTATTCATGCTGTAAAACATGGTTGGAGAACTGAAAGAATCATGCGCCTTGGCGGCCCCCGGATGCCGCCGCAAAGAGGAGCGCTCCCCAGCCCACCAGGAACCCCAGTCCGCCGAGCGGGGTGACCGCGCCGAGGGCTCGGATGCCGGTCAGGGCGAGGAGGTAGAGGCTCCCCGAAAAGAGAACGATCCCCACCGCGAATGCCCCCCCCGCGATCCGGACCGCCCGGCCCGGGAACCGCTCCGCCGCCCAGCCGCAGGCCACCAGCGCCAGGGCGTGGAGCATCTGGTAGTGCGCCCCGGTCCGGAACACCTCGAGGAGGTCGGGGGAAAGCCGGCCGCGGAGGGCGTGGGCCCCGAAGGCGCCCGCGGCCACCCCCAGGAACCCCGCCGCCCCGCCCCAGATGACGAATCGTCGAGCCACGGTGCGTCCCCCTTTCGAAAGTCGTCGGTGTCCGGTGTATCCTGAGCCTGTCCGCGAGTTCCGACGGTAGGCGACCACGCCCGGGGAGGCAACGCTGAACAGGACCCAGGCTCCGCTGGTACGCTTCGGCACCTCGTCCTTCTCCTCGAAGGACTGGGTGGGGCCGTTCTACCCCGAGGGCGCCTCGCCCTCCGACTTCCTCGAGCTCTACGCCCGGCGCTACGACACGGTGGAGATCGACGCCACCTACTACGCGGTCCCCGCCGCCCGCACCGTGGAGGGGTGGGCGCGGAAGACCCCGGAGGGGTTCCTCATCGCGTCGAAGTTCCCCCGGGAGATCGTCCACGGGGGCGAGAGGGCGAGCCCCGACCCCGCCCGGATTCTCGAGCCGGACCACGCCTACCCGGTGCGGGACCGGTTCCTGGCGGTGATGGAGAAGCTGGGGCCGCGGCTGGGCCCGCTGGTGATCCAGTTTCCATACTTCAACAAGAGGGTTTTTCCGTCCGCGGAACCGTTCATGCACCGGTTGGACCGGTTCCTGGGCGATCTCCCGCCTGGACGGTCCTACGCGGTGGAGATCCGAAACCGCCCCTGGCTCACCCCCGCCTTCGCCGATCTCTGCCGCCGGCACGGGGCGGGGTTGGTGCTGGTGGACCAGGCGTGGATGCCCCACGGGGACGAGGTGGAGAGGAAGATGGATCCGGTCACCGCCGGTCTCGCCTACGTCCGGCTTCTCGGGGACCGCCGGGAGATCGAGAAGCTCACCACCACCTGGGAGAATGAAGTGATCGACCGGACCGATCGCCTGACCCGCTGGGCCGGGTTTCTGGTGCGGATGCTGGAGCGCGAGGTGCCTACGGTGGTCTACGTGAACAATCACTACGCGGGCCACGCTCCGGCCACGGTGGAGAAGCTCCGCCGGCTCTTCGAGGAGGCGGCGATGGAGCGGGGACTGGACCCCGGAAGATAGCCCCCGGGGGCGGGCGCTGCGGTTGCATTGCCCGGCGCGGGCGCGCATCATGGAAGGCGGTGCCAGGTGTCCGGCGCGGATCCGCGCGAGCCGCCGCCGGAACCGAGCCCCTTTTGGTTCTTTGAAAGGAGTTTTCACCATGTCCGCGACGCTGACCCGCGAGGAACGCGACGCCCTTCTCACCCGATTCAATGAAACCGCCTCCGACAGCCCCGTGAACATCCTCACCCGCCGGCGCATGCACGAGCTTGCTTCCCTAGAATGCGATGAAGGTCCGGTGATCAGCCTCTACGTGGACCTGAGCCCGCAGAACCGGCACAACAACGCCTGGATCATCGATCTCAAGACCGCCGCGCGGGACGCGCTGGCCGGAATCCGGAGCCCGGCGGAGCGGGAGGTCGTGGAAGGGGAGATCGGCCGCATGGAGAGCTGGCTCAAGGATCACGCCCCGGCGCTTGGACGGGGGGCGGCCTTCTTCAGCTGTCCGGCGCGGGATCTCCGGTGGCAGGTGGCCCTCCTGGTGGAGCTTCCCACCCGGGTGAAGGTGGGCCGGCGCGCCTACATCCGACCCCTGGCCCGGGTGCGGGACGAACACGACCGCTTCGCGGTGGTTTCCCTGGACAAGACGCGGGCGCGGCTATTCGTGAGCCAGCTCGGCTCGATCCTCGAGGTGGCGGACATCTTCGAGGACACTCCCGGCCACCACAAGCAGGGGGGATGGAGCCAGATGCGTTTCCAGCGGCATCACGACGCCCACGTGATGTGGCACGCCGCCGCGGTGGCCCAGGCCACCGAGCTGATGATGGACCGGTTCGAGATCCGCCACCTCCTGGCCACCGGAACCCCCCAGGTGCTGGCCGAGTACCGGGACCAACTCACTCCCCAGGTCATCCAGTTCTGGGACGGGGAGTTCGGGCAGGACATCGGGGCGGGCCCGTCCGAGGTCATCGAGGCGATCGCTCCACTCCAGCGGGAGGTGGAGGCCCGGGAGGAACGGGCCACCATCGAGCAGCTCAACAACTCGGTCTCCGGCGGACGGGGGGTCTGGGGCCTGGACGGGACTCTTCGGGCCCTGATGGAGCGCCGCGTGATGACCCTGGTCGTCCACGACCGGTACCGCGCGGAGGGGACCGAGTGCGTTCGATGCCGGATGCTCCTGGCCGACCACGCCTCGCGTTGTCCGGCCTGCGAGGGGGCGGTGGAGCCGGTGGAGGACGTGGTGGATGCCGCGCTGGAGCGCGCGATGACCCAGGAGGCGGGGTTGGAGCTGGTCCGGAGCGACCTCGGCCGTTCCCTGCTTCCCGGGGGGGAACCGATCGGCGCGATCCTTCGCTTCTAGCCGTTCCCCATGGTGAGCACCGCGGCCTGGGCGTCGAGGGATCCCCGCTTCAGCCGGTCCAGCGCCTCGTTGGCCGCTTCCAGGGGGTAGGTCTCGACGTCGGTCTCTATCTTCAGCCGCGCGGCCAGGGTCAGGAGTTCCCGCGCGTCGGCCCGGGTATTGGCGGTGGTGCTGCGGACGGACTTCTCCTGGAAGAGATGGGTTTCGTAGTCCAGCTCGGGGAATCGGTCGAGATGGATCCCCGCCATGGACATCGTCCCGCCCCGCCGGAGCGAGGCCAGGGTGTTCCGGATCTCGCCGCCCACCGGGGCGAAGTAGACCGCGTGGTCGACGAGCTTGGGCGGGCGGTTGCCCGGCTTTCCGGCCCAGACCGCTCCCATCTTCTCCGCCCGGGCCAGGGAGTCGTCGCCGGGGGAGATCGCGTAGACCTCGGCCCCCCAGGCCCGGGCGATCTGGATGGCGATGTGGGCCGCCCCCCCGAACCCCACCAGGAGCACGCGGCTCCCCGGCCGGATCTCGCTGCGCTTCAGGGAGCGGTAGCCGATGATCCCCGCGCAGAGGAGCGGGGCCACGTGGGCGTCGTCGCCGAGCGCGTCGGGGATGGGATGAACGTACGAGGCCACCGCGGTGATCCGTTCCGCGTAGCCCCCCGGCCGGTCGAAGCCGGTGAAGATGGGGTGCTCGCAGAGGTTCTCCCGGCCTTCCACGCAGTAGTCGCACACCCCGTCGAAGCGGCCCACCCAGGCCACCCCGACCCGGTCCCCGGGTTCCAGGCCCTTCACCGCCGAGCCGGCGCGGACCACGCGTCCCACCACTTCATGCCCGGGGATGACCGGATAGCGCGGCGGGGTGAGATCGCCCTCCACGATGTGGAGATCGGTCCGGCACACCCCACAGGCGGAGATCGCGACCAGGACCTCGTCATCGGCGGGAGCCGGACCGTCGACGTCGGCGAGCTCGAGGGGATGATCGGCGGCGGGAGCCGGCCGGGGGAGAACCTGGGCTTTCAATGGATCGGACCTCCGTTCGATTGATTCGATGGGCGCGGGCGCTCGTCCCGGTCCCCTCAATGATAGAGGTTTCGCATCTCGGGCGGCGAGAGATCGGGCGCGGAGAAATCCCCGTGTTTCCGGGCCCAGGCGAGCCGTTTCTCCATCTCCCCCCGCCAGACCGCGTCGACCAGGGTGCCGCCGGAGCCCGCCGACCAGCGCTCGATCACCTCGGTCTCCCGGTCCACGATCAGGTGGACGTCGGCGTCGTCGGACGTGTAATGGATCCCCAGCTGGTCGGCCGACGGTCGTTGATCCAGGAGATGTTTCAGGGCGGTCGCCGCGGCCTCGTGAGTGAGTTCTCCGCGGTTCACGACCGTGTAGCCGGGGGGGACGGCTTTCTCCACGCTGCCGGGCTCATGGGTGGCCTTGGCCCCGAGTTGGGACAGATAGTACTGCCCACCGGCGTACAGACCCAGAACCAGCAGCGCGACGACGATCAGGGTTCCCGAGTATTTGGGCATGCGGTTTCCAAAGCGGCGCCGGTGAATCGTTCCCGTGCCGCCTGTTCTACTCCATCCGCCGGGCCAAGGACAAGGCGAAAAGGTCCTCGGGGTCGGTGTACCACCGCATGAGCTCGAAGCCCCCGGCGGCCAGGAGGGTCTCCACGCCGGGGCGGTCGTACTTCGTGCTGATCTCGGTCAGGATCTCCTCGCCGGAGCGTAGTGCTATGGCGAGATCGAGCTTGGGAAGCCGCGCCCGTTGTTCGGATCGGGAACGAAGCCACATCTCGATCCGGTGCCGGTCCCGGTTGTAGAGGGCGTGGTGCTCGAATCCGTCCACGTCGAAATCCGCGTCCAGGAGCCGGTTCAGGACGCGGAGGGCGTTCAGGTTGAATTCCGCGGTCACCCCTTGGGAATCATTGTAGGCGGCCTCGAGGCGGGCGGGGTCCTTGATGCGGTCGGTGCCGAGGAGCAGGCACTCGCCGGGCTCCATGTGGGCGGCGGTCTTCCGAAGGAACGCCTCCGCCTGTCGCGGCTCGAAGTTTCCGATGGTTCCACCCAGGAAGATGACCAGCCGCCTCCCCCCCTCGGGAATCCGGCCCAGGTCGCGCACGAAATCGCCGATGATCCCGTGAACCCGGAGTCCCTCGTACTCCGAAACCAGCTCGTGGGCGGTTCTTCGCACGATTCCCTCGCTCACGTCGAAGGGGACGTAGATCCCGAGAGCCCCCGCCCGCTTCATCGCGTCGAGAAGGACCCGGGTCTTGGTGGAGGCCCCCGACCCCAGCTCCACCAGCGTGGTGGCTCCGGTGGCGGCCACGACGTCGTCGGCAACCGCCTTCAGGATCACCCGCTCGGTCCGGGTCTGGTAGTACTCCGGAAGCTCGCAGATCGCCTCGAAGAGGGCCGACCCCCGATCGTCGTAGAAGTACCGAGGGGCGATCTCCCGGGGGGCGCGGAGCAGCCGTTCCCGGATCTCCCGGAGTTCCTCCTCCGGCCGCTGGCGCTTCAGGGCCACCTCGATCCGAACCGCCTCGCCGGTCTTCATGTCCGCATCTCCAGTCCCTTGGGCCGCACCAACCGCTCCACCAGGGCCAGGGCGCCGTCGGCCAGAAGGGCCAGGGCCGCCGCCGGCACCGCGCCCGACAGGATGATCGTGGTGTCGGCGAGCTGGAGCCCGGAAACGATGGGCACTCCCAGCCCTCCGGCGCCGATGAAGGCGGCCAGGGTGGTCGTGCCGACGGTGATCACCGCGGCGGTCCGCACCCCGGCCATGATAACCGGTGCGGCCAGGGGAAGCCGCACCATCCTGAGCGCCTGGGACTCGGTCATGCCCAGGGCCAGAGCCGCTTCCGCCGCCCGGGGTCCCGCGTCCCTGACCCCGCTGTAGGTGTTCCGGAGGATGGGGAAGAGGGAGTAGATCCAGAGCGCCACCACCGCGGGGAGCGCCCCCACCCCGAAGAGCGGGATCATGAAGGCCAGAAGGGCGATGGAGGGGATGGTCTGGGTGATGGCGACGAGGCGGATCACCGGCTCCGCCGCCTCGCGCTTCCGTTCCAGGAGGAGGCCCAGGGGAACCGCCAGGAGCACCCCCAGGGCCAGGGCCAGGGCCGAGAGGCCCACGTGCTCCAGGGTCCGCCGGGCCAGAACCGCCCGGTCGGCCCACATGTACTGAAAGACGTTCTTCCCCCGCGAGGAGACCGCGCGCACCTGGCGATGCTCCACCAACCCCAGAGTCTCCAGGGCGTCCTGGGCCACCTGTTCCACGGTGTCGCCCCTCTCCTGGAGGCGGAGGTTCAGGCTCCGCATCGTCTCCTCGTCCAGGGCGCCGGCCAGAAGCCCCAGCACCGTCCCGATCTCGGGGTGCCCGGCCAGGGTCTTTCCCCGGACCAGGGCCGCCGCCTGATAGGGGGGAAAGAAGTCCTTGTCGTCTTCGAGCACGGTCAGGTGATAGGTGAGGAGACGCCCGTCGGTGGTGTAGACGTCCAGGGCGTCGATCCGGCCCACCCCCGCGGCCTGGTACTTGAGCGCCTGCTGCATCGGCTTCACGCTCTTGAAGCGGAGGCCATAGGTCTTCTCCAGACCCGGGAGACCGTCCTCGCGATCCACGAACTCGTAGCCGAAGGCCGCGTCGAATTCCGGCGACACCCGGGCCAGGTCGGAGATGGTCCGGAGGCCGTACCGCATGGCGATCGTGTCGGGAACCGCGATCTCGTAGGCGTTCTCGAACCCCAGGGGGCTCAGCCACCAGAGATCCCAACGGCTCAGGAATTCCCGCCGCACGAGGTCGAGGGTGGCGGTGGCGCCGAGGCTCGGTTTCTCTCCGAGGATCGAGACCAACCCGGTGCCGGTGTATTCGGGGTAGAGGTCGATGGCCCCGGTCTTGAGCGCCTCGAAGCACACCTGGGTCCCGGCCAGGTTGAGCTTGCGGTCCACCCGGAGGTCCGTCCGCGCCTCGATCAGGCGGGCGAACATCTCGGCCAGAAGCCGGCTCTCCTCGAAGTTCTTGGACCCCACCGTGATCCGGTCCGAGGCGGCAAACGAGCGGGACGCGGCGCAGAGAAGCACCAGGGCGGCGACGGCGGTGCGTCGGACGGAGCCGCTCATGCCCGATTCCTTCGTCGGTGTCGGAGGAGTTCCCCCACGTACTCCGCCTCCGGATGGGCCTCCACCTCCTCGGGGGGGCCGACCTGGAGCACCCTTCCCTCCTTCATGACCGCGATCCGGTCTCCGAGCACGAACGCCTCCTCGAGATCGTGGGTGACCAGGAGCATGGTCTTTCCCAACCGCTCCTTCATCCGCACGAACTCGTCCTGGAGCTCGACCCGGGTGATGGCGTCCAGGGCGCCGAAGGGTTCATCGAGGAGGACCACGCCGGGGTCGGCGGCCAGGGCGCGGGCGAAGGCCACCCGCTGCTGTTGTCCCCCCGAGAGTTCCACCGGGTAGCGGTCCCGGTAGCGCCGGGGATCGAGCCCCACCAGATCCAGGAGCTCGTCCACCCGCTCCCGCCGGCGGGCTTCTCCCCAGCCCAACAACGCCGGCACCAGGGCGACGTTCCGGGCGACGGTCCAGTGGGGGAGAAGACCGCCTTCCTGCTGGACGTAGCCGGTCCTTCGCCGGAGGTCGATCAAGTCCCAGTCGCGGGCGGCGCGGCCGTGGATCCGCACCGTGCCCTCGGTGGGTTCGGCCATGCGATTGAACATGCGGAGGAGGGTGGTCTTCCCGCATCCGCTCTCCCCGATCAGCGCCAGGGTCTCGCCCGAGGTCACCGAGAGGTTCACCCCGTCCAGGGCCTTGACGCCGCCGGCGTAGGACTTCCCGACGCCCTTCGCTACGAGAACCGCGTTCCCGTCTTCGCTCAACGAGCCGGTTCGTCCTTCAGGCGCTCGGCCAGGAACGCGCGGACGTGGCGCCAGGCGTCCTCCGCCGCGGCCTCGTCGTACCTGGCGTTGGACGGGTTGGCGAAGGCGTGCACCGCGTCGTACCGGTAGATCCGATGCTCCACCCCGGCCTCGGTGAGCGCGTGGTCGAAGGCGGTGACGGTGTCGGGGGGAATGCTCGGATCGAGGTTTCCAAACACGCCGAGGAGCGGCGCCTGGATCTGTTTCAGCTCCGCGGGATCGGTCACCAGGTGGCCGTAGTAGACCACCGCGGCGTCCAGGCCGGGATCGTGGAGGGCGGTCTGGAGCGAATACCCGCCGCCGAAGCACCAGCCGATCACCCCGCGGCGCTCGGCCCGGATCCGGGGGTCGTCGGCCAGGAAGCGCTCCGCGGCAAGGAGCGTCTGCACCGCGCGCTCCGGATCGACCTCCTTCATGTAGGCCATGGCGGAGTCGGGGATGGTGGCCACGCGCCCGCCGTAGAGATCGACGGCGAGGGCGGCGTAACCGTCGGCGGCCAGCCGGTCCGCCCAGTGCTTGACGTTGTCGTTCAGGCCCCACCACTCGTGGATGACCACCACCGCGGGGAGCGGCGGATCCCCGCCGGGGGGAAGGCTCAGGTACGCCCGCGCCCCGTCCACCTCGGTCATCGCGCCGTGGAGGACGGGAGGCTCTCCCTGCTTCAGCTCGTGCAGGGCCTTGAACGCGTTCTCGGAGATGATGGCGGTGTCGGGGAGCCCTGCGTTTTCGGCCGGCGGATTCGAGGCCCCGCCGGAGGAATTCGCGTCCCGGCCGCCGCCGCCGCAACCGGGAATCAGGAGAAGGGAAGAGGGCGAGGGTGGGAAGAAGACGCCGCATGGCCGACCTCCAAGCAGGTGCCGTGGGTCTCGGATGGCTTTGTGACGGGGCAAGCCTAACCCGGCGGGGGGAGGGCGGCAACCGGGGGGAAGGAGCCGGATCGACGAGGCGCCGGGTGGATGGAGAGGGGCGACTCACGGCGCCGGGCGATTCATGACGCCGGGCGGTTGAGGGTGCCGGTGAACCGGCCGTTTCGGGGCGGGCCGTTCCGGCGATCGACCTTGGCTACGGTCCGTCCGGAGGCGTCCAGTCGTGGAGAGCCGGCTCCACGTCGCAGAGGATGGCCACCACGACTCCGTTCGTCACCGTCACCTGGTAGTCGTCCCAGTCCTTGACGTCGCTGGAGGGGCACTCGCCGACGCGGGCGGGAAGATAGTCCCCGCCCTCGATGGTGGTCACGTTGAAGACGATGTTGACGAGCTGGTTGTCGAGCGCGTAGAGAGTGCCGGTCTCGTAGATGTTCCGCTGGTTGGAGACGCACGAAGCCCGCCGCGCGTTGTTCTGCATGCGCACGAAATTGGGGAGCGCGATGGCGGCGAGAACCCCGAGGATCACCACCACGATCATCAACTCGATCAACGTAAAGCCGCTTTGTTTCTTCATGGCTCACTTCCGTGGAACGTACGGTCTGCAGTCTTGAAAGCAGGGAGCGTGCCAGTTTCGAATCTGTTGCTTGGATGTTATCGTCCAGCTAACACGTTGCGATCACGCGTGTTGCTGGGTGGGTGGCCCGGACGGCGCCGCCGTCCGGTGGCCAACCGGGGTCCCTCTCGTGCGTTTCCCACGGTCGGATGCAACCTGCAACGCGAGCGGGGCGCCGGGGGGGGGCGGCTCACGGTTACCCGGGCGGCGGTGTACCCGGGTGTTCGGTCGGGGAGCCCGAAGGAAAGGTGGACCCGGGTACCCGGGAACGCTCCCGGCTCACGGTTCCCTGGGACCTCTAGTTGGGCGGGGTCGACGCGGGACCCGGACGGTGGTGTACCC
>CAWANH010000018.1:0-13990 GCA_963783375.1 Candidatus Eiseniibacteriota bacterium
ACCTCCGCCGGCCATGCCGATCGAGATCCACGGACTCCGCTCCGGCGATGAGCCGGTCCTGGAGTGCGTCGCCCCGGACGTCTTCGACCACGCGGTGGATCCGGACGCCGCCCGGCAGTTCCTCGCCGACCCCCGTCACCACCTCGTCGTGGCGCTGGAAGGCGGAGTGGTGATCGGCTTCGCCTCGGGCGTCCACTACCTCCATCCCGACAGGCCCCGGCCCGAGCTCTGGGTGAACGAGATTGCGGTGGCTCCGTCCCACCGCCGGGGCGGCGTGGGACGCGCGCTCCTCGACGCCCTGATCGAGATCGGCCGCGCCTTGGGCTGTGCCGAAGCCTGGGTCCTCACCGAACGGGGGAACCGCCCGGCCACCGCGCTCTACGCGTCCCGCGGCGGAGTGGAAGCGCACTCCGGCACGGTGATGTTCTCCTTCCGGCTCGACGACTCCGGCCCCCGCTGAGGCGCCGCGGGCCGAAACCCTCCCGCCCCGGTGCTCCCCTGGACTGCGGTGAAGGAAGTGCTAGTCTGAAGGGGTAAGGTGAGGCGGTATGAGCATCCGCCGTCAACGGGTCCGCGGTCACCCGACCGGGTGGAACCGCCCGCCCGGAGCGACTTTCCCGGAGTGCGGCCATGAGAACACGAAATCCGTACCGGCGTCGGTGGATCCTCTCCGCTCTCTTCGGCCTCCTCCTGGTCTCGGGGTGCGGCGAACGCACCGTCACCGGGGTTTTCCATCCCGACGCCATCCACATCGTTCGTTTGGCCGGGGACGGCATGACGCGTCTGAGGCTGGAGTTCTGGCTGGACGGCGGCACGGATCCGCCGTCCCTGTGGGTGGCCGGCCAGGCCCGGAACAGCGGGGATAGACCGATCGCCTACTCGGGCCTCGTCTGCGGCTCGGACGTGCCGGTGATCCGTCTGAAGGACGCCGACGGCGCCGAATACATTCTCGATGGTCCTCGTCCGCTCTGTCCCTCCGGCAAGTTGGTCATGACGCCGGGCCATGAATCCGGGTCCTACGCGTGGTACCGCGGATTCGCCTACCGGATCGGGTCCCCCAACCTGGTGGAGACCGCCCTTCCCCCGGGTCGCTATACCCTCTCGGCTCACCTGGACTACACCGTGGATCCCGGTTCGGGCCCGGTCCCGCGGTCGATCGAGGTATCGGCCGACATCATCCTGGAGGACCTCTGGCCGGCGAACCCGGCGGGGTAGACCGGAAACCGGTCCCGGGAGACCTGCCGGCTCAGATCCCCCCGCCATCGATGAACTCCGGACCCTCGGCGGACCGCGCCGGACGGTGGGCCGAGAGCGCTCCGTCGGAGACCCGCGTCTCCAGTTGCTCCACCTTCTCGAACAGCACCTCCAGGGCGCGGACACCGTGGTCACCGCTGCTCTCGGCCAGGTCCATCCCCGGCCGTTCGCCGCGATCATGAACGCGGTCCAGGACGCGTCCGGCAAGCCCCACCACCGTGGCTCCCGGGGGAACGTCCTTGACCACCACCGCGCCCGCGCCGATCCGCGCCCCGGCTCCCACCCGGAGCGAGCCCAGCACGTTGGCCCCGGCGCCCACCACCACCCCGTCTTCGAGGGTGGGGTGGCGCTTTCCCCGCTCCAGGCTCACCCCGCCCAGGGTCACCCCCTGGTACAGGGTCACGTCGTCGCCGATCTCCGCGGTCTCGCCGATCACCACCCCCATGCCGTGATCGATGAAGAACCGCCGCCCGATCGTCGCGCCGGGATGGATCTCGATGCCGGTCGCATCGCGCGCCACGTGGCTCAACCAGCGCGCGAGCAGGAACCGGCGCCGCCCCCACAGGGCGTGGGCCATCCGGTGCATCCAGACGGCGTGAAGACCCGGGTAGCAGATGAGCACCTCGGCGGTGGTGCGGGCGGCGGGGTCGCGGGCGAAGACCGTGGCCAGGTCCTCGCGCATCCGTCTCACCCCGTGTACCGATCCGCGCGGCTCGGATGCGGGGCGATGATGGGCGAGGTTCGACTCCGCGGTGCTCATGATCGCCTCCCCGGGGCCCCGGTCGGCGCCGACGCGCCGGTGGCGCTCGTGTCGGCCTCGGCCACGGCGTCCTCGAACTGGAACAGGGGGGTGGAGAGGTAGCGCTCGCCGGTGTCGCAGAGGATGGTCACGATGGTCTTCCCGGCGTTTTCCGGCCGGCGGGCCACCTCCGAGGCGGCGTGGACGTTGGCCCCGGCCGAGATCCCGGCCAGGATGCCTTCGGTCCGGGCGAGCCGTCGAGTGGCCGCAAAGGCATCGTCGTTGGTCACGGTGAGAACCTCGTCCACCACGGCGCGGTTCAGGTTTCCCGGGACGAACCCGGCCCCGATCCCCTGGATCTTGTGGGGGCCGGGCTTCCCTCCGGAGAGGATCGGCGAATCCGTCGGCTCCACGGCGATCGCGCGGAATCCGGGGCGGCGCCCCTTCAGCACCTCGGCGATGCCGGTGATGGTGCCGCCGGTCCCGACCCCCGCCACCACCAGGTCCACCTCGCCGTCGGTGTCCGCCCAGATCTCCTCGGCGGTGGTCCGCCGGTGGACGTCGGGGTTGGCCGGGTTCTCGAACTGCTGGAGGATGATCGCGCCGGGGATCTCCGCCGCCACCTCCTCCGCCCGCGCGATCGCCCCCGGCATCCCGTTGGCGCCCGGGGTGAGGATCAGCTCCGCCCCCAGGGCGCGGAGAAGGTTCCGCCGCTCCACGGACATGGTGTCGGGCATGGTGAGGACGAGGCGATAGCCCCGGGCCGCGGCCACGAAGGCCAGGGCGATCCCGGTGTTGCCGCTGGTGGGTTCGACCAGGACGGTCGTTCCGGGTTGGATGCGGCCCTCGCGCTCGGCCGCCTCGACCATGGCCACCCCGATCCGGTCCTTCACGCTGGACAGGGGGTTCATGAACTCCGCCTTGCCCAGGATGCGCGCGCCGGCATCGGGGGCGAAACGGGAGAGCTCGATCAGGGGCGTTCGCCCCACGGCTTCGGTGATATTGCGTCGGATGTTCGCCATGTCTGGTTCTCCTTGGGGGCTGCCGCAACGGCAGTCGGGATGGGCGAGGCCGGGGGGGGGGTACGAAGAAAGCCCGCCGGCTTTCGCCGCGGGCCTGGCTTCCTCGGGAGTTTCGCTTCGTCTACGTCCGGGAGCGGTCTCCCGTTCGAGACGTCCGATCACTCGATCCGGCGGACGCACCGGCCCACGACCCGCAATGCGGGCAACAACAGCAGCAGTTGATGTGGTGGGTCGGACGGATCACGGTTCGGATTCTCCCGTCTGGGTGCTGATGCACAAAGTATAATGACCGATCCGGTCCTCTTCAATGGGTTTCTCGGAACGGGGCCGCCGGGACCGTCATGCCACCTGGGACGAGTCCTCGGCGGCCTTCCTCCGCCGTCCCCGCCAACCCTCCTCGAAGAGCGAGTAGACCACCGGGATCAGCACCAGGGTGACCAGGGTGGAGGTGGTGAGGCCGCCGATCACCACCCGGGCCAGGGGGGCCTGGGCCTCGCCGCCCTCGCCGGCCCCGAAGGCCAACGGCAGGAGCCCCAGAACCGTGGTCAAGGTGGTCATGAGGATCGGGCGGAGCCGGCGGGAGCCGGCCACGGTGATGGCGTCGTGGAGGGGGAGCTTGTCGCGGCGCCGGAGCAGGTTGGTGTAGTCCACCAGGAGGATCGCGTTGTTCACGATGATTCCGCCCAGCATGATGCAGCCGATGTAGGCGTTCAGGCTGAACGGGATCCCGGTCAGGACCAGGGCCAGCGCGACCCCGATCACCGCCATCGGCACCGAAAAGAGCACCACGAACGGGTCGCGCAGGGACTCGAACTGGCCGGCCATGACCATGTAGACCAGGACCAGGGCCAGGATCAGTCCCAGCAACAGCTCCCGGAACGCCTTCTGCTGCTCCTCGTAGTCGCCGCCGATGATCACCGAGAAGTCCTTGGGCACCGGGATCCGGCCGATCGCCTCGCGAACGTCGCCCACCACCGACCCCATGTCGCGGCCGGTGAAGTTGGCGGAGACGAACACCGTGCGCTCCTGGTCCTTCCGCTCCAGGCGCACCGGACCCGTCCGCGGCTCCGACACCAGCACGTTCCGGAGCACCACCGGACGGCCCCGGTCGTTGGTCACGGTGAGGTCGAGCAGGTTCGAGAGGTCGCGCCGGTCGTCCTCGTTCAGCCGCACCATGATCCGGTACTCTTTTCCGGCCTCGCGGTAGTTGGAAGCGTAGGTTCCTCCCACCGCGGTGCGGAGGGCCTCGCCGATCCGCGACACGCTCAACCCCAGGTCCGCCGCCTTCTGGCGGTCGATCCGGATCACCTCCTCCGGCCGTCCCTCCTCCCGGCTGATCCGGGCGTCGCTCACCCCGGGGACCTCGGCCACCGCCGCCCGTACCTGCTGGGCCAGCTCCCGGGCGGTGTCCAGGTCGTATCCCCGGATCTCCAGGCTCAGGTTGTCGCCGTCTCCTTGCCCCATCCGGAGGATCCAGAGGCCCTGTCCCGCCCGGGTGCGGACGGTGACCCCGGGGAGCGACGAGAGCGCGGGACGGAGCGCGTTGGCGATCTCCTCGCTGCTCCGGCGCCGCTCCGATTGGGGAACCAGGGTGGCCCGGATGTTGGCGGTGTGTCCGCCGGAGGCCCGCCATCCCCCGCCTCCCACGCTCACCAGGATGGACTGGAGTTCCGGCACCTGGGCCCGGACGATCTCCTCCACCGAGCGGGTCATGCGGTCCATCACGTCCAGGCGCGTCCCCACCGCCATCTCGAGATCCACTCGCACCTCGCCCTCGTCGGAGGCGGGCATGAAGTCCACCCCGATGGTGGGGAGCAGCAACACCGACCCCACGAAGAGCGCCAGCGCGGAGAGGATCACCATGCGGCGGTGACGAAGGGCCCGCCGCAATACCCGGCCGTAACCCTGCTCCACCGCCTTGAACGCGGCCTCGCTGGCGTCGTAGACCCGGCCCGGGCCGCGGCGGGATCCGCCCGCCACCGCTCCCCGGAACCGGAGAAACCGCGCGCTCAACATCGGCACCAGGGTCAGCGCCACCACCAGGCTGCAGAGAAGAGAGAACGCCACCACGAAGGCGAGCTGCTGGAAGTAGATCCCCGAGATCCCCCGCATGAAAACCACCGGGAGGAACACCACCACCGTGGTCAACGTGCTGGCCACGATGGCGCTTCCCACCTCCTCGGTCCCCTGGAGCGCGGCGTCCCGGGGGGAGAGCCCGGTCTCCCGCAATCGATAGATGTTCTCCAGGACCACGATGGCGCTGTCCACGAGCATGCCGATCCCCAGGGCCAGGCCCCCGAAGGTCATCAGGTTCAGGGTGAACCCGCCGAAGTAGATCAGTCCGAAGGTGGCGATGATCGAGACCGGAATGGCGGTCGCGATGATCACCGTGCTGGAGACGTTGCGAAGGAACAGGAGGAGGATCACCACGGCCAGGATGCCGCCCACCGCGGTGGCCCGCCCCACGTTCCGGATCGAGTTCTCGATGTAGGTGGAGGTGTCGATCAGGGGGAGGAGCTGGATCTGGGGAATGTCCCGGTTGATCCGGGCCATCTCCGCCTTCACCGCCTGGGCCACCTCCACCGTATTGGCGCCGGATTGCTTGTTGATGGAGAGCCGAAGGCTGGGCTTGCCGTTAACCCGCACCCGGCGGGTGATCTCCTCCCAGGAATCCTCGACCCGGGCGAAATCGGAGATGCGGATGGGCGAGCCTTCACGGATGGCCACCACGGTGTTCCGGATCTCATCCAGGCTCAGGTACTCGCCCTGGGTCCGGATCAGAACGTCGAGGTTCCCGGTCTGGACGGTGCCGGCGGGGATGTTCTGGTTCTCCCGGTTCAGGGCGTCCAGGACGTCCGAGGTGGAGAGCCCCAGGGACTTCACCTGGTCGGCGTCCAGGTCGACGTGGATCTCCCGGGTGAGACCACCCCAGATGTCCACCGCGGCCACCCCGGCCACCCGCTCCAGGCGGTACTTCACCTGGTCGTCCACGATCTGCCGGAGATCGAGGGGGTTCACGTCGCTCGACACCCCGAGGATCATGACCGGGAAGGCGGAGAGATCGAACTTCCGGATGGTGGGGCGGTCCATGTCCTCGGGGAGGCGGCCGGTGATCCGGTCGATGCGGTCGCGGATGTCGTTCGCGGCCACGTCCAGATCCGCTCCCCAATCGAACGAGACCCGGACGGAGCTGTTCCCCTCGGTGGAGACCGAGTTGATCTCCTCGACCCCCTGGACCGCGGCCACCGCCTCCTCGATGGGCCGGGTGACCAGGTCCTCCATCTCCTCCGGCCCCACGTTCCCGTACTGGGCGCGGATGCTGATGGTGGGGAAGATGATCTCGGGCATGAGATCGATGGAGAGGCGGAAGAACGAGACCAACCCCACCGTGATCACGATGAGATAGACCATGGTGGTCAGGACCGGACGCTGGATGGGCCCCCGGGCGAGGCTCATGGCGCGTCACCGGCGCCGGGCGCCCGGGTGGTGTCCGAGGCCGGCCCGTGGGACGCGGTGAGGAGGATGGGGCTCCCATCCTCCAGGAGGTGCTGGCCCAGGGTGATCACGCGACCCTCGAGGTTCGGTTCCACGATCTGCACCCGGGATCCGGCGTGGATGCCCAGGGTGACGGGCACATAGCGCGCCACGCCTTCCGCCTCATCGGCCATGTATACCGCGTCGTGGTCGTCCCGCCGGACCACCGCCGACGCCGGCACGGACCGGGCCTCGGTCTCCGACGAGATCACCACCCGGACCCGGGAGAACATGCCGGGCTTGAGCTCATGGCCGGGGTTCGGGACCACGACCTCCATCTCGGCCACCCGGGACTCCTCTTTCAATACCGGGGCCAGCCGGGACACGCGGCCGGAGAAACGCCGGCCGGGGTAGGCATCCACCTCGACCTCGGCGGTCTGGCCGGGCCGGATGGAACCGTAGTCCCGCTCGATCACCGAGACCCGGACGTAGACCGTGTCCAGGCCGACCACGGAAACCACCGCGGCGTTGACCGGAAGGAGCGCGCCCTCGTCCACCAGCCGCTCGCCCACGAGCCCCGGTTCCGCCGCCTTCAGCCGGGTGTAGCCGAGGCGGATCCGGGAGGCTTCAAGGGCGGCCCGGCGCTGGCTCACCTGGGCCTCGGCGAGCTGGGTGCGCGCCTTCTGGGCGTCGAACCTGGAGCTGGCGTTGTCCACGTCGGCGTCGGAGATGAGATCGCGTTCCCGGAGCGACCGCGACCGCGCGATTTCCTTTTCGGCCAGGGCCAAGGACGCCCGTGCCTCCTCCAGGCCGGCCCTGGCGATGTCCAGGTTCGCCTGGGCTTCGGCCTCGGCCTGGCGGTACTCGGCGTCGTCGAGGCGCGCGATCTCCTCGCCCGCCCGGACGCGGTCGCCGATCCGCTTCCCGAGCGCCACCACCCGGCCGGGCACCTTGGTGGCCACGAGGTATCGGTACTGGGGGAACACGGTGCCGGTGAAGAGCCGGACGTCCTGGATCGGCCCCACCGAGACCTCGGCCACGGTGACCGCGACCGCGGGGCGGCCCGATCGTCCCTGGGAATCGGCCCCGGAGGAACGGAGGTGATCCACCAGGCGCCACCCCAGGAGGAGAACGAAGGCCGAAACAGTCAGGACCAGGACGAGTCGTCTCATGGAGTCAGCGTCCCCGCGTGAAATGGGGGCAAAGGGGTGGGCGAAATTCTAGGGGTTGAGCTTCCGAATCGCAATCATGGAAATCGGAACCCCCCCATCGGCGGTTCGCTCCACCGGCCGGCCGGCTCTGCTAGAGTAGGCGCCGGCAAGAGGGTGGGACCCGGGCCCGGCCCCCGGTTCCAGCCGGCCGGTTCCCGGCGGCCCCCGTCGGAGGCCGGGCCGGAAGGACAAACCCGGGCCGCGATCGAAATCCCCCGGAGTCGAGCGACACCCATGAAATCCGATCTCAAGCTGGGCCTCTGGAGCACGGTCGACTCCCTGCGGAAGCTCCTCTCCGGGCTCCGGGACCCGCCCGCCGCCGGCCGGTACGCGCTTCGGACCGCCATGGAGCTCACCGGGAGCGAGGACGGATGCTTCGCGGTGCTCGCGTCGGGACGGGAGTTTCCCGAGATCCTCTTTCGCGCCCCGTCCTCCGGATCGTGGGACGTGGAGATGCTGGCGAAGTGCCTCCGCCACGGCCCCCGCGGAATCCCCTCCAACGTGTTCATCGGGATCGTCACCCGGAAAGAGCGCCCCTGGGGCCTCCTGTGCCTTCGGAACCCGACGCTGTCGCCGGTCCGCCACTGCCGGCAGGCGGTGCGGGCCATCGCCTCCGCGGTCTCCGACATCGTGAGCGAATCAGACGAGCGCCGGGTGCACGAGGTGCGGGAGAGGATCGACCGGAAGCTCATGGAGCAGTACGAGCCCAAGGACCTCCTGTACACGATCCTCCACGGGCTGCGTTCCCTCATCCGTTACGACCACTCCTCGTCGTTGCTCCTGGCCCGGCCGGGGGCGACGGAGCTGGAGCTGGTGGCCGAGCAGATCGCGTGGACCAAGGGAAAGAGCACCCGGATCGGCACCCGGCGACCCCTCGCCGCGAACCTGATTCCCCCGGGGCGGAACGGCGACGTTCATCTCTTCGATCGCCGGAATGGGGTGTGGACCTCCACCGAGGCCTCGGGGTTCGATCCGAAGACCATCGAGACCAACCCCGGCCCCGACCCGGCCGGAGGTGTTCCCCCCGAAGGGGCCCTGATCTGCGCCCCCTTCCGCACACCGGAGGACACGGTGGCGGTATTGCGCGTGGCCGGCCTCGCTCCAGGCGCCTTCGGAACCTACGAGGCCAGGTTGGTGGACGCCTTCATTCCCCAGGTTTCCCTGGCCGTCCAGTACTCGGTGCAGCGCGAGACCTATCACGAGCGGATCCGGGACGCCCAGCGCCGCCAGACCATCGTGAACGTGGCCCGCGGGATCGCCCACGACGTGAACAACGCGTTGGGGGCGGTGCTCCTGACCATCCAGCAGATGCAGGCGGACGTCGAGGCGGGAACCGCCGAGCCCGCGCCGCTGGCGGAGCGGCTTCGGAGCAGCGAGAAGGCGGTGCAGACCTGCCGCCGGATCTTCGACGGCATGCTCACCGTGGCCCGGGGCCCCGGCCGGCGGGCGGTGGGCCACGGCAACCTCCGCCGGGCGGTGGAAAGCGCGCTCGGGATCTACTCCGAGGCTCTCCAGAAGCGGCAGATCGTCACCGAACTCCGCCTTCCCCCCGATCTCCCGGCGGTGCGTTGCGGCCAGAACGATCTCACCTCGCTCTTTCTGAACCTGATCGGAAACGCCAAGGACGCCATGCCGCGCGGCGGGGGGATGGAGATCGCGGCGGTCCTGAAGGACGGCGAGGTGACGGTGGAGGTCACCGACACCGGCTCGGGGATCTCGGAGGACAACCTGAACCGGGTGGGTGAGCCCTTCTTCACCACCAAGACCTCGGGCACCGGGCTCGGGCTCTCGATCTGCCAGGCCATTCTCGCCGACGTGGGGGGGCGCCTCCGCATCCGGAGCCGCGAGGGCGAGGGGACCCGGGTGGCGATGTGGATTCCCGTGGTCTCGGCGGCGCCGGGGGACGGGTCATGAAGCCCCGGATCCTGATCGTGGACGACGATCCCGAAATGCTTCTCGCGGTGGAGTCGGTCCTCGCCGCCGACTACGAGGTGCGCGCGCTCCGCGACTCCGCGCGCGCGGAATCCGAGGCCTCGAGCTTCCGCCCGCACATGGCGATCCTGGATCTCCGCATGCCGGAAGTGGACGGCTTCACCCTGCTCAAGCGGTTGAAGGAACGCATGCCGCACCTCCAGGTCATCCTGATGACGGGAAGCGTCTACGATCTGGACCGGGACCTGGTGCGGTCGGTGCGGGAAAAGGCGTTCTACTTCATCCAGAAACCCTTCGACCGGGAGGTGCTCCTGACCCTGGTCGAGCGGTGCAACGAGATCCGCGTGCTGGAGGAGGACAAGCGCCGGCGCCTCAGGGACCTGACCCGGGAACTCGAGGAGGCGGCGCGGTTCCAGCGGAGCCTCCTCCCGCCGGGAGACGCGGGGGCGGCCGGGCTCCGGGTGGCGGCGCGGCTCCTTCCCCACGATCCGGTGGCCGGGGATCTCTACGACTACGCGGCCGCGGGAGGCGGGGCCTCGTTCCTGGTCGCCGACGTGGTGGGTCACGGGGTGTCCGCCGCCCTCCTCACCGGGATCGTGAAGGCGGCTTTCGGCGCTTCCCACGCCGAGGGATATGATCCGCTGGCCGTGGTCCGTCGGGTGCGGGCCGGGTTCCAGGGCTTCCCCCCCGCGCTGTTCGCCACCCTGCTCTGCGCGCGGGTGACCCCGGGCGAAGGAACGCTGGAGTACGTGAACGCCGGGCATCCGGAGGGTGTGCGCCAGACCCCGGACGGAAGGACCGCGCCGCTCGATTCCACCGGGCCCATGGTGAGCGCCCTCTTCGACGACGCTTCGTGGTCCTCCGCGAGGCTCCCCTGGGCGGCCGGGGACCGCCTGGTCCTGGTCACCGACGGCCTGCTCGAGGCCCACCGCGGGCATGAGGAGTTCGGTCGGGAACGCCTCCTCTCGCTGGTGGAGGCGGGCCGCCGCCTGGACGGCCCCGGGCTCGCCGATCGCATCACCGGGGCGGTTCGCAAGTTCGTCCCCAAGGGCGATCTTGACGATGACCTCACCCTGATGGTGGTGAGCGGCGGCCGGCGATGATGGCGCCGGGCCGGAGAGGGACGTCCCCGGCGAGCCGCCGCTGAATCACCACCCGACCCGCGGCCCGCGCACGACCGGGCTAACGGGTTGACCCGGAACCGGTTCCGGTGTTCCCGTCCGGGGGTCGGCGGAGTCGGTGGGCTGGGTCTCGTTAGTTTCCCGTGAGGAGGGCATTCCGTACTCGTCCGGGGATGCCCCCTTGCGTATACTGCGGCCCGCACCGACGAACAGGAGGTCCGCTTGGCCGACGAAACTCCCCCCCATTCGAGTGCCTTCCGAGTCCGCCGCATCGCCAACTGGTTTCCCCTGGGCATCACCTACGCCACGTTCTACATGGGGCGCTACAACTTCAACGTGGTCAAGGGCACCATGGGCGATGTCTACCATCTGGACAAGGCCCAGATGGGAGCCATCGCCACCGCCGGGTTCTGGACCTACGCCCTCAGCGTGATCTTCATCGGCCCCCTGGCCGACCGGATCGGAGGGCGGAAGGCGATTCTCATCGGGGCGGCGGGGGCCGCGCTCCTCAACCTCACCATGGGACTCCTGTTCCTGGGCGACATGATGACCAAGCTCATCGTCTCGATGTCGCTCCTCTACTCCCTCAACATGTTCTTCCAGAGCTTCGGCGCGCTCTCCATCGTGAAAGTGAACTCCGCCTGGTTCCACGTACGGGAGCGGGGGGTCTTCGGCGGCATCTTCGGGATCATGATCTCCAGCGGCTACTTCCTGGCCCTGGCCATCGGCGGCTGGATCCTGGCCCATCTGGGCTGGAAGATGGTGTTCATCGTGCCGTCGATCGCCATCTTCACGATGTTCGTGATCGACATCTTCATCGTGAAGGACCGGCCCTCGCAGGCCGGCCACCCGGACTTCGACACCGGAGACGCCTCCGCCGGCGACAATTCGCCGGTCAACCTGGGATACATCGCGAAGAAGGTGTTCGGAAACCCCATCCTCCTCACCCTGGCCGCGGCGGAGTTCTGCACCGGGTTCGTGAGGCAGGGGCTCCTCCTCTACTTCACCGAGTTCCTCAAGGAGGTCCACCACATCGCCCCGGGATCCACCCAGTACTGGTGGACGGGGACGGGGGTGACGATCGGGGGAATCGTCGGGGGTCTCCTCTGCGGATGGATGTCCGACAAGCTATTCCAGTCACGACGGCCGCCGGTGGCCTTCATCTTCTATATCGGCCAGGCCCTCTCGCTCACCGCCCTCGGGTTCACCCACTCGGGGCTCATGGCCACCTTCCTGATCGGCTTCTCGTGCATGTGGATCTTCGGAGTCCACGGCATGCTCTCGGGAACCGCCTCCATGGACTTCGGGGGCACGAAGGCGGCGGCCACCGCGGCGGGGATGCTGGACGGCGTCCAGTACGTCGCCGCCGGCCTCACCGGGTTCGGCTTGGGGTGGATCCTGGACCGCTTCGGATGGGACGGCGGGGCCGCGACCGCGGGCCATGTCGCCACCAACGCTCCGGTCTGGGTGTTCTCGATCATCCCGTTCTCTATCCTGGGAGCGCTCATCATGACCCGCATCTGGCGGGCCATGCCCAAGCGCGCGGTTGCGCTGGCGCCGGGAAATTCCGAGGTCGAGTAGCGATCGGGGTCCACCGGGTAGCGGGACGGCCCCCCCAGGCCGGCTGACCGGCCTGGTCGTGGCCGTGCTAGACTCCCTCCCCAAATCCAAGGCCCCGAATCGGTTTCCGGGCGCAAGCGGCGCCCGCCACCCCCGGGCCGGGAGGAGGACCCCTTGAAGGACTGGACCCGCGACGAGAAGATCGAGTACCTGAGGACCAAAGGCCTGGCGGAGATCCACCGCCACTTCGACGGCGCGGTCCGCCCGACCACCCTCTGGAACCTCTCCCAGAAGTACTACTCGGCCATCCCGGGCATGGACTTCGAGGGCTTCGAGCGGATGCTCTCGTGGGACAAGGCGCACGACCGCAGCCTCCTCGACTACCTCGACAAGTTCCACATCCCCCTCCAGTACACCCAGTTCTACGACAACATCCGCACCATCACCTTCGAGATCTGCGAGGACGCCTACCGGGACGGCGTCCGGGCCCTCGAACTCCGGATCAATCCCATCATCCACCGCCGGGCCGGCCTCACCTCGCGCCAGGTCCTGAACGCGGTTCGGGCGGGGATGAAGGACTCGCTGGTCGAATACCCCGACCTCGAGTTGGGGATCACGGTGATCGCCATCCGAGGCCACGGCGGGAACATGGCCAAGATCCTTCTCCGCGAGGTCGTGGGAGAGTTGGCCGCGTACCACCAGAGCCCCGGCGTGGTGGGGTTCGACATCGCGGGGGCCGAGCGCCCCTTTCCGCCCGTGCTCTTCAAGGAGGCCTATGCCCTCGCTGCCCAGATGGGCCTCCGGCTCACCGCTCACGCCGGGGAGGACTCCGGTCCCCGAAACGTCTGGTCGGCGGTGGACGATCTGGGGGTCGAGCGGGTGGGCCACGGCACCTCCGCCGTGGAGGACAAGGAACTCATGAGGCGCCTGGCCGCCGATCGCGTGACCCTGGAGGTGTGCATCTCCTCCAACCTCCAGACCGGAGCGGTGGAGCGGATCGATCATCATCCCATCCGCCGGTTTCTCGAAGCCGGGATTCCGGTCACCCTGGCCACCGACAATCCCACCGTCTCCGCGACCACCCTCACCGCGGAATACCTCCTGGCCATCGAGAACTTCGGTCTGACCCAGGAAGAGGTGGATCACCTGATCGAGACCGGCCGGACCTCCTCCTTCGTCGGTTGAGGCGTGTCGCGCCGGACCGGTCGATGCGGCTTTAATCAATTGGACCCAAACGAGTTAAAAGATGACCGGTCCCGTGAGGAGCTTCCCTGATTTCGCTCCGCGGGAAGGAAACGGCGACCGCGCCGGTATGGGAAGCGAGCCGGGGGTAGGGTCGTTGTGTGTGCCGACAGGGGTGGGATACACTCCACCCCGTTTGCAAGGCGGCGGATCACACGGCCCTCTGGGGCAACGGACACAGGAGGAAGGACATTGAACTCTCGGTTCAGAAACTACGGGATCGCGGTCGCAGCGCTGGTGGCTTCGGCTTCCCTTTCTCACCCCGCCGTGGCACAGAAGATCAACTGCTCCAATGAGTTCCGGAGCGGAAAGCTCTATTTCTCGCAAGGGGTCTTCGACAAGGCGGTCGATCACTTCGCGCTTTCCGTGGAAGCTTGCCCGGAGAAGGGGGAATATCGCGCCCGCTACGCGATGGCCCTGTCCCAACGGGCCTCC
>CAWANH010000019.1:0-6637 GCA_963783375.1 Candidatus Eiseniibacteriota bacterium
CTACTGGGGGCCGGCGGTGGACACGGTGCGGGTGGTGCGGCGGAGGTAATGGCGGGGGTGGATGCACGTCCCCGGGGCGCCGTTCCGTCCCGGAACTCCTTCGAGTCAGAGGCCGGGGGTCGGACCCTTGCGAGCGGAGACGTGAAGGCCCCACGCCGGGATGCGTCCGAACAGTCGGGCCTCCGCCCACACGAGGTTGTCGACCATACGGACCAGGCGGCCGCCGCCGCCGATCAGATCCCCGGTGGTGGCCGCCCCCCCCCGCTGATTGGCGCGGGCCAGATAGATGAAGGCCCCCACGTCGGCCAGATTCCCCACGAGGTGCAGGCTGTGGCGCACCCGGAGCAACTCGAACCGCCGGCCGGTGAGTTCCTCGAGCACCCCGCGGCGGGTGAAGTGCTGGATGTGCCCGCCGAAGCGCCGTTTCAGGGCGTGCTCCCCCCGCTGGCCGGGAAGCCAGCGCCACAGGGACGAGGGATCCCCCTCGCACGGCACATGCAGGTGGAAGACGCCGCCGGGGCGAAGGACGCGGAAGATCTCATCCAGCAGGCGCTCGGGGTCGGGCACGTGCTCGAGCACGTCGACGGCGAGGACCCCGGCGAACTCCCCGTCGTCGGCGGGGATGCGATCCCCGGTGGTGAGCCGGGTCTCGACGCCCGGGTCGAGCCGCCGAAGATGCTCCAGGGCGCCGCGGCTGACGTCGGTGCCCACCCGTTCCAGCCTCGGGTGGATCCTTCCGAGCGCCCGGAGGAAGCGGCCGGCCCCGCACCCGATCTCGAGCACTTTGCCTTCTGCGGGGAGATGGGTGACCGCCTCAGACAGCCGGTACCCGGCGATGGTGCGTTCGCCGGGCCCGGTGCTCTCGGCCCCCCACATCGCCTGTTCGTAATCGAATTCGGTCACGGTCAATTGTCCTCGCATCCGCGGTTCGACCGCGCCGGTGCCGGGGGCCGCGCTGTCCACGGGTCTGCTGCTCTGATAGACTTCGCCTCCGCGCTCGAGGATTCCCGGCGGTTTTCCCCGGATAATTCGCGGGATTCAACTACTGAGGGCACCAAAGACGTGCAGGACCCCGGCATTCCGGCAGAAAGTGCGACCCTGGTCGCCGAAGCCCACGCGCTACATCATATCTTATTCGGCGGATCCGCCCCGGAGTCCCTCGTGGCCGCCTACGTCGACGCGCATCGGGTGTGGTGGCCGGATGCCCCTGTCGCGGGGGAAGGGGACGTCCGTCGGGCCGTAAACCTCGGCCTTGATCTCGAAGCCCTGGAGATGGTCTTCAGGCTCCGCGGACAGAACCATCCCCTGGTCCGGAAGCTCGGGATCTTCGTTGCCCTGGCCGAGGCCTTTCCCCGGTATCAACCCCGGTTCGTCGCCCATGCGTCCCGGCACTGGACGGCCGCTCTGGGGATCCTTGCCGCCCATGCGCTCCGGAGCGCAATGAAATCGGTGAAGGGCCTCTACCTCATCCGGAGGCACGGTCTTGGGTGAACGGGTCCACGAGGTCATCATCGTGGGATCGGGGGCGGCCGGGGTCTTCGCCGCCCACGCCCTCAGAGGCCGGGACGTTTGCGTGGTGGACGTGGGTTCCGGACCAACCGTTTCACCTCCTCCCGGCGGCGACCTGTACGCCCTGCGCGCCCAGCGAGACATGCTCGCCGACCTGATCGGCCCTTCCTTCGAATCGATACAGAACATCGTGGGGGAGGAGCTGAGTCCGAAGCTCAAGGCCCCCCACTTCCGCTTCGTGACCCGCCGTCCCGAGGGCGCTGGGGGGATTCACTCCCGGACCTTCCGCCCCGTGGTGAGCTACGCGGAGGGAGGGTTGGCCAATGCCTGGGGAGCCCAAGTCTACCGGTACGGGGATGAGGACCTTCGCGGCTTCCCCCTCGTTGCGACGGACCTCGACCCCTACTACGACCGGGTGACCGACGTGGTCGGAATCTCGGGGACGACGGACGACCTGGCCGAGTTCCACCGGAGCGACTACGGGCTGGACCCACCTCTGGCCCTCACCCCTCTGGCCGATTCCCTCCTCTCCCGGTACCGGTCCCGGCGGAGATACTTCCATGCCCGGGGCCTCCGGATCGGTCGCCCGCGACTGGCCGTCCTCTCCCGCGACCGCGCCGGCCGCGCCGGCCTCGACTATCGCAACCTCGAGTTCTTCTGGCCGCGGATTCCGGCGATCTACACCCCGGCCTACACGCTGCGCGAGATGGTCGCGGCCGGGACCTGCCGCTATCTCCCCGGCCACTTCGCCCGCCGGTTTCAGGAGACCGGGGACTCGGTGCACCTCGAGACCACGGACCTGGCCAGCGGGGAGACCGTCACCCTTCGCGCCCGGTATCTGGTTCTGGCCCTGGGCGCCCTCAATACCCCACGACTCGTGCTCCACTCGGCCGGGGACACCCGGGCCCGCCTTCCCATAGTGGAGAACCCCTGTTCGTTCACCGCGCTCCTCGCCCCCGATCACCTGGGACACCGCCTCACCACCTCGGCCTACTCGTCCCAGCTCAACTATGTGTACCGGGGCCGCCGCCATCTGCCCCCGGTGATCGGCATGCTCTACGGAGTGGAGGGGCTCCTTCGATCCGATCTCCTGTTCAACTTTCCCCTGGCCATGCGCGGGTGTCTGGCCGCGGCCAGGCTGGCCCTCCCCGCGATGCTGCTCCTCCAGGTATTCTACGACGGTGAACCGAACCCCGGGAACGTGCTGGGGGTGGATGCCGCGGGAAACCTGACGGTGGAGCACGTTCCTCACACCGTGGAGGAGGTTGAAAGCCGCCTCCTGGCCGCGTTCCGGCGGATCGGCTTTTTTGGGGCGGGGCGCATGGTGCGGCGCCTGGAGCCGGGACAGAGCATTCACTACGGAGGGTCCCTCCCGATGCGGGAGACCCCGCGGGAACCCTACGAAACGCACGTCGACGGGCGCCTGACCGGAGCGCGTCGCGTACTCGTCACCGACTCCAGCGTGTTTCCCCGCCTTCCGGCCAAGAACCTCACCTTCACCATCATGGCCAACGCCGCCCGGGTGGGCGACGGGCTCCGGGCCCGCCTGGAGGCTGGGGAGTGACCGTGTTCATCACCGGCATCGCCGGGTTCCTTGGACGCGCGCTGGCGCTCCACCTGATCGCGAGGGGGGAAGCGGTCCGTGGCTCATCCCGCTCCCCCACCCCACCAGACCTCTCTGCCGTGGCGGAGATTCGCCGCCACCGATTCGGCGATGCCGTGGGCCCGTCCTTCTTCTCCGGGGTGGACGTGGTCGTCCACTGCGCCCACGATTCCGCCCCGGGCGGGGGGGAAGCCACCCTGCTCGGAACTCGGGCCCTCTTGCGGGCGGCCGAAGCCGCCGGGGTGGGCCGGCAGGTCTACGTCAGCTCGCTGGCCGCCCGCCCCGACGCGATCACCGAGTACGGACGCACCAAGCACCGCCTTGAGGAAGAGTTTCTCGGGGCCGGGCACCCGGTCGTGCGCCCTGGGACCATTCTTGGGCCGGGCGGCCTCTTCGGCCGCATCGCGCGGACGGTGCTGGAGCGGCCACTGGTCCTCCTCGTGGACGGCGGGCGGGGACGGATGATCGTGGTGGGGACACGGGACGTCTGTTGCGCGCTCGAGGTGGTGGCCCGGGGAACCGCGGCCGGCGTCCACAACCTGTACGTCCCCGGGACGATCACCATGCGGGAAGTTCTCACGCTGTTGGCCGAGATTCGCGGACGCCGCCCGCACTTCCTGAGCGTCCCCTCCGGACTCCTGCTGCCGGTGCTCGCCACCGCCGAGAGGCTGGGGTTCCGCATGCCCGTGACCTCCGAGAACCTCCGAGGCTACAGGGTCAGCCAGACCGGGATCGGGAACACGCACCTCCCTGAGCTGGTCCCGGACTATCGTCCGTTGCGCGAGGCGCTACGGGAGTCCTTCGCGGCGTCGGACGGTGAGCCGGGCCTGGGGAGGTAACGATTGCTGACCAGCCCCGCGTAATACTCGGGGCGCGTGAAGTCGGGAACGCCGCCCTCGGGGAGGGCCGGGGCCGTAACTCCAAGCAGTGAGCAACAAGCGTCCAGTACCCGGCGAACGGAGAGACTCTTGAGGCACTGGTTGTCCCCCCCGCATGGGATGGGTTCCCAGTGATGGATGCAGGGGGAGCAGAAGAAATCCTCAGAGAGCGCCACCGCGTCTGTTCTCCCCTTCGGGAAGTACGTGCTGGCCCGGGTGGGTCCGAAGATGCCGATCAGAGGGACTCCGGTCGATAGGGCGAGGTGGAGGGGCGCGGTGTCGTTGGAGACGACCAACCGGGCGTTGGCCAGGAGCCGCACCGTCTGGCGAAGATCCAGGGTTCCGGAGAGGTCGGTCAGTCGGGGATGCGCAGGTATCCGGCCACTCTCCCGGACCTCCGCCTCGCCATGGCCGATGAGGACGGCGGTGAGGTCCGGGCAGTGATCCAGAAGGGCCCGGATCAGGACCTCGAAGTACTCCCGCGGCCATCGTCTTTCCAGCGACAATTCGCCGGCGTGGATGTTGACGACAACGTAGGGTGGCTGCGCCTCCGGGAGCGGGTCCGGATTGAAGCGATACGGGCCGTAGATCGAGGTGTCGGCGATCTCCGATCCCGGCATGGCCAGACCGATCAGCTTGGCGTACGCCTCCCCGAGATATCGGTACCGATTGAAGTAGATCAGATGGGTGTGGGTCCATTGCCGGTGCTTTATGGTGTCGATGGCGAAACCCGCCCGGTTCCGCGGGCAACTCACCGTCATGAGAATGGACGAGAGCTTGGAGTACACCTCCAGGTCGAAGGCCCAGTCGGGACGATGCCGCCAATGATGGAAGAGGCCTCCGGCGACCGAGGCCAGGGCGCGTAGAAGGTTCCGGTCGTCGAGCAGGACGAACTCGTCGAATTCCGGCATTTCCCGGGCCAGGATGACCGTGCCAGGGCTGCCCCAGAACACCAGGCGGGCCCGGGGGTAGGCCCGTCGGAGGGCGACCAGGGCCGGCTTGGCGAGAACCAGGGAGCCCATCCCCTGGAACTTGAGCACCAGCACGCGCTCCACCGGCTCCACCCGGTGACTTCGTCGCAACAGGAGCCCGAGCAGGAGCGCGGCGTAGTTGAGAACGAAGAGGATCGGGTACCCGGCGAACTCGTCGATCTTCCGTTTCGTCTGCAGTCGCATGATCGGTCAGGTCGTCGCCGCGCGTTCGCGGACGTGGAGCGTGGCGACGAGGGCGTATAGAACCCAGGTCCCGGCCAACGGAAGGGCGGCCAGGATCGGGGCCAGAGGGTTGTGCCAGAATCCGGTGGGCATGCGGTTGTAGAGGTAGAGCGACAGGAGCCCCCCCACGCCACCAACCAGGGCCAGACCAGTCGCCCCGCCCGGTTGCTCGTCTGGGCCAGGAGATAGGCGGCGGCCACGGTGAACGGAACAGCCAGGACGACGAGATGGTGGGTCCAGGTGAACGGGGACACGGTGAACACCCACGGCACCATCAGGGAGAAGGCCAAGGGCGGGAGCCAGGGGGAGGAGCCCCTGCGCCCCCGGTGTAGCAGGAGGACGGTCACCGCCAGCAAGCCAAGGGTAAAGATCCGCGAGATCCAGGCCACCAGGGGGGGGATGACCACCAGGGTCAGATCCCCTGGATTGAGGGGCTCGATCCATCGCAGGAGGACGGCGGCAAGGGATTGGTTGGTCAGACGCTCGGTGGTGTACGGGCCGTACTGTAGCATCAGGTGGAAGTAGCGGACGTGCACTGCGGGCCCGAGCACGAGAACGCTCACCGCAAGGAGACCCGCCCCCGCGATCGCCCCGGCGACCAGCAACCTCCAGCGCCGGAGGGCGAGAAGCGGCAGGGCAAAGAGCACCGGGAAGACCTTGATGCCGGCGATCAGCGCCCACCACAAGCCGGCCTCGGCGGCGCGGTGACGGGAAAACGCGCTGGCGAAGAGCACCAAAAGGAAGAAGATCGCGATGCTGGTCTGCCCCGCCTCCAACCCCTGGATGAACATGTATGACGGGCAGAGAAAGAGAAATACCACGGCCACCGCCGCTGCCCCAAAGGCGGGAAGGGACCTTGCCAGGAGGATCAAACCCGCCACGACCAGGATCCAGTTGAGGACGTAGAGGAGGACCAGGCCCTGATACGGCGTGAACAAGGTGAGGGGAACGGCGAAGATGGCGACCCAGGGGGGATAGACGAAGTAGCTGAACCGGGTGAGCCCACGCTCGGCGGCCAACTTCCCGAGGCGGCTTTCCGGAAACGTAGGCGTAGTGAGGCCGGTGACGAGATCGGTGAAGTAGAGCGCGTCCGGTTCGTGGTGGGTGACGGCTAGGCCGGCGGCGTAATACTGGCCGAAGTCGGGGGGACGGGATGGCTGGGACCCGGAAAGGAACGAACGAACACCAGCGTCGCCTGTACCACCAAGAGTCCGGCCACGAGGAGGTACAGGACACGACGCTGCGGCGCGGGGGGAAATGAACGGAACGTCATGATAGGTGGCGGCCCTCGCCCGGGGGTTCACCCCTACCGGAGCAGTTCATAGGGGGGGGAGAATAGCACGCGCCCGCGGTGGCGGACAACGCGGTCGGCGGCGGTCAGCCCTCCCGCACCTCGAGCCGCAATGCCTCCGCGTAGCGCACGAGAGCCGTCC
>CAWANH010000020.1:0-5033 GCA_963783375.1 Candidatus Eiseniibacteriota bacterium
CTTCGTCGCCCCCCCGCCCCCCGAAACGTTCCCCGCTCCACCAACGCCGACACCCTCCTCCTCCGCGAGGGGTTGGCGCTGTTGGCCGTGCGGGCCTCGGCGGACACCATCACCTGCCGGGAACCCCTGCGCATGGTCTTCCTCTGGGCATCGACCGAAGACGACCCCCCTCCCGAGGCGATCCACGGCGCCCTCCGCCTGGACGCGCTGAACGCCCCCGGCCGCGGCCTCCCGGCGGAGAAGCTGATCCGGAAGCTCGTCGCGACCCTGCGCGGCGAGCGCTACCGCTACCGGATGGACTGGGTCCCCGGCGGCGGGCGCCTGGCTCCGGATCATTGGCCGCGCGGCCGGGTCCTGGCCGATACCGTGGAGGTCCACCCGCCCTGCGCGCTGACCCCCGGGGAGTACGCGGTCACCGTGACCCTGAACCGGCTCCCCAACATGCCCAACACCCGGCTCCGGGATTACCTGAGCAACCACGATCTCTATTCGGGACCGGCGGTGGATACGGTATGGGTGGGGGCGGCGGGGCGCTAGCGTCCGATGGATCCTAGCCGAGGGGCACGGGCGGCGCGGACGTTTCCCGCCTCGCTATGCGAGCCAGGAGCGCGTAGAGGAGCACCGTTCCGTAGAGCGGGAACGACACCAGAAGGTCGAACGCCGGGCCTCGCTCCAAGCCCGCGATCCGGTAGTAGCTCGCGAAAAGGAAGAGCCCGGCCCAGGCCGTGGTCCAGAGGAAGATACCTCCCCACCAGGGGCCCCGGAGCCGGGAGATCAGCCACGCCCCTCCCACGGTGAAGGGCACGGCCAACGCCACCAAGTGGTGCAGCCACACGTTGGACGCGGCGGAGAAGACCCAGATCAGGGCCAGGGAGAAGGCCACCGGCTCCGCCCAGGGCCCGCCGCGCCGCCGGAGCCGGTCGACCAGCCACAGGGTGAGGCCGAGCCAGGAGAGGAGCACGAGCCGTGCTCCCCAGGCCACCGCCGGAGGAATGGGGAGGATCGACCACTCCCGCGGGCTGGCGGCGCCGGTCAACCGGAAGAGGAACCCGGTCACCGACTGATTGGCGGCGAGCGGGGTGCTGGTGCGCATGTAGGCCAGCATCAGCCTCAGGAACCGCAGGTGGGCGTCGACCCCGGCCACCGCCACGCTCAGGCCCAGGATCACCGCCCCGGCCCCGGCGAAGGCGAGCAGCACTCTCCAACGCCGGGTAACCAGGAGATATGGCACGAAGAGCACCGGAAAGAGCTTGATCCCGGTCATGAGCGCGAGCCAGGTTCCCGCCTGGATATCCTTCCTTCGCCACATGGCGTGGGCGAAGAGCGCGGCCAGAAGCAGTACCGGGATGCTGGCCTGGCCGGCGTCGACCCCGGCCAGAAAAGGCGGGGTATGGATGAGGAGCAGGAAGACGGCCGCGGAAGCGATCCAACCGCCGGCGGGAAGCGACCGGGCCAGGAGCGCCATCGTGGCCAGGGTCATGAGCCAGCTCAGCGCGTAGACCGTCACCAGGGCCTGGTAGGGCGAGAGGAGGGTGAAGGGGGCGTAGAGGAGCCCCACCCACGGGGGGTAGATGTAGTAGCTGGTGTCGAGGATCCCCTTCTTCGCGGCCAGCTGGGCGAAGCGGCTTTCGGGGAAGCGGGCGGTGGTGAGGCCGGTCTGCATGTCGGTGAAGTAGAGGGCGTCGGGCTCGCCGCTCCTGAGCACGAGGCCGGCCACGTAGTACTGGGCGAAGTCCTTGGGGACGGGGTGGCCGGCTCCGGGAAGCTCCCGGAGGAACACCACCATGGCCTGGAGCGCCAGCACCGCGGCCACGAGGGTCCACAGAACGCGCCGATCCCCGATCGATGGCATGGATTGTCGCTGCATCAGACCCTCGCGCGGCGAAGACCGCTCCGCCGTCCCCGGCTTCTTTTCGGCCTTCCGGGCCGCGGAAGCAGATCGGAAGGTGGGCTCGGAGCCAGAGTTTATAGTCGAAGGACGGGACGGGGGTCAACGGGGGTCTCCGGGCGATCGGCCCGGTTGCTCCGGCGCACCGCTCTCCCCCGCCGCGGCCTCGACGGGCGCGTTCGCCCCGCCCCGGTTTTTCGTCGAACCCACGCGCACAATTCTGCTAGAATTCTTCGGCTATGAAGGACTCCCCCCCTTCGACCCGCAAGAAGGCCCTCATCACCGGCGTCACCGGCCAGGACGGCTCGTACCTGGCGGAGCTGCTCCTGGACAAGGGCTACGACGTCCACGGCGTGGTTCGGCGCGTGAGCGTCATGAACCGCCAGCGGATCGACGCCCTCTACCCCGGTCCCCAGGCCTCCGGATCCCATTTCCAGCTCTACTACGGGGACGTGGCCGATTCCAACGTGCTCATCTCGCTGGTGGCCAAGCTCCAGCCGGACGAGATCTACCATCTCGCCGCCCAGAGCCACGTTCGGGTGAGTTTCGACATCCCCGAGTACACCGCCAACGTGACCGCCCTGGGAACGCTGCGCATGCTGGAGGCGATCCGGCTGGAGAGTCCCAAGTCCAAGCTGTACCAGGCATCGTCCTCGGAGATGTTCGGCGCGGCGCTCCCCCGTCAGAGCGAAAGCACCCCCTTCGAGCCTCAGAGCCCCTACGGGGCGGCCAAGGTCTTCGCCCATCACGTGGGAAAGAACTATCGCGAGGGCTACGGTCTCTGGGTGTGCTCGGGAATCCTGTTCAACCACGAGTCCCCCCGCCGCGGCGAGGCCTTCGTCTCCCGGAAGATCACCCGGTCGGTGGCCCGGATCGCCAACGGCCTCCAGGATTATCTCTACCTGGGGAACCTGGATGCCAAGCGGGACTGGGGGTTCGCTCCCGAGTACGTCGAGGCGATGTGGATGATGATGCAGCACGCCGAGCCCGGCGACTTCGTGATCGCCACCGGCGAGGCGCACACCGTGCGCGAGTTCCTCGAGGAGGCCTTCGCCCACGTGAACCTGGACTGGAAGAAATACGTGCGGCAGGACGAGCGCTACCTCCGCCCCTCGGACGTCTGGCACCTGGAGGGGGACGCCTCGAAGGCGGAGCGCGTGTTCGGTTGGAAGCCCCGGGTCACCTTCAAGGAGCTGGTCCGGATCATGATGGAGGCCGACCTCCTCGCCGCGCGGAAGGAGAAGGCGGCCAAGGAAACCGCCTGACCCCGGCCCACGGCGACGGGGATCCGACGTGGATCGCCGACAGCCCTTCGAAAGACCCCATCCCATGACCCCACCCAACTGGTCGGAGAAGACGGTGCTGGTAACCGGGGGCCACGGCTTTCTGGGGTCCCACCTTGCCGGGGTCCTTCGCCGGCGCGGCGTGTCCGCCGAGCGTCTGCGTCTCCCCGGCTCCGCCGAGGCCGACCTCACCGAACGCGCGGCCTGCGAGCGGGTGGTCGCCGGGGCAAACGTAGTGATCCACGCCGCGGGGCGGATCGGGGGGATCGGGCTCAATCGCGAGCGCCCGGGCGAGCTCTTCCACCAGAACGCAATCATGGGGCTCCTGCTGATGGACGCCGCCCGCCGGGCCGGGGTCGGGAAGTTCGTGACCGTCGGCACCACCTGCGAGTACCCCAAGGTCACCCCGGTCCCCTTCCGGGAAGAGGCCCTCTGGGACGGATACCCCGACGAGGTCACCGGCCCCTACGGATTGGCCAAGAAGATGCTGCTGGTGCAGGGGCAGACCTATCGCGAGCAATACGGGTTCTGTTCGGTGCACCTCATCCCTACCAACCTCTACGGGCCCGGCGACCACTTCGACGAACGATACGGACACGTGATTCCCTCGCTCCTCAAGCGGTTTCTGGAGGCGGCGGAGGCCGGGATTCCGAGCGTCGCGGTCTGGGGGACCGGGCGGGCGACCCGGGAATTCCTGTTCGTGGAGGACGCCGCCGAGGGCATCGCGCGGGCGGCCGAAGCCTATGACGACCCGGCCCCGGTGAACCTCGGCTCCGGAGTGGAGACCCCGATCCGGGAGCTCGTGGATCTGATTGCCCTCCTGACCGGGTTCGACGGAGAGATCCTCTGGGACGCGGACAAGCCGGACGGCCAGCCCCGGCGAAGCCTGGACGTCTCGCGGGCGCGGGCGGCGTTCGGATTCGAGGCCGCGACCGGGCTGGAGGAGGGCCTCCGGAAGACCCTGGACTGGTACCGGGAGAACCGCGGCGCATGAACGCTTCCACCGGCCACCGGCCCACCCTGACCCTGGTCATTCCCACCCGGGACGAGAAGGGGAACATCGAGCCCGCGGTCCGGCGCTGCCCGGACTTCGGGACCGAGGTCGAGCTTCTCTTCGTGGACGGAAACTCCACCGACGGCACCCTGGAGGAGCTGGCCCGGGTGAAGGCCGCGCACCCCGACAAGCGCATCAGCTACTTCACCCAGGAGGGAAAGGGAAAGCGGATCGCGGTCTGGCAGGGATTCGAGCGGGCCTGGGGCGAGGTGGCGATGATCCTGGACGGGGACATCACGGTTCCCCCGGAGGAGCTGGTGGGGGCCTACGAGCAGTTGTGCGCCGGCCCCCACGTGTTCGTGAACGCCACCCGCTTCCGCTACTCCATGGAGAAGGGTGCGATGCAGGTCCCCAACTACCTCGCCAACCGGTTCTTTGCCGTGCTGGTGAGCGTGATCGTGGGGCGCCGGTTCACCGACACCCTTTGCGGCACCAAGGGGCTCTGGAAGGAGACCTTCCTCCGGCTCCGCGACGAGGCGTTCCTGGCCGGGATGGATCGCTACGGGGACCACGAACTGATCTTCGGGGCGTGGAACCTCGGCTGCACGATGGTGGAGCACCCGGTGCACTACAAGGCCCGGCTCTACGGCGAAGCCAAGATCGCCAACCAGAAGTTCTCGGGGGGGACGGCCTTCCTGAAGCTCGATCTGGCCGCCCTCCGCCATCGCCTGTTCGGCCCGAGGCGCCGGCGGGTATTCGCGGACGCGGCGCGGGCGGAGACGGGGTCGGGGAAGTAGCGGCGCGGGCGCCGTCCCGCTCAGCCTTCGCGCACCTCCAGCCCCAATGCCCCCGCGTACCGCGCCACCGC
>CAWANH010000021.1:0-11712 GCA_963783375.1 Candidatus Eiseniibacteriota bacterium
GGTGAGCTCGTCGCGGAATTTCTGGGTCATTCCTCGTAAGTCATCATCGGACAAGGACTTGTATTCCTCGAAATACTGGTTGATCTCGTCCACGATGGGGCCGATGCGCTTCATGTCGCGCTCGTACTTGGTGCCGAACACCTTCTCGACGGCTCGGACGGCCGAGTTCTTGATCATCTCCAGCATGGGCTTCTCGTTCTCCTGAACGTGGGACGGTGAACCGCCGCAAAAGTCGCAAACAGTCTAACTTAGCAAAGTCGGTGGGTGCCGGCAAGACTCGGGCCTGCCCCCCCCCTTCTACCCCGGGAGCGCCCCGGCCTTCCCGCCGCGGGGCCGGTTCCCCGCCCGGATCCCTTCGGGGTCAGGATGCCTTGAGCCCCAGCCGGACGGCGAGAAACCGACCGTCCATCGCCCCGAGATAAGCGGTTCCATTCTCCACCGCGGGGGACGAGTACATCGAGGAGTCGACCTCGATCCGGGCGGCCTCGGACCCGGTGAGCCATTCGATCCCGTGAAGGAAGCCGTCGTAGCCGCTCACCCAGACCGTGCGCCCGAAGAAGGCGGGGCGGCTCTTCACCTTGCCCCCGGTGGGGACCTTCCACACCGTCTTCCCCAGCTCCAGGTCCACCCCGTACACCGTTCCGGATCCGGTTCCCACCACGACCCGTCCCTCCTGGTAGGCCGGGGAGCCGTTGACCGGACTTCCGAGGTCCACGCGCCAGGTCTCGGCGCCGGTGGCCAGGTCGAAGGCGTAGAGGTTGTGGTCCACCGAACCCACCACCAGCTGATCCTTGGCCACCACCGGCGAGCCGTAGATCGCGTCTCCGGCCTGGGCCTCCCACCGGATCCGGCCGGTGGCGGCGTCGAGGGCGGACACCTTGCCGTCCAGCCCGCAGGAAACCACCGTTTCCCCCGCCACCACCGGACTCGACCACTGCACCGATCCCAGGTCCCGCTTCCACCGGACGCGCCCGTCGTCCAGCCGCACCGCGTAGAGGTTTCGATCGTAGGAGCCGACGTACGCGCGCTCGGCGTCCACCGCGGGAGAAGCCACGATGCGTCCCGAGGTGGCCACGCTCCAGCGCTCGCCGCCGGTGGCCAGATCGAGGGCGTAGAGCCGGCCGTCGTACCCGCCGATCACCACCGTGCTCTCGGACACGGCGGGAGACGATCCGAATCCCTCCGGGGCCGCGTAGGCCCAGAGCCGTTCCCCGCTGTCCTTCTCCAGGGCGTAGACTCGGCCGTCGCGACAGCCGAAGATGACCGCGCTTCCGGCCACCAGCGGACTGGAGGTGATCGGGCGATCGAAGCGGTCCTCCCAGAGCACGGTGGCGGTGACCTGGTCGAGAAGAGCGTTTTCCGCCTGGACGTTCGGGGCCGATTCCCCCTCCGTCGCGGAGGCGCCGGACGGCGGCCCGTCGCTGCGCCCCAGGTGAGGCCGGACCACGACCAAATAGGCGATCAGAAGCGCGAGGGCCAACGCCGCCGCCACCAGGCTCACCCAGAAACCCAGGCCGCGCCGCTCCTCGGGCGCGTAGAGATCCCGGTCCGCAACGGCGGGAGTCACGCCGGCGGGCGCTTCCGCGGGAATCCCTGAGGGTTCGACGGACTCCGGAGCCGTCTCCGGAACGACCGGCTCGACGGAAGCAACGTCGTCCTCGGGCCCGCTGTCCTCGCCGGTTTCGGATCCGGCGTCCGCATCCGACCACGCTTTCGATTCGGCTCCGGATTGGGCTTCGGATTCGGCCTCCGGGCTCTTTCCCCCCCCGGGGTCGAAGGTGAAGGTCTGCTGAAGCTCGCTCACCAGGGCGTCGAAGGGCGCGGCACTCTCCGGGGGCGCCGGAGCGGACTCCTCTGAGCCGGGGTCGGGCTCGGGGGCCGGCGGTGGGGTGGAGGGGCCCGCGGCGGCGGGCTCGGGAGCGTCGGGGAGGGGCTCGGAAACCGGCGCCGGGGCGGGGGCTCCCCGATGCGCGCCCTCCACCACCCGGGGCCCCGGCCCCTCGGCGAAGGCGATCACCAGGCCGCCGTCCCCACCCCCGCCGTGCTCGAGCCGGGCGAGGAAATCCCGGGACGCCCGGTCCGCCTCTCCGCTCAGGGGAAGCCGGCCGAGGAAGAACCGCGTCCCCGCGGCCACCGGAGCGGCCAGGGGGATCTCGGCGTCGAGGGGGCGTCCGGTCTCGGGCGAGAGCGGCACCAGCCGCACCCGCCCCTCGGTGTGGAACCAGAGCTGGTCGCGGTCCAGCACCGCGCAGCCGAACTCGAGCTGAACTCCCGCCGCCCGCGCCTCGTGCTTCATCACCCGGAAGGTGGACTCCAGGACCGTGAGGTTGGGCGCGTTCTCGGGGATCTCCTTCAGGTACCGAACCGCGGCCTGCCCGGCCCGGAGCGCCGCCTCGCGTTCCCGTTCCCCCGAGGCCTCGGAAGGTCCGATCACCAGGAAATGGCCCGAGCGCATGCCCGTGGGGGAAAGCTCGAAGAAGGCCAGCCACCCCGAATGGCGTTCGGGGCGAAGGCTATGGCAGCGTGCGGTAAGCGGCATGCTCGCCCTCCAGAATACCGATATTCGCCGGACTCACCTCGCGGTGTAGTAGTTCCGATAGACCCAGGCCAGCCAGACGATTCGTCGGACATAGCTGTAGGTCTCAGGATAGCCGATGCACTCCACGAACACCTCCTCCGAATCGCCGTCCGCCCGCTCCATCCATTCGCGGGCCTTGGCCTCTCCCGCGTTGTAGCTGGCCAGAGCGGGAAGGAGGTCGCCCCCGAACTCGGATAGCCGATCCGCGAAGAAGCGCGCGCCCAGATCGACGTTCACGTCGGAGCGGTAGAGCGCGGCCACCGGCAGCGGATCGATCCCGGCCTCCCGGGTGATCCGTCCCAGGGTCCTCGGCATGATCTGGAGCAGACCGATCGCCCCCGCCCGGGAGACGGCCAGGGGATCGTAGAGACTCTCCTGACGCATCACCGCCCAGAGGATCTCCGGCTCCACCCCGACCGCCACCCCCGCCCGCCGCACCTCGCCGTAGTAGGCGGCGGGAAAGGTGAGGCGATCGTAGCCGGTCCGCATCCCGAAGGTGACCGGGAGCCCCATCCCCGAGCGTCCGGCCCAGTACACCGCCTCGGGGTAGATGTGATGGACGGTGGCGGCCAGGGCCAGGGCCTGGATAGCGGCCGGGGTCTCCGCCCCGAAGACGGCCACCCGTTTCCATTCCCGCCGCGCCTCGTCCATCACCCCCAACCGGGCCAGGGCGAGTCCCCGGGCGAAGCCTCCTTTGAGCGGATCGCTCCACTCCGCATCTCCCAGCACGTCGAGAGGCTCGTCGGCGGTGAGGGGAGGCCGGTCGGGGGGTTCGGGCGGGGTCCCCTTGAGCCCGAACTCCTCCCGGATCCGGACGCCGTAGTAGTCCTTGGGCTCGGTCTGCCAGGCCCCGAGCACCGCCGCCTCCCGGGCCTCGGCCTCCCGCCCCAGGCGCTTCAGGGTCCGGGCCAGCCAGTATCCCGCCTGCTCCTGATCCGGCGCCAGGCTGGAGGCGCGATAGGCGGCGCGGAAGTCCTCGACCGCTTCCTTGTCGTGCCCGAGGCGCACCCGGTCGAATCCCCGGCGGAAGAGCGCGTCCCGGGCATGGGAGTGACCGGGATAGGCGCGGATGAACTCGTCGTAGACCGCGGCCGCATCCTTCCAGCGGCCGAGGCTTTCGAGCTCCCGCCCCAGTTCCCAGGTCGCGGTGGCCCCGGTTCCCCCCGCCGTCTTCATGAGGGCGCGATAGCCCGCTTCCATCGGCTTCACCCGCCCGGTGTTCCGGAAGATGCGCGCCCGGATGAGACCGGCTTCCCGCGCGATTTCCGCACGCGGGGAGTCCACGAGACCGCCGAGGAGCGGCTCGGCCTCGGGGTATCGTCTGGCGGCGTAGAAATAGCGCACGAGGTTCATGGCCGCCGACTCGCGCACCGCCTCGGGCAGCGAATCGGCGGCGGCGACGGCCCGCATGGACTCCACCGCGCCGCTTGCCGCCTGGGGAAGCAGGGTGCGCATGAGAGATACCCACCCCCCGGGATCGAGCCGGAGCGAGGGGATCGAGTCCCCGAGGGCCCGGCGCGTCCGCATGGCCTGGATGGCCAGAGGATCGTCTCCATACTTCCCGATCAGGGTCTCCAGCTCGAGCGCGGCCTCGCCGTTCCGGCCCTGGGCGAGGAGCGCTCTGGCCACGAGGGCGTGAAGGGCGGCGTCCTCGGCGTAGGGAAGGGCGAGGCGGGCCTCCGCCGCCGCCTCCGCCGGCCGGCCCCGGGCCAGAAGCGACCGGGCCCGGGTGATCCGAACCGACGGGGCGCGGGCGCTCCGGGGCGCGGAGTCCACCAGGGTGTCCGCCCAGGCCAGGGCCGCCGCGGTGTCCCCCGCCGCCTCCGCGTTCGCCCAGAGCCGGTAGATCGCCTCGTCGCGGAGCGGGTAGTCCCGCGCGCCGGCGGCCAGGCGGAGGGCCTCCCCCTCCCCGTTGGTATCGGCGGCGGCGCCTTCCCCGGAGGGGGTCGCGATTCCTACCGCCCCGTCTTCGGCGTCCGCCCTGGCCACCGCGATCCGGGACAGGGCCACGGCCAGGCCGGCCGCCCCCGCGTTGCCCGACCCCGGCTCGGGGAGGCGGTTCCCGAGCCCCCGGAGAAGCGCCCGGGACCAGTCCGGACGCTGCTCCTCCAGGGCGCGGGAGAGCCAGCGGACGCGGTCGGGCCAGGGCATGTGAAGAATGACCCCGGGAGCGCGTCCCGCGCGCTCCAGCCGATCCATGGCCCGCGATCGAACCACCGAGGCCTCGACCATGCCGCTCGAATCCCCGGCGAACATGGCCAGGGTCAGGGCCCGTCCCGCCCACGCCGTCGAGTCGAGCGCGGTCACGATCTCGACCGGGTCGATGGGGGATGCGGCGGCGGATTCCGCGGGCGCGCCCGGACCCCCGGCCGGATCCGCGGCCCGCGGCGGGGCCTCGCCCGAGAGCCCGAACCAGGCCAGGACCACCGCCAGCCCCGCGCCGGCCAGAACGATGCTTCGCCTCAGGTGCATGGGTGCCTTTCCAGGAGGACGTTCATATGCATTTCCGGGGTGGCCCGCGGCGGCTCCGCGCGCGCCTCATGGAAGGACCAAGATCCGGCGGACCGCCGTCCGGCCGTCCGGCCGCGCCATCCGCAGGAAGTACACCCCGGCCGCGAGCTCCCTTCCCTCCCCATCCCGTCCGTCCCAGACAACCGAGAGCGGCCCGGGAACCGCGATCACCACGCCCCGCTCCGCCCGCCGCCGCCCCGCGACGTCGATCACCTGGAAGACGAATCGCCCTCCCGCGGACCCTTCGGGGAGGATCGCCGACCAGGTCTGGGTATTCCCGCGGTGGAACGGGTTGGGGGCGGCGACGAGCGCGGGTCCGGCAACGATCGGAGGTCCGGTGGTCAGCACCCCCGTTCCTCCTCGTCCCTGGGCGTCGATCCACACCAGCTCGAAGCGCCGGAGCCATGGATCCGACGGCGCCTGGAAGGTGTCCACCTCGGAGGCGCCGATCGTGGCGATGAGCCCGGTCGTGGTGACGGCGAGGCGTCCCCCGTAGAGGGTCAGCCCGGTGCCCGCCTTCACCTCCCCGTTCGCCACCGCGAGAAACCGGCGGCTTCCCGCCGGAGCCTCGCTCAAGGCGAAGCTCACCGGCGGCGAGGCGAGAACCCGCGCCCCGCGAATCACCCACCGGCTATCGGAGAGATCCACGTCCCCCGCGGCGCGGAACGCCAACCGCACCGTGCGCCGTCCGTAAGGGGTCAGATCGATCACCTGGATCCGGTCTCCGTCCCCCGAGAGCACCTCGAGCCCGCCGAGAGCGTTCCCGGTTCCCCGCTCCGCGGTGAACCCCCACCCCCCCGGGGGCAGCAGCCTTGCCTTCGACCCGGTCTGGTCCTCGATCTCCACCCGGCCGGCATCGAGGGCCGCGTCCGGGGCCAGGGCGTCCAGGGTCCAGCCGTGGTCCACCACCAGGGTCGCGTTCTCGGGGACGGTGAACCAGGGGCTAACGATCTCGGCGTCGGCCAGGGGCCGGATATCGGTGGCCCGCCACGCCGATCCGTCCCAGGACCACGGGTTCCGGCGCGGAGCCGCAAGGTTGACCGCGGTGAACGCGGCCAGCCGGTCGCCGCGAAGGCCGAAGCCCCCCGCGGCCAGGGCCAGGGTGTCGGTGGCCGCGGGGCCGGCGCCGACCGGGACCGCGGACACCTCGAAGGTCTCCGTCGTCTCGGGCACCGCGCCCGCGCCGGCGCAGGCGAGTAGGACCCAACTGGTGTCGGTGGCGGTTCCTCCCGCCGGAATCGTCCCCAGCTCCGGCGTTCCTTCCGCGGCGGCGCAGAGCGCTCCCGCCGCGCGGGGAGCCACGGCGAGGGTCACGACCCGGGGAACGTCGGAGAGGTTTCGCACCGTGATCGCCAGGGGCTGCACCCGGGCGGCGAGCTTCCCGGAGTCGCGGGGGTCGAGGAGCCGCACCGACTCCAGGCGGAGGGGGGAACCGCCGGCGTAGCTCACCGTCACTCCGTCGCCGCTCGCGCGCAGCACCAGGCCGGTGGGGTTCCCGTCCCCGTCCCGGAGATCGGGAGCGGTGTCATCGGTGAGCACCTCGTCGCAGCTTCCGGATCCCGCGCAGGCCGCGGCCCGAACCGCGGCCAGGAGGTGAAGGCAGTTCCGGTTGTCCACCGCGGCCTCGTTCACGTACAGGATCAGCGTGGCCGCCCCGGGCATCGGAAGTCCGTCCGCGCCGTTTCGCCGCTCCACCAGGAAGTAACTCGAACCGCGGGCCTCGCCGGCCCGGAACACCCGGGCGAAGGCCCCTCCGGTCACCGCCAGCGGGCCGGCGGCGGGGGCGTAGGCCGGCGCGAACCCCAGGATCTCCCGGCTCAGGGCGTCGAGCCCGGTCGGCGAGCGTCCGCCGTCCCGATTCGCCCCGGTGGCCATGAGGGACCACTCGCCGAGGCCTTCACCCGGACAAAGCGAATTCGACACGTAGAGATCCACCAGCCCCAACAGATGACCGGTCTCATGGGCCCAGGGGCCGATGGGGTCGCGGGCGGAGACCACCGCGTAGGGGAACACCGTCCCCGCCCCGCGCGTCGCGACCCGGGGAAGGGTGAAGGCGTGGGCCAGCATCACCGTCCGCGGGAGTTCGGGATCGATGCGTTCGGGCGCCGCCGGTCCGGAGTGAAGGATGAGGATTCCGTCGGCGATCCCGTCCCCGGTGTTGTCATAGCGGCGGAAGTCGACGCGATCGGCCAGGGCGGCGGTGACCTCGGCCACCAGGCCCTGGGAGTTGTGGGGGTAGGCCTCGGGGTCGATCCCGTAGCCGGTGTTTGCCGCCCCCTCCGAGGTGTAGTAGGGGCGCGAGTGGGCGGCGGTCACCACGGGAGCCACCGTCACCTCGAAACGGATGCGCCCATAGGTGGCCGCGCTCCAGTAGCCGGCGAGACTCGCCGGGTCCTCGCCGTTCAGACGGGCGGCGAGTTCACCCGGGGTGGCACCCAGGTCGGCATCCTCGGGGAAGCGCACCGGGATGGTCAGGAGCCGGTAGACGGTGTCGGCGGAGGCGGGCTCGAGGCGGAAGAACCGGAGGCCGACGGCGCGGACGCCGGAGGCGGCGGGGGGACGGAGATCCGGGGGCTGGATCGGGGACGTGGAGGGCGATGTGCCGCCCGCGCCGGGGTCAGCGGCGGCGGAAACCGCGGCCGGGAACGCCCCGGCCACGCAGAGCGCCGCGACGACCGCCGGGAGGACTCGTTTCAGAATGTGGTTCATCCGTTTTCCGCATCGCCCGATCACTCCCACTCGATGGTGGCGGGAGGCTTCGAGGTTACATCGTAGACGACGCGGTTCACCCCCGGCAACGTGTTGACGATGCGGTTGGCGATCCGGCCCAGGACCTCGGCGGGCATCGGGAACCAGTCCGCGGTCATCCCGTCCACGCTGGTCACCGCGCGGAGCGCCACCACGTTGCCGTAGGTGCGCTCGTCCCCCATCACCCCCACCGAGCGCACCGGAAGCAGCACCGCGAAGGCCTGCCAGATGGCGTCGTAGAGCCCGGCCCGTCGAAGCTCCTCGATGTAGATCCGGTCCGCCTCCTGGAGGGTCGACACCTGCGCGCGGGTGACCGCCCCCAGGATGCGCACCGCCAGACCCGGTCCCGGGAACGGGTGGCGCCCGATGACCGTCTCGGGAAGGCCCAGGCCCCGCCCCAGATCGCGAACCTCGTCCTTGAACAGCTCCCGCACCGGCTCGACCAGGGAGAGGTCCATGCGTTCCGGCAGCCCGCCCACGTTGTGATGGGACTTGATGCGGGCCGAGGGCCCGGCCACCGAGACGCTCTCGATCACGTCGGGGTAAAGGGTGCCCTGGGCGAGGAAGCCCACCCCGGCCAGTTTCCGGGCCTCCGCCTCGAACACCCGGATGAACTCCTCCCCGATGATCTTCCGCTTTCGTTCGGGGTCGGCGACCCCCTCGAGCTTGTCCAGGAACCGGTCCGCGGCGTCCACCCGGACGATGCGGAGGCCGAAGCCGGAGTCCAGGATCCGCATGACCTCGTCGGCCTCGTTCTTCCGGAGAAGGCCGTGATCCACGAAGACGCAGGTGAGCCGGTCCCCCACCGCCTGGTGGACCAGGGTGGCCACCACCGCGGAGTCCACTCCGCCGGAGAGCCCGCACACGATCCCCGCCTCCCCCACCGTCTCGCGGATCCTCCGCACCGCGCGTTCTCCGAAGTCCTCCAGGTTCCAGTCCGCCTCCGCCCGGCAGACCCGGAAGAGGAAGTTGGCCAGGAGCTCGGACCCGTGTTCGGTGTGGGCCACCTCGGGATGGAACTGGAGGCCGTAGAACCGGCGGGTTTCGTCCCCCACCGCGGCCAGGATGCCGTCGGCGGTGGCCGCCTCGCGCCGGAACCCCGCGGGGAGCCGGGTGACCGAGTCGCCGTGGCTCATCCAGGTGGTCAGGGTCCCGGGAAGTCCCGCGAAAAGCGGGCCGGCGGTCTCGGTGAGGTGCACCGGCGTTCGCCCGTACTCTCCCTGACCGACCCGCTCCACGCCCCCGCCCTCGTGGTGGATCATCGTCTGGAGCCCGTAGCAGATGCCGAGCACCGGCACCCCCAGACCGTACACCCCCGGGTCGGGCCGGGGACCGTCGGCCGCGTAGGCGCTGGACGGTCCGCCGGAGAGCACGATCCCCGCCGGGCGGCGCTTGCGGATCTCCTCAAGGGGCATCGAGAAGGGATGGATCTCGCAGTAGACCCTCTGCTCCCGTACCCGGCGGGCGATGAGCTGGGTGAACTGGGATCCGAAGTCGAGGACCAGGATCATGGGGGGCGCTCTCCCCGAAACCGCCGGCGAACCCGCGCCCTTTCCGGGGCCCGGACCCGGCGGTTTCGTACGTGAATGATCTTGTCGGCCGCTTTCCCGAGAATCAGTGCCGGAAACAGCGCCTTCCCGTGAAGACCATGGCCATGCCGTGCTCGTCGGCGGCAGCGATCACCTGGTCGTCGCGGATGGAGCCCCCGGGCTGGATGATCGCGGTCGCCCCGGCGGCCGCCGCGGCGTCGATCCCGTCCCGGAAGGGGAAGAAAGCGTCCGAAGCCAGGACCTTCACCGCCGGCTTCACGTCCACCTTGTCCGCCCGCTCCGCGGCCTGGCGGACCGCGTCCACCCGATTGGTCTGACCGCAGCCCAGACCCAGCATTCCGTCTCCGGCGGCGATCACGATGGCGTTGGACTTGGCGTTCCGGACCATGATCCAGGCCCGCTCCAGGGCCTCGATCTCCGCCGGGGTCGGCGGGCGCCGGGTGGCGGTCTTTCGCTCCACGTCCCCCTGGGGGCCGTCCGGCGACTGCACCAGCCAGGCTCCGGCCACCGAACGGATCTCGAGGTCCAGGGGAGGGGCGGCGAATCGCGCGGTCACCACCCGGAGGTTCTTCTTGCCCGCCAGCACCTCGAGGGCGGCCGGCTCCACCTCCGGGGCCACGATGCACTCCAGGAAGATCTCCTTCATGGCCGAGGCGGCGGCGGCGGTGAGGGGGCGGTTCAAGGCCACGATGCCCCCGAAGGCGCTCACCGGGTCCGCGGCCAGCGCCCGCCGGTAGGCCCTCTCCGCGTCCTCGTCGAACCCCACCCCGCAGGGGTTCAGGTGCTTCACCACCACCGCGGTCCCCAGGGTGAAGGCGGCGGCCAGCCGGTAGGCGGCGTCGAGATCCAGGTAGTTGTTGTAGGAAAGCTCCTTCCCCTGGAGCTGGTTCAGGGCGGCGAGCCCGTCCGCAGGCAGGCCGGCGGGGCGGTAGAGGGCCCCGCGCTGGTGCGGATTCTCGCCGTAGCGCAATTGCGCCACCCGGCGGAGCCCGAGGGGAAGGCGGGAGGGAAGGGCGTCCGCTCCCACCGGCTCGGGGGCGAGCCGGGCGGCGATGGCCGCATCGTAGGCCGCGGTGACGGTGAACACCTTGGCCGCGAGGCGACGGGAAAGATCCACCGGGATCCCGCCCCCACCCAGAGCGACGATCACCGCGGGATAGTCGGCGGGGTCGCACACCGGCACCACGTGATCGGCGTTCTTGGACGCGGCGCGGAGGATGGTCGGCCCCCCGATGTCGATCTCCTCGATCAGTTCGCCCCGGCCGATGCCCTCGCGCTCCGCCGCCGCCTCGAAGGGATAGAGGTTCACCACCACCAGGTCGATCGGCTCCACCTCGAGCTTTCGGATCTGCTCGAGGTGCTCGGGCTTGGAGCGGTCGGCCAGGATCCCGGCGTGAACCTTGGGATGCAGGGTCTTCACCCGTCCGTCCAGACACTCGGGAAACCCGGTCACCTCGCTCACGTCGGTCACCCGGACCCCGCTCTCCCGGAGCCGGGCCGCGGTTCCCCCGGTGGAGACCACCTCCACCCCGGCCGAGGCCAGGGCGCGGCCGAGCTCGTCCAGACCGGTCTTGTCGTAGACGCTCACCAGCGCGCGACGTACGGTGATCATCGCCAGGTCTCCGGGGTGAAGCGGAGCGGGTGCGCCCGGTCCACCAGCCGTTCCAGGGCCTCGGCGTAGCGCGCGGCGGATGCTCGCGCGACCTTCTCGGGAAGCGGCGGGGCGGGCGGGGCCTTGTCCCAGGTCAGCTGCTCGAGGTAGTCGCGCACGTACTGCTTGTCGAAGGAGTCCTGGGATCGTCCCGGCTCATAGAGGTCCGCGGGCCAGAACCGCGAGGAGTCGGGGGTGAGCACCTCGTCGATCAGGGTGATGGCGTCACCGACCCGGCCGAACTCGAACTTGGTGTCGGCGACGATGATCCCCCGGGACGCGGAGTAGGCGGCCACGTTCCGGTAGATGGCCAGGGAGAGGTCCCGGAGCGACGCCGCGTCCTCGCTCCCCACGATGTCGGCCATGCGGTCGAAGGAGATATTCTCGTCGTGCCCCTCGTCGGCCTTGGTGGCCGGGGTGAAGATCGGCTCGGGAAGCCGGTCGGACTCGCGGAGCCCGGCGGGGAGGCGGATTCCGCACACCTCCCCCGTCTTCCGGTATTCCTTCCAGCCCGACCCGGCCAGGTACCCGCGCACCACGCACTCCACGTCGAAGCGGACGGCCTTCTTGACCAGGAGTGACCGCCCCTCCAGGACTTCACGAAACGGTTTAAATTCATCCGGAAACTCGTTGGCCTCTTGTGAGATATAGTGATGAGGCACGACCCCATCCAG
>CAWANH010000022.1:0-71590 GCA_963783375.1 Candidatus Eiseniibacteriota bacterium
ATGGCGGGTCGGGGTGTACCGGGGGTCCGGGGGTGAACTCAGCCGGTGGGCGACGCGGCGGTGTACCCGGGTGTTCGGGGACGCTCCCGGCTGAAGCGGGGCGTCCGGCGAGTCATCACGTGTGATCGTCCGGGGAACTCCGTGCCGATGGTTCGCATCAAAAGTGCGGGTTCTACGTTTTTTTGGTTGACATATCGATGACGACCAATCATACTTCTGGTATCGACCTTCCCCGTCCAACCTCCTCTCCGGGAAGGACGCATCATGCCGGTTTACGAGCCCAACCTGCCCGCGCGGCAGGTTCACGGCCGCTTCTCGCGCACGCTCCACGAAGCCGAGGCCGTCCGGAGGAATCTGGTTCTCTGGTTCGCCGACCTCTACCGGCGGAAGCTCTACCTGGAACTCGGCTACACCTCCGTCTTCGCCTACACCGCCGAGCGCCACGGCTTCTCCAAGAGCCGGTGCGTGCAGTTCATCCGCCTGGCCGAGTCCTTGAAGCGGCTCCCCGCGCTCCACGAGTCCCTGGCCGCGGGGGAGATGCCCTGGACCAAGGCGCGGGAGGTGGTGAAGGTGGCGACTCCCGAGACCGAACGCGCGTGGGTCGACGAGGCGAAGCGTTCGAGCCGGCGCGCGCTGGAGCGGAAGATCGCCGTGGCCCGGGGGCGGGTGAAGGAGAGCCGAGGTCCCACGCGCGGCCAGGAGAGCCTGGCGCTGGCGGCGGCGGAGGCGGTGGGGCGGGACCGGGGTTCGGCGGACGAGAACGGCGCTGCGCGTGCGTTACCAGGCGGCGCCGGCACCCCCGCGGTGGAGGGTGCGGGGGAGACGGAGGACGGAAAGCGCCCGAATACCGGTGGCCGGGGGGAAACCGGGGAGGGTCGACGGGCCGCGCTGGTCCACGAGATCCCCGAGGAGGTCCGTCTTCGCTTCCCCGCGCTCCGGTACGCGGAGTACGGGGCGCTGGTGGAGAAGCTACGCAAGCAGGGATGGAAGGGCCCGGTGGAGGACCTGATCGTGGCCGGGTTGGCTGCGCTGGCCGGGGAGGGTCGTACCCCGGGGGCGGGAGTGAAGACTTCCGCCGTCTCGGAGTCGAACGTGAAGGCGTCTTCGGTCGGTGCGGGTGCGGAGGGGAGCGCCGTCCCACGGCCCGGCTCGAACGCGCCATGGGTAGGGGCGCGACCCCGCAGATGAGAACCGGCCTGCTGCGGTCGCTGGCGTGGAGGATCCTCCGCCCGGTGTACCCGGGTGTTCGCGAGCACTCCGTACCAGGTGGTGATCCGGCGCTGCGAGGACTGCGGGAGAGGGGAGGTTCTGACCGGGCGCGGACCGAAGCCGCTCCATCCGGCCGAGCTGGCGACGCTCCTCTGCGATGCCCGGGTCCACCGCCGGGGAGCGAAGAACCGGGCGGTGATCCCGCCGGCCCTGCGCCGCAGGGTTCTGGAACGGGACGGCCATCGCTGCCGGGTCGCCGGGTGCGGAAGCGGCCGGTTCCTCTCCGTGCACCATCGCAAGCCCCGCTCGGCCGGGGGGACGAACACGCCCGGGAACCTGGTGACCCTCTGCGCGAGCTGCCATCGGGCGATCCACGAGATGGGGGAACGCACCGGCCGGGAACTTCCGGGTCGGATGTTGAGGGCGCCCGCTCCGGTGATTCCCGAGGGTACTCAGACCCCCTCGGGCCCCGAATGACCCTGGGCGGGAGGAGTCCATCCGCGGGTCCACCGCCCGGCCGGGCGCGGCGGGGGAGGATCAACGGCCCTCGGTCCGGCCCGGCGTCGTGGCCGCCGGGCGGCTGTCCGCGACATCGCCGGGTGCCGGCCCGCCACCGCCGTTCTTGCCGCCCCGTCGCACCGGCGCACGCATCCCGCCGGCGCACGGCGCACGCATCCGGCGCACCCGTCTCCCCCGGCACCCGTTCTCCCCGGAGACTCGGCCGAACCCCCGGGTACACCTCCCCCCTCCTACCCCCGCGTGCGCTTGAACCGGTAGGTGGCCACCCAGAGGATGCCGGCCGCCATCACCGCCAGGGCCAGGATCTCCGGCCAGAGCACCGAGGCCCCCGCGCCCTTGAGGAAGATCCCCCGGACGATCACCAGGTAGTGGCGCATGGGGTTGATCAGGGTAAGCCACTGGAAGAGCCGGGGCATGCTGCTCACCGGGAACATGAATCCGGAGAGGAGAATCGTGGGCATGAAGAAGAGGAAGCTGGTCATGAACGCTTCGCGCTGGGTGCCGGCCAGGGTCGAGATGAAGAGGCCGATCCCGAGCCCGCACAGCAGATACAGGATGCTCGTCCCCAGGTAGAGCAGCACGCTGCCCTCGAACGGGACCTTGAACCAGAGGAGCGCCACCGCGCTCACCAGGGTGAGATCCAGGAGCCCGATCAAGGCGAAGGGAATGGTCTTTCCCGCGATCAGCTCCCCCGAAGTGAGAGGGCTCACCTGGAGCTGTTCGAGGGTGCCGATCTCCCGCTCCCGCACCACGGCCAGGGAGGTCAAGAGCAGGCAGATGAGGAGCACCACCAGCCCCACCACCGCGGGGACGTTGTAGTCGCGGCTCTTGAGGTCCGGGTTGAACCATGCCCGCTCGCGCAGGTCGAGAGGAAGGACCAGGCTCGCGGTCCGGGTTTTCGCTCCGTAGCTCTGAACGATGCGCTGGGCGTAACCCTGGGCCACGGTGGCGATGTTGGAGTTGGTGCCGTCGAGGAGGAGCTGTACCACCGCGTCTCCCCGAGCCAGGGACTCGGAGAAGTCGGGGGGAATCTGGATGGCCAGGACCGCCTTCCCATGGTCCAGGGCCCGGGAGATGTTCGCGGGACGGTCGGAACGGCCCGCCACGGTGAAGTAGCCCGAGGCGGTGAAGGCGTCCACCAACCCCCGGGAAGCCCGGGTGTGGTCCTGGTCCACCACGTAGGTGGCGGTGCCGCGGATGTCGGTGGAGACCGCGTAGCCGAACACCACGAGCTGGATGATCGGCGCGATGAGGATGAGCCGGGCCAGCCGCGGATCGCGCCGGATCTGGAGGAACTCCTTCCGTATCATCTCCCGGATGCGCCCCGCCTTCTCACGGGGCCGGGACCGGCGCGCGGACGCCGGGCGTCGATCCGCCATCACACGATCTCCTTCTTGAACACCCGCACCGCCAGGGCCAGTCCCACGACCGCGTAGACGATCATCAGGAGCCCCTGGACGTGGAGCACGGGTATCCCCACCCCCTTGAGGAAGATCCCCCGGGTGACCACCAGGAAGTAGCGGGCGGGGACGAGCAGGGTGACGGCCTGCAGGGGCTTCGGCATCACCGAGATGGCGAACATGAAGCCCGAGAGCAGGAACGCGGGAAGAAAGGTGCCCACCATGGCCAGCTGGGTGGCCAGGAGCTGGTTCCGGGCCAGGGCGGAGATGAAGAGGCCGAGTCCCAGGGAGCCGGTGAGGAAGGCCAGCGAGAGAACGGCCAGGAGGAGCGGGTTTCCCCGGAAGGGAACGCCGAAGAGCGCCACCCCGAGAACGGAGGAGAGGGCCACGTCGATCATGCCGATGGCCAGGTAGGGGAGGAGCTTGCCCACCACCACCTCCAGCCGGGTGACCGGGGTGGCTACCAGCTGCTCCATGGTGCCGCGTTCCCACTCACCGGCGATGGTGAGCGAGGTGAGCATGGCCGCGATGATCATCATGATCACCGCCACCAGGCCGGGCACGATCATGTTCCGGCTCGACAGCTCCTCGTTGTACCAGACCCGGGTGGCCGCGGTGAGGGGAAGCTTCACGTCGCGTTTCTCCAGCAGGATCTTCGCCGAGTAGCGCTGGGCGATGGCCTCGGTGTATCCGATGGCGATGGAGGCGGTGTTGGCGTCGCTCCCGTCCATGAGGGCCTGGACGGGGGCCGACCGCCCCGAGGCCACGTCGTCGGCGAATCCCTCGGGGATGACCAGCACCAGGAGCGCGTCCCCCGAGACCAGAAGACGGTCCACGTCGCGGTCCCGCTCGATCCGTTCCTTGAGGGTGAAATAGTGCGAGGCCAAGAACGCGTCCACCAGCTCGCGCGAAGCCTCGCTCCGGTCGTGGTCGAGCACGGCCATGGGGATGTTGTTCACGTCCCAGGTGATGGCGTACCCGAAGATGAGAAGGAGCAATACCGGGAGGAGGAAGGCCAGGATCAGGCTTCGCCAGTCGCGGCGGAGCTGAATGGTTTCCTTGCGGGCCATGGCGAAGAGACGGGTGCGGTTCATGACCGGTCAGTCCTCCCGGGCTCCGCCCTGCTCCATGACCAGGGCGATGAAGACGTCTTCGAGGGACGGCGATACGGGTTCGAGCCCGTCCACCGCGATCTCCTTCCCGGCCAGCAGCGGAGGAATGCTCGACCGGGCCTCCTCCAGGTTCTCGACGATGGCGTGGACGTGGCGCCCGAACATCCCCGCCTGGAGGACGCCGGGGGCTCCGACCAGGGCTTCCACCGCGCGAACGCTGTCCCCGGTGCGGATCTCGATCACCGGCCGCTGCATGGTCTCCCGGAGCCGGCGCGGGGTGTCGAGCGCGATGAGCTTTCCCCGGTTCATGAGGGCCAGGCGGTGGCAGTACTCCGCCTCCTCCATGTAGTGGGTGCTCACGAACACCGTGGTCCCCTCGGCGGCCAGGGCGTAGATGAGGTCCCAGAAGGCCTGGCGGGAGAGGGGGTCCACCCCCGAGGTCGGCTCGTCCAGGAAGAGGACCGGGGGTTCGTGGATGACCGCGCACCCCAGGGCCAGGCGCTGCTTCCACCCAAGCGGGAGTTCCCCGGTCAGCCGGCGGCGCCGGTCGGCGAGTCCCGCCATCTGAAGCACCCAGTCCCGCCGCTCCTTGCGCCTGGATTCCGGCACCCCGTAGAGCCCGGTGAAGAACGCGATGTTCTCCTCCACGGTGAGATCGGCGTAGAGCGAGAAGAGCTGGGACATGTAGCCGATGTTCCGCTTGATGTCCTCGCGTCCGGGTGGCCACGTCGAAGCCGGCCACCGTGCCCCGGCCCTCGGTGGGGGCGATGAGCCCGGCCAGCATCTTGATGGTGGTGGTCTTTCCCGCGCCGTTGGGTCCCAGGAATCCGAACACCTCCCCCTCGGCCACGTCGAAGGTCACCGCGTCCACCGCGGTGAAGGCGCCGAAACGCTTGGTGAGCCGGTCCACGCTGACCGCCACCGCCGGTTCCGTGGCGGCGCGTCCGTGGTCGCGTTGCCGGTTCACGGCGTCCCTCCCGGGGCTCCCGCGGTCTCCGCCTCGCCGATCCGCTCGATGAAGACGTCCTCCATCCCCGCCGCGATGGGATGCGCGTCGTGAACCCGGAATCCCCGGGCCCCGAGGGCCGCCGCGATCTCCCCGGCCGCCTTTCCCGCCGAGCCGGTCACCAGGTGCAGCCGGTCGCCGAAGGCGGCGGCCCGCGTGACCCCGGGAAGGCCGATGGCGGCTTCCCGGGCCTCGCGCACCCGGTCCACCCGGACCTCGAGCACCCGGTCGGCGAGACCCTCGCGCAGGGTTTCCGGCGTCTCCACCACCAGGAGCCTCCCCTGGTGGAGGAGGGCCACCCGGTCGAAGCGCTCCGCCTCGTCCATGTAGGCGGTGCTCACGATGACCGTCACCCCCCGCGCCACCATCTCGTGGACGATCAGCCAGAGGTCGCGGCGGGAGACCGGATCCACCCCGAAGGTGGGCTCGTCCAGGAGCAGGATGGACGGCTCGTGGATGAGGGCGCAGGAGAGCCCGAGCTTCTGCTTCATGCCGCCGGAGAGCCGCCCGGCCAGCCGGTCCTTGAAGGGGCCCAGGTTCGAGAACCGGAAGAGCCGCTCCATCCGCGCCGGCCGCTCGCCCTTCGGTACCTGGTAGAGGTCGGCGTAGAACGTGATGTTCTCGATCACGGTGAGGTCCGCATAGAGGCCGAAACGCTGGGACATGTAGGCCAGATCGTGCTTCACGCCCTCGGGGTCGGCGGCCACGCTCACCCCGTTCAGGTGCGCGTCCCCGCTCGACGGGGCAAGGACCCCGGCCAGCATGCGAAGGGTGGTGGTCTTTCCCGCGCCGTCGGGGCCGACCAGGCCGAAGAGTTCGCCCCGGGCCACCTCGAATTTCAGGCCGTCCACCGCGGTGAGGTCGGCGAAGCGTCGGGTGAGATCCTCCACCCTGACCGCGATCTCCGCGCCGCGGGGTCCGCCCGCCGAGGCCTTGGAGGAGGCGGGCGCCGGGCCGCGGGTCACGATCCGCTCTCCCCGAGCGCCACGTCCGCGGGCATTCCCGGCTTGAGATCCCTCCCCGGGTCGCCGGTGATCTGCACCTTCACCATGTACACGAGCTTTACCCGCTCCTCGGCGGTCTGGACGTTCTTGGGGGTGAATTCCGCCTCGCTGGCGATGAACTTCACCCGGCCGGGATAGGTCTTCCCGGGAAAGCTGTCCACGCTGAGGGTCGCGGGCTGGCCGAGGCGCACCCGGCCCACCCGGTTCTCGGGGACGTAGATCCGCACCCAGCGATCCTGCATGTTGGCCACGGTGAGGACCGGGGCGCCGGGGGAGACGCTCTCCCCGGGCTCGCGGTGGCGGACGGTGACCACCGCGTCGAAGGGGGCGCGGGCGGTCATGAGAGCCAGGGCCGCCTCCTGGGTGCGGACGCCGGCCTCCGCGCGCGCCACCTCCGCCCGCTGGGCTTCGATCCGCTCGACCCGAGGCCCCTTCTCCACCAGCATGAGTTGCTGGGCGGCCGCCTCGGCCTGGCTCTGGGCGACCTCGAGGGCGGTCCGGGCCTGGTCGTGGGTCTCCGGGCTCACCGCCCCGCCCCGGAACAGCGTCTCGGTCCGCTCCATGTCCTGTTTCGCCTGGTCCAGCCGGTCGGCCGCCGCCTTGGCCGCGGCGCGGGCCCCGGCGATCTCCTCCTTCCGGGAGCCGGCCAGGAGCTCGGTCAGCATGGCACGGGCCGCGCCGGCCTGGGCGTGGAGCTGGGCGAGCCGGGCGTGGGCCTGGGTGGTGTCGAGGACGGCCAGGGCCCGGCCCGCGATCACCGAGTCCCCCTCCTGGACCGCGATCGCGCCGACCCGGCCGGGCACTTCGAACCCCAGGCGGGCCTCGGTGGCCTCCACCGTGCCCGAGAAGCTAAGGGCGCCTTCGGTGTTCCCGCCACAGTTCACGAGCACCAGGATCACGACCACCGCCGCGATCACGATCACCGCCGCCGGTATCATTCGTTGGTTGGGCTTCATCGTTCCGTCTCCAGGTTGTCGGTCAGCCAGTCAGGGGTGAGGGCGCCGGTGAGCCGGGCCAGCTCCACCCGGGTGGTGATCTCGGCCCGGTGGGCCTCGGCCAGGTCGGCTCGGGCGTTCAACAGATCCGCCTCCGCGCTCAGGAAATCGGTCTGGGTGCCGGTTCCGGCGCGGAGCGCCAGAGCCTCGATCCGGGCCACCTCGTCGTAGCGGGTCACCGCGGCCTCGAGGCTCGCGGTCCGGGCCGTCGCCTCGCGCACCCGGTCCGCGGCCTGAAGCACCGCGCGCCGGGTGGTGATCCGCGCCAGGCGAAGCCCCTCCTCGGCCTGGGTCCGGCCCGCCGCAGCCTTCCGGATCGTTCCGGAGAGCTCCCCCCCGGTGAAGAGCGGCTGGGTCACCTGGACCGCGGCGTTCCACTCGTTGCTGGAGTTCCCGTCGGGATCGCTCCAGACCTGGTAGCCGCCGGCGAGCTCCAGCCGGGGAAGCCTCGTCGCCTTGGCCGCCCCCGACGCGGCCCGGGCGGCGGCGGCGTTTCGCTCCGCCTCGCGGACGTCGGGGCTCGCGCGGAAGGCGCGGGCCACCAGGCTGTCCCCCGGAGCCAGGAGGGTGTCGGCGAGGGCGAGCCCGGCGAGGTTCGCGGCCCGGGTCTCCTCCTGGGGGATCCCGGTGAGGCCGGTGAGGTCGCGCTCGGAGCGGCCGAGATCGCCGGCGAGCTGGACCCGCTTCGCCTCGGCGGCGGAGAGGGCGGCCTCCACCCGGAGGCTCTCGACCTTGGCCGCGCGCCCGACCTGCCGGAACTGAAGCACCCGGCCCCGTTCCGCGCGGAGCGCCTCCAGGCGCCGGTCGTGGGCGTCGAGGGCTTCGCGATGGGAGAGAACCTCCAGGTACTTGGCGGTGACCTGGGCGATGATCTCGCTCTCGGACCCGTCGAGGGCGGCGCGCGAGGCCTCGGCGGCCCGGTGCGCCCGGCGCACCCGGTTCACCCGCCCCCCGCCGTCGAAGAGGGTGTAGTTGAGATAGGCCCCGCCCTGGAGCACGGTGCGGTTGAAGGGGGGGAAGGAGCCGGGGGTGAAGGAGTGGATGGGGTAGACGAACGTCGGTTTCTGATATCGCGAGACCGAGCCGCGGAGGCTCAGGTCGGGGATCCAGGCTCCGCGCTCCCGGGTCACATCGGCTTCCGCGCCTTCCACCCCGGCCCGCGCGCTTCGCACGGTGGGAAAGAAGCCCAGCGCGCGCGCCACCGCTTCGTTCAAGGTCAGACCCCCACCGGGCGGCGCCTCGGTCCGCATCGCCGGCGGGACCGGCGGGGTCGGGACCGGTGCGGTGTCCGGGACGGGGGAGGCCGGCGCGGATAGAACGGAGTCATCGGGCGCGGGCGCGGCGGCGGTGCCCGCCGAGGCCGGCGGCGCCCCCGCGAGCAAGGCAGTCAGGAAAGCGAGGGGGATCGCCCCCCGCGAGAGTCGCGCGGTCATGAGTTCCTCCCGGGAGCGGCCGGTCCGGAATTGCTCCGGGCCAGGCTCCGGCGAATGAAAGCGCACACGTGGTCGGCGGTTTCCGCCGGGGTGGGGCGGAGCCCCTCGAGGCCGGGAGTGCGTTCCCGGGGCAGGCGGGTCACCGCGAAGAAGAACGGCTGGGCGATGAGGCTTGCGGCCATGAGGGCGGGGCGGCCGGGGACGATGGATCCATCGGCCTGCCCCTCGGCCGCCAGGCTGGCCAGGGTCCCGGTGGCGTGGCTCACCCAGTCACGGACCGGCTCGGGGAGCGGCCCCCCCCGCGAGACCTCGTGCATGATGAGCGAAGGGATGTCGGGGTTCTCGTCGAAGTGGGCGACCAGCGCCCGCACCGCGCCCTCGATCCGGTCCAGCACCGGCCCCGGCCCGGCCGCCCCCTGGTCGAAGCGGGCCCGCATGGGGATGAGGAACGAGCGCAGCACCGCCTCGTAGAGGGCCTGCTTGGATCCGAAGTGGTAGGTCACCGCCCCCAGGTTCACCCCGGCCCGGCCGGTCACGTCCCGGATGGACGTGCCCTCGAACCCGTTCCGGGCGAAGAGCGTCCGGGCGACGTCGAGGATCCGCTGCTGGGTGGTGGTCTGCGCCTCATTCATACGTTTGTATGATACGCGGATCGACCCGGATGTCATTCCGTTTTTTTTGAGGTTCTCCCAAGCGCCGACGCGACAAGAGCTTGCGTTGACGGCGCCGGTGCGGCAATCTAGCCGGGCCGGGTTGGGGCCGGGCTCCGCGTCCGCCCCCCGAGGCTCCGGCGAGGACTCAGGAGACCCCATGGGCGACGGCAGCATACAGGCCAGGATCAGCTTCGGCCGGGCGGTGAAGCGCACCTTTATCCGCTGGAAGCTCCACCGGCTGGTCGGCCCCTTCGAGCACGGGATGCTCATGCTCGCCCACCTCTCCCGGCTCTCCCGCTGGGCCGCGCGCTACCCGGCCCCGCACGCCGAGCGCACCGTCCTCTACGAGGCGATGATCAGACGGGAGGGCCTCGACGGCCCGATCGACTACCTGGAGTTCGGGGTCGGCCAGGGCCGCTCGTTCCTCTGGTGGAGCGGGCGGAACCGGGACCCCGGGTCCCGCTTCGTGGGGTTCGACACCTTCACCGGGCTTCCCGAGAGCTGGGGACCGTTCGGGGCGGGCGCGTTCTCGACCGAGGGCCGCACCCCGGAGGGGGTGGACGACCGCGCCCGCTTCGTGAAGGGCCTCTTCCAGGACACCCTTCCCGGGTTCCTTCGCGACTACCGCGTGGAGCGCCGGAAGGTCGTCCACCTCGACGCCGACCTCTACAGCTCCACCCTCTTCGTCCTCACCCGCCTGGCGCCGTTCCTCCGCACCGGGGACGTGCTCCTCTTCGACGAGTTCGGAGTGCCTCTCCACGAGTTCCGCGCGCTCCGCGATTTCCTGGAGGCGTATCCGATCACCGTGGAGGTGCTGGAGGTGGCGACGAACCGGCTCCACGTGGGGATGCGGGTGACCCGGGGAGCGGAGTAGGCCGCTCCGGCGGAGGCGGCGGCGAGCCGGGCCGGGCCGCGCGGTACCTGGAAGCGCGGCGCCTCGCTACTTCCCCGAGGTGATCCTCCGAAGCGCGCTCTCGACCCGCCCCTTCAGTTCGGGGTCCAGGTCGGAGCGGGCGAGCAGCCCGCGGTAGTCCCGGGCCGCGGTGTCCGCCTCCCCCGAGGCCTCGGCGAGGCGGGCGGTGAGGAACCGGACCAGCGGGGCATTCCCGGAAGCAGCGCGGGCGCGCGCCACCGCATCCCGGGCGCCGGTCACGTCCCCTGACGCGAGGCGGGACTCCACCAGCAGAACCCATGGGGTGACGCGCTCCGGCCGGCTCCGGGTCTCGGCTTCCAGGGCCCGGATGCCCTCGGCGCGGGACCCGGGGCGGATGAGCAAGAGCTGGATGTAATTGTCCACGAAACGCCCGTTGTCCGGCTCCTCTTCGGCGGCCTTCTTCAGGTAGGGGAGCGCCTCGTCGCGCCGCCCGGCCTGGATGAGCGCCACCCCGAGATCGTTCAGCCAGGAGGGCTTGGGATGGCGGGCGAGACGGACCGCCTTGGAGTAGGCGTCGAGGGCCGGAGCGGCCTGGCCGAGGTCGGCGTAGTCGCGCCCGGCCAGGTGCCAGGGCTCGGGGGAGTTGGGCTGGATGCGGATGGCCTCCAGCGCCTGGTTCAGGCTCTCGCGGATCCGGCCCTTCTCCCGGAGGTCCATCCCGTGAAAGAGGAGCACCCGCGGGGAGTCGGGGTTCCCGGCCACGGTGGCGGCGAGGAGGGTGTCGACGTTCTTCCACTCCGCCGCGCGCATGACGGTGAGGGGGGCCATCCCGAGGACGAAGAGCGCCACCGCGAGGCCGGTCACCGCGCGGGCGCGGCCGAACACCCGGGGGGCGAGCCGGAGCGCGGCGGCGATGAGGAGCGCCATCCCCACCGCGGGGAGATAGAGGTAGCGCTCGGAGAAGAGGAAGTTGAGCGGCAAGAGGTTCAAGGTGGGAAGCGGGGTGATCACCAGCCAGGCCAGGGCCAGGGCCAGCACCGGCCGGCGGCGGCCGGCGCGGAAGGCCGCGGTGAGAAACGCCAGGGCGAGGACGAGCACGACCCACGGGACAGGGTTTCCCGCGTCGCGAACCGGTTCGATGAACCGCTCCAGGGTGGGATGGAACGGGGTCACCAGGAGGAGCTTCCAGTAGATCCAGAGGATCCGGAGCGCGGTCATGAGCCGCTCGCCGGCGGTGAGGCCCACCGCCTGGGGATTGAAGGCCTCGAAGTGGACCGCGTCCCCCTCGACCGCGGTGGAGATCCCCGCCCAGCGGTAGATCACGTAGCCGGCCAGGGCCAGCGCGGCGGGAACGTAGAACGTGAGATCCCGGCGGATCCAGTCGCCGAGGCTCCTCCGCCGGACCCAGAGGTCCTGGAGGAGAACCAGCGGGAAGAACACCACCGCGGGGGCCTTGGCGAAGACGGCCAGGGCGACGTACGCGCCGACCTCGAGGGAGCGGAGGAACGTGCGGCCGGCGCCGGGGTCGTCCGCCCCGCCGGCCCGGGCTTCCTGTCCCAGCGAGCGCCAGAGGGCGAGGACGGTGAAGAGGGCGGCCAGGAGTTCCTTCCGGTGGGTCACCCCGGCCACCGCCTCGGTCTGCATGGGGTGGACCACGAAGAGGACGCTTCCGCCCAGGGCGGCCCAGTCGCCCCAGGTGAGGCCGAGGGGGGCGGGGGCGGGACCGGCGGGGCGGCGGCGTTTGCGTTCGGCGCGCGTTACGGTCTCGGCCGCCCCGCTCCCCCCGGTGCGCCCCATGAGCGCCCGGAGCCAGGCGAAGAGCGCCAGGCCGGTGGCGGCGTGGAGAAGCAGGTTGGTGAGGTGGAAGCCCGGGGGATGAGCTCCCCAGATCGCGCTGTCGAGGAGCAGCGACCAGTAGCGCACCACCAGCTCGCCGGCTCGGACGTGGAAGAAGTTGGCCAGGGAGCCCATCCGCGGGTCGTGGAGAATGAGCACCTTGTCGTCCAGGACAAAGCCGTTCCGGAGGGTGACGGCGTAGAGGAGCGCGGCGAGGATCGGGGGAACGGCCCAGATCCAGCCCGGGGTCGTGCGCGCGGCGGCGGGCGGGCCGTCCGCGCCGGAGCCGGGTTCGGAAGCCGGGGCGTCGGCCGGCTTCGCCTTCGGCGCTTTGCGTTGGCTCTTGGACGGGGTCATCCGAGTCCCGGTGGGAGGAGGTTGAAGGGAACCGCGCATCGGTCGATCCGGCGGAGTGTACACAAGGCGACTCCGGGGGGCGAGCGGGCGCGCGGCTCCCGCCGGAGAGGCTCGCGGGATGCCCCGGGGGACGCCCTGGGCGGTCCGGACGTCGCCCGGCCGCCGGGGGACGCCCGCGCACGCTTCCGCTATCATGCCCGGAGCTGGACCGCCCGCGCCCCGAACCGGGCCGGAGCGGACGCATCGAACGGACCGGCTGGGTCCAGAACCCGAAGGGGAGGAGCGAAAGCGATGGGAGACGACCGGACCTTCAAGGGGAAGATGGAAGTGGCGGGGGTGATCGGGCCGCTCTGGTTCGCGGCCTGGCTCTTCGTGATCGGCTACCTGCAGCTCGGCATGCCGAAGCTCCTCTACGCGATCGTGCTCTGGCCCTACTACCTGGGGGCGCACTTCGGGTAAGGGCGGCGGCCGCCGCCCTCACGCCCGGTCCGGGGCCGACGCCACCTCGGAGTAGATCGCGGCGAGCTTCCGCGCGTGCTCCGTCATCGACAGGGACTCCGCGGTCCGGCGGGCGCCCGCGCCCAGCCGCCCGGCCAGCTCCGGGTCGGAAAGGAGACGTGTCAGCGCCTCGGCGAGGGCGGACGCATCGCCGGGGGGAACCGCGAGGCCGTTCTCGCCGTCCCGGAGCCACTCCCGGATCCCCCCGCGATCCGCGGCCACCACCGGGGTGCCGTGGGTCATGGCTTCGGGGCCGACCAGGCCGAAGTTCTCCTTCCATAGCGACGGCACCACCACCACGCGCGCCCGGCGGTAGAGCGCGGCCATGTTTGCCGGGGGGACGCGGCCGAGGAACCGCACCCGCTCCGGCGATCCCGCGGCGCGAAGGACCCCTTCGAGGGGGCCGTCTCCCGCCACCTCCACCCGGGCCTCGGGAACCGCTTCCAGCACCCGGGGAAGCGCGGCGGCCAGCACCGCCACCCCCTTCTCCGGGCGGAGCCTTCCCGCGTAGAGAACGACCAGTGCGCGGGGGTGCTCCGCCGGCTCCCGCTCGCCGAGCTCGATCCCCAGGGGGAGGTGGCGGACCGGCGCCAGGCCGGCGCGGGCGGCGAGACCGGCCAGCTCACGGTTGGAGGCGAGATAGAGCGCGGCCCGGCGACGGTGCCGGGCGGTGAGGAGGCGGGCGGGAAGGTCGTGGAGGAGGATCTTCTGCGGCGACCGGCAGCCTTCGCGAAGGCAGACCATGCCCGGGAGCGCCTCGCACGGCCGGCCCGAGATCGTGACGTGGGTCTTGAGCGGGCAGACCGGTTCGAAGGTGTGGAAGTTCACGATCACCGGCGGCGCGCCGGAAGGGAGATCGCGAAGGCCGGCCACCGCCTCGCGGAACGCCCAGTGCGCGTGGAGGAGATCCGGTCGTTCCCGCGCGATGAAGTCGGCGAGCGCGGCGGTGAGCCGCCGGTTGGGAAGGTTCATCTGACGCCACTCGCCGGGGCCGCGCCGGTGCCGCCGGTAGGGAACGTCCGGGGTGCCCGCCCCTTCACCCTGGGTCCAGAAGAACGCGGTCTCGACCCCGAGCTGATTCAGCCGCGGCGCCAGCGCGGCGAGGTATCCGGCGACGCCGTTGATCTCCGCCGCGCCGGGACCGACGGTGTCGAGCATCCCGACCCTCATCGCGTGGACTCCCGTGTCCCCGAGGGGCGTCTCCCCGCCGGGCCCGCCCCGCGAGCCGCCGCCCGGGCGATCGCCGCCGCGTAGGCTTGATCCAGGGCGTCGAGGGCGGCCTCCGGGCTGCGGTTCGCGAGGAGTTTCCGTCCCGACGCCTCGGCCCGCCGGCGCCAGAGCGCGCGGTCCCTCGATACCGCCACCAACGCCCCCGCCAGCTCCGCCGCGCTCCCCGGCGCAATCATCTGCGCGCCCTCGAGGCCCTCGCAGAGTTCGGCCAGCCCTCCCACCCGCGACACCGCCACCGGCACCCCGCGCACCAGCGCTTCCTGGGCGGCCAGCCCGAAAGCCTCAACGTAGGCCGGGAGCACGAAGAGATCCGCCCAGCGCCAGGCCGCCTCCATCCCCGCCGCATCGAGTTCCCCCGGGAACGCGGCCGGCGTCCCGCGGAGCCACCAGCGCGCCGCCGCCCGGAGATGAATCCAGTCGCCGCCGGCCACCAGGGTGCGGGTGGGGATCCCCAGGGCGGCGACCAGCCGGAGCGCGCGACCGAGAACGGGGAGTCCCTTCCGGAGCGCGTCGCGGCCGGCGAAGAGCACCCGGAGCGGGGCCTCGGAGGCGCGATCATCCGGGCCGAACCAGGCGGCGGCGGTCCGGATCCCATCCAGGCCGCCCCCCGCCGCCGGCGATTCCGCGGGGATCGGCGACACCGTCACGCGATCGTGGGGCACCGCGTCGCGCATGGACTCGGCGTGCACCACCACCGCGTCGGCCCGGGAGAGGAGGCGAAGGTAGCGCGGGCGGTTCCGTCCCCGCCGCCAGTCGCGGGCCGCGCGGTCGAAGGCCGGGTAGCCGGGGGGCCCGTCCCAGTAGGCGTCGTGAAGCTCCACCACCAGCGGCGCCCATCCCCAATCGCGGTGGAATCGCGCGTTCAGGACCCCCTTCGCGTCCATCACGTGAACCACCTCGGCGTCGCCGGGGCCGCCGGCCAGCGCGTCCGGATCGATGCGGGTCACCGCATGGCGTTCGGCGAGAAGGGCGGCGGTCCGCTCGGCGTAGGTGCGCGCCCCGGTCCGAGGCCCCGGCGCCGGCGCCACCAGAAGCACCCGCATCGCTAACGCCCCTTCCGCGACGCGGCGTGGAAGGGCTCGCCGGCGGGGGCGAACCAGGCCGGGTCCACCGGGCGGTCGGGGTCTGCGGGGCGGGAGGGGTGGGCGAGGTGGAGCCGCTCGGCGTCGAGCCGGGCCCGGCGGGCGTCGCCCAGGCGGCCCCGGGTGGCGGCGCGGGCCCAGGACACCGCCTCCTCCATCCGGCCGGACCAGCCGCCGGCGCGCGCCCCCGGCCAGTTCCGGAGCAGGAAGAGCCGCCGCGCGCGGTGTAGGTAGTAGAGCTTCTCCGCGCCGGCTCCCGAGACGTGGTCGTGGGTCACCAGGGCGTCGTCCACCCAGGCCGGGGTCCATCCCGCCCGGCGCAAGCGCCAGGCGATCTCGAGGTCCTCGTAGTAGAGAAAGTAGACGGTGGGAAAGCCGCCGATCGCTTCCAGGGCGCTTCGCCGATAGGCGGCGGCGGCTCCGCTCGGGCCGAGGAGGGGCACGCGGTCGAGGGTTTCGCGCGGGGTATCGAGGGAAGCACCGTGGCCGCGAAGGATCCCCATGCCGCCCCGGGTCACCGCGAGCCCGGCGGAGTCGAGCCGGTCTATCGCGCCGACGGCCCCGGTCCCGCCGGTCTCTCGCCCATCGCCCCCGCCGGCGGACCCGGGCCCGGCGGTGGCGCCGGCGCGGACCCGGACCGCCGCCGCGCCGGCGCTCGCATCGTCCGCGAGCGCCTCGACCACCCGGCGCGCCCAGGCCGGTTCCGCCACCGCGTCGGGGTTCAAGAGCAATACGATCGGCGCATCGTCCCGGGCCAGGGCGTAGGCGACTCCGCCCCCGAATCCGAGGTTGGTTTCCGGGCGGAGGAGGTCGACCCGGTGGAACCGCGCGGCGAGCTTCCCCCCCTCGCCGGCGGGGGAGTGGTCCACCAGGATCACGCGCAGGTCGCCCAGATCCTGGGCCTCCAACGACTCCAGCGCCCGGCGCGCCCGCTCGGGGCCGGAGTGGTACACGAGAATCGCGGTGGCGCAGGTCACGCCACGTCCCGCGCCGGGGTCCGGAGCGCCTCCTCGAGCCGCGCCCCGCACACCTCGGGAGCGAAGCACGCCCGCGCCCGCTCGCGGCCCGCCGCCCCCATCCGCCGCTCCAGCTTGCGGTCCTCCCACACCCGGGCGACGGCTTCTCCGAAGGCGGCGGGCTCAACCGGGGTCACCAGCCCGCTCTCTCCCGCGGTCACCGTCTCCGGCAATCCCCCCTCGTCCACCACCACCACCGGCCGCCCCGCGGCCTGGGCCTCGACCGCCACCAGCCCGAAGGGCTCCCGCACCGCCCCCACCGCCACCACCCGCGCCCGCTGCACCAGCGCGCGCAGGACGCCGTCGGTGGGATCCGAGATCATCTTCATCGGGACGCCCAGCCGCCCGGCCAGGGCTTCCATCCGCCGCCGGTAGCTTTCCTGGCCGCGGAAACCGGCCACCACCAGCGGGGGAGGGCCAGGGAGCGTGGCCAGGGCGCGAACCACCCGGCCGTGCCCTTTCTGGGGGATGAACGCGCCGGGGCTCAGCACGAAGTCGCCGGCGCCGTCCCCCGGGGGCTCCTCCAGGTAGCGTCCGTCCACCGACGGGTGGACCACATCGGCCCGCCGCCCGTAGACCTCGGCGGAACGCGACGCGGTGTAGCGCGAGTTGGCCAGGAGGCGGCCCGCGGTCCGGGCGTGGCGGCGGTCGGCGGCGTTGAGGTTCCGCCACACCGGGAGGGTGATCGCCCGCCCCGCGTACCAGAGGGACGGCGCCACCCCGTCCGGCGGCCGCGGCTCGCGGTAGAGCCGGAGGGGCTCGGTGACGTAGAAGTGGGCGCCGTGGTCCAGGAAGGCCAGAAGCGCCGGCGCCCCGCGATTCCGGCAGGCGTGAACGAGCCGCCGGTCGTAGCTCATGAGGTCGGCGGCCAGGTCGGCCTCGATCCGGGCCAGGCGGCGGTTCGCCGCGGGAAGGGTGAAGCGGTTCAGGTAGTAGAGCGCGCCGGGGAGCGGCCGGGACCGGGGCCTCGGCCCGGCGAAGCGGACGTCCGGGGTGATCGGCCAGGCGCCGGCGGGGGCGAAGACGTCCACCTCGTGCCCGCGACGGAGGTGCTCCACGTAGCGGCGCAACGCGAACGCGGCCCCGCCCTCGTCGAGATCGTAGTAGACCGCGATCCTCATCGGCGCTTCGTTCCGCCGTCCGAGGCTGCATCCCCCGCGTTCCCCGCCGCGGCCGGAGTTCCGGAGACCTCCCCCGCCGCGGCCAGGGGTCCCGACACCTCTCCCACGTCCCGCGCCCGCCCCCGCCGCGCGTCGGTCATCCCCTGGACGAACCGGTAGTTGGCCTCGTGGATCCAGCACCAGTCGCGGAGCGCCCGCGGCCCCACGCGCTCGGCCAGCGGCCGGGCCAGCCGGCTGGCCGCGTACCGCGCGGTCCGCCAGGCGCCCGGGCGGGGCACGATCACGAAGTCGGCGAACCCCGGGTCGCGCTCCATCAGCTCCACCGCGATCCCGCCCTTCAGGTAGCGGCGGCGGGCGAAGCGCTCCAGCCGCCAGCGGTCCAGGTGCCAGGCCCGGGCGTCGGGGTCGTAGTAGACGCGCAGACCGCGCTTCGAGCCCTCGTAGGCGAATACGGTGTCGATCCACCAGTCGAGCGATTCGTCGAACCCGCCCAGCTCCCGGAGCCATTCCGTCCGTAGCGATACGTTACAGGTGAAAAAGAACCGTGTGGGGACGTAAGCGTGCTCTTCCATATGATTGAAGGCGAAGAGGATCCCCTTCCGGGCCTCCCAGTCCAGGAAGGGATCCGGCAACAGCTCGGGGTGCCAGCTCACCCGTCCCTGGACCGCGGTCCGCCGGTCGCCCAGCTCGCGATGGCGGCGGCAGTGGGCGGCCACGAAGCCGGGGTCGGCCAGGATGTCGTCGCCGATCACGATGGAGACGTCGCCCCGGGCGGCGCGGAGGGCGTCGTTCAGCGCGGCGGAGTGGCCCCGGTGGGGGCCGCGGATCACCGAGAGGGCGAAGGGTGCTTCGGCCTTCCGGCGCTCCAGGGCGGCCTCCGCGTAGTCGTCCTCACCGTCCACCGACACCACGACCTCGAACTCCGGGGCGCCCTCCTGGGCGGCCAGATGATCCAGGCACCGGGCGAGGATGCCCGGCCGCTTGTAGGTGGGAACGAGAACGCTGGCTTCCACGATCGGGGCCTCCGGGTTCAGCTCGCGGTTCGCGTCCGCCGGTGGAGCCCGTGCTTCAGGAGGGCCAGGATCTCGCGGAGTTGGGGACGGGCCAGCCACGCGGAGAACGCGACGAACAGAGCCACCCCTCCGGGGACGAAGATCGCCAGCCGGAGAAAGGGGGTGCCCGCATCCCCGGCGAGCCACACCACGGGGGCGAGCACGAGAACCATCATAAGGGACGGCAGGAGCCCCGACCACACCGCGTGCCCGTACGCCGAGGCCTCGGAGGCCCGGGCGCGAAGCGCCACCGCGATCATGGCCGCGCTCTGGAGCACCAGCATCCCCCCCATCCCCAGCGCCACCCAGGTGATCCCGTGGGGGACGGTGAGCCAGAGGGCGATCCCGATCAGGGGGAGGGAGGCGAAGCGGATTCGGGCCGGCCAGGCTTCGTGTCCATTGGCCATCATCCAGGCGATCACCGGCCGGGCCATGAGGACGGCGAAGCCGGCGGGGGCGAGGATGCGGATCAAGGGGATCGTGTCCAGCCACTTCGGCCCGTAGAGGGCGCGCACCCAGTCCGAGGCCACCACCACCAGTCCCAGGACCAGGGGGCCGGCCATGAAGGCCATCCACCGGGTGGTGGTGACGAAGAACCGGGGATCGAGGGGACGGGGATCGGGGGAACCGCTCCGGTCGCGGGCCTGGTTGGCGAAGGCGGGAAAGGCGAGCTCGCCGGCGAAGTCCCCGGCCACCCGCGGGGGCATCATGGCCGCCTGGTAGGCGAAATCGTAGATGCCGAGGGTGCTCGCTCCGAGCGCCCGGCCCACCGCCGCGTTGTCGATCTGATGGGTGAGGTAGCGCGCCAGCTTCGATCCCAGGACGTGGCGGCCGTAGTTCAGAACCGCCCGCCCGCCGGGGGTGCGGCCGCGCCAGCGGGGGCGCCACCGATGGAGGCGGAGGTTCATCCAGGCGTCGCCGGCGGAGCGGAAGGGGACGGGGAGGACGAGCGCCCACACCCCGAGCCCGGCCACGGCGAAGGCCACGGTCAGGATCACCGATCCCAGGTTCACCACCATGCGTCGGCGGGCGACCGCCCCCAGCCGCATCTCGCGCTCCAGGAGCGCACCCTGCACCGCGCCGAGGGCGCCCAGCGGGATGGCCAGGGCGAGGACCGGGATGAGGAGCACGAGCTTGGGCTCGTGGAAGAACGCGGCCGCCACCGGGGAGAGCGCGCCCAGGGCCAGGGCCAGAGCCACCGCCATCGTGAAGTTGATGCGATGGGCCACGTCGAGGTGGGTGTCGGCATCCCGGGCCGCCACCACGTACTGGGCGGTTCCCACCCCGTCGAAGAGGGAGACCAGTTCGTAGGCGAGGGCGGCGAAGGCGAAGACCCCGAAATCGTGGGGGCGGAGGAGGCGGGCCAGGGCGATCCCGGCCCCCAGTCCGAGGAGTTTCTGTCCCCCCGAGCCCAGAAGGAGCCAGAAGGCGCCTTCGTACAGGGCGGTTCGGAGTCCTGGGGAGGGTGTCGTGCTCATGAACCTCTCGCCGGCCCGGAAAGAAGTGGGGGTGGTGCCCGGCCGGATGGGAACACTATCATGCAGGCTGGTTGGTCGGCTCCGGCCCCGCACCTCCACGGGCCGGACGCCGGTCGTCCCCGGAGGCCCCATGGACACCCTTCCGCACACCCCGACCGAACCCGGCGCGCGGCCCGCGCTCTCGGTGGTGGTCCCCGTCCACGACGAGGCGGGCTCGCTGGAGGAGCTGGTGCGCCGGGTGCGCGCGGTGGGGGACGCGCTGGGGATCGGCTGGGAGCTGGTGGTGGTGGACGACGGATCCACCGACGGAACGCCGGCGCTCCTCCGCGCCCTGGCGTCCGCCGACCCGAGGCTCCGCGTCCTGGCCACCCGCCGCCGCCGCGGCCAGACCACGGCCTTGAAGGCGGGGCTGGCCCGGGCCCGGGGCGATATCCTGGTCACCATGGACGGGGATCTCCAGAACGCCCCCGAGGACATCCCGCTGCTTCTTCGCGCCCTCGACGAGGGGGCGGACGTGGTGATCGGCTGGCGGCACGACCGGCGCGATCCGTTCTTCTCGCGCCGGTTTCCCTCCCTCGTGGCCAACCGGTGGATCCGCCGCTTCACCGGCATCGCGGTCCACGACCACGGCTGCGCGCTCAAGGCCTACCGCCGGGAGCTGGTCCGGGAGATGCACCTCTACGGTGACCACCACCGGCTGGTCACCGCGGTGGCCGCGCTCCACGGGGCGCGGGTGCGGGAGGTGGTGGTCTCCCACGCCCCCCGGCGGGAAGGGCGCTCCAAGTACGGTGGGGGACGGGTGCTCCGGGTGCTGGCCGACGTCTTCGCCATCCATCTGCTTCTCCGTCACCGCCGCCGTCCCTCGGTGTGGTTCCTGAAGCTCGCAACGCCCCTGGTTCTGGGAGCCGCGGCCGCCGCCGCCGCCGCGGTGTGGACGGCGGTGAACCGGCCGGCGGCCTCCCAGGTGGTCTGGGTCGGCGCCGCCTTCATCCTCGGCTTCGGGGCGGTCTCCCTGGTGGCCACCGGGTTCTTCGCCGAGCTGCTGCTTCGCCTGGAACCCCTCCGGCTCCGCGCCGGAGGGGCGCCGCTTCGACGGGTGGGGACGGCGTCGCCCGGCGGCCCGTCGCGTCACGGAGGGCCCGCGTGATGGGCGATGCCCCGCGGATCACCGTGCTGATCCCGATCTCCGATCGCGCCGATCCCCAGGCCGCCTTCCTCGCCGATCTGGACCGTGGCCTGGCCGGCCTCCCCGAGTCGCGCGAGGTGCTCCTTGTGTTCGACGGCCACCGCGGCCGCGAGGCGGCGGCGCTCCGGGAGCGGGTGGCCGGCCGCGCCGAGGTGAGGATCGTGGAGCTCCACCAGCGGATGGGCGAGGCGGCGGTCCTGGCCGCCGGTCTTCGCGAGGCGGCGGGAACGATCCTGGTCCGGGTCCCCCCCTACGCCCAGGCCGATCTCGGAGTCCTCGGCGCCCTGGTCCGCGCGGTGGAATCGGGGGTGGACTGCGCCCTGGTCGAGCGGGTGGACGGTGAAGGCCGCCCCACCGGGGGCTGGGAGCGCCGGGCCCTGAACGGGATCCTTTCCCGCGCCGCCCGGGCGGAGATCCGGGACGTGGGGTCCCTGGTTTGCGCCTTCACCGCCGAGACCGCGGCCGCCCTGCCGCTCCAGGGGGACCTCCACCGGTTCCTCCCGGTCCTGGCCGCGCTGGAAGGGTTCTCCACCGTTCACGTTCGCGGCCGCGTGGTCGAGGGGAAGGCCGCGGGGCACCGGCGTTCCCCCCGTTCCTACGTCGCGCGCTTCATGGACCTCCTGGCCATCCTGTTCCTGGCCCGAAGCACCGGAAGCCCGCTCCGCTTCTTCGGCCTCATGGGCCTGGCCCCGCTGGTGCTGGGCGGGCTCCTGACCCTGTGGCTGGTTTTCGAGCGCCTCTTCCGGGGAGAGCCCCTGGCGTCGAGGCCGCTCCTTCTATTGGGCCTGCTCCTGGTCACCGCGGGCATCCAGGCGATGGCCATCGGGTTCCTGGGGGAGCTCATGGTGTACCTCCACTATCGCGACCGCCACCCGGACCACGTGCGCGCGCTCCCCGAGGCCTCGGAGGGGGCGGACTCCGGGGCCGCGGAAACGGCGGAGCGCTCGGGACGCCTCTCCTGAGCCTGGACCCGCCATGAACGACCCGCGTCCCGGCTCACCGCCCCCGAGAGCGGACCGGGTTCCCGGCGTGGATTCCGCCGGCGCCGCGGCCCTCCCCGCCCGGGGTCTCCGGGTGGTCATGGTGGCCCCGACCCCGTTCTTCAGCGATCGCGGTTGCCACGTCCGGATCCTGGAGGAGGCGCGCGCGCTGGGGCGCGCCGGGGCCCAGGTCACGGTCTGCACCTATTTCCTGGGGGACACCCCGGAGGGGCTGGAGGTGCGGCGGGCCGCCCCCCTGTCCGGCTATCGGAAGCGCTCGGCCGGGCCCTCGTGGGGGAAGTTCGTCCTGGACGGGCTTCTCTGGCGGCTCGTCCGGCGGACGGTGGCGGAGGAGCGGCCCCAGGTCATCCACGCCCACCTTCACGAGGGGATCCTGGTGGCGCGCTTCGCCGGCGGGGACGCGGTCCGGGTGCTGGACGTCCAGGGCGGGCTCGCCGACGAGACCCTGGACCACGGTTTTCTTCCCGACGTGCCTCCAGTTCGCCTCGCCATGGAAGGGGTGGAGGGCCGGCTCGACCGGAGCGCGGACTTCGTGGTGACCAGCCATCCCGAGGCGGCGAGGGTCCTCACCGGGCGCTTCCGGGTTCCCGGAGCGCGGGTGCGGGTGGTGGGGGACGCGGGAACCCTCGGCCCGCCCGACCCGTTTCGCGTCGCGCACTATCGCGAGCGGTTCGGGATCGGGGCGGAGGAGCCGCTGGTCCTCTACGCGGGTCTTCTCGGGGAGCATCAGGGAACGGGGCACCTGCTGGGGCTGGGAGAGGCGCTGGCCGGGTCCGCGGTCCGGGTGCTGGTCCTGGGGTATCCGGAAGCGCGCTGGCGGGCGGAAGCGGAGCGCCGGAGCCTCGGCGGGCGTTTGATCTTCGCCGGGCGGTTCCCCTATGCCGACTTCGCGAGCCTCTTGTCCCTGGGCACCGTGGCCGTGAGCCCCAAGACCAGCGCCAGCGAGGGGAACCAGAAGCTCTACGCTTACCTGGAGGCGGGGCTTCCGGTGGTGGCCTTCCACACCCCGGTGAACCGCGGGATCCTGGGGGAGACCGGGGTGCTGGTCCCTCGGGGGGACGACGGGGCGATGGCGGAAGCGGTGCAGGCGCTTCTCGCGGACCGGGAGCGGCGGCGCGCGCTCTCCGAGGCGGCCCGGGCGCGCGCGCGGACGCTCGGAACCTGGGACGACGTGGCGGCGCGGATCCTCGACGCCTATCGCGCGGCGGGGGCGGTTTGGTAAGCGCCGACCGCCGGCTTTCGCTTCTCCCGGAGGCGGTCCGGGATTAGGATCGACGGAGCGGCGGAGCCGGCCCGGCCCTGGCGCCGCCATGAACCCCTCATGTCCGCCCAAGCACTCGTTCCTCTGAAAACCCACTTCACACGAGGAGGTCGAACCCCATGCCGACCAAGCCGATTCCCGACGGATACCACGCGCTCACCCCGTACTTCATGGTGAAGAACGCCGCCCGGGCGATGGAGTTCTACAAGCAGCGGTGATCGATCCCTTCGGGCACATGTGGTCGATCGCGACCCACGTGGAGGACGTGCCGCCGGCGGAGATGGAGAAGCGGATGGCCGAGATGATGAAGCAACAGAAGGGCGGCGCGTGAACGTCCTCGTCACCCCGCTGCCGGTGGGGCGGCCGGGGGCGAACCCGGCCGGAGGGATCCATGGCTGAGCCGCGATCCCGCATGCCGGTGCTCTTCGTCGGCCACGGAAGCCCGATGAACGCGGTCGAGGACAACGCGTTCACCCGGGCGTGGGAGGAGACCGGGCGGGCGCTCCCCCGGCCGGAGGCGATCCTCTGCGTATCCGCCCACTGGGAAACCGCGGGGCCGGCGGTGACCGCGATGGAACGGCCGAAGACGATCCACGATTTCTACGGGTTCCCCGAGGCGCTTCATGAGGTGGCCTATCCCGCGGCGGGATCGCCGGAGCTGGCCCGGCGGGTGGTGGGGCTTCTCGGGGAGGACGCGGTCCGGATGGACACGGCCTGGGGCCTGGACCACGGGGCGTGGTCGGTCCTCCGCCGGCTCTTCCCCCACGCCGACGTTCCGGTGGTCCAGTTGAGCCTCGACCGCGGGAAGCCGCCGGCCGAGCACTACGAGACCGGCCGAAAGCTCCGCCCGCTTCGGGGTGAAGGCGTCCTCATGCTGGGAAGCGGGAACGTGGTGCACAACCTGGGAGTGGTGGTGTGGAAGGACGCCGCCTTCGACTGGGCGACGGAGTTCGACGCCCGGGTGAAGGAGGCGATCCTCGCCGGGGACCACGCGGCGCTCAAGGACTACGGTTCGCTGGGGCCGGCGGCCCGGCTGGCCGTTCCGACCGACGAGCACTACCTCCCCATGCTCTACGTCCTGGGCGCCGCGGACCCGGGGGAGGCGGTCTCGTTCTTCACCGAGAGCGTCACCATGGGATCCATCTCCATGCGCTCGTTCCGGACCGTGGACGCGGGCGGGGCCTGAGGGTGGGGTGGTCGGGGGGGCGCCGCAGCCTCGGACGGGCGGACACCGGAGCCCGGCCGGAGCGCGGATCCACTCGAAATCGCCGTCGCTCCCTGCTACCCTAGCTCCCCTTCGGGATCGGTGGAGCAGGCGGCGACCGGTCGGGCGCGCCCCGGGAGGAGTTACACGGTGAGCATTCGGATCTACGACACCCTGCGCGCGGCCAAGGTGCCCTTCGAGCCCGTCCACCAGGGCGAGGCCCGGATGTACGTCTGCGGCATGACCGTCCAGGACGTCCCCCACGTGGGGCACCTTCGCTCCTCCATCGTCGGCGACGTGATCCGCCGCTTCCTGGAGTGGAAGGGCTACAAGGTCACCTACGTCTACAACTTCACCGACGTGGACGACAAGATCATCGCCAAGGCCGAGGAGGAGGGGACGGACTACAAGGCGGTGGCCAAGCGGAACGAGGAACTCTTCCTCAAGTACTCGGGGATGCTGAACATCAAGCGCGCCACCCACTATCCCCGGGCCACCGAGCACATCGACGACATCGTGGCCCTGATCCGGAAGCTCATCGACGCGGGGAAGGCCTACCCGGCGCGTAACGGCGACGTGTACTACCGGGTCCGCTCCTTTCCGGGCTACGGGAAGCTCTCCAAGAAGCGGATCGACGACCTGCGCTCCGGCGCCCGCATCGAGGTGGGAGAGGACAAGGAAGACCCGCTCGACTTCGCCCTCTGGAAGGCGGCCAAACCGGGTGAGCCGGCCTGGGAGAGTCCCTGGGGCGGCGGACGGCCGGGCTGGCACATCGAGTGCTCGGCGATGAGCATGAAGTACTGCGGGGCCACCCTGGATTTCCACGGGGGCGGGGAGGACCTCATCTTCCCCCACCACGAGAACGAGATCGCCCAGAGCGAGGGAGCGACGGGGACGGAGTTCACCCGATACTGGGTTCACAACGGCTGGGTGACCCTGGGCGGGGACAAGATGTCCAAGTCCACCAAGAAATTCCGTCCCATCGACCAGGTGGCCGACGTCTACGACCCCGAGGCGGTGCGGCTGTACCTGATGGGCACCCACTATCGCTCCCCCATAGAGTACGAGGAGGAGCGGCTCAAGGAATCGGTGACCGCGTTTCGCCGCTTGCGGGCGCCCCTGGTCGAGGTGGGGCGCCGGGAGGCGGTCGTGGAGCTCCACCCCCGCGAGGAGGACCTTCGTTCCGGCGCCGAGGCCGCGGCGGCCGCCTTCGACGAGGCGATGTCCGACGATTTCAACACCGCGCGGGGCCTGGCCGCGCTCTTCGATCTGTCCCGGCTCATGAACGGGGCCCTGGACGAGACCCCGGGCAAGGCCAGCCCGGCGCTGCGGGCCGCGGCGGAGAGGCTCCGGGAGCTGGGCGGCGTGCTCGGCCTCTTCTGGACGCCGTTCGAGGACGCGGAAGCGGAGGTTCCCGAGAGCGTCCTGGCCCTGGTGGGTGAGCGCGACCGGGCCCGGAAGTCCCGCGACTTCGCCCGGGCCGACGCCATCCGGGACGAGCTGACCGCGGCGGGATGGGCGATCGAGGATCGGCCGGACGGGGCGCGGGTGAAGAAGCTCTGACCTCCGGTCCGCCCGCCGTTTCCTCCGGTTGATTTCGCGTCGGCGCGGTGCTAGCGTCGCCGAACCCCCCCCGCCGATGACGAAGCGCAGCCGTCGTGAAACGGATTCCCTTTCCCAACCATAAGAAGAAGCACCGATCATGAAACACCCTCTCCGCCTGCTCCTCGTGGCGGTCTGTTTCGTCGCGGCCTCCTGCGGAGGCCGGGCCAAAGAGACCCCCAACCCCACCCACTTCCTGGCCGCCGACCGGGACACCACCGTGAGCCCGGGCACCGACTTCTTCCACTACGCCAACGGGACGTGGCTCAAGGATCACCCGATTCCCTCGAGCGAGCGGGGATGGGGGGTCTGGAACCTGGTCCAGGACCAGGTCTACGACGACCTGAAGACGGTCTGCGAAGCCGCCGCCGCCACCAAGTCCCCCGAGGGAAGCAAGGAGCAGAAGATCGGGGACTTCTGGCAAACCGGGATGGACACCGTGGCCATCGACCGGAACGGAATCGAGCCCCTGCGGGCGGACCTGGACCGGATCGACGCCATTTCCGACCGGAAGGGGCTTCTGGCCGAGATCGCCCTCCAGGAGACCTACGAGGCCTTCCCGCTCTTTCAGCCCTGGGTCGATCAGGACGCGAAGCAGAGCGACGTGTATGCCGTGTATCTCTACCAGGGCGGGATCGGGCTTCCCAACCGCGACTACTACACGAAGACCGACGAGCGCACCGAAAACATCCGGAAGGAGTACGTGAAGCACGTGGCGGCCATGTTCGTGCTCCTGGGGGATGACCAGGCCACCGCCGACGCCAACAGCCGGGCGGTCATGAGCCTCGAGACCCGGCTGGCCAAGGCCTCGCGGAAGCTCGAGGACCTGCGCGATCCCTACGCCAACTATCACAAGATGTCGGTGGCGGGCCTGAACGACCTGGCTCCGTCCCTGGACTGGCCTCTGCTTCTCCCGGCCATGAAGATCGGCGGCGTGGACTCGGTGATCGTCGGCCAGCCGGAGTTCTACCGGGAAGTGGAGAAGACCCTGGGCGACGTACCGCTCGACCAGTGGAAGACGTACCTCCGCTGGACCCTGGCCAACCACTTCGCGTCCTCGTTGAGCGCCCCCTTCGAGAAGGAGGACTTCCACTTCTACCAGACGGTGATGTCGGGGGTGAAGCAACCGAGGCCCCGCTGGAAGCGCGTGCTCCGGGCCGAGGAGGGCGCCATGGGGGATCTCCTGGGCCAGCTCTTCGTCGAGCGGTACGTGCCGCCCACGATGAAGGCGCGGTACACGAAGCTGGTGGACGACGTGTTCGCGGCCTACGCCCAGCGGATCAAGAACCTGGACTGGATGTCCGAGGCGACGAAGGAGCAGGCGCTGACCAAGCTCGGGTCCATCACCAAGAAGGTGTGCTACCCGGACAAGTGGAAGGACTACTCGGCGCTGACCGTCGACCGGAGTTCCTACTGCGCGAACCGGAAGCGGGCGGACGTATGGGACTACATGTACCACGCCGGCAAGCTCGGAAAGCCGGTGGACCGGACCGAGTGGCAGATGACGCCGCAGACCTACAACGCCTACTACAATCCGTCGAACAACGAGATCGTCCTTCCCGCCGCCATCTTCATCATCCCCGGGGTGGCGGACTCGCTGGTGGACGACGCCATCATCTACGGCTACGCCGGGGCCTCGACCATCGGGCACGAGGTCACCCACGGTTTCGACGACGAGGGGCGCCAGTTCGACGCCCAGGGAAACCTCCGCGACTGGTGGACCAAGGGTGACGAGGCCCGGTTCAATACCCGGGCCAAGCGGATGGTGGAGCAGTTCGACGCCTACACCGTTCTCGACAGCCTGCACGTGAACGGCAAGGCCTGCCTGGGGGAGAACATCGCCGACCTGGGCGGGGTGCTGAACGGTTACGACGCGTTCAAGCGCACCGCCGAGGGCCAGGCGGACACCCTGATCGACGGGCTCACCCCCGACCAGCGGTTCTTCCTGGCCTACGCCTACTCCTGGATGGGTCAGATCCGTGACGAGACCCTGGCCCGCCAGGTGATGACCGACGTTCACTCGCCGAACTTCCTTCGGGTGAACGGCCCGCTCTCCGACGTGCCGGCGTTCTACGCGGCGTTCGGGGTGAAGCCGGGAGACCCCATGTACCGGCCGGACAGCGTGCGGGTGAAGATCTGGTAGGTCGGGTCGACGGTTTCGTTCCCGGTCGTGCCGGTGCTAGGGTACCGGCACGATCGGGCACGCGGACCGTCGGCGCCTCCCCCCGCGTCGGCTCACCCGGAGGGCGGCGATGTACTGCAGCCAGTGCGGACGAGAGGTCGGGGAGGGCGCGGCCTTCTGTCCGGCCTGCGGGCGGCCGGTGGGATCGCTGGTCGGCGGGAGCCCGCCGCCCGCGAGCCCGCCGCCCGGCCCTCCGCCGCACACCCGGAGCCGGGCCCCCCATGTCCCCAGCCGCCTGACCGAGGCCATCCTGGTCACCATCTTCTGCTGCATGCCCTTCGGGGTCGTGGCCATCGTCTACGCCGCCCAGGTGAACGCCCGCCTCGACGCGGGAGACATCGCCGGGGCGCAGTCGGCCTCCCGGACCGCGAACAACTGGTGCTGGGCCTCGTTCCTGAGCTCTCTGGCGGTGGGACTCATCTGGGGCTTCTTCGCCCTCATCGGGATCGCGAACTCGTGATGGAAGCCGGCGTCACCGCCATCCCGGGAAGCCCGGCCCGTGCCTCCCGCTCCGGCCGCCGGATCCTGGCCGCGGCGTTTGCCCTGGGCGCGGCGGCGGGTCTCGCCCTGGTGGCCCTCCGCGACCCCGCCCTGGGCGGCTACCCGACCTGCCCCTTCCACGACCTCACCGGCTGGCGGTGCGCGGGGTGCGGGACGCTCCGGGCTCTCCACGAGCTGGCCCACGGACACCCGGCCGCGGCCTTTCGTCTCAACGCCCTGGCCGTCCTTTTTCTCCCGGCGGCGGCGGCGATGTGGGTGAACGAGGCGCGCGTGGCCCTGGGCCGGCGGGCGTGGCCGCTCGATCCGAGGCTCGGACGATGGGCCCGGCTCGTTCCCGCGCTCATCCTCGCCTTCTTCCTGGGGAGAAACCTGATCTGACCGTTTCGTTCGAAACCTTCCAACCGGAGGTGATCATGAAGAGAACTCCGATCGGCCTGGCGCTCGTCGCGCTCCTCACCCTGTCCACGGTACCCGCGCGGGGAGCGACCCTGACCCTGCGGGACGGTTCGCAGGTGAACGGAGAGATCCGGGGCGTGGTGGTCCAGCGACTCTCCGTTCAACACCTGCTTACGGAGAAGGGGCTCCGCATCGAGCAACATCTCTACGCTTTGACCCGGGGCCCGGATCTCGTTCGGGCGGACGAAGAGGGACTCGTCCGGAGCCGCGCGGTCGCCGGCCAGTTGATGACCACCACCCGCCGGGCGCTCGAGGTGGAGGGCGACGGGGAGTCGCGCCGATGGTCCACGGAGTGGACCGAGCCCGACGACGCGGCCATCCTCACCGCGGCCATGACCGGGAGGAACAGCGCCGCGGTGGAGGAGATGGCGATGGCCGGGGAAAGCGCGCTCTTGCCCCCGCCGCCGGCCCCCGCGGCAACGGCCCGGAGCGCCCTGGAGATCGTGGGCTAGCTACAGCTCACCGACGCCGGGTGGCGCTTCGACCCCGCGATCACCGTGCAGGGTCCGGACGGGGAGCGCCGCGTTCCGGTCGAGCAACTCGCCGCGGGACCGGGCGGGATGTCCTCGGGGCGGGCCCGGCCGGAGCCGCACGCGGGAATCATGAAGGTCCGGGCCGAGGGCTCCGCCGCCGGCGAATACCGACTGGTCGCGGTGGAGGCGGAGAACACCGGCCGCCCGACGGTTCTCTCGAGCCTGGCCTGCGGCGGCAGTCGCCCCGACGGGTACGGCGGGGGAGCCGGGTCGGTCTGGCACTTCCGGTGCGAGATGGAGACGTCCACCGGGATCGGGTTCAACCTGGGCCTGGTGGCCGCCTCGATCTTCATCATGGACGGCCAGGGGCGGGAGCTCCAGCCTTTCGAGCGTCTCTCCGCGGGCTTCGACGGCCCCCCCGGGGCACCCGGCCACGTGGACTTCCTCGCCCTGGGGCCCGCCGACAGCAGAGCGGTCACCGTGTATTACGGGGACGGTTCGATCAGGGTGCCGATGGAGTAGCCGGCGACGCCGCGTCGCTCGCCTTCAGGGCGCTTCGCACCTCGCTCACCGTCCCCACCCGGTGGGGGCCGATGAAGAGCACCAGCGCGTCCAGCCCGTCCTTCGGGGCTTCGATCGTGAACTCCAGCTCCGCCTTCTCGGGGAGGGCCACCATCCCCCGGTGGTCGGGGGCGAGGCCGTTGTCCAGGAACCAGTCGAAGGGGTGGTAGGTCACCGGCTCCTTCCCGGATCCGTCCCGGAGCTTCAGGTCGTCCCGGCCGAGAAGCACGGAATCCGAAGCGGCGATCTGGAGGTCGAAGTGGGCGAAGGTGTCCCCGGCCCTGGGGGTCTTCACCACGTAGACCGTGTTGTAGGAGCTGTCGGCGAGGACCGCCTTCCGGCCGGTGTTGATCCGGAGCTCGGAAAGGGTGTCGAACCCGGCGGGGATCACGGTCAGCCCGTCCCCCTTCTCGGGAGCGGTGACCGCCGGCGAGATCGCGAAGAGGATCGGCGCCGCGGCCAGGATCAGCGGGATGATGAGATTGCGGGTGATTGTCTTCATGAGGGTCCTCCTGGAACTCGATGTGCGGGCCCGGTCACCGGGCCGAGGCTTCTCTAGCGTGCAAGCGGGTTGCCAACCGGGCCAAGTCTGGTGTATCTGCTTGGGCTGAAAGGCGCTGACCGTGAGGCGAATCCCGCCCCGCGGGCCGTGAGTGTCCATCTGGACACAATCGATTGTGTCCAAGGGAACACAATTATCTCCCCCGGAGGACCACCATGGAACGCTCCGACTACACCCGAGCCAACCGGAAGGCCTGGAACCAGGCCGCGCCGATCCACGAGCGTCTCCGTTTCGAGGATCTCCTGGCCGGTTTCCGGACCCCCGGCTACACCTGCCTGGACCCGGTCGAGACCGCCGTCCTCCGGAAGATCGGCCTTGAAGGCAAGGCGGTGGCCCATCTCCTCTGCAACAACGGCCGCGAGCTTCTCTCCATCCGGAACCTGGGGGCGGGCCGGTGCGTGGGGTTCGACATCGCCGACGCCTTCCTGGAGCAGGCGCACCGTCTGGCCGAGGTCGGAAACATCGACTGCGCGTTCGTGGCCGGCGACGTCTACGAGATTCCCGACGAGTTCGACGGCGCGTTCGACCTGGTCTACGTGACCATCGGCGCGCTCTGCTGGCTCCCCGATCTCCCGGCCTTCTTCACCCGGGCGAAGCGGCTGCTCCGCCCCCGGGGACACATCTTCCTCTACGAGATGCACCCGTTCCTGGACATGCTGGACCCCGAGGATCCCCGGGACCCGCTCCGGATCCGCTACTCCTACTTCATGACCGAGGCGGTCGAGGACCTGTCCGGGCTGGACTATTACGGCGGCACCGCGTACGCGTCCGAGCCCAAGTACTGGTTCCACCACCGGCTCTCGGACGTCCTGGGCGGCCTCCTTCGCGAAGGCTTCGCCCTCGTCGACTTCGCCGAATACCCCCACGACATCTCGAACATGTTCGGGCGCCTGGAGGGGGTCGAGGCCCAGCCGCCCCTCTGCTACACCCTGGTGGCCCGGCTGGGGGGGTAGGGGTCCGCCGGAGCCCCGTGGCGCCTCGCCCTCCTCCCGCCGAGGCCTCGGTCCGGGTTCGCGGGCGTCGCGGGAGTCGCCCGGACGCTTTCCCCCCGTCCCCCCGTCCTTTGCCGTTGACACGCCCGGGGGAGGTTGCGTACCTTCGTCGGGCTCGTAAGGCCGGATCGCGAGGTCGGACCTTGCCGGCGAACCTCCCATTGGCCTCCCGCGCCCTCCTCTCCGCCGACCGGCTGCGCCGTCGCCGCGGGAACGGGACTGGATGCGTAACTGCCTGTAGGGTGGGAAGTTGGGAGTGAGGCGTGAGATGAGCGAGCGCTTGCCAAGCTGGCGTAGCTCAACTGGTAGAGCTCCTCACTTGTAATGAGGGGGTTATGGGTTCGAGTCCCGTCGCCAGCTCCAATTGCTTGGCGCATCAGAATTTGGAGGGGTTCCCGAGCGGCCAAAGGGAACAGACTGTAAATCTGTCGGCGTACGCCTTCGGAGGTTCGAATCCTCCCCCCTCCACCACCATCCGGCGGTCCGGGCCGCCAAATCGTTTGAGCGAGCGGGAATAGCTCAGTTGGCTAGAGCATCAGCCTTCCAAGCTGAGGGTCGCGGGTTCGAATCCCGTTTCCCGCTCCAGACATGTCGCCGCGGGGTCTCGGGGGAGACCCCGGCCGGGGGGGGCTCCGGGCCGGGCCGGGTTCCGGCGGAGTCCGTCAGGAAGAGGTGAGTGCGCGCTTGACAGCCCCCGCGGGGGACCCTAAACTCCCTCGCCTGTCTAAGCCCTAGCGCTCCCGCGTTTTCACTCCCCCAGTCTTGGACACCCCGGCCCTTTTCCGGCCTCAGGGGGAGGACTGTCGCGGCCGGGGGGTGGGCATTCGGGATTGAGGCCCACGTAGCTCAGTCGGTAGAGCATTTGCATGGTAAGCAAAAGGTCAGCGGTTCGAATCCGCTCGTGGGCTCCATGCAAGGTCGTTCAGCGTCGCCCGTGAACGGGCCGAGAAGACCCTTCTTCGGAGGAAAGTGGCAGGATGAGCAAGAAGAAGTTTGAGCGGACGAAGCCGCACGTGAACGTGGGGACGATCGGACACGTGGACCATGGAAAGACGACGCTGACGGCGGCGATCACGGAGGTGCTGTCGAAGAAGGGCTGGGCGGACTACGTGCCGTTCGATCAGATCGACAAGGCGCCGGAAGAGAAGGCGCGTGGGATCACGATCGCGACGGCGCACGTGGAGTACCAGACGGAGAAGCGTCACTACGCGCACGTGGACTGTCCGGGTCACGCGGACTACATCAAGAACATGATCACGGGCGCGGCGCAGATGGACGGGGCGATCCTGGTGGTGAGCGCGGCGGACGGGCCGATGCCGCAGACGCGGGAGCACGTGTTGCTGGCGCGGCAGGTGAACGTGCCGTACATCGTGGTGTTCTTGAACAAGTGCGACATGGTGGACGACGAGGAGCTGCTGGAGCTGGTGGAGCTGGAGGTGCGGGAGCTCCTGACGAAGTACGAATTTCCGGGGGACGACCTGCCGGTGATCCGGGGGAGCGCGCTGAAGGCGCTGGAGAACCCGGACGACGAGGGGCTGACGAAGTGCATCTGGGATCTGCTGGCGGCGGTGGATGAGTCGGTGCCGACGCCGGTGCGCCAGACGGACAAGCCGTTCCTGATGCCGGTGGAGGACGTGTTCTCGATCACGGGCCGTGGGACGGTGGGAACGGGCCGGGTGGAGCGTGGGAAGGTGAAGGTCGGTGACAAGGTGGAAGTGGTGGGGATGCGGGAGACGATGGAGACGGTGGTGACCGGGGTGGAGATGTTCCGGAAGCTGATGGACGAGGCGGAGGCAGGGGACAACATCGGGTTGCTGCTGCGGGGTGTGGACAAGGATCGTCTGGAGCGGGGGATGGTGCTGGCGGCGCCGAAGTCGGTGACGCCGCACACGAAGTTCGAGGGCGAGGTGTACATCCTGACCAAGGAAGAGGGTGGGAGGCACAAGCCGTTTTTCGACGGGTACCGGCCGCAGTTCTATTTCCGGACGACGGACGTGACGGGGATGGCGAAGCTGCCGGAAGGCCGGGAGATGGTGATGCCCGGGGACAACGTGAAGATGAGCGTGGAGCTGATCACGCCGATCGCGATGGAAGAGGGGCTCCGGTTCGCCATCCGCGAGGGTGGACGGACGGTGGGCGCCGGCGTCGTCGCCAAGATTCTCGAGTAAGGATTTCGGCGGCCGGCCCGAGGGGGGCCGGCTGTCCGGTTGCGACCTCCTCCCCCGCCCGGGGAACGAACGCCGGCGATTCGGCGAACCCCGGGGGAGCGATGGGCCGCCACGCACCCGTAACCCCTTGTCCGGTAGGAGCTTGAATAGAAATGGCGGCGGTACGCGACAAGATCATCCTGGCCTGCGGCACCTGCAAGCGCCGCAACTACACCGGAACCAAGAACAAGAGGAAGCATCCGGACCGGGTGGAGTACAAGAAGTACTGCCCCTTCTGCCGGGTGCACACGCCTCACAAGGAGACCCGCTGACCTTGGATCCGCGGCGGGTCGCGGTTTTCCGGCGGAAGCGGCGCCAGGCGGGCGTCTCGTTCGCCATCCCCTCGGACCGAACCCGGGAGCCGGCCCGGCATTGACCTCGGGACGATGAAGCCGGGGGGAGTGGAGAAGAGCCTGAAGGTCAGTAGCTCAACTGGTAGAGCACCGGTCTCCAAAACCGGGGGTTGCGGGTTCAAGTCCTGCCTGACCTGCCAGATGGGAGTGCCGGCGGCCCCCGCATGCGGGGCTGCCGGCCCCCGCCTTTGAAGGAAGATCACCAACATGTCGATCGTTGAGCGCTTTACCGGTTTCGTTCAGTCCGCGTGGATCGAGTCGAAGAAGGTCACCTGGCCGTCGAGGGCGGAGCTCAAGGAGTCCACGTCGGTGGTCATCGTCTCGACCTTCATCGTGATGATCTATCTGTTCATCGTGGACCAGATCCTGAACTTCGGCCTCCAGTTCTTCATCCGCTAGGACGCCCAATCATGACCAAGAAGTGGTACGTCATTCATACCTACTCCGGGCACGAGAACAAGGTGAAGAACAACCTCGAGCGGGCGGCCAAGAACGCCGGGGTGGAAGAGAGGTTCGGGCGGATTCTCGTCGCCATGGAAGAACACGCGGAGATGAAGGACGGCCAGCGCGTGGTGACCAAGCGCAAGACGTTTCCGTCCTACGTCCTGGTGGAGATGGAGCTGGACGCCGAGACCCAGGTCATCGTCGCCAATGTTCCGGGGGTCACCCGGTTCGTGGGCTCCGGCCAGGAACCGGTCCCGCTGGGCGAGGACGAGGTGGATCGGATCCTGGGCCGCCTCGACACCTCCAAGCCCCGGGAGCCCCTGGAGGTTCCCTACAAGGTGGGCGAGCACGTGAAGGTGACCGACGGCCCCTTCACCGACTTCACCGGAGTGGTGGACGAGGTGAACGGCGAACGCGGAAAACTCAAGGTTATGGTTTCCATTTTCGGCCGGGCGACCCCGGTCGAACTCGATTTCCTGCAGGTCAAGCCGGTCTGACCGGAGGGCCTGATTTCGAGGGACGCGATTCCGCCGCGGCGGCGCGTCCCGATCTCGCAAGCACCTCGACCCGCCGTGCCGCGCCGGCCGGCGGAGATTAGGAGGGAGAGATGGCGCAAGTCGTAGAGAAAACGATCAAGCTGCAGATCCCGGCGGGAGGCGCCACGCCGGCGCCGCCGGTCGGGCCCGCCCTCGGTCAGGCGGGCATCAACATCATGGCGTTCTGCAAGGACTTCAACTCCAAGACGCAGGCTCAGGCCGGGCTCATCATTCCGGTGGTGATCAGCGTCCACAAGGACAAGTCCTTCACCTTCATCACCAAGACCCCCCCGGCGGCGGTCCTGCTCAAGCGCTCGGCCAACCTGGCCAAGGGCTCGGGCGAACCCAACCGCAACAAGGTCGGCGCGGTGAGTTCGGCCCAGGTCAAGGAGATCGCCGAGCTCAAGATGGTGGACCTGAATGCCGCCTCGGTCGAGGCGGCCATGCGCATGGTGGCGGGCACGGCCCGCAGCATGGGCATCGAGATCAAGGGCTAGGGGGGCGCCATGAAACACGGAAAACGCTATCAGAAAGTCCAGGAGACGGTGCCCCGCGGTCCCTACTCCGACCTCGGTGAGCTGATCAGGAACCTGAAATCCTCCGTGGGCGCCAAGTTCGACGAGACGGTCGAGATCTCGACCAAGCTCAACGTGGATCCCCGGCATGCCGACCAGGTGGTCCGGGGCACGGTGGTCCTTCCCCACGGGACGGGCAAGTCGATCCGGGTCCTTGTCTTCGCCAAGGGCGAGAAGGAAACCGAGGCCAAGGAGGCCGGCGCGGATCTGGTGGGGCCCGACTATGTGGCCAAGGTCCGCGAGGGCTGGCTCGATTTCGACGCGGTGGTGGCCACCCCGGACATGATGGGTGAAGTGGGGAAGCTGGGGCGGATTCTCGGTCCCCGCGGGCTCATGCCGAACCCCAAGACGGGGACCGTCACCTTCGACGTGGCCAAGGCGGTCAGGGACCTGAAGGCGGGCAAGATCGAGTTCCGCGTGGACAAGGGCGGAAACGTGGCCGGTCCGGTGGGCAAGGCATCGTTCAGCCCGGAGCAGCTCGAAGAGAACACCCGCGCCCTGATCAACGAAATCCTGAAGGCCAAGCCTTCGGGCGCCAAGGGCCAGTACGTGAAGTCGATGACCCTGTCCACCACCATGGGGCCCGGGCTCAAGCTGGATCCCCTCGTCGTGATGGCGATGGGCAAGTAGGAGAGACGTCATGGCAAAGTCGCACAAGATCGATATCGTCGACCGTCTGAGGGCCAAGCTCTCCGCCGCCAAGGGGGTCTACCTGGCCGATTTCCAGGGACTGGACGTGGCGCAGGCCACCCGCCTCCGCACGCGCTGCCGCGAGGCGGGGGTGGATTTCCAGGTGGTGAAGAACACCCTGGCCCGCCGGGCCCTGGATGAGTCTTCCCGCGAGGCCCTGGATCCGTTCCTGATCGGTCCCACCGCCATCGCCATGAGCGACCTGGACGAGGTGACGCCGGCCAAGATCATCGCCGACTTCATGAAGGAGTTCGAGCGGCCGGTGCTCAAGGCGGGAATCGTGGACGGCCGGGTGATGGACGGAGAAGAGGTCCGGGTCCTGTCCCAGCTCCCCACCCGCGACGTCCTGTTGGGTCAGCTCGTGAGCGGGCTCAAGTCGCCGGTGCAGAAGCTGCATTCCGCGCTTTCGAGTCCTCTCCGGGGTCTGGCCACGGCCTTGAAGCAGGTGGCCGAGCAGAAGGCATAGTTTTTTTCGCCAGCGGTGCCGCGACCATCCGGTGCGGCCCCGTTCCTTTAAACCACCACCCCGCCGAGGGCTCGGCCCGTAGACCGCGGGGAGGGACGCACAAAAGGAGTGACTACCGTGTCCGAGACGACGACTGAAACCAAGGAAATGTCCCCCGAGATCAAGGGCATCATCGAGAAGATCAAGGGGATGACCATTCTCCAGGTCAACGACCTGGTCAAGGCCATCGAGGACGAGTTCGACGTTACCGCGGCCATGCCGATGATGGCCGGCCCCATGGCCGGCGCGGGCGCCGCCGCCGCCGTCGAGGAGAAGACCGAGTTCGACGTCATTCTCACCGGCTCCGGCGACAAGAAGATCCAGGTCATCAAGGTGGTGCGCGAGCTCACCGGACTCGGCCTGAAGGAAGCCAAGGACCTCGTGGAAGGCGCCCCCAAGCCGGTCAAGGAAGGGGTCTCCAAGGACGAGGCCGCCTCGGTCAAGGCCAAGATCGAGGCAGCGGGCGGAACCGCGGACGTCAAGTAGCGTTTTCGCGTTGCCCGCGACGGCGGACACGGTTGGGATGTCTCCCTTCCGGGCCGCCGCCGCCGGATCCGAACGACGGTGATATCCAGGACGCGGGCCGGCCGGCCCGGCCCGCGTCCACCAACTGGAACGAGGACAACACCCTTGAACAACGGGAACAACGGAAACCGACGCAGCTTCAGCAAGCTGGACCCCAATTGGGTGGTGGAACTCCCCCATCTCTTGGACGTCCAGCTTCGGTCTTTCGAGAACTTCCTGCAGCTCGAATCCCCGCCCGAGGAGCGGAAGATGATGGGTCTGCAGGAGGTCTTCAGCTCCGTCTTTCCCATCGGCGATACCCGCGGGCTGTTCTCACTGGAGTTCGTCTCCTACTCGATCGGCGACCCCAAGTACTCGGTGGACGAGTGCCAGGAGCGCGATCTCACCTTCTCCGCCCCCCTGAAGGCGACCCTCCGGCTCAGGATCCGTGAGGACATCGACGGGGAGAAGCGGGACAAGGAGATCATCGAGCAGGAGGTCTACCTCGGAGAGCTTCCCCTCATCACCGACAAGGGGACATTCGTCATCAACGGGGCCGAGCGGGTGATCGTGAGCCAGCTCCACCGCTCCCCCGGCGTGTTCTTCGACGATTCGGTTCACCCCAACGGGAAGCGCCTGTTCTCGGCCCGCATCATTCCGTACCGGGGCTCCTGGGTGGAGTTCACCCTCGACGTGAACGACATCATGTACGTCCACATCGACCGGAAGCGGAAGCTTCCGGTGTCGATCCTCCTCAAGGCCCTGGGCTACGGAGGCGAGAAGGACATCCTGGACCTCTTCTACGCCACGATCACCGCGGACATCGGTTCCGGGCGGAGTCAGAAGGACCAGGCCCTGGAGGGCCGGGTGGTGGCCGAGGACGTGCTCAACACCGAGACCGGCGAGATCCTCCTGGAAACCAACGACGAGATCACGGTCGAGAAGATCAAGGACCTGGCCAAGGCGGGGATCAAGGAGGTCAAGTACTTCGACATCCCCATGCAGGAAGACGCGGACATCGTCCGGAACACCTTGAAGCGGGACTCCTCGACCGGTGAGGACGACGCCCTGGCCCGGATCTACGCCCTGCTTCGCCCCGGCGAGCCGCCGCGCTCGGAGACCGCCCGCGAGATCCTGAGCCGGCTCTTCTTCAATCCCAAGCGCTACGATCTGGCCAAGGTCGGGCGGTTCAAGCTGAACAAGAAGCTCAACCACGTGGACATCCTGGGCGGCGAGACGCGCCTGGAACGCCTGGGGCTCAGCGGGCCCTCGGACGATCTGACCACCCTGGCCCCCGAAGACTTCATCACCATCATCCAGTACCTGCTCATGCTTCGGGTGAATCATCCCGACGTCACCACCGACGACATCGACCACCTGGGGAACCGGCGGGTCCGCTCGGTGGGCGAGCTCCTGTCCAACCAGTTCAACATCGGGCTCACCCGCATGGCCCGCATCATCCGGGAGCGGATGAGCCTGCAGGACTCGGAGAACATCACTCCCTACGACCTGGTCAACGCCCGCACCATCAGCGCGGTGATCCAGTCCTTCTTCGGGTCCAGCCAGCTCAGCCAGTTCATGGACCAGACCAACCCCCTGGCCGAGCTGACCCACAAACGGCGTCTCTCGGCCCTGGGTCCGGGCGGTCTCACCCGGGACCGGGCCGGTTTCGAGGTCCGCGACGTCCACTACACCCACTACGGCCGGATGTGCCCGATCGAGACCCCGGAAGGTCCGAACATCGGCCTCATCTCGAGTCTCGCCACCTACGCCCGGGTCAACGATTTCGGCTTCCTGGAGACCCCCTACCGGCGGGTCAAGAACGGGCAGGCCACCCGCGACGACATCGAGTTCATCTCCGCCGACGTGGAGGATCGGGCCCGCATCGCCCAGGCCAACGAGGCGGTGGACGGGAAGGGCAAGTTCCTCGGCGACCGGCTCTTCGTCCGGCACCGGGGCGAGTTCCCGATCACCGCCCCCGGCGACGTGGACTACATGGATCTGGCGCCCATGCAGATCGTGAGCCCGGCCGCCGCGCTCATTCCCTTCCTGGAGCACGACGACGCCAACCGCGCGCTCATGGGATCCAACATGCAGCGGCAGGCGGTGCCGCTCCTCCGGACGAACTCGCCGGTGGTGGGGACCGGACTCGAGGGCAAGGTGGCCCGCGATTCCGGCGCCATGGTGGTGGCCAAGCGCGCGGGGACGGTGGAATCGGTCTCGGCCGACGCCATCGCGGTCAAGTTCGACCGGCCCAAGGGAGAGCGGCGCATCGTCGACTTCAGCGAGGCCTCGGGCCTCGACGTGTACCCCCTGACCAAGTTCAAGCGTTCCAACCAGGACACCTGCATCAACCAGCGACCCCTGGTGCGCGAGGGAGACCGGGTGGAGCTTCGGGACGTGCTGGCCGACGGCGCCGCCACCCAGAAGGGCGAGCTGGCCCTGGGGGCCAACGTCATGGTCGCCTTCATGCCCTGGGGGGGCTACAACTACGAGGACGCGATCCTGGTGAGCGAGCGCCTCATCAAGGACGACGTGTTCACCTCCATCCACATCGAGGAGTTCGAGCTCCAGGTCCGCGACACCAACCGCGGCGTCGAGGAGATCACCCGCGAAATCCCCAACGTGGGCGAGGAGGCGGTGAAGAACCTGGACGAGGAGGGGATCATCCGGGTGGGGGCTCCGGTCCGCGCCGGGGATATCCTGGTCGGTAAGGTGACCCCGAAGGGAGAGACCGATCTCTCCCCGGAGGAGCGGCTCCTGCGCGCGATCTTCGGCGAGAAGGCGGGCGACGTCCGCGACGCCTCCCTGAAGGCGCCTCCCGGGATGGAAGGGATCGTCATCGACATCAAGGTGTTCAGCCGCCGGGAGAAGGACGAGACCGCCCGCAAGACGGACAAGAAGAAGATCGAGCGGTTGAAGCGATACGCCAAGAAGGAGCGCACCCGGATCGTGGAGGTCCGGGACGCCGAGGTCGCCGACCTCCTGGACGGGCAGACCGCCAACCGGTTCGTCTCCGCCCGCACCGGCGAGGAACTCATCAAGGCCGGACGCAAGATCACCAAGACCGCGCTCCAGAAGATCGAGCTGGACGAGCTCCCCTGGAACGCCCCCCTCACCCGCAGCCGCAAGGTCAACGAAACCCTGTGGCGGCAGATGGAGGCGGCCCAGTACGCGGCGACCCGGGTCGAGCGCGAGATGGAGAAGGACATGGACAAGATCACCCGCGGGGACGAGCTGCCCCCCGGCGTGGTCAAGCTGGTCAAGGTCTTCATCGCCAAGAAGCGCCGGCTGGCGGTGGGCGACAAGATGGCCGGTCGCCACGGCAACAAGGGCGTGGTGTCCAAGATCCTTCCCGAGGAGGACATGCCCTACCTCGAGGACGGCACCCCGGTGGATATCGTGCTCAACCCCCTCGGCGTGCCTTCCCGTATGAATATCGGGCAGATCCTGGAGACCCACCTGGGCTGGGCGGCGGACAAGCTGGGCTACAAGGTGGCCACGCCGGTCTTCGCCGGGGCCACCGTGGACGAGATCAAATCCGAGCTCCGCGACGCCGGCCTTCCCGAAGGGGGAAAGACCCGTCTCCACGACGGGCGCACCGGGGAGAAATTCGACCAGCCGGTGACCGTGGGCATCATCTACATGCTGAAGCTCAGCCACCTGGTCGACGACAAGATCCACGCCCGTTCCATCGGGCCCTACTCGCTGGTTACCCAGCAGCCCCTGGGCGGCAAGGCCCAGTTCGGCGGCCAGCGGTTCGGAGAGATGGAAGTGTGGGCCCTGGAGGCGTACGGATCCGCCTTCACCCTGCAGGAGATGCTGACCGTCAAGTCGGACGACGTCCCCGGCCGTTCCCGGGTGTACGAGGCCATCGTCAAGGGCGAGAACCCGCCCGAGCCGGGTGTGCCGGAATCGTTCAACGTCCTGGTCAAGGAGCTGCAGAGCCTCTGCCTGGACATCGAATTCATCGCCGTGCAGGAGTAAGGCTTCCCAAAGGAGAGGTGACACCCAATGCAGGAATCTTCCTTCTCACAGTCGTTGTTCGGAACCGGGAAGCTGAATCCACTTACCCGTCCGGAGACGCGTGAATCGCGGCGACGCTTCAACTTCAACGCCATCAGGATCCAGCTCGCCTCCCCGGACATGATCCACTCGTGGTCCTCCGGCGAGGTGATGAAGCCCGAGACCATCAACTACCGATCGTTCAAGCCGGAGAAGGACGGGTTGTTCTGCGAACGCATCTTCGGTCCGGTCAAGGACTGGGAGTGCTCGTGCGGCAAGTACAAGCGGATCCGCTACCGCGGGGTCATCTGCGACCGGTGCGGGGTGGAGGTCACCCAGGCCAAGGTTCGCCGCGAGCGCATGGGGCACGTGGAGCTGGCGGTGCAGGTCAGCCACATCTGGTTCTTCAAGGGAGTCCCCAGCCGCATCGGGCACCTCCTGGACATGTCGGTGCGCGAGCTGGAGCGGGTCCTCTACTACGAGTCCTACGTGGTGATCGATCCCGGCAACACCGGCCTCAAGCAGAAGGAGATCCTCTCCGAGGACGCCTTCAACGAGCTCTACGCCGACTCCAAGAACAAGTTCTCGGCCAAGATGGGAGCGGAGGCCATCCGGGACCTCCTGGCCGGGCTGGATCTCGACGAGCTGGCCTCGGAACTCCGGACCGTGGTCAAGATGGAGACCAGCGCCCAGCGGAAGAAGGAGACCCTGAAGCGGCTCCGCGTGGTGGAGGCCTTCCGCCAGAGCGGCAACAAGCCGGAGTGGATGATCCTCGAGGTCGTCCCCATCCTGCCCCCCGATCTCCGGCCCCTGGTGCCCCTCGAGGGCGGCCGCTTCGCCACCAGCGACCTGAACGACCTCTACCGCCGGGTCATCAACCGCAACAACCGGTTGAAGAAGCTCATGGAGATCCGCGCCCCCGAGGTCATCCTCCGCAACGAGAAGCGCATGCTCCAGGAAGCGGTGGACGCGCTGTTCGACAACGGACGCCGTTCCCGCGCGGTGCGCGGCCAGGGAAACCGGCCGCTCAAGTCCCTCTCCGACATGCTGAAGGGGAAGCAGGGACGGTTCCGCCAGAACCTGCTGGGCAAGCGCGTCGACTACTCGGGCCGCTCGGTGATCGTGGTCGGTCCCGAGCTCAAGCTTCACCAGTGCGGGCTCCCCAAGACCATGGCCCTGGAGCTGTTCAAACCCTTCATCATCAAGAACCTCGAGGACCGGGGCTTCGTCTCCACCGTGAAGAGCGCCAAGCGCCTGGTGGAGCGGGAGACCCCCGAGGTCTGGGACATCCTGGGTCGGATCATCAAGGGGCACCCGGTGCTCCTGAACCGCGCCCCCACCCTCCACCGCCTCGGCATCCAGGCCTTCGAGCCGGTCCTGGTCGAGGGCAAGGCAATCCGCATCCATCCCCTGGTCTGCGCCGCCTTCAACGCCGACTTCGACGGCGACCAGATGGCGGTGCACGTTCCCCTGGGCTTCGAGGCCCAGATCGAGAGCATGCAGCTCATGCTCTCCACCCAGAACATCCTGAGCCCGGCCAACGGGCGGCCGCTGGCCACCCCCAGCCAGGACATCGTGCTCGGGTGCAACTACGTGACCAAGCTGGGCCTGCTCCCCGAGGGCCGGGAGAAGCCCTGGCGATTCGCCGACTCGACCGACGTGCGCGGGGCCTACGATCACGGCTACGTCGGACTCCACGACCCGATCGAACTCCGGGTGGAAGGGCAGTTCATCGAGACCACCCCGGGCCGGGTGCTGTTCAACGAGATCCTTCCTCCTGGATTGGGTTTCGAGAACTCCACCCAGAACAAGAAGTCCCTGGAGCTTCTGGTGGCCAAGTGCTACCGCCTGTTCGGCTCGGAGAAGACCGCGGTCTTCCTGGACGATCTCAAGCGCCTGGGGTTCGAGTACGCCACCAAGGCCGGGATCTCCATCTCCATCGACGACATCCGTGTCCCGGAGGAGAAGCCGGAGCTGATCGCCAAGGCCCAGAAGGAGGCGGACTCCATCCGGGCGGCCTACCGGAGCGGCGTCATCACCGAGGGCGAACGCTACAACCGCATCATCGACACCTGGACCCGGGTGACCAGCGAGGTGGAGGAAGCCACCTTCGCCGGCCTGGCCAAGGACCGCGGCGGTTTCAACCCGATCTTCATGATGGCCAACTCCGGGTCCCGAGGCTCCAAGGAGCAGATCCGCCAGCTGGCCGGGATGCGCGGTCTGATGGCCAAGCCCCAGAAGAAGATCACCGGCGGCATGGGCGAGATCATCGAGAGCCCGGTGGTCCGGAACTTCAAGGAAGGGCTGACCGTGCTGGAGTACTTCATCTCCACCCACGGAGCCCGCAAGGGACTGGCCGACACCGCGCTCAAGACCGCCGACGCCGGCTACCTGACCCGCCGGTTGGTGGACGTGGCCCAGGACGTGATCATCAACGAGGTGGATTGCGGAACCATTCTCGGGATCGAGATCGGGGCGCTCAAGGAGGGGGAGGAGATCATCGAACCGATCTCCGAACGCATCCTGGGGCGGGTGGCCTCGGACGACATCTACGACCCCATCGCCAACGACCTCCTGGTCGAGGCGGCGAACGAGATCAACGAAGAGGATGCGCGACGGATCGAGGAATCCGGGATCGAGCGGGTCAAGATCCGCTCCGTCCTCACCTGCGAAGCCAAGCGCGGGGTCTGCGCGGCCTGCTACGGCCGGAACCTCGCCGTCGGCAAGATGGTCGACATCGGCGAGGCGGTGGGGGTGATCGCCGCGCAGTCCATCGGCGAGCCCGGCACCCAGCTGACCCTGCGGACCTTCCACGTGGGCGGTATCGCCGCCCGCATCGTGGAGCAGTCCCAGATCAAGGCCAAGATCACCGGCACCATCAAGACCGAGGACCTCACCACGGTGGAGCGGCGGAAGGAGGGACGGCAGGTCATCACCAGCCGTAAGGGCACCCTCCAGGTCCTCGATCCGGAGGGCCGCGTCCGCAACACCTACAACCCGCCCTACGGCGCGGCGCTCTACCTCCAGGACGGGGAAGCGGTGGAAGAGGGGCAGGTGATCTTCGAGTGGGACACCTACAGCACCCCGATCATCAACGAGCGGAACGGCACCGTGCGATTCGGCGACATCAAGGAGCGCATGACCGTCCGTGAGGAGGTCGACGAGAACTCCGGCCAGCGCTCCCAGGTGATCATCGACGACCGGGAAAAGGTGCTCCAGCCGCACATCGACGTGCTGGGTTCGGCCGGCCAGCGTCTGGCCCACTACCCGCTCCCCACCGGGGCCATCCTCCAGGTGAAGGACGGCGACAAGGTGAATTCGGGCGACGTGCTGGCCCGGATCCGCCGGGACATTTCCAAGACCCGCGACATCACCGGCGGCCTGCCCCGGGTGGCCGAGCTGTTCGAGGCGCGCAAGCCCAAGGATGCGGCCTCGGTCACCGAAATCGACGGCCGGGTGAGCTTCGGCGGGATCACCCGCGGCATGCGGAAGCTCATCGTCACCAACGATAACGGCGACACCAAGGAATACCTGATTCCCCAGGGCAAGCACCTGCACGTGCAGGAGGGGGACACGGTTCGGGCCGGCGACCGGCTCACCGAGGGCCCGATCAACCCCCACGACATCCTTCGGATCAAGGGGATCAAGGAGGCCCAGGAGTACCTGGTGGAGGAGATCCAGGAGGTCTACCGCCTCCAGGGCGTGCGGATCGACGACAAGCACATCGAAACCGTGGTGCGGCAGATGCTCCAGAAGGTCAGGATCGAGGACCCCGGGGACTCCCCGCTGTTCCTCGAAGGGGACCAGGCCGACAAGATCATGCTCCGCGAGGAGAACGACCGGATCGAGCAGGACGGCGGCCAGCCCGCGACCTTCACCCCGCTGCTCCTCGGGATCACCAAGGCGTCGCTCTCCACCCAGTCCTTCATCTCGGCGGCCTCCTTCCAGGAGACCACCCGGATCCTGACCGAAGCGGCCATCCGGGGGAGCATCGACTACCTCCGTGGTCTCAAGGAGAACGTGACCATCGGGAACCTGATCCCCGCGGGGACCGGGCTCAAGCGATACCGGACCCTCAGGGTCTACGGGGAGGCCACGGACGCCCAGGAGTTCCTGGAGCGCGAGGCTCCCCAGCCGCCGCCGCAGACCCCCGAAGGGGTCCGTTCGGCCTAGCGGCGGGGCCTCCTCCCCGGAAGGGGCGGAGGGCCCGGCGGGACACATCGAAGATCCGGCCCCGGCCCGGAGCGGGAACGGGGACCCAGCGGAGAATGGAGTTGACAGGCTCAGGACCCCGGAGTAGCATAGGGGCCTTGTGCCTTGATACCCCACTCTGTTGGTTATCATCTAAATCGATGCGGCGCAATGCGTTATACGGACGAAGCGCGGCCGGATCGATGGGGTTGCACAGGGGCTGGGCGGAGACAGAACCGGCTCCGTGGGGCGCCAGGCACCAGTAAGGAGTGACTTCATTGCCGACTTTGAACCAGCTCGTGCGGAAGGGCCGCCGACGGGTACTCGCGAAGGGAACCGCCCCGGCGCTCAAGGGGAGCCCCCAGAAGCGGGGGGTGTGCACTCGCGTGTACACCACGACGCCCAAGAAGCCCAACTCGGCTCTCCGCAAAGTGGCTCGCGTCCGGTTGACCAACAACATCGAGGTCACCGCCTACATTCCCGGTGAAGGACACAACCTTCAGGAGCACTCGATCGTGCTCATCCGGGGCGGGCGCGTGAAGGATCTGCCCGGCGTGCGGTACCACATCATTCGTGGTGCGCTGGACGCCAGCGGGGTCGACGGCCGGCACAACAGTCGCTCCAAGTACGGAACCAAGAGACCGAAGAAGTAATCACGCCCCGCACTCGGGGGGGATTATCGGGCGCGTTCGGAGCTCAACGCTCCGGGCTATGTCCACCGCCGGCTGTCTCCGCGGTTCGGCGTATAAAGGGAATTCATCGCGTCGCCTCTGGCGGCGTCCAGTTTCCATGGGGACCGGTGCGGGGTTCGTGCGCCCTGGACCGGGACCGGTCCCGGTTCGGGGGGGTAGGCGCCGTTGTCGCGCGCCCGCACCCCCGGCAAAACCAGAAGAGAGGACACGCCAGGTATGCCGCGCAAAGGCTATACACCCAGGAAAGAGCTCCTTCCGGACCCCAAGTACAACAGCATTCTGGTGAGCCGGTTCATCAACGCGCTCATGGGGGCCGGGAAGAAGAGCACGGCCGAGCACATCATGTACGACGCGATCTCGCTCATCGAGAAGCGCACCGGCCAGGATGGGCTCGCCATCGTCAAGCAGGCCATGAACAACATCAAGCCGGTCCTGGAGGTGAAGAGCCGCCGCGTCGGGGGCGCCACCTACCAGGTGCCGATCGAGGTCCGGCCGGAGCGCCGGACGGCCCTGGCCCTGCGCTGGGCCCTGACCTACTCCCACTCCCGGCCGGAGAAGACGATGGCCGAACGGCTGGCCGCCGAACTCGCCTCCGCGGCCAAGAACGAGGGCGGGGCGGTCAAGAAGAAGGAAGATACCCACAAGATGGCGGAGGCCAACCGGGCCTTCTCCCACTATCGCTGGTAGCGAGAACGAGGAGCGTCGGGGCGCCGGACACCGGCCGCCGACGGAAACGGACAGGATGAATCGTTTGTCACTGGAAATGGTCAGAAACATCGGCATCATGGCGCACATCGATGCCGGTAAGACCACGCTGACCGAACGCATCCTGTTCTTCACCGGCCGTATCCACCGGATGGGCGAGGTCCACGAAGGCGCCGCCACCATGGACTGGATGGAGCAGGAGCGCGAGCGGGGGATCACGATCACCTCGGCCGCCACCACCTGCCGGTGGGCGGACCACCAGGTCAACATCATCGATACCCCCGGACACGTGGACTTCACCGTCGAGGTGGAGCGCTCGCTCCGGGTTCTGGACGGGGCCATTGCGGTGTTCTGCGGGGTGGGCGGGGTCGAGCCCCAGTCCGAGACGGTGTGGCGCCAGGCGGACAAGTACCGGGTCCCCCGGATCGCATTCGTCAACAAGATGGACCGGGTGGGCTCGGACTTCCAGAACGTGGTTCAGATGATGCGGGACCGGCTGGGAGCCCGGCCGGTGCCGGTCCAGATCCCGGTGAAGCTCGACGACAATTTCCAGGGCATACTGGATCTGGTGAAGCAGGTCTTTCTCACCTACAACGAGGAAAGCCTCGGGGCGGACGTGGAGGAGAACGCCATTCCCCGGGACCTCGAGGAACTGGCCGCGGCCGGGCGCCAGCACCTGATCGAGGAGGCGGCCGAGTTCGACGACGAGCTCGCCCATCGCTACCTCGAAGGCAAGGACGTCACCGAGGACGACATCCGGCGGGCCATCCGGAAGGGTACCCTGGCCAACGCCATCGTCCCGGTCTTCGCCGGCGCCGCCTTCAAGAACAAGGGGGTCCAGCGGCTTCTGGACGGGGTGGTCGACTACCTCCCCTCGCCTCTGGACGTTCCCCCGGTCACCGCCCAGCGACCCGGCACCCACGAGGAGTTGGTTCTCCCCCCCTCGGACGACGCCCCTTTCGCCGCGCTGGCTTTCAAGATCATGACCGACCCCTACGTCGGCAAGCTCACTTTCTTTCGGGTCTATTCGGGGACGGTCAAGGCGGGGACCCACATCTACAACGCCAGCCGGGACACCCAGGAGCGCCTCGGCCAGATCGTGGCCATGCACGCGGTCAAGCGCCAGGACCTGAGCGAGGTCCGGACCGGCGACATCGCTGCCGCAGTGGGGCTCAAGAAGGTCACTACCGGGGACACCCTGTGCATGAAGAAAGAGCCCCTGTTGCTCGAGCCCATGCACTTCCCCGTGCCGGTGATCTCGGTGGCCATCGAGCCCAAGACCAAGGCCGACGAGGAAAAGCTGGCCAACGCCCTGGACAAGCTGGCCGAGGAGGATCCCACCTTCCTGGTGCGGACCGACGAGGAAACCGCCCAGACCATCATCCAGGGGATGGGGGAACTCCATCTGGAGATCCTGGTGGACCGCATGAAGCGGGAGTTCGGGGTCGCGGCCAACATCGGCCGTCCCCAGGTGGCCTACAAGGAGACCATCTCCGAGACGGTCGAGCACCGGGCGCGGTTCATTCGTCAGAGCGGGGGCCACGGGCAGTACGGGGACGTCCTGGTGCGTCTGGAGCCCGCCCAGGCCGAGTTCGAATTCGTGAGCAAGGTGATCGGGGGCACGGTGCCGCGGGAGTACATCCCGGCGGTGGAGCGCGGAATCCGCGAGGCCATGGAGAACGGCGTTCTGGCCGGCTATCCCATGGTGGGCGTGAAGGCGACGCTCCTCGACGGGTCCTATCACGACGTGGACTCCTCCGATATGGCGTTCAAGATCGCCGGATCGATGGCCCTGCGTGAGGGGGCGCGTCGCGCCAAGCCCAGGCTCCTGGAGCCCATCATGGACGTCGAGGTCGTGGTGCCCGAGGAGTACATGGGTGACGTGATGGGCGACCTGAGCTCGAAGCGAGGTCGGATCGGCGGCATGTTCCAGCGCGGCGACGCCCGCGTCATTGCCGCTTCGGTCCCCCTGTCCGAGATGTTCGGCTACGTCAACCGTCTCCGCTCCATCACCCAGGGACGGGGCGTGTTCAGCATGCAGTTCTCGCGTTACGAGCCGCTACCCGACTCGCTCGAGTCGGAGCTCGTGGCGAAAGTCAGAGGCGTGAGTTAGGGCGAAAGCCAGCCGGGATCGCCAGAGGCATGGACCGGTTCGGAGGAGAGGATGAGCAAGAAGAAGTTTGAGCGGACGAAGCCGCACGTGAACGTGGGGACGATCGGACACGTGGACCATGGAAAGACGACGCTGACGGCGGCGATCACGGAGGTGCTGTCGAAGAAGGGCTGGGCGGACTACGTGCCGTTCGATCAGATCGACAAGGCGCCGGAAGAGAAGGCGCGTGGGATCACGATCGCGACGGCGCACGTGGAGTACCAGACGGAGAAGCGTCACTACGCGCACGTGGACTGTCCGGGTCACGCGGACTACATCAAGAACATGATCACGGGCGCGGCGCAGATGGACGGGGCGATCCTGGTGGTGAGCGCGGCGGACGGGCCGATGCCGCAGACGCGGGAGCACGTGTTGCTGGCGCGGCAGGTGAACGTGCCGTACATCGTGGTGTTCTTGAACAAGTGCGACATGGTGGACGACGAGGAGCTGCTGGAGCTGGTGGAGCTGGAGGTGCGGGAGCTCCTGACGAAGTACGAATTTCCGGGGGACGACCTGCCGGTGATCCGGGGGAGCGCGCTGAAGGCGCTGGAGAACCCGGACGACGAGGGGCTGACGAAGTGCATCTGGGATCTGCTGGCGGCGGTGGATGAGTCGGTGCCGACGCCGGTGCGCCAGACGGACAAGCCGTTCCTGATGCCGGTGGAGGACGTGTTCTCGATCACGGGCCGTGGGACGGTGGGAACGGGCCGGGTGGAGCGTGGGAAGGTGAAGGTCGGTGACAAGGTGGAAGTGGTGGGGATGCGGGAGACGATGGAGACGGTGGTGACCGGGGTGGAGATGTTCCGGAAGCTGATGGACGAGGCGGAGGCAGGGGACAACATCGGGTTGCTGCTGCGGGGTGTGGACAAGGATCGTCTGGAGCGGGGGATGGTGCTGGCGGCGCCGAAGTCGGTGACGCCGCACACGAAGTTCGAGGGCGAGGTGTACATCCTGACCAAGGAAGAGGGTGGGAGGCACAAGCCGTTTTTCGACGGGTACCGGCCGCAGTTCTATTTCCGGACGACGGACGTGACGGGGATGGCGAAGCTGCCGGAAGGCCGGGAGATGGTGATGCCCGGGGACAACGTGAAGATGAGCGTGGAGCTGATCACGCCGATCGCGATGGAAGAGGGGCTCCGGTTCGCCATCCGCGAGGGTGGACGGACGGTGGGCGCCGGCGTCGTCGCCAAGATTCTCGAGTAAGGTCAAGGAGGAAGTCGTGGCCAGCCAACGCATCAGGATCCGGCTCCGGTCGTATGACCATGCCGTATTGGATCAGTCGGCGGGTGAGATCGTTCGCACCGCCCGGCGCACCGGGGCAATGACCTCGGGTCCGGTGCCTCTGCCTACCCGGCGGCAGGTGTACACGGTGTTGAGATCCCCCCACGTGGACAAGAAGTCCCGTGAGCAGTTCGAGATCCGGGTCCACAAGCGGTTGATCGACATCACCCAGTCGAACCCCCAGACGATCGACGCGCTCATGAAGCTCGATCTGCCCGCGGGCGTCGACATCGATATCAAGCTGTAGCGGCGGAGCCTCGTGCGGTGGACACGCCGCGCGGGGGAGGGCCGCCGAACAAGGCTTCCGTGAACGCCGTGGGCGGTCCGCCGGAAGCGGGGAGCGCGAAGATGAAGGCCATAATCGGCAAGAAGATCGGGATGACCCAGATCTTCGACAAGGACGGCAGGGTGATCCCGGTCACGGTGATCTCGGCCGGGCCGTGCTGGATCGTGCGGAAGAAGACCGCGGCCAAGGACGGCTACGACGCCGTCCAGGTCGGGTTCGATCCCGCCCGGGAGAAGCGCGTGAACAAGCCCACCATGGGCCACTTCGCCAAGGTGGGGCTCAAGCCCACCCGCTTCCTCCAGGAGCTGCGAGGCAAGTCCGACCTCGAGGTCGGAGCGGAGATCAAGGCGGACGTCTTCGAGGCGGGGACGATCGTGGATGTGGTCGGGACCTCGAAGGGGAAGGGATTCCAGGGGGTGGTCAAGCGGCACGGGTTCTCCGGCGGCCCCGCCACCCACGGCTCCAAGACGGGTCGGATTCCGGGCTCGGTGGGCCAGAGCGCCTGGCCGTCCCGGGTGATCCCGGGGAAGAAGCTCCCCGGGCAGATGGGCAACAAGCGGGTCACCGTCCGCAACCTGACGGTGGTGGGGTTCGACGCGGAGCAGAACCTGATCTGGGTCCGCGGGGGGATCCCCGGAGCCCGCAACAGCTACGTCGTGCTTCGTGCGACGAGCGACAAGAAGTAGAGGGAACGGTCATGCCGAAGGCAAAGCACTACAACGTCGATGGCCAGGAGGTCGGGGAGCTGGACCTGCCCGAGACCATTTTCGGCGCCGAGCCCAACGAGCACGTGGTGTGGGAGGCGGTGAAGACCTACCTGTCCAACCAGCGGCAGGGGACGGTGGCCACCAAGACCCGGTCCCTGGTCCGGGGCGGCGGGAAGAAGCCCTGGCGCCAGAAGGGCACCGGCCGCGCGCGACAGGGAAGCATCCGCTCCGCCCAGTGGGTCGGCGGGGCCACGGTCTTCGGGCCTCAGCCGCGGACGTTCTCCACCAAGCTTCCCAAGAAGATTCGTCAGCTGGCCATGGTCTCGACCCTGAGCCGGCGGGCCCAGGACGGGAACGTGGCGGTGGTGGACCGGCTCGAGTTCACGGCCCCCAAGACGGGGACGGTGGTTCGGCTCCTCGAGAACGCGGGGATCGGTGGACGCAAGGTCTGCTTCATCACCCAGGGCTCGGACATGAACATGGTCAAGAGCTGCCGGAACATCCCCGGGGTCAAGGTGCTTCCCCATTCGGCCATGAACGTCTACGACCTGGTCGAAGCGGATGTGGTTTGTTTCACCCCCGACGCCCTGGAGGGGATCAAGGAGGTGTACGGATCATGAAGAATCCGCACGACGTGATCATCCGGGCCATGATCACCGAGAAGGGCACCCGGATCCGGGAGGGGGGCAACAAGTACCTCTTCCAGGTCCACCCCGACGCCAACAAGATCGAGATCAAGCACGCGGTGGAATCGATTTTCACCGTCACCGTGCAACGGGTCCGCACCCAGAATCGTCTGGGCAAGATCAAGCGGATGGGAGCGAGCTCGGGACGGCGGTCTTCGTGGAAGAAGGCCATCGTGACCCTCAAGCAGGGCGACAACATCGAGCTCTTCGAAGAGGTTTAGCGCCATGGGCCGAGGGCGGCCCGAGGCGAAGCTGGGTCTAGAACCGGGAGACAGAGCATGGGTCTCAAGAGTTTCCGGCCGACGACACCGGGCCAGCGGTACAAGACGGTCTCCGACTTCAAGGAGATCACGACCGACAAGCCCGAGAAGTCCCTTCTGCGCTCGCTCAAGAAGTCGGGCGGTCGGGACAATCGAGGGCACGTCTCCTCCTGGCATCGGGGGGGCGGACACAAGCGTCGTTACCGGCTGATTGATTTCCGCCGGGACAAGCGGGGCATTCCGGCCAAGGTCGCCACTATCGAGTACGACCCCAACCGGAGCGCCCGGATCGCGCTCCTGATCTACGCCGACGGCGAGAAGCGCTACATCATCTCCCCCAAAGGGCTGGAGGTGGGCATGGCGATTCTGGCCGGACCCGACGCGGAGGTGCAGGTGGGGAACGCGATGCCGCTGAAAAGCGTGCCCCTGGGGACCGAGGTCCACAATCTGGAGCTCATCCCCGGCAAGGGCGGGCAGGTGGCCCGTGGCGCCGGCGCGTCCGCGGTGGTGGTGGCCAAGGAAGGTGAGAAGGCCCAGGTCAAGATGCCTTCGGGCGAGGTCCGGGTCTTCCGCGCCGACTGCTACTGCACCATCGGCCAGGTGGGGAACCTGGATCACGAGAACATCGTCATCGGCAAGGCGGGACGGAAGCGCTGGCTGGGCCGGCGCCCGATCACCCGCGGTGTGGCCATGAACCCGGTCGACCATCCGATGGGCGGCGGCGAAGGCCGCACCTCGGGCGGACGGCACCCGTCCACCCCGTGGGGCAAGAAGACCAAGGGGTTGAAGACCCGCAAGAAGAAGCCGTCGGATCGGCTGATCATCCGCCGGAGGAAAGGGAAGTAGTTCGTTGGCGCCGCCGGGCGGCGCCGGGAGAACTCTGGAAAGCTATGGCACGTTCGATCAAAAAAGGCCCGTTCGTCGAACAGAAGCTGTTGGACAAGATCGAGGTCATGAACAAGAAGAACGAGAAGCGGGTGATCCGCACCTGGGCTCGCCGCTGCACCATCGTTCCCGAGTTCGTGGGACATACCCTCGCGGTCCACAACGGCAACAAGTTCATTCCGATCTACGTGACGGAGAACATGGTCGGGCACAAGCTGGGCGAGTTCGCGCCCACCCGGCTCTTCCGCGGCCATTCCGGCAGCGACAAGACGACGACGACCAAGAAGTGACGGCGCTCCGGGGCGGTTCCGCCGAGCGGCGGAAGGCACCCGGGGGAGCCGATGAGGAGCTCTGCAAGCCATGGAAGCTAGAGCCACTGCGAGATACGTGCGGGTAACGCCCCGGAAGGTGAACCAGGTCCTGGACCTGGTCCGCGGGAGGGCGGTGGAGGAGGCGTTGACCACGCTGACCTTCTCCAAGAAGCACGTCTCCAAGAAGATCGAGAAGACGATGCGCTCGGCGGTGGCCAACGCCGTCCAGGCGGACTCGGGGATCGATGTGGAGGACCTCTACGTGAAGGAGGCCCTGGTCGGTCCCGGCCCGATCATGAAGCGCTGGCTCCCGCGAGCCCAGGGGCGGGCCACCCCGTTCCTGAAGCGGACGAGCCACATCACGATCATCCTCGCCGACAAGGAACGGAAGGCGAAGAGCAAGGGCCGTGGCTTGGGTAGGAAGAAAACAACCCGACCGGCCTAGGCGGCGCCGCCGCCCGGGGCCTCGGTGAAAGGGTACGGAGGAGACCGTGGGTCAGAAGACGCATCCAGTCGGATTCAGGCTGGGCATCATCAAGACATGGGACTCGCGCTGGTTCGCCGGGAAGAACTACGCGGAACTCCTGGACGAGGACATCAAGATCAGGCGGTTCCTCGAGCGCCGCCTATCCAATGCCGCCCTCTCCAAGGTGGTCATCCAGCGCGCGGCCAACAAGGTGACGATCAACATCGCCACCGCGAAACCCGGTCTGGTGATCGGCCGCCGAGGCACCCAGGTGGATCAGCTTCGGGACGAGCTCCAGAAGCTGACCGGCAAGGAGATCTACATCAACATCGATGAGATCAAGAAGCCGGACACCGACGCGTCACTGGTGGCCCAGCACATCGCCCGGCAGCTGGAGGGTCGTGTCTCCTTCCGTCGCGCCATGAAGAAGGGCATTCAGGCGGTCATGAAGAACGGTGCGGAAGGGGTTCGCATCGAGGCCTCGGGACGGTTGGGTGGGTCGGAAATGGCCCGCCACGAGTCGTACCGCGACGGCCGGGTTCCCCTCCACACCCTTCGCGCGGACATCGATTTCGCCCGCGCCACCGCCTTCACGACCTACGGCACCTGCGGAGTCAAGGTCTGGATCTTCCATGGCGAGGTGTTGAGCCCGGATTCTCCCCAGGCGGTGGCGGCAGTGGCGCCGGCCCCGGCCCGGGGCGGCCGTGGGGATCGCGACCGGTCCGGCAACGGACGGGCGAGGAAGTAGGAGAGTCCAATGCTTTTACCGAAGAGAGTCAAGCACCGCAAGCAGATGCGGGGCCGGATGTCCGGGAAGGCCTATCGGGGCGGCAAGGTCTCCTTCGGGGAATTCGGTCTCCAGGCCCTCGAGCCGGCCTGGATCACCAACCGGCAGATCGAGGCCGCCCGTGTGGCAATAACCCGCCACATCAAGCGCGGCGGAAAGATGTGGATCCGGATCTTCCCGGACAAGCCGGTGACCAAGAAGCCGGCGGAGACCCGCATGGGCAAGGGGAAGGGGAATCCGGAGTACTGGGTCGCGGTGGTGAAACCGGGGCGCGTTCTCTTCGAACTCGAGGGGATCAACAAGGACCTGGCCCGTGAGGCGATGCGCCTTGGCGCGGCCAAGCTCCCCATCAAGACGCGGTTCGTCGATCGCGACGAGCAGCTGGGAGACTGATGCCATGCCGAGGCCCAAGATTCTGGTCAACGACCTGACGGTGGAGGAAGTGCAGCAGAAGTTGGAGGAGCTCAAGAAGGAGCTCTTCAACCTCCGCTTTCGGAACACCATGCGGCAGCTCGACGATCCGTTGAAGATCCGTTTCATGCGGCGGGATATCGCCCGCCTGTCCACGGCACTCTCCGAGAGCCGTCACGGCATCCACATCCTGGCCGGGGAAGCCCCGGAGTCGAAAGAGTCCTAGTCCCGGTCGGGCCGGAGGCCGGCCCTGGGACGCCCAAGGAGATTGAATCCGATGGACGAACGTAATCGGCGGAAGACCCGCGTGGGCAAGGTCATCAGCGACAAGATGGATAAGACCGCGGTGGTCCTCATCGAGCGGCTGGTGAAACACCCGGAATACAAGCGCTACATCCGCCGGCGCAAGAAGTATGCGGTTCACGACGAGGAGAACCAGTGTCATGAGGGGGATACCATCCGCTTCATGGAGACGAGGCCTCTGAGCAAGTCCAAGCGCTGGCGGCTGGTCGAGATCGTGGAACGGGCGAAGTAGCCCAGGAGTCGCTGTCATGATCCAGATGCAGACCATGTTGACGGTTGCGGACAACTCCGGGGCCCGAACCGCTCGATGCATTCACGTTCTCGGAGGCACACGACGCCGGTATGCCCGGCTCGGCGATGTGGTGGTGGTGGCGGTCCAGGACGCGATACCGGGCGGCGGCGCCAAGAAGGGTGAAGTTGCCCGGGCGGTGATCGTGCGGACCCGCAAGGAGTTCCGGCGCAAGGACGGATCCTATATCCGGTTCGACGACAACGCCGCCGTCCTCATCGACACCAACAACGAACCTCGGGGCACGCGCATCTTCGGTCCCGTCGCCCGGGAACTCCGGGAACGGAACTTCATGAAGATCGTATCCCTGGCCCCCGAGGTCATCTGACACGGAGCGGATCGGCCATGCACGTCAAGAAGAACGACCAGGTCGTCATCATCTCCGGTGCGAACCGGGGGAAGATGGGACGGGTGCTCAAGGTGTTCCCCAAGACCAACCGCGTGGTGGTGGAAGGGGTGAACATGGTGAAACGACATACCAAGCCCACCCAGTCCCGCCAGGGCGGGATCGTGGAGAAGGAGGCCCCCATTCACGCTTCCAACGTGAAGCAGGCCGAGTAGGGGGTCCGCCGGTAGTCGAGGAATCAGCCAGGCGGTCGCTTCCCGGATAGACCCGGGGGGAAGGCGGCCGCAAGGAGCGAGATAGACATGAAGCCGCGGGTGCAAGAGGACTACGAATCAAGGGTGCTTCCGGAGATGATGAAGCACTTCAACTACACCAACCGCATGCAGACGCCCAGGTTGGTGAAGATCGTGCTGAACATGCGGGTGGGGGAAGCCACCCAGAACGTGAAGCTTCTGGACGGCGCGGTGCAGGACCTGTCCCGCATCAGCGGTCAGAAGCCGGCCATCCGCCGGGCCAAGAAGTCGATTTCGAACTTCAAGCTCCGGGAGGGGATGCCGGTCGGGGCGGCGGTGACGCTGCGCGGGGCCCGCATGTGGGAGTTCTTCGACCGGTTCGTATCCGTGGCCACGCCCCGGATCCGGGACTTCCGCGGCTTTTCGGCCCGGTCCTTCGACGGAAGAGGGAACTACAGCCTGGGCATCCAGGAACAGATCATCTTCCCGGAGATCGACTACGACAAGATCGACAAGGTCCGAGGCATGGACATCGCTTTTGTGACGACGGCGAAAACGGACGAGGAAGGGATCGAACTCCTTCGGAGGATGAACTTCCCCTTCCGCGAGCAGAAGAGCTAAGGAGACGCTGTGGCTAAGAAGGCCCTCATCGAGAAGTGGAAACGCACCCCCAAGTTCCAGGTGCGCGCCTACAACCGCTGTTCGCGTTGCGGGCGCTCACGGGCGTATCTGCGCAAGTTCGGACTTTGCCGGATCTGCTTCCGGGAACTCGCCCTCGAGGGCAAGGTGCCCGGAGTGGTCAAGGCGAGCTGGTAGACGAGCTCCCGGGAAGGCGTCCGGAAGGCCAATATGAACGGTGGGCCCCCCGCGGGTCCCGCCCCGGACGAACCGCCCGACGGGCGAAGGGAACGAAGGAGCACAGGAACATGCCGGTTACCGATCCGATCGCGGACATGCTGACCAGCATCCGGAACGCGCTGCAGGCGAACCATCGCCGTGTGGACGTTCCGGCCTCCCGGATGAAGGCGTCCATCATGGACGTGCTGCTCCGGGAAAAGTACATCACCAATTTCAAGCCGATCGCGAACGAGCATCAGGGCGCGCTTCGGGTATACCTGAAGTACACCCCGGAGCAGCGATCGGTGATCAGCGGCCTCAAACGCGTTTCCCGGCCGGGGCGCCGGGTGTACGTGAAGCAACATGACGTGCCCCGGGTGCTCGGCGGGCTCGGAACCGCGATCATCTCCACGTCCCAGGGCATCATGACCGACAAGGAAGCCCGCAAGGCGGGACTGGGCGGCGAGCTGATCGCCCTGGTCTGGTAGGCCGCGGCAGGAAGACGAGGTAGACCATGTCTCGAGTGGGCAAGAAACTGATTCCCATCCCCAAGGGGGTGGAGCTGAAGATGGAAGGCCGCACGGTGACTGCCAAGGGTCCCAAGGGCGAGCTGAGCTACGACATGCTTCCGGGCATCGGCCTCAAGGTCGAGGCGGAGCACGCGGTGGTGGAGCAGTCCTCGAACGAGAGGAACGCGGGCGCCATCCACGGATTGAGCCGGGCCCTGGTCAACAACCTGGTGGAAGGCGTGTCGGTCGGGTTCACCAAGACCCTGGAGATCCAGGGGACGGGCTATCGCGCCCAGGTCCAGGGAGAGATCCTGGTGCTGACCCTCGGCTACAGCCACCCCATCGAGTACTCGCTTCCGGCGGGGATCGATGCCAAGGTCGAGCAGAACAAGGTGACCATCAGCGGCATCAACAAGGAACTCGTCGGCCAGGTGGCGGCGGAGGTGCGCCGGTTCCGGCCCCCGGAGCCCTACAAGGGCAAGGGCATCCGATATGAGGGCGAATACGTCCGACGGAAGGCCGGGAAGAGCGCGGGCGCCTAGGGATCGTTCGGGGCGCCGCCGGAGCGCGGCTCCCGGGTTCGATGACCGAAGAGCGGCGGGGCCGAGAGCCCGCCGTGAGGTTGAAGGGACAACGAGATGAGCAAAATCGCCGTGAAGAGACGGGAATCGCGTCTGCGCCGGCACCGTCGGGTGCGGAGAAAGGTCTCCGGCATTCCCGACCGGCCGAGGCTCTGCGTGTACCGCAGTCTGAAGCATATCTATGCCCAGGTTTTCGATGATTCCCAGAGCCGCTGCCTCCTCACCGTTTCCAGCCAGTCCCCCGAAGTGCGGGAAGAGCTGGCTTCGGCCAAGGGAAAGGTGGGGGCGAGCGCGTTGGTGGGTAAGATCGTGGCCCGGAAAGCCATCGAACAGGGGATCCAGACCGTGGCATTCGACCGCGGCGGGTATCTCTATCACGGCCGGGTGAAAGCCTTGGCCGACGGCGCCCGTGAGGGCGGCCTGAAGTTCTAGGAGGAAGGCCTTGCGTCGCAATCCCAATCAGGACAGCGAATTCGTGGAAAATATGGTGGCCATCAACCGATGCGCCAAGGTGGTCAAGGGTGGCCGGCGGTTCAGCTTCAACGCCATCGTCACCGTCGGCGACAAGCAGGGCCGGGTGGGCATCGGTCTCGGCAAGGCCAACGAGGTGGCCGAGGCCATCCGCAAGGCCACCGAGGACGCCAAGCGGGGCATGGTGAAGATCTCCCTCATCAAGGGGACCATCCCGCACGAGGTGATGGGCCGTTTCGGCGCGGGGCGGGTGCTCCTGAAGCCGGCCAGCGCGGGGACCGGGGTGATCGCCGGCGGCCCGGTGCGCGCGGTCCTCGAGGCGGCCGGGGTCCAGGACGTGCTCTCGAAGTGCCTGGGTTCCACCAACCCGCACAACGCGGTCAAGGCCACCTTTGTCGCCCTCACCAGCCTGCGTTCGGCGTCGGAAGTGGCGCACGAGCGCGGAATGAGCGTGGACGAGCTCCTGCAGATCAAGCGCCAGCCGAAGCCGGAGATCCCCGTGGAGAGCCCGGCGCCGGCCGCGGCCTCGGAGACGACGGCCACCGCGGTGGCGGAGGAGCCGGAAGCGCCTGCGGAGGAAGGCAATGCCTAAGCTGATCAAGATCACCCAGAAACACAGCGCCATCGACCGGCCCGAGCCGCAGAAGCGAACCATCCGGGCCCTGGGAATCCGGGGACTGAACCGTCCCGTGGTCAAGAGCGACACCCCCCAGATCCGGGGCATGATCTACAAGGTGCGCCATCTGGTGGAAGTTCAGGAACTGGACTGAGGGAAGGAACCATGAAGCTCGGAAATCTGAAGCCCGCCAAGGGTGCGACCAAGAGTCGGAAGCGCGTGGGCCGCGGTCCCGGTAGCGGGCACGGCGGCACGTCCACCGCGGGGCACAAGGGCCAGAAGGCGCGGACCGGAAAGAGCCTTCGGGCCTGGTTCGAGGGCGGCCAGATGCCGCTCCAGCGCCGACTCCCCAAGCGCGGGTTCACCAACATCCACGCCAAGGCGTCGGAATTCGTCAACGTGTCGGACCTGGCCGAGGTGGAGGGCGACCCCATCACCGCCGAGATCCTTCAGGCCCGGGGTCTCATCAACGACGCCTCGGTCCGGCTCAAGGTGCTGGGTAACGGAGAGGTGACCCGGGCGGTCACCGTCCGCGCCCACGCCTTCAGCGCTTCCGCCAAGGAGAAGATCGAGGCGGCGGGGGGCAAGGTCGAGGTCATCGTGGTGCCCAAGCGACCGAAGCGGTACAAGAAGAAGAACGCGGCGGCGGCCAGGAAGTAGCGGACGCCGACCGAGCGGACGGCCCTGGGGCGGGTCCGTGAGAGGCCGGTAGAGGGAACCGATGTTCACGAAACTACAAAACATCTTCAACATCCCGGAGTTGAAGAAGCGCATCATCTTCACTGCTGCGCTTCTGGCCGTATATCGGCTGGGAGGGCACATCCCGACCCCGGGGGTGGACGCCGGCGCGCTCAAATCCTATTTCGCCCAGAATGCCGGCACCCTGTTCGGCCTTTACGACCTGTTCGTGGGAGGCTCGTTGTCCCGGGCCACGGTGTTCGCCCTGGGCATCATGCCCTACATCTCGGCCGCGATCATCCTGCAGCTCTTCGGGGCGGTGATCCCGTACTTCGAGAAGCTGCAGAAGGAAGGCGAGGAAGGCCGGAAGAAGATCACCCAGTACACGCGGTACGGCACGGTGTTCCTCTCCGCCATCCAGGCCTTCGGCATCGGGATCTTCCTGCAGAACCTGAACGCCTCCGGGACGGCGGTGGTGCCGAACCCCGGTCCGGGATTCATGTTCCTGACCATGGTCACCCTGACCTCGGGCACGATCTTCGTGATGTGGCTGGGGGAGCAGATCACCGAACGGGGGATCGGAAACGGGATCTCCCTCATCATCACCATCGGGATCATCGCCCGCTACCCGAACGAGATCCTGACCACGCTCCGGGCCTTCACCGCCGGCCAGTTCAACATCTTCGAGCTCATCATCCTGGGCCTGGTGATGCTGGCGGTGATCGTGCTGGTGGTGCTCATGACCCTCGGCGTTCGCAAGATTCCGGTCCAGTACGCCAAACGCGTCGTGGGGCGGAAGATGTACGGCGGTCAGACCACCCATATCCCCCTCCGGGTGAACACCGCCGGCGTGATGCCCATCATTTTCGCCCAGTCGATCATCGCGTTCCCGGGAACCGTGGCCGCGCTCTTCCCGAACAGCGAGATCATGCAGACGATTCACACCGCGTTCTCTCCGGGGAACGTGATGTACATTCTCATTTACGCCCTGATGATCGTGTTCTTCACCTACTTCTACACCGCCATCGTGCTGAATCCGGTGGATCTGGCGGACAACATGCGGAAGTACGGCGGGTTCATTCCCGGTATCCGGCCGGGCAAGAAGACCTCGGAGTACATCGATCGCATCCTTTCCCGGATCACCCTGCCCGGCGCGATCTTCCTGGCGTTCATCGCCGTCCTGCCGGACATCATGATCCGTAAGTTCAACGTACCCTTCTACTTCGGGGGGACGGGCCTCCTGATCGTGGTGGGCGTCATGCTCGACACCCTGAACCAGATCGAGTCCCACCTGGTCATGCGGCACTACGAGGGCTTCATGAAGAAGGGCAGGATCGGGACGAGGGTGTCCCGGTGAGGTTGGTCTTTCTGGGGGCGCCGGGGGCCGGGAAGGGCACCCAGGCCGACCTCCTCTGCAAGAAGAAGGAATTGCGCCACATCTCCACCGGCGAGTTGCTGAGGGACGCGGCGAAGCGGGGGACTGCGCTGGGGCTCCGGGCCAAGGAGGCCATGGACCGCGGAGATCTGGTGGCTGACGATGTGATCCTGGGTCTGATCGAGGAGACCCTGGACGAGATCAAGGGGTCCGGGTTCGTGCTGGACGGGTTCCCGAGGACCCTTCCCCAGGCGCGGGGCCTGGACGAGATGCTGGAGCGTCACGGAATGGGCCTGGACCGGGTCGTGCTGCTGACCGCCTCGAAAGAGGAGGTTCAGAGCCGGCTGGCCGGCCGGGGGCGCACCGACGACACCCCGGAGACGATCCTGAACCGGCTGAAGGTCTACGAGGAAAAGACCGCTCCTCTCGTGGGCTACTACGATGAGAGAGGGATCCTCCTCCGGGTGAACGGGATGGGGGACATCCCGGAGATCCAGGAGAGGATCCTGGCGGTTCTCTGAAGTAACGAGCGGGAGAGTTCATGGTCAAGCTTCGGTCCGACTTGGAAATCGAGAAGATCCGGGAGTCCTCCCGAATCGTGGCGGAGACCATCCAGCTCCTCCGGGGGCTGACCCGCGACGGAGTCTCCACCGCGGATCTGGATCGGAAAGCCGAGGAATACATCCGGGACAACGGCGGGGAACCCTCGTTCATGGGTTACCACGGCTACCCGGCCTCGACCTGCATCTCGATCAACGAGGAGGTCGTGCACGGGATTCCGGGGGGCCGGGTGATCCGGGCCGGGGACATCGTGGGGGTGGACGTCGGGGTGGTCAAGAACGGCTACCACGGCGATGCCGCGGCCACGTTCCCGGTTGGACCGGTTGCGGACAGCGTGGAGCAATTGCTCCGGGTGACCGAGGAATGTCTGATGAAGGGGATCGAGGCGTTTCGGGCCGGGAATCGCCTCGGCGACGTGGGGCACGCGGTTCAGGCCCACGCCGAACGACACGGATACGGAGTGGTGCGGTCCCTGGTGGGCCACGGCATCGGAGAACGGATGCACGAGGATCCCCAGGTCCCGAACTACGGCAATCCGGGCACGGGCCTGAAGCTCAAGCCCGGCCTGGTCTGCGCCATCGAGCCCATGATCACCATGGGCGGGTGGGAAGTGGAGACCCTGGACGATCAGTGGACCATCGTCACGCGGGACGGCTCCCTGGCCGCCCACTTCGAGCACACGGTGGCGCTGACCGAGGACGGCCCGGAGGTCCTGAGCGTGGTCGATGGGCAGAGGAAGGCCGCGACGAACTGAGTCGCGGGCCTCTCCCGGAGGAGAGAACGATGAAAGTGAAAGCAAGCGTCAAGCGCATGTGCGAGAACTGCAAGCTCGTGAAGCGCAAGGGCGTGGTGCGGGTGATCTGCAAGAACCCCCGCCACAAGCAGCGGCAGGGCTGATCCTGAGAGAAAGTTTCCGTCCGCGGACCCGCGGGGTCCCGGCGGAAGGAGGAATGTAAGTGGCACGAATCGCCGGCGTGGATCTTCCCAACGACAAGCGGGTGGAGATCGCCTTGACCTACATCTTCGGTATCGGCCGCAGCCGGAGCAAGTTGATCCTGGATGCGACCAGAGTGAACCCGGACACCCGGGTCAAGGATCTCACCGAAGAGGACACGGCGAAGCTCCGTCAGGAGATCGAGACCAAGTACCGGGTCGAGGGCGCTCTCCATACCGAAGTTCAGATGAACGTGAAGCGCCTGATGGACATCGGATGTTACCGGGGTCTCCGGCATCGCCGGGGTCTGCCCGTTCATGGGCAGCGCACCAAGACCAATTCCCGTACCCGCAAGGGACCGAAGCGGACCGCGGGTTCCGGGCGTCGCAGGCTCACCAAGACTTGATGCCCGTTTGAATTGAGGAGGATTCGTGGCCAAGGGAAAAGTCACCAAGAAGAAGAAGGACCGCAAGGTCTCGGTCAACGGGGTCGCGCACATCCAGGCGACCTTCAACAACACGATCATCTCCATCGCCGATGCGGACGGACAGATCGTGGGTTGGGCGAGCGCGGGAAAGGCCGGCTTCAAGGGAAGCCGCAAGAGCACGCCGTTCGCGGCGCAGCTCGCCGCCGAAGACGCGGCGAAACAGGTTTTGTCCCAGGGCATGAGGAAGGTGGAGGTCCATGTGAAGGGTCCGGGCGCGGGGCGGGAGGCGGCCATCCGCTCCCTGGCCGCGGCGGGACTCGAGATCCAGGCCATCCGCGACGTCACCCCGATCCCCCACAACGGGTGCCGTCCTCCGAAACGCCGCAGGGTATAGGTGTGGAGCCCGGCGCCACCATGGATCGGCTCCGGCTGAGCCATCGGAGGAGATTGCATTTGGGCTCACTTTTTCGAAGCGCGCGGGTGCGCGCAGCCGCCTCCGGCCGCGGGCCGGGGGTTTGACAGACGAGTGAAGCCGGGAACCGGTCCGCGACGCGGGCCGGGGACCGAGCGGAGGTTCCAAAAGACATGGCGAGATACCGCGGACCTGTGTGCCGTCTGTGCCGACGCGAGGGCGAAAAGCTCTTCCTCAAGGGGGAGCGCTGCTCGACGGAGAAGTGCGCCATCGAACGGCGCGCTTACGCCCCCGGCGATCACGGGCGGGACCGGCGCCTGAGGGTGACCAACTACGGGATGCAGCTGCGCGCCAAGCAGAAGGCGCGCCGCATCTACGGAATCATGGAGCGGCAGTTCCGGAACTATTTCCACGAGGCGGCGCGGATGACCGGCGTCACCGGTGAGAATCTGCTGCAGATCCTCGAGACCCGGCTCGACAATCTGGTCTACCGCCTCGGCTTCGCGCCTTCGCGACCGGCGGCGCGCCAGCTCGTCCTGCACGGCCATTTCCTGGTGAACGGCAAGAAGGCCAGCGTGCCTTCCTACCGTGTCCGGCCGGGAGACGTGGTCTCGGTGCAGGATGGAAGCCGGAACCTGAAGCTCATCCTGGAGACCCTGGAGATCCGGGGGGGACGGGACGTTCCCGACTGGCTGGAGGCGAATCCCAAGACCATGAAGGGGCGTCTCCTGCGCATTCCGTCGCGGGACCTGATCCCGACCACGATTCAGGAAAACTTGATCGTCGAGCTCTACTCGAAGTAGGGCACCGGCGCGCCCCTACCCGAGCGAGTTCAAGACGACATCGGGTCCAAGACCCGAGGAGGCAAAGAAGAGATGAAGTGGAAGAACCTCCAGATGCCGAAGAACATCGAGCTGGACGAAACCACGGCTTCGGAACGCTACGGCAAGTTCACGATCGAGCCGCTCGAGCGGGGTTTCGGTCTCACGATCGGCAACTCGCTCCGGCGGGTTCTCCTTTCCAGCCTTCAGGGGGCCGCGGTCTCCGCGGTCAAGATCGAAGGGGTTCTCCATGAGTTCAGCACCGTCCCGGGCGTGCTGGAGGACGTCAGCGAGATCATCCTGAACCTGAAGCAGATGCGCTTCAAGCTGCACGCCGACTACAAGATCAGCGCCCGGTTCAAGAAATCGGGTCCGGCGGAGCTCAAGGCCGGCGACGTCCAGGCCGACCCCGGGGTCGAGATCCTGAACCCCGAGCTTCACATCGCCACCCTCAACAAGGAGGGCGAGGTCGACATGGATGTGGAGATCTCGGGCGGCCGGGGCTACGTTCCCGCCGACCAGCAGGAGGGCGAAGAGCGGTCGATCGGGGTCATCCCCATCGACTCGCACTACTCGCCCATCAAGAAGGTCAACTTCGAGGTGGAGAACACCCGGGTGGGCCAGCGCGTCGACTTCGACAAGCTGACCCTGGAGCTCTGGACCGACGGCAGCATCCTCCCCAAGGACGCCATGGCCTACGCGGCCATGATCCTCAAGGACCACTTCAGCCTGTTCGTGGACTTCGAGGAGCCCATCGAGCAGGAAGAGGAAGAGGAGGAGGACAAGGAAAAGGCCCGGATCCGGGGTCTCCTGGAGAAGAGCGTCGAGGAGCTGGAACTCTCCGTCCGCTCCGCCAACTGCCTCCGGGCCGCCGACATCAAGACCATCGCCGAGCTGGTGCAGAAGCCGGAGTCGGCGATGCTCAAGTACCGGAACTTCGGCCGGAAGTCGCTGAAGGAGATCAGCGACATCCTGACCGAGATGGGACTCACCTTCGGCATGGAGATCGGGCCCTACCTGAAGGCCCCGCGGCGCCAGACCGAGCTGGAGACCCCTCGGCCCGTCGACGAGCCCCTGGACGTGGACAACATCGAGGACGAGGACGAGGAGGAGGAGAACGAGACCGCTCCCGCCTCGACCCAGAGCGAGGAGTAGCCGGCCGCTCGGGGGGCACCGTACCGCGTCCGGGGCCCGGTCCCCGGAGGAGCCGGACGCGCCGCCAAACGTTCCGTTTTTCCGGATCGCCGGCGCCGGGGGACGGCTCCGACGGCGGAGAGGGTCCGGAAGCGGAGCGGCGAGGACACATTCGCGTGGAAGGAAAGCCGAGCGGCCCGGACGGGCGGCGAGCGGCATGAAGGGCGCCTACGGCGCATGAGGATGAAGCGATGAGACACCGCAGACAAGGACGTCAGCTGAGCCGTACGGCGGAGCACCGGAAGGCCCTCCTCCGGAACCTGGTGACCGAGCTCTTCCGGCACGAGCGCATCGAGACCACCGAGGCCAAGGCCAAGGAGGCCCGGCGGCTCGCGGAACGTCTCATCACCTTCGCCAAGCGCGGGGACCTCCATGCCCGCCGCCACGTGGATCGCTTCGTCATGAGCCGCGAGGTGACCCAGAAGCTCTTCTCAACCATCGCGCCCTGGTACGCCGAACGGAACGGCGGCTACACCCGGGTCATCAAGACCCGCCATCGCCTGGGCGACGGCGGCGAGATGGCCTTCCTGGAGCTGGTGAAGTCCGAGGAGCAGATGGCCGCGGAGCGCAAGGCCCGCGAGGCGGCCGCCGCGGCCAAGGCGGAGGCGAAGGAAGGGAAGTAGGGCGGTCGGGGCGGCGCCGACGCGCCGCCGCCGTCCCGCGGCGGGCGTACGGGGTTCGTCCCGGCGCAAAGGCACGCTGACTCTCCCAGGCGCGCGATCCTCGGGGCGGTGCCGGCCCACCGCCGCCACCCCGCGGCGGGTGTCCCGGGTTTGTCCCGGCGCAGAGGCACGCTGACTCTCCCAGGCGCGCGATCCTCGGGGCGGTGCCCCCTCGTCTCGGCCGGGCGCAAAGGCACGCTGACTCTCTCCGGCGCGCGATCCTCGGGGCGGTGCCCCCTCGTCTCGGCGCTCAGCGCTCGCTCGGATCGTCCACCGGACGATCCATCGCTCGCTCGACCCCCGCGATGGGACCCCGTCTCCGCCTCACCTTCGGCTCGCCGGAGACGCCCATCGCGGTATCCGATTCGCACCTCGCTCAGGGGCAGGGCCGCCCCTCGAATCACGCACCGGGCGCAAGGTCGCCGCTCACGGCCGGGCCGGGATCGCCTATACCCTCCAGAAGCGCCAATGGCGCCGGCAGGCCCCCCCACAGTCCCCAGGGGGACAGCTCACACCGCCCCGCCGCCGGCGGGCTGCCCCTTCGGCGGCCCAGAGCTGCGGCTCCTCGACCGCGCCACCCAGCTTTCACGAGACGCGGTCGATACAACCAAAATCGCTTGTATAACTGTTCACCCGGATGAACTGGGCCGTCAAGCGGCGAAGCCCGCTCCGGATACCCAGCCAGAACGCAACCTGTAACTAGTTACATGACATAATGATACCTGGATTGCGGGTTGCGGTCTTGACTTGGTTATCGATAAACAATATTCAATATTGCATCATGTTTGCGGATTGTGTAGAGTCTTCCCATGACCAGACGATACGACTCCACCAGGCGCAGGCAGGCCGCCGAGCAGACCCGCCGGGACATCCTGGAAGCTGCTCTGAAGCTCCACTGGGAGGGGATCACCGAACTCGAGCCCCTGGCCGTGGAGGCGGGCTGCTCGGTGCCCACGGTGCGGAAGCACTTCCCGACCAAGGAAGACATCTTCCGGAACTGCACGCGAACCTTCGGCGAGTCGCTGGTCCCGCCCGACCTGGCTGCCCTCGGCGCGATCGCCGAGCCCGGGGCGGCGCCTCGAGGAGAGCGTTTCGGAGCTCTGCCGGATCCACGAGGCCATGTTCGGCTACGCCTGGCTCTCGGCCCGTCTCCGCGAGGACTCCGCCGTCCTCGATGCGGAGATGACCGCCTACGAGGGGTTGACCGACGCCGTGGCCGGGATCATCACCCCTCCGGACTCCCCGCGCGCGCCGGTGGTGCGGGGGCTCCTCGACTTCCTGACCTACCGGGCCCTCCGGCTCTCGGGGGGACTCTCCCCCGAAGCGGCCCGGGAGGAACTGACCGCGATCCTTCGACCCATCCTCCGGACGGATACCTGAACCCAATCCCAAACACCCCCAAGGAGAACCAGGAAATGACCACCAACACCCAGGCCGGCACCCGCATCGACGAGATCACCGACGGCATCTACCGCATCAGCACCCCGGTCCCGCCCGAGGCGATGCCCGGCGGATTCACCTTCAACCAGTTCCTCGTCGTGGACGACGCCCCCATGCTCTATCACACCGGGCTCCGGAAGCTGTTTCCGCTGGTGAAGGAGGCCATCGCCTCGGTCATCCCCGTGGGTTCCCTCCGCTACCTGGCCTTCTCCCACTACGAGGCCGACGAATGCGGCGCGCTGAACGACTTCCTGGAGGTGGCGCCGGACGCCGAGCCCCTCTGCAGCAACATCGCCAAGATGGTGAGCGTGGACGACGTCGCGCTCCGGCCGGCCCGCGGCCTGGCCGACGGCGAGGAACTGAGCCTGGGATCCCACGTGGTCCGGTGGATGGATGCGCCCCATTTCCCCCACGCCTGGGAGTGCGGCCACCTGCTGGAGACGAAGACCCAGACGCTCTTCTGCGGCGACCTCTTCACCCAGGGCGGGCACGAGCACGACCCGTTGACCACCGCCGACATCGTCGAGACCAGCGAGGGCATGCGGGCGGCGATGGATTACTACTCCCACACCCAGACCGCCGCGGCGATGACCGAGAAGCTGGCCGCCGCCTCCCCGCGGCTCCTGGCCTGCATGCACGGGGCCTCCTGGGAAGGGGACGGCGCGGCGATGCTCCGCCGGCTGGGGAGCCGGCTGGCCGGGTAGGGGTGGGGCCCCCGGGTACACCGGCCCCGGCGCGCGGTCAGCGCTGGGCGGCGGGGACGAAGGCGGTGGTCCGCCCCCCCACGGTGAGGAACACGATCTCCTCGCCGCGGCCGGTCCGGGCTCCCGCGGTCCGGCCCCAGCGATAGTGGAAGAGCCAGGTGCGCGGGAAGCGGCCGTCGTCGGAGCCCACCCGGACCGCGCGGTCGATCACCGCCTTCAGCCGGGCGCGAAGCCGGCGGACCTCCGCGGGGTCGAGCGCGGCGGCGGGACGCCGGGGGTCGACGCCGGCCTGGTAGAGGACCTCGTCGGCGATCCAGTTCCCGATCCCCGCGAGCACGGTCTGGTCCAGGAGCACCGCCTTCACCGGCGCTTTCCGCCGGGCGAGTAGCCGCGCGAAGGCGGCGGGGGAGGGGAGCTCCAGGTAGGGATCGGGGCCGAGGCGCGAGATCGGGGGCTCGGCGGCGGGGTCGTTGAAGAGTCGGATCCGGCCCAGGCGGCGGGCGTTGGTCATGGCCAGCCGCGTCCCGTCCGCGGCGGCCAGCTCCACCTTCCAGAAGCGCGGGCGGTCGCCGGTCTCCCGGTAGAGGTGGAAGTCCCCCCCCATCCCGAAGTGGAAGGCGGGCCAGGGGCGGCGGTCGAGCTCCAGCCAGAGGTGCTTCCCCTTCCGGCGCGCGGCGAGGACGGTCCGCCCGGTGAGCGCGGCCGCGAAGGCGCGGGGGGCGACCCCGTCGTAGACGATGCGGTCGGGGACGGTGGCGACGGCGGCCAGGGTCTTTCCGGCGAGATGCCGTTCCAGGCGCCGGCGGGCGGTTTCCACCTCGGGGAGTTCGGGCATAGGGAGGTGATGATACCCGAGCGGGGGGGAGGCGCCGGGCCTTTCGACCCTGGGGAGGCACCGGGCTTTTCGACGCGGGGGGGCGCACCGGCCCTTTCGACGCTGGAAGGGCGCCCCGGCCCTTTCCCATCTGGTCCCGCCGTCCCCCGGGGGCTATCCTCAACCGCGCACCGGAAAACGCCGATAACCGGAGGATGATGAAAACGTTCCGCTGGGTGCTCCTCATGGCCGCCTGCCTCTGCCTGTTCGGTGTTCCGGTCCTGGCCGGCCAGGGGCCGGGGGGATCTCCCACCGACGAGGCGGTCCGGAACCCGGTGGCTGCCCCCGCGACCCAGGCCGAACCGGTCCTCCCGCCCGACCCGCGCGCCCTCTGGGTGGTCCGGGACGGGCTCCTTTCGCCGGACGGGATCCGCCGGATGGTGACGGACGCGGCGCGGGCGGGCATCACCGATCTCTTCGTCCAGGTCCGGGGCCGCGGCGACGCCTACTACGAGTCGTCGATCGTGCCGGCGGCGTTGCCGCTTCGCGACGCATGGAAGCGGCACGGGCACTACGACCCGCTCGAGGACGTGCTGGAGTCGGCCCACGCCCGCGGGATCCGGGTCCACGCCTGGATGAACGTCTACCTGGTACAAAGCGGACGCCGACGTGCCCGAGCGGGCACGTGACGCTGACCCATCCGGAGTGGGTGGCGGTCGACCGCGCGGGGACCCCGATGACCGCGCTCTCGGCCAGGCGGCTCAAGGCCGCGTGGACCGAGGGGGCGTATCTCGAGCCCGGGAACACCGAGGTCATGCACCACTTCGTGGACGTAGTGACCGAGCTTCTGACGCGCTATCCCCTGGACGGCATCCACCTGGACTACGCGCGGTACCCGGCGCTCGACGTCGGGTACAGCGAGACCATGCGGGCGGGCTTCCGGCGGCTGACCGGGGTGGATCCCCTGGAGCTGGACGCCAACGAGGCCGGGCTTCGACGCGAGCGGGGGGACGAGGGCTACGCGGAACTCCAGCGACAGTGGATGGGGTTCAAGGCGGCCCAGGTCACCGCGCTGGTGGCCTCGGTCCACGATGCGGTCCGCGCCATCAGGCCCGGGGCGATCCTCTCCGCCGCGGTCAAACCCGACCCCGACAAGGCCTACGCCCAGGTCGGCCAGGACTGGGTGCGCTGGGTGCGCGAGGGGATGGTGGACGTGGTGGCGCCGATGATGTACTCGACCTCGCGGACGGTGATCGGCGAGCAGGCGCGGGCGTTGTCGCAGGTGGTGCCGCCGGAGCGGGTGTGGGCGGGGATCGCGGTCTACAACCAGAGTCTGGCCGCGGCCGAGGCCAAGATCCGCACCTGCCGCGACGCCGGCCTGGGCGGGATCTCGATCTTCTCCTACAACTCGCTCCCCGGGGGCGGCGGGAGCCTGATGCGGCTCAACCGGGCACGGTAGGGGGGCGGGGAGCCGGGGCTTGTTGGCGTGATCAGTGGCCGCTGAACCCGTTGATGTTATTGGGGTTACGGTGACGGTATTGCTGCGGGGAGCGCGTCGCCGGTCCCGCGGGTTTGGCTCTTGCAGGTGTACCCGGGTACCTGGAGCCGCTCCGGGGTTGGCGGGCGAGGGCCGGGCCGAGGGCGGGCCGGGCGGTCGGCTGGAGGCGGCCGGGTGAACCCGGAATCCCCTTGACCCTCATGGGGCCGCCGGATAGCCTTAGTGTCCGTTTTGCCGGGCGGGTTCCTTCAGGGGGCCGTCCGGCGCGGGCCGCCGGCCCAGCTGGGCCGGATCCGAGGGCCCGCCACCGGTTCGATCCTCGGTAGCTCAATGGTAGAGCATGCGGCTGTTAACCGCAGGGTTGTAGGTTCGAGTCCTACCCGAGGAGCC
>CAWANH010000023.1:0-3012 GCA_963783375.1 Candidatus Eiseniibacteriota bacterium
GATCTTCCCTGCCCCAAGATCCGGTCCACCGCCTCGGCCAGGTCCGCCACCACCCGGTCGGCCTGCCGGGGGGAGGCGGCGTATCGCTCCTCCCGGTACTTCCCGGTCCGCACCTGGATCCCGGTCAGGCCGGCATCCATGGCCGGGACGACGTCGCCCCACAGATCGTCCCCCACCATGGCGACCTCGCCCGGGGAAAGGCCCAGGCGACGGACCCCGGCCCGGAAGAAGTCGAGGCTCGGTTTTCCCACCACCAGGGCCTCGGTCTCCCCGGCATACTCCAGCAGCTTCACGAAGGGTCCACAATCCAGCACCAGCCCGTCCGGTCCCTGGTAATACCGGTTCAGGGCGAGAGCCACCAGCACCGCCCCGTCGTGGAGCCAGTGGAAGGCGCGGGTCAGGGTATCGGGGGTGAAGCCATCCCCCAGATCCCCCACCAGAACCGCGTCCACCGGTTCGCCCGCCGGAGCCTGAGGGAGGACGGGCTCGACGCCGGGGAGATCCTCGGCCAGTTCGGGTACGCAGAGCCACCCCACCCGCCGGCACCCCCGCTCGGCCAGGAGATCGCCGGCCATCTGGGCCGCGGTCAGAAACCGGTCGTCGTCGATCTCGAACCCCAGCTCGCGCAGGGTGCGAAGGATCCGGGAGCGGGGGTAGAGGGTGCTGTTGGTGAGGAAGAGATGGGGGAATCCCGCCCGGCGAAGCCGGCGCACCGCCTCCACACTTCCATCGATGGCGTTCGGGTGGGTGTAGAGCACCCCGTGAACATCGGACAGGAGACCCTTGATCATGCTTTGTTTCCCCGCGTCTCTGACCCGCACCGAGGCCGGCGGTCTTGACGGCGTTCGCGGCCTTGTTTCCGCGAACCCCCTTCCCTATGATGGCGCACGACGCTCCGGGCGGAAACCCACGGCGTGGCTCACCCGGCCCGTTCGCGAGCCCGCGGCCACGGTGGAGATCCGTCCGCCGGCTCGGGCGTCGCGCGACGGATTCCCGCCTCCATTCCGAAGGAATCGACGACGATGATCCACCCCCTCCCCTGGGAGCGCCGTTCCCCCCGACGCCGGCCTCGCCGCTCCGGGGCCGGGACCGCCGCGGCCGCCGCCCTCTTCGCCGCCGTGCTCTGGAGCGCGCTCACCGCGCCGCCGGCCCGGGCCGCGGACTTCCCGGGCCCGGAAGCGTTCTTCGGCCACCCCATGGGGGCCGATCGCCGGTTGGTGAGCTACGACGAATACCTTCCCTACTACCACCTCCTCGCCGAGCGATCGGATCGGGTGACGATCGAGACCCTCGGAAAGACCGTGGGGGGAAGGGACCTGGTCCTGGTCACCGTGTCGAGCCCGGAGAACCTGGCCGCCCTCGACCGCTACCGCAGGATCTCCTCCCGGCTGAACGATCCGCGCGGCCTCTCCCCCGCCGGGATCGATTCCCTGGTGGAAGCAGGGAAGTCCGTGCTGTTCGTCTCGCTCAACATCCACTCCACCGAGATCGGCTCCAGCCAGATGGGGATGGAGTGGGTCTACCGGTTGGCCACCGGCGGCCCGGAGACCGCCGCCGGTGCCCTCGACGACGTCATCGTGCTCCTGGTCCCCTCCATGAACCCCGACGGCCAGGTCATGGTGACCGACTGGTACCGCACCCATGTCGGCACCGCCTACGAGGGCTCGCCGCTCCCCCGCCTCTATCATCCCTACGCCGGCCACGACGACAACCGCGACTGGTTCATGCTGAACCTTCCCGAGACCCGCGCGGTGAACGACCTCCTCTACCACCGTTGGTTCCCGCAAATCGTCCTCGATGAGCACCAGATGGGACCGAGGGGGCCTCGCATCTTCGTCCCCCCCTATGCCGATCCGCTCTCCGGGAACGTGCCCCCGCTGGTGATGCGCGGGGCGGACCTGATCGGCGCCGGCATGGCCCTGGACCTGGAGGAGCGCGGGAAGGCGGGGGTGATCTCCGGGTACTCCTTCGACGCCTATTGGCCGGGGGGAACCCGCTCCACCCCCTGGTGGAAGAACACGGTGGGCATCCTGACCGAGGTGGCCTCGCCGCGGATCGCCACCCCGATCGATCTCGACCCCGCGGAGCTCGAGGGAGGCCGGAAGGGCCTCCCGGAATACCGCCGCCAGGTGAACTTTCCCAATCCCTGGCCGGGGGGGTGGTGGCGCCTGCGGGACGTGGTCGACTACGAGCTCATCGTGAGCGACAGCGCGCTCCGGACCGCGGCCCGCCACCGCCGGGACTTCCTGGCCAACCGGGCGCGGATGGCCCTGGATGCGGTGGCGCGCGGGCGGGACGAGTCCCCGGCCGGGTTCGTGATCCCCGCCGGCCAACGCGATCCGGGCGCGGCGTCGCGACTGGTCGACCTTCTCCGGGAGAACGGCCTGGAGGTCGATCGCACCCTGTCTCCGGTCATGGCGTCCGGGGAGACCCTTCCCGCCGGGTCCTTCGTGATCCCCGCCAGCCAGCCGTTTCGCCCATTCCTCCTGGAGATGATGGAACCCCAGGTCTACCCCGAGGTGCGCCAGGGACCGGGCACCCGCGCGATCTACGCCCCCTACGACGTCACCGCCTGGACCCTGCCCGAACTCATGGGGGTCGAGACCCGGGCCCTCGCTTCCCTTCCGGAAGTTTCCCTGGCCCCGGTCGAGGGTCCCACGTGGACGCCTCCCCCCGCTCCCGGACGCGGCCCAGGCGTCGTGGGCCCTTACCCCGACGGAGAACGACGCCTATGCCGCGGTATTCCGCCTTCTCGCCGGAGGGGTTCCGGTGAGCCAGGCCCTCGACTCGGTGAGGACTCCGGACGGTCCGCTTCCTCCGGGGGCGTTCCTGGTCACCGCGTCCTCCAGGGTGGTGGCCAAGGCTCTCGACGGCCTTCGGGCCCATGCCTTCCGTCCCGGACCCGCCGCCACCCCGGGGTTCCGCCGGCGCTCGCTCCACCTTCCTCGGGTGGGAATCTGCCGAGTCCTGGTACGCCCCCACCGATGAGGGATGGACCCGCTTCGTGCTCGA
>CAWANH010000024.1:0-4874 GCA_963783375.1 Candidatus Eiseniibacteriota bacterium
TGGCGAGATGAACGCCGGACCCGCCTCCACCCTGGACATGGGGCGCAAACCGGCGGATGCTGGTTGTTCCGGGCCGGGGCGGAGGGCGCCCGGTCCGGAATTTCCCCCCCAGGAGGAGGGCCGGCCATGAACCAGATCGAACACCTGCTCTCCCACGACGTGCTCAATCCTTCCACCGCGCTCGGCGCGCTGGCCTACGGTCTACTCTTCCTCGTGCTGGCGGTGGTGGTCTCCCACCTACTCCGCGTCACCGCCCACCGCGCATTGAAGTTGCACCACCGCCACCTGGTGGATCGCACGTCGGCCAACTTCGTGATCCAACTTTCCCAGATCGCCGTCTTCATCATCGCGCTCATGTTCTACGCCCACCTGATTCCCCGGTTGCGGACGCTGGGAACCGCGCTCCTGGCCAGCGTCAGCGTGGTGTCGGTGATCATCGGCCTGGCCGCCCAGAACACCCTGGGAAATCTCATCGCGGGGGTTTCGCTCCTCCTCTACCGGCCGTTCGAGGTCGGCGACCGGCTCCAGGTGAACGGCCCCTCGGGGCCGGAGATAGGAACGGTGGAGGTGCTGAACCTCGGCTACACCGTGATCCAGACCTACGACAACCGTCGGGTCGTGGTCCCCAACAGCGCCATCGCCACCCAGGTCACGGTCAACTACACCACCCAGGACACCCGGATCATGGTGATGGTGCCGATCGGGATCAGCTATTCCTCGGACATCGACAAGGCGCGGGAGATCCTCCTCGACATCGCCCGGAACCATCCCCTGATCACCGAAGCGGTGAACTGCCCGGTCACCAACCTCGGGAACTCCAGCGTGAACCTGAGCCTTCGCGCATGGTGCGAGTCCCCGATGGACGCCAAGCGGGTGGAGTTCGACCTCTACGAGGCGGCCAAGAAGCGTTTCGACCAGGAGGGGATCGAGATCCCCTTCCCCTACACCAACGTGGTGTTGAAGCGCGAGGCGCCAACGGGGTAGCCCGAACGGGCCCGAACCGATCCCCCCGCGCACCGCCGGCCGCAATCCACCCCCGGTTCGACGGTTTGCTATACTCACGGCTCACGGTTACCGGATAGAAATGATCTTTTCCCCAGTCATCAGATCCGGAAGGCAATACACATCGCCGGCCCGGGATCCCCCCTCGAGCCCTCCGCTTCCGCGCAAGCGGGAGAGGCGGCCTTGCCGCCAGACCCAGGGAGGGACTCTCATGCGAAGCCCGAGATTCACCTTGGTCGGGGCGGCCTGGGCCGCCTTTCTGGTTCTCTTCTTCGTCACCGCTCCCCGCATAGTGATCCTCTCTCATCTCAACGATGACGCGTTCTATTACTACGAGATCGCCAGGAACGTCGCGGACGGACACGGGATATCCTTCGACGGGCTCACCCCTACCAACGGGTTTCATCCCCTCTATCTGGGCCTCCTGGTCCCGATCTTCGCCCCGTTCCACGCCGGTGATTTCGCCCCCATCCGAATCACCCTGATCCTTCTCTCCCTGTTGTTCGTGGGGACCGGGTTCCTGTTGTACGACGTAGTCCGATATCTGGCCGGGCGGCGCGCCGCAGCCTGGGCCGGAGCGGCCTGGTTCTTCAACCCGCTTTTCCTCGCCTTCGCCCGCGGGGGGGTCGAAGCCCCCCTCTACACGTTTCTGGTCGCGCTCCTGGTCCGACAATACGTGTGCCGTTTCCGCGAAACGCCCTCGCTCGGGCGCGCGGTGGGTCTCGGCTGGATCGCGGGGCTGGTGGTCTGCGCGCGCCTGGACGGCGCGCTCCTGGTGATCGCCGTCGTGGCGGATTTCGTCCTCCAGGCCGTCCGGATCCGCCTTCCGGCGGGACGGGTCGCGGCCCTGCTGGCCGCGGGCCTGATCCCCGCCGCCATTCCCCTCATCCCCTGGATCGCCTGGAATCTCCATACCTTCGGTTCGTTGGTCCAGGTCAGCGCCAGGGCCCACGCCTTCGCCGCCAGCGCGGGACGAACGATCGGCGGTGCCCTCGGCACCCTCCTTGGAAGCCGCTCCCCCACGATCATGGCTTCCGCGCTGGCGGCGGGACTGGCCCTGTTGCTGGTGATCCTCCGGGCGGTGAAACTCCTGGGGGCGGCGTTTTGGAGCCGGATCCAGGCCGTGCTCTTTCTGGTGATCTATCTGGCCGTCTTCTTCGGAATCGAGTTCGGCTGGTATCGCTGGTGGCGGAACTGGTACTTCCTCGCTCCGGCCATGGCCTCGCTCCTCCTGCTCGCCGTGCTCTTCCTGGGGTGGGAGAGCGCCCCCCCGGCGCCCGCCGGTGGGCGCGGGGCGCCTTCGTGTCCATCTGGGCCGCCACCGCGGTGGTAGGACTGGTGCAGCTCGCGGTAGTCGTCCGGGATGGACCGGCGGTGGCCGTGGAGGTCGAGCGGGAGGTACGCTGGGCGACCTCGAATCTCCCTCCCGACGCGGTGATCGGATCGTTCAATGCCGGCATGCGGGGCTACTTCATCCCCCGCACCGTGGTGAACCTGGACGGGCTGGTGAACAACCCGGGCGCCTCTGCGCTGTCCGACAAGCGGTTGGACGAGTACCTGTCGGAAGCCGGCATCGGCTACGTCATGGATCGACCGGGTTTCATTCGCTACTTCTTCGGCAGGTTCAGCCGGCACGGGAAAGACCCGCTGGTGCTCGTGGCGAGGTTGGGAAAGACCGAGGTCTATCAGGTGCTCGCGGCGTCGGAGTGGCCGCACCGGCCGGCGGACACGGAGCGCGCTTCGGACCCCTGACCGAACCCGGTTTCGGGTGTGCCGCCGACCGACGGCGGACCGGGTTTGCCGGCGCGAGCCCCGGCTACGGAGGTTCCGGAAGCGCGTCCAGCGCGCTTTCGAAGGCGCGATAGGAGCGCCGGTCTAAGAGCACGATGCGCACCTCGTTCAGCCCGTGGCCGGGGTCGGCCAACCACCTCGCGCAGGCGCCGGTCATGATGCGGGCGCAGGACTCGAGGGGATAGCCGAAGATTCCGGTGGAGATGGCGGGAAAGGCGATGGATCGGAGGCCCAGCTCTTCGGCCACGCGAAGGGAGTTCACGACCGCGCTCTCGAGGAGCCGGTCGGCGCCGGGATCGCCGCCCCGGGGACCCACGGCGTGAATCACGTGGCGGGCGGGGAGCCGTCCCGCGCCGGTGGCCGCCGCCTCCCCGGTCCGGATGGGCGCCTTGGCCCGGCACTCCTCCTGGATCGAGGGCCCCCCCGCGTTCCGGATGGCTCCGGCCACTCCCCCCCCCAGGATCAACTGCTCGTTGGCCGCATTCACCACCGCGTCCACGTCGGCCTCGGTGATGTCCCCGTGAACCAGGCGCAGCGCCTTCTCCCCATAATGTCGTTCACCGGACATGCTCCGACCGTACCACACGGTTCTCCGCGGGCGCGGTTCCGGCCCGCGTTGTCGCCGGAGCCCGGCTCCTGCTAGCCTGGAGCGCCGGGGGAAGGGGAGCCCCGGCCCACCCCGGCGGGGAACCGGCGACCGGTTCGGCCGGGGAGTCGGCGTCACCAGGAGGACCCCATGCTCATCGACAAGTTGACCGAGGACATGAAGACGGCAATGAAAGCCCGGGACGCCGCACGGCTCGGCGTCCTTCGGATGACCCTATCCGAGGTCAAGAACGCCCGTATCGAGAAGGGGGCCGACCTCACCGATGACGACGTGACCCAGGTCATCCGGCGCGCGGTCAAGAAGCGGGAAGAGGCTTCGGAGGCGTTTCGGGCCGGCGGCCGGCCCGAGCTGGCGGAGAGCGAATTGCGGGAGGCCGAGGTCCTGAGCGTCTACCTCCCCCGGATGATCGGCGGAGCGGAGTTGGAAGAGATCGTGGCAGCGGCCATCGTCGAGGCGGGGGCCACCTCGGCCAAGGACATGGGAAAGGTCATGAAGGTGGTCATGGCCGCCCACGGAAGCCGGGTCGACGGAAAGGCGGTCCAGGCGATCGTCCGCGCTCGGTTGGGTTCGGCCTGAGCGGTCCCCCGAAGAAATCCCCCCCTCTTCCCGCGCCGGCCCCGCGCGTCCGCGACCGCGGGACGCCCCCGAGACACGCACACTAGTATCTGGCCTTCAATTCCCCCCAGCTCGCCGGCGCCGCCGGGGTCGGATTCGAGCGCGCGGTGTCGCTCCCGGTATAGATGAAGTCCCCGGAATTCGAGAGATTCCCGTTGGCGGCGTTTCCGGCCACGTAGAACCCGACGTCCCCCTGGTCGGCGTCGGGCGCGCTCCAGGTGACCGTCCACTCCACCGGGCTCGACGCTCCGGGCTTCAGGGTGTTGAAGTTCTGGGTGGCGTAGGGCCGGAGATGATAGAAGAACCGGCTCCCGATCACCGTGGTCAGGCTGGGGGAGGAAAAGGTCCCCGCGCCCTCCCCGTCGGACAACCGGGCCACCGTGAGCTCGAAACCCCAGCGGCGAAAGCCGTCAAACCGGGTCGAGGTCGAGGAGAGTCGGACGGTGATGGGGTAGCTCGCGCCCGGGGTGTACCGGTCCGGCACCCCGACGAGCTCGACCTTCCCGTTCCCGTCGTTCACCGCGTGTCCGCTGTGGCAGCCGGCGTCGCTGCAGGTCCGCTCGGCGGAGACCGTTGCCCAGCTTGGGAGCTCCGGTCCGCCCCGGTTGGGGGCCGGTGGAGTTGGCGACGGCCAGGGTGGCCCCCGCGCCGAGGATCAGGGCGGGGAGGGGGTACCGGAGCGTCCTTGGATGCATGTGCTGTTCTCTCCGAGGGACGAAGGGAACGTCCCAAGACAAGCGCTCGAGTCATATGGACCAGGGCCCGGACCCTCCGCCGGACACCGAGGCCTCGGGGGGCGGACACTGAAGCCGCATAACACCTTACAGTCTATATAATTACAGGTGATCCCCAACAGGAA
>CAWANH010000025.1:0-9964 GCA_963783375.1 Candidatus Eiseniibacteriota bacterium
GTTGATCCGCCAGGGGGTGAAGGTCGCGCCCACCGGCATGCGCTGGCGGGATTTCGCGGGAGCCAAGTGGGAGGACGGCGGCCACTGGTCGCCCTACCGGCCCATGCACGGACCCCAGGCCGCGCGCTAGCGTCGCGCTCGCGCAATAATTCGAGGCCCCGGAGGGTTCGCCCCCGGGGCCTTGGTGTATCGCAGCCCGACATCGGCGGACGGAGGGCCCCCACTCTCCATCCGGTCAACCGCGGTATACACTGGGGTCGTGAAACCCGCGTCCGTTCGCGTCGGCATCCACCAGGCCCAGCCCGGCTCCGGCATCGCACCCGGGGAGCGCGACCGCTATCGCGCGGCCGGGACCCAGGCTCTCGTCTTCCCCGAGTACTTCTGGGTGCGCCCGGCGGACCGGGATCACACGGACGTGGCCGCCCACCTGGACGAGGATCTGGAGACGCTGGCCGCCCTCTCCCGCGAGGAGGGTTGGCTCGTGGTCGGGGGAACGGTGGTCGAGCGTGACGGGGCCGCCTGCCGTAACGCGTGTCCGGTCTTCTTCGGGGGGCGCGAGCTCGGCCGCTACCGGAAGATCCACCTCATGCCCGGAGAGGCCCGGCACGGCGTGGTCCCCGGAGAGCGCTTCGTGATCGTGGAGGCCCTGGGGATCCGGACCGCCCCGGTGGTCTGTGCCGACGTCCTCTACCCCGACACCTTCGAGCGGGTGGCGGAGCTCCGCCCCGATCTCATCCTCGCCCCCATGTCCTCGCCCTTCCGACCGGAGGATCCGGTCGAGGACAAGGACACCCGGGACCGGGACATCTTCGTCGTGGGCGCGGCCCACGCCCGGGCCCCGATCGTCAAGGCCGGAGCGATGGGAACCCTGTTCGGGCGGCCTCTTCAGGGGCGCTCCCTGGTGGCGACTGCCGAAGGCATTCTCTTTCGCACCCCGTTCGAGGAGGAGACCGAGCGCCGGACCTGGGTCGTGGACGTGCCGCTCGGGAACCGGGGATGACCGGCGGAGGAAGCCGTGGATAGGCCCGGATTTCGGAAATGGCCCAAGCGCGTCCGGCTCCTCGACGCCGGCCCCGAAGACCTCCCGAGGATCGAACGGCTTCTCACCCTGGCCGAGCTACCGATTCCCCAAACCGAGGACCCCCCGGTCACTTTCCTGATACTGGCGGAGGAGGGCGAGGTGCTGGCCTGCGCGGGCTACGAACAGCACGACGGCGCCGCGCTCATCCGCTCGGTGGCGGTGGTGGAGGACCGGCGAGGATCGGGGCTCGGACGCCGGCTGATCCGGGCGATCATGTCCGAGCTCTGGGGACGGCGCTTTCCCGAACTCTGGCTGGTCACCCTGGATGCCGCCGGGTTCTTCTCGCAGTTCGGGTTTGCGGGGATGGAACGCGCCGAGGTTCCGGCGTCGATCCAGAAGTCCCCCGAGTTCTCGATGCACGTCTGCGGGAACGGGACCTGGATGCGCCGGCGGCTCTGAACGCCCGACGCCCGCCCGGGCGCCGGGCCTCCGGTCACGGACGGGTGTAGGCTACGTAGAGTGTGTCGGGTCCGGGCGCCGGGTCCGGGCCGCATCATCATCACGGAGGAATCCATCATGCCTTCCATCATCACCCCGCCCGGATGGCGCCTCCCCGACCGGGAAGCCACCCCCGAGCACGTGTACTTCAACCGCCGGCGGTTCCTGAAGCAGCTGGGGATCCTGGGTCTGGGGGCGTTGGGGGTGGCGGCGGGATGCGGCCGCGCCTCGGGACGGGACGAGGGCGCGGCGGACACCGGCGCCGGGGGACTGCCGCCGAAGCTCAAGAACTACGACACCACCACCCTGGACCTCTATCCGGCAAAGCGGAACCCCGCCTTCACCCTGCACCGCGCGCTGACCGATGAGGAGGTGGCCGCCACCTACAACAACTTCTACGAGTTCACCGAGAAGAAGGACGTGGTGTGGGAGCTGGTCGGGAAGTTCGAGGTGAATCCCTGGTCGATCGAGGTGGCCGGGCTCTGCGACAGGCCCGGAACCTACGATTTCTACGACCTGGTGCGGAAGATGCCGCTCGAGGAGCGGCTCTACCGGCACCGCTGCGTCGAGGCCTGGGCGATGGCGGTGCCGTGGACCGGTTTTCCCCTGAGCGCGCTCATGAAGCACGTGGGGGTGAAGGACGAGGCGCGGTTCATCCGGTTCATCTCGTTCTTGCGGCCGGACCAGGCTCCGAACCAGGGCGGCGCGGGGACCCATTACCCCTGGCCGTACTTCGAGGCCCTTCGGATGGACGAGGCCATGAACGAGCTGGCGTTCATGGGAACCGGCATCTACGGCCACCCGCTCCTCAAGCAGCACGGCGCGCCCTTCCGGCTCATCACCCCGTGGAAATACGGGTACAAGAGCGCCAAGAGCATCGTCCGGATCGAGTTCGTCACCGAGCAACCCGACACGTTCTGGCACAAGCTCTACCCGGCCCAGTACGGGTTCCTCTCCAACGTGGACCCGGACCATCCCACCGTGCCCTGGTCCCAGGCCACCGAGCGGCTGATCGGAACCGGGAACCATGTGCCGACCCGACGCTACAACGGCTACGGGGAGTGGGTGGCGAAGCTCTACGCGTAGCCGCCGGGCCGGCGCCCGGGCCCGATCGCGGGGACGTCCGGGCCGGCGCCCGGATGCCCGCCGCGGCGGGCTCGTGAATCAGCGCCCGTCCGCCCCGGCTTCCGCCCCGTGAACGATCTTCGGCCGGTAGATCGCATAGTCGAACTGGGGGCTGTGGTGGGGGGTGTGGCAACCGACGCAGGCGCGCTTGTCCACCGCGCCGTAGCCCGCCCCGGGCGAGGCCGCGTGGGCCGCCCCCGGACCATGGCAGCTCTCGCACCCCACGTTCCAGCGGTCGGGGCTGGCTTCGGGGGTCGCGAACCCGGTGCGGAACCCGAACCCGACGGTGTGGCAGGACTGGCAGTCGGGGTCGTGCTCCTCCCCCGCGTTCACCAGGGTCTCCCGGGCGTGGGCATGGCGGGTGGTCCGCCACTGGGCCGTCTCGGCCTCGTGGCATGATGCGCAGGCCTCACTCCCCACGTACTCCACCGGCGGCTCCTCGAGCCCGGCCAGCCGCTCCTTCTGGAAGGCGTCGGAGAGGGTGAGGGTGTGCATGCGGTCGTAGTACTCGGTCATGAGGCTGTCCACCGCGGAGCGCCGACCCCAGCCCTTCACCACCGGCATGTAGACGCCGTCCACCTTCGCGGGCGCGCCGGTCGAGTCGAAGGAGACTTCGACCCGGCCCAGGAAGCGCCCCTCGCTGGAGTTCCCCATCACCGCCACCCGCCCCTCGTGATGGAGTTCGTCCCCAAGCTTTCCCTCGTGGGCGGCCACGATGAAGTCCAGCTCCGGGTAGAGCCGGGCCAGACGGTTCACCGCGACGGTGTCGGGAGCGTGGGCCATGGCCACGAGCACGTCGGAACCCGCCCGGAGCGAATCCACCAACGCCCTCTCGTCCTCCCAGGGGGCCGCGTCGACCCAGGGGGCCGCGGTCCGGGCCAGCTCCGGGTCGAGGAAGGCGAGGATTCCCACCCGCTTGCCGCGCACCTCCACCGTCCTCGCCGGAACGCTCTCGCTATCCGGGAGCGTGTAGTTCGAGGCCACCACCGGCCGGCCCAGCCAGCCCACCATCCGCTTCACGAACTCGGGACCGGCGGCCAGATCGTGGTCCCCGAGGGTGACCGCGTCGTAGCGCATCCAGGCCATGGCCCGGGTCAGGGTCTCCACCTGGAGCTCCCCCTGGGAGTTCATCTTCTCGAAGGGGGCCATGTCGCCGGCGTCGAGGGTCACGAACTCCCAGCCCGCCGTCCGCAAGGTGTCGAAGAAGGCGGCCCTCCGGGTCGCCCCGCCGTAGTCCTCGACCGGTCACCCGCAGGGGGCGACTTCGCCGCCGACGTCTCCGGTGAAGAAAATCGTGAGGTTGGGGTTCTGCCGCATCTGCCCGCGGAGAACCCCGGCGGAAAGGAGCGCGGCGGCGCTCAGGGCGAGGGCGAAGAGGATGCTCAGGCGATGGTTCATGCGGTCCTGCGCCGGCGGTCCGGCCGTGCTCGGCCTTCGGCCGGTCTAAACGATCATGGTCCGGGAATCGGCCCCCCCGGAGTCGGTTAAAAAGCGTAGCACAGGGGGAGGCCGGTCGGACCGGAACAAGGTAGGATCAAGGGTGATGAGATACCGCTCACCCCGGGTCAATTACCCCCGGACAGTTCCCGGAAGCCGCCGCCCGGTCGCGAATCGCGGTCACGTTTGCGCCGCGTCGCCGGCCGGCGGGGCCCCGGTCTCCGTTGTTCCTGAAGCACCCGGGCTTCGACCCTACCCCGTGTCCGCCCGCCGAGGCCTCGCCGGGGCGATGCGGGCGGCCGGGGCGGGAATGGCGCTGGTCGCGCTCCTCACCGGCTGCGGCCGCCCCGCCGATCGTGCGTCCGGGGCGCCGGGCGGGCCGGCTGCGATCCATGCCCTGGTGGAGCAGGTGCTGGCGGCCTACGGCGGCCGGGAGAACCTGGGAAAGATCCACGCCTGGCGGGCCGAGGGCCCGTTGACCGCGGTCCAGCGGGAGCAACAGGGGGAGACGGTGCGCTGGTTCGAGCGTCCGGATCGCCTGCGGATCGAGATTCGCTACGCGGATCGGGGCGAGGTGCGGATCGTCCGCGGGGACCGAGGTTGGGCGGGTTCCGACGACCGCCACCTGGAGCCGGTAGACGGCGCCTTCCTCCAGTCCATGGAGCTTCAGACCGCGCGTTTGGATCTCCCCCTCCGCCTCGCCGAGCACGAGTCGAGCCTGGTCGTGGTGAAGCCGGACGAGGACGGGCGGACCGTGGTGCGGCTGGCCATGGACGGGGGTCTGCTCCTGGACTACCACATCGACCCCGGGACCCACCGGATCGAACGCATGGTGATGTCGATGCCGGGTCCGCCGCCCATGAGCTTCGAGGCGGACCTCTCCGAGTTCCGGTTCGTGGACGGGGTGCTCTTTCCCTACCGTGAGGACACCCGGGCCGGCGACACCAAGACCGCGGTGACGCGCTACAAGAAGCTGGAGCTGAACCCGGACATTCCGGGGGTGCTCTTCGCCCCGGACCGGATGTAGCCCCGCCACCCGCCGGAAAGATCCCCGGCCGGACACGGGGCGGCCCGGAACGTTGGGCGTCCCGGGCCGCGGGGGGTGCAGGGACCGAGGGAAGCTCAGTAGTAGGAGAGGTAGCGGTCCAGCTCCCAGGGATGCACGGTGGCCAGGAACTCGGTCCAGACCTGCCGCTTTCCCGCGATGTAGCTCTCGGCGAGGTGCGGCCCCAGGGCGTCCATGATGACCTTGTCCTTCTCCAGGGCGTCCAGCGCGTCGGAGAGGGTGGCCGGAAGCTCGTCGATCTTGAGCCGCCGCTTCTCCCTCTGGCTCATCTGGAATACGTTCTTGTTGACCGGCGGACCCGGATCCAGCTTCTGGGTGACCCCGTCCAGCCCGGCGGCCAGCATCACCGCGAAGGCCAGGTAGGGGTTGCACGAGGGATCGGGGAGCCGCACCTCGCAGCGCGTGCCGATTCCGCGCCGGGCGGGGATCCGCACCATGGGGCTCCGGTTCCGCTCCGACCAGGCCACGTTGGTGGGCGCCTCGTAGCCGGGCACCAGCCGCTTGTAGGAGTTCACGATGGGATTGGTGATGGCCACGAATCCCTTGGCGTGGCGCAGGATCCCCCCGATGTAGTGCATGGCGACCTTGGAGAGCTGGTACTCGGCCTTGGCGTCGAAGAAGGCGTTGGTCTTTCCCTTGAAGAGCGACTGGTGGCAGTGCATCCCGCTCCCGTTCTGCCCGAATAGCGGCTTGGGCATGAAGGTCGCGTGGAGGCCGTGCTCCCGGGCCACGTGTCGCACCAGGAAGCGGAAGGTGGCCACGTTGTCCGCGGTTCCTACCGCATCCCCGTAGCGGAAGTCGATCTCGTGCTGGCCGTGGGCCACCTCGTGGTGGGCGGCCTCGACCTCGAAGCCCATCGCCTCCAGCGCCATCACCACGTCGCGCCGGCACTCCTCGCCCTTGTCCACCGGGGCGAGGTCGAAGTAGGCCCCCACATCGTGGGTGCGGACCGAGGGCGCGCCCTCGGGGTCGAGGTGGAAGAGGAAGAACTCGACCTCGGGCCCCACCATGAGCTCGTAGCCCAGCTTCTTGGCCCGGGCCACCTGGCGCTTCAGGCAGGTGCGCGGATCGCCGTCGAAATCGCTTCCGTCCGGCTGCTTCACGTCGCAGACCAGGCGGGCCACCTTCCCCTGCTCGCCGTTGAAGGGGAACACCCGGAAGGTGTCGAGGTCGGGATGGAGGAGCATGTCGGACTCCTCGATCCGGGTGAACCCCTCGATCGAGGACCCGTCGAACATGATCTCGCCGTCCAGGGCCTTCGCGAACTGGCTCGAGGGGACCTCCACGTTCTTGTTGGCGCCGTGGATGTCGGTGAACTGGAGGCGCATGAAGCGCACTCCCTCCGCCTTGCAGATCTTCTGGATCTCGGCCTTGGTCAACGGACACGCTCCTTGTGGTGGCTTGCCGGCCCGGCGACCCCCCCGCGGGAGGCGCGGCCGGAAAAACATGCCGGAGAGCGTACCGCCGATCGGAAGTCCGACGCAATCAGAATATTGACGATTCTGCAAATTTCTTGAGTCACCCAGATCGATTTGGCCTAAAATGAGTCCTTCTGCCTCTGAAATCGTGCAAATCGCGCGCTTCATGGTGGACACCGGCTATCACCTCGGAGGCCCGGCATGCCCCTGGAAATGACCCCCCTGGCTCCGGCCGACTGGCCGGAAGCGGCGGCGATCTACCGGGAGGGGATCGCCACCGGCCAGGCCACCTTCGAAACCGGGGTCCCGCCCTGGCAGGATTTCGACGCCCGGCACCTGGCCGTCCCCCGCCTCGCCGCCCGTCTGGACGGACGTCTCGCCGGATGGGCCGCCCTCTCCCCGGTCTCGGCCCGCCCGGTCTACGCGGGGGTGGCCGAGGTGAGCGTTTACGTGGGGGCGCCCTACCGCCGCCGGGGCGTGGGCTCCGCCCTCCTCGCCGCCCTCGTCGAGGCCTCCGAGCAGGCGGGCATCTGGACGCTTCAGGCCGGCATCTTCCCGGAGAACGCGGCCAGCCTCGCCCTTCACGCCCGCCACGGCTTCCGCCGGGTGGGGATTCGCGAGCGCCTGGGGCGTCTGGACGGCCGCTGGCGGGACGTGGTCCTCTTGGAGCGGAGGAGCCGGGCCGCGGGGACCTGACCGGGTCCGCCCTCGGCCGGAGGGTACGGGAGAGAACGTCATGACCCTCAATCGCACGGTTCGATTCTTCGACCGGCAGTTCCAGAAGCAGACCGCGGAGGGCGGGTCCGTCCTGAATCCCTTCGAGGAGCTGGCCCTCCCCTACCTGCGGGGGCGGGTACTCGACCTGGGGTGCGGCCTGGGGAACCTGAGCCTCGAGGCGGCGCGCCGGGGCTCGACGGTCCTGGCGCTCGACCTCAGCCCCACCGCGGTGGCCCACGTCCGCGCGCGCGCGACCGGGCTGCGGTTGCCGATCCAGGCCGAGGAAGCGGATCTGGCCGCCTATCGGATCGACGCGGCGTACGACACGGTGATCGCCGTCGGCCTGCTCATGTTCCTTCCCCGGAGCCGGGCGACCGCGCTCCTGGAGGACATCCGGGCCCACGTGAACCCGGGGGGCGCGGCCGTCGTGAACGTGATGACCGTGGGGACGACGTATCTGGAGATGTTCGAACCGGGGCACCACACCCTCTTCGGGGAGAACGAGCTCGAGGAGAGCTTTTCCGGGTGGGACGTTCTGGAATCCCGGCCGCACCGGTTCGACGCCCCGGGCTCCACGATCAAGCAGTTTGCCACCGTGGTGGCCCGGAAGCGCTGAGCGAAACCGGGCGCCCGCGCCGATGCCGGCCCCGTGCTACCCTCCCCCGCCGGGAGGCGCCGTGGAACCGTTCTTTACCCTCGAAGACGTGACCGTTCACCGCACCACGCGGGAGGGCAACGGTCGCGACATCCTGTGCGGGATCACCCTCAGCGTTCCCGCGGGGGGGTGCTGGGCGGTGGTGGGACGTTCCGGAGCCGGGAAGTCCACGCTCCTCCGGGTGTTGAATCGCTTCGAGGAGCCGAGCCGGGGGCGCGTACTGGTGGAGGGCGTTCCCCTGGAGAGCTTTCACCCCGCCCGGCTCCGGCGCGACGTCGCCCTGGTCTTCCAGGAGCCGGTCTGGCTCCCCGGGACCGTCCGCGAAAACCTCCTGACCTCGGCCGCCCTGGGGCACATCTCCCGGGAGGAGGCGGAATCGCGCCTGGACGGCGTGCTTCAGGCTTCGGGCCTGGACCGGGCGCTCCTCGACCGCGCCGAGGACGAGCTGAGCGTCGGCCAGCGCCAGCGGGTGGTGCTGGGGCGCGCGCTCATGGGCCGGCCCCGGGCCCTGCTGCTGGATGAGCCCACGTCCGCGCTGGACCCTCCCGGCGCCCGCGCCCTCCTGGAGCAGATCCGCTCGCTCACCGAGGCCCACGGGCTCACCGCGCTCATGGTCACCCACCGGTTGGAGGACGCGCGTCTCTTCGGCGCCGAAACCGTGGTGCTGGACGGAGGCCGCCTGGTCGAGCACGGGCCCACCGCCGGAGTGCTGGACCGCCTGGAAGCCGAGTGGCGGGAGCCCTCTTCCCGGCCGCAGCCGGGCCCGTGACCGGCTCCCCCGCGAAACCGGACTCCGGCCGGCAGGTCGCGCTCCTCCGCGGCATCAACGTCGGCAAGGCCAAGCGGTTGGCCATGGCGGATCTGCGGGCGCTGATGGAGAGCCTCGGGTTCGGCGACGTGCGCACCCTCCTCAACAGCGGCAACGTCGTCTTCACCGCCTCCGGCAGCCCGCCGGCGAAGAACGCGCTCCGGATCGAGCAGGCCCTTGCCGCTCGGCTGGGGGTCTCCGCCCGGGTCACCGTGATCTCGGGGGACGAACTCCGGGCCGCGACGGCGCGTAAACCCTTCGGGAAGGTCGCCGACAACCCCTCCCGCCTTCTGGTGGCCGTGCTCGCCGACCCGAAGGACCGCGGGAAGCTCGGTCCGCTGACCAGAGAGGAGTGGACACCGGAAGCGCTGGCGCTCGGCCCCCGCGTGGCCTACCTCTGGTGCCCGGACGGAGTGATGGCCAGCCGCGTCGCCAAGGCGCTCGACCGCGCGCTCGGGGATGGGGCAACCACCCGGAACTGGGCGACGATGCGGAAGCTCCGCGACCTCCTGGACGCCGGCTGACCCGGGCCGCGCCTACTCGAAGTAGTACCGCGCCCCGATCGAGCTGTTGATGGTGAAGTCGGTGTCCGGCGCCAGGTCCAGGAGCGGCACCAGCTCCACGAAGAGCCCAACCCGGTTGCTCTCGAAGAGATACTCCAACCCCACCGGCACCCGCACGCCGATCTCGCTGTCGTGCTCCAGGAACTTGAGCCGGGCTCCCAGACCGTAGTAGAGCGGCAACCGTCCCCGCTCCACCGGGAAGAGATCGTAGTTGTGCCGGAGGTAGTCGCCGTGGATGTGGAAGGCCGGCTCGTCCACGAAGGACCACGCGGCGGCGAAGTCCAGGGCGGTGGTGCGGGTGAGCCAGGCCTTGGCCGAGATCCCGGTGGGCTCGCCGAGGATGATGCCGAGCCCGAATCCCCCCTGGGCCGAGGCGCGCGAGGCGGGAAGGGCGAGCAGGAGGAACGACGCGAGAAGTAGCTTTCGCATGGGGCGCCCCTTTCGGGGATCAGGGTTTACCGGCCGATGATGGTTTGGGCTGAAGGTTCTATCGCTCGTCGGAACGACTATAGCGATTTCCCGTCGGTCCGCCCAACCCGGCCGGAACCGTCTCCCCCGGCGGTCCCATTCCCGACGCCCCGGAACCCGATCCGACGCGCTCGCTTCCCATCCGCCCCCGGGTGCATTACTTTCTAACCTACCGGGGCCCGAGCCTG
>CAWANH010000026.1:0-19784 GCA_963783375.1 Candidatus Eiseniibacteriota bacterium
GAGGAAGGCGTAATTCCGCCGGGCCCGGCCGGAGGCCGGGCTCAGGGGGCCCAAGGGGATCCGGCGCGGGTGAAGGTCAGGGGCCGTTGGGCCAAACCCCGGGCCAGGGCGGCCGCTTCGTCCTCGGAGAACCGATAGGTGAAGAGCGCCCCCCTCGTCCCCAGGGTGATCATCTGCCGGGTCGAATCCGGGTCGGCGACGTTGAACGCGGCCAGGAACTCGTCCCGGTCCTCCGCGGTGTCCCAGGTCGTCACCCAGAGGCCTCGAAGGTTCCCGGCCGGAGGGAGGCCGCCATCCGATCCCTCCGGAGCCGGCCCGGGCGCATCCTTGGGCATCCGCGGCTTCCGCCGGTCCCAACCGCCGTCCGTGGACCCGCCGGCGACCGGCCCCAGGAGATAGAATCGGTCCCCGCCCCAACCCTCCGCGGCGGGGTTCGTCCACGCGGCGGCGCTGGCCGCGGTCAGCGCGTTCACGTACTCCCCGGCCGGCGTGGTGAGGATGGCCACCAGGATCTCGCCCAGGGTGTCCCCACCCAGGATCTCGAGTCCCGCGGTCCGAACCGCCGCGGTCGCCGCACCCTCATCCACCGTCACCGGGTCGTCGCGCCCGGCCGTGTTCCAGTACTTGTCGGGGTGGAGGATCTGTTCGGAGGAGCGGGGAAGATCGCGCGCGGCGATGAGGAACCGCGCCCCGATCCTCGCGCCGGCCTCCGGCGACGCCAGCCCCAGAAGACCGCCGGGAGAGAGAAAGAGCATTCCGCAGGTGTACTGGGCGAGGAACGTCTGGAAGTAGGGCGGCGCCTCCAGGAAGGGCCGGCTCCGCTCGGCCTCGGATTCCATGATCTGGGTGAGGTCGGACATCCGCAGTTTTCCGGAAAGCTGGAGCTTCGTGGTGTAGATCGACATGATCGCGGTGGCCGAGCCTTCCACCGCGCCCCCCAGGGCGAAGTCGGCGTCCTGGCTCCGGGGGTGGTTTGCGATCAACGAGTCCAGGCTCACGTACTGGTCGTCGAGGGCGTGGGTGAGTTCGTGGGCCACCATGATCTCCTCGACCTGTGGTCCGAACTGGACCCCACCTCTCCGCACCATGTAGAAGGCCTCGGTTTCGGGATCGTAGAAGCCTCCGACCTGGTTCATGAGCACGGCTTCCAGGGTGGATTCGAAGTCGACCGAATCGGGAAGGAGTCCGGTCATGTGGAGGATGGCCTCGGTCCGGTTCGAGCGCTCCGGGGGATACTCCTTGGCGATCTCCTTCCGGAGGTAGACCCGGAGCTGATCCTCGCTGTAGAAGTCCTTCTTCACCGGATGCTTGAACGGGCGGCCGTCGATCGTGGCCACCTCGGTTTCGACCGAGTCGGCCATGGCGATGAGGGCGGCGGCGTCCATGGGGGGCGCTGACGTCTCGGTTTCGAAGGCGGCTGCGCGCGCCGGCCCCGCCCCGGCGAGGATGCCGGCCAATAGGAGTCCGGTCACTATGTGTGCGATGCGTGGGTTCATATCCATCCGCGCGTTACCCTCATCCCGCCCGGGAGGCCCGGCGCCCCGCCTCCAGCGCGAGCACCAGGCGATCCAGATCCTCCCGCGTGGTGAGGAAGTTGGTGATCGTGGCCCGTAGGGCGGGGCCGATCCCCGTGAGCCTCGCCAGCGAGATCCATGCCTCGCCCGAGGCCAGGACGTTCCGGAGAACCGCGTCCAGGTACTCGAACGTCCCGCCCTCGGGAGCGGTTCCGTCCACGAAGCATACGGTGGGAAGCGGCGTGTCGTTAACCACCTTCCAGCCCGCCTCGGTGAGTCTCTCCCCCAGCAGATCCCCCATCCGGGTCTGGTGGCGGATCGCTTCCGCATAGCCGTCCCAGCCCGCCACCGCCAGCGACAGGAACACTTTGAGTCCGGTGAACCGGCGCGACCACTGGATGGTCGCCGCATACGGGTCGACCACCGGAAGCCCGGCCGCCTCGCGCGGCATGTAGTGGGCGGCCACCCGGAAGGTCCGGTCGAGGATCCCGGGGCGGCGGGTCAGGTAGAGGCCGGCCCCCATCGGCACCGACAGCCACTTGTGGGCGTCGAAGGTGATCGAATCCGCGCGTTCGATCCCGGCCAGGGCCGGCCGGAGTTCGGGGACCAGCGCGGCCGCGCCGCCCCAGGCCGCATCGGCATGGAACCAGAGAATCTCGCGCTCGGCCACATCCGCGATCTTCTCCAGGGGATCGACGACCCCGGCATTGGTCGTGCCCGCGGTTCCCACCACCAGGAACGGCAGGTCGCCCGACGCCCGATCGTGATCCACCTGCCGGCGCAGGGCGTCCGCCCGCATCCGCAGCGAGCCGTCCACCGGAAGCTCCCTCACCGCCTGGGTGCCCAGACCGCAGAGCCGCGCCGCCTTGAGGAACGAGTGATGGCTCTCCGCGGAGACGTAGATCACGGGCTCGCCGGCCAGGGCGCGTGCCCCGCGATCGCGGAATTCGGGGAACGCGTGAACCAGGGCGGCGAGGACGGCGGTGTGGTTGGCCTCCGCCCCGCCCGAGGTGAAGGCGCCCTCGGCTTCCGCCGGATCGTAGCCGAAACGGACGGCGAACGCCCGCACCAGGTGCGCCTCGATCTCGATGGCCAGCGGGCTGTGGCTCCACGCCGCGAGCTGGGGGTTGAAGGCGGCGACCAGGGCGTCGGCGGCGATGCCCATGGTGGTCGAGGCGGGATTGAACAGCCCGAAGTAACGGGGGTTCGGAGCGTGGGTCTGGTGGCGGGTCAGCTCGTCGGCGGCGAAGGCCACCGCCTCCACCGGATCCAGGGGCACCGAGAAATCGAACGGGGCCAGGAGCGAGCGGATCTGCGCCGGATCCAGATCGGGCGCCACCCGCACCTCGTCCACCGTCGTCAGGTAACCCTCGATCCGGGCGATGAGTTCCTTCCAGAGCGAAGCCCGTTCCTCGGCGGTCAGCCTGAGCGAGGCCATGGCGCCCCCTCCTTCCCCTCGCCGCGGACACTCCCTTGGCAGGAGACGCTGGCACCCCGAGGGTGGCCGCGGGTAGAGCGCGCTCGCTAGTCCGCTCCCCCGCCGTACAAGGCCTTGATCCGGCCCCAGGTTGTGGCTTCGACCGGAACGTCGCTGTTCACGGTCACCGTCCCGGTCATGCCCAGCCCGAAGTGGAACTGGCAGAAGTAGGGAATCATCCCGGTGATGGTGAAGGTGAATTCGAAGGTGCCGTGGCCGTTGTCGAGGGGGGCGTCGAACAGGGCGCCGGCGTCCGGCGAGTTGGGGTTCACGCCGTTGGTGACGGTATGGATGCCGTCGTTCCAGTGCCAGCGCACGGTGTCCCCCTGGTCGACGGTGAGCTCGGACGGGTTGAAGACGAAGCCCTGTTGCTGCACGTCGTGCACCGCGGCGAAGGCGGGGAGCGCGAGGAGCAGGATCAGGAGAGCGGGGGTGACGTGGAGAACCGCGAGGGGGTGGCGCATGAGGACCTCCCTTCGTTCGGGGTTGGGGGGATGCCTATTCCCGATCATATCACTCCCGGTCCCCCGTTCCCACTTGTAGCCGCCACTCGGGGCTGCTAACAATCAGGAAAGACCGAGTTCGGGCGGAGACCCGGGCGGCCCATCCGGGTTCCGGAGGGGTCGCCGGCGGAAGCGCGTTCCCGGGCGGTCGAGGCGCCCACGGGTGTCCGGCCCAGATTCGGCCTCCTGCGCCAATCAGAAAGGGAGGACCGTGATCATGGCCACTATCGCGATGAGCCTCAGGCAGTACCTGGACGAGCGCAAGGTCAAGTACGAGACCCTTCATCACCGGCGCGACTACACGGCCCAGGAAACCGCGGCGGACACCGGCACCCCCGGCCGGGAATTCGCCAAGGTCGTCATGATGAAAACCGACGCACGGTTTCTCATGGCCGTCCTACCCGCCCATCACCGGGTGAACATGGCGAAGCTCAAGGCGGTGCTCGGCTCCGACGAACTTCGCCTGGCCACCGAGGATGAGATCGCCCGCATCTGTCCGGATTGCTCGGTGGGGGCCGAGCACCCGTTCGGGAACCTCTACGAGATTCCGGTCTACGTCGGCAAGGATCTGGCCGGCGACGAGTGGATCACCTTCAACGCGGGCACTCACGAGGATGTCGTGCGCATGCGCTACGACGACTATCAGCGACTCGTGCAACCCCGGGTGGTTGACTTCTCGGTACGGCCGTAAGCCTTCCGGCCAGGCGGTCGGCCTCCCGTCACGGCAAGCCCGGCGGCGGAGCACCGGGTCTCGGTGAGGGAGTCGTGGACGGACCGGCGGATAGACGCCGCCGGCCCGCGAGCCGCGCCATGCCGGTCACCCCGAGCCCGATCATGAGCAGCGCGACCGGCCAGGCGTCGAGTCCCGACCAGAAGGAACTCGTTCGCCGGTACTCGTCGTCGGCCGGGGCGCGGGTCAGGAACACAGACTCGTCCATGGGGTCATCGGGGCCGAAGATCCGGTCCAGCCGGGTCACGAACCGGCCGGGGGCGATCAGCTCCCCCAATTCGGGGTAGCGCGCGGCCACCGCCGAGGCCTCGGAGCGGTCCACCGCGTTGGCGTAGACCGTGGTGAACCCCGGAATCGTCCCGCGGTGATCGTCGACCACGAAGCACGCCATGGGGAGCCACTCCGCCCGATGGATGGAGAGGATCGGCAGCGGAACCTCGAGGGTGTCGGCGGCGTAGGTGAACCGCACCGGATCCACGTTCACGTCCACCTGGTCGCCGAGTCCGGCCCGCGCGGTATCGAGCTTCATGGCGGTGAAGATCCACCCGCGCGCGACATAGGGGGCGAACTTCAGCTGGTCCTCCGGGGACAGGCTGAAGCCGTTCGCGTTCAGCCAGGCGCCCAGGGCCGACGGATCGCCGGCGGCGAGGATGGTGGCGTCGAAGGCGCCCACCGCGAGCCGGCCGATGATCTCGACCCCGTCGTCTCCCCCGCCCGCGGGTTGGGCGTAGTCCCTATAGCTATTGCCGCACCCCAGGTCTCCCGGTGCGCGATCGGACGGGGCCGGCGCGGTGAGCCCGAACATCTGGGTCCAGATCTCGCCGGGGGCGGGTTCCAGGTCGGGAACCGACGGGGTCGGCACGATCAACCCCCACTCCGATGCGTTCCCCGCCACCCGGATGTTGGGGATGAGCTGGATCTTTCCCGCCGCCCGGTCCATCACCACGACGTTGAGCTGGCCCATCGACTGCAGCTCGCAGTCCACGCAGTAGACGGGGATGCACATGGCTTCGGCCCGGTCCACGCTGCCGGCCGGGGCCGCCGCGCCCAGGAGGGTCAGGAGAACGACGATCCGTTTCATGGTCATCTCACGGCAAGGCTCAGCCCGAGTTGTACGAGCGAGCCGCTGTAGTTGATGTCGCCGAAGCCGCCGGGATAGCGGACGTTCCCCATGACCGAGAGCCGCTGGCGCGCCCAGATCGAGAGCGTGGGTGAGATCGTGATCTCGGGGCGCAGTTCGATCAGTCCGCCGAAGGTCGGTTCGCGCCTGGAGTTCCCGTCCCGGTTGGTGAACCCGGTGAGAACGGTCTGGCCGCCGAAACCCAGGTAGATGGCCAGAGGGCCCTCCACCCGCTCGGGGACCAGGTCGGCCTGTACGGCCAGGATGATGGGGACCACCCAGTACTTCGACTCCGGGCGCTGGAAGGTGGGATCGGGCTGCCCCTGGTCCGCGGTGGCCCAGAGGTAATCCACCTCGAGAAGGAAGCGGCTCCGGTCGGGGACGATGGCCAGGCTGTATCCGAGGCTCAGAATCCCGGCGGTGCCGAACTCGGTTCGATGGTCGGACTTGAAGTTCGACTGGAAGCCGCCCCCCAGCTCGATGGTGTGAGCCTCGGTCCGAGAGGCGAAGAGGGTCATGGAGGCGGCGAGGATCGAAACCAGACCCCCGACCGTCACGCCGGAGAACAGGGAGCGCGTTACGCCGGAACTCCTTTCCAGGGGACGAGAAGGCCGGGAAGGAAACTCGGGTTCGGTGGTTCAGACCCCGAGCGGGGGCGTTCGGTTCCCGCAGGCCGAGGTCCATCGGGAATCGGGCCCAGGGGATCCGGAATAGGGAAAGGATTGCGAGTACGGGGTTCCCGGTATGAAGCGGAAGCCTCCCACCGTGAGATCCCGTCGGACCCCAGTGGGGCATACGGATCGAGGGCAAAAAAATTGGCGGCACGGGACGAGGTCACTGAACCGGTCCACGAACGCGGGAGTTTTTCCCCCAATGAGCCCCACCGACCTGAGTCGGCGGAGACTCAAAGACTCGCCGCGACGTAGCCGGGCTCAAGGCTCGACCGTGCCGCCATCGTCGTCTCTCTCGATGCGTACTCTCTCTATCGCACTGCTAACAATTTCTATACGATTTTTTGCCATCCTGCATCCACCTACTTCACTTTTTCGAAACATTCTTGGGTGAAACCCCGCTGGACCCCCAGAACCGCCCCAGCCGTAGTAGCTTACAGCAAATCAGTGACAGCCTCGCCTCCATTCGCCCTTCTCCTGCAGTGCATCGCCTATAACCGACTGGTTCTGTTCGCATTCACCGGAATCCAGGTTCGGGGAGTCTCCTGTCTCATGGCTCTGAATATGACTCCTTTTTCCCCGTAGGTCAAGCGACAAGTGTACCAGCATCCTCTTTGTTAGACGGCTCAAGAGGCGCTTTTCCCGATTCCGATCCGAGAAACCTGAGAGCTGTCCGGTTCTCCCGGCTTCTGAACCCGTAGCTCTCACTCGCACAACGAGTTTTGGGTTGCAGTTTGCCCGCGCGGAGCTACACTGGCTCCCGTGCGCGGATCATCCCCCCGGCCGACGGTCGCCGAAGCGAATGGCGCGCGAACCCGAACATGAACGACCCTCCCGTCCTCTTGATCGCCCTGGCTGCCCTGGTCATCGGGGCTCTTCTTGCCTTCCTCCTGACCTCCCTGTGGGCGCGCTCGCGCCTCGGACAGCTCCGGCTGACCACCGCCGAACGGCTCACCGCCGCCGAGGCCTCGGCGGAGAGCGAGCACCGGCGCCGGGAGGAACTCGAGACCGAGCTCCGCGGCACGGCCGAGGCCCGCGCCGAGCTGGACCGCCGCCTGGCCACCGCCCTCTCCCAACTGGACAACGCCAAAACCCAGGTAATTGAACAGCAAAAATTCATCGAGAGCTCGCGCCGGGACCTGGAGAACGCCTTCAAGGCCCTGGCCTCGGCGGCTTTGGAGGGAAACGCCAAGCAGTTCCTGGAACTGGCCGAGCAGCGGTTCGGGAAATCGGAGGCCACCGCCCGGGCCGAGCTGGAAAAGCGGAAGCAGGCGATCGACGAGATGCTGGCCCCCCTCCGCGAGACCCTGGGGAAGCTCGCCGACCGCACCGGCCAGATCGAGGTCGCCCGCGAAGGGGCCTACAAGGCGCTCCGGGAACAGGTCGAGGGGCTCATGTCGCTGACCTCGTCCCTGCAGGAGAAAACGACGACCCTGGCCACCGCGCTTCGCGGCTCGCAGGTCCGAGGCCGCTGGGGCGAGATCGCCCTTCGGAACGTCGCGGAGCTGGCCGGGATGACCGAGCACTGTGATTTCGAGGAGCAGGAGACCCTGGGAGACGGGGGACGCCCCGACATGACGGTGCGGCTACCGGGGGGACGTCTGATCGCGGTGGACGCCAAGGCGCCCCTTGCCGCCTACCTGGAAGCCACTGAAGCGACCGACGAGGCCGCCCGGGAGAAGGCGCTGGACCGTCACGTGGCCGCGCTCCGGCAGCACATCCGGACCCTGTCCTCCCGCGAGTACGCGGCCGGCCTGAGGGGGGACGTGGACATGGTGGTGCTGTTCCTTCCCGGCGATCCCTTTCTGGCCGCGGCCTTCGCCCGCGCTCCGGATCTCCAGGTCGAGGCCCTGCGGTCCAAGGTCCTGGTGGCGACGCCGACGACCCTGGTCGCGCTCCTGCGCACCGTCGCCATCTACTGGCAGCAACGCTCGATGGCCGAGAACGCGGAGAAGATCGCCTCGGTGGCCCGGGAACTCTACGATCGGGCGGCGGTGTTCGGGGAGCACCTGGGCCGGGTGGGGCGCGGTCTTTCCACCGCGGTGGACGCCTACAACGACGCGGTGGGCTCCTTCGAGCGGCGCCTGGTGCCGATGGGCGGAAAACTGGAGGAGATGAAGGTGACCGAGGGCGCCAAGCGCCGGCTCGAGGGGGCGGCGGGCACGGTGGAGGGGGGCCCGCCGGAGCGGGGGTGATGGGGGAGACCGGAGAATTCCCTCCTCACGCCGCCTCCACCTCGGGGATCCGGAGCAGTCGCCGCTCGCCGAGGTGCTCCACCAAACGCATCCGGATGGCCTCGGTGCGGGCCACGTTGTGGACGCGGATCTGGAACATCTGCAGCTGTCCCTTCGCTCCATCGTTGTAACACTTCCCCTCGATCAACCCGGCGGTCTTCGAGGCCAGGATCTCCGCCCGCACGCCGACCGTGGCCGGGCCCTCGGACATCCGGGTGAAGCGGATTTCCGCGATGCCCTCGATCCGGCAGATCTCCTGAAACAGGAACCGCGGCTGGGACGGCAGGTCGGCCAGATCCTTCACGTTCCGATCCCAGATGGTGGTATGCGCCTTGGGTGAGAAGACCCGCACCTTGAGCGGGCGCGGCTGGACCTTGACCTCCGGGCCGTGCGCCGGGCGCGCCCGCACCGGCCCGGGCCGCCGCCGCGCGTCGTAGCTTTCCCAGGCCTCCCGCACCCCGGCGAAGTCGTTGTGGCGGAGAGGATCCCCCTCGACGTCGGCCAGGACCGCCCACACCGCCTCCCGGACCGCCGCCGAGGTCACCTTCCCCTTGGCCGGCGCCCGGGATCCGGCCAGGATCTCGAGCGCCCGCGGCACCACCACCGGCGGGAGCAGGGTGTCGCTTCGCCCGGCATCCCGGCAGGCGCTTCGCACCGACGCCACCAGCTTGTGCCGGTCGAAGGGCTCCTCCTTGCCGCTCCGCTTCACGACCACCCGGAGGTTGCTCTGGGAGCGAAGGATGGCGCGGAGGGACCGCATGGCCTGGGTCACCGTTTCCTCGACCGCGTCGGCGTAGTAGGCCAGGATCCGGCTGTTCAGCCGGTTCGGATCCGCCACCACCACCGGGATCCCGTGGGTCTTGGCGTGAACCGCGCCGACCGCCGAGCCGACCGATTCCTTCCACATGTTGACCAGCATCCCGTCCGCGCCCTCGAGCGCGGACTCGATGCGCCGGACGATCTCGTAGGACTGCTGATCGTCCTTGACCAGGTAGGTCTCGTCGGTCGGATCGATGAAGGTGAAGTCGCCTCCCCACCGGTCCTTGACCCGGAGCCGCCACCCCTCGCGCTGGTCCCGGTTGCACCCGGTGATGGGGCCGGCCAGGTAAACCACCGGTCTCCGCGTCTTCTTCGGTGACATGGCCTCATCCTTCCCGCGCCGGCCCGGGGCCGCCCCGGAGCGACGGACCCGCCCCGGCTCAAGCCGCCCGCGACCGGCCTTCGCCTTCCGGACCCCGCTCCTCCGCGTCGGTTGCATCCGTCGGTTCGGGGGGCGCGTCCGCATCCCCCACCGCGTCCTCGTCCCGCGGCCCGGAGGGCGCGTCCTCCGAGGCCTCGATCATGGCGGCCACGATTCCGGGGGTATCCGCCAGTTCGCGCTCCGCCCGCAGCCGCCCCGCCCGGGCCCGGGCCCGCCCGCGCTCGATCCGCGCCAGGAAATCCGCCACCGGGACCACCACGCCGCCGAGGGCGTCGGCCTCCCGGGCCAGAGCCTCGTCGCCGGTGACCACCTCGATCGGCTCACCCTCCTGGATGGTGGCGATGGTGAAGCCGCGGATCATCTCCTCGACCGAGCAGGACGGAGCCACGGTCAGGGTGATCACCCGGAAGGGCTCGCCCGGCTCCCAGGGATCCCCCCCCAGGGTCTCGTCGCCAAGGTAGCGCGGGTCCACGATGAGCACTACCGGCTGGTGAAGGGTGGTCCAGGCCTCGTCCAGGCGATCGCCCAGCTCCCGGACGGCGGCCATCGTTCCCGCCGCCAGCGCCAGCTCCTCCAGCCCCGGATCCCCGGTGATGAGGCTCCTAGTCTCCACGATGACCATCGGTCGCACCACGTTCGACGAACCGTTCAACTTCCGCTCCTCTCGGTGTTGGGCCGGCTCCCGGCGTTCCCCGCGCCGGGAGAAGGCCCCTCAACATCGCCCGCGCCCGGCCGGCCCGGAGTCTTGCCCCGGGGGACCCCACGAACCGGGATTTGCCTCGCTCTATTTGCCAATAGCAAATTCAACCCAGCCAACCGATACGATGCCTCCTCCTTTCCCCTTGACTTCATGTAGTCATAAGCACTACATTGCGTTGCGTCGGCATGGCTCCGGCTTCATTTGCCTTCGGCGAAGGGGTCGAGTCTATCATGTATTTGCGGTGGAGTCAATATTCTCGCACTGCCATCGTAACCGGTTGTCGCGTCGTTTCCTGGGGGCTGGATGCGGTTTCTCCATACGTCGGACTGGCATCTGGGCCGACTCTTCCACGGCACCCACCTGACCGGGGACCAGGCCCACCTGCTGGACCAGCTGGTCGAGCTGGCCACCGGCTCGAGGCTCGACGCCGTTCTCATCTCCGGCGACATCTACGACCGGGCCGTTCCCCCCACCGACGCGGTCCACCTCCTCGACGACACCTTGACCCGGATCGTGGAGGGGGCCGGGATTCCGGTCGTCCTCATCGCCGGAAACCACGACAGCCCCGACCGGCTGGGATTCGGCTCCCGGCTCCTCGCCGCGCGCGGCCTCCACCTCTTCGGGGCCCTCGACGCCGGGCCCCAGGGGGTGCCCCTGTCGGATGACCACGGTCCGGTCCGGATCGACGTCGTCCCCTACGCCGAGCCCTCGGTGGTCCGGGAGAGGCTCGGTCTGGACGCCGTCCACGACCATGACGCGGCCATGCGGGCGATCCTCGACGGCCTTCGGGGTTCCGGGGCGGGCGGGAAGGCGAAGGGGGGCAAGACGGCGTCCGGCGGGCGGCCGAGGCGCATCCTCATGGCCCACGCCTTCGTGGCCGGCGGCTCGGTGAGCGATTCGGAGCGCCCGCTCTCGGTGGGTGGCGCGGGCACGGTGGGCGCCGACGCCTTCGACGGCTTCGACTACGTCGCCCTCGGCCACCTGCACCGCCCCCAGGCCGTGGGGCGCGAGACCCTGAGCTACTCCGGCTCGCTCTTCAAGTACTCGTTCTCCGAGGCGGAACACGAAAAGTCGGTGAGCCTGGTCGAGATGGATGCCGGCGGCGGATGCCGCGTCGAACGGGTCGCGCTCACCCCCCGCCGCGATGTCCGCCGGATCGAGGGGACGCTCCAGGATCTCCTCCGCGGCCCCGCGAGCGGCGAGAGCCGCGACGACTATCTGGAGGTCACCCTTCTCGACAAGCAGGCCGTCCTGGATCCCATGGGAAAGCTCCGCGAGATCTATCCCAACGCGATGGACCTCAGGTTTCCCGCGGCCGGCGGGGGCGGCGGCGGAGCCTCGGCGGGCGATCACCGGAAGGTCGGCGAGGCCGAGCTCTTCGGGGATTTCTTCCGCGAGGTCACCGGCGACGACCTGACCGGGGAGGAGGCGGCGGAGTTCGGCCGGATCGTGGACGCCATGCACGCGGAGGAGCGCGAAGCGGCCGGAGGGCGCGGCGGCTCCCGGAACGACGGGGTCTCGGAACCGCCGGCCGCGGATCCGGAAGCGGCGCGATGAGGCCGATCCGTCTCTCCATGACCGCCTTCGGCCCCTTCGGCGAAACCCAGGTCCTGGATTTCACCGAGCTGGGCTCGAGCACCCTCTTCCTGATTCACGGTCCAACCGGTTCGGGAAAGACCAGCATTTTGGACGCGGTGTGCTTCGCGCTCTACGGCGAAAGCTCGGGGGATGAGCGCGACGGGCGCGCGCTTCGAAGCGACCACGCCGGGGCGACGGTAGAGACCGAGGTGAGCTTCGACTTCCTGGTGGGGGAGCGCCGGTACCGGGTTCTGCGCGCGCCCCAGCAGGAGCGGGCCAAGAAGCGGGGGACGGGGACCACGGTGGTGCCGCCGCGGGCCACCCTGTGGAGGCTCCGGGACGCGGACGGCGACGGTGAGGTCCTGGCTTCCCAGTGGAGCAGGGTGACCGGGGGGGTGGAGGATCTCCTGGGATTCAGCGCGGCGGAGTTCCGCCAGGTGATCATGCTCCCCCAGGGGCAATTCCAGGATTTTCTGAAGGGGCGATCCGACGACCGGCAGAGGATTCTGGAGGTGCTCTTCGAGACCGGCCTCTACCGGCGGATCGAGAACGCGCTGAAGGCGGAGGCGCGCGGCCTGGAGAAGCAGGTGAACGACCTTCGGGCTCGAAACGCCCTGATTCTGGAGCAGGCGGGGGTGGAGACGGCGGGGGAACTGGGCGAGCGTCTCGACGGGTTGCGCGCCGGAGCCCGCGACCTCGAAGCCGGGTTGAAGTCCCTGAAGGCGGGTCGTGACGAGGCGGGAAGGCGGCTGGTGTCGGCGCGACGCGACGTGGAGAAGCTCGACGCCCGGCACGAGGCGGAGGCGGCGCTCGGAAAGCTCCGGGCCCGCGCCGACGGGATCGCCCGGCTCCAGGAGAAGTTCAACCGGGCCTGCGCCGCAGCGACCCTGGAGGAGCCGGAGAAGAATCTCCGGGTTCGCGAGGACGAGTTGGCCGGGGCCGAAGCCCGGGAGAAGGATCTGGGAACGGCGTTCACCGGGGCACGGAAGCGGTTGATCGAGGCGCGGAAGAACCTGACCGCCCAGGCGGCGCGAAAGGACGAACGCGAGGCGGCGGCGCGCGAGGTGATCCGGCTGGAGGGCCTGACCGGCAAGGTGAATGAACTGGCCGCGGCCGGAATCGCGGCGGAGGCGGCGGCGAAGAAGCTCGAGGAAGCCGTCGCCGCCCACGACCACGTGATCCGGGACCGGGACGTGGTGGAGAAGGATCTGGCGGCAAAGCGCGGGGTGGCGACCGAGGCCGGGCGGGTCGCCGCCGGACTCGACGGCCGCCGGATCCGGGTGAGCGAGCTGGAACGGGTGGGGAAGGGGCTCGAGGAGCTTGCCGCCGCCCGGGAGAAGCTGTCGGCGCTGGAGGCCGCCGAGGTCAAAGCGGCCCGGGCGGAGAAAGCGGCCGCCGAGGGGCTCGAACGGGCGTCGAAGGAACTGGAAACGCTCACTGAAACCTGGTCCCGCGGACAGGCGACGCTTCTGGCCGGCGAGCTGGTCGAGGGCGCGCCCTGCCCGGTCTGCGGATCCACCGAGCATCCGCACCCCGCGCGCGCTTCCGAGGAGGTTCCCACCGAGGCGAAGCTCGCCTCGCTACGGCAGGCGGCGAAGCGCGCGGGGGAGGAGCACGAGCGTCTCCGGAAAGAGCTGGTCCGGTCCCGGAGCGAGGTGGGCGAAACCCGGGCGGGCATCGTCGTGCTGGTGAGGACGCTGGAGGAGGAGGCCGCCACCGGTCCCGATGTCCTGGCCGCGCGCCTTCGGGAGGCGCGGGCGGACCTGGACGCCGCGGAGAAGGCGGTGAAGACCGGGAAGACCCTGGCCGCCGAGATCGGGGATCTTGGCGAACGGCTCGAAGTGCTTCAGAAGCGGATAGAGACGTCGGCCGGGGAGCTGACGGAAGCCCGGTCGACTTCGGACCGGGCCGGCGAGCGGGCGGCTCGGCTGGCCGGAGACGTGCCCGAAGCGCTTCGATCCCCGGGAGCCCTGGAGAAGGCACTCGAAACCGCGCGGACGATCGCGGCCGCGCTGGCGCGCGCGTTCGAGGCCGCGCAGACGGACCATGCCGACGCGGAGAATGATCGGACCAAGGCGGAGGCGGACGCGACCGCCGCCCGGGAGCAGGCGCTCAAGATCCGCGAGACCGTCTCGGATCTGCGCGCGAATTTCCTGGCCCGGGTGACGGAGGAGGATTTCGCATCGGAAGAGGACTACCGGGCGGCGCGGCTTACCCCGGAGGACCGGGACCGGTTCGGCAAGGAGATCCAGGATCACCGTCTCGAGTCGAAATCGGCCGAGGACCGGGTGAGGCGGACGCGCGAGGAGTCGAAGGGGATCGAAACGCCCGACCTGGACGGGCTCACGGCGAAGGCGGCGGAGGCGGAAGGGGAGGTCGACGCGGCGGCGAAGGAGTTGAACGGCCTCGAGAAGGATGCCAAGCAGGCCGAAGACTGGCTCGCCCGTTTGGGCAGGACCGCCGTCGAGGCGTCCCGGTTGGAGGATCGCTACGGCGTGGTGGGACGAGTGGCCGACGCGGCCAACGGCCAGAACACCCTGCGCATGACCTTCCAGCGATTCGTCCTCGCCACGCTCCTGGAACGGGTTCTGGTGGCCGCCACCGCGAGGCTCCTCGACATGAGCCGGGGGCGGTTCCGGCTCCAGCGGGCGCGGGAGCAGGCCGACCGGCGCGCGGCCGGGGGGCTGGACCTCGAGGTCTTCGACGCCCACACCGGAACCCAGCGTTCGGTCACCACCCTTTCCGGCGGCGAGAGCTTTCAGGCCGCGCTCTCCCTCGCCCTGGGTCTGGCCGACGTGGTGCAGTCCTACGCGGGCGGTCTCCGCATGGACACGATCTTCGTGGACGAGGGCTTCGGTTCCCTGGATTCCGAGGCCCTGGACCTGGCGCTCAACACCCTCATGGACCTCCGCCGGAGCGGCCGTCTGGTGGGCATCATCTCCCACGTGGACGGCCTGAAGGAGCGGATCGACGCCCGGCTGGAGGTCCGCCCCGGCCCCCGGGGGAGCACCGCCCGATTCGTGACGCCGTGACTTCGCGGGCGCGGGTTCCTGTTCCGGGTCGGCGACGGCAGTTCATGAGGCGGGGCCGGCGGCTCGGAGTCTCCGCGGTGCGGTTTCGGCTGCGGGCGCGAACCGTCCCCGGCGCGGACGTCGGGAGGCGCCGGGGTCCGACGGCCGGCGGAAGGAATCGCGGCGCCGCCCCCTGCCGATGGGCCCAAGAAAATTTCTCTACCGCGCACCTTGTTGTTGACGAATACCAGTCATACGAATAGTATATTCGGTACGAGCCGGATTCCACCGCGCGAAGGACGGGATAGCGCAAATGGCTGGTGTGGAAAGATTTTCAATTGTGGGGAGCTCCTGGGACCCCCTCTTTGGGGGGCGGGTGGACGTTCCGTCCGGTTCGGAGGCGGTTCAACCGGCCCGCGTCCTTCGGCGGGAGCGGGAAGACCAATGCCGCCGGAAACGGGCCCGCAAACGGGAGCGGGAACGCAGGGTCCAACGGGAGCGGGACCGGGCGCACACCCTCGTCAAGTGCCGGCAACTCACCTGGCGCCTGCTCCACGCCGTCCGCGAAGCCCAGGCGATCACCCGCCGGCTGGAACTTGCCCAGGGCGAGGCGCTCCACGGGCTTCGCTCGGGAGACCGGTACCGGGACCTCGGCCATGTCCGGTTCGCCGATTTTTGCCGGGAAGCGCTTCAGCTTCATCCCCGCACCGCCCGCCGCCGGGTTGCAATGCAGGACATCCTGGACCGGGTTCCCGCGGCGAGGCCCGCGTATCTCGAAGGGCGCGTAGATGCCAGCAAACTCCTGGCCCTCCGGCCGGTTCTCAATCCCGTGAACGCCCCGGTCTGGCTTGCTCTCGGCGCGAAGCTCCCCGTGCGCCGGCTCACCGAGCAGGTGCTCGCGGCGCGGACGGCGGAGGCCGGCTCCGCTCCCGCCTCGGCCCCCGACGATCTTGATGAGCCCGATCGAGGGAGGATTGCTTTTCCGGCGCCCCAGGCCGTCGGGTTCGCCTTCGAACATGCTCTCGAAACCGCCCAGCGCGTGCTCGGCTGGGATGCTCCACGCGACGAGTGCCTGGAGGCCATGCTGATGGAGTCGGATTCATCGCTTCCCTGGCTCGCGGCGCCTCCGGACGAGTCCGGGACGGATCCGGCCGCCGCCGCCGGCCCCCACGATCTGGAATCGACGGACCCGGGGGCTCCGGAGCGGGACGTGACGTCGGCGGCCTGGGCCCCGGCCGGGCGGCTCCCCTGGGCGGATCGTGTTCCCGACCACGCCTCCCGGGCGCGACGTCCCCGCGCGCCGGGAGACCGGACCCCCGGCGGCCCGGGCGGATCGCGCCCCTGGTCACCCTCCCATCACCGATGGGACTACAAGCGGGCCAAGAACGCGTTGAGGGCCCTGGAGCGCAGGCTTCGCCGCATCCGTCGGCTGACCCGGGACACCGGCCCGGATGCGGGGAGCGCCGTGCCCGCAGCGGACCCGGAGGGTGGACGGCTCCCGGTTTCGGCGCGGGCGCTTCTCGACCGGTACCGGGCCCTCGAAGGCGAGGTTCGGCCGCTCTTCGCGCTCCAGGCCCGCGCGCTGGTGCATCTCGACACCCTGGATGCCCCGGCCCTCGTCGGTCTCCCGCACCTGGGGGAGTTGGGCGCGCGTCTCCTCGGGCTCTCGGAGCGCGCCACCTGGGATCGGTTTCACGCTGGCTTCGCCTTCCAGTACGGCCGACTCCTCGCCGATCGGTACGTTCGCGGCGAGGTCGGGCTGGGCCACGTCCTGGCCCTGGCGGGACAAAGTGACCTGAACACCCGGGCCATGATCGAACGCGCCCGCTCGATCACCTATCGCCAGTTCCGGCGGGAGATGCGCTTCCTGGGGCGGCTGAGCCTCGTTGGGCTTCGATGGAACATCTCTCCTCCCGGGGTGATCACCGACCCTGCGGTCGAAGTCCGGCTCCAAAGGCGGCTCGCCCGGGGCGGTTGGTCGACCAAAGGCATTGAACGCCACATGGACGAGCGCGGACTCGGTCTCCCCTCGGGGTCTTCCCTGGACCCGGCCGAGAACCCCCTCCGGATGGCGCGGCTGGAAGCATTGTTGGACCTCGCGATCCTGGCCAGCTGCCGGGAGCCTTCCGAAGCCGAGGAGCTGCTTCGCGGCCGGAAAACGTTGTCCACCCCCGGCCGCCACCATCGCGTGGTGGTCTGGGCCCGTCCCGGAATTCGAGCCCACTGGGAGCGGGCGTGCCGGGCGATTCGACGGCGGGACGGACGTCTCCCCGACTGGGTGGCGGCGGTGGTGGTGTCCTGTGAGGCGTTGGATCAGTGGACGCACCTGGATCCCGGCCGCCTACCCACCGAACGGCGGACCCTGGAACGTGACGGCTGGAGGTGTCGGGTTCCGGGCTGCGGCGCGCGCCGAAACCTCGAGGTCCACCACATCCAGTTCCGCTCTCATGGCGGTTCGAATGCGTCCTGGAACCTGGTCACGCTCTGCCACGCCCATCACCATCACGCGCTCCACCGAGGCACCCTTCGCGTGACCGGCCGGGCGCCCCACGCGCTTACCTGGGAGATCGGCTGTTCCCAGGATGCCGCGCCGCTCTGGACCTACCGTGGCGAACGGCTCGCGCGACGTCGCGGTCAGGGGCCGATCGCGCATACCGTCCGGTCGATCTCCTCCCCGCGCCCCGTCTCCCCCCGCGCCCGGGGGGCCGCCCCGCCCCACCTCGCCCTACCGGACCGCGCGTTGTAGGCTTCTGCCTTCACGGTCCGAGTCCCGACCCGATCGCCGGGGAACCCGAGCCCAGGAGACCCGGATCCCGAGAGACCCGGACCTCGAGAAACCCTGATCCCGGAAAACCTGATCCCGAGAGACCCGGACCTCGAGAAACCCTGATCCCGGAAAACCTGATCCCAAGAGAGGACCCCCCATACCGGTGCGCGCTTCGATCCCCGCCCTTTCGGCTCCCGCCGCCTTCGTCACCGTGCTCTTGGCTTCCCTCCTGATGGGCGCCGTTCCCCGTGCCGCCCAGGCCCAGATCCTGAACACCCTCCGGGGGTTCAAGGAGAGCGAGCCGGGGTGGAGCGGGGTCGTGGACGCTTCCTTCAGCGCCACCGGCGGAAACACCGAGGTTCTCTCCCTCGCCGGGAGCGGCCAGGTTCAGTACCGGGTCGCCCGGGAGCGCTTCCGCTTCATCGCCAGCGGCGCCCGGAAGACATCCCGCGGCGCGGCCATCGAGGAGCAGAGCGCGGCTCACCTGCGCCACAACCACCGGGTGAGTTCCTGGTTGAGCTCGGTGGCCTTCGTCCAGCACCAACGAAACCCGTTCCAGCGGCTCGAGACCCGGTTTCTCTTCGGGCTCGGCGCCCGGTTCGACGTGATCCGGAAAACGTCCTGGCGGCTGTCTCTCGGCGCCACCCCCATGCTCGAGCTCGAGAAGATCAAGAATCAGTCCGGGACCGACGCCGACTCCCGCATCTCCACCTTCGCGGTGATCGACGGCCGCCTGAACGACCTGGTGACCCTTCAGCTGACCGGCTTCGTCCAGCCCCGCATCTCCGACTTCGGCGATCTGCGAGCCATGACCACCGGCGGGGTCCGGGTGAAGCTCGGAGGGGCGCTCTCGCTCACCGTGGCCTCGGACGTGGAGATCGACACCCGGCCGCCGGCCCGGGTGAAGAAGACCGACTGGGAAGTGACCACCGGACTGGGAATTTCGCTCTAGCCCGCCCTGGCGGTCAGGTGCCCGTCGCCGCAGCGGCTTCATGAATAGGTGGGGCCGGCCCCGGTGTCGCCCGCCCCCCGGCGGACTCCGCCCCCCCAAAAAAAGCGGCGGACGCCGATGTGGCGTCCGCCTCGGGGAAAACGGGGGATGTCCGTTTGACCCCGTCAACTCCAGTGTCGTCTCGATCGGGGGCTAACCCTTGTGGCCGTTGCCCCCTCCATTGCCCCCGCCGTTCCCGTGCTGGGCCCCGTTGTTCCCGCCGTCGTCATGCCCGAATTGGGAGTCATGGTCGTGGTCGTGGGAACCCCACGCCCCGTGGAGCACCGGCTTGATCTTGAAGTTCCCGCTTCCGGGAGGCGCCTCCACCACCGACTTGTCCAGATCGAACACGATCACGATGTCGGTCACCTGACCGTCGGACACGGTGAAGGGGAAGATGACCTTGAGCATGTCGTTGTTTCCGGGAACGTCCGCCCTGATCGAGTCTCCGGCCTGGGTGACCACCCACCCGTCGGCCACATGGAGGGCCAGGTGGCTGTAATCGCCCTGGGGAAGCTCGAGGGTCCCCAGGAACTCGGAGAGCGTGGTGTCGAGGCCGGCCAGGTTGACCGTGACCGGGTCGGTGAGGACCTCGACGGCGCCGCAGTCGGCGTGGGTGCTGTCGTCCCCGCCCCCGGTCGAGTCATGGTCGTCGTGGAGAAAGCTCAACCCGTTCCACCGTTTGGCGGCGGACGTGGAGTCCTCCTCCTCACCGGTGGTGTCGTCGTCCGCGCTGTCCTCGCAAGCCGGGTAGACCCGGATGGAATCGAAGGTGATCCAGACCGCCGAGATGGGGGTGCGGTCGGAACCGAGTGGGTGGACGCCCATCGTGGCCGCGGCGTTCACCGAGCCCACCGTGTTCAGGGAAACCGCGAGAAGTCCCATCCCCGAACCGGCGGGGGGAGGGGAGAACACGTTCCCCGGAGCGGCGGGGTTCGAACTCGAGCCGCAGCCGACCAGGCCGGCCCCGACCGCGAGAGTTAATGCGCTGGCAATCAATAGCTTACCAAGAAATCCCGATTTCACGAATGCACCCTCCTTGTATCCAGGGGCGTGCAAAGCCAACCGATCCGCATCGCGTTCGTCAGCTTCGATATGGGGACGGCCCGGACGGTCTCAGGCTTGGACGGTATCGTCACCCAGAGGTTACACCACAACCTGCCCCGGCGTTCCAAGTCCTTGAAAATGGTACAATTCACCCATCGGTGGAACCCTCCCCGAACCTCCGCGGTTCCAGTTCAGGGAACCGCGACCGGCGGGACCGCCCGTCCGGCCGACCTATGTCCC
>CAWANH010000027.1:0-4760 GCA_963783375.1 Candidatus Eiseniibacteriota bacterium
GGGACGGGGCGCGCTCCTGGTGGGAGCGGGGGAGAACGGGGCCTTGTGCGCCCAGCATCTCCTCGCCCGCAAGGTGCAGCCCCTCCTGATCGCCAATCGGACCCTCGAGAACGCGGAGCATCTGGCCGGCCAGCTCGGCGGGGAGACGGTCTCCATGGACCGCCTTCACGAAGCCATGGCCCGGGTGGACATCGTGATCTCCACCACCGGCTCGCCCACCGCAGTGATCGGCCCCGACCTGGTGCGCGACGTCATGAAGCTCCGGGATGGAAAGGCGCTGGTGCTCATGGACATCGCGGTGCCGCGCGACGTCGACCCGGCGGTGGACGAGATCGCGGAGCGTGTTCCGCTTCGACATGGACGCGTTGAACGTGATCGTGGACAGAAGAAGGCGGAAGTCCGAGGTCGAGCGCCTGGTGGACGCAGAGGTCGAGCAGTTCATGCGCTGGTGGAAGAGCCTCGACGCCGGGCCGGTGATCCGCGACCTCCATCACGCCTTCGAGGCGATCCGCGCCGCCGAGCTGGACCGGAACGCCAAGCGCTTCGTGGAGAAGGACCGGGAGCAGCTCGACATCTTCAGCCGGAACCTGGTCCGCAAACTACTCATGGGTCTCACCACCGAGATCAAGCAATATCACGCCGACGACCCGGAGGAGGCCGAACGCCTGGCCGTCCTCCGCCGGGTGTTCCACCTCGACTCGGGGACGGGGGATGAAGCCGATGATGACGCGTCGTAGGGTGGTGATCGCCCAGCCCGGTGCCGATCTGGCGCTCTGGCAGTCGCGATGGGTGGCGGCGCGGCTCCGAGAGGTCCACCCCGGTCTGGAGGTGGACCTGAACCTGGTGAAGAGCACCAGCGGCGACCGGTTCCAGGCCGCCTCGCTCCAGGCCCTGGGAGGGAAGGGCGCCTTCACCAAGGAGATCGAGGACGCGCTGATCGCCGGCGATGCGGATCTGGCCGTCCACAGTTTGAAGGACCTTCCCACCGAGCTCCCAGGAGGGCTTCGGATCTGGGCCCACCCCCCGCGCTTCGATCCCCGCGACGCCTGGATCGGCCGGGACGGGCTGCGGTACGGGGATCTGCCGGCGGGAGGGACGGTGGCCACCGGGTCGCTCCGGCGGATGGCCCAGGTCATGCACCGCCACCCCGAGGCGGTGGTGGAGCCGATTCGCGGCAACGTGGACAGCCGGCTCAGGAAATTCGGCGAGGGGACCATGGCGGGGATGTTCCTGGCCGTGGCCGGGTTGAAGCGGCTGGGCCTCGCCGACCACGTGACCGAGGCCCTGGAGCCCTCGGTGTTCCTCCCCGCCCCCGGCCAGGGGGCGCTGGCGGTGGAAGGCCGGGATGACGATGCCACCCGGGAACTCCTTTCCCCCCTGGACGACCGCGACACCCGGGACCGGGTCGACGCGGAGCGGGCGCTGTTGGCCGCGCTCGAGGGCGGCTGTCAGGTTCCGGTGGCCGCCCTGGCCCGGCTCGACGGGGACGAGTTGATCCTGGACGGTCTGGTGGCGGCGATCGACGGCTCGGAGCTCGTGCGCGGGGAAGCCCGCGGGCCGCGAACCGAGGCGGCGGCGGTTGGCCGGCGGCTGGCCGAGGATCTCAAGGCCCGAGGGGCCATGGAGATCCTCGCCGCGATCCGCGGTTCGGCGGAGGAGGAGGGGTGAGCGTCGGGCCCTCGGTCTGGGTGACGCGCCCCCGTCCCGGAAGCGAGACCACCGCTCGCGCGGTGCGGGACGCCGGGTACGCGGTGATCGCGGTCCCGCTCCTCGAGACCCGACCCGTCATCCCCACCCCGCCCCTGAGCGGGGAACGGCCGGATTGGCTGGTGTTCGTGAGCGGCACCGCGGCGCGCTCCCTGGAAGCGTCGATGGGAGCGGTAGGCTGGTCGGCGGAGGAACGGCGGGCGATCCGGGCGGCGGCGGTGGGACGGCGCACCGCGGAGGTCGCCCGGGCCCTGGGGTGGAGCGTGGACCTGGTGCCCGAGCGCGAGAACGCGGTCGGGCTCCTGGATCGCTTCGCCGGCGAGGACCTCGCGGGCAAGACGGTTTGGATTCCCGGCGGGAGCCGGAAGGGGAGCGCGACCCGGGAGCTTCCCGAGGGACTGGCCGCGGCCGGCGCCGTCGTGCGCGCGTTCCAGGTCTATGAGACCGCCGATCGCCGGCTCTCCGGCGAGGACCTGGACCTTCTCCGCGCCGCCGCTCCGGGGGCGGCGATCCTCCACAGCCCGTCGGCCGCCGAGGCCCTTTTTTCCGGTCCGGGCCGGGTCTTTTCCGGGGATGCCGTGGATTGCGCCCGCGCCTGGCGCGAGGACGCGGTCCTGGTGGCCATCGGGCCGGTGACCGCCCACCGGCTTCGCGAGCTGGGCGCGGGGCGGATCGAGGAGTGCATGGAACCCTCGGACGATGCGGTGATCGCGGTCCTGGGTTCGGTGGTCGGATCGGGACTTCACGGAAAGGCATGACTTCATGACGAACTATCCCACCCTCCGCATGCGGCGGAACCGCAAGCACGCCGGAGTCCGCCGCCTGGTCCGGGAGACCCGGCTCACCGCGGACTCGCTCATCTACCCGGTGTTCATCTGCCCCGGTTCCGGGGTGGAGAAGCCGGTGGGTTCGATGCCCGGGGTCAGCCAGTGGTCGGCGGACCGCCTGGCCGAGGTCGCTCCCCGGATCCGCGACGAAGGGGTGCCCGCCCTGATCCTCTTCGGGATTCCCGAGGAGAAGGACCCGGTGGGGGCGTCATCCTGGCGCCCCGACGGCGTGGTCCAGCGGGGCCTCGATGCGCTCAAGCGGGCGGCGCCGGAGCTGGTGGCCATGGTGGACCTCTGCTTCTGCGAGTACACCGACCACGGGCACTGCGGGGTCCTGTCCGACGGGGACCTCGACAACGACGCCACCCGGGAGAACCTGGGGAAGCAGGCGGTGTCCCTGGCCCGGGCGGGGGCGGACGTGATCGCCCCGTCGGGGATGGTCGACGGCATGGTGTCCGGGATCCGGGAGGCGCTCGACGCGGCCGGGTCGCCCGAGCTTCCCATCCTTTCCTACGCGGCCAAGTACTCCTCCGGATTCTACGGTCCCTTCCGGGATGCCGCCGAGTCGGCCCCGGCCTTCGGCGACCGCCGCTCCCACCAGATGGACCCCGGGAACGGGGACGAGGCGCTCCGCGAGGTGGCCCTGGACCTCGAGGAGGGCGCGGACATGATCATGGTGAAGCCGGCCATGCCCTATCTGGACATCATCCGCCGGGTGAAGGACCGGTTCGGGGTCCCCACCGCGGCCTACCAGGTGAGCGGGGAGTACAGCATGATCCTCGCCGCGGCCCGAAACGGCTGGCTGGACGAGGAACGGGTGATGATGGAGAGCCTGGTGGCCATCCGGCGGGCGGGGGCGGACATGGTTCTCACGTATTTTGCGCGCCGAGCGGCTAAATTGCTCGGGAAGGGATGGAGTCTATGACGGACTGGAGTCTTGAGAAGAGCCGGCTGGCCATGGCCGAGGCGCGACAGGTCATTCCCGGGGGGGTGAACTCGCCGGTCCGGGCCTTCGGCGGGGTGGGGGGGGATCCCCCCTTCATCGCCGACGCCGCCGGCTGCCGGGTCTTCGACCTGGACGGGAACGAGTACGTGGATTACGTGGGTTCCTGGGGCCCCATGATCCTGGGCCACGCCCACCCCGAGGTGGTGGACGCGGTGTGCGACGCCGCCTCGCGGGGGATGAGCTACGGCGCCCCCACCGAAGGGGAGACGGATCTGGCCCGGCTGGTGGTCTCCCGCATGCCCGGTATGGAAATGGTGCGGCTGGTGAACAGCGGCACCGAGGCCACCATGTCGGCGCTCCGGCTGGCCCGGGCCCACACCGGCCGGTCGAAGTTCGTGAAGTTCGAGGGGTGCTATCACGGCCACGGCGATGCGTTTCTCATGCAGGCCGGATCCGGAGCCACCACCCTCGGCGTTCCCAACAGCCCCGGGGTGCCGGAGGCGGTGGTGGCCGACACCCTCCTCGCGCCCTACAACGACCTGGACCGGGTGGCCGCCCTCTTCCGAAGCCATCCCGGTGAGATCGCCGCGGTGATCGTCGAACCGGTGGCCGGGAACATGGGGTTGATCCCCCCCGGGCCGGGGTTCCTGGAAGGGCTCCGGGCGCTTACCCGGGACGACGGCGCGCTCCTCGTTCTGGACGAGGTCATGACCGGCTTCCGGCTCGCCCCCGGCGGGGCCACCGAGCGATTCGGGGTGGCGGGGGACCTCACCACCATGGGGAAGGTCATCGGAGGAGGTCTCCCGGTCGGGGCCTACGGCGGTCCGCGGTCGATCATGGAGAAGCTGGCCCCGGCGGGTCCGGTGTACCAGGCCGGGACCCTCTCCGGGAACCCTCTGGCGGTGGCGGCGGGACGGGCCACGCTGAGCCTCCTCGACGTTCCCGGGATCTACGACCGGTTGGAGGAGCTGGGGAGCCGCCTCGAGGCGGGGATCGCCGCGGTGATGGAGAAACACGGACTACCCCCTGGCCTTCCAGCGGGTCGGCTCGATGTTCGGCCTCTATTTCCGCCGGGGACCGGTCAGGAACTACGACGAGGCCAAGGCCTCGGACACCGCGGCGTTCGCCCGGTACTTCCACGCCATGCTGGAACGGGGCATCTACCTCGGCCCTTCCAGTTCGAGGCCGGCTTCATCTCCCTCGCCCATGACGAAGAGGATGTGGACCGGACGCTGGAGGCCGGGGCCGAGGCCCTGGCCGTGGCATTCGGCGGGTCCTGA
>CAWANH010000028.1:0-2040326 GCA_963783375.1 Candidatus Eiseniibacteriota bacterium
AGGGTTGGCTGCCGATCGCCGCCGGGCCAGCTACCCGCAGAATCGTAGCGCAGCTTGGGGACCGTGTCTCCGTGCAGCCTTGGCTCCTTTCCCGGCTGTGTCCCCGAAAGAGGAGGCAGCTGTACCCACTCTCCGCAAGAGGGCACCAAGCTCCCATTGCCCGTGGGAGCCGTTTGTTCCCCCCACGAGTCGCTAACATCCAGTGCAGCCACCTGCCTACGATCCTCTAGCTGGTTTCCACCCGAATGGCCCAAGCTGCTGAGGCTTCCCAGATCGCCGAATTCAGCCACCGGGCAGAACCGGGCACTCTTTTCCCCTTGACTCCCCCCCCCATCCCGCCGTAATTTACGAACGATCGTTCGAACGAAGGGAGGCGCCGATGAACGACCGGAATCGTTCCTGGCGAATGGCGGAACCAGGCAAACCACTTGAAGTTAGCGACCTAGAACTGGCCGCCCCGGGCCAGGGTGAGGCCCGCATCCGGATCCACGGCTGCGGCGTGTGCCACACCGACCTGGGATTTCTCCACGGCGGGGTGCGGACCCGGCAGGCCCCCCCGATCACCCTCGGGCACGAGATCGCCGGCACCGTCGACCAACTCGGCCCCGACGCCCGCCTGGCCGACGGGACCCCGCTCCAACAGAACCAGCAAGTCGTTGTCCCCGCGGTACTTCCGTGCGGGGACTGCCCCATGTGCCGGGCCGGGCGCGAGAACATGTGCCTGAACCAGAAGATGCCGGGGAACGACATCGACGGGGGCTTCGCGACCCACATCACCGTCCCCGCCCGCTTCCTGATCCCGGTGCCCGATCTTCCCAACGACCTGAAGCTGGAGCACCTGGCCGTGGTGGCCGACGCGGTCACCACCCCCTACCAGGCCCTCCACCGCGCCCACGTCGGCCCGGAAGACCACGTGGTCATCACCGGCGCCGGCGGGATCGGGATCTACGGGGTCCAGATCGCCGCCGCCCTCGGCGCCCAGGTCATCGCGGTGGACGTCGCCGAACAGAAGGTCAAGCAGGCGCTCCAGTACGGGGCCAACGCCGGCGTCTCCATCCAGGGGATGGACGAAGCCCAGGCCAAGGACGCGGTCAAGGCCGAAGCCAAGAAGCTCGGCTGGCCCCGCGCGGGCTGGAAGGTCTTCGAGATGTCCGGGCACGCCGCGGCCCAGAGCCTCGCCTTCTCGCTCCTCAACCCGACCGGGACCCTCGGCATCATCGGATTCACCCGGGACAAGGTGAACGTGCGGCTCAGCAACCTCATGGCCTTCGACGCCGACGTGTTCGGGAGCTGGGGCTGCCGCCCGCAGCACTATCCCGGCGCCCTGAAGCTCATCGCCGACCGGAAGATCCAGGTCGCGCCCTTTGTGGAGTTCCACCCCCTCGACTCGATCAACGAGGTCCTGGAGCTCGCCCATCACGGAAAACTCGAGAAGCGCGCCGTGATGGTGCCCTAGGTCAGATGGAGGACGAAAACGTGACGACCCAAACCGCTCCGAAGCTCGCCGACCACAACCTGGTCCCGGAACCGAAGTCCGGCCTGGTGCTGGTCGAGGAACGCCCGGTCCTGAAGCCCGACGGCACTCCCGCCCCGGGGCTTCACAACCTCTGGATCATCTTCAACAACCCCGGCCAGCTGAACTCCTACACCACCGACATGGTGAAGGAGACCATCCTCGCCTTCCGGAAGGCCTCGGCGGACCGGGCGGCGGTCGCGGTGGTCTTCACCGCGACCGGCGACCGCGCCTTCTGCACCGGCGGGAACACCAAGGAGTACGCCGAGTACTACGCCGGCCGGCCCCAGGAGTACCGCCAGTACATGCGGCTCTTCAACGACATGGTGAGCGCGATCCTCGCCTGCGACAAACCGGTCATCAACCGGGTGAACGGCATGCGGATCGCCGGCGGGCAGGAGATCGGGATGGCCTGCGACTTCACCGTGGCCTCGGACATGGCGCTCTTCGGCCAGGCGGGTCCGAAGCACGGCTCCGCCCCCGACGGCGGCTCCACCGACTTCCTCCCCATCTTCGTGGGCGCCGAGCACGCCATGCAGTCCTGCACCCTCTGCGAGATGTGGTCGGCCCACCAGGCCCTGGCCTACGGCCTCATCACCGACATCCAGCCGGTGCTGAAGCTGAACGACGAGTTCATCCCCAACCCGCTCGTCGTCACCGACCGCGCGGTGGACGAGTACGGAAAGGCCTGCCTGGGCGCCATGAAGACCGGCGCCCAGAAGGACGAGGCCAAGAAGCTCCTCGCCCGCTGCACCATGGATCTCTCGCGGCTGGACCGGGCGGTGGACGCGCTCGCCACCAAGCTCCTCATGACCATGCCGGACTGCCTCACCAAGACCGTGGAGTCCGTCCGGAAGCACAAGCTCGAGCACTGGGACCGGAACCGCGAGACCAACCGGGCGTGGCTCGCGCTCAACATGAACACCGAGGCCAAGGCGGGCTTCCGGGCCTTCAACGAGGGCCCCAAGGGAAACCGGGAGGTGGACTTCGTCGGCCTCCGCCGGATGATCGCCGAAGGCCACGCCTGGGACGACGACCTCCTGAACGCCATTCTCCCCAAGTCATCCGACCGATGAGGATCACGCCATGACCAAGATCGACCGCGACCTCTACCGCGAACACGTCGAAAAGCCTCCGTCCTTGAAGTCCGTCATGGCCCAGGGACAGCTCCAGAAGCTCTCCTGCCGGCTGGGCCTCGGCGATACGGTTCTCTGGGTCAACCTCGACGCCCCTCCCGGAAACGTCATCGACGCCGAGATGGTGCGGAGCATCCGCCGGGTGGTGAACGCCGCCGCCCACGAGCCGGCGCTCCGGCTCGTGGTCTTCGAGGGCAAGGGCCGCCACTTCTCCTACGGCGCGAGCGTCGAGGAGCACCAGCTTCCCAAGGTCTGGGGCATGCTCGGCGAGTTCAACGACCTCTTCCGCGACTTCATGCAGATGGACGTCCCCACCCTGGCCCTCATCCGGGGCCGATGTCTGGGGGGCGGGCTGGAGCTGGCCGCCTTCTGCGACCGGATCGTGGTCGAGGACGGCGCGGAACTCGGCCTCCCCGAGATCAAGCTCGGGGTCTTCGCCCCCATGGGATCGCTCCTTCTCTCCATGCGCTGCCGCGCCCAGGCCAACAGCCTCCTCCTGACCGGCGAGAGCGTGGACGCCGAGACCGCCCTCGCCATCGGTCTGGCCGACGAGGTCGTGGGCGAGGGCGAGGGCACCGGCGCGGTCACCCGGTGGGCCGAGCAGCACCTGGTGCCGCTCTCCGCGGCCTCGCTCCGGCGCGCCCGGAAAGCCGCCCGCTGGATCCTCCACCGCACCGTCCGGCTCGGCCTGGACGAGCTGGAGCGCCTCTACTTCGACGACCTCATGCAGACCCACGACGCGGTGGAAGGCATCGAGGCGTTCCTGGCCAAGCGGAAGGCGGAGTGGACGAATGGCTGATCGATTCGGGGGCCGGATCGCCCTGGTGACCGGGGCCGCCCAGGGGATCGGCCTGGGGATCGCCAACCGCCTGGCCGCCGACGGCGCCACGGTGATCCTCGCCGACCGGAACCCGGACGCGCTCCAGGTCACCGCGGTCGAGCTGGCCGAGCAGTTCGGCCCCGACCGCATCCACAGCCGCCGGCTGGACGTGACCGAGAGCGCCCGGGTCGCGGAGACCATCGACGAGCTGGCCCACGAGTTGGGCCCGGTCGCGGTCCTGGTCAACAACGCCGGGATCATCCGGGACGGCTGGGTGGACGCGATGAGCGACCAGGACTGGGACGCGGTGCTGGCGGTGAACCTCACCGGCGCCTTCCATTGCTGCCGGGCGGTGGTCCCGGTGATGAAGGAGCGCGGGTACGGGCGGATCGTCAACATCGCGAGCCGCGCCTGGATGGGGAACCCCGGCCAGGCCAACTACTCGGCCTCCAAGGCGGGGCTGGTGGGCCTCACCCGGGCCCTCGCCCTGGAGCTGGTGAAGTTCGGGATCACCGTGAACGCGGTGGCCCCGGGGATGATCGACACCCCCATGGCGCGGAACCTCAAGCCCGCGGTCCTGGAGCGGTTGATCGCCGCCCAGCCCGGGGGGCGCATGGGGACGATCGAGGAGGTCGCCTCGGTGGCCGCCTACCTGGCCTCGGCCGAGGCCAGCTTCGTCACCGGCCAGGTGGTGAACGTCTGCGGGGGGAAGAGCCTCGGCATGAGAGGAGTAGCATGACCTACGACGAACGCCACCTGGAGCTCCTCCAGACCGCGGCCGCGCTCTTCGCGGACCGGGGCTTTCACAACGCCTCCATCCGCGACCTGGCCAAGGTCACCGGGCGGAGCCTCTCCGGGCTCTACTACTACTTTCCGACCAAGGACGAGCTTCTCTTCCAGATCCAGCACCACTGCTACTCCACCCTTCTCGAAACCGTTCAGGGGGCGATGGTCGAGGCCAAGACGCCGCGCGACAAGCTCGTGAGCTTCATCGGCCATCACCTCGGCTACTTCCGCCACAACATGAACGAGATGAAGGTGCTGGCCCACGAGGACCTGACCCTGAAGGACGAGCTGGGGGAGAAGATCCTGGATCTGAAGCGCCGCTACTCCAAGGTGTTGATCGACATCATCGCCGAGTTCAACGCCGGCGCGCCGGAAGGCCTGAAGCGGCCCGATCCCGAGATCGCCGCCTTCGCCCTCTTCGGGATGATGAACTGGCTCTACACCTGGCCCAAGCGGCTGCGGAGCCTTCCCGCCACCGACCTCGCCCAGTCGGTGGCCCAGCTCTTTCTGTGCGGCTATCCCGGTTGCGCGGTCGGCGCCCTGGCCGACCTCCGGGAGAGCCTGACCTGCGTGCCCCAGGAATTCTGGAAGCAACGGTCCGCCTGACGTCCGGCGCGCGACGACTCGCGCCGGACGCGGGAAGCGGACCCTTTCCGAGAGGAGGAAGCCCTCGGTGACCCTAGAACCCAAGAGCCCCGCCCTGATGGAGGCCCGAAGCCGGAAGGCCGAGGCCGCCCCCCCGAGGGCGGCGGCCGGCTCCCCAGCCGAAGCCCTCGAGAAGCTCCTTGAACGCTGCCGCGACCTCCACGAGGACACCGAGTTCAAGGCGGTGCGGGAATGGAAGGAACGGACCGGCGGCCGCGCCTTCGGCTACCTCCCGATCTACGTCCCCGGCGAGATCCTCCACGCGGTCGGCGGGCTTCCGGTGGGGATCATCGGGGGGGGCGACCGGACCGAGGTGATCCGGGGCGACGCCTACTTCCAGTCCTACATCTGCCGCATCCCGCGGAGCACGGTGGAGCTGGGGCTCATGGGAAACCTCGACGTCCTGGACGGGATGCTCTTCCCCGCCATCTGCGACGTCATCCGGAACCTCTCCGGGGTCTGGAAGATCCTCTTCCCGGAGAAGCTCGTCCGGTTCATCGACTTTCCCCAGAACTTCGATCCCAAGGTCGGCGGCCGGTTCTACCGGGACCAGATGGTGGCCCTCCTCGACGACTTCTCGGCGTTGACCGGGGTGGCCTACGATCCCGAGCGCCTCCGCCGCTCCATCGCCCTCTACAACGAGAACCGGCGGCTGGTCCGCGAGCTTCACCAGGCCCGCGCCGACATGCCCGAGCGGATCTCGACCTACGACATCTACCTCGTCCAGCGCGCGGGGCAGGTGCTTCCGGCCGACGAGCACAACGCGATCATCCGGGAGTACCTGGATCTCGCCCGGAACGTGGAGAAGCCCGAGCAGGACAACGCCCGGGTGGTCCTGGTGGGGGCGTTCTGCGAGCAGCCGCCGCTCGCGCTCATCAAGAGCCTGGAGCTCGCCGGCTGCTACCTGGTGGACGACGACTTCCTCCTGGGGAACCGCTTCCTGACCCGGGACGTTCCCGAGGACGGCGATCCCCTGGACGCCCTGATGGGCACCTTCCTCACCGCCACCGTGCCCTGCTCCTCGATCTACGACGCCGCCAACCATCGGTCGAAGGCGCTGGTCGAGCGGGTGAAGGCGACCCGGGCCGACGGGGTCCTCTTCGCCACCCCGAGCTTCTGCGATCCGGCGCTCCTCGACCGGCCGCTCTACCAGAAGGCCCTCGACGCCGCCGGCATCCCCTACACCACGTTCAAGTACGCGGAGAACACCGGCCAGCTCGGCGCCATCCGCGAGCAGGTCGGAACCTTCTCCGAATCCATTCGTCTCTGGGGCGAGGCGGTCGTCGCCGAGGCCTCGGGAAGGAGGCGCAAATGAGCCCGAACCCCGGCAAGGCCGCCAGTCCCCCGCCCGCCGCCACGAACGCCGCCACGAACCCCGCCAAGCCCCAGGCCCGCGATCCCCGCGAACTCCTGCGGGACGAGAAGCCGGCCAACGGGAACGGCAACGTCCAGAAAGAGGAGAGCATGGTTCTCCAGAAGAACATGCTCGCCGGCTACTTCGACGACGTGGCCAACGCCCGCGCCCGGGGGAAGAAGATCGTCTACACCTTCGTCCCCGGGAACCTCACCGAGCTGATCCGCTCCTTCGACATGGTGCCGGTCTACCCGGAGATCAACGCCCTCCAGACCGGGATGCGGAAGCGCTCCGAGGACTACATCGCCGAGGCCGAGCGCTACGGCCACAGCGAGGACGTCTGCACCTACGTGAAGTGCGACGTGGGAATGATGCTGAAGGGGAACGTGGGGCCGACCGGCCAGGTCCTTCCGCCTCCCGATCTCCTGCTCCTGAGCTACACCGGCTGCTTCGTGTTCATGAAGTGGTTCGAGAACCTGAAGGCGCTCTACGACTGCCCGGTGGTGATGCTGCACGTCCCCTACCAGTCCGAAGGGAAGATCACCCCGGACATCCAGGACTACGTGACCCGCCAGATCCGGGAGGAGCTGATCCCGGTGCTCGAGCGCATCTCCGGGGTGAAGTACGACGAATCGCGCCTCAAGGCGAGCCTCACCCTGAGCGCGAGCGCGGAGGACGGCCTGGTCCGGGCCCTGGAATCCGCCCACCACAAGCCGAGCCCCATCGACGCCTACTTCGGCGCGGTCTACTACGTGGGGCCGATCTTCACCGCCTTCCGGGGCACCGAGGACGCGGTCCGCTACTACGAGTACCTGAACCGGGAGATCGACGAGCGGATCGAGAAGGGCCTGGGCCCGGTGACCCCGGACGGCCCCATGGAGAACCAGCGCTACCGGCTGGTGATCGAGGGCCCGCCCAACTGGACCCACTTCCGGGACTTCTGGAAGCTCTTCTACGACCAGGGCGCGGTGGCGGTGGCCTCGAGCTACACCAAGGTCGGCGGGCTCTACGACCGGGGCTACCGGCACGATCCCACCCGGCCGATCGAGACCCTGGCCGAGTACTGCCTCGGCTGCTACACCAACCTCTCGCTCCCCGCCCGGACCGACCTTCTGGCCAAGTACGTCGAGGAGTACGAGGCGGACGGGTTCCTCATCCACTCGGTGAAGTCCTGCAACTCGTTCTCGGCCGGACAGCTCCTCATCCTCCGCGAGATCGAGCAGCGGACCGGGCGCTCGGGCGGGTTCATCGAGTCCGACCTGGTGGACCCGCGCTACTACTCCTCCGCCAACATCAAGAACCGCCTGGAGAGCTATCTCCAGATGATCGAGCAGAAGCGCTCCTCGGAGGTGACGGCATGAGCCTGTACCTGGGAATCGACCTCGGCTCCACCACCACCAAGGCGGTGCTCCTCGACGAGGAGGAGCGGATCCTGGGGCGGGGGATCACCAATACCCGAAGCGACTACCGCGTGGCGACCCTGGTGGCCGAGAACGAGGCGCGGATCAACGCGCGGTTCACCCTGTTGAGCCGGCACGCCGACGACGCGGGTCTCGACCCCGCGCTCCTCGACACCCTCCTCTCGGAGTTCACGGTGGAGTCCGCGCTCTTCCGGCTCCGCCGGCTCCGCGACTTCGCCCTCGAGCACGAGGGCACCGGCGCCCCCCGGGAGCGCCTCAACGAGGCCCTGGACGCGGTCTTCGACCGGATCCAGCGGGACCTCACCGAGAACCCCGAGGTCTCGGCCCGGATCCGCAACTCGTTCTTCCGCGACATCGTGGGGGCGCTCTTCATGGCCGTGGCCGAGGAGGAGGCCCCCCGCTTCAGCCTCGATTTCGAGCACCTGATGGCGGTCTACGACGCGGTCATCCTCCGCGAGGAGAACACCGTCCTCGACATCGACTTCGCGGGCACCCTGAAGCGCTGCCTGGCGGTCACCGGCCTCCCCCCGAGCGCGCGGCGCGCCTCTCCGCCGCGGTCGACCGGGCTGCCGCCGAGCCCCTCGACGTCACCAACATGGTGGGGACCGGCTACGGCCGCCAGCGGCTCCCCTTCCGGAAGGACCAGATCCGAAGCGAGATCCTCTGCCACGGCCTGGGCGCCCACTTCTTCTTCCCCAGGACCCGGACCGTGCTCGACATCGGCGGCCAGGACACCAAGGCCATCCAGGTCGACGATCGCGGGATCTCCACCAACTTCCAGATGAACGACCGGTGCGCCGCCGGGTGCGGGCGCTACCTGGGCTACATCGCCGACGAGCTGAGCCTCTCCCTGGACGAGCTGGGGCCGCTGGCGCTCACCGCGGCCCACCCGGTGACCGTCTCCTCCACCTGCACGGTGTTCGCGGGGGCGGAGATCCGGGAGCGGCTGGAGCTGGGGCAGAAGCGCGAGGACATCCTGCTCGGCCTCCATCGCGCCATCGTGCTCCGCGCCATGTCGCTCCTCGCCCGCTCCGGCGGGATCAACGAGGAGTTCACCTTCACCGGCGGGGTGGCCCGGAACCCCGCGGTGGTGGCCTCGCTCAAGGACCTCGTCCGGACCAACTACGGCGAGGTGACCCTCAACATCCACCCCGATTCCATCTACACCGGCGCGGTGGGCGCCGCGCTCTACGCCCGCCGCGACATCCCGGTGGACGAGACCGCCCTGGAGGTGCAGCGATGATCGTGACCGCCGGCATCGACGTCGGAGCCAGCGCCGTCAAGACCGCCATCGTCCGCGAGGACGACGACGGCCGGACCGAGACCCTCGCCCTGGTGGTCGAGCGCATCCGCAAACGCGACATGCGCTCGGTGGTGGCCGGGTGCTACGAGCGCACCCTGCTGAAGGCGGGGATCCAGGAGAGCGACGTCGAGTACGTGGCCTCGACGGGCGCGGCGGAACTCGTGGATTTCCGGCGCGGCCACTTCTACGGCATGACGTCCCACGCCCGGGGCGCGAGCTACCTCGACCCCGAGACCCGCACCGTGCTGGACCTGGGCGCGCTTCACGCCCGCGCCATCCGGGTGGACGGCCGCTCCCGGGTGCTCGCCTACAAGATGACCGGGCAGTGCGCCTCGGGCTCGGGGCAGTTCATCGAGAACATCGCGCGGTACCTGGGCGTGCCGCTCACCGAAGTGGGGGGCCTCTCGGTCCGGTCCCACAGTCCCGAGGAGCCTTCGGGGATCTGCGCGGTCCTCTCGGAGACCGACGTCATCAACATGGTGAGCCGCGGGATCCAGACCGAGGACATCCTGAAGGGGATCCATCGCTCGGTCGCCCAGCGCCTGGTGCGGCTCCTGGTCTCGGTCAAGTCGGAGTCGCCGGTGATGGTGACCGGCGGCCTGGCCCTGAACGAGGGGATGATGGAAGCCCTGCGCGAGAAGATCGCGGAGAACGAGTTGAACCTGGAGATCCGCACCCACGAGGACTCCGTCTCGGCGGGGGCCCTGGGCGCGGCGTTGTGGGCCGCCTGGCGTCTCAAGCGGCTGGCCGAGGCCCCCGCGGCGAAGGAAGAGCAGACCGCGTAGTCCTCACCCGCACTTTGTTCAGGAGGATCGTCGATGAAACCGGAAGAGCTGGTATACGACTGGAACCAGGCGGGACCGATGGAGGCGCTCATCCGTTCCCGGGTGGAGCTGGACGACGAGACCCTGAGGGACGGGCTCCAGAGTCCCTCCATCCGCGATCCCGAGATGGAGGTGAAGGTCCGCCTGCTTCACCTGATGGACGGCCTGGGGATCGACACCGCGGACATCGGCCTTCCCGGGGCCGGGCCCCGGGCGGTGACCCAGGCCGAGACCCTGGCCCGCGAGATCGGTTCGGCCAAGCTCAAGATCAAGGCCAACTGCGCCGCGCGCACCCTGGCCCGGGACATCGAGCCGATCGCCAACATCGTCCACCGGACCGGGGTCCCGGTCGAGGCATATCTGTTCCTGGGCTGCAGCCCCATCCGGCAGTACGTGGAGGCGTGGGACCTGGACCGGGTGCTGAAGCTCTCCGGCGACGCCATCCGCTTCGCGGCGGGGGAGAACCTCGAGGTCGCCTTCGTGACCGAGGACACCACGCGCTCCTCCCCGGAGACGCTCCGCCCGCTGTACCTGAACGCCATCGAGAAGGGCGCCCGCCGGATCACCATGTGCGACACCGTCGGGCACGCCTGCCCGGCCGGGGTGTCGAACCTGGTGAAGTTCGTGCGGGGCGTGATCGCGGAGACCGGCGAGGACGTGAAGCTCGACTGGCACGGGCACAGCGACCGGGGCCTGAGCCTCACCAACGCGTTCATGGCCGTCCACGAAGGGGTGGACCGGGTGCACGGCACCGCCCTCGGGGTGGGCGAGCGGGTGGGGAACACCTCCATGGACCAGCTCCTGGTGAACCTCCGGCTCTTCGGGGTGAACAACATCGATCTCTCGCCCCTGGTCGAGTACGTGGACCTGGCCCACCGCGAGCTGGGCGCCCCCCTCCCCTACAACTACCCGATGTTCGGCGCCGACGCGTTCCGGACCGCCACCGGCGTCCACGCCGCCGCGGTGTTGAAGGCGCAGGAGATGGGCGACGACTGGCTTGCCGACCGGGTCTACTCCGGCATCCCCGCGGGCTGGCTCGGACGCCGGCAGAACATCCAGGTCGGGCCGATGAGCGGCGCCTCGAACGTCCGCCACTGGTTCCTCATGCACGACCGGCCGGCGACCGACCAGGCGGTGGATCAGGTGCTGTCCGCGGCCAAGCGCTCCGACCACGTCTTCACCGACGAGGAGATCATCGGCATCCTGGAGGGGGCGGCGTGATGGCCGGTCCGCCCGATCCGGTGCGCGCCCCTCGGAGCCCTCGGAGCCCTCGGAGCACGGAGGCCGGGCCGGCGATGACGGACACCCCCGCCGGCTGGCCGGGATCTCCCTCACCGTGAACGGCGACCGCATGCGCCTGGCCGTTCCCGGCGAGCGGACGCTCCTGGAACTCCTCCGCTACGAGCTGGGGCTGACCGGAACCAAGCAGGGCTGCGACAAGGGGGACTGCGGGGCGTGCACGGTGCTGGTGGACGGGACGCCGGTGCTCTCCTGTCTCACCCTGGCCGCCGACGCCGAGGGCGCGCGGGTCGAGACGGTGGAGTCGCTGGCCCGGGGCACGGACCTCCACCCGCTCCAGCGCGCGTTCGTCGATCACGGCGCCGCCCAGTGCGGGTTCTGCACCCCGGGGATCCTCATGAGCGCGAAGGCGCTCCTGGACGCGGGCAAGGTCCCCTCCCGCGACGAGGTGAAGGCGGCGCTCTCCGGGAACCTCTGCCGCTGCACCGGCTACACCAAGATCCTGGACGCGGTGGAGGACGCCGCGCAGCGCGGTCCATGGCGCCGGAGCCGATCCGTCGCCCGCGGGAAGCCGGGGCGGGTCGTGAGCGCGAAGGCTTCCGGCGGCCCCCCGCCGGGAAACGGCGGTCGCGGGGGGGAGCCTCGGACCATCGGGCGGCGGCGCGGCAAGGTGAACGCGGCCGAGCAGGTCACCGGCCGGACCCGCTACGCCGACGACATGACCTTTCCGGGGATGCTCCACGCCAAGCTCGTCCGCTCCCCCCACGCCCACGCGCGGATCGTCCGGATCGACGCGTCCCGGGCGCTGGCCATGGAAGGGGTCCACGCGGTCATCACCGGGCGGGACATGCCGGTCAAGTACGGCATCCTCCCCTGGACCCAGGACGAGTATCCCCTCGCGCTCGACAAGGCGCGCTTCGTGGGGGACGCGGTGGCCTGCGTGGCCGCGGTGGACGAGCTCACCGCCGTCCGCGCCGCCGCCGCGGTCGAGGTGACCTACCAGGTGCTTCCCCACGTGCTGGATCCGGAGGAGGCGCTGGCCTCCGGGGCGCCGGTGGTGAACGAGGCCGCCCGCCACGGGAACGTGACCAAGCACGTGCACCTGGAGTTCGGGGACGTGGACGCGGGACTGGCCGGCTCCGACGCCACCGCCGAGGGGGACTACTTCTTCCAGGGCACCACCCACGCCGCCATCGAGCCCCACTGCGCGATCGGGCTCTGGGAACCCTCGGGGGTGCTCACCGTGATCAGCTCCACCCAGGTGCCGCATTACCTGCACCGGGAACTCGCCCGCGTGCTCCAGGTCCCCCAGGACCGGGTGCGGGTGATCCAGCCGCCGGTGGGGGGCGCCTTCGGCGGAAAGAGCGAGCCCTTCGACCTGGAGTTCTGCGTGGGGAAGCTGGCCATGACGACCGGCCGCCCGGTGAAGCTCCTCTACACCCGCGAGGAGGTGTTCTACTCCCATCGCGGCCGCCATCCCATGAAGATGCACTACCGGCTGGGGGCCACCCGGGACGGGAAGCTCACCGCCTGCGACGCGAAGACGATCATCGACGGCGGGGCCTACGCGTCCTTCGGGCTGGTGACCGCCTACTACTCCGGCCAGCTGGTTCCCGCGCCCCTGGCCATCCCCGCCTACCGGTTCGACTCCGTCCGCGCCTACACCAACAAGCCGGCCTGCGGGCCCAAGCGCGGCCACGGGAGCGTCCAGCCCCGCTTCGCCTTCGAGGTCACCCTGGACAAGCTGGCCGCCGGGCTCGGGATCGATCCCATCGAGCTTCGCCGGCGAAACCTCATCCTTCCCGGCGAGCGCACGGTGAACGAGCTGCTCATCCAGTCCACCGGGTTCGCCGAATGCCTGGACCGGGTGGAGTCGGCGAGCGGCTGGTGCGGGAAGCACGGGAAGCTCCCCTACGGGCGCGGGGTGGGGGTGGCCGGCTCCAGCTACATCAGCGGCACCAACTACCCGATCTATCCCAACGACATGCCCCAGAGCGCGGTGCAGCTCAAGGTCGACCGCTCGGGGCGGGTGACCGTGTTCTCCGGGGTGAGCGAGATCGGCCAGGGGGCGGAGTCCATGCTCGCCACCGTGGTCTGCGAGGAGCTGGGGGTGGAACCCGAGGCGGTGCGCGTGGTCTCCGGCGACACCGATCTCACCCCGGTGGATCTCGGCGCCTACTCCAGCCGGGTCACCATGATGGCGGGGAACGCGTGCCTCCGGGCGGCGCGGGAGCTGGCCGACCGGGTGCGCCGGGTCGCGGCGGCGAAGTGGGAGTGCCCGCCCGGGCGGGTGATCCTGGGGGACGGCTTCGCGACCCGCGAGGACCGGCCGGACGAGCGCGTGCCGGTGGCCGAGGCGTTCCGGTGGGCGGAGGCGGCGGAGGGCACCCTCGGTTCCGTCGGCCACTACAACACCCCCAAGCACGTTCACGGCGACTACCGCGGGGGGACGATCGGCGCCTCGCCCGCCTACTCCTTCACCGCCCACGTGGCCGAGGTGTCCGTCGACCCCCGGACCGGCGTCGTCACCGTGGAGCGGATCTGGGTGGCCCACGACGCGGGCCGGGTCCTGAACCCGGTGATCGTGGAGGGACAGATGGAGGGGAGCGCCTACATGGGGTTCGCGGAGGCGCTCTTCGAGGAGCACCTCTTCTACGAGAGCGGGCTCCACACCGGGCCGTCGCTCCTCGACTACCGCATCCCCACCACCCTCGACACCCCGGAGCTTCACTCGCTGATCGTCGAGTCGCTGGACCCGGAGGGACCCTACGGGGCCAAGGAAGCCGGCGAGGGCCCGCTCCATCCCTCCATCCCCGCCATCGCCAACGCGGTCTTCGACGCGGTGGGGATCCGGGTGGACACCCTGCCGCTCTCCCCGGGCAAGGTCTTGCGGGCGCTTCGCGCGGTCGAGGCCTCGGCGGCGGTCGCGACGACCGGAGGGGGTTCCTGATGCTCCCGCTCCCCGAAATGGAGGTCGTGCACCCGGCCACGGTCGAGGATGCGGCGCGGCTTCTGGCCGAGGCGCCGGAGGAGACGATGCTCCTCTCCGGCGGCACCGACCTGTTGCCGAATCTCAAGCACGGGCTGGCCGCCCCGCGGCGCCTGGTGAGCCTTCGCCGGCTGGCCGGACTTCGAGAGATCCGGTCCGCCGAAGACGGCGCGCTCATCATCGGCGCCGGAACCACCCTGGCCGCGATCGCCGGCCACCCGCGGGTGCGCGCGCGCTACCCCGCCCTCGCCCAGGCCGCCGGCCTGGCCGCCGGACCCCAGCTCCGGAACATGGGGACCCTGGGAGGGAACCTCTGCCTGGACACCCGGTGCGTGTACTACAACCAGAGCGGGTTCTGGCGGGGGGCGCTCGGCTACTGCCTGAAGAAGGACGGCGACCTCTGCCACGTGGTCCCCGAGGGAAGCCGGTGCGTGGCCGCGATGAGCGCGGACACCCCCGGGCCGCTCCTGGTCTACGGGGCGTCGGTGCGGTTGGTGTCGGCGCGCGGCGATCGCACGATCCCCGTCGCGGACTTCTTCCGGGGCGACGGCGCGCGGAACACGGTGCGGGAGCCGGACGAGATCCTGACCGAGGTCGTGCTCCCGCCGCCGGCGCCCGGGCTTCCACTCCGCCTACCGGAAGCTCCGGGCGCGCGCGGCCATCGACTTTCCGCTGCTCTCGACCGCGGCGGCGCTGACCCTGGACGCCGACCGCCGGGTCGGGGACCTCCGGCTGGTGGTCGGGGCGCTCGGGGCCCGCCCGAAGTCGATCCGCGGCCTGGACGCCGTCGCCCGGGGGAAGGTGCTCGACGACTCCCTGGCCGCGGCGATCGCCGGGGAAGCCCACCGCCAGTCCCGTCCCCTCACCAACCTCAACGTGGACCCGGAGTGGCGTCGGGAGATGGTGGCGGTCACCGTGGCGCGGATGCTGGGGGAGCTGGTCGAGAGCCTCACCTGACCACCCGCCCTCCCGGGGAGCGCCCACGCCGGGCTTGTCCGGCAACTTCCCGCCCGCTAATCTCCCCTCCGACCGTCGGTTAACCATCGGGAGAACGCCCCCTTGCAAGCTCTCCTCGTCCTGTCCCGCGCCATCGACCGGCTGAACGAGCGGATCGGCCGGGTCATCGCCTGGTGCGCGCTCCTCATGATCCTGATCGGGGCGGGAAACGCGGTGGCGCGCTATCTCGGCCGCTTCCTGGGCGTGAACCTGAGCTCCAACGCCTACATCGAAGCCCAGTGGTATCTCTTCAGCCTCCTGTTCCTGCTCGGCGCCGCCTACACCCTGAAGCACAACGCCCACGTCCGGGTCGACGTCCTCTACGGCCGGCTCTCCGACCGCGGCAAGGCCTGGATCAACCTCGCCGGCGCCGTGCTCTTCCTCTTCCCCTTCAGCGTGGTCATGCTGATCGTGGCCTGGCCCTCGGTGCGGAACTCCTGGGCGGTGCACGAGATGTCCCCGGATCCGGGCGGCCTCCCCCGCTATCCCCTGAAGGCGATGCTGCTGGTGGCGTTCATCCTGGTGATCGTCCAGGGGGTGTCGGAAACGGTGAAGCAGGTGGCCGTCCTCCGGGGCCTCGCCGCCGAACCCCCCGACACCGAGAGCCGGGAGGGGATGTGATGCGGACCGGCGCGAGCGCCCCCCGTCGCCGTCCGGCTCTCGACGTGCGTTCCGGAGCCGGCGCGTGACCGGAGACTGGCTCGCCCCCTTCATGTTCCTGGTGGTCCTGGTGTTGATCTTCTCCGGCTACCCGGTGGCCTTCGCCCTGGGCGGAACCGCCTTGATCTTCGGGTTCCTGGGAGCGCAGCTCGGGTTCTTCCACTGGTCCCTTCTCTACGCGCTCCCCGAGCGCACCTACGGGATCATGGGGAACCTGGTGCTGTTGGCGGTGCCGTTCTTCATCTTCATGGGGACGATGCTCCAGAAATCCCGCCTGGCCGAGGATCTGTTGAAGACCATCGGCATGCTCTTCGGACCGCTCAGGGGCGGGCTGGCCATGGCGGTGGTGTTCGTGGGGGCGCTGCTGGCCGCGGCCACCGGGGTGGTGGGGGCGTCGGTGGTGGCCATGGGGCTCATCTCGCTCCCGGTGATGCTCCGCTACAACTACTCCCACGAGCTCTCGGCGGGGATCATCACCGCCTCGGGCACCCTGGGCCAGATCATCCCCCCGAGCGTGGTGCTGGTGGTGCTGGCCGATCAGATGGGGATCTCGGTGGGCGATCTCTTCGTCGGCGCGCTGGTCCCGGGGGTGATGCTGGCCGGACTCTACGCCGCGTACGTGGGCGGGGTGGCGTTCTTCCGGCCGCGGATGGCCCCCGCGCTTCCCCTGTCGGAACGGGGCCTCTCCGGCGGGGCGTTGCTGCGGCGGGTGGGGCTGGTGATGGTGCCGCCGCTGGTGTTGATCGTGCTCGTGCTCGGAAGCATCTTCGCCGGCATCGCCACCCCCACCGAGGCCGGCGCGCTCGGCTCGGTGGGGGCGATGGCCCTGGCGCTGGCCAACCGGCGGCTCTCCTGGGCGGCGCTCCGCGACACGTGCCTGGAAACCACCCGGCTCACCTCGATGGTGGTGTTCCTCCTGATCGGATCCACCGCGTTTTCGCTGATCTTCCGGGGGTTGAACGGCGACCTCTGGATCGACGGGCTTCTCACCTCGCTCCCCGGGGGAAGGATCGGGTTCCTGGTGCTCGGGAACCTGGCCATCTTCGTCCTGGGCTTCTTCATCGACTTCTTCGAGATCGCGTTCATCATCCTGCCGCTGTTGGTCCCGGCGGCGCGAGCCCTGGGGGTCGATCTCGTCTGGTTCGGGGTGGTGATCGGAATGAACCTCCAGACGTCGTTCTTGACCCCGCCCTTCGGGTTCGCGCTCTTCTACCTCCGGGGGGTGGCGCCCGAGCGCATCACCACGCCGCAGATCTATCGGGGAGTGGCGCCGTTCATCGGAATTCAGATCGTGGCGCTGATCCTGATCTGTGTGTTCCCGGGACTGGTGACCGGGCTCGTGCACTAGGCGTGGCGGAAGGCGTACTCCGCGTAGGCCAGCTCGGCGGTTCCGAACCACCGGAAATACGGTCCCCGGACCGCCTTCCAGGCGTCGTAGACCTTCCGGTAGCCGGGGTCCTTCGCCGCCTGCTCCTCCAGGACCTCGAAGGACGCCTTCATCGCCGCGTCCATGATCTCGTCGGAAAATCGCTCCAGCTGCACCCCCTGGGCCAGGAGCCGGTCCAGGGCAGGGGGGTTCTTGGCGTCGTAGCGGGTCTGCATCGTGACCTCGGCCACGCGGGCGGCGGCCCTGAACATGTCCCGATACTCGCTCGGAAGCGAGGCCCAGGCCTCGCGATTCACGAGAAAAGATAGAGACGGGCCGGGCTCCCACCACCCCGGGTAATAGTAGCGCTTGGCGATCTTGTAGAACCCCAGCTTTTCGTCGTCGTAGGGGCCGACCCATTCGGTGGCGTCGATCGCACCCCGCTCCAGGGCGGGGAAGATGTCCCCTCCGGCCAGGACCTGCACCGTCACCCCGAGCCGGTTCATGACCTGGCCCCCCAGGCCGGGGATCCGCATCTTCAACCCCTTGAGATCGGCGACCCCCCGGACTTCGCGTTTGAACCAGCCGCCCATCTGGCAGCCGGTGTTCCCGGCGGGGAAGTTCACGATCCCGAAGTCGGCGAAGAGCTCGCGCATCAGGTCGAGCCCGCCTCCCTCGTGGAGCCACGCCCCCTGCTGCCGCGCGGTGAGGCCGAAAGGCACGCAGGAGTCGAAGGCAAGGGCGGGATTCTTCCCGATGAAGTAGTAGCTTGCGGTCTGGCCGACCTCGACCGTCCCCTGCTGAACGGCGTCCAGAACCTGGAGACCCGGGACCAGCTCCCCCGCGGGGTAGGCCCGGACGGAGAACCGGCCGCCGGAGATCGCTTCCAGGGTTTGCGTCATGACCTCGGCCGCGCCGAAGATGGTGTCGAGCCCCCGGGGAAAGCTGGATGCGAGCCGCCAGCGCACGGTCTTGCCGGTCTGGACCGCGGGCGCGCCTTCCTCTCCCCGGGCGCAGCCCAGGATCGCGCCTCCGACCGCTGCCGCCGCCGCCTTCTTCACGAACTCGCGTCGTTTCATGGGTCCTCCGGGTGATGGCTTTGGCGGTTGGTGAATCCGCGGCTCCGGTGGGCATCCGCCCGCCGGCTCGCCCCGCGGTTTCGCGAACGGCCCGTGCCGGTGGGCATCCGCCCGCCGGCTCGCCCCGCGGTTTCGCGAACGGCCCGTGCCGGCCGGGCCCTACCATGCCACCGGCGATCGGATTCTTCAACGCGGGAGGAACCACGATCCCTGGACGTCTTCGGCACCCGCGGGCATACTCTCCGACCGGCGCCCCCGTCCGGATGCCTTCCGACCCGCTCGACGGAGACCGATCGTGGCCATCCCGCTCTACGACATCCAACCGCGGCGCACCTTCCCCATCGTCAACGTTGCGCTGATCGCGATCAACGTGGCCGCCTTCATCTACGAGCTTTCCCTCGGCCCCCACCTCCAGGGCTTCATCCAGCAGGCCGCCTTCGTCCCCGCCCGCTTCGTCGAGTCGGGGAGCCTCCTCGGCGAGAGCCGCTCGGTCATGATCTCCATGTTCCTTCACGGCGGATGGGCCCACCTGCTCGGGAACATGCTCTATCTCTGGATCTTCGGCGACAACGTGGAGGATCGCCTCGGCCACCTGAAATATCTGGTCTTCTACCTCGGCGCGGGATGGGTGGCCACCCTGACCCATGCCGCCGCCAACCCGGGCTCGGTCATTCCCTCGATCGGGGCGAGCGGGGCCATCGCGGGGGTTCTCGGCGCGTACCTGGTGATGTTCCCGCGCGCGCGGGTGATGACCCTGATCCCCCTCGGCTTCTTCATCCGGCTGACCGAGCTTCCCGCGCTCCTGGTCCTGGGCTTCTGGTTCGTGCTGCAGATCTTCAACGGCGCGATCTCGATCGGCGCCCACACCGCCCAGACCGCGGGGGTGGCGTGGTGGGCCCACATCGGGGGGTTCGTGGCCGGGATCGTGGTGGGGGGAATCGTCCGGCTGACCCGAGGGCCTGCGCGCCCGCGCCGGTGATCCGGCCCCGGCGTGGGCCGTTGCCACCGAGGCCTCGGCGGCGCGGCCGCAGGGGCCGCCTTGAGGGATCCCGCCGGAATGCGTCCCCGGGGAAGCAATGTTCGCAATAAAGCCTTTATCGCGACGCCGGTCCCGTGGTGGCAGTGAGCGGTCGGCCGTTGTCGCGCTCTCCCGGAGACGCGGGATGTGTACCCGGGGAAGCAATGTTCGCAATAAAGCCTTTATCGCGACGCCGCGGCCGCTACGGAGTCGCCGACGGGTCCTGGGCCGCGGCGCGGCCGCCGGGGCCGGCCTGCCCCTGAGCGAGGCGCGAATCTGAGGGCGCGATGGGAGCGAAGCGGGTCCCATCGCGCACGAAGAGCGAGCGGCGGAACGTCCGGTGGACGGTCCGAGCGAGCGCTGAGCGCCGAGACGAAGGGGTACCGGCCCCAAGGCCGCGCCGGGGACCAAGCCGGTGCTCCCCCGGGGAAGCAATGTTCGCAATAAAGCCTTTATCGCGACGCCGCGGCGGCTACGGAGTCGCCGACGGGTCGTGGGCCGCGGCGCGGCCGCCGGGGCCGGCCTGCCCCTGAGCGAGGCGCGAATCTGAGGGCGCGATGGGAGCGAAGCGGGTCCCATCGCGCACGAAGAGCGAGCGACGGAACGTCCGGTGGACGATCCGAGCGAGCGCTGAGCGCCGAGACGAAGGGGCACCGGCCCCAAGGCCGCGCCGGGGAACGAGCCGGTGTTCCCCCGGGGAAGCAATGTTCGCCATGAAGCCCTTATCGCGACGCCACGGCCATGCGGAGGAGGAGACAGACCGCGCGGCGCGACCGCATGAACACCTCCCCGCAAGCCACGCCCGGAGTTCACCCGGGTAAACTCGCTCACCCCACGCCCGGCGATCAGGGCTTGCCCCGGGGTACGATCGACTCCGCCCCCTGCGCTATACTCCCGCCGCGTCCGATTCGGAAGCGCCGCTCCCCAAGCCCGCGCTTCCGCGCGATCGAGGAGTCCCGCGCCGACATGCCGCCCGCCATCGGCCGAACCCACCGTACGCGGACGTTCCTGCTCTGGGTCCTGGCCTTCGCGACCACCCTGGCCATCGGCTCCTACCAGAGACGGACCGGACCCTCGTGGCCGGTTTCGATAAGCCGGGAGGTCGGCGGCATCCCGGTCACCGGCTCCCTCCCCCGCTCCCACGGCGGCGGCGGCGACGCGGTCGTCGCCATCGAAGCCGGCCCCGACGTGACCGGCAAACTCCTCTGGCGGCGCTACCCGACCGCCGACCCCTGGACCCCGGTGCCCCTCGTTCGCGACGGCTCCACCCTCTCCGCCGCGCTCCCCCACCAGCCGCCGGCGGGAAAGCTCGAGTACGTGCTCCGCGTGAGCGCCGCCGGAGACGCCCCGGACGCGTCCATCGCCCCCGAGATCACCCTCCCCGCCAGCGAGGCGGTGATCCTCCGCTTCCGGGGCGAGATCCCGGCCCTGGTCCTCATCCCCCACATCGCCTTCATGTTCGTCGCGCTCTGGATCGCCGTCCGGGCCGGCCTCGCCGCGGCGGCCGGCGAGCCGCGCCTCGCGCGCTACATCCCCTGGGTGCTGATCATCCTCGTCCCGGGGGGGCTCCTCCTCGGACCCCTGGTGCAGAAACTTGCCTTCGGCGCGTACTGGACCGGCTGGCCCTTCGGGGAGGACTGGACCGACAACAAGACCCTCATCGCCGCCGTGGTCTGGGCCGCGGCCTGGCTCCGCGTCGACCGGCGGCCGTCGAACGCCCGCCTGGCCGTTCTCGCCGCCGCGGTCGTCATGATCGCGGTCTACCTCATCCCCCACAGCATCCACGGAAGCCAGATCGACTGGTCGGCGGCGGACACGCTCCAGGCCCCGCGATAACCCTCCGCCGGAACCCGGCCGCGGCGGGCACCCCCGGCACCCGCCGCGACCCCATCCCCTCACACCCCCATCACAACCCGTACTGTTCCCGCAGAGCCGACTCCTCCTTGGATCGTTGCTCATCGGTAAGCGCTGCGCCGTAGGCCTTGAACTCGGCCAGGTACACGCTCACGCTGGCCTGGGGGAATCCGGTCTCGTCGCTCGCCCCCAGAACCGCCCCGGCCAGGGTCGAGAGCGGCGTGGTCAAGGATGGATCCGATGCCTGGAGTGAACCGTTCACGTAGATCGACATGCCCTCGGCCTGCGAGAACCGGAAGGTCAGGAGCTCGTAGTCCTGCTGGGAGGGGAGCAGGGTCGGCGCGGTCAGGGTGAGGCCGTCCCCGTGCGAGAACAAGACGTGGTTGTCGTCGGCGAACCCCAGCTCGAACCCGGTCCCGGGATTGTGGTTCGCGCTCCAGGCGAACCGGACCGGCTTGTTGATCCCGGGCTCGGTCATGTTCCGCACCACCGCGAACACGGTGTAATCGGTGTTCTCGAATCCCTGTCCCTGGAGGCGCAGCATGCCCGAGGAGCTCTTGGCGCTGTACTGCCAGGCCTGAAAGCCCACCGCGCTGCCCCCTCCGGGGGCGTCGTAGCTGAACCCGCAGTAGGTGAACGCGGTCGGGACGGCGTCGAGCGCCTCGTTCCCGAACTTGTCCTTCCACCGCTTCACCGCGTTCGCGCCGAGCAACGGGTCCGTCTCCACCCCGAAATCGCCGCTGTACCAGACGATCGGGTTGGGGGAGGTCACCGCCACCGGCTGGCACTCGGTGACATCGAACTGGTTGTTCACCTTCACGTAGACCGTCTTGTTGTCCTTGAGCGCGCGCAGGGTATAGGAGAGCGGACGCCCGGTCCGGATGTCGCCGCCGGTGGTGAGGAAGTCGCGCACCGCCCCGTAGTCCCCGTTGAAGGTGGCCAGGGCCTTGCTCTGGTCGCCGCCCATGGCGAACACCTGGATGGTGGTGTTCTTGAGCTCCTTCACGTACTTGGCTCCGCCGGAGATCGAACCGCCGGCCACCGCGGCCTCATAGCTGGCCTTGACCGAGGCGGCCAACGCCTCACGGGACGCCTCGGATTCGATCAGCAGGTAGAAGATCCGCCCGTAGGTCACCGAGGAGATGTAGGTGGCCGGATTCCCCGGCCCCACGTAGCGCTCCAGGTCCGAAGGCGTCACCTCCGGCGCGAACACCTCGTCCAGGGACGTCGGCCGGTCGAAGGACATCGTGTAGTAGATCTGGTCGAGCCGCACCAGCCAGCGGTGCAGCGAGGAACTCTGCGAGAACTTCACGCTGGCGTCGAACTTGGACGAGATCGTCTTGACGTTCACGTTCAGGTAGGCGGCGAACTGGTCCCTCGACTCCACCTCCTGGGAGTGATAGGTGAAGTTCGCCGCGCCGATGCCGTTGTTGCTGGCGATGATGTCGTTCATGGCCTGCCGGATCGCGCCCTGGGTCATCTCGGGCACGGTGACCGCCACGTTCTTGGACCCGTTGATGAGGTCGATGGAGATCGTGCCCGGCGCCCGCTTCACGTCGATGGGATCCGGGGTCGCGTTGGAGATCGACGCCCCCTGGATCAGCGCGCCGGGGTAGATGACCTCGGCGTTGGGATCGAGGGTGGCGTAGTCGGTGGGCGCGCTCTGGCGCTCGACGGTCCTGGTGGAGCAGAGCCACCGGGTCCCGTCGCCGTCCACGTAGTCGCTCGAGTCCTTCACCGTCTCGTGCTCGTAGGTGTCCACCGGGGCGAAATCGCCCCCGGCGTCGAGCACGTCCTGGTACTCGCCGTTCGAGATCTTGGGCGCGGTGGGCCCGCTCTTCCCGCAGGCGGCGACCAGGAACAGGAGCCCGATCAGGAAGGCCGCCGAGGCGGCGTGCAAACGGAGGTGCATGGGGATGCGCATGACATGGTTCTCCAGGGGTTCGCGCGAGACCGGGCGTGGGGGCACGGTCTCCCGGCGGGGGTTGGGATGCTTCACCCTGTAATGCGGATTCCGGGCCCGGGATACGCAACCGGTCGGCACCTCCCCGTCGACTCTTCCACAACCGACTATCCGACAAAGTGTTGCGGGCACCGGAAGCCGGCCTCGAATTCCCCGGTCCGTTCCCGAGATACGGTTTGATTCCCGGGGTCCCGGGGACCGTCCCGTCCGCCGGGTTTCCTGGGGCCCGGAGGACGCTGCGGATGCCCGCGCTATCCCGAGCGGGGGGGGGCGGGGCGCCGGTCACGGATTGGCGGGGCCACGACACGCACTCCACCGAGCGCTCGTACGCCCGGATCATGGATTTCTTCGCCGAGCACCTCACCGGGGATTGACGGGAGCCTCCGGACCCGGGAAGCTTTTTCATTCGTCCCGCATCCCGGTTCGCCATCGGTCAGGAGGAATCCCCACATGAATCGCGCTTCATCCGTCTTGGCGGCGTCCGTCGCCCTCGTCGCCTTCGCCGTTCTCTTCCCTGCCCCAGGGGCCCGGTCCCAGGATCGTCAGCAGGAAGAGGAGAAGGCCAAGAACCTGAAGGTCCTCCCCCCGGACATCCCCCATGACCAGCTCATCTCCATCATGCGGAACTTCAGCATGTCCCTCGGCGTCCGCTGCAGCTACTGCCACGTGGAGAAGCAGGACGGGGGACGCCCCGAGCTGGACTTCGCCGCCGACGACAAGGACACCAAGAAGACCGCCCGGCTGATGCTCCAGATGACCCATGCCGTGAACACGGACTGGGTCACCAAGGTCGGAACCCCGCCGGCCAAGACGGTGGAGGTGCGCTGCATGACCTGCCACCGGGGACTTCCCCGCCCGGTCCTCCTCGCCGACGTGCTCTCGGACAGCCTGGCCGCGGGAGGGGCGGGATCCGCGACCGCCGCGTACAAGGAACTCCGGAGCGCGTACTACGGGAGCGGCTCCTACGACTTCAGCGAGGGCTCGCTGATCTCCTTCGCCCGCGATCTGGCGGCGAAGGACCAATCCGAGGCGGCGGTGAAGATGCTGGAGCTGAACCTCGAGTTCTTCCCCGAATCCGGGAACACCTACCAGATCCTGGGCATGGTGTACGCCGGGATGGGAGAGAAGGACGCCGCGGTGGACGCATTGGGGAAGGCGCTGAAGCTCGATCCGAACAACCCGCGCCTGAAGCAGATGCTGGACCGGATCAAGAACGGGAACTGACCCCCGGAGGGGACTCCGGGCCTCTCTCCGGCTTTATTTCTGCGGCTTGGCCGATGGAACCGGCCCGCCGTCCCGGGCTCGCCCATGCCGGTCCCGGCAATTCGGACCGAACAACTCGCATTTACGACGCCGCCATAATTTCCAAGCCGGCCTTCAATTATGCTCCGGATGGCGAAAAACACTGGAAACCAAGGGCCCGATAGGGTATTCGCAGAGGGGCGGAGATCCCCCTCCGCGGTCCGCATTTCCCTTGGAGTCGACGATGCGCCACACGACCGAACCGGGACCCCTCGGAGCGCCGATCGGATGGGCCCTGGTGATCTCCGCGATTCTCGTTCTCCCGACCCCCGCCTCCGCCCGGACCGTGACCCTGGAGAACGCTCCGGTGGTGTGCGTTTCCTCGGAGCAGAGGATCGAGGTCGATGGGTCGGGGAACAAGGCGGTGCGCCGCGAGCGGACCCTCTACGCGGTGCGCGAGACCGGGGAGTTGGCCGACGGTCTGCGAAGCCAGGGCGTGATTTCCTCCTACGAAGACCACCCCGTCCGGGTGGAACTCCGGGTCTGGAACGCGGACGGCGAGCGGCTGGTGAAGACACTGGCCGATTTCACCGACATCCCCTTCCTGGCCGACGGCTCGTTCGTTTCCGACACCCGCTACTTCGGCTACCGGCTTCCGCCCCTGGAATCCGGCGATTCGCTCCTCGTCACCACCGAGACCCGAATCGAGCCGTTTCTGGGGTTTCCGCTCCATACCTTCGGCGCATACGGGGTCCCGCTGCTCGAAGCGATCTACGAGGTGCGGATCCCCGCGAAGCTCGACCCGCGATACCGGATCTGGAACGGCCTTGCCGCACCGGACTCGAGCGCGGACGGCGACAAGACGGTGTGGACCTGGAAGGTGGAGGCGCTTCTCCCCCCCGAAAGCGAGCGACTGGCCCCTCCCCCTGCCGATGTCCTTCCCACCGTGAGCATCGGGGTGAGCCGCACCGCCTGGGGACCTTCCGACACCTGGGAGGCGGTGGGCCGGAGCTACTGGGAGCAGGCGCGGGCGCAGTTCCGGGCGGTGGCGGCCACATCGCTTCCCCCGCGCCGTGACGCCGAGGAACTCTCACCCCTCGAGTTCGCCCTGGAGCAGGTGCAGCAGAACGTCCGCTACGTTGCCATCGAGCTCGGGCCCGGAGGGAGAATCCCCCACGACTCCGAGCAGGTCCTCCGCCGGCGATACGGCGACTGCAAGGACATGGCCACCCTCCTCCTCTCCATGCTGGGAACGCGGGACGTGACCGGGAGCATTGCCCTCGTCCAGACCCGTCCCCCGGCGGGGCTTCGCATCGATCCCCTTCCCACCTTCGAATACTTCAACCACGCGGTGGCGTGCGTGGACCGGAACGGCGCCGACCTCTGGTTGGACGCCACCGATACCTACGGCACGATCCGGAACCCCCGACGGGACATCCAGGGAGCTCCGACCCTGGTGGTGACCGGTGAGCATCCCGGCTATCGCCGGATCTTCCGGAACCCGGCGACGTCGAACCGCTTCACCGACTCGGTGGTGCTCACCGAGACCGCGAGCGGAAGGTGGCGGGCCGACGTCGCGCTGGTCTATTCCGGCGTCCTGGCCGAGCAGATGTCCCGGAATCTGGACCGGGAGGGAGGCCCGAAGAAGTCGGTGGCGCGCTGGCTGGAGACCCAGGAATTCCACCCGACCGGCGAGGTCCCCCACGAGGCCATCCACGTCGAGACCCCCGCCCCGGATTCCCTGCTCGTGGTCTTCCACACGGCGGTGGAGAGGCCCCTCACCGCGCGGGTGGGCGGCGCGACCTTCTTCCCGGTCTGGGAGCGGGATCCCTACCCCTTCGCGGTGTTCCGGGAGCGCGATCGGACCACCGACGTCTACTGGCCCGACCTGGAGGTACTCTCCGACACCCTGGTGGTGCGTCCCCGGAGCTTCGCCTTCACCGCTCGCGCCGACACGTCGGGGAGCGCCGAGGTCTCAGGCTTCGGTTTCGCGTTCCGCGAAACGTTGGGGCCGGACGAGCTCCGGTTGGCCCGGACCGCCACCCTGGCCAAGCCGGCCCTTCCGGTGAAGGACTGGGGCGACGCCCGAGCGGAACGGGAGCTCGCGCTCCGCCTCGGTTCGCGCACCTACGATCTGGAGGTGAAGCGATGACCCGCGCGCCGGGTATCCTTGGACCGGTCCTGGTCTTCCTGCTCACGTCCGCCGCCGCCGCTCTCGCCGGGAACGCGCCCCCGTACACGGCCTACGAATCCCACTGGGACGAGCTCGAGGCCAAGTACGCGGACACCTCCCCCGCAGTCATGCTGGATCACACCATCCGGGTCGAGATCCTGATCCCGAGCATGGGTTCCTGGAAGACCAGGACCACCGAGACCATGGTCGTGGCGGTGTTCGACCTCCAGAAGGCCAAGAACGAGCTGGACCAGACCTTCAACGTCCCCCCCTCGGCCAAGGTCAAGACCCTGGAAGCCTGGTCCCACGAGCTGGGCGCCGAGGGGGTCACCTGGTCCGAGTCCAAGGACATCTACGAGATCAAGACCTTCGGCTCGTGGAAGCAGAAACGGATCTCCATTCCCGGCCTGAGCTCGCAAGGGGTGTGCGGCATCACCTTCGAGACCCAGGGGGAGGGCTTCGGGATGGGAGGCGGGAACTTCCTGGGCCGGCTCCCCCTGGTGAAGGGCGAACTCGACTACCACGGCCCTTCCCTGGATGGGTTCAACGTCCTCACCCGCGGCACGGTGGAGAGGATCGATGCCGCGGATCTCCCCTCGGACGTGGACCTGGCCTGGCGGATCCACGACGTTCCGGCCCGTCCCATGGACCCCCTGGCCCTGGCGCGCGACCTTCCCGCGGCCGAGATCTGGATCCTGAATCCCAGGGTCGTCTGGTCGACATGGGTCAAGACCTATGCGGAGCGGGTCGACGAGCTCGAGCCGCCCGCCGCGACCCTCGCCGCGGCCCGCGACAGCCTCGCCGGCCGGCCCCCCGAGGAGATCGTGGAAGCCATCTCCAGGGCCCTGGACGACCCCAAGCGCCTGCGGGTCTACGACGACGGCCGCTCCGGGCTCGCCTCCACCTTCGACCTCGCAGACGTGGTCCGGAACCGGGAGGGAACCTCCTTCGACAAGGCGGTCCTCGCCCACAAGCTCCTCGACGACCTGGGGGTCGAGAACCGCCTCCTCTTGGCCGCCTCCGCGTACCGGACGGACCTGGACTGGAGGATCTGCTACCCCACCTATCTGGACGCCGCGCTGCTCTGGATCCCGGCGGTGTCGGAGAAGTTCGTGTGGGACGTGGGATCGCGAGCGGCGACCTGGGGGTATCCGGGCCCCGATCTCTACCCGGAGATGCTGGTGATCGATCCGGACCTGATCGATCCCTTCATGACCTTCCCGAGGGACCACGGCCTGATCCAGGAGGACCGCACCACCGTCTGGACGGTGAGCGGAGACGGCTCCATGGCCGGGACCGTGGAGGACCGGTTCGATAGCTGGCCCACGGTGAGCGGCCTCGATCCCTGGCAGAAGGGCCAGGACCTGGAGGCGATGCTCGAGGCGGAGTGTCCGTACGGCGTGCGCGTACACGACGTGGCCTGGACCGCGCGCAACCCCGAGATTCCCCGCTGCACCCCCGAGGCGCCGGCGGTCCTCTCCGGCCGGGTGGAGGCCGAGGCGCTCCCCCGCGGGGAATCCGCCTGGGAGGTGAAGCCGCTCATCTGGCCGCTGCCGGACTACCTCACCCGGGCCGCCGGCAAGGAGAGAAAGCTTCCGGTGTCTCTCGACCGCCGGGTGGAGATCGCGGACTCGGCGGTGGTCCGGCTCGACGGCCTGACCGCGGTGGAGGTTCCCCGCACCTCCCGCGTGCAGAACGACACCGGGGCCTTCGAGTGCCGCTGGGAGGATGACGGCGACCGGGTGATCGTCCGCCGCAAGCTCTGGCTTCCCGCCGGACGCCGCTCCGGGGGCGGGGTCGACGACCTCGTCGCCCTGGTCCAGGCCTGGAACGACTCCCGCTCCCTGGCCGTGGTGGTAGAGTGACGCGAATGGACCGCCAACGCCTCGACCACGGCCTGGTCGAGGTCTACACCGGGGACGGGAAGGGAAAGACCACCGCGGCGGTGGGGCTCGGCCTTCGCGCCGCCGGGCACGGGCTTCGGGTGGTGATGATCCAGTTCATGAAGGGGGACCCGGAGTACGGAGAACTCAAGGCCCTGGCCGCGATCCCCGGTTTCACCTGGCGGCAGTGGGGCCTCCCCACGTTCGTGAAGTGGCGGGAACCGGATCCGGAGGACCTCCGGCTGGCCGGAGAGGGTCTGGCCGAGGCGGCGCGAATCCTCGACGAGGACGAGCACGACGTGGTCATCCTGGACGAGATCCTCTGCGCGGTGGACTACGGGCTCTTCGAAGTGGACCGGGTGCTGGAGCTCATCGACCGGAAACCCGGGCGGGTCGAGCTGGTGCTGACCGGCCGCGGGGCGCCTCCCGAGGTGATCGCCCGCGCCGATCTGGTGAGCGAGGTGCGCGAGATAAAACACCCCTTCACCCGCGGTATCCAGGCCCGAACGGGCATCGAACACTGATCCGCCGGCCGCGGCGGGTGGGGGCCCCTCGGTTCTCCCCCCCGCCCGTGTGTTAACGTTTTTCCGGTCCCTATCCACTTCGATCCGCCCGGGAGGCCCATGGATCCCCCTGCGCGCTCCGAGATCACCGGCATCCTCCTCGATCTCTCCGATGAGACCCGTTCCGCCCCGGCGCGGACGGAACAGCTCTTCGCGCTCATCTACGACGAGCTCCGCCGGATCGCCGCCGGTCTCCTCCGCCGGGAGCGGCCCGAACACACCCTCCAGCCCACCGCCCTGGTCCACGAGGCGTATCTCAAGCTGGTGGACCAGACCCGGATCCGCTGGCAGGACCGGGCTCACTTCCTGGGGATCGCCGCCCGCGCCATGCGACAGATCCTGGTGGACCACGCCCGGGGCCGCGCCGCGAAGAAGCGCGGCGGAGGAAGGCAGCGGGTAACCCTGGACGAGGGGCTCCTCGCCGAAGAGGGAAAGGAGCTGGAGCTCCTCGCCCTGGACGACGCCATGACCCGCCTGGCCGGGTTCGACGAGCGGGCGGCCCGGGTGGTGGAGCTTCGGATCTTCGGCGGCCTCACCGTGACCGAGATCGCCCTGGTTCTGGGGGTGTCCAAACGCACGGTGGACGGCGACTGGTCGGTGGCCCGCATGTGGCTCGCCCGCGAACTCCGCCCCGAGGCCCCGGCGTGAACCCCGCGGAGTTCGCCCGGGTGAAGGAGATCCTGATCGCCGCCCGGGAGCTTCCCCGCGAAGATCGGGCCGCGTTCCTGGACCGCGAGTGCGGGGACGACCGGGCGCTCCGGGCCGAGGTGGATTCCCTTCTCGCCCACGAGACCGGCGCGCCGTCGTTGATCGGCACCGGGGGCCTCGGGCGTGGGTTGGGCACGGAGCTTCCGCGTTCGCTGGCCCGCGCCCTGGGCGAGGATGCCCCCGACCGCATCGGCCCCTACCGGATCCTGGAGGTGCTGGGGGAAGGCGGAATGGGGACGGTGTACCGCGCGGAGCAAGCCGAGCCCATCCGCCGGGAGGTGGCGCTCAAGCTCGTCCGCCGGGGCCTCGACGGGACGCGCGCCGCGGCCCGGTTCGAGGTCGAGCGGCGGGCGCTGGCCATGATGGACCACCCCAACATCGCCAAGGTGCTCGACGCGGGAACCGACAAGAACGGCCGGCCCTACTTCGTGATGGAGCTGGTGCGGGGGGCGCCGATCACCGCCTTCTGCGACCGCGAGCGACTGAGCGTTCGCGAGCGGGTGGAGCTCATGATCCCGGTGTGCCGGGCGGTCCAGCACGCGCACCGGAAGGGAATTCTGCACCGGGACCTGAAACCCTCCAACGTGCTGGTGACCCTGGAGGACGGGAAACCGGCGCCCAAGGTGATCGATTTCGGGATCGCCAAGGCGGTCCAGGACACCGCGGAGCCCGGCACTCTCCTCACCGCCGAGGGACAGCTGGTGGGCACCCCGGAGTACATGAGCCCGGAGCAGGCGGGGGTGATCGAGGCCGAGGTGGACACCCGGACCGACGTCTACGCCCTGGGGGTGGTCCTTTACGAACTCCTGACCGGGCGCCGCCCCCACCGGTTCCGGAACGCCACCCCGGTGGAGCTCCACCGGGTCCTCTCGCGGGAGGAACCGGAAAGACCGAGCACCGCGTGCAGCCGGGTGGAGGACGAGCCCGAGACGATCGAGCCGCCCACCGACCCGGTCACCCCCCGGGACGTGGGGCGGGCCCGCGGCGTGAGCCCTACCCGTCTCCGCCGCGAGCTATCCGGCGATCTCGACACCATGGTGCTGATGGCGCTTCGCCGGGAGCCGGAGCGGCGGTACGGATCGGCCGAGCACTTCGCGGAGGACCTCCGGCGCTACCTGGACGGGCTTCCGGTCCTGGCCCGGAAGGACACCCTGAGATACCGGGCGGGCAAGTTCGCCCGCCGGCACCGGGTGGCGGTGGGGGCGGCGGCGTTCCTGGCCCTCTTCCTCGCCGGGCTGGCCGTGACCATGACCGTGCAGTCGGCGCGGGTGGCCCGGGAGCGCGACCGCGCCCTGGCCGCCGAGGCCCGCGCCCGCACCGAAGCCGAGACCGCGGGCCGGGTCACCGATTTCCTGGTGGACCTCTTCGATGTCTCCGACCCCTCCGAGGCCCGCGGGAACACCATCACCGCCCGGGAGATCCTGGACCGGGGTTCGGCGCGCATTCAGGGCGAGCTGGCCGATCAGCCCGGAGTGAAGGCGCGGCTCCTGGGGACCCTGGGCCGGGTCTACTCGAGCCTCGGCCTCTATCCCGAGGCCCGCCCCCTGGCCGAGGAGTCCCTGCGCCTCCGGCGCTCGACCTACGGCGAGGAGTCCCCCGAGACCGCCCGCGGCCTGGCCGACCTCGCCTCCGTCCGTTCCGCCCTGGGAGACTTCGACGCCTCGGACTCCCTCTACCGGGCCGCCCTGGACGTGGTGAGGCGGACCGGCGGGGAGGAAACGATGGACATGGCAAACGTGGAAGCCGGGCTGGCCGGGGTGCTTCACACCCGGGGCCGGCTGGAGGAGGCGGGACCCCTCTACCGCGACGCCCTAGCCATCAGCCGACGGGTGAAAGGCCCGGAGAGCGCGGAGGCGGCGGATGCGATGGGGGCCCTGGCGTCCTTCTATCACGGGACCGGCGAGGTGGACAGCGCCCTGGTCTTGCTCCGGCGAACGGTGGCGCTCGATGAGAAGATCCACGGGGACGAGGACCTCCGGACCGCCGACGCCATGAGCGAGCTGGCCGTGCTCCTCAAGAACCTCGAGAAACCCGAGGAGGCCGAGCCCTACTACCGGAAGGCGCTGGCCATCCGCCGAAAGATCCTGGGGGAAAACCACGACGCGACCGCCCAGAGCATGAACAACCTCGCGGTGTTCCTGAGCGGTCAGGGGCGGTACGCCGAGGCGGAGAGCCTCGCCGCCGAGGCGGTGGCCGTGGACCGCCGGGTCTACGGCGGAGACCACCTGGACGTGGCCCTGGCGCTCACGAACCTCGCCGGCGCCCAGGCCAAGAACGGCAAACCGCGGGCGGCGGAGGCGTCCTATCGCGAGGCCATCGCCATGACCCGGCGAACCATGGGAGACGACTACTGGGTGGTGGGGGCGATCCGGTTCAACTTCGGAAAGCTGTTGTTGGGGGAGGATCGTTTCGGCGAGGCGGAGGCCCAGCTCGTCCCGGCCTACGACATCCTCTCCCGAGGGCTCGGCCCCGACTCACGACGGGCGGTGCTGGCCGCGGAACGGCTGGCCGCATTCTATGAGACCCGCGGCCGGCCCGACCGGGCCGCCCACTACCGCGCGCTCCTTCCCGCACCGGAGACGGAGGGCGGAGCGCCCGACTGACCGGGAGCACGGGGGTCACCCCCGCTGGTCGCGGTCCCGGCTCAGGGCCTCCCGCACCTTTCGGCGCAGATCGGCCGGGCGGAACGGCTTCTGGAGGAACAAGGTGTTCGGGCCCAGGACGTGTCGCCCCACCAGGGCGTCGTCGGTATAGCCGGACATGAAGAGCACCCTCATGTCCGGACGGCGTGGGGTCAGGGCGTCGGCGATGTCCCGGCCGCTCTTCCGCGGCATGATGACGTCGGTCAGGAGGAGGTGGATGGGAGCGTCGTAGACCGCGGCGATCTCCAGGGCGTGCTCGGGCAGGCCCGCGGTGAGCACCCGGTACCCCGCGCCGACCAGGATCTCCTCGACCAGCCCGCGCACCATCGGTTCGTCCTCCACCAGGAGCACGGTCTCGGTGCCGGACGCGGACTCGGAGACGGCCTCCAGGCTCCGGCCTCGGGTCGGGCTCGGCATCGACCCGGGGAAGGTAGATCCGGAAGGTGGTCCCCTCGCCGACCGCGCTCTCGCAGAAGATGTATCCCTCGTTCTGCTTGACGATCCCGTACACGGTGGCCAATCCCAACCCCGTCCCCTTGCCGCGCTCCTTGGTGGTGAAGAACGGCTCGAAGATTCGGGCACGCACATCGGGAGACATGCCCGAGCCGGTATCGGTCATGATCAGCGCGACGTAGCGCCCCGGTTTCACATGGACGGCTTCCCCGGGGATTCGCTCTCCCAGCGTCACGTTGGCGGTTTGGAGAGTCAGACGGCCGCCCTCAGGCATGCCGTCCCGCGCGTTCAGCGACCAGGTTCATGACGATCTGCTCGATCTGGCCGGGATCCATCCGGAGCCGCCCCGGCTCGGGGTCGGGCCGGAACTCCAGCTCCACGTCCTCGCCGATGAGCCGGGGGAGGAAGTTCTGCATCTCCTTCAGGGTATCGGTCATGTCGAGGACGTAGGGCTGGACCACCTGTTTCCGGTCGAAGGCCAGGAGCTGGCGGGTGAGGTCGCCCGCGCGTTCCGCGGCCTTCAGGACCTCGCCCAGCTGTTCCCGGGCGGGGTCCCCCGCCGGGGTATTCAGGTACACCATCTGCGTGTAGCCGCCGATCACGCTCAGGAGGTTGTTGAAATCATGGGCGACGCCTCCGGCCAGCCGCCCCACCGCTTCCATCTTCTGGGACTCGCGGAGCTGCTCCTGAAGGCTGTCGTGCTCGGCGGAGTTCCGGCCGACGCTCGCATAGGTGATGACCCCGCCGAGTTCGTCCCCGAGAGCGACGGCCTGCGCCTCCACCTGGATGCTCGTCCCGTCGCGGCGGCGGCGGATGACATCGAACCGGACCACCTCGCCCCGGTTCCGGACGCCGAGCGCCTCTTCCACTTCCTTGGGCAGGAGTCCGGAGGGAAACACCTTGGCGATCGGGTGACCCATCACTTCCTCCCGCCGCCACCCGTAGAGTTCCTCCGCCGCCCCGATTCCACAGGGCGATCCTATGCGACGCATCGACGCCCAGAATGGCGTCGAAGACCGCGTCCAGGATCGGAGTGGGAACCACCGGCGGGACGCCGGATTGCCCGCCAATTTCTTCTTCAACCATGATTGTTCCCCCTCATCCACCACGGACCCCATGAGCCCGTTCGGTGCGACGGCGCCGGTTCCGGGACGGAACCCGGGCGCCGGGTTCGGATCGGACGTGGGCCGTGTTTGTCGGGAGGGGCTCACTCCCCTCCGGACATGGCCGGTCAACGATTCGCCCAACCAAGTGCGTCCGCAATCAGGGGGATCGAAAGTCGGAACCGCTTGGGCGACCGGCGCTCACCGCCCGGTCGAAGTTTGATTGTCTCTGATGCTGATTGTCTGTGATGTGGGTAGATCCAGAATATTCTGGTGCAAGCACGAAAGTCAATCAGCTCATTTCAGGACATCCGTGTGCATTTGGTTTTAAATCAACGACCAACATCGATGAGATTCGGCTTGCGTCCGTATCTGACCGAGTGTATATTGTCGGTAATACACTAGCAGGTGGGAGCCATGCTCATCGTTCTCGATCATCACAGCGGGATCCCGGTATACCGGCAGCTCATGGACCAGATCAAGTTCCACATCGCCTCCGGCCTGGTGAAGGCGGGCGAGGAGGTGCCCTCGACCCGCGCGCTCTCACTCGAGCTGGGGCTGAACCCCATGACGGTGAGCAAGGCCTACGGGTACCTGGAGCGGGAGGGGGTCCTGGAGCGCCGGCCGGGTCTTCCGTTGGTGGTCACCCCACGGGCGGGTGATCTACGGGAGGCCCGGTGGGAGCAGGTCCGCCAGAGCCTCGCCCCCGCCGCGGTGATGGTTCGCCAGCTCGGAGTTCCGCCCGCCGAGGCGGTGGGGATGTTCCAGGACATGTTGAAGGAGAGCCGACGGCGAACCCGCCGACGACCACGATCCGGAGAGTGCATCATGAACCGACTCGATTCTCGGATTCAGGTTTCCCAGCCCGCAACCGCGGCCCCAGCCTTCGAACTCCGCGACGTGACCAAGCAGTTCGGAAGCGTGACCGCTCTGGACCGGGTCACCGTCTCGATTCCCCCGCGCTCGGTGGTGGGACTGATCGGCCGGAACGGAAGCGGCAAGACCACGCTGCTTCGCCACCTGGTCGGTCTGGCCCTCCCCACCCGCGGATCCTGCTATACCCTGGGGGTCTCCGCCGGACGAGCTGGGATCGGCGGAACTCTCCCGGATCGGGGTCGTGAACCAGGAGAACCGGTTCATCGACTGGATGTCCGTGGACGAGCACATCCGCTACGTGTCCTCGTTCTACCCCCACTGGGACCGCGATCTGGAGACGCGCCTCCTCAAGGACCTGGAACTCGATCGCCGGGCCCGGGTGGGCGCCCTCTCCCCCGGCAACGTCCAGAAGCTGGCGGTCATCCTGGCGGTGGGACACCATCCCGACCTCCTCCTCCTCGACGAGCCGGTGAGCGCCCTGGACCCCATCTCCCGGGCCGGCATGCTCCGCTTCCTGGTCGAGCTCCTCCAGGAGGGGACGCGGACGATCGTGATTTCCTCCCACGTGCTCACCGACATCGAGAGGATGGTGGATCACGTGATCTGCCTCCACCAGGGACGACTCCGGGTGTCGGCCGGGTTCGACGAGCTCCGGGAGCGGTTCTGCGAATGGATGGTCACCTCGAAGAACGGCCGCCTTCCCGTGTACTTCCCGGAGCGATACGTGGTGGCCCATCAGGGGAACAGCTTCCAGGCGGTGGTGAGCGTCCGGGACGCCGGGGATCGCCTGCCGGAGTTCAAGATCCGCTACGAGGCCGAGGTGGCGATCCGACCGTTGAACCTGGAGCGGCTCTTCCCGCTCCTCCTGGAGGAGAAGGTGTGATGAACGCGGTGGCGCTTCCCCGGCTTCTCCGCCGGCCGTCGTTTCTGGTCTGGCTCTTCGTGGGGCTCTCCATGACGCTCCTCCTGGTCTCCTTCGACTTCAGCTTTCACGGCTACGGTGGAGACGCGCTCCACGTGGTCGCGAGCCTCGACCGGTCCGCCCCCGGTGAGCGGGCCCTTCACGTCCTCCGCTTCCTGAGCCTCTGCGCTCCGGCCGTCCTGGGCTTTCTGATCGGCCAGACGGTCCAGGAGCTCTACCACACCACCTTCGCCTGGAACCTCCCGGCCCTCAGACGGAGCGTCGCGGGGCAGGTGATCCTGGCCGGGGCGATCGTCTCCATCCCGGTGGTTCTCGGTTTCCGGGCACTGGGCGGAAGCACGCCTCCGATCCCCCTCGCCGCCTTCGCGCTCCTCTGGTTCCTGCTGGGAACCGGGGTGGAGGGGAGCCTCATCCAACTCCGTCAGAGCGACTTCGGACGAGTTAGCCTTATCGCCCTGCTGGCCGCGGGCGTCCTCATCGATCCGCTCTTCCGCGTCGTGGACCTCTATCCCTGGGCGGGGGCGCTGTCGGCTCTCCTGCTCGGCGCGGCATGCGTGCGATGGGGGTACGGCACCGAGGCGGCAAGGCGGCGCCCGGTGGTCCCGACCCTGTCCCTGGTCAGCACCTTCTCGGGGGCGGCCAAGAATCGCTACCGGCAGGAGGTCCGGTCCTACGCTCCGGGTACGGGCGTCGCCTGGACCGAGCCGCTTGCCGCGGCGGAGACTCCCGGCTGGGTCCGGGCCGAAAGCTACGAATCCTACGGCTACCGCCGGACCGGATCGGCACGGGTGCTCCTGGGGACCGTCATCTTCACCGTTCTCTTCGTGGGCCTCTTCGCTTTCCAGAGCGGGATCGAGGCGACCGGGAACCGTAGCGACGGTCTCCGCTACGCCCTCGCCACCTTTCTCCAGGCCCCTCTGGCCACGGCGGGCGATCACGCCCCCCCATACCTGCTCCTGGGCTGGTTCCTGGGCACGGTGGCCTGGGCCTACGTGGCCACGTCGTCCTCCCTGCGGCTCCAGGCCCTCCCTTATCCCCTGTCCCGAACCGACCTCTCCCGGATCACCTACCGGGCCGGCCTCCGTCTGGTCACCCGGTTCTGTTCGGTGGCGGCGTTCCTCATCGCCGCGACGGTTCTGATCCTCTTCCTTTCCGGCTACCGGACGGGACCCCTGGACGCCCTGCCCGGCTTCATACGCTCCCTGGCCCTGGTGTTCGCGCTCATGCCCTTGCCGCTCGTCTTCCGGACCACCGGGATTACCGGGTCCTGCCGGGGGCGGCGGTCCAACCGGATCACGTTTCTCTCGGTGGGCTCGGTGCTGGTCACGGCCGGCCTGGTGGCCGCGACCACCCGTTGGCTTCCGGCGTGGCTCGGGAGACCGGGCCCCGTCGTCGAAGGGGCGCTCCTCCTGGCCCTGATGGCGGCGTCCCAGTTCGGCTACCGCCGATGGCTGCGCGCCTATTTCCGGAAGGCGGACCTGGCATGTTGACCGCCATTCCCCAGCGGCCCCATTCTCGATTTCCCTCGGTCCCATCACCCAACACGAGGTGCGATCCATGAACGAGACCCTCGAAGTGCGCGACGTTCGAAAGACCTTCGACAAGTTCACCGCGGTGGACGGGGTGTCCCTGAAGGTGCCCGCAGGCACGGTGTTCGGCCTCCTCGGACCGAACGGGGCGGGGAAGACCACCACCATCCGCATGATCATGGACATCATCGCCCCCGATTCCGGAGAGGTCCTCTTCTTCGGGCGGCCGCGCCAAAGCGGCGACCTTCACCGGATCGGCTATCTCCCGGAGGAACGCGGGCTCTACCGGAAGATGACGGTGGCCGACCACCTGACCTTCTTCGGGGAACTCCACGGCCTGAGGAAGCGCGAGCTGAAACCCAAGATCGACCTCTGGCTCCAGAGGGTGGGCCTCGAGACCTGGGCGGCCAAGAAGGTGGAGGAACTCTCCAAGGGAATGCAGCAGAAGATCCAGCTGGTGGGAACCCTCATCCACGAGCCGGAGATCGTGATCCTGGACGAGCCCTTCTCGGGCCTCGATCCCATCAACCAGCAGCTCTTCAAGGATCTCCTGGCCGAATACGAGAAGGCCGGGCGGACCATCCTCTTCTCCACCCACGTGATGGAACAGGCCGAGAAGCTCTGCGATCACGTCTGCCTCATCTCCAAGGGGAGGGTGATCCTGGATGGGGAACTCCGGGCGATCAAGGAGCGTCTGGGCGGGAACTCCTACCGTCTGAGCGGCCGCGGGGACATGAGCCGGCTCTCCGACGTGCCGGGGGTGGACCAGGCCGTCGCCCAGGACGGGATGGCGAAGCTCCTCCTCCGACCGGGGGTCGAGGGCTCGGCGGTGCTCCGGGAGATCGTGCAGTTTCTCGAAGTGGACGAGTTCCGCTCCGAAGAGCCGGATCTGGAAGAGATCTTCATCAAGGCGGTGAACGATGCGCGCTGACAAGATGCTGGTGATCGCGAAGCGGGAGTACGTGACCCGGGTGAAGACCAAGGGCTTCTGGATCGCCACGGTCCTGCTTCCCGTCTTCATGCTGTCCATGACCCTCCTCCCCGCCCTCGTCATGAGCAAGGCCAAGACCAGCCACCGGGTCGTGATCGTCGACGCGACGGGTGAGGTGGCCGGCCCCCTGCGGGAGAAGCTGGAGAAGCGGGAGGCCTCCGGGCGCGGTGAGATCCGCTTCGAGATGGAAACCCGATCTCCCGCCGCGGATACCGAGGCCCAGCGGGCGGCTCTCGACCGCCAGGTCCTGAACGGAGACATCAACTCCTGGGTCTGGGTCACCCGCGACGGCCTGGACCGGGGCAAGGTGGAATACCACTCCGAGAACATCTCCAACTTCGCCACCCAATCGGTGCTGGAGAACGCGCTCACCGACGTGGTGCGCCGGGCCAAGCTCACCGCCGCCGGGCTCGATCCGGACCAGATCGAGGGGCTCGACCGGTCCATCGGCCTCAACACCATCCGGATCACCGAGAGCGGAAGCCGGGAGGAGCGCGGCGAAGCGGGGTTCATCTTCGCCTACCTTCTCTTCTTCCTCCTCTACATCGTGCTCATCATCTACGGCCAGCAGGTCATGCAGGGAGTGCTGGAGGAGAAGACCTCCCGGGTGGTGGAGGTGGTGATCTCCTCGGCCAGCCCGTTCGAGCTGATGCTGGGAAAGCTCATCGGCATCTGCTGCACCGGGCTCACCCAGCTCGCGGTGTGGCTGGGGACGGTGGCGGTGGTGACCGCGCCGGGCATCGTCGCTTCGATCGCCTGGCTCCCCTCGGATTTCCAGATCCCCACCCTGCCGGTCTCCCTGATCCTCCACTTCTTCGCCCTGTTCCTCCTGGGCTTCTTCGTCTTCGCGAGCTTCTACGCGGCCATCGGGGCCTCGTTCAACTCCGCCCAGGAGGCCCAACAGCTCTCCACCTTCGCCATCATGTTCCTGATCGCGCCCTTCATCTTCATGATGCCGGTGATCAACGACCCCGACTCGACCCTGGCGGTGGTGACCTCCCTCATTCCCGTCTTCACCCCGCTGGTCATGATGCTCCGCCTGGCGGTGAAGGCGCCGCCGTGGTGGCAGATCGTCCTCGCCTACACGCTCACCGGAGGCTTCACGCTGTTCATGATCTGGGTGGCGGCGCGGATCTACCGGGTGGGGATCCTGATGTACGGGAAGAAGCCGACGGTGCAGGAGATCCTGCGCTGGACGCGGTACTAGCAGCTCCCGCGAGGGGGTTCAGCGCAGGCGGTCGGTGACGGCCGGCGGGAGCGTGACCCCGGCCTGAGCCGCCTTCCCGGCCCAGGTCCGGGCCTCGTCGGTCCGGCCCGCCTCGAGGAGCGCGTCGATGAGCCCGGCGTAGGCGGAGGGGAGCCGCGGGTTCCGCTCCAGGGCGGCCCGGAACATGGCCTCGGCCCGCGGGTCGTGGCGCGCGTGAAGGAGCAGGCCCCGGTAGAGGTAGGGCGCGGCGGCGGCCGGATCCAGCCGGCTCGCCTCGGCCATGGTTCGCTCGCAATCCTCCCCCCGGCCGGCGGCGTAGTAGAGGATCCCCAGGTTGGCGAGGATGGAGGGGTCCTCGGGAGCCCCGCGGAGCGCCGCCTCCAGCTCCCGGATCGCTCCCGGCACGTCCCCGCGGGCGGCTTTGAGCTGCCCCAGGCGCAGGTGCGCGCCCACCGAGGCCGGGTCGCGGGCCAGGGCCTCCTCGTAGGCCTCGACGGCCCGCCCGGGATTTCCGTCCGCCTCGTAGGCCTCCCCCACCTGCACGAAGAGCTGTCCCTCCCAGAGCGGATTCCGGTTGGCCCCCAGCGGCGACCGCCAGGTGAGCGCGACGAAGACCACGATTTCGAGCGCGGCGATCCCCACCGCGAAGCGCCGGCGCTCACGCCAGATCCCGAAGCCCCGGACGAGGGCGTACCCCGAGAACACGGCCAGAACCGGCACCGCGGGGAGCCGGAGCCGGGACATGACGAAGAAGAGGAGCGCGGAGAGCGCCACCGCCAGCAACACCGCGACCGATGCGGCGAGGGGGACGCGACCCCGGGGCGGGACGCGCCGGTTGGCCCGCGCGGCCAGCACCAACCCCAACAGCCCGAGGGCGACCAGGAGGTTGAACGGGAGGGCGAGGATCCGGAGCATCGGGACCTTCGACACCTCGATCGGAAAGCTCCCGTTCACCGTCTCCTCCTGGCGCCCCACCAGCATCCAGGCTTTCCGCGCCTCCAGCCACAGCCAGCGGCCGGGCGCGGCGCCGATCTCCCCCAGCGCCCGGCGAAACCACCATCGCGAAGCCTCGGACGGGGGGAGCGGACGCCCGACCGCGGCCATGGCCACCGAATCGGCGTCCGCCTCCTGGGTCCGGATGTTGTTCCCGACCCCGGGGATGGCCGCGTAGACCCCGGTCGCCCCCCGGTAGTTCCCCATGTAGAAGTTGACGCCCCCGGCGGTGGCCACCGGGGTGAATGCCCCGCGAGCTACGTTGTGGACGGTGACCGGCAGGAGGGCGAAGAGCGCGGCCAGCGCGTAGGCGGCCGGGAGCCGCCGGGGCGCCCGGCCGCGGATCGCGCGCCAGGCGTAGACCACGACCAGGATCGCCGGAACCAGGATCAGGTTGGCCCGGACCGCGGCCAGGAGCCCCGCGGCCAGGCCGGCGCCGATCGCCCAGAGCACGCCGCGGCGGCGGCGGATCGCGGTTTCGGCCTCGGCGGAGGCGAACACCGTGACCAGGGTCAGGAAGACCGAGAGGGTGGCGCCGAGGAGCTTGGTCTCGTAGTAATACAGCGCCGCGTAGGCCAGGAGCATGGCCCCGGCCAGTAGCCCGGTTCCCGGCCCGAAGAGCCGCCGGCCCAGGAACGCGGTGATCACCACGATCGATACCCCGAGCGCGGCCTGGACCAGCACCCCGGCCAGGGGCTCCACTCCGAAGATCCGGAACACCAGGCCGAGGAAGAAGGCGTAGCCCGGGGCCTGGTAATAGGGCGCGTCGGTGAAGGGAAGCCCGCGGGCCAGCAGCGCGGCCTGGTCCCGGTAGAGCGCGGCGTCGAGGAGGGGATGGCGGAGGAACGGGAGGGCGTGGGCGTCGGTGACGAGGAATGCCGCGCGCAGGAGCGCCGCGGCCAGGGCCAGAAAAATGACGCCGATCAGGAAGCGGCGCTCCATGGGGTCGGACGGTTTGGGCTTGGGCAAGGGAACTTGAATCTAGCCGGGGCGGGAGGACGGGTCAATTCCGGAGCGCGCAGCCGACCGGATCCGTCGGATGGCCCGGGGAAGGCGGGGGTCGGGGGCGCGGGAGTGCGGGGGCGCGGGAGGGGCGGGGGGCGCGGGGGGCGCGGCAAGCCCCCTGGGCGAACCGCCGCGAATCTGGCAAGCTGTCCGGTTCCGTTTCCCCCGTCCCGAGGGCTCACGACGTGACCTCCACCCGATTCGAGATCAAGCGCCTCGCCGCCCTCGCCACCCCGGTGGTCATCACCCAGGTGACGAGCATGCTCATGGGCGTGGTGGACATCCTGATGGTCGGTCACGTGAGCGTGAACGCCATCGGGGCGGCGTCCCTGGGGCGGCTCTGGGTGTTCGGCACCCTCCTCTTCGGCCTCGGGGTGGTGTTCGGGCTCGACCCCCTGGTCACCCAGGCCCACGGAGCCGGGGACACCCGGCGCCTGGCGGTGGCCACCCAGCGCGGGGCGGTGCTGGCCCTGGTCCTGGGGCTCCCTCTGGGAGTGCTGTGGCTCTTCACCGGGCGGGTGCTCCTCCTCCTCGGACAGAGCGGGGACCTGGCCCGGCTGGCCCAGACCTACGTCACGGTTCAGATCCCCAGCATCCCGGCGATTCTCCTCTTCACGGTGATCCGGCAGTACCTCCAGGGCCGGGCCATCATGCGCCCGGCCATGTGGACGGCCATCCTCGCCAACGGCGTGAACGTGCTCCTAAACTGGGTGCTCATCTTCGGACACTGGGGGGCGCCGGCCATGGGGGTCATGGGGGCGGGGATCGCGACCGCCATCACCCGGTGGTTCATGTTCGGGACGCTCCTCTTCATCACCCTTCGATTCCGGCTGCACGAAGGCGGCTGGGTGCCCTGGAGCCGCGAGGCCATCCGCCTCTCGGGCCTCCGCGAAATCATGCACTACGGGCTTCCGGTCGGCCTCCAGATCAGCTTCGAGGTCTGGGCCTTCGAGATCACCACCCTCATGTCCGGCCGTCTGGGAGCGGTTCCCCTGGCCGCCCACACCATCGCTCTCAACCTGGCGTCGTTATCCTTCATGGTGCCCCTGGGGATCTCCGGAGCCGCGGTGACCCGGGTGGGAAACCTGATCGGCGAGAAACGCCCGCGGGACGCCCAGCGCGCGGCGTCGGTGGCGCTGGCCATGGGGGCGGGGGTGATGACGGTGTCCGCGGTGGCGTTCGTGGTGCTCCGCGGCCTCATCCCCCGGCTCTACACCTCCGACCTCACGGTGATCGCCGCCGCGGCGGGGATCCTCCCCATTGCCGGCGCCTTCCAGATCTTCGACGGCACCCAGGTGGTGGGAACCGGTATCCTACGCGGCATGGGACGCACCCGCCCCGCCGCGGTGATCTACCTGGTGGGGTACTACGTGCTGGCGCTCCCCATGGCGTGGTGGCTCGGCTTCCGCCTGGAGTACGGGCTTCCCGGGGTATGGTGGGGGCTCTCCATGGGCCTGGCCGCGGTGGCGCTGATGCTGGTGGCGTGGATCTGGCGGAGGGGGCCGGCGCACTTCCCCATCGCCCCCGGCTTGCCGGCCGAGGCGTCGACGGGTTAGAAAGATCGACATGAGCGGATCCGGGGACGGCAAGCTCGGCTATTTGGAAGTGACGGCCATCGGGGTCGGCGGCATGGTCGGCGGTGGGATCTTCGCCGTTCTCGGCCTCTCGGTGGAACTCACCCGCGGGGGAGCCCCGGTCGCCTTCCTCCTGGCCGGGATAGTGGCGCTCGTCACCTCCTATTCGTACGCGCGGCTCTCGGTGACCTATCCCAGCCAGGGAGGGACCGTCGCCTTTCTGGATCGCGCGTTCGGCCCCGGCCTCCTGACCGGAACCTCGAACATCCTGCTCTGGATCAGCTACATCGTCATGCTCTCGCTCTACGCCTTCGCCTTCGGAAGCTACGGGGCGTCGCTTCTTCCGCACGGGTCGGAATCGCTCTGGAGACACGTTCTGATCACCGCGAGCCTGGTCGGCATCACCGGGCTGAATCTCCTGAGCGCCAAGCTGATCGGCGAGGCGGAAGACTGGATCGTGTTGATCAAGCTGGCCATTCTCCTCTTCTTCGTGGCGGTCGGGATCTGGGGAGTCGACGGATCCCGGCTGGCGCCGTCGTCCTGGGCGTCCCCGCTGGGCCTCGTCTCGGGCGGGATGATCATCTTTCTCGCCTACGAGGGGTTCGAGCTGATTGCCAACACGGCCCAGGACGTTCGGGACGGAAAGAAGACGTTGCCTCGCGCTTTCTACTCGAGCGTCGGATTCGTGATCGTGCTGTATGTCCTCGTGGCCGTGGTTGCAGTCGGATCGCTTCCGATTTCCAAGATCGTCGATGCCCAGGACTACGCCCTGGCCGAGGCGGCCCGGCCGTTCCTGGGGCAGTTCGGGTTTCTCCTGATCGCGGTCGCCGCCATGCTCTCGACGGCGTCCGCCATCAATGCCACGGTCTATGGCGCGGCCCGGACGAGCTACGTGATCGCCAAGGACGGCGAGCTCCCCCACGAGCTCGAACGCCGGGTCTGGAGTGAACCGATCGAAGGGCTGGTGATCACGGCGGCCGCCGCCCTGCTCATCGCCAACCTGATCGATCTATCGAGCCTGTCGACCATGGGAAGCGCCGGGTTCCTGGTGGTCTTCGCCGCGGTGAACGCCGCCAACGCGAAGCTGGCCGGCGACACCGGAAGCCGGAGATGGATTTCCCTGGCCGGGGTCGGGCTCTGCCTGGGCGCGCTGGGGTGTCTGATCTGGCAGACCGCCGTCACCTCGCCCAGCCACCTCTGGATCCTGCTGGTGATGGTGGGCGCCTCATTCCTGATCGAGTCAACCTTCCGCACGGTCACGCGTCGGAAGATCCGCATCCCGAAGGACTAGCCGACCCGATGGCCCGCGCGGGACCGAAGGGTCCCCGAGGGACACAGCGCGGCGACGGGCGCCCGGGGCGACCCCCGGCGCGGACTCCGGGGCGGCCCCGGAACGACCCCGGCGCGGACTCCGGGCGGCCCCGGAACGACCCCCGGCGCGGACTCCGGGGCGGCCCCCGGAACGACCCCCGGCGCGGACTCCGGGGCGGCCCCCGGAACGACCCCCGGCGCGGACTCCGGGGCGGCCCCCGGAACGACCCCCGGCGCGGACTCCGGCCGGCTGCCCTTCGGCTCGTCGGGTCCGCTCCCTCGGACCGTCCACCGGACGCTCCTTCGGTCGCTCCTTCACCGCGAAGGGGCCCCCGCTTCGCGGCCCTTCGCGGTTCAGAACGCCTCCTCGCCCGAAGAGCAGCCGTCCGTCGCCGCGCCGCAGGCACATGACCGGGGCGCACACTGTCGAGCCGGACCGCGCTACTTCCGACCCACCAGGATCACCCGGAGATCCATCACGTTGGTGCCGGTGGGGCCGGTCCGGAGCAGGCCCCCCGCGGCCTCGAAGAACGGGTAGGCGTCGTGGTTGTCAAGGGCGCGGCGCGGGTCCAGCCCGAGGCGCGCCGCCGCCCGCGCGACCGAGGCGTCCGCCATCGCGCCGGCGGCGTCGGTGGGGCCGTCCTCGCCGTCGGTGCCGCCGCAGAGCACCACGACGTCGCGGAGGCCGGCAGCGCCCAGATGGACCAGCGCCCCCAGAACCAGCTCCTGGTTCCGCCCGCCCCGCCCCGGGTGCTCTCCCAGGGTGACCGTGGTCTCACCGCCGCTCAGAATGCAGAGCGGCGGGGCGAACGGGAGGTCCTCGTCCCGGGCCGCGGCGGCCAGGCCGGCCAGGACCACGCCCGCCTCCCGGGATTCGCCCTCGATCCGCGAGCCGAGGTTCACCACCCGGTAGCCGAGGGTCCGGGCCCGCCGCGCCGACGCCCGCAACGCCGTCCGGTTGTTCCCGATGACCACGTTGGTCACCCGGGAACCGAGCCGCTTCACCGTCTCGGGGATCTCCCCGCGCGCGCCGCGGCGAAGGTGCTCCACCGGCCGGGCCGGCGCGCGCTCCAGCAACCCGTATTTCTCCAGGACGGCGAGCGCGTCGCCGTAGGTGCCGGGATCCGCCGCCGTCGGCCCCGAGGCGATCGCGTCCAGCGGATCGCCCACCACGTCCGAGACGATCAGGCTCACCACCCGGGCCTTCCCCGCCGCCCGGGCCAGCCCGCCGCCCTTCACGCGGGACAGGTGCTTTCGCACCGCGTTCATCTCGACGATGGTGGCGCCGGACGCGTGGAGGAGCCCGGTCAGCGCCCGCTTGTCCTCGAGGGTCACCTCACCGGCCGGCGCGGGCAGGAGCGCCGACCCACCCCCCGAAATCAGGCACAGCACCAGATCGCGCGGACCCAGGGATTCCAACAGCTCCAGGATGCGCCCGGCTCCAACCACTCCGGCCTCGGTGGGCTGGTTCACCCCCGCCGGCCGCGCGGGATGGAGAACGATCCGCTCCAGGGGGCGGACCGAAGGCGCCGGCACGTTCACCCACCCCACCACGTCCTTGGTTTCAAGGAGCCGGGGCCCCAGGACCCGCTCCGCGGCCTCGGCCATGGAAGCGCCGGCCTTCCCGGCTCCGACGACCGCGATCCGCCGAACCGGACCCAGCCGGATCGCCGAATCCCCGACCTGGAGGACGTCCCCCCGCACCCGCATCGCCGTCCGCACCAGCCGTTCCGGCTCGACCGCATCCACCCCGGACCGCCAGACCGCCTCGGCATCCGCGCGTAGAGCCCGGCCTTTCGCCGCGACCCGGCCGCGCCCCTTCACCGCGGTTCCCCACCGCTCAAGTTGACCGGCCTCGGACGCATCCCTAGAATCGCTCGAAGCGCTCCGCTCACCAAATCGAGGACCTCCATGCCCAAACCCAAAGTGTTCGTGACCCGGGTGATCCCCGCCGCCGGTCTCGACAAGGTCAAGTCCTTATGCGATGCGGAGATCTGGCCGGACCCGCTTCCTCCCCCGCGCGAGATTCTGATGCAAAAGGCGAGCGAGTGCGAGGGGCTTCTCTCGCTCCTCACCGACCGGGTGGACGGTCCGCTCCTGGATCAGGCCCCCGGCCTCAAGGTCGTGAGCAATTACGCGGTGGGCTACAACAACATCGACGTGGACGCGGCCTCCAAGCGGGGGGTCGCGATCGGGAACACCCCCGACGTGCTCACCGACGCCACCGCCGACATGGCCTTCTGCCTGATGATCGCCGCCTCCCGGCGGCTGCTGGAGTCGAACGCCTACCTCCGGGATGGAAAGTGGAAGACCTGGGAACCCCTGGGGCACATCGGCCAGGATCTGGTGGGGCGGACCCTGGGGGTGCTCGGCATGGGCCGGATCGGCTACGGGCTGGCCCGGCGCTGCCACCGCGGCTGGGACATGCGCGTCCTCTACACCGACGTCTACCAGAACGGAACCGCGGAGCGGGAGCTGGGAGCGCGGCGGGTGGACTTCGACACCCTGCTCGGGGAAAGCGACTTCGTGAGCGTCCACACCGTGTTGAGCCCCGAGACCCGGGGGCTCTTCGACGCCGCCGCGTTCCGGAAGATGAAGCCCACCGCGATCTTCATCAACACCGCCCGCGGCCCCATCCACGTGAAGGACGACCTGGGGGAGGCGCTTCGAAGCGGTGAGATCTTCGCCGCCGGCCTCGACGTGACCAACCCCGAGCCGCTTCCGGTGGACGACCCGGTGCTGGCCCTTCCCAACCTGATCATCACCCCTCACATCGCCAGCGCCACCGTCACCAGCCGGAACGCCATGGCCGAGATCGCGGCCGACAACCTCATCGCGGGGGTCCGGGGGGAGCCGCTCCGGGCCTGGGTCAATCCGGAGGTGAGCGGGAAGCGCCGGACTTAGTCTTCCCCGTCTGGCGTATGATCAACATATGCCCGAGGGGATCCTGAATCGATGATCGACCGCCTGGAGATCCTGTGGAGCGCCCTCCGGAGGGCGGTGAGCCGGAACCGCTGGAGCGCCCGGCTCCTGGGCCACCGGCCGCCTCCCCCCCACTCCGACGCCCCGGGGCTGGTGCTCATCCAGCTGGACGGCCTGGGCGAGCGGGCGCTCCGTCGCGCCCTGGACGAGGGGCAGATGCCCTTCCTGGAGCACCTCCTGGAGCGGGAGGGGCACGAGCTTCGCTCGGTCTACACCGGGCTTCCCAGCAATACCCCGGGCTTCCAGGCCGAGTTCTTCTACGGCGCCGCCTCCACCATTCCCGCCTTCAGCTTCCGCGACCCCGCGCTTCGCCGGGTGGTGCGGATGAACGACCGGGCCTGGGTCTCGGGGATGGAGCACGACCTGGGGAAGAAGCGCGCCGGGCTCCTGGAGCACGGGTCCGCGTGGTCGGGGATCTACAACGGCGGCGCGGCCGAAACCCACCTCTGCGTGTCCCCCGCGGTGGCCGGACCTCCGGCCAGCCTGTTCGGGCGGATCCGGATCGCCGGCATCGTGTTCTGGAACGCATGGAGCCTGCTCCGGGTGGCCGGGAATCTCGGCTTCACCACCGCCCTGGCGCTTCGGGACTGGCTCCGGGGCCGCATCGACCGAGGCGAACTCGCCTACGAACTCCGCTGGGTGCCCTACCGGGTGCTGATCGGGGCGGCCATCCGCGAGGCGGTGACCGCGGGCGCCTCGATCGACGCGGAGCGGGGGCTCCCGGTCATCCACCTGAACTTCACCGGGTTCGACGAGCTGGCCCATCGCCGCGGTCCCACCGCCCGTTCGGCGAGGATGGCGCTGCGGGGGATCGACCGGTCGGTGCGCCGGGTGACCCTGGCCGCCCACCGGTCCAAGGGGCGCGACTACCAGGTCTGGATCTACTCCGATCACGGACACGAGACCGTGGCGCCCTTCGAGCAGCGGCAGGGTAAGACCCTGACCGAGACCGTGGAGCGGGTCTACAAGATGGTTCGGGACATCGTGGGGGCGCGGGGGGCTCCGCCGCCGTCCCTGGCCTTCCCCCCGCTCCCGGGGGAGATGCGATCCCAGTCCCTGGCCGCGGGTATGCCGGGGTGGCTCCGCGGCGGATCCGCGCCCAAGATGGTCGGGAGCCTCCGGTTCGGAGAGGAGCCCGGGGAGCCGGGACGCGGGGGAAGCGGGACGGGCGAACCGGAGGGCGCCGGGCCGGGCGGGGAAGCCTCGGAGAACGACGCGGGACGAGGGGCGATCGAGGTGGTGTACCAGGGCCCCCTCGGCTTCGTGTACCTCCCCATCCGCCACGACAGGGCGTTTCTGGCCTGGCTGGCCGAGGTGCTGGCCGCCGAAGGGGGAATCCCCTGGGTGCTCCTCCCCGAGGGCGAGGCGTCGGTTCTCGCCTTCTCCGCCGACGGCCGTTTCTACCGGCTCCCCGACCAGGCGACGGCCATCCTGGGGGCGGACCACCCCCACCTGGCCGAGGCGACCGCGGACCTGGTGCGCCAGGTGCGCCACCGGGCATCGGGGGACCTGGTGCTCCTGGGCTGGGACCAGGGGGCGCCCCTCTCCTTCGAGGTTGAACGGGGCACCCACGGCGGACCCGGACCCGCCGAGACCTCGGCCTTCGTCCTCTTCCCCCCCGAGGTCCGCGCCTTCGCGCCGATTCCCGAGAGCCTCCGCCCGCGCGATCTCCGGCGGATGGCCCTCCACGTCCTCGACCGGCGCCAGGAGGAGGAGAAGCGGGCCCGGGGGCGGACGGCGCTACGCTCCACCCGGGAAACCCAGGAAGAACGGGACGCCGGGGCCATGCGGCTCCGCCTCATGACCTACAACGTCCACGGCTGCCGCGGAATGGACGGGAAGTTCGCCCCCCAGCGAATCGCCCGGATCATCGCCCGGGAACGACCGGACGTGGTATGCCTCCAGGAGCTGGACCAGGAACGAACGCGCTCGGGCGGGGTGGACCAGGTGAGGGTGATCGCGGAGCGGCTCCAGGCCGACTACCGCTTTCACGCGGTGGCCGAGGTGGACGACGGGGCGTTCGGGAACGCCGTCCTCTCCTCCCACGAACTCCGGGTGGTGAAGGCGGGATCCCTTCCATCCGCCGCCCGGGTGAAGGACGTGTTGAATCTCGAGGATCGGGGGGTACTCTGGGTGACCCTGCGGCTGGACGACCGCGAAATCCAGATCCTCAACACTCATCTGAGCATCCTGGATCGGGAGCGGCGGATCCAGGTCGAGACGCTCATGGGGGTGGATTGGCTGGGCCACCCCGAGTGCCGGGACCCGGTGATCCTCTGCGGGGACTTCAACGCGTCGCCGGACTCCCATACCGTGCGGCGGCTGGAGGCCCGGCTCCACAACGTCCTGGGGGCGGACCGCAAGGAACGGAATCTTCGCACCTGGAGCGGCCGCATGCCGTTACGCCGGATCGACCACGTCCTGGTCAGCCGGGGGATCGGGACCGCCGGAGCCCACGTTCCCCGGAACCGGCTCTCCCGGGTGGCCTCGGATCACCTCCCCCTGGTCGTGGACCTGGTCTGTCCGATGCGGAGCCCGAACCCCTCGCCCGCCGGGACGGCCGCCGAAAGTCGTTGACACCACTTCCGGGGCTACCTATAAGGAGGCTCTATCCGCGGGCCCCTTCCCCCGGCTCCGACCCGACCCTCACAAGGAGACATTCATGCTCAAGGAGTTCAAGGAATTCGCCGTTCGCGGGAACGTGGTCGACATGGCGGTCGGCATCATCATCGGCTCCGCCTTCGGCACCATCGTCAAGTCCCTGGTGGCCGACGTGATCATGCCCCCCATCGGACTCCTCCTGGGAAACGTGGACTTCACGAACCTGTTCCTGGTGCTCAAGTCGGGAGCCACGCCCGGCCCCTACGCCACCGTCGCCGACGCCGCCACCGCGGGAGCGGTGACCCTGAACTACGGGGTCTTCATCAACACGCTGATCAGCTTCGTGATCGTGGCCTTCGCGGTGTTCATCCTGATCAGGAACCTGAACAAGCTGAAGCGGAAGGACGAGAGCGCGCCGCCCCCGCCCAACACCAAGCAGTGTCCCTTCTGCGTCTCCACCATCGACAAGGCGGCCACCCGCTGCCCGAGCTGCACGTCGGACTTGAAAGCGGCGTGACCCGACCGGGGAGGTTCGGCCGCACCCTCGCCGACGATCGGATCCTCTTTCTGATCGCGCTGGCGGTGCGGCTGGGCCTTACCGCGGTCTATCTCCACGGACGGGTGGTGGAGTCCGGGGTGGAGCTGGGGAAGGTGTCGGACCACCTCCTGGCCGGCCGGGGTTTCCTCTTCTATTTCTACGGCTCCGACGTCCCCCGGTATGCGTTCTTTCCCCCGCTCTACCCTGCGTTCCTGGCCCTCTTGAAGCTGGTGTTCGGGTCCGCGGGCTGGGTGTGGGCCATGCAGATCGTCCAGGGAGCGGTCTCCGCGGCCACCGTGGTCCTCCTTCGACGCCTGGCCGGGATCCTCCTGGCGACCAAGGGGGCGTCTTCCCCCCTCCCCCGGCCCCGCGTCCTGGCCTACGCCGCGGCCTACCTGACCGCGTTCTGGCCTCCGCTCATCATCTACTCCGCCTCCGCCTACTCGTTGACCTTCGACGCCTTCGGGGTGCTGGTGGCGCTTCACTTCCTGGCCCGGGCCGGCCGCGCCCGCCGGCTCATCCACGCGGTGAAGGCGGGCGTCGCCTACGGCGTCCTCGCCCTCTCCCTCCCCGCGTTCCTGGGAAGCATCCCCTTCGTTCCCCTGGGCCTCCGAGCCCTGGGGATGACCTGGCGCCGGGCGGTGGGCGCGGCGATCCTGGCCGGCGTCACCGCCCTGGTCGTCCTCACCCCCTGGATGGTCCGGAACGCGGTCGTCGTCCACCGGTTCATCCCGGTGTCCACCAACATCGGGTTCAACTACCTGGGCGGCCAGAACCGGTACTCCGACCCCTTCGTGAACCGCCTCTGTCCCGAGGACGCCATCCGCTGGCAGGTCATCGATCGCCGGGAACTCGAAACCATGAACGAGGCCGACTTCGACCGGATGCTCCTCCGGCAGGGACTCCGGTTCGCGGCGCGGCACCCGCTCCTCACCGCGCGCCGGTGCGCGACCCGTCTCGTCTACTATTGGTGGGGAAGTCCGGGGCTGCTGGGGTACAACCGTGTCCAGGGGCTGGCGTACCTCGCTATCATGTCGGCGGTGATCCCGCTCTTCCTGATCGGGCTGGCTTACGGCCTCCGTCACCGCCGGGTTCTGGGGCTCCTGCTCGCCGTCTTCCTGTGGCAGTCCCTCTTCTACATGAACTTCGCGGTCCGCGGACGGTACAGCCTCACCTTCCATCCGCTGATGCTGCTCACCGCGGTGGTGGGGGCGGCGGTGCTCCTCCGGGCCCTCGTTCCCCGCCTCCGGCCCCGGAGCGCGCCTCTCACGACGTGACACGCTCCGGGCCCCGCGGTTCTCAGCGCATGAGCACCGCCTTGGCGGTCCGCACCGCCCCCGCCGCCTGGACGCGGACGAAGTAGATGCCGTTCCCCAGCACCGCCCCGCGATCGTCGCGTCCGTCCCAGGTGATCATATGGGAGCCGGCGCTGAGCGACTCACCCCGGATGAACGCGCGCACCCGGCGGCCCGCCATGTCGTAGATCGCGACCTCGACCGGACCCTCGGCAGGGAGGCTGAAGCGAATCTCCCCGCTCGCCCCGATCGGGTTGGGCGCCATGGGGAGGAGCCGGAGCGCCGTGCCGCCGGCCGGCCCATCCGTAACCGCGGTGACCTGTAGCAGGCTCACCGCCACCGTATCGGCGCCGGCGTTGGTGTCGATCGCCACCGAGCAGCTGTCCGGGCCGAGCATGTTCCCGGTCACGCAGACCTGGAAGGAGGTGCTGTCCCCGGGGAAGACCTCGTTGGAGAGGCCGGTGAGATCCAGGGAGAACTGGCCGGCGTCGCACCCGGAGATCGAGTTGATCACCAGGAAGCCGTCGCCGGCATTTCGCACCGTGACCGCACCGCATTCGGTGCTCCCCGCCGCCACCGTGTTGAAGGTGATAGATGCCGGATCCACCGCGAGCTGGGGCAGAGCGGAGCAGGCGCCGCAACCCAGGGTGATGGCGTGGATCTCGATGTCGTCGATGTAGGTGCCGGTCGCCCCCACGCTTCCGTCCGAACCCATCTCGTAGGCCACGGCGATGGTCTTCCCGGCTAGGCCCGGGTACTGGACGCGGATGTGCTCGAAGTTCGGGAGGGTGTTGCCGGACCAGGCCGAGAGATTCTGGAGCGGATTGGCCAGGGTACCGCTGGACCGCACGATCTGCGTCCGGTACTGGCCCTCGAAGAGGGTGCTGAAGGCCCCGGCCAGCACGTCGGATCCTCCCACCCGGATCTTCATGAGGGCCCCGTCGTAGCCCTCACGTCCGTTCCCCACCTCCTCGTTGTCGTAGGTCACGTTGAAGGAGACCTCGACCAGGTCGGCTCCGCCGGGAACCACGTAGGAAGGGGTCTGCATCCGGCTCCAGTTGGTGTCGGGGCGATCCACGCAGAACGCGGATCGGATGCCCGAGGCGGCCTGGGCGGTGGAGACCGCCCAGGGGTTGGCCACCCCCTTCCTCTGGGTCCAGGTCCAGGCGGCGGGGAGCCCGGAAGTCGTCCCCTCGAAATCCTCGGAGAGAAGCACGGAGTCCGCGACCACCGTCCCGGTGGGGACGGAGAAGTCGAAGGCGAAGTCCCCCTGGTCCGTGGTTCCGGCCAGATGGAAGTCGATGGCGGCGCCGCAGGGATAGCCCGGGTCCAGCCGGATCCGGAACGGGGCGGTGTTGGCTCCCGAGGCCAGGGGCGCCGTCGACGGCCAGCTCTCGGTCCCGTCCAGCACCGCGACCAGGGGGTTCCCCGTGCTCAGGACGGCGGAGACACCGGTGAGCGTCCCCGCGCACCGGTTCTGAAGGGTCAGGGTCAGCTCACCCAGCTCGTTCGCGGTCAGGAACCCGTCGGGGTTGCACCCGATGTCGTTCACCGCCGTTCCGGTGAGGAGGACCGAGGCCTGAGTCGGTTCGGCATCGTTCACCGCCACGTAGGCATCGGGCCAGTCGGTGGTGTAGCTCGCCCCGTCGGTGCGGGCGTAAGAGGCGTAGAGCCGCCGCGTCCCCGAAACCACCTGGGAGACGCACTGGCTGTAGTCGCCGATGTTGGGGGCCCCGGTGTCCTGGCCGTACTCGGCGTGGAACGGCGCCGCGGTCAAGGGGGCGGGACAAGCCCAGGTGGCGCCGCCGTCCTCACTATGGGAGTGCATGATCTCGGTGAGATCGCTCCCCGCGGAACCGGCCCGCTGGTCGTACCAGGTGGCGTCCACTCCGCCGTCGGTGGCGGTCGAGATCCAGGGGAAGAACTGGCAGCGGTCGTTTCCGGGATCGGTGTTGAGGGCCAAGGGGGAGGTCCAGGTCTGGCCGCTATCCGCCGAGGCCACGGTGTAGACGTCACCGAAGTCCGCGGTCTCCATGCTCGCGTAGATGACGTGCAGGGAACCGTCGGCCGGGCTCACCGAGAGAGCGGGAAATCCGTTGATGCGATCGCTCCCGAAGGGAGGCAGCGGGGTGTTCACCCCGGTCACCACGTCCACCGGTGCGCTCCAGGTGGCGCCGTTGTCCGAGGATCGCACGAAGGAGATCGCGTTGGGGGAGCCGAAGCTCCGCCAGACGATGTAGGCCTTGTCGCTCAGGGGGTCGAAGCGGGGGCAGCTCCCCTGGCCGTCCTGGGGCCGGGTTCCGTAGGCGGTGACCGGGGCCCAGTTGAGTCCGAAGTCGTCGGTATAGGTCGCGGACATCTTCGAGGTGGAGCCGAAGCTGGTCCAGCTGAGGAGCACCCGCCCGGTCTCCGGGTCCACGTCGATGAACTCCTTGTCGGCGAACAGGGACGAGCTGTTGACCGGGGCGGCCGCGCGCGGCCCGGTCCAGGTCACCCCGCCGTCGGTGGAGATGTGGATGCAGAGGCTGTTGAGGCCGCTCGGAGTGAGATAGATGGAGCTGAAGACGAAGACCTTGCTTCCGTCGTTGGGGTTCACCCACACCTTCACGTCGGGATCGCCGTACACCGCGTCCCCCCCGCCGGCCACCGGGAGCTGTCCGCCGTAGGTGAAGGTCTGGCCGCCGTCGTGGGACCAGGCGAAACCGGTGACGCTGATGCCGCCGGGGTTCGAGAAACCGAGGGCGTCGTTGAAGCCCACCACCACGGTGTCGCCGCTGGCCGCGATCGAGGTCTCGCTCTGAAAGCGCGCCACCCCGGGCGTCACGTCCACGTCGGCCCCCCCTACGTTCACCGGGGAGAGACCGATCTCCGGGCCGACGAGGACCTGGAGCGGCGTCGGCCGGGTGAGGCTCCGGATCCAGTCCGGCCGGGGGGTCCTCCCCATCAGGAGCGCCCCCATGGCCGAAGGTTCGGGGCGCTCGCGGTTCGACTTGTCCGGAGCCACCGCGGTGGCGGGCAGGCTCAGGATCAGAACCAGGGCGAGGACGGAAGCGAGCACCGAGAATCGAAATCGAAGCTTCCTATTGAATCGGGGGGGATGCGGGGACATGGGTGCGAGACCTCCTTCGGGGCCCGGCCGGGGCCGGGTATCACTTGCGTCGATGGGAGCCGGAGTACGCCTTCTCTCCCGCCCGAACCGGAACCGGCAGCACGTTTCCTTCGGGCGGGAGAGGGCAGGTGGTGTACGGGTTGAAAGCGCAGGGCGGGTTGTAGGCAGCGTTGAAGTCGAGCGAGACCCGGTCGTCGGGCCTTCGTTCGGCGGAAAGAAACCGTCCCCCGCCGTAGGTCTCTCCGCCGCTGGTGGCGTCCTGGAAGATGAAGAAGAGGTCCCGGGGAGAGCCGGGGTCCTCGACGATCGGGTAGAGGGTGAGGGTCTTCCCGGCGAGCCGGAACTTCACCGGCCCCGGGCAGTCGACGGAGTCGGTGACCCCGATGACGTCGTCGATCGCGATCTTCCGCGGGGTCGGATAGGGGTCGAGAACACCGGTGACCCGGTAGGCGGGATCGACGGGGTAGAAGTCCACCCCGGTGAAATCCCGAAGGATCGGAGAGCGGGGGTCGCGCATGCGGATGGCGGTCCGATCCCCCCGCCGGATGACCCAGAGCTTCACCCGCCCCACGCTGAGCCGGTCGGGAGCACCGGTATCGTCGGCGGCCAGGACGCGCTCGGTGACCGGCGCGCCATCCAGAAGCACCGCGGCGCCCGGCGCGACCTTCACCGTCACTCTCGGTCCGTCGGGGCCCTTTTCCAGAACGAAGGTTCCGGCCTCGGCGGGCCCGACGCCTTCGGGAAGGGTGACCGGGTTCCCGGGATCGCTCCCGAACGCGTTCGGTCCCGGCTCCAGGAAAAAGAGCCCGGCCACGGCGAGCCAGCCCTCCGGAGAGCGAAGGCGCTCCTCCCGCCGGGCCCTGAGGACGGCCATGGAGTCGGCGTAGGTCGCTTCGGTCGCGGGCGTCTCCGCCCGGACCTCCGCTTCGCCCGCCGAGGCCTCGGCGCGGGGAGCGAGAGCCCTCAGGGACGCCGCCGCGGCCAGAACCCCCAGGAACCCGACCAGAAGGGCCCGTGGACGGAGTTTGCCCCAGGCAGGAGCGGACCGAGGGGGGGGGAACCGCAGGGTCATTGGTAAAGTATACCGCATGTGCCGCCCCGGGTCCCGCCGGGGTTATCCTCTGATGGGCTCGAATCGGGAGGTAACTATCATGGGCTGTGGTTGTCTGTTGCTCGTCGTGGGGATGGCGTTTCCCCGATTTACCATCCTCCTGCTCTGGATCTTCACCCATTGGTTCCGGGGGATGTTCGACAACTGGCTGATCCCCGTCCTGGGATTCCTGCTTCTTCCCTACACGTTTCTCTGGTACAGCGTCGTCCTGCACGTCTTCGGCGGGGTCTGGGGGTTCTGGCCGGTGCTCATCCTCATCGTGGCCGTGATTGCCGACCTCACCTCCTACGGCGGGGCTCGAAGGAAGCGGTGATCCCCGCTCGTCGGGTGGGCCGACCCGCCGGGGGCGGGTCGCGCGCCCGGGTAGATGAACGGGCGCCGCCGGGCGGACCAAGGCCTCGGGTACCGGTGGTCGTTCCCCCGAAGGGCCCGCCTTGCGGTCCCTTCCGGCCTCCCGGTATCCCCTGAACCTCCTCCTTGTTCCCGGCGGCGCCCAAAATTCGGAACGCCACACTCCGATCGGCGCGCTGCGGACTCGGGTGCGGAGGAGGCCGCATCCCGAGAGCGTGGACTCCAGAGCCCGCGCCGTGACCGGGGCGGTCGTGATGAAGCCCTGAAGAACATGTCAATCTGATTGCGGCGGGTCAGGAGAATCCGAGGAGAACCTTGGCGAGCTGTCCGGGCACGTTCATTCAACCTCTCCGGCGGTGAGACGACTCCGTACCCCGGGGGGGAGCCGGGAGAACCCGCGGGTCACAGGTCGCACGCCACTGCTATTCTCCAAGCGGGGCTTTCTACTTCTACGCTCGAACCCGATGAAAATCAAGTCCCTTTTGAGCGCCCGAAGGGCCACCTTCTTTTCCGAACCGTCCGGTGTGCTACCTTTGTGCAACCTATGAGCGATCGGGATCCTGATCTTCTCAGCCAGCGCCGGAAGGCGGAGTCGCTGGGCGTTCCCGGCACCCGCCGGCACATCTTCCTATGCTGCGACCAGACCGAGCCGAAGTGTTGCGAGCGCGAACGCTCCCTCGAGGCCTGGGCGTATCTGAAGAAGCGCCTCAAGGAGATGGGGCTCTCCGAGCAAGGCGGCATCTACCGGACCAAGGCCAACTGTCTGCGGATCTGCGAGGGAGGCCCCATCGCCCTGGTCTATCCCGAGGGCGCCTGGTACAACCACTGCGATCCTCCGGTTCTGGAACGGATCATTCAAGAGCACCTGATCGGTGGGCGGCCGGTGGAAGAGCACCTCATCATCCGGCACGCTCTCGATCCCGGCCCATCCCCCGATACGCCCTGAACGGGCGCCAAGGAAGCGGACATGGAGTCCAAGACCCCTCCCAAACTCCCGGTCAACGTCGTCGAACCCGCCCGGCTGAAGCCCGGGGTCTCCCTGGAAGACATCCCCGATGCCCCCGGGGCGGGCTCGTCCCCCGCCGGCGGCGACCGGATCATCCGGGGCCACGCGCTCATCTTCTGGGACCCCGACCGGCCCGAGTCGAAGCTCGACGCCATCGACACCGATCAGATCACCCCGGCCCGGGACTGCGTCTCCGAGAGCCTGGATTCCCTGGATGAAAAGTGGAAGGAGGGGGCGTTTCGCTACCTCATGCCCGACTTCCGGGAGCGGGTCCATCGCGGAGAGACCTTCGTGGTGGCCGGCGACCGGTTCGCGATCGGCTCCTCCCGGGAGATGAGTCCGGCCGGGCTCAAGGCGGTGGCCGAGGAGGTCGGTCTCTCCCTGGTGATCGTGTGCGGGAACAACATGGGGGACATCTTCCGCCGAAACGCGTTCAACCTGGGGCTCCAGGTAGTCCAGTCCCCGGAGGCGGTGGCCGACGCCCGGGACGGCGACACGTTCTCCTTCGACCCCGATACCCGGGTTCTCACCAACGAGACCCGGGAGCGGCAGTACCAGCCGCTCCCCCTCTCCCCCAAGGAAGACGAGATCCGCCGGACGGGGGGAATCTACGCGGTGGGCCGCCGGGAGTTCCGGGAGTCGGTGCGCAGGACCCCCCGGGTGGAATGGCCGGATCCGGCGACCGCGGACCGCCTCACCGCCACCGAGCAGATCGTCTGGGCCCATCGGGTGGACAAGGAGGCCGAGGTGAAGCCGGGAGCCACGGTCAGGGTCTACGCCGACCTCCTCCCCGCCTCGGACGGGACCGCCCCGTTCGCCATCCACACCTTCAACACCATCACCGGGGGCGACACGATCTACCCCCGACGGATCGCGGTGGCCAACGACCACTTCGTCTTTACCGGCCGCGAAGCCGACGACCACCAGACCGCGATCGGCCGGGAGTTCGCCCTCCGGCAGGAGATCGGAAGACCCTTCTACGCCACCCCCGGTGATGGGATCTTCCACTTCTACTTCCCCGAGCAGGGCCTGGTGGCGCCGGGCCAGTTCATCCCGGGGGCCGACTCCCACAGCCGGGCCTATGGGGCCTACGGGGCGGTGGGGATCGGGGTCGGCTCGACCACCCTGGGCTTCGGCTGGTCGACGGGCTATATCTACTTCACCCCCGCCCGCGCGCGCCGGGTCACCTTCGTGGGCAGGCTTCATCCCTGGGTGAGCGGCAAGGACATCGTGCTCACTCTCCTTCAGCGGTGGGGAGCCCGCCAGTCGGAAGGCATGTCGGTGGAGTTCGTGGACCGGGATCGCCAGCTTCCCGTGGCCTACCGGAACACCATCTGCAACATGATGGCCGAGGGCGAGGCCCAGAACGGCATCTTCCCCGCCGACGAGACCACCCTCGAGTGGTACCGGAAGAAGGGGATGACCGATCTCCCCTACCCGCCGGTCGTTCCGGGGAAGAACGCGGTGTACGCGCTGGACGAGACCTTCGACCTGGCCGACGTCACGCCCATGATCGCCAAGCCCTTCAGCCCGGCCAACGCCTACCCGGCCGAGGAGGTCGCCCGGGAACGGATCACCTTCGACAAGGCCTACATCGGCTCCTGCACCAATGGGAGCTACGACGATCTCCTTCAGGCCGCCCTGGTGGTGCGCGCGGCCCGGGCGGGCGGCCACCGGAGGGTGGAGCGGGACCTCGTCATCTTCCCCGGGTCGGGAGGAGTCAAGCGGGCCATCGAAAACCCCGACCCGAGGCTCGACGGCGAGTCCATCGCCGACGTCTTCCGCTCGGTGGGGGGCCTCATCCGCGACTCCTGGTGCGGACCTTGCTTCGGCCAGGGTCCCGACGCCCTGAAACCCGGGGAGCGGGCCATCACCTCTTTCAACCGCAACTGGCAAAATCGGATGGGTTTGGGAGGAGAGGGCTACCTGGCCAGCCCGTCGGTGGTGGCCGCCTCGGCCCTGACCGGCTACATGGCGCCCCCCTCCGAACTGGATCTTCACTGGGACCCGCACGCCTTCGAGCCCTGACCGGGAACCGCCCCCCACCGGCCGATCCCCGCGCGAATCACCGGCGGACTCCGGCCCCCCCACCGCATTTTCCCGTAGAATGGCTTGAACGCTTCGGGACTCCCCCTCGTCCAACCCTTTGCAAGCCCCTCGGTCCGTTTGTGTGCCCGCCTCCAACCCCGGGAAGGTATGCCCATGCGACGGATCAAGCTGTGCCCGGCCCGCGTCCCCGGCCATCCGGCCCTCCTCGCCGTCCTGACCGCGGCGATCGTCGTCGGCCTCTGGGGGGCCGCCGCCGAGGCCGTCCAGGCCACCTTCGCCGGCTTCATCCCCCAGCCGGCCTCGGACGGTCCCGCCGCCCAGGCCAACGGGCGCCTATCCCCGATCCCCACCATCGCCGCCCACCGGCTCGACTCCGGCGAGGCGATCAAGGTGGACGGCCGCCTGGACGATGCGGGCTGGAAGCGCGCGGAGGCGGGCTCGGGGTTCACCGAATGGGAGCCCGACCGGGGGAAGATCCCCACCGAGGAGACGGTGTTCAAGGTGGCCTTCGACGAGTCCGCGGTCTACTTCGCGGTGGCCTGCCTGGAGGACGACCCGTCCAAGGTGTCCGCGGCCCTCTCCCGGCGCGACCAGATGACCAACACCGATCTGGTGAGCGTGTACATCGACCCCTATCACGACCGTTCCACCGGCTACAACTTCCGGGTGAATCCTCTGGGGGTACAGCAGGACGCCTACATGTTCGACGACGGAAACCGGGATGACGACTGGGACGCGGTCTGGCAGGCCGAGACCTACCGGGACGCCAGCGGGTGGTACGCCGAAATACGCATCCCCTTCTCCTCCATTCGCTACCGTCAGGGGCAGGGCACGTGGGGGCTCCAGGTCTATCGCTACATGCACGGGCGGGGGGAGGACACCGCCTGGATCACCTGGGACCGGGAGAAGAGCGGGTTCGTGAGCCGGTTCGGAAGCCTCACCGGCCTCCGGGGCATCCCCGCGCCGAGGCAGCTCGAGATCCTCCCCTACGTGGTGCAGCGGAGCACCGATCCTTCGGCCCCGGCCGGCGAGGACGGGATCGACAACTTCGAGAACTTCGGCGCCGACGTCAAGTACGGGGTGACGTCGGATCTCACCCTGAACGCCACCTTCCAGCCCGACTTCGGCCAGGTCGAGGCGGACCCCGCGGTCCTGAACCTCTCCCCCTTCGAGACCTTCTACGACGAGAAGCGCCCGTTCTTCATCGAGGGGAGCCGCTTCTTCCAGATGCCGAACTTCAACCTCTTCTACTCCCGGCGTATCGGGACCGGCGGCTCCAGCTCCCGCATCCGCTACGCAACCAAGGTCACCGGGAAGACCACGAACGACCTGTCGCTGGCGTTTCTGGCCGCCTCGACCGACGTCACCGGGCACGGCCAGGCCCACAATTTCCTGAAGGGCGGGAACCAGGTCTCGCGGTACTTCGTGGGCCGGATGGGCCGCGAGTTCAAGCAGGGGAAGTACCGGTTCAACCTCATGCAGACCGCGGTTCTGAACTCCGCCGACCGGGCGACCTACGGCGACTTCGCCTCACGGGAGGCCTATACCAGCGGGGCCGATTTCGACCTCACCTTCCGCGACCGCAGGTACGAGATCCTGGGCTCCTTCGTGGGCTCGGCGGTGGATCCGGAGGCCCTTCCCTCTGACCCGGGCGTCGACGCCTCCCGCCGGTACGGAACCGGAGGGGAGCTGGACGTGGCCAAGCACGGGGGGACCTGGCAATGGAGCGCGTGGGGGCGATGGGAGAGCGACCGGCTGGAGCTCAACGACATCGGGTTCCTGAGCGCCCCCGACGAGATGAACACCGGGTTCTGGGTGGGGTACCGCTACAACCCCGACGGGAAGAGCGCGCGCCTGAATCAGGCCAATCTCAACTACAACTTCTACAAGAGCTGGCTCTACGGGGCGCGCACCGGCCGCGATCTGGCCGGCGGGGAACCGGTATGGTCCTACGGTCGCGGCCACCGGCAGTCCCTGGACACCAACATCAACGGGTGGGCCCAGTTCCGGAACTACCGGGAAGCCTGGTTCGGGGTGGAGCTGATGCCCGAGGGGACCCAGCGCTACGAGACCCGGAGCCGGGTGACCCTCGAGAACGGGGACGAGGTCTCGATCCCCGGCGGCGGCCCCCTCATGAGCGAGCCCACCACCTACGGCGGCTGGATCGGCGCCTCCACCGACACCCGCAAGGATCTGGTGCTGAACACGGAGTGGAGCCACTATCGCGACGTCGCGCGAAACCATTCCACCCACGGGAGCCTCAGCCTCAGGTGGAACGAGTCGAGCGCGGTGAACCACGAGATCGGTCTGGGGGCGAGCTACCGGGTGGACGATACCCAGCATATCGGGAACTTCGAGAACCCCGGCGGGGGCATCGGCGGGGTGAGCTACGTGTTCGGGAAGATCCGGCAGAAAACGGTGGATCTCACCCTGCGCACCAACCTTCTCTTCAGCCGGAACCAATCCCTGGGGCTTTATGCCCAGCCCTACATCAGCGTGGGCAACTTCACCGACGCCAAGGAGCTGGCTCGTCCCGACTCCTACGACTTCCTTCCCTACGAACGGAACGGGCTCCGGGCGGCGGACTCGGACTTCATCTACACTTCGGTCAACGTGAACGCGGTCTACCGGTGGGAGTATCGTTCGGGGAGCACCCTGTTCCTGGTCTGGACCCACAGCCGCTCCAGCTCGGAGGACCGAGGCTCCCACGCGGGCTCCCCGGGGTCCTTCCACAACGACCTCGGTACCGGCGCGCTCTTCCGGAACGAGCCCGAGAACACGGTCCTGGCCAAGGTTACCTACTGGATCCCCATCTAGCGGGGGTTCATGGGGTTGCGGGTTTTCGGGGGGAGAATGTGCTAGACTGCCCTTGCCTTTTGACCCGGTCTTCAACGGTCGGCCGCGGGTCGGCCTCCAATCCAGAGGAAAACCCGATGACACGTATGAGAATGCTCCTGCCGCTCTTCGGGCTGGCCGTCGTGGCCGCCGCGATTCCCGCCGCGTCGAGCGCGGCGACCTCGAAGTACGCGAATTTCGACGAGGCCCTCGCCGCGGGGGGCGACCTGCAGAAACCCGTCCTGATCGACTTCTTCACCGAGTGGTGAGGCTCCTGTAAAGCGTTCGCCCGGGCGGCGGACTCCGACAGCAACATCCAGGATGCCTTGAGCGGGTTCGTGTTCCATCCCGTCGACGCCGAGAAGGGTGAGGGCGTGGAACTGGCCGAGAAGTACGGAATCATCGGCTACCCCACCTACGTCGTGGTCAACGCCGATGGAACCACCCTCGACCGGTGGGTCGGCTACGAGAAGAAGGCGTGGATCGCCTCCGCGGACCAGGCCGTCGCCGATCCGACCACCATCGACGAGAAGATCGCGCGGTACCAGGCCCACCCCACCGCGGCCGACGCGGTCCGGCTCGCCGGCTACCACGACTCCAAGGGGGAGTATCCGGACGCGGTGAAGCTCTACCGCGCCGCCGCCCACCTCGATCCCTCCTCCGTCGACGCCTACCGGATGTCGATCTTCAAGTCGACGTTCTACGGGGTGCGGGAGGAGAATTTCTCCGTGGACGACCTCCGGGCCGCGGGGGACGCGGTGTTCGCGGAGAAGGAGCCCAAGCCGGGGGACCTCCTCGACGTGGCGATGCTCATGGGTCTCGCCGCTTCGGGCTCCGATGGGAAGCTCGACCCCATTCCCTACGTGAAGCGGGCGATCGAGGAGACGGATGGATCCACCGATCCCGGGGTGGTGAGAGCACGGACCCAACTTCTTCCCGACTACGCCCTCCACGTCCTGAAGGACTCAGAGAAGGCCGTGGCCTACGAGAAGGCGTCCATGCCGGAGAAGTGGACGGAGGATCCGGGCCTGCTCAACGGCTTCGCCTGGTGGTGCTTCGAGAACATGGTGAATCTCGAGGAGGCGGAGAACCTGGCCCGGAAGGCGGTCGACCTGGCCGCTCCGGGCCGGGAGAAGGCGATGATCCTCGACACCCTGGCGGAGATCTGCAACGCCCGGGGCGACTGCGATCAGGCGCTCTCGCTCAGCCGGCAGGCGTCCCAGGAAGACCCCAAGAGCAAGCACTATCCGGCCCAGATCGAACGCTTCCAGAAACTGTCCGAGCAGAAAGCGAACGGAGAGGGACGCTGATCGGGGTCTGATCCGCCCGGCCGCAGGCTTCAGCGTTTCGCGACGAGTTGAACGGTCCGCTCAGGCGGGCCGTTCCTCTGTTTACGGGACGCGCCGGGATGGGGGAATATGTTGCGATGATTCTGGGGTTCATTCTCACCGGGGCCGCTCTCCTCCTGATGCTGGTCACCGCGTTCCTGCAGATTCGCCGGGTGGACCGGACCATCGAGCGCGTGGACCGGGAGCTGGCCAAACGCCCGCCGGACCCGGAGTCCGGCTCGTGAAGGATCGGCCGAACCTGGTGGTGGGCGAGACCCACCTGAGCCGGGACCTCAAAGAGTTCGACATCACCATGATCGGGGTGGGGGCGATGATCGGGGCGGGGATCTTCGTCCTGACCGGCTCGGCGGCGGGAACCGCGGGACCCGCCCTCCTGCTCGCCTTCGCCCTGAACGCGGTGGTCACGATCTTCACCGCCATGGTCTACGCGGAGTTGGGATCGGCCATCCCCGAGGCCGGCGGCGGCTACCTCTGGATCAAGGACTCCATGGGCAACTCCCAGGGGTTTCTGGCCGGCTGGATGTCCTGGTTCTCCCACGCGGTGGCCGGGGCCCTCTACGCCCTGGGCTTCGGCTCCTACTTCGCGCTCCTCCTCAAGGACCTGCACCTGACTTCGGCGGGGATCCCCCATCTCCTGATCGAGAAGGGTCTGGCGATCCTGGTCGTGGTGCTGTTCGTGGGCATCAATTTCCGGGGCACCTCCGAGACCGGGAAGGCGGGAAACATCGTCACCCTGGCCAAGCTCGGGGTCATCGGCCTCTTCGTCGCCGCCGGTCTCTGGGCCATGGCGACCCACCGGCACCTCGCCCATCACTTCGAGCCGTTCTTCCCCAAGGGGACGGGCTCGATCTTCCTGGCCATGGGATTCACCTACATCGCCTTCGAGGGCTACGAGATCATCGTCCAGGCCGGGGAGGAGGTGGAGAACCCGCGCCGGAGCATTCCCCGCGCCGTTTTCTGGTCGCTCATCATCGTGGCTCCGATCTACGTCCTGGTCGGGCTCACCGCGCTGGGGGCGATCCAGAGCACCATGCCGAGCTGGCAGTTCCTGGGCAAGTACAAGGAGCTGGGGCTGGTCGAGGCGGCCCGGCAGTTCATGCCCTTCGGCACCTACGTGCTCCTCGTCGGCGGCCTCCTCTCCACCGTCTCCGCGCTGAACGCCACCACCTATTCCTCGACACGGGTGGCGTTCGCCATGGGGCGGGACAAGGTGCTCCCCGCCTTCTTCGCCAAGGTCCATTCCCGGAACAAGACCCCCTACCTCGCGCTTCTGGTGACCTCGGTGATCATGCTCCTCATGGTCCTCCTCGTCCCCATCGACGACGTGGCCACCGCCGCCGACGTGATGTTCCTCCTCCTGTTCATCCAGGTGAACTACGCGGTGATCCGCATTCGCCGCGAGTTCGGGGACCGGCTGGAGTACGGCTACCTGGTGCCGTTCTACCCCTGGGTGCCGATCCTGGGCATGGGCTTCCAGGCGTTTCTCGCGGTGTATCTCTTCCGCTTCAGCCCCAAGGCGTGGTTTCTGGCCGCGGGCTGGATCGTGGCCGGGCTGGGGGTCTTCTTCGCCTACGTCCGGGGCCGCGTCGAGGAGGAGGACCGCCCCCGCATCGCCCGGAAGCGGGTGCATCGCGCCCCCGGGCTCTCCAAGCGGGAGCGGATCCTGGTGGCCATCGACGATCCCGAGCGTTCCCGGATCCAGATCAGGTTGGCCGCCGCCCTGGCCCGGGCCGAGGACGCGGAGGTGATGGCGGTGAACGTGGTGCAGGTTCCGCGGCAGACCCCGCTCCGGTCGGGGAAGCGGCTTCCCGTGGAGTCCGAGACGATGCTCGACGCCCTGGAGGACGTGGCCGAGAGCGAGAGCATCACGGTTCGCGCCTACGTGGCGGTGGGGCGTTCGGTCTCCGGGGTGCTCCGAGAGGCGGTGGAGGCCACCGGGGCCCGGGCCCTCATCCTGGGGTGGCACGGGCAGGTCTACGAGCGGCGGATCAAGGGGAGCATCGCCGACGCCGTGCTTCGCGACTCGCCGGGAGACGTCCTGATCGTGAAGGATCGCGGCCTCCCCGACCGGGTCGGACGGGTCACCCTGGCCATCGCCCCGGGGGCGCAGGAGAAGATCGCGCTGGCCACCGCCGCGTCCCTGGCCCGGGGACTTCGGAGCACGCTTCGTATCGTCTCCTTCCGCGGGGAGAACCCGCCGGAGAACCTGGAGGACTGGTTCGCGGGGATGCAGGGGCAGGCCCGGGAAGCGGGGATCGCCGCCGGGAATCTCGACGCCGAGATCCGGGGGTCCGAGAGCTTCATCGACGACCTGGTGGACGAGGCCGACGCCTCGGACGTGTTCGTGATGGGGGCGGCCCAGGACTGGGTGAGCCCCCGGCACCTCCTGGGGAAGATCCCCGACACCGTGGCCAACCGGTCGGAGAAGACGGTGGTGGTGGTGAAGCAGGAGGAGGCGCGGGTGATCTCGCTCACCCGGCGGGTCCTGCACCTCGTCCGCCGAAGGTACTGACCGGTCCGCCTACCGGAGAAGCCCTTCTTTCCGGAAGTAGTCGGCGATCCGCGGATCGTCGAGGGGATCCACGGTCCCCGGGCCCGCCGGCGATCCAGGCGGATAGGCGGGAATGAAGAACAACCGGTTGTGCTCGCGATCCAATGGGAAGAGCACGTCCAGCACCACGACGCCGGTGATCCCCAGGGACGAGGCCATCGACCAGAAGCGTCCGCGATAGATCTCCTCGCCCCCGATCCGGAACGAGAACTCCTTCTGGTACAGACCGCCCAGCTTGGGGATCGGGGGATCGAAGGACCGGTCGAAGTGGATGGTCGAGTTCCAGCGCCGGATGCCCTCGTCGTTCAGGACGAGCGAGTGGCGGTCGGCGTCGTAGCCCGCCAGGTCCCGATCGGAGAGGACGATGTCGCCGGTGTCCATCCGGACCAGGGCGAATCCCTCGCCGGGCCCGGGGGCCGGCCCCGAATCGCATCCGAGGGGCGCGGCGGCGAGGAGCGCGGTCGCGAACGCGGCGGCCAGACCGGGGAAGCCGCGGAGCCGGTTCCTGCCGTTCATGGTTAATCTCCCAAGGCTACAGCGCCCAGCGCACCAGTATCCCCGAGAGCGCGGCCACCAGCATGCTGGCCAGGGTGCCGATCAGGTAGTACTCGGCGAAGCGGCGGCGCTCGAGATCCTTGAACCGGGCGATGGACTTGGCCGCGATCACCAGGCCCAGGGCCCCCCACTGCCCGATGAGAACCAGGGTCAGGGCCAGGAGGCGCTCCAGGATCCCGATCATCCGGCCCATGGCCAGGGGGCGAAACCCGCGCGGACCCGCCGGCTCCCGGTCCAGCTCCCGCGGCACCCCTTCGAGGTGATAGCGGCGGAGGAGCCCGCCCACCAGCGCCGCCCCGCCGTTGCCGTTGAACGCGTAGGCGGCGGCGAGGGCGGCCAGGGTGGTGACGGTGGGGACCGACGCCGGGGGCAGGAAGAAGAAGGTGCGGGTGGCCGGCGCCGAGGCCTCGATGGCCGCGCACCACGCCCACCAGGCCCCGAAGAGGACGGCGGTGTGCAGGGCCTGGTCCACCAGAAAATGGGCCAGGGCCCGGGGCCGACGGCGCTCCAGGATGATCTTCAGGTGGTCGATCAGGCCGTGGCAGACGCCGATTCCCAGCACCATGAGGACACCGAAATAGGAGAGCACCGGGAGAAGCACCGCGCCCTGAACCAGGGTCAGCATGAGCACGTGCACCCACACCCAGGCCTGGTGCTCCCGTTTCCGCCGGACCATGGCCCCGGTCTGGAACAGGAAATCACCGAGCACGTGTCCGGTGAGGAGCAGGGCGAGCAGGAGCCCGCGGGCCCCCATGGCGTGGAGCAATCCGTCGTTCATGATTCCTCGTTGCGGGCGGGGGCGGGACGCGACCCGATCCCGGCCAGAAATGCGGCCAGAGCCTGCTCGCCCTCGCGCACCGCGTCGAAGGCGGCCGCCTTGAGGCTCTCGCTCACCACCGAGGGGCTCACCCCGAAGGCCGCGGCCACCTCCTTCTGGAGCCGGGTCCGCGCGGCGGCGGCGTAGCCGGCCTGCTTTTCGGTCCACCGGGAGCGGAGAACCCCCAGAAGCCGGAAGAGGGCGGAGAGCATCCGGTCCTCGGTTTCGCCGAACCCCCGGGCGACCGCCCAGACATCCCCGCGGGCGGCTTCGGCGAGGGCGGCGCGGGCGCGGTGGAAGGAAACCCCATCCATCTCCGCCACCCGCTCCGAGGCCTCGGTGCTCAGTCCCCCCCAGCCCACACCGAACCGGATCCGGGCGGGGCGAAGCCCCTCATCGAGCAACGCCGTGGCCTCCACCACCGACTTCGGGCCGCCGGAAGAGCCCCTGGAGCTCGTCCCCCGCGGTCAGGGCCAGGGGGGCGACCAGGATCCCGGGACCCAAGGTCCGGTTGAGCTCGCCCAGAAGTCCCTTCAGCCGGCGCTGGAATCCGGCCCGATCCTCCAGCGCCCTCGAGGCCACGATGTCCCCGATCAGGGCCACGCCCCGGAAACCGGACCTGGATTCACCTATTTCGCCGAACTTGATCATGATTCGGTAAATTACCCTGTTTCAAGTGGCGTGGCAAGGCCCTTTCTCGGGGGGGTCTATTTGCCAGTCACGGGCCGGCTCGGCACAATGGAAGTTCGCGATGGACCGGTTCGAGACCTTCATCGGTAGGACAGACATGAACGCATTGTGGGAAAGCTGGCGGCCCCTTCTCACCGCTCTCGCCATTCTGATCACCGCGGGGATCGTGGGGCTGGTGGCCGACGTCGTCTTCTGGAAAATCGTGGCGCCGCTGGCCCGCCGCACCCGGTTCTCCTTCGACGACGCGCTGGTCCACCACGGCCGGAAGCCCACCCGGGTCATCATCCCGCTCCTGGCCATGCACGCGGTGCGCGCCGTCGCCGTCGAGCGGCTGGGACCGGGCGCCGCCTCGTTCGTGACCGGACTCCTCACCGTGGGGTTCATCGTGGCCATGGCCTGGCTCCTGATGGCCCTGGTCTCGGTGATCGAGGACGTGCTCCTGAGCGAGCACCAGCTGGACGTGGCCGACAACCTCACCGCGCGGAAGCTCTACACCCAGGTCGGGGTGTTGAAGCGGATCCTGAACGTGATCATCGTGATCCTGGCCGCGGCCACCATCCTCATGAGCTTCGACCGGTTCCGCCAGATCGGGACCGGGATCCTGGCCTCGGCGGGCCTGGCCGGGATCGTCATCGGCTTCGCGGCCCAGAAAACCCTGGGGAACCTGGTGGCCGGCTTCCAGATCGCCATCAGCCAACCGATCCGGATCGACGACGTGCTGATCGTGGAGGGGGAGTGGGGACGGGTGGAGGAGATCACCCTCACCTACGTGGTGCTTCGGATCTGGGATCTCCGCCGGCTGATCATTCCGGTGAGCTACTTCCTCGACAAGCCGTTTCAGAACTGGACGCGGGTCTCCGCCGATCTTCTGGGCACGGTGTACCTGTACATGGACTACTCGATCCCGGTGGACGAGATCCGGAGCGCTCTCCACGAGGTGTTGGAAGGGTCCGACGACTGGGACCGGAAGGCCGAGGGCGTCCAGGTGACCGACGCCACCGACCGGGTGATGGCGGTGCGGGCGCTCATGAGCGCCGCCGACGCCTCGAAGCTCTGGAACCTGCGTTGCCTGGTGCGGGAGAAGCTCATCGAGTACATCCAGAGCCGCCATCCCGAAAGCCTCCCCCGCTTCCGGGCCGAACTGGACCGGCTTCCCGCTTCCGACGTCCCCGGGGACGGGCGGATCGGATCCGGGCCGGGCACGCCGGAGCCCGACCCGTCCCGCGCCGGATCCCGGTAACGCGGGACCCGCCGGCGGGCTCCATCCTTCACGGCCAACCCCTTCGGAGTTAGAGTCACCCGTCGTGTTGTGAGCGGATTCCTGGCCATGGGAGGAGGAAGGTGCTTTGACGATCGACCCCGCGAACGGGCAGCGGGACGATGAAGCGCAGGGATCCGGTCTCGCCGTGACCGGAGATCCTCCCTCGCGCGGGCACCGGCGCGGCCGTCGCAGGTGGCGGCGATTGGGGTGCCTGACGCTGCTCCTCGTGGTCCTGGTCGCCGCGATCGCGCTCGAGTCCCGCACCTCCGCCGTCCAATCCCGGGTCTTCACCCGCATCGACCGGAGCCTCGGATTCCGCATGGAACCCGGAGCGAGCGATTCGGTCTGGTTCCCGAGCGAGGGCCCCTACGACCAGCGACGGGGCTACACCCTGCTCCCCGAGGTCACCCGCACCCTCCTGAACGGGAGCTACCGGGTGGAGGCCCAGGCCCGCCTCTCCCCCGCCATGACCCGCCTCACCCACCTGGGCATCTACCCGATCTACCGCGAAGGAACCCAGGCCGGCCTCTTCCTCGAGGACCGGGACGGCGGGACGCTCTATCGGGCGACCTATCCCCAGAGGGTCTACGCCGATTTCGATTCGATCCCCGCCCTGGTGGTGAGCACCCTCCTCTACATCGAGAACCGGGAGCTGTTGGATCCGAAGCACGCGACCAGGAACCCCGCGGTGGAATGGGACCGGCTGGCCAAGGCGGTGGTCGATCTGGGAATCGGGGAGGTGCGGAAGGACCAGGGCCACCCGGGGGGAAGCACCCTGGCCACCCAGCTCGAGAAGTACCGCCACTCGCCGGAGGGACGGACCGGTTCCCCCAAGGAGAAGCTCCGGCAGATGATCGCGGCGAGCCTCCGGGCCTACCTCGGGGGGCGGAACACCATCCCCGCGCGAGAGAGGATCGTGAAGGACTACGTGAACTCGGTGCCCCTGGCCGCGGCGGTGGGGTTCGGCGAGGTGAACGGCCTGGGGGACGGGCTCTGGGCGTGGTACGACACCGAGTTCGCCGACGTGAACCGGATCCTCGGGTCCGGGGCGGATTCGGATCCGGCGAAGGCGGAGGCCTACAAGAAGGTGCTGAGCCTCTTCATCGCGCACCGCCGGCCGAGCGTGTACCTGGCCCGGAACCGGAAGTCGCTCCGGACCGACACCGACAGCTACCTGCGTCTCCTGGCCCGGGCGGGAGTGATCTCCCCTGCGCTTCGGGACGCCGCCCTCCCCCTGCCGTTGGTCTTCCGCCGGACCCCCGCCGAATCCGTACGGCCGAGCTACATCGATCAGAAGGCGGCCAACGCGGTCCGGACCCGGCTCCTGAACCTCCTCGGACTGCACCAGCTCTACGTGCTGGACCGGATCGACCTGAGCGCGGGCACCACCCTGGACGGACCGGTGGAGCGCCGGATCACCCATACCCTGGAACGGCTCGAGGATCCGGCCTTCACCGATTCCCTGGGACTCCGGGGCTACCGGCTCCTGGAGCGGGGGGACCCCTCGGGGGTGATCTACAGCTTCACCTTGTACGAGAGCACCCCGCGGGGAAACCTGCTCCGCGTCCAGGCCGACAACTACAACCAACCCCTCGACATCAACGAGGGGGGGCGCCTCGATCTGGGTTCGACCGCCAAGCTCCGCACCCTGGTCACCTATCTGCAGATCGTGGCCGGGCTTCACGATCGCTACGCCGGCCAAGCCCGCCCGGACCTGGCGAAAGCGCGCGCCGAGGCCTCGGACCCGATCAGCCGGTGGGCGCTCGATTGGCTGAGCGCCGCTCCCGACACCACACTGGCCCCGATGCTCCGGGCCGCGCTCGGACGGAGCTACTCCGCCAACCCGTCGGAGAAGTTCTTCACCGGCGGCGGCCTTCACACCTTCAAGAACTTCAACGCCGACGACAACGGACGGGTGCTCACGGTGCAGGAGGGGCTCAGGAACTCGGTGAACCTGGTGTTCATCCGGCTGATGCGGGACGTGGCGCGCTACTACGCCACCAAGGTGCCGGGGTACGACTCGAAGCTCCTGGTGGAGATCGACCATCCGGGACGGAAGGAGCTTCTGGCCCGCTTCGCCGACCGGGAGGGAAAGGATTTCCTGCGCCAGTTCTGGCGGAAGTACCACGGGAAGGGACCGGGCGAGGCGACGGGGATCCTGGCCCGGGGGGTTCGCCCCACCCCGAGGAAACTCGCCGCGCTCTACCGGACGGTGCATCCCACCGCGCCGGCGGATTCCCTGGGGGCATTTCTCCGGAAGTGGATCCCATCGCGGCTGATCGGGGACCGCGACGTGGCGCGCCTGTACGAGGACTACGCGCCGGGGAAGTACAACCTCCAGGATCTGGGGGTGATCGTGGGGGTGCACCCTCTGGAGCTCTGGCTGGTGGGCCATCTCCAGGACCATCCGGCGCCGACCTGGGCAGAGACCTCCGACGCGGCGGCCGGAGCCCGCCAGGAATCCTATCGGTGGCTCTTCTCCACCCGGAGCCTGGAGAAGCAGAACACGCGCATCCGTATCCTCCTGGAGATCGACGCCTTCCAGCTCATCCAGCGGGAGTGGCGGAAGCTGGGCTATCCCTTCGAGAACCTGACCCCGTCCTACGCCACCGCCATCGGCAGCTCGGGGGACCGGCCGGCCGCCCTGGCCGAGCTGGTGGGGATCCTGGTGAACGGCGGGGTACGGATGCCCCAGCAGCGCCTGGAGCACCTGCACTTCGCGGCGGGCACGCCGTTCGAGACGGTGTTCGACTACGGCGCGTCGACCGGAGAGCGGGTCATGGACCCCGAGGTCGCCGCCGCGGTCCGGGGCGCCCTCCGGGACGTGGTCCAGAACGGCACCGCCCGCCGCGCCAACGGCGTGTTCCGGACCGCGGACGGGCAGTTGCTTCCGATCGGCGGGAAGACGGGGACCGGCGACCACCGGTTCGAGACGTTCGGCCGGGGCGGACAGCTCCTGGAGTCGCGGGTGGTGAACCGCACCGCCACCTTCGTGTTCTTCATCGGCGACCGGTTCTACGGATCCATCTCGGCGTTCGTCCCCGGCCCCGAGGCCGCGCGATACGCGTTCACCAGCGCCCTCCCGGTTCAGCTCCTGGCGGACCTGGCGCCGGACCTGATGCCGGCGCTCAGCCGGCCGGCCCCCGCCGGGCCGTGGCCGCCGGGGGGAGGAACGGCTTCCGGCAAGGCGAGTGCGGTTCATGGCGGTGCGTGGGTCGGGGGAAACTCATCCGGGGGCGCGTCTGCCGGAGCGCCCCCCGTTCACCCGGGTGCACTCGGTGAGCCTGAAGTTCACCCGGGTGCACCGGGTGAGCCTGAAGTTCACCCGGGTGAACCGGTCGCGGCCCCGATTTCCCCGGGGAAATCCTCCCCGCCGGCCGGCCCGGAGCCCCTGGACACGGCGCCGGACAGCGGCACGACTCAGGTATTGCAGGATTCGGAGGCCGTATTCGAGGCGGCGCCGGATACCGCTGCAGCGGACACGTCGGGGGCGCCGAGACGATGACGTCGCCGTCTTTCTCCCTCGGGGCATCAGGGAAGGTTTCCTCACCGGTGGCGAGGGTGGGCCCGGCGCCCCCGCCGCTCATTCCCCGCCCGGCTCCCTCCGCCGCGTGATCACCACCGCGGTGGTGTCGTCCTCCCAGGGGCGGCCGCCGCCGAACCGCGCCGCCTCGGTGAAGAGCGCGTCGAGGATCTCCGCCGCGGGGCGGTCGCGAAGCCGGACCAGGATCGCCTCGACCCCCGGATCGCCGAACATCTCCTCCCGCGCGTTCTCCCGCTCCAGCAAACCGTCGGTGACGATGACCAGGGAATCGCCGGGATCCATGCGGGCCCAGCTCCGGCGGAAGTACTGGTCCCGGACCGGCCCCAGGATGGTGCCCCCGACCTCCAGGCGCCGCACTCCCCGGTCCCCGATCAGCCAGGGCGCGGGATGGCCGGCGTTCACGTAGACCAGGTCCCCGGTGGTTTCGAGATCGGCGTAGAAGAGGGAGACGAAACGGGACGACAACGCGCTTCGGCTGATCACCCGGTTCAGGCGCCGGATGATCTCCACGATCCGGAGGGCGCGCTCCGCCCCCATCCGGATCCCGGTCACCGTGTCCCGGGCCAGCAGCGCCGCGCCCAGCCCGTGGCCGCTGGCGTCGCCGACCGCCACCACCAGGGTGTCGGCCTCGGAGGAAATGAAATCGTAGAAGTCGCCGCCCACCTGTTCGGCGGGGCGCGACCGCGCCGCGATGTCGAATCCCCGAAAAGGCGGGGGCGACTCGGGGAGGAGCGCCTGCTGGATCTCCGCGGCCTGGGCTATGTCCATCTGCAGGCCCTCGACCGTCAACTGGAGGTTGAGGGCGTTCCGGATGGTCTGGAGGGCGAAGTCGAGATCGTCCCGCTGCCATCCCGGCCGGAGGCCGAACGCAAGCACCCGCCGGGGGACGCTGTCCACGCTGAAGGCGGCGGATTCCGGGCCGCCGAGGCGTCCTTCCAGCTCCGGGGACTGACCTTCCACCGTCTGGTCGAAGATGAAGACCCGGTGCTCGAGGACCTTCCCGAGCGGGCCGTATTCGGCGGGGAGGGTCAACCCCACCGAGTTCGGATCGCGGGACCCGATCCCGTGCACGAGCCGGAAGCCCCGATGGTCCTCCTCGTAGACGCGCCCGCTATCGATCATGAGCTCGACGCCGAACCGGCTCACGATCTCGTCGACCAGCCACGGAAACCACTCCGGGTTGAGCGGCCCGCCGCGCCGCTCGTGGAGCAACAATTCCAGCTCGCGATAAAAATGCTTCGGTTGAAACACGCAACGTCTCCTGATGGGGATCAAACCTGACTTCAAAGGGGATCAAAGGCGAAGGATTCTATCACGTTTGGCGAGCCGTCACGCGGGGCAGTCCACGGGGCCTCCGCGAATTCAGGGTTGGAGGAAGCGGTATCGATTCCGCCATCGTCTCCCTCAACCCCCGATACAAACCATGGCCCGGCAACCCGTTCCGGCGCTCCGCCCTCCCCCGCGCTCCCTCGCTCTGCTATCCTTCCCGCCATGAAACACGTCGCCCTTTTCCTGACCCTGGCCCTGGTCCTGGCCGCCTGCGGGTCCGGCCCCCGGGAGAAGGCGCCCGCCTCCGGCGACGGCGCCCCCGCGGAAACCACGGCCAAGGCCGGAAAGCTGACCCTCCCCTTTCTGGCCGACGACTACGCCGGCGCCCTGAGCCAGGCCCGGGAGCGGAAGCTCCCCATCTTCATCGAGACCTGGGCTCCCTGGTGACACACCTGTCGCTCGATGAAGGCCTTCGTCTTTACCGATGAGGCCCTCGAGAGCGAAGCCGGGCGGTTCGTCTGGCTCGAGCTGAACACGGAACGCGCGGAGAACGCCCCGGTGGTGGCCGCCCTCCACGTCCAGGCCCTCCCTACCTATTACATCGTGGACCCGGAGAGCGAGCGCATCCTGGCCCGCCGGCTGGGCGGCGCCACCGTGGCCCAGCTCAAGGGCTTCCTGGACTCGGGCTACGACACCTTCGCCGGCACCGGACTCGCCCCCGCCGATCGCCACGTGGCGCGCGCCGAATCGCTCTACGCCGCGGGGGACATGCCCGCCGCGATCGCCGCCTACCGCGTCGCCCTGGACGAGGGCGGCCCGGAATGGTCCGGCTATCCCATGACCATGGAAGCCCTCCTCTACGCGCTCCAGATGCACGAGGAGTTCGAGCCCGCGGCGATCCTCGCCCGGGAGAGCTATCCCCGCCTCCGCCGCACCGCCTCCGCGGCCAACGTGGCCGGGGTGGGGCTCGACAGCGCCCTGGAGCTGGCGTCCGACGACCCCGATCGGGCCGGGCTCATCCACGACCTCATGACCGACGCGGAGGAGGTCACCTCCGACCGCTCGATCCCCGTGGCCGCCGACGACCGGTCCTCGGTGTTCGGCTCGCTCATCTCGGCCCAGGAAAGCCTCGGGGATTCCGCGGCGGCGCGCGCGACCACCGAGGCCTGGGCGGAATTCCTGGAGGGCGAGGCGGCCCGGGCCCGGACCCCCGACGAACGCGCGGTGTTCGACTCCCACCGCCTGAGCGCCTACCTGGAGCTGGGCGAGCCCGAGCGAGCGATTCCCATGCTCCGGCGATCCGAGCGCGACCTCCCCGGCGACTACAACCCACCGGCCCGGCTCGCCGTCGCCTACCTCCGGATGGGCCGGCTCGACGACGCCCTGAGCGCCTCGGATCGCGCCCTGGCCAAGGCCTACGGGCCGCGAAAGCTCCGCATCCTCCTCAACCGGGCGGACATCCTGGTCGCGAAAGAGGACCCGGCCGGGGCCCGCAGGACCCTGGAGGACGCCCTCGACCTGGCCCGGGGCATGCCGCCGGAGCAGCGATCGAAGTCGATGATCGCCCGGATCGAAAAGCGCATCGCGGGGACATGACCTTGCCCGCCCCGCGCGCGCTTCGGCCGACGACCGTTCCCGGGGCGATCGCCGTCACCGCCCTCGCCCTCTTCGTCTTCGGGATCGCGCCGGCCCGCGCCGGCGGCATCGTCATCGACGGCCGGTTCGACGACTGGGCGGGGACCGCGCCCGCCTACGAACGCGCGCACGCGGAGACCCCGCCGGCGGGCGAACGGGCCGATGCGCGGACGGTGATCGAAGCGGTGTGGGTGTCATCCGACCGCGACCGCCTGGCCGTCCGCTTCCGGCTGAGCCGCGCGATCTCCCTCCAGAAGGACAACACTCTCGTCCTGGATCTGGACACCGATCTGTCCGGGTCGACCGGCTTTCTCCCCGATGGCGCCGACCTCCGCTGGACCTTCGCCGGGAGCGAGGGGCGGGCCGTCGTACTCGGGGTTCCGGTCCGGCTCACCCCCGCCGCGGTGGGCCTTCGCCAGGGACCCACCGTCACCTCCCGCGAGTTCGAGGTCTCCTTCGACCGGCGCGCCTCGGTGGCCGGGGCCCCGATCCTCGCCGGGGACTCGGTGACCGTGGTGTTGCGGGACCAGGGCCCTTCGCCGTTCTCGACCGGCAGGCTCACCGCCGCGCTCTCCGATCGCCTCCCCGAGGCCGGCCCGCCGCCCTCCTTCGCCCGCCGGGACCCCACCGACCTCCGTCTCCTCACCTACAACGTCCTCTTCGACGGCTGCTTCGACCGCCCCGAGCCCTTCCGGCGGATCCTCCGGGCCCTCGACCCCGACGTCGTCTGCTTCCAGGAGATCTACAACCACTCCCCCGAAGAGGTGCGGGAGTGGATGGAACAGACGCTACCCGGAATCCGGTGGATGATCGCGGGAGACGGCGGCCAGGGGATCGTGGCGAGCCGCTACCCGGTCCGGGACTCCGGACCCCTGGGGGCGAGGCGCCGGGGCGGCTGGGCGCGGATCGGGACCCCCGAAGGCGACCTCCTGGTGGTCAATCCCCACCCCCCCTGCTGCAACGACGACGCCGGCCGGGAACGGGAGTTCGACGCCATGGCCGCCTGGATCCGGGACGGGCGCCGCGCCGGGCGCCTGTCCGCGAACATCCCCCTGGTGATCGCGGGGGACATGAACCTGGTCGGGGACGCCCGCCAGCTGGCCACCCTGCTCACCGGGACCATCGTGGACACCGCGGCCTTCGGCCCGGGGGCCGCTCCCGACGGGGACGGAACCCCCCTCGAGGACGCCGTCCCCCTCCACCTCACCGGGCGCGAGTCCTATACCTGGCGAAACGACCGCGGGGCCTTCGCTCCCGGCCGGCTCGACTACATCGTCTTCTCGGACAGCGTGCTCGGGCTGGCCCGGTCGTTCGTGCTGTGGACCCCGGATCTTCCGCCCGCGTTTCTCGAGGCGTCCGGGCTCGAGCCCATGGACACCGCGATCGCCTCGGACCACCTGCCGGTGGTGGCCGACTTCTACTTCCCCGGCTCCTCCCGCTGAGCCAGGTTCACCAGCAGGAGGCGCAGGATCCGACGGGCGTCGTCCGGCCCCACCCGGTCCACCGCCTCGGCCAGGGCCCTTAGCGTCCGGGGATCCCGGTCCCCTTCCGGCTCCAACCCCGCCTCGGTTTGGAAGTCCCGGATCGCCCGGTCCGCGCCCTCATCCCACTCCCCGGTGCCGATGTCCGTCGGGTGGCCGAGCGCGGAGAGGACCGCCTTCAGGAGCACCCGCTCCTCGTAGCTGAACCGGTCCGCGTCGAACCGCGGGGAGGACACGACGATCTGGGAAGGGTCGCGGACCTCGATCTGGGGTTTCCCCCGGTAGGTCTCGACGGTTCCGGTGACGCAGACTTCCCGCTGGGCGAACATCCGGTGGGGCGGGCTTTCGAACTTGCGGTTGTTGTCCCCCCAGATCACCACGGTGAACGTCTGGTCGGGATAGGGCCGGCCGAAGTTGAGGAAGGTGGGCTCCCCCTTCAGGCGGTCGAAATGAGCGGCCCCGGCCACCGTGCCGCAGACCGTGATCGCCTCGCCCACGTGCTTCGAGGCCTCGGCGGCGGGCACCGGCTCCGCGCCCCGGACCGGGCTGGCGAGGACGAGTAGGAGCGCGGCGGACAGCGAAACCCGGACGGATCGAAACATCAGAACTCCTTCACCTCGGGCACTTGTCCCGGCGCCGATACCGTTCATATGGGCGGCCCCGCTCCGGTCCGGTCAGTTCATGGTCGCGGAGAAGCGCAGGGCCAGGCTCGTTCCGGTCCAGCTCGCGTCGATCCCCTTCTCGGGGAAGGAGTGGTAGCCGAAAGCCAGCGCCACCCCGAGTCCCCAGGAGTCCCCCACCCACCACTCCTTGCCCAGCGACAGGTCGGTGATGGGACCGTCATCGGTCTCTCCGCCCGGGCCGTTGGTCGGATCCACGGTCAGGGATCCCCAGCCTACCGAACCGGAGAGGTACACGTTGGCGGGCATGAAATAGTAGGTGAGGCCCCCGGCGACCCCGGCCATGCTCACATCTCCGTTGAGTTGGCCCGAGCCGACCCCTTTCCACTCCACGTCGGGATCGCTGGCCACCCAGCTCAACAAGGTACCGTGAAGGGCGAGGTTCGGGGAGACCATCCCGCCGATGGCGATGTTCAGGTCGCCGGTGGGGCCGCTGACCTCGAAGCTGGCCCCCTGGTAGTCGATCGACGTCGTGGCGTAGCCCCCTCCGGCGGAGAGCCGGAGGAAGAAGCCGTCGTGGGTGCGGGGGGCGCCGGCGGCGGCCGCCGCCGACCAGAGGACGCACAGGAGCACCACCGAGCCGATGATGAGCGCGAAGCGATGGACGGACATGGGTCGTTCCTCCTCATCGATGAAGTGCCGCATGGCTGGACTCATCGGACAGGGAAGCGGCGCCGGACTGTCCCCGGGAAGAGCGGGCACGGGGGCGTGCCATCCCCATGCTTAAATCGAATCGGGAAGAAGTGCAATCCAATTCGGAGGCCCCTCACCAGGAAGGGATCGAGCCACCCGACGGTTGAAGCGGGGACGGTGGGGCCCGGGGCGCCGGCCCGCCCCGGGGGGCTCAGACCGCGGGAACCAGCGTCCCGTCCTCGATGAGCCCGGAGACCACGTCGGGGGCCTCCGACGCATCCGCCCCCAGCTTCGTGATCTCACCGACCAGGGCATCGAAATCCCGGGGGGCACCGGCAAAGGCCAGGAACTCGTAGAGGCCCCGGGTGATCTCCGTGGCCCCGGCGGCGAACCGCACGCGGGGACCGTCGTCCCGGACGAGTTCCAGGAGAAGGAACTCGGGCCGCGCCGGGTCGAGCCGGGTACCCGGCATGGACGCCGGGGAATCGAGCACGGCGCGGGCCAGGTCCCCGGTGGAGCCGGCGAGCGCCACGTGGATCGCCTCGTGGAGGTCGGCGGTCCGGCGGGGAGCGGTGTGAAGCGCCTTGTCCGTGGAGAGCCGCCAGGCCGAGCCCTCCCCGGGGTCCTCCGGAGACGGCGGGGCGTCCCGGTGAAGCCGGACGATCGCCTGCTCCAGCCGGGCCAGCGCGGTCACCCTTCGATCGGGCACGCTTCCCGCGGCGGCCTGATCGGCCAGGTAATCCCCGAAGGCCAGGGCCATCGATCCCCGCTCCTGGACCGAAGCGTGGAAGGGGGCGGAGCCGAAGAAGGCGAGGAGCGGGCCGGGACCTTCGGCCGAGCGCACGGCCAGCGCCCCCGCGGCCGGGTACTGCTGGAGAAGAATGTTGAGCGAGCGCACCGGGCGCTCGGAGTCGACGCGCCAGGCGCGCGGATCCGGCCCGAGAAGCCACCCCCGCTCCTCGGCGGTGAGATCGATCCCCGCCAGCGCTCCGTCGGGATCCCCCAGCACCCGCCGGGCGAACCCCGGGTCGTAGAGCATCCGCACCATGACCCGCTGGAGCGCGACGTGGCTCATCCGGCCCCCGTTCCCAGGAGCGGTGATCCGGAGAGCACCGAGGCGATCCGCGCGAAGCCCGGAAGGGTCTCGGGAAGGGGGTTTCGCTCGCACTCGAACACCACCGCCCGGAGGTTCGGGCAGCGGGGCACCAGGTGTTCGAAGATCCTCCAGGTCTCGGCCAGCACCTCGGGGGTGTGGTCGTCTTCCACGTACTCCCATCCGTCGTGGGACCGGCCGCTCCCCCCCGCCACGTGCATCTCCACGATTCGCTCCATGGGAAACCCGTCCAGGCCGGTGAGCGGCGCGTGCCCGTGGCTCTTCTGGTAGATGGCCAGGTGGGCGCAGTCGAGGAGCATCCCGGTGTCGGCGCGCCCGATCGCCCGGGCGAAGAAGTCCAGGAGATGGAGGTTCCCCAGGAACACCGCCCCGGGCGGGTTTTCGGGGAACACCTCGTAGCCCACCGACTCGCGCAGCCGGATCACGCCCTCGGCGATCGCCTCCGCCGAGGCCTCGGAGAGGATCGGGGGAAGGAGCAGCATGTGCCCAGGCTCGCGCCCCCCGAAATGCCACATCCCGGCATCCCCGCAGAACCAGGCCGGCCGGAGGGCGGCGGCCAGGGAACGAACCTCGTCCAGCCAGGCCGGCTCGAAGTCCTCGGGATCGTCCAGGTTCAGGTCGAGGAAGTGGTAGGTGGCGGGAAGCCCCAGCCCGGCCCACTCCCGGGCGTGTCGATCGAGCCCGGAGAGCGTCTCCACCCCGACCTCCAGGAAGCCGGCGTAGGCCGGGTGGAGATGCCGAAGCTCGGGCACGTCGAGACCGCGGGGGGAATCTCCCGCCCCGTATTCGGTAGATACTCCAAGACCCAACCGGGGAAGCGCCAGGACACGCTGACTGAAGTCCATATCGAGAGTTTAGCAGCCTGATCCGCTTCCCATCGGGGCCGGGCCGATGCTAGGATCTTTGCAACCTCCCCTCGGTCCGATCCGTCGGACCCGATACCCCTCGTAGGCCGTCAACCCATGAACATCCTTGATCGCCCGGAGAGGGCCCCCAGGGCCTTCCGCCGCGGGCCTGTGTACATTCCGAAGCCGTGGCGGCTGGCGCTCGGCCTGGCCGTGGCCGGGCTGCTCTCCGTCGCCCCACCGGTCGGCTCCCCCGCCGGCGCGGCCCCCCTGTCTCTTCAGTCGGATGCCGCGGTTCCGTTTTCCCCGGGGTCGGGGACGTGGTGGACGCCATGACGGTGTCGCGGCTCGACGGATTCCTCCGGGATCTCTGCGGGGCCAACGAGGTCACGGTGGACGGGGGTCCGGTGGCTTTCTCCACCCGCTGGTCCCTGAGCACGGAGGGCGCCCAGGCCGGCCGGTACGTGGCCGACCGCCTCGCCGGGATGGGATACGAGGTGCGCACCGAGGCGTTTCCGGTGGGGAACAAGACCGGGCTGAACGTGGTGGCCCGCCTCCCCGGGCAGGTGACGCCGGACCGGGTCTACATTCTCGGCGCCCACCTGGATTCGATCTCGGAGCTTCCGACAACCCTGGCCCCGGGCGCCGAGGACAACGGGAGCGGCTCCGCCGGAGTTCTGACCGCGGCCGCCGCGCTCGCCGGCCGACGCTTCGAGTCGACCATCGAGTTGGTCCTCTTCTCCGGGGAGGAGCAGCTGGTCAAGGGAAGCTTCGCCTACGTGAAGAACGCCTTGGCCGGAGGCCGGGACATCCGAGGGGTGGTGATTTTCGACATGATCGCGTACTGGAAGGACCACTACGGCCTGCTGATCAACGGGGAGACCCGCTACGGGGATCTCATGCAAAGCGCGGCCGACGCCGTGAACGCCTTCACGGATCTCTCCTGGGAGTTTTCCTACGACGACCTCCTGAGCGACCACGTGCCCTTCATGGACGCGGGGATCCCCGCCCTGCTCCTGGCCGACCGGGACTTCCGGGCCTATCCCGCCTATCACCGATCCGACGACACCTACGAGAAAACCGACCCCGTGCTGGCCCTGAAGATCGCCCGGGCCGGGGCGGCGGTGATCGCCCAGGCCGCGGGGCCGATGGGGCCGGCGGTCGGGGTCCCTGAAGTCCCGTCCTCCCCGGCCCGTCTCCAGGTGGCTCCCAACCCGGCCCGGGCCGCGATCTCGGTCTCCGGCACCGATGGGAGCCCGGTGGAGGTCTACGACCTGGCCGGCCGGCTGGTCCGTCGACTCCCGGGGCGGGCGGCCGGCGTCCTTCGCTGGGATCTCACCGATGCCTCGGGCCGCCCGGTTCCCCCCGGGTCGTACTGGATCCGAAGCGGCCGGGCCACGGAACGGGTGGTGATTCTCCCCTGACCGGGAATCCGCAGGCGACCCCCCGGGTAAATTCAAAGGAAGATGACTTTTTCAATCTCTTGACAAAGTTTATCTTCTAATTTAGGATTGGATCCCATTCTGGCGATGGGGTTATCCCAGCTACTTCTTTCTGCTGCTTGAGGGATCCAGGATCTCTCTGCGAGGTGCATCATGAGGCGTTGGCTATTGTCCCTGGGGGTCTTTGCTCTCCTTCTGCCGTCCCTGGCCCTGGCCGTTCCTGTCCCGGGCACGTACACGTCCACCGATCTGGGGGGAAACCTCCTTACCGGCCGGGCCTCCACCTGGCGCTCGGGCATCAACTCGGGCCTTCCGCACGTGCTTCACGCCGAGTCCTGGGACGGAAGCGCTCTGGGCAACCAGTGGGAGGTGAGCTGCCCGACCGAAAACGCCGCTTTCCTCGTCCAGGACAACCGGGTGGGCGGGGTGGGGACCATCGTCTACACCTCGACCTTCACCGGAGGGACCTTCACCTTCCTTCCCGGCGCGTGGCCCTGGGGCGACGGCTCGGGGACCTTGGGCACCACCACCCTCATCACCACCGTGCAGTACGTGCTGATCAGCGGGGTGAGCACGCCGGTGGCCGCGGTGGTGAACGGCAACACCAGCGGCCAGTTCACCGACGGCTGCTACCTGACCTTCGCCATCGGAAACGGGTCCGGGGTGGGCGAGACGACGAGCGAGAACCTCGCCGTCACCAAGCCCGCCGACTACCCGACCTTCCTCGACGGCTCCTGCGGACCGGCGCCGGCCAACCAGCAGTTCGGAAGCTGGGGCACGGTGATCACGATCACCATGCGGATCGACTGTCCGGTTCCCACCAAGCCGTCCACCTGGGGCCGGATCAAGGCCACCTACAACTAGACTGCTTTCTTCGAACGACTTCCAAAGCGGCCGTCGGGGTTTCCCGGCGGCCGCTCTTGGTATCCGGCGTCCGCTCTGCCATGCTTCCTGGGTCCCGTGCGCTCCCTCCCGAGGAGGATCCGAAATGAACCGTTTCCCGACCGTCGTCCTCGTGACCGGCGCCCTCCTGGCTCTCGTCCCGGGGGCCGCGACGCCCACCCCGCACCCGGTTCCCGGTGAGACACCCGGGGTCGCCGCCCCGGAAAGCGGGACCGCCGCCCCCGCCGACACCTTCCGGTTCGCCGGGGACATCCGCCGCTTCGAAGGGGCGGACCGGGCGAGCGCGCCTCCCGCCCACCCCGTCCTCTTCGTGGGCAGTTCCTCGATCCGCATGTGGTCGGGCCTGGCCGAGGACTTCCCCGGCGTTCCGGTCCTCAACCGGGGCTTCGGGGGCTCGGAGACCGAGGACGTCCTCCGCTACGCCGACCGGATCGTCTTTCCCTATCATCCCCGGCTCATCTTCCTCTACGAGGGGGACAACGATCTGGCCGCGGGAAAGAGCCCGGACCGGGTCTTCGCCGACCTCGACTCCCTGGTCACCCTCATCCACCGGCGACTCCCCGGGACCCCGGTGGCCTTCATCTCGATCAAGCCCAGCCTGGCCCGGCGGAACCTCCTGGAGGCGATGCAGGAGGTGAACGCCCGCATGCGCGCCCGGGCCGCCGCGGACCCCGGGCTCGACTACGTGGACGTGATGACCCCCATGCTCGACGGGCGCGGCGAGCCGCGGCCGGAGATCTTCCTGCCCGACGGGCTCCACCTGAACGCGGCGGGGTACGCGATCTGGGTCCATGCGGTGGCCCCGCTTCTCGAGTGACGGCGGCGGACCCTGCGGGGCGTCCGCACCGCCCCGGCCTCGGCGCGGCGCGCACCGCGGCCGGGACGGAGCGCGCCGTCCCAGAACGCCCTTGGGGGGACCGGCCCGGCAGTGTAGAATCCGGGGCCTCATGACACGCGTATTCAGCGGAATCCAGCCCACCGGATCGCTTCATCTCGGAAACTACCTGGGGGCCATCAAGAACTGGGTGGCGCTCCAGGACCGGGACGACTTCGAGCGCATCTACTGCGTGGTGGACTACCACGCCATCACCGTCGAGTACGACGCCGGGCACCTGGCGGAGCGGACCCTGGGGATGGTCCGGGACCTCCTGGCCTGCGGTCTCGACCCCGAGCGGAGCGCCATCTTCGCCCAGTCCCAGGTTCCCGAGCACACCGAGCTGGCCTGGATCTTTCAGGCCACCTCCACGTCCTACGGGGAACTCCAGCGGATGACCCAGTTCAAGTCGAAGACCGACCAGCAGGACTTCGTCACCGCCGGGCTCTTCACCTATCCGGTGCTCCAGGCCGCGGACATCCTGCTCTACGACGCCGCCCGGGTCCCGGTGGGCGAGGACCAGGTGCAGCACCTGGAGCTGTCGCGGGAGATCGGCCGGCGGTTCAACCAGCGGTTCGGCGAGACCTTCCCCGAGGTCCTGCCGCTCCTCACCAGCGCCCCCCGCATCCTGAGCTTCCGCGACCCGACCCAGAAGATGTCCAAGAGCGCGGGGGAGGGCCACTACCTGGCCCTGGACGGGACCGAGGACGAGGCACGCGGGATGATCAAGCGCGCGGTCACCGACACCGGCCCGGCGGAAGCGGGGGTCATGAGCCCGGGAGTTCAGAACCTCTTCACCGTCCTCCGGGAACTGGGGCGAACCGAGGACCACGACCGGCTCATGGCCGACTACAAGGCGGGAAGCCTCCGTTACGTGGATCTCAAGGGCGCGGTCTCGGATGCGGTGTGGGAGACGGCGTCCGCCATCCAGGCCCGGATGAAGGAGTTCCCCTCCGAGGTGGTGCGGGAGGTGATCCGGGAGGGGGCCGAGCGGGTCAGGCCGATAGCCAGGGCCAAGATCGCCGAAGTCCGGAAGCGGGTCGGCCTGCTCGAATTATAGCGGGCCGCGCGCGGTCGGCCTGAAGCCCGGACGGATTCCATCGGCACGGGGACAAGAAACCGGAGGGGGAACCTCCAGGTCCCCCCTCCAGACCACTCGATCGTTCCTTGCATCGCACTCTGATTGTCTCTCAACCATCGAGCGTTCTCAGTCAAGTCGCGGAGCGACTCTTGGACCTCGGTGAATTGGAGCATCGCTCCCCGGTGAGAACCGTCGACCCGCCGGTCCGGTGACCCTGAACCACCCGACCCCTGAGGATCGCTCTCTCGATAGACTCGAGACTACGCATCGGGGGGCAATCGGGGAATCGGCTCACCCCTCAATATTAGATAAGATTTTTCCCTATGGTTGCAGGACACTTCCCCACCGGATCAGCGGTCCTCGAGCACCCACTGGACCGCCCGATAGACCAACTCGTTGCCGTTTTTGAGGTTGAGCTTGGTCTTGATCTTCTGCCGGTGGGCGTCGACGGTCTTGACGCTCAGATGGAGGTCCTGAGCGATCTCCCGGCTGGTCTTCCCCCCCCCGATGAGCTCGAAGATCTCGAGCTCCCGGTTGGTGAGCTGCTCCACCAGGGGACCGCTGGACGGCGTCCCGAAGTTGGAAATCGAAGAGAGCACGCGCTCCATGCCTCCTTCGCTCAGCCGGATCTTCCCCTGGAGGACGGTGCGGATCGCGGCCAGGATCTGCTCGCCCCCCTCGGACTTGCAGACGTATCCGGAGGCCCCCGCCCGAAGGCTGCGTTCGGCGTACAGCCCTTCGGCGTGCATGGAACAGACGAGCACCCGGCAGGACGGACGTTCCTGCCGGATCATGCGGATGAGATCCAATCCGGACATGTCGTCCAGGGAGATGTCCACCAGGGCCAGATCGGGTTCGAGCTCCTCCAGCATCTGAATGGCCTGGGACGCTTTGCCCGCCTCCCCACAGACCTCCAAATCGCTCTCCCGGCTGATGAGCTCGACCAGGCCCGTCCGCACCACCGGGTGATCATCGACGATCAGGACCCGTCGGGGACGGTCGACCGGATCTCCCATTCGGGAACGGGGCATCTTGTTCATGCGGCGGCTCCCCCTCTCAAAGCACATCTGACGATGAGCCCGCCTCCGGGGGCGGATTCGAAGGTCAATGAGCCGCCGATCAGACCGGAGCGGTAACGCATGATCCTGATGCCCAGGCCCCTGGTCTCATCCGGCACCTCGAACTTCCCCGCACCGTCGTCGCGGACCTCCAGGACCAGATCGATTCCCTCGGCGGCCAGGGAGACCACGATCTCCGGCGCGCCGGAGTGCTTGACGGCGTTGTAGAGCGCTTCCTGCGCGATATAGAACAGATGCGTCGCGGTGAAGTTGTCCTCCACCAGAACCGGCCGGGCGCACTCGAACCGGCAATTACTCCGGAAACTGCTGCGTAGCCGGGAAACGAGGTCATCCAGGGCGCTCATGAGGCCGGCGGCGTCGACCTCGACCGGCATGAGTCCCCGCGCCAGGTCGTGGACCTGCTGTTTGGCCTCGGTGAGACTGGCCGCCAGGCGCTGAGCCAGCACGGCCTCCGGTGGCAGGGCCTCCTTGATCCTCCGATGCAGGGTCTCGGCCAGGAGAGCCGCGCCCACGATCTGCTGGGCCAGGGTATCGTGGAGTTCCTGGCCGAGCCTGCGATGTTCCTCCACCACCAGGTCGGCGGTCTGCCGCTCCAGCTCCTCCCGCTCGAGCTCTTTCCGCACCACCACCCGGCCGAGTTGGGTGCCGCACAGGGACGCGGTGTCGAGGAGAAGGGCGTCGGGTTCGGAGTCCCCGCGACTCAGGAACTTCAAGACCCCCACCCTCCGCCTACCGACCACGATGGGAACGGTGACCGCGCCTCGGATCCCCGCCCGGCGAAGCACGTCGGCCGGATACGTGGAAATCGCATCGAGGTCGGTGGTCCAGGTCGGACGCACCTCCTCCATCTCCTCCCCCAACGGCCCCCTATCCTTCCCCTTCCGGGGCTTGCGGGCCGCCGCGTGCATCTTCAAGGATTCCAATTCGGGCTCGCCGAACCACCACGCCCCGGAATCCTCGAGGACCAGCGGGTCCTTCATCGAGTGGAGGTAGGCGTGACCCACCGGCCAGTCGAACCCGGCGCACATCTCCTTCAGTACGGCCGGGAATGCTTTCTGGATCGAATCGGCCTGGTTGGCGATCACCGCGATCCGGCCCAGGAGTTCCAGGTAATGGGTGCGTTCGTGAACCCTGGCATCGAGCTGTTCGTTCAGGGTCCGAAGGGCTTCTTCGGCCGCCTTGAGCTCGGTCATCTCGATGAAGGCGACGACCACGCCGTCGACCCGGTCCCCGCTGATCCGATAGGGAAGGACGCGGCGAATGTACCAACGACCATCCTCGCAGCGGATCTGGGATTCCAGCTGGACCCGGGTCTCCATGACCCGTCTCGCGTCCGCTTCCATGTTCGCACCGGCCGCCGGAAGGGAAAGCTCCCGGATGGAACGGTGGAAATCGAGGGGCCGCAGGTGTAGGAATTCGCCCGCCGATTCGGTGAACCACTTGATGCACAAGGAGGGATCGAGAAAGACGGTGGGGATTCCGCTGCTGCTGATGAGGTTGGCCAGGTCGTTGTTGGCGGTCTCCAGGGCCACCACCTTCTCCTGGAGCTTCGAGTTGACGGCGGCCAGCTCGTCGATCAGCGACTGCAACTCCTCACCGGAGGTCTCCAGCTCCTCGTTGGTGGACTGGAGATCCTCGTTCATCGAGGTCATCTCCTCGTTGGCGGTCCGGAGTTCCTCGTTCGAGGTCTCGAGTTCCTCGACGCTGATCTGGAGTTCCGATCTGGCCTCGCGGAGCTGTTCCTCGAGGTGGTCGATTATGGCGATCTCGCCGGGGTCCGGGTCCATGGCGGGCAACGCGGCAATTCCCGCGGGCACCACTTCGCTGAAGGACACAAGGAGAAGTCCCTCGACCGAATTGGGAAGGGTCAACGGATCCACAACGATCCGGAAGGCGTGCCCGCCGCCCTGGCCGGGAACCTCGAACGGGCCTCTGGCTATCGGCTTCCCGGTGCGCCTTGCCTTCAGGAGGGTCGCTCGAAGCTTGGGGTGAGTGGTCAACGGAGTCCAGGCGAACAGGTCGGTGGTCATCGCCCCTCGGGGGGGGGTCAGGTACGGGCTGGCGGCGCCGAAGGAGAAGAGGATCTCATCCCGGCCGTTCACCACCACGGACGGCGGAGCGAACCGGTTCAGGACCAGCTTCTTGATCGCCTCGACGAAGATGTCGTGATCGCGGCCCCTCAGCCCGTTGCGCAGCTGGCTTCGGGGGATCGGCGGTTTGGAAAAGCTTCGGAAATCCACATGACTCAGCCGGGTGGTCCCCACTTTCCGAAAGATCCGGTACCGCTTGGACAGCGGTTCGAACAGAGCCTCTCCCGTACTCGTGGTTTCGGCGTTCCCCAGGAAGAGGCAACCACCGGGCGAGAGGGAGTAGTGGAAGAGCCGAAGCAGCCGTTCCTGCGCCTCGGGCACCAGGTAAATGAGGAAGTTCCGGCAGGAAACCAGGTCCATGCGGGAAAACGGGGGATCGGAAAGGAGGTTCTGCTCCGCGAACACCACCTTCTCCCGAACCTCCCTCTTGATCCGGAAGCCTCCGTCGAACCTCGTGAACGAGCGGCTTCGGCGCGCGGGACTCACTTCAGCGGCTCTCACGACCGGATAGGTCCCGGGACGGGCGACGGCAAGCGCGTCCGCATCGACGTCCGAGGCGAAGATCTGGATGTCACATGGTGATTGGGCTTCCTTCCTCGCCTCCAGGAGGAGGATCGCCATGGTGTACGCCTCTTCCCCGGTGGCGCAGCCGGGGACCCAGACCCGCACCGTCTCCCCCTCCCCCCTCTCGCGCGCCAGGGGTAGGAGCACGTCCTGCTTCAAGGTCTTCCACGCCTCGGCGTCTCGAAAGAAACGGGTCACGCTGATCAGGAGGTCCCGGGCCAATGCGCTTCTCTCGGCCGGCTTGTCGGAAAGGAGGCGGACGTAGGCTTCAAGGCTATCGAGCTGGTGGAGGCCCATCCGGCGATGAATCCTGCGGAAAAGAGTGCTCCTCTTGTAGGCGCCGAAGTCGTAGTGGCTGCCGGTGTTCAGGACGTCCAGCACCGACTGCACACCCGAGGTGGCCTCGGGCCGGTCCAGGTCGAACGGTTCCTCGCCGCGGACGTAGGTGTGCCCGAGGTAGCGCAGAAGGTGCGCGGGCATGGCCTCCACGTCCAGAATCCTGTCCACCAGTCCGGTGGCCATCGCGGCCCGGGGCATGCCGTCGTAGGCCGCCTTTTCCGGGTCCTGGACCAGAACCAATCCCCCCTGGGCCTTCACGTCCCGGAGACCGCCGGTGCCGTCAGCGCCCGTTCCGGACAGGATCACCGCCACCGCCTTCTCCCCGACCGCGGCGGCCATGGAGCGGAAGAAGTAGTCGATGGGATGGCGGGCCTCCATCCGGTCCTTGGGCTTCCGGATGTGAAACCGGCCTTTCTTCAACGAGAGGAGCCGTCCCGGCGGGGCGACGTAGACCCGATCGGCCGCCGGAGTCTCGCCCTCCTCAACCTGGCCCACGTGCATATCGGTTCGGCGGCCGAGGATCGAGGCAATCATGCTGTCCCGATCGGGGTCGAGATGCTGAATGACCACGAAGGCGGCGCCGGACTGGGACGAAAGCGAGGAGAAGAACTTCTGGAGCTGTTCGAGGCCCCCGGCCGATGCACCCAGGGCGACGATCGGAACGACGGAATCCCCACGGTCCGTGCGCGACGCCGGCGCGGACTTGGGGGACCTGTCTGCTTTCGAACCGAGGCGGGTTTGCTGTTCTACCATGTAGGCTACCCGGATCTTCCGTGTGCTCAGGTTTCAGGACCGATGAGCGCCCATCGCCAAGCTGAGACAGCGCCGGGTGACCAGGGGGCGGCGGTTCATCGGGGGGTGAAACCGTCCGGATTCGTCACCCCCGACTCGTACCAAGATACATCAAATGCAAGACAATTCGAAGCGGCAATGTTCCGATAGGGAAACAGCGGGGGCCGAATCCGGGGCGGGGTGCCGGAAGGACAACGAAGAGACGTGGTTGCCCGGCAACCGCTCTACCCCCCGGCGGCCACCCCGGGTTGCGCCCGCACCTCGGACCGGGGTTCGGCGACCCCTTCCCCGATGAGCGCCTCCGGCTCGACCAGGTCCCGCGGGAAGGCGGGCTCCTTCCCCAGCCGGTCGAGGCTCCGCACGACCCACTCCGGACGTCCCCAATCGCTCCAGCTCAGGCCCTCGAGACTGAACACCCCCAGGGCTTCCGGCGCCCGCTCCAGGACGTCGGTGCAAAAATTGGACGGAGCGGCCCGCCGGTAGACCCGGGCCAGGGCGGCTTCCTCCCGGAAGGTGCCCGCGGCGCGGGTGAGGTCCTCGAGGAGCGGCATGGCCCCGCGGAGAAACCGCCGTCCCAGATCCCAGTACGTCTCGAGACGGGCGGTGAGGATGAGCGTGTTCCAGAGCGCGCCCCGGGCCAGGAGCCCGCGCGCCTCGGGCCGGTCCGGCTTCTCCCGGAAGGCGCCCACCGAGCGAAAGCGCAGCCCGTCCCCGGCCCGGGATACGTCGATCCCGGGAAGGATCCAGCCGAACTCGGTCTCGGGACGGTCGGCGGGGGCACCGGCGATCAGGACCCGGTCGGGCCGCCGGCGGGCCGCGGCGACGGCCCGCCGCATCAGGTCGGCGAACTGCGCCTCGGGGTGGACGAAGTGGTCCGAGGGATAGAGGGTCACCACCGCCTCGGGATCCCGGGCCCGGATGAGGCTCAAGGCGGCATAGATCCCCAGCGAGGTGCCCCGGTCCACGGGCTGGGGAAGCAGGATGCCGGAGCCGCGGGCCTGGAACTGGTCGAGCGCCTCGGGAAGATGATGCCGGGCGATCACCGTGACCCGGCGCTCGGCCGCCGAGAGGGCGTCCGCGCGATCCAGGGTGTGTTGAAACATGGACCGTGATCCGGTGAAGCGACAATACTGTTTCGGGACCGGGCGCCCCATCCAGCGGAGCACCAGGGGCCTCATCCGCTTGCCCTCGCCGCCGGCGAGGACGATCGACCAGGCTCCGCCGGGTGAACCGGTCCCTGAATCCATGCCGCACCTCCTCCTCGGGCGGACCGCCGTCCCGAGCGCGCAATGATTTGTTCAATCGAAGGAGATGAACCCATGACGGGGCGACGGCCGGGGAGGTTTGTCGCCCACCAGCAACGATACCGCTGCGGAGCCCCGGGGTTTCCCGAATAGTTGTCCACGGCGTCGATTGTCACGTGCCCGTGCGCCTTCGCGGGAGACGGCCGCTTGCCAGGCGGCGCACCGGGGCCTCGTCAGGCGAAGCGGACACCGGGAGCACGACCGGCCAGGTGGGAAGTCCGCCGAAATGCCCCCCCCCCTTGGACTTCGGCCCGGAGCCCGCCGGCCCGGTCTCCCCCCGGCCGCCGGTCCGGTTATCCTGTCCCCCGGGGACCGGTGCCTCCGATTCGGGATTGAACGCCCGCGCCCCGCGAAGCGTCTTAACCCATGAGACGAGTAGGATCTCCTCAGGGGGGAGGCAGGTTGGATCCGATGAGCGACGCCGAGCTGGTGGCCTTGAGTCAACAGGGTAACCTGCAGGCTTTCAACGATTTGGCCCACAGGTGGGACGGGAGCCTCTTCCGCTTCGCGCGACGGTCCCTGGGCGACGACGAGGAGGCGCGGGACGTCTGCCAGGAGGCGCTCACCAAGGCCTACCTGAACATCGGGCGCCTCCGCGATCCGGCCAAGTTCAAGTCCTGGGTGCACCACATCGCCATGAACCTCTGCCGGGACCGGTTCCGCTCCCCCCGGCACCGGGCGGTGAAGGCCGGCTACGAGGAGGGCGAGGCGGGGGAGATGCAGATGGTGGAGGCCATGGGGCACGCGCAGACCGGGGAGCGGGAGGAACGGCGGGTGCTCATGGGCCGGCTCCTGGAGGGGGTGATGGAGCGGCTCCCCGAGGAGCAGAAGACGGCCATCCTCCTCCGGGAGTACCAGGGGTTCACCTCCGAGGAGATCGGAGAGATCACCGGCGTCCCGGCCACCACCGTCCGGACCCGGATCTTCTACGGACTGAAGACGTTGCGAAAGGCCCTCAACGAACGGGGCATCACCTCCCTGGAGGGGCGGTGAGGAGGTCGGAATGATGAGCGAACAAGGACTCGATCCCCGCATTCAGAAGCTCATGGCTTCACTCTACGGCGAGCTCACCGAGGAGGAGGAGCGCGAGTTCCAGGCGGTCCTGGCCGGGGACGAGGCGTTGCGCGCGGAGTGGGACGAGCTTCACGCCGCCCGCGCCTTCCTCAAGGAGTGGGATGCGGCGGAGCCGGACCGGAGCTTCGTGTTCGTGGAGCCCGCCGGAACCCCGGTGTCCGCCCCTCGAGGCGGCGGCAGCTGGACCGGGTTGCGGCGACGGCTGGCGGGCCTCTTTCCTCCCCCGGCTTGGGGATTCGCCGGGGCCACCGCGGCCCTGGTGGTGCTGATCTTCGCCGGCTTCCGGGTGGACCGGGTGGAGAACGGCCTGGCCTTCCGATTTGGATCCCCGACCGAGGTGTCGCGAACGGCGGAGATGGGATCGCCGGGCGGTACCCTCTCCGCTCCCGGAGACCCCACCGCGTACCCCAGGGTGGTGAGCCCCACCGGCGTGGGAGCCATCCCCGCCGCGGCGGCGGGGGGATACGTCACCCAGGATCAGCTCAACACCTACAACGCCCGGGTCCTGACCACCGTGTCCTCGCTCCTCGAGAACTTCGAGCAGAAGCGGAACGGCGAGCTGGCCTACGTGCTCCAGAGCTTCTACCAGGACCTCTCCAGCCGGCAGCTTCAGACCTACGACGAGCTTCGCGGCCAGATCCAAGGGGTCGGGCTGGGACTCATGGCCGAGCAGACCAAGGCGAACGCCCGCCTGGAAAGCTTGGTCGGCCGCACCGAGGCACCGCAAACCGTGCCCGTGAGTCAAAGTCCCGAAAACAGTCAGAGAGGTGGAAACGAAGATGAGTAGCGAACTTACCCGCGAGGGAACGCTCCGGGCCGCGGTTCTCCCGGTGCTGATCGCAACCTTTTTGGGTCTCGGCGCGTCGTATGTGGAGGGGGCCGAATCGCCGATTCCCGACCGGCTCAAGCGTCAGGTCGGGGTGATGGAGAAGATCCTGGACGAGGTCCTGGTGGACAGCCCCAACCTCCTGGTCTACTCCCAGGCCGCCGCTCGCGGCGTGTATCTGAAGGAGTTCGGCGTGGTCTTCACCCTGGAGGCCTCCCTGGTCGAGAAGGGCAAGAAGGGGCAGAACTGGATCTTCGGCGGCTACAGCGTCAAGGAAGAGAACGGAAAGATCGTGGTCGAGCCGCCCTCCGACGACAAGGACAAGGACGGGGATGACGCAAAGAACCTCGTCCTCAACCTGAGGGACCTCCAGGAGAAGCAGACAAAGCGCGACAAGGACCTATACGAGCAGGGAAAGTCCGAGCTGGTGAACTGCCTCGTGGACTACGGGGAGACCCTGACCGCTCTCGACGACGGGCAGTATGTGGCGGTGGCCGCGTTCCTCAAGGACAGCGATTACTTCCTGGACAACCGGATCTCGCGGTTGGTGCTCAAGGCCAAGATGAGCGATCTCAGGGCCTACGGCGCCAAGCGCATCTCGCGGGAAGAAATGGAATCGCGGTTGGTCGAAGAGGAGTACTGACCGCGGGCCGGAGCGGCCCGCTCGGGTGTCGAATCCAGATGGGCTTTGGGGGGGCGTTCGATGTTGCAAGGCACGCGGCGCATCGCCGCGGCGACTGTCCTGGCCTCGGTCCTGGTCCTCCTCTGGACCTCGGCCGAGGCCCGGACGCAGCCCGCGGATCTATCCCGAGAATCCCTCTTTCCCTTTACGATCCTCGCCCTTCCCGGGGACCCCTTCGCTCACGCCCAGCCCGTTCTCGGCCACGACGCAGCCGATGAAGCCGCCCCCGCCGCCTCCCGGGGCCGGTTCCGCGCTCCCGCCCCCGATTCCACCGAAGGGGCGCCGGAAGCCGGTAGCTCCGGCACGGGACACACCACCGCCCGGCCGGCCGCCGGCTGGACGGGCGCGCTCGATCCCATCCTCTCCAAATCCCCCCGGTCATTCCTGTTCCCCTTCGGAGCCCCGCCGGACGCCGGTTGAAAGTCTGTTTCCCCCTTCCTGAATCAAGGCGTCGCGAGTCCTTCCTGAACGATTGAGCGACGCCTGGCGCGCAACCAAGCGACGGGGCCTCGGGTCAAACGGCGTGTGGGCCGGGAGCCGATTCGGCGCCCGTCATCGTGAAACCCGGGCCACCTCTCCCCCGTAGGTGAAGGCACGGGGGGGTCGACTTCCACATCGGCCGGCGACGGCCGCCGTGCTCCCCAACGAAACCGCCCTCTCGAGAGGAAGAGAATCATGAAGCTCAAGAGCCGTCGGTTCGCCATTCTGGCCCTCGCCGCCGTCGTTCTCCTCGGCGGCGCATTCGTCGTCGCCCAGCGCATGAACGGGAAGACCGATGTGGCCCTGGCCGCGACCGATTCCACCGCGGTCGCGGATGCGGGGAAGAAGGACAAGAAGGGCGACAAGAAGGACGAGGAGAAGCCGGTTCCGGTGGAGACGGTGCTGACCACGGCACGGGACCTTCCCTCCACCTTCAGCGCCACCGGATCCCTGGAGGCGCGGCGCCAGGTCGACATCGTCTCCAAGGCCCAGGGGCAGCTGGTGAAGCTGAACGTCGAGGAGGGCGACCGGGTTGCCGCCGGGCAGGTCCTTCTCGAACTGGATCATCGCGAGGAGGAGATCCGCCTCAAGGAATCCGCGGTCCAGGCGGAGACGGCGCGCCGGGAGATGGAGCGCCTGCAGGGGCTCCGCGACCGGGGACTGGGCTCCGATCGCGACTTCGAGCAGGCCCAGAAGAACGCCGAGGTGGCCCGCTTCGAGAGCGAGCTGGCCCAGGTGGACCTCGACAACAAGATCGTGAAGGCCCCGTTCTCCGGGCTCGTGAGCACCCGGTCGGTCCAGCTCGGGCAGACCGTGAACCCGGGGGAGAAGCTGGTCGGCCTGGCCGACGTCTCGCCCATGGAGATCAAGCTCTACCTCCCCGAGCAGGTGGTTCGGAAGCTCGGAACCGATCAGCCGGTGGAGATCCGTCCCGACGTGGCCCCCGACCAGGTTCTGACCGGGGACGTGGAGCGGATCGCCCCCACCGTCGACCCCTCCACCTCGACGGTGAAGGTGACGCTCAAGGTCCGGGAATCGGGGGGGACGGCCCGGGTCGGGAGCTTCGTGCGCGCCCGGATCACCACCGACGTCCACCGCGGCGCGGCATCGGTGCCCAAGAAGGCCCTGGTTCCCGAGGCGGGCGCGACCTATCTCTTCGTGGCCGAGGCCGACACCGTGCGCAAGGTCCCGGTGACCACCGGCTACGCCGACGATGAGTTCGTGGAGATCACCGGCGGGGTGGACCTTGGAGACCGTGTGGTGACGGTGGGCCAGGGCGGGCTCCGCCAGGGAAGCAGGATCCGCGACCTCGCGAACGAACCCGAGCGGGCCAAGTCCGGGACCGGCAAGACCGAGCCCAAGGTGGACACCGCCCGGGCGGAGAACCGCTGACCGTGCGCCCCCTCATCCAATACGCGGTCGAGCACCGGGTGACCATGCTGATGGTCACCGCGGCCGCGGTGCTCTTCGGGGTGGTGTCGTTGGGGCGGCTCCCGGTGCAGCTGCTCCCCGACATCAGCTATCCCACCCTCACCGTGCAGACCGAGTTTCCGGACTCCGCCCCCAGCGAGGTGGAGAACCTCATCACCCGTCCCCTGGAAGAGGCGGCGGGCGTGGTGCCGGGGCTCCGGCGTCTGAGCTCCACCAGCGAAGCCGGGGTGAGCGAGATCCGGCTGGAGTTCGGGTGGGGCACCGACATGGACTTCGCCGCGCTCGACGTGCGGGAGAAGCTCGACCTGGTGAATCTCCCCGACGAGGCCAAGACCCCGGCATTGCTTCGCTACGACCCCGCCCTGGACCCGGTGGTGCGGCTGGGGATCTCCGGCGGGGAGAATCCCATTCAGCTCCGCTACCTGGCCGAGCAGGTGGTGAAGAAGGAGCTGGAGTCGATGGGGGGCGTGGCCGCGGCCAAGGTGGTGGGCGGGCTCACCGAAGAGATCCACGTGGACGTGGACGAGCACCGGTTGGCCGCCCTGGGACTTCCCATCAGCTCGGTCACCCAGGTGGTGGGATCGGAGAACGTGAACGCGGCCGGAGGGCGCCTTCGCGACCGTGACGCCGAGTACCTGATCCGCACCCTCAACCAGTACACCGGGGTGGAGGACATCGGGCAGACGGTGGTGCAGCGGGACCGCGACCGCACGGTGAAGCTGTCCGACGTGGCCCAGGTGACCCGGGCCTACAAGGAACGCGAGATCGTGAGCCGCATCGACGGGAAGCCCGCGGTGGAGGTGGCGGTCTACAAGGAGGGGGACGCCAACATCGTGGATGTGGCCCGGCGGGTGCGGAACCGCGTCCCGGGTCTCCAGAAGATGCTCCCGGCGGGAACGCGGGTGCAGGTCCTCTCCGACCAGTCCACCTTCATCCGGGCCGCGGTGAACCAGGTCCGGTCCAACGCGCTGGTAGGGGGGTTGCTGGCCATTCTGGTCCTCCTGGCCTTCCTCCGCGACGTGCGGAGCACCGCGATCATCGCCCTGGCCATCCCGGCTTCCATCGTCACGACCTTCGTGCTCATGTACCGCCAGGGGATCACCCTCAACGTCATGAGCCTGGGCGGGCTGGCGCTGGGGGTGGGCATGCTGGTGGACAACTCCATCGTGGTGTTGGAGAGCATCGTTCGCCATCGCCGCCTGGGCGGGAAGGATCGCGCGACCGCGGTGATCGACGGCACCGAGGAGGTGGGGCAGGCCATCACCGCCTCCACCCTCACCTCGATCGCCGTCTTCCTCCCCATCCTCTTCGTGCAAGGGGTGGCCCGTCAGATCTTCAAGGACCAGGCCCTGACCGTGACCTACGCCCTTCTGGTGAGCCTGGTGGTGGCGTTGACCCTTACCCCCATGCTGGCCGCCCTCGGGCGGGAGGGACGGAGCGGCCGGCCGTGGTGGAAGCGATTCGGCGGGAGCTCCCCCGCGAGCGACGGCGGCGAATCCACTCCGGCGGGCCACGCGGCTCCGGCCCGGCCGGAGGCCGCCCCGGGTCGCGCCATGATCGCGCTCCGCTCCGGCTATCGCCGGGTGATCGAGGGGGCCCTGGACCATCGGGGACTGGTGGTGGCCTCGGTGGCCGCGCTCTTCGTGCTCTCGGTCCTGGGCGCCCGGCGGCTGGGCAGCGACCTCATCCCCCCCCTCTCCCAGGGAGAGCTTCGATTCGACGTCGAGCTCCCCGAGGGGACGCCGATCGAGCACACCGACCAGGTGGTCGGGCGGCTGGAGGACGCCCTGCGGGACGTTCCCCAGGTGGAAACGGTGTACAGCAACGTAGGGGTGGACGCGGGCGACGACGGCTCGCTCCGGAGCAAGAAGGAGAACCACGCCGAGCTGAACGTCCGGTTGGAGAGCGGGGCGGGAAGAGCCGGCGAGGCCGTCGCCCTGGAGGCCATCCGGGCCGAGTTCGCCCGGTTCCCCCACCTCACCGGCACCCTGCGCGACCAGACCGCTTTCAGCTTCAAGACCCCGGTGGAGGTGGAGATCTACGGCTACAACCTGGCCGATCTCGCCCAGGTCTCGGACCGGGTGGAGGAGGTGCTCCGGGGCATCCACGGCCTCCGGGACGTCACCACGTCGATGGAGCCCGGAAGCCCCGAGGTGGAGATCCGCTTCGACCGCGACAAGCTCAAGATGGCCGGCCTCGGGCTCCGGGAGGCCAGCGAGGCCCTCCGCACCAAGGTCCTGGGCAAGGTGGCGACCGATTTCAAGGAGCGAGACCGCCAGATCGACGTGCTGGTACGCAGCGCCGACGCCCGCGATCTTTCCTTCGACGAGCTCAACACCATGGTGGTGGGCGAGCGCAACGACCTTCCGGTCCGCCTCGCGTCGGTGGCCGCGGTGGCGGTGGAGCGCGGGCCGGCCCGCATCCAGCGCATCTCCCAGTCCCGGGCGGCCACGGTGAGCGCCAACCTCGAGGGCCGGGACCTGGGCGGGGTGAGCGGAGAGATCGAGAACGCGCTGGCCGCGATCCCCCTTCCCACCGACGTCACCCTCCAGCTCGCCGGACAGAACGAGGAGATGCAACAGAGCCTGCGGAGCCTGGTCTTCGCCGCCGCCCTGGCCATCTTCCTGGTCTACCTGGTCATGGCCAGCCAGTTCGAATCGCTCCTGAACCCGTTCCTCATCCTGTTCACCATGCCCATGGCGCTGATCGGGGTGGTGGCCGGTCTCACCCTGACCCAAACCGCGGTGAGCGTGGTGGTGATGATCGGGGCGATCATGCTGGCGGGGATCGTGGTGAACAACGGCATCGTGCTCATGGATCTCATCAGCCAGCTCCGCCGCCGGGGCCTCGGCGTGCGGGCGGCGATCCTGGAGGCGGGCGAGGTGCGCCTCCGCCCCATCCTCATGACCACCACCACCACCGTGCTCGGACTTCTTCCCCTGGCCCTGGGGAAGGGCGACGGGGGCGAGATCATGGCTCCCCTGGCGGTCACGGTGATCGGGGGGCTCCTCATGTCCACCCTCCTCACCCTGGTGGTGATCCCCGTCCTCTACAGTCTCGTTCACCGGGAAGCCCGGAGCTAGCTCATGTGGCTCACCCGCCTGGCCGTCCGCCGCCCGGTCACCGTGGTCATGGTGCTGGTGTCGGTGCTCGTCCTGGGGGCGATCAGCCTCCGACGGGTCCCCCTGAACTTCCTTCCCAACGCGGAGCTCCCGTTCATCGGGGTGCTGATCCCCTACCCCAACGGCGTTCCCGGCCAGGTGGAAAAGGAGATCGCCCGCCCGGTGGAGGAGGTCCTGGCCACCATGGGCGGGGTCAAGGAAGTCTTCAGCCAGAGCGACGGCGAGCAGTGCTTCGTGGGGGTGGAGTTCAGCTGGGGACGCGACGTGAATCTCCTCCGGCTGGAGGTGAAGGAGAAGCTGGATCAGATCCGGCCGGACCTTCCCGCCGACGTCCGCGACATCATGCTCTTCACCTTCAACACCAACGACATCCCCATCGTGGAAGGACGGATCAGCGCCAAGGACCACGACCTCTCCGGGAGCTACGACCTGATCGAGCACCGGATCGTGAACCGCCTCCAGCGGGTACCGGGGGTGGGACGGGTGGGGCTGGACGGGGTGGAGCCGGCCGACGTCTCGGTGTATCTGAAGCTCGACCGGATCAAGAAGCACCGGATCGACGTGGGGAGGCTCTTCGATCAGCTCTCGGTCAGCAACTTCAACCTGAGCGTCGGACACGTGACCAAGGACGGTCTCCGGTACAACCTGCGTTCGGTCGGTTCGCTGGAGAGCCTGGAGGATCTGCGGAACCTCCCGGTGGACGACCGGGGGCTCAGGCTCCGGGACATCGCGGACGTGGTCTACGCCGAGCCCGCCCTCACCTACGGCCGCTTCCTCAACCGGGAGCCCGCGGTGGCCTTCTACATCCAGAAGGCGAGCGGGGCCAACACGGTGGAGGTGGTGAAGCGCATCAAGCAGGAGCTGGGCCGGATCAACCAGGATCCGGCCCTGGAGGGGATCGACGTCCTTCTCTTCTTCGACCAGGGAGAGCAGATCACCAACAGCCTGAACGGGCTCCTCCTCTCCGGTCTCATCGGCGGGGTGCTTGCCGTCCTGGTGCTCTACTTCTTCCTGCTCCGGATCGGCACCACCCTCATCGTGTCCCTGGCCATCCCCATCTCCATCATCGGGACCGCCTGCTTCCTCTACCTCACCGGGCGGAGCCTGAACGTGCTCTCCATGATGGGGCTCATGCTCGGAGTGGGCATGCTCATCGACAACGCGGTGGTGGTGCTGGAATCCATCTACCGGCGGATGGGCATGGGCGAGGACCCGGTCTCGGCCACGCTGAACGGCACCCGCGACGTGGGGAAGCCGGTGGTCTCGGCCACCCTGACCTCGATCATCGTGTTCGCCCCGGTGATCTTCGGGGCCAAGAACGAGCTCACCACCTGGCTGGCCGAGGTCGGGGTGACCATCACCGTCACCCTGCTCCTCTCCCTGCTGGTGAGCCTCACCCTGATCCCCCTCCTCACCACGCATATCCTGAAGGGGGGAGCCCGGTCGGTGGCCCGGAACCCCCTGGTCGACCGCTGGACCGCGGGCTACGAGAAGGTCCTCCGCTGGAGCGCGGTGCGCCACCCCTGGATCACCGGCGTCCCCATCGCCCTGGGGGTGCTGCTCCTCACCGCGGGGCTGGTCGCGGCCACCAAGTTCAAGCCCGATCCCATGGGTGAACGGGGGCTTCGACAGGAATACCTCCAGGTGACCTACGACTTCAGCGACAACCTGAACTACCACCGCACCAAGGAGTACGTGGAAACCGTCCAGGACTCCCTGTGGAAGGTGAAGGACGACCTCGGCGTCAAGTACGTGTACTGCTTCTACCAGGACAACGCGGCGATCACCCGGCTCTACTTCGAGGACACGGCGCTCTCCGAGAAGCGGCTGAAGGATCTCCGGAAGCGGGTGCGGGCCGCGCTTCCCACCCTGGCCGGGGTCACCTACCGGCTGGGGGACGACGAGGGCAAGGGCTCGGGAGCCAAGCAATTCAGCGTCACGGTCTACGGCGAGGACTCCGAGGAGCTGAACGTCATGGCCTCGGAGGTGAAGCGCCGCCTGGCCATGGTCACCGACGTCCACGACGTCTCCACCGACGTCGAGCGCGGGGCGGAGGAGGTCCAGGTCCAGATCGACCCGGTCCGGGCCCGCCGCCTGGGACTGTCCCCCGGAGACGTGGCCCAGGTGATGGCGGTCACTTTCCGCGGCGTCCAGCTCCCGCGGGTCCGCGCCGAGAACCGCGAGATCGATCTCTGGGTCTCGCTGGATCCCGCCGATCGCACCAGTATCGAGAATCTGAAGGGGCTCATGGTGGGCGAGGTCGGGGGCAGGGAGATCACCCTCGACCAGGTGGCGTCGACGGCCATGGGGCGGGCCGCGGACCGCATCACCCGGCACAATCGGAAGACCTCGGTGGAGATCCGCGGAAGCTACGACGGGGACGAGTTCGACGCGGTCCTGAAAGAGGTTCGCGCTACCATGGAAACCGTCCACTTCCCTCCCGGCTACGGCTGGAACTTCGGGAGCCGGATCGTGGAGGCCCGGGAACAACAGGGGCAGATGGGGATCAACGTGCTCCTGGCGCTCCTCTGCGTCTACATGGTGATGGCCAGCCTCTTCGAGTCCCTGGTCCACCCGGCCACGGTGATGTTCTGCATTCCGTTCGCCAGCCTGGGGGTGATCTGGTTCATGATCGCCACCAACACCCCGTTCAACCTCATGGCCATGATCGGCATGGTGATCCTGGTGGGGGTGGTGGTGAACAACGGCATCGTGCTGGTGGCGCACATCAACCAGCTCCGGCGCGAGGGGTGCTCGCTGGACGAGGCCCTGGTGCGGGGCGGCCGGGAGCGGTTCCGGCCGATCATGATGACCGCCACCACCACCGTCCTCGGCCTCATTCCCCTGGCCCTGGGGGGAAGCCACGTGGGGGACCTCGATCTCTATCCCATGGCCCGGGCGCTGATCGGCGGTCTCACCAGCTCGACCCTTCTCACCCTGATCATGCTCCCGGTGTACTATCAGCTCACCGAGCGGATGCGGGCGCGCCTGGTCCGGCTCTTCCCAGGCCTCGCCCATCTCGCCTCGCGGGTCCGCGCGCGGGTGCGACGCCGCCCGGCCGGAGCGGTCCTGCCCGATGCGACGCAGTAGCACGTCGCGCCACCGGAACCTTGAAGCCATTCGACCCGACCCGGGGGAGTAGGAACATGAAACACCTCAACGCTCTCGCCCTTCCCGTCCTTCTCGGCGCGCTCGGCGTCTTCGGCGGCCTCGCGCTTGCCGCCCCCGCCGCCCATGCCGGCGGCGGCGCGCTCTACGGCACCGTGACCACCCAGGCCGGGGACACCCACACCGGGGAAATCCGCTGGGACAAGAACGAGAACTACTGGGATGACTACCTGGACGCACGGAAGAACGACGAGGTGGAAGTGGCGGAGGAAGGGGGGCTCGATCTCCGGATTTTCGGGCTCCAGGTGGTGAAGACCAGTCATCACGGCCGGGACCACGTCCGTAGCCAGTTCAGCATCCCCATGGGTCACATCCTTTCCATCGAGGCCGGCCATGGGGATCTGACCCGGATCACCCTCAAGAACGGGGAAACGGTGGAGGTTCGGAACACCGGGGACCTGGGCGGGAACATGCGGGGGATCACGGTGACCGGCGTCTCGGGGGAGACGACCGAGCTGGCCTGGAAGGACCTCGACCGGGTGGAGTTCGCTCCCAACCCCGGTCCCGCCGCCGACCAGGCGCGCCTGTGGGGAACGGTGGAAACCGCGGCGGGCACGTTCACCGGCGCCGTGGTCTGGGACCGGGACGAGGCCGAGGTCTCGGACATCCTGGACGGCGACCAGGACGGGATGCGGCGGAAGGTTCCGTTCGGGGAGATCGCGAGCGTCGAGCCCATGGGAAAGAGCCGGGCCAAGGTGACGCTCCATTCGGGGAAGGTGATGGTTCTTTCCGGGACCAACGACGTGAACTCGGAGAATCGCGGGATCGAGGTGACCCTGGAGGGGCTGGGCAAGGTGGAGGTCGGATGGTCGGAGCTTCACCGGGTGAGCTTCACGCCGGCTCCCCCCTCCCGGGGGTACGAGGCCTTCGACGGGGGCGGCCCCATCCGCGGGACGGTGATCACCCGCGGCGGAGAGGAGCTTCAGGGCGAGGTGATCTGGGACCGCGACGAAGCGCGGACCTGGGAGTCGCTGGACGGGGAGATGCGCGGGGTGAAATTCCAGATCCTCTTCGGGAACATCGCGCGCATCGATCGCCAGTCCGAGGCCTCGGCCAAGGTGACCATGCGGGACGGGTTGAGCTTCGAGCTCTCGGGCTCCAACGACGTCAACGACAAGAACAAGGGGATCGAAGTGGTCGCCCCCGACGGGACGAGCACCGAAGTGCCCTGGGAGGACCTGGTCTCGGTGGACTTCACCGCGAGCTGAGGGCTTCGGTAGTCATGCTCCGACTCGGCCGGGGGGATCCTCGCCGCGACGGGTTTCAAACCGGTCGATGCGGCGGCGAGTCCCGCCCGTCCTCGCCGTTCACCACCAGCCGCCAGCGATCGAAGGGCAGAGCCTCGAGCCGTCCGGCGAGACCCGCGCGCACCACCAGCCCCCGGATCTCCTCCGGGGTGTAGGCGCGCTCCACGCTCACCGGACCGTCGTAGCGGGCCAGCCGGCTTCGGGTGAAGAGCCGGGTCACGAGGAAAACCATCCACCAGAGCCGTCGTCGCCGCGCCAGGTCCACCACCACCACCGTCCGGCCGACCCGGGCCATCTCGGTCAGGACCCCGAGGATCTCCTCTTCGCGGAGATGGTGGAGAAAGAGGTGGCAGCAGACGGTGTCGAAGGCGCGGTCGGGGAAGGGGAGCGCCGAGGCCTCGGCGCGGACGCGCACCACCGCCGGGGACAAGCGGCCGGCCGCTTCGAGCGCGCGGGCGCTTCGGTCCACCCCCACCGCCCAGCGGGCCCGGCCCCGTTCGAGCAGATAGGCCGGGATGTCCGCGCCGCCGGCGGCCACGTCGAGCACCCGCCCGGGACGGACCGCCGCGGCCAGGAACCGGCGGCTGAGGCTCCAGCGGTTGATACGGGCCAGGAACCGGAACGCGCGCTCCACCTCCGGCCCCGGTTGCCCGGGGTCGTCCATGATTTCCGGGCGGTCCCGGCGCCGGCTCCAGTCCACGGTCAGGGCACCGCGCGGAGGAGAAACCCGACCGGGGAGCGGCCGGGATCGAGGCCGGTCGCCGCCCGCACCAGCGGGACCAGGGCCTGCGGCCGCCGTAGAAGCCGCCGGGCCAGGGCGGGGTGGGCCGAAGCCCCAGCCAGCCACCGCGTCACCCGCTCCAGGGGCCGGCGAAACGCGCGGGCGCGCGCTTCGAATTCGGCTTCGTGTCCCCGACCTCCCAGCACCCGCTCCACGGTCTCCGCGGCCATCTCCGCGGTGGCCAGGGCGACGGAGATCCCCTGGCCGCTCACCGGATCGATCCGCCCCGCCGCGTCTCCGATGAGGACCCAACCCGGTCCGGACCAGGCGCGCGCACGGGTGGCAAGAGGCGCGGCGGCGAGGACCGGCCCGGCCGCGACCACGGCCACCGTCCGATGCGGAAGGACCTCGCGCAAGAACGGGATCACCGCGTCGGGGCGTGGGGCGGCGCGCCGGTCGAGGAGGAGCGCGACCAAGGTGAGCCCCCGATCCACCGGAGTCAGGTAGACCTCGCCCCCGGGAATGAGAGCCACCTCCACCGTCCCGGGTTCCGCGTCGAAGCCGGTGAGATGCGTGGAGAGGCCCACCCGGCCCGGCGGGGCGTCCACCCGGATCCCGAAAGAGCGATGAAAGACCGAGGTCGGTCCGTCCGCCCCGATCAGGAACCGTCCCTCGAAGGTCCCCCGGTCGGTGTGGACGCGGCCCGGCTCCACCCGGTGGACGCCGGCGCGGACCACCCGCGCGCCGGAGCCTTCCGCGTGGCGAATCAGGGCGTGGTCCAGGTGGAGGCGCCGGACCGCGAGACCGCTTCCTTCCGGAAACGGCAGGAATGCGGTTTCACCGTCCACGCGAAAGCGGAGACCGCGCACCGAACGGGCTTCGGGAAGGGCCACGCCGATCCGGTCGAGCACGGCCTTTCCGTGGGGGAGGATGCCTTCCCCGCAGGCCTTTTCCCGGGGAAAGCGGTCCCGGTCCAGGACAAGCACCGAGAAGCCGCGGCGGGCCAGGAACGAGGCGGCGGCGGAACCCGCCGGACCTCCACCGACACAGATGACGTCGAACATGGGCACATCATACCCCGGAGGGTGCGAGCCGGGCGGCGGCGGGCGCGGGGAGGGTGGCGCGGCTCCGGCGTGGCCGCGGATCCGGGGGGCTGGTACTCTCGATCCATCACTTCGCCGGCCAACCACCTCGAATGGAGACCGATCCCATGCCTACCTTACCCGACTCCGGCCGGCGCGACGGGCGATCTTCCCCCTGGCGGTTCTGGCGGCGGCAGCGTTGCCGATCCGGGCGGCGGTCTCGCCCGCGGGGGCCGGGCCGCCGGCAGTTCCGGCCGCGGTCCCGGCCGGGGTGGACACTTCCGGCCTGGCCGGCGGGCGTTACGGCGTGATGGAGACCCTCCTCGAGAAGACGATCTTCAAGGTGGACGTCCTCACCCTGACGCTCCGGGTGGATCCGGCGACCGCATCGCGTCTGGGGGAACTCGTCACCGGAGCCGGTCCCCGGTCGGCCCGGGAGGATTCCGCGGTGGCCGCGATCCTGCGCGCGCCGGACGTCCTGGCCGAGATCCGGTTCAAGCGCACGGTGAGCCTCGGCCAGTTCCTGGGCGGCGTGCGCGACGATATGAAGAAGGCCCTGGCCGCCGGCATCATCAGCCGGGGCCGATTCGAGGCGGTGAGCGACTCCCTCCCGGTTTGGTTTTCCTTTCTCGGCGACCGGAAGGCCCGGGAAGGCGACACGGTCTTCTACCGGATGGACCCGGACTCCATGCGCACGGTGTATGTCGGGCGGGACGGTGAGGTGCTGCTCGATCTTCTCCAGCCCGATCCGCGGGCTCGCCTGGGGGTCCTGGGGAGCTATCTCGCCCCGGGTTCGGATTTCCGGGACGGGCTTCTGCGGAGCCTGTTCGGCGGCTGAGGCCGTCGCCGACGCGGCACTCGAATGGCAGTAAATTGCATGTCGGCCCCTCCCTGCCACCGCGATACGAACCCACAAAACAAGTAATTTTGTTTGTATATTGAGGTACCCGGGTACACCAAACGTGCAGTATTTCGCCACGCGGAGGTCTTCCTGGGGCCGTCGCGGGGTTCGGTCCTGTCCCCCCGTTCTGGACTCCGGCAGCCCGGCCCGGAAGGAGCGGACACCTGCCCCGATCCGACGAAGTGGTCTCTCAGCACGAAATGGCTGTGAACGGCGGGCGAGGTGCACCGCGTGCGGCCGCCGGGGCCGGCCATGCCCCTGAGCGAGGCGCGAATCTGAAGGCGCGATGGGTGCGAAGCGGGTCCCATCGCGTATGAAGAGCAAGCGAGGAAACGTCCGGTGGACGTTTCGAGCGAGCGCTGAGCGCCGAGACGAAGGGGCACCGGCCCCGAGGCCGCGCCCCGCAGACCCGCGACGATCCGGGCCGGGCCGGAGCGCCGAGGCGCGCGGGCCCAGCGCGCGGGCGCCGAGGCGAGCGGGCGCCGCCGCCCGACAACGCCGCCCCCGGCGCCGCGATTCACCCGGGTGAACTCCCCGGCCCCGCGCACCACCCGCGTCGCCTCGAATGGGTGAGCTTCCCGACCCGCCCGAAGCCCTTTTGAAAAATCCCCCCCGGTTGGGTTAGACTGCGGGCTCCAGCCCAAAGCACCGACCAAAACTGAAGGCCCATGCCCCTCTACGACCCACAGCGCGTTCGTCCTCGCGCGGTCGCGATCCTGCGTGCCGCCGCGGTCTTCTTTCTGTTCGTCCATCCGCTCTTCGAGCTGGCGTCCTCGACCGACGCCCGGGCGGGGAGCCTCCGGGGCTCCCTGGCCTCGGTGCGGCGGCAGGACCGGGAAGCCGATCTCAACGACTTCACCCGCCTTCGCACGCCGGCCCAGGTGAAGAAGTTCCTGAAGCTGGGGCTGTTGGTTCCGGTTCCCGGAAACGCCGACTACGACCTGGACCGCGAAGTCTCCTTCCCGGTGGCCCGGCCGGAGGTGAAGCTCTTCGTGGAGCGGCTGGCCCGCCAGTACCACGCCGCCACCGGGGAGAAGCTCGTGGTCACGAGCCTCACCCGCCCGATCTCCGACCAGCCCATGAACGCGTCGGATCTGTCGGTGCATCCGGCCGGGATGGCGGTGGACTTCCATCGGAGCTCGAGCCGCGCCTCCCGCCGGTGGCTGGAGCGGGTGCTCCTCTCCCTGGAGGATCGCGGGGTGCTCGAGGCCACCCGCGAACGCCATCCTCCCCATTACCACGTGGCGGTGTTCCCCAAGCTCTACGCCGCCTACGTGGCACGGATCGCCGGCGGACCCGACACCGTCACCCACCGGGTCCGACGCGGCGAGAGTCTCTGGCAGATCGCGCGGCGCTACGGCAGCACGGTCCGGGAGATCCAGACGGCCAACGGAATGGACACCGCGGACATCCGCCCGGGGATGAAGCTCACCATCCCCCAGCTCCGGTAGGGACCCGGCCGCTCCGCGTCCCGGTCTCCCCGCCGCGACCCGCCCCGTAGGCGCCCCCCGAATCTCGGCCCGGCGCGTAAACGGCTATACTTCCCCCACGGGCCGTCCCGCGGCGAGACGCCGCCGGTCCGTCCGGGGCGGCACCGGGGTCGCGCCCGAACCTCATGCGTGAAGGAGCGGTCATGGTCAGCGCCATCGTCCTTTTGAGCCTCGAACGGGACAGGATCAACGAAGTGGCCGGGAAGCTGGTGGACCAGGAGGGGATCACCGAGGTGTACTCGGTGGCCGGGCAATACGACCTGGTGGCCATGGTGCGTGCCCGGGACAACGATGCCCTCGCCGACCTCATCACCGGCCACCTGCTCCAGGTGGAGGGCATCCTTCGCTCCGAGACCCTCATCGCCTTCCGCGTCTACTCCCGGTTCGACCTGGAACGGATGTTCTCCATCGGCATGGAGCCCGAGTGATCGGACGCCCCATCGCGCACGCGCTGATCCTGTTTCTGGCCATGGCGGCGACCGTGTCCTGCACCGGAAAGGGCGGCGGTTCCGCGCCCGCCCCCGCTCCTTCGCCCGCCTCCTCCGAGGCCTCGGCGGACGCGCGGTGGGGCCCCGGGCACGCCCGGGCGCGCCTGATCGCCGACCCCGCCGCCGTCGCCCCCGGCGAGAGCCTCGTCGTGGGGGTGAGCTTCGACATCCAGCCCGGCTGGCATCTCTACTGGAGCGGCGCCAACGACACCGGGTATCCGATCCAGGTGCGGCCGGAGCTCCCGGCGGACTGGAGCGCGGGGGATCTTCTCTGGCCGGCCCCCGAGCGCCTGGTCTCACCGGGAAACATCCTCGACCACGTCTACACCGACCGGGTCACCCTGCTGCTCCCGGTCCGGACGGCGTCCTCGGAGACCGATTCAGTGACCGTGAAGGCCCGGCTCGAATGGTTGGCCTGCCGGGAGGTGTGCCTCCCCGGAAGCGCCGAGGTTGCGCTCACCCTCGCGGTGCGGGCGAGAGGCGCGTCCTCCGGTCAAGGGAGCGACGCCCCGCTCCTCGCAAGCAAGGCCCCTCCCGATTCCGACGCCGCGGCCCGCTTCGAAGAGACCCGGGAACGCCTCCCCCTCCCCCTGAGCGCCTCACGAACCCCGGTGGAGGCGCGCCTGGAGAACGGGGCGGCGGTCGTCGTCGTCCCGGGGGCGGCGCGACTCGTCTTCTTTCCCGGCACGGATTGCGCCCGGCTGGCCAACCCGATCCGGGATGCGGCCGCCGACGGCAACCGGCTGCGCCTGATCCTGGCCCCCGAAGCCGGATCATCGCCCCGGGTGACCGGCGTCCTGGAGGTCCGCCGTCCCGGCGCGGACCCCGCGTTCTACACCCTCAGCATTCCACCCCCCGCGGGCAGCTGATTTCCCGCGGCATCGAAGGAGCCACCATGTCGAGCACCCATCGCATCCGCATCCTTGCCGCCTGCGCCGGCCTCACCGTCTTCACCCTGATTTCCGGATGCACCGGGAACCAAGCCGCCGGGGACCGGAGCGCCGGGGCGGGAGAAACCGCGGCAAACCCGGAGACCGCCGTCGCGGCCTCGGATACTCCGCTCCAGGTCGCCCAGGTCGGAAAGCCCGCTCCCGACTTCACCCTCACCGACACCGAGGGGAAGACCCACCGGCTGAGCGACTACACCGCCCAGGGAAAGGTCGTGGTACTGGAGTGGTTCAACCCCGACTGCCCCTTCGTGCAGAAGCAGCACAAGCGGACCCACAACATGATCGAGACCCAGGCCATGGCCGCGAAGATGAGCGTGGTCTGGCTGGCGGTGAACTCCAACGCGCCCGGGAAGCAGGGATCGGGGTTGGAGCGGAACCGGAAGGCTAAGGACGAATACGAGATGGACTATCCCATCCTCATGGACGAGGACGGACGGGTGGGGCGGCTCTACCGGGCCAAGACCACGCCCCAGATGTTCCTGATCGACGCCGAGGGGATCCTCCTCTACGACGGGGCCATCGACAACGATCCGAGCCCGGACAAGCTGGGAACGGTGAACTACGTGAAGCAGGCGCTCACCGAGCACGCGGCGGGAAAGGCGGTCAGCGAGGCCGAGACCAAGTCCTACGGGTGCAGCGTGAAGTACGCGAGCTAGCCCGGTAGGACCGCCGGACGGCCCCTGGCCTCCGCGTCATGGGCCGGAGTTCTCCGAAGTAACCGCGGGATCCGCGTCGCCACCCGAACGACCCCGCGCCACCCGCTACCGCAGCGCGGTCGCGGTCTCCCGGAGGAGCGCCCAGGTGAGGGCGACGTCCTCGGGGGTGGTGCGGAGGTTCCCCACCGCGAGCCGGAGGCCGAACCGGCCCCGGACCACCACGTGGGAGAGAAACGCCTGCCCGGAGGCGTTCACCGCCTCCAGGAGGGCCCGGTTGTGGGCCTCGATCGCCGGCTCTTCCGGGATGAGGTCCCCGGGGCCGGCATCCTCCGCGCGGGCCGGGGTGACCACGGCCGGGGGGATGTGGCGGAAGAGCACGGTGCTCATGGGGGCGGGGGCCAGCCGCTCCCAGTCCGAGGCCTCGTCCACCCACCCGGCGAAGGTCTGCGCCATCTCCACCGCGGCGCGGATCCGCTCCGCGACGCCCTCGGTCCCGAAGGTCCGAAGCACCATCCAGAGCTTGAGCGCCCGGAATCGCCGCCCCAGGGCCGGCCCGTAGTCCATGAGGTTCCGGGCCGTGCCCTGTTCGGGGGTCATGAGATAGGGCGGCACCAGGGAGAAGGCCTCGCGGATCACCTCGGGGCGCCGGCAGTAGAGCGCGCTGAGATCGATCGGCACGAAGAGCCACTTGTGGGGGTTCACCACGAAGCTGTCGGCGCGGTCGCATCCCTCCAGTACCCAGCGGTACTCGGGAACCGCCGCCATGGCTCCGCCGTAGGCCCCGTCCACGTGGAGCCAGATCCCCTCGCGCTGGCAAAGGTCGGCGATGGCGGGGATGGGGTCGATGCTGGTGGTGCTGGTGGTGCCCACCGTGGCCGAGACCGCCATCGGAACCCAACCGGCGCGGCGGTCCTCGGCCACCGCCCGGGTGAGCGCCGCCACGTCCATCCGGAACTCCGGGTCGGTGGGGATCCTCCGCACCCCGTCCTGGCCGAGCCCCAGGGTGAGGGCCGCCTTCTCCACCGAGCTGTGGGCCTCCTCGCTGGTGTAGAGCCGGAGCCGGGGGCCGCCGGCCAGCCCGCGCTCCCGCACCGCACCTCCGGTCGCGGCCTGGCGCGCCGCGGCGAGAGCCACCAGGGTGGAAACGCTCGCGGTGTCGTTGATGTGCCCGTCGAAGGTGTCGGGGAGCCCCAGCATCCGGCGAAGCCAGCCCAGGGCGGTCACTTCAAGTTCGGTGGCCGCGGGGGAGGTCCGCCAGAGCATGGCGTTGACGTTCAGGGCGGCGGTGAGCGCCTCTCCGAGAATCCCGGGCGCGCTTCCGGTGATCGAGAAGTAGGCGAAGAACCGAGGGTGGTTCCAGTGGGTGATGCCGGGAACCAGGATCTCCCGGAAGTCGCGGAGGGTCTCGTCCGAGGGGGACGGGACGGGCCGGAGGCTCCGCGGGAAGGGCCGCGGCGATCTCCCCGGGTCGGGTGCGGGCCAGGACCGGGTAGTCCCGGATGCGCTCCAGGTAGTCGGCGATCCAGTCCACCACCTCACGGCCGTGGCGGCGAAACTCCTCGGGACTCAGATCGCCCTGGCTCTCCATGCCGCTTCTCCTCCGGGGGTTCGGGCCGCGCCGGCCCGCCCCTCTTCCCGGGCTAATTCATTCCGGGATAGCCGTTTAGAATCGACCAAGACCATTCAAGACCCGCTCCCCCGTCCCGTCAACCACAAACCCCGGGGCATGCGGCGGTCTTGCCCCCGAATCCCGCGATCCGTAGACTCTATGGGTTGTCCCTTAAACTGTGAGAGTTTGGGCGTGATGGCGCCCCATTATCCTCCTTTGGCTCACCCTGGAAGGACCACGCGATGGCAGTGCATGACTTCGATCCCCCCGAGGGGCTGGATCTCGAGCAGCTCGAGATCGAGGAGTGGCTGGACTCCCTGGACTACGTGATCAAGACCGGGGGGGCGGAACGGGTCCAGAAGCTCCTCCGCCGGCTCCAGCACCGGGCGGCGGAGTTCGGCATCTCCCTCCCCTTCACCGCCAACACCCCCTACATCAACACGATCCCGCGGACCCACCAGCCGCGCTTCCCCGGAAACCGGGAGATCGAGCGGCGGATCAAGAGCATCATCCGCTGGAACGCCATGGCCATGGTGGTGCGGGCCAACCGGGAGTCGAGCGGGATCGGCGGGCACATCTCCACCTACGCCTCGGCGGCCACGCTCATCGAGGTGGGGTTCAACCACTTCTTCCGGGGGAAGGACGACCCCTCGGGCGGCGACCAGGTTTACTTCCAGGGGCACGCCTCGCCGGGGATCTACGCCCGGGCGTTCCTGGAGGGGCGCCTCACCGAGGCCCAGCTCCAGAACTTCCGCCGGGAGCTCAAGCCCGGGGGCGGGCTCTCCTCCTATCCCCACCCCTGGCTCATGCCCAGCTTCTGGGAGTTCCCCACCGTCTCCATGGGGCTCGCCCCCATCACCGCCATCTACCAGGCCCGGTTCAACCGGTACCTGGAGGACCGGGGGCTCCTGGAGCACTCGGGAAAGGTGTGGGCCTTCCTGGGGGACGGGGAGCTGGACGAGCCCGAGGCCCTGGGCGCGATCAGCCTGGCCTCCCGGGAGAAGCTCGACAACCTGATCTTCGTGGTGAACTGCAACCTCCAGCGGCTGGACGGACCGGTCCGCGGGAACGGCAAGATCATCCAGGAGCTGGAAGCCACCTTCCGCGGCACCGGCTGGAACGTGCTCAAGGTCATCTGGGGGGCGGACTGGGACCTGCTGCTTCAGAACGACCCGGACGGGATCCTGGTCCAGCGGATGGAAGAGGCGGTGGACGGCGACTACCAGAAGTACAGCGTGGAATCCGGCGCCTACATCCGCGATCACTTCTTCGGCCGGGACCCCCGGCTGTCGAAGCTGGTCGAGCACCTCACCGACGAGGAGATCCGGAAGCTCCGCCGCGGCGGCCACGACCCGGAAAAGGTCTACGCGGCCTACAAGGCCGCCTTCGACCACAAGGGCCAGCCCACGGTGATCCTGGCCAAGACCATCAAGGGGTACGGTCTGGGCGAGGCGGGCGAGGGGAAGAACATCACCCATCAGCAGAAGAAGCTGAACGAGGTCGAGGTGCGGGAGTTCCGTTCCCGCTTCGGCATCCCCATCTCCGACGACGAGGTGGGGGCGGCTCCCTTCTACCGCCCGTCGGAGGACAGCCCGGAGATGCGCTACCTCCACGACCGGCGGAAGAAGCTGGGGGGGTACCTTCCCGAGCGGCGCGTGCGCGCTCCCAAGGGGGAGGCGGTTCCCTCGGAGCTCTTCAAGGAGTTCCTCGAGGGCTCGGAGGACCGGGAAGCGGCCACCACCATGGTGTTCGTGCGCATCCTGGCCAAGCTCCTGCGCGACAAGTCGATCGGTAAGTACATCGTCCCCATCGTCCCCGACGAGGCCCGCACCTTCGGCATGGAGGCGCTCTTCCGCCAGGTCGGGATCTACTCCCACGTCGGGCAGAAGTACGAACCGGTGGACCGCGAGACCCTCCTCTACTACAAGGAGGCCACCGACGGTCAGATCCTGGAGGAGGGAATCACCGAGGCCGGCTCCATGGCCTCGTTCGTGGCCGCCGGCACCGCCTACGCCACCCACGGGGTCAACACCATCCCCATCTTCCTCTTCTATTCCATGTTCGGCTTCCAGCGGATCGGCGACCTCGTCTGGCTGGCCAACGACATCCGCTGCCGGGGATTCCTGATCGGGGCCACCGCCGGACGGACCACCCTGGCCGGCGAAGGGCTTCAGCACCAGGACGGCCAGAGCCACCTTCTCGCCTACCCGAGCCCCAACGTGCGGGCCTACGACCCCGCCTTCGCCTACGAGATCGCGGTGCTGGTGGAGGAGGGGATCCGGGAGATGGTCGAGGAGCAGAAGCCGGTCATCTACTACCTCACGGTGGAGAACGAGCCCTATCCCATGCCCACCATGCCCGAGGGCGTGAAGGAGGGGATCCTCCGCGGGCTCTACCGGTTCAAGCCCTCCACCCGGAAGGGGAAGAAGAAGCGGGTCCAGCTCCTGGGGAGCGGGGCCATCATGCGGGAGACCCTGAAGGCCCAGGAGATGCTGGAGTCCCGATACGGGGTGACCGCCGACGTGTGGAGCGTCACCAGCTACAAGGAGCTCTTCACCGACGCCCTGGAGGCCGAGCGCTGGAACCTGCTCCATCCCGGCGAGCCGCCGCGCGTGCCCTACGTGCGGGAGGTTCTCGGCGACAAGCCGGGGGCGGTGGTGGCGGCCTCGGACTACACCAAGGCCCTCCCGGAGTCGGTGGGCAAGTGGATCCCCGAGCCCTTCCTGGCCCTGGGGACCGACGGTTTCGGGCGGAGCGAGGACCGGGCGTCGCTCCGCGAGTTCTTCGAGGTGGACGCGCGGTTCATAACCCTGGCCGCGTTGACCGCGCTCTGCCGGACCGGCGCGGTGGAATCCGCGGCGGTGGTCCAGGCGGTCAAGGATCTGGGTATCGACCCCGAAAAGGCCAACCCCATGATTTCGTAGAGGGCGGGCTGGCGCGCGCGGGCAGTCCGCGGGCGCGGGCGACGGCCGGGAGGAAACGCGATCCCGGGACGACCTGCCGAAAGCAACGACGCCGGGCGTCCCTCGGGACGCGACTCCGAACGCGGAAGGAACGTGAAGCATGGTCAAGGAAATGAAGCTCCCCGAGCTGGGGGAGAACATCGAGTCCGCCCAGGTTCTCTCGGTCCTCGTCTCTCCGGGGGACACCGTGGAGAAGGATCAGGCGGTGATCGAGCTGGAGACGGACAAGGCCACCGCCGAGGTCCCCTCCGAGGTGTCGGGGGTGGTGAAGGAAGTCCGGATCAAGGAGGGGGACGAGATCAAGGTCGGCCAGATCATCCTCACCGTCGAGGAGAACGGGGCCGGACCGGCGGAGACGCCGGCGGAAGCGTCGGCCGGGGCCTCGAAGCCGGCGCCGGCGAAGAAGGCGAAGGCGGCGGAGGCCGCCGAAGCGCCCGGGGAAGCTCCGGCCGCGCGGGAAGAGGCCGCGCCGGATCGCGCGGTGGCCGCGCCCGGAGCCGGGAAGAGCGCCCCGGAGCGGAAGGAGGCCGCGCCCCGCGAGACCCCTCCCGCGCGCGGTGAGGTCGTCGCGTTCCCGGGGGGAGCGCGGGAGGAGGGCGAGGGGCGGACCGGGGTCCGGGGATCCTCGGCCCCGGCCGAGATCGGACGGGTGGCCCCCGCCGCGCCCTCGGTCCGGCGGTTGGCCCGGGAGCTGGGGGTCGACGTGGAGGAGGTGCCCGGCACCGGTCCCGGCGGCCGGATCTCCCAGGACGACGTGAAGGCATACGTCCGCTACCTGGTGTCGGCCGCCGGGCGGCAGAACGGCGGCGGTCCGGCCGTCGCGGGCGGGGCGGGCTTCGCCACCCCCGAGCTTCCCGACTTCAGTCCCTGGGGCGAGGTCGAGCGGGAGCCGGCCACCAAGCTCCGCCGGCTGACCGGCGAGGCGATGTCCGTCTCCTGGCGCACCATCCCTCACGTCACCCAGTTCGACCGGGCCGACATCACCGAGCTCGAGGCCTGGCGGAAGCGCCGCGCCGCGGGGGGCGAGGACGCGACCAGGATCACGGTCACCGCGGTGGCGGTCAAGGTGGCGGCGGCGGCGCTTCGACGCTTCCCCCGGTTCAACGCCAGCTACGACGACCGCGAACACGAGATCGTGCTCAAGAAGTACGTGAACGTGGGGGTGGCGGTGGACACCGACCGCGGGCTCCTGGTTCCGGTGATCCGCGACGCCGACCGGAAGGGCATCCTGGCCATCGCGGCGGAGCTCGCCGAGCTGGCGGAAAAGGCGCGGACCAGGAAGATCTCCGCCGAGGAACTCCAGGGGGCCAACTTCAACATCTCGAATCTCGGCGGGCTCGGAACCACCAACTTCTCCCCCATCGTGAACTGGCCCCAGGTCGCGGTGCTGGGGATGGGACGGGCGACCCGCGAGGCGGTGTACCGGGACTCCGCGGCCACGACGCCCGAGCCCCGGCTCATCCTCCCCCTGGGCGTCTCCTACGACCACCGGGTAATCGACGGCGCCGACGCCGCCCGGTTCCTCCGCTGGTTCGCCGAGGCCCTGGAACAACCCCTGCTTCTCGCCCTGGAAGGCTGAACCGATGCCCGACACCCAGATGACCCGGGTCGCGGTGCTCGGGGGAGGACCGGGGGGCTACGCCGCCGCCTTCCTCGCCGCCGACCTGGGAATGGAAACCGTGCTGATCGACCCGGAAGCCAACCCGGGCGGGGTGTGTCTCTACCGCGGATGCATCCCCTCCAAGGCGCTTCTCCACGTGGCCAAGGTCATCCACGAGTCGCGGGCCGCCGCGGACTGGGGGGTGACGTTCGAGGAGCCGCAGATCGACCTCGATCGGGTTCGCGCCTGGAAGAGCGAGGTGGTCGAGAAGCTCACCGGGGGCCTCGGGCAGCTCGCGCGGAAGCGCAACGTCACCTACATCCGGGGGACGGGCCGGTTCGAGAACCCCCGGAGCCTCCAGGTGGAGACCGAGGTGGGCACGGTGCGGGTGGGGTTCCGGGACGCGGTGGTGTCCACCGGGTCGCGCCCCGCCGAACTCCCCTTCGCCCCGAAGAGCGGACGCATCATGGACTCCACCGCGGCCCTGGATCTCCCCGACGTTCCCGAGCGGCTCCTGGTGGTGGGAGGCGGCTACATCGGCCTGGAGATGGGCTCGGTCTACGCCGCGCTCGGCAGCAAGGTGACGGTGGTGGAGATGATGGGGAGCCTCCTCCCCGGGGTGGATGCGGACCTGGTGCGGCCCCTGGCCCGGCGGGTCGAGACCGATTTCGAGGCCGTCCACCTGGGGACGCGCATCGTCTCCATGGAGGAGACCGCTTCCGGGGTGGCGGTGGTCCTGGACGGAGCGGTGGAGGAGAAACGCCAGACCTTCGACCGGGTGCTGGTCTCGGTGGGGCGGAAGCCGAACTCGTCGAAGCTTGGCCTGGAGGGGACCGCGGTCCGGGTGGACGAGCAGGGCTTCATCCGGGTGAACGGCCAGCGCCGCACCCACGAGCCCTCGATCTACGCCATCGGCGACGTGGCCGGCCAGCCCATGCTGGCCCACAAGGCGTCCCACGAGGGGAAGACCGCGGTCGAGGCCATCGCCGGCCACAAGGCGGTCTACGAGCCCGCCGCCGTCCCCGCGGTGGTGTTCACCGATCCCGAGGTGGCGTGGTGCGGGCTCACCGAGACCGAGGCCAAGGCCCGCGGGATCCCGATCGAGGTCGGGCGCTTCCCCTGGGGGGCTTCCGGCCGCGCGCTCACCCTGGGCCGCGCCGACGGGCTCACCAAGGTGCTGGTGGAGCCGGGTTCCGGGCGCGTGCTCGGGGTGGGGATCGTCGGCCCCGGCGCGGGAGAGCTGATCGCCGAGGGAGTCCTGGCGGTGGAGATGGCCGCCACCGCGCGGGACCTGGACCTCACCATCCACCCCCACCCCACCCTCTCCGAGACCATGATGGAAGCCGCGGCCACCATCTTCGGCACCGCCACCGACGTGTACAAACCAAGGCGAAAGTAGGCGGATTGAGGGGCGGGCTCCGGCTCCCCCCTGGTCGCAAGTCCATCCCCCGCGTGAACCGGGCCCTCCGCGCGTATACAATGGCTCGTCCCCCGGGTCCGCTCGCTCATCGGGGAGGAGTTCATCACGGTGTCGTTCCATCCAGGTTTGAAACGGTCTCCGGCCTCGCGGGGTATCTCGGGTCGATTTCGCGGCGTGGCGAGGGGGGCTGCGGCGGCCGCCCTCGCGTGCCTAGCGCTTTCCGGCGCGATCACATCCGGCGAGGATCGCGAAACGGGGCCGGCCTCCACCACCCTGCCCGCCGACAGCCTCACCGCCCGCTATCGCGAGGCCTCGGAGCGGTTGATCGCCGCGGCCCGGACGTCCTCCGACGCCTACGAGAACCTGGCCGTCCTCACCGACGAAATCGGGAACCGCCTCTCCGGTTCCGTGGGCATGAGCCGGGCCATCGACTGGGCCCAGGACCTCATGCGGCGGGAGGGGTTCGCCAACGTCCACGCGGAGTCCGTGATGGTGCCGGTCTGGGTGCGCGGGGAGGAGAGCGCGGAGATCGTCGCCCCGGTCCACCGCCGGCTCAGCATCCTGGGTCTGGGGCGAAGCGTGGGAACGCCCCCCGAAGGCGTCACCGCCGAGGTGCGGGTGGTGAGCACCTTCGCCGAGCTGGACTCCCTCGGCGCGGAGGCCGGGGGAAAGATCATCCTCTTCGACGCGCCCTTCGTGGACTACGAGACCACCGTGGCCTACCGGGTCCACGGCGCGTCCCGGGCGGCCCGGCTCGGCGCGGTGGCGACGCTGGTGCGCTCGATCACCCCGGCCAGCCTCGACACCCCTCACACCGGGACCCTCTTCTATGCCGGCGACGCCCCGCGCATCCCCGCCGCGGCGGTGACCCTGGAGGACGCCCAGCTCATCCATCGCATGGTCGCGCGGGGCGACACGGTGCGGGTGCATCTGACCATGGAGGCGCACACCCTCCCCGATGCGCCCTCGGCCAACGTGGTGGGGGAGATTCCGGGACACGAGCGGCCGGAGGAGATCGTGCTCCTGGGCTCGCACCTCGACTCCTGGGACGTGGGCCAGGGCGCGCAGGACGACGGGTCGGGATGCCTGGCGGTGATCGAGGCCGCGCACCTGATCGGCAAGCTGGACCTCGGGCCCCGTCGGACGGTGCGGGTGGTGCTGTTCGTGAACGAGGAGGACGGCCTTCGCGGCGGGCTCGGGTACCGCGACCGCCATGCCGCCGAGCTCGAGCGTCACGTGGCGGCGATCGAGTCCGACCTGGGAAACGGCCCCCTTCAGGGGTACGACTACGAGCTGCTCATCCCCAAGGCGCACCGGGAGGACCCCGGGGCGGGGGCGCGCCTCGCCGAGGCCCGCGACGAGGGCCTGGCCGTCCTTCGCGGGCTGGCCCCGCTCCTCGAGCCCCTGGGCATGGGGAAGATCCGGGCCGGCGGCTCGGGCGCCGACGTCGGGCCGTCGGTGGAGGAGGGGGTCCCGGGCCTGGGCGTCCGCCACGACATGACCCGGTACTTCGACATCCACCACACCCGGGCCGACACCTTCGACAAGATCGACCGGGGGCGTCTGGACGACGAGGTGGCGGCGGTGGCGATCGCGGCCTACGTGCTGGCCGACATGCCCGGGCGCTTGCCACGGGCCGGGGGGCCGTAGGGCCCCGGTGACGGTGGTCAGCTCACTCTTGATGGGGCCCGTCATGCCGGTGACGGTCCACCCGTCCCCACGTCTCTCGAGAACGTACGTGCCGCCGAATCCGTTCAAGTCCATGAGGTGATGATTGAACGGGACGTTGACCTTGCCGGATGCGACTCTTCTCACCTCTCCCACGACCACGGTGGAACCGCCGCCCTCCACGTTTCCTCCGAACCCCCGCTTCACGTCGAGGAAGTCTTCGATCCACCGGATGTCCAGGCCCCGGTGCGACAGCCGGCGGGAAATTTCGCGCTGAGCCTCCGGGCTGATCATCCGGGTCGGGGGCAGGGGAACGAGATCGTCCTCGACGTGGTCTTTCGTCCACTTCACCACGTAGACAATCTGTTCTCGCGGGGCGTCGGGGGAACCCGTGCAGGCGGCCAGAATGACGGCGGAGCAGATTTCGACGTCATCCTTGTCCTGAGCAGTCAGGTGGGACCTGCCGCACGCGAACGAGCAACACCACAGCGCCAGAAACAAGCAGGCTCGTCGAGAAACGCGACCTTGTTTCGTCATGATCGATCCAGCCCGAGCGGTCCAAGCAACGCTGCGTTCCCCGGTGCGCACATCCTTGATCGCACCGGGAATCAATGCAATCCAAATCCAAACCGAGCGCCCCGCGCGATCGCCCGCCCCACCTCACTCCCGCCGGATGACCACCAGGGTCCGGTCATCGAAGGGGGGCTCGCTGCCGGCGTGGGCGTCCACCTCGTCCATGATCCGGTTCATGAGGGCCTCGGCGGGAAGCCCCCGCTGGCGATGGAGGAGCGTGGTCAGCCGCTCCAGCCCGTACTCGGCCCCGTTTCCGTCCACGCTGTCGGTGATGCCGTCCGAGTAGATCACCAGCACGTCCCCGGATCGGACCTCCACCGAGGCCTCGGGGAAGACGATCTCCCGCATCACCCCCAGCACCAGGCCCCCGGTGTCGAGCACGGAAATGCCCCCGTCGGGGGAGAAGATCATCGGGTGCTCGTGACCCGCGTTGGCATACCACAGGCGGTGCTCGGCGGTGTCGAGAATCCCGTAGAAGCAGGTCGCGAACTTCTCGGAGTCCGTGCTCTGGAACAGCAGCGTATTGGACCGGTGCAGGCAGTCCGCGGGCGAAGCCTTCATCAGGGTCTGCCCGCGGATCGAGGCCTGGAGGTTCGCCATGAGGAGCGCGGCGGGCATTCCCTTCCCGGAGACGTCGCCCAGGGAGATCGCCAGCATGCGCTCGTCGATGGGGATGAAGTCATAGTAGTCCCCGCCCACTCCCAGGGCGGGAACGCTCCGCCCGGCGATGTCGTAGCCGGGGTAGCTCGGAGACCCCTTGGGAAGGAGGTTGGCCTGGATCTCCAGAGCGAGGCGAAGCTCCTCCTGCATGCGGATCATGGCCTGCTGCTCGTCGATCCGGCGCTGGTTGAGGAGGAAGTTCTCCAGGGCGATGGCCGCCTGGGAGGCGAGCACGTCGGCCAGCTTCAGGTCCCCGGCGGTGAACAGCGATTCCCCGTCGTGGCGCCCCACGCAGAGCGCCCCGTACACCGCGCGGTCGGTCTTGATCACCGTGCACAGGAACGATTGGGGCACGCCGTCCCGGGAGAGACCCGGCTCGTCGCGGAGGGCGTAGTACATGCGGGACTTCCCGGCCTCGATCAGCTCCCCCACCACCGACCCGGTGAGGAGCGCGACCACGTCCTCCCCCACCCGGGTCGTGACCGGACGGAAGAGTCCTTCCCCGGAGCCGGCCGGGCCCACCCAACCCAGGTCGGCGTCGAAGATCTCCATGGCTTCGCCGAGGATGCGCTCCACGTTCCGCTGGACGTCCAGGCTGGAGAGGAGCTGGCCGGAGAGCCGGTAGACGAGGTCCAGCTCCTCGTAGCACTCCAGGAGATTCCTGGTCAGGCTCTCGATGGTCCTGGCGGAGCCCTCCGCCCCGATCTTTTCCATGACTACCCCCAACCCAATTGGTTCGCGAGCCGGCTAGCCCGACTCCCCAAGGATCTCCTGCAGCTTGGCCCGCATCTTCCGCGGACTGAACGGCTTGGTCATGAACTCGTCCGCCCCCATGTCCAGGGCGCGCTTCTCGTCCTCCTCCTGGCCGCGGGCCGTGAGCATGACGATGTAGATGTCCTTGGTCTTCGGATCGTCCTTCAGGCGGCGGCAGACCTCGTGGCCGGAGAGCTTGGGCATCATGATGTCCAGGAAGATCAGGTCCGGCCTCGTCTCCTGGGCCTTGGCGAGAGCCTCCTCCCCGTCCTCGGCCACGTCCACCTCGAATCCGGCCTTGCGTACGACGTAGGAAACCGACTCCACGATGTAGGGTTCGTCGTCGCAGACGAGAACCTTCTTAGACATGCTGTTCCTCCTCCCCGGTGCGGGCTCGCTGCCCCTCCTTCGTCGTCTCGCAGGCTTCGATAGCCGTGCCGTCCCCCACCACCGGCAGGGTGAAGTGGAAGGATGCGCCCTCCCCTACCGGGCTCTCCGCCCAGATCCGCCCGCCGTGATGCTCCACGATCTCCCGGCAGATCGCCAGCCCCAGGCCGCTCCCTCCCCGGGCCCGGGTCTCGGATGCGTCCACCTGGGAGAACCGCTCGAAGACCCGTTCCAGGTGGTCGGGGGGGATGCCGCATCCCTCGTCGCGGACGGTGATCTGAAGCAGGGGTCTGCCGTTGCCCCGTTGCTCCTCCATCCGGCAGCCGAGCCAGACCCGCCCTCCCGGCTCGCTGAACTTGATCGCGTTCTCCAGAAGGTTGGTGATCACCTCCTGGATCCGGTCGCGGTCCGCGCGCACCTTCCCCCCCGGGCAGGATATCTGGCGCTCCAGGCGGACCTCCTTGGCCTTGAACGCGGGGAGGAGGCCGTCCACCGCGGCCTCGGCCACCTCGCGCACCGGAAATTCGGACATCCGCCAGGCCAGCCGGCCGGATTCCAGCCGCGACAGGCTCAAGAGGTTCTTGATGAGGCGTCCCAGCCGGTCGCTCTCCGAGTTGATGATCCCCAGGAACCGCTTCATTTCGGGCGTGACGGGCACGGTGTCCGCCTCGTCGAGCAGAATCTCCGAGAACGCCTTGATCGAGGTGAGCGGGGTGCGGAACTCGTGGGATACGGTGGAGAGGAAGTTCGACTTCAACCGGTCGAGCTCCTTGAGTTCGCGATTGGCCTCGTTCAGGGCCTGGTTCAACGCCTCCAGCTCCCGCGTGCGCTCCTGAACGCGGTCCTCGAGGGTCCGGTTCAGGGCCTCCAGCTCCCGGGCCGCCTTCTCCCGGAGCTCGATGTTCTCGCGCAGGGAAGCGGTCATGGCGTTGAAGGTCTCGCCCAGGGTCTGGATCTCGTCGTGGGTCTTGACCCGGATGGAGTGATAGAGGTTTCCCGCCGCGATCTCGCGGGCCCCCGCGGTGACCACGCCCAGGGAGCGCGAGATTCGCCCTCCCGCCACCACCAGGAGGGAGCCGGCGACCAACAGCGCCAGGCAGGCCACCAGGAGGTTGATGATCCCCGCCCGCCGGGCCTCGCTCTCGAATTCGCGGGGGAGCGCGGTGGCGAATACGGTCCACGGAACCGTCCCCAGCCCGATGGCCGACGCCAGCCGGGTCCCGTGCTCCCCCGGGACCTTGATCCAGGGCGCGGTGGGAGGCTCCGAGCCCTCGCCTCCGGCGAAGGCGTCGACCAGAGGATGGTCGGCGAGCCGGATGTTCCGGCCGATCAACTCGGGACGGGAGTGGAACAGGATGTCGCCGTCGGAGCTGTTGACCACCGCCAGTTCCCCGCTGGCCCCGAACCGCTCGGCGGACAGATCCTGGGGAAACAGATAGTCCAGCTTGAGGTTGGCGACCAGGGTGCCCAGACGCTGATCCTTGTCGTCCACCGAGAAGATCGGCATCACCAGCCGGAGGACCCGGGAGCCCCCGGGGGTCACCCGGTCGGCGTAGACCAGCACCTCGCCGTGGGAAAGGGCCGCCCCGCGCTTCACCGCCCGGAGGTCGCTGTCGGTGAAGCCCCAACCCAGGGGAAGCCCGTGCAAGATGACCGCGCGGGGGGTGGTGGGAAAGGGAGCGGATCCCGCCGGCGGCGGCTGGAGGTTCACGTTCACGTCCGCCGCCTCGAGGGCCTTCTCGATGAGCCGGGAGACCCGGTCGGAGATCTCCATGCCTTTCCGGAACGCCTTCAAGGTGTCGGTCGATTGCTCACGGCGGACTTCATCGCGGAGTCTGCCGCTCACGTTCCGCCCCAGCGCCTCGAGGGTCTGGGTCAGCTGTCCACCGAGGATGGTCTCGGGCGCGGAGGGCGCGATCACGGTGTCCTGGGCGCTCGTATCTACCGTGACGTCGGGAACGCCGGCGAGCGGCGCTGAATCCGTCCCCCCGGATCCTCGAAGGCGGAACACCGGCTCGCCGTCGTCGCCGGCGATCACCAGATCGCTGTAGTAGTTCTCGTACTCCTCGAACAGCTTGTCGAGATACACGCGAAGGGTGCGGTAGGTGTCGACGCGGCTCTCCCCGCCCGTCCCGTCGCGCGCCAGGAGGTAGTCCTGAACCGGGCGGTTCTCGACGAGGATGCGATCGTTCACCCGCCGCTGGAGCTTCCGGGAGAGATCCTCCCCCACCGACTGGGCCAGCCGGTCGGTGCGGTTCCCCACCATGTCCTCCACCGCCTTCAGCGAGTTGAAATAGGCGACAAGGCTCACCAGGGCGATCGGGAGCACTCCCCCCACCAGGAAGAGGGCGATGAGCTTGGCACGGATGGAAGCCAGGGGAATCAGCGACATCTCAGAATTCCGTCGTCGGGGGATCCGGCCCTCCGGCGCTCGGATCGCGACCGGATCCAGTCTTCAACCGGACCTCTAGAATCGCACAAGCGAGACCCCGGCGACAGGCCAAAGACCGCGGCCGGCGGGAGGTGTAGCGAGCCATGCCGGGCCCCTTTCGGGCCTCTCAGGCCAGGAAAAAAACGACGACGAGGACGGCGACGAAGCGCCCGAGCAGGTTCAGGGAGCGGATCACCGCGCCACCCCCGCCTTGTCGTCGTTCTGGCTCGCACGCAGGAGTTCCCCGACCCGGAGGAGGTAGACGTCGGAGGTGTGGTCGCCGTCCACGTAGGCCCGGATGCTCCCCGGGTAGATGACGCCACGATAGCGCTCGCCCTCGGGGGTGAGGTCGAACTTGGCCGGCATCCCACCGTAGAGCAGGTCGTCGGTGCTTCCGATGCGGGTCCGCTGCGAGCCGTCCACCGCACAGGCCCAGAGGCTCTGGGCGTTCGCGGACCGCTCTCCGATCAACACCTCCCTGCCGTCCTTGGACCAGGCCACGGGAATGAGGAAGTTGTCTTCCTTCATGAGCACGCGGTCGTCCGCCGGGTTCCCGAAGGAGACCACGTGGATCTGGTATCCGCCTTCCCTGGGGAGGGAGAGATAGGCGATCCGCTCCCCCTTCGGACCCCAGATGCCGGCCTCGTTCAGGACCCCGCCCCGGGTCACCTGACGCGGGATCCCGCCGGTGGCCGGGATGGCCCAGATCTGGGTCTCGCCGCCCTCCGGCTTGATATAGGTGATCCAGCGGCCGTCCGGAGACCAATCCTGGAGGATCTCGGTCCCGGGGTTGGTGGTGACCCGGGAGACCGGCCCGCCGCTGCGGGGAACGCGGTAGATGTCCACGTTTCCGGTTCCGTCGTCGGCGGCGAAGGCGATCTGAGCTTGGTCCGGCGACCAGCCCACCCCGCTGTTGTCGCTCAGGATCAGCCCCTGAAGATCGATCCGGTGAACCTGGGGATCGTCGCTCGGGGACACGCAAAGAGAGAGCGACCTCCCCTGCCCCTTGGCTCCGGCCTGGCGCAGGAAGAGGACCCACTTCCCGTCCATGGAAGGCATGGCGAACACGTCGCGCGGCTCGCCCTCGGTGATCTGGGTGGTTCCCCCGGAAACCATGTTCTCGATGAAGACATGCGAAGTCCGGACGTCGCGTGAGAAGGCGAGCAGCTCGCCGTCCGGGGACCACGATGGGTGCGCGTCCTCCTCCGTCCCCCCGGTGACCTGGGTGGTCCGGCCGGTGGCCGAGTCGAGGATCCACAGGTCGAGGTTCCCCGCCTGGTCCGAGGCGTAGGCCAGGAACCTACCGTCCGGCGACCACGCCGGGTAGTGGTTGCGGGCCTTGGGAACGGGGAGGGGCTTGTACTCCCGGGCTTTCGGGGACCACACCGAGAACTCGGTGGTCGTGGCTCCGTACACCGGCATGCTCACCGCGGTGACCTCGCCGGGTTTGGGCCCGAAGCATCCATCGAACTCCCAGGCCGGGGTCTTGGCCAGGACGTCGTATCCGCTGTCCTGTTCCGCGGGACGAAGCGCCAGGTCCCAGTTGTCCCCGTTGAAGGCGCGGATCAGGAACGTCCGGTCGTCGCGAGTAACGCCCACGTAGTCCCCGAGGCGCGGCCGGTGAAAGGTGGCGAGTTCCTTCCCGTCCATCCCGATCCGGCGGAGCGTGTTGTCCGACCGGAAGAGCACGAACAGGCTTTGCCCGTCCGCGGCGAAGGCCAGGGGAAGGATGAACGAGGAATCGGAGTAGACGGCGCGGGGTTCCCCGCCCGCGACGGCCAGGATCTCCAGCACGTAGGGGGAACCGTCCTCGGCTGCCCGGTGGGAGAAGGCCAGGAATCGCCCGTCGGGGGAGAAGACGGGACTGCCGTTCAGGCCACCTCCCTGAGTCAGGCGGGTCTCCCGGCTATCCGCCTCGACGGGACTGCGCTTGGCGCAGCCGGCGGGGGGAATCACCGCTAGCACGACCAGGAGACCCGCCATGACCAGGGAAACCACGTGGGGGATGCCCGGTGGTCGCCTGGGGAGGCGTCTCGCAACGATACGCTCAGGGCTCATGTGGTTCCGCTCCGACCTTGGTTCGAGACCACCCGCCGGGGAACCAGCCCGCAAAAAGCAGACCCCCCCGGCCTCGGAGGATACCCCTCAGTCCATTTTCCATTCATCGCACCGAGGCCAGGGAAGGTCAGGGATGCCTTGGGTGTTCCTCAGATCTGGTCCAGCATCCCGACGCCGAAACGTTGCCATCCCGTCGTCTGGCCTACCTATGAGCAATCGCCGTGCCATCTGGCCCAGCCCCTGACAAGCTCTTGTGGCTGTTAGAGATAGCTCGAAAGCCAACGGGCCCGCGGAAGATCCGGCGCGAATCACTACGACACGATTCATGACACCGTTTCCACCACAGCCATCTAACATACTGAAAAAGAACAAATTACAGGACAAGGAGGGAGCTCCCGGTGATGTCACCTGTCATGACTATCGTCATCATTCGTGTCGCCTCTCATCAAACCATGCTTTCGCATCTTGTTGTGGAGGTTGGTCCGCGAGATCTGAAGCGTTCGTGCGGCCCGGGAGACCACGCCGTTCTGCCGGCTCAAGGCGTCGAGGATGAGGCGCCTCTCGTAGCGTTGAACCGCTTCGGGAAGCGGGGCGCCGGCGACCGCCCGCTCCGAGGCCTCGGAGCGGCGGGGGGCGGGCCCCATGGGAAGCTCCTCCACCTCCACCAGGTCCCCCCGCTGCTTGAGCAATAGGCTCCGCTCGACCACGTTCCGGAGTTCGCGCACGTTCCCCGGCCACCCGTAGCCCAGGAGCACCTCCTCCGCCGCCGGAGAGAACCCGGACACCTTGCGGTTGGTTTCCCGCGCCAGATCCTCCAGGAAGCGCCGGGCCAGGGGGAGGATGTCGTCCCGCCGCTGGCGAAGGGGAGAGACGGTGAGGGTGATCACGTTGAGACGGTAGAAGAGATCCTCGCGAAACCGCCCCTGGCGGACGGCGAGCTGGGGGTCGGCGTTGGTGGCGGCCACCACGCGGACGTCCACGCTCCGGTCGCGGTTCTCCCCCACCCGGCGCACCTTCCGCTGCTCGAGCACGGTGAGGAGCTTGACCTGGGCCTCCGGAGGAAGCTCGGCCACCTCGTCGAGCAGGATGGTGCCGCCGTTCGCCTCCTCGAACAGGCCGTGGCGTTCGCGGTCCGCACCGGTGAACGCGCCCTTGGCGTGCCCGAAGAGTTCGCTCTCCACCAGACCGGGAGCCACCGCCCCGCAGTTGACCTCCACGAACGCCCCCTCCCGCCGGGCGCTCAGGTTGTGGAGGATCCGGGCAACCAGGCTCTTTCCCGTTCCGCTCTCACCCAGGAGGAGCACGGTGGCGTCGGTGGCCGCCGCGGCCTCGACCTGCTGGGCGAGCTGCCTCATCACCGGGCTGGGGCCCCGGATCCAGGAGAGATCCGGGCGACGGCGGGGATCGGCCTCGAGCCGCTTGACCCGCCGCCCGAGGCTCCGCGCCTCGTCCCGGAGCCGGCGCACCAGGTCCGCGTTCCGGATGAACAGGGCGGCCTGGATGGCCAGGGCGGAGAGGAGCTTCAGGTCCCCGGCGCTGAAGAGGTCCCCGGCCCCCCGCTTGCCCAGGCAGATCACCCCGAGGACCTCCGTCCCCGCGGCCAGGGGGGCGGCCAGAAACGCGCGCGGGAGCTCCCCGGCGTGGGCCCGGGCGGCCAGCCGGCCCTTCCGGTCCGCGGGTTGGAGGCGAAGGCTGAGCGCCCGCGGGAGGTCGTCGACGACGTAGGGGAGGGCCCCCTCATCCGCCAGGGGCTCCAGGAGGGAGCGAGCCAGAAACTCCGAAACCGCCGGCTTGACTCCCTGGGAGGCGGTGGTCTCCAGCCGGCCGAGGGTTCCCCTTCGGGCCATCCATCCCCCATCGGCCCGAAAGATCGCCGCGGTCTCCCGCACCAGGTACTCGTCGAGGTCCCCGATCCCCTCCGGCCGGGCCAGGACTGCGGCCAGACTGTGGACGAAGTCCAGCTCCTCGAAGGTCCCGAGGAGTTTCTCGGTGATGTTCTCGAGACGGCGTTCCAACTCCGCCGCGTCGCGTGGCGCCAACTCCACCTCCAGGGATCGAGGGGGGGACTGACACCGATTATGACACAGGGGCACGGGTTGTGACAGGTGAAGGAGGCTGAGGGTCGGAAGCCGGGCTCGAGTGGGGGGGTGCGGCCGGACCGGGGTGGGGCGTGACGATGGGGGACCCCCGGGAGGTCACCCCCGGCGGGCGCCCTCGCCGGCTCTCCGGATCGCCTCGACCATGCCGGCGGGATCGGGGGCCTTGAAGATCGCGCTCCCGGCCACCAGCACCTCGACCCCGGCCCGGACCGCGGCCGGGGCGGTCTCCACGTCGATCCCCCCGTCGATGTGGATGGCGTAGTCGTAGCCGTGGGCGCGCTTCAGCTCCAGCGCGCGCGTCGCCTTGGAGAGAACCTCCGGCATGAACGACTGTCCGCCGAACCCGGGGCGGACGCTCATCACCAGGAACACGTCGCACTCCCCCAGGAAGGGCTCGACCGCCTCGATCGGGGTCTCGGGGTTCAGGGTGATTCCCGCCCGGGCCCCCAGCCCCCGAATGCGGCGCAGGGTCGGAGACGGGTCGTCCAGGACTTCCACGTGCACGATCACCGCGTCCGAACCCGCCTTCACGAACTCCTCCAGGTACTTCCCGGGGTCGGTGATCATGAGGTGGGTGGAGAGGTGCAGATCGGTCAGGCGGTCGATGGCCCCGACGATCATCGGCCCGAAGGTGAGGTTGGGAACGTAGTGCCCGTCCATCACGTCCAGGTGCAGGAGGTCGGCGCCCCCCCGCTCCACCGTCCCGATCTCCTCGCCCAGGCGGCTGAAATCGGCGGAGAGGACGGATGGGGCGATGCGCAGACTATCGTGCTCAGCCATGAAGGCGCTCCTCTGAATGCGTTCCCGGCTCGCCGGCCCGAGGCCGCCCGGTCAATCGCCCGCCAACCGGATGGCGTCGCCTCGCGACACCCCCGATCCGGGAGGGGGATCGGTGGAGACGATCCGCCGCCGGGCGAAACTGTAGGGGTCTTCGTCGTCGAGGATCACCTTGAACCCGGCGAAGCGGAGCTTGTCCGCGGTGAGCTGGAGTTCCTCACCCCGGAGATCCGGCAGGATCCAGGTGGCGGCCGGAGGGCCGTCGCTCACCAGAAGGCTCACCCGCGCTCCGGCATCCACCTCGACCCCGCCGGCCGGATCGCTGGCCATGACCAGATTTCGGGGGACGTCCCGCGAGGGCACCCGGAGAACGTCCCCGAGCAGATAGCCGTCCTGCCCGAGGGCGAGGCGCGCGAACCTGAGAGTCTGCCCCTCTACCGCGGGGAGGTGCTCCTCACGACGCCCCGCGCTCACCACCAGGCGAACTCCCCGGTCGGGCTTGATCCGGGTCCCCCCGCGGGGATCCTGCTCCAACACCGTGCCCCGGGGAACGCTCGGGTCGGTCCGGTTCACGGTGTCCCGGACCGCAAGCCGCGCCTGGCTCAGGAGCGACCGGGCGTCGGCCAGGGACCTGCCGGTCACCTCCGGGATCTCGATCTCCTGACCGTGCCGGACGAAACGGGGCATGACCACGTAGTTGAAAACCGCCGCCGCGGCCAGGAAGGCGAGAAACACGGGCACCACCACCCGCAACAATCGGAGGCCCCACGTGCGAAGCGCGTCTGGCGCTGGATGTCCGCCGGATTCGGTCACGGTTCGCGATCACTCCCTGGTAAAGCGCCTCATCCCTTTCGCCGCATCCGCGCGGCGAAGGACCCGTCGGTCCCATGACGATGAGGGTAGAGGAGAACACACCCGTCCGTCACCGCCTCGGAAGGCACGAACTCCGACGCGTCCTGGAGCTCGTAATCGGGTCGATCACCCAGGAACCTTTCCACCTGCTCGAAACCTTCCTCCGGCTCGGTGCTGCACACGCTGTATACCAGCACCCCACCCGGGCGGACGTGGGACGCCCCCGCCCGAAGGAGGCCCCGCTCCAACACGGCCAGGCTCCGGAGCGACGTCTCGGTCTTCCGCCAGCGGGCGTCGGCGCGGCGGCCGAGCACCCCCAGACCGCTGCAGGGGGCGTCCACCAGGACCCGGTCCACCGGGCGCGCCAGGCCCAGGGCCTGTCCGTCGGCGCAGACGATGGCCAGGTTCTCGACCCCCATCCGCACCCGGTTCTCCCTCACCCGGGCCAGCCGGTTCATCACCGTGTCCACCGCGATCAGGAGCCCCTTGGAACTCCGCCCTTCCTGGATCTGGGTGGCCTTCCCGCCCGGGGCGGCGGCGAGATCGAGCACGGTCTCCCCGGGCTCGGCCCCCAGAAGCTCGCCCACCAGGGTCTCGCTCTCGTCCTGCACGAAGAAATAGCCCTTCTCGAATTCGGGGAGGCCGGCCAGGACCAGGTTCCCCGCGACGCGCAGGGAGAGCCGGCTCAAGGGCGATGCCTCGGTGGCCACTCCGCGCGCGGCCAGGGCCCGGCGCAGGGTTTCGCGGTCGGTTCGCATGGGGTTCACCCGGAGCACCATCGGCCGGGGCTGATTGTTGGCGAGCATCAGCGCCCGCGTCTCCTCCTCCCCCAGCCGGCGAACCCAGCGCTCGACCAGCCAGCGGGGGTGGGAGCCCACCACCGACAGCGCCGCCGCCTTGTCCTCGATCACCCGCTCGGGGTCGGGGACCTCGCCCCCCTCACGGAGGATCTTCCGGAGCACGCCGTTCACCAGCCCCGCCGCCCCGGGGTTCGCGTAGCGCTTGGTCAGGATCACCGCCTCGTCCACCGCGGCGTGGGGAGGAATGCGGTCGAGAAAGAGGATCTGGTAGACCGCCATCCGCAGGATGTTCATGACCCAGGGATTCAGGGTGTCGAGGCCGGCCCGCACGAAGCGCTCCAGGATCCAGTCCAGCCGGGCCCGCCAGCGGAGCGTGCCGTTCACCAACTCGGTGGCGAAGGCGGCGTCCCGGGGGGAAAGGGGCTGCTGCTTGAGCTCCCGGTTGAGGAGGAGGTCGGCGAAGGCCTTGCGGGTGTCCACGTGGTAGAGCACGCCGAGGGCGATCTCGCGCGCGGACTTCGGACGGGGTGGACGCTTCTGACGGGCGCGACCGCCCCCGGTGGGGCGGGCGCTCATCGGGCCACCGCGGTCCGAAGGCTCAGATCGGGCGCCTCGGGAGGAGCGGTCAATCGGTCCCCGGGCGATAGGTTGCGTCCCCGGGCGAAGGCCGCCCCTTCCATGTCCCCTTTTCCCGGTGGCCGCACCTGGAGGAGGTCCACCGCTCCCCGGCCCGCGGCAACCCGCAAATGTCGGTGCGCGATCTCGAGCACGGTGTAGGGCGTCCCCGAGGCCTCGGGGACCGCGCGCGCCGCGCTCACCCCGATCGCCTCGCCGCCGAGGAACACCCGGGCGCCCGGCGCCGGCGTGGTTCCCCGAAACTGGTTCAGCACGTCTTCGGCGGTGCGGGAGAAATCCAGGTGCCCGTGCTCGCGCTCGAGGCGCGGCGCGTAGCTCGCCCCTTCCTCGGGTTGGGGAAGCGAGCGCAACGCCCCTTCCGCGAGCCCCCGCAGGGTCTCGACCAGGAGCCCCCCGCCGGCCTCGGAGAGCCGGACCAGGAGTTCGCCCGCGGTCTCGAGCGGCCGCACCTCCAGCACCCGTCGTTCCAGGATGGGACCGGTGTCCACGCCTTCGTCCATCAGCATGGTGGTGACCCCGGTGGTCCGCCGGCCGTGGATGAGGCTCCACTGAACCGGGGCCACCCCGCGGTAGGCGGGGAGAAGCGATGCGTGCACGTTGACCGCGCCCAGCCGTCCCAGGGTGAGAAGCGGCCGTTTGAGGATGGCGCCGAAAGCGGTCACCACCACCACGTCGGGGGCCAGGGCCCGGAGCGCGTCCACCGAGGCCGCATCGTTGACCCGGGTCGGCTGGAGAACGGTGAGGCCGAGGGTCTCCGCCGTTTCCTTGACCGGAGGCGGGGCGAGCTTCCGTCCCCGCCCGGCGGGCTTGTCGGGACGTGTCACCACCGCGGCGACCTCGTGCCCCGCCTCCACCAGCGCGGTGAGGCTCGGGCAGGCGAACCCCGGAGTCCCCATGAACACGACCCGCATAACGATCCCCTACTCCCCGGTGTCGAGCTGCCCGGCGGCCAGCTTCTTGAGTTTCTTGGCCAGGAGGCTCCGGCGCACCGGGCTCAGCCGGTCCACGAAGAGCACGCCGTTCAGGTGGTCGATCTCGTGCTGGACCGCGCGGGAGAGGAGCTGGGTGCACTCGAAGGAAATCGGCTGCCCGTCCAGGTCCAGCGCCTCCACCCGAAGCCAGTCATGGCGGGTGACGTCTTCCCGGAACCCGGGCACGCTCAGGCATCCCTCGGTCGCCTTCTGGGTATCCTTGAATTCGAGGATGCGGGGGTTGATGAGGGTGCCGGTGAAGTTCCCCCCGTCCTCCAGGGGCACGTCGAAGACGGCGATCCGGCGACTCACCCCGATTTGCGGGCCGGCCAGGCCCACCCCTTCCTCCTCGTACATCACCTGGAACATCCGCTCGGCAAGCTCCTTCAACTCGGGTCCGAACTCCGTGATCTCCTCGGAGCGGCTGCGGAGCACCGGGTCGCCGTAGATTCTGAGCTTGAGTTCCTCGAGGCTCATCAGGCCTCCCGGCCCTTCTGGACCACGCTGGAGATGGACGATTTCAGCACCTCGACCTTCACCTGGTCGGCGATCTTCAGCACCGCCACGTTGTCCTTGAGGCCGACCACGGTGCCGAAGAGGCCGCCGTTGGTGAGAACGCGGTCCCCCTGCTTCAGGGCCTCGAGCATGCGGGCCATGTCCCGCTGGCGCTTGTTCTGGGGCCGGATCACCAGGAAGTAGAAGATCGCGAAGATGAGGATGATGGGAAGCAGGGTGATGATCATGCTCCCGCCGCCTCCACCGCCTCCCGATCCCTGGGGGGGAGCCATCAACAAAATGGGTTGCATCTCTGTCTGGCCTCTTGGTTCTTTCCGCCCGGCTGCGGTCGGGCGAGGGTTATGTCCGCCGGGGGCCGCCGCTTACACCGGCTCGGACGCAGCTCCGCTCCGGTAGGTCTCGAGGAAATCGCGGGCCCATTCCCCGAAGCGCCCCTCCTCGATGGCCCGGCGCACCCGGCGCATGGTGTTCAAGTAGAAATGCAGGCTGTGCAGGGTGGCCAGCTCCTGGGCCAGCGTCTCCCCGCACTGAAACAAATGCCGGACATAGGCCCGGGAGTAGCGGCGGCAAGTATAACAGGTACACCCGGGATCGAGGGGGCGGGGGTCCCGGGCGTAGATCGCGTTCTTGACCACCAGGCGCCCCCCGCTGGTGAACACCGTGCCTTTTCTGGCGTTACGGGTGGGGAGGACGCAGTCGAAGAGGTCCACCCCCCGCCGGACCCCCTCCAGGAGATCCTCGGGGGTTCCCACCCCCATGAGGTAGCGCGGGCGGTCCGCGGGCATCCCCGGCATCCCCGCCTCCACCATCTCCCACATGGCCGACTTGGGCTCCCCCACCGAGAGCCCCCCGATGGCGTACCCGTCGAACCCGACCTCCCGGAGCCCCTCCAGGCAGCGGGCGCGGAGGTCCGCGTGGATCCCCCCCTGGACGATTCCGAACAGGGCGGGGTCGGCGCCGGCCACCGGCTCCAGCCGGTCGAAGGCGGCTCGACTCCGGGCCGCCCACTCCAGGGTGAGGTCCACCCCTTCCTCGGCGTCCGCCCGCTCCATGGGATAGGTGAGACAGCGGTCGAGCACCATGACGATGTCCGAGCCCAGGGCGAGCTGCACCTCCATCGAGAGCTCGGGCGAGAACTCGTGGTAGGACCCGTCGATGTGGGACTGGAACCGCACCGCCTCCCGCCGCACCCGGTTCAGATCGGCGAGGCTCCACACCTGGAATCCTCCGGAATCGGTGAGGATGAGCCGGTCCCAACCCATGAACGCGTGCAGCCCCCCCATCTCCCGGATCAGCCCGTGGCCCGGCCGGAGATAGAGATGGTACGTGTTGCCGAGGATGATCTCCGCCCCCAGGTCGCGGAGATCCGACTGGCGCATGGTCTTGACCGAGGCCTGGGTTCCGACGGGCATGAAGGCGGGGGTGTGAACGACACCGCGGCGATTTCCCAGGGTCCCCGCGCGCGCCCCCGAGGCCCGGTCCACGGCGTCGAGCCGGAAGGTCATGGGCATGGCCGGATCAGAGGATGACCATGGCGTCGCCGTAGGAGTAGAAGCGGTACCGCCGGTTCACCGCCTCACGGTAGGCCCGGCGGACGAGTTCCAGGCCCCCGAACGCCGACACCATCATGAGGAGGGTGGACCGCGGCAGATGGAAGTTGGTGACCATGGCGTCCACCACGTGGAACTCGTAGGGGGGGTAGATGAACTTCTCGGTCCAGCCGTCCCCGGCGCGCACCGTCCAGAGCCCGGCCTCGGGATCGTGAAGCTCCGCGGTCTCCAGGGTGCGGACCACGGTGGTCCCCACCGCCACCACCCGCCGGCCCGCCCGATGGGTGTCCCCGACCGCCTGGGCGGTCTCCGGAGAAACCCGGAAGTACTCCCGCTCCATCCGGTGTTGCCGCGGGTCCTGCTCCACCACCGGGGTGAAGGTTCCCGCGCCGACGTGGAGGGTGACCGGGGCGCTCTCCACCCCGATTCGCTGGAGGGCGTCCATCACCGCGGGGGTGAAGTGGAGCCCGGCGGTGGGAGCAGCCACCGCGCCCGGCTTCCGGGCGAAGATCGTCTGGTAGCGCTCGCGGTCCTCCGGTTCGTCCGGGCGTTGGATGTAGGGAGGGAGGGGCACGTGCCCCTCGCGTTCCAGGAAGTTCAGGATGGGGAAGTTCTCCGGGAACTCCACCAGCCGCGCCTTGTCGGAGAGTTCCTGGAGGACGGTCACCTCCACCCGGCTCGAACCGAGGCGGACCACGGTCCCCGCGGTCAGCTTCCGCGCGGGGCGGCAAAGGGCCTGGAAGGTGGGAAATCCGGGGCGGCCCTGGATCGGGTTCAGGAGCAGGACCTCGGTCTCCGCGCTTCCCCCCGGCCGGGTACCCAGGAGCCGCGCGGGAATGACCCGGGTGTCGTTCACCACCAGCCGGTCGCCGGACCGGAGGATCGACGGAAGCTCGGTGAAGTCGCGGTGCTCGATCGTCCCCGCGGCGCGGTCCACCACCAGGAGCCGCGACGCGTCGCGCGCGGCGAGGGGATGTTGGGCGATCAGCTCGCGGGGAAGGTCGTATTCGAAATCGGAGATGTGCATGGGCCGCCCGTTCGGGGTGGCGACCGGCGCGCTTGGGGCTTCACGCATAGCCCGGGTCCTGGCGCCGGAGCGGGTTCAGGGTCACGCTCGGAGCCAGCATGGTAGCCAAGGGGAGGGTGGCGGTCCACCCCTTCCCTCGAGTAGCCGGGGCTCCCCGGAGGACCCCCGGCCGCGCTACGAGGCCTCGAAGATGTCCCGCTGGGGGACGGGTCCGCCGCCGCGCGTGATCCCCAGATGCCGGTAGGCGCGGTCGGTGGCCACCCGGCCCCGCGGGGTGCGTTCGATGAACCCCTGCTGGAGGAGGAAGGGTTCGTAGACGTCTTCCAGGGTTTCGGGTTCCTCGCTCACCGTGGCGGCCAGGGTGCCGAGACCGGTGGGGCCGCCGCCGTACTTGGTGATGAGGGCTTCGAGATACCGGCGGTCCATGGGGTCGAGGCCCAGGGTGTCCACCTGGAGGAGGTCGAGGGCGGCGGTGGCGACCTCAGCGGTGATGACGCCGTCGGCGCGAACCTGGGCGTAGTCGCGGATCCGGCGGAGGAGGCGGTTGGCGATCCGCGGGGTGCCGCGGGAGCGGCGGGCCACCTCGGTCCGGCCCGAGGCGTCGATCCGGACGTCGAGGATCCCCGCGGTGCGATCCACGATCACCTCCAGCTCCTCGGGGCGATAGTAGTCCAGCCGGTGGATCATGCCGAAGCGGGCGCGAAGCGGTGAGGTGAGGAGACCGGCCCGGGTAGTGGCGCCGATCAGGGTGAAGGGGGAGAGCGCCAGCCGCACCGAACGGGCGCCGGGCCCGCGGTCGATCATGATGTCGAGGTTGTAGTCCTCCATGGCCGGGTAGAGGTACTCCTCGATCGAGGGATGGAGACGGTGAACCTCGTCGATGAAGAGGATCCCGCGTTCGCCGAGGTTGGTGAGGAGGCCGGCCAGGTCGCCCGGCCGCTCCAGCACCGGGCCCGAGGTATAGATGATGGGAACGTCGAGTTCGGCGGCCACGATGGCGGCGAGGGTGGTCTTGCCCAGCCCCGGCGGGCCGTAGAGAAGCAGGTGGTCCACGGCCTCCCCGCGGGCGCGGGCCGCCTCCAGGGCGATCCGGAGGTTCTCGCGAAGCCCGTCCTGGCCCACGAAGTCGTCCAGCCGGCGGGGCCGGAGCGAGGTGTCGAGGCCGGACTCCTCGACCTGGAGAATGGGATCGGTGATGCCGCGAGAGGTCATGGATTCCTCGGGAGGGTGAAACCGTATCAACGCTAGCACAGGGAATGGGCACCCACAACGGGCGGAGACCCCGGCAGGGGTCCGCGGCGCCGCGCGCCGGGGACGGCGGCGCCCGGCCAGAGAGCCGGAGCGGCGCCCCGCGCGGCCGTCGGGCCCGGGCCCGGGAGAGCTTCTGCTAGACTCCAGGGCGAAGGACGTCACCAACCCATGGAAATGCGCTTGAAAGGACCGGGATCGACGTTGAGCAAGACGCAGTCCGGCGGCGGAACTCCAGAGCCGCTTTCGGAGGAGGCGCGGATCGAGACCCTGAAGATCCGGCGCCTTCGCACCCTTGTCGACCTGGCCTCGAGCCTTCTTCGCCAGACCGACATGCCGCTGACCGAGGCGGTGCGGCTGGTGCAGGCGGTGCGGAAGCAGGCGCTCGATCTCTTCCCGGGGAAGGAACGCACCTTCGATCTCATCTACGCCCCCCGGTTCGCGCGCATCCTCCGGGAGAAGTACGGGATCGAATCCGAGGCGGGGTGACCGCTCAACCCAGGAGCAGCCGCTCCAACTCCTCCGGGGAGCGGACCAGCACCAGGGCCTCGAACTCCTCGAACTCGCGCGGCGGATGGGTGCCCCAGAGCACGGTCACCACCGCGACCCCGGCCCCCCGGCCCGCCCGCACGTCGAGGGGACTGTCCCCGATGTAGACCGCGTCCTCGGGACGGGCCCCGGTGTGCTCCAGGATGCGGAGTATGCCGTGGGGGGCGGGCTTGGATTCCGGCACCTCCTCACCGGTCACCGTGAACTCGAAGAGCCCGGCGAGACCCATGGTCCCGAGGATCCGATCGGTGCTGGGCCGGCCCCGGCCGGTGAAGAGGGCGGTCCGCCGGCCGGCGGCGCGGAGCCGCTCGATCAGCTCCACCATGCCCGGAAAGGGGCCCAGCCCCTTGAACCGGCGCTCGTAGGAGGCATAGAGCCGCGCGACCGCCTCCGCCGCGCGTTCGGGCCCCACCCAATCGGCGATGATCTCCTGATCCGCGGGACCCATCCGGGCCAGGATCTCGTCCTGGTCGGGGACGTAGCCCAGGGCGGGGCCGAGAGCGTCCTGGAAGGCCCTGAAGGTGGCGTCCATGGTGTCCACCACGGTGCCGTCCAGATCGAAAATGACGAGGGAGCGCGGCGGCTGGTTCATGGCGCACAAGTGGAACGGAGACGGCGAGGCCCCGTCAAGCCGTTGCGAAATCGTGCTGGAAACCGTTGCCCCATAGCGAGTTAACCGGTTGACAGTCCGGGGCGGTCTCCCTATAGTGCGCCCAACGTGCCGTCCCCTCCCATCGACGACGCCGGTCCGGGTCATGCATGGAGCCGCGTCGCGAGGTGGAGCGGATGGCCTCCGCAGCAACGGGTCGATCGATGATCCGGACTGGAACCCTGGAGGTTCACCCCTTGAGCGCCAACGAACGCGGACAATGGAGCTCGCGCGTCGGGTTCATCCTCGCCGCCTCGGGATCGGCCATCGGTCTCGGCAACATCGTCTTCTTCTCGGCCAACGCCTACAAGTTCGGCGGCGGCGCCTTCTACCTCCCCTACTTCATCGCGCTGTTCGTGATCGGAATCCCGATCATGATCCTGGAATTCGGTCTCGGCCACTTCACCCGGCGGGCCTTCCCGGAGTCGCTCCACCGCCTGGCCGGCCGGAAGGGCGAGTTCGTGGGCTGGTGGGCGCTGATGAACTCGAGCTTCATCACCCTCTACTACATCACCATCCTGGGCTGGGTGATGGGGATGCTGGTGGGGGCCCTGGGGGGACTCTGGAAGGCGTCGTTCCCCACCCCGGCCTTCGCGACGGAATCGCTCCCCAACCCGTACGGCTATTTCTTCCACATGCTGAGCACCTGGCGGCCGCTCCTCTTCGTGGCCCTGGTGTGGTTCCTGAACGGGGTCATCGTGCGGAAGGGGGTGGCCACCATCGAGGCCGCGGTGAAGGTCTTCGTTCCGCTCATGTGGATCTTCATGATCGTGCTCATCGTGCGCGGGGTGACCCTGCCCGGCGGCATGAACGGGGTGTGGCTGCTGTTCACCCCCGACTTCGAGGTCATGAAGAACCCCGCGGTATGGCAGGGGGCGTTCAGCCAGATCTTCTTCACCCTGACCCTGGGTTTCGGGGTCATGACCGCCTACGCGTCCTACCTGCCCCGGAACAGCGACCAGACCAACAACGCGCTCCTGACCTCGCTCATGAACTGCGGGTTCGAGTACATCGCCGGGCTCGCGGTCTTCTCGATCCTCTTCGCCTTCGCCATGGTGCCCCAGGCCAGCACCCTGGCCATGATGTTCTTCATCGTGCCCAAGGGAATCGCCCAGCTCCCCGGAGGGGACCCGGCGGTTATCGGGTTCGGCCTGGTCTTCTTCCTGCTCCTCCTCCTGGCCGGGCTCTCGTCTTCGGTCTCGCTGGTGGAGGGCTTGACCTGCTCGTTGATCGACAAGTTCCGCATCCCCCGGATGCGGGCCATCACCATCTTCTGTATCGTGGGCTTTCTGGGAAGCTCGCTCTTCACCCTCCCCCACGTGGTGAACCCGGGCATCGAGAACGACGGCACCCTGGGGCTTACCCTGCTGGATCTCACCGACCACTGGGCCTTCAGCTACGGGCTCCTCATCGTGGGGCTCCTGGAAACGCTGTTGATCGGCTGGGTCTACGGGGTGCGAAAGCTCCGGGAGGACGTGAACTCCCACTCGCGGCTGCGCCTGGGTGCCTGGTACGACGTGCTGGTGCGCTTCGTGATCCCCGGCCTGATCCTCTTCATCCTGATCTACGGGGTTGTGGGCGAGGTCACCGGAGGCCTCTACGGGACGAGCTTCGCGCCGAACTTCGCGCGGGGTTGGCATTGGCTGGCCGCATCGCCGTGGGCGGTTCTCTTCCTGTGGATGGCCATCTCGGTGGGGCTGGCGTTCCTGTTCACCCGCCTGGGAAGCTATCCGCCGCACCGGCCCGGGGAATTGGAAGGAGACGAGTCATGAGCCGGGCGGGCGCGATTCTCGGGATCGTGTTCCTGGCGGGCGCCGCCTGGGGCGCCGCGCCGGCCCGGGCGGACATCGCCGTCTCCCCCGAGGCCCCGGTGGCCGGCCGGCCGGCCACCGTCGTCGTCACCGCGGACGGAGCACCGGTCGCGGACGCGTCGGTGGAGGCGGTATACCGTCCGGGTAGCGAGGTGTCCCACACCGAGGCGGTGGGGCGGACCGGACCGGACGGATCGCTTCCCTGGACTCCGGCCGACGCCGGGGTGGTCACCCTGCGGTCCACCCCTCCCGCCCCCACGGGGACCGAGCCCGCGGTGGAGACGCGGAACCTGTCCGTCCGCTTCCAGGGGGCCCCGCCCCTCGGGGTGGTCATCATGATCCTGGCCGGGGTGATCCTCTACGGGGGGGTGATCCTGGGTTTCCGTAGGCTGGGGCAGGCCCCGACCGGGCTTCGGCCCGATACGTAGAATCCCCGGCCGGCGAGCGCGCCGGCCCGGATCCGGCGACCGGATACATGGAGGCCCGGGGCCATCGGCCCCGGGCCTCGCTTTCATCCTTCGGTCGCCCCCGTCCACCCGCCTCCCCTTACGGGAGCGGGCGGACGCTCGCCGTTATCGGAGCAGGATCATGCGGCGGGTTTCCCTCTGGCCGGAGAGGGAGAGGGTGTAGAAGTACACCCCGGGCCGGACCTCACGGCCCAGGTCATCCCGTCCGTTCCACTGGGCCACGTGGAGCCCCTCGTCCACGCTCCCGTCCAGGAGAGTGGTCACCTTGCGTCCGGCCACGTCGAACACCTCCAGCACCGCCCGTCCCGGCTTCTCGGCCCGGAACTCGATCGAGGTCCGGGGGCTGAACGGATTGGGGTAGTTCTGGGCCAGGTGGAGGGTCACCTTGGGCTTGGGACCGTCCGGAACCCCGGTCGTGATGTCCGAGCAGTAGTCCCAGATCCCCACCGGCGGCATCTGGGGAACTGCGGTCGAGTAGTTCACGTCGTCGAGGGTCAGGGACCGGTCCGGATAGCCCGCGCACTCGAACGTGTCGTTGATCAGGTACTTGTAGTTCAAGTTCATCTGGCTGGAGTCGGGGAAGATCACCGCCACCGTGAAGGTATCGTCCGCCGCCACCGCGTCCGGCGCCACACCGTTGTCGGCCATCGGGGTCTCGGAGGGAACGTTGAAGTTCATGGGGAGCACGTCCCCATCCACGCCCACCGAGGTGATGGCGCCCCCGAACCAGTAGTCCGCGTCCACCCGGAACACCACCTTGATGGCCTTGTCGGTCACCGTGCAGCGGTCGATCCCGCGGGCGGGCAGAATGATCGGCCCCATCGCCCCGCCCACGGTGTCGTACTCGGCGTCGTTCAGGTAGACGTTGCGATTACCCTGGCCGAGGCACTCGAACGCGCTGTTGTACGTGTACTTGAAGTCCACCGACTTGTAGCTGGAGGCCGGGAAGCGCACCCAGGCGGAGTAGATCCCATCGTCCGGGACCTGGTCGCCGTTGGCCCCGCTGTCGTTCAGGAGGATGCCCGGGGTGGCGAAGTTGGGCAGCGGCGCCTGGTCCCCGGTCACCCCCAGGGTGTCGAGGGGTCCGGGCAGGAACAGGCTGGCGTCCACCTGGAACAGGACATCGATGGCGTGGGTGCTGATGGACGACGGCTGGTCATCGTTCCAGTAGGCGAAGAGCGTGTCCGCCGCCCCGTTATCGCTGGAGACCAGGTGCTGGCGGTTGGAGCGCGGCTCGTACCCGGCGTGGTTGTTGTAGAACTTCCATTCCAGGCTGACCTCCGCCTTCCCGGTGCCCGGGTCCTTGGGCATGCTCATGGGAACGGTGGTGACGTAGACGCTGTCCGCGTCGGGGTCCAGGAGCAGGGCGTTGTCCAGGGGAGAGAAGGTGAGCGGGTTCTGGCTGCCTTCCACCGAGAAGCTGTCGGGGGATGACCCGTTCGCCGCCAGGTACACGCTCATGTCCCCCTGGAAGAGGAGCCGCTTGAGGAAGAACGAGCGCTTGTTGGTGGTCCCGTTGTTGACGATGGGGTTTCCGGCCAGGTCCTGCACCCCGGTCACCGTCACGTCGTAGAAGTTGGCCGAGGCGCTGATCGACGCGGACAGGCTCAGGTGCACCTTGCTCGCGTCGGAGCCGTCGACCACGGCCGAAGTCACGGTGGCGGCGGTGTTGGAGACGGCGTAATTCCCGGGCGTGGCGGCTCCGGTTCCCACCGGCTCGCTGAACACCACGTCCACCTTGTTGGTGGAGGTGATGAACTGCTTCTGACCGCCGAGGGCGAAACCGGTGGCGGTGGCGGAGACCAGGGTCGGGGGAACGGCGTCCGCTGCGGATTGCACCACGTAGGTGTACATGCAGTACATCTCCACCGGGGTGGTCACGTCGAAGGTGGTCCCGGAGGGGGTGGAGGTCTGCACGGTGTCGCTGCAACCGGCGTCCAGGGGAGGCTTCGAGGTCCCGTCCTGGGTCATCCAGAACTCCACGTGGATCGTGTCCCCCGGAGCCAGGCCCAGGGTGGCGAGAGAGAGCTTGCCTTCCTTGAACCCCGTGCTGTCCACGATGCCCAGGCCGTTGGCGCCGTCGCTGACCACGCTCCACGCACTCCCGCTCCACTGGTAGAGCACCTCGTAGTTGTAGGAGTCGACCACGTCGTAGACGTAGAAGTCGGGCTTCTTGGCGATGGTGTTCCAGGCGATCTTCCGGTTGAAGGCGTCGGTGGCGCCGCCGGCCACGGTGTTCACGTCGATGGCCATGCCTAGGTTCACCGCGGGTGAGGTGAAGCAGGCATTGTCGTACTGGAACCCGAAGTAGAGGAAGTTGGTGTCGTTGGTGAGATAGATGTCGCCGAGATCCATGGGGCTCTCGTCCCCCGCGGTCCCGGTGCACCAGTCCTTGGTCTCGGTGTCCCCCCCGTCGGCGTCCAGGAGGTTCGACCCGTTGAAGTCGTTGGCGCCGTCCACCGCGATGGTCTGGGGGACGAAGGCCCAGGCCGGGGCGGCGGCCAGGACCAGGGCGAGAAGCGCCGGCAGCCACAGGTGAAGTCGTTTCATTGGAGCATCTCCCGGAGCTATGGGTGCCGGGATCCGGACCGCGCGGCTCGAGGGACCGGGCCCCCGGGGGAAACGACAGGGTCAGGATGTCACGGCGCCCAGGAAAGACAAGCAGTGCCGGCTGCCGAGTGCATCCGGCTAGAAGTTCTCCCGAGTTGCGAGTGCAGGTGGAGGGTCGGCCCGATCGGACACGGACGGAACTTCCACGTCGTACGGTCACCGGACAGGTCGGCGGGACGGCGGCGGCTCCTCGAAGGAGCTTGGCCACCCCCTGCCCGCCGACGAGGATGAGGGGTTGGACCGGTCCAACAATGACCTCATCCAAAGGAAAACAAGGAACAGTATACCGGGTCAGCCCCGGGCGGGTCAACGAAAACCGCCGCCCACCCGGACCGTAACCCGTTACGCCAAAATAACATAACGGGGGGCGGAGCCTCTCGGTCCCGCCCCCCGTCATCAAGCCGTCAGAAGATCGGAAGGCTTACTGGTAGAGCTGCTTGATGTTGCTCCAGGTCGTCGGTTCGGTCGGAACCGGAGCGTTCATCATGGCCCGGACGCGGCCGGTGTTGGTATCCAGCTCGAAGACCCACTCGTCGCCGTTCTGGTCCACGGTGATGTTCCAGGTGGAGGCGTTGATCGAGGGACCGTCGGTCCCGAACTGCTGGGCCCAGTCCCCGTTCACCGCCACCTTCCAGTCGTAGTTTCCCGCGGGAAGCTGGCCGGAGTAGCTGTAGATGCCGTCGCTGGCCGTGGCGTCGCCGTTCAGGCCGTCGTCGTGCATGACGGTGGTCCCGGCGGGATCCCAGTCCGCGGCGTTCCCCAGCTCGTCCTGGAGCGTCCCCACCAGGGTGTAGGTGGTGCCGAGGGTCCTGCTGGAAGTGGGCCAGTAGGAATCGGCGGCCCAGCCGTCCCCGTAGGCGTTGATGTCGAAGGTGAGGAGCACGTCCTGATTGTCGGCGGTGGTGATGAACCAGCAGTTCCCCGAGTGGGGCCAGGAGTCGCTCCAGTCGCCGAGCGCGGCCTTCCACTCGTAGGCGCCGGCGGTGGCGATGTTCACGGTCGCGGAGTAGATCCCGTCGCCGCTGGCCACGTCGCCGCTGGTGCCGTCATCCACGAGCTGGACCGCGGTGTTGATGTCCCACCCCTGGTAGCTGCCAGGGCCGTAAAAAGGCTGAGCGCCCACCGATGCCGCGACGAGCAGCATGCAAGAGGCCAGGAGCAAGGGTAGTGAAGTCTTCATCGTGCAATGCCTCCGTGCAGATCCTAGATGTGGGGACCGGGGGTCGCCGCTGCGAACACCGTGTGGACCGGTCCAACTGGAACGTCAGAACTACTTGACAATTATACTAAATCCGCGGAACTCCAGTCAAGAAAACGACTTCTGGAGGCGGGTTTTCGGATTCTCCCGTCTCCCCCAAGCGGCCAGACGATCACTTTGCTCATGTCTGGCAACCGCTGGATGTTCAACCCTTTACCCCACCCAGGGTCAGCCCGCTCACCAGGAATCGGTTGAGGAGGAGAAAGAGCGCCACCACCGGAATCGACACCAGGACGCTTCCCGCCGCGTAGTTGGCCCATTCGGTCTGGAAGGTCCCGGCGAGGGCCTCCAGGCCCAGGGGAAGGGTGAAGAGGTTCGCCTGCGTGAGCACCACCCGGGCCACGATGAACTCGGACCACGCGGCCATGAAGGAGAAGAGGGCGGTGATGGTGAGCGCGGGGAGGGACAGCGGGAGGACGATCCGGAGGAACGCGCCCATGGGGCCGAGGCCGTCGATCAGCGCCGCCTCCTCGAGGTCCCTGGGGATCGAGTCGTAGTACCCCTTCATGGTCCACACGCAGAAGGGCAGGGCGGTGGTGACGTAGACCACCATCAGCCCCGCGAGCGTGTTCAGAAGATGCACCTTCTGAAGCAGGAGGTAGAGGGGAAGGAGCAGCATGGTGGCCGGGAACATCTGGGTGAGCAGGAACGAGGTGAGGCCGATCCGGTGTCCGGGGAAGCGGTAGCGGCTGAACGCGTAACCCGAGGTCGCGGCCAGGGCCACCCCGATGAAGGTGACGGTCAACGAGACGATGAGGCTGTTCTTGAGCCAGAGGAGGAAGGGCTTCTCGAAGAGGATCGCGTGATAGGCGTGGAGACTCGCGCCCTCGGGGATCAGGCGGAGCGAGGTCGAGTAGAGCTGATCCCCCGGCCGAAGCGACGTCCCGATCACCAGGAGCACCGGATAGAGGGTGACCAGGGCGACCAGGATGAGGATCCCGTGGACCAGAGCGCGCTGCCAGAGGGGAGTCTTGGTGGCGTCCATCAGTAGACCGATTCCGTTGCCCGGGAGAGACGCATGTAGAACATGACGAAGATCAGCAGGATGAGGAAGATGACCAGGGAGAATGCGGCCGCGTACCCGTAGCGGTAGAGGGTGAACGCCGCCTTGTAGACGTAGGTGACCAGAATGTGGCTCTTGTCGGCCGGTTTCCCGCCGTCGGTGACCAGCCAGATCACGTTCAGGTTGTTGAAGGTCCAGATGGTGCCCAGGACCACCGCCGGGACCAGGACGGGCTTGAGGAGGGGGAGGGTCACGTGGCGAAGGCGGTTCCACCAGTTGGCCCCGTCGATCGACGCCACCTCGTAGAGCTCGTGGGGGATGGACTGGAGGCCGCCCAGGGCGATCACCATCATGAACGGGAAGCCAAGCCAGATATTGGCGATGATGGCCGCGGTGAACGCGGCGTTGGCGTTGCTCAGCCACGCCACCTGGGGCAGGCCGAACTTGACCAGCCACAGGTTCACCGCGCCGTACTCGTAGTTGAACATCCCCCGCCAGGTGAGGGCGGAAATGTACTGGGGGATGGCCCAGGGAATGATGAGGAGCGCCCGGTAGAGCCACTGCCCCCGGATGGGCCGGTTCAAGACCACCGCCAGACCCACGCCCAGGGTGACGTGGGCGAGCACGTTCACCCCGGTCCAGATCACCGTCTTCAACAGGACGACGTAGAGGGCGGAGCTGCTGAACAGCTCGACGAAGTTGGCGAGGCCGATGAACTCCGGGTTCCGGAAGTGCCGGAGGCTCATGTTGGAGAAGGCGATGCGGAAATTGTAGAGGAACGGGTAGGCCACCACGGCCAGCATGACCAGGATCGACGGGAGAACGAGGGCGTAGGCCAACGGGATGCTTCTGCGGTTCATCCTCTGCGGTTCCGTCCGATCCCGGGGGGCGTCACGGTCGTCCCCCGCCTACTGGTTCATGGACGCGATCTTTTCCAGGGCATCCTTCTGCATGTCCCGGGCCGCGTCCTCGGGACTCTTGCTCCCGTTCATCACCGACTGCATGTTGGGGCGCATGGCGTCCCAGATCGCCCGCATCTCGGGGACCACCGGCATCTGCCGGCCGACCTTCCACTGCTCCAACGAGGCCTGGAGCAGCTCGTCATTCTTGATCTCGGGAAGCTCGTAGGCCGCCCGGACGCTGGGAAGGATGGCCAGCTCGGTGGCGAAGCGGGCGGTGACCTTCTCCGAGGTCAGGTAGTGGAGGAGATCGCGCACGGCGTCCGCCTTGGCATCGTCCAGGTTCACGTTCACCGAGTAGCCCTTGGTGCCGATCATGGGCGCGGCCCAGGGCCCGCCGGGGACCGCCCGGGGGATCCGGGCCAGGGCGAAGGGCACCCCCGCCTTCCGGTAGTCGCCGAAGGACCACGGCCCGTTCACGATCATCGCCGCCTTGCCGGTCTTGAACATGGTGTCCATGAGCTGGTAGTTGCACTCGCGCGGCACCACCTTGTACTTCTCCCGCAGCTCGTTCACGAAGGCCAGGGCCTTCACCATGGCCGGGGTGTCCAGGGTGGGCCGGTTCTGATCGTCCATCACCCATCCGCCGTAGGCGGTCAGGAAGGGGACGAGCCAGAACGGCTCGTTGAACTCGAAGGCCAGGCCGTAGCGGTCCACCCGGCCGTTGGGTTGGGTGGTCATGGCCGCCTTGGCGATGTCGACCCACTGATCGAAGGTCTCGGGGGGGGCCTTCACCGCCTCGGTGTTGTAGAGGAGGTTCAGGTGGTTCCCCACCTGGTCCGGCAGCGACCACACGTGCCCGTTCAGGGTATCCAGGGCGGCGTTCAGGAACCGGCCCCAGTCCTCGCCGGTGAGGAACTCATCCATGGGGCGGATGATCCTGAGCACCGAGAAGGGTCCCACCTGGTCCGAGGGCCCGTACACCAGGTCGGGTCCGCCCTCGGCCAGGGCCGCGTTCTGATATTGGCTGCGCAGGTTCTCGGTGTCGTAATGGACCAGGGATACCGTCACTCCGGGATGCTGGGCCTGGTAGTCGGCCAGGACCTTCTCCATGACCCCCTTCTCCTGGGGATCCCGCTGCTCCCAGATCGTGATCTCGGTGGTTCCCGGGGTCTTGCCTCCCCCCCCGCCGCAACCGATCCATATCGAACAGGCGATGGCCAGGACGGGAAGCGCGCCGATCCAGTTCTGCTTCATCGCGTTCTCCTAGGAAACGGTAAGGGTCGAGTTCTTCCCGCCATAGCCGTCGTCGGCGCTGTTGGGGTTCTGGGGATCCGGCTTCCAATCGCTGCCGTTGACCACGAACTTGTACTGGTAGGTCCCGGGGTCCAGGGGCTTCACGATCGTCCACACCCCGTTGTCGCCCTTCTTCAGGGGATCGCTCGAGGTGGACCAGTTGTTGAAGGTTCCGGCCAGGGCGACGCTGTTGGCGTCCGGACCCAGGTAGCTGAACCGCCACCCGTCCGGAGTCTGAACCGGGGCTCCGGCGGCGGCCGCCGGGGCGGCGGGGGTGGCGGGCGTGGTCGACGCGCTCTTTCCCCCCGCCGGGGCCTCGGCCCCCGGAGGGACGTAGGGGCGGGTCCGGTCACAGCCCGTCACCGCGGCCAGAACCAGGACCGTGAGCCCGGCGAGAAGCCACACCCCGGTCCACCGGTTGCGGGTCGGGACGGCGCTGCCGCCCCCGATGCGCGTGTTCCGCGTCATGGGAACCTCCTTCCGACGCCGCCCGCCCCGGTCGACCGGGACCCGGCGGCGGGGATCAATGCCCCTGGGGTTTCGGCGGCGGCGTGTAGCGCACGGCAGAGAAGGTCTGCCGCCGCTCGTCCAGGGTGAAGATGTAGAACCCGAGCTGGGTGATCTGGATCCGGATGGCATTGCCGCTGCTCACCACCCGCACCGGATAGGTACCCGGGATACCCAGCACCTGGCTCTCATCCCCACCGTAGTCCGGCGGACTGTCGAAGGTGTTGTCGGTGATGAACTTGAAGTACTGCTCCTGGCCCGCGGTGATACCCGTCGAGAAATCCAGGGTATCCGTCCACACACAGGCCGGGGACTGGGTCATGTACGGCGACGAGGCCAGGTCCCACCCCGTGAAGTCGCCGACCACCTGGACCTGGTTGTAGGGCGAAGTCCCCGCCGACAGGGTCACCGTCCCCACGTCCTTGGCCGCCCCGGTCACCGTCACGCTGGTGAGCTGCTCGGGAAGGAAGCAGTTGGCGCTGACCTTGAGATCGTAGGTTCCGTTGGCCACCGCCTGGAGTGTGAATGTCCGGGTGGTGGGGTCGCTCTGGACGCTGGCCGTAGCGGTCTGGCCCCCCGAGGGGAAGAGCTCCACCTTGGCCTTCGGGTAAGGCGCGGCGGAGAGCCCGCTGAATCCGACCGCGCCGGAAATGGAACCGGTGGGCGCGCCTCCGAGCAGGGACGCGGTGAAGGTGAGGTTCGCCTCGTCGAGGACGAACACGTACTGCCCGGTGTTGGCGACCGAGAGGTGGATCGCGGTGCCGATGCCGGAGACCAACTGGACGGGATGGCTCCCGAGGAGGGGCAGGGTCTGGCTCTCGTCCCCGCCGTAGTCCATGGGGTTGTCGAAGGCGCCGTCGGTCACCAGCTTCATGTTGTAGGGGCCGCCGGCGTTCACGGTCACCGTGTCCGTCCACACGCAGTTGGGCCCCTGGGTCATGAAGGGCGCCTGGCTCAGGGTGAACGACGTGAAGTCCGCGGCGACCTGGATGGTGTTGAACTGGCTCAGGCAGCCGGCCAGGAGGGTGATGGTCCCCAGGCCCGCTTCGGTCCCGTTATCGTACTGGATCCCCACCAGGGTCGTGTCCAGGTAGCCCGGAGCGGTGATCGCCAGGTCGTAGATCCCGGTATCGAGCCCGGTGAAGGCGAAGGCGCTGTCGGTGTCGGCCGTCTGGAGCACGATCGAGGTATTGGTGCGCCGCACCTCGACCGTGGCCTGGGGCCGGGGATCGGGGTGGTCGGCGAAAGCGATCTCCCCGAAAAGCTTCCCGGAGGCCACTTCCATGGTCAGGGTGCCGAGATCGGTGCTCCGGTTCGCGTCCACCACCACCGAGGGCACCTGCTTGGGCAGGAAGCCGGGAGCCTGGATGTTGACCTCGTAGATCCCCACCGGCAGATCGCGGATGAAGAACTTACCGCTCTGGGGATCGGACTCGATGATCAACGACTCCTGGGTGATGCGATAGGTGGCCGGCACGGTGGCTTCGTTGATGATGAAGGTCCAGACTCCGGTCGTGGGGATGGTGACGGAGAGGTTTCCGTCCGGCCCGTTGGCCGGCGAGTCCAGGGTCCCTTCGAGCGGATCGGTTCCGGTGTTGGCGCTCCCTTTCCCGTAGTCGGGGGGAGTGTCGTAGGCCAGCGTGGTCGGGCTGTTCCCGGTCACGAACTTGACGTCGAGCTGTCCCTTGGGAATGGTGTCGCTGAACACCCAGTAGCACGGGGCGAGCTGAGCCATGAGGAAGCTGTCCGCACCGGCAAGATTGAAGTCGTTGAAGTTCCCCATCACCGCGATGGCCCCGAACTGGCTGACGCAGTCCGTGCTCTGAAGGGCCAGGACGCGAGCCCCGGGGAGCGGAGGTTGGTTCACCCCCTCGAAGGTGAGGGTCCCCACGATGTCCCCGCGTCCCCCCGGAGGGGTGAGGATCGTGGTTCGGGGGTTGTCGTCGCAGGCGGTGAGCCACGCGCCGGCCAGCCCCGCCGCGAGGAGCGCGACCAGGAACGCCGCATTCCGACCGGCCGACCCGATGCTTCTCCGTCTTCCTTCCAGATTCATGCCGAATCCCTTTCCCGACGTCCGGGAGGCCGGAACCTCAGTCCACGATCAGGAGCGAGTTGAAACCGCCGTACCCGTCGTCCACCCGCTGGGGGTTGTTGGGATCTTCCTTCCAGTTCTGCTCGTCGATGACGAATTTGTACTGGTACCGCCCGGGGGGCAGCTTCTCACATCGCTCCCAGATGCCGTCTCCGTCCGGATCCTCCATGCGGCCGACCAGGTAGCTCCCGGTCTGGGCCTGTCCCTTGAGCCAGTCGTTCTCTGGCCAGTTCCCCGCAAGCTGGACCACCCGGGCCGACGGCGCCTCGAACCGGAAGAGTACGCACCCGCTCGCCTGCCGGGTGGGCGGTGGAAGCCGACGCTTGATGAAGTTGAGGCCGCAGCCGCTCAGCCCCACCCCTACCGTCACCATCAACAGGACGAGGATCGACTTGCGCATTGACCGGAGCCTTTCCGTCAAAACCGAAGGATGGCCTCGAGCTGGACCACCCGCTCGTCTTCCAGCGCCTGCTCGGCGGCGCGAATGGTGTCCGTCATGTTCAGGAACTGGCTCTTGGCCGCGTCGCCGTTGGCGCCCCGGCCGAACAGGAACACGTCTCTCCCGATGTGGGAGTACTCGTTGGTGACCCCGTCGATCACCCACGGATCCACCCCCCAGGAGAGCCCCACCTGGAGGTCGGGAGTGAAATGGTACTTCAGCTCCACGAAGTGGGAGGTGAAGGTGTCGTGAAGGTTCAGGACCGGATCATCGTACCGGGCCAGGCGGGTGTCGGTGTTGAGACCCAGCCGCCGGGTGAGATCCAGGTGGAAGGTGAGGTGGTTCCCGAAGTACTTGGGCTTCCGGCCGAGGGAGGTGGAGTTGAGGGTCCCCCGATAGCCCAGCTTGGCGTTCCGCGGCCGGTAGAAGGTCCACGATCCGTAGGGCTTCCACGAGACCACGTTGTTGCCCCCGAGCATGATCAGCCGGTCCACCGTGACCAGGTGCTCCCCCGATTCCAGCCAGAAGTTCTGGTCGTCGAACCAGAACTGATCGGTCCACCGCGTCCTGTCCCCGTAGGTGAAGTCGTAGTAGGTGAGGTCGAGGCCCAGCTCCCACGGCCAGTCCTTCCACTCTCCCCCGTCGAAGCGGAGGCCGCCGTCCCACACCTGCATCCGGTTGTACCGGGACACCGGTTCTCCGGAACGGTCCACCAGGTCCTCGTCCTGGAATTCGAAGGATCCGGTCCAATGCCAGCCGCGGTAGGCGTAGTACTCGCCGCCCAGCTTGAACCGCCGGCTGGTGTCGAGCCGCTCGGTGGTCCGGTCCGCCGACCCCACCGTCTCGACCGAACGATCGAAGGTGGCCTCGGACGGGTTCAGGTTGTGGTAGGTGTAGAGGTTTCGATCCCCCTGGCCGGTGGCGATCCAGTTCTCCCCGACCAGGAACTCCCCGTAGAGATCGATTCCCGCCGGGTCATTGGCGTACTGGAGGTCAAGCCCTCCCGCCTGCCAGCTCTCGATGCTGCGGGCGTAGACATCCGCGGTGAGGGTGGTGTCCCCCGTCGAGGCCAGCGTCCGGTTCCGCACCTTCACGTACGCCCCCGGGTTTTCTCCCCGGTCCAGGCGGTAGGAGATCCCGCCGGTGAGCCCGCCGACTCCCGGCACCGGACCCTTGAGCCGCATGCCGAGCACGTTCTTGGCGTTGTCGCTCCGGTTGATCGCGTAGGCGCTGGATCCCACCAGGGTGGTGTCCGGGTTCCGGGCCAGGGTCCGGGAGACCTCGTCGACCAGGGGGTCGGAGGAAGGCGAATCGACGCCCCCGGTATTGAAGTTGTCGGAGTAGAGGAGCTTTCCCTCATAGTTCCCGAACTGTCTCCAGGCCATCACTCCCTGTTGCTCGTATCCCCACGAGTAGTGGTAGATGCCGTAGTCGCCCACAAGATGCAGGGGGTCGTCGAAGGTCCCCACCGAGTCGTTATCGAACGCGATGAGGTTGATGTCGTCGTTCTGGAGCAGCAGATTCCCGCGGTCGAAGTTGAGGCTGGTCTGCCAGAGCTGGACGTTCTCGTGCTGGTTGTTGATGTTGGTGAGGACGTGGGCGGTGAGGTCCTCGTTCACCCGGATGTCCCAGCTGAGATCGATGTCGAAGTTCGGACGGTCGAGGCTCCATTCCGGGTTGGCGCCCCGGGTCCGCTGGTTCTGCATCAGCACCACGTAGCGCGAGCCGAGATAGATCTTGGGGGAGAGCTCCGTATTGGAGGTGGCCTGCATCCGGACCACCTTGCCGTCGGAGCCCACCTTCACCACCGAGTTCCCGTAGTCTCCCGCGGTCACCGGGTTCCCGGGATCGGCGATCCACTGGTCGTCCACCACGAACTTGTACTGGTGTTCGCCGGGTCCGAGCGGCACCGTCGCCGTCCACTCGCCGTTCGCGTCCTTCTTCATGGGGTTGGCCGTGGCGTTCCAGCCGTTGAAGTCCCCCGCCACCGTTACCGAACCGGCGTAGGGGGCCTTGTAGCTGAAGAGAACGCCCCCCCCGGGGGCGGAGGCCACGTCCGCCTCGGCCCGGACGCCCGCGACGGCGGAGACCAGGATCAGGATCGCCGCGAGCCGCGGGAGGACCGGCCGGTTCCCCCGGAAACGAAGCCTCGGGACGAAATGCTTGAGGTTCGGTGCCATCAGAAGGTCCCCTTCACGGTGAGCCGGACCAGGTCCTTGTTGTCCGCGCTTCCCTCCAGATTCCCCTCGAAGACCGGGTTGCTCCCCGCGCCGATCCAGAACGGGCCGTAGGCCAGGAAGAGCTCCAGGTTGTGCCGGGGGCGGTACTGGAGCTCGCTGAAGAGCCCCTTTCGCACCCGGGCGGGGTCGTTGCCGAAGGTGAAGCGGTTGTAGACCTTCAACGTACTGGAAATGTTGACCGAGGTCTCGAAGGAGCCCAGCTCCTTCTGGAAGAGCGTGCTCAGATCCCGAATCCGGAACTGAAGGCGGAGCCAGGCCAGCCGGTTTTCCACCGTCATCTCCCCGAACACGTCGTCGTTGTCGGTCACCTGCTCGAGGGTCTCGTTGGCGTCGATGAGCCAGTCCCGGGTGGTGCGCTTCCGGTAGAAGAACTTGCCGGTGAACCCGTTCACGAACTCCACGTAGGCCTCGGAGTAGAACTCGGTGACGTGGCGGTTCTGGTTGACGCGCTTGGTGTAGGAGAGAAAGTTGTTGGTGAGGGTGATCGCGCGCCCCGGCACCAGGTACCAGGTGTTCAGGTAGTAGCCGGATTCGTCGTTGTTGCCGTCCCCGAGCTGGTTCCGGTACTGCGGGCCCAGGTACCAGAAGCTGGGGGCGAGGTTCAGGTACCCGGTCCGGTAGTTCCCCACCCGGATCGAGCGGATCTCCCCCCGGATCGCCGCGTCGGCGGGGAGGCCGGTGGAGGGGTTGTTGAGACGGAGCTTGGAGAGCCGGAGGTCGTAGCCGGGGTACGGAATGCCGGCGGTGATCTGGCGCCCTTCCGCGTACTCCAGCGAGATGTCCACCCCGCCCAGGGTGTAGCGCAAATCGGTGCCCAGGACCTCGGTGTCGACCTTCTCCGCCCCGGCCCGGCGGGTGTTCTTCCGGTTCCAGGTGAGCCCGGTGCGGAGCTTCCCCCCCATGAACTCGCGGCGGAGCCGTCCCACGTAGGCGTCGTCGGTCGGGACCGGGTTATCGGGCTGGGATCCGGTGGAGGGATTGCTCTGGGACGAGAAGTCCGAGGCGATCAGGGTGAGGTTGGTGGGCCCGGCGAACCAGGTGTCCACCCGGGCCCCCTGGGCGTTCCCGCCGTCGTTGGCCGGCCCCCCCTGAACGATCTGGATGAGGTGGTTGTCCACCCAGAAGCGGTCCTGCCGGCTGAAGAGATAGGCGTCGTACCCCTTCCCCTCCAGATCCTTCCGGAAGTGGAGATGGCCCTCGCGAAACTGGAGGACGGGACGCGGGGTGTTGTTGCTTCCGGTGTTCCACTCCGCCTCGAACTTGGTGAAGGCCTCGACCCCCGAGAAGGGCTGGCTGAAGAGGCGGAACGAGGTCAGGTTGACCGTATCGTCGTTGTTGCTGTCGAAGTCCCACTCGTAGCGGCGGTCCTGCTTGCGGACGTCGACCAGGAAGGTGTACTCCCCCTCCAGCCGGGTGAAGGCGGAGGCGGGGACCGCGGCTCCCAGGAGGGCGGCCGCGAGGAGGACGCGGAACAGCGCGGGACGGTTCACGGCTTCCTCCCCTTCTCGGGCAGGGTGAACCGGAGGGAGGCGCGATAGGTGTTCCCCAGCGCCTTGTGGGTGAGGAAGGCGGTGTCCACCTCCCAGCTCTTCCCCTTGATCCCGATTCCCCCCGAGAACTCGGTGTCGAAGACTCCAGCCCGGACCGCGAAGACGTCGTAGAACCAGATCTCACCCGCGTAGTTGTAGGCGACGTGATCGCCGAGGTCGGAGCGGCTGAACATGATCTGGGACTCCGGGCGCCACCGGTAGGCGGCGGAAAGCTCCAGACCGGAGGGCATGGGCGTACCCGGTCCTTCTCCCACGAAATCGAACGCCGGACTCCCGAGGTGGCGGAGGACGGCGGCGAGGCGGACCCGGGACCGTTCCTGCCAGAGAACCCCCAGGTCGCCGGTGAGCTTGGTCCGGGAGCCGAAGTCCCGGCCGGGCTCCCCGGTTATCCGGTTGTAGTTGGCCTGGGGATCGTAGGAGACGATGGCCGTCTCGATCGTTCCTCCCACCTGGACCGACCGCCGGTCGTCCCGGTAGACCCATCGCCCGTAGGAGAGGCCGATGAGGTCTTCGGAGACCACCCCCTCGAGGCTCATCCGGTGCCAGGTCAGCGCGGCCGCTCCCTCGGTGAAGTGGAGCGGCAGGCCGCCCACCACGGAACTCCCGGCGAGCCCGCCCACCATGTAGGGCCGCGAATAGGTGAAAAGCACCTGGGGACGTTCCAGGAAAGATAGACCGGCCGGGTTCCAGTAGGCGGCGGAGACGTCCTCCGCCGCGGCCTGGTAGGCCCCGGCCAGGGCCAGCCCCCGGGCCCCGATCTCGATCCGCTCGAAATAGGCGGCGGCCGGGGACGCGACGACGAGAACCGCCGCCGCGGCCGCGACGATCGAGGCCACGACGGCCCCCCCGCGCCTCATCGCACCACCGCCACGGCCTGGCGGACCTCGTCCTGCCCGGGCTCGAGCACCACCCGGAGCACGTAGATCCCCCCGCTCAAGACGTTGCCCCGGTCGTCCCGGCCGTCGATCATGTTCTGGAGCGGAGGCGTCTCCCCCTCCAGCTCCGCGATCTTGAACTGGCGATTGCGGTAGATGGTCCGCACCCGCTCGCCGGTGAGGCTGTACAGCTCCGCGGTGACGGTGAGGTTCCGGGCCAGGGCGAGACGTGGGTCGGTGATGTCGGGCTTGAGGCGAAAGCTGAAGCCGGCCTTGTCGCCCAGCCGGGGGGCGATGGCCCGGGGGGTGACCTGGAGATCGGTGAGCTGGAGGGCCTGCCCCAGGACCGGAGGGGGAACGAAGAAGACGGCGTCGGCGATCTTCCGGTATTCCTCCAGGGTCATGTCCGGGGTGGTGGGATACCGCACCGGGACCCCGAAGTCGGGTACGCCGTCGGGGATCGGCTGGCCGAGGGCGTTCACGCTGTCCACCACCACCCGGGCGAAGTTGTCCAGCACCACCGGGACCGCGGAGTCCACCTGCATCCCGCTGAGATTGTCGGGGGCGGCGTCCGGGCCGCCGAGACCGTCGGACCCGGTGGTGATCCAGGCCACCAGCTTGAAGTCGTGCACCCCTTCGGGGAGATGGTAGACGGTGTCGCCGTAGGCGGGATCGAACTCCCGCGTTCCCTGTCCCAGCATGAAGACGTTCCAGGGGATGGCCGCTTCCATGGCCCGCCCCGGAAGGTCCCGGCTGAAGGTGGCCACGGTGGGAAAGCTCCCCTCGGGGACCTGGGCGTCCTGGTTGGGTCCGGTGTACTGCCAGATCTGGGGGGTGGTGTTGTTGTCCCAGCTGGCCAGGAAGAGATCGGGCGCGAGAACGATCCCCCTCGCCGTATCCAGGGTCTCCGGGAAGGAGACCGCCCGCTTCCAACCTCCCACGATGGAGGAGAAGTTCGTCCACCCGGCGCTCTGCCCGTCGGGGGACGGCAGGGTGTCGAAGAAGATCATGGTGTTATTGTCGAAGATGTAGCCGTCGACGGCGACGTAGACGTACTTCGCGTCCCAGGTCACCCGGACGTTGTTCACGTCGTTGAACTTCCCCCACTTGGAGTCGATGGTGCTCTCCTCCAGGCCGCCGCCGGGAAGGGGCTGGAAGATCGTCTCGTCGTCGGTGTAGTCGGAGGTGAACCCATCGATCACGATCCGGCCGGAGAGATCCAAGGCGGTCTCGGCCCGGGCGGCGGGAGTCCAAAGGGGAACGAGGGAACCGGCGGCCAGGAGCAGCAGGCCGGTGCCCCAGACCAGGAATCGAGGCGTCGCGGGGTAGAGCTTCAAAGTCGTGCCCAGTCCTTCGGGTTACCGTCGAATCACCGGAAGCGGGGGCTTCAAACGGGCTGGTTGGACCGCTCCAAAAACTAGTGGAGACCCCCTTCCCTGTCAACCCACTTCGTTGGGGGACCGAGGCTTAGCTTTGTCCCACCGGGGGCGGGCCGCTGGATTCCCGGATCACCAGCCGGGTGGGCACCATGCGCACCTCCGGGGCCAGGGATTTCCGCTCGATGGCCTCCAGAAGGAGCTCGGTGGCCATCCGCCCGATGTCGTAGATGGGCTGGGAGATCGTGGTGAGGCGCGGGCGGATGTAGGTGGTGAGCCGGATGCCGTCCGCCCCCACCACGGTCAGGTCCTCGGGTACGCGGAGCCCCAGTTCCTCCTGGGCCACCCTGAGCGCCCCGATGGCCATGGTGTCGTTGGCAGCCATGAGGGCGGTGGGACGCGGATTTCGGGCCAGGAGGAGCCGGGCCACCTCGGCCCCGCTCTCCTCGGAGAAGTTTCCCCACAGCCGGAGTCCCTCGTCGAAGGGGATCCCCGCCGCGTCGAGGCCCTCCCGGAACCCCCGGCTCCGGTCCTCCCCCACCGTGGTGTTCTCGAGGCCGCCGATGAACCCGATGCGGCGATGACCCACCTCCACCAGGTGGGCCACCATCTCCCGGGCTCCGGTGCGGTTGTCCGCCACCACCGAGGCCGCCCCCTCCATCCGGGAGTTCACGAGAACGATCGGGGCGTGGGCCCGGACCAGCTCACGCGCGAACTCGTCCTCGGTGAGGGTTCCCACCAGGAGCATCCCGTCGACCCCTCCTTCCCGGAAGAGCTTCATGTGGTGGCCGTTCTCCAGGAAGCGTTCGTCCACGATCTCGATGAGCAGGCGGTAGCCGGCTTCGGAGAGGGCGCTGGCGATGCCGCTTATCGCCTCGGAGAAATAGAAGTCGGCGAAGACGTGGGAACCGGTGCGGGGAAGGAGCACCGCCGCCGCGTTGGCCCGCCGCCGGGCCAGCCCCCGGGCCAGGGAACTCGGCTCGTAGCCCGCCTTCTCTATCACCTCGATCACCCGCGCCTTGGTCTCGGCGGAAATGCGGGGATCGTCGTTGATGACCAGGGACACCGTCGACCGCGAGACGCCGGCGAGCCGGGCGATGTCGCGGATGGTGGGCTTCACGTAGGGCTGCACGGTGGGTCCCTTTCTGGGTGTCGGATCCCGAAGCGCGCCGTTCATTATAGTCGAAACGGGCCGGATTGGACCGGTCCAAGCCGCCGGGGACCGCCATGGGCAACCCGTTGGCGTATAACGCGATCGGCGGGTCCGGTGGTCTCCCCTCCGGGGAGGGGGGCCGGGGCAGGGCCGGCGGGACCCTTCAGGGAACGGAGGGACGGCGCCGGAAGGCTCAATCCGGGCCCGGGGGAGACTTCCGGGACGATCGCGCCAGCCCCCAGGCGGCGGCCAGCCCCAGCGCCCCCGCTCCGATCAGCACCGCGGGCGGCACCGAGACCCCCTCTCCGAGCCAGGGGAGCCGTTTCAGGACCTCGGAGTTGGTGGCGAGGACCGCGATGGTGTTGTTGGCCGCGTGGAGCACCATGGCCGGCCAGAGGCTTCCGGTGGTCCAGGCCACCCAGCCCAGGAGAAGCCCCAGCACGGTGGTGGGCAGAAGCCGGTACAGGTCGAAATGGAAGGCCCCGAAGAGGATCGCCGTCCACAGGATGGCGCGGCCGGGGGTGAGTCGCCGGAGGAGGCCGCGGAGCACGAATCCCCGGAAGAGGATCTCCTCGCAGATCCCGGGGAGGATCGCGAACACCGCGATCGACAGGACGAGCCCTCCCCCGCTCTGGGCCCGGAAGAGCTTCTCCATGAGCTCCCGGTAGGATGCCGGGACCTCGAGGAAGAGGCCCTGGGCCATGGCCACCAGGGCGGCCAGCATGGTGGCGGCGGGGGCGGCGGCCAGCGCGAGGAGAAGGAGGCGCCCCCGCGGCGCGGGAGAGAGGCCCAGGGTCCGCCGCGCAGGGATCCCCAGAAACCGCAGCGCGATCAGGGGAATCCCGGCGATGACCAGGATCTGGGTCACGGCCAGGCCGAGCTTCACGTCCCTGAGCTGGAGGGGCGTTCCCAGATAGAAGAACCCCAGAAGCACCATGAAGAACACCGTGGCCACCGCTCCCGGGGTCAGCGCCTCGGTTCGGGTGCGGTTCTCCCGGCGGAAGAGGTTCCCCCAGGAGAACTTGGGTCCGCCCTCGGTCCCGCTCAGCATGGCTTCGCCCCCGAAGAGGCTCACCGTGCGGGCGAGGAGGAGGAAGGCCAGCGCGGTCATGGTGGCCATGGTCATGGCCACGAACGGCCACATCACGTTCCCCAGCAGGAGCTCCCGGGAGAGGAGAACGACGTTGGCCACCGGAATGAGGGCCAGGGTGGTGTTGATCTCGATCCCCGGAAGGAAGGCGAGATAGGCGGGGGCCATGCAGGCGATGACCAGGGGCGATAGGTAGTTCTGAGCCTCCTTGAAGGAACGGGCGAAAGAGGCCACCAGCATGGCCAGGGCGCTGAAGAAGAGGGCCATGGGGACCATGATGAGGAAGATGAGCAGGATCCCCCGCCAATCCACCAGGGAGGCGACCCCCGATGCCATGTCCCCGCCCAGCTTGGCGCTCCCGATCAGGAAGAACACGGTGAAGGCGATGGAAGCCAGGTTGGCCAGGGTGGTCACGATCGACGCCAGGAAGACGGTGAGAAACTTCCCCAGCACGATGTTGAAGCGCCCGGCGGGGACCACCATCAGGGTCTCCAGGGTCCCGCGTTCGCGCTCCCCCGCGGTGACGTCGATGGCCGGGTAGAACGCTCCGGTCATCATCATCACGACCAGGAAGAAGGGAAGGATCCGGCCAACGAAGGACCCGCTCATCTTCCGGGCCCCGGCCACGTTGGTGATCTCCACCGTGAACGGCTTGACGAAGGCATCGGGCATGTCGAGCCGGACCAGCCGGTCGGCCACCACCTCTCGCCGCCAATCGAGGAGGAAATCCCGGATCCGGTCCCGCATCTCCCCGCCCCGGTCCCGGGAGAGATCCACCTGCAGCGACACGCCGGTGGACTCGGTGTCGGCCAGCCTCTGGTCGAAGTCCAGGGGGACGCGGAGGACGGCGTCGATCTCCCGGCCGGCCAGGGCAGCGGATGGATCGGCGGGGTGTACGAGCACGAACGAGGTGTCCGCGGAGAGTCCCCGGACCAGCTCGGGGGAGGCGTCCCGGGGCACGACGGCGATCCGGGCCTTGGCCGCCCGGAGCTTCTCCACCTGGTGAAGGCCGAGCTGGGATATGGCGACGATGAGGATGGGGTAGATCAGAAGAGGGAGGACGATCATGGCCATGATGGTCCGGCGGTCCCGGAGGGTGTCCAGAATCTCCTTCCGCCACACCACGGCGATCTCCGTCCAGTTCATCGGTCACCCTCCGGCGGGACGGCGGGGGGGGTCGCATCCAGGGGGCTCCCGGCGGGGCGCGCCCCCTCCGGGCCGCCCGGTCCGTCCGCCGAGGCCTCGGCGCGGTCCCCCTGGGCCAGAAGGGTGAGGAAGACGTCTTCCACCATCGTCTCCCCCGTCCGGCGGCGGAGATCCTCAACCGTGCCCTGGGCCACGACCCGACCCCGGTGAAGGATGGCGATCTCGTCGCACAGCCGTTCCGCCTCGCTCATGATGTGGGTGGAGAAGAGGACGCACTTCCCCGCCGACCGGGAGTCCCGGATGAAGTCGACCAGGTGGCGGCTGGCCAGGACGTCGAGACCGGTGGTGGGTTCGTCGAGAATGAGCACGGGCGGGTCATGAACGATGGCGCGGGCGATGGAGACCTTCTGCCTCATACCGGTGGAGAGATCGCCACAGCGCTTGTCCTGGTAGGAGCTGATCTCGAGCCGGTCGAACAGGGTATCGATCCTGGCCTCCACCTGCCCCGCGGGCATCCCGTAGAGGCGGCCGAAGTAGCGGACGACCTCGCGGGCGGTGAGCCGCGGGTAGACCCCGGTGCTCCCGGTCAAGAACCCGATCCGGCGGCGAACCTCGGCCGGCTCTTCGATGATCCCGCGCCCCCCGATGCGCGCGGAGCCGGAGGTGGGTGGAATCAGGGTGGAGAGGATCCGCAGGGTGGTGGTCTTGCCGGCGCCGTTCGGCCCGAGCAGCCCGAAGATGCGGCCCGCCCCGGCCCGAAAGGTCACCCGGTCCACGGCCGGGAACAGATCCCCCGAGGGGGATCGGTAGACCTTGGTCAGGTCCCGAACCTCGATGTGCGCCGAGCCCGAGGACGCGGGTCCGGTCACGGTCCGTCCTTCTTCCCTTCACTCCCCTCGGCATTGTCCCGCTCACCGGAATGTTCCGTGAAGGGGACGTCGATGATCCGACCCCCGTCGATCTCGTCACCTTCCGACCGGCGGTGGTGGACCTCGGGCCGGGTCCGATCCGACGAGAGCCCGGAGATCAACGCCTTCCAGATGCGCCTGACGAACCAGAACAAGGTCAAAAAGAAGACGAGGAGAAGGAGGCCGCGCATGGGAACTAACTCCGGTGAGGCTCAGGGGAAAGGTTCACGTAAGGCGCCCGGCCCCGGCGGCTAGTGGACACCGAGCCCGGCGGTACGGAAGTAGCCCTCGATGACGAACCGGGCGGCTTCCTCCTGATCCTCGAATACCAGCACCCGCCCCCAGTATCCCTCGATCAGGCCGAGGAGCGCCTCGAACCCAGGAGCTTGGGCCGACTGGATCCAGGACTCGATCCCGTCCGACTCCAGGACCTTCTGCACGGTGGCCGCCGCCAACTCATCCGGTGCCAGGTAGACGATCCTCGCCTGCAGGACCCGGTCCTGTCCGGGCTCCTCTTCGACCGCGATCCGGGGCGCCACCTTGACCCCGCATTCCGGGCAAAAGTCCACACCGCTCGCGCCCATCCCGCAGTTCGGGCAGATGTCCATGCCGTCGCACCTCCGAAACGCCGACTCCAGCCGCCGTTCAGCCCGATATCCTAGCACACCGACCCTCGGTCGGAGCCCCACGAATAGGACGCCCCCCGCCTTCCGGCGAGGGGCGTCCAAGGAGGTTCCGATGTTCCGCAGTTCGCGACGCTACTTCTCGACCACCACGAACTGGATACGGCGATTCCGGGCACGCCCGAGATCCGTATCGTTGCTGTCGATAGGCTGCGATTCGCCGAAGCCGCGGGTATCCAAGCGGCTGGCATCGATGCCCTTCTTCACCAGGTACTGCTTCACGGCCTCGGCCCGCTTCTGCGAGAGGGTCATGTTGTACTGGTCGCTCCCGATGTTGTCGGTGTGACCCTGGATCTCCACCCGGATCTCCGGGTGCTCGTTCATGATCCGAACCACGTCGTCAAGAACCGGGATCGGATCAGCGCCGCTGATTTCGGCCGTCCCGAACTTGAAGTTGATGTGGGCCAGGGGGAAGTAGATCGGAGCATCGTCCGGGCACCCGTCCGTATCCTCGTATCCGTTGAAGGTCTCGGCCTCGTTCGGACACTTGTCGTCCTTGTCCAGGATGCCGTCCCCGTCGTTGTCGAGATCGGGGCAGCCGTCCTGATCCTCGTACCCGTCGAAGTCCTCGGGCTGGTTCGGGCACTGGTCGTTCACGTCCAGGATGCCGTCACCGTCGTTGTCGAAGTCCGGGCAGCCGTCGGTGTCCTGATAGCCGTCGAAGTCCTCGGGCTGGTCGGGGCACTGATCGTCCGCGTCGGCGATGCCGTCGTGGTCCCGGTCCCTCACCCCGCCGGCCGCCCGGTACATGTCCCGGTGCTCGCCGAAATCGAGGGTGACCGAGAACCGATGGTTCTCGTTCAGGAAGCTCTGGGGCTCGACCACGTAGGCGTAGTCGAAACGGAAGAACTTCACTCCGAGGCCGATGCCTCCGGCGAAGCTTCCGTCATCCACGCCCAGGCGCAGGGCGCCGGAGAAATCCTCGCTGAACGGCATCCAGTACTCGCCGCCTCCGTGGAAGCGGTAGTTCTCATCGTCACGAGTCTTCTCCACGTCCGCACCGAGGGTGAGGCCGTCCACCGGCGCCACCGAAGCTCCGAAGCGGAGGTTGGAAGGAATGTCGTTGACGTTGCCGTTCTTCTGGTCCCCGACCGATGTGAACAGATCCTGGACCATGATGCCCAGCCGGATGTACTCGGTGACCGCGAACTGCGCGCCCATATCGAGTCCCAGGCCGTTCACGCTGCCTTCGTTGCTGCCGTTACTGGTGGTTCCGAGATCCTGGGTCACCAGCTTGCCGCTGATGCCCAGATTCAACGGACCGGTCATGGTCGCCGCCGACAGCATGAGGGCGTTCTCGGAGAAGTTGAACTGGCTGCCCGAGGACCCGTCCAGACGGGTCTCGGTCAGGTTGTCGGTGCTCGCGTTGATCCATGTGAATCCCAACGCGAACTTGTCGAAGCCGTAGGCCAGCCCGACGTAGTTGTGGTTACGATCGAAGGTCATTCCACCGGTCATCATCCCGGTGGCGCTGAACCCTCGGAGAAGGGACAGGCCTGCGGGGTTCCAGTAGCCGGCCGAAACATCGTTCGCGGTCGCGCTACCAACACCGCCCATCCCGAAGTACCTGGCTCCTACGCCCGCGCGCAGAAAAGCCGCCCCGTGGTTGCTCTGCTGATCCGCGGCGAAGACCGCCGTCGGGGCCGCAGCCGCGAGGAGCAGGCTCACCAACGCAAGGGCCCACGCGCCTCGGTTCCTACGAAACATCACCGTTACCTCCTTGCTCATCCCTGCAGCGCTTCCTCTTTGAGTGCCGCTCAGCAAAGGCGCCGGGGGGCCGGCCTTCCGGCCCCCCGACCCTTATTACTTCTCGTTCCAGATCGCGAGCTTCAGGACCCGAGGCTCCTGCCGCGAGCCGTCGTTGACCACGATCCGGATCAGGTACACACCGTTGGAGAGGTCGCGACCGTCTTCGGTCTGACCGCCCCAGGCGATGTTCACCGGACCGATGCCCTTCGTGCCCTTGAAGATCGTGGCCACGTAGTCGCCGGCCCAGTCATAGGCCGTGACTTCGACGTCAGCAGGCTTGTTCAGGTTGAACATGATCTGCGCGTCGGTGCCGGTCATCGGGTTGAAGGGGTTCGGAACCACCTTCGCGCCCAGGACCTGCACCACGTTCCCACCGATCTGGAAGGAGCAGGTGGAGCTGAACTTGTTACCCAGCTTGTCCTGACCGGAGATGGTCACGACGTAGGTGCCGGTCATCAGCAGATTCCCACCGTTGGTGATCTTGAAGCTGATGCCGCTGGAGTCGATGTTCATCTCCTCGACCGTCGGCGTCGAGCCGTCAGGCGCCGTCACCTTGACCGTCGGAGCCGGGTCGGTCTGGACTCCCGAGCCACCGTCGACGAAGCTCGCCGTGAAGGTGTAGCTGGTCGACTGGATCACCGGGGTCCCGGGCTCCCCGCCGCCGCAGACCACGCCGGGCGACGAAGGCACCACCGTCGGAGCGGTCAGGTCCACCAGGAACCGCTGCTCCACATACCGACTACCCGCGTTGAACACGTTGTCCATCACCCCGCGGGTGTAGACCACGTACTCCTGACCGGCCGCGTCGAACTTGATGGGCCCGAAGGCGGCCATCTTGTCCAGAGCCGCCTGCAGCTCGGCGCTGATCGTCGGCTCACCGCCCTGCATGATCAGCCGGTCGCTGTAGAGGACGATCTCCAGAACCGCGCCGTCGTGGATCCGATGACCGCCGGTCAACACCGCCAGCGGCACGCTCAGGGTGTCGCCGGGCTGGTAGGTGTCCAACGAGGGCGTGATGTACGGAGCCAGGGCGTCCGCGGTGCCGGTGTAGATCAGAGTCCGCTCTTCGATGTTGTCGATGTCGGACTGGCTGCCGGTCCCGCAGGTCTGGCAATCGTCGATCACCCAGACGTCGTACTTGAACCCACCGTCGCCGGGCAGGATCTCGTCGCAGTCCATGCCGTATGCGCCGTACACCTCACAGAGCTCCTCGGCATTCTCCTGCTCGCAGTAGTCGGAACCGTTCGACGTGTAGTCGTCGATGCGATCCTCACGGAACAGGAGGCCCGAGCCGCCGTCGTACATCTTCACGGTCAGGATGTTCTGGTCGAGGTTCGTGTAGCCCGCCGCGAACTTGAGCAGCGGACTGCCGACGAACCCGCCGTGGAACTCGATGTAGGGCGCGGTACGGTCGACGTTGAAGTCGAACGTGTAGTCGTCGCCCACCGTGTTCCCCTGGTCGTCCTTGAAGACGATCTTGGCGGTGTGAGGCCCTTCCTTCAGCGCGTCGTTGTTGTCGCAGGTGTGGCGGTACTCCCAGCCGACCGTCTGGTCGTCCTGGCTGGCGTACTCCCAGTCGAACTCCGAGCCCGGATAGAGGAACCAGTCTTCATAGCTGCTGTAGACCAGCTTTCCGTCCAGGTAGAACTCGAAGCTGCCGGAGTCGATGCCGCTGCCCGGGCTGCGGAGGATGCCGCGCAGGATCGGGTCCTGATCCGTGTACCCCGACCAGGCCGGCGAAGCCGAGATCTCGACCGGCGCCGCCTTGTCGGTAGCCACCACCGCCCAGATCGCAGGAGAGATCTGCTTGCTCTTGAAGCGGATGGTGTAGCTGGTGGTGTCCTCACCCGAGACGTTCGGCGTCACCACGACGTTGGTGATGTTCTTGCCGTCCCAGGCATGGCCGTCCCAGCGGCGGACCGTGAGCTTCATCGGGTTGATCGCGCTGCCGTCGGCATGGTGGAGCAGGTTCGACGCCACCGTGACCCACAGCGTGGCCTCGTAGCCCGCGTGGGCATTGACGCCGTCCGTGACTTCCCAGGTCGACGTGTGGAGCGAGGTCCGGTAGGCCTGCCCGATGGTGTCGATGTAGCGATCCTGCCACGGCGGCGTGGTCGGCATGTCCGTCGGCTTGATGAGGAGACCGTAGTCGTGGCTGTAGGCACTGGCCGGCACCTCGACCGCGAACGCGTCGTTCGCCCCGTTCCCGTTCACCCCGGCGATGCCGTTGCTGCCGCGGTTCGGGGTCACCTGGTGGAAGATGATGCTGTTCATCTTCATGTCGGTGTACGGAGCGTGCGTGTCCGAGCTGGTCCGCTGCTTGTGAGCGGTGGCGTAGACGTCCAGAACCGCGCCCCTCGTCGGGTCGAGCTTGCTGAGGAAGTCAGAGGTCTTGAACATCTGACCCACCCAGGTCTGGGCGTCGTCCGTCTTCGGATCCATCTCGGGCAGGGCCTCGGCGATGTTGCCGGCGCCGTCCTCGCCCACGATCGCCACGAACGGAGCCACCCAGCCGAAGCCGGTGTGGACCTCGACCCGCCCGGTCTGGCGGATGTTGCCCGTCACGTAGACCATGGGATCGTCGGTGATGTAGCCGAGCTGCATGTCCACCGGCTCCAGATAGGTGCGGCCGAAGACATCCTTCATCGGCTGGACGGTGAGGGTCGGGGTGTTCTGGAGGTCGTAGAGACCGCCGAACACGTTCGTGTCGCCGGACAGCGGCTTGATCCCGCCCTGACCGGGGACCAGACCCATGAGGGTCGCGTCGCCCGGCTTGGCCGGAATCGCGTCGGCGGCGACCGCCCGCAGCTCGTACTGCTTGGTGTCGTCCAGGTTCGAGGTCACGAACTCGGCGTACCACAGATCCTGCGGCATCAGCCACTCACCGCGCGCGACCATGTCGAGCGTCACGTCGGTGAAGGTCGAGGTGCCGATCGTGGTCCACGGCTCGCCGTCCACGCCCGCCAGGCGGTACTGGAAGAAGACCGTCGCCGCTTCCTTCTCACCGAAGGTGAGTCCGTACACGCGGTCGATGGTCGACTTCGAGATCGCGCCCTTCAGATGCGGGTTGAACGCCGAGACCTGGGCCAGAGGCACCGCGACGTTGCGCACGGTGACGGTCACGATGTTGTGGCTGTCGCCGCAGTTGGCCGCATCGTCGGTGGCCTGGGCCTTGACCTCGTACTGACCCTCGGAGAGGCCGGTGGTGTTCCACCGGACGCCCCACAGGCCGAGCGCGTCGTCGTAGCCCGCGGTGCCCAGGAACTGCCAGGCGCCGTAGCTCTGGCCGGGCGTCTCGGTCACACCCTTGGTGACGACCATCGGGCGGACGAAGAACTGCACCTCGGCCACGCCGGTGGAGTCGTTGACTCCGGCGCCGGGGATGTTGGGCTCGTCGTCATCCGCGGTGGCGTAGACCAGGATCTGGTCGCCGGCCGACACGTCGGTGATCTGGTTGTTGTCGATCGGATCGATCGTCGTCTCGTGCCCGTTCGGATCGTGTCCCACGATGTGGAAGTGGGTGATCTCGAGATCCGGGTCCACGTTGTCCACGATGGTCCGCGCCGCCACGATCGAGGTCTTCGTGTTGCCCGCGACGTCGCTGGCCACGATCCGCCAGTCGACGAGGTAGGCGTTGTACCCGAAGAGGTCGAGCACGTCGGCGGTCGAGCTGTACCGCGTCTTGAAGCCGTCGTACATCGTCATGGCCTGGAAGCTGTGCCAGTTCGAGTCGACGTCCTCATCCGCGGAGTACTTCCACTCCCAGGTCACGCAGTTGTTCCAGGAGTTCTTGTAGTCCACGTCCTTGTCGGCGGTCTGGGCGATCAGGTCGGCCACCCGCTGATCGGGATCGCACACCGTGCCCTCACCCGCCACGTTCTCGGGAACGATCACGTTCCCGGCGATCGGACGGATGCCGGTGAAGGTCGGGCCGGTGCGGTCCACCACGATGTAGATCGCCGGCAGGGTGTTGGTGGTGTGGTTCATGAAGTTCCCGGCGTCATCCTTGGCCTCGGCCACCATCTGGTAGGTGGCGCCGGAGACCAGCCCTGCGGTGTTCCAGTTGTAGAGCACCCAGGTCTGGATGTTGTCCAGGTCCTTCATATCCACGTCGGCGTCGGCCATCTCCCAGGCACCCGTGGTCGGCTTCACCTGGCGGTACCAGAACTTCACGTCCTGGGTGTCGGTGCTGCCGTCCAGGATCCGGGCCCACACCTGGTTCACGCCGTTGATCCGCAGCGTGTCAGGGTTCTCGACGAAGCTCGCTTCGCCGGTCGTGCAGGCCGCGCCGGAGAGGTCGCGATCCAGGCCCACGATCGTGGCGACCGGGGGCTGGGTGTCGGCGACCGTCAGCTGGGCCTCGCCACCGGTAAGCTCACTGTGAGCCACGACCGATGTGCTGTTGCACACCAGGTCGCTGACCGCGACCGAGATGTCGTAGGTCATGCCAGGAGAGAGCGGCTTTCCGTCCGGATCCCGGTAACCGTTGGTATCCCAGTGGAACGCGTAGGGCCGGGTCTGGTCCGGGTTGTCGTTCGTCGGGGCGATGCCCGCCGTGCCCGGAAGCTGGATCCACGATCCGTCAGCGTTCAGGTCGCTGTGCAGCTTGTAGAAGAAGGTCACGACCAGGTCGTTGTCCACGAAGTCCGTGGTCGACCCGCCCTTGGCCTCGATCAACACGCCGTCCTTGCTGTTCCGCTCCACGCTGCTGGTGGCCTGCCCGTTCGCGAGAACGGAGGTCATCGTGGGAGCGGTGTTATCCACCTGCAGGCGGTAGTAGGCGATCTCGCCGGACTCCGCGTTACCCCAGGCGTCGACCGCCCGGGCGCGGACCCAGACCTCGGTCCCGTCGACGGCCGGGTCGTACCAGACCGGCTTGCCGTCGGCCCCGAGGAGCTTGGTGTCCCAGCTGATCGTCCAGACCGGACCCTGGTGCGACGCGGCGTCGGTCACCCCGGGCTTCGGCACGAGAACCAGCCCGTCCGGACACCGGTACTCGCACTCACCGTCTCCGATCGGGATCCAGGCGTCCGCGGCCGGCTGACCGGCTCCGGTCACCCACTGGCCCTCGAAGATCACCCGGCCGCCGTCCATGGAGGCGTCGCCCTGCGGGGTTGCCGCGGCGAGTTCCACCGTGCGGGCGACCACGCCCACCGTCTTGGCGCCGTTCGGGCTCTGGGCGAGAACCGTCTCGTCGATGCCGTAGCCGTCGACGCTCTGCCCACCGAACACGATCGGGGTCAACGGGTAGGTCGAGCACTCGTCGCCCGACACCACCGCCTCGAGCTGGGTGTCATCCGGCGGGGTCACGTCCTGCACCGACACGACGTCCTCGGCGAAGTCCCCGCCGCAGTTCCCGGCGAAGTCGCGGACCGCCACATCGATGGTGTAGAGACTGTCCGTGCTCCCGGGCAGGTTGGTCGGCGTCGTCCAGTCGATCTTCCAGAGGTCGTCCGCGCCGTCCGGGGTGTTGTTGTCGTCCAGGGTGCCGAGCCCGATGACGTGGCTGTCACCGCCGCCGACACGGTAGGAGAACTGCACCACCAGGTGGTCGCTGGACTGGTTCTTGATGTCCTGGTTGAGAGGCCACTCGCCGCTCGGGTAGCTGAACCAGAGACCGTCGTTGATGCTCGCGGCCAACGGCACCACGTCACCACCGGCCACGTGGACGGTGTTGCCCTCGGCGCCGCCCCCGGCCTCGAACTGCCGGTTGCCCGCATAGATCCACAGGGGCTCGGGATCCCAGGCGTCGAGCCGCAGCCAGACGCCGGGGCTCGCTTCGTTGGTGTTGCAGGCGTAGTCGGTGGCCCGCACCCGGAATCGGTAGACCTTGGACGGAAGGTTGCTCCCGGCCGCGGACTGCATGGCGCTCATCAGGGCGTCGACGCTGTCCACGGTGAGCTGCCACTTGCCGTCAGGATTCAGGTCGTTGCCCTGGGCGTCCCGGTACTCGAATCCGTCGAGCAACTGGGCGCCGCTGAGGCTCCGCCACACCCCGTTCTCGGGGTTGGTCACGTCGTCGTAGAACTCCAGGCTCATCGAGTCGATGGCCTCGGTGTCCCCGGCCACGTCGGTGGCGGCGGCGAGGAAGGTGATCTCCCGGCTCAGATCCGGGCAGATCCCCGTTTCCTTGTCGGCCAGGTCGGCACGGATGACCGGCGGATCGGCCGGCATGTCCTGATCGCCGTCCTGACCGCTCAGGGTCTCGGGTCCGACCATGGTGAGCATGAAGTCGGGCGCGGTGTGATCCACGACCACCTTCACCACCGGCAGGTCGTCCGGCGTCCCGTCCCGGGGATCGCTGGTGTCCCCCTGGACGTTGCCGTCGGCGTCCGTCGCGTAGCTCCGGAGGTAGTAGGTCCCCTCGGCCACCGGATCGGTGTCCCAGTCCACGCTCCAGATCGCCTGGATCGGGGCAGGACCGGTCTGCAGAGCGTTGTCCACCCCGATCGTGGTCCAGGCGCCGGGCGCCCCGTCCACCTCGGGAGCCATCTGCAGCACGACGGTGGCCACGTCCTTGGAGTTCCACCCGGTCGCCCGTCCCCAGACCTCGACCGTATGGCTCAGGGCCAGGGTCGGATCGAACGGCTTCTTGAAGTTCCCGTCGAACTGCGGGTCCTCCGGGAAGCACGGCGAGTAGAACCGCGTGATCGCGGACAGCGGTCCGGTCTGGTCGTTGACGATGATGTTCCGGTTGCAGGCCAGCAGCGGATCGTCGCCCTGATCGTTCCCGGCCATGTCGACCGCCCGCGCCCGGAGGGTCACGTAGAAGTCGGAGCCGAGCAGCTGACCGAGGAACGAGGTGTCCCACGTGCAGCTCCACCCGTCGCTTCCGTCGGCGTCCCACGTCGGGTCGTCGCTGTTGAGCGGCGTGCAGTCGATCGTGTTCCAGGACGAGCCGCCGTTCAGGCTGTACTCGAACTGGACGTAGTCGATGTCCGTGTCGCTGCTCGTGGCCGACATCTGGATGGTGTCGCCCAGGGCCACGATGTAGCCGTCCTGAGGCCAGCTCAGGCACGCCTGCGGCACCGCCGCGTCCACGGTGATCTCGCTGCAGACCGGCGGCGTCTGGGCCCGCGGGTGGCTGCACGAGTACCCCGTGTTGTAGCAGTCGTCCACCGTGACCGCCCGCACCTGGTAGGTGTAGACCGCCTCGGCCGCGTCGTCGGTGACGCCGTCACGGTTGTTGTCGATCCCGTCGGTGAGCGGGTTCATCCAGGACGGCAGAGTAAAGGTGCCGCCCCAGCCGCCGTCGTAGTTCAGGAACACGGGTCCCGAGTCCTGATTCACGTCGTCGCGGTAGATGGTCCGCCAACGGGTACCCAGGTCGTCCATGGAGACCTGGACGATCATCGACGTCAGCTTGATCACGTCGGCGGTCGGGGTGCCGGTGTCCGGCGCCTCGACGTTGACCTGGAGCTGGGAGCCCGGGGCCACCGTGGTCTTGCTGAACCAGATGCTCTTCACCTTCTCCGGGGTCGGATCGTAGGTGACCCAGATCTGCCCCAGCGCACCGCCGAATCCGTTGCCGGACATCAAGTTGGTGCTGCTGTTCCCCGAGGTGTCGGCCACGGTCACGGTCACCGCGTTCAGGGTGTTCACCCCGAACAGGGCGCCCGGATCGGTGGTCGAGTAGTACCAGAGCTCGGCCGGAACGGAGATCGCCGACAGCGAGTGCCGCGGGTCGGCGAAGTTCGTGATCTGGTCGTCACCGTAGAGATCCACGCTGAACGTGTACGCGTAGGTGCCGTCCAGCGGGAGGGTGGCCATGTAGGTGTAGACGCCGTCCCCGGCGACCTGGTCGCCGTTGGTGCCGTCGTCGTACATCGTCGCGTTGGTCACGCTGATCCCGGGGACGCTGATGGTCACGTTCTCGACGGAGTCCGGGTTCACCGCCTTGGTGCTGAAGCCGTTGGCGGCGACGTCGGCCAGGTCGTCGATGTAGAGCGTGATCGGCATGGTGATCGAGGTGTCGCCGGTCAGCTTCGTGAAGTTGACCGCGGCGCCCTGACCGACCCGCATGGTGACCGAGTCCCAGTCGGAGCCGTCATCGAAGGCGATGGCGGCATCCGTCACGCCCGCCGCCTGGCCCGCGTCGATCAGGCGGGACGGGGTGACGAAGAACTGCTCCTCGATGCCGGAGAGCTTCGACTTGCTGGAGCCGACGTCCCCAACCAGGTCGTTCCCACCCACGCTTTCGCAGAGGGGGTTCCCGGGCAGGTCATCGTTCCGGTAGTCGAGGCCCCAGACCGAGAAGATCGGGGCTGCGGTGTCGTTGATCGGCCGCGCGAAGCCCTCGGTCACGCAGTCCTCGCCGCAGGGCGTGTACCCGTTGTAGGTACGGTAGACCGAAGCCATCAGGTCGTAGTGCGTGGTGGCCGAATAGTTCGGGACCGGCACCAGCCCGCCGCTGTCGGCATCCCAGGCCACCGAGTACGGGGACACGCTGTCCCCGCTGGCGATCAGGGTGCAGTCGGTGATGTTGTAGTCGAGCTTCACGACGTCGTCGGCGGCCATGGGTCCGCCGAACTCCAACTCGCCCGCTCCGGTGATGGTGTAGGCCATCTTGTCCCCGGGGGTCAGCGCCGCGAAGTCGGCCGTGGAGTACCACTGCGCCGCCGTGCCGTTCACCCAGACCGTTTCGCTCCCGTGCTGTCCGGTGGCGCCGTGGGCCCAGATGCTGTAGTCGGCGGTCGCCGTGTAGGGGTAGGCGTTCGAGACGCTCAGCATCTCGCCCACCACCCGCTCGGCATAGTAGAAGTTCACCGCGATGCCGGTGTTGTCGTTCGGATCGTCCAGCTCCGCCCGAAGGACCACTTCCTCACCCGGCGTCAGGCTCGAGACCTCGATCCCGTTCTTGCTGACCGAGGTGATGTGAGCGGTCTGGCTGTTCAGGCTGAACCAGTATGGGTTCTTGAAGATCGGCGTCGCGTTCCCGTTGATGTCGTAGCCGCGAGGGAAGAACTGGTACACGCCGTCCGAGAGCCCCGAGACGTCCCAGGTGAACTCGTAGGGATAGGTCGTGTCGGGCATCACCGGCGTCGGCACGATGGCCCACGCCGTGGTGTCCGACGGGCTGTTCCCCGCGACCTTCCGGTACCAGAGCTCCACGCGTTCGATGGTCTGGCTGTCCTCGGCGGTGACCAGCATGTAGAGCGTGGTCGGCTCGAGGCAGAACGGGTTGGTCGTGCCGCGCAGCACCGTGTTGGCGTTGAGGGTATCGCCCTCGGCGGTCACGATGTACACGATGTCGGTCTCGGGACCGGTGTTCTCGCCGAGCACCACGCACGCCTTGCACGCGTTGGGCTCGTCGTCGAAGTTCCCGTTGCTGTCGTAGGCGACGGCCTTGAAGTTCGTCTGGGTGTCGGTGACGAACGGGATTTCCCCGTAGGGGAACACGCCGGTCCAGTCGGGACCGATGTTGTCCACCGCGAAGGACGTCCAGTTGTAGCCGCCGTCGGTGCTGTAGAAGAACTTCACGTAGGAGACGTCGCCGGACTCGCTGCCCGGGACCGCGGTGGCCACGAAGGTCAGCGAATCCTGGGGAGCCACGTAGGGGCACTCGGGGCTGTAGGAGAGCGGGATCACCGCTCCGCCCGCCGCCGGAATGTACCCGGTCACGCAGAACTGGGGAGCGTTGACGTCGAAGCAGCACTCCTCGGTCCAGATGACGTCATCCGGCCCGCCCAGCCCGTCGTGGTCGACGTTCCCGAACTCGTCGGTGGCCACCGCGCGAACCGCGTAGCACCCGTTGAGGCCGGTCACGTCCCAGTTGGTCGACCAGACGTCGACGTTGTTGTCGCCGGATCCGTTGAGGCGGTTGTCCAGCATGATCCAGTCGGCGGCGTCGAGGCCGTCATCCTCGGTGTCCGCGTAGTACTCATGAGCGGCGAACGCGGTCAGGGTCGCTCCGGTCGCCGGAACGATGCCTCCCGCCTCGAACCCGGAAACCGGGGTCTGCCCGCTGTAGGTCGCAGCGCCGGTCTGGTAGATCGGGTCCACCGGGTTGTACCCGTCTCCGTCCACGTCGTAGTAGCGGTAGCCGCTCAGGTCGCCGTAGACGGCTCCCGGCAGATCCTCCACGTGGGCGGTACCGGCCCGCAGGACCACATCGCCCTTGGGATCGTTCTGGATGCCGATCGTCGTCCAGCTCGCGGCGGGGAGGGGTTTCCCGTCCCCATCGATGTCCGCGGTGTACTGGAACTCGACCCGCTTCACCGCGGTGTCGTGGATGTACACGTTCGCGAAGAGGGTCTTGAGCGACGGCGTGTCGCCGTCCACGCACGGCTGGACGTAGGCGCGGAGCGCGATGTCGTCCACCGTGGCGGTGGCCACGCAGGTCATGTTGGCGTTCTGGTTGCCCTCGATGTCGTAGGCCACGGCCCGGAGGTCGTAGGACCCGACCGGAAGCCCATGGGTGTCCCACGTGACGGTGGCCACCAGGGTGTCGCCGGTGGTGTGGATGATCGGGTGCTTGATCCCGGTCACGTCCACCAGGACGTCCGGAATGCCGTCACCCGAGGTATCCACCGGAACCCCGGTCAGCGACGGAATCAGCTGCCAGGTTCCCGACCCGACCGGACGCATCTGGAACTCGATCCGCACCACGTCGTTGGTGGTGGAATCGCCGTCACCGTCGGAGAAGCAGGCGGAAAGGTCCACCGCGCTCTCGACCGGCACGAAGGCGCCGTCCATCGGGTTGTAGTCGCTGCCGATCTGGCAGAGGCACGACCAGGGGGCCGTGCAGTCCGTGATGATCAGCTGCAGTTCGTAGCAGGACGTGTCCGGAACGTCGGGCGCCGTGAACAGGCTGTCGCAGAGCGCCTGGGGCTCGATGTTGCCGAACTTGTCCGTGGCGATGGTCCGGAAGTAGACCGTGTCCTGGCGGGCCGGCGGGTTGTTCCCGAGCGGAGCCTCGGAGTAGGACCACGGCAGGGTGAACGGCGCGCTGTAGTCGCTTCCGATCGTGGACCAGGCCGAGCCGTCCCACATCTGGAAGTCGACGTGATCCACGTCGTTCAGGTCGCCCGAAACGAGGTCCGCCTCGAGCGTGTACTCCTTCGGTTCGCCGTTGGTGTTGACGTCGCAGACCTGGATTCCGTTGGTCGGGTCCCCGTCCTTGTCCATCACGTCGTCGAACGGAGGCGGGGGAATCGACACGATCGGTCCGGTGCTGTCGATCTCGAAGCGCAGCGGGACCGCCCAGTTGGCGTTCCCCTGATGCGCCCAGTCGTAGGCGACCGCACGCACACGGTACTCGGTGCCGTCGGCCAGGTCGTACAGGCTCTTCAGAACCTTCATGTTGAGGTTCCGGCCGTTCTGAACCCGGTAGTTGAAGGCGAAGGCCGTACCGTCGTAGTTGGTCGGCACCCACGGCGACAGGCCGTCGGTGTTGAACTGGTGCTGGGCGGAGATGATGTTGGGCCCGCCCAGGGCCAGGATCGGAGCCGCGAAGGTGTCCGCGCCCGCGGTGGCCGAACCGAAGACGTCCGGCTTGCCGGGGACCGCGTCACCCGAGGCCAGGGGACCGAAGTTCGCCGGGGCCTTCCCGTTGTTGGGGCGGCTTCCGCCGACGGTGCGGTCGTAGTTGGCGATGTTGTCGGGATCGTTGAATCCCTTCACCAGGATGTAGGTGTACGCCGGATTGGAGATCACCTGGCCCGCGGCGACGGTGATCCGGACGGCGCTCCCGTCCATGATCCCGTCTTCGTCGTCGTCGTTGGCGTAGGTGTAGTTCTCGACTTCCTCGGCGTTGTCCACCACCCCGTCGCCGTCGTCGTCGATCCCGTTGGAGGTCGACTCGTCGACGTTGAACCAGATGTACTGTCCGTTGATCGGGTTCAGCCGGAAGAACGCGTCACCATCGTTGTCGATGTGATCGGCCTTCCGGAGGGTGGTGTCCATGGCGGCGGCGACCTGGACGTCCAGGGTGTCGATCCCGCCGTCGTTGTCGTCGTCGTACTCGGCGATGCCGGGCATCCCGTCGCCGTTGGCGTCGCCCGCCGGATCCAACGTCAGCCACGTGTAGGTGTCGAGATCGTTGGTGTCCGAGGCGATCTGGAGCCCGACGAAGATCACGTCGTCGTCGCTCAGGGTGGAGTCGGCCAGGTTGAAGAACGAGCCGACGTCGCCCGCGGCGAGCTTGTAGACGTGGTCACCGGGCTCGATGATGTTCGCGGCCGCACCGCCGGTGGCGGTGGTCCAGTCCGCTTTCCGCTCCAGATAGGAGATCTCGGAAACGGTCGGAGCCTGACTGTCCTCGACTCCCAGGAACCCGTCGTCGTTCACGATCCGGTGCTCGAGGCTGTACGAGGGGCAGTGAGCTCCGAGCTGGCTCACGAAGTTCGCGCCCTTCCCGCCCGACAGGGCGTTCATGTACGCGGTGAAGGTGGCGTTGTCGCCGTAGACCGAGTTGTCGGCCGCGTTGCTGCGGACGGCGTTGTCCTCGAAGTGGAGGATGGCCGGCACGTCTTCCAGCACCGCGAAGTTGGTCAGACCGTTCGGGTCGGCGACCAGGTCCGCCGTCTTGAGCTGGTACTTGAAGTAGTACCAACCGGCCTCGTCCGTATCGTTGGCGTCCAGATTCTGGTCGCCGGCGTCGTACAGGTGCGCGTGGTAGCCGGTGAGGTTCAGGTCGACGAAGGTCTCACCAGGGGTGTAGACGCCGTCGCCGTTCTCGTCCACGTACGGCTCGGGGAAGTCCATGCGGCCGTTCGCGGTGAAAGCCGGGAAGTTTCCGGCTCCAGGCTGGGCCACGTCCACCCAGTCATGGTCGTCGTCCACCAGGTTGGCACCCAGGGAGGTGATGAGGATGGAGTCCCCGCCTGCGGTGGTGACGTACTGGGACAGGTCGGCGTAGCCGTAGAGGAGGTTGTTGATCGCGGTCGCCGTGGTGACGGCCGCGTTGTCGTTGTCCAGGGAGTCGGCCGGATCGAAGAAGCGCGCCTTCACCCGGAGGGTGTCGTCCCCCGAATAGATCATGGACGCGTTCAAGGGATCGAAGGCCGTATCCAGGGTGGGGTTGAAGTTGTCGTTGAGGATCCGCGTCATCCCGGCGGATTCCTGCTCGGTGTTACCCACGACCTGGACGCTCACGAAGTAGAGCATGCTGTGCGCCGTGTTCTCCGGCGCGAGCTCGATCGGCCCGAAGGCCCCGTCCATCCCGAGGGTGTGGTCCACAACACCGGAACCCAGGAGGATGGTCCTCCCGGCGTCCGCATAGACCCGCACGAAATTCGCGTTGGGCGGAGCGGAACCGGAGTCACCGCAGGCGTAGTGGACGCCCGGGGTGAGCTCGGCGTGATCCAATCCGAAGATGTGGATCATGTCGTCGTCGAGGCCCTCCACGAAATCACGCGGGGCCGGGAGCCCCACGATGATGTTGCCGAGGGACTGGATGTCGGAGACGTTCCCCTCCGCGTCCACGGTGACCGCGGCGATGTAGAGCGAGCTGCCGATGGACAGCGTATCGCCCTGGGTGTCCATGTCTCCGGGACCGGCCGGGAACACCGCCACCAGGTTCGGATTGGGCTCACCCGGGTTGGGAAGCGCGATCGGCGTGTAGCGACCGGCGTTCAGGTTGTTCTGAACGTAGGAATCCTGGATCCCGTTGTTCTTCCGGGTGAAGAGAAGGGCGTAGGCCCGATCTTCCTGGCCGTCCAGGTGGAAGTGGTCGAAGAGCGTGTCGTCGTCCACCGAGGCGAAGTCGAAGTAGATGTTCGCCTGCGAGGGCGGATTGGCGTCCCGGATCCACGCGAAGGACGAGTCCGGGGAGGCGTTCACCCCGTCACCGGTGGACAGGGGGGTGCCGCTCAGGTACACGCGAGCGCCCTGCGTCCAGTTCCAGTGGGGCGAGTTGGTGTTCCCGATGTTCGCCGTGTTGGGCGAAACCGGGGACCAGCTCACGTGCTGGTTGGTGACGTCGAGACCGTAGGAGCCAAAGGCCGTGCTGTCCGGGGCCGCGGTGAGCGGCACGTCGAACCAGACGGTGAAGAAGTCCAGGCCGAGGGGAGCGCCGCCATCGTGGTAGTTGGTCATCACGATGATCGGCGAGGCCTCTACGGTAACCGCCGGGCCGGAAAGCGCCTGGAGGTCCTGGTAGTCGAGCACCTTGGTGGGATCGGCGATCGTGATCGTCGAGTCCACCGGGTTGGCGCTGAGGCCGGTGAGCACCAGCACGTTGTCGCCGTCGTCCGACGAGATGGCGCCGTAGGTGATGCCGCCGCCGATCGTGAAGACCCCGGTGTCCAGAGGGGCAAGGACGCCGATCTGGATGTCGTCGTCGAAGACCAGGGTCAGACGCCCGAGGCTGGCGCTGTAGCCGGCCCGAAGGAGGTGCGGGCCGAGGTTGTCGGTGAACGCCCAGCGCGGCGACATGTTCGGCTGCGCGGGAGTGTTCTGGCCGGCCGCGACGTTGTCACGGATCCCCGTGAACACCCCGTTGCCGAACAGCTTGACCTTGGTGATGCCCGAGCGAATCTTGAGCTGGGCCAGGTTGTCCGTGAAGTTGACGTCCACGTACCGGTTGTTGGCCGCCCAGGTGATCGTGGGATTGGCGCCCGCGGTACCCAGTTCGGGGAAGGTGAAGGCGTTCCGGGCGTTTCCGCCGGTCGCCACCGCGCCCGCGGTGATCATGTGGGTGAAGTAGACCCGCAACACGTCGGAGGTGTTGCTGCCCAGGCCGGCCGCGGCACCGCCCGCCTGGACCTCGACCCGCGTGATCGCGGGACCGGTCTTGACCGGGATCCGCGAGGCGTCGTCGAGTTCGTTGCCGAGGTAGGGTGGGATCCGCCGGGGGTTCCGGAGCGCAACCGAGTCGGTGACCGCGCTCAAAGCCGTGAACCCCGAAGCCGGGAACCCGGTCACCTGCAGTACGTTCGTGTACTTGCCGGTGGTGGGGGCCACGGAGTTCGCCTGGTGATAGGCGAAGCTCAGACCGCTCTTCAGCGTGTCCGCCCCGCCCGTGCGGTAGAACACCAGGTCGTCGGACTGGAAGGTTGCGGGGTCCACCTCCTTGTCGAAGACCAGCCAGAGCGCGGCGTTGGCCGGCCCGGTCCCAGGCCAGTAAACCGCGTCCACGAGCGCCGGTCCCTCCGACTTCGGCATGCCGTTGGGCTGCTTGGTCGGCGTGAACGCACCCAGCTTATCGATCGGCGGAACCGGCGCGGCGCCGGTCAGCGTCGCGATACCGATCGCAACCACCGCCGCCACCATGGCCAAAGCCACCGTGTACCTTCTCCTCCAGTCCATTCCAGCACCCTCCTTGTTGGACACCTCTCCTCCGTCGTCCAGCCTCTTCCGTCTCCCCGAACCGAGAAGACCTCGTTTCCTGTTTGAACTCGGTGAATTCGTCGGTTTCACTTGCACCTCCCTGCGGCTGAACGGAGGACGTGACGCAAACATCTCTCGAAAACCCTCGCCTCGTCGCGTGACAAGCCGTCTGTTACTGCCAAAAACACACAAAGGGATCTACGCATAGCTCTCAGTCCCATCGTCTGGCGCTGTCCGTCCAAGCCAGCCGTCCACGATGCCGAAAGTAACGCAGATCCCTGTTAGCCGAGGTGAAACTGCAGTTGTCGCTTACTTCGGTCGTTTCGCGTGAGTGCCGTTACCTTCCGCCCTCATGCAACGAAGTGGAAAAGCGAGTGCGCCTTTCCTCGTCGCAGGTGCCGGCCTGACTTCACCTCCTGTAAATCGAGTGACTCCAAAGAGTATTCGTTCCGCTACCGGAACACGTGTCGGAGAATAAGGCAGCCCCCCGCAGTTGTGTCAACACAAAAGGCTCCAAGCCGCCGACCGGTTCGGTCGGGTTTGGAGTCATCACAGGCTGGACCTCGCCCAGGCGCCCACAGGGCACACTACGGCCGAGGTGATGGGGTCCGGAGACCTAAGCACAGCCCTCCCTTGTGCAGACAATACGGTTTCCCCCCCAGGGGAAGAATCTTCCGATTCAGGGTGCCTCTCCTCATCACGACATAGTTCGCGGCTTCGAACTGCATCGTGAGCCTACGTGATCGGCATCCGAACCTGGAACTTGAGCCCGACCCTGGGGAGCCGTCAAGGGGGAAAATGAAAAAAACCCAAACCTTGGAGAGCGGGGTCAGACGCTGAAACGAATGTTCAGGATGTCGCCGTCCTTGACCGCGTACTCCTTGCCCTCCACCGTCAGCTGGTGCCGGGCCTTGGCCTCCGCCACCCCCCCCGCAGCCAGAAGATCTTCCGCAGCAACGACTTCCGCGCGGATAAACCCTCGCTCCAGGTCGCTGTGGATCTTCCCCGCCGCCGCCTGGGCCCGGGTCCCCCGGGTGATGTTCCAGGCCCGCACCTCATCCTCGCCCACGGTGAAGAACGAACAGAGGCCCAAAAGCTCGTAACTCTTTCGGATGACTTGATCGAGCCCCGATTCGGCGATGCCGAGAAGCTCCATGAACTCCCGGGCCTCGGCCGGGCCGAGTTCCGCGATTTCCATCTCCGCCTTGCCGCAGATCTCCAGGACCGCCGTCCCCGGACGGGCCTCGACGCTTTCCGCCAGGCCCGCGCCTCCGGCCCGATCGTCTCCCACGTTGAACACGATGAGCAGCGGCTTGGCGGTGAGAAGCTGATAGCCCCGCAACAGGCGGTTCGCTTCGGCGTCCAGTTCCAGCTCGCGGAGGGGCGTCCCCTCCTCGAGCGCGGCCAGACAACGCTCGAGCACCGGAAGCTCGTCGGCATCCTGCTTCGCGCCGACCTGCTTGGCCTTGCGCACCCGCTCCAGCCTGCCTTCCAATACCGCCATGTCCTTGAGCGCCAGCTCGTCCAGGAACCCGGTCAGGTCGCGGAGCGGATCCACCGAATCCCGGGGGTGCGGCACCGCCGGATCCTCGAACGCGCGCACCACCAGCAGGATGAGATCGGAGCTGGTGATCTGCTGGGGGAGCAGCGCCCCGTCCTTGTCCCGCCCCGAACCCGGCGCCCCGGCCAGGTCCACGAATTCAATACGGGCCGGGGTGAACTTCTTGGGTTTGAACATATCCCGGAGGGCCTCGAGGCGCGCGTCCGGGACCTCCACGGTCCCCACGTTGATCCCGCCGGCGGCCGAGGCGTAGGCCCCGGTGGCCGCGTGGGCTCGCGCGAGAACATTGAACAGGGTGGTCTTTCCGCTCTGGGGATAGCCGAGAATGCCGGTCCGCAAGAAGTCCTACCTCCGTGCCCCGCACCGGCGCAGGTGCTCGCCCCGCCGAGGCCACGCTCGGGCCGGTTGCGGGTCCCCCGCCGGACAGGATTGCCCGCGCCGGTCCGAAAAAATGGTGAGCCGTGCTGGGATCGAACCAGCGACCCTCTGCTTAAAAGGCAGATGCTCTACCAACTGAGCTAACGGCTCACCGAAAAATCCTACCTCCGCCGTCGCCGCGGGCGGCCCCCGGGCCACGCCGCTCGTTCTTCCGAGGCCCCGACGGGCCCGCCGGCGACCACGCCGAACCGGCCGCGCGCGGCGGGCTCGCCGTCAGGGAAGCGCGACGGTCTGCTCCCGGGCCTGGCCCACGGAGACCATGGCGATCCGCGCCCCGGCGATCTCCTCCACACGGGTGAGAAAGGTCCGCGCGGCCTCGGGGAGATCCCCGGGAGTCCGGGCCGAGCCCAGGGGCTCGGACCATCCCGGAAGCTCCTCGTACACCGGCTGAGCGCGCTCCAGGGGGCCGATCCGGCCGGGGAACTCCGTGATCAGCTCGTCCCCCACGCGGTAGGCCACCGCCACCCGCACCACCGGTTGGCCCGAAAGCACGTCGAGCTTGGTCACGACCAGGGAGTCGAGCCCGTTCACCCGGACCGCGTAGCGCAGGGCCAGCCCGTCCAGCCATCCGCAGCGGCGGGGCCGCCCGGTGGTGGCGCCGAATTCCGCCCCCTGATCGCGCAGGAGCGCCCCCGGCTCGCCGTGAAGCTCGGTGGGGAACGGTCCAAGGCCGACCCGGGTCGAATAGGCCTTGGTCACCCCGATCACCTCGTCGATCAGGCGCGGCCCCAGGCCGCTCCCGGTGCATGCCCCGCCCGCCCCGGCGTTGGAGGAGGTGACGAAGGGGTAGGTTCCCAGGTCCACGTCGAGGAGGGTCCCCTGGGCCCCTTCCAGGAGGATCCGGCGGCCCTCGGCGGCCGCCCGCCCCAGGTAGAGCCCGGTGTCGCTTACCAGGGGCGCGAGGCGCTCCCGATAGGGTCCGAGGGCGGTTTCCACCGCCTCGGGATCCACCGCTTCATGGGGCAGGGCCGGCACGGTGCGCTCCCGCCAGGTCCGCTGTCGGGTCAGGGAGTCCAGGAAGCGCTCCCGGTCCAGGAACTCCCCCACCGTGGTGCCGATGCGGGCCATCTTGTCCCGGTAGGCGGGACCGATCCCCCTGAGGGTGGTCCCCACCGCTCCCGGGCCCTTCTCCTCGTGCTCCTCCATCGCCCGGTGGGCGGGCAGGATGAGGTGGGCGCGCTCGCTCACCCACACCCGTCCCGGCCAGTCCACCCCGCGCCCGGCCAGGGCGTCCAGCTCCCCGAAGAGACCCTCGAGGTTGATCACCACCCCGTTGCCCAGCAAGCAGACGCGGCCGGGGTGGAGGATCCCCGAGGGCACGAGGTGAAGGACGGTGGTCTGGCCGTTCACCACCACGGTGTGCCCGGCGTTGGGGCCGCCCTGGTAGCGCACCACGACGTCGGCCTCGTCGCTCAGGAGATCGACGATCTTGCCCTTGCCTTCATCGCCCCACTGGGCGCCCAATACGACGCGGACGGACATGCCGGATCCTTGATGAGGGTGTGGGAACGGGGACGGTATCCGCACGCGGGCGGGCAAAAAAAAGCCGAGAGCCCGCGACTCCCTGCCGGAAAAACGCGCGGAGAAGGGTATCAGGCAGGGGGGTAGGGGTCAACCGCACCCGGGCGACCGCGGCGCCCGCTCCGCCCGGTGAATTCCGGGGCGCCACCGCGCCCGAGCCCCGGGAAACCGCCCCCGGACGCCCGCCGTGCCCGACTCCTCAGGGGAGCCGCACCCGCTCCGCCCAGTTCACCTTGGGATGGCGCCGCAGGCTCTCGAGGACGGTGTCGGACATCGGCGAGTCGAGGTTCAACAGGGTGTACGCCTCGCCGATTCCGGGATCGCGCCCCCAGGCGATGTGGGCGATGTTGACCCCGGCATCGCCGAGGAGGGTTCCGATCGCGCCCACCACGCCGGGCACGTCGGGGTTGGAGAGGATCAGGATGTCGCCGGTGGCCGGGGCGTCGAGCCCCAGCCCCTCCCAGCGGGCTAGCCGGAGGTTCCCGGCCGCGGTCACCACCCCGGCCACCACCGCCGAGCGGACCGCCCCCTCCACCGAGACCTCGATCAGGCCGGCATGGTCCCCGGCTTCCCCGGAGGCCCGATCCTCCACCGTGATGCCGAGTTCAGCGGCGGTGAGGCGGGCGTTCACGTAGTTGACCCCGCCCCCGCCTCGAACCGTTCCCAGGAGTCCCACCAGGACGGCGGAGACCACCGGGGTGCGGGGAAGCTCGGTGCAGTCGCCGCGGAAGTGCGCCACGGCCCGGGTGAAGGGCGCACCGGCGATCTGGGCGGCGAGGCTACCCAGCCGCTCGGACAGCTCCAGGTAGGGCCGCACCTGCGCGTAGAGCTCGGCGCTCAAGGCGGGGAGGTTGACCGCGTTCCGCACCTCGCCCCCCAGGAAGAAGTCGCGCACCTGGCCGGCGACCAGGACCGCCACCTGCTCCTGGGCCTCCTCGGTGGAGGCGCCCAGATGCGGGGTGGCCACGACCTTGGGGTGCCCGATCAGGGGATTTCCGGTGGGGGGCTCGGCCTCGAACACGTCGAGGGCGGCCCCGGCCAGCGCCCCCGACTCCAGCGCCGCGTGGAGCGCGGTCTCGTCAACCAGCCCCCCCCGGGCGCAGTTCACCAGCACCGCGGTGGGCTTCATCGCCGCCAGCTCCGCCTCCCCGATCAGGTGGCGGGTCTCGGCGGTCAGGGGGCTGTGGAGGCTCACCACGTCGGCCCGGGCCAGGAGCTCAGGGAGATCCACCTTGCGGGCGTCGTGCTCGGCGGCCAAGGGCTCGGTCACGAACGGATCGGCGGCGAGGACCGACATGCCGAAGGACCGGGCCCGCGCTCCCACCTCGCGCCCGATGCGGCCGAACCCGACCAGACCCAGGACCTTGCCCTGAAGCTCGCGTCCCAGGTAGCGCTTCCGGCTCCAGTTGCCTTGGGCCAGGTCCCGGTGGGCGGCGGGAACGTTCCGGAAGAGGGCGAGCATGAGCGCGAGGGTGTGCTCGGTGGCGGCGATGGAGTTCCCGCCCGGGGTGTTCATGACCGCGACCCCGCTCCGGGTGGCGGCGGGAACGTCGATGTTGTCCACGCCGGTTCCCGCCCGCCCCACCACGCGGAGCCTGGGGGCGGCGGCCAGGACCTCCGCGGTAACCCGGGTCCCGCTCCGGACCAGGAGGGCGTGGGCCTCGGCCACTTCCCGCAACAGGTCGTCGCCGGCCACCCCTGGACGCACCCGGAGATCGAACGCGGGCTCGGCGGCCAGAACGGCTAGCCCCTCGGGGGCCAGCGAATCGGTGACCAGGATGACGTATCGCTCGGATCTCTCCACGGCGCGACGGACTCCTTCCTCCGGTGGTCGGCTGAACACCGGCTGCTGGGTTTCAGCGGACGTCCCGACGGCGGGCCATGCGTTTCGGTGGACGGTCCGCCTCCGCGGGCGGGCCGGTCCGTCCGCGCGCGGTCAGGACGAGGCGGCTTCTCCGCCGGTCTCGTCCGAGGCGGCGCGGCGGAGAACGGATTCGGCGGCCTCGACCGCCCCCGAATCCTTCGACCATCCCAGCTCGACGATCGCATCCGCCAGGGCGGCAACCAGGTCGCGAATGTCCTCGTCCCGGTAGCAACCCATGTGGCCGAGCCGGAAGAGCTTCCCCTTCATCGGCTCCTGGCCCCCGGCGATTCGCATGCCGTGCTTCTCGCGGAGGAGCTTCACCAGCTCCCCGCCGTCCTTTCCGTCCGGCACGCGAACGGCGGTGAGCCCGTTCGACGGCTTCTCGGCGAAGAGCTCGAGGCCGAGAGCCCCGACCACCGCCCGACAGGCCTCGGCATGACGGGCGTGGCGGGCGTGCACCGCCTCCAGGCCCTCCTTCTCGATCAGCCGGATCGACTCCTCCAGGGCGAGCACCAGGGGCACTCCGGGGGTGAAGGGGGTGGAGTTCTTGTTCAGCGAAGCGCGGGCCCGGGCCAGGTCCAGGTAGAACCGCGGGAGCCCCGCCTTCTTGTTCCGCTCCCACGCCGCCTCGCTCAGGGTCACGAAGGCCAGCCCGGGAGGGAGCATGAGGCCCTTCTGGGACCCGGTCACCGCCGCCCCCAGGCCCCAGGCGTCGAAGGCCACCGGGTGGATGCCCAGCGAGGTCACCACGTCGGCAAGGACGAGCTTCCCGCGCTCGCGGGCGGCGGCGGCGATCCCCTCCAGATCGTGGAGCGCGCCGGTCGAGGTCTCGCTGTGGGTCACGCAGAGAACCGACGCCGCGGCCGCCTCCTTGTCGAGGAAATGCGTCACCTCCCCGGCATCGAACGAGGCGCCCCAGGGGCGGGCCAGTTCCACCGTCTTGAGCCCGTAGGCCCGCGCGATGCCCAGCCACCGCTCCCCGAACTTCCCCGCGTTCAGGACCGCCACCGTTTCCCCGGGAGAGGCCACGTTCACCAGCGCCGCCTCCAGCCCCGCGCTTCCGCTGGCGGTGAGGGTGAGCACGGGCTGGCGGGTCCCGAAGATCCGCATGAGCCCGGCGGTGGCGCGGGCCAGTACGGTCTGGAACTCGGAGGTCCGATGGTGCAAGGCGGGCCGCCCCAGGATCTCCCGCACCGATTCGGGGAGAGGGGTGGGACCCGGTGTGTAGAGGCGCTCCTCTTTGACTGCCACGGCGTGAAAACCTCCGGAAGGGGCGCACACCGGCTCGACGATGCCGCTCGACGAAGCGGGCGGGCCGGGGGCCGGCAAGATCAGCCGGAGAGTATACGGAAGCGGGGGGGCTTTGTCTCGGCGGCTCGCAGCGCGGCCGCACGGGTGCGGGAGCGATGAGGACCCCGGAGGCGCCCGACCCGGTCTCCCCTTGGACGGCGGGACCGGCGGGAGGCAAAGAGCGGGGCCCCGGACCTGGGTAGGGTCCGGGGCCCCGCGTCTCGATTCGGCGTGGCTTGCGAAAGCGGAGGCTAGATCATCTTCTTCCGGCGACGGGCCGCGGCGGCTCCGCCACCCAGGAGGCCGAATCCGAGGAGCATGAGGGTGGCCGGCTCGGGAACGGCCAAGGGGCCGTCCACTTCACCGGTGCCCGAGGCGGTGAACCGGGTCAGGTACCCGTTGCTCGACCCGAAGTTGCCGAAGGTGTTGCTCGAGAACGAGACGTCCACCGGGGTGCCGATGACCAGCCCGTAGGGCAGGTTCTGTCCGGTGAGGCTGGTGGTCCGGGCCGATCCCCCGATGGTCAGGGCGGTTCCGTTCCAGGTGATCTGGACGGGTTCGCTGAACTGGAGGCCCACGCCGCCGGTCCCGCCGTTGGTCAGAACGTCGAAGCCGAACACCGGGAACGGCCCCCCGCTCTGGACCACCCCGCCGGCCACCGGGATGTTGGTGACGTTGGGGATGTACAGGTCGGCAAAGATGTTGGAGTTCAGGATGGGACCGGCGAGGCTCCCGTCCACCAGGAAGCTCATGGCGTCGAGGGCGTCGGCGTTGGCCGTGCTGCCGCCGCCGGACGCGGTGTTGGCCCCGCCCTGGTCGTAGATGGCGCTGCCGTCGTAGGCGATGTCCAGACCCTGGAACTGGATCTGGAGAATGGAGGCCGAGGCCACAGCCGGGGCCACCGCCAAGGCGATGAAGATGGTCGTCAGTAGAAGCTTTTTCATGATTCGAGACTCCTTCGGTGTGCCTGACCGAATCGATGTTGAATAAGCACTCCATGGCAATACCATGGAGTGACCCAGCCCCTTGTAAGAGCAGGAACCGTGCCCGCCGAAACCTGCGGGCGGGGGTACTGATTTAAGACTATATTAATCATGGATTTACGGGGCGGTCAAGGCTGCCGCCCGGACCGGCGCCGGCATCCGCCGAACATCAAACTGTTAGTGATTTCGACACAGCGGTGATGTTCGGATAACGCGTTGAAACAAAACAACTTGAAAATCACGAGTCTCAGAGCTGCCGGACTTTCCTGACAGGGTGACAAGTTTTCGTACAATTCATTATAAGGCAGCGGGTTACGATGCCAATACCGAGCCGCCGCTCTCTGGATCCGTCAGGAATTCGACGATTCCCGCGACCGGGCTGAGATCCCGTTTCAAGTCTGGCGGCCGACGGGGCCGGCGGCACGCGTCTCGCCGTCGGAGAGTGGGAGGGGCCCGGCCCGACATACCCACGGAGCCGTGGCGCGTGGTGGAGCAGATGACCGCCAGGTCGGGCGAGTCAGCCGGATACCCGGCGCGCGGCCTCGCCGATCGGTCGGCGCGCCCGAATTCAGAGGGGCGCCGGCGCAGGCCGGCCGGCCGCCCTCAATGACGGGTGTAGGGCCGCGACACCGGCGGGGCCGGCACGGTCCGGGGGGACTCCGCCGGCTCGTCGGCTCCGGGCAGGCGGTCGAGCGCATGCTCGAGCACCTCGTCCATGTGCTCCACGGGGACGAAGGTAAGGCTCCGCCGGACCGCGGCGGGGATCTCCACCAGGTCCTTCTCGTTGGCCTTGGGGATGATGATGGTGACCGCGCCGGCCCGCTTCGCCGCCACCACCTTCTCGGTGAGGCCGCCGATCGGGAGCACGGTCCCGCGGAGGGTGATCTCGCCGGTCATCGCCACCTCGGGACGGGTGGGAATGCCGGTCAGGGCGGAGATCAGCGCCACCGCCATGGTGATTCCCGCCGAGGGCCCGTCCTTGGGGATCGCCCCCTCGGGCACGTGGATATGGATGTCGATGTCCTGGTAGAACCACTTGTCCAGTCCCCAGGCCTCGGCGTTCTTCCGGGCGTAGGTCATGGCCGCCACCCCGGACTCCCGCATCACGTCCCCCAGCTTCCCGGTCAGGTTCAACGTTCCTTTCCCGGGAACGGTGGTGACCTCGATGGTCATGACATCGCCGCCGGCCTCGGTCCAGGCCAGGCCGTTGGCCACCCCCACCCGGTACAGCCGTTCCAGGGGGCTCTCCAGGAACCGCGGCGGTCCCAGGTAGCCGGCGAGCTTCTGGGGGGTGACCTTGATCGGGAGCTTGGAGGAGGCCTCGGCCTTCTTCCGCGCCACCTTGCGGGACACCGCTCCGATCTCACGCTCCAGGTTTCGGACGCCCGCCTCGCGGGTATAGGCGGAGATGATCGTGTTCAGTGAGGCATCGCTCAGGGTGAGATCGCCCTTCGCCAGCCCGCTGGCCTCCATCTGCTTCGGGACCAGGAAGTTCTTGGCGATGGCCAGCTTCTCGTCGGCCAGGTAGCCCGGAAGCTCGATGATCTCCATCCGGTCCAGGAGGGGCGGCGGAATGGCCGGCCGGTAGTTGGCGGTGGTGATGAAGAGCACGTGGGAGAGGTCAAAGTCCACTTCCAGGTAGTGGTCGTTGAAGGAGAAGTTCTGCTCGGGGTCGAGGACCTCCAGGAGCGCCGCCGCCGGGTCCCCCCGCCAGTCCGAGCCCAGCTTGTCCACCTCGTCGAGCAGGATGAGCGGGTTCACCACCCCGGCCCGTTTCATGGCCTGGATGATCCGGCCGGGCATGGAGCCGATGTAGGTGCGACGGTGTCCGCGGATCTCCGCCTCGTCCCGCACCCCTCCCAGGGACATGCGCACGAAACGGCGGCCCATGGAGCGGGCGATGGATTTGCCGAGGGAGGTCTTCCCCACCCCGGGCGGGCCGACCAGACAGAGGATCGGACCCTTGATGCGGCCCGACAGCTTCACCACCGCCAGGTACTCCAGGATCCTCTCCTTCACCTTCTTCAAGCCGTGATGGTCCTCGTCCAGGATCTTCCGAACCTCGGCCAGGTCGAGGTTGTCGTCGCTCCGCTTCTTCCACGGCACCGCCACCAGCCAGTCCAGGTAGGTGCGAAGAACCGTGGCCTCGGGGGACATGAACGACATCTTCCCCAACCGGTCCAGCTCCTTCTCCGCCTTCTCCCGCACTTCCTTGGGCATCTGCGCCTTCTTGATCAGGCGCTCCAGCTCCTCCAGCTCGCCGGCGAACTCGTTCTGGTAGCCCAGCTCCTTGCGGATCGCCTTGAGCTGCTCGTTGAGGTAGAACTCCTTCTGGTTCTTGTGAACCTGGGAGCGCACCTGGCCCTCGATCTTCCGCTCCAGCTTCACGATCTCGAGCTCGGAGTGGAGGATCTGGCTCAGGTGGTTCAGCCGGTCGTTGACCGACTCCAGCTCCAGGATCTCCTGCTTGGCCGAGACCTTGATCTGGAGGTGGCTGGCCACGGTGTAGGAGAAGACCACCGGATCGGTGATGTTGTTGACGGTGAGGAGCACCTCGTCGGAGATGCGCCGGTTCAGGTGGACGTACTCGTTGAAGGCCCCGGCCACCGCGCGCATCAGGGCCTCGAGGTGCGTCCCCTCCTCGGGCTCCTCCTCCAGGATCCCCACCCGGGCCAGGTAGTAGTCGTCGGCGTTCAGGAAGCGCCGGACCCGGGCCCGGGAGAGCCCCTCGACCAGGACGCGCAGCGTGCCGTCGGGAAGCCGGAAGAGCTGGAGCACCCGCACCACCGTCCCCAGCCGGTACATGTCCTCCTTCTGGGGATCCACCACGTCGGGCCGCTTCTGGGCGGTGGCGAAGAGGATGCGGTTGCCGGCCACCGCCTCTTCGATGGCGTTGACCGAGGGCACGCGGCCCACCAGGAGCGGGACCGTCATGTGGGGAAAGAGCACCACGTCCCGCAGCGGGAGCAGGGGAAGCTTTTCCTCGATGTCGATGATCTCGCCGTCGCGTTCGATTCGCATGGTTCAGGTCCTGTCGTGGTGCGGGTCAGGGAGAGTGCCGTCGGCCCCCATCATACGGCAAGGCCGGAGCCCCGTCAGGGTCCGGCCCGAAGCCGAGTGGCGGACTCAAGGCGTCCGGCCGGGAGCGAAGCGGAGGGTTCAAGCCCCCTTCTTCTTGCTCTCCCGGCTCCAGGTGATGATGGGCTGGCCCTTGTTCAGGATCACCTCCGGAGTGATCTCCACGTGGGTGACCCCTTCCTGGGAGGGAATGTCGTACATGATCTCGAGCATGGTCTCTTCGAGGACGGCCCGGAGGCCCCGCGCCCCCGTCCCCCGCTCACTGGCCAGGCGGGCCACCGCCTTGAGCGCCGCCTCGGTGAAGCTCAGCTCCACCCCTTCCATCTCGAAGAACTTGCGGTACTGCTTGCTGATGGCGTTCTTGGGCTTGGTGAGGATCTCCACCATGGCGGCCTCGTCGAGGCTGTCGAGGCTGGCCACCACCGGTAGCCGGCCCACCAGCTCCGGAATGAGACCGTAGCGGAGCAGGTCCTCGGGCTCGACCTGAGCCAGGATCTCGCCCAGGTTCCGCTCTTCCTTGCTCTTGATGTTGGCGCCGAATCCCATCTCGCGGCGTCCGATCCGACGCTCCACGATCCGCTCCAGACCCTCGAAGGCTCCACCGCAGATGAAGAGAATGTCCTTGGTGTTGACCTCGATGTACTTCTGCTGGGGGTGCTTCCGCCCGCCCTGGGGCGGCACGTTGACCACCGTTCCTTCGAGGATCTTGAGCAGCGCCTGCTGCACCCCTTCCCCGGACACGTCCCGGGTGATGGACGGGTTCTCGCTCTTCCGCGAGATCTTGTCGATCTCGTCGATGTAGGCGATTCCGTGCTCCGCGTTGACCAGGTTGAAGTCGGCGGCCTGGAGCAACCGCACCAGGATGTTCTCCACGTCCTCGCCCACGTAACCCGCCTCGGTGAGACAGGTGGCGTCCACGATGGCGAAGGGGACCTTGAGGATCCGGGAGAGGGTCTGGGCCAAAAGGGTCTTCCCGGTGCCGGTGGGGCCGATGAGGAGGATGTTGGACTTCTCCAGCTCCACGTCGTCCTTGATCGGGGGGCTGAAGATGCGCTTGTAGTGGTTGTAGACCGCCACCGCCAGTGTCTTCTTGGCGCCGTTCTGACCGATCACGTACTCGTCGAGGATGCGCTTGATCTCGGCGGGCTTGGGAAGGCCCTCGCGCCCCGCCGGAAGGTCCCGGTCGGCCTCGCCGTCCAGGATGTCGTTGCACAGCTTCACGCACTCGCTGCAAATGTAGACCGACGGACCGGATACGAGGCGGCTCACCTCATCCTGTCCGCGTCCGCAAAACGAGCATTTGATCGGGTGTGGTGTGGACACTCGCTTCTTCATCCGTTCCTCTTCGGGGTCCTCGGCAACCGACCGTGAGCCCTTTGGTTATCGGACTATCCGGTCGCTCTCTTAGCGATTACCTCATCAACAATACCGTATTCCTTGGCCTGATCCGCGGACATGAAGAAGTTGCGGTCCGTGTCCTTCTGGATCCGGTCCAGGTCCTGTCCGGTGTGGTGGACGAGGATCTGGTTCAGACGATCCCGGATGGTGAGGATCTCCTTGGTGTAGATCTCCACGTCCGACGCCTGCCCCTGGGTTCCCCCCAGGGGTTGGTGGATCATGACCCGGGCGTTGGGGAGCATGGAGCGCTTCCCCTCGGCCCCGGCGCAGAGGAGCAGGGCCCCCATGCTCGCCGCCTGGCCCATGCAGGTGGTGGCCACGTCGGGCTTGATGAACTGCATGGTGTCGTAGATGCCCAGCCCGGCGGTCACCGACCCTCCGGGGCTGTTGATATAGATGTGGATGTCCTTGTCCGGATCCTCGTGCTCCAGGAAGAGCAGCTGGGCGATCATGAGATTGGCCACGACGTCGTCCACCACGGTGCCCAGGAAGATGATCCGGTCCTTGAGCAGGCGGGAGTAGATGTCGTAGGCCCGCTCACCCCGGGCGGACTGTTCGATGACGATGGGTACGAGGGACATCAGGCCGTTTCCTCCACTTCGCCGGGGACCGTCTTGGCCACGGTCACGTCGGCCTTCTCCGAGAGTCTATCGAGAACTCGCCGCCGGAACAAATCATCCCGCAGGCGTTCCAGGTCGCCTTCCTTCTTGATCCGGGCCTTGACCTTTTCCACCGGCTGGCCTTCCCGCTCGGCGTAGGACGAAAGCTCCTTGTCGAGGTCCTCCTCGGTGACCTCGATCCCCTCCTGCCGCCCGACCGATTCCATGAGGATGTCCATGCGGTACTGGCGCTCCACGTGGCTCCGGTACTGCTCCCGGACCCGCGATTCCTCGTCCGGAGGCATGTTGGGGTTTTCCTTCTCCACCCGTTCCATGATCCGGTCCAGGGTGGAGTCCACCACTCCCCGGGGAAGCTCGAACGGGTTCAACTCCAGGAGCCGGTTCACCAGATTCGACTCCATGTCCTGCATGGAGCGCATGCGCGCTTCGGCCTCGTGGTTCAGGCGAATGCGCGACTTCAGGTCCTCCAGGGTGGCGTCCTCGGTCCCGAGGACCTTCTTGGCGAAAGCGTCGTCGAGGGCGGGCCAGATCTTCTCCTGCACCTTTCCCACCGTCACGTGGAACCGCCGGGAGGACCCCGCCAGCTTCTCGTCCGGATAGTCCGCCGGATAGTCCAGGGGGACCTCCTTCATGTCGCCGACCACGGTTCCCATGAGCTCGCGGTTGAACGCTTCCGGCGTCCGCGTGCTCCCCAGCTCCAGGGATACTTCCACCGGCTCCTGTTCGGGATCGGACTTTCCGGAGGCATCCAATTCCCGGTAGCGCACCACCACCACGTCCCCGCCGTGGGCAGGCCGGTCCGCCTCCTCCAGGTCCGCGTTCTGGTCCCGGAGGTGATCCAGGGTGCGGTTCAGATCCTCCTCCTGAATGTCGGGTTGATCGCGGGTGAGCTTGAGTCCTTCGTAGCCCGTAATTTCAACCTGGGGCATGACCTCCACCGTGGCGGTGAAGACCAGGGGCTGGCCGGGGTTGAACTTGAGGTTCGAGATGCGGGGATCGCCCAGGGGCTTGAGATCGGCATCCTTGAGCGCACCGTCCAGGGCGTCGGGGATTACCCGGCGGAGCACCTCCCCCTCGATGTCGTCGCCCAGGTGCTTGCGGGCCAGCTCGGCCGGGACCTTGCCCTTGCGGAAGCCGGGGAGCACCAGGCGGCGCCGGTACTCCTCCACCACCCGGTCAAGCTCCCGGTCCACCACCGCGGACTCCACCTCGATCTCCAGGACCCGCTTCCAGGCCGGCTCTTCCTTGACGTTCACCTTCATGACGGCTCAGATCTCCTTAAACCAATTTAATTCAAAGGATTACAGACTTTTCCGGGGGCGCGGCCGGCGCCTTCCCCCGGCCCCCCGGCGACCCGTCCGAGGCCTCGGCGCCCACCCCCCCGGCGACCCGGACGTGGTGCGAGAGGGGGGACTTGAACCCCCACGGGTTTCCCCACTGGAACCTAAATCCAGCGCGTCTGCCAGTTCCGCCACTCTCGCGCGCGGGGGGGCGGGACGGAGAACGGGCGAGTATACCACGCCCCCGGCGAAGGAGCCCGGGGGGGAGGTCGGCCATTTTGCAGAGGTCCGGAACGCGCCGGGCCCCCCGCTCACGGGGGCGGGGCGTCGGCGAACCGGGCCCCCCGCCCGCCTGGACCGGCGGGCCGGGCGGGCGTTGTTTCGCTCTCACTTCCCCTCGGGCTCCCGCGGCCGCTTCCGGCCGATGGGGTCCGTTCGATTGCCCCCGGCCCGCGGCAGTCGCTTCCGGCCCCGGGACTCCGTTCGACTAGCCCCGGACCGCGGCAATCGCTTCCGGCCCGGGGACTCCGCTCGACCAGCCCCGGACCGCGGCGATCGCTTCCGGCCCGGGGACTCCGCTCGACTAGCCCCGGACCGCCGCAGCCAGGATGTCCCCGATCTGGGAAGTGGAGAGCCCGCAGTTCGCGGTCAGCCCCGGGATCTTCCTGGACCGGAGGTTCTCGGCGATGGCGTTCTCGACCGTCGTCGCGGCCTCGGTTTCTCCCACGAAATCCAGCAGCATCTGGGCCGAGGCCACCGCGGCCACCGGGTTGGCCACGTTCTTCCCCGCATACTTGGGGGCCGAGCCGTGGATGGGTTCGAACATGCCGTCCTTGCCGGGGTGGATGTTGCCGCTGGCCGCCGCCCCCATGCCGCCCTGGATCATGGCTCCGAGATCGGTGATGATGTCGCCGAACATGTTGGGGACCACCACGGTGTCGAACCAGTCGGGGTTCTTGACCAGCCACATGGTGGTGGCGTCCACGTAGGCGTGGTCCTGCTCGATGTCGGGGTACTCGGTTCCGACCTCGGCGAAGGTGCGGGTCCAGAGGTCGTAGGCCCGGACCGCGTTGGCCTTGTCGACCATGGTCAGCTTCTTCCGCTTCCGGCCGCGGGCGACCTCGAAGGCGTAGCGGATGATCCGCTCGGTGCCCTTCCGGGTAAGGAGCAGTTCCTGGGTGGCCACCTCGTCCGGGGTTCCCTTCTTGAAGAACCCGTGGGTGCCCACGTAGAGGTCCTCGGTGTTCTCCCGAAGGATGACCATGTCCACCTTCTCCGGGGTCATGTTCTTCAGGGGGCAGAGGTGCTCGGCGTAAAGCTTGATGGGCCGGAGGTTCACGTAGAGATCCAGCCCGAACCGGCAACCGGCCACCACCGCCCGCTCCAGGAGCCCGGTCTCCATCCGCGGGTCGCCGATGGCCCCCAGGAGCACCGCGTCCTGCTGGCGGTACTCGTCCAGGGCGGAGTCCGGCATGAGAACGCCGGTCTCGAGGAAGTGATTCCCGCTCCAGGGATAGTGGGTGGTCTTGAGGCCGAAGCCGTAACGCTCCCCGGCCGCCTTCAAAACCTTTAGCGCCTCGTCGGTGACTTCGGGGCCGATCCCGTCCCCCGGGATCACAGCGATGGTGTAGGTCTTCAAGCTCGTCTACCTCGCGCCGGGGACGTTCGGCCCCGGATGGTTTCGCGGTTTCAGGGACGCTCCACGATCATGGCGATCCCCTGCCCGCGTTGATATCGATTTCAGGGACGCTTTACGGTCCCGGCTCACCCTCGATGACGATCTCGGGGAGGCTCCACCATCCCTCGCCCGCCCCGTCGGCGGGTTCAGGGACGCTCCACCGGCCGCCTGGCCGGCGCGCCGCATGGAGGCTCCACCATCCCTCGCCCGCCCCGGCGGCGGGTTCAGGGACGCTCCACGATCATGGCGATCCCCTGCCCGCCTCCGATGCAGGCGCTGGCCACGCCGCGCCGGGCCCCCCGGCGCTTCATCTCCATGGTCAGGGTCAATAGAAGCCTGGCCCCGGTGGCCCCCAGGGGGTGGCCGAGGGCGATGGCGCCTCCGTTCACGTTCACCTTCTCCCGGTCCAGACCCAGCTCCTTCTCCACCGCCAGGTACTGGCCGGCGAAGGCCTCGTTGATCTCGATCAGGTCGAGGTCCCCGATCGTAAGCTCCGCCTTTTCGAGGGCCCGGCGGATGGCCGGCGCGGGCCCGATCCCCATCTCGCTCGGCTCCACCCCCACGTAGGCCCAGGACACGATCCGGGCCAGGGGCTCGCCCCCCATCGCCTTCGCGCTCGCCTCGTCGGCCACCACCAGGGCGGCGGCCCCGTCCACGATCCCGCTGGCGTTCCCGGCGGTGACCATGCCGTCCTTGCTGAAGGCGGGCGGAAGCTGGGCGAGCTGCTCCAGGTCGGTGTGGGTCCGCATGTGGTCGTCGTCGGCCACCTTCACCGTCTTCCCGCGGCCGGCGGGCGCCTCGACCGGAACGATCTCCTCGGCGAGGATCCCGGCGTCGCGAGCCCGCGTGGCCTCGGAGTGGCTGCGCAGGGCGTAGAGGTCCTGCTCCTCGCGCGTCACCCCGTATCTGGTCGCCAGCTTCTCCGCGGTCTGGGCCATGTAGAGCCCGCACTGGGTATCCAGGAGCCCGACCATGAGCGTGTCCTCGAGCTTGCCCTGGCCGAGCTTGAACCCGCGGCGGGCCCCGCGGATCACGTGCGGGGCCTGGCTCATGTTCTCGGTGCCTCCGGCGAGGATGATCTTCGACTCGCCGAGAAGGATCTGCTCGGCGGAATTGATCACCGCCTGGATGCCGGAGCCGCAGAGCCGATTCACGGTGAGGGCGGGGACCGGCACCGGCACCCCCGCGCGGAGCCCGATGTGGCGGGCCCCGTAGATCGCGTCCCCCGAGGTCTGCATCACGTTTCCGAAGATGACCTGGTCGATGCGGTCGGCGGCGACCCCGCTCCGCTCCAGGGCCGCGACCGAGGCGGTGACCGCGAGATCGATGGCCGAGACCCGGCCGAGCGCGCCCCCGGGCCGGCCGTCCCCGGTCTTCGATCCCTCGTACTCGCACATGGGGGTGCGGGCGCCGTTCACGATGTAGACGGCTTTGGCCATCAAATGTCTCCGTTCGCGTTCATCGAGGCGCGGTCGGTCATTTCGGTTGTCCCGGTCGTAGCGCTTGTCTCGGTCGTTGCAGTTGAATCGGGCGCTGCGGTTGTCTCGGTCATTGCGTTCGTATCGGTCGATGCGGTTGTATCCGGCGCCGCGTTCGTATCGGTCGCTGCGGTTGTCTCGGTCGTAGCGGTTGTCTCGATCTCCGCGGCGGCCGGGCGCCCCGCCCGCGTCCCGCGTTGGCCGGCGGTCGAACCGTACCGCCCGGCCCGTCAGCCGAGCCCGTCAGCCGAGTCCGTCCCTCGCCGCCCGGCGGTCGAGCCGTACCGCACGGCCCGTCAGCCGAGCCCGTCCCTCGCCGCCCGGCGGTCAGTTCCCCTTGAAATCCGGTTTGCGTTTCTCCAGGAAGGCGGCCGTCCCTTCCTTCATGTCGTCGGTGGCGGCGGAAAGCCCGAAGAGGTGCGCCTCCCAGCCCAGAGCATCGTCGAGCCCCATCTCCATCCCCCCGTGGACCGCCTCCATGGAGAACCGGAGCGCGAGGGGCCCCTTCTCCATCAGGGTACCCGCGAGCTTCCGAGCCGCATCCATGAGCTCGGCGGCGGGCACCACCTGGTTCACCAATCCCATGGACAGAGCTTCCTCGGCCTTCACCATCCGGCCGGTCAGGATCAGGTCCATGGCGCGCCCCTTCCCCACCAGCCGGGCCAGGCGCTGGGTGCCCCCGTAGCCGGGGATGATCCCCAGGTTCACCTCGGGCTGACCCAGGCGGGCAGTGTCCGCGGCGACCCTCAGCGTACAGGCCATGGCAACCTCGCAGCCGCCCCCCAGGGCGAACCCGTTGATTGCGGCGATGATCGGTTTCCCCAAAAGCTCCATCTCCCGGGTCAACCGCTGGCCGCGCCGGGCGAAGTCTACCGCCTCCACCGTCCCCAGCCGGGCCAGCTCGGCGATGTCGGCGCCGGCGGCGAAGGCCTTCTCCCCGCTCCCGGTCAGGATCACCACCTTGACCGCGGGGTCGTGCTTGGCCCGGGACACGGCCTCGGAGAGTTCGCCGACGAGCTGGACGTTGAGGGCGTTCAGGACCTGTGGACGGTTGAGCGTCACCAGGGCGATGCCGCCTTCGGTTGTGTAGGACAGGGTCTCGAATGCCATCAGATGAGTCCTTCCGTGGGCCGGGGCGGATCCTGGGAGTAGTCGTAGAACCCCTTCCCCGATTTCCGCCCGTAGTACCCGGCCAGGACCATGCGCTTGAGCAGGGTCGGCGCGGCGTACTGCGGGCCCTTGAATTCGTCGAACATGATGTTCGCGATGTAGTAGGTGGTGTCGAGGCCGACGAAGTCGAGGAGCGTGAACGGTCCCATGGGGTGGCCGGTGCCGAGCTTCATCCCCTGGTCGATGTCCTCGATCGAGGCCACGCCCTTCTCCAGGGCGCGAACCGCGTCGAGGAGGTAGGGAACGAGGAGCAGGTTGACCACGAACCCCGGGCTGTCCTTGACCAGGATGGGCGACTTGCCGAGCTTCCGCGCGAAGGCCATCCCGGTTTCCACGGTGTCCGGGGAGGTGCGGACGGTCTTCACCACCTCCACCAGCTTCATGACGGGAACCGGGTTGAAGAAGTGGAGGCCGAGAAAGCGCTCGGGGCGGCCGGTCATGGCTGCCATCTCGGTGATCGAAAGGCTCGAGGTGTTGCTGGCCAGGACCGTGGTCTCGGGGCAGGCGCGGTCGAGGACGGTGAAGACCTCGCGCTTGAGATCGATGCTTTCGGTGACCGCTTCGATGACCAGGTCCGATTCGCCCAGGGCTTCCAGGTCGGTGGTCCCCTGGATGCGGGCGAGGGCGGCGTCCGCGTCCTCGCGGGAGAGCTTGCTCTTGGCCACCGCGCCGTCCAGGAACTTCCGGATCCGGGCGAGGCCCTTGTCGAGGAGAGCCTGATCGACCTCGCGAACCGTGACCTTGAGGCCGGCCTGGGCCGCGCTCTGAACGATGCCGGCGCCCATGAGTCCGCACCCGACCACGCCCACCCGTTTCACTTCCATGGGGTTCTCCTTGATCCGGGCGCACTGCCGGCGCGCCGGCGGCGCAATCGTCGGCGACACGCGAGGGCAATGCCCGACCGGCGTCTGACTGATTGTGAATAACCGGGGCGGCCGTAGCGAACCGGCGTCGCGCCATCCGGGAGATTCGTCAGAAGGAACGGCTCGGGGAGCACCACCGATCCGTCGGGAATCGAGGCCAAAAGGCTAGCACCGGGTTCGATCGCCGACAAGCACGGGTGGGTTCGGGGTGGCGCCACCGTCGCGGTCAACCGACTGATTCGGTCCGGTTGTCGCCCCGTGGAATCGGGCTGGCCCCCGGCGGGGGGACTCCGGTGCGATGGATTGCCGCCGCACCGACCGACGACGCCTCCCCGGGTTCGCGACGAGGCGTCCTAGGCGACGCCTCCCCGGGTTCGCGACGAGGCGTCCTAGGCGATGCTTCCCCGGGTTCGCGAAGAGGCGTTCTAGGCGATGCTTCCCCGGGTACACGATTCGGCGATCCTGGCGATGCCTCCCCGGATTCGCGATGACGCGCCCTGGGCAGTGCTTCCCCGGGTACACATTGAGAGGGGAGCTCCGCGCACTTCCGTTCGATGTGCGCTTCCGCGCGCTCCCGCGCGCGGTCCCCCATCTCGTGGATGGCGCGGTGGCAGCTCGCGCAGAGGGTCACCAGGTTTTCCATCGTGTTCGCTCCCCCGGCCGCACGCGGTGACCGGTGGTGCACGGCGAGGAACCGCGAGCTTCCGCACCCCGCAACGCAACAACGGTGACCATCCCGCTCCAGGACCGCCCGGCGGAGCGACGGCGGAATCGTCGCCCGGTTCCGCTTCCCGGGGCGATGAACCTGCGCATCACAGAGGACGGCTTCCAGTTCGGCGGCACGGAGGGACTTCGACCCGCGGCCCGTCACGACAGCGCCCGTGTTGCAGTCCGGGCACTGCTGAACGACGACCTGGTAGGTCCGGAGCGGCGCTCGCCAGGTCGCCTCGGGTGGGCCGGCCGGAGCTTCGTGGACGCGGATGCCGCCTGCCGCCCTGGGCTCAGGTTCGGCGGCACCGGCGTGACCGGGCCGCACCCCGGTCCGGGCGGAACATCGCGTTCCAAGGACGCCCGGCCCCCGCCTCGACCTTGCGTCTCCGCTCGTCGGCATTTTGGCGGCCGGCCCGGTTCCGGGAGTAGATGCGTTTCCAACCGTGGACGGCGTTTCATCAAAGGTGATGGGGCGTTCGCCAGCGGCCACCCGCCCCCGGCCCTGCCCGAGCAGCGCGGCGAGCCCGGCCACGACCAGGTCTTCCACGGGGCCCTTCCAGCCTTCCTTGCGGAGCCTCTCCACCAGGGCGCCATACTCCGCGTACTGGAGCGCGGGGAAGCGGAGCCGGACCTCCTCGGGCATCGCGCGAATCAGGTCGGGCACCTCGGGGCCCCGAACCACGACGCCATTGCCGGTCGGCGGGGCGTCGTTCGCCTCGGCAGGCTTGTGTCCGGGCTCCTCAGTGGCCGCCAGCGAGGTTAGAGCGAGACTCCCCTGATCCCGCCCGGGACCACGAGCCTCCCGCGCCCGCCCCCGGGCGATCGCGATCTTCTTCTCCAGCGCGCGGCGGCTCGATCGCTTCGCTTCGCTGACCCAGGCGCGTTCGGTCTCGGGTGTGGCCACCCTCACGACCTCCCTCGCCTTGGTCCAGGGCATCTCTCCGGCGGCGAGAGATCTGTGAAGGATGGGCAGCTCGGCCAGGGACCCCGCGAGGCGGATGTAGGCGGAGCATCGGCTCCTGGAAAACCCGTGTTGTTCGGCGGTGTAGGCGTAGATCGAGGTGTAGCCGAGCTCGAGGTAGAGCCTGCGGCGAAGGATGTCGGAGAACCAGAGGACGAGGTTCTTCCGCGCAGCCTCAGCTTCTGTGAGCGTATGACTGAATCGCTCGTGGGCCCGGCGCGCGGGCAGGTTCGGTTCGAATTTCGGCATGATGCGACCTTCCCGGAGTTGGATTGGACGGGGAAAGTCGATACCAGGAGTATGCCTGGTAGTCATCGATATGTCAATATAAAAAATTCCAAGGAATGCGTTTTTTATGCGACGTCCACGTGAGGCAGGTCGTGTGCGTCCCCGGGGAAGCAATGTTCGCAATAAAGACCGCGCAACAAACATCCGCCGCCATTCAGCCATCGATCGACCGACCTGGGGGATTGGACACGGCTCACGGACGCGGACCCGCGGGCGCGACGCCACCGACCCCCGTGCGTCCCCGGGGAAGCAATGTTCGCAATAGGGAATCCAATGCGGTGTGGTGGTCGGGGGGAACGAGAGGGTGGGCGCACGGCGGCTCGGACCCTGGGGCGGCCGACCGGGCCGGCCCTGCCCCCGAGCGAGGCGCGAATCTGAAGGCGTGATGGGTGCGAAGCGGGTCCCGTCGCGCCTGAAGAGCGAGCGAAGGATCGTCCGGTGGACGATCCGAGGGAGCGCTGAGCGCCGAGACGAGGGGGCACCGGCCCGGAGGCCGCACACGCCGACCCCCGTGCGTCCCCGGGGAAGCAATGTTCGCAATAGGGAATCCAATGCGGTGTGGTGGTCGGGGGGAACGAGAGGGTGGGCGCACGGCGGCTCGGACCCCGGGGCGGCCGACCGGGCCGGCCCTGCCCCCGAGCGAGGCGCGAATCTGAAGGCGTGATGGGTGCGAAGCGGGTCCCGTCGCGCCTGAAGAGCGAGCGAAGGATCGTCCGGTGGACGATCCGAGGGAGCGCTGAGCGCCGAGACGAGGGGGCACCGGCCCGGAGGCCACACACGCCGACCCCCGTGCGTCCCCGGGGAAGCAATGTTCGCAATAGGGAATCCAATGCGGTGTGGTGGTCGGGGGGAACGAGAGGGTGGGCGCACGGCGGCTCAGACCCCGGGGCGGCCGACCGGGCCGGCCCTGCCCCCGAGCGAGGCGCGAATCTGAAGGCGTGATGGGTGCGAAGCGGGTCCCGTCGCGCCTGAAGAGCGAGCGAAGGATCGTCCGGTGGACGATCCGAGGGAGCGCTGAGCGCCGAGACGAGGGGGCACCGGCCCGGAGGCCACACACGCCGACCCCCGTGTATCCCCGGGGAAGCAATGTTCGCGATAAGGAATTTATCGCGACGTGGTGGTCGGGGGGAACGAGAGGGTGGGCGCACGGCGGCTCGGACCCCGGGGCGGCCGACCGGGCCGGCCCTGCCCCCGAGCGAGGCGCGAATCTGAAGGCGTGATGGGTGCGAAGCGGGTCCCGTCGCGCCTGAAGAGCGAGCGAAGGATCGTCCGGTGGACGATCCGAGGGAGCGCTGAGCGCCGAGACGAGGGGGCACCGGCCCGGAGGCCACACACGCCGACCCCCGTGTATCCCCGGGGAAGCAATGTTCGCAATAAAGACTCTCGCGGGGGTATCAAGACACGGTGATCGTGCGAGCGTGCGCCCGCCCGCACACCCCCAACGCGAACGGGCGGCCCGCCCAGGAGCCGCCCGCATCGCTTGTTCCGTCGGGTCACGTCGGAGGCACCCGGCTCCGCCGCCGCCCCCGGCCCCTCCCTACCGCATCCGGATGAAGATCCAGTACCCCACCGCCACCAGGAGCACGCCGACCATGATCGCGGTCAGCTCGGGACCGTACCGGTTCACCACCGGCTGGAAGATCCCGCCCAGGGTGGGAGTGTGGAAGCCGCCCACCGCGCCCTTGGCGCTACCCCATGCGTCGCCCATGAACCCGCCGACCCGGCCGGAGGAAACCGGCTGTCCCCCGGTGATGCGCTGCCAGGGGACGAACACCACCACCGCCCACACCGCCGCAACGAGCACCGCGAGCCGCACCACGAACTTCACGAACCAGCCCCCGAAGGAGCGGCCGCGAAGCGCCCCGGGAGGCGCGGAGACCGCCACCGGCCGGGCCTGGGGACGATGGTTCTGCTTGGCCGAGGGCGTGGGCACTCCCTTCAGCCGGTTCAGGAAGAGGTACTGGCGGTGCCACTCGCGCTCGAACTCCTCCCGGTCGCGCGGGCTGGGGGGCTCGCTCACCTGGAGGTTGGTGTAGCGGTTCAGGAACTCGCCGAGGCTCCGCTGATGACCGTGAACTTCCTGGGACGCCCCCGTGGGGGCCCCGGTGGTCACCCCGGCCAGGTTCTCGGCGATCCTCCCCTTCAGCTCCAGGAACCGCCGTTCCTCCTCGGGGGTCACGTCCTCGGCCCCCATGCGGGTCACCACCAGGGTCCGGTAGTCCACCCACTGGCCGATCAGCTTCTCCAGCCGTTTCTTGTAGTTGCTGTTCGAGAACATGGCGCTCTTACCTCGTTTCAGCGGGGAAGGGAGAGGTGCCACCGCTCCCGCTCCCCCGTTGGGTTTTCGAAACGCAGGTCCGGCCCCCCTGCCGGCCCCCGGGTCCGCGCTTCTCGCGGACGCTACCTGGAATCCATGCCCTCCTCGCGTCGTTCTACGCCCGCTTCAATCCCCGCATCTTCTCCGAGTCCTGGATCCGCGTCACCACGTCCACGTAGTCCACCACCCCCTGCTGGTAGAGCCCCAGGAGGTCGTCGTCCAGGAGCTTCATCCCGTCCCGGTAGTGGGTGGCGATGGCGTTGTTGATCTGGTGGATCTTCCCTTCGCGGATCAGGTTCGAGATCGGGGAGTTCACGAACATGGTCTCGCGGGCGCAGATCCGCCCCGGGGCGTCGGTCCGCCGGAGCAGCGTCTGGGACACCACCACCTTCAGGGTCAGGGAGAGCCGGGTCCGGATCTCCGCCTGGTGCTCCAGGGGGAACACGTCGATGATCCGGTTGATGGTCTTGGCCGCCGACTGGGTGGACAGGGTGGAAACCACGATGTTTCCGGTCTCCGCCGCGGTCAGCGCCACCTCCATGGTCTCGCGGTCCCGCATCTCCCCCACGAAGATGATGTGGGGCATCTGCCGGAGCGCCGCCTTGAGCCCCCGCACGTATCCCTTGGTGTCGAACCCGATCTCGCGCTGGTCGATCAGGCACGTCTTGTTCTTGAACATGAACTCGATCGGGTCCTCGATGGTGATGACGTGCTTGGGGACCCCGTGCTCCGCGTTCAGGTACTCGATGTACGAGGCGATGGTGGTGGACTTCCCCGCCCCGGTGGGGCCGGTGATGAGGATGAGCCCGTTGGGCTTGTTCACCATCTCCATGAGCGTCCGGTCCGAGAGCCCGATGGACCGGTAGTCCGGAATCTCCAGGGGCACCAGCCGGAGCACCGCGGCCACCGTCCCCCTCTGCTGGTAGACGCTCACCCGGTAGCGGGCCAGGTTGGGAACGTGGTAGCCCACGTCCAGCTCGCGCTCGTTCTCGAAGATCCGGCGCTGGTCCATGGTGAGGAACTGGTAGACGAGTTCCTGGGACTCCGTCCCGCTCAGGACCCACTCCGGATCGAGGGGCTCCAGGGCCCCGTGTACGTGGTACGTGATGGGCGCCCCGGCGGAGATGATGACGTCGCTGGCCTGGCGGTCTACCGATTCGCGGAGGATCTCCATCACGTCCATGGCGATTACCCCTGGTCCTTGATGAGGGTCGGCGTGATCTCGATCACGAGATCGGTCTGGCTGGTCTCGATCCGGTAGTGCCGGAAGAGATACCCCAGGAGCGGAATGTCGCCCAGGAGCGGGACCTTCTTCACCGTCTCCTTGCTCTCCTCCTGGAGGAGCCCGCCCAGGTAGAACTTCTGCCCGTCCTGGACCCGCACCACCGAGGTGGCCCGGCGGGTGGAGGTCTCGGGAAGGTCGTTGTCGGGCCCCACGAAGGCGATGATCGTGCTCACCTCGGGGCTCACCTGGGTGGTGATGAACCCGTCGTCGGAGATCCGGGGGACGATGTTGAGCTTCACCCCCACCTCGACCTTCTCGAGCTGGACGGTCTGGAAGGCGCCCCCCTGGACCCCGGCCGAGGAGAGGCTGGTGATCACCACCGGCACGGTCTGGCCGATGAAGATCTCCGCCGGCTGGTTGTTCATGGTGGTGATCTTGGAGTTGGCCAGGAGCTTGGCCTTCCCGTCGGTGATCAGGGCGTCGAGGGTCACCTCGAAGGACTCCACCTGGCGGTAGATGTCGCCGGTCTGGTCGTACTTGATGAAGGGGAGCTTGCTCGGGACTGGCGTCGTTCTGGGAATCGCCGGGGTTGGTCTCGGTGATCACCTGGGTCCACTTGGTGATCTTCTCCCAGTCGATCCCCAGCTCCTTCAGGTCGGTGGTGTTCACCTCCACCAGCCGGGCCTCGAACATGACCTGCTCGGGCCGCTCGTCGAGGTCCTGGACGATCCCGTCCACCTCCTCGATCACCGACTGCGGCGCCTTCACGATCACCCGGTTCCCGGAGACGTAGGCCCGGGCCTCCTTGGAGATCACCTCCAGGGCCTTCACCACCTCGTCGGCGTTGGCGTACTGGAGGTCGTAGATCTTGGTGGTGAGTCCGGTCTGCTGGGCGAGACGCTGGGGGTCGGCCACCAGGATCGACCCGCCCACCCGCTCGTAGCCCAGGCCGGCGGCCCGGACCACCAGGTTCAGCGCCTCGCTGAACGGGGTGTCGTGGAGATGGATGCTGATGGGGCGGCCCTGCACCTCGGGGGCGGTCACGATGTTGAGACCGCTCCGGTCGGCCAGCACCCGGAGCACCGACACCACCGGGGTGCTGTCCGCGTCGAGGCTGATCAACTGCTGGTCGCTCATGGCCGCGGTCCCCGGCTGGGCCGGAGCCGGGCCCGGGGTCACCGCAAACGCGACGAGGACCAACCCGAGAACCAGGCATGCCCTCCAGATTCCTGGTTTCAACGCCATCACGTGTGTCTCCTCACATGGTAAGGGTGAAATTCTCTCCGTCCTTGGTCACCGTCACGGCGCCGCTTCGGATGGAGACCACGGTCCATCCCTTGAACGATTCCCCGATGTGGAGGTCGCCCGAGCGCTGACCCTCCACCAGGATGCGTACGGTCGGGTTCACCTGATCGACCAGGATCATGCTCACCCTGGGGGCCACGAGCGGGGGCGGCTCCACCGGTCCCCGATGCCGGGGCGCGGGAGGCGCGGGAGGCCAGTGCATGGGATCCCGGCCCGGATCGGGCTCGGCGGCGACGGCCGCGTCCCGGTCCAGCGCGGACTGGACGAGCGGGGCCTCCCCCGGAGCCGCCATCGTCCGGCTGGTCTCGACGGGCGACAGCACGAGCCGGGCCGCGGTCCAGGCCCGGAAGACCAGGAAGAGCCCGGTGATGAGGAGGATCAGCACCGCGACGGTGGCCGCCCCCCGCTGGTTCCGTTTCCGGGGGCTCACGGGGAGGGGTCTCCGCTCAGGCTCAGCACCGAGAGGTTGAGCTTGAGGCTCATGTAGGGGTCGGCCAGACCGGTGTCCAGGGTGAAGGAATCCACGAGGATGAGGGGCCGAGTCTCCTCGAGAGCCCTCAGGAACCGGATCTGACGATCGAAATTGCCGTAGACGCCCATGAAATAGGTGGTCCTCGTGAATGGCGTTCCTGGGAGCCCGATTTTGCATGCTCAGATCCAACAGACTCAGCCTGGCCGACTTCCGGAGGCGCTCCAGGGTGGCCAACGGCTCGGTGTGCCGGTAGGCCGCCCGCCAGTCCCCGTCCGCGGGAACGCCCTCGTTCACGTAGTCGAGAACCTCCCGGGCCTGGGCTTCCTGATTTCGGGCCGCACGCAGGCTCTTCTCCGCCGCCTCGCGACGGCCGGCCAGCCGGTCCAGATCTCCCTGGGCGGGCTGGAGCCAGAACAGGTCCACCCCCAGCGCCACCACCAGGAGCCCCAGGGCCAGGGCCAGCTCGCCGCGGGCGCCTCCCCGCTTCCGGGGGCTCACTGGCTCCCCCCTGCTTCGGCTCGGCCGCCCGGACGATCACGTGAAAGCTCTGATCCGACTGGCTCGGGGCGGTGCCCAGGTCCACCTGGGGGAACCGGGCGGTGACCGCCGAACTCTCCCGAAGCGCCTGCATGAACCCCAGGACCGGGGTGAGATCGGTCCCCCCGCCACTGATCCGCCCTGCCAGGTTCAACCCGTTCAAGCCGCTCTGTAGCCCCCCGACGCCGGCCTCGATCCTGGTCAGGATCAGGCTCCGGGGAAGCGCTCCCGAGACCGCCAGGAGCACCCCGGACCAATCCACCCGGGCCACCCGGGCCTGGACCAGGCTCCGGGCCAGGGCCACGTCCGCGGTTTCCGGCGCCGGCCGGGCCGCCGCCTCCACCTCCTCCACCGCCCGGGTCTCGTTCCGGACCCGTTCCCGAAGCTGGAAACCGGACACGATCAGAAAGCCGATGAGGAGGACCTCGACCCCCGCGATCACCCCGAACAGGGCCCCGCGGAGAAGGTCCCGGCGGAGACTCCCCGCCCGTTCCTCCCGCTCCGGATACAGGTTGACGCGATACCTCACCCGCACCTCACCACCGCGCCAGGCCCACCGCGCTCACCAGACGCACCCGCTCGGTGGGCGCCAGGGGGCCATCCCCGGCCGTCTGGAGATCCCCGAGCGGGTCCACGGGCACGGCCTCGATTCCCAGGGCGGAGGCGATCCGCTCTCCCAGGCCGCTGATCAGGCTGCCCCCGCCGCACAGGTAGATCTTCGAGACCGTGTTGATCCGCTGGCGAAGGCTCAGGAACCGGACGGTCTCCTCGATCTCCCGGATGAGCCCGGCCAGCGATTCCTCCAGCACGGACTGGATCTGCCGCCCTTCCTCTCCCTTCAGTTCGGTGAGCATCTGCTCGGCCGTGGTCCGGTCGAAGCTCAGCTCCTTCTCGATCCGCGCGGTCAGGACGTTGCAGGTGCACTCCAGGTTCCGGACGTAGAGTCCGCGCACCGGGTGCACCGCGGCCAGAACGCTGTTGACCGCCCCGAGATCCAGGACCACCACCGCCGCATCCGCCTCGGGATCCGGAGGATACGCCTCCAGGACCGCGTTCACCGCGGGGAGCGGATCGGCCTCCACCGCCCCCGGGTCGATCCCCACCGCGTCCAGAATCTTGAGCGCCCGGTCCCGCCGGGCCCGGGGGGCGGCAACCAGGAGCACTTCCTGACCGCCCGCGCTTCTCCTTGTCCTTCCCGTCCGCCGGGACCGGGGACCGGCCCAGGATCTGGAAATCCAGACAGGGATCCTGGAGGCTCTCCAGGGGAAGGTGTTTCTTGGCCTCGAACGGCAGGGCGGCCCGGAGTTCCTCGGGGCTGAGCGCGGGGAGGGACACCTGGCGCAGGTGGACGTCCCGCCCGCTCACCGAGGTCACGACCCGGCCCAGGCGCCGGGACTTGAGCCCCAGCTCCCGCATCAGCTCGGCCAGGGCCCGCGCCCGGCCCTCCACGTTGTCCCCGCCGTTTCCGGCGACCGCCCGGAGCCCCCAGTGGGTGAGGACCGGTCCGTTCCCGTTTTGCTCCAGGCGGACCAGCTTCACCGTATGGTGCCCCAGGTCGATCCCGGTGGCTGTACGTCGCGACAGCAAGAACCCTCCTTCTTGGCTGCGCCTGAATCCGAATCGAGCCGTATCCTAACCGGTTTACGGGTTGGGCGCTACCTCCCGCCATTCCAGGACCACCATCTCGCCGGTGGTCCCGTCCTGCTTGTACCAGTCGGGTCCGAAGGGGAGCTTCGCGACGAAACCGTCGTTGTAGTCAAGGGTCGGACCGCCGCGGGTCGTGAGATCCCGGAGGACGATCAGGGCCCCGGTCAGGGAGAAGTTCCCGTTGATGAGTGGCACGTCCCGGGTCACGTAGAGAAGTGCCGGATTGGCCGCGGTCCCGACGGTGACCTGGGCGGCGTTTTGGTCGAAGTCGTGGACCACCAGGGCCAGGCCGTTGTCCGGTTCGAAGGTGGCCTTGGTCTTGCAGCCGGAGCGTCCCCCCCGGCCACTTCGTCCAGTTGAGGCGATCATCGTCGGTCGCCCCGAAGAAGCGGGTGTTGATGATGGTCGTCTTGATCGACTGACCTCCGGTCATCTGGATCTGGATGTCGGCGATACTGGCCGGGAGGCTGGCGATGATCGCCCCAAAGTTCACCACCACCGAGGTGTTCCCGGCGACGGTGTCGAGCTTGAACACCCCGTTCACCGGATCGAAGTAGTGGGCCACGTCGCCGCCCTTGAAGTCGTAGCTGAACACGCGCCGCCCCCGGACGACGATGACGCAGGTCATGGAGTCACCAGGGACGGATTGGATCTCGACGCCGCGTTCCGGTCGAAGATCTTCGCGTGAAGCGGAGTCCCCGGGCTTCATGAGGCTGTTCCCGACCACGTAGTAGTAGGTCGAGTTGGGGTAGTGGCCGGGCTCGGTGTAAATCTTGGGGGGATCGAGATGGAATCCCTCGGTGTAGGTTCCACCGCAGTCCAGGTGAACGTCGTTCTTTCCGAAGTCCGCGTCGCCGTTGGCGTGGATGTGACCGTCAAGGCAGATGTTGCCCTTGGCGTCGATATCGTTCATGACGATCATCTCTTCATTGATGCCGAAGTTGGGCACGGTCACCCAGGTATCGATGGCCCGCTTCGCGTTCCGGACCGTGCCCTCGGAGTGGACCTTCAGGATGTCCAGCGGAATGCCCTTGATCGTGTAGGTCGGGCTTCCGTTCCAGGTGGCGTCGGTGACGGTCACCGAATAGACGCCGTTCCCCTCGGCAACATCGGTGAGGGGACCGCGCCAGGCCAGGTCCTTGGCGAACTCGGCCCGCGCCCGCTCCACCCCGCCGTCGGCCAGGTAGAACGCCTCGGAGGAGTTCTGGCGGTAGAGCGCCCCATGGGTCTCGTAGCCGGCCACCGCGAAGTAGGCAAGACCGACGATGGTGACGATGAAGATGAAGACGGTGACGGTGAAGAGCGCCAGCCCGCGCTGGTCGCCCAGCCGCCCGAAGTTCCCTAGTGTCATCCGGGTCTTCCTCATATCGGAGTCCCCCTCGCTTTGAATCCGGCCCTACGGGGCGCCGGTGGAATCAACGATCACGTATCGGCGATTGCGGATCGAGGCCTTGCTCTCGACCTTCACCTTGTCGAATCCCTTGCTCTGGAGTTCCAGGACGATGTTCACGGTGGTGGTATCGGCGTTGATGGTCGAAGGTGAGATCGGTGCAGCGGGTAGTCGGTGAGCGGGCTGCCGTTCTGGGTCGCCTTGGTCCCGGCCCCCGACCCAGTCGTAGACCGCGAACTGGGTCCCGAAGGTGTCGTAGCAGACCAGCCGGGACGGCGCGCCCGAGTTGTATCCGAGTCCACCGGGAGCGGCGGACGTCCCGGGCGATCTGCTCGACCGCCCGGGTGGCTTCTCCCTGCATGACCGACCTTGTCGTTCCCCAGGCGGAACGAGGTGTTGCTCTGGAGGACGATCACCCCCGCGGCCAGGACCACGATGATGGAGATGAAGCTCGCGATCATGAGCTCGATGGTGGTGAAACCCGGCCGTACGACGTCCGGCGACGGAATCTCACAGCCGCCTCCCCACTTCCGATGGTCACGGTGACCGAGCGGGACACTTGGGGGCCGGTTGTAGTCCACGATCGAAGTTCCAGGAAACGCTGTCACCTTGACGCCGGCCCAGGAACTCATCCACCGTCTTGTCGTAGCTCACGGTGAAAGCCGACCTTGTAGGTCCGTCCGTCCACAACCAAGGTCGTGTCGTTCGCCGGCGGTACCGTTGTCGCGCCTGGCGGCTGATCAGGTAGGCGAAGTCCCAGCGGCGCAGCTGCTCGATCCGCTCCTGGGCCACCGCGGTGGCCTTCCGGCGGTCCTCCTCGTAGTCCACCTGGATCCGGCCGCGCACGAAGAACTGCATGAGGCCGTACATGACGATGATCACGAGGATCGCGGCCACCATGACCTCGATGAGCGAGAACCCGGACTCACCGGGTCGCGGACCCCGACGGAACCGATGATGGGCGATCGATGCGAGGTGATCCATGGTCATATTCATCCGGTGCAAAAAGGCAGGAGGGCCGCCCGGCCCGATGCCGGGCGGCCACGCCTGACGTTACGGAAGCGTCCGGGTCGTGATGGTCCCAGCTTGATGGATGCTCGGCACGTCGTAGACCACCTCAGCACTGGCCATCTTGTTGGTGCCGGTAGCGGTGATGGTCAGTGCGTGTTCGACGTGTCGGTCCCGGCGACGGCGTAGGTGAAGTTCTCCGTCGCGCTCAGGTCGACGATCCCGTCGCTGGTGGTCGGTATAGACGCCCTTCTCCTGGGCGTAGGCCTTCTCGGCGGTGATGATCTCGCCGATCCGGCCGGTGGCCTCGGTCATCCGGGCGTTCTTGATGTACTTCCCGTAGATCGGGATCGCGATGGCGGCGAGGATCCCAACGATCACCACCACCACCATGAGCTCGATCATGGTGAAGCCCTTCTGGCCATTCTTCTTGCGGAAGCGGTTCATCTGCGCAACCTCCCTAGTTCACGGTTGTACTCTGCTTGCTGCGGTTCCCCACCCCTCCCCAGTTCGTGCCGGGCCCCCTGGCCCGCGCGTCGGAAAAATCGAGTCCCTAGTAGTTGTAGCCCCCCTCCATGATCGCCTGGCCCAGGTAGAAGATCGGAAGGAACATGGTGATCACCACGATCCCCACGATCACCCCCACCAGGACGATCAGGAGCGGCTCGATGAGGCTGGTGAGCCCCTGCACCGCGGCCTCGACCTGGCGATCGTAGAACTCGGACGACTTCAGGAGCATGGTGTCGAGCTGGCCGCTCTCCTCGCCGGTGGCCATGAGCTGGAGCACCATCTCCGGCATCTTCCCGGTGGAGCGGAAGGCGGGGGTGAGTTCCTCGCCCCGCGCCACCTGGTCCTTGACCTTGTCCAGGACCCGGGTGAGGACCGCGTTTCCGGTCGCCCCCTTGGTGAGCTCCAGGGCGTCCAGGACCGGGAGCCCGCTCTGGAGCAGGATCCCCAGGGTCCGGTTCATCCGGCTGATCACCGCCTTCCGGATGATGGGGCCGAAGATCGGGGCGGTGAGGAGGAAGTTGTCCTTCACGTAGCGCCCCGACGCGGTCCGGGTCCAGAGCCAGAAGAGGAGGATCACCCCCAGGGCGATGCCGATCGAGACCAGGGCGTTGTCCCGGATCAGGTGGCTCACGTAGACCACGGCCAGGGTCGGCCCGGGGAGCTTGGTCCCGAAGTCGGCGTAGATCTGCTCGAAGGTCGGGACGATCTTCAAGAGCAGGAAGAGGCTGATGGCGACGGCGAAGACCAGGACGAAGATCGGGTAGCTCATGGCCGAGCGGACCTTGGTCTTGATCGCGTCCAGCTTCTCCAGGTAGACCGCGAGTTCCTCCAGGATCTTGTCCAGGGTCCCCGCGCCCTCCCCCGCCCGCACCATGCTGACGTAGAGCTTGTTGAAGATCCGGGGGTGCATGGCCATGGCGTCGGCCAGGCTGTTCCCCTCCTCCACCGTCTCGGCCACCTTCCCCGCGGTCTTTCCCAGGGTGCGGTTGTTCTCGTCCTTGGAGAGCCCGCGAAGGCCGCGGACCAGGGGGATGCCGGCCTCGAACAGGGTGGAGAGCTGTCGGGTGAAGAGCGCCAGATCCCGGGTCCCCACCCCGCCGATCGGCTGGCTCATCCACTCCTTCCACGCGGAGGCGCGCCCCTTGAACAGGGCGTCCTCGGCCACGTGGAGCACGATCAGCCCGCGGTGGTGGAGTTCGTCCACCACCTGGTCCACGCTGGCTCCCGAGAGGACCCCGGCCTGCTCTTCCCCGGCGTGTGTCTTGGCTACGTATGCGAAATTTGGCATAGCGGCTTGGGTCCTATGACCCGCTCCTCATCATGAATCGACGACCGAACCGGTCGGCTGTCGATCCGGTATCCCTACTCCTCCGCGAGACATACACGGAGGACCTCATCGACGGTGGTCTGGCCGCGCATCGCCTTGGCCAGGCCGCTTTGCTTCAGTGTGTGCATACCCTGGGCCAACGCGGTCTGGCGGATGCGGTCCGCCGGGAGCGTTCTGGGCCACCAGATCGCGGATCTCGCGGTCCATGTGCAACAGCTCCACGATGGCCATCCGGCCCCGGTAGCCCCGGTCCTTGCACTCGTCGCAGCCCTTCCCCCGCATGAACGTGGCCCCGGCCGCGTCCTCGGGGTGGAATCCCGAAGGCGAAGAGCTGGTCCTCGGGCGGGGAGTAGGGCTCGGCGCAGAAACGGCACACCCGGCGCACCAGGCGCTGGGCGGCGACCAGGGTCAGGGCGCTCGCCGCCTGGAACGGCTCCACCCCCAGCGACACCAGCCGGACCGCGGTCGAGGGGGCGTCGTTGGCGTGGATGGTGGAGAAGACCATGTGGCCGGTCATGGCCGCGCGGACCGCGATGTCGGCGGTGTCCTTGTCGCGGATCTCGCCGACCATGATCACGTCCGGGTCCTGGCGGAGGAAGGTGCGGAGCGCGGTGGCGAAGTTCAGCCCCTTCCGCTCGTTCACCTGCACCTGGTTGATGCGGGACATGTGGTACTCGACCGGGTCCTCCACCGTCATGATGTTGAGGGAGGGGTCCCGGATCTCCTGGATGCCCGAGTACAGGGTGGTGGACTTCCCCGAGCCGGTGGGGCCGGAGAGGAGCACCATGCCGTAGGGCTGGCGGATGGCCTCGCGGAAGAGCTTCAGGTCGTGCTCCTCGAACCCGAGGCTGTTCAGGTCGTAGTTGAAGTCGGTCTTGTCCAGGAGCCGGAGCACCGCCTTCTCGCCGTAGATGGTGGGGAGGGTGGAGACGCGGACGTCCACTTCCTTCCCCCCCGCGCGCACGGTGAAGCGCCCCCCCTGGGGGGCCCGCCGCTCGGCGATGTCCATGTCGGCCAAGATCTTGATGCGGGTCATGACCCCGGTGTAGACGTTCTTCGGCGGGGTGACCGCGTCGTTCAGGAGCCCGTCCACCCGGTAGCGGATGACCAGCTGGCGCTCGTGGGGCTCGACGTGGATGTCGGTCGCCCCTTCCTTCATGGCCTGGCCGATCACCTGGTCCACCAGGTTGATGATCGGCGCGTCCTCGGAGCGCTTCTTCGCCTCATCGGCGTCCAGCTCCTCGTCTTCGGTGAGTTCGGGGCCGAGCACCACCGCCGCCTGCTCCAGGGCCTGGCGCACCTCGCGCGAGCCCTCCAGCCGCCCGTAATGGCGTTCGCGCGCTTCGGTCACCACCGACTCCGCTCCGATCACCGGCTGGACCGTCCGCTTGGTCACCACCCGGAGGTCGTCCAGGGCGTCGAGGTTCAGGGGGTCGGCGAGGGCCACCCGGATGGTCCCGTTCTCGAGAGAAAGAGGGAGGACGTTGTACTTCCGGGCCAGCTCGGCGGGGACCGCGGCCAGGGCCTCGGCGGTGATCTTGTCGGTCCCGGGATTGAACTGGGCGATCTGGAGCTGAGTGGCCAGAGCCTTGGTGAGATCCGACTCGTTGATGATCTTCAGCCGGACCAGGACCTGGCCGAGGCGCTCGCGGCTGTGGCCCTGATCTTCGAGGGCACGAGCCAGCTCTGCCTCATTGATGAGGCCCGCCTCCAGGAGGAGGCTCCCCAGGCCTCGAGGGTTTGCGTTCACTTGTACCTTCCCGTTGACAAGAACCCCTCGGAGGAAAACCTGCCGACCGCAGACTACACCTCGAGGGGTTGGTGGCGACAACGCAAGCCTATGTTAGTGAGGGAAGAACAGGAAATCAATGGGAATGCCCATCGAACCACAAAAAATTCACAAAACACGGCAGAAATCGTCGGTAGATTTTACAAACTCCGGCAAGTGGTTGTCGGTGTGCGTTCGTGGCATGATGGGGTCATGCGCTTGAACCGCTACCTGGCGGCCAGCGGTGTGGCCAGCCGCCGCCAGGCCGAGAAACTCATCGAAGCCGGCCGGGTGGTCCTGAACGGGCAGGTGGTGAACGAACTCGCCGCCTTCGTGAACCCGGAGCGCGACCGGGTGGAAGTGGACGGAAAGCCGGTCAGCCCTCCGGCCCACCGGGCCTATCTGATTCTCCACAAACCCGTTGGCTTCCTCTCGACCGTCTCCGATCCCCAGGGACGCCCCACCGTGATGAGCCTCGTCCCTCGAACCCCCCGGATCTTCCCGGTGGGCCGTCTCGATCTGGACACCTCCGGCGCGCTGCTGTTCACCGACGACGGCGACCTGGCGCATCGCCTCCTCCACCCCCGGTACAAGATCGACAAGGAGTATCGGGTCCGGGTCGAGGGGACCGTCTCCGGGGAGGCGCTGACCGTCCTCCGTCGGGGTCTCTTGCTCTCCGGAGAGACGCGCCGGACCGCTCCCGCCCGGGTCGACGTGCTGGAGCAGACCGCCCGGCACACCTGGCTGATCATGATCATCCGCGAGGGGCGGAAGCGCCAGATCCGAAGGATGCTGGATGCGGTGGGCCACCACGTGGTGGAATTGTCCCGGGTCCGGCTCGGTCCCATTACCCTCGGGGATCTCCCGGCGGGGACGTGGAGGGACCTCACCCGCGATGAGGTGAGCGCGCTTCGGCGGCTGGTGCAGGAAGGTCCGGGATACGCGGGTCGCCGCGACGGCGACGGCCGCCGCCCGGAGCCCCCCGGCGGATCCGCCCGCCCCGAGGCCTCGGAGACGGGCCCGCAAGACCCCCGGGAACCGTAGCCCCGGGGACCGGCGTCACCTAATCGGCAAGGACCCAACCCATGAAACGCACCCTGATCGGATTGCTCCTGGCGGCCTGGATCGCCGCGCCCCTGGTTGGGTGCGGAGGCAGCGGACCCCAGCCGTCTCCGCCGGACTCCGGGAGCGCCTCCGGCGACGCCTCGACGAGCCCCACTCCCTCCGAGGTCTCGGCCGGGGTCACCGTCCCCATCGCCGCCCCCGCCAGCTCCGACGTCGACTTCGCCGTTCTGACCTCGTCGGTGGTGGACGGGGTGAGCCAGATGGAGGTGGCCTACCCGAGCGACGGCCTCACCGTCCGCGGCTTCCTCTTCTTTCCCGACACCGAATCGGTCCACCCCGCGGTGATCTTCAATCACGGGGGGGTGAGCGGGGTGAGCGCGGACGTGAAGCGGCGCGCCCGGGACCTGGCCCGGCTGGGCTACGTGGTCGTCGCCCCGGCCTATCGCGGCGAGGGGGGAAGCGAGGGGCGGGTCGAGGTGGCGGCGGGCGAGGTGGACGACGTTCTCGCCGCGGCCTCGATCCTCGCGCACCATCCCCTGGTGGATCCGAAGCGGATCGGGATCACCGGATCGAGCCACGGAGCCCTCATCTCGGTCCTGGCCGCGGCCCGCGAACCGGAACGGTTCCGTTGCCTGGTGGAGGCCTGCGGGGTCATGGACGTGGCAGGCTGGTACCGCTACCTGGTCGAGAACGGGTTCGACGTGAGCGACTCGCTCTCGGTGGCGGTCTACGGAAACGGCCCCGAGGACCGGCCGGAGGCGTTCGAGACCCGGAACGCCATGCGGGTGGTGAAGCGGATCCACGTCCCGGTCCTGATCCAGCAGGGGGAGAAGGACAAGACGGTGCCTCCGTGGCAGGCGACCGACTTCCGCGACGCGCTCGTGGCGGCGGGGAACCCCTCGGTCGCGCTCACCACCTACCCGCTCCTCGGCCACGCGTTCTGGTTCTGGAACGACCCCAAGTATCACTCGCCCCAGGAGCTGGCCCAGGCGTCGATGGCCTGGCGGGACTTCACCGCGTTCCTGGAGGACCAGCTTCGGCCCTGATCCGGGGATGCCCGCGCGCCTCGGAGCGGGCGACGGCGCCGCCCCCGAGCGCTTCGGAGCGCACGGGAGCCGCGCCGCCCGGGCTCACGGCAGGATCTGGATCTTCCGCGTCCAGGCCTCGGAACCGATCTTCATGCGCACGAAATAGATGCCGCGCGCGACCCGCCGGCCCGAGGCGTCCATCCCGTCCCAATGCACCTCATGGTGGCCGGGACCCGTGGCCTCGACGCCGAGGGTCCGCACCCGCCGGCCGCGCACGTCGAACACCTCCACCGTGGCCCGGACCGCCCGGGGGGAGTCGAACCCCAGGCTCAGGGGCCCACGGGTGGGATTCGGATAGGGGTCCCCCACCTGGAGGAACGGCAGGATCGGGGTCGTGAACCGATCGTAGGGAATCCGCACGGTCAGGAGCGCGGAGCGGGCGCTCTCGTTGCCGGCCACGTCCACCGCGGTGACCGCATAGCAGTAGTCACGGCCGGGGATCACCTGGTCGTCGGCGATCGAGGGCAGGGCGAGGAGGTCGCGGTAGAGGACCAGGGGCGTCGTCCCCACGGTCCCCCGGGCCCGGTAGAGCCGGTAGTGATTCATGTCCGGCTCGGGGGCGGGATCCCAGGAGAGATCGACGCGGCTGGGGTCCGGGACGCCTCGAAGCCCCTGGATCGCCCCGGGAGGCTGGGTGTCCGGGGGCTCGGGCACCACGATCCGGGCGACGGCCACGTTGCTGATCGGGCTTCGGTTCCCCGCCTCGTCGGTGGCGGTGAGCGCGAAGGACAGATCCACGCCGGTGGGAAGGCCCTCGATCTGCAGGATCTCCAGGTAACCGGCGCCGTGCGGCGCGGGGACCCCGGCAATCGGGGTGGCCTGGGGCCAGGTGACCCCGCTCAGCGGCCCCGAACTCCAGCGTACGTCGTAGAGGGCGGCCTGGCCGGAGGAGCCGTCGTCTCCGGGTGCCGACCAGCTCAAGACCACCACGTAGGTATCGGCGACCGCGGCGGCGAGATCCTGGACCCGGCCGGGGGCCGCGACGTCCGCGGAGGCGCCCGTCCGTCCGGTGGCGGGATTCCCGAGGGCGCTCCAGTTTCCGGCGTCGTCCACCGACCGGACACGGAGCACGTAGTCCGAGGCCCCGGAGAGACCGCCCACCAGGACGGTCTCCGCGGCGCCCGGCGTCCGCGGGACGGCGGTCGGGACGAGCGCCGGCCGCGTCCCAGGATCCGGCCGGGAACGAGGTCCCGGAAAGGATCCGAAGATCGTAGGCGGTCACCGTCCCCCGCTGGTCGGCGGGCGCGGTGAAGGTCACGGTGAGGGTGTGCTCGGTGCTGTCCACCACCGCCAGATCGCCGACCGGCGCGGGGCCGCTGGTGTCGGGGGGAACCGGGGTGGTTCCGGTGGCCAGGTTGCTGAGCGCCGAGGGATTCCCGGCGTTGTCGACCGACCGGAGCCGGAAGCTGTAGGTGGAGCCGGAGACCAGCCCGTTCACCGTGACGGTCTCGGTGGCCCCGGGGGCCTGGGGCGACTCGGTGGCGGCCCCGGGGGAGGTGCTCCAGATCGATGGGTCGAAGCTCGCCCCGCTCACGTAGCGCAGGTCGTAGATCTTCACCGTCCCCTGGGAGTCGGCGGGGGCGGTGAAGGAGAGGGTGAGCCAGGTCTCCCCCGCCGCGGCCACCGCCAGGTCGGCCACCGGAGCCGGGCCGGTGACGTCGACCTGGGACGCGGGGGGCGTGTCGGTGGTGAAGCTCACCACATTGCCCATCGCGCTCAGGTTCGGAACCTCGTCCTGGGACTTGATCGCCACGAAGTAGGTGGTGGACGGAGCGAGCCCGGTGACGGTCATGCTCTGGGCGGTTCCCGCCGTCGACGGCGTGGGTAGCCCGGACAGCGGCGTCGCGGCGGCCCAGTTGGCCTCGGTCAGGGCCGCCCCCGATCGGCGACCCTCGTAGAGGGCGGCGGTCCCGCTCGAACCGTCGTCGCCGGGGGCGGTCCAGGCCAGGAAGACCGACGTGGTCTCCGCCCAGACCACGTGCAAGTCGACGATCGCGGCCGGCGGGGTGGTGTCGCCGGGGGGCGGGCCGTCGGGGGTGATGATGCGGAAGTAGTAGGGACCCAGGGGGGCCTCGTTCCCGGCCTCGTCCACCGCCTTCACCGCGAAGTAGTGCTGGGTTCCGGGCAGGAGCCCCCCGATGTCCAGGCTGTCCCACATCCCCGGGTAGGAGGGCACGATCGCGTTGGGAATCGGAGTGGCCGCGGCCCATTCCGCCTCGCTGAAGAACTTGTTCAGGGAGTGACGGATGAGGTAGGAGCTCGCGCGCCCGTTCAACCCGTCGTCCCCGACTGCCATCCATTTGAGCCGGCCGGAGTTGGGGCCGAGATCAAAGCCCCAGTAGTGCTCGGTGTTGGCGGGGGGAATGACGTCTGGCGGGGGAGGGTCGACGATGCGGGGACCGATGTAGGCGTCCCACGCCCCGATATTCGGGAGACCGGCCTGGGCGGTCAACGCGGTGGGGTTCGCGTTCACCACCACCGAGGCCGCAGCGTAATCGCGCCGCCAGATGGACAGGCCGCCGACCGAGTAGGAATAGGCCGGCCCGTCCGGGTCCCCCAGATGGATGTCGAACTCCGGCTGCCACCAGAGCGACCCGTGCAACCGCCAGTCGTTGTCGATGCTGTAGTAGCCGTCGCCCAGGAGGGTGCTTCCCAGGGTGAACCGCTTGTGGGCCTGGAAGCGGCCGGTGGTGTCGGGCTCGGTCTTGGTCCCGCTGGCGTAGGTGTTGATGACCGCCACCTGCCGGGGGGCGGCGCTGAAGTTCGCGAGGTTGGTGAAGTACGAGGTGGTGCTCGCATACATCCACTTGGTCCAGAGGGCGGCGCTGGGAATGAGGGTGGAGGAATACCCGTTGAAGGGGAAGTTCTCGATGATGGTGCCGTTCAGGGCGGAGTAGTAGTGGTTGGGGCCGTTCCCCATCACGATGGCCGAGGATCCGAGGCGCGCCCGCACTGCCTGGGTGAGCGCGTCCTCGCCGGACTCCCACCAGGTGTCGAGCTGGGCGCTGGGATCGGCCACCCCGTTCCGGTCGCTGTCGATGGGCGAGGAGAGGCCGCCGTTCAGCCAGCTGATGTTCTCCCAGACGTCGTCCAGGAGCACGCCGTCCCACTGGCCGGTCTGCCAGATCGCCTCGTCCACGAAGCGGGCGAACCAGGTCTCGTAGTTCTCCCCGAGCGAGTTCACCGGGCCGTTGGGGGTCAGGTTGGCGCTCCACTTCCCCGGCCAGTCCTCCACGTGGCTCCCGTCCACCGCGTAGAGCCAGAAGTCGCCGTCCTGGATCCCCTGCCAGTGCCGGTGGAGGACGGTGGCGGGGGGGCGCTCGTAGGCGGCGGCCCCGGTCCCGTTGCTGGCGATGAAGGCAAGGATCTTGATGTCCGGGTTCAGGGCCCGGATCTGGTCCAGTTCCCCGGGATTGTCGTAGGGGAAGTCCGCATCGAGAACCAACACGTCGTACTTCGCGATGAGCGGGATTTCGTCCTGGGAGAGGGTGCCGGAGAGGTACCAGCCGAAGATCCGGGGATAGCCGGTTCGGGCGTCGGCGGGCCGAGGGGCGAGGGTTCCGTACAGGATCCCCAGGAAGAGTCCGGCAGCGATCAAAGGGGGCAGTCGCCTGGGCAGAGTTGTGGGCATGGGCCGTTCTTTCCGGTGGTGTCGCTGACTACCGATGAATTTCGAGCCCGTCGCGCCGTCGGCCCCCCTGTCCCGCTCGCCAGTGGCGAATCCCGGGGGTCCCGGCGGAGGCGCGGGGGATCCATAGCTGGTTTTCGGCGGGATAGCGTGCAGAACGAGGCTTCGGCGGAACGGCCGGTCCGTCGATGGGAACTTTGCCCCGGCGGGAGGCGCACTCAACGGCCCGTCAGTGCGCGGTCGGTCTGGGATACATGCCGGGGGGTCCGGGCCCTCCTCCGGAGGATCGGGGGAGCCGACCCGGCGGAGGCCCCTCGTTGTCGCTGGGCGCCGAGTGGGGATCATAGGGGTTTTCCGGTATCCTGGGGGGGGCCGGATGACGCGGAATGAGAATCTCTCGCGGTCGGGGGGGGGGAGCATGGCCAAGCCGGTATTCAAAGGACGAGTGATCGCCCACGTGGACATGGACGCGTTCTACGCGTCGATCGAGGTCCACGACGACGAGACCCTGCGCGGGTTGCCGGTGGTGGTGGGCGGGCCGGCGGAAAAGCGCGGGGTGGTGGCCGCGGCCTCCTACGAGGCCCGGAAGTTCGGCGTCCATTCCGCCATGCCGATGGGGCGCGCCCAGTCCCTCTGCCCCGACCTGGTTCGCATCTCTCCCCGCATGGCCCGCTACCGGGACGTGAGCGTGATGATCATGGGGATCCTCAAGGGCTTCTCACCCCTGGTGGAACCGCTCTCCCTGGACGAGGCCTTCGTGGATCTCACCGGAACCGAACGCGCCTTGGGCCCGCCCGAGCAGGCCGCCGAGCAGATCCGGGCGGCGATCCGGGCCGAGACCGGCCTCACCGCCTCGGTGGGGATCGCCCCCAACAAGTTCCTGGCCAAGCTGGCCTCCGACGAACGCAAGCCCGACGGCGTGACCCTGGTCGCCACCGAGACCGCGGTGGAGTTCGTCCAGGGACAGCCGGTGGAGCGGATCTGGGGGGTGGGCGAGAAGATGGCGGGGAAGCTTCATCGCCTGGGGCTTCACCGCGCGCGGGACATCGCCCAGGCCGAGCCGTCGTTCCTGAAGCGCCACTTCGGGCTCATGGGATTGCGGCTGTATGAACTGTCGTGGGGCCGGGACGACCGGCCGGTCGTCCCGGAAACCGAGGCCAAGTCGGTGAGCCACGAGGTCACCTTCGCCAAGAACCAGAAGCACCTGGAGCTCTTGCGGGGGGTGCTGTCCGGGCTCTGCCAGCAGACCGCGCGGCGGCTCCGGCGGGCGCACCTGGTGGGGCGGACGGTGAACCTCAAGATCCGCTACGGCGACTTCGCCACCGTGACCCGGCAGGAGGCGCTGGGACACCCCACCGACGACGACGGGGAGATCTATGCGGCGGCGGGGCGGCTGCTGGAAGTGGAGCGCGCGGTGGATACGCGGCCGGTGCGGCTCCTGGGGGTCGGGGTCACCGGGCTGTTGCGGCAGACGCAGTTGAACCTGGACCTGTTCGGCGGGCCGGCGGGGGGATCGGCGGGAGGCGCGACCGGAGGCGGCTCAGGGTCGGCGGCGGGAGGCGGAGGCTCGGACGCGGCGAAAGGCGGAGGTTCCGCGGGCACCGGCGCTTCCGGGGGATGGGGCGGAGCTTCCGGGGGATCGGGCGGCGCATCCGTCCCGTCCCCACCGGGTGACCACACTTCGAGACCCCGCGTCGCCGGAGACGGCGCGAGGACGACCGGCTACGGCTCTCTGCGCGCCCGAGACACCGCCGACGGCGGCGCCGGTCGCCGAGAGGCCCTCAATACCGCGCTCGATCACTTGGCCGACCGCTTCGGGCCGGATGCGGTCCGCCGCGCGCGGTCGCTCCCCGGAGAGAAGCCTGACGAGGACCTGGCGGGGTAGGGATGCGGCGGCGGTCGCGGTGTTCCCCCGGGTGAACGATCCTTGATGGGAACCCATTATCGCGAACATTGCTTCCCCGGGGGCACAACTCTCATTGCTAACATGTTGCACCTGGGTGCAACTCGGTCGACCGGTCGGAGCCTGATCGGGTGCGCGGCGATCGGGTTTGCCCGCGCCACCCCCAGGCCACTCTATTCGTACCTCAAGGCCTCGATCGGATTCAGCCGCGCCGCCTTCCGCGCCGGGTAGAACCCGAAGAACACGCCCACCCCGACCGAGAACAACAGCGCCACCACCACGGTCTGGGGATTGATCACGGTGACCCAGCCGCTCAGCCGCCCCACCACCGTCGAGGCGGCGAAGCCCAGGCCCACCCCCAACGCGCCCCCCAACAGGCACATGACCACGCTCTCCACCAGGAACTGGGTGAGCACGTCGGAGCCTCGGGCGCCGATCGCCATGCGTATCCCGATCTCCCGGGTGCGTTCGGTCACCGACACCAGCATCATGTTCATGATGCCGATGCCCCCGACCAGGAGCGAGATGCCGGCGATGGAGGCCAGGAGCAGGGTCATGACCCGGGTGGCGCTCTTCTGGGCGTCGGCGAGCTGGGACTGGTTGCGAACGGTGAAGTCGTCGTCCTCGCCGGCGATCAGGTGGTGGGACTCGCGCATGATCGCCTGGGCTTCGTTCTCGGCGGCGGGGATGTCCCGGGCGGTGAAGGCGCTGGCCAGGATCTGGGGAATGAACTGGTGCCCGGCCATCCGGGTCTTGACGGTGGTGTAGGGCAGCAGGATCACGTCGTCCTGGTCGTTGCCGCTGGCGGTCTGGCCCTTCTCGGTCAGCACGCCGACCACGGTGACCGGCACCCCGCGGATCCGGACCTGCTGGCCCACCGGCTCCTCGCCGGGGAACAGGTTCTCGGCCACCGTGTGTCCGATCACCGCCACCTTCCGCATGGAGCGGACGTCGTTCTGGTCGAAGAACACCCCCGACGAGGTGGCCCAGTCCCGGATGGCCTGGTAGTCGGTGTCCACCCCGTAGATGAAGGTCCGCCAGTTTCCGTTCCGGGCGATGGCCACGGTCCGGGTGATGATGACCGGCGAAACCGCGGCCAGGAGCGTCCCCTCCCGCTTGAGGTTCACCGCGTCGTCCACGGTCAGGCGGTTGAAGCTCCCGGCGCCTCCGCTCGTCCCCCCCTGGCTGGTGGAGCCCGGGGTGATCACGATCATGTTGGTGCCGAGGTTTCCGATCTGCTCCTGGATCTTGGACTGGGCCCCGGAGCCGATCGCGATCATCACGATCACCGCGCTCACCCCGATGATGATGCCGAGCATGGTGAGGAGGCTCCGCATCTTGTTCCGGGTGATGCTCCTCATGGCCACGCGGATGAGGTTGGACGTTTTCATGACGGTTCTCCCTCGGACCGGCGCGACCGACGGCGCCGTCCGCCGGCGCGGACCGGGCTCACAGCGCCTCCCCCTCGAGCGCGGGCAGGGCGGCCAGGTCGTCGGCGGCCCGGCGCGGGTTCGCCATCGGTTCGTCCCGGATCACCAACCCGTCCCGAAGTTCCACCACCCTCCGGGCGTAGCCGGCGATGTCGTGCTCGTGGGTCACCAGAAGAATGGTGATCCCCTGGTCGTTCAGCTCCTGGAAGAGGGCGAGCACCTCCACCGACGTGCGGGTATCGAGATTCCCGGTCGGCTCGTCGGCGAAGAGGATGGATGGCTGGGTGACCAGGGCCCGGGCGATCGCCACCCGCTGCTGCTGGCCGCCGGACAGCTCGTTCGGCTCGTGCCTGGCGCGGTCGGCCAGGTGCACCCGGCTGAGCGCCTCCTGGGCCAGGGCCCGGGCATCCCCGTGGAAGCCGTTCCGCCGGTAGAGGAGGGGCATTTCCACGTTCTCCAGGGCCGAGGTGCGCGAGAGCAGATTGAACCCCTGGAACACGAAACCGATCTTCCGGTTTCGGATGTCGGCGAGCTGATTCCGGCTCAGCTTCTCCACCTGCTCCCCGTCCAGGTAGTAGCTTCCATCGCTCGGGTAGTCCAGGCAACCCAGGATGGTCATGAGGGTGGATTTCCCCGAGCCCGAAGCCCCCATGATCGCCACCATCTCTCCGCGACGGACGGTGAGGTCGACGCCGCGGAGGGCGTGCACCTCCGCCCCCTTGGTGCGGAAGACCTTGGTGAGCCCGCTGGCCCGGATCGGGGCCTCGGCGGACGATGCGGACGGCGCGGAAGGGCTGGGCGCCCCGTCGCCGGGCCCCCCCGCCCCCGGCGCGCGATGACCGGATTCCATGGTCACGGCATACCCCCTAGAACCCGAACCCGGGACGGCGGGGCCCGCCGCCGCCGCCCCCGCCCCCGAAGGGGGTGGTGGAGGTCGCGGTCTCGGAGGCCTTCCCGGTCAGGATCCCCGCGATCACCTGCATGCCTTCCTGCAACCGCGGCCCGGTGATCTCGGTGAGCTGGCCGTTGGTGAGGCCGGTCTTGACCCGCAGGACCGCGAGCTCCCCCTTGTCGTCCACGTAGTAGAGGGCGGCCATGTCCGAGGCGCCGCTCCGGCCCGACCCCGCCGGCATCGCGCCCCGGGCTTCGGCGCCCGCGCCGCCCCGGGCCGCCCGGCGCGCCGCCCACGCGGTGGAGTCGCCCCCACCCCGGGTCCGGCGCTCCTCCATGCGATTCCTGAGCTCGGCGATCATCTCCTCGGTGGGGCGGAAGCGGAGCGCGGCGTTGGAGACGGTGAGCACGTCGCGGGCCTCCCCCACCACGAAGTCCACGGTGGCGGTCATCCCCGGAAGGAGGATGTGGTCCGGGTTGGCCACGTCCACCACCACGGTGTAGGTGACCACGTTGTCCACGGTGGTGGACTGGAGCCGGACCTGGCGGACGGTGCCGGTGAAGGTCCGGGTGGGGTAGGCCTGCACGGTGAACCGCGCGGTCTGCCCATCGTGGATCTGGCCGATGTCGCTTTCGTCGACCGCGGCCAGCATCTGCATCTTGGAAAGATCGTTGGCGATCAGGAAGAGCCGCGGGGCGGAGAGGCTCGCGGCCACGGTCTGCCCTACGTCCACGTCCCGCTCGATCACCGTGCCGGAGATGGGGGTGGTGATGGTGGCGTAGGCCAGGTTCCGCCGGGCCCGGTCGAGCCCGATCCTGGCCGACTGCACCCCGGTCCGGGCGGTCTCCACCGCGAACTGCGCGTTCTTCTGTTCGTTCTGGCTCACCAGCTCGCGGCCGTAGAGCGAGTCCGCCTGCACGAGGTCCCGATTCGCCTGGGAGTAGGCGACGTTGGCCCGGTCGAGGCTCGCCTCGGCATCGCGGACGGCGATGGCCAGGAGGGTGGTGTCGATCCGGGCGACCACCTGGCCCGCCTTCACCTGGTCATTGAAGTCGGCGTAGATCCGGGAGATGATGCCGGAGACCTGGGTCCCGACCTCGACGGTCTCCACCGCCTGAAGCGTTCCGGTGCTCGAGATCACCGCCTCCACGTCGCCCTTGGCCACCGGCACGAGTCGATAGGAGCCGCCGGCCGATGCGCTTCGCCCGTGGAGGATCAGGTACCCTCCAGCGGCGACGACGAGCACGACGACGGCAATGATGATGCGTTTCATGATCTGGTCCCCTCCAGGACGCTCGGGTTTCCGGGGGACCGGTGGGGGCGGCGCCTCTCCTCCGGTCCGGTCATCCCACCAAACGCGGCAGACGGCGGACTCCTGCGGTCTATTTTCCAGTCGCGGCCCCGGTTTGACCGCCCTCCGGGGCTCTCCTAGTATCCCCGGACGGGATCCACGACTCACTCAACCTTCTGAAAAGATTCGACTTAACATTTGTCCGCAGGATATCGGCGGGACGGGCGTTGGGGTGCTTGAGCCGGCGCCGCCCGCCCGGTTGATACCTGCGCGGGCGGGGGATCCGGCGACGACGGTCGATGACGACCTTCTCATGGAGCGCATCGCGCGCGGCGACGAGGCCGCCTTCCGCGCCCTGGTGGAGCGGTGGGAGCGGCCGGTGTTCGCGTTCCTGGCCCGGATGCTCGGCTCCCGCGAAGAAGCCCAGGATCTGGCCCAGGAGACCTTTCTCCGGGTATACGGGAGTGCGGGGCGCTACCGGGGTTCGGGGCGATTCAAGAGCTGGCTCTTCCGGATCGCGGGGAACCAGGCGCGAAGCCGGCTCCGGCGGCGGAAGGTGCTGAGCTGGGTCGGGCTCGATCCCGGACGGGAGGACCTGCCGTCGACGGAGGAATCGGCGGAGCGGCGGGTGGAGCGGAAGGACGAGGCGGCGCGGGTGCGTCGGGCGGTGTCAAGACTACCCGCCCGCCAGCGCGAGGCGGTGGTGCTCCGGGAGTACGAGGGCATGAGCTACCAGGAGATCGCCGAGTCCATGGACACCTCGGCGTCGGCGGTGGAGTCGCTCCTCCATCGCGCGGTGACCGCGCTCCGGAAGGATCTGGGCGGGAAGGGTTGAGCGGGCGCCGGGCCCGGACGGCCGCGCGGAAGGAAGGAACCGGCCATGACGGACGAAACCGAAGGCCACGTCGAGAGGCGGCTCCAGCCGTTCCTGGACGGAGATCTGGCCGCGTCCGAGGCGGCGGCGGTCGAGGCGCACGCTTCGAAGTGCCCGGCCTGCGGCGCGGCGCTTTCGGGACTCCGTTCGGTCCACGCGCTCCTGGCGCTGGATCCCGGGGTCGAGCCGATCCGCCCGGTGTGGCCCTCGGTGCGCGACGCGCTCCCCCGGCGATCCCCCGGAAGACCGTCGCCGGCCTATCTGTTCGCGGCCTCGGCTTTGGCCGCGGCCGGACTCTTCATCGGGCTTCACCTGGGGGGAGGGACCGCGGCGCGGACGGCGGCGATCGCTCCGGAAACGGCCTGGTCGAGCCTCTCGTCCACCCTGGGGAGCGGCAGCCCGGGGAACCTGGCCGGGATCTACCTCACCGGCGTGGAGACGTCCCGGGGGACGGGGCGATGATCTGGATCGCCCGGCTTTCGATGAACGGTGCGGGCGTGCGGGGCGGCCGCGCGAGGAGAGGGACGGGACGATGAGACCAATCTGGGTCCTGGTGCTGGGACTTTCGCTGGGGTTGAACGCGGGCCTTCTCTATCGGGAGTTCGCGGGCGGTCACGGCGAGCGGCGGGAACGGCGAACGCCCCCCTCGACCGAGGAGATCGTCAAGCACCGGCTATCCGAACTCAAGGGGAGCGTGGCGCTCACGCCGGGGCAGGAGTCGGACCTCCGGGGGATCCTCGAAACGACTATCCCCCGGGTCATGGCGCAGTCGGACAGCGTCCGCCGGGCGCGCTCGCGCCTGGCCGGGAAATACGCGGGGGCGGCTATCGACACCGCGGCGGTGCGGGCGGCGCTGGATGAGATGAACACCGCCCAGGCGACCCTGGACTCGACCATCGCGGAGAGCCTCCTCCGCGAGGCGGCGCTCCTGACCCCCGAGCAGCGGGCGCGCTACGTGGAGCACCTCCCCTGGCGGCGCCACGGGCCGCGGGGGCCCTAGCCCGGATCAATCATGACCCCACTCTGCGGCGGGCATCAGACCGCCAGCTCGGGTGTCCTCGCGATCCGGATGAGAGTTCGGCGGGGCAAGCGTCGCCGGCGACTCTACCTGACCCCGGCAGAGCAAGGATCGCCGCCCGGCGCGTTCGCCCCGAGGGTCTCGACCCGGCTCCGGACGCAAAAAAACGGGGGCCGTACCCGTCCCTGGTCCGGCCCCCGCCGTTGGCTTCGCGTTGCTTTGCGGAACCGGTTGGGTTCCACCCACAGGGTGAACGCCCCTGTCGCGTCTCCCTGTGTACCCTCAAGCGCAGGGCACGTGTTCTCTGTGCAGGTTCCGCGCCAGCGAGGGGCGGTCCGGCCCTGGCAAGTTGGCCGCCCCCCTGCGATTTGCAAGCCCAAGCAAGGCCTGCCGGCGGGCGGGGTTCGGCCGGTCGTTCGACGCCGCCAGCGGGGCCTCGGTCATCTTCACGCAACCTGCAAGACCCGGGGGGCGTCCTTCCCCCCACGTCCCGTGCGCCCTGCACCCTCGATCCGTGCGACCCGCCATGAACCCGGGAGACCCCGGCGCCGCGCCGGGCCGGTGGGGACGGCCCGGCGCCACGGCGGGTGACGCTCAGTCTTCGGGGTCGGGAAACACGGTCAGGCCTTCGGCCGGCACGTACACCGTCTCCTTCCCCCGGTGGATCGTCGCGGTCAGAAGGAGCGGGACCTTCGGGATCGCGAACTCCGCGACCAGGCAACCGGCCAGGGTATCCCAGGCCAGCGGCGCCACCATTCCCTCCCCGGTGTCGTCGATCACGGTGAGGAGGCCGCCCGGCGCTCCCGCCATCGAGGAATCGGTGAAGGCCAGCGCCGCGTCCTCGTCGAGGAGGTCGCGGACCTCCACCCGCAGGGTGTCGCCCCCGGCCACCGCGAAAACGTCGAGCCAGGGACCGGCGGCGGTCGCAACCCCTTCACCGGCCGCCGGAGCGGCGCCGCGCGCCGCTCCGGGAACCGCCGCGCCCAGGGCCCAGACCAGGAATCCAAACGCGAGGATCGTGTTCGTGCGTCTCATCGGATGGATATCGCCCCCATGTAGTCGAGCTTCTTCCCCCCGAAGATCCCGGCCGTCTCGCTGATCCGGTAGACCAGGTACTTGTCCCCGGATCGGGTGAAGAAGTAGGTGTCGGCGCCCATGGGGAAGGACCCGCAGGGGCCGCCGGTGTTCATGATCCCGATCTGGGCCCGCCCGAGGTTGATCTTCTTGTCCAGGCGGGCCACCTCGCCCTCGATCTGCCACTGCATCCACATGTAGAGAAAGCCCACTCCGGCCTCGAAGACGCCGCTGGAGATCCCCGAGGCGATGATGCCGGCCGGCGGCTCTCCCGTCGCCGCGGCCTCGGCCAGGGCCGATGCCGCCTCGCCGCCGCTCTGGGCCAGCTCCTGCATGATGTCGGCGGTCTTCTGGAGCTCCTCCCGGGCCTGCTCGGGACCGAGGTTCTCTATCATCCAGTTGTCGTAGGCGATCGCGCACTCCCGGGCCTGGCGGATCCGCTCCAGCTCGGCCCGCTTGGCCGCCGCCGCGGCCTCGCGTTTGGCGGCGACCGCCCGCTCTGCCGCTTCCCTCCGTTCGTTGGCTTCGCGGGTACGCCGGTCGTTCTCCTGCTGCTGCCGCCGGTCGTCGTCCTGCTTGCATCCGTCGGCGGCTTTGGCCGCCGCCTGCGCCGAGGCCTCGGCCCGGGACACGAGGCGCTTCAGGGCGTTGCACGCCGCCGCCGCCCGCTGGGCCGCATCCCGCGCCCGCCGGTACGCCGCGGCCGCCTCCTCGCACCGTCCCTCGGCCAGGAGCTTGCGCGCCTCGGCCAGGGCGGCGTCCCGGTCGGCCAGCGCCTGCTTCAGCTCGGCCAGCGCCCCGTGGTCTCCCAGGACCGCCTTGGCGTCGTTTCGCGCCCGCTCCACCGCCGCCCGGCCGCCGTCGCAGCCCACCAGCATCAGCCGGCCCAGGACATCGGCGGCGTCCTCGGCCTGGTTCGACGCGCCGTAGGCCCGGTCGGTCAGGTCCTCGACGTCGCAATCGGGAAGGGGCGGCACGCCGTTCTCGCCGTCCCGCCGCGCGTCGTCGCAGCGCTTGACCCGAAGGTCGCAGTCCTTCCCCGCCCGGGCCAGGAACGCGGACCACGCCGCCGCCCAGGCCTCGAGATCGTCGTAGGAGGCGAAGGATTTCGCGGTGTCCCCCAGCCGGGCCCGGGCGTCCCGCACCGCCGCCTCGGCCGCGTCCGCCTTCCGCTGTGAACGCTGGGCCTTCCTCCAGGCCCGCTTTTCGGCCTTCTTGCAGTGCCGGAGATCGCGGCGGAGGGTGATGGGGTTGGGCTTGGTCACCCGTCCGTTCACCCGCGCGCGCAGGCAATCCTCCATCCGCTTGTAGAACCGATGCGCGTCGGCCTCGTGGTGGAACCACACCGGCCCCAGGTCCCCGGTGTCGAGGCCGCTGTGGGCGTTGCGCCGGGCCGGGTAGCCCCTCTGATGATGTCCCTCCACGTGGTCGAGCCCCTCCAGTGACCGGTCGTAACAATCCCGGTAGGCGGCCTTCACCCCTTCGGCCAGCTCGTGGCAGTGCGCCGCCGCCGCGTCGTGTTCGGCGGCATCGGCCGCCGCCTGGTCGGATGCCTTTTCGTAGGCCGCCTCCGCATTGGCCAGCTCCGAGCGCTCGGCTCCGAGAAGCGCCTCCTCGCACGCCTTACGCGCGTCGCGGATGCGCTTCAGGATGTCCCCCACCCTGCGGTCCAGGACCTCGATGTCCTCGCACTTCACGCACCGGGCCAGGTCGGCCTGGAAGTCCTTCCACGCATCGGCGGCCTTCCCCAGCCGGGCGACTTCAGCCTCCGCGGCCGCGCGGGCCTCCTCACACGCCTTCGCGGCGGCGTCCGCCGCGTTCCGGGCCGCGGTCACCGCCTTCTCCGCCGCGGCCACGTCGGCTTGCTGCCGGGCCGTCTTCGCCTCGTAGCCCGCGGTGACCTTCCGGTAGTGCGCGGCGAGCCCGGGGTCGCCGGCCTGGTTGTGGGCCGCGGCGCCGCTCCCCAGGAAACCGGCGAAGTCCCGCGCTTCCCGCTCCGTTCGAGCCAACTTCGCCTTCGCCCCGGCCAGCCGGGCGTCGGCCTCGTCGGCGGCACGGGCCTTCCGCGCCGCGTCCTGGCAGGCCTCGGCCGCGCGGCAGAAGACGTCCAGATCGGGCATCGGAAACCCGTCGATCAGCACCTGGAACCGCTTCTTCATCCACTCGCAGGGCCCGCCCCTTTCGGCGGGGGGACGGAGATCGGTCTCCTTCGGGGGCGCCGCGCCCTCCTCGGGCGGCGGTGTCCGCTCCTCCGAGGCCTCGGAGGACCGTGCACCGGCGCCCGAGAGCGCCACCGAGATCCCCGCCCGGTATTCCGTGTCGAATCCGTATCCGTTCAACCCATGGTGGCCTTCGAAGGCCTTCAGGACTGCGACGGCCTCGAACTCGGCCGAGACCCGGTCGACCACGTCGGCCCGGAACCCGACCAGGACCAGGGGGCTCAGGTACGTCGTACCGTCGACCGGGGGCAGGGTGAATTCGACCCCGGCCAGGTTCGCCCGGGGATCGTCCGGGGACAAGGATTCGAAGCGCACGCCGGCCCCCAGGAACGGGCGGGCCCTCCGGTTCCTGATGAACCATCGAAGATCGGCGGATGCCGTGAAACCGGTGAGGTCGGTGGTGACGACACCCTCGCCCGCCGCCGGGCCGGTGCTTCCCTCGACCGTGGCGTGGATCGGAAACGAGGCCTCGGCCCGGTAGAACCCCAGGGTGGCCCTCCCCTCGATCGCGCGCGAGAGGGGGGTGGCGGCGAAGAGGTGGAAGGTGAAGGGGTCGTTCAAGGCGGCGCCGCCGCGGGACACGGAGAACGGCCCCCCGAGGCGTTCGGAGATCCGGCCGTACAGCGCGCCCGAGGGATCCAGAGCCTCGGAAAGAGACCCGGTGCGCCTGAAGTGACCCGCGCCGGAGTCGACGGGATGCGCGCGGCCGAACTCCACCCCCAGGCGAAGCCCGTCCGACCCGTCATCGCCCGCCGCGGAGGGCGCGGCACAGGCCAAGGCGAGGAGAGCGGCAAGGACGATCGAGCGACGTGGCGTCATGGGGTCCGCCTTTCTTCCGTTCGCGGCCGGTAATTCTACGAATATTCGAAACCTAGTGACCCGGATCGCGGTCGTCAACCCCGGGGCGGCGGGGCGCGGCGATCGCGCCGGCTCCGGAAACGGCCGCGAGCCACCGGGATCCGGGCCCGAGACCCGTCTCCGGCCCGCCTGCTACCCTCTCCGGGTTCGGACCACCCCGGACGAGGGCCCCGGGAGACGGACGGCGACGCGCCGCCCCTTCCCCGAACGATGCGGCGCGAGCGCCCCGCGGAAAGGACGAGCGGTATGAACCACGAGCGGCTTCCCTCGCGGGATGAGGCCTGGGCCCTTCTCTGCGAGTACACCCGGAGCGACTCCCTCAGGAAGCACGCGCTGGCGGTGGAGGAGGTGATGCGCGCCTTCGCGCGGGCGCGCGGCGAGGACGAGGAGCGCTGGGGCCTCACCGGGCTCCTTCACGACTTCGACTACGAGGCCTACCCCGACCCGGCCGAGCACACCGTGGCGGGAGGAAGGATCCTCCGCGAGCGGGGCTACCCCGAGGACCTGATCCACGCCGTCCAGGCCCACAACGAACGGAACGGGCTGGGCCTCACGCGCGAGGCGGATCTCGACCGGGTGCTCTTCGCGGTGGACGAGCTGACCGGCTTCGTGACCGCGGTGGCCCTGGTCCGCCCCAACAAGAGCATCCACGAGGTCGAGCCCAGGAGCGTGCGGAAAAAGCTCAAGGACAAACGCTTCGCCGCCTCGGTGGACCGCGATGAGGTCCGGCGCGGGATGGAGGAGCTGGGGGTCGAGGCCGACGAGCACATCCGGTCGGTGATCGACGCCCTCCGGGGCATCGACGTCGAGATCGGTCTCCAGGGAACCCATGCCCGGGAGAGCTGAGCCCGGGGCCGGGCGGCCCCGGTGACCGCCGCGCGCCGGTCCTGGCCCTGGCTGCTCGGGCTCGTGGTCCTCGCGATCTACACGACCACGTTCGGCCGGATCCATACCTGGGATGCCATGGCCTACGCGGCCCGGGCCGCCGGGAACCCCCTGGTCTCCGAACGGTTCCTCTCCACGACCTTCTGGCACCCCCATCATCTCCTCTACATGGCCCTGGCCTCGGGCTGGCTCCGGGCCCTCGGAACCCTGGGCGACTCCGACCCCACCGGACTCGGGTCGCTCCAGCTTCTTTCCGCGCTCTTCGGGGCGGGCGCGGTCGTCCTCACCGCGCTCATCGTGCGACGGACGTCGGGGAGCGACTTCCGCGCGCTCGTCGCCGCCCTGGGGGCGGGGCTCTCCAGCGCACTCTGGCGATACTCCACCGCGGTCGAGGTCATGACCGCCTCGCTCTTCTTCCTTCTCCTCGGCGCCTACCTGCTCCTGGACCGGAAACGGACCTCCCGCGGAATCCTGGCCGGAGTGTCGCTGGCCGCGGCGATCCTTCTCCACCAGATCGCCGTGTTCTTCGTGGCCGCGTTCCTGGCCGCACTGTTTCCCCGGTCGCTCCATCACCGGGGGGAGCGGAAATTCCTGTGGGCGGCGGCACTCCTGGCGGCGGGCCTGGTCGTCGGCATCTACCTGGCGGTGGGGCGGGCCGGGGCGGGGATCACCACCGCGTCCGGTTTCGCCGACTGGATGACCCGGGTGCGGGAGCGGGCCCGTTTCGAGGCCACGCCGCTCGTCCGGACCCTGGTCTTCACCGCCCGCACCATGGTCGCGGCGTTCGTGTCCCCCGAACCCCTCGTCGCCCTCCGTCACCAGGGGATGAGCGCGTGGGCGGTGGCCGGAAGCGCGCTCTCGCTCTTCGCCGGGGGCGGGCTGGCCGCCGTCGCCTTCCGGCTCCGCCGCGGGGCGCGGACCGCATCCCCCGGCGACGCGCCCTGGTTCCTGGGACTGGTCCTGGGCGGCGTCCTCACCGCCCTCTTCATCGCCTGGTTCGAGCCCCTGAACCTCGAGTACGCGGTGTACCTCGTCCCCTTCGTGTGGATCGGGATCGCGGGTGGAGCCCCGGCGCTTCGGACCGGCCGCCTGGTTCCGGCGGCGGCGCTCCTCGCCCTGGCCGCGGCCAACCTCGCCGGCTCGATCCTCCCCGAACGGAACGCGGGGAACGCCCCCTACCGCGACCTCCAGGCCTTTGCCGGGGAGACCCTCCGGCCGGGAGACGTCTTCATCCTGGGCCGCGACGACGGCTCGATGCAGATGGCCCTCATGGTCTTTCCGCTCATGAGCGGAACGCGCACCCTGGCCTATCCCGCCGGCGCCCCGCCCGCCGCCGAGGCGCGCTATCGGGAGGAGATCCGCCGGGCGCTTCCCTCCCCCGGCCGGCCCGGTCCGAGGGTCTTCGGGCTTCGGGAAGCCCTCCCGGAGGCGCGCGCCGCATCCCCGGTTCCGTTGAGCGCGAACCCGGTGGGCCGGCTCCGGGGAAAGACGGTGGTCGAACTCCTCGCGCGACCTCGGGTGATACACTGAAGCGAACCGGATCCGACACGGCGGTCCGAGCCCCAAGCCGCGCCGTCCATCGACCCATCATCCACCCGACCCTTATCTGGAGACGTGTTCACATCATGAAGAAACCCGATTTCAAGACTTTGGGGGCGCTTCGCGAGGCCCGCTATCCCGACCGGACGGTGAAGGAGGAGATGCGGGCCAACCTCCTCATCGCCCTCCGCGAACGCCGCAAGATGTTTCCCGGCATCGTGGGCTACGACGAAACGGTGGTCCCTGAGCTCACGAACGCGGTCCTGGCCCGGCACGATTTCATCCTCCTCGGACTCCGCGGACAGGCCAAGACGCGGATCCTCAGGGGGCTGGTGGACTTCCTGGACGAATGGATCCCGGTGGTGAAGGACTCGGAGATCAACGACCATCCCTTTCACCCGGTGAGCGCCCCGGCGCGGCGCGCGGCCGCCGAGGCCGGAGACGACCTGGAGATCGAGTGGATCCCCCGCGAGCTCCGCTACCAGGAGAAACTGGCCACCCCGGACGTGACCATCGCGGACCTCATCGGGGACATCGACCCGGTGAAGGCGGCCAAGCTCAAGCTCTCCTTCTCCAGCGAGGACGCGATCCACTACGGGCTGGTGCCGCGGGCCAATCGGGGAATCTTCGCCATCAACGAGCTCCCCGACCTCCAGCCACGGATCCAGGTCGGGCTCCTGAACATCATGCAGGAGAAGGACATTCAGATCCGGGGATTCCCGGTGCGGCTCCCCCTCGATCTCTGCATCGTCTACAGCGCCAACCCCGAGGACTACACCAACCGCGGGAACATCATCACGCCCCTGAAGGACCGGATCGACAGCCAGATCCTCACCCACTATCCGCGGGACGTCGCCGAGGCGCGCACCATCACCGACCAGGAAGCGTGGACGGTGCGGGAGGAGATCGAGGTCGTCCTCCCCGACTACCTGCGCGACGCGGTGGAGCGGATCGCCTTCGAGGCGCGGAAGAGCGAGTACGTGGACCAGACCTCCGGGGTCTCGGCCCGGCTCCCCATCACCGCCATGGAGTGCGTGATCTCGAACCTGGAACGGCGGGCGGCGGCGACCGGGGAGAAGAAGGTGGTGGCCCGGGTCTCCGACCTCCAGTCCGCGGTCCCCGCCATCACCGGGAAGATCGAGCTGGTCTACGAAGGCGAGCAGGAAGGGCCGCTCAAGGTGGCCAAGTACCTGATCGGGCGGGCGGTGAAGGGCGCGTTCGAGGAGCGTCTCCCCCAGGTGCACCCCCCGCGGAAGCGCGGCCGGAAATCCGAGGCCCCCGCCGCCCCCGAGCCGGCCAGCCCCTACCGGCCGGTCATGGAATGGTTCTCCCACGGGACGCGACTGGAACTGGCCGATTCGATGACCGCCCAGGAGCACCTGGCCGCCCTGCGAACGATCCCCGGGCTGGAGGAGATCACCCGGAAGCACCTGGACGCGGTCGAGGGGCCGGAGCTGGGGGCGGCGATGGAGTTCGTCCTGGAGGGGCTCCACCAGTCGAGCGTCCTGGCCAAGGAGGAGACCGAGGGCCGAAAGGTCTTCCTGGACATGTTCCAGACCATGTTCTCCGGCCTGGAAGAGAGCTGATCCGGTGCGCTTCGCCTACCTGGAATGGGACGACGCCTTCCGCCGGTTCGTCCAGAGCATGGAAAACCTGCGGAAGCTCTTCTACCAGCTCCTGCTGCGCACCGACGGGGACGTGGACGAGGCGCTTCGCTGGCTGGAAGAACTCCAGGCCCGGGGCTACCTCCCCGAGGACTGGGATCTGGAGGCGTTCAAGCGCCAGCTCCAGGAGGACAACCTGGTCGAGGAGGGCGAGGGAGGTCTCAAGCTCACCCGGAAGGGGGAGCGGGCCATCCGCCGGGAATCCCTGGAGCTCATCTTCGGGGGCCTTCGCAAGGGCATGGCCGGCCACCACCGGACCACCCATACCGGGGCCGGGGGCGAGCGGCTCTCGGAGACCCGCGCCTTCCACTTCGGGGACAATCTCGCCGACCTCGATCATCCGGGGACGGTGAAGAACGCGCTTCGCCGGGGCATCGAGGACATCGCCATCACCGAGGACGACTTCGAGGTCTTCGAGACCGAGCACAAGACCTCGGTGGCCACGGTATTGCTGTTGGACGTGAGCCACAGCATGGTGCTCTACGGGGAGGACCGGATGACCCCGGCCAAGACCGTGGCCCTGGCCCTGGCCGAGCTGATCATGGTCCGCTACCCCAAGGACGACCTCGAGGTGGTGCTCTTCGGGGACGACGCCCGGCAGGTGCCGCTGGAGGAGCTCCCCTACACCGGCGCCGGCCCCTACCACACCAACACCAAGGCCGGCCTCCGCATGGCCCAGCAGATCCTCCGCCGCAAACGCCACGCCCAGAAACAGATCTTCATGATCACCGACGGGAAGCCCTCCTGCATCTGGGAGGAAGGCCGGCTCTACAAGAACGCCTTCGGGCTCGACCCCAAGATCGTGAACCGCACCCTGGACGAGGCCGTGCTCTGCCGCCGCCGGGGCATCCCGATCACCACCTTCATGGTGGCCCAGGACTCCTGGCTGGTGGACTTCGTGGAGCAGCTCACCCGGATGAACCACGGGCGGGCCTACTTCACCGGGCTGGACGACCTCGGGGGCTACGTCTTCCAGGACTTCGTCCGGAACCGGAAGAAACGGGTGCGGTGAACGCGCGCGGGCTCCCATCGCCGGTGATCCTGGGGGCGGTCTGCCTGGTCGTCGGGGCCGCCGCCGCCGGCACGCCCTCGGATTCCGGGTCCGGCCAGACCGTCGACTGGGTCTGGTCCGTCGCCGCGCAACACCTGTGCTGTCCCGAGGCCGCGGCCCGCCTCACCGGCCCGGCTCACGCCGCCCTGCTGCGCGCGGCCGCGGCGGCGCCGGACGATCGTGCGGTCGTCGACAGCATCAACGTCTTTCTCCGCGGCCTGGGGCTCTCGCACACCGAGCTCCTGACTCCGGCCGACGTCGAGTACCATCTGTTCCTGGGCCTGAGCCTGAGTGAGCCGGTCTCCCATATCGGCATGCAAACCCGGAGGGAAGGGGGAAGCCACCGGATCCTGGCGGTGTGGGATGGGTTACCCGCCGACCTGGCCGGGCTCCGCCGCGGCGATCTCGTCGTCGCCGCCGATGGGGAGCCCTTCGAGCCGATCCTCTCCTTCACGGGAGGGACCGCGCGAACCCTGACCGTGCTCCGGGGCGCCGACACCCTGCGGGTGCGGGTCGAGCCGGTATCGGAAACGATCCCCGAATCGCTCCGCCGGGCGACCCTGAACAGCGTGCGGCGTATCCGGACCGGGGACGCAGAGTTCGGATATCTCCACGTCTGGACCTGTCTGGACACCACGCTCAGGGCCGGGCTCCCGCGCATCCTTGAAGGAGAGCTGGCGGGGGTGGACGGGCTCATCCTCGACCTGCGAAACGGATTCGGCGGCTGGTGGCAGGCCTGCCTCGGCCCGTTCTTCGGAGAGGGCACCGCGTACTCCACGGCGATCGTCCGCTACCGGTCGGGAGCCAGAGACACGCTTCGCTACGCGGCCCGGGACGAAGCCGCGGAGTACGCGGGGCCCCTTGTCGTCCTGATCAACGAGGGATCCCGGTCCGGCCTCGAGTGCCTCGCCTACGACCTGCGCCGTCGGGAGCGGACCTGGCTGGTCGGGGCGCGCACCTCCGGGGCGGTGCTGGGCGCGAGATGGTGGTTCTCCCCCATTGACGATCTGGTCCTGTATCTGCCGGTGAACACCTTGGAGCTGAACGGGGAGACCTTGGAAGGGAAAGGGGTCCGGCCCGATCTCCCGGTACTCTACCCCGCGGATGATCATCTGGCTCCGGACCCTCAGTTCCACGCGGCGGTGGAGCTGCTGAAAGCCGAAGAGTCCTCCGCTCCACTGCGCTGAGACCCGGAGACCCGCCCGAATCTCGCGGACCGGGCGGGACCGCGCGCCGGGGCCTCGGAGGGCGGACCGAAGCGCGCGGACTATCCCTGGAACTGCAACGCCCGCACGTTCCGCCGGACCCGCCGTCCCTCCCATTGCTCCAGCAGATAGGCGATCCCCACCAGGGCCAGGAGGAATAGGCCGGTCCGGACCGTGCTCGGGTAGACCCAGGCGCTCAGGGCGGGAACCCCGGCCACCGCGAACAGCACCGTGGCCATCCCCACCAGGATCCATGCCCCGATCAAACGCCCCGACCGCTCCCCGCGCTTGGCCGGCTTGGAGAAGGGAAGGCTGGGATCGAAGACGTTTCCGAGCTGGAGGGAGAAGAGGGTGAAGGCGCCGAGGATGACCAGGTGGATGAAGGCGTGCAGGGGATTGTGGAAGAACCAGCCCAGGATCACCCACAACAACGTGAGATAGGGCACCACGAAGTAGAGCATGACGAAGTTCCGGGAGGCGGCGATGATCCGCTCGGGACGGGACGGGGTGGCAAAGTACACCCAGCTCGCGGCGTAGGAGTCGCTGGCGGCCAGGCCCTGGCGAAGCATGCTGGGGAAGAGCAGCACGGCCAGGTAGATCAGGGTTCCCCGGCCGTCGCCGGAATGATGCCCCCTCACGAACGGGTCGGCCAACGGACCCTCGCGAAGGCTCATGAACAGGTAGAGGAAGGTGAGGGGGAGGATGCCCAGGATGGTGAGCCGGAACTTCTGGTCGTACTTGAACTGGGTCTGGATCAGGAGCGCCACCGCCCGCTCCTCGTTCCGGCGGAAGAAGGGCATCCGACGGGTGATGCTCCGCTGGGGGCGCTTGTCTTCCTCGGCCCCGGCGGTCAGCCGCGCCAGGCTCTCCGAGTAGTCCAGGGAGAGCTTTCCGGTGATCTGGCGGACCAGGAGCGCCAGCACCAGCAAGGTGATGAGCGCCACCACCCCGTAGGAGAGCCGCCAATTCCCGCGGGCCAGCTCCAGGTAGGCGGCGAACCAGGTGGCGGGATGGAGCAGCATGAGAGGGCTCTCGGGGAGGGTCATCCCCTTGACCCCCTGCCGGGAGATCAACTCGGGCACGAACATGTATCCCCCGTAGATCACGAAGGACATGAGGAGCTGCACGTAGGAGAGAATCCGGCGAAGCTTCTCCGGGTGCACGAAGCGCACGATGGCGGTGTAGGCCAACGCCATGGCCAGGGCCACGCTGATCCCGCAGAGGGCGGAGGCGGCCATCGCGGCCAGGCCCACCAGGGGACGGAACCCCAGGGTGAAGAAGTAGGCGACGACCGGAAGCAACCCCACCACCGCGGTGAAACCGGCGGTGTAGATCAGGAAGTGGGCGATCTTGGCGAAGAAATAGGTCCGCGAGGAGAGCGGACGGTAGCCCAGGACCCCGAATTCGTCCGGGGAGGTGATGATGGAGTAGAACTCCATGAGCACCACCGCCCCCACCATGACCATGAGGTAGGTCAGGTATACGGTGCCGGTGAAGAGGAGGCTCTTGTTGGCCAGGATGAGGGCGGCCAGAAACCCCCCGGCCACCGTGTACATGAGGAATAGGAAGAAGAGGGCCCGCGCCCCGGTGGCGCCTTCCCCCCGGTTGCTCATCGCCCCCAGGCTCACCCCGCGGAAATCCAGCCTCAGGAAAAGCCGGAGCAGCACGCGGAACTGGTCGGGGTCCACGCCCCAGCGGTCCAGGAGACGGTCCGGCATCAGACCTTGTCCAGGGCGGCCAGGAACTCCGTGGTGGCCAGGCCGACGTCGCCGCCCCCGGTGAGCTTCCTGAACGCGTCCTCCAGGGTGGAGCTTCCGGTGGCGCGGGCGATCTCGTCGAAGGTCCCGTCCACCACCTTCCGCCCCTCGTTGATGATGGCGATCCGGGTGCACATCCGCTCCACCACCTCCAGGATGTGGGAGGAGAAGAAGATGGTGCGGCCCTGGGCGGCCAGCCGCTTCAGCAGCTCCTTGACGATCATCGCGGCGTTGGCGTCGAGCCCGTTCAGCGGCTCGTCCAGGAACAGCACCTCGGGGTTGTTGAGGAGGGCGGCGGAGAGGAGCACCTTCTGCTTCATGCCCTTGGAAAACCCGGTCATGCGCCGGTCCCGCGCGTCGAGAATGCCGAAGAGATCCAGGAACTCCTCGATCCGCTGGGCGGTCCGCGCCGGTTCGAGGTGGTGGAGCCCGCCCACCATCTCCAGGTACTCCCCGGCGGTGAGGTTCTCGAACAGGGCCCCGGACTCCGGCACGTAGCCGATCCGGCGTTTGACCTCCACCGGCTCCTCCACCACGTCGAATCCCGCCACCCGGGCGTGGCCGTCGGTGGCCCGGAGCATTCCGGTGAGGATCTTGACCGTGGTGGTCTTCCCCGCCCCGTTGGGACCGAGGAATCCGAAGATTTCCCCCCGCTCCACTCTCAGGTCCAGCTCCGCCACGGCGAGGGTGCTTCCGAAGACCTTGGTCAGTTTTTCGGTCTCAATCATGGCGTGAATCATACACGTTTTGACCTTTGCGTCCGGGGCCGACCCGGTGCGCCGCGGGGCGGGCGGCGGCTTTCCCCGGCCCGCGGGGCCTCGCCCCCCCCGGCACCGGCGCCCGCCCGCCGAGGCCTCGGAGATCGCGCGCCCGATCCTCCCCCTTGCGGAATGCGCTCCGACGGTTTCTGATATTCTTCCCGACCTTTGAAGGAGAACCCGAAGCATGAACACCGGACCCTACCGCGCGCCCGCGCTCGCCCTGATTCTCATTGCCGCGCTCGCCGCTCCCGTCCTCGGCGCCGACCGCTCCACCGCCCCGGCCCAGCTCAAGTGGGATCTGTCCGACCTCTACCCGGATTCGACGTCCTGGGCCCGGGCCAAGGACGCCCTCCTGGCCAAGATTCCGGAGATGGCCGACTACCAGGGCCACCTGGGGGATTCGTCAGGGAGCCTGTTCGATGCGCTTTCCACCCTCATGGACCTCCAGGGGCGCTTCGAGCGGCTCCGCGCCTACGCCAGCCAGCTCCACGACCAGGACCAGCGGGAGAGCGGACCCCTGGAGATGGTGCAGCAGGCCGAGCAGGCCGGGGTGAAGCTACGCTCCGCATCCGCCTACGTGCGGCCGGAGATCATCTCCCTCACCCAGGCCAAGGTGGACAGCTTCCTGGCCGCCGACTCCCGGCTCACCCGGTACCGGCCGTACCTGAAGAACATCCTGCGATGGGCTCCCCACACCCGCACTCCCGACGAGGAGAGGATCGTGGCCCAGGCCGGGCTCATGACCGGGGCGGGTGAGGCCGTCCACTCCATCTTCACCAACGCCGAGCTTCCCTACCCCACCGTGGTCTTCACCCCCGGGGACACGGTGCGGTTGGACGAGCCGGCCTACGAGAAGTACCGCGTCTCCACCGACCGGGCGGTGAGGACGAAGGCCTTCCACGCCTTCTGGTCGACCTACCAGGGGTTCCGGCGGACCCTGGCCACATCCCTCTACGAGCAGGTGAAGGCCCACATCTTCGACAAGGAAGTGCACCACTTCGATTCCTGCGTCCAGGACGCCCTGTTCGGGGACGACATCCCGGTCGCGGTCTACCAGGAGCTGGTCGCCGACGCCCACCGGAGCCTTCCGACCCTGTACCGGTACCTGGAACTTCGAAAGCAGATGCTGGGGTTGGAACGGCTCGGGTACGAGGACCTCTACACCCCCATCGTGAAGAACGTGGAGATGAACTACACCCCGCAGCAAGCCATGGACATGACCCTGGACGCGTTCGCGCCGTTGGGAAAGGCCTACGTGGACACCCTCCGGCACGGATACACCCGGGGCTGGGTGGACTGGCTCCCCAGCACCGGGAAGAGTTCGGGGGCCTACAGCAGCGACGTCTACGGCGTGCATCCCTACCAGCTCTTGAACTTCAACGGAACCTACGACGACGTCTCTACCCTGGCCCACGAGTCGGGCCACTCCATGCACTCGCTCCTGGCCGACGAGCACCAGCCGTTCGTGACCCACGACTACTCGACCTTCGTGGCCGAGGTGGCCTCGACCCTGAACGAGAACCTGCTCTTCCACTACGCCCTCGATCACGCCGAGAACGACGACCAGCGGCTCTACCTGCTGGGGAGCTACCTGGACAACATGCGCACCACGCTCTTCCGGCAGGTGCTGTTCGCCGAGTTCGAGCTGAAGGTCCACCAGATGGCCGAGGAAGGCCGGCCCCTGACCGGGGACTCGTTGAACGAGCTGTACCTGTCGCTCCTGAAGCTCTACTACGGGGATTCCCAGGGAGTGTGCAGGATCGACGACCTCTACTCGGTGGAGTGGGCCTACGTCCCTCATTTCTACTACGACTTCTATGTCTACCAGTACGCCACCAGCATGGTGGCGTCGATCTCCATCGCCGACCGGATCCGGACCCAGGAAGCGGCGGGCGACTACGCCGAGCGGGACGCCTACCTGGCCATGCTGTCCTCGGGGAGCGCCAAGTATCCCATCGACCTGTTGAAGGGCGCCGGGGTGGACATGACCACCTCCGCACCGTTCAACGAGGCCATGAAGGAAATGAACCGGATCATGGACCAGATCGACGTCATCCTGCAGAAGCGGGACGTGCTAAAATGACCGTCCCTCTCGGTCCGTCTCTCTCTCGCGCCGCCCGGGCCCGTGGCCCGAGGTTTCTGTTCTGATTCCACTTTCTCACCGGCGTTTTGCCGTCGAGGATCCCACATGACCAAGCTCGATCTATGTCTGCTCGCCCTGGCCGTGGTCGCCGCCGCCGGCTCGTTCCGGATCGGCCGCGCGTCCGCCCAACCCGCGTCCGGTTCCGCCGGATACGACAAGGCGGACCTTGACCCGTCGGTGTCTCCCGGGACCGACTTCTACGATTACGCAACCGGAGGATGGCAGAAGGCCAACCCCATTCCCGCGGCGTACCCCAGCTGGGGCACCTTCGTCGTGCTCTACAAGGAAAACCTGGATCGGACCCACAAGATCCTGATAGAGGCCGCCGCCGATGCTTCCGCCCCCAAGGGAAGCGAGCGGCAGAAGATCGGGGACTTCTACTACAGCGGCATGGACACGGTGCAGATCGAGATCAACGGGTACAAGCCCCTCCGGAACGAGTTCGACCGGATCGAGTCCATGCGCACCCCGGACGATCTCCGGAGCGAGATCGCCCATCTCCAGCGGATGGGGGTGGGAGCCGGGTTCGATTTCGAGTCCATGCAGGACTACAAGAACAGCTCCCAGGTGATCGGGTCGGCCGGCCAGGGCGGGCTCGGCCTGCCCAACCGCGACTACTACACCAAGGACGACGACAAATCGAAGGACATCCGCGAGAAGTACGTGGCCCACGTCGCGGCCATGCTCCAGCTCATCGATGAGAGCCCCGAGCAGGCCAAGAAGGACGCCGACATGATCATGGCCATGGAGACGGCCATGGCCGAGGCGTCGATGCGTCCGGCGGAGATGCGCGACCCCGAGGCCACCTATCACCCCATGACGGTGAAGGAGCTGGCGGCGCTCACCCCGGACTTCTCCTGGCCCGGCTACTTCGGCGACCTCGGCCATCCCGGGCTCGAGTCGATCAACGTGGCCACCCCCGACTTCTTCAAGACGTTCAACACCCTCCTCACCGAACGGCCCATGGCGGACTGGAAGACCTATCTCCGCTGGAAGCTGGTGGCCTCCGCCAGTCCCTACCTTTCCTCTCCCTTCGTGGACGAGGGGTTCAAGTTCCGGTCCCAGCTCACCGGGGCGGAGAAGCTTCAGGACCGGTGGGAGCGGGTGGTGGGCGGCGAGAACTGGCTCCTGGGGTTCGCGGTGGGGAAGGAGTACGTGAAGGAGTACTTCCCGCCGGAGTCCAAGGAGCGGGTGCTGGCCATCCTCAAGAACATCAAGGGGGCCCTGTCCGCCGATCTGGACACCCTGAGCTGGATGGACGCCCCCACCCGGAAGGCCGCGCAGCAGAAGCTCTCGATGATCGAGGACAAGATCGGCTACCCGGACAAGTGGCGGGACTACTCCAAGCTCACCATCGACCGCGGGCCCTACGTGCTGAACGCGATGCGGGCGCGGGAGTTCGCCACCGACCGCGATCTCAACAAGATCGGGAAGCCGGTGGACCGGAGCGAGTGGTACATGCCGCCCCAGACCGTGAACGCCTACTACGACCCCTCGAACAACGAGATCGTGTTCCCGGCGGGGATCCTCCAGCCCCCGTTCTTCAATCCCGGCGCCCCCGAGGCGCTGAACTACGGCGCGGCGGGCATGGTGATGGGACACGAGATCACCCACGGCTTCGACGACCAGGGGGCCAAGTTCGACGGCGAAGGGAACCTCAAGAACTGGTGGTCGCCCGAGGATCTGAAGCGGTTCCAGGCCGCGTCCAAATGCATCGCCGATCAGTACTCCACCTACGTGGTGGACGGCGACGCCCACGTCCAGGGGGACCTGGTGACCGGTGAGGCCATCGCCGACCTGGGCGGGATGAAGCTGGCCTATCATGCGTTCAAGGCCTGGGAAGCCAAGAACCCCCAGCCCAAGATGACCGACGGCTTCACGCCCGACCAGCTCTTCTTCATGGGCTTCGCCCGGGTCTGGGCCACCAACACCCGACCCGAGACCCTGCGGATGCGGGTCATGACCGACCCCCATCCTCCGAACAAGTTCCGGGTGAACGGGACGGTGGCCAACATGCCGGAATTCGCCAAGGCCTTCAACCTGCCCATGGACAGCCCGATCATGAGCAGGAATCGGTGCGTGATCTGGTGATGTGAACCCCGGAAACCGGCCGCCGCGATCAGCGTCCGCGGCGGGTTGACGGCGGTATCGATTCGGAGAGGCGGGCCCCCCGGCCCGCCTCTCTCTTTTTCCCGCCAAAGTTCTGCCACATCTTCGCGGTAGCCTACCCGGAGAGCGGCGGCCTCCGGCACGGGGCGGCCCGCGACGTTCGCGCGCGGTCCGGCCCTCGTATTGACGTCCGGGACCCCGCGAACCACACTCCCGAGGCCATGAACCCGATGATCCTGATCGTGGAAGACGACCGGCGGATCGCCGCCCTCATCGCCAAGAACCTGGACGCGGCGGGATTCTCCTGCCGCCAGATCCATGACGGCGGCGAGGCCCTGGCCACGCTCGAGCGCGAGGTCCCCGCCCTGGTGGTGCTCGATCTCATGCTTCCCGGGGTGGACGGCCTGGAGATCACCCGCCGGGTGCGCCGCCGGAGCGAGGTTCCCATCCTCATGCTCACCGCCCGCTCCGACGAGGGGGACAAGGTGCTGGGCTTCGAGATCGGAGCCGACGACTACCTCGTGAAGCCCTTCAGCACCCGCGAGCTGGTGGCCCGGGTGCGCGCGCTCCTCCGGCGCGCCGCGCCGGGGCCTCGGACCGAGCCCCTGACCCGCGGAGAGTTGCGCATCGACCCCGCCCGCCGATCGGTGGACCGGAACGGCGATGCGATCGGGATCACCACCCTGGAGTTCGACCTGCTCCTCTTCCTGGCCTCGCGGCCGGGGATGGTGTTCTCGCGGGAAGCGCTCATGGAGCAGGTCTGGGGCGAGGACCGGATCGTGGACGACCGGTCCATCGACAGCCTGGTGAGCCGGCTTCGCCGGAAGCTCGAGGCCGATCCCGCCCACCCTCGATACATCCAGACGGTGTGGGGGGCGGGCTACCGCTTCGCCGAGAGCCCATCGTGAAGATGCGTCTTCGGCCGCGGAGCCTGTTCTGGACCTTCGCCGGGGCGTTCCTCCTGGTGCTGGTGGCGGCGGCGGTGGTGCAGGTGCTGGTGGTGGCGGCGGTGGTGCAGCCCCTGTTCCTCCGTTCGCTCACCGATCGCGCCCGGCTCGCCGTCCGCGAGGCCTCGTCGGAGATCGCCGCGCTTCCCGCGAACGCCCCCGATCCGGCGATCCACGAGATCCTGCGTTCCTATCGATCCGAGGAGGGCGGCCTCTTGCTGTTCTACAAGAACCCCGAGGGACGGATCCTGGGGAACCGCCGCTTGCCGCCGGGGCCGGTGGGGCGCCGCCTGGCCGAGTTGCTGGGGGCGCCGGGAGACAGCGTCGCCGCTCCCGGGGACCGCTCCGGGCCGGGCGGGGAACGCCGCGCGCCCGGCGGGGACCGGCCGCTCACGCCTCCCGACAACCGCCCCACGCCGCCGATTACCGGCCGCCGGGTCGAAGGGGGTCGGCCGCCCCGCGACGGGCCGCCCGAGGGGTTTCATCCCGATCGTGGCCCGCGGTTCCCGCCGGGATTCGAGGGGGAGCCGCCGGGACCCCGGGAACTCGTCCCCGCCCGCCTCGAGGTCGTCGCGCGGGACAGCATTCGAACCGCGACCGGAAGCTTTCGGGGCGAGGTGGTTGCGCTGGCCGCGATTCCCCGGTTCCCCTTCTGGCCCGGCTCCGCGGGGCGGCCGATCCTCCTCTACCTCCCGGTGGCGGTGCTGGTGGCGGGGGTGGCGGGCCTCCTCCTCTTCCGGTCGTTCATCCGCCGCCTCCGCGCCCTGGAGACCCTGGCCGCCCGCGTGGCCGACGGGGACCTGGACGTCAGGGTCCCCGACCCGGGCCCGGACGAGATCGGCCGGTTGGGGGAACGGCTGAACCGGATGACCGAGCGCCTGGCCGAAGCGCGCCGGCGCCTCGAGGAGAACGATCACCAGCGCCGCCGGCTGCTCGCCGACATCTCCCACGAGCTGGCCACCCCCCTCACCTCCATCAAGGGCTACGCCCAGACCCTCCTCGATCCCGCGGTGCCGGTCAGCGACCGGGAACGCGGGGCCTACCTGGCCGATGTCGTCGCCGAGTCGGAGCGGATGGACGCGCTGATCGCGGATCTCTTCGAGCTCACCCGGCTGGAGGCGGGAGCGGGGGAGCTGGAGCGCGAGCGGCTGGACTGGACGTCGCTCTGCCGGAACACGCTGGATCGGTTCGGGAAACGGTTTCGGGAGGCGGGCCTGGAACTCAGGTGGGCCGGATCCGAGGCCCCGGCGTGGGTGGAGGCGGACGGCCGCCGGCTGGAAGAGGTGCTGGAGAATCTCCTGGTGAACACGCTCCGCTACGTTCCCGCCGGAGGATCGGTCACGGTCTCTCTGGAACCGGGAGTCGGTGGCCATCACCGGTTGAGCGTGATCGACGATGGCCCCGGCGTCCCGGCCGCGGACCTTCCCTTCATCTTCGACCGGTTCTACCGCGCCGACCCGGCCCGGGTCACCCCGGGCACCGGGTTGGGTCTGGCCATCGTTCGGGAGATCGTTCTCCGCCACGGCGGCGCGATCCGGGCGGAGAACCGCGAACCCCGCGGCGTGGCCGTCTTGATCGAGCTGCTCTCGGCGGGGGATTGAGCCGCGGGGCGGATTCGGGTCGGTGGGGCCGCAACCGGGTCCGCCGGGACGGACTCATATGCGGGGGCGGATCGGGTCAGCCGGCGCGGTCTTCTACCCGGGAGCGATCGGGTCATCCGGCGCCCAGCGCGAACGCGGCCTGCACCAGGAGCGACATCGCGACGGTGAGGAGCCCCACCCGCACCCAGTTCCACCGCTTCCATTCCCGCGCCGCCTTGGCCAGGAGGGTCGGGTCCTTGTCGTGGGACCCGGTGAACAAGAAGGCGTTCCGGGGCAGGTGAACGCGCATGGTGATGAGATCGGCCGAGGCCATGGTCACCAACGCGCCCACCATCCACCAGCGGACCGGCCGGAGCGGCCAGCACACGGCGGCGCCCACCAGGAGACCGACGGCGGTGGCCGGAGCCATCCGGCGGAAGTAGGTGCCCGGGTTGGCCGGGGTCATGTAAGCGCGGGCGCGTTCGATGGATGCCGGGACTTCGGCGCTGAAGTTCCGCCCGTTGACCACGCCGTCCAGGGCCGAGGCGCCGAGCACCCCACCGAGGAGCAGGAAGTCGATCCGTAGGACAAGATGGGCAATGAAGTGCATGGGACCCCCTTTCGACATCCGTTCCTACCACGAACCGGGCCGGGGCTTCCCGGCCATTCGGGGGCGGCCGGGCTGGGCGGGGACCGGCCGGCGGCCGCGGTCTCTGGGGCTTCAACGCCAAGATGATCGCACGAAGTCACTGAGAAGTGTGCGGGTCCGGGTGCCGGTGTGCATCCGCGGGCGCGGGTGGGTGCGCATCCGGCCGGGTACGCGCCCGACGACGGCGCGCTCATCAGGATTTGTCGGTGCTGCATTAATTGCGGACCGTGCGTCCCCGGGGAAGCATCCTTTATTGCGAACATTGCCTCCCCGGGTGCGCATCCGCGCCCAGGCGCTTCAGGTCCGGCTTCGGTGTGTCCCCGGGGAAGCACTTTTTATTGCGAACATGAGGTGTACCCGGGTGCGCTCCCGGTGGGCCGCGGCCGTAGGGGCCGGCCCTGCCCCTGAGCGAGGCGCGAATCTGAAGGCGCGATGGGAGCGGAGCGGGCCCCATCGCACATGAAGAGCGAGCGCGGAAACGTCCGGTGGACGTTTCGAGCGAGCGCTGAGCGCCGAGACGAAGGGGCACCGGCCCCAAGGCCGCGCCCCGCACCGCCGCGACCGGCGAGCGGAGCCCCTCTCCCCCACCGCCGAACAATGTCGCCCCCATGCCATATCTCTGCCACAACCCCCGGGTACCTTCACTCACAAGAAGCGAAACCCAGTGGCTTGGACGCCGCGGGCGCGGGTCGCGAAGATCCGGTTCCCCGGTGAAGAGGAGTCAAATCATGAGAACCCGAGACTTGATGCACGGACGGGCGGGGCGAACCTGGCTGCCGGTGGCTGCAATCTCCGGCCTCCTGGCGTTGTCCCTGGCAGGATGGGGGTGCGGGGACGCGCAGGGAGTTTCCTCCGGCCCCACCTCCAGCGCCTCCGACGTGAGCGCCGGGGGTTCGGCGGCGGATGCCGGCAACCTGCCGGCGGTGCCGACCCTGGACGAGCTGAGCGCGCTGTTGAACCTGACCGACGACCAGGCCCAGCTCATGCAGACCGCCCTCGACGAATGGACGGCCGAGACGGCGGCCCACCGCGGCCGCGATCGCCGGGGCGGACCGGGGGACGGCCCTCCCAACGGCAACGGGCGGCTCGGCGACGGCCCCCCCGACACCACCGGCCATCCCGGCGGCGGCATGGGTCCCGGCGGTCCCCCCGCCGGCGGCGCCGGCGGCGCCGGCGCCCGGATGGGCGACCGGTCCATGGGCCCCCCGGTCCTGGACTTCCTGGCCAAGGTCTCCTCGTTCCTGGACACCACCCAGTTCACCAAACTGGCCGGCTACTTCGTGGCGCAGCGGGCCGCGAACGAGCCCGCGGATCCGGCGATTGCTCCTCCCGGGGGAGCGGACCGGATGGCCGCGCATTGGGCTCAGGAACTGGGCATCGACCAGGGAAGTGCGGCGGACCTGGTCTCGGCTCTCAGTGACGCCCGGACTGCGCTTCGGGACCTCGGAAAGGCGTACGCCGACGGCACGGTGACCCTGGACGGGGTGAGAATCGGCGCCGGCGACATCCGCGTCCAGCTCGCCGGCCGCGCCGAGGAGATTCTGGGCAGCGGGATCTATCCGCAGCTGGTCCAGGACTTGGCCGAGAGGCGGATGAAGACGGCCGGGCAGGTCCTCGCCCACCTGGCCGAGGGCTCGACGCGGGAAGCCGACGGCCTCGCCGGGCTCTTGAACCTGGACGACGCCGGGAAGCAGGCGGCGGCAAACGCCCTCGACGGCTTCACCTCCCAGCGACAGACCCTCTGGGAAGGGATCCGGGACGGACAGGTCGTCTTCGAGGAGGCCCTGTTTCAGAATCTCCAGACCGATGCGGCGGCCCGGAGCGCGGTGCGGGCCACGCTCACCGGAGACCAGGTGACGAGGCTGGACGCGGTGGAGCCCCTACTTCCCCACGCCCGCCCTATGCCTCTTTACCTCTGATCGATCGGGGCCCGGCCGGAGCACCAACTCGCCGCACGCGCGAGCCGGCCGGGCTCCTCCTCTCCCTCCGGGCGGCCTACCGGAGTTCGGGAACGGTCCTCCCGGGGTATCATCGGGGCGGACACCCCTGCCCCGGAGGAATCGCGTGCTGCATCCACGACTGGCCCTCGAACTCATCCCGGTCCTTCTCGCCGTCGGCGTGACGGTCCCCACCGACGCCGGCCCGAACCCCCGCCCGTCGATCCACCAGGTAGAGCTCGAAGCCCACGACGCCATGGAGGCGGCGGGAGCGCGCTTTCCCGGGGACCGGCCGGCCGGGGACCGGCGAAGCCATCCCGCCCCGGAATCGGTCCAGGCCCTCGCCTACCAGGTCCACGGCTGGCACCCCTACTGGATGGGGACCTCCTACCTGGACTACGACTGGTCCCTGACCTCCACCGTGGCCTTCTTCTCCCTGGAGCTGGACGCGAACGGCTCGATCGTGAACGATCACGCCTGGCCGTGGACGGGCCTGGTTTCCGCCGCCCACGCCGGCGGCGCCCGGGTGATCGTGACCGCCACCCTGTTCTCGTCCTCGTCGATCACCGCGCTCCTCTCCGACCCGGGCCGCCGTGCCGCCGCGGTAGCCAACCTGGTGGGCGCGACGGTCGCGGGAAATGCGGACGGGGTGGACATCGATTTCGAGGGGGTGGCGGGGAGCCAGCGGGCCAACCTCGTGGTCTTCATGCAGGAGCTCCGAGATGCCCTCGACGCCGTCGTCCCCGGCGCCTATCTCTCCATGGCCACCCCGGCGGTCGACTGGTCGAACGCCTTCGATTACCCCGCCCTGGCCGTCCCCTGCGACCACCTGGTGCTCATGGGGTACGACTACCATTGGAGCACGAGCCCCGACACCGGCCCGGTCGCCCCCCTCACCGGCTGGGGCACCTACAACGTGACCTGGTCGGTGAACGACTACCTGGGGAAGGGCGTCCCCCCGGAGCAGCTCCTCCTCGGGGTCCCCTACTACGGCTATCGCTGGCCGGCGGCATCGGGGGACCCGGGGGCGGCCACCACCGGGAGCGCGACCGCCCGCACCTTCGCCCAGGCCGTACCCGAATCCGAGGCCTATGGACTCCTCAGGGACCCGGCCTCCGGGGCCCCGTGGTACCGATTCCAGAGTCCGGGCTGGTTCCAGGCCTGGTTCGAGGACGCGGCCAGCCTGGCCATGAAGTACGACCTGGTGAAGGAGGACGGGCTGGGGGGCGTGGGGATCTGGGCGCTGGGCTACGACGGAAGCCGTCCGGAGCTATGGGACGCGCTCGCCGCGGCCTTCGCCGATCCGGCCACCGGCGTGCCCTCCGAGGACCCGGCGCCCGCGATCATGGCCCTCTCCGCGCCCCACCCCAACCCGGTGAGGGCGGAGACCGAGGTGCGACTCGAACTGGCGACGCCCACCCGGGTGCGGCTGGCCCTGATCGACGCCGGGGGGCGGGAGGTCCGTGAGATCCTGGACACCGAACTCCCCGCCGGGGAGCGGGTCGTCCGCTGGAGCGCGGCCGGGCTCCCCTCGGGGCTCTACTTCCTCACCGCCCGGGCCGGCGGGCTACGCCGCGCGGTCAAGGTGCTGGTACTCGGCTGACCGGACTTTCCGCCGGTTACTGCCCTTCCTGGTCCGGTTGGTCCGGCGAGTTGGCGGTGAAGCTGACCGGGATGACCGTCTCGGACCTGACCGGTTTCTGGTTCACCTCTCCGGGCCGGAACTTCCACTGCTTGACCGCGGCCAGGGCCGCCTCGTCCAGGGCGGGATAGCCTTCGACTCCCTTGGTGACCCAGGCCTTGGCCACGGTGCTGTCGGGGTCGATGATGACCGCGACCAGGACCGTGCCGCCGGTTCCGGCCTTTCTCAGGTCCTCGGGGTAAACGGGCTGGGGGGTCACGACCGGAACGGGGCTGTCGCTGAGCTCATAGGACGGCACCACCCCGTTGTTGTCCGCCGTGGCGGCGTTCTCGTCGCCGCCGGTCTTCTGGGAGCAGCCGGCGAAGAGCCAGATCGAGGCCACGGCCAGGAACCCTGCGGTGATCAGGGTCCAACGATGTGTCTTCATCAAGAGAAACCTCCACGGTCAAGGCGGTCAATGCGGGTGTTGGGAGCATGGACATGCCGGGAGGAAATCGTGTGCCACCCGCCCCGGGTTGTCAACCGCGTCCCCGCCGGGGGTCGCGGCGGGCGCGATCAGATCAGTTTCATGACGTCACGGATCTCGTCCTCGAGATCCACCAGGAGCGTGGCCAGCTCCAGATCGGTGAGGTCCAGACGCTCCACCGCCCCGACCTCCTCCAGGACGAGGTCCGGAGCGGGACGGGGATGGGCCCCCAGTTTCCGGCTGATGGCGTCCGCCGCCTGAACCCGGAGAACCAGCCCCTCCCGGATCCCGGGTGACTCGTCATGATGGGAGAGCACCGCCTTGCAGATCGAGTCCGGCAGGTGCCACTGGGTGAGCACGCTGAACCCCAGCTCGGGGTGAACGGCCTCCAGCACCTCGTCCACGCTTTCCGCGGTGATTTCGAAATCCGAGTTCGCCTCGGCGAGGTGATCTGCCGCTTTCAGGGCCAGGAGCTTCCCGATGTCGTGGAGCAACCCCGCCAGATAGGATTCCTCGGGGTCAGCCCCGGCCAGGACGGCCAGCCTGCGGGCGGCCAGGGCGGCGGCGACCGCGTGATCCCACAAGCGCTCGACGAATTCTCTCCGGGCGGGCTCGTCGGTCCGGAACTGCCCCTTGTGAACCAGGGTGGTCACCATGGAACCCACGCGGTTGAGACCGATCCGGGAAATGGCCTGGCTCAGGTCGGTGATGCGCTCGAGCCCGCCGAAGAACGCGGAGTTGGCCATTCGCAAGAGGGCGGAGGTGATGACGGAGTCCGTCCGCACCAGGTCCGCGATCAAACGCGAATCGGCGCGATCCCGGTCCTCGAGCAGGGACAGGAGCCGCCGGCTCACCCGGGGAAGCGGGAGGAGCGAGACCTTCCCGTTCAGCGCGACGTTCCGGATCTGCTCGGTCAGGGACCGTTCGACCTGATCTTCCAGGCGGCTCATGTCGCGCTCCTCTTCGTCGCGATCTCCCCGAGTTCCGCCATCGTCCTCACCCCGGCGTCCCTTGGAACGTTGTCGGCTACCTCGGACAGGGTGGTGGCGCCGGCGGCCGCCCGGAGGAGCCCCGCTTCCTCGAGGGTCATGAAGCCCGGCGTGCGCCGGGCCAGGGCCCTGAGCTCGCGGGAGGGGGCCCGGCTCAGGATACCGTCCCGGAAATCGTCCCCCAGGAGAAGCACCTCGTGAATGCCGAGCCGGCCGCGGTACCCGGTGTTCCGGCAATGCTCGCAACCCGACCCCTCAACCAGGTAGACGCTGGCCAAATCCTCCCGGGACAACCCCAGGTAGCGAAGATCCTTCCGGGAGGCCGAGCTCCGGTCCCGACAGTGGGGGCAGACCCGCCGGATCAGGCGCTGGGCCACCACGCAGGTCAGGGTGGAAGCAACCAGGAAGGGCTCGATCCCCATCTCCAGGAGTCGGAGCACGGCGCTCACCGAATCCTCGGTGTGAAAGCTGGAGAGCACCTTGTGCCCGGTGAGCGCGGCCTCCACCCCCAGCTCCGCGGTCACCCGGTCCCGGATCTCCCCCACCACGATGACGTCCGGGTCCTGACGCAGCATCGCCCTCAGGGAATCCACGAAAGTGGGGCCGGTTTTCTGGTTGACCGAGCACTGGGTGGTTCCGTCCAGTACGTACTCCACCGGGTCTTCGCAGGTAATCACCTTCAGGGTGTCGTCCAGCATGGAATCCACGAAGGAGTACATGGTGGTGGTTTTCCCGGACCCGGTGGGTCCGGTCACCAGGACCAGCCCCGAGGAGGCCCGCAGACCGACTTCCTTCAGCAGGCTCAGGACCGCCGGCTCGAATCCGAGACCGTCGAGGGGGAGGAGCCCGCGGGCGCGGTCCAGGAGCCGGATGACCAGGGTCTCCCCGAACACCGAGGCATAGGTGGAGACCCGCATGTCCACCTCCTTGCCCCCCGCCTTGACGAAGATCCGACCGTCCTGATGGAGCCGTCGCTCGGCGAGGTCCGCTCCGCACAACACCTTCACCCGGGAGGCGATCCGGGGAGCGAAATCGGCGGGAATGTCGAGCAGGGGGTGGAGCACCCCGTCCACCCGGACCCGCACCCTGATCTCCTTCTCCCGAGGCTCGATATGAATGTCGCTCGCACCCATGCTGATGGCCCGGAAGAAGACGTGGTCGACGATCCGGACCGCCTCCGCCCCGATCTCCTCGGTTTCCTCGACCTCCTGGATCTCGCGATACTTGAGGGTGACGACCCCTTCGGCTTCCTCTTCACCTCCGTGCATCCTACCGGCGGCGCGTTCGAGAGCGGCAAGGATGGAGGGTCCCACGGCGCAGGCCGGTTTGACCGGAACGCCGTAGATCCTCTCCAGCTCCCGGATCAGGTCGGCCTTCAAGGGATCGTTCATGACCACGGTGAGGACACCGTCCACCAGGCGGTAGGGCAGAGCCTTGTGCCGAGCCAGGTACGGCAGCGAGACCTTGGAGAGAAGCTTGTCCTGCACCAACGCCGCCTCGGGCTCCAGGTAGGCGAGGTCGTGTTTGGCGGCCAGCGCGCGCAGGAACTGCTCCTCGCTGGTGTGGCCACCGTCCACCAGGATGCGGCGGGCGGTGAGTTCCGGCGAACGGGCCTTGGCTTCCCGGTAGACGTTGAGACCCTGTTCGGAGAGCGCGCCCTCCTCCTGGAGAATCTCGGCGATGTCCAGTCGCGAGCGATAGAGCCGGGCGATACGTTCCTGATCGACGCGTGCGAGCTCACCCAGCTGCACGAGAATCTCCAGGATCGGCTTCGGCTCGCGGAGCCTGGCGGCAATCCGTCGCGCCCGTTCGATCTGGCCCCTGGTTATGGAGCTCTCCTGGATCAGGAGCGACTCAAGGCCGGTCATGGCTTCGGCCGATGCCGCGCTGTCCGCGGCTCCCTCCTCGGGGACCCGGGCCGTGTTGTCCACTTTCATGCGCGAAATGCCCCTCCTGTTGCCTCGGAAGGGGTTATCGGCGGGAGACGCCCCATGATTGAAATTCATTGGGGTCCGGACCGGAGCGGGTAAACACGATAAACCCCAATGTGTACTTTGATATTCATATCAATTCGCGCTAGATACCAAAACCGATCCGGGGTAGACTCTTCGTTGCGCCGCCGCCCCCCCATGCGAGCCACCGGAGGAGTCCTTCCATGCCGTGCTCGCCGCGATGCCGCGTTCTCCCCGTCGTCCTGGCCGCCGTCCTCTTCGCGCTGTTCGCGCTTCCCGTCGAATCGCCGGGAAGACCCATGAACTGGGGGCACATCCCGGGGGTGGATTCGACGACCACGCCCCGGTGGCCGGATTCCACCAGGATCAAGGTCTACATCCCGGAGTACCCGGACTCGACCGGGAAGGCCGCCTGTGTTCGCCAGGGAATCGAACGCTGGAAGGATCAACTGGCCAAGCGGGGGATCACCCTGGAATTCCACGTCGGCGAGACGCCCCCGGCGTACCCGACCGACAACACCGTCGGTCTGACCTGGGTGCCCAACGGGACCCTCGGCGGACCCGACGGGCGGGGAGACTGCAAGGAAGACCCGAGCAAGAGTCCTCCCACCCTCAAGGCGGGAAAGATCCAGATCGAGAGCGACGCGCTCGACTGCACCTACCTCAAGAACCTGGCCATGCACGAGTTCGGACACGTCCTCGGCTTCGCCGACGACCCCGACACGCCGCCGGGGCCTCCCCCCCACAACGCCATGGATCCCACCGTCCCCGATTACGAGGACGTGACCTTCAGCGGGCGGGACAGCCTGGAGTGGGACACGCTCTACAACGTCGTGGGCGGAGCGCCGCTCCGGGGGGAGATCATCGACGGGGTGGTCTCGGATCCGGGGATGGGCTTCGTCTACACCTACGAGCTTCTGTGGACGGACGGCGCGGAGATCCCCATCTTCGATCTCCACCTCGGGGCGTTTCCGGCCGAGGTTGTGGTCCTCTCCACGCCGCCGGGGTGGGAGGTCGACTACCCGCCGAGCTATCTCTGCGGATTCCCCGGGGTCCCGGCCGACCCGAACACCCGGAAGCTCCACTTCCGCTCGACCGGGGCGGGGCTCTCCGGCGCAAACCCCGTGGGCACGTTCGTGCTGGCCAGCGTGTGGCCGCCCGGGCCGGGTTGGGGGCACGCGATGCTCGACAACAACGGCGACGGCGCCTTCGATCCGGTGCCCCTCACCGTACCCATCGGGCCCGCGACCGGGGTCCCGCCGGAGGGCTGGGACCGGGTGGCCACGCTCCGGGTCCTCCCGCCCTCGCCCAATCCCTTCCGGGACACCGCGGTCATCCGATTCCGGCTCGACCGGCCGGCCTCCCGCGGGGAGGTGACGATCTTCGACGTCTCGGGCCGCCGGGTGCGCACCTTGCGCCTGGGGGGGCTCGAGGCTGGGGAGCGAACGGCGACCTGGGACGGCGGTGACGAGAGCGCCCGGCCGGTCCCGGGCGGAGTCTATTTCTACCGGGTGGTCGCCGACGACCGCGAGGGTGGAGGGCGCCTGGTGCGGACCCCCTGAGCGGGGAGCGGATCAGCTGCGATAGAAGAGGATGAAGATCCCCTCGGGAGTCCGGCCGCGGCAGTAACAGCCGCCGTCGTCGGTGTCCCGGCGCTCTTCCAGGACGCCGCCCCCCGCCTCGAATTTTCGGAGCGCATCGTCCAGATCGGGAGCAGCCACCGCCAGGCCCCAGGGGATCCCCAGGGAGCCCTCGACCAGGGTGATCCGCTGGTCGGTGCGACGATCCTCCAGGGTCACCCAGTCCTTGCCCGTCTCCACGGGGGTGAATCCCAGGGCGTCCTGCCAGAAACGGAGGCTCGTCTTGAGGGAGTCGACCTGCACCATCACGTCGGTAAAGCGGGTGTCGGCTGAGACCACGGCATCCCCCCAGCCGCGCATCGGCGCGACGGAAGCGGCGGGTCCACTTCGCGCGGCGGATCCGCTTTCAACCTACTTGGCGCCGGGGTCGGGAGCCATGATGCCGAAAATGTTCCCCTCGGTGTCGGTGCAATAGGCCAACCAGCCCACCCCGGGAATCGCCATTCTCGGGACGACGACCTTCCCTCCCTCGGATTCGATCTTCTTCGTGTACCGGTCCACGTCGGGGACGTCAATGGTGTTGTACACGTTCCCCCGGGGGTCTCGGCGCTTCATGATACCCCCGTTGATGCCGGGTTGGTCGTCGGGGCCGGTCCGCACGAGCCAGTAGGGTTCGGGCCCGTCCCAGCGGGTGGCCTCCCACCCGAACACATTGCCGTAGAATCTGCCCGCCCGTTCGGGGTCGTCGGCGTGGATCTCGAAATGGACAACTCGTGGCATGAGGACTCCTCCGGTTCCCGTCCGGGACGTTGGGGCATCTCCATGTGACCGGGATCGATTAATTAAAAGTTACAGCGACTCAAGTGGAACTACAAGCCAATATAGTGTCAAGATGACCGACTGTCGCTCGGCCTTCCCCCTCGCGCCATCGGCGAACGGACCCCGGCGCGTGCCGGAACGGCCGGCCAGGATCCCCCTCCGGGCCCTCAGGGGGACTCCTCATCGTCGATCGGAGCGTACCCCGGACAGGCCAGAACCGGGAGCGGGGGGTATTTGGAAAACCCTGGATCGATGGCCGAGAGCGAGCAGAGGATGAACGCGGATCCCTTCCCCGAGAGGATCCGGCGGGCGTGCCGGCACGTACCGCATCGGCCGGCTTCCGGCGCTGTGGGGTGGGGTTCGGCGCGCGTGGTCATTCCCCAAGCATAGCGCGACCGCTCCGAGGCCTCGGAGGTCGCGGGCGGCGAATTCCAGGGAGGCGATCCCCGACGGGATGGGAGAGAATCGCCCCCATGCGCCAAACCCTCATCGCGGTGATCCTCCTCCTTCTCCCCATCCCCGTCCGGGCGTCCCTCGGTGACCTGACCGCGGTTCGCTCCGGGGGGCGGACGGTCGAGCTGGAGGCGGGGGCGGCCACGGTGCGTCTCATCTTCTACCGGCCGGACCTGGTGCGGGTGGATTTCCTTCCCGGGCCGGCATCCGCGGTGTCGCCCACCCCGGCGGTGGCCACCGACACCTCCGAGGCGGCGCCGGTCGCGGTCACCGAGTTCGTGGATCGGGTTGAAGCGCGTTCGCCGGGGCTCACCGTTCGGGCGACCCGGCGCCCGCTTCGCCTGTCGTTCCTCGACGCCACCGGCGCAGAGATCCTCCGGGAAGCGCCGGAAGGAGGCCTGAACGTCGACGGCGACCGGCGCTCCGCCACTTTCGTCCTGGGCGCCCACGATCACTTCTACGGGACGGGGGAACGCGGCATCGCCCTCGATCTCCGGGGCCGGGCCTTCGACACCGCCAACCAGGCGTTCTACGGCTACGGCGCTCCACCCCCCACCATGAACCTGAACGTGCCGTTCCTGGCAAACCTCGCCGGGTGCGGGATCTACTTCGACAGTTCCTGGCCGGGGCGATTCGATCTGGGGGCGGGCAACACGAACCGGTTCAGCTACACCGCGAACGGCGGAGAGCTTTCGTTCTACGTCATTGCCCAGGCCACCGTTCCCGCGCAGATCGAGGCCCTGACCTGGCTCACCGGGCGCCAACCCATGCCCCCACGCTGGGCGCTGGGCTACCTGCAATCGAAATTCGCCTACCGGAACGAGGCCGAGGTCCGCGCGGTGGCCCGGGGCTTCCGGGACCGCGGCATTCCCTGCGACGGGATCATCCTCGATCTCTACTGGCAGGGGCCGGTGAGCGAGATGGGGAACCTGAGCTGGGACCGCGCCGCCTGGCCGGACCCGTTCCGGATGATGCGCGATCTGCGGGCGGACGGCTTCCGCACCATCGCCATCACCGATCCGTACCTGACCCGGGAGTCGGCCCGGTTCGCGACCGCGCTCGAGCGCGACGCCTTCGCCCGGGCGGCGACGGGAACGCCCTACCTGCTCCAGAACTTCTGGGCCTGCGGCTGCCCCGCCGGGCTGGTGGACCTCACCGATCCCGCGGTGCAGAGCTGGTGGTGGAGCCTCCACCCGGATTTCATGGGGGACGAGATGGCCGGGCTCTGGACCGATCTCGGCGAGCCCGAGCGCCACCCCGACGGCATGGTTCACCACCTGGGCCCCGCCCCCGAGGTCCACAACCTGTTCAACCTTCTCTGGGCCAAGACCGTGTTCGGGGGGTTCCGCTCCTTCCACCCGGACCGGCGGTTCGTGAACCTCACGCGCTCGGGGTTCGCGGGCATCCAGCGGTACGCGGCCTTCCCCTGGACCGGCGACGTGCAAAAGTCCTTCGCGGGGCTGGCCGGCCAGATTCCGCTCCTTCTCAACACCGGGATGTCGGGGATCGGGTACCTGGGGTCGGACACCGGGGGGTTCTGTTGCGGCGCCACCACTCCCGAACTCTACGCGCGCTGGATGGAGTTCTCGGCCTTCGGCCCGATGGCCCGCGCCCACAGCGGCGACCAGCCCGCCGAACCCTGGGCATTCGGCGCCCAGACCGAGGCGGTGGCCCGTTCGTTCCTGCGGCTTCGGTACCGGCTCCTCCCCTACCGCTACACCCTGGCCTGGGAGAACCACCGGACCGGCATGCCCCTGGCGCGGCCGCTCTTCTTCGCCGACCCCGCCGACCCAAGGCTCCGGGACGTGACCGACGCCTATCTCCTGGGCGGCGCGTTCCTGGTCGCTCCGGTGGTGCGGGACGGCTGGCGGCAGCGGACGGTGCCGCTTCCGGCCGGGGACTGGGTGGATTACTGGACCGATGAGCGCGTGAAGGGAGGCGCCGACGTCACCGTCTCCGCGCCCCTGGAGTCGATGCCCCTCTTTGTTCGGGCGGGAAGCCTGGTGCCGATGCAGCCGGACGCGGAGCACACCGACGGGCCGCCGTCGGACACGTTGATCGTGGCCGCCTACCCGGCGGTCGACGCGGGAGAGCGGCGGTTCACGCTCTACGAGGACGACGGCGAGAGCCTGGGGTACATGCGGGGGGAGTTCGCCCTCACCGACATCAGCCAGGCGGTCGCCCGGGCCGACTCCGAGGTCTCGGTCTCGGTCACCTTCGACCCAAGCCGCGGGGTCTACCCCGGCATGCCCCGGGCGCGCACGTACCGGGCGGAGATTCATGGGGTGGGCCGCGAGCCCACGGCGGTGACCCTGAACGGCCGGCCGGTGAGCGGATCGGGGACATCCGTTGGGTACGCCTACGACGCGGTCGGGAACGTGCTTTCGATCACCTTCCCCGCCTCCCCGGACAGCGGCTACCGGGTGGTCGCCGAGAACGTGGGCGAGCCCTACACCGAGCCGCCTGCGGAACCGTCGTTCACGGCGGCCCTGGGCCAGAACGTCCCCAACCCGTTCGACGGGGTCACCTCGATCCCCTACCGGCTTCGCCGGAGCGCGGCGGTGGATCTCCGGGTCTACGACGTGCGGGGCCGGGAGGTGGCGCGGCTCGAAGGCGTCCGGGTCGGCCCCGGGCCTCATCAAGCGCAGTTCCAGGCCTCGGACGAGGCGGGGCGGCCCCTGGGAAGCGGCATGTACTTCTACCGACTGCTGGCCCGCGAAATCGCCGGAGACGGGAGCCTGGCCCCGCCGCTCCCCATCCCGCCGCGCCGGATGATCCTGCTCCGCGGAGGGCGGTGAGCGGGGAGAAACTCCCGGCCGGGCCGGCACCGGCGCGCGGCCGCACGACCCGGCAGGTCCGTCCTACCTCGCCGCCCCCGTCGTCTCCGCCGGCGCGTCGAGATACCGCTGGAGCTTCAACGCCTGCGGATCCTTGGGCTTCTGCGCCAGCGCCTTCTCCACTTCCGTCCGCGCCCGCTCCGGCTCTCCGGCGGCGACGTAGGACAGGGCGAGGTGGTAGCGAAGCTCGAAGGAGTCCGGGTTCCGGTCCGCCCCCGCCTGGAACGTCTCGACCGCCCGCCCGATGTCGCGTTCCTTCAGGTACAACATGCCCAGGCGAAGGTAGGGCAGATCTTCCCCGGGGGCGAGGTCGATGCCCCGCGAGTAGGCCTCGATCGCGTTCGCGTCCCGGCCCATCGCCTCGTAGGCGATACCGAGGTCGACCCAGGCGGAGGCGTCGGCGGGCCGGAGGCGCACCGCGACCTGGAGCTGATTGGCGGCGTCGTCGAACCGATCCAGCTGGAGGTAGGTGGACCCCAGGTTGAAACGGACGTCGGGATCGGCCGGACGGGCCATGAGCACGTCGTTGTAGAGACGTGCCGCGTCCTCGAGCTTTCCCGCCCGGCTGTAGGCGTCGGCCAGGAGATTGGTGATGGAAACGTCGTTGGGGGTCTTCCGGTGCGCCTTCTCCAGTAGCGCCGTCCCCTCCGCCACCTGGCCGCTTCGGAGCAGGATGTCCCCCATCCGGGCGGTCTCCAGCGCCGGGTTCTCCAGGCGCACGTGGAAGAAGTTCGTGTTCACCACCACCAGGGCGACCAGACCCGCGGCCAGCGCGGAGCCGCGGAACACCGATCGCCAGCGCGCCGCCGCGTACCCGGCGGCCACGAGCACCGGAATCACCAGGGGCAATCGGAACCGCGCGGTGATGAAGAACGGCAACAGCGAAAGCGCGTAGAGCACGAACCACCCGGTCAAGAGCGTCGCCCCGGGGCGGGTCCGCCGGTCGCCCCAGGCCGCGAACCATCCCACCACCGCCACCGGGAACACCAGCCCCCACGGAAACACCAGCGGCCAGCTCTTCCAGATCAGCCAGCGCACCGGCCCGACCCGGTCGAAGTAGAGATCGCGGTTGTTGGGGATCTCGAAGGCGTTCACCAGGTAGTAGGCCTTCCGGGCGTAGAGGCCCAGGGCCTTGGCCGGGTGGGAGCCGATCCAATGAAGCCCGCGGCGGAGCCACCAGCTCGACACTTCCCGCGAGTCCAGGGGCCGCCCCGCCGCCTCCTCCGCGACCGCCCGGGACTGGTCGACGAACTGCCGCCAGCTCACGATGTTCCGAAGCTCGGGGATCTCCACGCTTCGCCCCGAAGCCAGGCCGTGGTTTCCGGCGTAGAAGTTCACCCCTCCCTGGCTCGACACGAAGACGAGGGTCCCCTCCGCCGCCGCGTTCACCCCGGTCAGGATCAGGGCGGGCAGAAGACCGAGCCCCGCGACCCAGGCCGCGGCCGTCCGGGCGCCTCGGCGCGTCTTCTCCGAGGCCTCGGTCCGGGCGCGCGCCGCGTCTCCGGCCGAGGCGCCGCGCCCCCGCCACCACACCCAGATCGCCGCCGCGGGAAGCACGGCCAGCGCGTTGGGCCGGGCCGCCGCGGCCAGGCCGAGGAGTGCCCCCGCGGCCACCGCGTTCCGAAGCCGGGGCGGACCGAGGAGCAGGAACAGGGCCCAGGCCATGAGCGCGAGGAGCAGGTTGGGGATCAGAAGCTCGCCGTCGAAGAAGACCAGGGCGCCGTAGAGCGCGGCCAGGACCCCCGCGGCGAGCCCCGCGCGCCGGCCGCCGAACCGGTGGGCGGAACCGGCGATCGCCGCCGCGGTTCCCGCCCCCACCACGGCCTGGATCATGCGCGCGGCCAGAAGATCGTGACCGAAGATGCGGTAGACGAGGGATAGCCACAAGGGATAGAGCGGGGCCCGGAAGAAGGCGTGACCGTCCATGTTCCAGGCGCCCCGGGCCCAGGCCCAGGCCCACTCGTCGTGCCACTGGCCGTCCACGATCAGGTGCGAGAAGAAGGGCGAAGCGCGGTAGGCGAAGACGTAGGCCGCGCGGACGGCCAGGGCCAGCACGAAGGCCAGAAGCATGGTCACGGTCACCGACCGCAGCGAGGCGCCGCGGCCACCGGGGAAGGCGACCGGGGTTCGACGCTTCATGGCGCGCGGCGGACGCCGGATGAGACCCTCATGGTCGCGCCTACCGAGGTGCGACCTCCCGTCCCGCGGCCGCGGCCGGACCGATCGGACAGGTCACGTCGTTGCGGTCGGCGTCCCAGCAGAGCGGGAAACCTTCGTTCAGTTCATCGGCGGTCAGGCTCCCCGTCCCGTCCTCGGCATTCCAGTCCACCCGCCACGACTTGGCGGTGGAGCTGTCGTAGAACTCCAGGGAGTAGGCGGCGCCGTCGACGAGATAGGTCACCGTGGTCGCGTTGTATTTACTTTCCGCGTCCACGATGGTGATGTCCAGAAAGGCGTCGGTCTCCGAAACCGCGAGCCAGTCCGCGGTGAGGACCGCGGGGTCACCCTCCCGGTTGAAGTCGTGGAAGGTCCAGGCTCCCTGGTGGGTGGTGTCGTTGCTCCACCCCGAGAACCAGACCTGGGACTCCTTCCCGGGCAGGACCACGTTCATCTGCCAGTTCACCGACTCCCCGTCCCGCTTCCCGGTGAGCCGCAGCTGGTAGTCCTCGCCGGAGTGGGTGTAGGTGTAGATCCAGGTGTACGACCCGTCGCTCTGCCGGCTGGGCACGGTGTGGAGCGCCAGGGCCAGGGCGGCCTCGGGGGGAATCATGATCGCGGTGACGGCCAGGTTCACCACGGCCACCCGTCCTGCCGCCATGACGAAATGGGTCGACGCGGCCGGCCTCCGGTCGGCCGGGGAACCGGAGATGTTGAAGTAGTCCAGGTTCAGGTGCATCGAGGCGGTGGTGGGAAGGGGCGGCGGATCGCTCTTCTGCTTGTCCCCCCCGCATCCGGCGGCGGCCAGGAGCGCCGCCCCCACCAGGCCGATCACCAGCAGCTTCGGAATCCGATTCGTCATGGGATTTCCTCCTTCTCCCGGGCCGCCCACCGGTTCCGGGGCCAAGCGGCGCAACCGCCGCCGGTGACCGGCTCCATGAGCTTCCCGGACCTGAACTCGGCCCCGTCGATCGATTGCGGCGCGGTCAGCGCCGGTCGAGCTTCTTCAGCTTCCTCCAGAGGGTGCTGCGGCTGATCCCGAGACGCCGGGCGGCCTCGGATGCGTTTCCGGCCACCCGCTCCAGGGTGCGTTGAATGTAGATCGCCTCCACCTCTTCCAGGGTCAACCCGTCGGGGACGTGAACCGCCTCCCTGGGGGCCTCGATCCGGGGCCGGGCCGCCTCGCGCATCTGGGGGGGCAGGTCCTCGGGGCGGATCACGTCGCCCTCGGCCAGGGCCACCGCCCGCTGGAGGGCGTTCTCCAGCTCCCGGACGTTTCCCGGATAATCGTAGCGCACGAGCCGGACCTGGGCCTCCTCGGAGAACCCGCTCAGGCTCTTGTGCATCTTGGCCGCGTAGCGGTCGAGAAAGTAGCCGGCGAGGAGCGGGATGTCCTCCCGCCGCTCCCGGAGGGGGGGCACCTCGATCTGGAACACGTTCAGCCGGTAGTAGAGATCCTCGCGGAACCCCCGCTCCTCCATGGCCCGGCGAAGATCCCGGTTGGTGGCGGAGATGATGCGGACGTCCACCCGGATCGAGCTGTTGGAGCCCACCCGGCGCACCTCCCCGTCCTGGAGCGCCCGGAGCAGCTTCACCTGGCTCGTCTGCGGCAGTTCGCCGACCTCGTCCAGGAAGAGGCTGCCGCCGTCGGCCTGCTCGAACATGCCCTTCTTGTCGGTGGTGGCGCCGGTGAAGGATCCCCGCACGTGACCGAAGAGCTCGGACTCCAGGAGGTTCTCGGGAAGGGCGCCGCAATTGATGGCCAGGAACGGCTCGTGGGCCCGGCGGCTCTGGAAATGGATGGAGCGGGCCAGGAGTTCCTTTCCCGTCCCCGACTCCCCGGTCAGGAGCACCGCGCTCTCGGTGGGGGCGATCTTGGACACGAAGCGGAAGATCCGCTGCATGCGCGGGCTCCGCCCGATGATGTGGACGGCCCCGGCCTCCGGGCCCTCCAGGGGGGCCCGGGTGCCGGCGGCGTCGATGAAGGGAGATCTTGAAGAGGCTGTCATGATTGATGTCGACGTTCCAGGAGAGGCCAGGCAAGAGAACCCCGGCCCGATCCCGAGCGGCGGGCCGGTTCCGGTATGCGGTTGGGGCCGGCTCCCCGGCAAGCTCCGATCATGACTGTACCGGTCGGGGGCGGGGATGGGGTAGGGCGTTTCCCGGAACCGCCGTCGGAGGCTCGGGGGGGCGATCGGCGGGCCCGGGGCGAGGGGGGCGACCCGGGGCCGGCAACCGCCCCGGCTACCCGTTGCTCTCCACGTCAGGAAACCGGCCGGTCGCGGGACTCAGTAGCCCGCGCGCTGGGTGCGGCGGGCGGCCTTGCGGCCCACCCTCTGGTGCAGGGTCTGTCTGGCCTCGAGGCTGGCCGACGGGCTCGACGCGGGGTAGAACTCGTAGTGACGCGTGTAGAACCAGAACGTCACGTCGCATGAGTAGTGGGCGGCGATGGTCGAGGTCCCGGTCTCGGGAACCATGACCACCAGCTGCCGGTCCGTGAGGGGGATGTGCTTCTCTTCAACGAACGCCATGGTGTCCCGGCGAAGCTCGCGCTCCCCCTTGAGACCCTGGTCATGGATCAGATCCTGCATCTTCCCCTCGAGCATGGTGTTCTTGATGTAGGGAGAGGTGAACTTGTAGCCGAGGTGAATGGCGGCCAGGACAAGGAGAAATCCCAGAAGTCCTCGTATCATGATGACGCCCTCGCGGGAACGGGTTCGGCGCGGGAGCGGTTCGATGGGCGCGCCCGCGTTTCCGAACGGTTATCGGCCGCCTTCGCCGGAAGTTGAGGCGGCTTCGGCGGCGAGGACCGCGGCCGGGGGAGGACCCCCGTCCCCCCCGGACGAGGGGGTCCGCCAGGTTCCCCGCGCCCACCACCAGCGCAGCGCCGCTCCGCGCACGGCCGCGGTGGCGCTCACCGTCCACCAGATTCCCGGCGGTCCCCACCCCGCGGGCCCGGAGAGGAACCAGGCCAGGGGCATCCGGATGAGCGAGATCGGGACCGAGACCAGCATGGGGGGAAGGGTGTGGCCCGAACCCGCGAAGCCGCCGCTCAGGACCAGCTCCCAGGATTGGAAGACCTGGCAGACCGCGACCGCCCGCAGGAACTCCACCCCCTCGCTCACCGCGCCGGGATCCGCGGTGAAGAGCCGGATGAGGGGCGCGGGGAACACCAGGAACACCCCCATGAACACCGCCCCCACCAGCGAACCAAGGAGCGTGGCGCGGGAGGCGAGGCGCGACGCCCGGTCCACCCGGCCCGCGCCCAGATTCTGCCCCACCAACGTGGCGGTGGCGGTCCCGATGGCGTGGATGGTGAGAAAGGAGAGGGCCTCCACCCGGTTCACGATCCCCAGCGCGGCCAGGGTGGCGGTCCCGAACCCGGCGGCCACCCGGCCCAGGAAAAGGTAGACTGCCGAGAAGAGAATGCCGGTGAAGGTGATGGGAAAGCCGATGCCGGTGATCCGCCGCGCCGCGAGCAGCCTGGGGCGGAACCCGCGACGGCCCTCGCCGAGGGGAAGATCGATGCGGCCCCGCCGGGCGAGGAGCACGTACACCCCGAGACCCACCGCGTGCGCGAAGGCGCTGGCCGCGGCCGCTCCCCCCACGCCCCAGTGCGGAAACGGTCCCACCCCGAAGATGAGGAGCGGGTCAAGACCCGCATTCAAGACCAGGATCCCCGCCAGCACCCTGAACGGCGTCCCGGTGTCCCCCACCCCGCGAAAGAGATCCTGGAAGATGAGCTCCAGGATGAGCACCGGGGCGGAGGCAAAGAGAATCCGGAGGTAGACTGCACCCTGCCGGCGCACCTCCGGGTCCTCGGTCACCGCGCGGAACAGCGCCCCGGAGCCGAACTGCCCCGCCGCGACCAGGAGCACGGCCAGGACCGACCCCCAGAAGAAGCCCTGCCAGGCGATCTCCGCGGCGGCGGCGCGGCGCCCCGCGCCCACGTGGCGGGCGGCCAGGGACAACACCCCCACCGAGATCATCTCGCCCAGGGAGAGGAGCGTCCACGACACGAAGACCGAGGTACTCACCGAGGCCACCGCCCCCGCGCCGAGCCGGCCCACCCAGAAGAGGTCGGTGAGGACGAAGAGGCTCTGGAGCCCCATGCTCGCCACCACCGGCCAGGCCAGGCCGAGCACCAGCCGGGCAAGCCGCGGATCGTGGAGAATCGGGTTGGTCGCGTTCCGGTTGCCGCTCACCGGCGCCAGGTGAACGCGGTCCACCCCTCCCGCGACACCCGTCCTTCAGCCGCGAATCCCCGCCCTCGCCAGCGGGCTTCCGCCGCAGGGGCCTGCTCGTCCCGAAAGCCGGAGAGGATCACCCGGGAGCCCGGGGCGACGATCCGGGCCAGCTCTGTCTCGACCGTCTCGTGCTCCGCCGCGGTGAGGTTGGCCGCGGCGAGGTCGAAGCTTCCGTCCGGAAAGGGCAGGGTGCGGGTGAGGACGGCCCGGCAGCGCGCCCCCGAAGGGTTCCGGGCCAGGTTGGTGCGGAGCGAGGCCACGGCGTCCGGGTCGGCTTCGGTCAGGGTCGCCCGGAGTTCCCCGACCAGGGCCGTCGCCCCCAGGGAGAGGATCCCGCTCCCCGCTCCCACGTCCACCAAGCGCCGTGGGGGGGGGCTGGCCAGGCACGGCTCGAGGAGTTCCCAGGCCAGGGCGGTGGAAACGTGAGTGCCGGTCCCGAAGGCCCGGCCGGGGTCGATCCGGACCGGGGTCCGTTCCCCGGGAAGCGGGTCTTCCCACCAGGCGGGAACCGCGACCAACCGCTCTCCCAGGGGAGTAGGGCGCCACCCCGCCTTCCAGGTGCTGAGCCAGTCTTCCTCCACCACGGTGAAGGTTCGTATCCGGACCCCGCCGGCGTCGGCTCCGGGAACCCGGCGGACCCAGTCCTGAACCTCGGCGGCGAGACGGGTCTCGTCCCAGGGCTCGGCGGAGAACGCGGTCATCCGGCCGGGGACGGCAGGATCCTCCTCGAGGCCGGTCAGGGGATAAGCCCAGAGGAGGGCCGCCACCACCTCGGCCGCCGGTTCGGGGACGGTCACCTCCAGGGCGTGCCAGACGCGCGGGGGAACGCTCATCCCGCGTCCTTCCGAACGGTCACGGCCCGCCTTCCGAGCCCTCGGCGGACGGCGTCCAGAGAAACACGCTGAACAGATCGTTCTGGAAGACCCGGCGCGAGTCGGGGGGCGGGGGCCGGTTCGCCGTCGCCGGGAGCCGGCGGATCACGTAGACCGGGGCCTCGAGGCCGGTGAGCACGGCGGCCTGGCGGGGAAGAAGCGGCGTCCCCCGCAGGAGGTTCAGCGCGGTCAAGCGGCGGAGCACCACCAGGTCCGTGGCGTAGTTCAGGGCGCGGACGTGGGTCTCGCCGGCGAAGAGCAGCGCGCGCCCCGCTCCCAGCGCCAGGCCGGGGTCGCTGTCCACCACCACCGCGTTCATCGGGGTCTTCTCCCGGAGCCACGTCTCCACTTCCTCGGCCTCGGGGCGCCGGTCGGTGGGGTCGGGGGCGCGGAGATAGGCCGCGAGCCCCAGCGCGGTGCGCGGAACCAGAAACAGAAAAACCATGAGCACGGTGATGAACCGGCCCGCGGAACCGGACCGATGCCACAGGGTGGGGACGCCCGCCCCCGCGGCCAGGGCCAGGGGGACATGGGCGAGAACCAGGGGCGCCAGGACCGGATTGGGCCCGGGGAAATCCACCACCAACGCCACCACGAACAGAAGAACGGCCCAGACCGTGAAGGCCTGGCGGCGCACCTCGGGGGCGCCCAGAAACGCGGTGAGGACGCCGGCGGAGAGGACGAGATCGGGAAGGAGAACGGCGGCGAAGAGCACGGTCTTCCCGAGCGAGACGTCCAGGAATCGGGTGGGATCGAAGGGAGCGCCCCGAAGCATGAAGGCCAGGTAGGGCGCGCACACCAGGAGCGCCAGGGCCATGGGGAGAAGGGTTCCCGTGAGTTCCCAGCCGGGGCCTCGGAAGGGGTTGAGCCGCGCGGCCACCCACACCACCGGGATCGATACGACGGTCACCGCGATCGCCATCATGCCCACGCCGCCCTGGAAGAGCAGCATCCCCACCGTGGCCAGGAAGAGGAGGATGTTCGCCCGCATCCGCTGGTCCCCGAGGGTGGCCACCCCCGCGATCATGAACAGGGACAGATAGACCAGGGCCATCATGAAGGGACCCGCGGTCACGAACTGATCGAGGAAGAAGGAGGCGGGGGGGGGAAACCGGGCGGGGAGCGCCGCGGCGGGAGAGGCGAGACCCAGCTCACCGAGGAGCCGCGGCCAGACCGGGCCGGCATGAATCAGGGCCTCGGAGGGAAGCACCAGCCAGAACGCTCCGTTCAGGGAGAAGAAGAGGAAGGCCGCACCCCATACCGAGCGGCCGTGGGTGAGGGCGAGCAGGTTCAGGAGCCGGTAGCCGGCGAAGATCAGGACGAAGGCGCCGACGAGGCTCCCTCCGGCGAGGACGGCCTCCCCCGGCATCCGGGTGGCGCCCTCCAGAACCGCGAGGTAGGCGTGAAAGGCCCAGAAGGTGCGGAGCGGCACCCCGGCCAGGAAGGGGTCCCGGGGGGGAAACCCGTGGAGAAGGATGTCGTTCACCACCCCCAGGTGGAGGGGGGCGTCCCCGGAGGAACGGGTCCAGTCCCGGGCCAGCAGCGGCACCGCGATCAGGACCAGGACCAACGTGGCCAGCGCGATCACCTGCTGACGATCGCTTCGCCGGCGAAAGAAACCGGGGGTGTCCACGGTGAGCGCGTAGTCCTCGATCTCGCGCTGGGGCTGGGGGGCGAGAGCCACCGCCAGAACCGAAAGGAATACGATCCAGGTGGGGGTGTTCTCCACCGGCATCCCGCTCAGGGTGAGGAGCATTCCCGCTCCCACCGCCAGCACCGGCGAGAGAATGAGTGGGAGGATGCACGAGGCCCAGAGCCCGAACCGGTTCTCCACCCAGAGCGCGGCCCCCAACCCGGGGAGATAGGCCACCCCGACCATCCCGAAGAACGCGGTGAGTACGGGAGGCGTGGACGCACCCCGGGTCAGCGCGAAGAGGACGCCCAGCGAGATGGCCAAGCCCGGAAGCAGGGCGCGGCCGAAGGGGGATCCGGAGGGAAAGGCGAGCTGGGTCGAGGTCACCGGGCCCCCTTTCCGCCCCCTGCACCGCATCCACCCCTGACCGGACCTCCGCTCCCCTGATACGATGCGCTCACCCGTCGCGGGTTCGGATGGTGGCGGCGGGCTCTGACTCGGCTCCGAGGGCCGGCGCGCCTACCCGGCGCGCCCGCCGTTCCCCGGAGCGCGACCGGATCCGGACGGAAGGGGTGGACGGCCGGCTTGAACTCACAGCGCATTTCCTGGTTCTGGCCTCTCTCTTTCCTGGCCGCCCTCGGCCAGTGCCTCCTGCTCCTTACCCATAACACCTCGGGCCCGGCCGCCGCGCGATTCGTGCTGGCGGTGTGGACGTTCTGGATTCCGGGGGTATGGCTGGGGAATCTTCTCACAAAGCCGCATACCGGTCTCCCCGCTCGCCTGCCCCTTCAGGCGTCCTGCGCCATGGCCCTGGCTTACGTCCTTCTCATCCTGCGCTCCTCCGGGGTGCTGGCCACCCAGTGGGTTCCGATCCTGGTGGCGGGCGTCGCGTTCCTGATCGGCCTCGTGTTCCTCCTGCTCCCGGGAAACCGGGGAGGGCTCCGGCGCGCCCCCCGCTGGGAAGCGCGCGAGGTGCGCCGGGCGGATCCCCAGTGGATGACCCTCTTCGTGGCGGTCCTGATCGGGACCGCCCTCCTCGGACTGTGGGCGGGATCGCCCCTGTCCTTGCGCCCGGACGGCGTGGACCAGGTGGGGGCGGCGCGCCTGGCCGGGCGGATCGCCTACGGGTTCCTCCCCCCCGCCTACCACGATCACCTGGGGATGGCGGTGAGCGACCCCCACCGGAGCCTCGCCCATGCCCTGATCGACCTCCTGGCCCGGCTCTCCAACCTTCCTCACGACCGGATCTGGGACCTGCTCCCCATGGTGGCGGCCCCGGTCCTGCTCCTGGCCGTCTACACCCTGGGGCGGGTCATCTTCCGGAACGAGAACCTCGCCGTGGCCTCGGCCCTGGTCTACCTGGCGCTGGCCACCGCGGGGTTGGGCGGCGACGCGCTTCGCCTCACCCCCTATCCCGACCGCCTGGCCCAGATCCCCTATTGGGTGGGAGTAAGCCTGTTCCTCGACGGCCTGGACCGCCCCCATCCGCGGGCGGGAATCGCCCTGGGATTCGTGGCCCTGGCGGTGGCCGGAACCCACCTCGGCATGGGTTTCGTTCTCCTGGTGGTGATGGTGGCGGTGGGCACCCACACCTGGGGTTCGGTGGACCGGTTCCTGGAGGGATTGCCGCTCCTATTGGTGCTGTGGATCCCCGCCCTGGTGCTGACCGGATTCTACCTGGCCTTGCGCGCGGCCGCCCTGGGGTCGCTGGTTCCGTTCGAGGTTCCCGCCCAGGGGCTGTTGATCCTGGGGCCCGGGCGCTGGATCCTCGATCCCGCCGCGCACCGCGGCGCGGTGGAAGCGGCGGCGATCCTGGCCGGCGCGGGCGCGGTGGTCCTCCTGCGCTTCGCCTGGCAGAAGGTGAGCACCTACTACCTGGTCGCCCTCACCGCGGCCACCCTTCTCCTGGGCTACAACCCCTGGGTCACGCCCTGGTTGGAGCGACACCTGGGGGCCATGGTTCATCTTGTTCCCTGGCTGCTCCCGCTCCCCTTCCTCCTGGTCGCCGAAGGTGAGTGGGCGGCCCGCGGCCTGGCCCGATCGGAAGGGCTTACCTGGATCCGGTTCCTTCTCCTGGGAGCGATGGGGGTGGTCGCGGTGTGGCTGACCGTGGACGGCCTTGGACACTTCGCGTATCTCCCCTCGCGGGTGGCCGCCGAGCGCGCCGCGGCCCCCGAGAGCTACCGCCCCCTGGCCCGGGCGCTGGCGGAGGCGGTCCCCGAGCGGCCGGTCGTCCTCACCGACCCGGTGGCCGCGGCGGCGTTGGCCGCCTACGCCCCGGTTCGCTCGGCCTACGTCCCCGGGCAGCCCGATTCCCCCCGGGGCGACGCGCTCCGCCGCACCCTGGCCGGGCGGGAAGCCCTCATGGAGCGGCCGAACGGGTCGGAAGACCGGGCGGTCGAGGATTCCTCCTTCGTCGGCCCGTCGGTCGGGCCGGGAGCCGATCACCGGCGCGCTCTGCTCCGGTTTCTGCGCGCCTATCCGGCCGAGGTGGTGGTCGCTCCGCGAAGCCCGGCGCCCGACCGATTCGCCGACGGCTGGCGCCTCAGCCCGGGCGACGGGCCCGCCTGGGATCGATGGCTCCAGGCCGACTCCACCCGCTACCACCGGGTGCCCCTCGAATCCCTGGGGGCGGCGTTCCTGGTGGCCTCCCCGCCCCCCGGCCCCGGCCCCGAGACCTGGCTGGGCGACTCCCCGGGACCGCTCCGTCCACCCGCCTCGACACGTTTCCCGGGCCCCGGCCTGCGCTCGGTGATCCCGGACACCGAGGCGGTGGCGGCGGGGGAAACGTTGCTGGTCATCACGCGGTGGACCAGACCGGCCGGGACCGCGCGCCCCGACCCCCGCGGATACCGGCTGCGTCTTGAAATTCACGCGGTCCCCCCGGGGCCGCCTTCATTCCGTTCGTGGCTGCGTACCCGCTGGAGCGCGACCGCCGACCTGCTCTCCGGCCGGCGCCACGGCACCGGAGTGGAGGACCTGCTCGCGGGTGGACGCCCCACCGCCTGGTGGCCGGGGGAAATCACCCAGGAGACCGCTTTCGCGATCCCGCGCTGGCTGGTTCCGGGCACCTACGAGCTTCGGGCGGCCGCGCTTCCCGGTCCGGTGAGCCACGACCGGGTCCGCCGGGGAGTCACCTTCCTCCCCCCCCACGGTCAGCCGGTTCTGGTTCGCCTGCTTCCTCCCGGTAGCTGACCGCCGTCCGCCGGGAGAGGTCCACGTGGTATCATTGTTGTTCGGCAAATCAATGGTCGTGTCTTCCCCCATGGCATTCGCACCCGGCACTTCGCACCCGAGGGGATCATCCCGTGCGCCTGTCTTTCCCCCATGGTCCGTCATTGGGCCTCCACCCCCGATCCCGGCTCCGAACCACCCTGGTCCTGACCGCCCTCCTGCTTCCCGGTCTGGCCCCCCGGGTCCACGGGGCCGAGACCCCGCCCCCCGGCTACTACCTCCGGGACTTCGCCGCCGTGGCCACCCCCACCGCGATGGCCTTCGGGCCCGACGGCTGGCTCTACTGCACCACCGTCAACGGCCGGGTCTACGCGTTCCGGGACGCGGACGGGGACGGCGTGGCCGACTCCACCGCCCTCTTCGCCCAGAACCTGGTTCGTCCCCTGGGGGTGGCGCCTCACGGTGGGGCGATCTACGTTTCTTCCCTTGGACGGGTGGCTCGATACTGGGATCTGGACGGGGACCACGTGGCCGACCTCGCCGATACCCTGATCACCGGGCTCCCCTTCGGCGCGCACCAGAACAGCGGCATCGCCTTCGGTCCCGACGGAAACCTGTACGTCACGGTAGGGACGACGACCAGCACCGGGATCCAGACCCATCCCTGGGCCGGCACCATTCTCCGGTTCACCGCCGACGGGACCTTCGATGAGATCTTCGCCGGGGGATTCCGGAACCCCTACGATCTGGCCTTCAACAATCAGGATGAACTCTTCGCCACCGACAATTCCCCGAGCGGCGACAGCACCTGGACCTGCTACGAGGCTCCCGATGAGCTGAACTGGATCCAGCGAGGCGCCAACTACGGGTTCCCCTATTGTTTTGGATCGGGAGACTGCATCGATTTCGGGAGCGCCTGCGTCAGCCCGCCCTGCGGGGCCGGGGATTGCGAGTGGGGACAGGGATGCAAGAACTGGATGACCGAGCCGATCTGGCTCCTCGATCCCCACTCCTCTTCCGACGGACTCTGCTTCGGCGACGGCTTCGCCGGCTTCGGCTCCACCGACCTGTTCGTGGCCCAGTGGGGCCAGGACGAACCGGTTGCGGGCTGCAATTTTCTGACCGGACGCCGGGTGGTCCACATCACCGTCCGTCGGCGGGGCCAGAAGTGGGTCGCCGAGAACGAGGAAGACTTCGTGACCGGCCTGCGCTCCCCCCTCGCCGTCCGGGTGGGACCGGACAGCTCGCTCTACATCGCCGACTTCTACGACGGAAAGATCGTCCGCCTGGCCAGGACCGGGGTGACCGGAGTGGGGGGTGGGACCGGCCTGGGCGGAACACGGGCCCGGCTGGCCTTCCGGGCTGATCCGAATCCCGCCCGGGGCCCCGTCACCCTTCACTGGACGGCGCTCCCCCCCGAGGGCACGGTGACTCTGGAGGTGTTCGACGTGACGGGCAGGAAGGTGGCCGATCTCGGTTCCTTCCGGCGGCCCGATTCCTTGCCCGACGTGCGATGGAGCCTCCGGGACGACTCCGGCCGCCGGGTCCCCGCCGGCCTGTACATGGTTCGGGCTCGAAGCGGGAGCACCACCGCTCTGGGCAAGGTGCTGGTGCTTCCCTGACCTTCCGGGCGGAGCCCGGGAACACGCAGTTTAGCCCCCCTGTTCAAACACGACGTGGAGCCGCCGGCCAAGCCCCACGGATAGCCTCACAACCGACGGAAATTGTCGCCAATCCCGCCAGTTCTCCCTCCCACCGACCCTTCCCCGGTTCCTTCCCGTCACCGCCGGCAATTTATCCCGGCAAGCGGGGGCAATTTCCATAAGGGGAACGCATTGCGCTTGAGTCGGCCCCGCTGAAGGAGCACAATGAACGTGCGCCCGGGGGGGCTCATCTTCGGCGTACCTCCGGGTCCGCCGGCAACATTCTCAAGCATCGAGTGGCGCCTGCCGTGCGCCACCGGAGGGAGGCGCGCATGTACAAAGCTACCAATCGGTTTGCCTCGACGCTGGGTCTTCTCCTTGTCCTCGTCCTGGTGTTCGCGGTTCCCCTCCCCGCCCTGGCCGCCTCGACCACGATGGCGATCAGCCAGGTCTATGGGGGAGGCGGAAACTCCGGGGCGACCTACACCAACGACTTCATCGAGATCCACAACCTGAGCCTGGTGGCGGTGGACGTGACCGGATGGAGCGTCCAGTACGCCTCATCCACCGGGTCCACCTGGCAGGTGACACCGATCGCCGGCGTCATCCCCGCGGGGGCGTACTTCCTGGTCCAGGAAGCCCAGGGGTCCGGCGGAACCACCGCGCTTCCCACCCCGGATGCGACGGGTACCATCGCCATGTCCGGGACGAACGGCAAGGTGGCCCTGGTGAGCGCGGAGACCGCCCTGAGCGGCACCTGCCCCTCCGACGCTTCCATCGTGGATCTGGTGGGCTACGGATCGGCCAACTGCTTCGAGGGTCTGGGCGCCACCCCGGCGTTGAACAACACCACCGCCGACTTCCGCCTCGACTTCGGGTGCTTCGATTCCGACGACAATGCCTCGGATTTCTTCACCGGTCCCCCCGCTCCGCAGAACAGCGCGTCCCCCGTCAACCTCTGCACGCCCCCGGTCTCCGACCAGGAGTCCACCTGGGGCGGCGTGAAGACGCTCTATCGGGACTGAGTGACCGGCGCGATCCACCGAACCGGGCCGCGCCCGTACGAATCGGGGGCGGGGAGATGACTCCCCGCCCCCTTTCTTCTCCCCCCGGCAAGCCCCCGGGGGGCGCGGGCGCAGTTCGCTTCGACGCCGCCGCTACGGGCCGCAGTGCGCCGGGGAACCGATCGCGAACTTGATGTAGGGGCCGAGTATGGTGGCGTCGGCCCCCGAGGTCCCGTCCCCATAGGGCGCGGTGAAATCGGTGCACGGGTCGGCTAGGCCGAGTCCCAGGTTGGGAGCATGATAGCTGGCGTCGGCCGCGCTCACCGAGGTGACTCCGCCCACCTCGTTGCAGGTCCCGGTCTCCGTGCACAGCTTCCCGTCGGTATCGTTGACGACGTCCGGGGAATTCACGGCCGGTTCGGCCAGGATGATGTTGTCGGCCCGGACCTGCACGATGTACGACTGCCCCTGGTAGGCGTTCCACTGGATACAGCCGCCGCCCGCGATGTGGAAACCCACCTCGCCGTTCGCATCCGTCACCCCGGTGTATTCCCGGTAGGGCTCGGCCGCGGTCTCCAGGTGGGACGGCGCGTCCCCGAAGCCGTCCGACCAGGCGATGAGATGGGTGGCGTCGGGAGAGAACGTGACCACGACCGTCGCACCAGGCACCGGGTACCCCTCCCCGCTGATCTGGGCCGCGAACTCGAAGGCGCCGTCCGGGGTGATGGTCACCTGATCGGGAATGTTCGACTGGTTCGGGTCGGGGATCGGCCCGGCCAGGCCGGGGACCGCCCCGGTGGCCAGAGTTCCGAGCAGGACGGTACCGCAAAGGGCGTGAGGACTCCAACGTGGCATGGGGATACCTCCCGAAGATGTCAGGCTACTGAATCGCGCGGCCGGCCATCGGGTACACTCCCCGTACCAGGAGCATATCGCGATTTTCCCCCTCCCCCACGCCGGAATCGGCCCGGGCGGAGGGTTGAGGCGATCCGAAGCCGTTCCGGCCGGCCCCGGAAGGGTTCAGTATCGCGCGAGGCGGCCCCGGATCCACTTGAAGGGCAAGAACATGGAGACCCGGCGCCGGTAGGCCCGGTAGGGCTCGCCGAATTCCCGCACGAGCTTCCGTTCCTCCAGGAACGCTCCCGCGACCAGGTAGACGGAGAGCACCCCCGCGGTGATCAGCCCGGGAGCGGTCTTGGGGCCGGCGGCCAGGAACAGCACGCCCCCGGTATACCAGGGGTGGCGGATCGCGCCGAGAATCCCCTTCCGGGAGAGCCCTCCCGAGGCCCCGAGCCCCGGGCCGCTCCGCCCGGCGCGAAGCTGGCGGAGTCCCAGGAAGGTCGCGGTGTCGTATACCTTCGCCCCCGCCCAGAAGAGGTAGAGCGATGCGGGAAGAAGGATCGCGGTGACCGGGACCCACCCACCCCACCAATCGAACACCACCGGGCCGTCCAGGGAACGCGCGAACAGGAAGACGGCGAGAAAGGTCGCGGCGGCGAGCAGGTTGTACCCCAGGCGGTAGAACCGCGCGCGGGGTCCGAGGCCGGCGGTGATCCGGTCGCGCACCCCGAGGGCGATGAGCCCGCTGTGGAGAGCGCACCAGGCGACCCAGGCCAGGGCGAGAATCCAGAGCCCTCCGGTCATGAGCGCGGAGCGCCCCGGCGCCCCGGTTCACCGCCGCCGCCCGAAGGCCGGTTCAACGCGGGTAGAATCCGGCGGCGCGCTTCCGGAGGGCCTCGGAGGGAGCAAGCCGGGGCCCGACCGATCCGGCCAGAGCCTCCAGGCGGTCGACGATCGCCCCCACCCCGCGACGATCCGCGTAGCGGAGGAGACCGCCCCGGAAGGGCGGGAACCCGGTTCCCATGACCATGCCGAGGTCCACGTCCAGGGGGCGCGAGGCGATCCCCTCTTCCAGGCACCGGGCGGCCTCGTTCACCATGGGGAGCACCAGCCGGTCCACCACGTCCTCGGGGGTGAACTCGCGAAGCGTCGGGTTTCCCGCCGCCTGCCGGGCTTCGGGGGAGGGCTCCCCCTTCCGGCCCGCGGCATAGACGTAGAACCCGCGCCCGGACTTCTTCCCGAAGTGCTTCCCGGCGGTGAGCCGCCCCAGGGTGGCCTCGGGGGGAGACGGTCCCCGAAGGCCGATTCCAATACGTGAGTGACTTTTTCCGCGACGTCGAGACCGATCTGGTCGAGCAACGCGTAGGGTCCCACCGGCATCCCGAAGTCCGCCAGCAGGCGGTCCACCCGGACCGGGTCGGCCCCGCTTTCCAGCAGATGGAGCGACTCGCCCAGGTAGAACGCGAGGAGACGGTTGACCAGGAAACCGGGACCGTCCTGGACCAGGATGGGGGTTTTCCCGAGATCCAGGGCCAGCCGGTAGGCCGCGGCCACCGCCCGCTCCGAGCTCCGCGGACCGGCCACCACCTCCACCAGGGGCATCCGGTCCACCGGGTTGAAGAAGTGGAGCCCCACGATCCGCTCGGGACGGCGGGCGCCCTCCGCGATGTCGGCGATCCGGAGGGAGGAGGTGTTGGAGGCGATGACCGCGTCGTCGCGCATCGCGGCCTCCATCTCCGCCACCACCTTGCGCTTCACCTCCAGGTTCTCCACCACCGCCTCGACCGCCGCGTCCACCAGGTTGAAGCCGGTGTAGTCGAGGGTGAAGGAGAGCTTCTCCACCCGGCGGTCGCGCTCGTTCCGGGTGATCCGCCGGCGGCGCGCGCTCTTCGCCCAGAGGGTCCCCGCGGTGTGCACAGCGCTTTCCAGGGCTTCGGGGGCGATGTCCTTGATCCGGATGGGGAGCCCGCGCTCCCCGGCCAACCAGGCGATCCCGCCCCCCATCACCCCCGCGCCGACCACCGCCAGCCGCGAGGCCCTCGCGGCCCCGGCCAGGTCCAACCCCACCGGGGTCTTGGCCTCGGAGGAGACCTCGAACAGCCAGCAGAGATTCTTGGAGGTTTCGGTGACGATGGCTTCGCCGAGAAGCCGGGCTTCGTTCCCGTAGGCCGTGGTCTCCCCCATGGAGAACCCGCCCACGATCGCCTCCAGGGCGGAGAACGGCGCCGGATAGTGGTCGGGGCGGATGTTTCGGGCCACCGCGCCCCGCGCCTTCCCCGCGATGAAGTTGCGGATGAAGGGAACCCCGGCCAGGAGACGGTCGGTGCGATCGGGCCGGTGGGGCGTCACCCGGCGGGACCCGGTGAGGATCTCGCGGGCCACCCGGCGTCCCATCCCCGGGGGGACCAGGGCGTCCACCAGCCCGCGCCGGAACGCGGGCCTGGCGGGGAGGGTCTTTCCGGCCAGGATCAGGTCGAAGGCGGTCCGGATCCCCACCCGGCGCGGGAGGCGCTGGGTTCCCCCGAAGCCCGGAATGATGCCCAGCTTCACCTCGGGGAGCCCGATCTTCACCGCGTCCCGATTCTCGGCCACCCGGTAGCGGCAGGCCAGGGCCAGCTCGAACCCGCCCCCCAGACAGGACCCGGCGATGACCGCGGCGGTGGGTTTGGGGAACCGGGCGATCGCCTCCATCACCGCCTGGCCGTAGGCCGACTTGTTCTGGCCGATCCGGGGATCGGTCACCCCGGCGATCTCCTTCACGTCGGCCCCGGCGATGAAGTTGTCCGGCTTCTCGCTGACGAAGGCCAGGGCCGTCACCCCCCGCCGTTGAGCCTCGTCGAGCAGATCCCGGAGCGCCTCCATGAGCGGGGTGGTGAGCTTGTTCACCTTCTCCCCGGGGAGGTCGAACAGGATCCAGCCGATGCCGTCGGGGTCCACCTCCAGGCGGACCCCGCGCGCGGCGGTGTCCGGGGCGGGCCGCGAGGGACCCTCGAAGTCCAGGCTGGTCTGGGGTTTCTCGTTCATGCCCGCTCCAGGACCACGGCGCCCCCCTGGCCGCCGCCGATGCAAAGGGTGACCAGTCCCAGCGCCGCCGCCCGTCGCCGCATCTCGTAGAGCAGCGTCAACACCAACCGCGCCCCCGTGGCTCCCACCGGGTGCCCGAGCGCGATAGCCCCTCCGTTCACGTTCAGGATCCCGCGGTCGATCTCCCCCACCGCGCGCATGAGCCCCAGCTCTTCCCGGGCGAAGGCGTCCGAGGCGAAGGCGGTCTCGTTGGCGATGACCTGGGCCGCGAACGCCTCGTTCATCTCGATGAGCTCGACGTCCTTCCACGACACCCCGGCCGCGTCCAGAGCCTTGGGAGTGGAGAAGACCGGCCCGAGCCCCATGCGGGAGGGTGCGAGCCCGGCGAACTCGACGGAGCGGACCCAACCCAGCACCGGCAGCCGGCGCTCGGTGACCGCCTTCTCCGAGGCCATGACCAGGGCCGCCGCCCCGTCGGTGATCTGGCTGGAGTTCCCCGCGGTCACGCTCCCGTAGCGCCGGTCGAAGACGGTGGGAAGCTTGGCCAGGGCCTCCATGGATTGCTCGTGCCGGATGCCCACGTCCCGGACGGCGAAGCGGTCGTAGTCGGGGGGGAGCGGAACCGGGACGATCTCCTCGGCCAGCCGGCCCGCCGCCTGGGCCGCCGCCGCCCGCTGGTGGCTCTGGAGCGCGAGCTCGTCCTGGGCCTTCCGCGACACCTGGAACTCCCGGGCCAGAACCTCGGCGGTCTCTCCCATGTTGAGACCGCAGTAGTTGTCGGTCAGCCCCACCGCCAGGCCGATCAGCGGCGAGAAGTCGGCGGGGCGAAACGACGCGAAGGCGGCGAGACGGGCGGGGAGCGTCCGGGCCCGCATGACGCGCTCGAACTTGGCCTTGGCCCCCGGCCGGAAGAAGAGCGGGATCTGGGACATGGACTCGGTCCCGCCCACCGCGATCAGGTCGGCCCGGCCGAGCCGGATCCGGTGCATGGCGTCGGCCACCGCCTGGAGACCCGAGCCGCAGTTCCGGTTCACGGTATAGGCGGAAGTCGAAAGCGGACAGCCGGCCCGGAGCGCGATGACCCGGGAGATGTTGGTGGCCTCGGCCGGCTGGGCGATGTTCCCGAAGATGACTTCCTGGACGTCCCCCGGAGCGGTGCCCGCCCGCTCCAATGCCTCGCGCAGAGCCACCCGCCCCAGCTCGTAAGCGGGAACGCGCTTCTGGTCCGCACCCATCTTGGTGAAGGGGGTCCGGGCTCCGGCGACGACGGCGACGCGTGGTGTGATCATGGCGCTATCGATTGTGCCCGGTCGGACGGATTTTCGCCAGGGGCACGCTCGGGGCGCGCACGGAGGCCGGACGTCATTCACGATCGGGGGAGTCCGCTTCCCGACCCTTGACCTAGGCGACTAGTAGTGGGCCTTCAGGAGCCCCCAGGTGACCGGCACCACCGGGGTGGTGGACGTCACGGTGAAGCCGAGCGCCACGGTGTCGGGAGGCGTGACGATGTCCCCCCGGGCGTCGAAGCCGGTCAGGACGCCGACGAGCTCGTAGTGTCCGGGAGGGAGGGGGCCCACCCCGCAGGCCTCGTCCACCCGGCGGGCGGGGAGGAGGCAGGGCTCGTCCCGGCGGATGAGATCCACCGAGATCGTGCCGGTGGTGTCGCTCACGCCGCAGGAGACTCCCTGCACGTCCCAGCAGGTCCCGGGAAGTTCGGTGCTCAGCACGAACCCGATCGAATCCCCGGCCGCCGGATCCGGCGGCGTGACCTGAAGCAGGAACGGGGGAATGTCGGCCGACGCCGTCGCGGCCAGGGATCCGAGCAGGAACAACGCGAGGATAGTCGATTTCATTTCCGCCTCTTAAGCCGGTCCGTCCGGTCCGGGAGAGACCGGGCGGGCCATGATTGATCGCGAGATGTAATGTGCGGTGAGGCCGCCTTCTTCACTACCCCGTGCGGGTCCCCCGCCTTCCCGGTCGGGCGTCAAGACCTCGGTGAAAGCGGGCGGCAAACGCCGGGGACGGGCCGGGGAGCGGGAAGCACCGGCGCGGTCGAATTGGCGATCAGGAGGTGGGAGCGGCGTACCGCGCGGCCACGTAGTCGTCGAGCAGGGCCAGGAAATCCAGAACCAGGCCGTCCCCCCGGAGCGTCGCGTGGAGCCGGCCGTCGACGTAGACCGGGGCCTTGGGATCCTCGCCGGACCCGGGCAGCGAGATCCCGATGTCGGCGTGCTTGGACTCGCCGGGACCGTTCACCACGCAGCCCATCACCGCCACCTTGAGCTCGCCGATCCCGGGATACGTCTTTCGCCATTCCGTCATGCGGCTCCGGATGTGCCCCTGGATCTCCTCGGCCAGCTCCTGGAAGAAGGTGCTGGTGGTCCGCCCGCAACCCGGACAGGCGCTAACCTGGGGAGAGAAGTGGCGGAGTCCCAGGGACTGGAGGATTTGCTGGGCGATCCGGACCTCTTCGGTGCGATCGCCTCCCGGCCGCGGGGTAAGGCTCACCCGGATGGTGTCCCCGATCCCCTCCTGGAGCAGCACGCTCAGGGCGGCGGTGGAGGCCACCGTTCCCTTCATCCCCATCCCGGCCTCGGTGAGACCGAGGTGAAGGGGGTAATCGCACCGCGCGGCCAGCTCCCGGTAGACGTCGATCAGGTCCTGAACCCCCGAGGTCTTGGCGGAGAGGGTGATCCGGTCGTGGGGGAGCCCGTACTCCTCGGCCAGCTCCGCCGAGCCCACCGCGCTCTGGACCAGGGCCTCGACGATGACCCGGCGATCGTCGCGGGGCCGGTCCAGGGCCGCGTTCGCGTCCATCAACCGGGTGAGGAGCGACTGGTCCAGCGAGCCCCAGTTGACCCCGATCCGCACCGGCTTCCCGTGCTCCGCCGCGACCTCGATCATCCGCCGGAAGTTGGCGTCGTGATGGCGCCCCTGCCCGACGTTCCCCGGGTTGATGCGGTACTTGTCCAGGGTCCGGGCGCAATCGGGATGCTCGACCAGGAGCAGGTGGCCGTTGTAGTGGAAGTCCCCGATCAGGGGAACCGCTACCCCGAGGTCCTCCAGCCGCCGGCGGATCTCCGGCACCGCCCCGGCGGCGGCCCGGGTGTTGACGGTGATCCGCACCAGCTCGCTCCCCGCCTGGGCCAGCTCCGCCGTCTGGGCGGCGGTGGACGCGGCATCCTCGGTGTCGGTGTTGGTCATGGACTGGACCACAACCGGATGGGCGGAGCCCAGGGGAACTCCGCCCACCACACAGGTCACCGTCTCTCGACGTACGATCTCAGCCATGGGTTCGCTCTACGGGAAGACTCCCAGTTCGAGGTAGGACCGCGCCACCTTCTCGATGGCGATGGCGTAGGCCGCGGTCCGGAGCATGGTGATGCGATCGTCCGAGAGCATCTTCTGGGCGATCTCCCGGAAGGCCACCACCATGGTCTCCTCCAGGCCGGAGTACACGATGTCCTCCTCCTCGGCGCCGCGGATCACCCGGGCGCGGGCGGCCGGGCTCAACTCTTTCCCGGTCAGCTCCTCCAGGGCGGCCACCATGTGGGCGTGGGAGGCTTCCTGGAAGCGCTTGTCCATCCGTCCGAAACGGACGTGGGAGAGGTTCTTCAGCCACTCGAAGTAGGAGACCGTCACTCCCCCCGCATTGAGATACAGATCGGGGATGACCAGCCTTCCCCGTTCGAAGAGGGTATCGGCGGCGTTGACGGTGATCGGTCCGTTGGCCGCCTCGGCCACCACTTTCGCCTTCACCCGCTCCACGTTGGCGGTGCGGATCTGGCGCTCCAGGGCGGCGGGGACCAGGATGTCGCACTCCACCTCGAGGACGGCCAGGGGATCGTCGATGGTCTTCGCCCCCGGAAGGTTCCGGATGGACCCGGTCTCCCTCCAATGAGCCATGATGTCATCCAGGACGAGGCCGTTCGGATCCACCAGGGTCCCGTCCCGCTCGGCGACCGCCACCAGCTTGCAGCCGGCCTCGGTCAGGAACTTGGCCGCGTAGAAGCCCACGTTCCCCAGGCCCTGGACCGCCACGCTCTTCCCTTCCAGCCCCGGCTCGAGGCCCACGCGGGCCATGAGATCCCGGTGGGTCAGGCACTCCCGGATGCCGTAGAAGCACCCCAGGCCGGTGGCCTCCCGGCGTCCCCGGATCCCCCCCTGGGTCACCGGCTTGCCGGTCACACAGGCGTCGGCATCGATGTCGCCGGGGTGGAACGCGGAATAGGTGTCCACCATCCAGGCCATCTCGCGCTCCCCCGTCCCGTAGTCGGGTGCGGGAACGTCGATCCCCGGGCCGATGAAGTTCTTCCGGCAAAGTTCGGCGGTGTAGCGGCGGGTGATGGTCTCCAGTTCCTCGTCCGAGTACTGGGGGACGCTGATCTTGATCCCGCCCTTGGCCCCGCCGAACGGGGCGTCCACGATGGCGCACTTGTAGGTCATGAGCGCGGCCAGGGCCATCACCTCGTCCTGGTCCACGGCCTGGCTGTAGCGGATGCCGCCCTTGGTGGGGAGCCGGTGCTGGCTGTGCTCGACCCGCCAGGCGGAGATGACCTCGTAGCCGCCCCCCTGCTTCTTGATCGGAAACTGCATGAAGTACACGCTGTTGCAGTGCCGAATCTGATCGAAGAGGCCCTTTGGATAACTCAGCAGGGCGGAGGCCCGGTCGAAGTTGCGATTTACGTCGCCGAAAAAACTCGTTTTCTCGGACAAGCGAAAAACCTCCCGTTTCGAGGCCCGATGAGGCCGTTCAGCACACCCCGGGGGGAATCAGAGGGTCTGGTTCCACGGGCGAACGAACACAGATGGATCTGGAACCGCACAAGCCTAGCATGACCGGGGGGCCGGCCGGGACCGGGACGGGGACAAGGCGTCAGGCACCCTCATCCCGGACCACGAAGAAGGAAACCTGGTTCTGCAGTTCCCCAGGAACGCACTCCGCCTTGACCTGGACCCGGACCGACTTCAGAACGTGGAAGACCCAGGACCCGATCCGGCCCTGTTCCCGGTTCCAGAGAAGGGTTCTCCGGCCGCCTCCCAGGACGAATTGGAGCTGGTAGTTGCGGACCTGGAGGAAGCAGGCGCTGTTCTCCTCGCGGGGATCGCACCCGGCGCTGCCGAAGAACACGTTCAGGTCGCCGTCGGTTCCCAGGCTCCCGTACCCGTCCGGGAAGATCCGGGGCTCGGAAGGGAGCCAGTCGGTCACTCCCATGTACCTCAATCCCTTGTCGTCGAGGATCTTGAAGCCGAAAGCCGGGGGAACTCCCCCCAACATCTGGAAGGTGAAGGTGTAGGTCGAGTCGACCTCGATCGGGAGGGCGTAACCCAGCCGGGGAAAGACGAACCGGACCGGCCGATCCGCGGCGGTCCGCACGCCATACTCGTAGGTGGCCGGTGTGTCCTCCCCAACCCGGATGCTCCGCACCGTGGCGGTGAAGGTCTGGATCTGCTCGTCCACCGCGGGGTCCACGGAGAAGCTGAACTCGGGTTCCGGGAGCCGCGTGCAGTGCTCGGGCTGGTTGTTGCAGCCGACGAGCGCCAGGACGACCAGACCGCCCCCGATCGCCGCCGGCCGCGACCACCGCGACACGAAACGTCCTGAGTTCATGGGACTCCTCTTCCAAGCCCGAATCCGGCCGGAGCCGGGTGCATGGCGCCTCGCCGCCCCATCGGGGATCCCCGGCAGTCGGACGCGTCGGCTGAGCTTACCGCGTCGGGGGGAGCTTCCCAAGGCCGCATCGGGGGGGGAGATCACCGAAGCCCCGGAACCCGGTCACGCCGACCGGCGGGGCGCGTAGTGGGGAATAGGACCTCCCCCCGGAGAAGTATCTCCTGGTGTTCGAGCCCGTCTATTCCGATGACGGACACAGATCGAACCGGACCTGCCGTTTATCCCGATGTCCGGCGGGGATCCGAAGCGCACCTGGCCGAGCTCCCCAGCGTCACACTCTGGCCGGAAGCGATCGGTCCCCGCCGGCGTTTCCCGTCCCAGCGGCCCGGGTCTCATGCGAGTTCCCTGCCTCGCCCCCCCGCCGGACCCCGAAATCCCCGTATTCCGGCGATTTCCGCGCATCGCATCTCAATCGGGTCCCCTCATCCGCCGATAATTCAAGGGTGGATACCTACAACTTGTTACCAAACAGGCACTTGCGTGTAATGACCGGCCCGGGGGCGTCGACCCGCCTTCGTCGCGGCCTCCGGGCCCTCCTGGTTCTCGACGTGCGCCGTCCCGAGGCCCGCGCCCTGGCCATCCTGGCCGTCGAGGAACTTGTGGCCAACATCGCCGAGCACGGCTACGGCGGCGAAGCGGGGCGCCCCATCGCCCTGAGCGTCCAGGCCCGGGAGGACGAGAGCTTCGAGATCACGATCCGGGACCGGGCGCCGTCGGTGGACGTGACCGGGATTCCGCCGAAGAACCTGGGGCGCCTGGCTCACGACCGCGCGGTCCGGGGAAGGGGGTTGGCCATGGCTCGCCTGCTCTCCCGCTCCATGGAACACCACCTCCGCCCGGGCGGCGGGAACGAGCTGACCCTGGTTTTCGACGCCGTCGATCTCTCGCGGCGGGTGGCGGAGGATCTCGGTGACGCAGCCTGACCGCGACACCCATCTCATTTCCATCTCGCGCATCGCCTGCGTGGGAAAGCGCGGAGGTGTCGGTCCAACGGTTCCGCGGAGCGGTCCGGGAATCCACCCTCGACGACTTCCGCGATCGCCTGGCCGAGGCCGGGGAGCGGGCCCCCTTCCTGCTCCTGGACCTTTCGGAGACGGAGTACCTGAGCTCCACCGGCCTGGGCCTCATCCTGGGACAGGCGGAGGTCCAGGAAGCGCGGGGAGGGTGGCTCCGGCTGGTCGCCCCATCCCCCGCGGTGAGCATGATCCTCCGTCTCTCGGGAGTCAGCGAGACGCTCCCCCCCTGGAGGGACGAGACCAACGCCCTGCGGGACCTGGCTTCCCGGGCCGCCTAACGAACCCACCACGGCGGCGGGCGGCGGGCGCCCGCCGGCCGGCCCGGGCGGCTCACCGGTTCCGGAGCCTCGGATCCAGCGCGTCGCGGAGCCCGTCCCCCAGGAAGTTCAAGGAGAACAGAGTCAATCCCAGGGCCAGCCCCGGGAAGAGGATCAGCCACCACGCGGTGTGGATGGCGGTGATGGCGCTCGCCCCCTCGGCGGCCAAGAGTCCCCAGGACGCGTTGGGCGGTTGTACCCCGAGGCCGAGGAAGGACAGAAAGGCCTCCTCCAGCATGACCGCGGGCACGGTGAGGGTGGCGTAGACGATGATGGGGCCGAGGAGGTTGGGGATCAGGTGCCGGAAGATGATCCGGCGATGGCTCCCGCCGAGGGCGACGATGGCGTGGACGAACTCCTGGCTCCGGAGCTGGATCATCTGGCCGCGCACGATCCGGCTCATGGTGAGCCACTGCACCGCTCCCAAGGCAAGGAAGAGCAGGACCAGGTGCCTCCCGAAGTAGGCCACGAGCAGAATGACGAAGAACATGAACGGGAGGCTGTAGAGCATGTCCACGAAGCGCATCATCGCGTTGTCGGTGAGGCCGCCTCGGTAGCCGGCCACCGCCCCCCAGGTCACCCCGATGGCCAGGCTCACCAGGGTGGCCACCAGGCCCACCGCCAGCGATAGCCGGCCTCCGTAGAGAACCCGGGTGTAGACGTCGCGGCCGGCGAGGTCGGTGCCGAAGGGATGATGCAGGTTCGGGGGCTGGAGCTGGTTCACCAGGTCCTGATCCTCGAAGTGGTACGGGGTGAGGAGCGGGGCGGCGAGGGTGGCGGCAACGATGATCACCAGGAGCACCCCGCCGGTCACCGCCATCCGGCTCTTCAGGAGCCGCCGGAAGGCATCCTTCCAGAACCCCACCCCGGCCACCGGCTCGGCGGGGCGCGCCCCGGGGTCCAGGGCGATCTCCCGATCGGGCGTCTTCCAGCCCGCGTCGCGGGCCCGGGAGGTGACCACGGGGCGGTCCTCGCTCATCGAAGCTCCACCCGCGGGTCCACCACCGCGTACAGGACGTCCACCAGCAGGTTCAACGTGATGAGGAGGCCGCTGTAGAGGAGCACCGTTCCCATGGCCACGGTGTAATCGCGGTTGAGCGCCGAGTTCACGAAGAAGCTTCCCAGCCCGGGGATGTTGAACACCCGCTCCACCACCACCGAACCCACCAGGATGCTGGCCGCGGCCGGCCCCAGGTAGCTCAGGACGGGAAGAATCGCCACCCGGAGCGCGTGCTTCCCCACCACCACCCGCTCCCGGAGGCCCTTGGCCCGGGCGGTGCGGATGAAGTCCAGACGGATCACCTCGAGCATCCCCGCCCGGGACAGCCGGGCCACGTAGGCGGCCCGGATCGCTCCCAGGGTCACCGCGGGGAGGAGGAGCTGCCGGAACGTGCCCCATCCCCCGGCGGGGAGCCAGCCCAGGGTGAAGGAGAAGATGATGATCAGGATGGGGCCGAGAACGAAGTTTGGAATGCAGATCCCCATGAGGCTGAAGCCCATCACCGCGTAGTCCCGGCTCTGGTTGTGGTAGAGGGCGCCGAATACCCCGGCGGGAATCCCCAGCAGGAGCGCCAGAGCCAGGGCCATGGCCCCCAGGGTGAGGCTCACCGGGAGCGACTGGGCGATGATCTCGTTCACGGTGCGGGCGGGGTACTTGAACGAGGGGCCGAGGTCCCCGTGGAGGAGCCCGCCCACGTAGCGCAGGAACTGCCGCCCCAGGGATTCGTCCAGGTGGTACTTGGCCTCGAGGTTCCGCTCGATCTGGGGGGAGACGCTTCGCTCCGCGTCGAAGGGCCCGCCGGGGGCGGACCGCATGAACACGAAGCTGAAGAACAGGATCGCGAACAGGAGGGGGATCGTGGAGAGGAGACGGCGGACGACGTAGGCGGTCATGGACGGGTGAAGGCCGGGGCGGCCGAGGCCACCGTGGAATCGGGACCGGAAAGCCGGGTGTCGCGGGGATGTCCCCGATGGCCGCGGAGGGGAACCACGCTCCGGAGGTTGAGGAGGTTCAGGAGGTTCGGCTTCAGACCGGCGAAATCCCGGTCGTCGTAGAGGTTCTGGACCACGTAGTAGTAGAGGGGAAGCACCACCATCTCCCGGTTGGTCACCATGTCCTCCGCCCGGTGCAGGAGATCCATCCGCTTTTCCGGGTCGAGGGTGCGCGCGGCCCGTCCGATCAGCGAGTCGTAGTCCGGGTTCGCGAACCCGGTCCGATTGTTGCCGTTGGTGGAGGTCCACAGGTCGAGGAAGGTGTTGGGGTCCAGGTAGTCCCCGATCCAGCTCCCCCGGGAGATCCAGTAGTTCTCGGCATCCTGGGTGGACAGAAAGACCTTCCACTCCTGGTTCACCAGCTCCACTTCGACCCCCAGGGCCTTCTTCCACTGCTGCTGAAGCACCTCGGCGATCTGCTTGTGGGACTCCGAGGTGTTGAAGAGGAGCTCCACGTGGGGAAAGCCCTTGCCGCCGGGATAACCGGCCGCGGCCAGGAGCTTCCGGGCCTCCTCCACGTTCCGGTCGGGCATCACGGCCTCGTGATAGCCGGGAACGCCCGGCGGGACCAGGCTGTGGGCCGGGACCTGGCCCGCCCGGAGCACGTACTCCGTGATCTCCCGGCGGTTCGTGGCCAGGAAGAACGCCCGGCGCACCCGGACGTCGTCGAAGGGGGGGCGCTTGACGTTGAAGCGGTAGAAGTAGGTGGCGAAGTAGGGGGCCACGTGGAAGTCGGGGCGCTTCCGGAGCTCGGGGATCACGAAGAGCGGGGTGGCCCCCGAGTCGGTCCAGTCCAGGATCCCGCTCATGTAGAGGTTGAAGTTGGCGTTGATGTTGTCGGAGGACACCCCGTCGGTGACGCCGAGGGCGATGTTCTCCGCGTTCCAGTAGTCCGGGTTCCTGACCAGGCGGACGTGGCGGTCGAGAAGCCACTCCTCGAGGAGAAAGGGGCCGTTGGTGACGATGTTCTCCGGCTTGATCCACTGGTCGCCGTACTTCGCCACCGCCCAGGAGGGAACCGGCAGGTAGGTGTAGAAGGCGCAGAGATCCGGGAAGTAGGCGCAGGGCGCCCCGAGGTCCACCACCAGGGTGGAGTCGTCGGGCGCGTGGAACCCCAGGGAGTCGGGGTCGGTGATCCGGCCGGAGTTGTAGGCCTCGGCGTTCCGGATGGGATAGAGGATCCCGGCGTAGCGGGCGGCGGTGGCCGGGTTCAGGACCCGCTCCCAGGCGTAGACGAAGTCGCCGGCGGTGACCGGACGGCCGTCGGTCCAGCGCGCCCGGCGGAGGTGGAAGGTGTAGGTGATTCCGTCCGGGCTCCGCTCCCAGGAGCGGGCCATCCCCGGAACCGCCCGGAGGTCGTCGTCCTGGTAGGTGAGGCCCTCGAAGATGTTCCGGGCCACCCGGCCCCCGGGCTGTCCGGTCACCAGGCCCGGGTCGATGCTCTCGGGTTCGGCCCCCAGAAGCCAAACGAAGTCCGCCGGGGCCTCCTTGCCGCCGCAGCCGCCGAGCCCGATGAGGGCGATGAGTAGGAGGGGGGCGAGGACCGAGGCGAGGGGGACCGGTCCCCGGACGCCAGAGTTGCCGGGACGCACCATGGCGACAAGCCTAGCACAGCCGGAGCCGGGCTCTTCCGGGCGGTCTTGCGCCGATCCCGGGGAAGGTGTATCAAGACGACGATCGGGCTTCGTGTCCATGTCCGAAACCGCTTGCCGGAGGCCCGAACGCCTCCGCGTCCGGGAGGAAAGTCCCAATGCGTCGTCTACTCTCCGTTCTCGTCCTGATCGCCCTGGCCGCCCTGGCCGGTTGCATCAACTACGAGGAGCACGTCCAGATCCAGAAGGACGGCTCCGGCACCCTCACCATGCACATGGCCATGGACCGGCACATGATCGACCAGATGCAGACCATGGCCGAGCAGTTCGGGGAGAGCGATTCCGACCCTCTCGAGGACGTCCGCTCCGATCTGAACCGCGACAAGATCGAATCGCAGTTCAAGGAGACCGGGTCCAGGCTCAAGCTCACCAAGTACGACGAACAGGTGACCGACGACGCCTACGTCTGGGACCTGGCCATCTCCTTCCCGCACTACGACGACCTGAAGGACTTCGATATGGGGGACGGGGAGAGCGGCCATCACGACTCCGACGGCCCGGGGCAGTTCACCTATGAGAAGCAGCCGGACGGGACCTGGCTCTACCGGCGCGGCATGGATGAGGGGGCCAAAGCGGACATCCCGGGATCCGGAGGGGCGATGGACCAGGGAGACTCCGAGTCCGCCGAGGCCGGAGAATCCCCGGGGATGGACGAGGAAAACGCCGACGGCGGTGATTGGGAGCCCGTGGCCGACGAGGACTCCGAGCCCGCGGATGAAGAGTCCGCGGAAATGGGCGCCGGCGGGGATTCGGAAGATGTCGGGGAAGGCATGGAGGAGTTCGGGAAGGCCATGGAGCAGATGGGCCAGATGATGCAGGCCATGACCGAGGCGGCGCAGAAGTCCTCGCTCACCTTCACCGTCACCTTCCCGGGGAAGATCGTGGAGTCCAACGCCACCCGGGTGGAGGGGAACACCGCGACCTGGGAATACAAGCTCGACGATCTCGAGGGGGAGCAGGAGCCGGTGATGACGGCGAGGATCAAGCCCTGAGCGAGGAGCGCCACCCGTTCATTCCCCTCGAGTTCGAGCGGCTCGCCCCCCAGGAGCAGGAGGCCCGGTTGGCCGAGCTGGCGGAGCGCCTGGCCCGCCGCCGGTCCGTTCGGGCCTTCTCCCCCGACCCCGTCCCCCGGCGGCTGGTGGAGGAGGCGATCCGGGTGGCCGGGCGGGCCCCCTCCGGGGCCAACCTTCAGCCCTGGCGCTTCGTCCTGGTCGAGGACCCCGACGTGAAGCGCCGGATCCGGGAGGCGGCCGAGGAGGAGGAGCGGGAGAGCTACGCCCACCGCATGCCCTCGGAGTGGTTGGAGCGGCTGGCTCCCCTGGGGACCGACGAGCACAAGCCGTACCTCGAGATCGCCCCCTATCTGATCGTGGTGTTCAAGATCGACTACGGGGTCGAGACCGGTCCGGACGGGGCGGAGCGCAAGGTGAAGCATTACTACGTGAACGAGTCGGTGGGGCTGGCCTCCGGGTTCCTGCTCGCCGCGCTCACCGTGGCCGGGTTGGCCACCCTCACCCATACCCCGAGTCCGATGGGCTTCCTCACGCGGATCCTGGGGATGCCGGCCAACCATCGGCCCTATCTCCTCATTCCGGTGGGCTACCCCGCCGAGGGGGCGGAGGTCCCCGACATCGCGAAGAAGCCCCTGGAGGAGATCCTGACCCGGCGCTGAACCCGGGATTGGACGGTGCGGACCGGAGGCGGGATCGTGGAGACAAGGCCCCCCACCCGAGGAGGACGAGGATGATCATCAGGCATTGGGCGACGGTCGGGATCGCGGCGGCGGCGACGGTGCTCCTTCTCGGCGCCTGCGCCCGGGCCGACCGGGACACCGCCGGGAACCAGGAGAACACCATGACCGACCTGACCGTGAAGAGCGCGGCGTTCGACGCCGGTAGCGCCATCCCCACCGAGTACACCTGCGACGGGAGCGATCTCTCCCCCGCCCTGAGCTGGAGCCGGGGTCCGGAGGGGACCGCCGCCTGGGCGCTGATCGTGGACGACCCCGACGCCCCGGGGCAGACCTGGGTGCACTGGGTGTTCTACAACCTTCCCCCCGACACCCTGGGCCTTCCGAGGGGAGTGGCGGCGGATTCCACCGCTCGGGGCGGCCTCCAGGGGACCACCGATTTCAAACGGGTCGGCTACGGCGGCCCCTGCCCGCCTCCCGGCCACGGCCCCCATCACTACCACTTCAAGCTCTACGCCCTGGACCGGAAGTTGGAACTCCAGGCGGGAGCGACCAAGCCCCAGGTGGAAGCGGCCATGGAGGGTCACATCCTGGCCCACGGGGAGCTGATCGGCACCTACGAGCGGAAGTAGGCGCGGCACGCGGCCGGCGTCCTCCAACCGCCGGGAGCGACCGGTTTGAACATCGGCGGCGTGGTTCGCTATCATTGCGGCGACAATCATCCGCGCCCGCGGCGGCCTCGCTGCAAGCAATCGAAAGGAGCCTCGTCATGCGAAACCACTGGTTTCGTGCCGTCATGCTTTGCCTGGCCCCCGCCTTCCTGCTTCTCCTCCCCTCCGGGGTCCGACCCGCCGAGGCCTCGGGGGGGTCGATCGGGGTCCATCTCGGGTACGCCAAGGCCCGGGACGCCAAGGACGGAAACGGGTTGGCCGGCGGCCAGCTGGAGTTCCGGCTCGCTTCCTGGCTCGGGATCCAGGGTGCGGTGGACTACCGCCTGGTGAACACCTACCGGATCGACGCCCTGGCCGCGAGCGGAGATCTCAAGGTCCGGAGCGTCCCCACCACGGTCTCCGCCAAGGTGTACGTTCCGCTCATGGTGGTGTCCCCCTTCGCCGAGGCCGGGGCCGGCTGGTACCACATGATCTACGACTACTCCTCGAGCCTCGAGTCGGCGGGGCTCGCCGACCGTTCCGAAACGACCTTCGGCTGGCACGTGGGCGGCGGGGTGGAGATCCCGGTCGCCCCCCGGGTCTCGTTCTACGGCGAGGGTCGGGCGGTGTTCGTGGATCCCGACCAAGCGCTGAACGACCAGCTCAAGAACCAGGTCAAGAACTTCAACTACGACTCCTCCTACTTCGCGGCGGGGCTGAACCTCCACTTCTGATCCCGCCGTCCTCCGGCGGTACGGCGCCTGGAGCCGCGACCTCGTGAGACCCCCGGAGGCGAAGCGGCCTCCGGGGGTCGTCTTTCGCCCGGCGGGCCCCCCGGGGCCGTCTTGCCCCTCCGTCCCCCACCGCCTAGGATCATCGGAATGCGTTCCGAGAGGGGAGGGTCCATCGCGTGAATCGCTGGGTGAAACGCTTGCTGATCCTGGGTGGGGTGGTGGCGGTGATCGTCGTGCTCCGGCTCACCGTGTTCCGGCCGGCGCCGGTGCCGGTGACGGTATACACGCTGGTGCGGGGCCGGGTCGAGGACACGGTGGTGAACTCCCGGGCCGGCACCATCAAATCCCGGCGGCGGGCCCAGATGAGCCCCGGGATCGCCGGCCTGGTGAAGGCGATCCCCGCCAAGAAGGGCGAGACGGTGAAGAAGGGGCAGGTCCTCCTTCGCCTCGACGACGAGGAGTACCGGGCCCAGGTGGTCCTGGCCGAACGCTCGGTGGACGCGGCCCAGGCGGCGAGCGAGGAAGCAGGGCTCGCCGCGGATCAGGCCCTCCGGGACCTGAAGCGGGCCCAGGGGCTGGCCCAGCAGAACCTCCTCTCGGAACAGGCCCTGGAGACCGCCCGCACCCGGTCCGAGTCGGCGGAGTCGTCCGGAAAGGCGGCCCGCGAGCAGGTGAAGCGGGCCAGGGCCCAGCTCGACGTGGCCCGCGCCACCCTGGACAAGACGATCATGATCGCGCCCTTCGACGGGGTGGTGCTGGACGTCACCACCGAGGTCGGGGAATGGATCAGCCCATCGCCTCCCGGGGTGTTCATTCCCCCGGTGGTGGACGTGATCGACCCCGACTCCCTGTACGTGAACGCCCCCCTGGACGAGGCCGACGTGGCCAAGGTGAAGGTCGGCCTCCCGGTTCGCGTCACCATGGACGCGTTCCGCGGGCAGTCGTTTCCGGGCACGGTGTCCTACGTCTCCTCCTACGTGGAGACCAAGCAGGAGCAGAACCGCACCCTCACCGTGGAGGCGACCTTCGACCGGCGGTCGGAACTGCCGGCGAACGTCCTTCCCGGCCTCTCCGCCGACATCGAAGTCATTCTCGCCGAGCGGGACGACGTCCTGCGCATCCCCACCTATGCCCTCCTGGAGGGGAACAAGGTCCTGAAGGTGGAGAGCGGGACCCTGAAGGAAGTGAAGGTCCAGACCGGCCTCCACAACTGGGAATACACCGAGATCACGTCGGGGCTCGCGGCCGGCGACCGGGTGGTGGTTTCGCTGGACCGGAGCGACGTGAAGGACGGGGCCCGGGTCAAGGTGACCGGCGAGAGCGAAAAGTGATCGAGCTGGCGGGGATCACGCGCACCTACGAGGTCGGAGGGCGCCCGGTGCGGGCGCTCAAGGGCCTCGACCTGGTGGTGGGCGACGGCGAGTACGTCTCCATCATGGGGCCCTCGGGGTCGGGAAAGTCGACGCTCCTGAACATTCTCGGCTGCCTCGACCGTCCCACCGCCGGATCCTACAAGCTGGACGGGCAGGAGACCGCCCGCATGGCCGAGACCGAACTCTCCCGGATCCGCCGCCACAAGATCGGCTTCGTGTTCCAGTTCTTCCATCTGGTGGCCCGGCTCACCGCGGCGGAGAACGTGGAGCTGCCCATGATCTTCGCCGGCCTGGATCCGGCCGAGCGACGGCGGCGGATCGAGCGGGCGCTCGGCTCGGTGGGTCTGGCCGAACGCGTGGACCACCGCCCCGACCAGCTCTCCGGGGGCGAGCGCCAGCGGGTGGCCATCGCCCGGGCGGTGGTGATGGAACCGTCGATCCTCCTCGCCGACGAACCCACCGGGAACCTGGACTCGGCCTCGGGGAACGAGATCGTGGAGCTGATCGAGGAGATGAACGCCGGGGGGCTCACCCTGGTGGTGGTGACCCACGACCCGTCGATCGGAGGGCGGGCCCACCGCCGGGTCCGGCTGAAGGACGGGGATCTGGTCTCCGACGATCGCGGCGCGCCGGAGCCCGCGCCCGAGGGTGCAGGAGACCGGCGGTGACCGGCGGTGGAGGCCGGCCGTGAAGAGCGCCGATCTCTTGCGCTTCTCCGCGGGAGGGCTTCGCGGTCACCGTCTCCGCACGTTCCTCTCGCTCCTGGGGGTGGCCATCGGGGTGGCCTCGGTGGTCATGCTCACCAGCCTCGGCGAGGGGGCGAAGCTCTACGTCACCGGGGAGTTCACCTCCCTCGGCACGAACCTCCTCATCGTGCTCCCCGGAAAGACCGAAACCCAGGGCACCACCCCCTTCGTGAACACCGCCCCTCACGATCTCACCGTGGCCGACGCCGAAGCCCTCAAGCGCCGCATCCCCCAGATCCGCCGGGTAGCCCCGCTGGCCCTCGGCACCGGCCCCGCCGGGTACGGCGATCGGACCCGCGACGTCACCGTGGTCGGGACCACCAACGAGGTCATGGCCATCCGGAAGCTCCAGATGGGGATCGGCCGGTTCATCCCGCCGGGAATCACCGACGCCCCGGTTGCGGTCCTGGGCGCCAAGGTGCAGACCGAGCTCTTCGGATCGAAGAACCCGCTGGGGGAGATGATCCGGGTGGGAAACTACCGATTCCGGGTGATCGGGGTGATCGCCCCCCGGGGCACCTCCATCGGGATGAACCTGGACGAGGTGGTGGAGATCCCGGTGGACACCGCCATGCGGATGTTCAACCGCACGACCCTGTTCCGGGTCATGGCCGAGGTGCGAAGCCACCAGGAGATCGACCAGGCCCGCAAGGAAGCGGTCCAGGTGCTGAAGGAGCGTCACGGGGGTGAGGAGGACGTGACCGTTCTGACCCAGGACGCGGTGCTCTCCACCTTCAACCAGATCCTCAACATCCTGACCGCGGCCCTGGCCGGGATCGCGGCGATCTCCCTGAGCGTGGCCGGGATCGGCATCATGAACGTGATGCTGGTCTCGATCTCGGAGCGGACCCGGGAGGTGGGGCTCCTGAAGGCGCTCGGCGTCACCTCCGGCCAGATCGTGAGCGTGTTCCTGATCGAGGCGGCGATCATCTCCACCGCGGGCGGAGCGCTGGGGCTCCTGGCCGGGGTGGGTGCGGGACGCCTGCTCCACCACATCTATCCCGATTTCCCGGTCCAGGCTCCCATCTGGGCGGTGGCGGCGGCACTGGTGGTCTCGATCTCGGTGGGGCTGTTGTTCGGGAGCCTCCCCGCCCGCCGCGCGGCCCGGCTCGACCCGGTGGAAGCGCTCATGCGGAGGCGGGGATGAGGGGCCGGGCGGTCCGGCGCCGGCGTCGCGGATCGGGGCGCGGCCGAACTTCGGCGCGAGCGCCGAGGCCTCGGAGCGTGACGCGATGACCTTCGAGGACGTCCTCCGCCAGTCCTACCGCGCCATTCTCGGCCACCGCCAGCGATCGCTCCTCACCATGCTCGGGATCTCGATCGGGATCGCTTCGGTGATCCTGTTGACCTCGATCGGCGAGGGAACGCGCCTCTACATCCTCACCCAGTTCACCCAGTTCGGGACCAACCTGGTGGCGGTGAACCCCGGGAAGACCGAGACCACCGGCGTGCCCGGCGCCCTGGGAGGGACCATCCACCCCCTGAGCCTGGCCGACACCGAGGCCCTGGGGCGGGTGCGCGGGGTGGGGGGAGCGGTGCCGGTGACCATGGGCACCGCCCCGGTGGAGTACGCCGGGCTGACCCGGAACGTCTTCGTCTACGGCACCACCTCCGGCGCGCCCGAGGTGTGGCGGATGGGGGTCCGGGTGGGGCGCTTCCTCCCCGCCGGCGATCCGCGGTACGGATCGTCGGTGACCGTGCTCGGCCCCAAGCTCAAGCGCGAACTCTTCGGTGACGCCAACGCCCTGGGCGAGCACGTGCGGGTCGGGGGCGAGCGGTTCCTGGTGGTGGGGATCATGGCGCCCAAGGGACAGTTCCTGGGCTTCGATCTCGACGACTCGGCCTACATTCCCGTGGCCTCCGCCATGGCGCTCTTCAACCTGGACGGGCTCCAGGAGATCGATCTCCTGGTGGACAACTCCTCCCTGGTGGATTCGGTGGTGGTGCGGATGACCGACCTCCTGACCGCGCGGCACGGCGGCGACGACGACTTCACCGTCACCACCCAGACCGGGATGCTCGACACCCTGAGCCGCATCATCGGCATCGTGAGCATGGCGGTGGCGGGGATCGGCGGCATCTCGCTCCTGGTGGGGGCGATCGGCATTCTCACCATGATGTGGATCTCGGTGAACGAGCGGACGGGGGAGATCGGTCTGGCCAAGGCCATCGGGGCCACGCCCCGCCAGATCCTCGTGCTCTACCTGGCCGAGGCGGCGGCGCTCTCCACCACCGGCGGCCTGGCCGGTTTGGCGGTGGGGTTCGGACTCGCCCAGCTCATCCACATGTTCGTCCCCGCGCTTCCCGTCCACACTCCGATGGCCTACGTGGTGATGGCGGTGGCGGTGAGCCTGATCGTGGGGCTCCTGAGCGGGATTCTTCCCGCGCGGCGGGCGGCGGCCCTGGACCCGGTGGAAGCGCTGGCCGCGGAGTAGGTGGAGAGCCGGGGCGGTGTGGGCCCCGGCCCCGGGTTTGCGGGGGGCGCGCGGTGGGCGGCGGAGTTCCGGGGTGAGCGGCGGCCGGGGAACGGGCGCGGGCGGCGCCGCGGACCGCAGGAAGATCGGTTCTACCGAATCCCGGTGTCGTAGGAAAGGTTCGCCTCCGCCCAGCCGGTCGGGGGCACGGTCACGTCCACCGGCGCGGGAGGATGGGGGAACGGCGAGGAGCCGACCCCGCTCCCGGAGTCCAAGTCGACCGCGGGCATGGGCACCACACGGTACTTCCCGGGATCCAGCGCCACCATGTAGCGGCCGTCGGCGTCCGAGGTCGCCTCCGCGGCCACGCTCCCGTCCAGGTTCTCGATCCGGATGGGCGCGGCATAGGGGGAGTCGGGACAGGGGTTCCTGGCGCTCACCGGCCCGGGGCACATGGGCCCCAGGGTGATCTCACCGCCGATGCCCGTTCCCTCGAGGTTGGTGAGCCAGCTGGTTTCGCGGGACGCGACGGGATTGTCCCGCTGGCAGCCCGCCACGGCGAACACGGCGACGAGCGCGATGATGAGCTTTCGCATGAGCGCTCTCCTTTCCGGCCGGAATCCAAGGTCCCCGTGACTCTCAGGACACTATACCCCAAGAACCGGGGAAAAGATCCGACGGGCGATACTGCTCATCCGTTCCGTGGTGGAACGGTTCGCGGTGGGTCGGTGCCCTCCACCCCCCGGGACCCGGCTCAGGCCCCCGCAGACCCCGCGGCCCGGGTGATGAGCAGCACCTCGTCCAGCACCGCGCCGTTGGTGCCCAACCCTTCGCCGCCGTGGATGGTGGGCTCCCCCTTCCAATCGGTGAAGGTGCCCCCCGCCTCTTCGAGCACCGGCTGGAGGGCGGCGGCGTCCCAGACGCTCATCTTCGGATCCACCATGACCTCGGCCCGGCCGGTGGCGACCAGGGCGTAGCCGTAGCAATCCCCCCAGCCCCGGGTGAGCCGGGCGGCGGCGATGAGCGCATCGAAGGCCCGTCGGCGGGGGCCGTCCCCGTAGGCGGTGATCGAGTTGGTGAGAAAGAGCCCTTCGGCAAGTGAGGGAACGGCGGATACCCGCGCCGGGCAGGGGTCCTCATTCCCCTGCACCCAGTGCGCGCCGAGGCCTCGGGCGGCGAACACGGTTTCGCGGAGGGCGGGGAGATGGATGACTCCGACCACGCCGCGGCCCTCCCGCTCCACCGCAACCAGGGTGCCGTAGAGGGGGACCCCCTGAATGAAGCTCTTGGTGCCGTCGATCGGGTCGAGGATCCAGCGGTAGCCGGATCCGCCCGGAGTTTCGCCGAACTCCTCGCCCAGGATCGCGTCACGGGGGTAGGCGGCGGCGATCACCCGGCGGAGTTCCCGTTCCGCCGCACGATCGGCGGCGGTGACCGGGGTGAGGTCGGCCTTGCGGTCGACCTCGAGGTCGGCGCGACCGAAGTACTCCAGGGTGACGCGGCCGGCGGCCAGCGCGGCGTCGTAGGCCAGGAGCAATCGGTCCTTGAGCTCGCTCTTGGGCATGGTCGGCCTCCGGCGGGGAGTGTAGCGCACGGTGGGGGTGGGGTGGGTGCGGGGGGTGGGCGGCGCTCGGCGGGGGCGGTGGCGGGTCGGGCCTGCTTGGGTGCGGCGCTCCCCGTGCGGCGACCCGCCGCCAAACCGGTCGTCGACCCCGGTCCGCCTGAACGGCATGTTCGCACAAGAGTCCTTATTGCGAACGATGTTCCCCCGGGGACACACGAATACAACCGCACGGCTTGTAGGCGGCCTGGAGGGCAGCTCATTGCGCCGATCCGGGACCGCGGCGCCGCCCCCGGGTCACAGAAGCCGCAGGAGGAACCGGGCCTTCTCCATCCGGCTTTCCAGGATCCCCACCCGCCGCCGGTAGGCCTTGCTCGGGCTCCCCGGGTGCCAGGCGGACGGTTTGGGGAGCCCCGCGGCCAGAGCCGCCGCCTCGGGAGGGGCGAGCTCGGCGGCGGTGAGACCAAAGTAGTGTTCGGCTGCCGCTTCCGCCCCGAAGATCCCCGGCCCGAACTCCACCACGTTCAGGTAGAGCTCCAGGATGCGCCGCTTCCCCAGGTCATGTTCGAGCTGGCGGGTGAGGAGGGCCTCCTTGAGCTTCCGGAGCGGATTCCTGGACGGCGAGAGCCAGAGGTTCTTGGCCAGCTGCTGGGTGACGGTCGACGCGCCGCGGGGGGCTTCCTTCTCCTCCCACGCCTCCTCCACCGCCTTCCGGATCTCCGCGGTATCGAAGCCGTGGTGGGAGAAGAAGCTGATGTCCTCGCCAACCAGGACCGCCTGCTTCAACGGCGGCGCGATCGCGTCGTAGCCCACCCAGCGGTGCTCCACCCGCGCGCCGGGATGTGCCCGACGGTAGCGCTCGATGAACGCGGTGGTGCGTGGGTCGTGGGCCTTCAGCGCCGCCACGTCGGGCCAGGTGGCCAGCTCGTAGCCCGCCGTCGCGGCGAGCGCGAGGATCGCGAGCCCCGCCGCGAAGAGGCACCCCCAGGCGAGCCGGCGGCGCCGATGCGGCGTGGCCGAGGCCTCGGACGGCGCGAGCACCGCGTCTTCACCGGGCGCCGCGCCCGGGGATTCCTCCGGCGGCCGCCCCTCCCCGGTCATGCCGTCGGGAGGCGGATCTCGAACACCGTGCGCCCGGGGGCCGAGTCCACCCTGACCTCGCCGCCGTGGCGCTGGGTCACGATCCGCTGCACGATGTCGAGGCCGAGGCCCGTTCCCTCCCCCACGTCCTTGGTGGTGAAGAAGGGCTCCCAGATCCGTCCCTGCGCCTCGTCGGGAATGCCGGGTCCGTCGTCCTCGATCTCCACCCGCACCGCGCCCTCGCTGCGCATGGTGCGAACCTGGAGGCGCCCCCCCTTCCCCACCGCATCCACCGCGTTCTCCAACAGGTTCATCCACACCTGGTTCAGCTCGCCGGGATACGCGTTGACGGGGGCCACGCCGTCGGCATAGCTCCGCGTCACCGTGATCCCCATCGCCCGGAACCGCGACGCCAGCACGGTGATGGTGGCGTCGATCCCGTCGTGGATGTCGGTGGGGCGCTTCTCCGGAGCCTCGTCCATGCGGGAGTAGGACTTGACCGCGGCCACCAGCTCGGAGATGTGCAACGCCGACGCCTCCGCCTCCTCGAGCATCCCGTGCACGGAGAGGTCGGCGGCGAGCCAGGCGAAGGCGACCCCGAGGTGATCGGGATCGATCCCTTCCAGGGCGCCCTCCGCCGTTTCCGGGCCCAGGCCGGCGGAGACGAAGGCTTCGGAGGCCACCCAGGGTTCGGGCACGCCGTGCCGGATCAGGACGGCGCCCCAGGCTTCCTCCTGCTCGCTCCGGGCCAGCGGGTCCAGGCCGGCCGCGGCGGTCCGGTCCACCCGGGCGCGAATTCCGGTCAGGATCCGCATCCGCTCCGGGTCCGTCCCCAGGGCGGCCAGGTCCAGGGTCAAGCCCTCCAGCTCTTCCATCCTCCGCCGGAGCTCCCCCACCGAGCGGCGGAGAGCGGCGGCCGGGTTGTTGAGCTCATGGGCCAACCCGGCGGAGAGCTTCCCCAGGGCCATGAGTTTCTCGCGTTGCTGGTCGGAACGGGCGGTCTCGCGCACGCGGTCGGCAATGGCGGCCACCAGCCGCGGCTCCAGCTCCGGAATCAACCGGAGCATCTCCGGGAAATCGGTGACGGGGAGGAGAAGCACCCGGCTCGGCACCACCGCCCGACCGGTGACCGGGATCCGCTTCATGCGGGAGTGGGGGAGCATTCCCGTCAGCTCTCCCTGCTTCCGCACGTAGAGCCGGCCGTCGGAGGGGCCGCGTTCCACCCGGGCGTGCACCTCCCCCTCCAGAACCACGACCATCGTTTCGGGGAGGTCGCCCTCTCTGAACACGATCCCGCCGGTGTCGAGCGACATCTCCTGCGAGTGGTCCGCGATCCAGTCGAGCTGAGGCGGGGTCAATCCAGCGAAGACCGGGATTCCCTCGATCTCTTCGCGGAGGGTCATAGCGTGCTCAGGTGGCGGTGGACGAAGCTCACCACGGTGGACCCTTCCCCCACGCCCGAGGCCACCCGCTTCATGGAGCCCTTGCGGACGTCTCCGGCCGCGAACACCCCGGGTACGCTGGTCTCGAGCAGGAACGGGTCGCGGTCCAGAGGCCAGCCGCGCGGGCGGCCCCCCTCCGGCACCAGCTCGGGGCCGGTGAGGATGAACCCCGCGGGATCGCGCGCCACCGCGCCATCCAACCAGTCGGTACGGGGTACCGCGCCGATGAAGATGAAGAGGCCGGCGGCGGGAACGGTTTCGACGCCGCCGGACTCCACGTCCTTGAGCTCCAGGGACGTGAGCGACCGATCCCCCGAGGCACCGGCGATCTCGGTTCGGGTGCGGACGCCAATGTTGGCGGTGGTCTCGATCCGGTCCACCAGGTAGCTGGACATCTTGGCCCGCAGGTCGTCGCCCCGGATGACCACGGTGACCCGGGAAGCGAACTGCGCGAAGTGGAGCGCGGCCTGGCCGGCGGAGTTCCCCCCCCGACCACGTACACTTGCTGGTCGCCATAGGCGGCGGCCTCGGCCATGGAGGCTCCGTAGTACACACCCGCTCCCGAGAACTCCTCCAACCCGTGCGCCTCGAGCAGGCGGTAGGAGACTCCGGTGGCGATGAGGAGCGCGTGACAGGACACTTCGCTCCCGTTCCCCAGGCGAAGCCGCCGGTAGGGGCCGTCCATCACCAGCCGCGACACTTCCTGGGGGGCGAGGATCTCCGTCCCGAACCGGCGGGCCTGGGCGGTGGCGCGTCGGGCCAGGTCGGAGCCGCTCAAGCCGGCCGGAAAACCGAGGTAGTTCTCGATCCGGGAGCTTTGCCCCGCCTGCCCTCCCGGCGCCTCCTTCTCCACCAGCATCGTGCGAAGCCCCTCGCAGGACCCGTAAACCGCGGCGGCCAGTCCCGCCGGTCCGCCGCCCACGATGATGAAGTCGTAGAAGGGGCGCTCGGCGCGCGTCTTCAAGCCCAGGCGCTCGGCGAGCACGGCGATGGTGGCCTCCTCCACCGCATCGCCGTCCGGGCACAGCGCGAGGGGGAGGCCGGCCCCGGTCAGCCCCAGCTCCTTCAGGAGGCGGCCGGCCAGCGGGTTGGCCTCGATGTCGAACCACTGGTAGGGGATGTTGTTCCGGGCCAGGAAGTCCTTCAGCCGATGCGTCTCCGGCGACCAGCGGTTCCCGATCAGCCGAACGCCGCCGAAGGTGGGGCGGAAGTCGGCCCTCCAGTCATCCAGGAGATCGTCCAGGATCGGGTAGAGCCGCTCTTCCGGAGGGTTCCAGGGCTTCAATAGATAGAAATCGATCTGGGCCCGGTTGATGGCGCGGATCGCCGCCTCGGTATCGGCATAGGCGGTCAGGAGCACCCGCTTGGCCTCGGGAAAGAGATCGACCGCCTGCTCGAGAAACTCCACCCCGGTCATCTGCGGCATGCGCTGATCCACCAGGAAGAGCGCCACCGGATCGTTCCGGCGCTTCAGGGTCTGGATCGCCTCCAGGCCCTGGGATCCGGATGCCGCTTCCACTACCCGGTAATGCTCGCCGTACCTGATACGCAGGTCGCGGGCCACGGCTTTCAGAACCTCGAGGTTGTCATCGATCGCGAGAAGAGCGGGCTTGGACATGTGGGGACTCCGGGATGTGGGAAGCCAGGATTATAGACCTCCGCTTCCGGGAAACAATCCTGGAGTGCGCCGGGAATCCCGTCGCTGCCGGGCCCCGCTCAGACCTCGTCCCGCACCAGGGGGTGGCTCAGGCAGTGCGGCCCGCCCCGGGCGCGGGAGATCTCGTGGCTGGGGAGGAGGATGCACACGCGCTTCCCTTCGTCGAGGTCCACCTCCTCCCGGCCCAGGAGCAGATCCTCGGCGTCGATCACCCGGAAGCCCCGGCGTCCCAGTTCCTCGGCGGTCCCCTCGTTCCGGTCGTAGAGGGTGATCACCCCGGGGGCGACGGCGAGGGCGTTGGCCCCGTCGGTCCACTGTTCCCGTTGTTGGCGAACGGCATCACCGCCCCCGCAGGGGATCGGCTCCAGATCGAGGCCCCGACGGGCGAGCGCGGCCAGGAGGTCCCCCGCGTCCACCGGGACCGGGTCCTCGGCGTGGAGATCGATCTCACCCACCGAGGCCGATTCGCGGCGGCCGGGGAGGAGCACCGGCGGGTAGATCAGCGCCGCGTCGCGGTCCACCGGGGTGATGAGGGTGTCGAGGTGCATGTAGGCCCGGCGCCGGGGGATCTCGACCAGGAGCATCCAGCGGGGGCCGGTCTCGAGCTGGGCTAGGTTCCGGGCCAGAGCGGCGGTGGCGGTGGCGTTGGTGCGCTCGGAATGGCCGACCACCACGACCTCCGGGGAGAGCACCAGGAAGTCGCCCCCCTCGAAGCACGGGCGGTGAACGTCGAGGAAGAGCGCATCCTCGGCGGAGAACTTGAGCGGATCGTGGAGCACCGAGGCCGCGGCAAGATCGGGATGGAACCGGAAGATGGCCCGGGCCAGGAGCGCCTCGCGGTGGCGGGCCGGAGCGGCCATGGCCCCGAAGATGACCCCGTCCCCCAGGACGACCTGGGGATCGCGTTGGAAGCACCAGTTGGGAATGGGGGGAACCTCGAACAGGTCCTCCGCCTCCACCCCGGGGGTCGCGGTTCCGGACCGCACCCCCGCCACCAGCATCTCGGCCAGGTCCGTCCCCGCCGCCTCCTGCATGCGGCGCCGGAGGCCCGGGGAGAGATCCCGCAGCAACACGTTCAGCACCCAGGCCCGGGCCACCGGATCGTCGAGAACCTCGGCCAGGGCGTCCTGGGCGTCCACCGTCTCCACCCCCAGGAGCTGGAGCACGCGACGGAAGAGCGCATGCTCCTCGCGCGCGCGGTTCCCGAACAGGACGTCGTCGAAGAGAAGGTCGTCCATCATGGCCGGAACCATGTGGTCCACTTCAAGACCGGGTTCGTGAAGGAGAACTTTCTTCAGGCGACCGATTTCCGAGGTGACGCGAACCATGCTCTGCCTGTCGGTTGGGGGTGAACGGAAGCGACCGGCCGACGGCGCCTCAGCGCTTCTTCTTGGCGTTGTTCGGCTGCTCGCGCACTTCGGCCATGAGCACCAGGAACTCATCGTAGGGAACGGCGGGCCAGCTCTCGGCGGTGAGGGCGCCCTCGGTCCGGGAGATGAGAGACACCTGATGCGCGGTCTCCACGTCGGGGGCATCGTAGATGTCCATGAAGTCGTAGGGGCCTAGCAGGGCGTAGTGGCCGTGCCACCTCACCTGGGGACAGACCTCCTTCACCTTCTTCATCCACTCCTTCCCGGTGCTCCGCCGCTTGGCGGCGTCATGCATGGACTCGGGCGAGAGCTTGGTCATGAGCACGAACGTCGGCATGGAAACCTCCTTCCAGATGGATCCAGACAGGTCCCGACGCTCTGATGGTACACCGGATGGGGCGGGCGCACCGGGGTCCGGACCATGAATCATGACCGATCAAGTAGCCGAAGCCGCCGGGGACGATCCACCGGGCCCGGTGCGGCTAGTCGATCTCGGGGGGGCGGGCGGCCGCGCGGGCGGCGGCCAGGGTGAGGTCCAGGTATCCGGCCGCCCAGACGAACGGCGTCTCCCCCGCCTTCTTCGCGGCCCGGGGAAGCCAGGATAGCAGATGCCGCTCCACGAACTCGTGCCGGGCCCGGAGAACCTGCTCCTGAACCCCTCCCTCGCTTTCCGAATCCATCCGGCAGAGATGCGCGGTGAACTCGAGTTGATGGCGCAGATGGTCGGCGGTTTCGTTGGCTTCGCCCCGGAGCCGGAGACCGAAGCTCTTGTGGAAGAGAACGTTCTCATGGAGAACCCGAGGAACGGGGTCGCGCTTGTTGTAATGGGATTCCAGGAGCGGGACCGGGGGATGGGGAGCGCCGGCGTCGAACGCGGCGATGTACTGGGCCTCGTACTCCCCGGGAGCGTCCGGCAGGGCCGGTCCACCGGGAAGCGAAGGGTTGGCCAGGGCGCCGGTCAACCGCCGCCAGAACTCAGCGGTCTCCGGCGCGGTGAGCCAGGCCCACTGTCCGGGCCCGGGAACCCGGTAGAGATCGTGGAGGAAGAGGAACGCCGCGGCGAGATCCCCGGCTTCCAGGACGGTTCGGATCACGGGGTCACCTCGTACCAGAGGCTGTAGAACTTGAGCCCCGAACGCTGGTCGCGGTCCCCGTCCCAGACCGCGAAGGCCACGGGGGTGCCGGGGGCCGGAACGGGGAGCTCGAACACGACTTCCCATCCTTCTCCGGTCCGCCTCATCGTCCCGGGAAAGGAAGCCCCGGTTCCCTCCACTGTTCCCCGCCCCGCCCCGCCAAGAACCTCGAAGCCCCGGGCGCGGTTCCAGTAGTACAGGTCCACCGGGTTGTCCCGGTCTCCCATCATGACCGCCGGAAAGCTTCCCGTGGGGCCCTGGGACCGCGGCACCATGACGCAGGCCGCGTCGGCGAACCGCTCGATGTCCCGGGAGTGCTCCTTGTAGATGTGCGTTTCCCCGCCGTCGGGATACCGGGCGGGGGGGCGAGGATCGCTGTCGGTGGCGTCGGTCCAGCGGAGCCGGACGAAGAGCGAATCCCCGCTCTGGATCAGGGCGACCCCGGCGGTGGGACGGTACCCGTCGTCGGTCGGGTCGCCCTCGTAGATGGGTGGGGTCCGGTTCATGTGGATCGGGATCTCGCCGGCCCGCGCCCATTCCGGGCCCTCTCCGGCCCGAAGGACCGAGGGCGCGGCGGAAACCACCGCCACCGGGAGAGGGAGCCCTCCGTCTTTCCCCACCCCCGGCCCCGCGCCCGCGACGCCGGCGGCGATAACCAGGACTCCCACGGTCAGGATGATCACGCGCTTCATGGACGACCTCCGTTCAGCACCAGTCGTCGCCTCCATCGGAAGGAGCGGGAGGAGCGGCCGCCGTGCACTCGGGCGCCAGGGAACAGCTCGAGCAGGCTTCATCGGGCGGGGCGGGAACCGGGGGTGACGGGTTCCCCGCGCGACGCCGGCGCGACGCCCCCACACCGGTCGCGAGCCCGAATGCGGCCCGAACCGGGCCTGGAATGCCCCCCCGACCGCGCCGGTCGCGCTTTCCCCCGTCGCCACCGGGCGCCGGGCTCTCGCCCTCCGCATCGCGGAGCGCGGCATGTTCGCCTGCCGTCTTCGCGCCGGGGGTCCCCAATTCGGTGAGCCCCGGACCCGGCTCGTATCCTTCCACGCGTCTCTTCACGTCCTCGGGAGCGTCCTTCAGCACCTCGCGAGGGGCCACGCGGAAACGCACCGAGGCGTCGCGCCCGATCAGGAGCTGGAGCAACTCACTCTTCTCCCCGGACTGCGCCCGCTTCAGCTCCCCTTCCAGCCGGTGGATCACCGTCACCACCTCGGGGCCGAAGAGGTACTTCAGGTAGTCAAGAGGCAGCCGCGGATCCTCCAGAACGCTGTTACCCGCGTTCCCCGACTTGGGAGGATTGAACGGGGGCACGTAGTACACGTTGGGAGAGGTGCCCTTCTCGGGGAAGAGGCCGAGAGCCACCTTGTACTTGATCACCAGTTTGTGCACCGGGGACTCTGGGTCGTCGAGAAGGCCCAGGAAGCGGATCCGGCCCGGACACTGGGCGGCGCAGGCGTTCACCTGCCCCTTCTCCAGACGCGGGTAGCAGAAGATGCACTTCTCGCTCTTTCCCTTGACCTCGTTGAAATAGATCTTCTTGTAGGGACAGGCCTTCACGCAGTAGCGATAGCCGCGGCAGCGCTCCTGATCGATGAGAACGATCCCGTCCTCCTCGCGCTTGTAGATCGCCTTCCGCGGACAGGCCTCGAGGCACGCCGGGTGGGTGCAGTGGTTGCAGATCCGGGGAAGGTAGAAGAAGTAGGGGTTGGCGGTGTCCCATCCTCCGACGTCCTCGTCCCAGTTCGGCGTGTAGGTGGGCTCGACGTTGGGCATCACCGGCTTCCGCTTCCCCTCGAAGAGCCGCTGAGCGTAGTCGTACTCGAAGGCCTCGCCGTAGTCCTCCTTGGAGGGGAGGGCCGATGGGCGAAGATGGCGTTGCTCGTCGAACCCGCCCCCCAGGGTGTGCCACCCCCGGGGATAGCCGGCGCCGGGATGGGTCTCCACGTTGTTCCAGTACATGTAGTCCATGCCGTCGCCGTCGGTCCATTGCTTCTTGCAGGCCAGGGTGCAGGTCTGACACCCGATGCACTTGTTCAGGTCCATGACCATGGCGTACTGATGCTTGGACACGGTCAGCTCCTCCCGTCGCGCTCGTAGCCGGCCACCGGTCCGTCGTACCGGGCGAAGTCCACCTTGATATCGCGGTTGTTCCCGGTCGGACCCCAGTAGTTGAGCCGGAAGTTCAGATGGCCGTAGCCGCCGATGAGCTGGGTGGGCTTGATCTTGATGTAGGTGAGGGACTGCCAGCCCCCTTCCTGGAATCCCAGGTACTTCTCCCATCCGTGGTACATGGTGAGCCGGCCTTGTTTCTCTCCCGGCAGGATCTTGGCCTTCACGACCGCCGATCCCTGTGCGTTGAAGATCTTGACCCAGTCGTTGTCCTTGATCCCCCGGGACTTCGCGTCGCCGGGATGGATGTAGACGATGGGGAGCCCCCGCTGGAGCCGAAGGAGATAGCGGTTGTCCCGCCAGGTGGAGTGGATCGACCATCGTCCATGAGGGGTGTTCCAGAAGAACGGGTACTGGGGATCGTCCTGGGGGCCCTTGTGCACGGGGAGCGTCTCGCCGAGCGCCCGGTACCACTCGTGGTCCACGTAGAACTGCTGCCGGCCGGTCAGCGTCCGCCACGGCCGCTTCTTCTCCACCTGATGGGTGAAGGGCGTGTAGGCGCGGCCTTCCTCGATCTCGCTGTTCCAGACTTCGGGATCGATTCCCACGAAGCGCTGGGGGGACTCCTGGAGGCCGTGATAGGTCATCCCCCGGGTCTCGGCGGAGTTGGCCAGGATGAAGTTCGCCGCATCCTCGTCGGTGACGATCTTCCCTTTCCCCGACCAGTCGTCGTGGATATGGGTGAAATCCCGGCTCCAGCCCAGCTCCTTGTCCTCGAAAGGCTTCAAACCCCGTCGACGGGCCACTTCCTGGATCTTCGCGGCCAGGGCGCCGAACGCGTCCCAGTCGGTCTTGGATTCGAACAGCGGGTCGAGCACCTTGGAGAACGGGTGCATGTAGGAATGGCAATCGGTGGAGTTGAGATCGGTCTTCTCATAGTAGCTGGAGGCCGGGAGCACCACGTCGCTGTAGAGGGCGGTGGTGTCCATGCGATAGTTCACATCCACGATCAAGTCGAGGTCTTTCCAGAGGGAACGGATGATGGCTTCGTTTCCTTTGGCCTGGTTCAGGTAGTTGGCCCGCCACACGATCAGGGCGCGGGGCTTCCGCGGGAGATCGTGCATCTTCTCCGGGGTGAGCTTCTCCCAGTCGTTCCGGGGCCAGAGCGGCATCCAGCCCTTCCGGACCGATTCCAGGATGTAGTGTTCGATCGGCTTCCCGGCGATCCGGTGCGGATCCCGCATGGAGGAGTGGCAGTAGGTCCATAGGGTCGTGTTCTGGAACCGCTGCTTCTTCCCTCCCTCGGGAAAGGCCAGCATCTTGAACCCGTGCTCGGGCCACACCCGCTCCTGGCCCACGTAGTGGTTGAACCCGCCGCCGTTCTTCCCCACGTTCCCGGTGAGGGCCACGACGAGAATGAGCGCTCGGTTCAGGAGATCGTTGTGGTACCAGTGGTTGACCCCGGCGCCGTGAATGATCATGGCCGGTTTCCGGGTGAACCCGCGCGCGAACTGGATCAGGTCCTTCTCGGGAATGCCGCAGGCCGCCGCCGCCCGGGCCGGGGTGTAGAGGGGATCGGCCAGGGTTTCCTGGAGCATGGCGAAAACCGTGGTCACCTCCACCGGCTTCCCGTCGGCCAGGGTCACCTTCCAGCTCCCTTCGAGATCCGGATCCACGCTTCCGAAGCGCAGGGAACGGGCGGTGGAACCCATGGTTCCAGGGGCCTGGACCGGGCGGCCGGACGCGGCGTCGTGGACATAGAAGACGGATTCGGGGTCGATCGCGGCGGGTTCCCCGTCGCCCGAGTCTCCGGCGGTTCCCTGGTTCCAGGGGGAGACCCGCGGGGCCTCCCCCCGGTCCCCGGGGCGCAGGTGGGATGCGCGCAAGAACTCGCCGGTGTCGGTCCGCACCAGGAAGGGAAGATCGGTCTGCTCCTTGGCGTAGGGAACGTCCATGTGGCCGTTCTCGATCAACCAGCGGCAGACCGCCAGGGCCAGGACGATGTCCATTCCCGGCTTGATCGGGACGTACTGGTCGGCATGGATGGAGCTGGTGTTGAAATCGGGGGACACGCAGGCCACGGTGGCGCCGTTGTAGCGGGCCTCCCAGGCGAAGTGGGCGTCGGGGATCCGGGTGGCGTTGATGTTGGAGCCCCAGAGCACGATGTGCTTCGCGTTGAACCAGTCCGCGCACTCGGAGGACTCGGTCTGAACTCCCCAGGTGATGGGTTCCCCGGGGGGGAGATCGCAGTACCAGTCGTAGAACGAGGCGACCACCCCGCCGAGGTAGTGGGCCACGCGGATGCCCGAACAGAAGCTCACCGGGCTCATGGCCGGGATGACCGAGAAGAACGTATTGGTGTCGGGGCCGTGTTCGTAGACGTTGTCGAGGAGCTTCCCCGCGATGAGCTCGAGGGCCTCGTCCCAGGAGGCGCGGCGCCACTTGCCTTCGCCGCGTTCCCCCACCCGGATGAGGGGGTACTTGATCCGCTGGGCGCCGTAGACGTACTCCACGAAGCACGCGCCCTTCTGGCAGCCCCGAGGGTTGTAGTCGGGGAGATCGAAGGAGATGCGGGGGTAATCGGCCGCCTGCTCCTCCCGGAGCATGATGCCGTCCTTCACGTACACCTTCCACGAGCAGGAGCCGGTGCAGTTGGCGGAATGGGTGGAGCGCACCACCCGATCCCAGGAGAAGCGTTTCTGATAGAGATCCTCCCACCCACGGTAGGGATAGGTCCGGAGAGGATCAACGTCCAGGATCTCGAATTCCTCCAGATCCGCTCCCGCCGGGCGGACCAGGAGGGCGGCCAGGCCGAGCCCGGTTCCGGCTCCCACCTGAAGGAAACGCCGCCGGGAGAGGGGCTTCTTCCCCTCGACTCCATCGCGGTCTCCGGTTTCGCTCGCCGGTCGTTCGTCGTGGATGAGCTTGTCGGTCATGTTCCGTTCCTCACCGGGGGTCCGCCGCGGCCCGGTCCGGAGACTCCGGCGCGGGCCCGACGGAGGCCGAAGCGGTGGTTCCCGCCGCCGGCGTCCCCAGGGATTTGACGTAGGCCACCAGGTCGTTGATGTCGGTTCGGTCCAGGCCCCCCCAGCCGGGGGCGAGGAAGGCGGGCATGGCGGTGTCGGTCCGGCCGTAGGCCACCGTCCGGAACACGAGTTCCCGGCTCGCGTTGTGCTGGAAGGTGGAGTTGGCGAGGCTCGGTCCCAGAACGCCCAGGCCGGTCGGGCCGTGGCAACCGGCGCAGTTCTTCAGGAAGAGCACGGAGCCGCGTTCCGGATCGCCCGGCCCGGGGTCGGCGATCAGGGCGGAATCGGCCCCGGCGGCGGTCTCGGAGACGGTGACCGGTCGCCCCAGCACGTACCCGGTCAACCGGGCGATATCGTCCTCGGAGAGCCCCCCCGCCTCGGGGCCCCAGGCCGGCATGAGGGTGCCGGGGCGCCCGTCCCGGATCATGGCGGCCACGAAGGCGGGGTCGGCGATCTCGCGAAAGGTTTTCCCGCGAACGGCGGGGATGAAGCGGGCGAAGAACTTGTCGTACCGGCCGCTGGATCCGGTGTCGTGGCACTTGGCGCAAAGCTCGGTGTAAAGGGCTTCGGCCGGCCTCGGCTCGGGCCGCGACCGATGGTATATCTCCAGGTGCTTCTCCGGGCTCACGTAGGAACCGGGGAAATCGCGTTCCTGGAGCGACAGCACGAAGGAGGTGAGGGCGACGGTCTCCCGGCGGTTCAGGCCGGGGTTGGGCATCCGGCTCCCCGCCACCACCGCCTGGGGATCCGCGAAGTGCTCGATCAACCACTCCGGCACGGTGTGGGGGCCCTGGATGGCCGCGAAGGGGAGCTGACCCTTCACCTTCAGCCCCTCGTTGTCCAGGGCGGGGCCCAGGGCCCCCCCCAACCGGTTCAGTTTGTGGCAGCTCCGGCACCCCTTGGTCTCGAACAGCGCCGCTCCGCGTGCGTACACCTCGCCCCCCCGGTCCGCGACCTCGGCCGGCGTGTGGCAGAGCCCGCAGGCGGACTGGGTGAGGTCGAGGGGAAGGAGGGGATAATCCCAGTGACGGTCCTCGGCCTTGGCGTCGGCGAAATCCGTGGCCCGTCCCTGGCCCCGGTGGCAGACGGTGCAACCGAATCGGGCGTCCTCGTGCCAGGAAAGGTACCGTCCGGGATGTGTGCGGTAGGGATTCGGCTCCTTCACCATTCGGGGGTCGTCGTAGCCGGTATGACAGCTCACGCACCGATCCACCGTCCCGAGATCGGGAACCACGATCTGGCGCATCTGAACCTCGAAGTTCTCGGCCAGCTTCTTCCCCCAGGGGTCCGTGGCCTTCTCCCTCAGGATCTTCCCGTATCGGATCTGGTAGAGACGCCAAGGAGCGGCGTAGTTCTCCTTGATCGCCGCCCCGGCCAGGACGGCGAGGGTGGCCAGGCTGACCGCGAGGAGCCAGATCTTGACCCGGCGGTCGGTGCGGGCCGCCTCCTCGCGGACCTCGGGAGTGAGCCGTTCATCCTGTGGGTTGTGACTAGTCATCGCCGGACCTCAATGCAAGGGCCACTGGGACTTGCTCCAGTAGAACCCCCAGTTGGGACCCCTGAGCTCGGAGCCCACGTAGGTCAGGATCACGAAACCGACCAGGAAGCAGGTGAAGAGCGCGATCGCCGACATGCGGGTGGAGTTCGTCCGCTTCAGGACCCCCAAAGACCAGAGAACATAGGCCGCGGTGAGGAGCGTCCCCGGGTTCACCGCGATAATGAGCAGCTGGGGAACGTGGGGGAACCAGTTCCGGATCCAGCCGAAGGTGACGGGGACCGCCACCGCCAGGATCGCGGTCAGCGCCGCGAAGATCAGGCTCTGGAGCGCCACCCGCTTCCCCCGGGATCCGCTCAGGTAGACCCCGGCGTCTTCGGGCTCCCGGTCGAGATAGGGGATCAGAGCCAGGCCCAGAACCGCCACCGCGGGGATCACGAGCCCCCCCATGAAGGCGGAGTAGGACACCAGCTCCTGAAGCCCCAGGAAGTACCACGGCGCCTTGGCCGGATTCTCGGGAACGCTGGCGTTGGCCAGCTCCTTCAGGGGGGCGTCGAAGAAGATTCCAAGGAGAACCACCACCAGCATGCAGGCCATGAAGACCAGGAGTTCGGCCCGGAGCAGGTAGGGAAAGCTCGGCACGGTCTCGGAGGGATCGAGGTTGGCGGCGGGACGACGGTCCCGAACCAGGCACATGAGCCCGAAGGTCTTCCGGGTGGCCTCGGCGGGGGCCCGCGCCGGCGTGCCGGAGGGAGGCGCTCCCTTCCCCGCCGGCGTGGACGCCGTCCCCGGCCGGCCCAGTCCCCCATCCTTGCGGATCCGCCAGAAGTGGACGCTCAGAAGCGCGGCCACCGCCAGGGGGAGCACCATCACGTGGAGCAGGTAGAACCGGATCAACGCTTCCGGGCCCACGCCGGTCGCCCCGAGCAGGAGTTCCTTCTGGAATCCACCGGGATCGAAGAAGCGGGTGACGCCCAGGGCGTCGGTCAGCTCACGCGGCGATCCCGCGATGTTGCTCCCGATGGTGATGGCCCAGTAGGCGAGCTGGTCCCAGGGAAGAAGGTAGCCGGTGAAGGAGAGCCCCAGGGTGAGGATGAAGAGCCCCATCCCCATCAGCCAGTTGAACTCCCGCGGCTTCTTGTAACTCGCGGTATAGAACACCCGCACCATATGGAGAATCACCGTCACCACCATGAGGTGGGCGGACCAGCGGTGGATGTTCCGGATGAAGCGTCCGGTGGGAACGGCGTAGTGGATGTCCTTCATGCTCTGATACGCCTGATCCACCGAGGGTTTGTAGTAGACCATGAGGAGCACCCCGGTCACGACCAGGATGAGGAAGAAGCTCAGGGTGGCGATCCCCATGGCCATGGTGGTCGAGAACCGGAGCGTGCGGATGTGGGTCCGCGTCGAGTGGAGGTGGAGGTACACGTTGGAGAACACGGTCTGGGAGCGGCTGCGGTCGGTGACCGGCGGGCCGTGACGCACCAGGGACTCCTTGAAGTTCCGGGGCAGGCGTCGCAGGTTTTCCTTGAAGGCGTCCAGACCGATGCTGCTCATGACCGCTTTCTTCCCCGCGGGTCGGGCTCGGATCGGGTGGGTGGGTCGACGGGTTCGTGCACGGTTAGGCCCGATAGAACGTGCCCTGGGGCACTTCCCGCTTGGCGTCCACCACCAGGCTGCCGTCGGCGGCCCGCGAAACCTCGAGCCATCGGAGGGGCCTCGGAGCGGGCCCCCCCAGGACGTCGCCGACGGGGTCGAACCGCGAGCCGTGGCAGGGGCATTTGAACCCCTCCGCACTCTCCCCCACGATGCAACCCAGGTGGGTACAGACCATGGACATGGCCGCCACTCCCCGGGGGGTGGCCATCACCCGCACGTTCCGCTCGGCGAGGATGCGGGTGGTTCCGGGGGGAAACTCCTCGGGGCGGCCGATCCGAAAACGGCTTCCCGCCTCGGGGAGGACCCGCGGCATGGGCAGGCGGACCATCCCCACGATGGAACCCAGAACCGCGGCCCCCGCCGCGGCCAGGCCGGCCAGGCTCAGGAAGTCGCGTCGGGGGAGAGGATCGGGAGTCAGTCGATCCGACATGCGGGCACCTCCTCGAATCGGAACCGTTCCATGGTGATGGCGCCGGTGGGGCAGCGCTCGGCGCAGAGACCGCAGCGAATGCAGAGGGTCTCGTCCTTGAGGATGGCCGAGGCCTCGACCGGATCCAGGCCGGCGAGCCGGTTGGCCACGAGCCCGGCGAGATCGTCCAGGGCCGGGTCGCCCGAAGCGGTCAGGCGGTCGGCGGAGACGATGCGGAGGCAGAGTTCGGGACAGACGTCCACGCATCCCCCGCAGAGGATGCACCGGTCGCCGTCGAAGATGGTGTTCACCCCGCAGTCCAGACAGCGCGAGGCCTCCCGCCGGGCCTGCGCCCCGGAGTAGCCGGTCTCGACCTGGGCGCGGGGGTCCCCCATCCGGCTCTCGGGCGACGCGGTGGGGATCGGAACCCGGGAGATCCGCTCGTAGTCCGGTTCCCGCCGGTAGTCGGGAATGGCGAGATGGAGCTGGACATCCCGGTGGGTGACGGCGCGTCCGGTGAAGTCGCCGTAGATCTCCCGGGCCACCTGTTTTCCCGAGGCCACGGCGTGGATCAGGAGTTTCGGCCCGTAGGCCAGGTCCCCGGCGACAAAGACGTCGGATGCGGAGGTGCGCCCGGTGACCCCGTCGCAGGCCAGGTATCCCCGTCCGGTCACCTCGAGCCCGTCGCGCCCGGCGTCCACGAAGGAAAGGTCCACCGCCTGGCCGACGGCGAGGAGCACGTTGTCGCAGCGGATGGTCTCCCGAACCGAGTCGTCGAACACCGGGTTGAAACGACGGTTCTCGTCGAAGACGCGCAGGCAGCGACGGAACGCCACGCCGCGTACCCGGCCCGATTGGGTGGTCAGCACCTCCACCGGGCCCAGGCTGTTCCGGCGGATGATGCCCTCTTCGTCCCCCTCGATGATTTCGGCGTCGTCCGCGGGCATCTCGTCCAGGGACTCGAGGGAGCAGAGATGGACCTCCCCCACCCCATGCTCCCGGAGCGCGGTGCGCGCGGTATCAAGGGAGATCTGCCGAAGAACCGAACGACCCACGTCGTAGGCCACGTTCCCACCTCCGATCACCACCACGCTCTTTCCGAGGGCCGGCGGACGGCCGAGCGCCACGTCGCGCAGGAATTCCACCCCACCCAGGACACCCTGGGCGTCGGCCCCGGGGAGCGGGAGAATACGGGAGCGCTTGGCCCCCACCGCGATCACCACCGCGTCGTGGCGGGCGCGGAGTTCGGAGAGCGAGACGTCTCGACCCACCTCGCAGTTCAGGACCGCCTTCACGCCCATGGCCAGGATGACCTCGACCTCCGCGTCGATCTCCTCTCGGGGCAACCGGTAGCCGGGAACCCCCAAGGCGAGCATCCCGGCGAGGACCGGCTCCATCTCGTAGATCGTGACCTCCACCCCGAGAAGGGCCAGGTCGTGGGCGGCGGCCAGTCCGGCAGGCCCACTCCCCACGATCCCCACCGAGCGCCCGACCACCGGAGAGAGGTCGCCGGTCAGAAGCGATCGGAGAATGGGGAGGAGTTCGTCCGTGTCTTCACAAGCTCGGGGAGCGTGGCGTCGGGCCGCATCCTTGAGGAACTCGATCAGGTCCCGGCCGCCGGCGGGGCGGGCCTCGGGTCCGAACGATTCGCAGACGAAGCGCTTGAGGGCCCGGATGGCGATGGGCCGGTCGATGTCGCCGCGACGGCAGGCGGCCTCGCAGGGCGCGCCGCAGATCCGTCCGCAGATCGAGGCCAACGGGTTGGGTCCCCGGGCGATGAGGTAGGCCAGCTCATCGTCGCCGGCGGCGATGGCCCGCACGTAGCCCCGGGCGTCGGTGTGAACCGGGCACGCGGCCTGACACTTAATCTGGCTCTTCCAGTAGAAGCGGTCAGGCACGCGGACGAAGACCGGATCGATACCGTCGCTGCCTGTCGGGGGGGCTACCCGATCCACCATGGAACCTCCATCCCGGGTTCGCGATCCAATTCCGGTAGAATAGGACTTGCAGGTCCTGATATCCATTTTATTCCTGAAAAATGACTTATCCAGAAAATCAATGACATCTAAGCGCTTATTTAGTTGGGGTTTAGAAGGTTATCCACGCGTTTTCGACACGTCCCGGACCCAGCAGTACGCGGCCACCGTAGCCGGCATTCCCAGGGTTCCCGCGGCCAGGGCCACCACCTGCTCCAGCTCCTCAGGAGTGATCCCGAGCGCCAGAGCCTTCCGCACGCTGGAATGGACCGCGCCTTCCTGGCGAGCTCCGATGGCAATGCCGAGCTTCACCAGCCGCCGGGTCTTCTCGTCGAGAGGTCCGGCGTTCTTTCCTCCGGCGTTCACGAATTCCCAGGCCTTTCCCAGCTCCGGGAATCGCTCCACGAACTCGTCGTGGATACGCGGCGGCTTGGGAAGTTTGGTCTTGGCGGGTTTCCTGGTGGCCATCGTGTCACTCTCCCATGATCTGCGCGGTGATTCTCCGCTCCCGAGCGCGGGTGTCGAAGTCGCACAGGATGATCTGCTGCCAGGTCCCCAGCGTCAACCGCCCACCCACGAACGGCACGGTGAGGCTCGGTCCGAGGAGCGCCGCGCGCACGTGGGCATGGCCGTTGTCGTCCCCCCAGCGCAGGTGATGGCGGTACTCCCGGCCCGCCGGAGCCACCTCGTCGAAGAGGCGCTGGAAATCCGAGACCGCCCCCGGCTCGAACTCGATGGTGGTGAGGCCCGCAGTGGAGCCGGGCACGAACAGGGTGAGCAACCCGTCGGTTAGCCCGCTCTCCCGCACCGCCTGCTCGGCGTCCGCGGTGAGATCCCGGGTGTCGCCGTTCCCCCGGGTCCGGCAGGTGATGCTCGCGGTTCGAACCGCCATCGCGCGCTCCTCCCTTTCATCTTGAATCGCGGCCGGTTCGAGGAGGGTCCGACGGGCCCGTATCCCCCGCTCCGGTCAGTAGATCATGGGTCTTCATCCAACCCAGAACCGCCTCGATCAACCGGGGCATCATCTCGTTCTCGTCGATCACCTTGTGTCCGGTCTCGAGCCAGAGCAGTTCCTTCGGCTCCCCTGCCGCATCGTAGAGAGCGAGCACCGACGCACGGGGGATGATCCTGTCACCGGATCCGTTCACCATCAAGAGCGGTCGCGGGGAGATCCGCGCCGCGTAGCGGGAGGGCTCGAGTCGATCGAGCCACGGGTTCATGGCCAGCGCAACCCCCGCCCGGAACCAGCGCGGCCCCCAGGGGAGGTTCTCCGCCACCACCCGCCGGACGTCGCCGCCGCCGTAGAGGACGGCCACCCCGGCGAAGCCGGGATCCGCCGAACCGGCGATCACCGCGGCGAACGCTCCCAGGCTCGCGCCGGCCACGGTGATCCGGCGGGGATCCACGTCCGGGCGCGTGCGGAGATACTCCAGGGCGAGAAGCAGCCCGCTCACCGAGGCCTCGGCCCCGCGCGCCGCCCGGGGGAGCGCGCGAAAGAACCCCACCGGTCCGGGAAACCGCGTGGGGGGGACGTAGGGATAGTCGAAGGAGAGGCGCACCAGCGCGAGGTCGGGGGAGGGCAGATGATCGAGGGCCCGCCGCCCGGCCTGGATCCCCCCCAGAACGAGGAGCCCGGGGAGTCGGCCGCCGATGCCGGCCGGCCGTTCCACCCGGCAGATCAGTATCTGCCCGGCGCCTCCCGCCAGTCGGATCTCCTCCCGCAAGAGTCCCGGGACGGGCGAGGAACGGTCGATCGTATCGACACGCGACGAGATCCCCCCCAGGCTTCGAACCCGCGCCTCGGACCAGGGACTCCGCGGAAGAATCACCCAAAGGAGCACGGCGAGGACCGCCGCCGGCGGGAGCACCCGGACCAGGCGGGGCCCAAGGCGAGGAAACGGGCGGGCTTCACGCATGGACGGCTCCAGGGCTCGAGGATCCGGACTCCGGGGAGACCCTCAGGGCTCCTTGTACCACGACCGGCTTCCGACCGCCAGGCGAGGGCGCCGCGGGATCCCCTCCACGGTCAATTCGTTGGAGGATAAGGAGTTGAGGCATTGCCGCGCGAACCCCTCAAGACTCATACCGAATAGGAGCGATGCCGATAACCCGAGCACGGGCCGAAGACTGGCGGCCCGGATCCAAAGGGGGCCCACAGCTTTGTCGCACAAGAACAACCCCGTCCAGCATGAGGTGGAACGCCGCGGGTGGTACCTGTGGTTCGCCGCGTTCTCGCTCATCCTTGCATTCGCCGCCACCGTCCATGTTCTCCACCTCCGTCTCCTCGCCGTCCTGCGCGACTCGGGAGACGCCGGGGTGTGGCTTCGGAACGGGTACTTCACCGGCATCGGCCTCACCGGCCTGGTCTTCCTCTTCATCCTCTACACCGCGCTGAAGCAGGTCCAGCTGCACCGGCTCCACGTCACGCTCAGCACGGAGGAGAGCGAGCTCGAGGATCTCCGCGCCCGGCTCTCCGAGCTCACCACCCTGTTTCAGCTCGCCACCGCCCTGAACCTCGAGCTTACGGTGGACGCCATCCTGGGAATCATCGTGAGGCGGGTGGTGGCCGCGCTCAAGGCCCAGCAGGCCTCGATCATGCTCTACAACCCGAAAACCGAGCTCCTGGAGACCCGCGCCTACTACGGGGTCGGAGGGGAGTTCGCTTCGGACGGGAAGCGCCGCCTGGGGGAAGGCATCGCCGGATGGGTGGCCGAGCGCCAGGAGGCGATCCTCCTGAACGACGACGACCGGCATTCCGAGATGAAGCGCCACTACAAGCCGGAGCGCCAGATCACGTCCGCTCTGTCCGTTCCCCTCCGGGTGGACAGCGAGTGCGTGGGCGTGCTCAACGTCAACCGGATCAGCCACCCCGCCCAGTTCAACGACCGCCAGCGCGACATCCTGCGGATCTTCGCCGAGCACGTCGGGGTGGCGATCCAGCGGGCCCTCACCCTCGGTGAGCTCCAGCGGAAGACGGTGGAGCTGGAGCGGGCCAACGTCCGGCTTCAGGAAGTCAACCGGATGAAGGATGTCTTCCTCTCCACCGCGAGCCACGAGCTCAAGACCCCGCTGACCTCGGTGATCGCCTACGCCGAGGTCCTGAACGATCACTCCGGAAAGCTCTCCGAGGAGCAGAACCGGGAGTTCCTGGGCCGTCTGCGCGGCGAGGCCGACCGCCTGCTGGGCCTCATCGAGGACATCCTGGACCTCACCCGGCTGGAGACCGGCAAGATCGAGCTCAAGCGCCAGACCATGCTCCTGAACCAGGTCATCCGGACCGCGGTGGAGACCGTGCGCCCCACCGCGGAGAAGCAAGAGGTTCTCCTCGAGGAGGACTACGACGACGCGGTGGACCTGGTCGAGGTGGACGAAGTCAAGCTCCGCCAGGCGGTGGTGAACCTCCTGGTGAACGCGGTCAAGTTCAGCCCGGAGGACGGCTGCGTGGTCGTCCGCACCCGGTGCGACGGCGGGGAGCTGGTGGTCGAGGTCCAGGACCAGGGGCCGGGGGTCTCGCCCGGCGAGGTCGCCCAGATCTTCTCCCTGTTCGGCCAGGGCGCGCGAGGCACGCCGCGCGGTTCGGGCGGGCTGGGAATCGGTCTCCACCTGGTGAAGGCGGTGGTGGAGCTCCACGGGGGTCACGTGGGGGTGAAGAGCTCGGCGGGCTCGGGAAGCACCTTCTGGATCCGCCTTCCCCGGAAGGGAACGTCGGAGATCACCGAGGCCGCCTGACCCGTCCGGCCGGAAATTTCCAGGGGACCGCGCTCCGATCGCGCCCCGGCCGGCGGACGTGGCGTCAGTAGGCCTCGCCGATGCTCAGATAGAAGCCGCTCTGGTCTTCCCCGTAACCCTGATCCAGCCGGAGCACCAGGGAGTCCTCCCGGCTCAGGACCATCCGCGCTCCCCAACCCCAGGCGAGATGGAACCGATCGGCCCGAAAGCGGGAAACGGTTCCCGCGACCTGGCCGGCCCCGACGAAGAGCGCGGCCCCAAATCGTCCCGCCACCGGAATCCGGTCCTCCGCCTGGAACGCCGTAAGCTGGCGGTCGCGGAAACGACCCTCGTAGTAGCCCCGGAGCAGCCCGGCGCCGCCCAGGACCGGCATCCGGTGGAAGGGAACGGTGCCGCCGGAGAGCCGGGTGATTCCCCGGAGCGCGATCACCTGGGAGGCGAACCCGGGGACATAGCCTCGGGCGTCGACCAGGTAGCTTTGAAACGCATAGTCGCTCCCCAAGACACGGCCCGCCCCCCCGACCTCGGCCTGGAGGAAGACCCCCCGGGAGGGGCCGGTACGCCGGTCCCGGGTGTCGAACCGGGCCAGGGCCGCGGCGGTCCGGGTCCACCCCCCGCTGATCCCCGGGATCCCCCCCGCGGCGAGACGTCCACCCGCCTCGGTCCGCGCCAGGCGGAGATGGTCGGCGTTCACCCGCCCCCCGAGCCGGAATCCGGCCCCGACGTCGCGGATTCCCTGCAGGTTCGCGGTGAACTCCTCCGGCGTGTACTCCTCCTCCGCCCCGACCCGGGTGTCGTTTCCCATCCCGTAGAACGACGTCGGGAACTTCTGGTAGGAAAACCCGGCCTGGATCTCGACCGCCCCCTCTTTCCCGTACAGCTCGGTCCCCGCCGAGAGGAGGCTCTGGCGGTTCTGGGTATGGATCCCGACCCCGAAGATCGAGGATCGGGGATCCTCCTGGTTCCGCCCGGCCCGGGGCCCGAAGAGATAGAGGGCCGCCGCGCCGCCCGCGAACCGGGTCTCCGGCGAGTAGTAGAGAAAGGGGATGGGGATGAGCCGGGGGGAACCCTGGCTGTCCGACGGGGCCGCGTCCGCGGGGTTCGGATCGGGGATCGCTTCCATCACCGCCGGGGCGGACTCCCCGGCCATGGGGTCCGCCGGCTCCGAGGCCTCGGCGCCGAACGCGCCGGCGGCGGAGGCCAGTACCGCGGCAGCCCCCACGATCAGGGCCCTCAGCGATTTCCCGGGGAGCGCCCGACTCCGAAGACTCATGGGATCCCTTCCGATCCTGGACCGAGGCGGACTTGGGTCCTCCCCGGCGCCGGTCACTCGCCGTGCTTCTTGGAGAGGCGCTCCAAGAGCTCCCGTTCCGCCGGGGTGAGACCCTCGATCCCTCTCTCCGAAACCTTCTCCAGCAGGATATCGATCACCGCCTGGTCGCCGGACCGCTCCCCCTTGGGGAAGGGTACGACCTTCGGACGGGAAGGGTTGCGCGTGAACCGCCCGCTCGTCCGGGGTTGAGGACGGGGGATCCCCGAGGGGAACCGGGCCAGGAAGACGAAGAATCCGACGGTGATCCCCAGAATCAGGAGGAAGAGCCAGAGACTGTGACCCACCACCTGCGGGAAGAGGAGCGCGGTGAGGAGGAGCCCGACCAGGGCGCCGCCGAGGTGGGCGTCGTGACCGATGTTCCCGTGGCGGGTCCGGATCCCGTAGATCGAGGTCAGGACGAAGAAGATGGCGTAGATCCAGGCGGGGATCGGGAAGTCGAGGGGGAAGATCCGGACGCCGCCGCCGGGAAAGAGGAAGATGGCCGCGAAGACCACCCCGCTCACCCCGCCCGAGGCGCCCAGGGCGCGGTAGTTCTCCCGGCGGTGGAGGGCCAGGGAAAGGAGATCCCCCCCGACGATGCTGGCGAAGTAGATGAGAAGAAAGACCGGAGCGCCGGCGGTCAGCTCGATCGCGCTCCCGAAGGCGAAAAGACTGAACATGTTGAAGCCGAAATGGCCCCAGTCGGCGTGCAGAAAGGCCGAGGTGAGGACCCGGTGATACTCCCGCCCACGGAGCACCGCCTGGGCGTCCATGATCATGCGGTCCCGGAACCCGGGGTCGCTGAACCCGCGCATCGTCACCAGGAGGGTGACGGCGATCACCGCCAGGTTGGCCACGGCTTGGAGTTGGATCACGCTCAATCCAGGCTGGAGAACACGCGGGGGCCCCGCGCGCGATGGGATGGCCGGCCGGGTCCGGTGACGCACCGGCCGGGCGGCGGGAACCGCTCCGGGTAGCTTACCCCAGGCGTCCCCGTTCCGGGTACCCGGAGGAGGGGCCGGGACCGGAGCTACATCCCCGCGGCGGCGGTCCCCATGAAGGTGCGCATCCCGGCCACTGCGTTGTGGACGGTGTCGTAGAGCGGCCCCGGGTAGACCCCCAGGAAGAGGATACCCACCACGGCCAGACCCAGGGCCAAAGCGATGGCCGCGTTGGCCGGGATCAGGAAGGGGGCCTCGGAGGCGGCGGGCCGCATGTACATGAGGACCACCACCCGCAGGTAGTAGTACACGGACACCAGCGACGCCATCACGCCGATCACCGCCAGCCAGACGTGGCCCTGCTGGATCGCCGCCCCGAAGATATAGAACTTCCCGATGAAGCCCGCGGTGGGGGGAATCCCGGCCAGGGAGAACATGAACACCGCCATGGCCAGCCCCAGCCAGGGGCGCGACCAACCGAGGCCGGCGAAGTTCTCGATGGCGGTGCCGCCGTCGTCCTCGCCCTTCGCCAGCGCCACCACCCCGAAGGAGCCGAGGGTGGTGAGGGAGTAGACCACGAGGTAGAAGAGGACGCCGACCCCTCCCAGATCCGCCCCCGCCACCAGGGCCACCAGGACGTAGCCGGCGTGGGCGATGGCCGAGTAGGCCAGGAGACGCTTCATGTCCTTCTGGACCAGGGCCAGGATGTTCCCGATCACCATGGTGAGGACGGCCAGCCACCAGACCAGCGCCGTCCAATCCGGCCGGGCCGCGTCGAATCCGAATCCCAGAATGCGCAGGAGCGCGACGAAGACCGCCACCTTGGGGCCGGCGGCCATGAAGGCGGTGACCGCGGTGGGCGCGCCCTCGTACACATCGGGGGTCCACATGTGGAAGGGGACCGCCGAGACCTTGAAACCAAGTCCCACCAGGATGAGGCCGATCCCGGCGATGAGGAGCGGGTTCCCCGCCACTCCCGTCGTCTTGAGCGCGGCGGCGATCTCGACCAGGTGGGTGCTCCCGGTGGCGCCGTAGGTGAGCGCGATCCCGTAAAGGAGGAAGGCGCTGGCGAAGGCCCCCAGGAGCAGGTACTTCACGCTGGCCTCGTTGCTCCGGGCCGCGTGCCAGCGGAAGGAGGCCAGGATGTACTGGGAGATGGAGGCCACTTCCAGGCCGATGAAGATGGTGACGAGGTCGAGCCCGGACGCCATGGCCATCATGCCCGCGGTGGCGAAGAGAATGAGCGCGAAGTACTCGCCGCTCTCCACCTCCCACCGCCCCGCGTAGCCCGCGGTGATGAGGAGGGTCATGAAGGCGGAGAAGGCCAGGAGCGCCAGGGTGATCCGGCTGATGCCGTCCACCGCCACCGAGCCGGAGAACGCCGGGGCGCCGGTCTTCATGGTCGCCGCGGCGACCATGGCCGCGAGCGCGCCCAGGGCGCAGAGGGCCAGGATCCCTCCCCCGGCGCGCCCCCGCCGGCCGGCGGTCAGGAGCAGGGCCAGGGAACCGACCACGGCCAGGATCACTTCGGGGAGGATGGCCATCCAGTTGACGGATACCGCGGGCATCACTCTGTCCCCCCCCCGGCGTCGGTTCGGCTCGGCGCCGGATCCGCGCTCTCGCCCGCCCGCGCCGAGGCTTCGGCGCCGGCCGGCAACTGGTCCTCAAGGGCGGCGGCGGCGCCCTCCCCCATCCGGACCGATCCCCCCTCGGCGAGCACCCGGGCCCGGGCCGGAGCCTGGGGGGTGCCGACGTTGAACCATCCCGGGTGCGCGGTCTGGGCCGAGGTCTCCGCGGAGTTCCCGGTCTGGTCGAGCACGTGGAGCACCGAGGCGCTCATGGTGTCCAGGAAGGGTTTGGGATAGATCCCGATCCAGAAGATCAGGACCAGAAGCGGCAACAGGGTCGCGAACTCGCGCCCGTTCATGTCCTTGAGCTTCTCGTTCTCCGCGTGGGTCACCTTGCCGAACATGACCCGCTGGAACATCCAGAGCATGTAGACCGCGGCCAGGATGACCCCACTGGCCGCGATCACCCCGTAGACCTTGCTGTGGGCGAACGCTCCCAGGAGGATCAGGAACTCGCCCACGAAGCCGTTGGTCCCGGGGAGCCCCACCGAGGCCAGGGTCACGATCATGAAACAGGCGGCGAAGAGCGGCATGACCGCGGTGAGGCCGCCGAACTGCTCGATGAGCCGGGTGTGGCGCCGCTCGTAGATGATCCCCACCAGAAGGAAGAGCGCGCCGGTGGAGAGCCCGTGGTTCACCATCTGGAGGAGCCCGCCCTGAAGCCCCTGCACGTTGAGCGCGAAGATCCCCAGCATCACGAAGCCCAGATGGCTCACCGAGCTGTAGGCCACCAGCTTCTTGAGATCCGGCTGGACCATGGCCACCAGGGCCCCGTAGATGATCCCGATCACCGCCAGGGCCATGATCCAGGGAACCGCGGCCTGGGTGGCGTGCGGAAAGAGCGGCAAGCAGAAGCGGATGTAGCCGTAGGTCCCCATCTTGAGCAGGACGCCGGCCAGAATGACCGAGCCCGCGGTGGGGGCCTCCACGTGGGCGTCGGGGAGCCAGGTGTGGAACGGAAACAGGGGCACCTTGATGGCGAAGGCCAGGGCGTAGGCCGAGAAGAGCAGAAGCTCCTGGATGCGGCTCAGATGGGTGCCGTAGAGCTCCAGGAGATTGAAGGTCAGGACTCCGGTCTCCGCCTTGTGGGCCAGGGCCAGGAAGATGATGGCCACCAGCATCAACAGGCTACCGAACATCGTGTAGAGGAAGAACTTCACCGCGGCGTAGATCCGCCGCTGGCCGCCCCACACCCCGATCAGGAAGTACATGGGGATGAGCATGGCCTCCCAGAACACGTAGAAGAAGAAGAGGTCCAGGGCCACGAACACCCCCAGCATCCCGGTCTCCAGGACGAGGAGGAAGGCGTAGTAGCTCCGGGTCTTCTCGGTGATCGCGCTGAACGAGGCCAGGATGGCGATCGTGCTCAGGAGGGTGGTCAGGAGCACCAGGAGGAGGCTGATCCCGTCCACCCCCAGGTGATAGCTGATCCCGAACTGAGGGATCCAGCGGGCGATCTCCACGAACTGGAAGTCGTGCTGCGTCCGGTCGAACCCGAACCAGAGGGTGAGGGAGACCAGGAAGTTGGCCAGCGCGAAGAGGAGCGCGGTCATCCGCTGGGCCTTGGCCGGCATGGGCACGAGCCAGAGGAAGAGCGCCCCCAGAAGCGGCAGGAAGACGATGATGGATAGGATGGGCATCAGCGGCCTCCCCCGAAGAGCACGTAGCTCATGATGAGGATGGCCCCCACCATGATGGCGGCCGCGTAGTTCCCGGTGAGCCCGGTCTGGATGGGCCGGAGGAATCCGCCGATCCCGCGCATCGCCTTCCCCGACCCGTTCACCAGGCCGTCGATGATCTCGACGTCGAAGATCTTCCACAGGAACCGGCTGATCGCCACCAGGGGCGTCACCACCGCCGCGTGGTAGATCTCGTCCACGTAGAACTTGTTCAGGAGAACCCGGTACATGCCGGCGAAGCGCGCCCCCATGGCCTTGGCCCGCTCCGGCTTGACCACGTAGTTCTGCCAGCCCCACCACACCCCGATCACCGCGATGGCCACCGAGACCGCGAGCAGCACCAGCTCCAGCCCCATGCCGTGACCCGCGGCCTCGGCCGCGTGCCCGGCCGCCTCGGCGCCGTGGCCCGCCGCCGCTTCACCCGAAGCGGCGTGCGCCCCCACCACCGGTCCCAGCCAGCGGTGCATGACGTTCAGCTTCAGGGCGAAGGGGAGGCCGAGAAAGCCCCCCACGGTGGAGAGAACGGCCAGGAGCACCAGGGGAACGGTCATCACCGAGGGCGATTCCTTGGCGTTCTCGTGGATGTGGCGGTCGCGGGGCTTTCCGTAGAAGGTCATGGCCACCGCGCGGGTGATGTAGAACGCGGTCAACAGCGCCGCCGCCGCGCCCAGCACCCAGAGCACCTTCCCCAGGGGCCCCAGGAGCCCCGAGGTGAAGGTGTTGTAGAGGATCTCGTCCTTGGAGAAGAACCCGGCGAATATCGGCACGCCGGCCAGGGCCAGGGACCCGATCACGAAGGTGGTGCGGGTGACGGGCATCTTGGAGCCGAGCCCGCCCATCTTCCGCATGTCCTGCTCGTGGTGGCAGGCCTCGATCACGGATCCCGAGCCGAGGAAGAGGAGCGCCTTGAAGAAGGCGTGAGTCATGAGGTGGAAGATGGCGGCCACGAAGGCCCCCGCCCCCACCGCCATGAACATGTAGCCGAGCTGGGACACCGTGGAGTAAGCCAGGACGCGCTTGATGTCGTTCTGGACCAACCCGATCGAGGCGGCAAAGATCGCGGTGAGCGCGCCGACCACCCCGACCACCGCCAGCGCGGCGGGGGCCAGCATGAAGAGGCTCGAGGCCCGGACGAAGAGGTACACCCCCGCGGTCACCATGGTGGCGGCGTGGATCAGGGCCGAAACCGGGGTGGGGCCTTCCATGGCGTCGGGGAGCCAGACATAGAGGGGAAGCTGGGCCGACTTCCCGGTGGCGCCCAGGAAGAAGAGGAGCGCGATGACGGTGGGGAGCGCGGCCCCCACCGCGAAGACCTCGGGGGCCCGCTGGAAGACCTCGGTGAAGGTCAACGAGCCCAGGTTCCAGTACAGGAGGAACATCCCGATCAGCACCCCGAAGTCGCCGATCCGGTTCACGATGAAGGCCTTCTTGCCGGCGTTGGCGGCGGAGTCCTTGGTGTACCAGAAGCCGATCAGGAGATAGGAGCAGAGGCCCACCCCCTCCCAGCCCACGAAGAGCAGGAGGAAGTTGTCCGCCAGAACCAGGGTCAGCATGGCGAACATGAAGAGGTTCAGGTAGGTGAAGTAGCGCTTGTACCCCGGGTCGTGAGCCATGTAGCCGATGCTGTAGACGTGGATGAGGAAGCCCACCCCGGCCACCACCAGGGCCATGACCGCGGAGAGCTGGTCCCACTGGAAGGCCACGTCGACCCGGAAGGATCCGACGGCGATCCACGGGAAGAGGCTCTTCACCACCAGCCGCTCCCCCTCGGGAAGAGCGCGAAGCCCGAAGAAGGCCCCGGCGGCCAACAGGAAGGCCGCCCCCACCGTGGCGCAGGCCAGGTAGCCGGCCAGCTTGCGGGGCATCCACTTGAGCCCCAGGCCGTTCACCAGGAAGCCCGCCAGGGGCAACAAAGGAATGAGCCAGAATGCGTTCAACACCGCCCTACCCCTTCAGCAAGCTGACGTTGTTGATGTCCACCGTTCCCTTTTTGCGGAAGAGATCGATGATGATGGCCAGCCCGACCGAGACTTCGGCCGCCGCCACCGCCAGAACGAAGAAGACCAGCACCTGGCCGTCCATGGAACCCAGGGACCGCCCGAAGGCGACCAGGGAGATATTGGCCGCGTTGAGCATCAACTCGATGCACATGAAGATGACCAGGAGGTTCCGGCGGAAGAGCACCCCCATCACCCCGATGGAGAAGAGCAGCCCGGCCAGGACCTGGAAGTAGCTCAACGGGACCGCCATCACGAACCCTCCCCCGTTCCCACGTGTCCCTCGAGACCCCGTCCGTGACGGCGGGTGATCGCCACCGCGCCCACGATCGCCACCAGGAGGAGGATCGAGGCCACCTCGAAGGGGAAAATGAACTTCTTGTAGAGCGTCAAGCCGACGTTCTGAACGCTGCCCATGTCCGCGCCGGCCGCCCCGTGGGTTCCGGTCAGGATCATGGTGACGGCCAGGAAGGCGGTCTCGGCGACCATCAGCCCGGCCAGGACCGCGGCCCCGATCCGCTTCCAGCCCGAGGGGATCCCCGCCCCCTCGCCCGACTCCTCGTACGACACGCTGAGAAGCATGATCACGAAGACGAAGAGCACCATGATCGCCCCGGCGTAGACGATGATCTGGAGCATGGCCAGAAACGGAGCCGAGAGCATGAGATAGAGCACGGCGGTGACGGCGAACACCCCCACCAGGCTCAGCGCGCTGTAGATGGCGCTCCGCTGGAGCACCACTGCCAGGGCGCCCGCGACCGCGAGAACGGCGAGCAGTATGAATGCGGCAATGGCCACGTCGTTACCCCACCCGGCGGCCGGACGTCGCCGTCCGCCGCCTATTCCTCGGACCGGCCCCCCTCCCCCTCGCCCCATCGGGCGAAACCGGGGACGCGGCCGGTCTACCCTTTGAGAGCCAGAACCAGCGCCGTGGCGAAGATGTTGAGCAACGCCAACGGAAGCATGACCTTCCAGCCGAAACGCATGAGCTGATCGAAGCGGAAGCGGGGAAGGGTTCCCCGGGTCCACATCATGAAGAAGATGAGGATCCCCATCTTGGCCGCGAACCAGACCGGGGCCGTCCAGGCCGGAGCGGGCCAGGGCACGATCCAGCCCCCCAGGAAGAGCAGTGTGGCCATGGCGGTCACCGTGATCAGGTTCGCGTACTCGCCCAGGAAGTACATGGCGAAGCGCATGCCGCTGTACTCGGTGTGGTAGCCGGCCACCAGCTCCGGCTCCGCCTCGGGAAGGTCGAAGGGGATGCGGTTGATCTCCGCCATCGATCCGATCACGAACAGGATGAACCCCACGGGCTGGTAGACCACCAGAGGCAGGTGCCGCTGGGCGTTCACGATGTCCACCAGGCTGAACGATCCGGTCAGCATCACCACCGAGACCACCACCAGGCCCAGGGTGAGCTCGTAGGAGATCATCTGGGCCGAGGAGCGAAGCCCGCCCATCAGGGCGTACTTGTTGTTGGAGGACCAGCCGCCCAGGAAGATCCCGTACACCCCGATGCTGGACAGGGCCAGAACGAAGAGAAGGGCCACGTTGATGTCGGTGATGTGGAGCGGCACCTCGCGCCCGAAAAGATGGATGGAATCCCCGAAGGGGATCACCGCGAAGGTGAGAAGCGCGGGAACCAGGGAGAAGATGGGGGCGAGCAGGAAGAGCAGCCGGTCCGCCGCCTCCGGGATCACCGTCTCCTTGGTCATGAGCTTCAGGGCGTCGGCCGCGGGCTGGAAGACGCCCTGGGGCCCCACCCGGTTGGGACCGACGCGGGACTGCATGTGGGCCAGCACCCGGCGCTCGATCAACACCATGTAGGCCACGGCGGTCAACACCACGAGGAAGACCACCACCGCCTTGACGACCACCTCAACCCACCAGTCGATCGTCACCACGCCACCTCACAGAGCTGCGCCCCGTGGGGGCACCCGCTTTCCACGTGCGCCTCGTACTCGGCGCGGAACTTCCTGACGCTGCTGATCACCGGCCCCACCGCCCCGTCGGCCAGGGCGCAGATGGTGCGGCCGCCCCCCATCTCGCTGGCGATATCCAGGAGGAGGTCGATCTCCTCCGGCTTGGCCCCTCCGTGCTCGAACCGGTGGAGGATCCGTTCGGTCCAGTGGGTCCCTTCCCGGCACGGCGTGCACTGCCCGCAGGATTCGTGGGCGAAGAACTGGGTGAGGACCAGGGCCACATGAACCAGGCAGGTGGAATCATCCATGACCACCACCGCGGTCGACCCCATGGCCGAGCCGGCCTTGGCGATGGAGTCGTAGTCCAGGGGGACGTCGATCTCGTCCGCGGTGAGGATCGGGGTCGAAGCCCCGCCGGGGATGACCGCCTTCAGGGCCCGGCCGTTCAGCATCCCCCCGCAATGGTCGAAGATGAGCTCCCGCAGGGTCGTCTTTCCCATCTCCAGCTCGTAGGTCCCCGGCCGGGCCACGTGGCCGCTCACCGCGAAGATGCGGGGGCCGCTGGAATTGGGAGCGCCGGTCTCCGCGAACCACTTGCCGCCCTTCAGGATGATGGCGGGGACCGAGGCGAGGGTCTCCACGTTGTTGATCACGGTGGGGCCTCCGTAGAGCCCGACCACCGCCGGGAAGGGGGGCTTGAGCCTCGGGTGGCCGCGCTTCCCTTCCAGGGAGTCCAGCAGCCCGGTTTCCTCCCCGCAGATGTAGGCCCCGGCCCCGGCATAGACCGCGAGGTCGCAGTCGTACCCGCTCCCCAGGATGTTCTTCCCCAGGTAGCCGGCCTCGTAGGCCTCGTGGACCGCCTCCGAGACCCGGCGGATGGGGAGTCCGTACTCCCCGCGAATATAGATGTAGGCCTGGCGGCTGCGGATCGCGTAGGCGGCGAGGACGCACCCCTCGATCAGCAGGTGCGGATCGCGCTCCAGGATGACCCGGTCCTTGAAGGTGCCCGGCTCCGACTCGTCGGCGTTGCACACAACGTACTTGGGCTTGTCGATGTTCTGGGGAACGAAACCCCATTTCATGCCCGCGGGGAATCCGGCGCCACCCCGTCCACGGAGACCGGAGTCCTTGACCACCTGGATGACCTCGTCGGGCTTCATCCCGGCCACGACCTTGCGGAGCGCCTGATAGGCCCCGTTCTCCTCGGCCACCTTCAGGGTGAAGGAGCGGGGCTTGTCCGCGTTCGCGGTGGTGACCTGCATGAACCCGCCCATCACTTCCCCTCCTCGCTCTCATCGGTGGAGGCGGGCACCGCCGGGTCCCCGGGACCCTTCCCGTTCCCCCCGGGGGCGGGAGGCACGGCCAGGAACCGGGTGATCGCCTCGCTGGCGGTGGGCACGGAGCGGCCGTCGCTTCCCCGCTCCCACTTCGCCCCATCCTTCTCGTAGTACCCGGCGGGGGCCACCGGGGGCTCCTGGTCCTTGGCCAGGGCATCCAGAATCCCATCCACCTGCTCGCGGGTCAGGTTCTCATAGAAATACGGCCCGATCTGCATCATGGGGGCGTAGCCGCAGGCCCCCAGGCACTCGGCCTCGAGGAGGGTGAACTTCCCGTCGGGGGTGGTCTCCCCGGCCTTGATCCCCAGCCGGTCCTCGATGTGGGCCAACATCTTCAGGGAGCCCCGAAGGGCGCAGGAGAGGTTCCGGCAGACCTCGAGCTTGTAGCGGCCGACCGGCTCCCGGTCGAACATGGTGTAGAAGCCGACCACCTCGGTGGTGGTGTTGCGCGGGAGCTCCAGGAGATCCGCGACCTCGATCAGGGTGTCGTCGTCGAGACACCCGCGATCGGCCTGGGCGTAGTGCAGGGCCGGCATGACCGCGGAGCGACGCTGGGGGAACCGGTCCCTGAGCTCGCGAATCCTGGCCTGGGTCGCCGCCGAAAGCTTTGCCATGTCGTCTCTTCCTCGAGGCCGGGGACCGCCCCGGCCTTCCCCCACCACCCGTCGGGCATGGCGCGGGATCCGATCGGGACCGCCCGTCCGGCGGCGCCGGTCGTCAGTCCTTGAGCGTGTCGATGCCGACCGGGAAACCGGTCAGCGGGAAATCCTTGCGCAGCGGGTGATGCTCGTAGTCGTCGGGCATAAGGATGCGGCGCAGGTCGGGGTGTCCGCGGAACCGGATCCCCATGAGGTCGTAGACCTCGCGTTCAGCGTAGTCGGCCCCGGTCCAGATCCCCACCACCGAGTCGATCTCCGGCGCCTCGCCGGGGAGGGGGCACTTCACCCGGAAGCGCACCGCCTTGTCCAGGTTGAGGAGGTGGTACACCACCATGAACCGGGGCTCCGCGGGGTAGAGGTCGACCGAGGTGACGTCGTGGCACATGCGGTAGTTCCAGGTGTCCCGCAGGAACTTCATGATCTCGAGGATCCGCTCGGGCTTCACGACCACGGTCCACTCGTCCCGGAAGACGATGATCTGGAGGAACTCCGGTCCGAACGCCTCGCGGATCGCCAAGGCGGTGCGCTCGGCGAAGGGAAGCTCGGCGTCGGTGGACACGTGGGGCGCGCCCGATTCCGGCACGGGCTCGGCGCCGGGGACGGGCCCCACCCCGTAGGCCTCGAGCCCGGCCGGGGTCCCGTCCTTCATCCAACGCTTTCCTTGTGGATCCCTTGACTCAGGCTTCACGGCGGGTCTCCTGCATCAGCTGGCCACGGCCCCGGTTCCAGTCCAGGGCGCCCATCCGCCAGACGTAGATGTACCCGACCAGGAGGAAACCCAGGAAGACCAGCATCTCCAGGAAGAAGAAAAGAGCCTGGGTCCTGAAGATCACCGCCCATGGAAAGAGAAAGACGGTCTCCAGATCGAAAACGATGAACAGCATGGCCACCACGTAGAACCGGACGCTGAATCGCTCCCGGGCGTCCCCCACCGGAGGCATTCCACACTCGTAGGGACTGTCCTTGGACGCGTCGGGCTTGGTGGGGGCCAGAAGCCACGCGATGATGAGGGCCACGGCGGCGAACCCCCCGGCAATCACCATCATGATGAGGATGGGAATGTAGGCTTGTAGCATGGCGCGGTCCTTGGAGACACCCCCCGCCCGATGGGTCCCGGGGCGCGGGTAACTCGCTGTGACAGACTCGCTTGTGAAACTTTGCACAAGCGATGGAGGAGTCTAGGTCCATGACTTGGGAGTGTCAATCGGATTCTGGTTATCCATGTTCGCAATAACGGACGGGGCGCCCGCTGAAGACCGGATTCGCTTGGTTTTGTAAGGGTGTCCGACACTCGAGACAGCACCGCAATTGTGCGACTCAATCGATTTATTGTTTACAAACATGGCCTGAAATGCCATACTCCCGCAAGTATTCCGACACCACGAGCGAGTCGCCCGCTTCCGGCATTGCATCTCAGGGAGGCCCCATGCTTCGCACCATTGCTGCCAGTATCCTCGTGATCGTCTGCGCGCCGGCCCTGGCCACGCCGTCCTCCGCGTCGGATCTGATCCTACGCGCACGTTGCGCCGATCCCGCCGACTACACCGAGTCGGGCACGTGGATCGACTCCGACGCCAGCGCCATGATCTCCGGCGGGCCGGGCTGCACCGTGGGATCCCGCTCTACGACCCAATCCGGCGCCTACGCCGAGTTCTCGCCTCACACGAACGAGCCGGGCGAGTACATGGTCTACGTGTGCTGGGGAGCCTTCAACAAGACCGCGGGGACCAACAAGGGCCCCAACGCCGACAACGTCACCTTCTCCATCACCGACGAGAACGGCAGCCGGAGCGTGGTTCTGAACCAGCGCGGCGAGCACGGTTGCTCCAACCACAACGAAGACCAGTGGATTCAGATCGGGATCGGGACCTTCAAGCCGGACGGCTCGGCCACGGTGCGGATGACCAACACCGCCACCGGCCAGTGCCATAACGGCGCCAACAAGCGCTATGCGAACATGGACGCGGTGGAACTGGTGTTCCTGACCCCGCTTCCCACCGAGCCCACCTCCTGGAGCCTCTTGAAGCAGCTCTATCGCTAGTTCTCCCCCAGGAGACCCGGCCCAACCACGGTCGACCGAGAGGACCCCACCATCCGCGGGGGCCGGCCCCGATCCGGTGGCCGTTCCCCCACGCAGGTTCCTTCCCCGGGGGAGCGTCCCCGACCACCCCCCGCTCGGCTTCCCCCTACTTCCCAGGACCCCGGAAGGCGTCGAGATCTTCGGGGCGGTTCACGTTCCCGAGCCTCCACCCGGCGGCCCCACCCTCCACCGTTCCCCCGGTCTTCACCGTCCGGACCGAGGCCGCATCGAGGACGGCCATGAGGGCGGGGGCCGGACAGAGCCCCTCGATGTCCGCGGCCAGGGACCGGTGGTAGAGGCCGGGAAGAGGGTGACGGCGGCCCCCGGCCTCCTCGAAGCAGAACGCGCGGGGGCCTCCGCCGGCGGGAGGCGACCCGGCCCGTTCCAGAAGCGCCCGGAGGAGGGAGGCGTCCACCCCCGGCATGTCGGCGCCGAGCACCAGGGCCCAGGGCCGGGCCGAGGCGGCGAGCGCCGCCCGGAGCCCCCCGGCGGGGCCGCACCCCGCGTTCTCGGCCAACACGAAGGCCAGGGCATGGTCCCGGTAGGGAACGGGGTCGCGGGCCACCACGCGGGGGTTCAGGCCGAGGCCTCGGAGGGCGCGAAGGGCATGGGCGAGCAGGGGCCGCCCCCGATACGTCGCGAGCGCCTTGTTCGAGCCGAAGCGGGTGGAACCGCCTCCGGCCAGAACGAACCCCTCCAGCCATTCCGAGATCATCATGCTTCTCCCCGGGTGCGGGACGCCGTGCTCCCGCCGCCGCCGGCGGAGACCGGCCGCCGGGGCGCCCCGATGCGGCCGAGACCGCTGCCCGGCGGACTGGTAGACTACCAGCCCGTTGAATCACCGGGCCGCTCACGGGTGGTCCTGGCCCCGGGTGAGGAGGGTAGGCCGTGGCCGACGAGGACCGCAAATCGGGAGAGCAGCCGTCACTCCCCTGGCGCATCCGACGGTCGTTGCAGCTCAGCCCGGGCCGGCTCCGGCGGCTGGATCGTTGGGCGGAGATCTCGGCCCTGGCGCTCCTGATCGCGCTGATCCTTCGACAGGGATACCAGCTCCACGCGCTGGCCCACACGCCGGTGGCCCTGGGGATGGGAAGCCTCCTTCTCCTCCTGGTGGGCGCGCGGGTGATCCTCGACGCCGTCGCCTCGGTCCGGGCCTCCCACCTCCTGAAGATTCACGGGCCGGACCTCGCCATCTTCGCCCTGCTTCTCCTCCCCCGGGTCGGAATCCGGGCCGTCGCGTTCCTCCTGGCCCTCAGGGTGCTGTTCCGGGCGGGTTCGCGCATGCTCACCTCCCCCGCGGGCCGGAACCTGGTGGTGGGAGTCCAGCGGCACCCGGCGCGCATCATCGCCTACACCTTCCTGGCCCTCATCGCGGGGGGGACGCTGTTCCTGACCTTTCCCGGGGCCAGCGCGGGTCCGGGCAACGCGCCGGTCCTGACCGCGCTCTTCACCTCGACCTCGGCGGTGTGCGTGACCGGGCTCATCGTGGTGGACACCCCCTCCTATTGGTCCTCGTTCGGGCAGTGGGTGATCCTGGTCCTCATGCAGGTGGGGGGACTGGGGATCATGACCTTGAGCGCCTCCGCCGCCCTCGCCCTGGGACGGGCCCTGGGCGCGGGCTCCCGGGGCTTCCTGGAGGAGGTCCTGGAGGAAACCGCCAAGCGGGACGTCACGCGCCTCCTCCAGTTCATCGTGGGCTTCACCATCGCCACCGAGGCGGCGGGAACGGTGATTCTCGGGCTCTACTGGAGCCGCGTCATGCCCTCGTCCGAGGCCTGGTTCAACGCGGTCTTTCACGCGGTATCGGCCTTCTGCAACGCCGGCTTCTCCACCTTCTCCACCAGCCTCGAGCGATGGGTCGGAGACCCGGTGGTGAACATCGTGATCGCGCTCCTCATCATCGTGGGGGGAATCGGGTTCACGGTGGCGGGAAGCCTCTGGGGACTCTTCCGGCGGCCGCTCCACCCGGTGCTCTGGTGGCGCCACGAGCAGACCCACACCCGTCTCGTTCTCACCACCACCGCGGTCCTGATCGCGGTCGGGACCATGGCCTTCTTCTACTTCGACTACGAGGCCTCCCTGGCCGGACTCCCGATCGGAAAGAAGCTCCTGGGCGCCTTCTTCCAATCGGTGACCGCGCGCACCGCCGGCTTCGACACCGTCCCCATGAGTGCGGTGGCCCCGGTCACCGCCTCGGTGCTGATGGTGCTGATGTTCATCGGCGGGTCCCCGGGCGGAACCGCGGGAGGGATCAAGACCACCACCATCGCCATCCTGGCCCTCACCTTCCGGAGTCTGAGCCGGGGGCGCCGGGACGTGGAGGTGTTCTCGCGACGGGTGCCCGACGAGACCCTGCTGAAGGCCATCGCGGTCACCCTCCTCGGCGGGGCGCTCCTGGCGGTGTGCTTCATGCTGCTCCTGGTGGTCCAGCCGGGGCAGAACTACCTGGACGTGATGTTCGAGGCGGTCTCCGCCTTCGGCACCGTCGGGCTCTCCCGGGGGGTGACCTCGGCGTTGACACCCCCGGGGAGGCTCCTCATCATCCTCCTCATGTTCGTGGGGCGTACCGGCCCCCTGACCCTCGCCTTCGCGGTGGGGAAGAGCGCGACGCGCACCTATTACCGCTACCCCGAGTCCAGGATCCTGGTGGGGTAGGAGAAGGGCGGCTCGAGCCGGCGTTTCGGGCGCGATCGGACGACCCCGGTACAGGTCGGTCGCGGCGCCCCGGCCGGACGTTCGCCTCACCGTCATGGAACGATACGTCGTCATCGGATTGGGAGCGTTCGGCGGGCCGGTGGCCCGGCGCCTGGCCGAACGGGGCCAGGACGTGCTGGCCATCGACCGCAACGGACGGTTCGTGGACGAGATCAAGGACGATGTGGCCCGCGCGGTGGTGGCCGACGCCACCGACCGGGACACCCTGGAAGCCCTGGGAGTGACCGAGTTCACCACCGGGGTGGTGGCCATCGGCGAGCATCGCGAGGCCAACATCCTGGTTTCGGCCCTCCTCCGCGAGCTGGGGATCCCCCGCATCGTGGCCCGCGCCACGAGCCCGCTCCACGCGCGCATTCTCACCGCGGTGGGGGTGCACAAGGTGGTCTCCCCCGAAGAGGACTACGGGGTGCAGCTGGCCGACAACCTGGTCTCGACCTTCGCGCTCGAGCGGTTTCCCCTGGCCGAGGGGATCCTGGTGGCCGAGGTCGCCACCCATCCCAACATGCGGGGAAAGACCCTCCGGGAGCTGAATCTCCGGGAGCGGTTCGGGGTGAACGTGGTGGCCATCCAGCACAAGCGCAAGTCGGTGGACGACGAGGGGCACATCCACGAGGTGGTGGACGTGGCCAGCTTCCCCGAGCCCGACCAGGCGCTGGACGAAGGCGACGTGCTGGTGGTGATCGGTTCCGAAGAAGCTCTGGACGCCCTCGGGCGGGAGTTCACCCAGTAGGCCATGTCGCGACGCCCGGGAACGCTCTGGCAGGACCGCGTGCTCCAGCGGCGACGGATGTTCACCATCCGGGCCAAGCTGATGTGGACGCTCACCATCCTGGTCGTCCTGTCCCTGGTGCCGGTGGCCGGGTCGCTGCTCGCGATCCACCGCGCCCGAACCGAGATCGCCGGGATCCTCCGCACCGCCATCGATCCCTCCCTGCTGGTGGATGACGTCCAGTTGGCGATGGCCCAGTCCCGCCTGGCCCGCTTCGACTACCTCTTCACCGGCGAGTCCATCCGGGGTCAGGACGCGGTGGCGGCGGCTTCGTTCGTCCGTTTCCTGATCGAAGGCGGGAGGAACCTCTGGCCGTATTCCCCACGGGAGATGGAGGATCTTCAGAAGCTGGCCGCCCGTTACGAGACGGCCACCCGGGACCTGGTGGCCGAGGTCCCCGGCCCTCCCCCACGCCTGAAGCTCACCACGCCCCGGGACGCCGAGGCCGCGCGCCAACGGTTCCTGGTCCTGCGCGACGAGGCGGCCAAGGCCCCCACCGTCGCCGAACGCGAGCGCGTCCTTCGCCGGGCCCGCCAGGCCCTGTTGGACCTGGACGACGCGGTGACTTTCGAGCTCACCGGAAACGCGCGGGCCGATTCCCTGCTCCAGTCGGTCACCGTGGCCGAGAACGACCTGGAGAATCTCTTCCACGGGGTCTACGCCGAGGCCACCCGGAACCTCACCGCCGAGCGGCTCCAGGTCACCAAGGACCTATCCCTGGCCGTGCGCGATCTCTTCGCCATCATCGTGATCGCGCTCATCCTGGCCTTCGTGGTGGCGCTCACCGCCCCGCGCTGGATTCTCCGCCCCATCCGGAGGCTGACCGGCCTCATCCACTACGCCCGAACCGGCGCGATCGCCCACGACACCGGGCTCCCGGTCAGCAACGACGAGGTCGGCCGTCTCACCGTGTTCCTGGAGGAGCACCTCCGGCAGGACAAGGACGTGGAGACCGTGCGCCGCCAGATGCACCGGTCGTCGGTGCTCCGGCTCGAGGCGCTGCTGGAGTCCCAGGGGCTCCTGGCCGCGGGGGTGGCTCCGGGGGGACAGGTGGCGTTCATGGGGCGGCGGCTCAGGGAGGCGCTGGGGATCGGCGCCGAGACCTCGATGGCCTTCCCCCTGGAGCAGGTCTGGCCCGACGAGGCCCTCCAGACCGCGGTGCGCGATCTGCGCCACCTGAAGGAGTCCGAAGCGGAAGTGACGCTGACCGCGGAGCCGTTCGCCGGACGGCGGGCCACGTTGCTCCGCGCCCGGAGCGGCGACCCCGCCAACGCCGAGGTCATCGTGCTGGTGCCGCGGGAAGCGGCGGCGGGCCGGGCCGAGGGCCGCGCCGGCTAGTCCTTTACCCGCCGCCAGATCTCCCGGATGTGGAACTTCCGCCCGCCGGCCTCGAAATCGCCGCTGTGGTACCAGCGGTCCCCATCGAGCCGGTAGGAGAACACCAGGGATTGCCCGACCAGGGAGGCCATCGAGTGGTACTCGACGATCTCGATGTACTTCCCGTCCTCGACCCGGTAGGTCCCGCCGCCCGCCCAGACCGAGCCGCCGGGCGTGGGGCCGCCGAACGCGAAGTGATCCGCGTCCAGGATCTTGGTGGACGGGGACGCCGGCTTTTCGCCGCCGTTGTCAATGAGCACCCAGGTGCCCTGAAGCGCCTTCGAGGACCCACCGCACCCGGCTACCGGGAGCATCAGGACAAAGAGAAACAACAAAAGCGCGGAACGTCTCATCTGAATCCTCCGTCGATGGCGAGCACCCGTTCCGAACCGGCTCACGCGTAGGCCGAAGCGGTCCGCCGACGAGCGAACCGGGCTCCCAACAGCGCTCCGAACGCGCCGATGAAGGGGTTCAAGAGGGTCAGCCATTGGGGGGTCTGGGCCTTCGTCATCGCCTGCATGTTCCCCACGTCGCCGGTGCGCGGCCCGACCGCCGGCGGCTCACCGAGCACGCCGGGAAGGGCCATGGCGATCCCCAGCACCAGGATCAGGACGGCCAGGACGAGGGGGGCGGCATCGCTTCGGGCCACGGCCGCGCATACCCACCCCCCCACGATCGCCGCGACCAGACTGACCAGGACCATGACCACCATCCAGAGCGGGCTAACGTCGTAGCTCCCGGGGAGAAACGAGCGCTCCGCCCCCATGGCCAGGTATGCCGCGGTGAATGCGACGAACACCCCCACGAACATGACCAAGTAGCCGAGTATCACCGCGCCGATCGATCGCATCATGCCGGACACCTCCCCTTTCGGAACCGGAGACAGCACTCTCTCACACCCCCCCCCACGGACGTCAACGAAATGGAATCATACACGATCCGGCGGGCGGCGGCAGGCGCGGGATTCACCCGGGCGGGACGAACGGCGTCGCGCGGTCACGCGTCCCGAGGGAGGAGCCGGGGAATTCACCGGGGCAGCCGGCCCGACCGCCGCGGCGCGTGGAGGATCTACCGCCGCGTCTTCACCGACCGGGAGAGGATCTCCCGAAGCTCCGCCCCCACCCGGGCGGGGTCGGTGACCGGCGGAGAGCGGAAGGAGTCGAACCGGATGAAGAGCGCGGGGGACGGAGTCGCCGGAAGGGAAAGAGCGTGGATCCGGCTCGCGTCGGCGGAAGGGTCGAGGCCGAGCAGCACCTTTCGCGGTTCGAAGATGAAGAAGGCGGCCTGGCGGAGTGCGGTCGCGGCGGGATCGCGCGACGGACCCATCACCACCATCCGCACCGGGGGCGTGTCCATGGCCAGAGCGGCCAGGGCCGCGGCCGGGGCGGCGACCGGGGACGCGAGGGCATCGTCCAGAACCGACTGGAGCGCCCGCCTCCCCCGTCCGGTGAGGAGCGGATCGCCGGTCAACTCCCCCATCCGCCATAGGGCCAGGGCCGCGCGCGCGTTCAGGAGCGGCTCCACCGAGGCGGGACGGTCCACCCGGTCGGTGGCGGGAACCCGAAAGCGGGTGGTCTTTTCGTCCCAGAACCGGCGGATGAGTCCCCGGGCGAGTCCTGCCGCGTCCGCGCGCAACGACTCGGAGCCCGAGGCCTCGACGGCCGCCCCGCACAGCCGGACGGCCTCGGTGTAGTCCGAAAGCGAGGCCTCACTGGCCGCTCCCCCTCCGGGGAGCAGGGACAGGCCGCCCGCCTCCCGCCGGGTGCGCGCCTCGAGGAAGCTCCCGGCGGCCCGGTACGCATTCGCCAGGGCCGCGGTGTCGCCGAGCGCCTGGGCTCGAAGGAAGAGGTCCTGAACGAACCCGGCATAGGTGTCGGTGGTGGCCCGCCCCGCCATCCGCATCAGCTCCTGCCGCGCCTCGAAGAGGTCCTCCCCTTCGGCCAGGGTCGGTCCTCCGGCCCGGGCAATGCGATAGAACTCCTGGGGTGAAGCCAGGCTCGGGTTCTCATCCCGCATCCGGCGGGCCAGGGCGAGCGCCCGATCGAGGTCCGCCGGCTTCCGGCCCTCCGCGTAGACCCGGAGAAGGAGCTCCACCGCCTCGGGAGTCGGGGGGTACTCGGGCTGGGATCGCAGTGCGGCCACCACCCCGGCGGCCGCCCTCTCGAGTCGATCGACCCGGGGAGGAACCAGGTCGGGATCGGGCCGGGGAGAGGCGCCGGCCGCCGTCCCCCCGATCAGCGCCAGAAAGACCAAGGCCGGAGCGAGGTATCTCGCTCCGGCCCCGGGCCCTCGACTCACTTCCAACCCGCTCCGCTAGCTGGTGAGGCCCAGCAGAGCGCGAATGTCCTTCTCGTAGACCTGCTTCGGGACGAGCCCGACGTACTTCTTGTAGATCTTGCCGTCCTGGCTGATCACGAACGCGGTGGGAATGCCCCGGATACCGCCGAAGTCCTGGGTGATCTGGAGGTTCCCCATCACGATCGGATAAGCGATCTGCTGCTGGCTGACGAAGGGACGAACCACCGCCGGTCCCTGCTGGTCCAGGGAGATCCCGACCACGGCCAGTCCCTGATCCTTGTATTCCGCATAGAGGTCCTTCAGGTGCGGAATGCTCATGCGGCAGGGGCCACACCAGGTGGCCCAGAAGTCGAGGAGCACCACCTGTCCCCTGAAGTCGGCCAGGGCGACCTGGTTCCCCTCCAGGTCGGGGAGCTGCCAGCCCGGCGCGTCCTGGAGCTGGCTCGTGTCCACGGCGGGCTTGGTGTGCTTGCCGGTCGCCCCCGCGCGCTGGCGGGCCTCCGCCTCGGCCATCTCCTGATCCGCCGATGCGGTCTTGATCGGGGGGGTTGCGGTTTCCGCCGCCGGCTTTGCGCTCGCCGGGCTTTCCTGGAGGGCGACTTCCTGGCCCTGTTCCTTGGGAGACTGGGCCCCGGCCGTGGCGGCCGGACCCGGTGCGGGAGAGGTCTGGATCTCGGTCTCGGCCACGGCGGCGCCGTCATCCGACCCGGCGGATTTCACCGCCCGCCCGTTGCCGCCCCCGTCGTTCGCGCACCCGGCGGCGCCGAGGACGAGGATCGCGGTCAGGAAAAGCTTTTGAAACATCGTTCCTCCGTTGTCTTGGGACCCTGGCCTGGACCGGGGGCCCGATCCCAGATCATACCATTTGTGTCGACTTTTTCGGCCGCGGCGGGGGTCATCCTACCGGGGTGTCCCCCTGGCTTCGTTGACCGCCCGCAGAACCTCATCGGCGGTGTAGAAATCGCTCTTGAACACTTCCCGCCCGTCGGGGGCGTAGACCACGAGAAGCGGGATGGTGAGCCGCCCCACCTCCTTGAGCTTGGCTTTACCCGGTGGGTTGTTGCCGGTGATGTCCACCTTGATCGGGACCACGTCCCCGTCCGAGAACAGGGACGTCACCTTGGAGCCGTTCAACACCCCGTGCTCCAGGCTCTTGCAGTTCAGGCACCACTCGGCGGTGAAATCCATCACCACCACCTTGCCGTCCCGGATGGCCCGGTCGAACCGCTCGGGGGTGTAGTGGACCCACGGAATCGGCCCCTCGTTGGTGAGACGGGCCGCTCCGAAGGCGGAGCCGGCCAGGAGCAGCACCCCCAGCCCCGCGAACCCGATGCGTTTCGCCGGCCCCGAAGCGATCCGGATCGTGCGAACCGCGAGCCACCCCCCCGCCGCGGCCACGAAGAGCATGACCGCCCACCAGTAGAGACGGCTGGGCGGATCGGGAGGCGTGTTGAGGATCGCGCTCAAACCCACCCCGACAAAGTAAGCCGCGGCCGCCAGCATGAGGAGCCCCATCACCTGCTTGATGAGCTCGCTGGCCGGCCCGCTCCGGGGCATCCGCTTCACCAGGGCGGGGGAGGCCGAGAGCGCGAGGTAGGGCAAGGCCATCCCGGCTCCGATGGCGGCGAAAGTGACGAGGGTGGTCCCGGCGCTCTGGGTCGCCGCCCACGCCGCCGCCGCCCCCATGAAGGGGGCGGTGCAGGGCGTGGAGAGAACCGCGGTCATGATCCCGAAGCCGAAGGATCCGTGGAGGCTCTCCTGGCCGGGGTTCATGGCGTAGACGAAGTTCGGTAGCCGGATCACGAACACGCCGGTCATGGCCACGGCCATGAAGGCGATGACCAGCCCGACCCCGATGGTGAACGCCGGGTACTGGAAGAGCTGGTTGGTGGCGGTGAAGGAGCTCGCCGCGGCGATCAGTCCCCCCAGCCCCAGCCAGAATCCCACCACCCCCAGAGACATGGCGACGCCCAGGGTGAGCATGCGGCCACGGCTCCCGGCCACGTTGGACAGGCTGATGATCTTGATGGGGATGACCGGCAGGACGCAGGGGGTGAAGTTCAGGAGCATCCCCCCCACCAGGGCCACCACCAGGAGCAGCAGGAACCCCAGGCCCGAGCCCGCATTGACCGAGAAGCTCCACCCGAACAGATCGAACTTCACCGGACCCCCGCCGCCGCCGGAAGGCGCGTCGGTGAACCCGGCGAAGAGCGCCTGGTTGGCCGGCTGCACGGGAACATCGTCCCCGGCCACGAAGAGGGTGTCGTCGAAGGTCTCGGTGCGGGGCGGGAGGCATACGGTGGCGTCGCAGGCCTGGTACTCGACTTCGAGGCTCACGTGGAGGGGTCCGGGGCGCGCGCTTTCCGCCACCTTCATCGGCAGGTAGAAGACCTGCCGCCCGCTGAAGGCGTGGAGATCCCCGTCGGCGTACTCCACGTGCACCGGCTCCGGCTCGGGGAATCGCACCGTCTCCAGGCCCAAGGCGTCGGAGGCGCCGGTGATCCGGACGCTGGTGGGCCACGGCGCAAAGTCTCCCACCGGCACGACCTGGGCCGCGTCGGGATTGATGTGATAGCCGGGTTCCATGTCCACCACGATGGCCAGGACCGGGCGGTCTCCGGCCGCCGCGCCGTCGACCGACCACGCGGTCCAGACGTGGACCGGCGGAGCCGAGGAGATCCCGCCCCCACCCAGGAGTGAATCGTCCTGGGGAAGAATCGCGAACGCGGCGGGGACCGCGCCGAGGAGAGCCAGAATCACCACCACAAGGGCCACGCGCCCCATGCCCGCGCGGGTCCGCTTTCTCTCTGCCCTGGATTCCATGGCTGCGGTGTTCGCCCTTCCTGGTGGAGTGTCCGGTGGATGACGCGACGGCCGGCCGCCTCGACTCCCGGCGCTCCCTGGGGAGACGCACGGCCCGGAAAAAGGTGACAGGCGGCCCGGTCGCGGCCGGAAATCGGGCGGCCATCCCGGGGGGGCCGCTCCGCGGCCCATCCCCGGCCGCCCTTCGCGTGAACCCGATCCGGAGGAGACCGGTTCCTGGACGGGCTGATATCTTATACTCCGAACCGGGTCCCGGATTCCGGTAAGTTCGCTCAATCAGGCTGGAGTCAATACGTTAGCCGAGCGGAAAGGGCGGTTTGACCCCATGAAGAAGCTCTCGCACCTGGATCCCAAGGGCCGGGCCCGCATGGTGGACGTGGGCCCCAAGCCGGTCACCGCCCGCCGCGCGGTGGCCTCGGGCCTGGTGGCCATGAACGCGGAGACGATCGCCCTGATCACCGAGGGCCGGCTCCCCAAGGGAGACGCCCTCGCGGTGGCTCGGATCGCCGGGATCCAGGGCGCCAAGCAGACCGCCGCCCTCATCCCCCTCTGCCACCCCCTCCCCCTCGACCAGGTCCGGGTGGAGGCGCGCCCCGAGCCCCGGGGGCTCCGGCTCTTTGCCGAAGCCCGGACCCAGGCCCGGACCGGGGTCGAGATGGAGGCCTTGACCGCGGTGGCGGTGGCCGGGCTGGCGCTCATCGACATGGTGAAGGGGGTGGACCGGGGGACGACCCTGAACGAGGTGCGGCTCGAGCTCAAGGAGGGGGGAAAGAGCGGCCGGTGGTCGCGCGAGGGGTACGAGGACGTGTTCGCCGAGGCCTCGAACGGGGAAGCCGGCCGATGAGCGTGCCCGAGCCGCCCTCCCCCATCCGCGCCGTCGTGCTCACCGTCTCCGACCGCGTGGCCGCGGGAAGCCACCGGGACGAGAGCGGCCCCGAGGCCGAGCGGATCCTCCAATCCTGGGGCGCGGACGTCGTCGAGCGCGCGGCGCTCCCCGACGAAGCGGACCGGGTGGCCGACGCCCTCCGCCGGCTCGCCGATCGGGACGGGGTGGAGCTGGTGATCACCACCGGAGGCACCGGCTTCGCCCCCCGGGACGTGACTCCGGAGGCCACCCGATCGGTGATCGAGCGCGAGGCGCCCGGGCTGTCCGAGCTCCTCCGGCGGGAAACCGCGGCGAACACCCCCTTCGCCGCCCTGAGCCGCGGGGTGGCGGGGATCCGCGGGGCGACCCTGATCGTGAACCTGCCCGGCAGCCCCAGGGCGGTGGCCGAGTGCCTGGAGGCGCTGAAGCCGGTGCTCCCCCACGCGCTCCGGCTCCTTCGGGGGGAGAAGGCCGGCCACCCGGGGTGGCCCGGCGCGGTCGGACCCGCCGATTCCTGAGCCCTTCCGGGCCCGGCAGCCGGTAGAGACACGGGGAGGAAGTTCATGAGCCGACATCTGGACTGGAAGGAAGCGCGGGCGCGGGTGGTGGACGGGTTGAGCCCGCTCCCCCCGGTGGCGGTCCCCACCGCCAACTCCCGTGGGTTGGCCCTGGCCATCGCCGTCCTCGCTCCCGAGTCGATGCCCCCCTTCGACAACTCGGGGATGGACGGCTTCGCGGTGCGGGGGGAAGACGTCGCCGAGGCCTCGGAGTCCGTTCCACGGCGGTTGGAGGTGCTGGGGAGCCTGCCCGCCGGATCCGCGGAGCGATTCCGGGTGGGGCCCGGCCAGGCGGTTCGCATCATGACCGGCGCGCCCATCCCCGAGGGGGCCGACGCGGTGGTGCCGGTGGAGGCCACCAACTTCTGGGACGAGGCGGCGGAGCGGGGCCGCCTCCCCTCCGGCCCCGACGAGGCGAAGGCGGTGCGGGTGCGCGCCCCGATTCCTCCCGGCGGAAACGTGCGCCGCGCCGGGAAGAGCGTGCGGAGGGGAGAGACGTTTCTCGAGCCGGGACAGCGGCTGGGAGGGCCGGAGATGGCGCTCCTTCTCTCGGTAGGGGTGCGCGAGGTCCGGGTCCATCCCCGTCCGGTGGTGGGGGTGCTCTCCACCGGCGACGAGCTGGTATCCCCCGAGGCCGATCCCGGACCGGGGCAGATCCGCGACTCGAACCGGGTGGGCATTCTCGGCGCGCTCGCCGATCACGGCTTCCCCACCGTGGATCTGGGGCTGGTCGGGGACGACGAGGAGGCGCTCACCCGGGCGATCCTCGAGGGCGCGGAGCGCGTGGACTTTCTCCTCACCACCGGCGGGGTGAGCGTGGGCGACTACGACCTCACCCGGCGGGTCCTGGACCGCGTGGGCGACGTCGAGGCCTACCGGGTGGCGGTGAAGCCGGGAAAGCCCCAGCTCTTCGGCCGGGTGGGGCCGACCCCGGTGTTCGGCCTCCCCGGAAATCCGGTCTCCTCCCTGGTGGTGCTCGATCAGTTCGTGCTGCCGGGGCTCAGGAAGCTGGCCGGGAGGGCGGATCTCTACCGCCCGTTCTTCATCGCCCGCCTCGCCGAGACGGTGAAGCGGCGCCCGGGGCGGACCGAATTCCTGCGGGTCCGCCTGGAGGCCGAAAACGGGGAATGGATCGCGGGCAGCACGGGACCCCAGGGTTCAGGTATCCTCACCTCGATGACCCGGGCCAACGGCTACGCGCTGCTTCCCCCCGAGGCGGAGACGCTCCCCGCCGGGACCCAGGTCCTCTGTCAGCTCATGTCCCGGGACTAGCGGGATCTGGGGAACCCCCCCCTTCGACCGGCTGACCGCGCCCTTTTCGTGGCAAAGGGAGACATGACGGTGAAGATCACACGACCGGCGACCCTGGCCTCGTCCCTGATTCTCCTGCTCCTGGGAGGTGCGGGGTCGCCTCCCAACACCCTGTCCCCCTACGTGCGGATGGCGGTACGGAACCTGGCCGAGATCCAGGCCGCGCGCCCCGGCGCCGCCACCGCCCTCTCCCCGCTCTTCCGCGCGGCGGTGGTGAACCCCCCGGCTCCCGGGGCGGTCGCTCCCGCGACCCCGGGGGCGCAAACGGAGTTCCGATTGCTGGTCACCACCGACCGGGCCTCGGAGCTGCGCGGCGGCGGGATTCACCGTGGGCACGGTGGCCGGGGACGTGGCCACCGTCACCGCCCCCCTATCCCGGATCGACGAGCTGGGGAAGTTACCCGGGGTCCGCCGGGTGGAGCTGGGGCTCCCGCTGAAGCCGCTCCTGAATCTGAGCGCGGCGGAGATCCGCGCGGTCGAGGCCCATGGGAGCGCCAAGCCTCCCTATCCGGTCGGGGGAGCCACCGGAAAGGGCGCGGTGATCGGGATCATCGACACCGGGATCGACCTCACCCACCCCGACTTCAAGAACGACGACGGAACCACCCGGGTGAAGGCGCTGTGGGACCAGAACGACTCCGGCGGTCCCCGGCCCGACGGATACAACTACGGGACGGAGTGGTCCGAGGCGGCGATCAACGCCGGTCCCACCCGGGAAAGGGACGACGTGGGCCACGGCACCCACGTGGCGGGCATCGCGGCGGGGAACGGTCGCGCCTCCAACAACGTGGCCACCCGGTACACCTACGTGGGAATCGCCCCGGAGGCGGACATCCTGGTGGTCAACAGCCGCTTCGACACCCCCTCGGTGGTGGATGCCGCCAACTGGATCTTCAACCGCGCCGCCGCCATGGGGGAACCCGCGGTGGTCAACCTCTCCCTGGGAGCCCAGTACGGAGGTCATGACGGAACCTACGATCTGGACCGCGCCCTGGCCGCGCTCTCGGGTCCGGGGAGGATCGTGGTGGCCGCGGCCGGGAACGAGGGAGGAACCGGCATCCATGCCAAGGCCGTGATCCCGGCGGGCGGTACCGTCCAGGTCCCCTTCTCGATCGGGAACTACACGCCCGGTCCCGTCGCGAACGACGATCAGGTCTACACCGAGGCCTGGTTCCCCACCGCCAACCTGACCTTCAAGATGACCAGCCCGAGGAACCATTCGGTGGGGCCGGTGGGGCCCAACAGCGAAGCCGGACTGAACACCGAGGACGGACTCGTCTACGTCCAGAACGGGACCTCGTCCGAGGCGCCGACCCGCTACTGCTACCTGGACATCCGGGATCAGTCGGCGACGAGTCCCCCCGCGCCGGAATCTGGACGGTGGAGGTCAGGAACAACGGCGTATCGGCGGTCACGGTGGACTTCTGGATCCCCTACACCACGCTGGACTTCTCCGCCGGGCAGACCGCGGCCTGGACCACCTATGTCGAGAACACCACCCTGGTCGGCTCCCCGGCCAGCTCGGACTCGGTGATCGCGGTGGGCGCTTACGTCACCAAGACCCAGTGGGCGTCCGCGGACGGCCACACCTACGAGTACACTTCCGCGCCCGCTCTGGGGAGCGCTCCGTCCTGGAGCAGCCCCGGCCCGAGGCGGGACGGGGTATTGAAACCCGAGATCGCCGCCCCGGGCATGGGCATCGTCTCCGCCCGCTCCGCCACCGCAGTGGGGGAGTTCTCCGAACCGGTGCTCATCGCCACCGACGGGTTGCACGTGATCAGCCAGGGGACGAGCCAGGCCTCGCCCCATGTGGCCGGGGTCATCGCCCTGATCCTCCAGAAGCACCCGGCCGATGCCCGGCGCGAGATCCTGGGCCGGCTCGAGCACTCCGCCCGCGCCGATGCCCTGACCGGGACCGTGCCCAACACGCTCTACGGTTACGGCAAGCTGGACGCCAAGAACGCCCTGGACGCTCCGGTGCCGGTGGAGCTGGCCGCCCTGGAGGCGACGTGGTCCGGCGGTTTTCCGGTCATCCGCTGGACCCTGGCCGAGGCGGATCCGAACGCCCGCTTCGTGGTGAAGCGGGGGTCGGGGGAACTCGGGCCCTTCAAGGCGGTGAGCGAGCCCGACCAGATCACCACCGAAGGTGAATCGACGTTCAGCTGGACCGATCCCGAGCCGGTTGCGGCCGAGTCATGGTATCTGGTGGAGGCCAGAGGGAGCGCCGGAACAGCCGATACCTACGGTCCGATACGGGTCACACCCCTGTCCGCGCGCACCGTTCTCTGGCAGAATGCCCCGAACCCCTTCGGGAGTTCCACCACGCTGGCGTTCGCCCTGGAGCGGGCCCAGACCGCCACGCTGGAAATTCTCGACCTGAACGGGAGGCGGGTGGCCGTGGCCGCTTCGGGCTTCCTCGCTCAGGGGCGCCACGAGATGACCTGGAACGGAAACGACTCCAACCACCGGCCGGTGGCCGCGGGCATCTACTTCTACCGGCTGATCACCGAGGATGCGACGTACACCCGCCGGATGGTGCTGATGCACTGAATAACGGCCCACCTGAGGTCGGGATAAGGACCACAAACGGCTTTGAACGCCTCGACTCCGACCTGGGTCATCGCTTTTCTCGGGATGTACTTCGCGATCGCCCTGGTTCTGTTCCTCTACGGGATGCACGCCTATCTCATGGCCTGGCTCTACCGCCGCTCCATGCGGGACGCTCCGGCGCCCCCCGAGTGCGGGAGCCTTCCCACGGTCACGGTCCAGCTCCCCATCTATAACGAACGCTACGTGGTGGAGCGTTTGCTCGACGCGGTGGCGGCGATGGATTATCCCCGGGAGAAACTCCAGGTCCAGGTCCTCGACGACTCCACCGACGACACGGTGGAGCGGGTCGAGGAGCTGGTCCGGATCTGGAAGGAGCAGGGCCTTGACGTCGTCCATCGGCACCGATCGGTGCGGACGGGGTACAAGGGCGGGGCGCTCCGCGAGGGCCTGGCCGAGGCCAAGGGTGAGCTGGTGGCGGTGTTCGACGCCGATTTCGTTCCCCCGCCGGATTTCCTGGCCGCGTGCGTCCCCTGGTTCGGCGATCCCGGCCTGGGCATGGTCCAGACCCGCTGGACCCACCTGAACGAAGCCTATTCGATTCTCACCCGGGCCCAGGCCGTCGCCCTGGACGGCCACTTCCTGATCGAACACACGGTGCGGAACCGGAACGGGGCCTTCATCAACTTCAACGGCACCGGGGGGGTGTGGCGGAAGCAGGCGATCCTCGACGCCGGCAACTGGCAGGACGACACGCTGACCGAGGACCTCGATCTGTCCTACCGGGCCCAGCTCGCCGGATGGCGGTTCCTGTTCCTTCCCGAGGTGCTGTGTCCGGCCGAGCTTCCCGCCGAGGTGAACGGGCTCAAGGGACAGCAGTTCCGTTGGGCCAAGGGTTCGGTGCAGAGCGCGCGAAAGCTCCTGGGCAGGATCATGCGCGCGCCCCTCCCCCGCTTCACCCGCTTCCAGGCCTTCATCCATCTCACCAGCCACTTCGTCTATCCCCTGCTCCTCCTCCTGGGGCTCTCCGGGCTCCCCGCGCTCATGATTCTCGACCGGCACCCCGAGACCGGGTGGGCGTTCAAGTGGGCGACGGTGCTGGTGATCGCCTCCTTCGGCCATCCCTGGCTCTATTTCGTGGCCGAGCGCGCGCGGGGAAAATCCTGGGGAGAGAGCCTGGCCATGCTGCCGGTGGTGGTGGCCGGGAACATGGGGATCGCCATCAACAACACCCGAGCCCTGGTCGAGGCCCTGATCGGCCGGCCGAGCGCATTCAACCGCACCCCCAAGTACGCGCTCCGCACGCGTTCCGATCACTGGCGCGGCAAGCGCTACCGGGTGGCGGCGACCGCCTGGCCCTGGGTGGAACTCTCCCTGTCCGCCTACGCGACGGCCGTGGTGATCTACGCCCTGGCTCACGGGCATTACCTGGCGGTGCCGTTCCTCCTTCTATACGTGTTCGGCGCGGGCTACATCGGGGGGATATCCATCCTGAACGGCTGGCGGACCGGGTTGGAGGCGCGCCGCGCCCGCCGTTTCCACCCCTTGACCGGGGCCGCGGCTCCGGGGAGTACACGATGAAACTCGATGGACAGGAACTTCACCTGATCGTGAATCACGTGCCGGTGATCGGCGCGCTCTGGGTCCTTCTCCTCGGGCTCGCCGCCTGGCTCAAGCCGACCCCGGTCCTCACCCGGACCGCGCTCCTCTTCACCGTGCTCCTGGGCATCTCCGTCGTACCGGCGTTTCTCACCGGCGACGGGGCGGAGGAGGTCGTGGAGCACCTTCCCGGGGTCTCCGAACCGGCCATCGGCCGGCACGAGGAGATGGCGGACAAGGCCCTGTGGACCACGGTCGCCGCCGGGGTGATCGCCCTGATCACCCTGGGGCTCCGCAGGCGACAGCCACCGACGCGGCGCGCCATCCTTCCCACCCTCATCGTGCTCGCGGTGGCGGCGGGGATCCTCGCCTGGACCGCCCATCTCGGCGGGATGATCCATCGACCCGAGCTCCGCCAGGCCGCCGGCGCCGTCTCTCCCGAGGCCGGAGAGCCGGACGGAGGGAGCTAACGATGCCCGATCCGGCCCATCCGATCATCGTCCTTCACGCCCGGAACGAGTTCGAAGCCCAGATGGCTCGGGACGTCCTGGAGTCGGCGATGATCCCCGTGCTTCACCTTCCGAGCCTGTCCACCGGGATCTTCGGCGTGCCGCAGACCACGCGGATCGCCGTTCCCGAGGACTATGTGGACGATGCGATCGAGGCCCTGGGTGAGGCGGGCCTGAGCCCGAAGGTGGAGGACACGCCCCGGGGACTCGCCGCCTTCCGGGATACCGTCCACGATCAGTTTCCACTGGGCCGGGGACCGGCCTCCCCGCGGGAGAGCGTGCTCAGCCGGGTGATCATCGCGGTGGCGGTGGCGGTGCTGGCGATCGCGGTCTACGCCGCCCTGCGCAGTCGGTAACCTTAGTAATTACAGCTAGTTAAGACCCAGTGGATTTTTCTTGCCGGATTTGTCTACAGCTGTAGTAGTATCCGGGTGCGGGCCGCTCGGCCCGTCCCCTCGTCCGAAAACACCTGCCGATCCGAGCAGGAGGACAACATGCGATCCACCATCCATATCAAGCTGGTCGTGGGAGCCGTCCTGGCCGTGGCCGGGCTCCTCGTCGCTTACCCCTATCTTCGCGGCGAGCTCTTCCCCCCGTCCGCCGAAGCCTCGGACCGGGACCCGGCATGGCTGGGGGTGAACCTCCAGAACCTGACCCCCAGCCTGCGCGACGCGATCCACGTCGATCGCCGGGTTCGGGGAGCGCTGGTGACCAGCGTGACCGCGGACAGCCCGGCTGACCGGGCCGGCCTCCGCAGCGAGGACGTGATCACCGAGCTCGACGGACACCGGGTGGAATCGGTGAACGACGTGGTCTCGGCGGTGCGCGCGCTGGGGCCCGGAGAGAAGGCTCTGGTGGTGGTGAACCGGAACGGCTCGAGTCGCGGCCTCTCCGTCGAACTCGCCGGCCGGGGCGAACGGTGGATGGAATCGGGGGAAGCACCGCGCGGCTCGGACCGCGAGGTTCGCCGCTACTTCTCCGGCGACGACGCCAAGGGCCGGGACTGGAAGAAGCCGCGGGTCTACTTCGAACGCGCCCCGCGCGCGGATGAGCCTGACTCCGGGGACCGCGAGGACGAAGACGCGCCGGAAGCCCCGTCCCACCGCTGGCATGCGCGGGGGGACGACGAGTACGGGGAGGCCCCCGAGATCGTCTGGCACGACAAGGACGGGGGGGACCACGTTCTACGGTTCCGCGCCAAGGACGGGGGACACCGGGTGATCGTTCTCGGTGACGACGATGACGACGCCGTGAGCGTCCCCAAGGCCGACCGGGACCGCCGGGTGATCATCCTGGGGGACGACGATGACGACGCGCCGGAGGCCCCGCGGGCCCCCCGGGCCCCGCGAGCCGAAGGCCCGCCCCGGCCCCGGGTCCACGTGTTCCGCGGCGAGGGCGAACGGAGCGAGCGGGGTTTCCTGGGGGTCAGCACCCTGGCGCTGAGCGATCAGCTGGCCGACTACTTCAAGGCCCCCCGGGATCGCGGGGTCCTGGTGACCGGGGTGGAGCACGACTCTCCCGCCGACCGGGCGGGGATCGAGGCGGGCGACGTCATCCTGTCGGTGGAGGACGACCCGATATCCGACCCCGGTGAGCTTCGCCGGGCGATCCGCGATCGCCGCCCCGAGGCCACGGTGGAGATCGGGATCATCCGCCGGGGCGAGCGGCGCACGCTGCGGGCGACCCTCGACGAGGCCCCGGATTTCGGCTCCCTCGACCGGGAGGGGACCGGACCCGGACGGTTCCGGGTGGAGATCCCCCGCATCCACCTCGAAGGACTCCGGAACCTGGGGATCCCGGAGCTGGAGAACTTCGAGCTGCCGGACATCGACATCCCCGACATCGAGATCGATGGGAGCGACTTCAATCAAGAGGACCTGGACGAGCTGCGCGACCAGCTGCGGGAGCAGGGCCACCAGCTCCGGGACCAGCTCCGGAAGATGGGGCGGGACATCGGCCGGGAGATGCGCGAGGACCACTCCACGCTTCAGGAACGGCGGGAAGCCCACCGGGCGGCCATGCGCGAGGCCATGCGGGCGGCCGAAGGGGCGCTGCAGGACGCCGGGGAGACCCGCCACCGGGCGCTGGAACTCTCCCGTGAGGCCATGGAGCGCGCCCGCGAGGCCGCCCGCGAGGCCAAGGATGCCGATCGTCGAGCCCGGAGCCGCGGTTCCGCCGGGACCATCTGAGCCGTCGATCCTCCGGAATTCACGGAACGGTCTCCGGAGACGATGACGTTGGAGGAACGGAGAGACCACGTGGTCTCTCCGTTCTCCGTTCCGGACGGTTCTACTCGTACCGCGACTTCAGGAGCCCCCAGCTGGTCGATTCCACCGGGGTCTGGGGACAGACGCCGGGATCGGAGCTCACCCGGGTGCCGGTGGTGGCGACGTTGACGCACTGATCGGGGATCCCGTCGCAAGCCCCGGTGAAGACGAAGCTGTAGTTCCCGCTGGCGGTGTAGCTGCCGCTCCCGATCGTGCCGGAGTACTCCTGGTGATAGGTGACGGAGCAGGAGTCGCTCTCCGGGTAGGTGCCGTCGCACACCAGGCTGAAGCTGTCGGAAGTGAACTGGGTGGTGCAACTAACCGGGAAGTCCGCGGTCGAATCGGGCTCGATGCTGGTATCCGCGCACAGGGTGTCGTTCACGGTTTCATCGAAGATGAGCAGGTTGGTCGTGCAATCGCGCAAGGTGGTGTGAATGGTCCAGATGCCGATCCAGTTGGACGGCACGGCGTCGTTGGCGCTCAGGATGTCGAGGACCGGGATCCGCGGCGCCTCGATCTTCCCCGCGGCCAGGGCGGGCCTCGGGAGGATGGACGATCCCAGGGTCAGGGTGATGATCAGTGCGGCAGGTAGGAAGTAGCGAGTTCTCACGTTGGCGTTTACGGCGCGGGGCCGTCTCCTTTCAGGAAGTTGGAGATTCTTGTCCGGGTGAGGCCCGGGCATCGACCGTCTCCCCGATTGGGCCGGGAACGGACGCACCCTCCCCACCCGCAAACACGACATCGACCGTAGCATTTCGGCCGGCTCAAATCGATAACGAATTCACGGGAGACATTACCCTGGTGCGGCGGACGCCGGGAGCCGCCGGCGGATCAGCGGGGGGCGGAGGGCGCCGGGTCTCCGTGGCCCGGCGCGGACCGGTAGGCGTGGCGACGGGTCTCCAGGAAGGCCACCAGATCCGCCACCTCCTCCTTGGACAACGTCCCGGCGAAGGCGGGCATGTTGTACCCCCCGTTCAGGATCCGGATGCGCATCTGGTCCGAGCTCAGGCGGTCGGCCACGGTGGTGAGATCGGGTCCCCGCCGGCCTCCGTAGCCGCCCACCCGGTGGCAGTAGATGCAGGCCTTGTCGTTGAACAGCGCGCCGCCCCGGGCCACCGGGCCCTCGGACGCGCCGATCACCGCCGCCGGGAGGGGTTCGGCGTTGAAGTTCGGGGACCAGTTCGCGCGCTCCCCGGCGATCCACAGGACGCCGATCATCATCACCGTCATGAGCACGATCCCCATCGCCCACGGGCGGCGGAGCGGCGCCCGCTCCCCCTTGTTGAAGAGGAATGGGAGGAGGAGAAGCACGACACCCACCAGGAGCGGCCCCAGGATGATCACGTAGTTCTCGGATCCGTGGGGGAGGAGCGCGAGAACGGCGAAATACCAGAGGAGGTACCAGTCGGGCCGGGGCTGCGCGTTGATGTCGGCGGGATTGGGGGGCTTCCCCAGCTCGGGCGGACCGAACACGTAGGCCAGGACCACGATCCCCACCACCACCGCCAGGCCGAAGGCGATGTCGCGCCAGGCCGCGTCGGGCCAGAAGGGCACCCCTTCGCGGTGGAGCATGTTCCGGTACCAGGCGCGGTAGGTCCCGGGATCCACCGGGCGCCCGGCCTTGGGCGGCTCGGAGATCCCGTTCCGGATCACCATGTACAGATGGAGCCCCAGGGTGGCAAAGATCATGGCCGGGAACAGAAAGACGTGCATGGCGAAGAACCGGCTGAGGGTCGCTCCCCCCACCGTATCCCCGCCGATCAGGAACCGGGCCAGCCAGTCCCCCACCACCGGGGTCCGCCCGGCCTGCTCCGCCCCCACCACCACCGACCACACCGCGTTCTGGTCCCAGCGCAGAAGCTGACCGGTGAAACCCATGGCCAGGGTGAAGGCCAACAACCCCACGCCGGTGATCCAGCTCATCTCCCGGGGATACTTGTAGGCGGCGGTGAGATAGGTGCGGATGAGGTGGATCCCGAGGAAGAGCACCATGGCCGAGGCGCCCCAGTAGTGCATGCCCCGGATCAGGCGGCCGAGGGTGGCCTGGTGGGTGATGTACTGGAGGCTCTGGTAGGCGTTCCCGGCCGAGGCCACGTACATGCCGGAGAGGGCCACCCCGGTGGCGATCTGGACCAGGAAGGCGACCAGGGTGGCGCTCCCGAACACGTACCACCACTTGGCCCCGGGAGGGACGGGGTGGTCCAGCAGGGGGCGCACCGCCTCCGAGGTCCCGGTGCGGTCGTCGAACCATCGCCAGAGCGTCTTGAGCAGGTTCATCGGTCGGGTTTCCTCCGGTTTCCGGCCGGGGACGGGCACGTACGGCGGCTCACGTGATCGGGATGGCGCTGGTCTCGATCTCCACCCGGTCGTTGCGGATGCGCACGGGATAGCGCGACAGCGGTCTCGGCGGCGGTCCCGCGGCCACCCGCCCGTCGTCGTAGTAGACCCCCCCGTGGCACGGGCACATGAAGAGGTCCGCTTTCTCCACCCACCGGACGGGACAGCCGAGATGGGTGCAGTTGAGGGAGTAGGCGATGAACTCCTCCCGGCCGTGCCGGCGGAGCCAGGCCCCGGTCTTGGCGGTCACCCCCGACCACGGGAGCGAGGACGCGTCCTCGATGGAGACCTCCACCGTCTCCCCCACCTCGAACGCGTCCACCGCCCCCACGTCCCGCCAGCGGCGCGGCCGGGACCGGAAGAAGGGGGCCAGCATGTAGCCGGCGACGGGGATCGCGGCCACCGCCGCGGCGAGCCCGCCCAGAATCACCCCCACGCGGGCGAAGAACCTCCGCCGGTTCAGATTCTCGTGGAGCGGCCCGCGCGGCTCCTCAGCTCCGGTGCTCATGTCTCAGCTCTCCGATCCAGCCGGCCACCGCGGCCAGGAAGAGGACGGCCCCCACGCCGGTGATGATGAGGCTGGTGATGAATCCCCACAGCACGAGGATCGATCCCAGGGCAAAGACGGCCGGCCACCAGGTCGGGCGCGGCAGGGTCTCCGGCTGGGGTACGGTCCAGCCGTCGTCTGGAGCCCCGGAGTCCGGCGTTCCGAGGCCGTGATGGTCGTCCATGGTCTTATCCTTCCTGTCGGACGGTCCCGGTGGCTTCGGCGGAGCCGGCCCCGGCCGGCCCGGCCCCCTCGGGCTCGCGGTACCACCGGGCCAGGGCGCTCACGATAGCCCAGAGGAACACGAACCCGCCCAGCACCCACATGAAGAGGCCCCCCAGCTCGAGATCCGACTTGGGATCGATCCCCCACCCGTCCCGGATCAGGGCCAGCGCCCCCAGCTCGTCCTCGGGGTGCTGATAGGCCGGGTAATAGCCGAGCGGGGCGAACGTGAGAAGCACCCCCAACACGGTGTTGGCCAGACCGCCGGCGAAGAGATAGAACACCGCGCCGGGCCCGGTGAGCCGCCGCAGGGGATCCGGGGCCAGCGCCGGCCACCAGAAGATCGTCCCGGTGATGACGAAGGTCAGGTGCTCCGCGATGTGGACCGCCTCGTTGGCCAGGGTGAGGTTGTAGAGAACGGGCAGGTGCCAGATCCAGAGCGTTCCGATCCCGAGGAACCACGCGACGACCGGGCGACCCAGGAGCCCCTCGGCCCGCCGGACGGCCGGACGCGCCAGCAGGCGGGAGGTCCAGCCGGAGGGGAGACCCAGGAGCCAGAGCGGCGGGGCGGCGAAGCAGAGGAGGAGGTGCTGAAGCATGTGGGCGCTGAAGAGGTAGTCATCCCCCAGGGGGTCCAGGGGCGAGGTCAGAGCGACGAACAGCACCACCGTTCCCAGGGTGAAGAAGACGGTGTGGCGCGCCGTGCGCGGGCGGACCAGCGCGAGGAAGGCGGCGAGGAGGAGAACGCATCCCGCCGCCACCGAGGGATGGAGTTCCCAGCCCCGGAAGAAGAGGAGTTCGCGCGCGGTCACAATGTCCCCCAGAGATACACGACGGCGAAGATGAACACCCACACCGCGTCCACGAAGTGCCAGTAGACGGAGACCGCTCCCAGGGCGCCGTCCCACGGGCGGTCGTCCTTTCCGGCCCAGGTGAGGCCCAGGACGAGGGCGATGAGGACGAGCCCCACCAGGACGTGGAGACCGTGGAACCCGGTGAGGGTGAAGAACGTGGTGCCGAAGAGATCGCGGCTGATGGTCACGTTCTCCCGGGCGAGGTGGAGGTACTCCGTTCCCTGTCCCACCAGGAACACGGCCCCGAAGGCCAGGGTGGCCAGGAGCCAGAAGAATCCCTCGCCGCGGTTCCGCTTCCGGAGGCTCGTTCCCGCCCGGTGCATGGTGGCGCTGCTCGCGAACAGGAACACCGAGAAGATCCCGGTCCTCACCGGATCGAGGACGGCGGCCGCGCCGGGTCCGTTTCCGCGGGTCGCGTGGTAGGTGACGTAGGCGAAGACGAGGAGGCCGAAGAACACCGCCTCCGAGGCCACGAACAGGATCACCCCCAGCTTGTTCTTCTCGGCCACCGCCTCAGTCCTCCTTCTTCCCGCCGGAGTGGGCCAGGTCCCAGAGCGGCCGGCGGCCCCGGACCGGGGGCACGCGGTCGAAGTTGTGCTCGGGGGGCGGAGAGGTCGTTGCCCACTCCAGGCTCCAACCCTCCCAGGGATTGTCGCCGGCGGGCTCGCCTCGGCGGGCGCTCACCACGAGGTTGACGAGCATCACCAGAACCGATCCCCCCAGAATGAACGCCCCCACCGTGGAGATCAGGTTCAGGATTCCCAGGTGGGGAAGGTCGGGATAGGTGAACACCCGGCGGGGCATCCCCAGGAGCCCGGCCAGGTGCTGGACGAAGAAGGTGGTGTTGAAACCGATCACGGTCAGCCAGAAGTGGACCTTTCCCCACTTCTCGTTCAGCCGGCGGCCGCTCATCTTGGGGAACCAGTAATAGACGCCGGCCATGAGGGCAAAGGCCGTCCCCCCGAACAGCACGTAGTGGAAGTGGGCCACCACGAAGTAGGTGTCGGTCAGCGCCCAGTCGATGGGGACCGCGGCGAACATCACCCCGCTGATCCCCCCCACCGTGAACTCGATCAGGAACGCGACCGCGAAGAGCATGGCGGTGGTGAACCGGATCGCCCCGCCCCACATGGTGGCGATCCAGTTGAAGATCTTGACCCCGGTGGGGATGGCGATGAGCATGCTCCCCACCGCGAAGACGTAGTAGATCGGAAACCCCAGCCCCACCGCGAACATGTGATGCACCCACACCCCGAAACTCAGGAAGCCGATGGCCACGGTGGAAATCGCCAGGAACTCGTAGCCGAAGATGGGTTTTCGTGAGAAGACGGGAATGACCTCGGAGATGATCCCGAACGCCGGGAGCACCATGATGTAGACCTCGGGGTGGCCGAAGATCCAGAAGTAGTGTTGCCAGAGGAGCGCCGAGCCTCCGGCGGTGACGTCGAAGAAGTGGGCCTGGAGAAGGCGGTCGATGAGAAGCATGACCAGGGCCGCATTGAGGGCGGGGAGGGCCAGGATGATGAGGAAGGAGTTCACCAGCACCATCCACACGAAGAGCGGAAGGCGGCGGACGGTCATACCGGGAACCCGGAGCGTCCAGATGGTCACGATGAGGTTGATCCCCGAGGCCACCGTTCCCACCCCCACCCCGAGAAGCCCCAACCCCCAGTAGTCCAGCCCGGTCCCGAACGCGTAGGGCCTCTCGCTCAGCGGGGTGTAGCTGAACCACCCCGCATCGGGGGCGCCCCCGGCCAGGAAGCTGAAGTAGAGGAAGATTCCCCCGAAGAGAAGGATCCAGTAGCTCAGGGCGTTCAGCCGCGGGAAAGGCCATGTCCCGGGCCCCGATCATCAGGGGGACGAAGTAGGTGGCGAACCCCAGGAGGGCGGGCACCACCACCAGGAAGATCATGGTGGTGCCGTGCATGGTGAAGATCTGGTTGTAGGCCTCGGGAGAGAGGAAGTGCTCTCCGGGCCGCGCGAGCTGGATGCGGATGAGGAGGGCTTCGACCCCTCCGACCAGGAAGAAGAAGAGCGCCGTTCCCAGGTAGAGGATGCCGATCTGCTTGTGGTCGATGGAGGCGACCCAGCTCAGGAGGCCGGTGGGCCGCGAGTCCGCGGTGGCCGCGGCGGCGGACGCGCTCATGACCGGACCTCCCCGGACGTTCCCGCCGGGGGAATCGCGCTCCACCTCATCGGAGATCCTCCAGGTAGGCGACCAGGGATTGGACGTCGGAATCGGAAAGGTGCAGGTTCGGCATGTGGCTTGCGGGCTTGATGGAGTCCGGGTCCCCGATCCACTGGGCCAGGTGGGGACGGGTATTGGTCGTCGCCCCCGAGGCCAGGGTGGCCCGGGAGGCCAGGTGGGTCAGGTCCGGACCCACGTCGCCGGCGGCCGGCGTTCCCCGCACCGCGTGGCAGGTCGAGCAGGTGCGCTCCTGGAAGAGGCGGGCGCCCCGGACCGCGTCGGCGGAGTCGGGGGCGGCCCCGGGTTCGCTCTCGTGCCGCAACCAGGCCTCGAACTCGTCCGGCGGCTGAACCACGACCCGGATCAGCATCCACGCGTGCCCCGCCCCACAGAACTCGTTGCAGCTTCCCCGGTAGACCCCGGGGCCGTCCACCTGGAGCCAGAGGTAGGTGGGATGCCCCGGGGTGGCGTCGATCTTTCGCGCCAGCCGAGGCACCCAGAAGTCGTGGATCACGTCGGCGGAGGTGATGCGGGCCAGGAGGTGCCGTCCGGCCGGGATGTGGATCTCGTTGGCGGTGACCGCGTCGGTCCCGGGGTAGCGCACCTCCCACCACCACTGGTGCGCGGTGATCGTGAGGTCGGGTTTGCGGTCGCCGGCCGCGGGGTAGACCGCGTGCATGGTCCGGACGGAGAAGAAGAGCACCACGGCCAGGATCCCTACCGGAACCGCGGTCCACAGGATCTCCAGCCGCAGGTTCCCCTCGACCTGCGAGCCCTCCTCGCGGCCGGGGCGGCGGCGGTGCTTGATGGCGATGTAGGTGATGAAGCCGGCCACCACGACCAGGATGACCGCGGCGAGGACCAGAACCAGGATGAAAAGGTCCGCAATGGACCGCGCCTGGGCGGTGGCCGGGTTGAGCGGACTTTCCAGGGGCAATTGCTAACCTCCGCCTGATTGATTCAATCACCTAAGCACTTCACACAATGCGGCGTCAAATCGGGGGAACCCGGCGGGCGCCTTCGAGAGCTACCGGGAGAGAGGCAGGGGGTATTCCGCACGGCGTCGTCCGGTCAGTGGGCGGTTCGGGATCGGGGGCCCTCGGGGGTCCCGGGACCGGGGAGGAAGCCGGGTCGAGCCGGCGCGCCCGGCGAGGGCCGGCTCGTGTGGTAGCATGTCCGCCGCCATGACTCCGGGATCCACATTCGCCCCTCACACGAGCCCCGCTTCGACGACTTCTATTCTGGACCGCACGCTCTCGCTCCATTGCCCTGCCCGGTTCACGGGGAGGGCCGCCGTAGGGCCGGAGTGAGCTCGGGGCCGCGGCGGGAGCCTGAGCTCGACTGGGCGACCGTGCAGGCATCCCTGCGCCGCCAGCTCGCCCGGCGGGCGGGAACCGGCGACCGGGAGTACCTTGACGATCTGGTCCAGGAGGCGTCCATCCGGCTCCTCCGGGCGGTACGCCGGGGTCCGGTCGACCACGTGGAGGGTCTGGCCGTCACCATCGCCTATCGGACCTGGATCGACTTCATCCGGCGGCGGATGCGTTGCCGCAAGCTCTTCTCCGCCGGGGCGAAGACCGAAGCGGCGGTGGGCCCGGAGGCGTTCACCTGGGGCGACCCGGCGGAGCGGTTGCGGTTCGTGGTTCTGGAACTCTTCGATCGCGAAGGTTCGACCGGATGCCTCGAACTGGCCCGGGCCTATTTCGCCGAGATGGACTGGAAGTCGGTAGCCGCCTCGCTGGACCGGAGCCACGACGCGATCCGGAAAGCCTGGTCGCGGTGCGTGGACACGGTCCGCCGGATGGTGATGGAGGATCGGGCCCTCTCCCGACTGCTCGATCCGGGGGAGAGCACGTGATGGATCGGTTGGGCGAACACGCACGATTCCGGAGCCGGATGGCACTCGAGGAGGCCGGTCTCCTGACCGAGGCCCAGTCGGAGGCGTTCCGGGCCCATGCGGCCGGTTGCGCGTCCTGCCGTGAGATATGGGATGCCTATTCCGCGGAACCGGAGGTGCCCGCCGGAGAGACAACCGGCCACGTGCCCGCCGCCCTCCTCGCCCGCTGGGACGCCGGGGTGGACCTTCCGTCCCTCGAACGGGACCTCGTCGAGCACCACCTGGCGTCCTGCGAAACCTGCCGCGAGGACCTGGCCCTCGTCCGGTCCCGGGCTCCCGAGTCCACCGGATACGTCCTGAAACCGGATCCGCGTTCCAGGCGTCGCGCCTGGCTCCAGGGGGCCGCGGTAGGAGCCCTCCTGGCTGCAGCCGGCATGGCCATCGTCCTTCGCCCCGGCCCCCCCCCTGAGGAGTCGGAGACCATCCCCTGGGTCGTCCCCGGGACCACCCGGGGCGCGGTGGCCGCAGTGACCGTGCCCCCCGGGACCCGGCGCCTGTTGCTCGCGATCCCGGTGCCGGAACCCGCCTCGACCGGATCCCTGCGCGTGGTGGTGACCGGACCCGGGGACAAGCGGCTGATCGATGCCTCGATCGACCCTGAGCGGATCGTCGACGCCACCCTCATGCTGATCCTGGCCTCTCCGGGATCCCTGGAGGCCGGAACCTATACCAGCACCGTGACCCCCGCCCGCGGGGAGCCCGTGCAGACCAGCTTCCGCCTCCGTATCTCCGGCTCCTAGCCCGCCGTCACACCGTCCCGCGTCCGTCGACCCTCCCTCCAACCAGTGTCGCACTCATTCATCTCGATCCGGGCCGCGTGGTGACGTGGGGAAGAGGTGAGCCCACGGGAGGTCATCATGTTCTTGTCCCGCAATAACTTACGGTTCCCCGGACTGCTCGGACTCGGCGCCTTGGCCCTGCTGGCGGCGGCGGCGACCTGGATCCTCCCCGCAGGAGCCCAGGAGACCTCGCTCACCCTCGACTTCTCCTCGACCTCATTTCTCGATCCGGGAAGCACGACCGCGGATTGGGACACGGTCTCGGGAACGCTCCACCTTCCCGCCTTCACCGCCCACGAGCTGGGGTCGGTGTCCGGGGCGAACCTGGGACGCGTCGCCCTGGCCGGAGATGACGTCTACATGTCCTCCGGAACCCTGGGGCTGTCGGTGGTCGACGTGTCGAATCCGGCCGCTCCGTCCCTGATCTATGCCGAGGGAGGCGGGCATCTCGTGAACGACGTCGACGTCTACGGGGATCTCCTGTTCGCCGCGGGACGGACCGAAGGGCTCCACCTCTACGACGTCACCAACCCCGCCGCCCCCACCTACCTGGGGGCCAATAGCTCCTACAACGACATGCGGGGAGTGGCCGCGCGCGGGGCCCTGCTCTATCTGGCCGACGGGGTGAACGGGGTCCACATTCTCAACCTGGCCGGCACGCTCTTCGAGATCGGCACCCTCGACACCCCCGGGGTCGCCAGGGACGTCGACGCGGCGGGAAACGTGGCCGTGGTGGCCGACGATACCTACCTCCGCGTCATCGACGTCACCGATCCGTCCTCGCCGGTGGAAATCTCCAGCTTCGCCGCGACGGAGGCCTCCTCGGTGCAGCTGGACTATCCCCTGGTCTATCTCGGCACCCTGACCGGGATGGTGATCCTCGACATCTCCGACCCGGCGAACCCGGTCCAGGTCGGGAGCTTTCCGGCCCCGGACCTGGTCTCGATCTCCGTCGACCGCGACTACGCCGCGGTCACCACCCTCGGGGAACTCTACCTGGTCGACGTCCGCGATCCGGCCCTGCCGGCGCAGCAATGGATGCAGCCGTCCGGGGACGAGAGCGGCGCCGCGGTGATCAAGGCGGGGCGCATCTACTGGGCGGACGGCGACACCTTCCGGCTGGTGGAATCCGCCCTCCCCCTCTCGATGCAGTACACCCGCTCTCCGGGAATCACCCGCAACTGCTTCGGGGCGGCGGTGGAGGGCAACGTCCTTTACCTCTACCAGGACCGGGATGGATTCGAGTCCGTGGTGACGTACGACGTCACCGACGCCATGAACCCCGTGGAATCGGGATACCTCCACCTCGACCTTGGACTCGGCAGCTACGGAAGCGATCTTGCGGTAAGTGGCGGTTTCGTGTACCTGGCCGATCGGGACGGCATCAAGGTCATCGATGCGCGGGACCCGACGGCGCCGGTGCTGGTAAACACCGTTCTGGGTACCGAGGACTTCTACCGGATCCAGACCCAGGGAAGCTACCTGGTGGGGGCGACCTCGACCGATATCCATGTCCTCGCCCTCTACGATCCGGCAAATCCCTCCTACGGATACACGACCGGCTTCGGCGCCCACTCGATCCGTCTCCAGGGCTCCTATCTCTACTATACTTCGGGAACCACTTTCGGAGTCTACGATCTCATCACCACGAGTCCCGTGGGATCCCTGTCCCTCCCCTCGTCGGCCGATATCCTGGCCGTCGACGGGAACCAGGTCTACGTGACCTCCGGCAGCAGCATCTACGCCATAAGCGTGGCGAGTCCAGCGAGTCCGGTGCTACTCAACGCGGGTACGCCGCCGATCTATGTGCCGCGCACCGGCGTCGTCGTCGGGGATCGGCTCGCCGTCCTGGACGACTGGCACGTTGCCCTGTTCGACATTTCGGATCCGACGCTCCTCACGGAGGTGGATCGGATCGACCTTCCCAGTTTCTCCCCGTACGTTCCCCTGGGCAAGACGTTGGTTCGGGTGGGTGACTTTCTCCATGCCGGCCGCAGCCACACCGCCCCGGGTGGAAGCCACACCGAGGATCTGTACGACATCCTACCCGTCATGAGCCATCGGGTCGACTACACCCGGAACGAGGCGAGGACGGTCAGCCTCGCGGCGGGCCACGAGGGAGCCGCGGCATGGCGGATCCTTCCCGCCGCCCGCACCGATTCGGTCTCCATGTACCTGGGCGATGTCAGCGGTGACACCGGCATCTGGCCACTGTCCGCCGTCGGAAGCGTCGCCGGCATGACTTTGTACCCCGCATCCTCGCTGGTCGACCCGGTGGTGGACGAGGTCACCTTCGAATGGGCCTATGAAGAGCCCGCGATCACCTCCATCGCCGACACGCCCAACGACCAGGGGAAGCAGGTCCGGCTCTCCTGGATGAAGAGCGCCAACGATCTGTATTCGGCCCCGGATCCGGTCACCGAGTACTCCGTGTTCCGGCGGATCGAGGTGGGCTACGCCCCCGGGATGCTGTCCACCGCCTCACCGCCGGGAACCTGGGACTTCGTCGCCTCGGTGCCGGCGGACGGGCTCGGCACCGACGGTCACTACTCGGTGATCGTTCCCACCCTGGCCGACTCCACCCAGAGCGCCGGAATGCACTGGACCACCTATTTCGTGCGGGGTCGGACGGCGACCCGGGGAACGGTATACGAATCGCCCCCGACAGCGGCTACTCGGTCGACAACCTGGCCCCCTCGGTGCCGGCAGGGCTCCTGGCCTCCTCCGCCGGGGGCGGGTTCGATCTGTCCTGGGATCCCGACCCCGAGCCGGATGTGCGGTACTACAACGTCTACCGGGGCGCATCCGAGGGGTTCGTGGCCGACGATCTCTCAAGGATCGGGGCCACCGCGGGCAACAGCTTCAGCGACCCGGCTCCCGGCGGGGAGACGTACGACCAGGTGGCGGCGGTCGACTTCAGCGGAAACGAGGGCCTCCCCGCGACCACCCACGGCGCCGTCGGGGTGGGCCGTCCGCAGATCACCAGCCGCTTCCACCTCTATCCGGCGAGCCCCAACCCGTTCCGGGCGGATTCGCGGATCGACTACGAGGTTCCCCCGGGCGGGAGCGACCTCTCCCTGGCCGTATACGACGTCCAGGGGCGCCGGGTGCGCACCCTTCAGGACGGCTGGCGCCCGGAAGGGATCGCCGAACTCCACTGGGACGGCCGGGACGACGGCGGCCGCCCGGTGCCCGCCGGGGTCTACTTCGTGAAGCTCGTCGCCCCCGGTTTCGACGCGGTTTCCCGCCTGGTCCGGGTGCGCTGAGCCCGGACCGAGCGCATCGAGCAGGGGGTCTGCCCGGATCCTCCGGCTCGGCCCCCGGCCACCCCGCGTGGCCGGGGGTTTTTCCATTTCCGGTGATGTTTGGTAACCTCCCCTCCTATCGATTTCCCGATTCTCCGAGGTCACGCATGTATGGTATGCACCCCATTCGGATACTCCCGCTCGCCCTGGCCCTGATCGCCCTTCCGGTTCCGGTCTGCCTGGCCCAGACCCCGCCCGCCGCGGATTCCACCCGGGCGTCCGGGTACCCGGCCACGCCTTCCAAGGTCAAGGAGGTCATGGACCTGACCGACGGAAAGCACTTCGCCGAAGCGGAGTCCCTGGGCTGGGCCCTGGTGCAGGACTACGAGGTGAACAAGGGGCCGGAGTCCTACGAGGTGGCTCGCGCCCTGGAGGCCTACCTCGAATCGATCGCACGGCAACGAAAGGTCGACGACCGGGCGATCGGGCTCGCCGATCGGGCCATCCGGATCACCCGCGGCGCCTTTGGCCCGGAACACCCGGAGGTCGCCCGGGCTCTTGGAGTGAAATCCAGCCTGCTGAGCCACTCGGGAGATCTCGAGGGAGCGATCGAGCTGCGGCAGCAGGAGCTGGCGCTCCTCCGGAAGGACCCGGGTCCCGACAAGGGGATTCTCGCCTCCGCCGCCTCCAACGCCGCGGTCTACTACGCGATGCTGGCCCGGTACGAGGAAGCAACCCCGTACTTTCTCGAGGCGCTCGATGCCTATCGGGACGCGTACGGCGAGGAATACCTCGATACGGCGGGGGCGATCTACAATTTGGGGAATCTCTACAACATACGCGGCGAAGACGACGAAGCGCAGAAGTACTATCTAGAGGCGCTCGGCATCTACGAGAAGATCGTGGAGGCCGATCATCCCCGGATCCAGATGACCCTGACCGCCCTGGGAGACATCGAAAGCCGCCGGGGCGACTACATGGCGGCCCGCGAGTACCATCGCAGATGCCTGGAACTCGCCGAGCAACGGGAAGGTCCGGAAAGCCTCGGCCTGATCCTGGAATCCGCGGTCTCGGGAACGTGGAAACCTACCTCGGAAACAGCGAACGGGCCCTGGAGTTGCACCTGCGAGCATTGCGCATCTCGGAGGCGCATCGGAGCCCCGGAGACTACGATCTCTGGGCTGAACTCTTCGACGTCGGGTACGACTACTGGTCCCTGGGGCGGTACGAGGAAGCCCGGCCTACCTGGCCCGGGCGGTCGCGGTGGTGAGCGCCCGGGCACCGGATCATGACGAACTGGTGGCTCCTCTGACCGCCCTGGGCAAGGTGGAGCGGGCCGAGGGTCATCTCAAGGCGGCCGCGGACACCCTGACCCGGGCTCTGGCCATCGCCGTGGCGACGAAGGGCCCTACCAACGATCTGACCGGCGATGTGCACATCGAGCTGTCGGCCGTGTACGAGGAGAGGGGCGATTACGAGTCGGCGGCGCGGCACGCCGAGGGGGTGATCGCGGCCTACGAGTCCGGATGGAGGGACCGTCAGGGCTACGCCCGGGCTCTCCTGCAGCGATCCCGGATCCGGCTCAAGAGGGGGATCTCTCCGGAGCCTTTGCCGATGCGCGGAAGGGGGAAGCCCTGGCGCTGGAACAGTTCCGGGCGACCTACCGGAGCCTGGCGGAGATGGAGGCGCTCCGGTTCTCGGCCTTCCGGGGGAACGGCATTCCGCTTATGATCTCCGCGCTGGGCATGGAGGAGGCCCCGCCGGAGACCACGATCGCCCAGGCCTGGGATGCCGTGATCCGGTCCCGCGGCATCCTCCTGGAGGAGATCGCGGCCCGCCGCCGTCTGATCCGGGATCTGGACGACCCCGATCTGGAGATCCTGGCCCGGGCCGCGCTGGAGGCGAGATCCCGCCTGGCCAATCTCTATCTGAGGGGTCCCGAGAACGAGGACCAGGCGCGGTTCCGGGAACGGCTCGAGGCCGCGGCCCGCGGCAAGGAAGAGGCCGAGGCGGCGCTGGCCGAGGCCAGCGCATCCTTCCGCGAGGAAACCCGGCCCGGGGGACTCGACGCGGTCCGTGACCGCATTCCGGATGACGCGGCGCTCGTTGCCTACGTCCGGTATCCACGAGGCAGCAGGATGCAGGATGCGGTTCCGACCTACGCCGTTTTCGGAATCTCCGGGCCTTCGGGAGATCCCTGGTACGTGGATCTGGGTCCGGCGGCGGCGATCGATGTGCGCGTGCGGGAATGGCGGGAGGCGGTCGCGGCGAGCGGCATTCCCGCTGGGCCGCTGACCCGGGAGGCGGAGGCGTGGGTGCGCTCAGACGGCGCCGCCCTGCGGGAAGCCGTGTGGATCCATCGCCGGCCACCTGGCCTGTGCCCGGCGCGTGCCGTGGTCCCGACGGGACTCTCGCCTGGTCAACCCGGCCGCGCCCCGGACCCATCGGGAGGGTACCTAGTGGAGTTGGACCCGCTCTCCATCAGCTTCCGTCGGAGCGGTCGCTGCTCCGCGAGGCGCCGGCACCTTCCGGGAAACCGACCCTGCTCGCCCTCGGAGGACCGTGTTCGACCTGGAGGTCGTCCCGCGACCCGGCCGCGGACCTGGTCGCCGCCGGGAGGCCCAACATTCCCAGCGGGGAGCCGTCTCGACTGCGACGGTACCTGGAGCTGGAGTTCGAGCGTCTTCCCGAGGCCGAGAAGGAATCCCGGGATGTGGCAAAGCTGTGGAGGGGTGGGAACCGGGGAGCCGCCGACGTCCTGACCGGGGCCGAGGCCACCGAGTCCGCCTTCAAGGCGGCGGCGCCGCGGCACTCCGTCCTCCATCTGGCCACGCACGGCTACTTCCTGGATCCGGATTGTGCCCGGACCGCCAGCGATGCGCCGGCCGGGGGAGAGCGCTGGGGCACCGCGGCCGGGGATCCCCTGCTCCTCTCCGGGCTGGCCCTGGCTGGCGCGAACCGGCACACCTCGGCGACCGGAGGTGATGACGGGATCCTGAGCGCCGAGGAGATCGTGACCTCGACCTCCGGGGCGTGATCTGGGCTGTGCTTTCCGCCTGCGACACCGGCCGCGGAGCCTGGGTGCCCGGCGAGGGGGTCTCCGGACTCGAGCGGGCCTTCCAGACGCTGGTGCCCGGACGGTGATCATGAGCCTGTGGCCGGTCGACGACCGCACTACCCGGGAGTGGATGGAGACGCTCTATCGCGCCTGCTGGCAGAACGGCCTGGAAACCGCCGAAGCGGTGCGCGAGGTGGCCGCTCCCTGCTCCGGGAACGGCGCGAACGGAACGCCAGCACTTCGCCGATGGGCTGGGGAGCCTGCATCGCCACCGGGGACTGGCGTTAGCGGCCTGCTCCACGAGACATCGGGGCCGTGAACGACCACCATACAAAGGCGCGGCGAGGTGGAGAACGCGAGGACGATGTGCGGCCGCCGCGCCCCCCTCTACCGGAACGCCGGACCCCCCTCTAGCCCGTCTGCCGCGAGACGGCGCACGGGCTGAATGCCGAGAGAGCTGGGCTGATGAGGGGCGGTGAGCGTGTAACCGCGACCCGGGTGAACGGGCTCTCGCCGTCCACCACCAGGCGCACCAGGTAGATGCCGCTGGCGAGGGCGCGGCAGGTATGGTCCTTGCCGTCCCAGGCGATCTCCTGGCGTCCGGCATCGCGGTTGTCGCCGGTGAGAGTGCGAACCCTGCGTCCGCGGACGTCGAAGACGTCCAGGGTCACCGGGCCCCGGTTCTTGTGATCGAAGGCGATCACCGTCCGGGAGGTGAACGGGTTGGGGTAGGCGGCCATCGGGGGCGCGGTGACCCCCGGGGTCACGGGCACGCCGGTGACCTCGGTGAAGATGAGGTTGTAGTCGGCCGACAGGGCGAGGGAAGGCTCCTGGGCCTTCCACACCGCGATGCAGTAGAGGCCCGCGGTGGGGATCTCGATGGCGACCTGCTCGTCCTCCCCGGCCACCTCGATCCAGGCCGCTCCGTCGGGGAGGGCATGGATGCGGCTCATCACCCCCGTGTTGGGCGGGTGGATGGAGAGCCCGAGGTCCGCCGCGGACAGGTTCTCCAGGTGGATGATGTAGTACCCGGCGTCCAGATCGACCTCGTGCAGGTTGAGCATCTCGTTGGCCGCCAGGTTGAAGGTTCCATAGGAGCCCGACGGGTTGCTCGCCAGGTAGGTGGAGGACACCACCTCGGCGGTGAAGTCCTGGGTTCGGTACCCGCCGCTCACCCCCACGTCAAAGGGCCCGGGATTCCAGTAGGTGAAATCGATCAGATTGAAGTCGATCTCCCCCGTGCCGAAATCGGACGTGGTGAGGGCCTCGCCGAACGAGAGATCCACGTCGTCGAGGATCCCGTGGAGCCGAAGCGTGACGTCGGTGGAATCGCCCGGCATGACGGCCACGCCGCCCCAGTAGCCGTCCGCCCCGCCGGGATCGAACGCGGGGGTCCGGTAGCCGTCGGCGTTGGACCAGATCACGGTGGGGTCGCTCAGTCAGATGCTCCCAGCTCCCCAGCGGATCCCCGGGTACGGGAAGCGCGGTGGTCGGCCCCATGGCCAGGGTCTGGGGAGTCCAGGCCCACTGCCGGGCGGTATCGTTGTTGGTCTCGGAGATCTCCACGACGTCGTCGGGCCAGTCGATCCGCATGGCGGCGGTGTGCCGGCCGCCCCGCACGTAGAACGGACCGATGTCGTTGCCGTAGATCGAGCCGTAGGCGGGAAGGTCTCCCCCGAGGAGAGCGGGTAGACGTTCACCCCGTCCAGGTCGAGATCGATGGCGAACGACCCGGTGGCCGTCGTGGGGCTGGCGTTGTAGATGATCGCGTTGTAGTAGCTGGACGACGTCCATCCGGGAAGGCTGGTGGGATCGGGAACGCTGGACGGCGTCCCGTCGGCCGCCGGCCGGACCACCAGCGGTCCGTCCCATCCGGCCAGGGCGCCGGGCACCAGGTCGGGCGGGGTGCGGTCGATGAGGATCTTGTAGCCGTGGGGATCGGCCGGGCCGTCCTTGGGATCGCGGTAGACGATCAGGCAGGAATAGGTCTCGTGGCTCTCGTTGACGTCGAGGCGGGCGATTCCCTCGCGGTTGCTCACCGCGGTGGCGGTGTAGTCGTCCATGCCTCCGGTGGTGAAGGGGACATCGAGCCAGGAGATGTGGAAGGTGGCATCGGAGGAGGTCGTGTCCTGGACCACGAAGCTGACCGCCCCCGTGTCCGCCCCGGCGATGAACACCTCGTGCAGGCTCATCCACTCGTTGGCGCCCAGGGTGAAGGTCGAGGGCACCCCGTAGGTCTCCAGCGTGCTCGTGACGTGGCGAACCTCGTAGCCGGCCTGGGCCGGGGTATCGGTGGCCTGGACGATGCCCACGTCCCAGGTGGCGTCTCCGGTCAGGTTCCGGTTGGCGATCACCGCGTCCAGGCAGTCGGCGGGGCGAGTGGAGGACGCCGCGGTCACCGCGAATCCGTTCCCCGGACCGGTGGAGGACGTATGGAGCCGGGCGTCGTAGTCCGCGTCATGGGAGTTGGCGACCAGGGTCACCGCGTTCCACCACTGGGCCCCGCTCGCCGTGGCCTGCATGCGGACCCCGTCGCAGTTGAACCAGGAGGTGGCGATGGATCCGTCGAAGCCCCCCATGCGGGCGGGCGGGGCCGCCCGGTAGGTGGACCCGAGGACGGGCAGCACGTAGGGCGACCAGATCCACTGGGTGGCCCAGTAGTTGTCGTTCTCGTTGGATTCCGCCACCAGGCCGGTGAAATCGTTGAAGGCGCCGAAGGTGTGGCGGCCCCCGCGCACGGTGATCGGCCCCAGGTTCAGGGCTTCGTAGGTCGCCCCCACCCCGAGGGAGGGGATGGACGCCGCGTGGTCGACCGGGTTCAGGGGGTTGTAGAAGCCGATACCGTCGGCCTGGACCCAGAGCCCGGTGGAGGGAGCGATGGCTCCCCCCGTGTTTCCTACCGAGGCGTTCCACCAGGTGGCCGCCGCGTCCCCGGTGAGGCTCGCGGGGAACGGGACGTTGCCGCTCGCGGCATCCGCCGCGGCGCGGGGGACGACGCGGTACGCCCAGCCCGTCTGCAGCACGTGGGTCAGGTTGGCCGGCCCCGGGGGGGCGATGATGATCGGCCCCAGGGTGTCGTAGCTGCCGTCCCAGTTGCCCGCCGCGTCGCCGGACCGGATGGTGATGTAGTAGGTCCCCGCGGGAAGGATCGGGGTGGTGTAGGAGCCCGCGTCCCATACCTCGGGAGTGTTGTCCGGAAGCGCGGCGGAGGCGCCCCAGCGGATGGAGAACTGCGAGGCGGTCTCGCAGTCGTCCGCGGGTCGGGTCCAGGTCAGATCCACCGTGTTGTCGGTGGAAGCCACGCCCACCGTGTGGCTGGGAGAAGCAAGGTCGGTCACCGTGGACGGCGGCGTGCTGTCGATGATGTACCCGTTGTTGAGGGCGGTGTGGGAAAGTTCCGAGCAGAGTTCCGGATACGTGGCCCGGAACACGTCGAAAAACTCGCCCGGGGTGGACATGGTGTTGCCGGCGAAGAGCCCCAGGATGGGATCCGGCCCCATGCTCAGGTCGTCCCAACCGGGGCCGCCGAAGATCGTGCCGTGCTCGTTGGTGGCGTCGGAGATGTCCCGGAGTACCGCCGCGAACATCCCGGGGGTGTTCCAGGCCGAAAACGAGTATCCGGGACAGGCCTGAAGGTTCTCGATGTCCTCTTCGTAGAGGGGAGTGTAGCCGTATCGCGAGGGGAACTCCCCGACGATCTGGTCGGCTGCCCAGGCCGCGAAGCCGATGTACCAGGCGATGACATCGCTCTCGGGACACCACAGGCAGTAGCCGCCCCGCGCACTGTATTCCCCCACTTGGGTAGACGCCTCGTCGCAGACCCCGTTGTTCCCATCCACGGACCACGTTGTTGCATAGGCATTGATCCATTCCTCGGCCAGGATCCGGGCGATGACGCGCTCGTTCCAGGTGTCCGCCAAGGCGAGGTACTTGCCCCAGACGGGAGAGTACGCGGAGTACCCCGCGCTCCGAGCCCAGCCCCAGTCGCCGTAGTAGGTGGGCAGGGGGTAGCCGTGCTCTTCGAACCATCGCCGGGTCCGGCTCGCGACGGTCAAGATATGGAGGTACTGGCTGGCATTGAAGTCGGTGGGATGAAACGTTCCGTAGTCAATCGTGCCTCCGGCAAAGTTGGGGGTGATCCCGGTCTGGATACCAAGGGGCGAGGGGCCTACCTTGAGCCGGATGTCGGGATCCGGGTCGCAGAAGAAATCCGGGGAGTACACGACGGTGAAGTCGAAGTAGCCGTTCTCGTCGGTGACATCGCCTCCCTGGTACGAGAAGGGGCAGAGATCGACGCCGTAGGCCTCCTCCCAGATACCGACAGAGATACCGTCGGCACCCACCAGTTCCCCCCGGGGGTTTTCGTAGACCACCCGCCCCACGGCGTGGATGGTGGTGTCGGCCGCGGCCGGCCGGGCGCCGAGCAGACCGACGGCCACGAGAAGGAGGACCGATCCGAGTGCGCGTTTCATGACGACCTCCTAGCGCTGCCGCTCGGGGCGGGGACGGTTCCCGGGGGCCAGGACCTTGGGGCCGGCCTCCACCCGCGCCAGCGTCTCCTCGAGCTGGGCCACGGCCTCGCGGTTGTTCTCCTGACGGGCCCAGCGGAGCTGGATCTCGAGCAGCCCCGCCTCGGTCCCGGACTTGAGGTCGTGGATCTCGCGCATGAGGCGCATGGCCTCGGCGTTGTCGGTGGCGGCGCGGTACCGGGCGGTCAGTTCCTTTACCTGCTGGTCCCGTCCCTCGAGGAAATCCCGGATCTCCAGGAGCCGCGGGGACAACTCCTCCCGCGGAACGGCCATCAACCCCGGATGAACCGGGGCCGGCTCGTCGACGGCCTGGGGAACCAGGCCGGGCGCGGCCGGGTTCTGGGCGGCCGTGGCCCCGAGAGCAAGAGCGCCAAGGAGCAACGGGATCAGAACGAAGCGGGACGGGTGCGTGCGGATGGGGTTCGGGGCCATGACACCTCCTCGTGGATTGGGCCTTCGAGGGGTAGGGTCGATTCGGAGGTGGGAATGTGACGTCCCCAGGCCCCGTCGCAGCACCGGGCCGAGCCGCGACATCCCGGAAGCGATCCAAGTTATTCATTATCAACCAGCTCGCCGGACGCTGACTTCGCACCCAGTTGCCTGATCGCCGGCGGAGGCGTATCACGGACAGCCGGCGGCCGGACCGAATCCCCGAAGTCCACCTCGGCCATGCCGCCGAACGGTATGAAGTGTGAGGTCCGCCCGTATGCGACGGGTATTCCGCGACGGGCGGAATCGGTCAGTGGGCGGTTCGGGATCGGGGGCCCTTGGGGGTCTCGGGACCGGGGCTCTCCGCGTCCTCGGCGCCGTCCGCCACGGTCTCCCAGAACCGGAGGCTCTCCTGGAGGAAACGCACGCCGGCGGTCGTGGAACCCACCGCGGCGGAACCGGCCTTCCCGGCCAGGCCGAAGATCTTCTCGAACAGCCCGGTGCCGAAACCCGCCACCCCGCGGGCCGCCCGCGACGTTCCCCGGGCCGCGCCGCCCAGCACGAGCTTCCGGGTCATGGTGGCCACGCGGTTGGCTCCCTGGCCGACCACCCCGCTCAGGAGCGTCGCCGCCTCGAGGGACGCGCTCCGCGCCACCGCCCGGCGGTCGCCTTCCAGGCGCACCCCGCAGTACCGGCGCGCCAGCGCGCCGATCCGAAGGGTGAGGAACGCGTTGGCCGAGCCGTCGAGAAGGCTGGTCACCAGGAGGGACACCAGCGGGTCGGCTCCGGCCACCGGGATGAAGCCGGTGATGCCGGCGGTGACCGGCGCCCCCAGAACCGCCAGCACCTCGCTGTCCTGGATCTCTCCGGCCACGAACGCCGAGGCCCCGACGTTGGCATAGAGCGCCCAGAGTTCCCGGGGACGCGGGCGCTGGTAGTAGACCTCGGCCACCTCCTTCACCATGCGAAGCTGGGCGGAGATGACGATGACCGAGTCGAGCCGTCCGCTCTGGGAGACCGCGGTGGCGGTGAAGACGGCGGCGGCGTGGCGGGCGACCACGTCCCGGGCCCGGCGGTCCAGGTGAGCCAGGGTCTTTTCGACCTCGGTCTCGAGAGGGCTCTTCGCCCGCGGTCCGTTCGGCTCGACCGGGGCCGGCACGCGGGCGGAATCCTTGTCCTCGAGCGCGGCCTCGAGACCGGCGAAACCGGGATAGCCGAGGCGGACCAGGGAATTCCCGGCCAGGCGGCGGGCGTAGCGCCGGACGAACTTCTCCCAGTCCGCGCCGTCGGGGTGCTGCGGGCGGACCAGGGCCCCGGGAAGCCGGAGGAGTCCTGGGCCACGGGGTAGATCACGAGCAGGGTGAGACCCGCCCCCAGGAGCACCAGCACCGCCGCCCCCAGGAGGGGATGGACGCCCGCGGCCTCGCGGTACACCACCAGCCCCGAGCCCACCATCCCCACCACGGCCAGGATGGCCAGGCCGGTGAGGGCGGGAAGGACGATGTTCCTGAGGGTGCGGATCATGGGGGAAGCATAGCGCACCGGAGGGTGGGCGCCGCCGGCCGGGGGGCGGGCGCTTGGGCGGGCCGGCGCAACCGGCGACGGCCGGCGCCCGGAGGCGGAGACTCTTGAGCCGTTGTCCCGCCCCGCGCGCGGCCGATCCTCCCGGCTCAGCCCTCGAACGCCTCCGGCGGCACCGTCCGGTAGGCGAAGGGGCCCCGGCCCCGGTCGTAGGCCACCGCGATCACCAGCCTGGCCAGCGCCTCGATCTCCTCCGCCCGGGCCAGCCCTCCCGCGTCCACCGGCTCGAACCCGGCGTCGGTGATGAGTTTCGCGGCGGTTCGTTTGGCCCCCTCGTCGTCACCGCAGAAGAAGAGGCTGGCCCGGCCGGGAGCCCTGGCCGCCGGTTCGAAGAGCTGGGAGAAGATGGTGTTGAACGCCTTCACCACGTGGGCCCCTCCGGCCTTGGCGGCGATCGTCTCCGCCCCCGAGCGCGGGAGATCCACGCCGAGATGGTTGGTGGCGTCGATCAGCACCTTCCCGGTGAGGTCCCCCATCTGCTTCAGGGCCTCGTCCACCGTGCTCCAGGGCGGGGAGAAGAGCACGGCGTCCGCGTCCCGGCAGGCCGCGGCCGGCTCCGCCGAACGCGCCCCGATCTCCTTCGCCTTCGCCTCGAGCCGGTCCGGATGCCGGCTGAAGCAGAGCGTCACCTCGTGACCCTTCCCCACCCATACCCTGGCCAGGCTCCCCCCGACCCGGCCCGATCCGACGACGGCGATCTTCATGACGATTCCTTTCGATGCGATTGCCACTCCCACCAGGCCTGGACGGGAAGGAGGGCGAGAACCGGCACCACTTCCAGGCCCTTCATGAGCATACTTTCCCGCCAGGGTCCGCCGGCCCGGAAAAGCGGGAGCGGGGCGTAGGCCAGGAACACGGTGATCGTCCAGAGCCACCAGGCGGGCTGGCGGCAGAGCACCGCGGCGGGAAGGAGCCAGAGCACGTACCAGGGGTGGGCGACCGGCGAGACCAGGAGGAGCGCCCCCACCGTCCAGGCGTAGACCGACGGCAGGGGGCGGCGGAGCGCGATCGTGGTCAGCCAGACAACCCCGACGATGATCGCCCCCCAGAGCTTGGCCTGGCGGAGCGAGGGCTCGAGGGCGCCCGACTCGCGGAAGAGAAACGTGAACAGGAAGTCGTTGGCCCGCCACTTGGCCGCGAACACTCCGAGGCTCCCCAGCGCATCCACCCCGTGAAGCTGAAACGGCAGGTAGAGCGCGGCCACGATAACCGGCAGGAAGGCCCATCGCCACCTGAGCCGCGGGAGCAACGCGGGCAGCGCCACCCAGGGCAGGAACTTCACCAGCCCGGCCAGGGTGAGCGCGACCCCGCTCGCCGTCCAGCGCCGGGCCGCCCACGCGGCCAGGGCCGCGGCCACCAGGCAGAGACCCACCGAATCGGCGTGCCCGCTCCCCGCGAACTCCACCACCACCAGCGGATGCCAGAGGTAGAGCGCGGCCCATGTCCGGGGCCGGCCGGTCGCGGCCAGCGCGCGCACCAGGAACCAACCGGTCCCCAGGTCGAAGAGCGTCGCCGCCACCTTCCAGGCGGTCACGGAATGGGAGATCGCGGTCACCGCGGCGAAGAGGAGCTGGAGGAGCGGCGGGTAGATGGTGGGGATGTTCGAGTACGGGAGGCGCGCCCACAGGGCGTCGCGAAGCGCGGCCAGCTCGGGCGCGTTGGGCGCGTAGCGGTAGGGGTTGATCCCGTGAAGCAGGACGTGCCCGTCCCAGAGGTAGCGGTAGAGATCGTCGCTCAGGGTCGGGGGGGTGGTGAGGACCAGCAGCCGGAACACGACCGCCCCCGCCCAGATGAGCGCCATCAGGCGCCGTTCCGAGGCCTCGGCGGGCGGGCCGGAGGGCGCGGGCGAAGCGGACGCGAGCGGGACGGGTTCGGGGGGAACGCCGCGGCCGGGTCGAAGGGAGGCGTGCGGGCCGAACGCGGGGCGCGCCACCCCCCAGGCCGCGGCCAGATAGGCCACCATGAGGAGCGCGTACACCGAAGCGAAGCGAGTGAACTCGAGGCCCCAGTCGGGTATGGTGAGGGCCGTTCCGTAGAGGAGAACCATGGCCAGACCCGAGGGCAGAAGCCACCACATCCGGAGAACCATGCCAGAAACCCACCGCCGGGCCAAGATCGTCTGCACGCTGGGCCCCGCCACCCGGGAGGCGTCGACGCTCCGCGCCCTCATCCGGGCGGGCATGGACGTGGCGCGGTTGAACTTCTCCCACGGGGCGGCCGGGGAACACCGGGAGATCGCGGAGCGGGTGCGGGCGCTGGCCGCCGAAGAGGGGCGGACGGTGGCGCTGATGCAGGATCTCCAGGGGCCGAAGATCCGGGTCGGGGCGCTGGATGACGAGCCGCTCCGGCTTCGACCGGGGCGGGACTTCACCCTCACGGCGCGGAGCGGGGCCCGGGGGCCGGACGCGGTCTCGGTCACCTATGGGAAGCTTCCGGAGGAACTGCGAAAAGGCGACGTGGTATTGCTCGACGACGGGCTGATCCGCCTGGAGGTGCGCAGCGGTCTCCGGCAAGGACGTGCGGTGCCGGGTGGCCGAGGGGGGCGAGCTCCGCTCGCACAAGGGGGTGAACGTCCCCGGGCGGAAGCTGGCCATTCCCGCCCTGACCGCCAAGGACCGGCGCGACCTGGAGCTGGGGATCGATTGGGGGGTGGACTACGTCGCGATTTCCTTCGTGCGTGAGGCCGCCGACGTCGAGGCGGCGAAGCGGTTCATGGCCCGGCGTGAGGCAAGGATTCCGGTCATCGCCAAGATCGAGAAGCCCCAGGCGGTGGAGAACCTGGAGGCGATCCTCGCCGCCGCCGACGGCATCATGGTGGCGCGCGGGGACCTCGGGGTGGAGCTTCCCCCCGAGCGGGTGCCGGTGCTCCAGAAGCGGATGATCCGGCTGGCCCGCGCGGCGGGGAAACCGGTCATCACCGCCACCCAGATGCTGGAATCGATGGTGGAGCACAGCCGCCCCACCCGCGCCGAGGCCTCGGACGTGGCCAACGCCATCTTCGACGGAACCGACGCGGTCATGCTCTCCGCCGAGACCGCGGTCGGGAAGCACCCGGTGGAAGCGGTGAAGATGATGGTGCGGATCATCGAGGCGGCGGAGGGAAGCTCGTCGTTCCGGCCCGGGCCGGTGTTCGGGGCGGGCGGGGCGGTGGGGAGCGGCGTGGGGGGGCGTGAGGCGGGGCGTGGGCGCGGGGCGTGGAGCGGCGGGGCGTGGAGCGGCGGGGCGCGGCGCCGCGGGGTCCTCCGGCGAGCTACCCCTGCCGGTACCCGACGCCATCGCCGACGCCGCGTTCCGGGCGGCGCGGGACCTGCGGGCGGCGGCCATCGCCGTCTTCACCCAGAGCGGGGGGACGGCGCAGGTGGTCTCCAAGTACCGGCCCATGACCCCGATCTATGCGTTCTCGCCGGTCGAGGCGGTGCGGCGGCGGCTCGCGCTCCTGTGGGGCGTGCGCCCCCACGCGGTGGAGGAGCTTCCCGGCACCGACGACATGGTGGAGGCGGTGGCCGCGGTGCTGGTCCGCGAGGGCGCCGCGCGGAAGGGCGATCTGATCGTGGTCACCGCCGGAACCCCGGTGGGCCGGCCGGGGACCACCAACTTCCTCAAGGTGCACCAGGTGGAGGGGACGTGAGCGGGGCCGGTGGACCGGGGGCGGGCGGGTCAGGGGGAGCGGGCTCGGACTCCGGCGGACCCTTCCGCCCGGGAGCCGGCGGGCCGGAACCCACCGGCACGGCGCGGGATCCGTCCGGGTCGACCGGCCCGGCGACGGAAGGCGCGCGGCCGGCCGGCCCGGCGTTCGGCATGTTCGCCAAGCCGCCCCGGCCCGGCGAGGTCAAGACGCGGCTCGTGCCGCCGTTGTCGCCGGAGGGGGCGGCCAGGCTCTACGCGGCGATGCTGGCCGACACCGCCGTGGCGCTGGCCGGGGCGGGGGTGGCGTGGGGGGTCGTCTCCACCGACGTCGCAGCCCAGCGGGCGGCGTGGCCCGCGAATGCGCCCGAGCCGCAGTTCTGGTTGACGCAAACCGGCGCGGATCTCGGGGAGCGTATGTCCAACGCGATGGCGGAACTGATCGGCCGGGGGTATCCCGGTGCGGTGCTGGTGGGAAGCGACCATCCCGCGGTCGACGCCGAAACCTACCGGCAGGCCGCGGCGCTTCTCGGGTCACCGGCGAGAGGCGGCGTCGCCGCGGAGAAGGGCGCGGCGGCGGTCTTCGGCCTCGGCCCCGGCGAGGAACTGAACGTCGTGCTCGGACCGACCCACGACGGCGGGTACTACCTGATCGGGCTGACCCGGCCCAACCCCTCTCTCTTCGGCGGGATCGAGTGGAGCACGCCCAAGGTGCTGGAAGACACGCTGGAGCGTCTGATCGTGATGCGGCTCCAGGCGGCGATGCTCGGGGCCTGTTGGGACGTGGACCGCCCGGAAGACCTGGAGCGCCTGCGTTCATGGCTGGAGGCCAACGCGGACCGGCCCGAGCCGCCGTGCCATTTCACCCGGGAGGTGATGGGGTCGCTGCGTCGGGTTTGAGTTCCATCCCGCAGCCCGAGTGCCGGCGGCGCGCCCGGGGGAACACGGCCGGCGCGAGAGCCTGACCCCGACGCGCACGGGCCTGACCTCGGCGCGCGGGTCTTTATTGCGAACATGGCTTCCCCGGGGAAGCACGCCGGAGCTTTATTGCGAACCTGGTGTACCCGGGTGCAAGTCGGAGGGTCAAGAGGCGAATACCCGGGTACCCACCGCCGGCGCGCGGGCCTTTATTGCGAACATTGCTTCCCCGGGGAAGCACGCCGGAGCTTTATCGCGAACCTGGTGTACCCGGGTGCAACCCAGCGGTTCGCCATGGACCCGGGACCCCGGCGCGCACCAGGCCTTATTGCGAACATTGCTTCCCCGGGGAAGCACGCCGGAGCTTTATTGCGAACCTGGTGTACCCGGGTGCAACCCAGGGGGTGGAGAGGCGAATACCCGGGTACCCGCCGCCGGCGCGCGGGTCTTTATTGCGAACATTGCTTCCCCGGGGAAGCACGCCGGAGCTTTATTGCGAACCTGGTGTACCCGGGTGCAACCCAGCGGTTCGCCATGGACCCGGGACCCCGGCGCGCACCAGGCCTTATTGCGAACATTGCTTCCCCGGGGAAGCACGCCGGAGCTTTATCGCGAACCTGGTGTACCCGGGTGCAACCCAGGGGGTGGAGAGGCGAATACCCGGGTACCCGCCGCCGGCGTGCAGGCCTTTATTGCGAACATTGCTTCCCCGGGGAAGCACGCCGGAGCTTTATTGCGAACCTGGTGTACCCGGGTGCAACCCAGCGGTTCGCCATGGACCCGGGACCCTAGCGCGTGCGGGGGGTCGCCCCGGAATTCACCCGGGTGTGCGCGCGGTTGGGTGCGCGGGGCCGAGCCCGAAGTCTGCCCGGAGCTGCCAACGCCACCGCGAGCCTTTTTGTTGCGAACCCTTCATTGCGAACATTGCTTCCCCGGGGAAGCACGGCCGGAGCTTTATCGCGAACCTGGTGTACCCGGGTGCAACCCAGGGGGTGGAGAGGCGAATACCCGGGTACCCACCGCCGGCACGCGGGTCTTTATTGCGAACATTGCTTCCCCGGGGAAGCACGCCGGAGCTTTATCGCGAACCTGGTGTACCCGGGTGCAACCCGGCGGATCGCCATGGGCCCGGGACCCCGGCCCGCGCGGGGGGTCGCCCCGGAATTCACCCGGGTGTTCGCGCGATTGTGGGTGCGGGACCGGCCCCGAACTTCACCCGGGACCCCGGCATGGCACCGCGAAGGAACCCACGCAATGCGGCAACCGGACGAGCTCTGGCCGGCCTTCACCCCCGCCGCCGACTTCACCCGGACTCCAGGCCATCGGGCCGGCCTTCACCCCCGCCGCCGACTTCACCCGGACTCCAGGCCAGCGGGCCGGCCTTCACCCCCGCCGCCGACTTCACCCGGACTCCACCACGGGCCGGCGGAACCCCCACCTCGACTTCACCCGGACCCCGGGCCGGCGGCCCGATTCCTGGCGCCACCACGGCCCCGGGAAACGCCGCCGCCGCCCCTCGACGCCCGCCCCCCCCGGCTACCCCGTTCTCCCACGCCCAACACCCGGCCCCTCAGTCCCCACCCCCGACCCCCCGGGCCCCTGGTCGCGCCCCCCCCCACGCCCCCGCCTGCCCCCGCCGGTCTCAAAAGAGCCTCAATCTCTTGCGCCATAATATTTTATCCGCACTCACCCCGGCGGACCGTGTTGCCCCCAACCCCTCCGAGCCGGTATGATCTTCTGTCTTCGCGTCGGCCGCCACCCTCGGCCCTCGGAACCCAATATCATCATGAAACCCACCATCCTCCCGCGCGCCGAACACACCATCTCCCGCAAGCTCATCGACCCCGATGCGTTGAAGGTGATGTACCGGCTCCTGAACGCCGGTCACCGGGCCTACCTGGTGGGAGGGGGGGTGCGCGATCTGCTCCTCGGGCGGACCCCCAAGGACTACGACGTGGGCACCGACGCCCACCCCCACCAGATCCGGAAGCTCTTCCGGAACTGCCGCCTGGTCGGCCGGCGCTTCCGCCTCGCCCACATCCATTTCGGCGACAAGATCATCGAGGTCTCGACCTTCCGCCGGCGGGCCGAATTCGACGAGAGCGAGAACGGCGACCGCCTCATCCGCTCCGACAACACCTTCGGCACCCCGGAGGAGGACGCGGTCCGGCGGGACTTCACCATCAACGGGCTCTTCTACGACCTGGAGACCTTCTCGGTCCTGGACTACGTGGGGGGGATCGACGATCTGAACCGGCGGATCATCCGCAGCATCGGCGACTCCAACGAGCGCATCCCCGAGGATCCCGTCCGCATCCTCCGCGCCATCAAGTTCGGCGCCCGGCTGGGTTTCGACATCGATCCCGAGCTCTGGGCGGCCATGATCCGCTTCGCCGCCGACATCCACAAGTGCGCCAAGGCCAGGGTGCTGGAGGAGATCTACCGGCTGCTCCGGGGCGGCGCCGCCGGGGCCTCGTTCCAGCTCATCGAGGAGTCCGGGCTCATGCAGGAGCTCCTCCCCGAGGTCCACGAATACCTCCAGGACCAGAGCGAGGGGAGGCGCGACCGGAACCGCCTGTTCTGGCAGTACCTGAACATCCTGGACGAACTCAAGAAGGACGAGGTGGAGCTCTCCAACGCGCTCCTCCTGGGATCGATCGCCGTCCACCTCACCGGGGTCGCGGTGGGGCAGGCGGACGACGTCCAACCCGGAGACCTCAACAAGCGCGTGGACGAGCTCAGCCACGAGTGGGTCTCGCGGCTCGGGGTAGCCCGCCGCGACCGGGAGCGCATGGCCCACATGCTCCGATCCCAGCCCCGCTTCACCCGCCCGCGGGGCCGCCGCTTCCGGCCCCGGAGCTTCGTGACCAAGCACTACTACCCCGACGCCGAGGCGCTGTTCGCCCTGGGAGTGCGAGCCACCGGGAAGGAACTCGACACCCTGTCCCGCTGGCAGGCGGTGCGGGAAGAGGCCGGCGGGGTGATCGAGGAAGCGACCCCCGAGTCGGGAGAACGCTCCCGGCGCCACCGCCGCCGGAGACGCCCCTCGAGCGCCGCCGCCGCCCCCGCCGAGGCCCCGGCAAACGAATCGAAGAGCGAGGGAGAGAAGAAGTCGAGCCGGAACCGCCGCCGCCGTCGACGCCGCCATCGCCGCCCCGCCACGTCCTAGGCCGCCCCACGACCCGCCGCGACTATCCCATGACCGAGCCCGACTACCCCACGACCCGCCGCGACCATCCCATGGCCGAGCCCGACTACCCCATGACCGAGCCCGACTACCCCACGGCCGACAGCGTCTGGTCGATCAGCCCCGGCGGAAACACGCCGCCGGCCTCGAGCGCCGCGCGGTGATGAGCCAGGGCGGAAGCGGTCTGGGCCGCGCTCCTGGGGACCGCGGGCGCGGAACCCTTCCGGGCGGCCTCGGACCCGGATGCGGTGCGCTTCAATAGATCATCCAGGTCCTCGGTCTCACGCCCCAAAACCAGGGCCTGGGCGATCCCGGCCAGGAGAAGATGCGGGTGGGCGGAGCCGTCGGGAAGGCGGAACTCGATGGTCGGGGGAGCGACCGGCCGGCCGCCGTCGGTGAACGCGGTGATGGGGAGCCGGATCAGGGCCTGGCGGTCGAAGCGCCCCCAGACCACGGCGCTCGGCGCCTCCTTCCCCTGCCGGAGCCGGAGAAAGGAGCCCTTCCCCCGGTTCCCGAAGGCCATGAGCGCTCCCCCCATCTGGGCCAACCCGGCGATCAGCCACTGGGCGGAAGGGGCCAGGGAGCCGTCCGCGGCCACGCCCCCCGCGTGATCGCCGTTCACCACCGGGGACATGTGGAAGTGCAGCCCGTTCCCCGGATGACCTTCCTTCACGATCGGGTCGAAGGAACAGCGGTAGCCGTGGCGCCGGGCCAGGTTCTGGATCACCCAGCGGGTGAGGACCAGGGCGTCCGCCGCCCGCGGCAACGGCGCCAGTCCCAGCTCGATCTCGTGCTGTTCCCAGACCGTGCCGTCCTGCTCGCGACCGTCGATCACCCCGACCTCGCTGTGGCCGTACTTGACCGGCACCCCGATCTCGCCCAGGGCGACCAGGGCCTCCCGGCGGAGGGCTTCGCCGAACACGAAGGGCGCGGTGGCATGGTAGCCGCGGTCCTCGGGCCGGGCCGCGGTGTCCCCCGCCCCCACGTCCGCGCCCAGGAAGTACTCCACCTCGCCCAGGGCCCAGAGATCCACCCCGCACTCGGCCAGGACCCGTGCGTGGGCCTTGCGCACCACGGTGTCCGGCGACTCGGGGAGCGGCTCCCCGTCCCGCCCGACGTGGCCGGAGAGGACGGCCAGGGTGGGAACCGGCGCGAAGGGATCGACGAACGCGGTCTGAAGCCGGGGGCGGAGCATGATGTCCGAAGCCCCGCTCTTGAGTCCGGCGAAGAGGCTCGATCCGTCGGCGCGTTCGCCTCCGGTCAGGATGTCCGTCAGATGGGCCTCGCCGGCCGGGACGAAGTCCAGGGTCTTGAGCCACCCGTCGCCCCCCACGTGCATCAGGCTCACCAGGCGGATTTCGTTCTCCTGGACGAAGCGCACCAGGTCGTCGACCGTCCACTCGGTGCGCGGCTTGCCGAGCGCCCGTTCCAGGCGGCCGGCGGGAAGGTAACCCGAGGCCGGCCGGGACACGGTTCCGCCGGCGGACGTCCTGAGGGCGTCCGCGTCGGGCTGAACCGCCACCGGGGTTTCTTCGTGCACGGTCTTTCCGGTCGGATCGAGAGTCTTCATCCCGCACCCCTTTCGAGCCGCCCCCCACGGGGCGACCCACCCGCCAACGGGCGGCGCCGGGCATTTCCGGCCGCGCCGACGCCGCGTCGATTCTGACAACTCCCGCCGGGAATCGGGGGATACACATTACCGAAACCCGATATTGACCGAAATGGACGATTTCAAGCGGCGAACGCCTCCCGAGCCGCTCCCCAGAGGCCGGAGAGCCGGCCGGCGGAACCCCGTTCGACGGGGTTGCCGGTCTGGTAGGCTTCTCCGAGCACGTCGAACGGGGGAAGCGGGGATATCCGGATGACCACGAGCAAGCGGCGGCCGCGCCCGGTGGCGGTGCCGCCGGAGTTCTTCAGGCAACTGGCGGAGCTGGCCGCGGAGCGAACCCCGCTGGTCCTGGTGACCGTGTCCGAGGCCTCGGGGAGCGCGCCGGGAAAGGCCGGGGCCAAGATGATCGTGACCGCCGGCGCCACCCACGGCACCGTCGGCGGCGGCCGGGTGGAGAAGGCGGCCATCGCCCGCGCCCGCGAGCTTCTGGGCGGGTTCAGCGAGCCCGAGATCCAGCGGGTCAACGTGGTGCAGGACCTGGGTATGTCCTGCGGGGGGAGCATGAGCCTCATGTACGAAACGGTCACGCCGGCGCCTCGGCTGGTGATCTTCGGCGCCGGTCACATCTCCCAGCCCCTGGCCGCGGTGGCCGCGGTGGCCGGATTCGACGTCACCGTCTGCGATGAGCGCGCCGACTGGCTCACCGAGGAGCGCTTTCCCGACGCCCGGGAGCGGATCCTGGCCGGGTGGGACGACGTGGTGGACCGGGCGAAGCTCGACGGGCAGACCTTCGTGGCCTCGGTCTCCCCCGGCCACGCCTTCGACAAGGAGATCGTGAAGCGGGTGGCGGCCGGGGCGCCCCGGCCGCGCTACGTGGGGGTGATCGGGAGCCGGCGTAAGGCGGCGATCCTGAAGAAGGAGCTGGTCGCGGAAGGCATCGACCCCGCCTTCGTGGAGGCGCTTCACATTCCGATGGGATTCAACATCGGGGCGGTGGAACCGCGGGAGATCGCGGTTTCGGTGGTGGCGGAGCTGGTGGCCGAGCTTCGCGGGATGAATCGGGCGGAGGGCTGGTAGCCGTGCCCGCGGCGTTCACCGGGGCGCGCATGGATGCGCGCGCGCGCCGCCGGCGTCATCGCGCGGCGGGAGGACGGTAGCCGTGCCCGCCTTCCACGAGAGCGCCGGGGGGGTCTCCCCGGGGACCCGCACCCGGGGGCTCCCGTTCCGGGTCCGCGCCGGAGGCTCGGTGGGCGCGGTGATCCTCGCCGCCGGCCTCGGCCGAAGGATGGGCGGCCGCCCCAAGGCCCTCCTGGACCTGGACGGAACCACGTTCCTCGAGCGGGTGGCCGCCGCGTGCCGCGAGGGGGGATGCGGCGCCCTGTGGGCGGTGACCAACCCCGAGGTTCCCGGGATCGACGACCTGGCCGGGACCCTGGGACTTCGCACCGTGCCCAACCCCGACTGGTCCCGCGGCATGTTCTCCAGCGTGGTGGAGGGGTTGCGCGAGGCCCTGGCCGACCGGCCGCGCTCCGACGGATTCCTGATCTTTCCGGTCGACCATCCGAGAGTCCGGGGCGAGACGGTGGCCCGGCTCCTGGAATCCTTCCGGGTGCGCCCGGCGGGATCGTGGGTGCGGCCCGGTTTCGGGGGGCGGGGCGGCCACCCGGTGGTGGTGGATGCGGCCTCGGCCGAGGCGCTCACCGCGATGAACCCGGAGATGGCGCTCCGGGACGCCATGGAGACGATCGGACTCGCCCCGTTCACGGTGCCGGTGGACGACCCCGGCGTGCTTCGGAACGTGAACACCCCGGAGGATCTGGAGAGCTAGCCGCCCCGGCGAAAACCGCTATCCAGACATTCTTCCCCCGCCGCCCGCCGTGATTTGCGACAATGCGAACCATGGCTGAGCTCGTACCCTATCCGTTTTCCGGTCTCGTGAGCCGCATGTTCCGGGAGCTGGAACGGAACCAGCGGATCTTCGATCTTCCCGCCGCGCGCTTCTACGGGGGCGATCCCGAGCGGGACTTCTCGGCGCGTTTCCACGGCCGGCGGGTCTCGAGCCCCCTGGGGCCGGCGGCGGGGCCGCAGACCCAGATGGCCCAGAACATCGTGCTCTCCTGGCTCGGCGGCTCCCGGATCATGGAGCTGAAGACGGTCCAGATCAAGGACGACCTCGAAATTCCCCGCCCCTGCATCGACATGCAGACCGTGGGGCTGAACGCCGAGTGGTCCCAGGAGCTTCGGATCCACGAATCGCTGGACGAGTACGTGAAAGGCGCGATGCTGGTGGAGATGCTTCGGGCCGGAGGAGCGGTGCCCCAGGCCCCGCACTTCGGGGAAGTGATCTACGACATGAGCCTGGGGTACGACCTGGCCGGGATCAAGAGTGAGAAGATCCGCGGGTTCATCCGCGGCATGATGGACGCGACCGAGACCATCGAACGCTTCCGGGCGGAGATCCCCGCCGCCCACGCGCGGCTCCGGGATCTGGAATATCCGGCGCGGCTCTCGAACACCATGACCCTGAGCACCTTCCATGGCTGCCCCCCGAACGAGATCGAGGGGATAATCGACCACCTGATGCGGGAGTACGGCCTGAACTGCGTGGTCAAGTTCAACCCCACGCTCCTCGGAAAGGACGAGACGCGCCGGCTGCTGCGCGACGTCCTGGGCTACACCGACATCCGGGTCCCCGACTCCGCCTTCGCCGGCGACACCACCTGGGAACAGGCGGTGGAGATGATGGAACGGCTGGGGGCCACCGCGGATTCGCTGGGGCTGAGCCTGGGGGCCAAGTTCTCCAACACCCTGATCGTGGAGAACACCCGCGGGTTCCTCCCCGCCTCCGAGAAGGAGGTCTACCTCTCGGGGCCGCCGCTCCACGTCCTGGCCGTGAACCTGGTGAAACGGTTCCGCGACCGGTTCGGCGACCGGTTCCCGGTATCCTTCGCGGCGGGTATCGAGTGGAGCAACTTCGCCGAGGTCGCCGCCCTGGGGCTCGTCCCCATCACGACCTGCAGCGACCTTCTGCAGCCCCAGGGGTACGGGCGCCTGTTCAACTACAACCGCGACCTTTCGCGGAAGATGGCCGAGGCCGGCGCGGCCACCCTGGACGACTACGTGATCCGCGCGTTCGGGAAGGGGGAGGAGGCGCTGGGGAGGCTGGGCCTGGCCGAAGACGACCCGCGGCTCGCCGCCTGCCGGAAGGCGCTGGCCGGGGGGGAAAGCCTGCGCGAGGCGGCGGGGGACCTCTACGAAGCCTGGCTCTCCGCGGCGCGGCTCGCCAACACCGACCGCTACGTGCCGCTGGCCACCCGGAACCCGCGCTACGCGAAGAGCCGGAACCAGAAGTCGCCGCGGAAGATCGGCCGGAGCCTGAAGCTGTTCGACTGCATCACCTGCGACAAGTGCATTCCGGTCTGCCCCAACGACGCCAACTTCACCTTCCGCGCGCCCGAAGCCGCGGTCCGGGTGGAAAAGCTGGTCCGTAACGGCGGCGGCTGGACCCGGCGCGAGGAAGGATCGACCCCGCTCACCGAAGACCACCAGATCGCCAACTTCGCCGACTTCTGCAACGAGTGCGGGAACTGCGACGTGTTCTGCCCCGAGGACGGCGGTCCCTACGCGATCAAGCCCCGGTTCTTCGGGAGCGAGGCGGACTGGCGGCGCTTCGCCGACCACGACGGCTTCTACCTGGAGCGCCGGGACGGCCGGGACCTGATGCTGGGGCGGTTCGGGGGGGTGGAGTTCAAGCTGGTCGCCGCCTCGGACGAGTGGGCGTTCAGCGGCGAGGGGTTCTCCGTGCGCTTCTCCCCCGCCGACCCGAAGGGCCCGGTCGAGGGCGAGGGCCCGGCGGAGATCGACCTCACCTACTGCCACATCATGGACGCGATCCGGCGCGGGATCCTGGACACCGAGGACGTGAACGCGGTCAACGCGCTCTGGGCGGTCGAGGCCTAGCCGGCCACCGCCCCGCCGAGGCAATGAGACGGCCGGCCCGCGTGACGGACCGGCCGATTTGAATCCTCCGCCGCCTTCAAGGCTACGCGGCGGCGCAACGAATCCCGGGATGATCCTCAGTCCGGAACGATCCAGGTCCCGGTCTTGCCCTCCAACGCCTTCACGATCGTCTCGGGCTTGGTGACCAGGCCCTTCCCCTTGGGGTTGGCCTCGAGGAACGCGATCAGGGCCTCGATCTTCGGCCCCATGCTCCCGGCCAGGAAGTGCCCTTCGGCCTGGAGCTTCCTGGCCTCGCTGAGGGTCATCCGGTCGAGCCACTTCTGATCCGGCTTGTTGAAGTTCACCGCCACCTTCTCCACCGCGGTGGAGATGAGGAACAGGTCGGCCTTGAGGTCGGCGGCCAGGAGGCTCGAGGCGCGGTCCTTGTCGATCACCGCGTAGACCCCCTTGAGGATTCCCTTTTCGTCCTCGACCACCGGAACCCCGCCCCCGCCGACCGCGACCACGATGAACCCGTCGTCGATCAGGCGCTGGATCGCATCGCCTTCCACGATCTTCCGCGGAATGGGCGAGGCGATCATGCGCCGCCAGCCTCGGCCGGCGTCCTCGGTGACCGACCACCCCTGCTTCACGAAGACCTCGGCGTTCTCCTTGGTGGTGAACCCGCCGATCCCCTTGGTGGGGTTCTTGAAGCCGGGATCGTCCCGGTCAACCAGGACCTGGGTGACCAGCGAGACGACCTGGCGATGGATCCCCCGCTCCTTGAACTCGTTCAACAGCGCCTGGGAGATCATGTAGCCGATCGCCCCCTGGGTATCGGCGCTGATCACGTCGAGCGGGGTCGAGTGGACCTCGGGATAGGCGAGCTCGTTCCGCCGCAGAATGAAACCCACCTGGGGACCGTTCCCGTGGGTGACCACCACGTTCCAGCCTTGCTCGATCATGGCCGCGATGTGGTTGCAGGTCTCCACCACCGCGTGAACCTGGGACCCCACGTCCTCGTGCTGCTTGTCGTGAATCAGGGAATTGCCGCCGACGGCCACGACGGCCAGTTTGTCGCTCATATAACCGCTCCTTCCACCCGGAGCCGGGACCGAAGCGGAGGCGCCCGCGCGCCCCCGCCGGCCGCGGTCCTACATCGTCAACGCCATGACCGCCTTCTGAGCGTGCATCCGGTTCTCGGCCTCGTCGTAGACCACCGAGTGCGGTCCGTCCATCACCCCGTCGGTGACCTCGACGTTCCGGTCGGCGGGAAGCGGGTGCATGTAGATCGCATCCGGCTTGGCCAGGGCCATCCGCCGCTCGTCGGTGATCCAGCTCGAGTACTTCTTGATGATCTTCGCGCCTTCGTCGGCGTCCGGGGTATGCACCATGGCGCCCCAGGACTTCGCATAGACGATGTCCGCGTCCTTGAACGCGGCGTCCATGTCGTCCACCACCTCGAAACCGGCGCCGAACTTGCGCGCCTGCTCCCGGGCCTGTTCCATGATCCCGGGCATGAGCTTGAACTCCGGCGGGTGGGCCAGAACCACGTCCATGCCGAAGCGGGGCATCTGGAGGATCAGGGACTGGGGGACCGACATCGGCTTCTGATAGGACGAGGCGTAGGCCCACGACACCACCATCTTCTTCCGGCGGAGGTCCCGGCCCTTCTTCTCGACGATGGTCATGAGATCGGCCAGGCACTGGAAGGGATGGTAGATGTCGCACTGCATGTTGAGCACCGGCACCCGGGAGTGCTCGGCCACCGCGTTCAGGTAGCCGTTCCCCGCCCCCCAGTCCACCTGGCGAATGGCGATCCCGTCGTAGTAGCGGCCGAATATCTGGCCGATCTCCTTGGGGGTGTCGCCGTGGGCGATCTGGGTGCTCTTGCTCTCGATGAACGCGGCGTGGCCGCCGAGCTGGGCCATCCCCGCCTCGAAGGAGCCGCGGGTGCGGGTGCTGGAGAAGAAGAAGAGCATGGCCAGGACCTTGTCGCGCAGGTAGGGATGAGCCTCCCCCAGGGCGCGCTTCCGCTTCAGGTCGAAGGCCACGTCGAGAACGGTCTCGACCTCTTCCTTCGTGAAATCGAGGTCGCCGATCAGGTCGCGACCATGGAGCCAGGTCTGCATTGGAGCCTCCTCTGCTGTCGTGCTGACGGGAGCGGGCGGGAAGTTACTCCATCGCCCCGAGGATGAGGGCGAGGAGCGACATCCGCATCACCACGCCGTTGAAAGCCTCCTGCCAGTAGCGCGACCAGCGGGTCATGTCCACGTCGGGCGGGATCTCGTCCATGCGCGGGAGGGAATGGAGGAGGATCGCGTCGGACTTCGCCTTGGTGGCCAGGAGCTCCCGGGTGATCTTGTAGTTGGCCGGGGTGAGGCCGGCGTCGCCGGTCCGCTCGTCGCGGGCCTTGGTGTAGTCGGGCTGGACCACCGGCTCGACCAGGATCACGTCGGCGTCGCCGATCGCCTGCTCCACGTGCTCCGCTTCCTTGAAGTTCAGGCTGTACCCTTCGAGCTCCTCCTTGAACTCGGGGGTGAGGCTCATCTCGGGGGGAGAGACGAAGGTGACGGGGCAGTCGAACTGGGTGAGGGCATGGCCCAGCGAGTGCATGGTGCGCATGCGCATGTCCCCCACCGCCAGCCACTTGAGCCCGTCGAGCCGGCCCTTCTCCTGGAGAACGGTGTAGAGGTCGGTGAGGACCTGGGTGGGGTGTTCTCCCCAGCCGTCCCCGCCGTTGATGATCGGGATCGAGGCCCACTTGGCCGCCTCGTGGGGCGCGCCCTGCTGGAAGTGGCGCATCACGATGACGTCGCCGTAGTACTCCAGCATCTTGACCGTGTCCTTGATCGTCTCCTGGTAGAAGTCGCCGGCCCGGGTCATCTTGGCGTCGGCGAACCCGGTCACATGACCACCCAGGCGGTGCATGGCCGCCTCGTGGGCCAGCCGGGTGCGGGTGGACGGCTGGTAGAACGCCGTCACCATGGTCTTTTCCTTCAAGATGTCGCTGTTCCGGCGGCTGCGCGCGATCGGCTCCAGCTCCTTGGCCACATCGAAAACCCGCATGAACTCATTGCGCTCAAAATCCTTGAGCGAAAGAATGTCGCGTCCTGAAAAGCTCTTCATTGCCGTTCTCCTGAGAATTCAGTCCCGCCGCACCGCACGTCACCGCGCAGCCGGTCATCCGGCCCTTCCCGCCCCGAGCGCGGTAATGCGCTCCGCGAGCCGTCCGGGCCAATCACGAGCCCCATTTGAGCTCAACCTTTCGCAAGCTGCGAATAGCCGACCATCATACCGAATCCCGCGGCCCGGAACCATATGGGGAATGCGGACACTTCGGCGCCAATCCCGGCCGACCGCCGTGAGGGGGACTACCGCCTCATTGAAAAATGACTTAACTTGTCGCTATTGTCGCGCCACCTCCACCGTCGGCCCGGATCCGGTCGCACCCAGGCGTCCGGTCTCGGGTACCATGGCCGGATGGACGTACAAATCGCGCATCTCAAGGACCACCCCGAGCACTTTCCCACCGTGGCCCGGTGGATTCACGAGGAGTTCTGGACGGGCCGGGAGGGGCACAGCCCGGAGCGGATGGAGGCGCGGCTACGCACCGCCTCGGACCCGGACCGGATCCCCCTCTCGCTCCTGGCCCTGGTGGACGGCGAGCCGGCGGGCACGGTGAACCTGGTGGAGAACGACGACGAGGAGCGGGAGCACCTCACGCCGTGGCTGGCCGCGCTGCTGGTGATCCCCGAGCGCCGGGGACAGGGGATCGGGTCGCGCCTGGTCCGGGAGCTGGGCGCCCACGCCCGGCGCCTGGGGGTGGAGCGGATGTACCTGGGGACGGACATCCCGGCGTATTACGAGCGGCTGGGGGCGCGCGTTCACGAGCAGGTGACCGAGGCGTTCTGCGTGATGGTGATCGAGGTCTCGGGGTGACGCGCGCAGGGGCGCGGGATGCCCGCGGGGCCTGGAACGGCCGGCGCGGCTCCGGCCGCCAGTTTCCCTACCGCTCCGCGGCCAGCTCGGCGAACCGGCCGGACTGAAGCTCCTTCAGGGTCTCGGCGATCTCCTCCCGGGTGTTCATGACGAAGGGGCCGTACCGGGCGACCGGCTCCCCGATCGGCTGGCCCGACACCAGGAGGAAACTCGCGGGGCCGTCCACCGGGTTCACGGCCACGGCGTCGCCGTCCCCGAAGACCACCAGCCGGAGCGCGTCGGCCCGGGCCCGGTCGTCGCCGAACTCCGCCGTGCCGTCGTAGAGGTAGGCGAAGGCGGTATGGCCCCGGGGGACGGGATGCACGAAGCGGTTCCCCTCGGGTACGTGCACGTCGAGGTAGGTCGGCCGGGCGGCGATGTCGGTGACCGCGCCCTTCACCCCGTCCACCTCGCCGGCCACGATCTTCACCCGGGTGCCGTCGGGAAGGGTGGACTCGGGGATGCCGTTCGCCGGGAACTCCTGGTAGCGGGGTCGCATCATCTTGAGGCCGGAGGGCAGGTTCACCCAGAGCTGGAACCCGAAGTTCCCCTCCGGGGCCACCTGGGGCATCTCCTCGTGGAGGATCGCCCGCCCGGCGGTCATCCACTGGACGTCGCCCTCCTTGATCACCCCTTCCCGGCCGGTCGAATCCTTGTGGCGCACCGAGCCGCGGAGCATGTAGGTCACGGTCTCGATCCCGCGATGCGGATGCATGGGGAACCCGGCACGATAGTCGTCGGGGTTCTCGGAGCCGAAATGATCCAGCAGCAGGAACGGGTCCAGGTAGTCCAGCGCCCGGGAGGCGATGCTCCGGCGAAGGCGCACCCCGGCGCCGTCCTGGGTGACCTCGGGGGTGATCTGGGTGGCGACCTCTCGCGTCTTCATGGGATGGCTCCTTTCAAACCGAACCGAAATGATCGCATGTCGAGGCGCCGTGGTGGAGATCGTCTTGAGGGCCGGCTCGGGTTGTACCCGGGTATCTTGGCTTTACGTAATGACTTAATGGTCTTGATTATTGTAACGTACCGCTCGCGGCGAGCCGGTCGGCCCGGGCCAGGACCGACCCGCCCCGACCACCTTCGATTGACGATGAGCCCCAGAGCCGATCGGCCGGCGGCTACTTCATCAGGAGCGCCTTCCGCACCTGGCTCTGCTCCCCCGCTCGGAGCCGGATCAGGTAGAACCCCGCGGCGGCACGGCCGCCGGTCGCCAGCCGGCCGTCCCATGATGCCTCGTGCGCCCCCGCCGGTTCCGTCCCCTCCACCAGCATCGCCACGCGGCGCCCCTGCACGTCGAACACGTCCACGCGGACCTGGGTCGCACGCGGCAGGGTGTAGGCGATCCGCGTCGCTTCCCGGAACGGGTTCGGGCTGGCCGGCGCCATGGCGAACGCGAACCGAGCCGCCGCCGCCGGGAGCGTCACCGGCCCCAGCCACCTCGTCCCCCCGCTTCGCGCCCGCTCGGCCAGCCAGTAGTCGGCGGCGGTGGCCGGAGCTTCGGCGTCCACGAACTCGTAGTGGGTGGAACCGGAGACCAGCCCGTCGTTCAGCTTCACCCGCTCCCCCGCTCCCACCTGGCGGTACACGTCGAACCCGGCGTGGTCCGTCGCCTCGGCCACCGACCACCGGAGCGCCGCGCCTTCCGGCGCGCGGGTGACGGTGAAGCTCGACAGCCTCACCGGGATGGGCTGCTCCGCGGAGCGGAACCAGTCGATGCTCCGGTTGAACACCTCCTGGGCCTGGGCGGGCTTCATCCAGTAGAGATCGAAGCCGAACCACTGGACCGCCCCCTGGGAGGGATTCGGGTTCATGTCGTGCCAGCGGATCGCGGTAAGCTTCAGGTCGTAGTGTGAGTTCAGCGCCTTGGCCCGGTAGACATAGAGCGAGTCGAGTACCCCGGTGAACCCCGGGATGTCCCCGGCTTCGATCGGGTCGAACACCGCGTCCGCGAACGGGATCGACTGCCGGAAGGGATTCCAGCGGTCGGGATCCTGTTGGAGGCCCGGATAAATGACCGGCTTCCCGGGGAAGGGATCCGCCCCTACCATGTTGTCGGTCGAACGGGTGCCCAGCCGGTTCCCGGCCAGGGCGTTCTCGATCCGACCCGAGGCCAGCTTCATGAAATCGTAGGCGAAGTCCCCGGGCGCGGGGGCCAAGGGATAATTGGTGGGCGCGCTGGTCACGCCCCGCATCATGCCGGCGACGGTCTGGCTACCCACCACCCACAACTGTCCTCCGGCGGCCATGTACGCCTGCAGGTTACGGTTCCGGTACCCGGTCGACTGGTAGAGCGCGCTCAGCCCGTTGTAGCCGAGGTCCGCGTACCAGATGAGGAGCCGGTAACGTCCCAAGACACTTAGATCCGGGGGCAGCGGCGGGAGATACTGCGAGTCGTTCAACCCGTAACAATCATAGCTCCACACGCTGTCGGAGGGGGTGCCGCCGAAGCGCCCCGAGTTGTCGAAGAGCTGCTGCCAGAAGGCGTCCACCGTCTGGTCGGTCGGCTCGACGGTCCCGCCCAGACTCTTCAGGTCGTCCACCCACAGCGTGCTGCGGTCGAAGGGCATGGGGACCACGTGCAGAACCACGGCCAGCCGGCTGATCGAGCCCTGGCTGTCCCGCGCCTCCACGTACAGGGTGTGGTCGCCCGGGTCGGGGAACCGGATCTCGGGGAGGGCGTTGCGATCGGCCCACGCCGACCAGCCCGTCTCACCGTTCGGATCGGTAAGATCGATACCCCAACGATTCTCCGCGCATACTCCGCCGTACGTTTCCGCGCTGCAGAACACCCGGACGTGTAGAGGGGTGGCCTGGGGAACGTCCCGCTCCACCAGGGTGTCGGACCCGCTTCCCTCGATGAGACCCAGAATCGGGTCGTCCAGGAGAATCGTGGGGCTGGGCGGGACGGCGAGCGCTTTGATCTTGACGACGTTTCTGGCGATATCCAGGAACGGCTCGGCGGCGCCGTCGGCGTCCACCGCCCGCACGCCAAGGAGATACTCCCCGCCCGGCTCCAGGCTCAGCTGGACGGGGAAGGCGTCCGTGCTCTCGTAGATCCACGGCCCGCCCCGCGTGAACAGGAAGCTGATGGGCACCAGATAGAGGGGCGGTGGGGGATACAGCGTGTCGACGCGCAGGAGCTTGTAGAGGTAGCCCGCGGGGGAATCGGGGGTGTCGGCGTCCGTCCCGGCCGGTACCACCTGCAGGTTGGGCCCGGCGTAGATGTAGCTGGAGCTGGTCTGGCCGGAGAGGTCGGGGCTCGCGATCACCGACTGCGGGGTATGGTTGAGAGCCTTGAAGCTCGATCCTGTCCCGCCGTAGGCCCCGTTACCGTCCAGCGCCCGGACGTAGAGCTCGTGCAGGCCGTAGTAGTCGCCCGACGGGGCAGGACAGCACCCCACGACGGCGGAGTCCGGATAAGGAGCGGTGAACACGAAGTTCCGGCTCGTGTCCGGGGTCTCGATCCAGTCGAAGGTGTAGACGGTGCCGCCGTCGTCCTTGGAGACCCGCAGGGTGTCGCTATCCGGCCCCGGCCCCGGAACGACCTGGATCGTGATCCCCGGGTAGTCCTCGGGGTGCAGCACTTCGTCCTCGGTGAACGCGGCGGGCGGATCCAGCGCGTACTCGGACCGGACGATCCCCACGCCGCCGCCATCGACGCTCCAGATCGCATCGCTTCGATAGGGCACGGAGGTGCCCGCCGCAGGAGCCAGAAGGGTCACGACTGGCTCGGCAAGTACCCCCGGCACCGATCCCGGTCCGATCAAGCCCAGGATCAGAAGGCACGCGGAGAGAATCAAGCGATCCGGGTTCTTCCAAGAGGAAGTCGAGTCCGTCCTGCGCATGGCGCCCCCGATTCGTTTCAAACCCTGGATCATTGCGGCCGCGGGGGATCGCGGGGCGCCGGTGGGGGGAATTCCTCGGGCGCCGGGATGCGAATCCATTCTATAGCACAAGCCCGGACTTGTGATGCGGAAACAGGACACGGCGCGAGCCCGCCTTCCCGCCCCCGGGCAGAAACCGGACACCGGTGCTACACTCCGCCCCCGAATCGCCGGTCCCGGAACCGGCCCAAGCCCAAGGAGGTTCGTCCGTTGCTCTCCGGCTCCTTCACGCCCGTCGATACCCGACCGCATCGCTCGGTTTTCCGGCCGGCCGTCGCCATGCTGCTCCTCGCGGCGGCCGGTTTGCTCGGGAACTCCCTGGCTCCGGCGCCGGTTCACGCCCGGCCCCTGAACGATCCCCCCGACACCCTGGCCTTCATGCTCGGCGCCGACCTGTCGTATCTGGCCCAGCTCGAGGCCTCGGGGGCGGCGTACACCGAGAAGGGGGAGACCCGCGACCCGATTCGTCTCCTGCGCGCGAACGGGATCGACACCATCAGACTTCGCCTCTGGCACACCCCGGCCTCCGGGCACGACGACCTGGCCGAGACCATCCGGATGGCCCAGCGCGCCCGCGCCGCCGGGCTCCGCATCCTCCTCGACATCCAGTACTCCGATACCTGGGCCGATCCCGGCCACCAGACCAAACCGGCGGCGTGGAAGAACCTGGATTTCGAGGAACTCCAGAAGAGCGTCCGTTCCTATACCGCCACCGCGGTCGGCGCCCTGCGCATGGCCAACGCCCTGCCGGAGGTAGTCCAGGTCGGAAACGAGATCACCGGCGGGTTCCTCTGGGACGACGGACGGGTGGACGGCGCCCACGGGGACGACCAACAATGGCGCCGGTTCGCCGCGCTCCTGAACGCGGCCATCGCCGGGGTGCATGACCCGCTGGACAGGAACGACCACGTACAGGTCATGATCCACATCGACCGTGGCGGAGACCCGGCCGGGGCCCGGGCCTTTTTCGACCGGCTCCAGGACGAGAAGGTCTCCTTCGACGTGATCGGCCTTTCCTACTACCCCTGGTGGCAGGGATCGATGGACGATCTGTCCCGGACCATGAACGTCCTTGCCGACCGGTACGGGAAGCCGATCGTGGTGGCCGAGACCGCCTACCCATGGACCCTGTCCTGGTTCGACGACGTGCACAACGTGGTGGGAGAGCCGGACCAGATTCTTCCCGCCTACGAAGCCACCCCCGAGGGGCAGGCCGCGTTCCTCCGCGACCTCCTGAAGACGGTCGCCGCGGTTCCCGGGGGCCTCGGCCGGGGGGTCGTCTACTGGTCCCCCGAAGACGTCTCCGTTCCCAACGTCGGCTCGAGCTGGGAGAACCTGACCCTCTTCGACTACAACGGCGATATCCTCCCCGCGGCCGGCGCGTTCAAGGAGTTCCGCGCGGCGCGGCCCTAGACTCCGCGGCCCACCCGCCCACCACCGAGGAGGCGTCATGGCTCCCGAAAACGATCCCGTCCTCGACACCGCCCGCCGCTTCGCCGAGGCTCTCGACCGCGAGGATTACGTCGCGGCGGCGGCCCTACTCACCCCCGACACCCGGTATCGGATCGGCGACGATGAGTTCGTGGGCGCCGAGGCCATCGTCGCCTCGTACCGAGAGAACGGCGAGTGGGCGCTGGCCACCCTGGACGCGGTGAGCTACGAAAGTCGCGTGGAGGCCGCGGGCCCCGGGCGGGCGGCGATCACCTTCGTGGACCACCTGGAACATGCGTTGCGCCGGCACACCCACACCTGCCGCCAGGAGATCACGGTGGGCCCGGACGGCCGGATCACCGGGATCGAGCACCACGATCTTCCCGGCGAGCCGGAGCGCCTCGACGCGTTCTTCCGCGAAACCGGGGTCAAGCGGTCCGGGGACCACCCGTGAGCCCCACCGCACTCCCCGAACGGAGCCCGGCAACGCGGTAATCCCCGCGGAGGATCCCATGCCCGATTCCCTCAGCCAGCTCATCCCCGACATCCAGGCCGCGATCGGCCCGGTGATCCTCATCTCCGGGGTGGGGCTCCTCCTCCTCACCATGACCAACCGGTACGGCCGGATCATCGACCGCTGCCGTCACCTCGCGGCGGAGGCGCCCACCGCCCACGGCGCCGGCCGGGCGAAGAAGCTCACCCAGCTCACCATTCTCTCCCGGCGGCTCCGCATCATGCGATCTTCCATCTTCCTGGCCACGCTCTGCGTGCTCTTCGTGAGCCTCCTCATCATCGTTCTCTTCCTGGCCTCGATGCTGAGGACCCAGGCGACCTGGCTGGTAGTGTCGTTCTTCGTGGCCGCGCTGATCTGCCTGATCCTCTCCCTGATCGCCTTCATGCGGGACATCCACATCTCCCTGGTGGCGGTGGAACTGGAGCTGCGGCAGGAGGACGCCGGCCCGGAGTGACTCCGGGCGCCCGCACCGCCCGCCGAGGCCTCGGCGGGCGCGCACCGGGGCCGGGGCCGCCGCCGGCCGGCCGAGAAGACCCTACCCGGCTACCCGCACCAGCAACGCCTTCAGCGAATCGTAGTTGGCGGGGACGGAGAGGTCGTGCTCGGTGAGGTTGTAGACCGCGGCGACGCGGTTCTCGGGGTCGAGCACCACGACGTCCCGGTAGGTCACCTTCCAGTCGCTCCAGACGTGCTCGGAGTCGGTGTCCTGGAGCCAGGGGATGGTCCTTCCGGACACGATGAGGGAGTTTCCCGACTCCTGCCCGGCTTCGTTGATCCCCAGGATCCGGATCGGGTGTGCGGTGTTGACGCTGTCGATCTCGCCCTGCATCCGGTTCAGGAAGCCGAACTGGCTCCGGCAGTAGCCTCAGGTCGAGTGTCCGAAGTACCAGGCCGAGACGTCGCCCAGCTCGTCGCGGGGGGAGACCGTGGAGTCGTGGGTGGCGGAGTTGGGGTTGACGTCGGTGAGGGCGAAATCGGGAACCTCGTCCCCGACCGGCACCCGGGGTTTGGTCGGGGTGTCGTCGCCGCATCCCGCGGCCAGGATCAGGGCAGCAAACAGGATCGGGAGCAGGTGTCTGAGTCGGAACATGGTCTCCCCTCGGGCGGACGGTGCGGCGAAGCGGCGGGGATCGGGCGGTTGAGCGCCGGTCCGGGCGCGTCCGTTCATGCTACCAGATCGCTCCGGGCCCACCTTCCCGGACGCGGCGGGAAACTTTTGAACCTTTCCGGTCCGGGACTCGTCCTACCTAGTGGCCGACGAGGTGCGGCCGCCCCTCAGCTTACCCATAACCTGTTTGCAAACAAGCAGTTGGAAAGCGGAGTCGCCATGCCCCACTCGCCCCGGTGTGTCCCCGGGACGGGCCCCCTGCGCCTGCCCCTGCTCGTCGCTTGCTTCGCGCTCGCGGTTCTGGGGGCGGACGGCCGTGCCGTGACCCCGGCCGCCGCCGCTCCCCCACCCGAGGCCCCAAAGCGCTACGAGGCGCACCGCCTCACCACCCCCGTCCGCGTCGACGGGGTGCTGGACGAAGCGGCCTGGCAGGGTCCCGGGAACGAGGGCCTCATCCAGAACGAACCTCTGAACGGGGTCGCCCCGGCGCAGAAGAGCGTGTGGTGGATCGCCTACGACCAGGACGCGCTCTACGCCGCGTTCCGGTTCTACGACGCGGCCCCTGAGTCCATCGACACCTCGATCGCCCGGCGGGACGGCGACCTCAACACCGACATGGCGATCCTGGAGCTGGACCCCTACAACGACGACCGGAACGGGTACCTCTTCCTGGTCGGGGCCGGGGGCTACGTCTACGACTCGGCCATGTACAACGACGGCTCCGAGGACCCGTCGTGGGACGGCGTCTGGGACTCCGCAGCGCGGGTGGACTCCCTGGGCTGGACTGCCGAGTTGCGGATCCCCCTGAACCAGATCCGCTTCCCCAACCGGGAGGACCAGGTCTGGGGGGTCAACGTGAGCCGGCGGATCAAGCGCACCCACGGGCGGGACGACCTCTTCCTGCGTCCCCGAAACGAGTCCGGCCACATCAGCCGCTTCCCCGACCTGGCCGGGCTTCACGGGATCCGGAACCGGGCGGACCGCGAAGCCATCCTCTACGGGGTGGGAAAGGGCGAGTACCTCCAGCACCCGGCCGGGGACCCCTTCAACGACGGCTCGGCCTATCGCTACCAGATGGGCGGGGACCTCAAGTGGGGTCTCACCAGCAACCTGAACCTGAACGCCACCCTGAACCCCGACTTCGGCCAGGTGGAGGTGGACCCCGCGGTGGTGAACCTGTCCGACTCCGAGACGTTTTTCAACGAGAAGCGGCCGTTCTTCGTCGAGGACAGCAACATCTTCTCGTTCGGAAACGGCGGCACCTCCAGCAACTGGAACTTCAACTGGAGCGATCCCCAGCTCTTCTATTCGCGGCGGATCGGGCGGAACCCGCAGCTCGGGCCGACGGGGAACCCGGAGTTCACCGACCGGCCCGACGGCACCACCATTCTCGGCGCGGCCAAGGCCACCGGGAAGATCGGCGGGGCGGAGATCGGCGCCCTGGGCGCGCTCACCGACAAGGAGACCTTCCGGCTCTCCGACGGCGCCCGGGAGTGGAGCCAGCTCGCCGAGCCCATGACCGGGTACACCGCCCTCCGGGTGAACCGGAACGCCCACGACCGTCGCTCCGCGGTGGGGGCCATGTTCACCGCGGTCCGGCGGGACCTGAGCGATAGCTTGAGCCGGGCCACCCTGGTGCGCGGGGCCTACGCCGGGGGCATCGACGGCTGGACGAAGTTCGGGGCCAACGACGCGTGGGCGGTGCGGGGATACCTGGCCGGAAGCCTCGTGGAGGGCGATGCGGCCGCCCTGGCCGGCGAACAGACCAGCTCGCGACGCTACTATCAGCGGCCCGACGCGTCCCATCTTCACTACGACTCGTTGCGAACCTCGCTCTCCGGATGGATCTCCCGGGTCCTGGTGAACCGCGAGAAGGGGAACCTCATGTTCAACGCGTCCCTCGGCGCGTCCTCTCCCGGCTTCGAGATCAACGACCTGGGGTACAACTCCCGGAGCGACCTCATCAACACCAGCGTGGTGGCGGGGCACCAGTGGACCGAGCCGGACCGGTTCTTCCGGGACAAGTGGATCGCCATGACCACCTACTGGACGTGGGATTTCGGGGGAACCCGGAACGGCGGCGGCCTGGGGCCCTTCTTCGGCGCCGACTTCGCGAACTACTGGTCGATGGACGGCCACCTGTTCCTGAACCCCCGGGCGGACAACACCCGGGCGACCCGGGGCGGGCCCATCATGCGATCGCCGGTGAACCGGGAGATCGAACTCGCCCTCTCCACCGATTCACGGAAGGCGTACCAGGTGAACTTTTCCGGCTTCGTCTTCGGCGACGGGGCCGGGAGCAACGGGCAGAGCGGGGAAATCACCCTCTCGGTCCGGCCCACCCCGGCCCTGAAGTTGAGCTTCGGGCCCTATTACGAACGGACCCACGATACCTACCATTACGTCACCACGGTGGCCGACGCCGCGGCTACCGGAACCTACGGCCACCGCTACGTCTTCGCCGACCTCATGTACCGCGAGATCACCATGAGCACCCGGGTGGACTGGGCGTTCACCCCGCGTCTCACCCTTCAGACCTACGTCCAGCCCCTGATCGCGGTCGGGGACTACAGCGGGTTGAAGGAGTTCTCGGACCCGGGTGGGTTCGCCTTCCGGAAGTACGGGGAAGACGGGGGGGCGATCTCGCGGGACCCGGCTTCGGGCGACTACGCGGTGGACCCCGGAGACGGCGGGCAGAGCTTCAAGGTCGGAAACCCCGACTTCAACTTCAAGTCGCTCCGGCTGAACCTGGTGCTCCGGTGGGAGTACCGGCCCGGCTCCACCCTCTTCCTGGCCTGGACCCGGAACGGGACCGACACCGGGCACCCCGGGGACCTGGCCTTCGGGCGGGACCTGGACGCGCTCTTCTCCGCCCGGACCGACGACGTGGTTCTGGTCAAGGTGACGCGGTGGCTGGATTTCTAGGTCAACCGAGCTGCTCGAAGAAGTCGTTCCCCTTGTCGTCCACCAGGATGAACGCGGGGAAGTTCTCGACCTCGATCCGGTAGATCGCCTCCATCCCCAGCTCGGGGTACTCCAGGAGGTCCACTTTCCGGATGTTGTCCTGGGCCAGGATCGCGGCGGGGCCGCCGATCGAGCCCAGGTAGAACCCGCCGTGCTCCTTGCAGGCGTCGGTGACCTGCTTCGAGCGGTTCCCCTTGGCGATCATGACCATCGAGCCGCCGTGGGACTGGAAGAGGTCCACGTAGGAGTCCATGCGCCCGGCGGTGGTGGGGCCGAAGGATCCCGAGGGGAGCCCTTCCGGCTTCTTGGCCGGGCCCGCGTAGTAGACCGGATGGTCCTTCATGTACTGGGGGAGGTCCTCGCCCCGGTCGAGCCGCTCCTTGAGCTTGGCGTGGGCGATGTCCCGCGCCACCACCATCGGCCCGGTCAAGGAGAGCTGGGTCTTGATCGGGTACTTGGCCAGCTCGGCCAGGATCTCCGGCATGGGACGGTTGAGGTCGATCTTCACCACCCCGTGCTCGTGCTTCCCGCGGTACGTCTCGGGAATGAACCGGCCGGGGTTTCGCTCCATGGCCTCGATCCAGATGCCGTCGCGGTTGATCCGGGCGCGGACGTTCCGGTGCGCCGAGCACGACACCCCCATCCCCACCGGACACGAGGCCCCGTGGCGCGGAAGGCGCACCACCCGGACGTCGAGCGCGAAGTACTTCCCGCCGAACTGGGCCCCGATCCCGGTGCCCTGGGCGGCGACGAGGAGCTTCTGCTCCAGCTCCACGTCGCGGAAGGCGCGGCCCTGGTCGTTTCCGGTGGTGGGGAGGCCGTCCAGGTAGTGGGTGCTGGCAAGCTTCACGGTCTTCAGTGTGCTCTCGGCCGAGGTGCCGCCGATCACGAAGGCCACGTGGTAGGGCGGGCAGGCCGCGGTCCCCAGGGTCTTCATCTTCTCGACCAGGAACTTCTCGAGGCTCTCCGGGTTCAGGAGCGCCTTGGTTTCCTGGAAGAGGTAGGTCTTGTTGGCCGAGCCGCCGCCCTTGGCCACGAAGAGGAAGGTGTACTCGTTCCCGTCGGTGGCCAGGATGTCGATCTGGGCGGGGAGGTTGTTGCCGGAGTTCTTCTCCTCGTACATGGTGAGCGGCACGGTCTGGGAGTAGCGGAGGTTCTCGCGCTCGTAGGTTTGGCGGATGCCCTCGGTCAGGTAGGCTTCGTCCTTCACCCCGGTCCAGACCCGCTGGCCCTTCTTCCCCATCACGATCGCCGTCCCGGTGTCCTGGCACATGGGAAGGGTGCCGCGGGCGGCGACCTCGGCGTTCTTGAGCATGGCCAGGGCCACCCCGCGGTCGTTGGGGCTCGCCTCGGGGTCGTCGAGGATGGCCGCCACCTGCTCCAGGTGCGCGGTGCGATGGAGGAACGAGGCGTCGCGCAGGGCCTCGGCGGCGAGGAGCGTGAGCGCCTCGGGCTCGATCTTGAGGATCTCCTCGCCCTCGAACCGCGCCACCGACACGTGGTCCTTGGTGAGGAGCCGGTACGGAGTCGTGTCCTTGGCCAGGGGAAAGGGATCCTGATAGGGGATCGCCACGTCGGTCATCGCTCGCTCCTTCCGAGGTTCCAAAGGTCCGGACCTACTCGTCATCCGATGCCGCCGGCCCCGTAGGGCCGGAGGCGGGCCGGGACCGGATGATTCTTGCACGGACCTATTCCATGATCCACCATTCCCCCGGGGAAGGATCCGCCGAAGGCCTTCCCGGGCCTTACCTTTTTTGGAAGAGAGGTTTCAGCCATGGCTCAGAAACGTCATACGACCGCGTTCAGCCTCCTGGTCGCCGCCGTCCTGATGGGCGTGGTGGGCGCCGACCCGGCCCGCGCCGCGGACCCCCCGGCTGGAGCCGGGGAGGGGTTCGGGGCCCGGGCCGCGTTCGCCATGCTCAGTAATCTGGCCGGCGACTGGGTGGGGACCGCCGGCGGCGAGGGGGAGGAGGGACAGGCGACCGCCGCGGCGTGGCGCGTCACCTCCGGCGGCCACACCGTCATGGAGACCCAGTTTCCGGGGACCGGCCACGAGATGATCTCGATGTACTACCTGGACGGAGAGGATCTGGCCCTCAAGCATTTCTGCGCGGTGGGGAACCAGCCGGAGATGCGGCTCGATCCCAAAGCCTCATCCTCCCAAAGGCTGGTGTTCACCTTCACCGGCGGCTCCAACCTGGACCCCGCGGTCGACGGCCACATTCACGGCGGCGTGATCGACCTCGAGGGGCCGGACACCATGCACGCCGCGTGGTCCTTCTACCGGGAGGGCAAGGAGGAGGGGAAGAACGTCTTCACGCTGGCGCGGAAGAAACCCTGAAACCTCAGGTCGACCGGGCTACTCCACCACCGCGCGAAAGCGCTCCGGGGTCGCGCCCACCCGCTTCGCGGCGTAGTCGTAGAACAGCAACCCGGTCCTGGCGAGGGCGACGATCTCGTCGCTGGCGCGGTCGCGCACACGGTAGAACAGCTCCGCGCCGCGCGAGCCGACCTCGCCCGCCGCGACGTCGATGGAGAGCACCTGGCCGTGGAACGCCTCGCGCCGGTAGCTCACCGCGAGGTCGACCAGGATGATCCCCAGGCCGTCCACGTCCCACTCCTCCATCCCTCGGGCGTGGAGGAACGCGACCCGCGCCTCGTGAAGCATGGAGACGAGCTTGTCGTGGGCGAGGTGCTTCCCGTAGTTCACGTCGGTGATGCGGACCGCGATGTCTTCGGTGTGGAGGGTGCGTTCGGGGTAGTCGATGCGGATGCGTTCCATCCCTACCTCGTCCGGCCGGTGAAGAGCACCGCCGCGCGCTCCCCGTGCGCGATCTCCCCGCGGCGGGCCAGGTCCACCAGCCCCGCGAACCCCGCCGAGCCGGTGGGGTCCACCGGGATCCCGGTCCCCTCGCGCCCGAGCCGGTTGGCCTCGGACAGCACCTCCTCGGAGACCACGAGCGGATGGCCGCCGGTCAACAGCATCCCCCACACCACCGTCGCCCAATCATAGGTCTCGTCGTCCAGGATTCCGTGGGCGATGCTCCTGGGTTCGCTCTCCCACGGCCACATGAACCCGCTCCGGTGACGCATGGCGTGGTGAAGCTCCTCCTCGACCCACTCCCGCGGGACGCGGTCGCGGATGAAGAGCGCGCGGCCCTCGTCGTCGTCGGGCGGAGCGTCGCCGGACCCGTCCCGGCCCCAGCGGGCCAGCACCGCCGCCACCACCCGGTCGTAGGCGCGCTTCAAGGGCCAGGCTCCCTCGGTCTGCACGGTGTGGACCCGGGGAAGCACATCCAGCGCCCCCAGGGCGCGCGCCTCGAAGAGCCCCTGGATGCACGCGCTGGCCAGGGCCCCGCCCCCGACCTGGACGAACAGCCGATCGATACCGGCCCCGGCCGCGGCCAGGTCCGAAGCCAGCTCCCAGATGAGCGTCATCCCGCCCTCGACGGTGAGCCCGTTCTCGTTTCCCTGGACGGTGAAGGGCAGGGCGCCCGCGGCCACCGCCTTCCGGAACCGGTGATAGCACGGGTCGCCGGGGGTGCGGCCGTCGCGGGGGCACGAAACCAGCGAAGCCCCCAAGGCGCTCAATCGCTCCATCACCGGAACCTCGGCGTCGGGGGGGACGTAGACCTGGATCGGCCACGCCGCCGCCCGGGCCACCACCGCCGCGGCCAGGGCCGCGTTCCCGCAGCTCGCGATGGCCAGGGGCGGCGCGCCCGCTGATGCGCCGGCCGGGCCCTCGGCGGAGCGCACGCCGGAGCCGGGCGCCAGCCCCACCCGCCGGGCCACTTCCAGCCAGAGCATGATCCCCATCAAATGCCGGCCCTTGTGGGAGCCGGAGACGTTCCCCGTCTCGTCCTTCACCCAGAGCGTTCCCAACCCCAGCTCGGCGGCCAGAGCGTCGGCCCGGACCAGCGGCGTGGCCCGAAAGCCGTGACCGTCCACCTCCGCCACCCGCCGGTCCAGGTCCCGGACCAGGGTGACGAACCCGTCGTCGGTGAGCCCGCGCTCGGTCCCGGTGTGCCAGGCATGGAAGAGCTTCCGGTAGCGGACGAAGGGGTTGGGCTCGGGGTCGGCGAAGAGCGCCTTGGTGTCGATCGCCGCCCGCAGACGGTCCACGTCGATCGCCCGCCGGAGCACGTGGTCGACGTCGTCCCCTTCCCGGGCGGCGGGGCAACGGAAGGGATACGGCTCATCGTCGGCGACGACGGCTCCACACCCCTCGCAACGCATGGAGGTGACCGGCGGGGCGGTCATAGGGAGTTCAGCACCCCCGTCCGCTCGTTGAACTCGTCGATCATCCGGTCCCAGGCGGGAATCAGGTCGCGAAGGCCCCGCCAGAACCCCTGGTCCCGCCGGGAGGTGAAGTCGGCGATCGAGATCCCCTGCTGCTCCACCCAGGTGAAGTAGCCGAGGTTGAAGATCCGCTGGCGGTCCTGGTGGGTGAGCTCCAGCAGGTGATCCACCCCCGTCCCCAGCATGTGGCGACCGAAGGTCTCGCCCGCCGCCACCTGATCGAACGAGCCCCCGAACTCCTGGGCCAGGGTCTTGTCCCGCTCGGTCTCGTACATGGCGGCTCCGTCGGTGGCCACGGTGACGATCACGTCGTCCGGACCCATCCCGTAGTACTTCGCGGTCTTGATCGCCGAGAGCACGTTGCAGATCGAGGACACCCCCATGAAGCCGAGCTGCTCGACCAGGCCCGCGGGGACGTCGCGCCGCTGGGCCAGGTACTCGCGGCCGGCCGGAGTGTTGAACACCACGTTCAGCCCGTCGGTGCTCTCGTCGGAGATCGCGGCCACCAGGTCGGTGTTCATGACGTTGTGGATGTAGGGAACGTGCTTGTCCCCGATCCCCTGGATGTTGTGCTCGCCGAACCCGTTCATGAGGAGGGTCGGGCATTCCAACGCCTCGGCGGCCACGATCATGGCCCCGAGCCGCTCTTTCAGGTAGTCGCCGGTCCCCAGGGTTCCCGCCGAACCGGTGGCGGAGACGAAGGCCCGGAGCCGGAGCCCCTTTCCCCCGCCCCCCATCGACTCGAACACCCGCTCCAGCGCCTTCCCGGTGCAGAGGTAGTGGGCCAGGTAGTTACCGAACTCGCTGAACTGGTTGAAGATGATGTTCTCGGGATCTTGGTCCAGCTCCGCGCACCTGTCGTAGATCTCCTTGACGTTGCTCTCGGTTCCCGGGGTGCGGATGATGTCCGAGGGATCGGCCACCCACTTCTCCAGCCACCGGAAACGCTCCTGGCTCATGCCCTCGGGGAGAACCGCCACCCCGCGGCAGCCCATGATGCGCGAGATGGCCACCCCGCCGCGGCAGTAGTTCCCGGTGGAGGGCCAGATCGCCTTGTGCCCGGTGGGATCGAACTGCCCGGTGATGATCCGGGGGGCGAGGCACCCGTAGGCGGCCAGAACCTTGTGGGCGTGGATCATGGGGAAGCGGTCGCCGCGGGCGACCACGATCTTCGCCTTCACCCCGGTCAACGACTCCGGCAGCACGAAGTGCTCGGGCACCGAGGTCCACTCGTTCGACCCGCCGGTGTTGTACCAGTGGACGCGGAAGAGGTTCAAGGGGTGGGGGCCGTCGCGGTCCACGCCCGCCACCGCCTCCTTCACCTTGGCCGGAATCCGCTCCGGCTCGCAGAGCTGAGCGAAGGTGGGAAGGGCGATCTTCGCCTCGCGGAAGCGCTTCACGCTGTTTTCATAGACCGACCGATCGACGACGTGCTTTTCCAGTCCGAGTTCAGGCAAGTTGCTAACCCCTCTTCATCGAGCCCGTGGGCCCGTCCCTCTGTTCGCTCCCGCGAACCGTGAATGCCGCTCCCGGCAAATTGACCGATTATTCTACAGGTTTTGCGAACCGGCCAGGCGGCCAAAGTAGGCCGGCGGATCCGCGGTGAACGTGAGCCGCTCCCCGGTGAAGGGGTGGGTGAACGTGATCGATCTCGCGTGAAGGGCCAGCCCGGCCGCCCGCTCCCCGGTCTTCCCGTACTTCCGGTCCCCGACCACCGGGTGGCCCAGACCGGCCAGGTGCACCCGGATCTGGTGCTTCCGCCCGGTCAGGAGATCGATCTCCAGCAGGCTGACCTTCCCCCGGGCGGCGAGCACCCGGTAGGCGGTCCGGGAGAGCTTTCCCTTGGCGGGATCGGCGGTGGCGTAGACCACGTGCGCCCGGTTCTCGGCCAGGTAGCCGGTGATCGTCCCCTCGGGCGGATCGGGCCGGCCGTGTACGACCGCAAGGTACTGCTTCGCCGTCTCCTCCCACCCGTCCTGCAACCGCCGCTTGGCGTCCCCGGTCCGGGCGAACACCAGCACGCCGGAGGTCTCCCGGTCCAGCCGATGCACGATGAAGACCCGGTTCCGCGATCGGACCGTGCCCCGGCGAACGTAGTCGGTCAGGATCGAGTACGCGGTCCGCGCCTTCTCCCGTTCGGTGGCGATGGTGAGGAGCCCGGCCGGCTTGGCCACCACCAGGACGTGGTCGTCCTCGAACAGGATCACCAGCCCCTGCCGAAGCGCGAGCGTCTTCCCCCCCCGCGTTCCGCCGGCCCCCGCCCGGCGCGCCGGTCGGGGCTTGCCCTGCTTCGGCCTCTGCGTCCCCCGACCCTCCGGTCGCGGGCCCCGTCCGGCAGGCACGGCCGGCTACAATCGCTTCAGCCGCTCCCACACCTTGGGAGCCTCGGCCGAGGCCTCGGCGCGGATCGCCTCGGGGTCGGCGGTGAGCAGTCGCCCATCCCGCACCACCAGGCGCCCCGCCACCAGTACGTGCTCCACGTTCCTCGCTTCGCCCTGACCGCTCGCCGGCGCTTCGAACTCCAACCCGTCGCGGGCCGCGGCGTCGAACACCGCCGCGTCGGCGGCGACGTCGGCTCCCAGGGGCGCGAAGGGGAGGCCGAAGCGTTCGGCGGCCAGTTCCCCACCGGCCTCGAGCCGTTCCCGGAGCGTCGCCGGGGGTTCGCCCGCTTCCCCGCCCGGGCCGCCGGCCGCGCCCGCGCCCGCGCCCCCCGGCGCGAACGCCGTCACTTCCTTCCACATCTCGGCCGGATACCCGTCGGTCCCGAGCGCCACCCGCCCGCTCGCCCCGAGCGCGCCCGGGTAGCCCACCCGGTTCCCGATATTCGACCGCGGGTTCTGCACCAGCCAGAGCCCCCGGTCCGCGGCCCGGCGCACCAGTTCGGCGTCCAGATGCACCCCATGGGCCAGAATGGAGCCGGGGGGCAACGCGTCCAGCGCGAGCAACCGCTCCAAGGGCCCGGGATATCCCCGTTCCGCCGCGTCGCGGACGTCGGCCGCGTCCTCGGCGAGGTGGACGTGCATCACCGTGTCCAGCTCGCGGCAGAGGTTCCCGGCCTCGCGGATCGTCTCGTCCGAAACGGTGAACGAGGCGTGGAGCCCGACCACCCCGCGAACCGTCCTCTTCCGGTTCCCCCGGATGAAGCGACGGCACTCGGCCAGGCCCCGCCGGGCCTCCTCGCGGCCGCCGTTTCGCTCGGTGGCCCCGTAGCAGAGGACGGCCCGGATTCCCATCTCGTCGCAGACGTCGGCGATCACCTCCAGCGAACCCTCGATGAAACCGGGGGATTCGTGGTGGTCGAAGAGGGTGGTGGTTCCGGCCAGAAGCGCCTCGGCCGCGTAGAGCCGCGCCGAAACCCGCAAGGACGCTTCATCCAGCGCCCGGTCCAGCCGCCACCAGACCCGCTCCAGGATCTGGAGAAAGTTCCCGGGGGGCGGTTCCGGCGGGGGCATGCCGAAGGGGGCGAGCGCGCTGTAGATGTGGGTGTGGGCGTTCACCCGGCCGGGGACGATCCGCGCGCCCGCGCAGTCCACCGGAACCGGGGCGGCAAAGGCGGGACCGCCGACGGGGTCGCTTGCCGGCGGGAGGTCGGTGAACTCCGCGGGACCGGTCGCCGCCGGGCGCGAGCCCGGGCCGAACCAGAGGACCCGGTCCCCGCCGCTCAAGAGGACGTTCCCGGAGGCGTCGGGGCCGAGCTCGACCGGAGGGTTCACGCGCGGGCCGCCGGCGACGCCGTCATGAGCGCACCGGCTCCCTGGGGGCGAGCCCCCGGATCCGCCCCACCGACATCGCCTTGGCCGCGGGCGAGTCCTTCATGGGGAGGACGAAGCGGCGCTCGCCGTCGAAAGCATGGAGCGCGGCCGCCACCGCCGCCGCGGTGGGGACCAGCCCGATCTCGCCCACCCCCTTGGCCCCGAAGGGGCCTTCGGGCTCGGGGTCCTCGACCAGGATCACCTCCACCTCGGGCATGTCGCGGGAGCGGAGCACCCCGATCTCGCGGAGCTTGAAGGTGGCGGGCATGCCGCCGGGGCAGGGAAGCTCCTCGGTGAGGGCGTAGCCCAGGCCCATGTGCACCGAGCCCTCGACCTGGCCCTCGCAAAGCGCCGGGTTCACCGCCCGCCCCACGTCGTGGGCGGCCAGGACCCGCTCCACCCGCCCCTTTTCATCCAGGATCACCACCTGGGTGGCGAACCCGTAGGAGGTGTGGGTCTTGATCTTCTCAGCGACCTGGCCGGGGGCGGTCGTGTCGTCGATGAGCACGTCACCGGCGTAGATCCGGCCGATCAGCTCCGCGAGCTTCAGGCCGCGGCTCAGGTCGTCCTTCAGCTTCATGGCCGCGCTCTTCACCGCGCGCCCGCCGAAGAGGGTCGCGCGGGAGCCGGTGGTCTGCCCGCAGGCCAGGGCAAAGGTGGAGTCCACCTTGGGACGGAAGATCGAGGCCGAAAGCCCCGTCACCTCCACCGCCACCTGGATGAGCACGGTCAGAAGCCCCTGGCCCATCTCGGTATAACCGTTGTAGATCGAGACCGTGCCGTCCTCCTCCACCACCAGCCGCGCCTTCCCCCACTCCTTGGCCCCGTTCCCGATCCCCGTGTTCTTGATCCCGCAGGCGATTCCCACCGCGCGCCCGGCTTTCACCGCGTCGTAGTAGCGGTCCTTGACCGCGGTCAGGGTCTTCTTCAAGCCCACCGACTTCTCCAGGATCTGCCCGGTGGTGAAGGTGTCGCCGACCTCGAGCGCATTTCGCCAGCGGATCTCCCACCCGTCCAGGCCGGCTTTCTCCGCCAGCATGTCCAGCGCGCCCTCGATCCCGAAGTGGGCCTGGTTGGCCCCGAACCCCCGCATGGCCCCGCAGGGAGGATTGTTGGTGACCACCGCGATCGACTCCACGTCCACGTTCGGGACCCGGTAGCCGCCGCAGGAATGGCCGGCCGCGCGCTCCAGCACCTTGTCCCCCACCGAGGCGTAGGCGCCGGTGTCCCCCACCATGCGGGCGCGAACCGCGGTCAGCCGCCCCTCGGCATCGCATCCCACCGTGTAGTCCATCTTGATCGGATGCCGCTTGGGATGGATGCGGATCGATTCCTCGCGGTTCAGGGTGACCTTGACCGGCCGCTTGGTCATCCAGGCCAGGAGCGCGGTCTGGGACTGGACCGACATGTCTTCCTTCCCGCCGAAGGCGCCCCCGTTCGGGACCAGCTCGACGTGGATCGTCTCCTCCGGCACCCCCAGGAACCGGGCCACCTGGAGCCGGTCGTCGAAGATCCCCTGCCCCTGGGTGAGGAGCTTCAGCCGCCCGTCGGGAAGCGGCTCGGCCACCGCGCTCTCGGGCTCCAGGTACAGGTGCTCGATCCGTTGGGTCTCCCAGGCGCCGCTCACCACGTGGGCGCTCGCGGCCAGGGCGGCGTCCACGTCGCCCTTGTGCACCTCGGTCCGTCCCAGGATGTTTCCGTGCTTGGGGTTCACCTGGGGGGCGCCTTCCGCCAGCGCCGCTTCGGGGGAAAGGACCGGGGTCAGGACCTCGTACTCCACCTCGACCAGCGCCGAGGCCTCGCGGGCGGTCGCCTCGTCCTCGGCGGCCACGGCGGCGAGGACGTCCCCCACGCACCGCACTTCCTCGCCCTCGGCCACGAAGCCGGGCCAGTCGTTCTTGATGAGGCCGTACCAGCGCTCGCCGGGGACGTCGCCGGCGGTGGCCACCGCCGCCACCCCGGGATGGGCGAGCGCTTTCGAGACGTCGATCCGCACCACCTTCGCCCGCGCATGGGGCGAGAGCACCAGCGCCCCGTGGAGCATGCCGGGAAGGGTGATGTCGTCCACGTAGGGGCGGTCCCCCATGGCCAGCTCCAACCCCTTGTAGCGGGCGAGCCGCGTTCCCACCCCGCCGTCGGTGAGCATCTCGGGGACCGCCTCTCCCCGGCGGACCCGGGCCAGGAGGTCCACCGCGTCGAAAATCTTCACGTAGCCGGTGCAGCGACAGAGGTGACCGTCGAGGGCGCGGGCGATCTCCTCCCGGGTGGGATCCGGGTTCTTGTCGATGAGATTCTTGGCCCGGAGCGCGAACCCCGGAATGCAGAACCCGCACTGGAGGCCGGCCGCGGCCACGAAGCATTCGGCGATCAGGTCCCGCTCCTCGCGGGTGAGACCCTCCAGGGTGAGGATCTCCTTCCCGTCCGCCTTTTCGGCGGGAATCGCGCAGGTGACCTTGGGGAGCCCGTCGATGAGCGCGAGGCAGCAGCCGCACTGTCCCTGGGGCTGGCAGCCGTCCTTGGTGGAGATGATGCCGCAGCGGTCGCGCAGGGTGTCGAGCAGGGTCTCGCCCGGGCGCGGGGTCACCGTCCGGAGGCGGCCGTTCAGGGTGAAGCTGATTTCATGCATTTCCGTTTTTCCTCGCGCCGAGCACCATCCGGCGAACCGCCCGTCCCAGGACGTGGAGGCGGTAGGCCGCGGTGGAACGTACGTCGTCGATGGGAACCACCTCGCCCATGGCCGCTCGCGCGGCGCCGTCGGCCAGGCTCTCGTCGGGCACCATGCCCTCGCAGATCCGCTCGACGGCGGTGAGGCGAACCGGGGTCGCGGCCACGCTCCCCGCCCCGAAGCGGACGAGAGAGAGCCGTCCCCCATGCTCCCGCGCGCTCATGGCCAGGACCACCTTGCTGATGGACTGGGCTTCGCGGGTCCCGATCTTCCAGAACTGCTGGATCGACCCCGCCGGCGGATCGGGGATCCAGATCCAGGCGATCAACTCTCCGGCCCCGAGCGCGGTCTTCCGGTAGCCGGTGTGAAACTTGTCGTAGTGAACCTCCCGCTCCCCCTGGGGACCGGCCAGGGTCACCGAGGCGTCCAGCGCCAACAGCACCGGAAGCGAGTCCCCGGCGGGGCTCGCGTTGGCCATGTTCCCCCCCAGGGTGGCTCGATTCTGGATCTGCCACCCCCCCACCTGGGAGGCGGCTTCGGCCAGGATCGGAAGCGCGTTCCGAAGCCCCTCGTGCCGCTGGATCTCGGTGAAGGTGGTGGCGGCGCCGATCCGCCAACCCCCGTCGTGGCGGGTGATGCCGCGAAGCTCCGGGATGGACATGAGGTTCAGGATCGGTCCGTAGTTCGCGCGCTCCTCCAGGGTCCGCACCATGAGATCGGTGCACCCGGCCACCGGTCGGAGACCGGGCTCCCGCCGGAGGGCGTCGATCGCTTCGGCCAAGGACCTGGGGGTGACGGCGGCCGGCGCCGCGGCCCGGGTCACTTCGCCGCCTCCCCTTCGAGGCCCCGGAGGATGGCCTCGTAGCCCGTGCACCGGCAGAGGTTCCCGGCCAGGGCGGTCCGGATCTCCTCGCGCTCCAGCCGGTCCTTCCCCTGGGCCAGCCGCCACGCGGTCACGATGATCCCGGGGGTGCAGGCGCCGCACTGGGTGCCGCCCTCCCGGATGAACCGGTCGAGGAACGCCCGCGCCTCGGGGATGGCCGCCACCCCCTCCACGCTCAGGATCTCCTTCCCCTCGCACTGCACCAGCGGCACCAGGCAGGAGAGCACCGGCTCCCCGTCCATGAGCACGGTGCAGGCCCCGCATTCGCCCTCGCCGCAGCCTTCCTTGGTGCCGGTGAGACCGAGATCCTCCCGGAGCACGTCCAGGAGGCGGTCCATGGGAGCGCCGTCCACCGAGACCGGTTTGCCGTTCAGCCGGAACGCGACCTTCATCGCGTCGCCTCCTTCTCCGCCGCCTCCGCCGCGGTGAGCCCGGCCTCGCGCCAGGCGTGGAGCCGCTCCGGAGTGGCCGGGATGTCCGGGGCCACGATGCCGGTGGCGTTTTCCACCGCCTGGACGAAGGCGGGGGCGCCGCCGTCCATGGGAAGCTCCCCCACCCCCTTGGCCCCCGAGGGGCCCCCTTCCCACGGCCGTTCCAGGAGCTCCACATCCATCCGCGGGGTGTCCTTGATGGTGGGGATGATGTAGGTGGCGAGGCGGTCGTTCAGGTAGCGGCCGTTCTCGAGCTTCATCTCCTCGAGGTAGGCCCACCCGATGGCCTGGAGGGTGCCGCCCTCGATCTGCCCGCGGCAGAGCGCGGGATGCACCACCTTCCCCACCTCGGTCACCACCGTGGCGGTCACCGGTCTCACCTCCAGGGTGTCGGGATCCACCTCCACCTCGATCACGTCCGCCCCCCAGCCGTAGGTGGCGTAGGCCGTCCCCTGATAGGTCGTCTCGTCGAAGGTCTGCCAGGCCGGGGGCTCGTGGAGAATCGTGCGCTCCAGGTTCCCGTGGCCGGCGAACACGTCCTTGGCGCGGTCGCGAAAGCTCCCGAGGGCGCCGTCGCCCCCGATCACCCGGCCGCCCTCGATCCGCAGCCCCTCGCCGAGCTTGGCCAGCACGTCGTCCCGGAGCCCGGCCACCGCCCGGGCGATGGTTCCCCCCACCACCATGGTGGTCCGCGACGCCACCGTGGGCCCGGAGTCGGGCACCTTGCCGGTGTCGGCGTCGGGAAAGACCACGTCGTCGAGTTCGACCCCGGCGGCGTCGGCGGCGATCAGCGGGAGCACGGTCATCGCCCCCTGCCCCATGTCGGTCATGGCGGTCAGCACCTCGATCCGCCCGTCGGCGGTGAGCCGCACGGTGACCGGGGAGCGCATGCGGTGCTCCCCCTGGCCGGTGAACCCGGCCCCGTGGAAGTACAGGCTGAGGCCGATCCCGCGTAGCGGCTCGCCGTCGGTCCGGCGGGCCCGCGCCTCCTCCAGCTCCAGCCAGCGCCGTCGGAAGCCGGTCTTCGCTTCCACCCCCTCCAGGCACAACCGGCCCGAGGCGTCGTCCTTCAGCACCTGCCCGGTGGCCAGGCTGTCTCCGGGCCCGAGCACGTTCCGCTCGCGGACGGTGTAGGGATCGATTCCCAGCGCGCGCCCGATCCGGTCCATGTGCCGCTCGGCGGCGAAGATCACCTGGGGGGCGCCGAAGCCCCGGAAGGCGGCGTTGGGGGCGGTGTTGGTGCGGAGCGCCCTCCCCCGGATACGAACGTGGGGACAGCGGTAGGCGCCGGTGGCGTGGAGCACCGCGCGCGACAGCACCACCGGCGACAGGGTCCGGTAGGCGCCCCCGTCCAGGTCCACCAGGACGTCCATGGCGTTCAGGCGGCCGTCCTTCATGACCCCGGTCTTGATGCGAACCCGGCCGGGATGGCGCTTGGTGGTGGCCACGATGTCCTCGTGGCGATCGTAGACCAGCTTCACCGGGCGCCCGGCGGCCCGGGCCAGGAGCGCGGCGTGGATGGCGATGAGGCTCGGGTAGTCCTCTTTCCCTCCGAAGCCGCCGCCGATGGCCGCGGGGCGGACGTGGAGCTGGTTCTCGCCCAGATCGAAGACGTGCAGCAGCGCGTTGTGCACGTAGAACGGGCACTGCATCGATCCGATCATGATCCAGGGCGCCGTCCGGCTCGAACCAGGCCAGCATCCCCTGGGGCTCGATGTAGATGTGCTCCTGGTGGCCGGTCCGGTACTCCCCCTCCACGATCGCGTCGGACCCGGCCAGGCCGCGCTCCACGTCGCCGTGGTTCATGGCCGAGCTCGTTCAGGGGCTCGACCGCTTCGGCCTCCTCCCAGGTGAGGACCGGGGGGAGCGGCTCGTACTCGACTTCGATGGCCTGAAGCGCGAGGCGGGCGTCCAGGCGGGTGGGCGCGGCGACCAGGGCCACCGCCTCGCCCACGTGGCGGACGACATCCGAGGCCAGGACCGGCCAGGTGTCGTCGAGGAGCTGGACGCCGTTCGCCCCGGGAAGGTCGCGGGCGGTCACGCAGACCGAGCCTTCCGGCGCCCGGTCGGGGCGCCACTTCAGGCTCTTGATCCGTGCGTGCGGATGGGGGGAGCGCAGGGTCGCTCCAAAGACCATGCCGGGGACGGTGAGGTCGTCGGTGTACCGGGCGCCGCCGGTGACCTTGGCCAGGCCGTCCGGCCTTGGGGGGCTTTCGCCGATCTTGATCATTCAGGCACTCCAACCCGCCCATTTCGGTACGGGGGATAAGAATACGGAATCGAGGGGCCGGGACGCCACTCCCAATGCCGGTGCGCCCCTCCGGAGCCGGAACGGCTCTGACGACGGCGCGGAGGCCGTTTCGAGGTCGCGATGCGCCGCCCGGCCCGCTCCGGGCTACCGTGGGAAGTCGATCGACAACCGTACCACTTCATCCGCGCCGGTTCAGGAAAATGGGGATATCCACGGGCGCGCAAGACGGGGGCGGGGAGGACCACCGCCTCGATCGCTGCCGGATCGGCGGTGCGACGGGGCCGCCCGGGTCCGGAGGTAATCCGGAGCCGAAAAAGCCATCGGGAGGGTTGACTCGGCCTGGTTATGGGCATATGCTTATAACCACGAAAGGAGAGGCGATGCCCCGACCCCACAAGTGCCGGTTCGTCGGCCTCGATCCCACGGTCACCGTGTTCAAACCGCGCGGCGTGCCCTCGGGCGAGCTGACCGCGGTGGAACTCCCCCGGGACGAGCTGGAGGCGATTCGCCTCGCCGATCTCGAGGGCCTCTACCAGGATGAGGCGGCGGAGCGGATGGGCGTCTCCCGGGCCACCCTCGGCCGGCTGGTCCGTTCGGGCCGGGCCAAGGTGGCCGATGCCCTCGTGAACGGAAAGATGATCAGTTTCAAAGGTGGAGTGATTGCCATGACGACAGAAAGACGTTTCGAATGCGAAGTCTGCGGGGAGGCCTTCGAGGTCCCCCAGGGAACGGGAAGGCCGGCGGCCTGCCCCGCCTGCGGATCCGGCCGCTTTCACCGAACCGACGACGCCCCCGGGCGGGGTGCGCGCGGCCCCGGTCGAGGCGGCATGGGAGCCTCCGGGGGGGAGGAGGAGGAGGGCGGCGGATCCAGGCCCGCCGCCGGCGTCGCGACGGCACCGGCCGAAAGACCCGGGTCGCCGCCGTGGAAAAGGAGAAACCGTGAGAATTGCCGTGGCCTCGGATGACGAACGCGGAGTGGCCGGGCATCCCGGACGGGTGAGGGGATTCGTGATCCTGGCCCGCGAAGAAGGAGTCTTCCGCCGGGTCGAGTACCGGCTGAACCCCATGGCCCACCATCACGCGGAGCGGATGGCGGGGGGCGGGGACGATCACCACGGCCACCACGACCATGGGAGCCTGATCGGCGCCCTCGGCGACTGCGAGGCGCTGATCGTGGGGGGGATCGGCCCGCGGCTGGTCGACGACCTGAACGCCCACCGGATCGGGGTCTACGTGAGCGACGCGCTCACCGTCGAGGAGGCGGCGGGCCGGCTGGCCGCCGGGCGGATCCAGCCCTTGCGTTCAGGCGGTGCCTGCCACGAACATTGAACCATGACGCGGGACGTGGCCCCGAACACTTCGGGATTGTCCGACAGCGACGCCGAGGAACACCTCGCGGGGGAGACGATCGACTTTGCCCGGTCGTGTCACCCCGCCTGCTTCGCGTGCCGTGAGCCGGGCCGCGGGGGGCTGGGGCTCCGGTTCCGGACCCGGGCCGACGGCTCGGTGACCGCGCGGTTCCCGGACCCGTCGGGTTACCAGGGGTACCCGGAGCGCATGCACGGCGGCATCGTGGCCATGCTGGTCGATGCCGCCATGACCCATTGCCTGTTCGCCCGCCGCGTCCAGGCGGTGACTGCCCGCCTGGACATCCGCTACCGCCGCCCGGTGAGTACCGAGTGCCCCATCCGGGTGACCGCGCGGTTGCTTCGCCGGCGGAAGCGTCTCTACGTCCTCGTCGCGGAGATCATCCAGGAAGGCGTGGTGCGCGCGAGCGCCGAGGGCCGGTTCCTGGAGCCGCCCGGGGAGAGCCCGGCCTGACCCGTCGCGCCGCGGACGCGCCCCGGATCCGGCCTGCCCGTGGGTCGGACGCGACCGGATTCGGGGTCCGCCCGAACCTCTACCGGTTGAGCAGCACCTTCCGGGTGGTGCGGACATCGCCGGCCCGGAGCTCCACGAAGTAGATCCCCGAAGGCGCGGCACCTCCTCCCGTGTCCCGCCCGTCCCAGCTCAGGGCGTGGGTCCCGGCGGAGAACTCCCGGTCGGCCAAGACGGCCACCCGGCGCCCGTCGATCCCGTACACCGTCACCGCGGCCGGACCGTCCGCGGCCAGGAAGAACTGGACCGAGGTGGCGCCGGCGAAGGGGTTCGGTTCGGGGTTCATGAGGAAGGCGGGAACGTTCGCGGCGATCTGGGGATCTCCGACCCCGGTCTGTCCGCAGTCGGTCCTCCGGTAGATCACGTAGAAGATCCAGTCCCCGCCCAGGCCCTGGGAGCAGATGTCCTGCCAGCCGCCGGGGATGGCCTTGATCACGTTCTTTCCGCCCCCGGTGCAGCCGTTTCCGTCGTGGACCACGCTCCCCGCGTTCAGATCGTTGGCGTTGTCCGAGGCGAATTCCAGGGTCACGGTGAAGGGCCCCGAGTTCAGGATCACGTTTCCGACCTGGGATTCCAGGTTGAACTCGTTGATGGCCCCGTCGGTGAGGACCGGGCCGAGGAGGTCGTAGAGCCTCGCTCCGGGATTGGGGAGCCCGGCGCCGTAGACGTTGATGGCCTGTTCCAGGGTCTGGCCGGAGACGCCGAAATAGGATGCCCAGCCTACCCCGACCTTCAGGATCTCGATCGGATAGTCGCCGGCGGGGGCGTCCAGCACCACCCCGGCCTCCTCCCCGGCCACGAAGCAGGGGCAGACGACCTGGCCCCCACCCGAGTACCACTGAAGCGGCGCTTCGGGGGGGCAGGTCTGGGCCGAAGCGCCGGAAGCGGCGCCCAGGAAACCCAGGAGGCAGGGAAGAAGGAGGGCGGACGAGAGCCGGAGACCCGAGCGCAAGGAAGTCATGGGGGGACCTCGCTTTCGGGACGGGTTGGGTTGTCGATGGTCGCGACGAGGTTTGATTGTAGCGATTTCAGGACCCTCGAACAAGAATCCCGTGTCCAATTCCATCCCCGCGGGCCAAATGCCCCATTCCGTCGACCCTGGCGCGCCGGGAAGCGGCCTCGTACACTGGAGGCGGTCCCCGAACCACAAGGAGCGGCCCGTCATGACCCCATCCGTTCCCCCCTCCGAGCCGGATCCCGGCGTCCGGCCCGAAAACGGCGCCGGCGCCCAGGACGCGATGAGCCTCCTGGACGCGGCCTCGTCCCAGACCCCGATCATCGACCCCCGACTCGACGCCCAGCGCCGGACCGCCGCCGATCCGAGCCTCCCCCTGGAGGACCGCCTGGAGGCCTACGAGGACATCATGGAGTCCGAGGTCGGGGACACCGTGCTCACCCGGGCCCGGAACATCGAGCGTGAGGTGGGCCTCCGCCAGATCTTCCTCAAGTTCGAGGGAGGAAACCCCACCGGGAGCCAGAAGGACCGCATCGCCTTCGCCCAGGTCCTCGACGCGATGCGCCGGGGCTTCGACGCCATCACCGTGGCCACCTGCGGAAACTTCGGCGCCGCGATGGCGGTGGCCGCCGCCTTCGCCAACCTGCGCTGCATCATCCACATTCCGGTGAGCTACCACTCCCGGCGGGTGAAGGAGATCACCGACCAGGGAGCGGAAATCGTGCGGGTGGAGGGCGACTACGAGGCGGCGGTGCAGAAATCCCAGCGCGAGGCCGAGGAACACGATTACTACGACGCCAACCCCGGCGGGCCGAACACGCCGCTCCAGCTTCGCGGCTACGGCGAGATCGCCTACGAGATCTACGACGACCTCCGCGACGCCCCCGCCGCGGTGGCCGTCCCGGTGTCCAACGGCACCACCCTGGCCGGAATCTACCGGGGCTTCGTGAGCCTCCATCGCCGCGGGAAGACCTCGCGCATTCCGCGCATGATCGCCGGGTCCTCCTACAACAAGAACCCCATCATCCAGGCCTGGCTGAAGAACCTCCCCGCCTGTGAGGACCTGAAGCCGGAATCGGTGAAGGAAACCCCGGTGAACGAACCCCTCATCAACTGGCACTCCATCGACGGGGACTACGCCCTGGAAGCGGTGCGGGGGACCGGGGGGTGGGCATCCTACGGGAGCGACAAGGCCATGCTCGCCGAGGCCCGCCGGATCCGGGACAGCGAGGGGCTGAACGTGCTCCCCGCCTCCACCGCCGGGCTCCTGGGCCTCCTCGACCGTCACGCCCGCGAACCCCTGGCCCCCGACCGTTACGTGGTCGTCCTCACCGGGAGAAAACAATGAGCGGCTTCCCCGAGGGAAACGCGATCGTCTATTGCGAGGGGTCCTTCGGGACCCCCAACGGCAAGACCGCCCACGGGCTGGTCCGCCGCACCCGCCGCTACCGGGTGCTGTCGGTGGTGGACTCGGGGAACGCGGGGCGGGACGCCGGGGAGATCCTCGACGGTCGCCCGAACCGCGTCCCGGTCCTCGCATCGATCCCCGAGGCCGTCGCGCGCGCGGCGGAGGCCGGCCGGCCGGCCACCCACCTCGTGGTGGGCCTCGCTCCCGACGGGGGGCGCCTGAGCCCGGCCGCCCGGCGCGATGTCCTGGCCGCGCTGGAGCGGGGACTCCATGTGGACTGCGGCCTCCACGACTTCCTGTCCGAGGACCCCGAAGTCGAGTCGACGGCCATCGCGCACAACGCGCGGATCCGCGACGTCCGAAAGCCTCCGCCCCGGGACGAGCTCCACTTCTTCAGCGGCAGGATCGAGGAGGTGACCGCGTTCAAGATCGCGGTCCTCGGCACGGATTCCGCGGTGGGGAAACGCACCACCGCCTGGATCCTGGCCGACGCCTTTCGCGAAGCCGGCCGCTCGGTGGAGATGGTGGGGACCGGCCAGACCGCCTGGATGCAGGGGGTCGGCTACGGCATCATCCTCGACTCCCTGGTGAACGATTTCGTGGCCGGAGAGATCGAGCACGCGGTGTGGTCGGCGTGGAAGGAAACCGGGGCCGACGTGATCCTGATCGAGGGCCAGGGGAGCCTCATGAACCCGGCCTACCCCGGCGGGTACGAGATCCTGGCCGCCGGACGCCCCGACGCGGTGGTCCTCCAGCACGCCCCCGCACGTAAGGAATACGACGGGTTCCCGGGGTACCCGCTCCACCCGGTGGACACCCAGATCCAGGCCATCGAGCTCATCTCCGGAAGGCCGGTGGCCGCGGTGACCGTGAACCACGAGGGGCTGGCCGGCGACGCGATCCCCGCCGCCTGCGCCGAGATCACCCGGATCACCCACCTCCCCGCGGTGGACGTCCTCATGGACGGGGCCGGCGCGGTGGCGGGGGCCATCATGAACCGGTTCCCGGTTCCTGGAAAGGAACGTCGATGAGCGAGGACCGCCGCCGCGGAACCGAACGCCGGAAGCTCTCCCGGTCCGCCTCCCCGGGGCGGCGGAACTACGATTCGCCCGGCGCCGAATCCGACCCGCTCAGGACCCTCGTCGTCCTCGATCGCCTCGAGGTAGGTCCCCCCAAGGTGGAGACGCGCCGGGTGGTCACGCCCTATACGGTGCGGGCGGGAAAGACCGTGGATACCTTCGAGTTCGTCTACCGGTACGAGGAGGACGTGTTCGACCCCTCCGAGGCCGGCTCGGTGAACCTGGCCGCCATGCTCACCGCCCAGCTCGCCCTCAACTACGGCCTCTTCGCCCGGGAGATCGCCTTCGCCGGCCCCTTCGACCGCCACGACCGGCGCTTCCTCACCGACATGGCCCGGAACACCGCCCGCGAGATCTACGTGAAGAAGTTCCTGGAGCCGAACCCCTTCCTGACCGGGGCGGCGGCGGAGCTTCCGGCGGTGGAGCGGGAGAGCTACCTGGCCGCCGAACTCGAGTTCCCGGACGCCGAGGAGCCCGGGCGGAAAGGCGGCCCGCGAGCGGAGCCGTGGAGGAGCGACCCCGCGCGCCATGCCGTCCTCTCCAGCGGCGGGAAGGACAGCCTCCTCTCCTTCGGGCTCCTCCGGGAGATGGGGAAGGAACCGCACCCGATCTTCGTGAACGAATCGGGGAAGCACTGGTTCACCGCCTTGAACGCCTACCAGGCCCAGGCCGCGCGCTATTCGGAAACCGCGCGGGTCTGGACCAACTCCGACCGGCTCTTCGCCTGGATGGCCCGCCGGCTCCCCTTCATTCGCGAGGACTTCCAGAAGCTCCGCTCCGATGAGTACCCGGTGCGGCTCTGGACAGTGGCGGTGTTCCTGTTCGGTGCGCTCCCGCTGCTCCGCAAACGCGGGATCGGACGTATCGTTATCGGGGACGAGTACGATACCTCGCGGAAGGTCACCACCCGGGGGATTCCCCACTACGACGGCCTCTACGACCAGAGCGCCTACTTCGATCATGCCCTCTCCCGCTACTACCGGCTGAAAGGCTGGGGGCTCTCCCAGTTCTCCATCCTCCGTCCCCTTTCGGAGATGCTGATCGAGAAGACCCTGGTCGAGCGCTATCCCGACCTGCAGAAGGACCAGGTCTCCTGTCACGCCGCCCACAAGGAGGAAGACCGGGTCCATCCCTGCGGACAGTGCGAGAAGTGCCGGCGGATCGTGTCGATGCTCACCGCCTTCGAGGCCGACCCGGGGCGCTGCGGCTACTCCCCGGAACAGATCCAGCGGTGCCTCAAATGGGTGGCGGAGAAGGGCGTGCACCAGGTCAGCGGCGACGCCGAACACCTGGCCTTTCTCCTGGAATCCAGCGGGAAGATCGGCGGACCATCGCCCGGTCTCCCCCCGGCCCGCGAACACCCCGAGATCATGCAGCTCCGCTTCGACCCCGACCGCTCACCGGTGACGGCGATCCCGGTGGACCTGCGCGAGCCCCTGTACCGCATCCTGCTGGAGCATGCCCGGGGCGCGGTGCGAAAGAGCGGCCGGGTGTGGATCGACTACGATCTCCTCGCCGATCCCGCGCTCATGCGGCCCTACCGGTTCGAGTCGCCGGGGAAGGGAACCGTGGAGATCTCGGGGAAGGACGCCGGGCCCCGCGCCTATCTCCTGGGCGAGCTCACCTGGCCCCAGGCCGAAACCCTGCTCAAGACGGTGGACGTGGCGCTCCTCCCGGTGGGCTCCATCGAACAGCACGGACCCCACCTGCCGCTCGACACCGACGCCTTCGACGCGGACTACCTCTCGCGGGAGGTGGCCAAGGCCTGCAGCGACCCCAAGCCGCTGGTGCTTCCCCTCATCCCCTACGGGGTCTCCTACCATCACGATGATTTCAAGGGGACCCTGAGCATCAGTCCCGAGACCCTTTCCCGGCTGGTGTTCGAGATCGGAATGAACGCGGCCCGGAACGGCATCGCCAAGCTGGTGATCGTGAACGGCCACGGCGGGAACGCCCCCAGCCTCCACTTCGCCGCCCAGATGATCAACCGCGACGCCCACATCTTCACCTGTGTGGATACCGGCGAGTCGAGCGATCAGGAGCTGGAGGCGATGAGCGAGACCCAGAACGACGTCCATGCCGGGGAGATCGAGACCAGCACCACGCTGGCCGTGCGGCCGGGCCTGGTGGATCTCAAGCGGGTCAAGAAGTTCATCCCCCGCTTCTCCAACGACTACCTGGAGTTCAGCTCGGGCCGGAGCGTGGGATGGTACGCCCGCACGGCCAAGATCTCCTCCAGCGGGGTGATGGGCGACCCCACCAAGGCGAGCCGGGAGAAGGGGGAGAAGATGTGGGCGGTCATGATCAAGAACCTGGTCGAGTTGGTGGAGGACATCAAGGGGATGAGCCTCGACGAGATCTACCACTCCCGGTTGTGAGGAGGCGGCGGTGAAGATCATCCGGGTGGAGGCCGAGGCGGTCTCCATGCGTCTCTCCGAGCCCTACTCGATCGCCTACGAATCGGTGGATACCGCGGTCAACGTCATGCTCCGGGTCGAGACCGACACCGGCCTCGTCGGTCTCGGGTGTTCGGCCCCCGACCAGCCGGTGACCGGCGAGACCCCGGAGTCGGTGCTCCGGGCGGTGGACGGGATCGCCGCTCCCGCGCTCCGGGGCGAGGATCCCCTGTGCTGGACCCGGCTCCTCGAGCGTCTGCGGGAACCGATGGCGATCCGGCCCGCGGCCCTGGCCGGGGTGGACATGGCCCTCTTCGACCTCCTGGGGAAGGCGGCGGGGATCGGGGTATGGAAGATCCTGGGAGGATACCGCGACCGCATCGAGACCTCGGTCACCATCGGGATCCTCCCCGAGGCGGAGACCGTGGCCCGGGCCCGGGCCCGCGCCGCCGAGGGTTTCCGCCGGATCAAGATGAAGGGAGGCCTCGACGTGGAGCTCGACATCGCCCGGGTGCGGCGGGTCCGCGAGGCCCTGGGGGACGGGGTGGAGCTCCGGTTCGACGCCAACCAGGGCTACTCGGTGGACCAGGCGCTCCGGTTCGTGGACGGAACCAAGGCGGCCCGGCTGGAGATCCTGGAACAACCCACCCCCCGAGGCGAGCCCGACCTCATGGGACGGGTGACCCGCGAGGCCGCGGTCCCGGTCATGGCCGACGAGAGCCTGATGACCCTCCGCGACGTGTACAACCTCGCCCGTCGCGAGCTCGCCGACATGGTGAACGTGAAGCTCATGAAGGTGGGGGGGATCGCCGAGGCGCTCCAGATCAACGGGGTGGCCCGTTCGGCCGGGCTCGAGGTCATGGTGGGCTGCATGGACGAGGCCGCCCTGGGCATCGCGGCGGGTCTTCACTTCGCCCTGTCCCGCCCCAACGTGGAGTACGCCGACCTGGACGGACACCTGGGGCTCATCGGGGATCCCAGCGAGGGAGCGGTGATCCTCCGTGACGGCACCCTCTACCCGAGCCAGGGTCCCGGGTTCGGCTGGGAGCCGGCCGGACCCTGACGCCCTCCACGGGGGCGGTCCGCGCCGTGCCCGGGCGCCGGAGGCCTCGATCGGGCTTCGATCAGGAAGGAACGGAGACCGTGGCCCCGCTCGGGGTCGCCGGCTGCCGGGCCGCCTTGAACCCCACCATCCGGCCGCTCTTGTCGTCGAAGAGACGCAGCCCCAGGGTGTGAAAGCTCGACCGGAAGGTGATGGTCGGCGCCTTCTGAAACTCGGGGTTCTCCCGATGGCAGGCCTCGAGCCGGTAGTTGGGAATCCGGGCGTTCAGATGATGGATGTGGTGGAACCCGATGTTCCCGGAGAACCACTGCATGATCCGGGGGAGGTGGAAGTAGGAGCTTCCCTCCATGGCCGTCCGCGCGTAGTCCCAATCGTCATGATGACGCCAGTAGACCCCGTCGAACTGGTGCTGGACGTAGAAGAGCCAGATCCCCGCGCTCCCGGACATCAGGAACACCGGCAGGTGCACGAGGACGTAGGCCTTCCATCCGATGGTGAGGCAGAGGGCGGTGACCGCGGCCGCGAGGGCCAGGTTCGTCCAGTGCACGCTCAGCTTCTCCCGCCGGCCGCCCTTGGGATGTGGAAAGCGGTTCACAATGACGAACATGAGGAACGGGCCTACGAAGAGCATGAAGAACGGGTTCCGGAAGAACCAGTAGGCCAGGCGGGTGAATCGTGGCGCCGCGCGGTACTCCTCCACGGTCATGGTCCAGACGTCGCCCACCCCCCTCCGGTCGAGATCGCCGGCGGTGGCGTGATGGATGGCGTGCTCGTGCCACCACTGATAGTTCGGGGTCAGGGTGAAGACCCCGGCGACGAACCCCATCAGATCGTTGACGCGGCGGGAAGGGAAGAACGATCCGTGGCCGCAATCATGGAAGATGATGAAGATGCGAACCAGGAAGCCGGCCGCGACCACCGCCAACCCGAGGGTCAGCCAGTAGGAGACCGAGAGGCTCTTCACCATCAGGATCCAGAGGGCGATATAGGGGATGAAGGAGTTCGCCACCTGCCAGAGGCTCCGGCGGAGATCGGGGCCCTGGTATCGGGCCATGGAGCGGGCGGACAGGTTCTCGGAGAGCGATGAGCTGGATGATTTCAAAATGTGCTGTTCTTTCAGGTGCCCAACCGGGGGGCAAGGTCGAGGCTTTGGTGCTCGCCCTTACACGGAGATACCCGGAACTCGCACCCGAAGTTCCCTTGGAACGACGGTCGAGACCCGCGGCGCCCGCAGAGGCGACGCAACCCCTCTTCCCGGGGCCCTCCTGACACCCTGGAACGGGACTATAAAAAGAAAGGCCGGGGCCGGCGAAACCGCCGGGCCCCGGCCCAAGGTTCCACCCAGATCCGCGCTCCGGTCAAACGCCAATCAGGCGCGACCCGGCGCGGCTCGGGTTGGATCTACCAGCGCGAGCGGCCACCGCCGCCGCCGCCACGGTTCGACTCGCGCGGACGAGCCTCGTTCACGGTCAGATTCCGACCGCCGAACTCCTTCTGGTCGAGCGCACTGACGGCCGCGTCGGCCCCTTCCGCAGCCATCTCCACGAAACCGAAACCGCGCGGGCGGCCGGTGTCGCGGTCGGTGATGAGATTCACCGACTCGACGGTGCCGTACTGAGAGAACAGGTCGCGGATGTCTTCCTCGGTCGCATTGAAAGGAAGGTTACCGACGTAGAGCTTCTTGGACATTTTTCCTCACTTCGCCCGCTCGAATCCGGGCTCACTGACAGCGGCCCCCACGGGGACCTAGCTAGCGTAAGCGCTCACCGTGCACGAGGCATGGGTAACGCGCATGGACTTCAACCCAACGGGAACGAAGGGAATTCGGCGGAGACTCGGGAGGATCCGCGGAGACGATCCACGGTACTTCAGAGGAAACCAACCCAACTACCTCGGTCCACTCCACCCCACACTTCTCCACAAATTTACGGCCGAGAATTGGGAAACACAAGAAATTTCGTCCAGGATCCGGGATCGTGGGGGGATTCTTTCCCCCCTTGCCGGGCCGGACCGGCTCGGCGCCGGGGGTGCCTTGGAAAACTAACCTGCAACGTGCCAATAGCTTGAAGGCGCACCGGTGGACGGGAACCCCTGGGGGTGCCCGACATCCGGCCCTAGGGCGCGTCTTGCGCTTCGGGCTCCGCCGCCGGGGCCTCGAGCCCCAGGGTCTCCCGCACCCGGGCCAGGCGCTCCCGGGCGTCCCCGTCCCAGGAAGCGGGATCGGCCACCGGCGAAGGGAGGGTGGGGAGGCGCCCGGCGGGGCGGAAGCCTTCCAGCTCCAGGAGTGCCTTCACCCGGGTCTCGTTCCAGGTCCCGGTGCGGATCTCCAGGGTCCCGAAACGGTCCAGAAAGAGTTCCACCCCCTCGGTGGGCGAGAACACGGCCAGGTCCACCACCCCCCGGCCCCAGAGATCGCGGAGCTGGAGGAGCGCGCCCAGCACGCGGCCTCGGTCCAGCCCCTGGGCGGACCACTCCCGGGAGGGACCGTGAACCTCGACCAGCACCACCCCGAAAACCCCGGTCAGGGCGCGCACCGTCTCCACCATCACCTGAACCGCCCCGGGCTGATCCCCCCGGGCGGTGAAGTAGAGCACGCCGTCGGGAGCGGGGCGCACCGAGTAGGAGGGAAACTCGGGGCCCGGCCGCCGGCGCCGCCGGGGCCAGAGCCGCCGGGGCCAGCTGCGCCAGGCCCCCAGCCGCTTCCGGAGCCGGAGCCGGAGCCCGGGGCAGGGCTCGGGCCGGGGTTCCGGACCGGCGGGCGGACGAACCAGCCTCACCGAAGCACCACCCGGGCCGCGGCCACCGGCCGCTCGTCGACGACCAGGCGCAGGAAGTAGACCCCGCGGGCGATCCCCACCCCGCGAAGATCGATGGAGACGGTGTCGGTTCCCGCCTCGAGCGGCCCGCTGAAGGGGACCGCGACTTCCCGCCCCTGGAGGTCGTACATCACGAGTCGCGCGGTTCCCCCGCGCTCCAGGTTCACCTCCACGCGACCGGCGCCGGTGAGCGGGTTGGGAAAGACCCGGAGCCGGACCGTCGGCGGGGGCGGCGTTCCTTCCGTTCCCACCTGGGTGTCGGAAGCGATGCGGATGATCCTCGCGGTGGCGTTTCCGCCGCTGGTGTCGGTGAAGGGCTCGCCGGAGCCGGTGTCCACCACGAAGAGCGCGCCGTCGGTCCCGATCGCCAGGCAGTCGCTGGAGAAGAGGTTCCCGAAGCCCGAGGCAAGCACGCTGATCGCCCCCTGGGGGGTCACCCGGAGCACCCGCTCCAGGGCGATGTCGGCCACCAGGAGATCTCCCCCGAAGCCCCCGCCGGTGTCCACCAGGAGCGCGGACGCTCCTCCGAGAAGGGCGGCATCCTGGACGAAGGGGCTCAGGGTTCCGGCGGCGTCCACGGTCAGGATGGCCCCCGGTCCGTCGATGCTCGACGCGTAGGCGGTGAGATCGGGGTCGGCGACCAGGAGCTTCTCGCCCCCACCGAAGAGCCCCCATCCCGGGGTCACCCCTTCGAACCCGTTCACCGGGGAGGCGAAGGGGACGAAGCCCGTCCCCGGCTCGTAGCGCTCCACCCGGTTCGAGGCGCTGGTGCCGAGATACGGGTACCCCCCGAAGACCCCGGGGGGAAGCGAGGCCAGCGCCCCGGTGTTGGTGCTGCTCGTCCCGGGGGCGATCTGGCTCACCGCCCCGGCCGCGGTCACCCGGAGGAGTCCGTTCACGTCGGCCACCAGGAGATCGCCCCCCCACTGTCCGCCGTGGTCGAAGTCCAGCCCCTCGGGTTTCCCCAGCAGGGCATCGGTGGCGAGCGTCGTCACCCCGCCCACCGGGGTCACGCGAAGGATGCGGTGCCCGCCGGCGTCCCCCACGAAGAAGTCGCTCCCCCAGGCCCCGCCCTCGCCGAGGGCGATTCCCTCCGGGGTACCGAGGGCGCTCCCCGAGGCCAGAACCTCGGCATGATAGCCGGGGGCCACGGTGAGCCCGGGCGCTCCCCCCGCGATCACGAAGAACGTCTCGAAGGCGGCGGTGGGGTGGTCGCCGCCCGAAGCGGCGGTGGCGGACGGCGCCAGCCGCACGGTCAACCGGGTGCCGTCGGCGATGTCGGCGGAGGGGGTGAAGGTCACCGCGGAGTCCGCCTCCCAGGAGAAGCTCCCGGAGACCGGCGGGTCCAGGCCGAGCGCCGCCTCGACCGACGCGTGATCCATGCTCCGGTTGAAGCCCAGCCGGATGGGCGGGCGGGAGAGGCTCACGGTATCGCCGTGGGCGGGAGACTGGCTCCAGACCACCGGGGTCTCGGGCACGACCGCCGCGGACCGCACCAGAACCCGCGCCGAGCGGGCGGGCACGCTCACGTTCACCACCCCCGCCGCCTGCGCGTTCCGGCTGAAGGCCGGGTCGAGGAGATCGGCCAGCGCTTCCCCCGACGACCATCCGGTGGCCAGCGCCCCGCTCGACCGGACCGAGGTCTCGGTGTTGATCACCACCACCACGTTCTCGCTCGCGCCGGACCGGCGGAAGGCGTAGATCCCGGGCGAGCCCTCGCTGGCCAGCTCGGTGAACCCCCCGGTCCGGAGCGCGTCGTAGTGGGCGCGGATGTCCAGCAACCGCCGGGTGGTGAGGTAGAGGGGGTGGGTCATGTTGAAGTTGTCGCCCACGCTGGGGCCGTAGTCCCACTCCCCGTCCCACATGTCCTCGCGGTCGTAGGGATCGCCCCCGCCGTCGAACCCCTGCTCCGTCCCCTGGTAGACGCAGGGCACCCCGCGGGTGAGGAGGAGGAAGTCCAGCGCGGTCCGGAGCTTCGACCAGTCCTGGCTCGCCACCCCCGCACTCAGGAACCGCGACACGTCGTGGTTGTCGAGGAAGCCCACCAGCCGGTCGCGGGCCGCCGGGTCGTAGTCCCCCAGGTTCGCGTAGCGGTTGGTGATCTCATCGGTCGGCCCCCCCTGCCCGAAGACGTACCTCATGGTGTAGTGCATCGGGAAATAGAGGACGGAGTTGAGGGCGAAAGCGCCTCCGGCCTCGGTGCCGGTGTAGGAGCCGCACTTGGCGTCGCTCCCGTCGAACACCTCGCCGTAGAAGAAGAAGTTGCTCTTGCCGAGGCTGTCGGCGTGGGCCCGGACCGCCGGGGTCCAGGTCTGCCAGAACGCCATGTCCACGTGCTTCACGGTGTCGATCCGGAACCCGTCGCAGTCGGTGACGTCGATCAGCCACCGGGTGGCGTTCACCAGGGCGTTTCGCACCGTGGGGTCCTCGGTCTTCAGGTCGTCGAGGCCGGCCAGCTCCCCCAGCACCTGGTCGGGATCCACGTAGTTCTGGATCTCCCCGTTGTTGTGGAACCAGGCCAGGTTGTTGAAGGGGGCGGCGGGGCGGGTCGAGCTTCGCCACTTGAGGACGTAGGGGCTCGGGTTGTCGTGGAAGGTCGGATACCCCGAGGTCGTCGAGTAGATCATGTTCCCCATGTGATTGGTCACGATGTCGATGATGAGATACATGCCGCGGGCGTGGAGGGCGTCGGCCAGGGCGCGGAGCTCGATCTGGGTCCCGAAGTGGGGGGCGATGGCCTCGAAGTCGCGGGCGGCGTAGCCGTGGTACTCCCCGTTGGCGTTCAGGACCACCGGGCTGATCCACACCGCCTTGAACCCCAGGGACTGGATGTAGTCGAGCTTCTGGAGGACCCCGGCGAAATCCCCGCCGTGGACGTTTCCCGGGCGCCAGGTGCCGGTGGTGGATCCGGGGTCGTAGCTCCCCTCGGCGTTGTTGTTGGAGGGATCCCCGTCCCAGAACCGGTCGGTGAAGATCTGGTAGATGGGGACGGCCCGCCAGTCGGCCGGCGACGGGGTGTACTGGGCCAGCGCGGGGCGGGCGACGCCGAGGGTCGCGGCCAGAAAGACGAGGGCGACGGTGCCGAGGCGCATGGAGTCTCCGGGGTGAATTTGGGGGATTCCGGGGCCGGGGAAACCCTGATTCTACCACGACGCCGCAGGCTTGGACCGGTCCAACCGGGGTCGCCGGGAGCGGCATCTCGCCGGTCGAACACCGCGATTCCGGTCAGTTCCCGCCCGCGGGGGGATCCACCAGAACCTCGTCCATGATCCGGCCCTCCGCCGGAATCCGCCCCAGCCCCAGGATGTAAGCCACGGTGACCGCGACATCCTCCTGGCAGTGCGGCCGGTCGCTGACCGTCCCCGCCCGGATGTCCGGCCCGATGGCCACGAAGGGGAGAGCCCGGCACCCCGGGCAATCGTCCCCATGGTTCGAGAACCCGCCGTGGGCATCGTCGTGCCGGCCATGATCGGCGGTCACGAAGAGATCGGTGTCTCCGGCCAGGATCGAATCGGATTGAATCGCGATCCATAGCGCGCCGACCAGGGAATCCGCCCCGGCCAGGGCGCGGAGGTACCGGGCCCAATCTCCGGAGTGGCCGGCCATGTCCACCGACGCGAAGTTGATGCAGGTGAAGACCGGGCGGGGCGTCCGGGTGAGGGCGCGGATCGCCGCCGCGTAGGTGAGCGTGTCGGCGCGCAGCGTATCGTCCGAGGCCGCCTGGTAGGCCTCCCCGAACCCGGGATCGGTGCTGAAGCAGAGGCTTCGGAGCTTGTCCTTCCCCCCCACCATCCAGACCGCTCCGCCTTGTAGGCCACGGGCCTTCCGCAGCCGCTCGAAGAGGGTGGGGCGGGTCGGATGCTCGGAGCCGTTGTTGGCGATGGGTTGGGGGTCGCCGGTCAAAAGCGCGCCGTGGCCGCACATGGTTACGGTTCGATCGCAATTCCGGAACGCGGTGGCGCGGGCCCCCCGGGGGGCGAGCACCGTGGCCAGGACGCGGGCGTTCGGGGTCCCCGGCTCGTCCAGGAACTCGGTGTGGCGGGGGCCGTCGATCACCACCAGGACCACGTGGCCCGCGGCGAGGCCTCGCTGGGGCGATCCGAAGAGCCCGAGCAGGAGAATCAGCGCGGCGAGCCGCGCGCGGCCCCGGCCCCCGCGGAACCAGGGAGGTTGAAATTGGGTCATCCAGCCCTCCGACATTGCAAAAGCCGAAACTCAACCCTATAGTCGCCGGGATCACACGCCGATCCCAGGGTCGAGGACCCAGCCTGCGGGGGGGCAGGCGCGAAACGGGTCGGCGTCCCCTCCAAGAGCGACTTCAACATCCCAGACGGCCTCAACATACCCGGGCTCGAGCAGGAAAGCGAGAAGGTGGCGAGTACAACCCGCAGATCGACGTTCATGACCCGAGGTGCAGGACGCTTCCGCATCTTCACGGGATTGTGCCTGGCCGCAGCCGCCTTCACCCTCCTGCTTCCGGTTCCCCTCCGCGCCGACTTCGCGGTCTTCCGCGCCCCCTCTCACATCTTGAGCCTCTTCGCGCTACCGGGAGAGACGGTTCCCTTCGACCTGGCCACCTACGCGGGGGCCGCCCCCCAGCTCCTCCCCCGCTACCGGATCGAGGCTTCGCCAGGGATCCGCGTCGAGCTGGGGTCCGACATGAAGTTCCTCCTCACCTCCCCCGACGAGGCGGGAATCTATCCGGTGACGTTCCAGGAAGTGACCGAACCCGGTGTGCCCCAACCGCTTCCCTACCGGGTGCAGCTCGTGGTCATGCGCCCGGCGGCCGAGGCGACGAACGGGTTGCTCGACGGGTACCCGGTGGGCCGGTACCCCGCCGACGATTCCCACGAGCCCTGGGCGTTCCAGCGGCCCCGGGGATTCATCGAGGTGACCCCCGAGAACGAGAACACGCTCTTGAGCGACCACATCACCCTGGCCGACCTCCAGTGCCACCTGGCGGCGCCCTTCCCCCACTTCTTGGCCACCCAGACCTCGCTCCTGGTGAAGCTCGAAGGGATCGCCGACGAGCTGCTTCAGCGCGGGCTTCCCGGGGACCACATCAAGGTCATGAGCGGGTTCCGGACCCCCGAGTACAATCGGGAGATCGGGAACCGGACCACCTACAGCCGGCACATCGCCGGGGACGCCGCCGACATCTTCATCGACAAGGATGGGGACGGGAGGATGGACGACCTCAACCACGACGGCCGCGTGAACAGCCGCGACGCCCGCTTGTTGCTGGCCCTCGTGGAGAGGATGGACGAATCCGAGGCCTATGGTCCCCTGGTGGGTGGGGCTTCCGCCTACCGGGCCAACCGCGAGCACGGCCCCTTCGTCCACGTGGACACCCGGGGGTACCCCGCCCGCTGGTGACCGCTCCGGCCGGGACCGGCCGGCCGACTCTCTGCGCTCCTAACCCACTCTGATCCAACGAGTTGATTCATCCCCGACGACGATCCGTCGTCCGGTACAACCCCCCGTTCCCCTCAAGGCCGAACGCGTTCCGTCCGATAAGCAAGATGAGGTCGGATTCTCTTGCCTTGGGACGCAGACCCGTGAAACCCAAAGTCAAATTCATCGTCGGACTGGTCATCGCCGCGGCAATCCTGGTCGCGACGATCCCGGCATTGGCCATGCGTTCCCTGGACCCATGGCAGATCGTGCTTTGGATGACGGTCTGCATGTTGAGCGAGCTCTTCTGGGTGAAGACTCCGAGCGGGGACTCCGTTCAGAGCCTCTCGCCGACCGCCCAGCTCGCGGCGGTGATCATCCTCGACCCGCGACTTGCCCTGATCGTCATCCTTGCCAGCACGACGCTCGGGAATCTCCTGTTCAGACGCCCCAAGTGGTATCGCGCCCTCTACAACGGGTCCCAGTTGATGCTCGCCAGCGCGGGGGCGGCCCTCGTCTACCACTTGATCAGCGGCACCCACGCGCTCGATGCATTCCAACTCTCGGGTCAGGCACGGGCGTTGGCCGTGGCCGATACGCTGGCGGATCGGCGGTTCGTGCTCGGCTTTCTCGCGGGAGGCATCGCCTACACCGTCGTCAACAGCACGCTCATGGCCTGGCTCATGAACGCGATGACCGGCCGGAAGATGCTCGTCCTGTGGAAAGAGAACTGTCTCTACCCCGAGGAAATCCAGAGCACCCTGGCCCTCATTCTCCTGACCCCGCTCCTGGTGCTTCTCTACGGCACCCTGGGGATCTCGGGTCTTGTGGTTCTCTTCGCCTGTCTGGCCCTGGTGCACCAGGCCAATCGGCGCTACCGCGCGGTGGTCCGGGCCCAGGACAATCTCATTCGCTCCGAACGGATGGCGGCCATGGGCGAGATGGCCGAGGAGATCGGGCGGAGCCTGGGCAACTATCTGAACGAGCTCAAGGTGAGCGCCCATCGCCTGTTCCAGAAGGCCCGTCATGCCGAGACCGAGCGCATACTCAAGAGCGCGGAGATCATCCACGTCAACGTGGACAACATGTCGGCGCTGGTGGACGGCCTCGCCGCGTTCTCTCACCGGGAGACCAACCGGGTTCCCACCGACCTCAACGAGCTGATGCGCCGGACCATCGACTTCGTTCGCCCCCAGAACCGGTTCGATGCCATCCGGTTCAAGTTCACCCCGGATCCGATCCTTCCCACCGTGAACGTCGACCCCGCACAGCTGCAACAGGTGTTCATCAATCTCCTCAGCAACGCGGCCGATGCCCTGGCCGAAGTGGACCGGCGGGTCAAGAAGATCTTCGTGGAGACGATCTACGATCCCAACTCCCAGCGGATCCTGATCACCCTGTGCGACAACGGGCCGGGGATCCCCGACGCCAATCTCGAGCGCATCTTCGAGCCGCACTTCACCACCAAGGTGACCGGCCACGGGTTCGGTCTTTCCACCGTCTTCCGTATCACCGCCAATCACAAGGGGCGCATCCAGGCCGAGAACGTCCCGGGAGGCGGCGCGCGCTTCGTCCTCGATCTTCCGAACGCCTGATCCCTCCACCGGTCCAGCTGTCGCCATTCATTGACTGGTATCGTCGTCAATAGATGACATAGAGCTATCTACTTGTTTCCCAGTTAATTAGGTCGGATCATCCAGGTCTGGTCAAAGATCGTTTACGCCTCGAGGCCTGAGCCCCCCTTCCCCCCAGCCCCGTAGCCAATCTGTAACTTGTTGCGGATTCAAGCGTTGAGTCAATTCCCCCGGCCCCATTGCATTCGGCACGATGGTTGCGTATTAGGTGGGCGTGGTTGGCGCGAGTCTCTGAAAACCAACGAAGAACAAGGAAGGGGGAACGCAACATGTTCAGCATCATCAATCACGCCATGTCGCTCACCGGTGCGTGGGAGTGGCTCGGTGCCTGGGAATGGCTTGGCGCCTGGGAGTGGATCTAGCCAAGCGGGCGGGGGCTCCTAGCCCCCGCCAGGTTATCTGATCGCTTCGGCCGCTGGAGGGGGAGCTTCCGAGCCCAACGGAAGCATTGACCGGCGACCGGACCAGTTTGGAGCCTGGGTGGTGCAAGCTTCCGGGAACGCACTGCCCGCGGCTCGTCTACGGGGCCAATCCCCTGTGGCCCCGTAGTTTTTTTTGTATCCCACCTCTTCCCACCCTGCTCCGGGCCGCCTGGAAGTTCAACCCCAGGGCGCCGCACTGGGGGCCAATTCCCACGATCCCGCCTCCCGGCCCCTGGCCGCGCAAGCCACCCTGGATCCGGTCGATATAGAGGGTGATATCCGAGAACCCGAATCCCGACCCGAAGGACATTCATGCCGACGCCGCCGACCCTGGTGGATGAGACCTCCCTCGTAGCCGTCGATCTCACCGCGCCCGCCCCTCTGGCCGCCGCGGCGAACCTGCTCCTGCGCTCGGCGATGGCCTCGACCCGGATTCGGGAGGTGGAGATACTGGCCGCGGAGGAGATCCCCCGCGAGCGGGCCCGGCGCCTGGCCGAGGTCTTTCGCAAGCTCACCGCCGACGAGTCGGTCGAGATGCTGATGGCGGCGGGAAAACTGGCCCTGCGCCAGGAGCCGGCGGGTCTCAGAACCCTGCTGGGATTCCTGGAGGTGAAGCGGCCCGGGGTGGAAGTGCTCCGCCAGCTTCGCCTCCTCTCCAGCCTCGAGCGCGTCTCGCTCAGGATCGTGGCCGGCAGCTGGACCGAGCCGGACTCCTCCGGGCAGGTGGAATCGGTCTACCCGATTCTGGAGGCCATCCAGGAGGGAGCGCGCATCGGCGCCCTGGACCTGGGACTGGAACAGCTCCCGCGTTCGGTTCCGGCCGTGCGCTCGCTCTACGACCACGTCCGTCGCTGGTTCCGGTCCATGGAGACGGAGCTGGAGTCGGGACGGAGGCTCGCCCCCGACAGCCTCAACTTCATCGCCCAGCTGGCCATGGTCGAGATCTCCCTCATGGAGAAGCGGGTATCGGGCCTGGCCGGCTCCATCGACCCCTACGACGTTCGCGGGATGGGGCGCTTGATGCCGATCCTGAGTCGCTACGACCAGGACATCGAGCACATGAAGAGCGTGGTCTCCCGGCTCACCACCTACCAGCCCTTCTTCGACCGCCTCCTGACCCTGGAACACGCGCTCTCGGGAAGCGAAATGGACAAGATCCAGAAGCTCCTTCTACGCGATCCGGTCGGCTCCCCCGTCGGGTTGATCCTCAAGGGGATGCGTGAGAACCCGATCCTGGACCGCGAGTTCACGTTCATGGTTTCCCTGGTCCATCAGATCGCGACGCTCCGGAGCCAGGTGATCGAGAACACGCCCCGCCTCGACCTGCTGTCCGTCCTGCTCCACGTGGTGCGCCACGGACGGGGGGGAACCGGCGTCCGGTTGATCATGGAGGAGGAGGTGACCGACCGGATCTGGCCCACGGTCCAGAACTGGGGGGTGCTACGCCGGTCCCCAAGCTCGCTCGAGGTGCGCTACCGCGAGGATCGGGCCCTGGACTTCATCCAGGCCGACGGGACCCCGAACCTCCCCGAGCGCCCCGAGGAACGGAAGGCGCCGGATCTCACCCTGAAGGAGCTGGTGCGGCTGCAGCTCGGGAACGAGCCCTTCATTCTGGGGGTCCTGGACAACCCCAAGGCCACCTCGGTCCCCGGCCTGGTCCCCATGATCGTGAACTCCACGCGGAGCCTTCGCATCCTGGACCGCATCATGAGAGATCGCACGCTCTATACCGGATCCGCCAACAAGGAGGTGCCGAGACTCCTCCTGACCAGCCCGGCCCGCATTCCCCTCAACAGCCTGAAGCGGTTCATCCACGTGCGATTCGTGACCAAGATGGATCTGTCCAGGCTCTCCCGGCATGGGGGAGATATCCGGTCCGAGGTGAGGCGGGAGATCGACAAGTACCTGGCCAGCCTGCGGAAATAGACCCGGGGACCGGTCCTAGAGATCGAACCCCTTCGCCTCCTCCTCCTCTTCCTCCCCCATGTACTCGTCGTCGTACATGGCAACCCCGTATTCTCCGCAATCCGGACACTCGAAGTCTTCGGGGGACTCCACTTCCTCCAGACAAACCTCGCAGACCTCACGCCCGCAGGTCTGGCAGGTACCCACGCTGACCTCATCGTGGTCGGGGCACTGCATGGTCGTGTCCTCCTCCTGGGTGGTCGGTCCCGGGAACGGGTCGAGGCGCCCTACCACCGCCGCCCCCGAAGATCCTGGTCGAAACGGGCGCATTATCCGAATCAGGGCCGCCGGTGGCAAGGGGGTTAGCGAAAGGGCCGGAATTCCAGGGGAATCCCGACCCTCGGGTCGGCTCGGGGCGGGGACGGAAAACCCGCCCCCATCGCGGCGCTCTACCAGTTCAGCACGCCGCTCTTGGCCCCCTGGGTGAAGACCGCGACCTGCTTCTTGGCAAACCAGAACCAGACGTTGACCTGTTCGTCGCTCTTCTCCACCTGGTAGGTGTACACCTTGTCCGGGCGACCCATCTGGTCGTAGACGGCCTTCTCATCGGGCTTGGCGCTGGTGATCGCATCGTCCGCCGAGATCTCCTGACCCTGGAGGGACTTGGAGGTCATCAACGCGAGTACCGCGTCCTGCTCGTTTCCCGCCTTCTGGACCAGGACCTGGGCCATGAACTGCCAGGCCGCCGCATCCGTCGGCTCCAGGGACAGATAGTTCTTGATGCCGGCCAGGGCTTGGTCCCACTCCCGGGCGTACAGGAGCGACTGCATGCGGTCGAACATGGCGTTCACGTGGAAGTCGCGGTTCTCACCGTCGGCGGGCACCAGATCCGCCGCCTGTTTGAACTGATCCGCCGCCTTCAGGAAACGAGCCTTGGCCGCAGAGGATACGGCCTCTCCGGTGTCGGCGCGGGCGACGGCCGAACCGGCCTCCAGATTGGCCAATCCGAGCTCGAAGTAGACGTTGGGATCCTCCCCGCCGGACTCGGTCTTGCCATGGACCTGGTTGAGGTAAGCGATCGCGCTGTCCGCTTTCGCCACCCCCGCCGCGGGGTCGACACTCGAGATCTCGCCGATCAGGCTCCGGGCCGCATCCTTGAAGATGCTCTCCTGAAGCGCGTTGAGTTCCTTGTTCTCGGGATCGACCTTGAGCCCCTCCTGAACCAGGGAGGCCGCATCGGACTTCCGGTCCGACTTGATCAGGACGACCGCGCCCTGAGTGTAGGCCTTGATATCCGAGGGGTCGATGTCCCGGGCGATGGCCAGCTGCTTGGCCGCCGCATCGTACTTCTCCTCCTTGGCCAGCTTCAGTCCCTGGTTGTAATGGTCCACCCAGTAGTGCTTCCGATTCTCCCGGACGAATTTCTGGTTCTTCTTGCTGTCGTCCCGGACCAATGAGCTGTCGAACTCGGCCCCGGACTTCTTGTACATGTCGAGGGCCTGGGCCATCATGTCCGCCTCCTCCTCCGGGGTTGAGGCCATGGTCCGGGACTGATCCATGAGTTCGGAGGCCCGTTGGGACAGGGCCATCGCGTAGCGGGCGCGATATTCCCCCTTCTCCGGGCAAGCTTCCACGGAAAGCGCGAAGTGATCGACCGCCTTGTCGAAGACCCCTTGCGAGAAATAGAGCTTTCCGCTCCGGAACTCATTGGAGCAGTTGATCTTCTGTGCCACGGCGGGGTGAGAAAGGGAAGCCGAAGCCACCAGCGCTGCGACCGCGATCCCGTAGTTTCTGAACCGAGAGTTCAATGTCCTTCCTCCTGTGTCCGTTGCCCCAGAGGGCCGTGTGATCCGCCGCCTTGCAAACGGGGTGGAGTGTATCCCACCCCTGTCGGCACACACAACGACCCTACCCCCGGCTCGCTTCCCATACCGGCGCGGTCGCCGTTTCCTTCCCGCGGAGCGAAATCAGGGAAGCTCCTCACGGGACCGGTCATCTTTTAACTCGTTTGGGTCCAATTGATTAAAGCCGCATCGACCGGTCCGGCGCGACACGCCTCAACCGACGAAGGAGGAGGTCCGGCCGGTCTCGATCAGGTGATCCACCTCTTCCTGGGTCAGACCGAAGTTCTCGATGGCCAGGAGGTATTCCGCGGTGAGGGTGGTCGCGGAGACGGTGGGATTGTCGGTGGCCAGGGTGACCGGAATCCCGGCTTCGAGAAACCGGCGGATGGGATGATGATCGATCCGCTCCACCGCTCCGGTCTGGAGGTTGGAGGAGATGCACACCTCCAGGGTCACGCGATCGGCGGCCAGGCGCCTCATGAGTTCCTTGTCCTCCACGGCGGAGGTGCCGTGGCCCACCCGCTCGACCCCCAGATCGTCCACCGCCGACCAGACGTTTCGGGGACCGGAGTCCTCCCCGGCGTGAGCGGTGAGCCGGAGGCCCATCTGGGCAGCGAGGGCATAGGCCTCCTTGAAGAGCACGGGCGGAAAGGGGCGCTCGGCCCCCGCGATGTCGAACCCCACCACGCCGGGGCTCTGGTGGTACGCGGCCAACTCTCCCACGACCTCGCGGAGAAGGATCTTGGCCATGTTCCCGCCGTGGCCTCGGATGGCGATCACCGTGATCCCCAACTCGAGGTCGGGGTATTCGACCAGCGAGTCCTTCATCCCCGCCCGAACCGCGTTCAGGACCTGGCGCGAGGTGAGGCCGGCCCGGCGGTGGATGATGGGATTGATCCGGAGTTCGAGGGCCCGGACGCCGTCCCGGTAGGCGTCCTCGCAGATCTCGAAGGTGATGGTGCGGATGTTGTCGTAGAACTGGGTGTACTGGAGGGGGATGTGGAACTTGTCGAGGTAGTCGAGGAGGCTGCGGTCGTGCGCCTTGTCCCACGAGAGCATCCGCTCGAAGCCCTCGAAGTCCATGCCCGGGATGGCCGAGTAGTACTTCTGGGAGAGGTTCCAGAGGGTGGTCGGGCGGACCGCGCCGTCGAAGTGGCGGTGGATCTCCGCCAGGCCTTTGGTCCTCAGGTACTCGATCTTCTCGTCGCGGGTCCAGTCCTTCAAGGGGTCCTCCTCCCGGCCCGGGGGTGGCGGGCGCCGCTTGCGCCCGGAAACCGATTCGGGGCCTTGGATTTGGGGAGGGAGTCTAGCACGGCCACGACCAGGCCGGTCAGCCGGCCTGGGGGGGCCGTCCCGCTACCCGGTGGACCCCGATCGCTACTCGACCTCGGAATTTCCCGGCGCCAGCGCAACCGCGCGCTTGGGCATGGCCCGCCAGATGCGGGTCATGATGAGCGCTCCCAGGATAGAGAACGGGATGATCGAGAACACCCAGACCGGAGCGTTGGTGGCGACATGGCCCGCGGTCGCGGCCCCGCCGTCCCATCCGAAGCGGTCCAGGATCCACCCCAAGCCGAACCCGGTGAGGCCGGCGGCGACGTACTGGACGCCGTCCAGCATCCCCGCCGCGGTGGCCGCCGCCTTCGTGCCCCCGAAGTCCATGGAGGCGGTTCCCGAGAGCATGCCGTGGACTCCGAAGATCCACATGCACGAGAAGCCGATCAGGAAGGTGGCCATGAGCCCCGAGTGGGTGAACCCGAGGGCGGTGAGCGAGAGGGCCTGGCCGATATAGAAGATGAAGGCCACCGGCGGCCGTCGTGACTGGAATAGCTTGTCGGACATCCATCCGCAGAGGAGACCCCCGACGATTCCCCCGATCGTCACCCCCGTCCCCGTCCACCAGTACTGGGTGGATCCCGGGGCGATGTGGTGGACCTCCTTGAGGAACTCGGTGAAGTAGAGGAGGAGCCCCTGCCTCACGAACCCGGTGCAGAACTCCGCCGCGGCCAGGGTGAGGAGGATGGGGTTTCCGAACACCTTCTTCGCGATGTATCCCAGGTTGACCGGCGAATTGTCGCCGGCGGAGGCGTCTCCGGTGTCGAAGTCCGGGTGGCCGGCCTGCGAGGGCCGGTCCTTCACGATGAAGATGTCGATCACGAACATCGTGAAGATGGCGATCGACGGCACGATGAACACCATCTTCCAGCCCAGATGGGCCAGGATCCAGCCGCCGATGGCCAGGGCCAGGAAGTAGCCGCTGGAGATCATGATCCCGAAGATGCCGCCGAAGACCCCCCGCTCCCGTACGTGGAACCAGGCGGAGTTCACTTTCACGATGGAGAGCGCGCCGAAGCTCTGGAAGAACATGTTGAGGGAGTAGAGGAGCGACATCGAGACGATGAGCTTGGTCATCATGTCGCCCAGGAACAGGAGTCCCATGGTGAGGTTGAGGAGCGCGGCCCCCGCCGCCCCGATGAGAATCGCCTTCCGCCCTCCGATCCGGTCGGCCAGGGGGCCGATGAAGATCACGCTGAGGGCGTAGGTCCAGAACCCGGCGGTGGCGATGGCTCCCATCTGGGCCTTGTCCAGATGGTAGACATCGCCCATGGTGCCCTTGACCACGTTGAAGTTGTAGCGCCCCATGTAGAACGTGGCGTAGGTGATGCCCAGGGGAAACCAGTTGGCGATGCGGCGGACTCGGAAGGCACTCGAATGGGGGGAGTTTCGTCGGCCAAGCGGACCTCCTGTTCGTCGGTGCGGGCCGCAGTATACGCAAGGGGGCATCCCCGGACGAGTACGGAATGCCCTCCTCACGGGAAACTAACGAGACCCAGCCCACCGACTCCGCCGACCCCCGGACGGGAACACCGGAACCGGTTCCGGGTCAACCCGTTAGCCCGGTCGTGCGCGGGCCGCGGGTCGGGTGGTGATTCGGCGGCGGCGCGCCGGGGACTCCCTCTCCGGCCCGGCGCCATCATCGCCGGCCGCCGCTCACCACCATCAGGGTGAGGTCATCGTCAAGATCGCCCTTGGGGACGAACTTGCGAACCGCCCCGGTGATGCGATCGGCGAGCCCGGGGCCGTCCAGGCGGCGGCCCGCCTCCACCAGCGAGAGGAGGCGTTCCCGACCGAACTCCTCATGCCCGCGGTGGGCCTCGAGCAGGCCGTCGGTGACCAGGACCAGGCGGTCCCCGGCCGCCCAGGGGAGCCTCGCGGAGGACCACGAAGCGTCGTCGAAGAGGGCGCTCACCATGGGCCCGGTGGAATCGAGCGGCGCGGTCCTTCCGTCCGGGGTCTGGCGCACACCCTCCGGATGCCCGGCGTTCACGTACTCCAGCGTTCCTTCGCCCGGGGTCACCCGCGCGCAGAGCAGGGTGGCGAACAGCGCGGGGGGGAAGCCCTGGAACCCGGCCCGCACCCGACGGACCACGGCCAGCGGATCATATCCCTCGGCGTGGGAAGCGCCGAAAGCCGCCTTCACGATCCCGGTGAGGAGGGCGGCGGACACCCCGTGACCCACCACGTCGGCGACCAGGAACGAGGCCCCGCCTCCCGCGGCCGCGTAGTCGTAGAGATCCCCGGCCACCGGATCGTGGGGAAGGAGCCGCGCCGCCACCCGGAGCCCGGCCGCCCCCGCGTCTCCCGGCGGGAGGAGGCTCCGCTGGAACCGCGCCGCCTCCTCGAGTTCCCGGGTCAGGTCCCTGAGGCGCCGGCGCTTGTCCTCCTCCAGCACGCGGATCTCGTTGCACCGCTCGACCAGGGTCAGGAGCACCTCCCGGTCGAAGGGTTTCTGGATGAAGTAGAACGCCTTTTCCCGCACCGACCGCACCAGGTCCCGGTCCAGATCGTAGACGCTTCCCGTCATCAGGATGACCTGGAGGTGCGGCATGCGTTCCTTCAACCGCTTGAGCAGGGTGAAGCCGTCCACTTCCGGCATGCGGAGATCCAGGATCGCCATGTGCGGGCGGAAGCTCGAGGCCTCGGATTCCGCGCGCGCGGAGTCGCGGAGCGCGCGCACCTCGTAGTCGGCGGCGAGGACCGACTCCACCGCGAGAAGCATTTCGGGATCGTCGTCCACGATCAGGATCCGGGGCTTCATGACCCGTCCCCCGGCGCCGCCGAGACCACGGGAATCCACATCGCCACCCGGGTCCCCTCGCCCTCGCGGCTCCGGATGCGGAGGCGCCCCCCCACGTCGGCGAGAATGGCCTGGCAGATCGAGAGTCCTAGCCCGGTGCCCGAGGTCTTGGTGGTGAAGAAGGGCTCACCCACCCGGTTCAGGTTGTCCTCCGAGATCCCCGAACCGGTGTCGGTGACCTCCACCGTCACCTCGCCGTCCTTCAGGACCCCGGAGATCTCCATCCCGCCGCCGCTCGGCATGGCGTCCTTGGCGTTTCCGATCAGGTTCAGGAAGAGCGAGGCGAGATCGTTCTGGCCGCAGCGCACCGCGGGGAGATCGGCGGGAAGCCGGACCTCGATGACGATCTGCCGCTTCTGGAGGGCCTCGGAGTAGATCCCGAGCGCGCTTTCCACCGCCCGGCGGAGGTTTCCGTGGCCCACCGCCCGCCGGCCGGAGCCCCTGGCCACGGTGAGCATGCCGTCGAAGATCCGCGGCAGGTCTGCACCGCCTTCTCGCTGCTCCGAAGCCGCTCCGCCAGCGGCGCGGGCTCGGCGGTTCCCGCCTCGACGTCCGCCTGCATCTGCTGGATGGTCAGGAGCACCGCCCCCAACGCGTTGTTCACGTCGTGGGCGATCCCGCGGGCCACGTTCACGATGGTCTGGCGGCGCTGGGCGTCCCGGATCCGCTCGTGATAGGTCTCGCGCTGCACCGAGTACTGGACGGCCAGGGAAACCTGGGGAACGAAGGCGTCCACCAACCGGGCCTCGTAGGTTCCGAAGGCGCCCGGAGCGAGGCCGGCCACGCGCAATACCGCCACCGTGTCCTCCGGGTGCGGAAGGGGGCGCAGATCAGGGACCCTTCGGGGGGGATACCTCCGGCGGGGTCGGGGCCGGGGTTCGTCTCGATGGTCTTCGGATCGAACCCCGAGGCCTCGGCGGAGGTCCACACCCCGTTCCGGCGATCAAAGAGATGAACATCGCCGTTCCGCCCCGCGGGAATCAGGTTCGCGGGGAGGGGTCGCCGGGTGCCGATCCGGGTGCTCTTTCCCTTGGTCCACGCGATCTGCTCGGCCACCAGCTCCAGCTCCGTCGCCCCCGGCCGGGCCAGGAGCAACGACGAGGAGTGGTCGTAGCGGATGAGGGAACGCAGCCCGTGGAGGATCGTGTACAGGAGGTCCTTGGGCTCGTATTGCTCCATGAGCTTCCGGTCGATCCGCTCCCGCACCTCGTGCACCCGGCGCTCGTCGGATTCGCCCACGATGTCGGAGACCGCGGAGGCGATGGCCCGCACCGCCTGCCGGCAGTGGCGGACCGGTGACAGCGTCGGGCTCCGAAGGCTCAGGAGGCCCCAGGGGCGCTCTTTCCGGGTGACGATCCCGATGAACACGTTGGAGGGGATTCCGCGGGGGCCGTGGCGGAGGCACTTCGCCAGCATCTCCACGTCCCACGTTCCGGAGGACGGCGCGCGAAAGAGGATCTCGGGAAAGTCCCGTCCCGGCGCGAGCACCGCGAAGCAGCCGTCCTCGCTCCCGGTGAGCTCCATGGCGGTGCGGAGCGCGTACCGGCCGGCGGCGGGCGGGTCCCGGAGCCCGGAGAGGAGCTTCCGCAGGGAGTCGACGGTGCTCCAAAGGCCCAGCTTGAGATCGGATTTCATGGGTGTCGCTCGACTCCGGGGGTTTCGATCGCGGTCCGGGTCCGTCCTTCCGGACCGGCGGACGGCCGCCGCGGGGATCCGGCCGGCGGGAACCGGGGGCCGGGACCGGGTCCCATCCTCTTGCCGGCGCCTACTCTAGCAGAGCCGGCCGGCCGGCGGAGCGAACCGCCGTGGGGGCGAAGCCGGTTTCCATGATTGCGATTCACAAGCTCAACCCATAGAATTCCGTCCACCCCTTTGCCCCCATTTCATGCGGGGATCCTGACTCCATGAGACGAATCGTCCTGATCCTGACCGTTTCGGTCTTCGTTCTCCTGTTGGGGTGGCGCCTGGTCGACCACCTCCGTTCCTCCGGGGGGGATTCCCAGGGGCGCTCGGGCCGGCCCGCGGTCGCGGTCACCGTGGCCGAGGTCTCGGTGGGGCCGATCCAGGACGTCCGGCTCTTCACCGGCACCGTGTTCCCCCAGTACCGATACCTCGTGGCCACCAAGGTGCCCGGCCGGGTGGTGGCGCTCGGAAAGCGGATCGGCGACCGCGTGCGGGCGGGCGAGGAGATCGCGCGGCTCGACGACGCCGAGTACCGCCAGGCCGAGGCCGAGGCCCAGGCCAACCTGGACATCGCCAAGGCCGGCCTGGAAGAGGCCCGGGCGTCCCTGGCCCTGGCCGGGAAGGAGATCGCCCGGACGCGGTCGCTCCGGGAACGCGATCTCATCTCCGACGCCGACGTGGACAACGCCAGCTCCCGCTTCGACGCCCAGAAGGCGCGCACCCAGCTCGCCGAGGCCCAGGTGAGCCAGCGCGAGGCCGCCCTGGAGGCCTCCCGGATCCGCTGGGCTACACCCGGCTCAAGGCCGCGGAACCGGGGTACGTGGGCGAACGCCTGGTGGACGAGGGGGCGCTCCTCCCGGTGAACGCGGCGGTGGTTTCCGTGGTCGGCCTGGACACGGTGTTCGTCCGGGTCTCGGTGATCGAGCGGGACTACGGTTCCATCCGGCCCGGCCAGACCGCCGAGGTGGAGGTGGACGCCTTCCCCGGCCGGCGCTTCTCCGGCCGCGTGACCCGGCTGGCGCCGGTCCTGAAGGAGGAGTCGCGGGTGGCCGAGATGGAGGTCGTGGTGCCGAACCTCGGCCACGAGCTCAAGCCCGGCATGTTCTCCCGGGTCCGGGTGGTGATCTCCTCGGAGACCGAGGCCCGGTCCGTGCCGGCGGCGGCGGTGGTCCGGCGGGACGACCACGACGCGGTGTACATGGCCGACGAGGCCGAGGGGGTGGCGCGTTACGTGCCGGTCACCCTGGGCATTCACGCCGGGTCCCGGGTGCAGATCCTGGAGCCGAACCTCGAGGGTCGGGTGATCACCCTGGGCCAGCACCTCCTGGAGGATGGGAGCCCCATCCTCCTCACCGCGTCCCACGGGCCGGCCTCGGACACCACCCGGGCGCCCGGCGCCGGTGACGCGCCGTGAGCCTCGCCCGGGGGCCCATCCAGCGCCCGATCCTGACCACCATGATCTATCTCATCGTGATCACGGTGGGGTTGGTCTCGTTCTTCCGCCTCTCCATCGATCTCATGCCCGAGATCACCTTCCCCACCATCAGCATCCGCGCCCAGTACGGGAACGTGGGGCCGGAGGAGATGGAGGACCTGGTCACCCGGCCCATCGAGGAGGCGGTGGCCGCGGTCCAGGGGGTCGAGGAGATCAACTCGGTCTCCACCGAGGGGAACAGCTCGGTCCGGGTCTCGTTCGATTGGGGAGCCGATCTGGACGTGGCCGCCAACGACATCCGCGACCGCATCGACCGGATCACCGGCCGCCTCCCCGAGGACATGGACCGCCCCACCATCCGGAAGTTCGATCTCTCCGCCTTCCCGGTCATGATCCTCGGGGTGTCGAGCGACGTGAACCCCCTCGATCTCCGGCAGATCGTGGACGACCAGGTGAAGTACCGCCTGGAGCGGGTGGCCGGGGTGGCCGCGGTGGACATCTGGGGCGGTCTGACCCGGGAGATCCACGTCGACCTGGACGCCGACCAGGTGAAGTCCCTGGGGCTCTCCACCTCGGACGTCCTGGACGCCCTGAACCGGGAGAACCAGAACATCCCCGCCGGCACCGTCCAGACCGGGAACCTCGACGTTCTCATCCGGACCCAGGGCGAGTACCTGAGCCTGGACGAGATCCGGAACACCGTGGTGGCCATCCGTGAAGGCTCGCCCATCCGCATCTCCGATTTCGCCCGGGTCGAGGATTCCTGGGAGGAGGTCACCCGCCGGGTGCGGGTCAACGGCAAGCCCAGCCTTCGGCTCTCCATCAACAAGCAGTCCGGCGCCAATACGGTGGAGGTGGCCCAGGCGGTGAAGGCGGAGATGGCCCGGATCAACCGGGACATTCCCCAGATCCAGCTCCTCCCCCTGATCGACACCTCCACCTACATCGAGAACTCGATCCGGAACGTGGGGCGGGCCACCGCGGTGGGCGGCATCCTGGCCGTGGTGATCCTCCTCCTGTTCCTTCGCAACGTCTCCAGCACGGTGATCATCGCGACCGCCATTCCGGTCTCGATCATCGCCACCTTCGGACTGATCTACTTCGGCGGGTTCACCCTGAACCTGATGACCTTCGGGGGCCTGGCCCTGGGGATCGGCATGCTCGTGGACAGCGCCATCGTGGTCCTGGAGAACATCTATCGATTGCGGGAGAGCGGGCTCTCCCCCCGGGACGCCGCGCTCCAGGGGACCGAGGAGGTGGGAAGCGCCATCGTGGCCAGCACGTTGACCACGGTGGTGGTGTTCCTCCGGTGGTGTTCATGCGGGGGATCTCGGGGATCTACTTCCAGCAGCTCGCCTTCGTGGTGGCGTTCTCTCTCCTCTGCAGCCTGGTGGTGGCGCTGACCCTGGTGCCGATGTTGAGCGCGCGGTTCCTCCGGTTCCGGGGAGCGGTGGCGGGCGGATCCCGCCGCGGCCCGGGCCGGGTCTACGACGCCAGCGAGGCCGCGTTCAAGGCGGTGGAGCAGGGTTACGGCCGGGTATTGCGGCGGGCCCTTCGTCACCGCCGCATGGTGATCCTCTCCGCGCTGGCGCTCTTCGTGGGGTCGGTGTTGCTGCTTCCCACCATCGGGGTGGACTTCATGCCCGCCTCCGACGAGGGCGAGGTGCGAGTGGATCTCGAGATGGCGGTGGGGACGCGCCTGGACGTGATGGACCGGATGACCCGCTCGGTGGAGGAGATCGTCCGGGCCCAGGTGCCGGAACTCCAGTCCATCCTGGTGAGCGTGGGAGGCGGGGGATGGCGGGCCTCCGGCGGACACACCGCCAACATCCGGGCCACCCTGGTTCCCCAATCGGAGCGGCGCCGGAGCAGCGAGGAGATCGCCAACGCGCTCCGTCCCGCGCTCTCGTCGCTCCCCGGGGTCACCGTCCGCACCCGGGCGGGACAGGGCCTCTGGATCCTCCGGATGGGGCAGGGGGACGGCGACAACCTGAGCCTGGAGATCCGGGGATACGACCTGGACACCGCCCGGGAGCTGGCCCAGCAGGTACGGGCGGCGGTGGCCGAGGTCCCCGGGGTGAGCGACGCCCGGATCAGCCGGGAGGAGGGACGGCCGGAGGAGGTGATCCGGATCGACCGCCAGAAGGCGGCGGACCTGGGGTTGAGCGTGTCGCGGATCGGCGAGGCCCTCCGCACCGCGGTGGGAGGAACCTACGCTTCCAACTACCGCGAGGCCGGAAAAGAGTACCGGATCATGGTGCGGCTGAACGAGGACGACCGGCGCGACCTCTCGAACCTGCTCGACCTCACCGTGACCAACGACCGGGGCCGTCCGGTGGTGCTCCGGAACGTGCTGGTGTCGGAGCCGCGGACGGGTCCGGTGCGCCTGGAGCGGAAGGACCAGGAGCGCACGGTGTTCGTCTCCGCCAACTTCACCGGCCGCGACATGGGGTCGGTGGTGGGCGACGTTCGCGAGGCGATCGGCCGGATCCCGGTGCCCAAGGACTTCTCGGTGATCATCGGCGGCGACTACGAGGAGCAGCAGAAGGCGTTCCGGGAGCTGTTGCTGGGACTGATCCTGGCCCTGGTCCTGGTCTACATGGTCATGGCCGGCCAGTTCGAGTCCCTGCGCGACCCGTTCGTGGTGCTCTTTTCGGTGCCGATGGCGGTGATCGGGGTCGCGCTGGCCCTGGTCCTGACCGGGATCCCGTTCAGCCTGAACGCCTACATCGGCTGCATCATGCTGGGCGGAATCATCGTGAACAACGCGATCCTCCTGGTGGACTACACCAACCTGCTCCGGCGCCGCGACAAGCTCCCCCTCCACGACGCCATCACCGTGGCCGGCTCCCGCCGGCTCCGCCCGATCCTCATGACCACCTTGACCACGGTTCTGGGGCTCCTGCCGTTGGCCTTCGGGGCCGGCGAGGGCGGCGAGGCCCAGGCCCCCCTGGCCCGGGTGGTGATCGGCGGCCTCACCACCTCCACCCTGGTCACCCTGGTGCTGATCCCGGTGGTCTACTCGCTCTTCGAGGAGGGTTGGCGGGGACGGCGGAGGAAGGCCGCCGAGGACTCGTCCCAGGTGGCATGACGGTCCCGGCGGCCCCGTTCCGAGAAACCCATTGAAGAGGACCGGATCGGTCATTATACTTTGTGCATCAGCACCCAGACGGGAGAATCCGAACCGTGATCCGTCCGACCCACCACATCAACTGCTGCTGTTGTTGCCCGCATTGCGGGTCGTGGGCCGGTGCGTCCGCCGGATCGAGTGATCGGACGTCTCGAACGGGAGACCGCTCCCGGACGTAGACGAAGCGAAACTCCCGAGGAAGCCAGGCCCGCGGCGAAAGCCGGCGGGCTTTCTTCGTACCCCCCGCCGGCCTCGCCCATCCCGACTGCCGTTGCGGCAGCCCCCAAGGAGAACCAGACATGGCGAACATCCGACGCAATATCACCGAAGCCGTGGGGCGAACGCCCCTGATCGAGCTCTCCCGTTTCGCCCCCGATGCCGGCGCGCGCATCCTGGGCAAGGCGGAGTTCATGAACCCCCTGTCCAGCGTGAAGGACCGGATCGGGGTGGCCATGGTCGAGGCGGCCGAGCGCGAGGGCCGCATCCAACCCGGAACGAACGTCCTGGTCGAACCCACCAGCGGCAACACCGGGATCGCCCTGGCCTTCGTGGCCGCGGCCCGGGGCTATCGCCTCGTCCTCACCATGCCCGACACCATGTCCGTGGAGCGGCGGAACCTTCTCCGCGCCCTGGGGGCGGAGCTGATCCTCACCCCGGGCGCGAACGGGCATGCCGGGGGCGATCGCGCGGGCGGAGGAGGTGGCGGCGGAGATCCCCGGCGCGATCATCCTCCAGCAGTTCGAGAACCCGGCCAACCCCGACGTCCACCGGCGGACCACCGCCGAGGAGATCTGGGCGGATACCGACGGCGAGGTGGACCTGGTGGTGGCGGGGGTCGGGACCGGCGGCACCATCACCGGCATCGCCGAGGTGCTGAAGGGGCGCCGCCCCGGATTCCGCGCGATCGCCGTGGAGCCGACGGACTCGCCGATCCTCTCCGGAGGGAAGCCCGGCCCCCACAAGATCCAGGGGATCGGGGCCGGGTTCGTCCCGGGAAACCTGAACCGCGCCGTGGTGGACGAGGTTCTCACCGTGACCAACGACGATGCCTTTGCGGCCACTCGACGGCTCGCCCGGACCGAAGGCATCCTGGCCGGGATCTCGGCCGGGGCCAACGTCCACGCCGCCTCGGAGGTGGCCCGCCGGCCGGAAAACGCCGGGAAGACCATCGTGACCATCCTCTGCGACACCGGCGAGCGCTACCTCTCCACCCCCCTGTTCCAGTTCGAGGACGCCGTGGCCGAGGCCGACACGAGCGCCACCGGCGCGTCGGCGCCGACCGGGGCCCCGGGGAGGCGATCATGAGCACCGCGGAGTCGAACCTCGCCCATCATCGCCCCGCATCCGAGCCGCGCGGATCGGTACACGGGGTGAGACGGATGCGCGAGGACCTGGCCACGGTCTTCGCCCGCGACCCCGCCGCCCGCACCACCGCCGAGGTGCTCATCTGCTACCCGGGTCTTCACGCCGTCTGGATGCACCGGATGGCCCACGCCCTGTGGGGGCGGCGCCGGTTCCTGCTCGCGCGCTGGTTGAGCCACGTGGCGCGCGATGCGACCGGCATCGAGATCCATCCCGGCGCGACGATCGGGCGGCGGTTCTTCATCGATCACGGCATGGGGGTGGTGATCGGCGAGACCGCGGAGATCGGCGACGACGTGACCCTGTACCAGGGGGTGACCCTGGGCGGGGTGAGCCTGGAGCGGGGAAAGCGCCACCCCACCCTCGAAGACGGGGTGGTGGTGGGCGCCGGGGCCAACGTGCTGGGCTCGCTCCGGGTGGGAGCCGGGGCGCGGATCGGCGCGGGCGCGGTGGTGGTCAAGGACGTTCCCCCGGGAGCCACGGTGGTGGGGCTTGCCGGACGCGTCCTGGACCGCGTTCATGATCGCGGCGAACGGCCGGGGATGGACCTGGCCGAGAGCAGCGGTGACCACGGTCGGTTCCGCGCCCTGGAGGCTGCACTCCGAGAAAGTCGCTCCGGGCGGGCGGTTCCACCCGGTCGGGTGACCGCGGACCCGTTGACGGCGGATGCTCATACCGCCTCACCTTACCCCTTCAGACTAGCACTTCCTTCACCGCAGTCCAGGGGAGCACCGGGGCGGGAGGGTTTCGGCCCGCGGCGCCTCAGCGGGGGCCGGAGTCGTCGAGCCGGAAGGAGAACATCACCGTGCCGGAGTGCGCTTCCACTCCGCCGCGGGACGCGTAGAGCGCGGTGGCCGGGCGGTTCCCCCGTTCGGTGAGGACCCAGGCTTCGGCACAGCCCAAGGCGCGGCCGATCTCGATCAGGGCGTCGAGGAGCGCGCGTCCCACGCCGCCCCGGCGGTGGGACGGAGCCACCGCAATCTCGTTCACCCAGAGCTCGGGCCGGGGCCTGTCGGGATGGAGGTAGTGGACGCCCGAGGCGAAGCCGATCACCACTCCGCCTTCCAGCGCCACGACGAGGTGGTGACGGGGGTCGGCGAGGAACTGCCGGGCGGCGTCCGGATCCACCGCGTGGTCGAAGACGTCCGGGGCGACGCACTCCAGGACCGGCTCATCGCCGGAGCGGAGTCCGTGGATCTCGATCGGCATGGCCGGCGGAGGTCAGCGCGGGGTCTGCCGGCGAAGGTAGGTGAGGAGGGCGACCACGCCCCCCGCGACCACCGCGGCGCTCAGCACGCGGAAGAGGCTGATCACCCACGCGATGCCGATCCCCAGCGCCGCCCACTGGACCCACCAGTGCCCGGGCGAGGTCATAAGGTTGATGACCACGAGCATCAGGAGAATGAAGGGGCCCATGATCAGGAAACGGACGGCGCGCAGGGTTCTGAACATCGGTGTCTCTCCTCCGAAGACCAGTACGCACGACCGGGTGGCGGGGTTGCGCGCCACGCCGCGCCCCATCCCCCGGCCGTCCTCCCGCCCCCCCCCCGGAGCCGGGGGGAGGACGGGACCAATAGTAGCCGGTTAACCTCTAACGATACAAGGACTTGACCATACCCCAGCTCCCCTTCTCCACCGGAACCGCCGAGTCGCAGAAGGTACACCCGGTGAGGTGGATCGTGTAGTTGTAGGAGATGGGCGCGACGGCGGCGGGATTGAAGCCGAGGAGCGGGTTCCCGGCTCCCGGGCCGTCCGGCGCCCGCTCGGTCCCCTGCGCCGGCGGATCCCAGATGGTCCCGCTGGAGGAGTACGGCTCGGCGTCGCTGATCATGACGCCAAGGTAGTAGTAGCCCGGAGCCACGGCGGGGGCGGTCACGTCGGTATAGCCGCCCATACATCCGTCGTCGAGGCTCAGGCCGTTCCCCGCCGCGTCGAACAGGCAGATATCGGCGTCCGCGTAGGTCGCGCAAAGCATCCCGGCGAAGAAGGTCGGGGGATCGCTGATGTAGATGCAGTAGAGATCGGAGTCGGTGTCGGAGATGAACGCTCCGTCGATCTGGGTCAGGGCGCCGGCGCCGGTGGTGACCTGGGCGGTGCCGAGGGTCTCTCCGGCGTCGGGGGCTTCGATCCAGGTCTGGGCGGAGGCGGCGAGCGGAGCGAGAACGAGCGCGGCCACGGCGAGAGAGAGCGCGGTGCGGGGCAGCATGGGGGAACTCCTTGTGAGGTAGCCATGGGTGCCCGCGTTGCGTTGGGAGGGGGGCACCCGGACGCAAGATGCGCGCAGTATAGCACTGGAACCCGACCGGTTTCCTATGGAATCGAGATTCCCTCGAAACGCCCCGGGCCCCGGCAACGCGGCCCCGGCTTTCGAGTTGCCGGCCGCTCGCGGGACGACCGTCAGAACCCCAGATCCAGATCGGTCTGGAGCCCCAGGAGCTTCTGGAGGATCCGGGCGCTCTTCACCGCCCGCCCCATGTAGCAGTTGTTGAAGAAGACGTAGGTGCGCTCGGTCTGGTTGGCGATGGTCCGGATCCGGTCCAGCCACTCCGAGAGTTCCTCCGCCGAGTAGTCCCAGTCGTAGCGCTCGTGGCCGCCCCCGAACCAGGTGGCGGCGTTCCGGCCGTGGAAGCGGATGTAGCCGGTGTCGGTGGTGGCGGCGGCCACGGGGGGCATGAGCCCGGGGAGCGCCGGCTCGTCCACCGCGCAGTACCCCACGCTCAGCCGTTTCAGGAATTCAAGCACCGGCGCCTGGTTCCAGCTGTCGTGGCGGAACTCGGCCCAGAGCCGCATCCCGGGAAGCGCCTCCCGGAGGAACGCCACGTGGCCCCGGCTCCGGGTCTCGTTCTTGAACCCGAAGGGGAACTGAAGGAGCACCCCGTCGAACTTTCCCGCCGCCCGCAGGGGTTCGATCGCGTCCAGAAAGGTGGTGTAGAGCCCCTTCTCCCGGCTTCCGTGATGGGTCATGTCCTGGTGGGCCTTGATCACGAAGAGGAAGTCGCGCGGGGATCTTCTGGCCATGGCCTCGAAGCTCCGGGGCGGAGGGATCCGGTAGTAGGTGGCGTTCACCTCGGTGACCGGGAACTTGGTGGCGTAGTAGGGAAGGAAGTCGGACTTGGCCAGGCCCTTGGGATAGAACGGCCCCACCCAGTCGTCGTAGGAGTAGCCCGAGGCGCCGATCCAGAGTTTCGATTCGAGGTCCTGGGTTTCGATCATCGCTGGTCCTTCCTCAGGAACACCCCGCCGGGGAGGATCGCGCCTTCGCCGAAGCGATCGCGGAGCCGGTCGGAGACCCGCACCCGTTCCCGCCGCCGGAGATCCTCGGGGAGGAGCGGTTCTTCTCCCCCGGCCGCCACCAACCCCATGCCGGCCACCCCGACCAGACGCAGGGGACGTCCGCCGCGAGCGCTCTCCAGGAGCCCCCAGGCGTGGTGCGCCAGCACCGAGGCCTCGGCGGTCGATTCCGCCAGGCCGCGTTGTCTACTGTAGCGTTTCATGCCCACCTTGAACCGCACCGCCGCCACCCGTGCGGTGAGCCCGTACAACCTGAGCCGCCGGGCCACCCGGTCGGCCAGGAGCCAGACCGTGGCGCGAAGGTGGACCGCGTCCGCGGTGTCCCTGGCGAAGGTGGTCTCGTGGCCCGCGCTCTTGGGGGGGGATTCCTCCCCGGCGGCGATCACCGCGTCGTCCCCTTCCCCCGAGGCCTGGGCGGGGAGCGCGGCCGACCAGCGGCCGAACACCGGGCGGAGCCGCTCCGGACGGGTTCGGGAGAGATCCCCGACGGTCACGATCCCCAGCTTGGCCAGTTCCGCGGTGGTTCGAGGACCGACCCCGGGGATCACCGACACCGGCTTCACCCCGAACACCTCCAGGAATTGATCCGGCGCCACCGCCCTGACCCCGCCCGGTTTGGCCAGGGCCGAGACCATCTTGGCCTGGAGCTTGGTCGCCGCGGCTCCCACGGTGCAGGCAAGGCCGCGCTCGTCGGAGACCGCCCGGCGGATGACCGCGCCCAGTTCCAGCGCCCGCGCTTCCCACGACGCCTCCGGGGCCGGAGCGAACTCCAGGTAGGCCTCGTCGATGCTGGCCGGCTCCACCCGGGGGGAAAACCGGTCCAGCACCGCCAGCACCGCCAGGGATTCATGAATGTACTTGGGGGGATCGACGGGGAGGACCAGGAGGCCCGGACAGAGGCGGAGGGCCTCGGCCATGGACATCCCCGAGCGCACCCCGAACGCCCGGGCCGGGTAGTTGGCGGTGGTCACCACCCCGCGCGGACCTGGCCCGCCGCCCACCGCAAGAGGACGGGAGCCGAGCCGGGGGTCGGAGCGGGTCTCCACCGAGGCGAAGAAGGCGTCCATGTCCACGTGGAGGAGCAGGGGGCGCACGGGAATTCCCTCTTTCAAGAGCGCACCGGAGGTTATAGGCTCCAAGCGGCAATTGCCTGGGGTTTCGCCTATCCTAGCATACCAATCATACGTTTGGTATCCGCATCCCCGCCGAACCCCTAATTCACTGAAAAAGAACGACTTCTGCCCGGCGCCGGGTGGCCGAACGCCCCCGGCTGCGAGGGAAAACCATGAATACAGACACCCAACCCACCGTGCTGACCCGGGGCGTCGAGCTGGATCTCACCCCGGACCAGGTCTTCCAGAATCTCCACCGGATGCCCGGCTTCTTCTTCCTGGACAGCGCCATGGCCGGCCACGAGCTCTCGCGCTGGTCCTACATCGGGGTGAATCCGTTCCTCACCCTGCGCAGCCGTGGGGAAGGCATGGACCTGGTGGAGGGGAAGAAGATCACCCATCGGTTCGGGAACCCCCTGGAAATCCTGAACGCCGAGATGAACCGGATCCGGCTCACCGGCGGGAGCCCGCTGGTTCCCTTCTCCGGCGGCGGGGTCGGCTACTTCGGATACGAGCTGGGCCGATCCACGGTGGAAGTGGAGCTCCCGGTGGCCGACGATCTCGGCCTTCCCGAGATGGTGTTCTCCTTCTATCGCACCATCCTGGCCTACGAGCACAAGACCCGGCGGTGGTACGGCGCGGCCCTGGATATCGCCGGGGGCCGCGGCACCACCATCCGGAAGCGCCTGGGGTCGGACATCGAGAAGATGCGGGAGCTGGCCACCAAGATGCACCGGGGCTCTCCGGCCACCGCTTCCGCCGAGAGCGCGGAGGAGGGGGCCGAAGCCGTCGACGAAGTGGTGATCCCCACCGGCCACCGGATCGAAGTGGACGGGGTGAGCGCGCTCTCCACCATGAGTCGCGACCAGTACCTGGCCGCGGTGCGGAAGATCAAGGAACACATCGCCGCCGGCGAGATCTACCAGGCCAACCTCACCCAGCGCTGGAGCATCCCCTACGAGGACGAACCGGGGAAGATCTACACCGCGCTCCGGAAGGCGAGCCCGGCTCCGTTCGGGGTCTACATGAACACCGGCGAGGCGGTGATCGCGGGATCGTCCCCGGAATGCTTCCTGTCGGTGGCGGGGCGCTCCATCGAGACCCGGCCGATCAAGGGGACCCGCCCGCGCGGCGCCGATCCCGACGAGGACGCGAGGCTCCGTCGCGAGCTGGAGGACAGCCAGAAGGACAAGGCCGAGCTCACCATGATCGCCGACCTGGAGCGAAACGACCTCGGACGGGTCTCCACCCCGGGCTCGGTCCGGGTGGAAGAGCTGCACCGGCTCGAGACCTTCTCCAACGTGCACCACCTGGTGTCGATCGTGCGCGGGGAGCTTCGAGGCGACGCGAACCTGAAGGACATCCTCGACGCCACCTTCCCCAGCGGCTCCATCACCGGCGCCCCCAAGAAGCGGGCGATGGAGATCCTGGCCGAAATCGAGGGCACGGTGCGCGGCCCCTATACCGGGGCCATGGGGTTCATGGGGCTCGACGGGTCCATGGAGCTGAACGTGGCCATCCGCACCCTGGTGCTCTCCCAGGGAAAGGTTCATCTCGGGGTGGGCGGCGGCATCGTGGCCGACTCGGAGCCCGAGGCGGAGTACGAGGAGTGCCTGGCCAAGGCCCGGGCCATGCTGACCGCGATCCGCGAGGCTCGCTCCCCGGAGCCGACCCCGGCGTCCTGAGATGCCTCACGTCTACCTGAACGGCGAGATCGTCCCGGAGGCGCGGGCTGTGCTCCCGGTCAACGACCGGGCGGTGCTGTTCGGGGACGGGGCCTACGAGACCATGCGGAGCTACGCGGGGACGTTCTTCCGGCTCCCCGGGCACCTCCGCCGGCTCCGCCACACCCTCCACGGGATGCAGCTCGATCTCCCGGTGACCGACGCCGAGATCTCCCGGGGAGCGCTGGCGCTGCTCCGGGCCGACGGGCTCGCCGACGCCCGGGTGCGGCTCACCGTGACCGGAGGCCTCTTCGACGGGGCCATCCGGCTCCGGCGGTCCCACCCTCCGAACCTCTTCCTCACCGCGGTCCCCCTGGTCCCCCCTCCCGCCGACGGCTACCGGAACGGGGTGGACGTGGTGCTTTCCCGCTGGCCGGTCCACAGCGACTCGCCGCTCCCCCGGATCAAGACCGTGAACCGGCTCATGCACCTCATGGCCAAGGAGGAGGCGCTGGCCGCCGGGGCCTGGGAGGCGCTGTTCCTGGACGAGGCCAGAGGGTTGCTGGAGGGGACCGCCACCAACGCGTTCTTCGTGGTGGACGGGTCGCTCCGCACCGCCTCCCTGGAAGGGCCGTTGTTGGCGGGGGTGACCCGCGACGCGGTCCTGGAGGTGGCGCGGGGGGAGGGCGTGCCGGTGATGGAAGGGCGAGTCGCCCCCGAGGACCTCACTGAGGCCACCGAGGCCTTCCTCACCAGCACCACCCTCGAGCTGCTCCCCATCCGCGCGGTGGACGGGCGGGCGGTGGGCGACGGCCGTCCGGGCCCGGTGTGGGAGCGGCTGATCCGGGCCTACCGGGCGCTGGTGAGCCGCGAGACCGGGGTGGCTTTGGATCCGATGCCGGTTTAGGAGGATTCGTCTAACCTCTTCACGAAGCCGGTGTTGCGAGACACGCCACGCGTCGGCCCCGTTTGCAGGCCGCAGTCCTTGGGAGTACTATCCTGTCCATGAGCTGGCAGCAGTGGATCGAACTCAAGTCCGACGTGCGAAGCGGAAAGCCCTGCATAAAGGGTACGCGCATAGCCGTTTACGATATTCTTGAGTACCTCGCCGGCGGCATGAGCGAGCAGGACATCCTCCACGACTTCCCCTCGCTACGCCTCGAACACATCCGTGCTGCGCTATCCTTTGCCGCAGACCGAGAGCGGCGACTTGCCGCCCCGCCGGCCGCGTGAAGCTTCTCTTTGATGAGAACCTCAGCCCTCGCCTTGTCGAGTTGTTGGATGCCCTCTATCCCGGCAGCCGGCACGTCGCATCCATAGGCCTTGAGGGCAAGAGCGACCAAGAGATCTGGGACCACGCCGCTGCTAATGAATTCATCATTGTGTCCAAGGACAACGACTTCCGGCAGCGTTGCTTCGTCCTCGGCCCGCCACCCAAGGTGCTCTGGCTGTCCGTAGGAAACGCGGGCACCTCGGCCATACGGACGCTGCTCGAGAATGCGCGGCCGGCGGTCGTGGAGTTTGCCGAGAATGCTGAAGAAGCGCTCCTAGTCTTGGAAGTGTGATGGGACCAACAGAGGTCGCTTAGTGGTTTTCTGTCACGAGAGGTCGAGCTCGAGTTGGCGCTCGCGGATGTGCTCCCGTGGCGGCGGAAGCGAACCGGTGCGACCGTTGGGCCGGAATCCGTGCCGCAGGTAGAGCGCGTTCGCCGGGGCGTTGGCCTCCCCCACGTCCAGGAGCATCCGCGCGAATCCGGCCGACCGGGCCCAGCCGATGAGCGCTTCGACCAGGGCGTCGCCCACGCCGGTTCCACGCGCTTCCGGAGCCACCCACATCGACAGCAGCCAGACGGTGTCGTTGTCTTCACGGTCCGGCGCCCCTCGCACGACCCCCACGTCCCGCCCGTCGTGCACCGCGACGAAGGTGGCCATGGCGGCGAGCTGCTCCGGCCAGGACGTGTCCGGCCGGGGGGCGGTTTCCTGGTAGGTGCTGCCGAAGGCGTCGGGGGCGTCCCGGAGCGAGCGGAGGCGGATCTCGCGGAAACGCGGACCCTCCGCCGGATCGAGTCGCTGAATTTCCATCATGGGTTTTCGGGCGAGTTCATCCGGGTGAACACCCGGGGGCGCATCTAGCCCCCGTCCCCCACTGCCCAGTACCCGTCCACCGCGCGCCCCTCCTCTGCCCACCCGTTCATCCCCCCCTGGAGCCGGTACACAAGGGGAAAACCGTAGCGCTCGGACGCCTCCCGGGCCGGATCCTCGCCCACCACCGGCGGCTCGCCGTCCTGGTTGTAGAAGACGATGGGCTCGCTGTGGTCCATGGGGAGGACGTCCCGGAGCTCGGGGATGGTGCGGCGGCCGGCCCAGATCGCGCCGGGGAGGTGGCCGGCGGTGTAGAGCGACTCCGGCCGGGTATCCAGAAGCACCATCGCGCGCCCGGTCTCCATCCAGGAGACCAGGGTGTCGGGCTCGAGGGACCGCACCTCGCTCTCCGATTCCTCGGAGCGCATGCTGCACGCGCCCAGGACCACCGCCAGCATCAAGAACCCCAACCATCGGACCCGTTTTCCCATCGGACTACTCCATGTGGCCGTGGCGGACGTCGCGGCCCTGGGTGGTGAAGATCACCTCTTCGGCCACGTTGGTGGCGTGGTCGGCCAGTCGTTCCAGGTACTTGGCGATGAAGATGAGCCGGGTGGCCCGGCTGATCGTCTTGTTGTCCTCGATCATGTAGGTGAGAAGCTCGCGGAAGATCTGGACGTTGAGATCGTCCACCTCCTGGTCCGCGGCCAGGACCTTCCGCGCGCGCTCCGCGTCTCCGGTCACGAAGCAATCGAGGGCGTCCCGGGTCATCGCCCGCACCTGGTCCACCATGCGGGGGAGGTCGATGTAGGGCTTCAGCTGAGGCTCGGCGTTGAGCTCCACCACCCGCTCGGCGATGTTGACCGAGAGGTCGCCCATCCGCTCCAGGTCGGTGGAGATCTTGAGGGCGGCCACGATCAGCCGGAGATCCTTGGCCGCGGGCTGGCGGAGCGCGATGATCCGCATGGCCAGCTCGTCGGTCTCCATCTCCAGGCGGTCGACGTCCCGGTCCCGCCGTTGCACCTCCTCGGCGAGCTGGGAGTCGCGGGTCACCAGGGCGGTGAGGGAGTCGGCCACCATGGCCTCGACCATTCCCCCCATGGTGAGGAGCTTGTTCTTGAGTTCCTGGAGCTCGGAGTCGAACTCCTGGCGGACCGATCGGGCCATGAACGGGTACTCCCGGCAACAGAGACGCCTTCGAGGCACTCGGGCTCGGGGGTGAGTCTACCGCGTTTGGGGCCGGAATGCCCCTGCCCGGCCGCGGCGACGACGACTACATCCGCACCGCCCACCGGCTCACCAGTTCGCTCAAGGCGTGCGTCCGGCTGTGCCGGTACTCGGTGTGCACCCAGCTCACCTGCCGCTCGAAGTTGGAGCTGAACGCGCGGGCGACCTGGCCGGTGAGAAGGGTTCGCCCATCCCCGCCGGAGGTCGGCGGTGGCCAGCACCCCGACCTCGTAGGAGGAGGCGTGGAGGGTCTTCTCCAGGAACGCGTTCAGGTACGGCCGGTCGATGAGCGGGAGGTTCGAGGTCGGGACCACGAACTCCTGGCAGCTGAACGGCTTCTTGAGCTGTCCCATGGTGACCGAGTAGGCGGGATATTTCTCGAACGGCGTCCAGCGGAACCAGAGGTCCAGCGCCCTCCACCTTGCCGGGGACCGCGTTCACCTGGAGGCGTCCGGTGATCCGCGGGGCGATTTCGGAGGTGAGAATGAAGCGCGCCCGCGGAGACGGCGGAGAGCATCAGGACCGCAAGCGTCAGCTTCATCATCGGAGGCTCCTCCACTGGCGGGTTCACCACCACCGGGCTGAGCCGCCCCGGAGGTTTCCGGCGGTGTAGGTCGAAGCGCCCGGGACGACGAGATCCTCCCCGGACCCCGGACCCAGATCGCCCGGCCCAGGCGTCCCCTCCGGCCCCTGCCCGCCTCCCTCGATCCAATAAATCGATATGCCGGTTCGCCGGATGCCGATCCTCAACTATTTGGTAATTTGACCAAACAGACAATCACTTTGACCGAAGGAGCGAGCCCAATGGACTCCAAGACCCAGGCCCGGCTCGAGGCGCGAGCCCGAATCATCAAGGCGATGGCCCACCCCACCCGCCTCTTCATCGTGGACGAGCTCTCCCGGGGCGAGCGATGCGTGTGCGAGCTCACCGGGATGATCGGCGCCGACACCTCGACCGTGTCCAAGCACCTGAGCCTGTTGCGCGCCGCCGGCATCGTGGGCGACGAGAAACGCGGGAACCAGGTTTTCTACTCGCTCAAGGTCCCCTGCGTGCTCCACTTCTTCTCCTGCGTGGAGAACGTGCTCGCCTCCACCGCGGCCGAGCAGATGGAGGTCGCGCGGTGATCGACCGCCGAGGCGCCCTCGCCCCATCCGCCGCGCCCGCGCCGGCCGGCGCATCCGCGGGCGTCCCCGCGTCCGCGTCCACGGGGGTCGCCGCTCACACCGCCGCGCCGGCCCATGAACCCGAGCCCGTCCCGGCCCGCTTCCTCGACACCGCCCGCCGGCTCTGGAAGTCCGACGGCTGGGCGCTGGCCGCGATCCTCGGCGTCTTCGCTCTGGTCTATTTCCTTCCGGAAAACACCGGCGCCCTTCCCGAGAGCGTGTCCGAGTCGCTGGCCCTCACCCGATGGTACGCGCGGGAGCACGTCCTCTTCTGCCTGGTTCCGGCGTTCTTCATCGCCGGGGCGATCGCGGTGTTCGTGAGCCGCGGCTCCGTCATGCGCTACCTGGGCGCGGGGGCCAACAAGGTCCTGGCCTACGGCGTGGCCGCGGTCTCCGGGAGCATCCTCGCGGTCTGCTCCTGCACGGTGCTGCCCCTCTTCTCCGGCATCTACAAGCGGGGGGCCGGGCTCGGGCCGGCCACCGCGTTCCTCTACTCCGGTCCCGCCATCAACGTCCTGGCGGTGATCCTCACCGCGCGGATCCTGGGCCTGGAGCTGGGGGTGGCGCGGGCGGTGGGGGCGGTGGTGTTCAGCGTGGTGGTGGGCCTCCTGATGCACCTCGTCTTCCGGGCCGAGGAGCGGCGGAAGACCGCGGCGTCCCTGGCCGTCCCCGACGACGAGCCGTCGCGGCCCCTCGGCCGGACCGCGATCACCTTCGCCGTCCTGACCGGAATCCTGATCTTCGCCAACTGGGGCCGGCCCGAAACCGCCACCGGCTTCTGGCACGGGGTCTACGCCGCCAAGTGGATCCTCACCGCGGCCCTCGCCCTGGGTCTCGCGGTCATCCTGTCCGCGTGGTTCGCGGTGTCCCGGCGTCGGACCGTGATCGCCGTGCTCCCGGTGGCGGCTCTCGCCCTGGGCTTCCCCTCCCGGCCGGAGATCGCCTTCGCCGCCGGGGTGGTCGCCCTCCTGGCGATCGCCGCCGGCTCGTCCGAGCTTCGGGAATGGGTCGGAGCCTCGTGGGGCTTCGCCAAGCAGATCCTCCCCTTGCTCCTGATCGGCGTCCTGGTGGCCGGGTTCCTCCTCGGCCGGCCGGGCCACGGCGGGATGATCCCCTCGGGCTGGATCGCCGGCGCGGTGGGAGGAAACTCGATCGGCGCGAACCTCTTCGCCTCGGTGGCCGGAGCCTTCATGTACTTCGCCACCCTGACCGAGGTCCCGATCCTCCAGGGGCTCCTGGGCAACGGCATGGGGAAGGGGCCCGCCCTGGCCCTCCTCCTGGCCGGTCCGGCCTTGAGCCTTCCCAACATGCTGGTGATCCGCGGGGTGATGGGCACCCGGAAGACGGTGGTGTACGTGTCCCTGGTGGTGGTGATGGCGACGGTGACCGGGATCGGCTACGGCGCCCTGTTCGGATAGACGACGCGCCTCCTCACGATGGAGCGCTCATAGGAGACGACGATGAAGACGATCCAGATCCTGGGCACCGGGTGCCCGAACTGCAAGAAGCTCACCGAGAACGCCGAGACCGCGACCCGCGACCTGGGCGGCGAGTTCGAGATCGAGAAGATCACCGATCTCGACCGGATCACCGACTTCGGGGTCATGATGACCCCGGCCCTGGCGGTGGACGGCGAGGTGAAGTCCATGGGGAAGGTGCTCTCGCCCGAGGAGATCAAGCGGCTTCTGGCGTAGAGCAGGGGGAAACGACATGCGCGGAAAGACCATCCTGACCGCGGGGCTTCTCGTCTTCGTGGCGGCGAGCCTCGGATACCTCGGCATCGACACGGCCCGGTCACGCCGGGACGCGACCCCGGCCGTCGCGCCCGACCCGGGCGGCGACCGGGTGATCGCCTACTACTTCCACGGCGCCCAGCGCTGCCGCACCTGCCTGACCATCGAGGCCTACGCCGACGCCGCCATCCAGGACGGCTTCGCCGACGAGCTGGCCTCGGGCCGGCTGGAGTGGCGGGTGGTGAACATCGACGAGCCCCGGAACGAGCACTTCGTCCAGGACTTCAACCTCACCACCCGATCGGTGGTGCTGGTGAAGATGAGGGACGGCCGGCCGGAGGCGTGGCGAAACCTCGACAAGGTCTGGGAGCTGGCGTCCTACGAACAGGAGTTCACCCTCTACATCCAGGCCGAGACCCGGAGCTTCATGGAACGCCCGAGTGCCTGAGAGCCTCCTCGCCGTATCCACCGCGGTCTGGCTGGGGATTCTCACCTCGGTCAGCCCCTGCCCCCTGGCCACCAACATCGCGGCGATCTCCTACGTGGGGAGGCGGGTGGGTAGCCCCCGCCGCGTGCTCCTGGCCGGCCTCCTCTACACCCTCGGGCGGGCGGTCACCTACGCCGGGTTGGGGCTCCTGATCGTCCTGAGCCTGCTCTCCGCCCCCCAGACCTCGCACGTCCTCCAGAAGTACATGATCAAGGCGCTCGGGCCGCTGCTCATCCTGGTGGGGATGGTGCTCCTGGACCTGGTCCGCTTCCGCCTGCCCGGGTTCGTAGCCGGCGAGGGCCTCCGCGCGCGAACCGATCGCATGGGGGAATGGGGCGCGGGGTTCCTGGGCATCACCTTCGCCCTCTCGTTCTGCCCGGTCTCCGCCGCGCTCTACTTCGGCAGCCTCCTCCCCCTGGCCGTCCAGACCCGCTCCCCGGTCCTGTTGCCGTCCCTCTACGGGATCGGCACCGCGCTCCCGGTGGTGGCCTTCGCGATCGTGATCGCCGGCGGGGTGCGCTCGGTGGGAAAGCTCTTCGACCGGGTGGCTCGGGTGGAGATCTGGGTGCGGCGCGTCACCGGCGTGGTCTTCTTGGGGATCGGGGTCTACTTCTGCCTGGACCAGATCTTCCAGGTCTTCTGAGGGGCGCGCACCGCCCGCCGAGGCCTCGACACGGGCCCGCCGCCGCGCCAGGCCGTCCGCGTTCACCGCGCTACCCCGCCGCCCGCCCGCCTCAGGCGTCCGGCGCTTCCGGCACGGTGAAGAAGAACACCGCCCCGCCGTCGGCCCGGTCCTCCACCCCCACCTCGCCGCCGTAGAGCTGCACCGCGTGCTTCACGATGGCCAGCCCCAGCCCCGAACCCCCCTCCTCCGCCGACCGGCCGGCGTCCAGGCGGTAGAACCGCTCGAACACCCGGTCCCGAAGCTCGCGGGGAACGCCGGGACCCCGGTCGGCGATCTCGAAGCGCACCGTCCCCTCCCGCCGCAGGGCCCGCAGGGTGACCTTCTCTCCCGCCGGGCTCACCCGCACCGCGTTGTCGAGGAGGTTCAGGAGCACGGTTTCCAAACCGTGGCGGTCGGCGAGCACCTTCGGCACCCCCGGCTCCACCGCCGATTCCAGCCCTACCTTCCTCCCGGCGGCGCGCGGGGCGAGGGTCTCCAGGACCCCCGAGACCAGCCCCGGAACCTCCACCGGCTCCAGGGGCACCCGGGCCCGGGCCGACTCCAGCTCCGAGAGCCGGGAGAGGTCGCGCACCAGGCGTTCCAGCCGCCGCGCGTTCCGGTCGATCACCCCCAGGAAGCGCGCGCGCTCGGCGGGGGGAAGATCGGGATCGTGCTCCAGGGTCTCCAGATAGCCGAGGATGGCGGTGAGCGGGGTGCGAAGCTCGTGGCCGATGTTGGCCACCATCTCCCGCCGTGCGGTTTCCAGGCGGCGAAGCCGGGTGACGTCGTGGATCAGGAGCACCACACCGCTCTCCAGGGGGACGAGGCTCACCGCGAGCATCCGCCCCTCGGGCTCGGTGAGCTTCAGCTCCACCGTCTCGGGTCTCCCCCCGGCCAGGGCCCGGTCCACCGCCTGCTGGAGGTCGGGACTCCGGACCGCCTCCACCGGGGTCCGCCCGATCACATCCGGCCCCAGGGAGCAGAACTCCGCCGCCGCCGGGTTGGCCAGGGTGATCCGGCCGTGATCGTCCAGGGCCAGGATGCCGTCGGGCATGCTCTGGAGGAGATGGTCCAGCCGCCGGCGCTGGGACTCCACGGTATTGATCTCGGCCTGAACCGAGTCGGCGAGGTGGTTGATGGAGAGGGCCAGCTCGCGGACCTCGGAGCTTCCCGCCGGCTCCACCCGCCGGTCGAGGCTCCCGGCGGCGATCTCCCGCGCCGCTGCGCTCACTCGCGACACCGGCCCGGTGATCCGCCGCGCGGAGACGTAGCCGAGGAGGGTGGCCATCCCCACCGCACCCAGAAGAACCAGGATCAGGCGTCCCTCCCCCCGATGCTCCTCGGCGATCACCCGGTTCATGGGTAGCGCCGAACGCACCACGCCGTAGGGAGCGTCCGCCGGTCCCCAGCGCACCGCGAGATAGGCCATGGGAACCTGCAGGGTCGGGCTGGGACGCTCGGAGAGACCGGTGCCGCCACGAAGCGCCTCCGCCACCTCGGGGCGGTGGAGATGGTTCTCCATCGCCTCCACCTCGCTCCGGGGAAGGTTGGACTCGGAGAGCACCATCCCGTCGGCGCGGATCACGGTGAGACGGATGCCGGTTTCCTGATGGAGCACCCGGGTGAGGCGGTCCATCTCCACGACGGCGTCGATTCCCGGTTCCGGGGTGGGAAGGAGCGCGGCCAGGATCCTCGCCTGGTCCCCGAGCCGGTCGTCCAGCTCCCGCCGCCGCTCCCGCTGGAGCGACGCGTTCCAGAGGAGGGTGGCCCCCCCCAGGGCGATCAGGGTGACGGTGAAGCTCAGCCAGGCGAGCCGGGTGTGGATGCGCATCAGCCCGGGAAGCGGTATCCCACGCCCCGCATGGTCCTGATCGCGTCCCGGCCGCAGTCGGTGGTGGTCATGACGCCGCGATTCTAGGGGATGGCGGGGTTCGGGGGTAGCGCTTCCGCCCCCGCCGGCCTTTCCCTTGGCGGGGGATCGGACCGAGCCCTATACTGGGCATCCGCTTTCCCGAGCACCCGCTTCCCCGTCGCCTCGGCTCGACCTAGTCATGAAACCGGGTCGCGAGGTGGAGTAGATGGCCGACAGGTCGGGCACCGCAGCGATCCGACGACGCAGGCGTACCCGCTGTGGTACGTCGAGGAGGCGGATCGCGAGGACGCCCGAGCTGGCGGTCAGATGCCCACCGCAGCAGCGGGTTCGTGACTAGGCCGGGCTACGGAAGGAGATCCGCCATGGATCCCGCGCCCGTTCCATCCGCTCGCCCGGTCGCGCCCGCCGGGGCCTCGGGACACGATTTTCTGCGCTTCCTGGGCCGCCTGACCGCGGATCGCCGCTATGCCGACCAGATCGCCCACGTGGAGCACCTCCCCGAGCGCGAGGCGCGCCACGCCGAGCTGGACCCGCCGCTCTCCAGCACCCTGGCCGAGTCCCTGGACGGGCTGGGGATCCGCCGGCTCTACACCCACCAGGTCCAGGCGATCGCCGCCGCCCGCGGGGGGGAGCACGTGGTCACGGTGACCGGGACGGCCAGCGGAAAGACCGTGGCCTTCCTGGTCCCGATCCTCGAGGCGCTGGAGCGCGACCCCCGGGCCACCGCGCTCCTCCTCTACCCTACCAAGGCCCTGGCCCAGGATCAGCTCAAGGGGATCACCCGCCTCGCCGGGTCCCACCCGCGCCTCCGCGATCTCATCCGGGCCGGGACCTACGACGGCGACACCTCCCAGAGCGCGCGGCGGAAGATCCGGGACGAGGCCAACCTCATCCTCACCAACCCCGACATGCTCCACCGCGGCATCCTCCCCTATCACGCCAAGTGGCACCGGGTGTTCCGGAACCTGCGCCACGTGGTGGTGGACGAGGTGCACACCTATCGCGGCATCTTCGGTTCCAACGTGGGGAACGTGATGCGGCGGCTCCGGCGGGTGGCCGCGCACTACGAATCCTCGCCGGTCTTCCTCTGCTCCTCCGCCACCATCCGGAACCCCCTGGAGCTGGCCGAGACCCTGACCGGGCTCCCCTTCACCCTCGTGGACGACGACGGCTCGCCGCGCGGACCCAAGACCTTCGTGCTCTGGAACCCACCCTACCTGGACGCGGCCCGGATGGAGCGGCGGAGCGGCAACGTCGAGGCCAAGGAGCTGTTCGTGAAGCTGGTGGAGGACGGGGTGAACACCATCGTCTTCACCAAGGCCCGGGTGGTGACCGAGCTGGTCTACAAGTACGCGCGGGAGGACCTCCTCCACCGCCGGGGCGGCCTGGCCGAGCGGATCAAGCCCTACCGCGGCGGCTACCTCCCCGCCGAGCGGCGGGAGATCGAGCGGCAGCTCTTCAGCGGGGACCTCCTGGGGGTGGTGGCCACCAATGCACTGGAACTCGGGATCGACATCGGCGGCCTGGACGCCGCGGTCCTGGTGGGGTTTCCGGGGACGGTGGCCTCGATCTGGCAGCAGGCGGGGCGGGCCGGGCGCTCCCGGGACGAGGCGGTGACGTTCTTCGTGGGGTACAACGACCCCATCGACCAGTACCTCCTCCGCCATCCCCGCTACTTCTTCGCCCAGAACCCCGAGTCCGCGGTGTGCGACCCCGAAAACCCCTACGTCCTGGCCGGGCACCTGGGTTGCGCCGCCTTCGAGCTGCCGCTGACCGAGCGGGACCGGGACCTCTTCGGCGCAGGTCTGGGGCCGATCCGGGAGATCCTCCGCGACGAGGGCGAGCTTCACCCGGTGGAGGGCGAGGACTACTGGTCGAGCACGGAGTTCCCGTCCAAGCGGGTGAACCTGCGGACGATCTCCGACGACACCTTCACCATCGTGGACACCGACCGCGAGGACTCGGTGATCGGGACCGTGGACGCCATCTCGGCCCCGGAGCTGGTCTACCCCGAGGCGATCTACCTCCACGAGGGAGAGACCTTCTTCGTCCACGAACTGGACCTGGAGAAGCGGATCGCCCGGGTGAAGCGGGTCTCGGTGGACTACTACACCCAGCCGGTGCTCGACACCTCGATCCGGGTGACCGGGGAGCGGGAGCGCCGCGACGAGGGCCCCGAGATCCTGGTCCTGAACGAGGCCACCGTGACCTGGGCCACCACCATGTTCAAGAAGATCAAGTTCGGGAACATGGACTCGATCGGCTACAAGAACCTGGATCTTCCCCCCCAGCACCTGGAGACGGTGGCCCTGGGATGGTCGCCGTCGGTGTCCATCGCCGCGGCGTTGAAGCAGCAAGGGTTGAAACCGGTGGAGGGCCTCCTGGGGGTGCGGAACCTGGCCATCACCGTGTTCCCGATCCTGGCCATGTGCGACCGGGCCGACGTGGGCGGGGTGATCGACTCGTCGAACACCGGCCGGCCGACGCTCTACCTCTACGACCGTTTCCCCGGGGGGCTGGGCTTCGCGGAACGAGCCTACGCCGAGTTCACCCGGCTGGTCACCGAGGCGTTGAGCGTCCTGGCCGCCTGCGACTGCGCCGAGGGCTGCCCCTCCTGCGTGGGGCTCCCGATCCTCCGTCCGGCCATCCACCAGGATCCCGACGTGGGAATGGGCTACCCGATCCCCGACAAGCGGGCGGCGCGCCTCCTCCTCGAAGCCCTGGCGCGGTGAGCCCGATGGCCGGGGAAGAGAAACGGAAGCGGCTTTCGGAGCTGGCCCGGCGGCGGCCTTCGGCGGGCGGGGAACGGGCAGCGGGGAGCCGGGGGGCGGCGCGGGCGCCGGGCCGGGGGCGGACCTCCGCGAAACGGGACGCGCGGCTGGAGGACCTGGTGCCGGGGGTGGAGGAGACGACCGCGCGCGGGGTTCACTGGCGCCACGAGCGCGCGCTGGCCGAGGCCTCGGACGTGGACGCCGCGGCCCGGGCGCTCCTCCCGGGCGCCCTCCCCCCGCCCGAAGCGGCCCTGGCCGAGTGCCTGGGAGCCCGGGGACTTTCCGGCGCGCTCTTTCTGGATCTCGAGACCTGCGGATTCTCGGGGAACCCGCTCTTCCTGAGCGGGCTCCTCCGGGTGGAGGACGGCCGGCCGGTCTTGACCCAGCTTCTCGCCCGGAACTACGCCGAGGAGGCGTCGGTGGTGGCGGCGACCCTGGAGATCCTCGCCCGGCACCCCCTGGTGGTGACCTTCAACGGAAAGTCCTACGATCTACCCTTCCTCCGCGACCGGGCGGTGCGGTACGGGTTCCGGTTCCGGGAGCCCGAGGGGCACCTGGACCTGTTGCACGCGGCGCGGCGCCGCTGGCGGGACATCCTCCCCGATTGCCGGCTCCAGACCCTGGAGGCGCGGTTCACCGGGCGCCGCCGGGCGGGGGACGTTCCGGGAGCCGAGGTGCCCGAGCGCTACCACGCCTTCGTGCGGGAGGGCGCGGTGGCCGGGCTCGTCCCGGTCCTGCGGCACAATCTCCTGGATCTCCTGACCCTGATCTCGATCCTGGGGGCGCTCCCCACGTCGCCGGTTTCGCCCCCGCGGGAATGAAACGGAACTTCAGACGGCCGGCGGGTCGCGCGCCCGCCGGAAACGACGGGTAGGCCGCGCGGAAACGCGGGACTTCCCCAGCTCAGAAAGGCGAGGCGCCATGTCCGAGAAGCACGAAGCACGTTCGCCGGGGCCCGGCCCCTCCACCCGCTCCGTCCATGCCGGCCGCACCGGTCCGGCGCTGGGGGGAACCGCCCTCACCATCCAGCCCTCGGCAGTCTACGCGTTCGGTTCGATGGACGAGGGCGTGGACACCTTTACCGGCAAGCGCGCCGGGTACGTGTACGGCCGCTACGGCCACCCTACCGGCGAGGCGGTGGAGGCGCGGCTGGCCGCGCTCGAGGGCGCGGACGCGGCGCTCCTCTTCTCGAGCGGCATGGCCGCCATCACCCTCACCGCCCTCGCCTACTGCGGGGAGGGCGGGCACCTGATCGCCTCGGCCGAGCTCTACGGCGGGACCACCGAGCTCCTCACCGACGTGCTTCCCGCCTGCGGGATCGCGGTGGACCGGGTGCCCCTGGATGACCTCGGATCGCTTGCGGGGCGGGTGCGGGAGAACACGCGCATGGTCCTGGTGGAGTCGCCGACCAACCCGCTCCTCCGGCTGGTCGATTTCGAGGCGCTCATGGCCGGGCTTCCCGCCCCGCGGCCGCTCATGGTCCTGGACTCCACCTTCGCCACGCCCCTCGGGCAGAGCGGGCTCACCGCCGGGTTCGACCTGGTGGTTCACTCCGCCACCAAGTACCTGGGCGGCCACGACGACCTGGTGGCGGGGATGGTGGCCGGTCCCCCCGAGCTCTTGAAGCCGATCCGCGAGCGCCGTCGCGTGGTGGGGGCCAACTGCGATCCCCAGACCGCGTGGCTGGTGGACCGGGGGATGAAGACCCTGGCCCTTCGCTGGGAGCGCCAGTGCGCGAACGCGCTGGCCCTGGCCGGGCGGCTGGAGGCGCACCCCGCGGTGGCGCGGGTCCACTACCCCGGTCTGGCGTCGCATCCCCATCACGAGATCGCCCGCCGCCAGATGCGGACCTTCGGCGCGGTGCTGGCCTTCGACCTGGCCGGGGGGATGGAGGCGGCGCGGCGGGCGTTCGACCGGTTCGCGCTGATCGCCCGGGCCCCGAGCCTGGGCGGGGTGGAGAGCATGGCCCTCCACCCGGTGACCTCCTCCCATCGCGGCCTGAGCGCGGAGGAGCGCCGGGCGGTGGGGATCGGGGACGGGTTGCTGCGGCTGAGCGTGGGGATCGAGGACGAGCCGGATCTCTGGGCCGATCTGGAGCAGGCGCTTTGGTGACCGCGGTCCCTGCCGACGACGGCCGGCTCGAGGGGGACGTGCCGTGCGCATCCTGACCGGCGACGACGTCCGCGCGCTCCTTCCCATGACCGAGTGCATGGAGGTGGTGGAGGAATCGCTCCGGGTGCTGGCGCGGGGCGAGGCGATGAACCCTCTCCGGTCCGCCCTGTGGTTTCCCGACAAGACCGGGCTGCTCGGGGTCATGCCGGGCTGGCTGGCCTTCCCCCGCGGCGCGGGCATCAAGGTCATCACCGTCATGCCGGGAAACCACGGGACACCCTACGACTCCCACCAGGGGGTGGTGCTCCTGTTCGAGCCGGAGCACGGGCGGCCGGCGGCGATGATCGACGCCAGCTCGGTGACCGCGATCCGGACCGCGGCGGCGAGCGGGGTGGCCACGCGGGCCCTGGCCCGGGAGGACGCCAGGATCCTGGCGCTGATCGGGACCGGGGTCGAGGCGACGACGCACCTGGAAGCCATGCTGGCGGTACGCGCGTTCACCGAGGTGCGGGCGTTCGGGCGGTCGGCGGACCGGGCGCGGGCGTTCGCGGAGCGGGCGCGCGGCGCGCACGGCGTCCCGGTGCGGGTGGCGGGCTCGGCGCGGGAGGCGGTGGAGGGGGCGGACGTGGTCTGCACGGTGACCTCGTCCGCGACCCCGGTGGTTTCCGGGGAGTGGCTGGCCGCGGGGTGTCACGTGAACGCGGTCGGCGCCTGCACCCCGAATGCCCGCGAGCTGGACACCGAGGCGGTCCGGCGGGCCCGGTTGTTCGCGGACAGCCGGGAATCGGTATTGAACGAATCCGGGGATTTCCTGCTGGCGCGCTCGGAAGGGGCGTTCGGTGACGACCACATCGTGGCGGAACTGGGCGAGGTATTGTTGGGGCGCGATCCCGGCCGGCGTTCCCCCGACGAAATCACCGTCTTCGAATCGCTGGGAATCGCTGTCGAGGACGTGGCGGTGGGGCAGCGGCTCCTGGAGAAGGCCCGCGCCGCGGGAGTCGGGGTGGAAGTGGACCTCGGCGGACGGCGCTGAAGCTATTTCCCCGCGGCGGTAGCGATCAGGCGGCCCGGGCGATCGGCGGGCGTTCCATCGTGGCCGAGTCCCCCAACGCCAGTCGGAGCAGGTGTGAGATCAGCTCGGGGTGGATCGGGCTCCGGCACACCCCCGAGGCTCCCAGACGCCGGGCCGCCTCGGCAAGTTCGGGGTTCAGCGACGCGGTGACCGCGAAGACCGGAATCCTCGAGGTTTCCGCTCGCCGCTTGAGCGCCCGGAGCGCGGGAATCCCCACCCCGCCCAGATCATCCAGGTCGAGGACGATGGCGGCGGGAGCGTGCCGGACGGCCGCCGCCTGAGCCTGCTCGCGCGTCACGCCCCACACCACGTCGTAACCCCTCTCCCGCAGATAGACGGCCAGAGGTTCCGCCCAGCTCTCGTTGTCGGCGGCGATCAAGACCCGGTGTGTGTCGAACATGGTCACCTCGTTCCCGTCGGAGCGCGCCTGGGGGTTCCCTCGGGATGGATCGGCCGGCCGGAGGCCACCGTTTCACGAGGGAAATCCGACTGTTTTGCTCCTTTGGGGGCGGTGACCCAAAACGGGCTCCTCGGCAAACCCGTCCGCACCCGTTCGCCTTCGCTAGTGGACCCCGCTCTTCAGCCACCCCCAGGTGACGTTCTCGACCGGGACCGGCGCGGCGGGGCCCCCCCAGCTCGTGCCGCTCGTGAAGCTGTATTGGTTGTCGTCGGTCGGGGTCACCCCCGCACTGGCACCGCTTACGACATGGTCCACGTCCCCCGTGGTGTAGGCGAAGAGAGGAGCCGGGGTGGTCGGCGGCGTGTTGGCGTTGGAGAAGAAGGCTTCGCACGCCAGGTACAGATTACCGCCGGTCAGCGCGATGGGGGCGCCGTCGAGCTCGACGAAGTCGTTCCCCACGGTGTGCTGGTTCCTGATGATCCAGGCGCCTGAGCTCATGACGTAGGTTCCGTCGTTCACGCCGCCCGCGGTCCCGGTGAGGGTGACCGTCGCGCTGGTGACGGCGTACTGGGTGTAGTAGTAGCCGGAGAGCGCGGTGGCGAGGATGGGCGTCTGGTCCGCGGGCGCGAAGATCACGTCGATCTGCAGATGCGCTCCGTTCAGCCCCACGACATCGGTGCCGGAGGAGAGCGCGAGATCACCCTCGATCGTGTAGGGGATGTCGGCGGCGAGCGCCGGGTTCGCCGCCAAGCAGACACCCGCCAGACACACCGCGGCGAGGACGACGATCGCAGGACGCCCGGCGCGGACGTTCGAAGGGGGCGACGAGGGGAAGGCACAATACCCGAACTTCATGATCCAGACTCCTTGAAGAGGGTAGAATGGGCGGCCGGCGTGGCCACGTGCTCCGCGGTCGGCTTACGGGTCACCGGTTGCGCCCCGATGCGGGCTCGCGGATTGCGGCGTATGCAGGGTGTCTATCCCGGTGGCGTCGGCCCCGGTGTCCCTGGGGGCGCTCTCCCCGTGGGAACACGGAACGGTGCGTGGCACATTTCGCCGCCCAGGACACGACATTATATCATACCGAGCGGCGATGGCGGCGACGGACGAGAACTCCGAGCCCAAGAACCCCGAGCATCCCGGGCAGAAGCTCCGCTACTCCCGTCCGCCCGGCGGTGGAGAGGAAATTGACCCCGGGGGGCACGAACGACGTCCATCGTCTGGACGGACCAGAAGGGCGAGCGGCGGGGGAAGAACTTCACCAGCCAGCCGCCCCCGTACTGGGTCAGCGACAGGTAGTCGTAGAACCGGCTCCAGTTGCTCGGGTCGCCGAGGTTGAGCACCGGATCCCCGACGGCGTGGGCGTAGCGGCTGGAATCCCACCAGGTGATCGAGGGGTGGGCGGTGACCGCGAACGCGATGAAGGCGACGAGAAAGACGGTCCATGAGAGGCCGGCCGCCTCGGGCCCCCGGCCCGGCGCCGGTCCGGTCAGGCCCCGCTCCCGTCGATCACGACGTGGGCCCCCTCCTCCGGCCGGTGCTCCCGGACGTACCGGTCTTCGCCCGGCATCCAGTCCCCCTCCCAGCGGTCCCGGGCGGCCTCGCCGTCGCGGGCAAGACCGCGGGCCAGGCGGAGCGCACGCGGGCAGGCGACCCACACCCGGATGTCGTAGAGCTCCGCGAGCTCCCGGCGGGTGCAGGTGACGCCCTCGACGATCACGATGCCGTCCGGGGAGACCTCCTGTCGCTCCGCCAACACGTCCCGCTTCCAGTCGTACCTCGCGTAGCGGGCCAGGCGGTGGTTCCGGAGGGGGAGCAGCACCTCGTCCCGGAGGCGGCGCCAGTCGAAGTCCCCGCCGATGGGCTTCGTCTCCGGCGGGCCGGCCGGACGCTCGGCCGACGGGAGATAGAAGTCGTCCACGTGAACCACCGCCGCGACGCGACCCAGGTCCACGAGCGCCTCGGCCAGGGCGGCAGTGACGGTGGTCTTTCCCGCCGCTCCCGGGCCGTCGATCCCCACCAGAACCGTGGGTTGGGTCGATGCCGCGGCTTCGATCCGGTGGAGGAGTTCTTCCAGTCGGTCCGTCATGGTTCCTCCGTTCGATCCTGGGGGTGGCCGGGTCGGAGCCGCGGCTCCCGGTCTGCGCCAGGGTATCGCGCTACCCGGCCATGCGGTCGGGCCTGTGCCAGGGTATCGCGCAATTCGTTCTTGATGTCGGGCCTTCGCGGGTGTCCACACCGTCGAGGCCTCGTCGCCCGATGCGGGAGGCTCGTCGCTTTCCCGGAGCGGGTCGCGTTCCGCGGCCGCCGCGCGCCGCACTCAATCGCCCGTGCGGGTTGAACCTACGTGATATTCGGAGGCGTGACCGCGTCCGGCACGATGCCTGCATATGTTAACCGCCGACGCGACGACCTCCCTGGTTCAGCAGGCAGGGAGCCATCGCCGGGCCGGAACGCCACCGGTTGCAAGGCACCTCCGGCCGAGAGTCCCGGAGCGACGACGACCCACCCAGCACGAACCGTCGTCCTCGCTCATGTGGACAAGGAGAACCGGCGCGGCGAACCCGCCGGCGTCACCGGCCCGAGGGGACAGGGTACCGACCCTGGAGCATCGCCGGCGAGGTCGGAGCAACCGCGTCAGCGTAGCGACACGGGGTCCGTCCCACGGGACGGGGCGGGCCCCGATTTTCACCCGATTTTGGGGGTGAAATCCTATGGTCGAGAGGGCCCTTAATGGACGGGGGGGGCCTTCTCGAGTGGGCACAAACGTTGCCGGTGGGAGCCATGGGATTTCACCCCCGGTTCTTTTCCCCTCGGCCTTGGGTGGTCTGGCGTCCGGTCACGCCGGGATGTGCTTCTGCCAGAGTTCCATACGCTTCGGGACTTCCTCGCCCGTCACTCCCCTGACCACCCCGAATCCCTGAAGGTGCAAGGTTGCGCGGGTCACGTGCGCCAACCACTCGTCGTCGCCCTGGAGTGCGTCGAACTTGGAAGCTTCGCCGCGGAGGATGAAGAACCCATTCAGATCCCCACCGTGGGGGTCCAGGAACACCGTGTCGAAGGACCCGATGGTTCCCTTCTGCTGGAGGCGCGCGAGGTACTTGGAAAACTCCTGGAAGTGCTCGGCGCTCACGGGTTCCCGTCCGGGAATGGGTCGGTTCCACGCAAAGAACAGGGTGTTCGAAGCCATGCTGATTCCTCCTCTGAGTTGTGCGGCTCACGGAATGACCGGGGCGTGAAGGGACCGTTCTTTCTCTCCTCTCCGTCCGGCGCGTCCTCCCCCCCCAGGCGTGGGAACGGATGCCATGCAGGAGGCGACCCGGATCGCCCGTCGTGGAGGTGTACCCGGGTACGCCATTTATCAATCTCAGCACACCCAAGTACTGTCTGATTTTACTGCCTGATCCCGCCGGCCCGCCGACAATGTTCTAATCTATTGCACCACAAATGGTTCCGCGGACAGATCCGTCCTCGACTCTTTTCCGTTGACTTACCTATTCTACCTAGGTATAGTCTCCCTAGGTATACCCTCACCGAGGCCCAACATGAACGACCCGAAGTACTGGAACGACCTCATCGCCCGGAGCGCCTCGCGCTTCTTCTTCCTGGCCAGCCTGGCCCGGAAGCCGATGCACGGGTATGAGCTGGCCCGGACGATCGCTTCTGATTGCAACAACTGCTGCACCCCGACCGACGCCATGATCTACCCGGCCATCCGGGACATGACCCGGGCCGGGCTCATCGCGTGCGAGGAGGAGGTGCACGAGGGGCGCACACGAAACGTCTGTCGGCTCACCGACCAAGGGTGGGCGGCCTACCGCGCCGCCGCCCTCGCCTGGCGTGAGGCCCTTCCATCACTCGAGCGGGCCGTGGCCGCGGGATTGGAGCCCGCCCAAGGAGATCGCCATGAAGGAATCGAATCCCCGGAAGATCCAGGATGCTGTCGCTGACCGGTACGGGGCCCTGGCCCGGGAACATCTCCAGGGGAACGCGTCTGAAACCGGATCCGGTTGCTGCGCTCCCGCGGCCGGGGAACCCGGAGCCGCCGAGGCGCCGACCGAAAACACCGGGAACACCACCGCCGGCGCGTGCTGCGGTGGACCGGCAACCGACTCCGCCGAGGCCGCCGGGTGCGGGTGCGGCCCGGTTCATTCCCTGACCGAAACCGGATGGGTGGCTTCGGACGACATCTACTCGGGCCCGGAGCTGGCCGAGGTGGACCCGTCGGTGGCCGCCATGAGCCTGGGGAGCGGAAACCCCATCGCCCTGGCCGATATCCAGCCCGGGGAGACGGTGCTGGACCTCGGTTCCGGGGCCGGGCTCGACTGCCTCCTCGCCTCCCGGCGCGCCGGGCCCCGAGGCAAGGTCATCGGCGTCGACATGACGCCGGAGATGATCGAGCTGGCCCGGCGAAACATCGAACGGGCGGGGGCCCGGAACATCGAGGTGCGCCAGGGGCGTCTGGAGGAGATGCCGGTGGATTCGGAGTCGATCGACGTGGTGATCTCCAACTGCGTCCTCAACCTCTCCCCGGACAAATCGACCGTACTCGCCGAGGCCTACCGGGTGCTCCGGCCCGGCGGCCGCTTCCGGGTGGCCGACATCGTCTGGACCAAGGCCCCCGATCCCGGGGAGCGCCGGGGGGCCGGATCGTGGCCGGGGTGTGTCTCCGGCGCGCTGACGGTCGGGGAGTTCGAAGCGCTCCTTCACTCCGCGGGGTTCGTCGAGGCGCGGGTCGAGGTGCCGTCGACCGGCCATGAAGGTCCGTGGGTCAACGCCGAGGTCTCGGCCCGGAAACCGCGCTAGACCGATCGGTCCGGAAGACCGTCGCCCGGACCCCCCGATCCGGGAAGCCCTGGGAGGCCGGCGGAGGACCCAGACTCTGCCGGACCTCCGGACCCTCATCGCGTTCGCGAACTCCCCAACCCGCTAATTCGGCCCCGCGCCTTGAGTTGAGAATATAGCCAGTCAAATCCTTTCAAATCATAATTATCTTGATCAAATTAGTCCGTTGGTGTTGAATGGGACCATCGGGTCGGACAGGGAATTCCCCCGCCCCCGATCTCTCCACCCCCGGAAAACTACAGGGATGGACGCGCCTTGTGCTGAAACGTGATTCACTCGATCACATATGTCCTTTAACGTCGCCCTCCGGAGCAAGTTCTCCGCGCCCGACTCGCCAGGCGCTCTCCCTCTCGTTCCCCCGTTCCCCAGGATCTTCAGCCGCCCCGGTTTCGCGACCGCCTTCGCTCCGATCCGGGTCGAGGAGGTGCCCATGATCCGCAAACTCGCTGCCAGCATCTTGACCGTATCGACCTTGGTACTCCTCTCCATCCTCATCCTCCCCTCCCCGGCGGCGGCGCAAACCGATCCGGTGCCGGAGATCATGGACTGGGTCACCGACCCGGCCGCGGGGACGGTCCACTTCCAGGTGCGCTGGCGAAACACCGATCAGGTCGATTCGAGCCCGGTATCCGGCTCGATGTCGTCCCAGCCGTTCGGCGTGTACCAGCAGAACTACGGCGCCATCGGGGACTTCAGCGTTCCGTCGCTGGCCCCGGACAGCTTCTTCGACGTCTTCTTCGACGTGGCCCTCGCCGACCTTCCTCCCGCACCGGAGAAGCGACTCCCCGGCGGCGGTCCGGCGGCGGCTCCAGGGGTGATGGCGGCGGCCGATACCCTCCCCTGCCCGCCCGATGACCACTGGGACGGGAATGTGGACGTGAGCTGGACCGGCCAGGGAACCGCCGGCCAGGTCGGGGTTCACTACGGCTCGATCCTCCTCTGCCCCGGAGCCGGCGCGTCCTATATCCACGTACGGCCCCTGATCTGCGGGGCCGCGGGTGGAGTGAGTTGGCAAATCACCGATCTCTGCCCGGGATTCAGCGCCACCCTGGTGAACGAGGACTACACTCCGGCCCCGGCCGCCCTGCCCTCGGGATGGTCCGGCTGGATCTGCGTGACCGCCAGCGCCGCGGTGCCCGTGGGGCAGGAGTGCTGCCCCCGGGTCAAGTTCGACTGCGGCGGCGAACCCGCCGAGATCACGCTCTGCGCCCACACCTGTGACTGGGCGCCTCCGGGCCCCGACCCGGTGGTCACGGTCTCCGACTGGACCACCGACCTCTCGACGGGAACGGTTCACTTCCAGCTTCACTGGTCCAACCCGGACCCGACCTCCTCGTCGCACCCGATCGCCGGGACCATGTCTTCCCAGCAGTTCGGGGTCTTCCAGTCGAACTACAAGGAAATCGGCACCTTCGACGTTCCGTCCCTCGCTCCGGACAGCTTCTTCGACGTCTTCTACGACGTGGCGCTCGCCGACCTCCCGCCTTCGGCGGAAGAAGTCCTCCCCGGAGGCGGACCGTCCACCGCGCCGGGGGTGACCGGCGCCGCCAGCTCTCTCTGTCCTCCCGACGACCACTGGGACGGAAACGTGGACGTCGAGTGGACCAACGGCAGCGACTCCGCCCAGGTGAACGTCCACTACGGCACCCTCCTGGTGTGTCCGGGGGCGGGAGCCTCCTACATCCACGTTCCCTTCCTGGGTTGCTTCGACGACGCCGGCAACCCCAGCGGCGTGAGCTGGCAGGTCTCGAACCTCTGCCCGGGTTTCGGCGGGGTCCTGGTCAACGAGGACTACTCCCCCGCCCCGGCCATCCTGCCTCCGAACTGGTCGGGCTGGATCTGCGTGACCGCCGACCCCTCGGTGGCCATAGGAACCCAATGTTGCCCGAAGGTCACCTTCATCTGTAACAACCAGCCGGCGGAGGTCACCCTCTGCGCCACCGCCTGCGATTGGAGCCAGGAAGAGCCGACCCCGGTCCCGCAGGTTCTGGACTGGACCACCGATCCGGCCACCGGGCTGGTGCGCTTCCAGGTGCGGTGGCACAACCCGGACCAGACGGCCAGCAGCCAGCCGGTCTCGGGTTCGATGTCCTCGCAGCCTTTCGGCGTCTTCCAGTCGAACTTCGGCGCCATCGGCACGTTCAGCGTGCCTCCGCTGGCGCCGGACAGCTTCTTCGACGTCTTCTTCGACGTGGCGTTGGGCGATCTCCCGCCCCAGCCGGCCACGATCCTTCCCGGCGGCGGCCCCGCCGCGCCGGGGGTGACCGGCGCGGCCCGGGACGGAGATTGCCCGCCCGACGACCACTGGGACGGAAACGTCGACGTGGAGTGGGCCGGCACCGGCGCCCCGGCCCAGGTCAACGTCCACTACGGCACCCTCATGGTGTGTCCGGGGGCGGGGGCTTCCTACATCCACGTCCCCTTCCTGGGTTGCGTGGATCCGAACGGGGTGGCCTGGCAGATCACCAACCTCTGCCCGGGGTGGAGCGCCACCCTGGTCAACGAGGACACCACCACCGCCGCGCCGGCCGCCCTGCCGCCGGAGTGGTCCGGCTGGATCTGCGTGACCGCCGACGCCAGCGTGGCGGTGGGCACGGAGTGCTGTCCCATCGTGACCTTCACCTGCGGCGGCGTTCCGGCGGAGATCCGGCTTTGCGCGACCGCCTGCGACTGGAATCCCCAGGCCCCGCCGCCGGTGGTCACCGTGCCGGACTGGACGACCGATCCCGCCACGGGGACGGTGCACTTCACCCTGCACTGGGAGAACCCGGATCCGGTTTCGTCCTCCCACCCGATCTCGGGCACGATGTCGTCCCAGCCGTTCGGCGCGTTCCAGCCGGACTTCGGACCCATCGGCACCTTCAACGTACCCTCGCTCGCGCCGGACAGCTTCTTCGACATCGAATACGACGTGGCCCGGGCCGATCTCCCGCCCCCACCGGCCACGATTCTCCCCGGCGGCGGACCGGCCGCGCCCGGGGTGACCGGTCTGGCCGACAACCCGAACTGCCCGCCGGACGACCACTGGGACGGAAACGTGGACGTCGAATGGACGCAAGGCGGGGTGCCGGCCCAGGTCAACGTCCACTACGGCACGCTCATGGCCTGCCCGGGTGCGGGAGCTTCCTACATCCACGTTCCCCTCCTCGGATGCACCGACGACAACGGCCTGCCTGCCGGGGTGACCTGGCAAATCGGGAACCTCTGCCCGGGCTGGAGCGCCACCCTGGTGAACGAGGACACCACCACCGCCGCTCCGGCCACCCTGCCGCCGGGCTGGACCGGTTGGATCTGCGTGACCGCCGACGCCAGCGTGGCGGTGGGCACCGAGTGCTGTCCCACCGTGACCTTCGACTGCAACGGCGAGCCCGCGGTGGTCACCCTCTGCGCGACCGCCTGCGACTGGGACCCCCAGGCCCCGACCCCGGTGGTCACTATCCCGGACTGGACGACCGATCCCGCGACGGGGACGGTGCACTTCACCCTGCACTTCGAGAACCGGGACCCGGCTTCGTCCTCGCACCCGGTCACGGGTTCGATCTCGTCCCAGCAGTTCGGCGTCTTCCAGCCGGACTTCGGACTCATCGGAAGCTTCAACGTGCCCTCGCTGGCGCCGGACAGCTTCTTCGACATCGAGTACGACGTGGCCCGGGCCGACCTCCCGCCCCAACCGCAGACCATTCTCCCCGGTGGCGGTCCCGCGGCCCCGGGGGTGGGGAATGCGGCCGGCGCCAACCAGGACTGCACTCCGGACGATCACTGGGACGGCAACGTCGACGTGGTCTGGGGGATTCCTGGCACGGCGGGGGCCCAGGTCAACGTCCACTACGGCACGCTCCTGGCCTGCCCGGGAGGCGGGGCGTCCTACATCCACATCCCCGCACTCCAGTGCAACAGCCAGCTTCCGATCACCTGGCAGGTCGGCAATCTTTGCCAGGGTTTCACGGGCACGCTGGTGAACGAGGATCTGTCCCCGGCCCCGGCGAACCTGCCTGCGAACTGGACCGGGTACATCTGCATCACCGCCGACGCGACCGTGCCCTCCGGTATCCAGTGCTGCCCCACGGTGACCTTCACCTGCGACAACCAGCCGGCGGAGATCACCCTGTGCACCAGCACCTGCCTCTGGGCCACAACGGGCACGCCCCCCGGAGACTTCAACTCGAACTTCGCCGTCCGGGCGAGGACAAACCCGATCCTCGGATCGACCACCTTCGGGTACGTCGTCCCCGAGGCGGGCACCGCCGAGATGGACGTCTTCGACATGACCGGGAGGCTGGTCCGCACGCTGTACTCGGGACCGGTCGAGCCCGGCACGGGGACGATCGCCTGGGACGGGCGCGGCGCATCGGGTCGGTCTCTCCCCGCGGGCGTCTACCTGGTGAGGCTCCGGCTCAACGGGAAGTCCGTCACCCAGAAGGTCCAGCTGCTGAAGTAGCCGGGTCGGACCGGCGCTGACCCCATGACAAGGCGGCCGCCCTCGAGAGAGGGCGGCCGCTCCTTTTCCCGCCTCGATACCGGGTCAATCCATCATGAGGGCCCGAAACCCCGGCGATCTCTCCATTGCGGTCACCGCCGCCGCCATCTCCGGGCTCAGCCACCAGGCCCCTGCCTTTCCGGAGGTTTGCAGGCGGCGGAAGTCCACCCCCAGGATGCCGCTCGCGTCCACCGGCGGGATCGAGGCGCCGTAGCCCCGATTGATCGTCTCGATGAACGCGTCGGCCACCATGACCTGCCCCACGTCGGTGGGATGGAAGCCGTCCAGGCTGAAGATCCCCCCGGTCACGAACGTTTCGTCGTAGTGGATCCCGCCCAACGCAAATCCCTCCGTCTTGACCCGGTTGAAGAGCGCGCTTACGTCCACCAGCGGAAGGTCCCGGCTTCCCGCCTCGTCGGCGATCACCCCGTTCAGGTCGTCGACCCGTTGCTGAATGGTCCGGATCTCGGACCGATTCAGCACCACCGCGTCGGGAAGGGGAATGCCGTTGGCCCCCGGAATTCCCGGAGGAAGCCCGTACCCCTGTTGCAGGAGGGGAATGGCCAGAATGGTCACGAAGTCCCCCGTCGTCCCCGGACCGGGAAGGGCCAGGGGACCGTCCGGACCGATGAGGGGAATGAGCTGGCCGGTCAGGGGGTTTCGCACCGGGAGACTGGTAGAAGGGTCCACCACGAAAGGGGGGACCGTGGTCACGAACGGCACCGCGGTCAAATCGGGAACGTTGGCCACGACCATGCCGGGATGGGTGGGGATGGCCAGGAGCTGGTCGAGCAGGGTCTGGAAGTCCGCCCGGAACGAGGCCACCGGGGTGAGCTTGTCGATCGTCCCCTCCCGCGCCGCCCCCAGGACGTCGTTGGGTCCGATCCAGAGCAGGATGAAGGTCGGCTGGAGCTTCGCCGCCTGCTGCAGAATCGTCCCCTGGCCCCGGAGGATCAGGTCGTAGAGCGGGTTCGAGGCCTTGGTGACGGTGTTGAGCACGTCGCTCACGTTCGCTCCCGGCACCGCGAGCTGGTTGTAGGGCGCGGGATACCCGGTGTTGAGCGGGCTTCCGTGGATCTGGATCTCCACGATGGTCGGGGGAACCAGGGATACCAGATCCAGGGTTCCGGGAGAGCCGGGCGCGCCGTAGCCTGGGATCACGTACTGCCCGGTCTGCGCGCTCCCCACGTCCTGGGAGAGGATCTCCTTCCCCATCTGGCCGGCCACCAGCGCGGCATAGGAGCGACGCTGGTGGATCTCATTCAGGCCGTTGTTGGAGAACCCGGCGGTGAGGCTGTTCCCGATCGCCACCAGGCGGGTGAAGTCCGCCCGCCCGGTCTCCACCGGCGGGGTCTCCATGGGTTGGATGTCCGCGCACCCGGCGACCAGCATCGGGATCGCCAGCGCCACCGCGATTCGCACGAAGTCTTGACGTCGCATGACGGCTTCTCCTCTCCGCAAGTACTAATACCGGTAGCCGAGGGTGAGCCCGGCGACCTGAACGCCGTTGGCGTAGGTCCCCTCGAATCCGTCGCGGTTGTCGCTCCCGGTGTTCCGATCGGGGATGATCAGATAGAGCCCGAAGATGTCGGCCCGCAGCCGGCCCCAATCCTTCCCCAGGCCGACGCTCAGCCCGGTGCGGTTGTTGTCCGGGAGGAGCGGGCTCACCACCGAGGCCGGCTGGGGAGTCTCGTCATAGTAGTAGCCGAGTCGAAGGTCGAGGTCCTCCCGGAGCGCGATCTCCGCTCCAAACCGGTAGAAGAAGACGTCGCTCCAGTTCTCGGTCAGGACCTGGTTCAGCGAGGTCTCCTCGAAACGCAGGGGTAGGCGGTCGAAGGACGACCACTGGATCCACCCCAGATCCGCTTCCGCCGAGAACCGGGGCGAGGGGGTCACCCCCAGGGCCAGAACCAGCGAAGCTGGAAAGCCCAGATCGGTGGACGCCGGCTGGTCCTTGGGGAACAGATCGGCCAGGACCGGATCCAGTTCGGTGCCGGTCCCGGTGAAGGTGAAGTCGGCGTTGCCTTGGTAGGTGATCGACACCCGGCTTCGGTAGTTCATCCCCAGGGTGATCCCGGGGCGGAGGTCCGCCTGGAATCCCAGATTGACCCCGTAGTCCAGATCGTTGCTGGCGGTGAGCACCACGGTCCCGGGATCGAGGACCAGGGGTTCGGTTCCCCGTGGGTTCGCCTCCCCGACGTGACGCCTGAGCTCCAGGCTGGAGTGGACGGCCATGACCCCCGCTCCCACGCGGAACCAGGAGGCGGGCGAGACCGCCACCGTCGGATTGAAGTAGAACGGGGTGATCGAAGCCTTGGTGGAAATGAACCGGCCCGGGAACTCGTCCGGGTTCTTCCATTCCGTGGTGAGGCCGAAGGGGTTGTATACCCCGAACCCCACCACGAAGTCGTCGCCCAGCCGCTCCGCCCAGTAGACGTGAAACGGAAAGAAGGCCTGGGTCGGAGACTTGGCGTGGACTCCGTACCCGGGGTAGGGGTTCATTCCCGCGAACTCCCGGGAGACCACGATCATGCTCGTTCCCCCCAGGATCTCCCCGTTCTCCACCCGGGCCAGTCCGGCGGGATTGAAAAAGATCCCGCTGGCGTCGGCCACCCGGGCGGTGTACGCGCCCCCCTGGCCCATCGCCCGCCCCGCCTGCTCGTAGAGGCTGAAGCCCGCGCCCTCCGCGACCGCCGGAACCGTGAGCCCCACCGCCATGACGAACGGCAGCCATCTCGTTCTCAAAGTGAACTCCTTTCCCAAGCCGGTCGACAGCGCAGGATCGGGTGATCGACCGTGAACCGCCGCCTATCTCTCCCGATTCACTTCGGAGTTTCCTCCGTAGAGCGCATCGATCTCATCCCGGAAGCGTTCCGAGATCTCCTTCCGGCGGACCTTCAGGGTGGGAGTCAGCTCCCCACCGGCCACGGATAGATCCCGGTCCAGGAGATGGAATCGCTTGATGGTCTCGTAGGAAGCCGCATCGCGTTGGTGACGGTCTATCCGTCGCCGGATGAGATTCACGACCTGCGGATCTCGCGTCATGTCGGCGCGATCCACGACCTGGATCCCCTTGTAGCGAACGTATCGCTCCAGACGCTCGAAGTTGGGCACGATGATCGCGGTCAGATAGGGACGGCGGTCCCCGAGGATCACCGCCTCGGTGATGAACTTGTCCGTCTTGAGTTCGTTCTCGATCGGTTGGGGGGCGACGTTCTTCCCCCCCGCGGTCACGATCAGATCCTTCTTCCGGTCGGTGATGATCAGAAATCCGTCCTCGTCCAGGTGTCCGATGTCCCCGGTGTGGAGCCAGCCGTCGGCCAGGGTCTCCGCGGTGGCATCGGGCTGGTCGTAGTAGCCCAGCATGACGTTGGGACCGCGAGCCAGGATCTCCCCGTCCTCGGCGATTCGGATGTCCACCCCGGGAAGGGGCTTTCCCACCGTGCCGAATCGGAGGTCCTTGAAGGTGTTGACCGCCAGGACCGGCGAACTCTCGGTGAGGCCGTAGCCCTCCAGGATGGGGAGTCCCGCGGCGTGGAAGAACTCGGCGATTTCCCCGGCCAGGGGGGCGCCGCCGGAGATGAAGAACCGCAGCCGCCCCCCCGTCCGCCGGCGCAGCTTGGAGAACACCAGGCGGTCGGCGACGGCGAAACGGAGACCCAGCCAGGACCCGACCGGCGCGCCGGCCAGGAGACGCCGGGAGCGCTCCATGCCCACCGACCGAGCCCAGAAGAAGATTTGCTTCTTCATGAACCCGCTCCGGGTCGCGCTGTCCAGGATCCGCCCGTAGATCTTCTCGTAGAGCCGGGGCACGCTCACCATCACCGTGGGCTGCACCTCCATGAGGTTCTCCGATACGGTGTCGATGGACTCGGCGTAGGCGATGGTGGTCCGCGCCTGGTACATGCAATAGAGCCCGGCCATCCGCTCCAAAATGTGGCTCAAGGGAAGGAACGAAAGAGAGGTGTCGGTGTCCCGGAGGTCGAACACCCGGAGCCCGGCCGCCACATTGGACAGGATGTTCCGGTGGCTCAGCATCACCCCTTTGGGAGGGCCGGTGGTGCCGCTGGTATAGATCAGGGTGGCGAGGTCCTCGGGTTTCGCCTGCGCCGCGCGCCGGGCGATGAGCTCCGGCTCGGCCCGCCCGAGGCTCCGCCCCCGCTCCCGAAGATCCTCCAGGCTCAACGCCCCCTCCACTTCCCCGGCCCGGTCGAAGACCACCAGGAGGAGACCGGGATCGTCCCGGCGGAGCCTTTCCGTCTTGGCCGCCTGGTCGGGATCGGCGGCGAAGATCGCCCGCGCCCCCGAATTCTGAAGGATATAGCGCACCGAGTGCTCGGTGAGGCTCGGGTAGACGGGGACGGAGATCAGCCCGGCGGCCAGGATTCCCAGATCGGCCACCGGCCACTCGAGTCGCGTCTCGGAAAGAATACCGATTCGGTCGCCTGTCTTCAGACCGCAAGACACCAGGCCGAGGGCGACTTCACGCCCCATTCGCCCGAACTCCTCCGCCGGAACGTCCCGGTAGGCGCCTTCGGACTTGTGTCGAAAGGCGATACGGTCGGGTTGGGCCTCAATTCCCTGAAGATAGAGCTCGAACAGCGTCCGCGGTTCTGCCAACGGGTCCTCCGCGGGGTAGGCCGGTCAGAGGGGTTCTCGGACGGTGACAGAGGAATAGCATCGGACCCCGAGGGGGTCAACCAAAGATAGCGGGGGGGGTGCGGGGAGTGGAGCGGTGTGGTGCGGTGCGGAAACTGATTGTCCGGAACCGCGGGCCATCCGTCCCGGACACGAAAACGGCGCGCCGGGAGGTGAACCGGCACGCCGCGAAGGGGGGGCTTCCGCTCGCCTGGGAGATCAGCTCGCCATCTTGGGCTGGTCGGACGTGTCCGCCTGCCCGAGCATGGCATTGATCCGATCGACGAGTTTCCGAGGACTGAAAGGCTTGGTGATGTAGTCGTCGGCCCCCACGTCGTATCCGGTCTGCATGTCCACGTTCCGTCCCTTGGCCGAAAGCAGGATGACCGGAATGTCTTTGGTGGCGGCGTCGGACTTCAAGGCCTTGCAGGTCTCGTATCCGTCCATCTTGGGCATCATGATGTCGAGGACAATGAGATCGGGTTTGGCCTCGTTGACCTTGCGAAGAGCCTCTTCGCCGTCCAAGGCCGTCACCACTTCATAGCCTTCCATGCCCAGACTGAAGTCCAGGATGTGGACGATGTAGATCTCATCATCGACGACGAGAATGCGTCCGCGGGACATTGATCTTCACCTCCTCGGCGCCCGCATCGGGAGCCTCGGCAACGGCTCCCGCCCCCCTATCGGCCGGGCCCGGGTGGGTGACGTGACCCTCCACGGGTAAGGCGCCGGCCCTTGGGTGCGACCAGGGGCTTCTTTCCAAGGTATCGGAGTCCATCGCCGCGACTTTACGATTTTCCTGTAACGCGGGATATCGCCCAAGAGGAGGCCGGTGGGGGCCCGGAGGCGCGCATGGGGGGCGGCGCCCCCCGGAGGGCATCAGGGGGATCCCGGAGGGTCGGGGGGGGGATCCGGCCGGTTCGCCCGGCCGTCGAACCGCTCAGCCGTCGGAGCCGGTGCGCAGGATCCCGCCCGACTGCCGCCGCTCCCGCACCACCACGCTCCCCGGCTGCTGCTTCCCGTGACGCTTCAGCTCGGCCACGATATCGTTGAGCATGGCAATGTGGTCGATGTGGTAGCGGTCGGATTCCACCAGGGCGATGGTGACGCTCAGGAGCGGGAACCGCTCGATCTGGCTCTGCCGGTTCTCCACCTCGACGTAGCCCTGGTTCCGTTCGCGGGGCTGGTAGAGATCGAGGATGCCCTCGTCGAAATCGTTGACGATGCATCCGGCCACCGCCTCCGCTCGCGGAGGCGTGGTGATGACCACGAAATCGTCGCCTCCCACGTGCCCCACGAAGTCGTCGTCCTCCCCTTCCGTATCCACCGCATGAGCCAGGATCCGGGCCAGGAACCGGATCACGTCGTCCCCCGCCCGGTAGCTGTAGTAGTCGTTGTAGGTCTTGAAGTGGTCGAGATCCACGTACATGAACGCGAACACGCGCCCCTTCTCCAGGCGGGATTCCACCTCGGCTTCGATGGCGGGGTTACCGGGAAGCCCGGTCAGGGGATTGCTGTTTCGCTGGGCCCGCCCCCAACCGATCAGGTTCTTGACCCGGACCAGGAGTTCCTTGCGGTCGTAGGGTTTGGTCAGGTAGTCGTTGGCGCCCTCGTCCAGACCCATGATCTTCGATTCGCTGGTGGACTTGGCGGTGAGGAAGATGATCGGGAGATGCCGCACTCTCCGGTCGGCCCGGATGGCGCGGCAGACCGCGTTCCCGTCCATGTTCGGCATCATCATGTCGAGAAGCGCGAGGTCCGGCATTTCGGTCTCGAGGATCCGGAGGGCGGCGGCGCCTTCCTCGGCCTCGGTGACCTCGTAACCCGCGGCTTCGAGCTGAAGCCGGAGGATACGACGAATGCTCGGATCGTCCTCGACAACCAGAATATGGTCGGGCTTGTTGGTCATGTACGTTCCCGGCTCGGCATCGGGGTCCACCTTCGGCGCTCCGTACGGCCTTCGGATCACCCCTCGCACCCCCCCCGGATGCGGCTCCGCCCCGGTCGCGCCGGGACGGCCCTACGCCGTTTATCGGACCGTCGCACCCCGACTGTAGGGAAAAGCGGTTTCACTGAGCCCCTATGTGATTGCCGTTATGAGTCTTAGGGCCGAGATGCGTGCAGAATGCAACGTCGCGGCCGGGCCGGAAGGCCGGGAGGCTCCGGAAGTCCTTGCCCGTGCGGCTCATGAAGCCGAGGGGCGCCGGCGGGCACTCCCGGCCGGGGGCCGGCTGATACGTCGGCCTTCAGGAACCGAAGGAGGTCTGGAGGAGGGTGGGGACGGCGGGGAGATCCCAGGGCGAGCGCTCGCCGCGGGCCAGGCGAAGCCCCCCGGCCAGGGCCACCATGGCCCCGTTGTCCCCACAGTAGCGAAGCTCGGGGACGGCGAAGGTCCAGCCGCGCTCCGCGCAGGCGGCCCCAAGACGCTCACGAAGGGAGCGGTTGGCGGCCACCCCCCCGGCCAGGAGCACCGTGGTCACCCCGGCCCGGTCGGCGGCGAGGAGGGTCTTGGCGGTCAGCACGTCCACCACCGCCTCCTGGAACGAGGCGGCCACCTCCGCCTTGCGGCCCGGGGAGAGGGCCTCGGGTCCGCCGAGCCCGGCCACGTGGTTCCGCACCGCGGTCTTGAGCCCGCTGAACGAGAAGTCCAGGGAGTCCCGCCCCAACCAGGCGCGGGGAAAGGCGACGGCGGCGGGGTCCCCGTCCCGGGCGGCGCGGTCGATGGCCGGTCCTCCCGGGTAGCCGAGCCCCAGGAGGATGGCGGTCTTGTCGAACGCCTCGCCCGCGGCGTCGTCCCGGGTGGACCCGAGGATCCGGTACCGGAACCACTCCCGGGCCTCCACGATCTCGGTGTGCCCCCCCGAGGCCAGGAGCCCCACCAGGGGCGGTTCGATGTCCTCCCGGGTGAGAAGCACGGAGAGGAGGTGGGCCTCGAGATGGTTCACCCCCACGAACGGGAGCCCCCGGGCGGCGGCGGCGGCCTTGGCGTAGGTGAGTCCCACCAGGAGCGATCCGATGAGCCCCGGGGCGTGGGTGGCCGCGACCCCGGCCAGCCCCCCCCAGCCCAGGCCGGCCTGGGTCATTGCCTCCCGGACCACCGGCTCGATCAGGCGGACGTGGGCCCGGGAGGCCAGCTCGGGGACCACCCCGTCGAAGGGGAGGTGCTCGGTCTGGCTCGAGACCACGCTGGCCAGCACCCGCCTCCCCACCACCACCGCCGCCGCGGTGTCGTCGCAGGAGGTTTCAATACCCAGGACGGGGCCGGATGGAAAGCGGAGTTTCGGGGTCGGCATTGGTCGATTCTATCAGCCCGGCGGCGCACCGGTCCCGGCCTCGGCGGTAGGCGGGTGGACCGGTCCCGGATGGGGGGGCGGCCGGTCGCGGGGAGCGACGCCTCCCGGGGCCTCCCCTTGCCGTTATCCGGCGTCTCGGTTAAGGTAGGGTCCCGGCGCGAAATCGCCGGAATCGGCCAGAGCGGTAGTCGGTGGGCGGGTCCGGATTCGGGTCCGCCTTTGCGCGCGCTGCTTGATGGCGCTTCACCGGGCCATGAATATTCGGCGCGCGCCGTCCGAAAGCGAAGGGATGCCATGCACGATACGGTGGTCAGGACACGGAAGCTCGTTCTCCAGGAGGAGCCCCACGAGGACTTCGCCGAAACCTTCTCCCAACGCCTCCAGGAGACGGGGCTGAGTCGCGCCCTGACCGAGCCGCTCGCCGCCCACCTGGCCCAGCTCTACCAGGAGGCGTTCCGCTGGTTGCGCGTCTCGTTCCAGCTCGAGGCCCTCCCCGCCGATTCGGACCCGGAATCGATCTTCGCCGAGCTTCACTTCTCCTCCCGCCAGATCCGGGTGGCCCTGGACAACGCGATCCCCTTCCTGGAGCGGGCCGAGGACAACCTGAGCGAGATCGATGAGATCACCCACCGCGAGAGCGCCTACGAGCGCGACGTGGCGCCCTTCTCCCGCCTCGAGAGCACCCAGGCGCTCCGGGATTACCTGGGCGCCCGGCCGGAATTCTCGGTGGAGCTGACCGGGGAAGGGGCCCAGGTCCAGGGCGATCTCATGAAGATCCTCTTCATGGAGTCCCGCATCCGCGAGGGGATCTCGAAGCCGGGCGACCTCTACGCGCTGGTGGCCGAGCTGGTCCTGGACGGCCGCCGGCACCTCATCCCCGCTCTCTCCGACGGGGCGGACTTCCTGCAGGCGCTGGGGAAGGCGGGTCGAAGGGGCTAGGAAGGGGGCCCTGGTTTCCGGGCCCCGGTGCGCGCCCTTCAGGAGACATCGTCGCTCCGGCCCAGGCGATCGAGGATCCTGCGAACCCGCTCCCCGTCGTACGCCCGCTCGTTCCGAAGCACCGCCCACACCTCCCGGCTCAGGGCGAACCCGATGGTGTGAAGGGCGATAGCGCGGCTCTGCCCCCCGGCCTGCAGACGTTCCAGCGCTTGGCGTGTCTCGGGGGGATCGTTCTCCTCGATCTGCTTCTCCACCACCTGGAGCACCGCGCTTCGGATGAGGTCTCCCCGGTGTTCCATGCGGTCGCCACGATCCGGTCCGGTCATGGGTTCAGCATATCGGAGGCGGACCCGTCCGGGTACCGGGATCGGGGCGCGGGGCGGGCCGGGCCCGCCGGGACTCGGGAGGAGACGGGCCGGGTATCCCCATAAAACGATGCGCCCCCCGCTTGAAAGCGACTACAATCTTCCCGGGAAGACGTGAAGCCCTGCCGGAGGGAGGCCTCCCCGGGCCGGGTATCGCCGTTGGCGCTCGAGGATGGACGCCTCGACCGGGAGGCGGCTCACGACTCGAATCCGACCCGGGAAACAGGGCAAGGGAGTGGTGAAGGCGATGAAGCGGTTGAATCACAAGAATTATATTGTTCTGGGCCTGGCCGCGTTGATCGTGGTCTTCGCCGGTTGTCCCGCCCCCAACTCCCTCAAACCGGGCACCCCGGTAGAGACCGAGGGACCGTGCGGAGCGGGGTTGGACATCTTCCTGCCGCTGGCCAATGGGCTGACCCAGGTGGGCACCGACACCACCCTCGACATCGCCACCTGGAACCTGGAGTTCTTTCCGCTGGATCTCCCCGGCGACTACGACTGCCCCCACCCCGTCGATGCCACCCGGGAGCAGCAGGCCGCCGACATCGTCAACCTCCTGGGGTTGGACGTGATCGCGGTGGAGGAGATCTCCGATCCCACCGGCTTCGACCAGTTCCTGGCCCTCTGCCCCAACTACGATGGAATGCTGTCCCCCGAGCGCCGCGGGTGCAACTACCAGAGGCCGGGGATCATCTATCGGAAGGACCAGGTGACGATCCACTCGACCCGGTTGCTCTTCACCGACGACGGCTACGCGTTTCCGAGGTCGGCGTTCGAGGCGGACATGACGATCGCTTCCAACGGGCGTTCCTACGACCTGCACCTGATCGTCGTCCACCTGAAGGCTTCGACGGATGCGGAATCGCGGGACCGCCGGCGGTCGGCCACCACCCAGCTCAAGGCCTACCTCGACCAGCAGACCGCCCAGGACTCCACCGCCAACTACATGATCGCCGGGGACTGGAACGACGCCCTGGAGGATCCCCTGGGTACGAACTCGTTCCCCAGCTTCCTCAACGATCCGGGGGACTACGAGTTCCTGGATATGGTGATGGCCGGGCGGAGCGAGTTCGCCTCCATCGCCTACTCGGGTTCCCTGATCGACCATCTCCTGGTCAACCGCGCGGCCTGCCCCGATTTCGCGAACGGACGCGTGACCACCCTCGCCCTCGACCTCCTGGTCGACAACTATCGGAACATCTCGGATCACCGCCCGGTGATGGTGCAGGCGCCGATCTTCAAGTAGGCGGGGGGGGACGCGGCGGCCGTTCTTGCGCCGTCGCGGAAACGCGGGGAACCGGACCCTATCCCCGCATCGCCTCCCGGGCGATCTTCATGCGGTTCATCGCGCGCTTCAGCGCCATCTCGGCCCGGGCGGTGTCCACGTCGGTGGATCGCGCCGCCAGGCGCTCGCGGGCCCGCCGCGCCGCCTGCTCCGCGCGGGAGAGGTCGATGTCGGCGCCCAGCTCCAGGGCCTCGGCCAGGAAGGTGGCCACGTTGTGGTTCACCTCGAGGAACCCGCCCGAAACCGCGTACACGGTCTCGACCCCGTTCAGGTCCTTCACGGTGAACTTCCCCGGCATGAGCTGGGTCACCAGCGGCGCGTGATCGCGCAGGACCCCGAGGTAGCCCTCGGTTCCGGGGGCGATGATGGAGAGGACCGGCTCGTCGAGAACCGCCTTCTCCTGGGTCAGCACCGTGAGCCGGTATCCCTTGTCGGCCATGACGGTCTACTTCTCCTCCGCCCGCATCTTCTCGGCGCGCGCGACCGCTTCCTCGATGGTGCCCACGTACATGAAGGCGGACTCGGGGAGGTCGTCGTGCTTCCCTTCCACGATCTCCTTGAACCCCTTGATCGTGTCCTCGAGCTTCACGTAGCGCCCGGGGGTGCCGGTAAAGACCTCGGCCACGAAGAAGGGCTGGGACAGGAACCGCGACACCCGGCGCGCCCGGTTCACCGCCACCTTGTCGTCCTCGGAAAGCTCATCCATGCCGAGAATGGCGATGATGTCCTGGAGGTCCTTGTACCGCTGGAGTACCTGCTGGACCTCGCGCGCCACGTCGTAGTGCTCCTGGCCCACCACCCGCGGATCGAGGATCCGGCTGGTGGAGTCCAGGGGGTCCACCGCGGGGTAGATCCCCAGCTCGGCGATCTGGCGCGAGAGCACCGTGGTGGCGTCGAGATGGGAGAACGCGGCCGCCGGGGCCGGGTCGGTGAGGTCGTCGGCGGGGACGTAGATCGCCTGCACCGAGGTGATGGAGCCGTTCCGGGTCGAGGTGATCCGCTCCTGCAGCGCGCCCATCTCGGTCCCCAGGGTCGGCTGGTAGCCCACCGCCGACGGCATCCGGCCGAGGAGGGCCGAGACCTCGGAGCCGGCCTGGGTGAACCGGAAGATGTTGTCGATGAAGAGGAGGACGTCCCGGCCCTCCTCGTCGCGGAAGTATTCGGCCTGGGTGAGCCCGGAGAGCCCCACCCGGAGACGCGCTCCGGGAGGCTCGTTCATCTGGCCGAAGACCATGACCGTCTTATCGATCACCCCCGAATCGGTCATCTCCAGGTAGAGGTCGTTTCCCTCGCGGGTCCGCTCCCCCACCCCGCAGAACACCGAGTATCCGCCGTGCTCCTTGGCGATGTTGTGGATGAGCTCCTGGATGATGACCGTCTTTCCCACCCCGGCGCCGCCGAAGAGGCCGACCTTGCCGCCCTTGGCGTACGGGGCGAGGAGGTCCACCACCTTGATCCCGGTCTCGAAGATCTCGGCCTCGGTGGTCTGCTCCTCCAGGGACGGGGGCTCGCGGTGGATGGGGTTGGTCTGCTCGGGGTTGGCCACCGGCCCCTTCCCGTCGATGGTCTTCCCGAGCAGGCTGAAGATCCGGCCCAGGCACTGCTCGCCCACCGGCACCGCGATGGGGAGCCCGGTGTCCTCGGCGGGCATGCCGCGCACCAGCCCGTCGGTGGACGACATGGCCACGCAGCGGACCACGTTGTCCCCCACGTGCATCGCCACCTCGAGGGTGAGGTCGATCTTCCGCTCCTCGTCCTTCACCGTCACCGCGTTCAGGATGTTGGGGAGGGAGTCCGAACGGAACTCCACGTCCACGGTGGGTCCGATGATCTGGCGGACCCGGCCCACGTTCCTGGCCGTCTTCCCGTCGGTCGTGGCGGAGGTCTTGGTGCTCGGTTCGGTCGTGCTCATATCGGTCGTCTCCGTCCGGCGTCGTCCGGGGCGGCCCGGCGCGTCGGCGCGATCTTCCCCGGCGGCGCCGGAGGAGGGTCTCCTATTTCAGGGCTTCGGCGCCCCCGACGATTTCGGCGATTTCCTTGGTTATGGCGGCCTGGCGGGCCCGGTTCCGCACCAGGGTCAGGCTGTCGATCATGTCCCGGGCGTTTCGCGAGGCGGAACCCATGGCGATCATCCGGGCTCCGTGCTCGGACGCCGAGGCCTCGAGCAGGATCATCAACATCCGGTTGGTCACGTATCGAGGGAGAAGCGCGGCGAAGATGCTCGCCGCGTCGGGCTCGAAGATGTAGTCGATGGGCTCCTTCTTCCCCGCCGGCGGTTCGATGGGGACGAAGGTCTCGAGGCTCAGCGCCCGGGACATGGCCGAGATGAACCGCGTCCCCAGGACCAGGATCTCGTCCACCTCGCCCCGGAGGTAGGTGCTCATGATCTCCCGGCTCACCGCCTGGGCCTTCAGGATGTCGATCTGGTCGCCCATGCCCTGGTAGTGCTGGATGATGGTGTAGCCGCGCCGGCGGAAGTACTCCCCACATTTCCGGCCCACGGTGATGAGGACGGTCTTGGCGCCCTCCTCGGAGCGGAGGTAGGCCTCGGCCCGGCGAAGCACCGACGCGTTGTAGGAGCCGGCCAGCCCCTTGTCCGCGGTCACCACCACCAGGGCCCGCCGTTCCACCGGGCGCTTCTCGAACAGCGGGTGATGGACCTCGACGGCCACCGCGGCCAGGTTCTCCAGCAGCTCCTTCATCTTCTGTCCGTAGGGACGGGCCGCCTCCAGCCGCGACTGGGCGCGGCGAAGCTTGGCCGCCGAGACCATTTCCATGGCCTTGGTGATCTGCTGGGTGTTCTGGACGCTTCGGATGCGCCGCTTGATGTCGCGAAGACTCGCCATGTTCTCGCCTAGGCCTGGGCCTGGAACCCGGCCTTGAACTCCTTCAGGGCCGAATGGAGCTTCTCCTGGGTTTCCTTGGTCAGATCCCCGCTGTCCTGGATGGAGTGGGGAATGTCCGGATACTTGTCCTTCACGTGCGCGAGGAACTCGCTCACGAAGCGCTGAACCTCGGCCTGGGGGAGGTCGTCCAGATACCCCTGGCCGCCGCTGAAGATGGTCATCACCTGGTCTTCCAGGGAGAGCGGGGAGTACTGGTCCTGCTTCAGGATCTCCACCATGCGCTCTCCGCGGCGGAGCTGGGCCTGGGTGGACTTGTCCAGGTCGGAGCCGAACTGGGCGAAGGCGGCCAGCTCGCGGTACTGGGCCAGGTCCAGCCGGAGAGACTTGGCCACCGCCCGCATGGCCTTGGTCTGGGCGTTCCCGCCCACCCGGCTCACCGAGATCCCGACGTTCACCGCGGGGCGGACGCCGGAGTAGAAGAGGTCGCCCTCGAGGAAGATCTGCCCGTCGGTGATCGAGATCACGTTGGTGGGAATGTAGGCGGACACGTCGCCGGCCTGGGTCTCGATGATGGGAAGCGCGGTCAGGGAACCCCCGCCGTTCTCCTCGGACAGCTTGGCCGCCCGCTCCAGAAGCCGCGAGTGGAGGTAGAAGACGTCGCCCGGATAGGCTTCCCGTCCGGGGGGACGGCGGAGGAGGAGCGAAAGCTGCCGGTAGGCCTGGGCGTGCTTGGAAAGGTCGTCGTAGACCACCAGCACGTCCTTCCCGGCGTACATGAGTTCCTCGCCGATGGAGGCGCCGGCGTAGGGGGCGATGTACTGGAGGGGGGCCGGATCCGAGGCGCCGGCCACCACCACCGTGGTGTAGGCCATGGCCCCGTGGCGCTCGAGGATGGCCACCACCTTGGCCACCGTGGACTCCTTCTGGCCCACCGCCACGTAGATGCAGTACAGGGGGTCGCCCCCCTTGTTGGTCTCGCGCTGATTGATGATGGCGTCGATGGCGATGGCCGTCTTCCCGGTCTGGCGGTCGCCGATGATGAGCTCGCGCTGTCCCCGGCCGATGGGGATCATGGAGTCGATGGCCTTGAGCCCGGTCTGGACCGGTTCCTTCACCGGCTGGCGGTCGATGACGCCGGGGGCGTTGCCCTCCAGCACGCGAAACCTGTCGGTGGCGATGGGGCCCTTGCCGTCGAGGGGCTTTCCGAGGGGATCGACCACCCGGCCGATCAGCGCCTCGCCCACCGGGACCTGGGCCACCCGGCCGGTCCGGCGGACGGTGTCCCCTTCCCGGATGCCGGTGTCGGGGCCGAACAGCACCGCGCCCACGTTGTCCTCTTCGAGGTTCAGCACCATGCCCATGATGCCCCCGGTGAACTCCAGGAGCTCGCCGGCCATGGCGTCCTCGAGACCCCACACGCGCGCGATCCCGTCACCCACCTGGAGCACCGAGCCGCGGCTCTCCATCTCCAGCTCGGTGGTGTACTTCTTCAGCTCCTTCTGGATGACGGCGCTGACTTCTTCGGGTCGGAATGACATCGTGACTCCTCGAACCGGCGGCGTCCGCCGGATCCGTCCTGTCTAGCTCACCTCGGCTTGGAGCAGGTTTTCGGCCATTTGCTTGAGCCCCCGGCGGAGGCTCCGGTCGATGATCTTGGGTCCCAGGAACACGATCACCCCGCCGAGGATCGTGGGATCCACGCGCTTCTCCAGGATCACGTCCTTCCTGGTGATCCGGTCCAGCTCACGCTTCAGGCGGGCCTCCTGGTCCGCGCTCAAGGGCGTCGCGGTGATGACCGGGGCGCGGAGGAGTCCCTGGTGCTCCTCGATCAGGAGCTGGAACTGCGCGGCTGATCTCGGAAAGCAGGCCGATCCGCTTCTTGTCCACCAGGAGCCGCAGGAAGTTCACCACCATCTCGTCCAGGCGCGGGCCGAACACGGTGAGGATGAACTCCGTCTTGCGCTCGGTCAGCACCTCGGGGGAGGTCAGGAAGTTGAGGAACGAGGGCTCCTCCTCCTCCAGGTGCCGGATCGAGGCCACCCCCGCGGCGATCTTCTGGGTCCGCCCCGCCTCGATGGAGGCGTCGAAGAGCGCCTTGGCGTACTTGTGGGCGACGCTGGTGGTCCGCATGGGTTAGGCGGTCTCCTCCTGCTTCTCCTGGAGTTCGGTCAGGAACTTGTCCACGAGCTTCCGGTGCTCCTGGTCGTCCATCCGCTCCTGGAGCAGGCGCTCGGCCGCCCCCAGGGCCAGGGTCACCATCTCCTCGCGGAGCCGGGCCCGGGCCTTCTTGTACTCGAGTTCCAGATCGGCCTTGGCCTTCTCGGTGATCCGGTGAGCATCGTCGTGGGCCTTGGCCCGGATCTCGTCGGCCACCTTCTGGCCTTCCTTCACCGCGTCCTGGATCCGTCGCCGGGACTGGGACTCGATGGTCTTGAGCTGCTCCTCGTACTCCGCCTTCAGGCGCCCGGCCTCTTCGCGCATCCGGGCGGCCGAGGCCACCTCGCCGGCGATGCGGGCGCGCCGCTCCTCGAGGAGGCCCAGCACGGGCTTCCACGCGTAGCGCTTCAGCACCCAGAGCACGATCATGAACCCGACGATCTGGGTCAGGAGTACGGGGATGTCAACCAGGTTCGCCATCTTGGGACCTCGGGCGGCCGGCCGGAGCCGGCGCGGTTCGAGATGCCCCGCAGCCCGCGAGGGGCCGGCGGAGCAGTCCTACATCTTGCCGCCGAACGCGAACAGCGAAACCAGGGCGTAGATCGTCAGGGCCTCGATGAACGCGGCGCCGATGATCATGGCGGTCTGGATCTTCACGATGGCCTCGGGCTGGCGGCCCATGGCTTCCATGGCTCCGCCAACCGCGTGACCCAGGCCGATTCCCGAGCCCAGGGCCGCGATGCCGAGGGCCAGCGGCAGGGAGAGTGCGAGCAGATTCATCGTTTTCTACCTCCGGTTTGAGTTCACGGTCGTCCTAGTGACCACCGACTTGGTGTTTCATCTCGCCCGGATGCTCTCCTTCCTCGTGCTCCTCGTGAGGAAGAACCAGGGCGAAGTAGATCGTGGCGAGCAGGAAGAACACCAGCGCCTGCACCAGGGTGGTGATGAGCGCCAGGAAGATGAAGGGAACGTGGAACGGGATCCCCACCGGGACGTGGAGCCCGGCCATGACGCTGATCCCGAGGCCGATGAACACCGCGAGCAGGGTCTCCTCGCCCATCATGTTCCCGAAGAGCCGGAGCGACAGGCTGACCGGCTTGGCCAGCTCGCCCACCACGTGAAGGGGGAGCATGAGGGGAGAGAGCGCCCACCCGATGGCGTCCTTGGGGTCGCCGGCCAAGTGCTTGAGATACCCGGTGATGCCGTTCATCTGGAGCCCCACCCACTGGACGTACAGGAACACGCAGATGGCCATGGCCAGCGTGGTGTCCAGAACCGAGGTGGGGGTGAACATCAGGGGGATGAGCCCGAAGATGTTCTGGAAGTAGATGTAGAGGAAGAGCGTCCCCAGGAAGGGGATGAAGCGCCGGCCCTCGGGCCCCAGGATCCCGGCCACGAAGTTGTCCAGGCCCTCCAGACCCATCTCGACCAGGTTCTGGAGCGGTCCGGGGATCATCTCCATCCGGCGGGCGCCGGCGATGCAGATCGTGCAGAGGATGATGATGACGAACAAGCTATAGATGGCGGGGAGAAAGCGCATGAGGACGCGAGCCACCGGGTTCTTGGCCGCGTGCCAGTCGTGGACCTGATGGCCCTCGAAGGCCGCGGCCACGATCCCCACCAGGGTCGGGGGATGGATCGTGCCCTCCTCCGCCTCCTCGGCTTCCTCGCCCGCGGTTCCATGCGCCCCGGGCTCCTCGACCCCCTCCGACCCCAGCACCTCCCCCTCGGTGAGGGGCCGGTCGCCGTGCGGCTCCGCAACCGCGCCCGGCTCGGTCTGGGTGGCGTGGGCGTCCGGGTTCGCGGAGCCCGGCTCGTCGTGCTGAGCCAGGAGCGGCGCGCCGAACATGAGCCCGATCCCCAACACCAGGGCGGTGACCAGGAACGCGGGGCGCGCGGCGATCCGGCGCCAGCGCTCGCCGAGCCCGGGCTTGGTGATGTTGTTTCGTTGCGTTTGCATGGACATCATCTTCTCGCCGCGACGAGGTTGGGATTCCCACCGGAGGGAACCGCGGACCGGGTCGGGATCGGAATCCGAACCGGCTGGATTTGCGTTACGGGGCGGTTCGGGGTTTCCCCCACCAGAGCCCTCCGAGGGCCCGCAGCAACACCACGAAGAGAGGCCAGCTGAACCCGGCCAGGAACGCCGGAAGCGGAAACCACCTCTTCCACAAGAGCAACAGGGCGAGGCCGTAGAGCCCCACCAGCTTCAGGAACACCAGCGCCGCCAGAGCCGTCTTGTTCCGCGAACCCTGACCGGTCAGGATCCGGAGAATCATCGCAAGAACCGTGAAGTCCGCCAGCCCCCAGAGGAGCGAGGCGGCGAATCCGCTCCCGGCTGCCCAGCCCCAATGCCACGCCACTCCCAGCCCCACAAGGACCCCGGTCACCAGGGCCGCCAGGGCGGATCGACGCAGGAAGTCGGGGCCGCTTGTGCTTTCTTTCACAAACACCCTGAAAAAAACGGGTCGGCCTTTCTAAGTCCTAATCCCGATTCGCCTTACGGAGAATCAGGATCGTTTCACGGATCCCGGCGATCAGACCGACCGCCAAGAGGATCATCATGAACCAGGGATCTGTGCCGAATCGCCGGTCGATCCAGTGGCCCAGAAAGTAGCCGACCAGAGGGGCCGCAGCCAGGATCATCGGTATGGTGGTCAACAATCCTATCTGACGGGCCTGTTTGTATTTATCTGACGAACTGCCGGTCATCGGCACGTTCCTGTCTGGGGACTCAAAGGAGACACAAAGGCCCCCTTTTTCGCCGAGACGCGGAGCCTACCCGAGCCCCTGGGTCGAGTCAAGCGGTTTCCCAGCCGCGCGGTTCCGGGTATCGTTGGCCGATCGAGGACCGGCGAAACGCGGCTCCACGAGCCGGGTTCACGGTACCGGGTTCCATCCACGACGGCAGCAATTGAGGGGGTTACGCCGTGATCCGAGCGATTCGATTCCGAGACGGGCTGGCCGCCGCGCTGACGAGCGCGTTCCTCTGGGGGGGGCTCGCCGGCCCCGCCCGAGCGCAGGACACCGGGGAAAAGCCCGAGGTCGAGCTGGGCTGGTCCCAGTCGCTGGTGGGGGGGCTCTCCTTCACCCAGACCGAGTTCGAGAACTACGCCGAGGGCGGGGAGAGCTCGCTCACCTGGACCTCCCTCCTGACCTACAAGGCCGACGAGATCCGCGAGCGGCGCGAATGGAAGACCGAGGCCGAGGCCCAGTTCGGGCAGACCCGCCTGGGGAGCGGCGACCTCCGGAAGGCGGTGGACAGGATCAAGGCATCCTCGGTGAACACCTGGAAGCTGGGGGAGGTGGTGGATCCCTATGTCTCCGCCGACGCCCAGACCCAGTTCGCCCCGGGCTACGTGTATTCCGACAATGCCCCGCGGGTGCAGGTGAGCAAGTTCGCGAACCCTCTCTACGTGAACGAGGCGGCGGGCGTGTCCCGCACCCTCGAGGAGGGGTTCGTCACGCGGCTGGGGGTGGCGGTCCACGAGGCCTTCGTCACCGATGCCGCCTTCGCGGCGATCCACGACGACGCCGCGGGGGTGGACCTCCGCTACACCGACGATCCGGCCACCTCCAAGCTGGAGAAGTCCCGGGTGGACACCGGGCTGGAGTCGGTGACCGAGTACGAGCGGGCCTTCAACGAGAAGACGCTCAACCTGAAATCCAAGCTCCGCCTTTTCTCCCGGTTCGACGATCTCTCGACGGTGGACGTCCTCTGGAACACCAAGGTCACCGCCAACCTCATCTCCTTCGTGAACGTGATCCTCGAGACCGAGGTCATCTACGACGCGGATATCTCCACGAAGACGCAGTTCAAGGAAGTGCTCTCCCTCGGGATGACCCACAGCTTCTTCTAGCATCCGGCCCGTCGGCGCGGCCAAGGGGGCGGCGTGCCCTCGGCCGCGCCGCCCCACCCCCATCAAAATGCCAAATCGATAGAACATGCGTGCTTCGTAAAACAGGTACGCCGATACTTGTTTTATCGATGACGACGTCCGGCGGCAGATCCAGGGCAGGGAGGATGACGACGTGGCCACGCTGATCCACATATCCGAGGCGACCGCGCTCGGGCTGCACGCCATGGGGCGCCTGGCCACCGGCCGGGGGGAGATGATGAGCGCCCGTTCCCTGGCCGAGGCCTGCGGCGCCTCCGACGCCCACATGATCAAGGTCTGCCAGCGGCTCAGCCGATCGGGGCTCCTCACCGCCCGGCGCGGCCTGGGGGGCGGCTTCCGGCTGGCCAAGAGCCCGTCCCGGATCCGTCTCCTCGACGTCTACGCCGCCATCGAAGGCACCGTCGAGTTCCGTCCCTGCATCCTCCGGAACCACGACTGCCGCTCCGCCTCCGGGCACGAGTGCGTGTTCGCGGAGGGCCTTCACCGGGTCGAACGGGAGTTTCTTCGGTATCTGAAGAGCACCACCCTGGCCGACGTCGCCGAGCGATGCAGGGGGAGGGCCGTGGCATGAGCCGCTTCCTTCTCTCACGGCGCCAGTGGTTCCCGGTGATCCTGACCCTGGCCATCGGCCTGGCCGCGGTGGCCTGGAGCGTGGGAACCACCCGCATTCCGGGATGGAAAGGCGGGCGCGCCCCGAGCGAGAACAATTACCGGCCCGCGCACCGGAGCCGCCTCGATCACGCGGCCTACTTCACCGAGCCCTTCGCCACCCCCCAGGACGTGACCCGGGCCTGCCTCGCCTGCCACCCCGACGCCGCAGCCGAGGTCATGAAGACCGCGCACTGGGAGTGGCTGGGACCCGAGACGGCGGTGCCGGGGCACGACGGCCTCCACCGGATCGGAAAGAAGAACCTCCTCAACAACTTCTGCATCAGCACCATCGGGAACCAGGTCTCCTGCACCAAGTGTCACGCGGGGTACGGGTGGCGCGACTCCACCTTCGACTTCACCCGCTCCGAGAACGTGGACTGCCTGGTCTGCCACGAGCAAACCGGGGCCTACATCAAGGGAAAGGCGGGGCTCCCCACCCCGGATAGCGATCTCCTCGCCGCCGCCCGGTCGGTGGGAGTGCCCAAGCGAGACAACTGCGGGGTCTGCCACAACTACGGCGGAGGCGGGCAGGGGGTGAAGCACGGGGATCTCGACTCGAGCCTGGATAATCCGTCCCCCGAGGACGACGTTCACATGGGGCGGGCCGGCCTCCTCTGCATCGACTGCCACCGGACGGTCGGGCACCGGATCCCCGGTCGCGCGTTTTCGGTGAGCGTGGAGGGATCGAACGGCGTGGCCTGCACCGACTGCCACCCGGCGGCCCCCCACTCCGACGAGCGGTTGAACGCCCACGTGAAGTCGGTGGCCTGCCAGACCTGCCACATCCCCACCTACGCGCGGAAGCTCCCCACCAAGACCTTCTGGGACTGGAGCCGGGCCGGGGACACCACCCGGGTCGAGGACCCGCACCGCTACCTGAAGATCAAGGGCGAGTTCGTCTACGACCGGGACGTGACGCCGGAGTACCGGTGGTTCGACCGGAGCGTGGACCGCTACCTTCTCGGCGACCGGATCGACTCCACCCGGGTGACCGACCTGAACCTCCCCCGGGGCGGCATCGGCGAGGCGGAAGCCAAGGTCTGGCCGTTCAAGGTGCATCGCGCCCTGCAGCCCTTCGACCGGGTGAACTTGACCCTGCTCCCGCCCCTGACCGGCGGCGACGGCGGGTTCTGGACCACTTTCGACTGGCCGAGCGCGCTTCGCCTCGGCGCGGACGCCGCCGCCATGCCCTACAGCGGAAGCTACGGGTTCGCCCGCACCGCCATGTACTGGCCGCTGTCGCACACGGTGACCCCCAGGGAACGGGCGCTCACCTGCCACGACTGCCATGGGGAAGGGGGGCGGATGGACTGGGCGGCCCTGGGCTACGACGAGGATCCTATGTTCGGGGGAGGCCGGCGATGAAACGGAACGCCGTCGTCGTCGTTCGGAGAACCGCGATCGCCGCGCTCCTGCTGGGGATGAGCTTCATTCCGACCGCCGGGCCCCGCGCCGAAACGGCCCCCGGCAACCGGCCGGCGGCGCCTCGGGGGCCGGTCCCCAACGCCATGCACCCCCTCTTCGCGCCCCTCGATTCCACCGGCGCGCCCGTCGCCCGATCCGGGCTCCCCGCATCCTCCTCCCGCACCTGCGGGGCCTGTCACGACGTCGAGGCCATCCGCGCCCACGACGATCACTGGACCGCCTCGGTGCGGGTGGATTGCGTCGCCTGCCACTTCGAGGGGGGCCGGCTCCCCGCCGATCCGGCGGCCTACGACGCGGGCGGGCGGCTCCGGAGGGAGGCCATGTTCCTCTCCGGACCCCGCGACGCCCAGTGCGGGGCCTGCCACGGCATCGCCCACGCGGGGCGAACGCCGCTGGAGATCCCCGCCGACTTCGGCCTCGCGCCGGATCCGCCGCGGACCTACGCCCTCACCCTGCACACCGGGGAGATCCTCTCCGGCCAGGACCTCTCCGAGTCCTTCCTCAACCTCCCCGGGAAGGAGGCCCGCGCGTATCCCTGGGACGTCCACCTCCGCCGGCTGGTGACCTGTGTGGACTGCCACTATGCCGCCAACAATCCCCTGAAGAACGGCCGGCAGCGGGTCCGCCCCTCGTTCCTCGCCCAGGACCCGCGGCGGATCGAGTTCGCCGAGTACCTGAAGCGGCCCGACCACCGCCTGGCCGCCGCCGAGTGCCGCTCGTGCCACGACCCGCTCGCCGCCCACGATTTCCTTCCCTACAAGGAGCGCCATCTGGACGCCCTGGAGTGCGGCGCGTGCCACGTCCCCGGGTTGTTCGGGCCGGCGGCCCGGCTGGTGGACAGCACGGTGGTCACCCTTCAGGGCGCGCCCGCGCTCGTCCTCCGAGGCTTCGACGCGGACCCCGGCCGCACCCTCAACACCGCCTACGACGCCGGGTACGTTCCCCTGCTTCGCCCGGTGGCTGGAGCGGATGGGAGGACCCGCCTCGCCCCGGTGAACGCGGTGGCCACCTATGCCTGGACCGACGCGGCCACCGGAGCACCCGTCCCCTGGGACCGCGTGACCGCCGCCTTCCTCGTCGACGGACGCTACGCCCCCCCGATCCAGGCCGTCCTGGACGCCGACGGCGACGGCGCCGTCTCCGCGGCCGAGCTGCGGCTGGACACCCCGGCCAAGCTGGAGGCGGTCCGCGCCCGGCTCCGGGCGGTGGGGGTGGCGGACCCGAGGCCGGCCGCGGCGGTCGGCACCTACCCGGTGCGGCACGGGGTCCAGGCCGGGGCGCAGGTCATGCGCGACTGCAACTCGTGCCACACCCGGGGGGGCCGGCTGGCCAGCGGGCTCGCGCTCGGCCCCTACGCCCCGGCAGGGCTCATCGTGGAAACCGAGGCCGTGCCTCCCGATTTTCCGGGCCGGGACGTGTTCGGCCATGCCCGCGGAGGGTGGGCGGACCGGATGGGCTTCCTCCTCTTCCTCCTGGTGGTGGCCGGGGTGGGCGTCCACACCGGCGTCCGCTTCCTGACGCGTTCCACGCGGCCCCGGCCCGCCGAGGAACTGGAGCGGGTCTACCTCTACACCACCTACGAGCGCTTCTGGCACTGGCTCATGGCGGGGAGCGTGCTGGTCCTGGCCCTGACCGGCCTCCAGGTCCACTTCGCCGGGGTCCGGGGAGCGCTTCCCCTGCCCCAGGCGGTAGTGCTCCACAACGCCTTCGCCCTCATCCTCACCGCCAACGCGTTTCTCGCGCTCTTCTACCACGTGACCACCCGGGCCATCCAACGCTTCTTCCCGCCGCGCGAGGGAATCCGGGCCCGCGTCCTGGAGCAGGCCCGCTTCTACACCTCGGGGATCTTCCTGGGGCGGCCGCATCCCTCGCCCAAGACCCCGGAACGCCGCCTGAACCCGCTTCAGCAGGTGACCTATCTCCTGCTCCTGAACGTCCTGTTCCCGCTCCAGGTGGTGACCGGGGCGTTCATCTGGGGAGTGTCCCGCCGCCCCGACCTGGCCGACCGCGTGGGAGGGCTGACCCTCATGGCCCCGCTCCACAGTCTGGGGGCGTGGCTCTTCCTGGCCTTCATGGTCCTCCACCTCTACCTCACCACCACCGGTCATACCGTGACCTCGAACCTCAAGGCGATGGTCGACGGCTACGACGAGGTCGAGCCCGATCTTCTCTCCCACAAGGAGGGTTCGCGTGCCTGATCGCTCGAAGCCGCCCCGCGGCTACATCAACCCCTACCTCGGCGGCGCGCTCCTGGGCGTGGTGCTCTTCCTGACCTTCTACGTGACCGGGAACGGCCTCGGCGCCTCGGGCGCGATCACCCACGTCCAGGTCGCGCTCCTGAAGCTCGTCGCCCCGGCCCACGTGGACCGGACCGCCTACATGTCGGAGATCGGGGGCGGAACCCGCCGGGCGCTGGCCCACCCGGGGGTCTACATGCTGCTGGGCATCGTGTTGGGGGGGATGCTCTCGGGGATCGTGAACCGGCGCTTCCGGATCGAAACCCGCCGGGGCCCGAGGATCTCGATCCCTACCCGACTCTTCTTCGCCTTCCTCGGCGGCCTCATCATGGCCTACGGCGCGCGGATGGCCCGGGGCTGCACCTCAGGCCAGGCCCTGAGCGGCGGCGCCGTGCTCTCGGTGGGAAGCTTTCTCTTCATGTTCGCGATCTTCGCCTCGGCTTACGCACTCGCCCGGTCGCTCCGGCGGCTCTGGAACTGAGGAGGAACCATGGCACCGCTACACCCCGCCGCCCTCGGGTTCCTGGTCGAGTTCCTGGTGTTCCTCCTGATCGGGATGGCCTTCGGGGCCGTCCTGGAACTCTCCGGCTTCGGCGACTCCCGAAAGCTCGCGGCCCAGTTCTACCTCCGCGATCTCGCGGTCCTGAAGGTGATGTTCACCGGGATCATCGTGGCCGCGGTGCTCATTCACCTCGCCGCATCGTTGCAGGTTCTCGATCTCCGGCGGGTGTGGGTGAACCCGACCTATCTCTGGCCGGGAATCATGGGCGGGCTCATCATGGGGGTGGGCTTCATCGTCGGAGGGTTCTGCCCCGGGACCTCGCTGGTGGCCGCCTCCACCCTGAAGCTCGACGGCATCGCCTTCGTCCTGGGCGGCCTGGGCGGGGTGTTCCTGTTCGGGGAAACCGTGGGGCGCTTCGACGGGTGGTGGAATTCCAGCTACTTCGGGCGCTTCACCCTGGCCGATTGGCTGGGGGTGCCGGCCGGAGTGGCGGTGGTCCTCCTCGTCCTGATGGCCCTCGGGATGTTCGTTCTGGGCGAGGCGGCGGAGCGACGGTTCGGCGGCGCGGCGGAGGGGGCCGCCTCCGGACCGGCGGGGCGGGGCGGCTGGATCCGCCGGCCGGCTCGGGTTTCCGCCGGCGTGCTCCTCGTTCTCGCCGTGGCGGGGGCGATCCTGGGCCAGCCGGACGCCCGGGCCCGGTGGCGCTGGATGGCCCGGTCCGGCAACATCGCGCTCACGAGCCGGGCGGTCTACGTGGACCCCGCCGAGGTCGTGGACCTCCGAGGCGATCTCTCGGTCGCGGTTCAGGTGCTCGAGGTGCGGCCGGAGGCGGACTACAACCTCTTCCACCTCGAGGGCTCCCGCCGGATCGACCTCGCGACGGTGGAGGATCCCGCTTTCCTGCGCGATCTCCTGGGGGCGCCCGACAATCGCGTGCTCTTCCTGGCCGGTAACGGCGAGGGCGCGGCGGTCGAGGCATGGAGGCGCCTCAAGGCCGAGGGGGTGACCAACCTCTACGTGATCGCGAGGGGGGTGAACGGCTGGCTCGACGCCTACCCGCCCGATCCCCGGGTGGCCGAGCCGATCGCGGACCGGGACGGGCTCCCGGAGAACGCCCTGGCCTGGCGTTTCCACGCCAGCGTGGGCGCCCAGTGCGCCTCGGCCCACCCGGAAATCCTCCGGCGCGACGTCCTGCCCGGGGGCGCGACCGCCGAGGCGCCGGCGTGGATGGACGAACACGGCCCCGTCGAGCGGCCCTACGTGAAGAAGGTCGTCCTCGAGCGGAAGGTGGTGGTCCGGGGCGGGTGCGGTTAGCCGAAGCGCCCTCACGAGGGACGGGCGGGCGGCTCCGGGCCCCCGTCCGGCTCCCCGCCGGGTTCCCTACCGATCCCGCCCTCGTACCCGGCCGCGTCCCCTTCCCCGGGAGGACCCCGGTCCGGCTCCTCCGGGACCGCATCCGTACCTGACGCGGGCGATTTCCCGGCGGCGCCCGCATCGTCGGCCGGCCGGCCGGCGTCCGGGCTTTCCGCTTCCGCCGCCGGCTCCGCCGGGGCCTCGATGTCCGGCTTTCCCGCCATCATCTCCGCCAGCACCGGGTCTTCCGGGTGTTCGTCCCGGTACATGGAAAGCGGCATGGTCCCGGTGTACCAGGAGGGATTGTTGGGGTAGACCGGTGGATTGAAGATGGTGGAGTAGAGGTGCCAGACGAGGATGGCCAACCCGGCCAGGATGGCCTCGTAGTAGTGGACGACCAGCATCACCCCCAGCGCCTGAACCTCGAACGCCTTCTCGGTGACGTTCCCGAACCAGAGCCCGAGACCGGTCACCGTCATCACCACCGTCCCCCAGACCAGGGCCCAGTACTCGGCCTTCTCGATGTAGCTGAACCGGCCGAACCGCGGTCCCTCCGGACGCCGCCCCAGGTTGTGGGAGATCATCTGACCGAACTGCCGGAAGTCGCGAATCGAGGGGAAGACCTCGCGGAGGAACTCCCGCCCGCGCCGGCGGCCGAGATAGACGAGGTGCCAGATCGCGGTCCCCATGAACACCACCGCCGCCACCCGGTGAACGGTATGACGAAGGACGAAGCCTCCGTGCCAGCCGAAGAGCATGCGTGCCCACCAGGCGCCGGAGTACTGGAAGGCGAAGCCGGTGATCGCGAGCACGGTGAACGAGACCATCAGGAACGTGTGCTGCCAGAGCTCATCCCGCTCCATGCGGCGGACCTGGGGCCCATGGTTCATCACCCGGATCCGCTTCTGGAGATCGATGAGCCAGTGGACGATCATGAGGCCGATGATGACGACGATGGCCACGACGTAGATTCGCCGGAGGAGCCGCCCCAGGCCGTTCAGGGCGACCCCCGTACCGGCATGGATGGGGACGCGGACCACCGCCTCGGAGATCCCGCGGTGGCACCGGCCGCAGGTCGCCTTCAGGTTGGCCGGGTTGACCGAGGATTCGGGGTCCGAAGCCGGCAGCACCAGATGGGCCCGGTGGCAGGAAGAGCAGTTGGCCACCTCCGCGTCGCCGTCGGTGCTCTTCAGCCCGTGGTAGCTGTGCTGCCAGGATTCCATGATCCCCCGGGCCATGCCGTACTTCTGGTTGATGAGCTCCGAGCCGTGGCAGGGCGCGCAGGTGGTCATGGACACGTTGGTGGGGTAGACCGGGGAGAGCCGGTCGCCCGCCGGGAGGATCGCGTGCTCGCCGTGGCAGGTGGTGCAGACCGGGGCGTCGGCCTCGCCGTGGGCGGCCAGCCGGCCGTGGCTGCTCTTGTCGTACCGCGCCGAGATGTCGCCGTGGCACTTGCCGCAGGTGGCGGGAATGTTGAAGTGGAAGATGGTCGATTGCGGGTCGATGGGGGGTAGGATCCGGTGGCCGGTGCCGGTGGCCGAGTGGCAGTCCACGCAGGTGGCGGCGGGGCGCGTCCCCCCGGCGGGGACGCGGGCGTGGACGCTCCTCTCGAAGACCTGTACCGGGGTGATCATCGGGATGTGATGGGCGGCGACGATGGAGGGGTCTTCGTGGCAACCTCCGCAGGTCCGGGCGAGGTTTGCCGGGGCCACCCGCGAACCGGAGTCGGACGCGGGCAGGATGTCGTGGGTCCCGTGGCAGTCCCAGCAGGCGGGGAAATAGGCTCCGGGCTTCTCCTTCGCCCCGCCGTGCTCCCGATAGGCGGCGGCCGCGTCGTCGTGGCACCCCGTACAGTCCACCGGAGGCAGATGCGGAGCATGGGGGATCGCGGTGATCCCGGCGTGACAGTCCCCGCAGTCGAGGGGTGCGTGCACGGAGTTCGCGAACGCCGAGGCCTCGGCGCCGTGACACCGGGCACAGTCGGAGGGCGTCTGGGCGGATGGGACCGCCGGTAGCCAGACCCCGACCGAGACGAGGAGAGCGAGGCGCGCCAGCTCTCGACACCGCGTCAACCGACCGGCGACCGAACGAATACCGTGGGAGCGGCCGTCCATGGAGATCTCCTCCCCCGGGGAACCGCGATCGAGCGGCTTTCCCGACCCCGTCCCCCCCTTCAACAGTAGCCCCCCCGGGCCGGTTCGACACCCCGGGAGATCAAGTCGGGCCGGGGAGCGGCGTCCGGCATGACGAACCGGGGAGTGCGGCGGCGGGGAAGGGAGGCGGGCCGGGTTACGCCCGAAGTCGCGGCGTCGGCCAGGAGGGCGTCCACCAGGACCGGATCGAACTTCGCCCCCGCGTCGGCGCGGAGGAGGCGAAGGGCCTCGGCGTGCCCTCGGGCCGGACGGTAGGCGCGGGGGCTGGTGAGGGCTTCCAGGGAATCGGCCACGGCCAGGATGCGGGCATCGAGGGGAATCGCCTCTCCGGCCAGGCCTCCCGGGTACCCCGTCCCATCCCATCGCTCGTGATGGTGCAGGACGGCGTCCAGGATCGGCTCGGGCCAGGCGGCTTCGGAGAGGATGCGCGCGCCCTCCTCGGGATGGAGACGAATGAGCCGCCAGTCCTCCCCGGTGAGCGGCGCCTCCTTGGACCACAGAGCCACGTCGACCTCGAAGCGCCCGACGTCGTGGAGGAGTCCGGCCACGGTGAGCCGGGAGAGCTCGGCGGGACCGAGACCCAGCCTCTGCCCCAGGTCCTCGGCCAACCGGGAGACCCGGAGACTGTGACCCCGGAGGTAGGGGTCCCGCGCCTCGAGATGGGTCACCAGGAGCCCCAGGGTGTGGGCGGAGACGTGGCGCTCGCGCTCCCAGTGGTCCTGGGCGGCGAGAAGCGGAACGAGCGCCGAGGCAAGGAACTGCCCAAGCCGGAGCACCTCCTCACCCGGCGCTCCCCCGCCCTGGGCTTCGCCCAGTACCACCACCCCCAGGAGACGACCCTTGAGGAGGAGCGGGATCAACGCGGTGAACCCGCCCGCGGCCAGGATCCCGACCTCGATTCGGAGCCCCGGCATGCGGGCCACGCGTTCCACCACGATCGGGGCGCCGGTCCCTTCCAGCAGAGCGGTGAGCTCTCCGGAAGTCTGTATGCGGACGCGGTCCGCCAATCGCTCCGGGAGCCCCCAGGACGCCTGCGCGGTCAGCCACGAGGAGTCGTCGTGGGTCGGCGCGAGGAGCGCCGTCCGCTCGACCGAGAGCTGGGCCGCCAGATGCCGCAGGAACGCCTCGCGGAGCGCGGGGCCGTCCCCTACCGGGTCCAGCCGCTGATGGAATTCCACCGCGCGCTGGAGAAGGGAGACGTTGCGGTGGAGCTGGCCCCGGAGCGCCAAGGCGTCGCGTTTGAACGCTTCGGCCTGGGATGAGGCGGACCGGGACTCCTCCTGCACGTGGAGCGCGGCCCGCCGCCGCTCGATCAGCCGTCTCACCCGGATCACCGCTTCCGGTCCGGCGAAGGGACGGACGATGCAATCCTCCGCGCCCAGCACCAGGGCCTTGAGCCGGAGCTGTTCGTCCGAGGCCTCGGCGGACACGAGCACCGGGACCCCGGGGGCGGCGATGCGCACCCCGTCCAGCAAACGGAATCCGGCCGACCGGAGGAAAGCGGCGTCCAGGACCAGGGCGGCGGGCTGCCGATAGGAGAGAGCAAGGGTGGTGGCTTCGGGAGAGGGGGCGCGGTGGGGAAGGTACCCGGCGCGGGAAAAGGCCGAGGCCAGTTCGTCCGACCACTCGCCGTCCGGCACGGCCAGAACGACCCGTGGTGAGTCGGTCGGAACGGTTTCCTTGCGCGTCGGTTGGGACACCCCTAAGCCTCCCGATTCAAGTTCGAACCCCGCGCGGTCCGGCCCGGATTCGGGCCGGACCCCGGCGGCCTCGCGAGGTCCCCCCCTTCGGGGGAACGGTCATCTGAACGAAGGGGAGGGAAGGCGAAGGCGCCCGCCGGGCAACCGCATAGTCTCCCACCACCGGCCCCGGTCCCTCCCCTCCGCGCTCCCGGCCCGGCCGCGCCTGGGAGGCTCGGTTACCGGCCGGGGACGCGGTGACGCCTACGAAAGGCAACCCTCGTGCCACCGCGGAGCTTTCGATCGTGCCCGCGCCCCGATTTCCGCCTCGAAAACGAACCCCTTGCCCGGTATGGAGTTCGGCGCGGGGAACCCCATGCGATTCGCATGCCGGGCTCCAATTTGCGAGCATCACATGCGAAATGCCCGGAGGTAAGGGATGGAGCCGCTCCCGAATCGGGGGGAAAACCCCCGGCATGGGCTTTCCCGCCCAGGGAAGGCGCGCGGCTATTCCTTGGTAGGGTGGGTGTTAGGGCCGAGGGAAAGGCCCCGGAGCGCGATCGATCCGGTCCACGACCCGGCTTCCCGGGCTGGCACGCCGGTTGCTTCTAATCGGGTTGGCGGGACGCGTCTTCGGTGCGTCCCCTGAAACGAGGTGAGCAACGTGGATGAATCGAGATTCCTCTTCACCGACCTGACCGACGAGGCGCGGAGCGTGAAGCCGTCCTACTACTTCATGATGCGCTCCCTTCTCCACTCGCGGGTGGACATCGGGGACACCTCCGAGCCGGGGAACGAGGAAGAGGACGTCAACGTCTACCTCGCCCACCTCCTCCAGTCCTTCGGCGATCCCGGGTACCTCGAGGGGGCCAAGCCCTATCTCCATCGCTACGATCACGAGGTCTTCGGGCGCCTGTCCCGGTCCACCGACGCCCGTCTCAAGTACCGGATCTACAAGACCAACGCCGACTTTCTCCTGATCTCGATCGGGATCTTCGACAATCCGTCCCAGACCCTGCTCAACCGGCTCCCCGGCTCCGGGGCGGCCGGACGGCGGGAGTTGGAGCCCACCGAAGAGGCGATCATGGGGCGGGGCCGCACCTACTACCAGTTCGCCTACAACTACAGCCAGCTCGTCTATCGCCGGAAGCCGGCCATCTCCGAGGTGCTGGAGAAGCTCTCCTCGGGCTTCGACCGCTACACCCGGATTCTCGCCCACCTGAGGGGGGAATACATGGACATCATCCACGAACTGAGCCGCGGTGAGATCTATCATCTCGAACGGACGGTCAACAGCGAGCAGAAGCGCCAGCTCCTCCAGGACCGCCAGGACGCCTTCCTCGACGCGTACGCGGAGTGGAAGCGGGACCCCGGCGACATGCGCCGGGACGCCCTCGACGACGCCGTCACCCGTCTCCGGGAGCTGGATCCGGATTTCGCGTTCGATCCGGACGAGGGCTCGGAGCCCGGCCGGCCGCACCGCGCGAAGCCCGCTGCGCGCCGCGGGGAATCGGAGGACCGGAATTCGAACTGACCGGGTTGGAATCCGCTTACCCCCGCCACGGTGGGGGCAGCGGGTTCGCGCCTCCTCCCAAACGACACGTAGCCCGCACCATATGCGGGAGGAGGTGTTTCGTAGCGAGGCCGGCGCCCTTCGGGGACGCCGGCCTCTTCGTTCATCCGGTCCGTTCCGTCGAACCGCCCCGGCTCTCCGGGACGGGCGTCGGGATCAGGGTTGCTTCCAGACCACCCGGATCCGGTGGTTTCCCTGGTCGGCGATGTAGAGGTTCTCGTCCTTGTCGAACGCGATACCCGCGGGGCGGTCCAGGAGCGCCTCGGTGGGAAGACCGCCGTCCCCGGCGAACCCGTGCACCTGCCCCTGCCCGGCGACGGTGGTGATGATCCCGTTGGTGTCGATCTTCCGGATGCAGTGGTTGAACATGTCCACCACGTAGACGTTCCCTTCCTTGTCCACGTCCACGTCGGCGGGATTGTTCAGCTCGGCCTCCAGGGCGGGACCGCCGTCTCCGGCGTAGCCCTGCACCCCGGTGCCGGCGATGGTGTGGATGATCCCCTGGGCGTCGATCATCCGCAGGCGATGGTTGCCGGAATCCGGAACATAGATGTTGTCGTGGGAGTCGATCACGATCTTCCCGGTCGGCCAGGCCGCCTGGCCCACCGGGAAGTGGAACTCCGCGTCGGCGGCCGGGCCCTCGTCCCCCCCGAAGCCAGGGGTCCCGTTTCCGGCGAAGGTGTGGATCATCCCGTTCTGGTCCACCATGCGGATCCGCTGGTTGGCCTGGTCGGCGATGTACATCCGGCCCTGGGAGTCGAACGCGGTGGCCGCGGGAAGATCCAGGACGGCATCCGCCGCCGGCCCCCCGTCCCCGCCGAAGGCGCGGTCCCCGGTGCCGCAGATGGGTTCGATCCATCCGGTGGTGAGGTCCATCTGCATCACCTTCGAGTTGTGCCAGGCGGAGAGGATGAGGTGGCCCAGGGGATCGAAGGAGACGTGGGTGGGGTGGTTCAGCTCCACGCTGATCGCGGGTCCGGGCTCGGCGTCGCCGAGCTGGCCGTCGCCGATGATGGTTTCGACGGTGCCGTCCCGCTTCAGGCGGCGGACCCGGTGGTTGTTCCAGTCCAGGATGTAGGCGAGCCCGTCCGGTCCCCAGGTCAGGTCCTGGGGGAAGTAGAGAAAGGTCTCGAGGGGGGGCTTTCCGTCCTCGCCGAGGCCGGCGGTGCCGGTCCCCATCCAGGTCTGGATGACCGAGTACTCCGGCTTGGGTTGGGGTTTGGTGGTCGAGCTTCCGCCGCAGCCCATTGCCCCCCACACCAGGGCGACGGCCAGGCTCATGATGACGATGCCGTACCGCTTCTTCATGTCGTCCTCCCGGTCAAAGGGTTACCCGGCGAATCCGGTGGTTGTAGGTATCCGCGATGTAGAGCCGGCCGTCGGGGCCGAAGGAAACGCCGGCGGGACGATTGAGCTGGGCCGAGGTGGCCGGACCGCCGTCTCCGCTGAAGCCCTCCTCCCCGGTGCCCGCCACCGTGGTGATGATGCCGGTGGTGAGATCGATGGCCCGAACGCAGTGGTTCAGTTCGTCGGCCACGTAGAGCCGCTGATCGGGACCGAAGCAGAGATCGCGGGGGTTGTAGAGCGAAGCCCGGACGGCCGGGCCGCCGTCCCCGGCGAGCCGCCCCTGGCCGTCCCCGGCGATGGTCTCGATCGTGTTGGCGGTGAAGTCGATCCGCCGGATCCGGTTGTTCTGGGTGTCCGAGAGGTAGAGCCGTCCCTGGTTGTCCAGCACCAGCCCTCCGGCGGGAGACGGGTTCGACCCGTCGGGGAACGCGAACTGGGCCAGGAGCGGATCCCCTCCGTCTCCGCTGAACCCCTTGACCCCGGTCCCGGCCACGGTGTGGATGATTCCCTGGGGATCGATCTTCCGGATTCGCTCGTTTCGCTGATCCCAGATGTAGATGCTCCCGTCGACGTCCTCGGCCACCGAGGCCGGCTGGTTCAGCCGGGCCGCGTCGGCCGGCCCCCCGTCGCCGGCGAAGCCCGCCCCCCGGCCGCAGGTGACCAGCACCATGCCGGTGGCCGGGTTGTAGTGGCGGAGCTTGTGGTTGTGCCACGCGGCGAGGAGCATGGTGCCGTCGTGGAGGGAGATGATATCGGTGGGGTGGTTCAGGTTGATGGTCGTCCCGGGAGCGCCGGGGGCCACCAGGTCCTCCTGGTTGGGCGGACCGTCCCCCACGTACCCGGTTCCGATCACGGTCAGGAACTTCCCGTCCGCGGTAACCTTCCGGATCGCGTGGTTGTTCCAGTCCACCACGTAGGTGTCTCCGGACGGGGTGAAGGTGACGTCCACCGGCCAGTACATGTCGCTGTCCAGGAGGGCGCGGCCGTCGCCGTTGAATCCGGCGAAACCGGTGCCGGCCCAGGTGCAGATGACGCCGGGACCGTCCTTGCACGCGGTGTCCTTGGGCTGGGTGCTGCCGTTGCAGCCGAAGACCAGGGGCAGGGCGGTGAGAGAGAGACAGAGAATTCCCAAAGGCGAAAGGAGCCGCCGCCGGGAACGAGCGCGCTGAGGGGTGCGGTCGTTCATGTTGAACCTCTCACTGGGGAGGAAAGGACAAGGTTGGGACAGGGAAACCAAACAATTATAGTCCTCCATGAGGCTTCATGCAAGCGGACCGAATGCGTCGGAATTTTGCTAGACTGATACGGTTGTTCCCTGATCTCAGACAGGAGCTTGCCCATGCACCGCCTTCCCCACCCCAACCGCCTCCTGCCCGTCGCAGCGATCGCGACTTCTCACCGCCGCCACCGCGTTTCTCATCTCCTGCGGAGGCGGGTCCTCCCCCACCGGTCCCTCGAACCGGTGCGGGGAGCCCGGCATCATCTGCACGGTCATGGGAATGAGCCGGGCCGCCTACATCGGCGAGGGGGAAACGCCCGACAAGGTCGCCCTCTACTACCCGATCGATCTTGCCTTCGACCAGGAAAACCGGCTTCTGGTATTGGACTGGAACAACCTGCGGATTCGGCGCCTCGATCACGACGGGCGGGTGCGCACCATCATGGGAACGGGGTGGGAGGCCACGCCGGTCCCCGGCCAGCCCGCGTCCCAGACCCCCCTCCACCACACCTTCTCCATGTGTTTCGACTCCCACTGGATGCTCTACATGGCCGGCTTCCACGTGCCCATGATCGTGACCCTGGACGACAGCCTGAAGGTCGGGATCCTCGCGGGGGTGGACAGCGTGGGGTTCGGCGGGGACGGCGGACCGGCGTCCCGGGCCCTCATGAACAACCCCTGCGGGGTGGCGGTGGATCCGTCGGGATACCCGGTCTGGATAGCCGACACCTACAACAACCGGATCCGGCGGATCGACGCGGACGGAACGATCCGCACCGTGGCCGGCACCGGGGCGCGGGGATACGCGGGCGACGACGGCCCGGGAACCGCGTGCGAGTTCAACCACCCCTACCGGGTCCGCCTCGACACCGCCACCGGCGATCTCTACATCTGCGACACCGAGAACAGCGCGATCCGGAGGCTGGACCCCCAGGGAATTGTCCACGCGGTGGCCGGCACCGGCGTGGCGGGCTATTCCGGCGACGGCGGCCCCGCCGTCCAGGCCCGGCTCGACAACCCGCTCGACGCCAGGGTCGGTCCCGACGGTCTCCTGTACATCGTGGACAGCGCCAACAACTGCATCCGGCGGGTGGACGCCCAGGGGAACATTCACACCGTGGTGGGAACCGGAGAGGCCGGAAACTCCGGGGACGGCGGCCCGGCGGAGAAGGCCCGGCTCAAGAACCCCTCCTGCGTCATCTGGGACAAGGACGGGAACCTGTGGCTAACCGACATGTTCAACTGTAATGTCCGGGAAGTCACCGCCTGGGACTAGCCCGTCCCCGCGGCCGTCTTGCAAAGGGGAGGTGTTTCTTGTCGAATTCCCGCGTCAAACATGCCGATCGGTTCCGCCCGCTGCCGGTCCTGATCGCGGCGGTCTCGGGGGCGGCGCTCCTGACCTACGTGGCCGCCTGCGGCGGCGGCTCCACCACCAAACCCCCTCCCCCCGCGGATTGCTCCAGCGTGGCCGACACCACCCAACCCGCCACCGTGAGCTACGCGAACGACATCGTGCCGCTCTTCGCCGAACTCTCCAACGGCGGATACGGATGCGCCGACGCCGGCTGCCACGGCGGGGCCTTCCTGAGCTCCAACTACAGCGTGGCGTCGCGGGATGACGTTCTGATCCCGGGGGACGAGGCGGTGAACCGCAGGCTCTGCGTGGTCAAGCCCGGCGCCCCCGAGGACAGCTACCTCGTCATGAAACTCGAAGGCCGGCTGGGAATCGACGGGGTGCAGATGCCCAACGGCCAGAACCCGATGACCGCCGAGGATCTCCAGAAGGTGAAGACCTGGATCCTGGAGGGGGCACGGGACAACTGACCGCGCCGACCGGAGGAGACCGCTCCATGCTGCGCATTCGCTTGCTTCAGTTTGTCCTCTGCACGTTGGCGGTCGTTGCCGCCGGGTCCCACGCAACCCCGGCCCGCGCCGCCGACGGCGTCCCCGCCCTGGATCACGTGATCGTGATCATCATGGAAAACCACTCCTACGACGAGGTGCGGACCCAGACCTACACCGCAAGCCTGATCCAGAACGGCACCTCGTTCTCCGATTCCCACGGGGTCACCCACCCCTCGCAGCCCAACTACCTGGCTCTGTGGTCGGGATCGACCCAGGGAGTGACCGGGGACCAGTGCCCGGCGCCGGGTCAACCCTTCTCGGGTGAGAACCTCGGGCATGCCTGCGAGGCGGCCGGGCTCACCTGGAAGGCCTATTCCGAAGACCTCCCCTCGGCGGGCTCCACCGACTGCACCGCGAACTCGAGCCTCTACACCCGGAAGCACGATCCCTGGACCGATTTCACCAACGTCGACCACACGAACGAGGTCCCGTTCTCCCAGCTGGCCGCGGATGAGGCGGGTGGCACGCTTCCCGATCTCGCCTTCGTCATCCCCAACAACTGCGACAACTCCCACAACTCGGGATGCTCGGTGGCCGAGGGCGACACCTGGCTCTCCCGGAACGTGCCGGCCATGCTGGATGCGGTGGGAGCCAGGGGAATGGTCGTCCTTACCTGGGACGAGGACGACTTCACCGCCTCCAACCACATTCTCACCGTGTTCCAGGGGGTGCTGGTGAAGGGCGGCGCCAACGTCTCCACACGCCACGTCACCCACTACACCGTGCTGAGGACGATCTGCGACGTGCTGGGCCTTCAGCCGTTCGGCGCCGCCGCCCTCGAGTCCCCTCTGACGGACATCTGGAACGATTCGACCGGCGTTCCGACCGAGCGCGCGAGCTGGGGAAGAATCAAGGCTCGCTACGGGGACTAGCCCGACTCTTCACGGTCCAGCGTCACGAGGGGGCCCGGGAGCAACCTCTGCTCGCCGACGGTCCGGGCTATGACTTCCGCGTGTAGCGGATGACCCAGACGTCCTTCCAGGTCTTCCCCCCGTCCACCGAGCGCTGCCAGTTCCAGTCGAAGGCGTCGTGGGTGATGTTCTGCCACACCATCCGCTGGATGTAGGTCTTGCCCTCGTGTTCGGCTTCCCGGGTGAACATCATCTTCCCGTCCTTGAAGCCCCCGGTGAAGTCCAGGTAGCCGCCCTCGTTGTCCACCCAGGTCTGCCGCCAGACCCCCTGCTTCGGGTCGTAGGTGGATACGCTCTTTCCCACCAGCCCGTTTCCCTCGGGGCCCGAGGCGTCGAAGTTCTCCTCGATCACGCAACCGCCGAGGGTTTTCCGGATGGTGTTGGTGCCCTTCCCACCTTCCCAGACGGCGTTCCACTCCCCCACCCAGAAGTCGAACTGGGCGAACTCGGGGGCGGAGCATGGGGGCGGGGCCTCTTTCTCCTGGGCAGAGGCCACGCCGGGAGCGAGGGCGAGAACGATGGCGAACAGGGTGAGCGGACGCTTCATGACGGAGTCCTCCTGGTGGGCCGGCGGAATGCGTCTTCCGGCTCTGTTGGCGGACCGAGGGGTATGGGCTCGGGTACGGCCCGGGGCCGCGTGACGGCAAGGGGGGATGCGCCGATCCTACCACGGCCGGGCGCCCGTCTGCATTCCGCGAGCCGGGGCCGCCCGCGCGACGGCGCCCCGGTCCGGTTTCGCCCCACCGGGCCCCCCGTCCATCCGGCGGCCGGCGGGTGGGGCGGGGGGAACCGGTTTGGTAGTCTCGGATCCATCAGCCCGGCCCGTCCGCGACCCGGCCCCCCGGCCGGCCCGGGCTTCATGGGCGGGAACCGCTCATCGAGGAGACCTACCATGCCCAAGCATCGAGCCCCGAATGCCATATTGGTCCTGGGCGCCGTCCTGGTGATCCTCGGGATGGACGCCTGCGGCTCCCGGGAGCCGGCCGGTGATTCCGCCGCCCGCTCGGACCGGCCCCACCAGGAGCCGGCAGGAGCTTCGGTGACCAACCCGACCCGGGTCCTCTGGACGGACGGGGTGAAAAACGCCTACCCCCGTTGGTCCCGGGACGGGACGCGGATCCTCTACCAGACGAACCGGGGCGGGACGTGGCAGATCCACGTCATGAACCGGGACGGCACCGGCGACCGGCGCGTCACCGAAGACGCGTTCAACGACAATTACGTCGACTGGTCGCCGGACAACACGCGGATCGCCTTCGTCTCCGACCGCACCGGGAACGAGGACGTGTTCGTGATGGACATGGACGGCGGAAATCTCAGGAATCTCACCCGCCACCCGGGACGCGACATCCATCCCTACTGGGCGCCCGACGGGAAGAGCGTGCTCTTCAATTCCGATCGCGACGGAGCGGACCAGTTCGACGTGTACCGGGTGAACGTCGACGGGTCGGGGCTCCGGCGGCTGACCGCGACCGGGTCGACCGAGACCTGCGCGCGGCTCTCCCCGGATGAGAGCCGGGTCGTCCTCCTCCACGGGGCCATGAACGACGAGGTCTACGCCATGGACGCCGACGGCGGGAACCCGGTCAACCTCACCCGGACCGCCGCCGCGGAAGGGTGGCCGGCTTGGTCTCCCGACGGGACCCGGATCGTCTACTCCTCGGACTCCCCCGGCACCATGAGCCTCTTCCTCATGAACGCCGACGGCTCGGGGAAGCGGCAGATCACCAGCCCCCTCCCCACCTTCCGGGACGGCCGGGCCATGATCTCACCGGACGGGAAGGAGATCGTCTTCAACCGCGAGGACGACCGGACCATCGGGATCTACACCATGCCGCTCGGGGGAAGTCTCCCGCCCCTTCCGGGGGGAGAAGCGGGTGCGGAGACAGGGGGCTAGCCGGTCGAAGGAGCGGTGCTGACCGCGGGCGCGGCCGGCCCGCTCAGTTCGCCTTGTAGTTCGGCGCTTCCTTGGTGATGGCCACGTCGTGAGGGTGGCTCTCGCGGAGGCCGGCACCCGAGATCTTCACGAACCGTGCCCGGGTACGGAGTTCATCCACCGAGGCCACCCCGCAGTAGCCCATGCCGGCGCGGAGGCCGCCCACGAGCTGATAGATGAGGTCGTGGAGCGGGCCCTTGAACGGAACGCGCCCCTCGATGCCCTCGGATACGAACTTGCTCGCCTCCACGCCTTCCTGGAAGTAGCGGTCGCCCGAGCCCTCGCGCATCGCGCTCACCGACCCCATCCCCCGGAACACCTTGAAGGAGCGCCCCTCGTAGAGGACGGTCTCGCCGGGGCTCTCGGCGGTGCCGGCGAAGAGGTTTCCGATCATCACCGAGTGGGCGCCGGCGGCCAGGGCCTTGACCATGTCCCCCGAGTACTTGACGCCGCCGTCGGCGATGACCGGGATCCCGGACTTCGCCGTTTCCTCGGCGCACTCCAGGACCGCGGTGATCTGGGGAACGCCGATCCCCGCCACCACCCGGGTGGTGCAGGACGCGCCCGGCCCCATCCCCACCTTGACCGCGTCCGCTCCGGCGGCGACCAGGTCCCGCGCCCCCTCGGCGGTGGCGACGTTCCCCCCGATCACCTCCAGGCCCGGGAACTCCTGCTTGATGCGGCTCACCGCGTCGAGCACGTTCCGGGAATGGCCGTGGGCGCTGTCCAGGGTCACCACGTCCACGCTCGCCTCGTGGAGTCCGGCCACCCGTTCCATGAGGTCCCCGGAAACCCCGATCGCCGCGCCCACCCGGAGCCGCCCGTGATCGTCCTTGCAGGCGTCGGGGTACTTGAGCTTCTTCTGGATGTCCTTGACCGTGATGAGCCCCTTCAGGTGCCCCTGCTCGTCAACCACCGGGAGCTTCTCGATCTTGTGCTTCAACAGGATGGCCTTGGCGTCCTCGAGGGTGGTGCCGACGGGGACGGTGACCAGGTTCCGGGAGGTCATGAACTCCGAGACCGACGCGGTCAGCCGGTCGGCGAACCGCACGTCGCGGTTGGTGAGGATGCCCACCAGGACGCCGTCGGGCCGGGTGATGGGCACCCCCGAGATGCGGTACTTCTGCATGAGGGCGAACGCCTCGCCCAACGAGGCCTCGGAGCCCAGGGTGATCGGGTTCATGATCATCCCGCTCTCCGACCGTTTCACCTTGTCCACCTCCTCCACCTGGCGCTCGATGGGCAGGTTCTTGTGGATGAACCCGATTCCCCCCTCGCGGGCCAGGGCGATGGCCAGCTCGCTCTCGGTCACGGTGTCCATGGCCGCGCTCAGGAGGGGGATGTTGAGCCGGATGCCCTTGGTGAGGAGGGTGGAAACGTCGACCGTGCGGGGGTGGACGTCGCTCCGGGCGGGGACCAGAAGCACGTCGTCGAAGGTGAGGGCTTCGCCCTTGATCCGGGGATGATCCGTCACGGCGGTCTCCTTTGCTGCTCGACCCGGATGCAAAAACCGGCCTCCGTTGCCGGAGGCCGGTCAGGCTCACTTCTCCTTGGTAGGAGCCGGGCTGTAGCCCTTCAAGGTGAAGTAGTAGTTTCCTCCCAGGCGGAGTTCCGCGAAGGAGGTGTTCTGATTTCCCCACCTGTCGGGAAAGCGCGAGGCGTCCTCGGAGAAGATGGTGTGGTAGAGGAAATCCAGGTTGATGGACACCGCGTTCTCGAACAGGTACTCGGCGCCAACCTTCATGTAGAGTCCGGGGCTCGTCCAGGTGAGGCGCGCCTTGCCGCTGTCGGCGTACGCCCAGCTGCGGTAGGTGTCCTTCACCCCCAGGGAATAGAGCCCGGCGCCCACGCCGACGTGGGGCCAGATGGGGCCCTCGCTGGGATTCCAGCGGTACTCGATCCCGAAGGTGGTGGGGATCACCGTGGCCAGGGTGTCGGTCGCCGAGGTCGCCCCCGGGTAGGCGTTCCACCCCCAACCGCTATCCAGCTCGCCGGCCAGATGACGGGTGAAGTTGTACTTGAAGACGGCCTGGCCGATGAAGCGGACCTTCCCGTTCCCGAAGTCATCCCCGGTCAGGAACTTCATGCCTCCGAGGCTTCCCCCCAGGCTTCCCCGACCCACGATGTCCGCGGCCTCGGTCACCGGCGCGAGGAGCGCGAGACCGACCAGCGCCGCCAGAAGGGCGGAAACCGGAACGCAAGGAACCGGCAGGTTGCCGAAGCGTTTCATAACGCGAATTGACTCCTCTTTGGGGATCGTGAGCAAGCGGGCTCTCGGCGTTCGGGGATGCCTCTCGGGTTTGGAGCCGCCGAGTATAGGGAGGGGTCCAGGGGGTGTCAAGGAAGCCGGCCTTGACAGGCCACGAGGCTGTTTTCTAGACTCTTCTGCCCTGTCCGCCCCGGGGTATCCGGGGCGGTTGCGTGTTTTCGGGCGCCGGTCCACGGATCGGGGCCCGCGGTCCTGGGGGCGGCTTAGCTCAGCTGGTTAGAGCAGCGGAATCATAATCCGCGTGTCCGGGGTTCAAGTCCCTGAGCCGCCACCATTCATCTTCTTGTCTTCTTGTCGATCGCCCACCGTCCGTGGTCCGTGTGCCCCCCGCGGGTGCCCGTCCGGGTCGACCGGCCCGGATCCGACCACCGACGAGCCCGGGCCTTTCCCCGGATAAGGCGTCAGTTGCCGATCACCGATTTGAAGACGGCGACGGCGATCCTCAGGTCCACCGAGGCGCCCCAGAAGCCGCTCGACGTCCTCCACCGGTACCGGATGGGAAGATCCCCGGTCTTCCCCACGAACGTGTCCCCCTCGCGCACCGACCCGTCGAGTTCGGGGACCCGCGCGTACTGCACCGCCCAGACCACGTCGAGCCCTCGCGCCAGCTCGGCGGTTACGCCGAACAGGTACTCCTTCCCGAGGTCCTTCACGCCGACGCCCAGGAAGGGGTTGAACCGATCCAGGAACTCCGGCTGTTCGTCGAGATCCCGCCCGTTCCAGAACCCATCCCGCCAGAACTGCCAGGTGTAGAAGACCACGGCCAGGTACGAGCGCGGCTCACCGTCGGGGGCGGCGTGGTTCATGACCGTTCCCGTATCGCCCGAGGCCCCGGATCGCGGGGCAACGTAGAAGTCGTTGAACCGGATCGGTGACTGCCCCACGCCGAATCGAAACGCGGCCAGATAGTTGGGAGACACCCGGATCTTGTAGTCGCGAAGCTCGGCCTTGTCCCGGATGATCTTGATCTCCAGGGAACCGGCGGAGAAGGGCCCATAGGTTCCCATGTTGTAGACATTGAGCGTATCCCCTGTCGCGCTCATGATCGCTCCGCTCGATTTGCCGACAATGGGGCCGGCCCCCGAGGCCAGAACCGGGTATCCCCCCGAAGCGAACTTCCCGGAAACGGTGATCGAATAGTCCCCGATCGATCCTTTATTGCCCTCGGTCAGCACGAGGTTCACCCGGATGCCGTCGTTGTCGTCCACGTCGGTCGGCATCTCGCCGATCGGCAACCCGTCCTCGTCGAAGACCAGGGTGATCCGGTTTCGCCTGCGATCGTAAACGGTGCTGGCCGGGAGAGAGGACCCACCATCGAGCCACGGAAGCCGGCTTCTCCCCCCACCGCCCGGCGCCTCGTCGACCGGGAGTTCCAGCGTCTCCGGCCTCAGACTCAACGTCCCGTTGGAGGCGACCAGCTTCAAGTCGACCTTTCCGGACAGAGGCTGGACCTTGCTGCCGGCGGGGAGGCGGAAGGTCGGGTGGGTCGAGGAGTCCACGCCGGCCAGCTCCACTCCCCCCAGCTCGAAGCGCCAGCCGGGCCGGTCCCCGTCGAGGTTTGCGACCCGGACCACGTAGGCCCGGCCGCGGCGGAAGGGGGTGGCGGCCCCATGGACCTCGAGCACCTCCTGGTCGCCCACCGATCGGAGATTGAGGGTATCCGCTTGGGCGGTTTCCTGCGCCTCCGCCCGGGCGCCCGGAGCACATCCAAGGAGCAGGACCAGAGCTGCGATGAACGCGCGCATGGAACTCATGTCGGCACCTCCTGAGAGCGGCAATCACCAAACCCCGTCGTATCGCTTCAGCCTCACGTCGCCGGATCGGAAAGCCCCAGGGCCTTGGCCGTCTCGCCCAGATGCATGAAGAAGGACCGCGTCGCCGAGCTTCCCACGAGCATGCCGATGGGCCTCCGGCCGGCATCCACCAGGAGACCGCCGGAGTCACCGGGTGAGACCGGGATGTCGGTGGCGATCAGGCCGGCCATGTTCAGCCCTCCGGGCCAGTCCGGGTACCGCATGGGAAAGAAGGACGGGAACTCGTAGACGTGTCCGGTGGAGGGGGCGGGAGCGCCGGCCGCCAGCCGGACCGGCTCGCCCGCTTCACCCTGGAGATCCTGGATCCCGAGATAGCGCAAGGGGCCCATGCTGCCGATGTATCGGATGTACCGCGCCGCCTCGGCGGCGGGGTGCAGCCTCACCGTACCCACGTCGAACTGGCGGTCACGGCGTGCGTACCACACCCGGCCCATGGGATAGGCATGGCTTCCGGGAGGGTCGTCGGCCGTTCCGAGGATCCGCTCGGGATCGCTCGGAGCGTGGACGTACTCCTGGGCGATCCGTTTCGCCGGATACCCGGTGAGAGGACGCATGAGAACGTGATAGGCGGCGCAGACGACCGTCTCTCCGATTTGGCCGTCCCGGGCCACCCATCCGACCGTTCCCCAATTCTCCGGATGATCACGATTGAAGATCCTGTGGCCCGGAATGACCACCGGGGATACCGGCGGCCCGGACGTCGCCTCCGCGATGTTCCCGACCTCGTCCTCCACGATGTCCACGGGGAGCCACTCCGACCGCCCCTCCAGGACGATGCGCACCCGGTTCGGAATCCGAGCATGTCTCGGCAGGCGCCGCGGATCCTCGGCCTTCCGGCCCTTGCGGACGTACACGACCAGGGCCGGCTCGTCGGTTCGGCGCCCGCCGCGAATCCTGAACCCGATCCCATACCCCAGGACGCCGACCTTCCCGAGCAGGTAGGACTTGTCCGGCACCGCTCCGGCAAGTTTTTGAAGAAATTCGGCGGAACTCATGCTGGCATTCCCGGCGATCTCCACCCCGGGGCGGGGCGTGAGATTCGAGCCCGTGGCGAACGACTCGTGATCATCCAGGAGAACGGGAGCGGCCGGGGGAAAGACTCCGTTCCTCGTGCGGCGGCTGGTGTGGGGGGATTCTGTGCATTCCGCGCCGCAAATATGAAAGGAATATAGTACCGAAGTAATGGGGGCGCAACCGGCGAATCGCTCCGGAACCGGCGGCCATGTCACGAAGCCGGGCGAGCGGGTCCCATCGCGCCGGCGGGCCCCCCCCTACCTGTCGGTGATCGAGATCTCCAATCCCCGCTTCCCCAACTCCTCCAGGAACCGATCCGGATCGATGCACCGCTCCTGGGGGTGCGCCCCCTTGGCCTCGACTTCGCCGCGCGCGAGCATCATCAGCACCGTGGTGGCCGGGTACGCCGTGCACCGCATCATCGCGGTGAGCCCGTTCTCCGCATCTGGGTAGTCGATCATCTGGTAGACCCGGCGCGCCGCGCGCCCGCCCCGCTTCCCCGTCGCGGTCAGCCGCATCAGGATCACGTCGGGCTCGCCCCGGTCCAGGACCGGCTCCGCCACCTTCGCGAATACCGCCCGCGGCGCCACCCGGACCCCGTCCACCTCCACCGGCTCCCAGGACAGGAGCCCCAGCTCCTTCATGACCCGGATCACCCCCCCGTGGCCCGGATAGCGGATGGTCTTGTAGTTCAGCCGCCTGACGCGCCCGCGATAGGTCTCGGGAAGGGTCGACGTCCCTCCCGAGGTCGCGAACGCCTCCATCCGCCCGAAGGGCGGCGGGAACTCCAGCTCCTCGAAGGAACCCGGGCACGGCACCGACCGGATCTCCCCGTCCTCGATCACCACCGCATCCTCGACGTACTCGTTGATGAGGCCCTGGATGTTGAAGACGAGCGAGTAGTCGAGGATCCCGCCCCGCTTCTGGGGGAGACCGCCCACGCGGATCTCCAGCGACTCCGTCTCGTCGAACGAGGCCACGGCGTGGGCGGCCAGGACCGCCACCATCCCCGGGGCCAGGCCGCAGTCGGGGACCACCGTCACCCCGGCCTCCCGGGCCGCTCCGTCGAGCGCCAGTTCCTCGGACACCACCGCGTTGTTCCCCCCCAGATCGCAGAACGAACACCCCGCCCCGACCGCCGCCCGCGCGAGCCCCGCGTTGAAGCGATACGGCACCGCGCTCAGGGCGGCCCGGGCGCCGGCGAGCAGCCGGCCCGCCGCCTCGGGGTCCGCCGCGTCCAACGCCACCGGGCGGACCCGCGGATCCCCCCATCGCCGGGCCAGGGCCTCCGCCCGGGCCGGGTCGGCGTCGGCCACCGTGATCTCGGTCAGGTCCTTCTGTAGCACCAGGTCGTGACCGGCGGCCTGGGCCTGCAATCCCGCCCCCAAGAGCACCACGCGCATCCATTCCTCCTTCAAGACCCCCGCGGCCGGCCGGTTCCCGATCGCGTTTTAGGGGTGGACATTCCCGGGGAACATTGCACCATACATGGAGGGTTCCGGTCTCCCCCCGCCTCGGACCCCCGGCACGAGGCGCCGGCCCCCCGGCCCCAACCAGGAGGGGTGCCATGCTCGAACACAGGGTCCTCGACTTCTTCACCTCGGTCTGCCCCACCCGGCCCGGGGACACCCTTCTGGTGGCGGTTTCGGGAGGTCCCGACTCGGTGGCCCTCCTCCACCTCCTTCTCAGGGTCCGGGACACCCTCGGCCTGAACCTTCACGCCGCCCACTTGAACCACCGGATCCGCGGCGAAGAGGCCCGGGAGGACGCCCGGTTCGTGGCCGAGCTGGCCGCGGCCCACGGCCTGACCCTCCACGGAAGAACGGTGGACGTCCCCGCCCTCCGGGAGAAGGAAGGCGGATCCCTGGAGGCCCTGGCCCGCCGCGAGCGCTACGGGTTCCTGGAGGAGGCGCGGGCGGTGGCCGGAGCCAAGTGGGTGGTGACCGGCCACACCGCCGACGATCAGGTGGAGACCTTTCTCCTGAACATGATCCGGGGAGCGGGCCCCCGAGGCCTCGGCGGCATGCTTCCGGTCGGACCCGGCTCCATGTGCCGGCCGCTCCTCACCAGCTGGCGGGCGGAGATCCTGGCCTTCCTCGATGAGGAGAACGCCGATTACCGCATGGATTCCTCCAACCGGGACGTCACCCTGACCCGGAATCGGGTCCGGGAGCACGTGGTACCCCTCTTGACCGAGGAGTTCGGGAAGGGCGTGACGTCGGTCCTGGCTCGTGAGTCCCAGCTCATGAACGAGGTGGACGATTTCCTGAGCCTGGAGGGGGCCCGGATCCTCCGGAGCGCCAACCTGGGCCGGGAGCCGGGGGAAGGCGGACCCGAGATCCGCCTGTCCATTCCGGAACTCAAGAAGTACCACAAGGTTCTGCAACGATCGGCGCTCCGGGCGGCGGTGGAGGACCTGGTCGGCGATCTCGACGAGGTCACCCTGGCCCACGTGGACGCGGTCCTGGACCTGTGCGGCAGCGACCGGGGAACGGGGGGGGTCGACCTCGCCCGGGGGCTCACCGCCCGGCGGGAATACGACGCCCTCACCCTGGGGCCCGCGGGGGAGCCCGCGGAGTTCGCGGCTCCCCAGCCGTCTCCCCCCATCGACCTGAACCGGGACGGTGAGACCCGGTGGGGGGCGATCCATCTCAGCTGGGGGCTGGCCCCATCCGGGGGTCCGGACCTGGAATCCTGCGTGGGAGCGCCGGAAAAGAGCTGTTTCGACCGGGAAGGGCTGGTTCCGCCGGTCTATCTCCGGGCGGCCCGGACCGGGGACCGGATCGAGCCCCTGGGGATGGAGGGAAGCCAGAAGATCAGTGATCTCCTCATCAATCGAAAGGTCCCGCGACGGCTCAGGACTCGGGTGGCCCTTCTGTGCGACAATGGGGGGGCGGAGGGCGGAGAACGGATTCTCTGGGTCACCGGCCACCGCCGGGCCGGCCACGCCCCGGTCCTTCCGGATACGTCTCAAGTCGTGATCTTTGAAGCCGAAACGATAATCTGACGGCGGGTATTCCGTCCGAACCGCCGGCCGTCGGGGCCCCGCGACGGCGCGGAAACCCCGATCCCTGTGTTCGAAAGGAAGATTTGCGGATGTCCTCCAAGAAACCCGATTTCATCGACGCGGTCCATCGGCGCCTCGGCGGGGGCGGCGACGACGAGGAGCCGCCCGGTCCGCGTCGCCGGGAACCCCCGGGAGGGCCCGGCGGGCGGAAGCCCCCCCCTCTCATGACCCCAAGGCCGCTGAAGACCGTGGCCTTCTGGCTCATGATGCTCGTCCTGGTGCTCCTGGCGGTGAACTTCTACCACCTGAGCCGCCCCGAAGAGCGCCGGCTCACCTATTCCCGTCTCTCCGAGGAGATCGAGGCCGGAAACATCAAGGTCCTCAAGATCGCCGACAAGGAAGCCACCGGCGAGCTTCGTCAGCCGGTGATGGTAAGCACCGACGGTCGGAACGAGAGCGTGAAGAGCTTCACCACCGACCTCCCGATGCAGCCCAGCGACGACTTCATCGCCAAGATCCAGAACAAGAACCCGGACGCGGAGATCGACGGGGCCAAGGAGCGGACCAACTGGTTCCAGATCCTCCTCACCTGGTTCCCGATCCTCCTCATCGTCGGCTTCTGGCTCTTCTTCATCCGCCAGATGCAGTCCGGCGGGTCGGCGGCGCTCAAGTTCGGAAAGAGCAAGGCCAAGCTCCTGATCGAGAACAAGCCCAAGATCACCTTCAAGGACGTGGCCGGGGCGGACGAGGCCAAGGAGGAGCTCCAGGAGATCATCGAGTTCCTCAAGGACCCGAAGAAGTTCCAGGTCCTGGGCGGGCGCATCCCCAAGGGGGCGCTGCTCCTGGGTCCGCCCGGCACCGGGAAGACGCTCCTGGCCAAGGCGGCGGCCGGCGAGGCCGGTGTGCCCTTCTTCAGCATGTCCGGCTCGGATTTCGTGGAGATGTTCGTGGGGGTGGGCGCCTCGCGGGTGCGCGACCTCTTCGAGCAGGGGAAACGCCACGCCCCCTGCATCATGTTCATCGATGAGATCGACGCGGTGGGCCGCCACCGGGGCGCAGGCCTGGGGGGCGGTCACGACGAGCGTGAGCAGACCCTGAACCAGCTCCTGGTGGAGATGGACGGCTTCGAATCCAACGAGGGCGTGATCCTGGTGGCCGCCACCAACCGCCCGGACGTGCTCGACCCCGCGCTCCTGCGTCCCGGCCGCTTCGACCGGCAGATCGTGGTGGACGCTCCCGACGTCAAGGGCCGCGAGGAGATCCTCCGCATCCACACCCGGAAGATCCCGCTCTCCGACGACGTCGAGCTGAACGTGATCGCCCGGGGAACCCCGGGGATGGTGGGGGCGGACCTGGCCAACATGGTGAACGAGGCCGCGCTCCTGGCCGCCCGGCACAACCATCGCCGGGTCACCATGCGGGACTTCGAGGACGCCAAGGACAAGGTGATGATGGGGGCCGAGCGCAAGAGTCGCATCATCAACGAGGACGAGAAGAAGGTCACCGCCTACCACGAGGCGGGTCACACCCTGGTCGGGAAGCTCACCCCCGGGGCGGACCCCATCCACAAGGTGACCATCGTCCCGCGCGGGCGGGCGCTGGGGGTGACCCATTTCCTCCCCCTCGACGAGCGCCACACCTACACCCGTGAGTACTGCGAAGGGGTCCTGGCCCGGATGCTCGGCGGCCGGGGCGCCGAGGAGGTCATCTTCGGCGAGATCACCACCGGGGCCGGGAACGACATCGAGCAGGCCACCAACCTGGCCCGCAAGATGGTATGCGAGTGGGGCATGAGCGAGGATCTGGGCCCCCTCACCTACGGCAACAAGCAGGAGATGGTCTTCCTGGGGAAGGAACTCGGGCACGAGCGCAACTACTCCGAGGCCACCCAGCAGAAGATCGATCGGGAGATCCGCCGCCTGGTGGAGGAGAGCCACCAGCGGGCGCTGACGATCCTCCGGGAGAACGAGCCCAAGCTCCATGCCCTGGCCGTCGCCCTCCTGGAACGCGAGATCCTCGACGCCAAGGAGATCGACAAGCTGATCCGGGGAGAGGAGCTCGATCCCTTCCGGCCCGAGGAGGAGACGGCCGACAAGCCGGTCCTCCCTCCCACCCGGGAGGAGGAGCCCGATCGCCCGAAGGGCCGGATCCAGCCCTCACCGGACCCCCATCCGGGTCCGGCCTAGCGCTCCCGGCATGACCGACTTCAAGGCTCCCTCCCCCCCGCCCTGGCGGCTTCGGGGAGGGAGCCTCGATTTTTCCCGGGCCCGCATCATGGGGATCGTCAACGTCACCCCCGACTCCTTCTCGGACGGGGGCCGCTTCCCGGACGCCGCCGCCGCCTGCCGCCATGCCGAGGCCCTGGTGCGCGAGGGAGCGGACCTCCTGGACGTGGGGGGGAGAGCACCCGGCCCGGCGCCGATCCCGTCCCCGAGGGTGAGGAGCTTCGCCGGGTGGCGCCGGTGGTGCGGGAAGCGGCGCGGTTGGGGGTCCCGGTCTCGGTGGATACCTCCAAGCCCGGGGTGGCGCGAGCGGCACTGGAGGCGGGAGCGGCGGTGGTGAACGACATCACCGCTCTCGGCGACCCGGCCATGGGGCCCCTGGTGGCCGAAACCGGGGCCGGGGTGGTCCTCATGCACATGCGGGGCACTCCCCGCACCATGCAGGACGATCCCCGCTACCCGGACCTGATGGTGGAGATCATCCGCTTCCTGGGGGATCGCCGGGACCGGGCGGAGGCCGCCGGGGTGGGGCGCTCGGCCATCGTGCTGGACCCGGGGATCGGTTTCGGGAAGCGGGCCGAACACAACCTGGAAATCCTTCGCCGCCTGACCGAGGTCGCGGCCCTGGGCTCGCCGGTGCTGGTGGGGGCGTCCCGGAAGCGGTTCATCGGGATCCTGACCGGCGTCGAGGATCCGGCGGAGCGGCGGGACGGGAGCGTCGCCGCGGCGGTGGCGGCCCGCCTGGCCGGGGCCTCGATCCTTCGCGTCCACGACGTGGGGGCCACCCGCCGGGCCCTCCGGGTGGCTGACGCGGTCCTCGGCCTCGAGCGAACCTGACCCCGGACCGGCATCGGCGGGGTTGCCCCCGATTTGCCCGGAAATTCGCGTTGTTTTCCAGTAACCGCTCGCATCGAACCCCGCTCAAATGAGAGAATGGGAAGCGAGGGCGTCCAACCTTCGCTTGTCGTCGCCTTCAACCGTTTGAGTAAGCGAGACCATGCTGGACTTTCTGGGAAATCACTGGCGAGACATCCTCGACGTCGCTCTCTTGTCCGGCCTGTTCTATTACCTTTTCCGCTTCATCCGGGGCACCCGCGCGGCACAGATGTTCGTGGGGCTCCTCATCATCCTCCTCGTCTCCCTCGCCGCCAGCGTCCTCCAGCTCGAAGGGCTCAACTGGATCATCTCGAGCCTCAAGACGGTGTGGGTGCTGGCCTTCCTCATCCTCTTCCAGCCGGAGCTCAGGAAGGCGCTCACCTCCCTGGGCGGCGGAAAGCTCTTCCGGTCCTTCACCCGCACCCAGGAGACGTCGATCCTCGGCGAGCTGGTTCGCGCGGTGGAGGGGTTGTCCGAGAAGAGCCTGGGCGCCCTGATCGTGATCGAGCGGAACGTGGGCCTCAAGAACATCATGGAAACCGGCACCCTTCTGGAGGCCCGGGTCTCCGCCGAGCTCCTGATGACCATCTTCACCCCGCCTTCCCCCCTCCATGACGGCGCGGTGGTGATCGCGGGAAGCCAGGTGACCGCGGCCGGATGCATCCTTCCCCTGAGCCTGAACCCCCGTCTTGCCTACGCCCTGGGGACCCGGCACCGGGCCGCGCTGGGGATCAGCGAGGAGAGCGACGCCATCGTGGTGGTGGTGAGCGAGGAGACCGCCCACGTGTCCATCGCCGAGGGAGGCCGGCTCATTCCCAACCTCGACGCCGGAGCCCTCAGGAGCACCCTGGCCACCCTCTTCAACACCCGCCCCCAGGCCGAGACCGAAACCGAAACCACCCCCGCCCAGGAGGAAGCCCCGGCCCGGCCCTGACCCCCGTTCCCGCGCGCCCAACCCGCTGATGCTCCGCACCATGACAGGATTTCGCACCCGCGAAAACCCGACCGTATCCGTCGGTGATCCTCCTCCGGCAATCCGTTTCGGATCTTTTTCTGCCGGGAACCATCCAAAGAATGTATGGCGCGCGGCGATCCGGCGGCAGTATGATCCCGGCCGCTCAAACTGCCGGGACAACGCCCCCATGCGGGGGCGTTCCCATGTGGGCTCGTTCTAACCCAGGGTTCCGCGGCTTGCCGCACCGGCGAACCCCCGATCGAGCGGGCACGGGAGCGTGTACCAAGGTGAAGCGTCCGCCCGAGCGAAGGCGGCCTCCACCGGGGCCCGGACGGGCCCTTCGCGGCAGCCGGCATTCGCCGGCTAAGAAGTGAAGGCAGTGACAACCATGAAGACGAAGCTCTTCGTCTCGTTTCTCGTGTTGACGACGGCGGCCATGGGCTGCGCCAAGGCCCCCAGCGACCAGGTGGCCGCGACGGAAAGCGCCATTTCCACCGCCACCTCGGCCGACGCCGAGACCTACGCCCCCGAGGCGATGGCGGCGGCCCGGGACTCCCTCGCCGCGGCCAAGGCGGTGATCGATGCCCAGGGCAAGTCCTTCGCGCCCTTCCGCAAGTACGGAAAGGCCGAGGCCCTGCTGGCCCAGGCCCAGGAAGCGGCCCGGGAGGCCGAGACCGAAGCCCAGGCCAAGAAGGCCGAGGTGAAAACCCAGGTCGAGGGTCTCCTGGCCGAGGCCACCGCGGGCATCGACTCCGCGGCCCAGATGCTCTCCTACGCTCCCGCGGGGAAGGACAACCGCGCGGACCTGGAGATGATGAAGGCCGATCTCGACGCCATGCGGACCTCGCTAACCGACGCGCAGGCGCTCTTTGACGGCGGCAACTACATGGAAGCCCAGACCAAGGCCCAGGTCCTGGTGGATCAGCTCCAGAAGATGAACTCCGAGCTCTCCGCCGCGACCGCGAACAGGAAGGCCAAGAAGTCCTAGCAAGCAGGCCGCAATCGTAGATCGGGAAGCCGGGTCCGCATGGACCCGGCTCTCTCGTATTCGCACCCCGCCTCGGGTACGATGGGGTTCCATGAAACGCCACCGCCTTCGAGCTTCTCTATTCGCCGCCGCCGCCCTGGTCCTCACGGTGGCCGGCGGACTCTTCTTGATGGTGGCCACCGGCTACGGTCGACTGGGCGACGAGAGCTTCCGCGCCGCCCGCACCGCGATCTCCGAGGCCTCGTTGGCCCGGGGGGACGAGTACGCGTCCGCCCCCATGGACTCCGCCCGCGTCTGGCTGGCCCGGGCCGAGGCCATGAACGTGGACATCCCCCGCACCTGGTACGGCCGGCCCCGCGCCGACCTGGTCCACGCCGCGCTCTCCCAGGTGCCCCGGTGGACGGCGGCGGCCCTGGCCCAGGCCGAGAGCGCGCGAGCGGTACGGATGACCGCCGCCCGGGCGCGGCTGGCCTCGGCCGAGGCGGATCTGGCGACCATGAAGGTCCGCGCGGGTCGCGCCTCCGGAAAGCGAACCAACCGGACCCTGGCCACCCGGGCCGAACTGGAGGTGGCCGAAGCCCGGCGGTGGCTGGAGCGGGGGGAGCCGGCCCGGGCCGAAACCGCCCTCTCCCGGCTGGAGTCCCGCTCCTCCCGGTTGGGTGAGCGGCTGGACGAGGACTCCCGGCGGTTCGACTCGGCCGACTCCCAGGCCCGTTGGCGCACCTGGGTGGCCGAGGGAACCCGGCTCAGCCGGAGCGGGACCAAGGTTCTGGTGGTGGAGAAGGAGTCGCGGAGCGCGTTCCTGATCCGGGGCGGAAAGGTGTCCCGGGTCTATTCGGTCGACCTCGGGGTGGAGGGCACGCGGCCCAAGACCCGGCAGGGGGACCTGGCCACCCCGGAAGGCCTCTACACGATCACCCGGAAGAAATCGGGGGGGGAGACGCGGTACCACAAGGCGCTTCTCCTCAACTACCCCAACGCCGAGGACCGGGCCCGGTTCCAGCGGCGGAAGCGGGACGGGGAGATCGCCCCGGGGACGAAGCTCGGGGGGTCGATCGAGATCCACGGCGACGGAGGTCGCCGGACGGATTGGACGCTGGGGTGCGTCGCTCTGGCGAACCCGGACATGGATGCGCTCTACGGCGCGCTTTCGGTGGGGGATCGGGTGGTCATCGTGGGCCGGGTGCCGGAGGGGCTACTGGATTCCGCGGCGCTGAGGGAGGCCAGGCGATGAAACGGGGGTGGGGACGGCGCGCGGCCCGGGTGTTCGGGCTCGCCGGGCTGCTCGCGGCCTCGGCGGGGGTGACGGGGTGCGGGCGGAGCGAGGCCAGGGTGGACGTGGAGGCGCTCCGGACCGAGGACATCGCCCTCGCCAAGGAAGTGAACCGGATGCGCGCGGCGCGGGAGAGGGTGCTCGCGGAGATCGACCGGCTGGAGCCCGCGGGAAACTACATCGTGGTCGACACCTACCGGAACCGGGTCCGGCTCATGAAGGGGAGCCGGGTGGTGCTGGAGGACGTGTGTTCCACCGGCACCAACGCCTCCCTCGCCGACACCGCTTCGGGCCGGGAGTGGACCTTCCGAACCCCGCGGGGCCGGCGCGCGGTCCGGGGATCCGCGCTCGAGGATCCGGTGTGGATGCGGCCGGACTGGGCGTTCATCGAGGAGGGCGAGGCTCCGCCCGACAACCCGCGCGACCGGGCCGAGGGCGGCGTCCTCGGGAAGTACGCCATTCCCATCGGGGACGGTTACTTCATCCACGGCACGCTCTACACCCGGCTCCTGGGGTACCCCGCCACTCACGGCTGCGTGCGGCTCGGGGACAAGACCCTGGCCCGGATCGTGAAAGTGGCCAAGCCGGGCACTCCGGTCATCATCTACTAGGCGGGGGACGACCGTGCACCACGTGATCTCCTGCCCGGCGCGCGCTCTTCTGGCGCTGGCGGTTTTCCTTTCGATGCTCGGCGGCGCGGGCTGTCGCGGGTCGGACCGGCGCGACGCCGGCCGGGAGGCGGCGCGGGAAGCCGAGCACCTCCAGGCCAGGCGCGACTCCCTCACCGTCCTCCGCGACCAGGAGCGCTACGACCTCGCCTTTGCACGGGGCGAGCTCACCGCGGCGCGGGGACGGCTTCCCTACCTGGTCCTGGACCTTCAACAGGGGAAGGTGCTCCTCGAGGTGGCAGGCACGGTCTACGACACCCTGGCGGTCTCGAAGTTCGAGCTGGGAGAGGGGGCCGCGGATTCCCTGGCCGCCCATCCCCTGCACCACCTGATCGCGGCCCAGATCCTGGCCGCGCACCCGGCCGAACTGGAGGCCGACACCACGGTGGACAAGGCGGCCGCGGTCCTGGCCCGGATCATCCCCCCCGCCCGAGGCCGCTCCGCCTGGCCCTCCACACCGACGGTCTGACCGTCCGGGCCACCGCCTCCGACGTGAAGAGCCCCTGGGACGATTTGAAGCTCTTCGTACAGCGGACCTGGGGGAAGACGCCGGAGGAGAACCCGTCGTCCCCCCCCGTGCGGCTGGATCTGGAGGTGGAGGGGAGCGAGCTCGGCCGGCTGGAACACTTCCTCGAGGGGGGGATGCCGGTCCTCGTCCACCTTCCCGCCGAGGACCACGCGAGGATGGTGCGCAGATCGGAGGAATGACGCGTGCAGAACATCGAGATCAAGGCGCCGGTCCGCGACGTCGCCGAGCTCACCGCGCGGATCGAGAGGCTCGGCGCGTCCCGGGAATGGGCCCGCGGCCAGCGGGACGTCTTCTTCCGCGTGGCCGAGGGCTACCTGAAGCTCCGGACGGTGGCAGGTGAACCGGGAGAGCTGATCGCCTACGTCCGCGCTTCGGGGAGCGAGCCTCGCCCCTCGGACTACGACATCGCGCCGGTGGACGACCCGGCGAAGCTGGAGCGGGTGCTCACCCGGAGCCTCGGCGTTCGCGGCGTGGTGAAGAAGACGCGGACGCTCCATCTCTGGCGCCACACCCGCATCCACCTGGACCGGGTGGATGGGCTGGGCGACTTCATGGAGCTCGAAACCGTGGTCCAGGGGATCACCCCGGAGGAGGCCCGGGCGGAGACCCACACGGTCATCGGGGCCCTCGCCCTGGATCCGGACGACTTCCTCGACCGGCCGTACCTGGAGCTCCTGGAGGCGGCGGGGTAGCGACCGGCCGGGAGCATGACCCGGCCTGGAGGCGAGAGCGAAGCGCCCGGGCTAGTCCAGGTCCGCCCGGTCCGAGTCCCCCATCTCCATTCCCCCGGGGAAGTACTCCTTCCAGCGGGCGTCCACCTTCCGAGCGGTCTCCGGATCGCAGAAGAGCTCGTCCGGGAAGTCCGGTTTCAGGCGCGCATCGATCACCACCGGCGGCGTGTAGGAAACGTGGTGGCGGAGGGTGGACACCGATGCCGCGTAGATGTCCGCGGCGGGCTCGAACCGGGTGAAGGTCGTCCACAGGAACCGCGGGACGCTCCGGACCGCCTCGCGGGCATCGTCCACCAGGACCACCAGCGGCCACTCCCGGAAGGCGGGGTGCGCGGCCAGGCGCGACGGGGCCTCGCGGTCGGCGGCCACCGAAGGCCCGGACACCACCAGACACCCCGCGCAGAACACCTCCACCGCGGCGACCTCCGCCGGCGGCTCCCCGCGGAACTCGCGGGGAAGTTCGCGGACCGGATCGCCCACCCCCAACAGAACCCCCTTCGATCCCTCGTTCACCGCGGGGCCGGTGTAGTCGAGGGTGTCCATGGAGAGGTTGGCGAAGACGTAGAGATCGGTGCGGAGGTCGGCCCGTTCCAGGACGTGCTCCAGCACCGATCGGAAATCGCGGAGGTCCTGTTCGCGATCCAGGACCAGGAGGAACTTGGTGAGCGAGAGCTGGCCCTCGCCCAGGATGCGAAACGCCGAGGCCATGGCCTCGCGTTTGTAGCGTTGCCGCACCACCGCCGCGGCCAGCGAGTGGTAGCCGGTTTCTCCGTAGGACCAGAGATCCCGCACCGCGGGCATGACCAGGGGGAAGACCGGGGCGAGGAGCTCCTGGAGAAAATCCCCGATGTAGAAATCCTCCTGACGGGGCTTTCCCACCACGGTGGCGGGCAGCACCGCGTCCCGGCGGTGGAAGAGCGCCCGGCAATGAAAGACCGGGTAGTCGTGGCGGAGGGAGTAGTAGCCGTAGTGATCGCCGAAGGGACCCTCGGGGGCGCGCTCCCCGGCCGGAACCCCGCCCACCAGCGCGAACTCCGCGGTGGAAGCCACCGGAAGCGGCCCCTCGGGGTTCTCGCTCATCGGCAGGCGCCGCCCGAGAACCAGGGAGGCCAGGAGAAGCTCCGGCACGTTCTCCGGGAGCGGAGCCACCGCGGCCAGGATCAAGGCCGGCGGCCCCCCCAGGAACACGTTCACCGGGAGCGCCTCCCCCCGGGCCTCGGCCGCCGCGTAGTGGAACCCGCCCCCCTTCCCGATCTGCCAGTGCATGCCGGCCCGTTCGCGGTCGTACACCTGCATGCGATAGATCCCGAGGTTGTGGCCCGCCCCCCCGGGATGCTCGGTGTAGACCAGGGGAAGGGTGAGGAACGGGCCCCCGTCCTCGGCCCAGGTGGTGAGGACGGGTAGGCGGGTGAGATCGGGGGACCCCTCGGCGCGCTCCAGGACCGGGGCCGAGGCCCGCCGGTCGAGCCCGATCCGGGTGAGCCTTCCGAGCACCCCCCGCTCCGCCCACAGCCCGCCCACCGACGGCGGCATGAGCCGCTCGGGAAGGCGGGCGATGGCTTCGACGGTCTCCCGGGGGCGGGAACCGAAGGCCATCTCCACCCGTTTCCGGGTCCCGAAGAGGTTGGTCACCACCGGAAACGGCGAGTCTCCCACCCGCTTGAACAGGAGCGCGGGACCCCCGGCGGCGATCACCCGCCGGTGGACCTCCGCCGCTTCCAGGCGCGGGTCGACCGGGACCTCGATCTCGGCCAGGTCCCCCTCGGCCCGGAGGGCGTCGAGAAAGGACCGCAGATCCAGATGGGCTTCGGCCACGTCGCTCCTCGGCTCACGCCTACCGGCCCGCCGGGCGGCGCCTCAGGGCGTCCCTCCCCCGGCCGGATGATCCGCCCGGCCCGTCCCGGCGCGATCGCTACTGCGCCTAGTCCTTCCCCTGCATCCGCAGGAGGTTCAGCGCGCTCCCCGCCTTCCACCACGCCACCTGCTCCATGTTCAGGGTGTGCTTGAGCTCCACCTCGTCGGTGGCGCCGTCCCGGTGGTGGATGATGGCGGTCAGGGTCATGCCGGGCGCAAGATCCTGGAGACCGGTGATGGTGATCTCGTCGGTTTCCTGCACCTTCTCGTAATCCGCCGGGTCCACGAAGGTCAAGGGCAGGAGCCCTTGCTTCTTCAGGTTCGTCTCGTGGATGCGGGCGAAGGAGCGGGCGATGATGGCCGCCGCCCCCAGGAACCGCGGCGACATCGCCGCGTGCTCACGGCTCGAGCCCTCGCCGTAGTTGTCGTCCCCCACCACCACCCAGCGCTTCCCGGCCGCCTTGAGCGCCCGGGCCACTTCCGGCACCGGCTGGTCCGCCTTGCCGGTGAGGGGGTTCCGGGTCGTTCCCCGCCCCCCGGTGAAGGCGTTGATGGCCCCGGTGAACATGTTGTCGCTGATCTTGTCCAGATGACCGCGGTAGCGGAGCCAGGGGCCCGCCGGGGAAATGTGATCGGTGGTCGTCTTGCCCTTGGTCTTGAGGAGAAGCGGCAGGCGGTGGAACGCCTGCTCCCCGTTGGGGCGGGTGAAGGGCTGTAGCCTCTGGAGCCGGTTGCTCTCGGGATCCACCGCGACCTCGACCGACTCCGGGTTCTCGACCGGGGCGACGTACCCCTCGCGCGCGAACACGAACCCCTGGGAGGGGATGTCCGGCGCGGGCTTGGGCGGCTCGAGCTTCCACTCCGTTCCGTCCGGTCCGGCGATCGGGTCGGTGAGGGGGTTGAAGGAGAGCCGTCCGGCCAGGCCATAGGCCATGACCACCTCGGGGCTGGCGATGAAGGCCAGGGTCTCGGGGTTGGCGTCGTTTCGTCCGGGGAAATTCCGGTTGAACGAGGTGATGATGGTGTTCTTTTCCCCTCGTTTCACCTCGTCCCGTTGCCACTGGCCGATGCAGGGTCCGCAGGCGTTGGCCAGCACCGTCGCCCCCACCGCCTCCAGCTTCTGCATCTGTCCGTCACGGCGAATGGTGGCGAAGACCTGCTCGCTCCCCGGGGTGACCATGAGCGGGGTGGCCATCTTGTTCCCGTGCTTCGCCGCCTGCTCGGCCACGTCGGCCGCGCGCCCGATGTCCTCGTACGAGGAGTTGGTGCAGGAGCCGATGAGGCTCACCGAGATCCGGTCGGGGTACCCCTCCCGCTTCACCGCCTCGGCCATCTTCGACACCGGACGGGCAAGATCGGGGGTGTGCGGGCCCACCAGGTGCGGCTCGAGGGTGGACAGGTCCAGCTCGAGCAGCTGGTGGTAGAACTTCCTCGGGTTCTGGAGCACCTCCTTGTCGGGAACCAGGAGATCCTCGTACTCGCGGGCGAGGGCGGCCAGCTCGCCCCGTTGGGTGGCCTCGAGGTAGGTGTCCATCCGTTCGTCGTGGGCGAAGACCGAGGTGGTGGCGCCGAGTTCGGCCCCCATGTTGCAGATCGTCCCCTTGCCGGTCGCGCTGATCGAGGCCGCCCCGGGGCCGAAGTACTCCACGATGTGGTTGGTGCCCCCCTTCACCGTGAGCTGGCCGCAGACCCAGAGGATCACGTCCTTGGGCGCGGTCCAGCCGGACAGGGAGCCGGTGAGATGCACCCCGATCAGCTTGGGCTGGAGGACCTCCCAGGGAAAGCCGGCCATGACGTCCACCGCGTCGGCTCCGCCGACCCCCACCGCGCACATGCCCAGGCCGCCGGCGTTGGGGGTGTGGGAATCCGTCCCGATCATGAGCCCGCCGGGGAACGCGTAGTTCTCCAGCACCACCTGGTGGATGATCCCCGCCCCGGGCTGCCAGAATCCGATCCCGTACTTGGAGCTCACCGAACGCAGGAAATCGTAGACCTCGCGGTTCTCGGTGTTGGCGACGTTCAGATCGGCGGTCGAGCCGGAATGAGCGCGGATCAGGTGGTCGCAGTGGACGGTGGAGGGAACCGCGGCCTCTTGCTTCCCCGCCATCATGAACTGGAGGAGGGCCATCTGGGCGGTGGCGTCCTGCATGGCCACCCGGTCGGGACGAAGGGCGAGATACGCCTTGCCGGCATCGAGGTCCTGCTCCCGCGGGTTGTCGAGATGGCCGAACACGATCTTCTCGGCCAGGGTCAGGGGACGCTCCAGGCGGTCGCGGATGAGCTCCAGGTTCTTCCGGGATCGTTCGTAGGAGCTTCGGACCATTTCCGGAGTGGTTTCGATTCGGGCCATTTGATGGTTCTCCCTGCTAAGTTCAAAAAAGTCTATGGATTATGGCGATCCAGACCGAGGCCTCGCCGCCGCCGCCCCACCGCCACCGCTCCACGGCCGGCGCGCGACGCGGGGATCGAGCCGGGGGACAACCAAGAATACGGCATTCCGCCGCCGCTTGCACGATCCCGGGGCACTCTCCGGTTGCCTGGCGCCGGGGCATCCCGACTTGTTCGATCCGGGGCGAAATGATACAAATACGATCCGATGAGCTGAGCGCCCCCGGCGTGCTTCGGCCCGGAAACGCCGGGGCGCGCGTGGGAGCCTCGGTCAGACGGAACCGGCGGCCCGTCCAGGCGACGACCGTCCGGGACGAGAGCAAGTCCATCAGCCACCAAGGAGGGTCCCCGATGGAGAACGAGAACCGGAACCCCGCCCCCCGGTCCGAAGACGCGGCCGCCCAGGAAGACGTCGAACTCTTCGCGTCCTACACGGTGGAAGAGATCAACGAGCGCCGGGAGCTTTTCACGCCCGGCGCGACGATCTGGTACAGCTCGAACCAGCCCATCAGCTAGGCGCCCCTTGGAGGCGCGGATTCGACCGACTTCGGGTCGCCGGAGGGACGGATCCCGGGCGCGCCGGGAGGAGGACACGGTTGTGGCCGGCGTCCCCCGCCTCGGCGAAGGCATTGAAGTTCCCACGCCCCGCGGGAGCGAGGACGACGTCGTGGTCGCTCTCCCCTCGGGGCGTTTCCTTGCCCTATCCGCCGATGCCGCCCGCTTTCTCCGCCTGGTCGACGGCCGGCGGGATCTTGCGGAGCTGGCCCGGCTCCACGCCGCCGAGCGCGACCGTCCCTTCACCCCCGAGGCGGCGGAACGGTTGATCCGGACGACCTTCCTCCCCGCGGGCCTGATCCATTTCGGCCAACCTCCCCCCGACCCCGGGCCTCCCCGCTCCCGCCTCTGGCTCCGCCTCCCCCTCATTCCCGCGGGAGCGGCCTCGTCCCTGGGCCGCCGCCTCGCCCCTCTCTTCGGCCGCCGCAGCGTGGTCCCCGGCCTCGTCCTGGCCGCGGGGCTCCACCTCGCGTTCTACCTGTCCCGCCCCCGGCTGGGCCTGGAGGGCGCCGGGCTCGGGAGCGAGGGCTGGCTCCCCGCGACCGCGCTCTACCTCCTGGGGTCGATCTGGCACGAGCTGGGGCACGTCGCCGCCCTCCGACGGTCCGGGGAAGCGCCGGGGGGAATCGGCCTCGGCATGTACTACGCCGTCCCGGTCTTTCACTCCGACGTCTCCCGCGCCTGGCTCCTCTCGCGCCGCGACCGGGCGACGGTGGACCTGGGGGGGATGTACTTCCAGGCGCTCTTCGCCGGCGGACTCTGCGCGGTCTACCTCGTTCTGGGGGGAGCGGCCTGGTCCAAGGCGATCCTCTTCACCGACCTCGCCCTGCTCCTCAACCTGAACCCGTTCCTTCGCATGGACGGCTACTGGCTGGTGGCCGATCTCACCGGTTCGCTCGACCTCCGGGACAGTTCGCTCCGGCGCCTTCGATCGCCGGCCCGAGGCGCCCCGGCCCGCGCCTTCCGCGGACTCGGGATCTACGCCGTGGCGAGCCTCGTCTATCTCCTGGCCCTCTCCGCGTGGATGGCGGTGGCCGTCCTTCCCCGCGCGGTGACCACCCTCGCCGGGGCCGGGAGGGGGGCGCCGCTTCCCGGCCTGCTCTTCGCCGTTCTGGTGGTGGCCGGGACCGGCGTTTTCCTCGTCCGCTCGGCCGGGCTCATCTACCGGTTCGCCGCCGGCCCGCGAGCGGGCTCCTCCGATCCCCTCCCCGAGGGGCGGGCCGCCGGGCGATGATGCCCGGCCTCCACCGCTCACTCCGGGACCTGGGGATCCTGGGCCGGGCCCTGGCCGGGGTTCCGCGCCGCCGCCGGGCCCTGGGGGGATTCGCCCCCCTCCTCCCGGTGAGCTTCTCCACCGCCCTCAGCGAGACCCATTCCCCCCGCGAGCTTCGGGCGCTGGCCCGCCGGTATCCCCTGGAACTGACCTTGAACGATCTCCTGAACCGGGAGGTCTCCCGGGGCCGCCCCGCCCACCGGATCGAGAACCCGTCCGCGGTCCGCCCGGAAGGCGGCGCCGGGATCCTGGTCTGCGCCATGCACCTCGGTCCGTTCCACCAGGTCACCGCCGAGCTCCTCCGGATCCGCGACCGGGCCGCGGTCTTCGCCTCCCGCCACATCGCCGGGCAGCTCCAAAGCGCCTGGAGCGGCGGCGCCCGTGCCCACGGGAAGCATCTCGAGGTCCTGGTGAGCGACGAGCGGCGAAGCGTCCCCCGGGCCTTGCGAACGCTGGCCGCGGGCGGTTGCGTGGTCATCTACATGGACGCCGACAACCGGGTGCGGGGGCTCGAAGGCCGGAGCGGCGGCTCGGTGGACCTCCGGTTTCTCGGGCTACCCCTTCGGGTCAGCTCGGGACCGGCGCGGCTGGCCCGGGCGGCCCGGGCGGACACCGTGCTCGCGGCGAGCTGGCGGGAGCGGGGGTTCCGCACGGTGGTGCGGTTCTCGCATCCCCTGCCCCCCCTGACCGAGGCCTCGGAGGAGACGGTCACTAGGCGCGTGGGGGCCATGTACGCCTGGTTCGAACCCCTCCTGCGCGCCCATCCCGAACAGTGGGACGGATGGCTTCCCCAGGTTCTCTACTGGTCGGAGACCGGGAAGCCGCCTTCGGCCGGCCGGACCCGGTTCGAGGCGGAGCGGCGGCGTCTGGAGAAACTGGTCCGCTCGGGGGAAAAGCGCGCACGCCTGTCCGCCGAGCCGGCCCACGTGGGATGGCTCTCGCGGGGGGAGGAGCGCTTGTTGATCCACGGGCCGCGGCGGCTGATTCTCAAGGGGGACCCGCTGGCGTGCGATCTGCTGGACGCCGCGCTCCGCCGGCGGAAGGTCTCCACGCTCCGCCGTTCCTTCCACGAGGAGCCGGAGCGATTGGCCGAGACCCTGGCCCGGCTCGAGCTTGCCGGGCTCCTCGCGGTCGAGACCGGGGCCCCGCGCCCGGCGGAGCCGGCAACACCCTGACACAGCGCCGCCCCGAGGGGTTTCGAACCCCCCGGGGCGCGCGGTGAGGGCACCGTGTTACCCCGATCGATCAACGATACAGCGACTTCACCCGCCCCCAGCTCACCGCCTCGACCGGCACCACCGGGATACAGCCGGGGACGGGGAGACCCCCGCCGTCGGTGAGAAAGACCACGTCGCGATGCGAACTCGATCCGAACCCAAGGTCCCCGTCCAGCTTCCGCCCCCCCTTGACCACCCACTCCCCGTCCTGGGACCCGCCCAGGGCCAGGAACCGGATCACCAGAACCGGATCGTCGGGGTCGGCCGGGTAGGAGATCCCGTCCCCGTCGGGGACCAGGGCCCCGCTACAGAGGGTGATCTTGAGCCCGTTCACCCGGCAGCCGGAGCCGAGGCCGGGCTCGGCCATGCCCTGCGGGTCATCGGCCAGTTCCAGCTCGCAGGCCGCGCCGGGCGCTCCCGAAACCAGGAGACCGGCTAGCCCCCCGATCACCAGATCGGCGGCGCCCTGGCCGTCGCAGGCGAACTGGATGCTCAGGTGGCTCGGATCCCGGTAGGTGATTTGTCCCTGATCGACCCTGTAGATCTTGTAGGTATAGGCGGCGACACCCTGCGTGCCGGGACCCTGAACGTCGGCCTGGATCACGAAGTCGAACCCCAGGTCGTGGCCCTCCTGGACCGAATCCCAGCAGGTATCCCCGGCCGCCGCCCCGGCCAATACAAGCACGCACAATACGGGGAGTGTTCCTCCCAGGATGCCTCTCATCTTCGGTGCTATCCCTTCGTTGCGTCGGCAATCACACCCCGCCCGCGCCCACACCCCCCGCGCCTACGGGTTGTCATCTGCACTTGACACGTCGGACAAAAAGAAAGGAGCCACCCTCCAACGCCGGTACGACGATGGAGGCGCCCCTAGGTCTTGTCCTGCAATTCCAACCGGAGCCGTTGTATTGCGGCTACCGGCCCGTGTCCCCGTGGAACAAGCATAGCAAACCGCAAGACCCGATTCAACGATTCTCGGGGTTCTTGCCCGCCTGGAGCCGATTTCAAGGTGATGCGCAATTCCATGTTCCGATCCGATATCTACGTAGACCTGATTTTATGTGATACAGGCGAAGTCCCCCGAAGCCGGGTGAGATCACCCTTCGGTCGTCATGATGGACGCCCGGACCCGGCTTCGGTTACAGGACCGTCCCGGCAATTTGAAGAGGGGAAGCGGGGTGGGTTAAATTCCCCAGCCGGGCCGGGGACAGACCGGATCAATCGATCCGGTCATCCGAAATGCCGGAATCCTCCGCCGGTCATCCGGATCGCACCGGACGGACCGGCGGTCCACACTCCGGCACGCCCCGCTTCCACCCGCCCGATCCGGTGGGCCGACATGTCGCCTAGAAGCGCGCGCGCTCCGAGACGCGCAGCGGTCGAGGGACTCACGGTGAAGAGAAGCTCGTAGTCTTCGCCCCCGTGAAGCGCGGCGGCGGTGGGCTCGATACCCAGGCTTCCGGCAAGACGGGCGAAGCCTGACGGAAGCGGCAGCGCCTCCGGTTCCACCACCAACCGCGCTCCCGCGTCGGCGAGGTGGTGAAGATCGAGGTTCAGCCCGTCGCTCACGTCGATGAGCGAGGTGGGACGATGGGCGCGGAGGGCGCGCGCGGCATCGAGCCTCGCCTCGGGGGCCAGGAACCTGCGGAGGGCCCGGGCCTCCCAGGGCCCCCGCCGCCGGAGCGCCGCCCGCCAATCCGGTTCCCGCCGGGGAGGTGGGGCCCAGGCGTCCTCGGGGTCCGTCGTCCCCGCCCGCGACCCGCGCCGGCCCCGGCCCCCGCTCGCCGAGGCCTCGGCGAGAAGAAGGCGGAGACCGAGATGGGCAAGGCCGGGCTGCCCCGTGACGTAGATGCGATCGCCGGGACGGGCGCCGCGGCGGAGCGCCGGCTTGCCGTACGGAAAGTCCCCGGTCAGGGTCACCGACACCGACAGGGTTTCGCCGCCGGCCACGTTCCCGCCCACCAGCGCTACCCGGGCTCCGCGAGCGACCCGGAGCATTCCCCGGTAGAGCCTCTGCACCGCGTCCACCCGGGTCTCGGGGGGCAGAATCAGGGAGACCAGCGCATAGGTGGGGCGCCCCCCCATGGCCGCGGCATCGGAGAGGTTCGCGGCCAGGGCTTTCATCCCCAGCTCCTCGGGGCGGAACCAGGCGCGACGGAAGTGGGTTCCCTCTACCATGACGTCGGTGGTGAGAAGATTGGAGCCCCGCCCGCGGGGGACGACAGCGGCATCGTCCCCCAATCCCAGCACCCCGGCGGGTGAGGGTCCGATCAGGCGGGCCAGCCGGCGAAGGAGTCCGACCTCCCCGACCTCGGCCACCGTGAGCGCGGCGGCGGTCATGATACGGTTGGGCGCGGTCAGCGGGGGTTCAGCCGGACCAGGTATCCCGCGCCTTTCCGGCTGATGACGATCTTGTCCTCGCGGGCGAGCCAGCCCACCCCCATCTGGATCATGGCGGGAGTCTGCTTGAGTTCCTTCTTGAGATCGTTCAGCGAGGCCTCGCCGTGGCGATCGAGAAGGTGGAAGATGTCACCGGCGATGGAGCCGATCTGTCCGGTCATGGCGTGTCTCCTTCAATTGAATGTTCCAAATGACCTCTCGAGCCTACACCCATCCAGGGGGATGAGTTCAAGATGAACACGATTGTACGGCGGCCCGGGCCTCTTCAACGAGCAAAATCGCAGCGTACCCCCCGGATGGACCAAATTCACCCGGAGAGGAGCCGATTCACCCCCCGGATGGAGCGGGTTCACCCGGAGAGGAGCCGATTCACCCCCCGGATGGAGCGGGTTCACCCGGAGAGGAGCCGGTTTACCCCGCGAATGGACCCCGCTCACCCCGAAAGGCGTCCCGGCCACCGGATCGTCCGGCGGGTTGCGGTCGCGGTTCTATGGCTGGTCCTGGGGCTCCTTCCCGGCCTCTCCGAGGCCTCGAACCGGATTACCATCCTTCACTTCAACGACTTCCACTCCCAGATCGAGCCCCGGGACGCGGGCCACGGCGCGCTCCGGGGGGGCGCCGCCTACCTGGCCGGCGCGGTCGACATCGTGCGGCGGGATACCCCCAACTCCCTCCTCCTCGATGCCGGGGACAACGTCCAGGGAACCCCGTACTTCAACTTCTTCCGGGGCGAGGTGGAGGTCCGTCTCCTGAACCTGATGCAGGTCGACGCCACGGTCCTCGGAAACCACGAGTTCGACAACGGCTTCGCGGCGGCGGAAACGATGCTCGCCCCCGCCCGCCTCCCGGTTCTCTCCGCCAACGTCGTCGTCGCCGACAGCGCCGAAGCCGCCCGCCCGGAGCGCTCCTTCGACATGACGGCCGGCCTGGTGGAAACCCCGTCCGCCGGGGACCGGGCCGCCGGGCTTCCCGCCGGGGTCCACCGGCTAGCCCTTCCCTATGCGGTCTACGCGGTGGGGGGGGTGCGGATCGGGGTGGTGGGGGTCACCACCGCCGATCTGCCCCGGCTGGTCCTTCCCACCGTCAACCGAGGCCTCGCCGCGCTTCCCCCCGTCGAAGCAGTCCGCCCCTGGGTGGAGCGGATCCGCCCCCGGGTCGATCTCGTGGTGGTGCTCAGCCACTGCGGGCTCGAACCGGACTCGCTCCTGGCCGTCGCGGTCCCCGGGATCGACATCATCGTCTCGGGGCACGATCACGTGGCCCTTCCCGAGCCGCGGCTCGTCCCCAACCGCAACCGGAACGGGATCGGCGGAACCCTGCTGGTGGAAGCGGGCTCCCGCGGCGATTTCCTGGGCCGGTTGGACCTGGAGATGGAAGGCCGGCGAATTCTCGACTTCCGGGGACGGCTCCTGCCGGTGGGTCCGGACCTTCCGCCCGATCCGGCGGCGGCGGAGATGATCGCGGGGTATCGCGAGCGACTGGGGGAGGAGATCGGGCAGGTGATCGCCACCGCCCCGCGCGGCCTCTCCGGGGAGGGGAGGTTCCGGCGGGCCACCCCCCTCGGCACGTTCATCGCCGAGGTGATGCGCGAGGCGGCGGGGGCGGACCTCGCGATCGAGAACAGCGGAGGCATCCGGGCCTCGATTCACCCCGGCCCGGTGACCCTGGGGGACGCCTACGCCGTGATTCCCTTCGAGAACACCATCGTCCGCTGCACCCTGAAGGGATCCCAGGTACGCCGCCTCCTCGAGGACGCGGTGGCGCGCCGAAGCCGGGACGAGTATCCCCAGCTCGCCGGAGTGAGCTTCACCGAGGACAACGGAAGACCGGTGGGGATCGAGGTGGGCGGACTTCCGCTGCGTGAGGACGGAGCGTACCGGGTGGCCACGAACAACTACGTCTTCGCCGGAGGAGACGACTTTCCGGAGTTCGACAAGGCGGAAAATGCGATGGATACCGGACTGAACCTGCGGGAAGTGTTCATCGAGGCGGTCAAGAAGCAGAAAATCCTTCTTCCCTAGCCGATGGCCCCGGCTGATCGGTCCGTCGCCCCTCGACTTCGCAAATTTTTTACAATTAGCTGGTTACTTCGTAACCGGCCAACTATAATGCATGGGTCGAGGTTTCGCGGGGAGTCACCCTCCTGTGAGGTTCATCTCACAGTCCATTCGCCCCCCGAAGCCACCGGCCCGGCTCCTCCCCGCGGGCCACCGCCCGGAACATCCGCGGTCCACCGATGCCTTGGGGGTTCGTCATGCCTGCGTCGCCTCCCGCACGCTCTGCGTCCCGTCGTCTGCTGCTGCTTCTTCTTCTCACCGTCGCGGGGCTGGTCCTCCTCGCCGCATCCGCCCCGGCCGGGGTCACCGACCAGACCATGGGGGCCGGGGGAGCCTGGCTGGATCTGGACGGAGACGGGTTCCTGGACCTGGTTTACCTGACTCCGGATGGGCACATCACCGTGCTTCGCTACAATCCGGCCCAGGATGCCTTCGAGAACCGCAGCACGGCCGCCGTTCCCGCGCTCATCCGCTCCGGCGACGACCCCATGGAGGGTTTGAGCGCCGGGGACGTCAACAACGACGGTTTCGACGACCTCTTCCTCACCTGCAACGGCCCCAACTACCTCCTGATCAACAACGGCGACGGCACGTTCCGGGTCCTCAGCCGTTCCGCGGGAATCCTGGGAGGGATGACCCCCACCGGAGACGGGCACTGGATTCAGGGAGAGGGCCTCTCCGCCAGCTCCGCGATGTTCGACTACGACAACGACGGCCTCCTCGACATCTACGTGACCAACTACGGCGACTACTACCTGGGCGGCTCCGCGAACCAGCTCTTCCACAATGTGGGGGTGGATGAACAGGGGAACCCGCACTTCCAGGACGTGGCTCCCGCCCTTCACATGGACCTGGCCTCCCAGGGGGAGAGCGACTGGTCGCTGGGGCTGGCCGCCGGGGACTACGACAACGACGGGGACATGGATCTCTACGTGGGGAACGACTTCAACGGGCCGGACTGGAGCGGGTATCTGAACCCCGGGTTCAACATCCTCTACCGGAACGAGGGCGACGGCACCTTCACCGATGTCTCCTACACCGCCGGAGCCACCGATACCAGCTGGACGATGGGGGTGACCTTCGGGGACTTCAACGAGGACGGCTACCTCGACATCTTCAGCGCCAACTACTGGGACGACCGGATGTACCGGAACAACGGGGACGGGACCTTCACCGACGTGGCCGCGAACATGGGGCTGGTGGCCGCCGACCCCCGGAGGGAGAACGGCTGGGGGAACGCGTTCATCGACATCGACAACGACGGCGACCTGGACCTCCACGTGGCCAACGGCTTCATCCCCAACGACCTGGGCTTGAGCCCCGGCCAACCCAACCAGCTCTGGGAGAACCTGGGGCCGAGCGGGTCGACCCCGTACCACTTCCACGAGATCGGCCACGGGGCGGGAATCGACGACGACGGCGACGCGCGCGGAGCGGTCTACGGGGACTTCAACCGCGACGGGTTCATCGATTTCCTGATGATCAACAACAGCTTCGTGAGCGGGCCCGAGACCGACACCGCTCCCCTCCGCATCCTCTACGTCAACCAGAAGAACGGGACCTTCTGGGATCGGACGGTGCACTACGGACTGCGGACCTCGCCCCCCGACGTGCCCGCCCCCGCTCCCCGGGGGGATTTCAGCGGAAACCACTGGGTCCAGTTCGCGCTCCGCGGCACCAAGTCCAACCGCAGCGCCATCGGCGCCCGGGTCACGGTGAAGGCTGGAGACCGGACCTGGATGCGGGAACTGGGACAATCGTCCTACTGCTCCCAGAATTCCCCTTACCTTCACTTCGGCCTCGGCCAACACGCCGTCCTCGACGAGGCCACGGTGCGCTTCCCCAGCGGCAAGGTCGTGCATCTGGCTCCGGAGGACCGGGGGGTGGACCAGGTGATCACCGTGGTGGAGCCCGACGAGACCCCGGTGGGCATCCTCTCCTTCGGCATCACCTCCGATCCGGAGGGGGCGCGGATCCGTTGGCGGTACCGCGACGACGGCGACCTGGCCGCCTTCTCCCTGTATCGCAACGAGGCGGGGACCGAGATTCCGGTGGCCACGCACATCCGCACCGAGAACGGGGCCGGGGAGTTCCTGGACCGGGAGGCGCCGGTGGACCGGAACGTGGTCTACACCCTGGAGGCCGCCTATCGGGACGGAAGCCGCGAACAGCTCCGGAGCCAGGCCTTCCGCTTCCATCCCCCGGAGCTGACCGTCCTCCGGCAGAACTTCCCCAACCCCTTCACTTCGGCCACCACCATTCCGCTCCTGGCGCCGCGAGGCGGGGCGGTGACCGTCGACATCTTCGACGTCTCGGGCCGCCGGGTTCGACGCCTGGAGAGCGCCGTGGCCGGGGGGGAAGGTTCGGTGGCCTGGGACGGAACCGACGGCGGCGGGAAGGAGGTTCCCTCGGGAATCTACTTCTACCGCGTGGAGGGCGCCTCGAAGACTCTCAAGATGATCCGCCGGCGCTGACCCGGCCGCGGGCCCGGGCGGCGTTCGCCCGGGAGGTCAGCGACCGAGGCGGACGAGCTTCCGCACCCGGGTGCGTCCACCCGCCTCCAGGCGATAGAAGTAGACCCCGGGAGGGGTCGCCCGGCCCCGGTCGTCTTCACCGTCCCACCCCGCGATCTGGGTTCCCGCCTCCATCCGCCGATCGATGAGAGTTCGTACCCTCCGCCCGGACAGATCGAAGATTTCCACCCGGACGTCCGTGGCCACGGAAAGCTTGAACGCCACCCCGGTGGCCCCGACGAAGGGGTTGGGGGTGGGGGCGTTGAGGACCACTGAAAATGTCGGCGTCACCGGCGGCGGGAGGACCGGCGTGCTCGGGTCCTCGGTGATCCTGAGGACGGTGTCAAGAGCGGGATTCAGCACCACGCTGCGAGCGGTGGACGGCCAGAACACCGTCACCGAATCCACCGTGGCTCCGTCGGGAAACCCGAAGAGCTCGGGAAGGCGACTCTTCGAGGCCCACCCGGTTCCGGAGCCGACCTCCCTCGTCTGGACCAGGCTCCCCGAGTGGACCTCGATCCGGGCTCCGATCCCGTCCCGATTGGAGAGAACGCCCTGAAGCACGACCTCCATCCAGGGGCGGGGGGAGGAGCCGTCGTTCAGGGCGTTCCGGTACAGGAGGTTGGGCATCCCCGATCCCCGGGTCACGTAGAGATCGGGATCACCGTCCAGGTCCACGTCGGCCCATCCGCATCCATAGTCCGGTCCCGGATCGGGATTGGGCACCCCGGCTCCCGACGTCCGGAGCATGGTCGAGCCCAGGTTCTGGAACAGGATGTTGGGGCTGACGAGGTTCACCACGAACAGGTCGAGGTCTCCGTCCAGGTCTACGTCAGCCAGGGCGGCCCCCACCGCGGTGCCGGGGTCGTTGACCCCCCAGGCCGCACCGGCTTCCTCGAAGGTGCCGTCGCCGCGGTTCAGGTAGAGGGCGTCGGCTCCGGAGGACGCGACGAAGAGATCCACCCATCCGTCGCCGTTCAGATCCCCCCAGACTGCGCCGTGGGCGGGAGTGGTCGAGGCGATCCCGGCGGCCCCGGTCACGTCCTCGAACCGGTTCCCCCCCAGATTTCGGTAGAGGGAGTGATAGGGGGCGCCTAGCCGGGCGATGAACAGATCCGGCATCCGGTCCCGGTCGTAGTCCGCCCAGGCGCAACCGTAGGCGTCGGCTCCATCGGCGGGGAAGACGAAGCCGGCCTGGGGGGCGACGTCGGTGAACGTCCCGTCGCCGTTGTTGTGCCAGAGGGCCGAGGGACCGTCACGCCGGAGGACAAAGAGGTCCAGGCGGCCGTCTCCGTCCGCGTCCACCCAGGCCGCGTCGAACTCCCTCCCGATGTCGAGCACCCCCGAGACCGCGCTGACGTCGGTGAAGTGGGCGTTTCCGTCGTTCCGGAAGAGCCCGTGATCGGTCACGAAGAGATCGGGACGGCCGTCGTTGTCGTAGTCGCCCCAGGCCGCTCCCACCCCGCCCTCGGGGTTTCCGAATCCCGCGGAAGTCGTGGCGTCGGAGAAGGTCCCGTTGCCGCCGTTCCGGTAGAAGGCGTCCTTCTCGGCGCCCGGTACGGCGGTGTTGTTCACCACGTAGAGATCGGGATACCCGTCCCCGTCGGCGTCGGCGAAGGCCAGGCCCACCCCGTAGCCGGTGTTGGCCACCCCCGCCTCGGCAGCGGTCGAGATCAACGAAATCGGCTCGGGAACCGCGCCCAGGGCCCGGATATCGTAGGAGCCGTAGTGAACCTGGGCGGCATAGCCGCCCGATGCCCGCGACACCTTCACGGTGTAGGTCCCCGATGAAGGGGCGGTGAAGGCGACCAGGGAAGAGAGATCCCCGGCCGCGCGGTTGTCGTTCGAGGCGATCAAGGCCTGGCCCGGGTCGTAGACGTCGAGCCGGGTATCCCCGTAGCTCAGGATGTTCAGGGTTTCCACCGAAACCTCGTCGCCCCCGGTGAGATGCATGTCGTGATAGTCCACGTCTCCGGCGGGGTAGAAGGTGTGATGGACGGGGGTTCCGTCGAGATCCAGGGGGGTGGCCAGCGCGGGGGTGTCGTCCCCTTCCAGCGTGTCCGGATGGAACTCCGCTCCCAGGGCGTCGAAGGTGACTTCCATTTCCGGTTGGTGACCCAGCGCCAGAGCGGGGGCGAACCAGGAGTCCCAGAAGCTCTCCAGGGTCACCCAGGGACCGGCGGAGGACCAGCTCGAGACCACCGACCAGGTGAGCGAGCGGGAGAGATGGAGGGGATCGTCGTCGGTTCCCGGCCAGAGATCCGGAGTGGCCGGTCCGTCCTCGATGTCCCACAGGGCGGCCTGGACCACCACCTCGCTCCCGGTCCCCTTGAGGGGGAAGCTCGGCCCCTCGCACTCGTAGGAGAAGCTGAGCTGGCCGGCTCCGGACTGGTCGGTCATGTCCACGTACCAGCTCGGGTAGGGGTCCCCGGCCCGCGCCCGTGCCGCGGCCTGGAAGTAGGAGGCCCATCCCTCGTTCCAGGAGAGAATGGGGGGCTGGTTTCCGTCGTCGATGTAGTGAGTGCCTCCGGCGGGATTGAGCTTGGAATAGAGATCGGCGATGTAGTGCCCGTACTCGTGGATGATCACGCAGTCGTCATAGCCTTCCTCGTCGGGGCTCGACGGATTCGCGCCTCCGTAGAGCTGAATGCTCCAGCCCGAGTAGAAGGTGCCCTGATTGCCGGAGTCGGTATTCCAGTACACGCTCACCGGATGGGCCGGCCAGGCGCCGGTCAGGGATCGCACCAGATCGGCTCCGACCAGGCAGTTGTCCAGGACGTTGAAGGCCTCGCCTCCTGAACCGGGCTCGGCGATGAAGTCGCCGAGATCGGTGCTCTCTCCGGGTTTGGACAGGGGGGAAGCGGCGCTGTAGAGGGTGGGCTGGGCGGAACTCCGCTTCACCCGGATGTCGGTTCCCCCCCACCCGTCGGTGGAGCTCAGGGCCCGGACCTGGTAGACGTCGCCGGCAACTCCGTTGTAGGCGAAGGCGAACGCACCGGTGGTGTCGGTGGAGCTGGAGCTCTTGTACACCCCGTTGACGAGCAGTTCCACGTTCGCGTGGCGGACGGGCCGGAGGGGATCGTCCCCGCTGTCGGCATTCAGGAAGCCGTTGGGTCCGAAGACCCGGTCCCGATAGAAGAAGCGCCCGGTGACGGTGACGGGAAGCGCGCCGGGGGTGGAGGTCGCCGATCGTGCCCCGATCGGGGCCCGGGCCGCGGCGGGAAACTCCAGCAGGTCTCCCCGCGGGGTGCTCACCATCCGTCCCCCGTGGGCGGCGGGGCTGTCATCCCGCGGGGGACTCAGATCCAGCCAGGCCCCGGTCCGGTACCCGCCCTCGCCGCCCTCCACGGCGATCCGGGCCTCGATGGGTGGCGTGGTCCCCGAGGGCGTCCGGACCCGGAGCGGAAAGACGAGGGTCTCGCCCGGCTCCACGGGTCCGTCGTAGACGGGCAGGGGACCGGCGGTTTCCAGCCCCGCGGGGACGAGGGTCTCCAATCGGAGCCGCTCCACCGGGAACCGGGAATCCACCAGAAGCCGGGCGTCGGTGAACGATCCGGGGGTGGAGACCCCGTCGAACACCCAGCGCGCCTCCACCCCGGTCCGGGGTTTCCCGTCGGAAAGCGCGCCGCGGGACCTCGCCGCTCCCACCGCGAGAGCGGCCAGGAGCAGAACCAGGAACGGGATCAACCGTCGGGGCCGGGGTATCGAAGCCATCGAGCGGACCTTCGAGAGAGTCAGGGATGCAACCCGGGCCGTTCACGAGCGCGCTTCGCGGTCCCACCACGGGGTTCATGAATCATCCGGGTCAGGGGGGAAGCGTCCATGATTCTACCTGCTCGACGGGGCCGGGTAAACGTCCCGGGTGCCCCGGGCCGGAAGCTCGCGCGGGATGGAGAGGAGGAAGCGGTCCGGCGGGTTCGGGCGCCGAGGTTCGGGGAGCGCTCCCGATCAGGGAATCCGGACCAGCCGGGTTCCCCCCGCGGCTCGCCCATCCTGGACCAGCTTGACGAAGAAGACCCCCGCCCCCACGTCCCGCCCCTCGGAATCCCGGCCGTCCCAACGGATCCGATGGACCCCGGGTGAAAGAACGCCCGGCGCCAGCTCGCGCACCTCGCGGCCAGAGGCGTCCACCACCAGCGCGCGCACCGTCACTCCTTCGGGCTGGTCGGTTCCCACCGTGAAGCTCAGCTCCACGCCGCTGGCCGTGGGGTTGGGGAATGCCCGGAGCGGCCGGAGATCCGCTCCCGGTCCCCCGTCTCCCGGCACGGCGACGACCGGATACTGGTAGATGTGGACCACGTCATCCTCGGCGTCGGTCACGTAGAGGCTCACCCCGGAGCCGGTACCGGTGGCCAAGCCGGCGGGCCTGGCCAGGAACTGGCCCGGAGCGGCGGCGTTCCACTGGCTGAGAAAGGTTCCGTCGGTCTTGAACTTCTGGATCCGACCGTTTCCGGTATCGGCGATGTAGATGGTCTGGTTCAGGTCCATGGTGATGCCCTCCATGGATCCGAACTGACCCGGGCCGGTTCCGAAGCTTCCCCAGGTCGATCGGAAGCCTCCCTGGCGGTTGAACTCGACCACGCGGCTGTTGCAGTTGTCGCACACGAAGATCCCCGAACCCGTGGCCAGAAGCGCGGTCGGACAGCGGAGCTCCCCCGCCGTCCCCGCCCCGGTCCAGCCGTACAGGTACTGGCCTTCGAAATCGAAGACCTGGATCCGGTTGTTGCCGTTGTCGGCGACGAACAGCCGGCCCAGACCGGCGGTCGAGATCCCCCACGGGAAACTGAACTCCCCCGCCTGGCTCCCCGGGGTCCCCCAGGTCAGAAGCAGCGCGCCGGTGCCCGAGAACTTCATCACCCGGTGGTTGTTGGAGTCGCACACGAACACCGTGCTGTCGTTCGCGGCCACGATGCCGTGAGGGTTGAAGAGCCCCCCCACTTTCCCAGGTACGTGCCGCCGGGACTGAAGTACTCAACGCGGTCGTTCTGGGAGTCCACCACGTAGACCGTTCCATTGGGGGCGACCGACACCGCCGAGGGCCCGTAGAAATAGCCGTTGCCCGCGCCCAGCCCGCAGCAGTCGTACCCTCCCCAGCTCGTCTGCCAGTCGGGAGGAGAATCCGCCCAGGAGTTTGGGGCCAATCCCCCGATCAACCCCGCCAGGAGCAATGCCGCGCCGAACTGTTTCATGGGTATCCTCATCTCCTCGCGACCGGCGCCCGTCCGGGCCGGACCCTCATAAACATAACCCGTTGAATGAATTACCGGCGCGATCCGGAATGCTCCAGTTCCCTGCGCCGGGTTCGGTCGGTCCCCTGGAAATCGGTCCCACGCGGGCGCCGGGGGACCGTGCCCCCATTGTAGAGCCAGAAACATGCCATGGGCTCCGGCACGGCCCGCCGAGGCCTCGGCGATGGGAGCGCGACCGCCGGAAATTGACACCGAGTCGCTCCATCCGTTTCATTTCGAATCAAATCCTGCCATTTGGGCAAGCGAATTGCGCTCTTTCAATATCGTGTGCCAAAATAGAACAGCATCTTGCGCTTGTCTAAACCGCCCAATTGCTGTAGATTAGATCCCCTGATCGGTCGCGTGTTTAGCACGTGGCATTGTCATTGCCTTAGTGATCGGTTGGAGATGGCCGTGGCGTCGATCAGCGTGCCCAAGTGGCACAAACTCATCCGACGGCTCGGCCCTCAACAGGTCTGATTGTTCCTCCATCGGTCCATTTGACTCGGACCGGTGAGATTCCATCGGTTACAACCCAACAAAGGAGTGAGACCATGAAGGTCACGCCTCTTTCGGATCGTGTTCTCGTCCGCCGCCTCGAGGCTGCGGAGGAGAAGCGGGGCGGGATCATCATCCCCGACACCGCCAAGGAAAAGCCCCAACAGGGTGAAATCATCGCTGTCGGCCCCGGTCGCGTGACCGAGGACGGAAAGCGCGTCGCCCCCGAGGTCAAGAAAGGCCAGCGGGTGCTGATCGGCAAGTACTCCGGCACCGAGGTCAAGATCGACGGCGACGAATTCGTGATCCTGCGCGAAGACGACATCCTGGGGATCGTCGCCTGATCGACGCGGATCCAAAAGCTTGAAGTCGTTTTGTGACGGTTTCAAAGGAAAGATCGGCGGGGCCCCGGCCCCTCACCGGGGAGCTTACAGGGTTTCGGCCGATCGAGTGCAGACAATCGAAAAGGAGTGATGCCAATGGCTGCGAAGCAGCTTTTGTTCAAGGAGGAGGCGCGGACCAAGATCCTTGAAGGGGTCGAGACCCTCGCCAAGGCGGTCAAGGTAACCATGGGTCCCCGCGGTCGCAACGTTGTGATCGACAAGAAGTGGGGCTCCCCCACGATCACCAAGGACGGCGTGACCGTGGCCAAGGAGATCGAGCTCAAGGAGCCTTACCAGAACATGGGCGCGCAGATGGTGCGCGAGGTGGCGTCCAAGACCAGCGACGTCGCCGGTGACGGCACCACCACCGCAACCGTTCTCGCCGAGGCCCTCTTCCGGGAGGGGCTCAAGAACGTGACCGCCGGGGCCAACCCGATGGACCTGAAGCGGGGAATCGATTCGGCGGTGGAAGTCGTGGTGGCCGAACTCCGCAAGCTCTCCCGGAGCGTGAAGGAGAACACCGAGATCAAGCAGGTGGCCACCATCTCGGCCAACGGCGAGTCCACGATCGGCGAGATCATCGCCGAGGCCTTCGAGAAGGTGGGCAAGGACGGCACCATCACCGTGGAAGAGGCCAAGTCCATGGAGACCACCCTCGAGGTGGTGGAGGGGATGCAGTTCGACAACGGCTACATCTCCCCCTACTTCATCAACGACAAGGCGGGGATGGAGTGCTCCCTGGAGGACTGCTACGTCCTCGTCCACGAGAAGAAGATCTCCAACATGAAGGACCTGCTCCCCGTGCTGGAGAAGATCGCCCAGTCCGGGAAGCCCCTGCTGGTGATCTCCGAGGACGTGGAGGGCGAGGCCCTGGCCACCCTGGTGGTGAACAAGCTCCGCGGCACCCTCAACGTGTGCGCGGTGAAGGCGCCGGGCTTCGGCGACCGCCGCAAGGCCATGCTCCAGGACATCGCCATCCTGACCGGCGGTCAGGTGGTGTCCGAGGACCTGGGCATCAAGCTGGAGAACATCACCCTGAACGATCTGGGCCGGGTCAAGAGCGTTCGCTCGACCAAGGATGAGACCACCCTCATCAAGGGCGCGGGCAAGGAAGCCGACATCAAGACCCGGATCAGCCAGATCAAGAACCAGATCGAGGAGACCACCTCGGACTACGACCGCGAGAAGCTCCAGGAGCGCCTGGCCAAGCTCGCGGGCGGCGTGGCCGTCATCAACGTCGGCGCCGCCACCGAGACCGAGATGAAGGAGAAGAAGGCCCGCGTCGAGGACGCGCTGCACGCGACCCGCGCCGCGGTGGAAGAGGGCATCGTGGCCGGCGGCGGCACCGCCCTCATCCGGACCCTCACCGCTCTCGAGAAGTACCTGGCCACCATCGAGGGCGACCGGAAGATCGGCGCCAACATCGTGAAGCGGGCGATCACCGAGCCGCTCCGGGTGCTGGCGTCCAACGCCGGACTCGAGGGATCGGTCATCGTCGAGAAGGTGAAGGCGGAGAAGAAGAACGTCGGGTTCGACTGCGACAAGGAGCAGTACGTGGACATGTTCGCCGAGGGGATCATCGATCCCACCAAGGTGACCCGGTCCGCGCTCCAGAACGCCGCATCGATCGCCGGCCTGCTCCTCACCACCGAGGCCCTGGTGACCGAGATCCCCGAGCGGAAGCCCGCCGGGGGCGGCGGTCCCGACATGGGCGGCATGGGTGGAATGGGCGGCATGGGCGGGATGGACTTCTAGTCCCTCCGGTCCTTCGGTACCAACGGAAAGCCCCGGGAGCGATCCCGGGGCTTTTTGTTGGGGCCCGGAGCGGCTCCGGCGGCGACGGTTGCGCGCGGGGACATCGACCGGCGCGGTCCGACCCGCCCCCGGCGCCCGACCCGGGTCAGGGGAGATAGGCGCGGGATATACGTATCCCGAGGTACATGCCCACCCCGGATAGGATCGTGCTCACGAAAAAGGCGGTCATGATGCCGACGAACGCTCCGAGCCACCACCCCACCGCGCCGCCCACCGTGGCTCCCAGAAGAACGACGATGCGTTGCATGGGGGTCCTCCGATCAAGACGTATCCCGGGGTGATCGGCACCCGGGGCGGGCCGGCTTAGCCGGACCGGCGGGACTTCGGAGTCCTCCCTGGAGACTACACCCCCAGCCGCCGCCGGATCTCCGCCACCAGCTCGCCGGGGTCGCCGGCGGCGTCCACGGTCAGGGCGTGTTCCGGCTCCTCCAGCGTTTCGAACTGGCTCCGGAGGAGGTCCGCCTTGAAGAAGTGCCCGCGGCGCGTTTGGAGCCGCCGGTGGAAGAGCTCGTAGGACCCCTTCAGGTACACGAAGTGAAGGTCGGGGTGGTCCCGTCGCAGGAATTCGCGGTAGGCGCGCCTGAGGGCGGAGCAGGCGATGACCGCGGAGACGCGTTCCTCCTCCAGGCCGTCGATGAGCCCCCGGATCGCCTCCAGCCACGGCGCGCGGTCCCGGTCGTCGAGGGGCTCCCCCCGAGCCATCTTCTCCTTGTTCGACTCGGGGTGGAAGTCATCCCCCTCGTGGAAGGGCCAGTCCAGGGCATGGGCGAGCCGCTTACCCACCGTGGTCTTCCCCGAACCCGAGACCCCGATCACGGTGACGATCACGCGGTGTCCTCGGAGCTCCAGGAGAGGGGATCCTGGCGGTAGAACCGTTGAAGCTCCCCGTAGAGCGCGGGATGCCGGCGCTTCAGGGCCCCCGGCATCTGGAAGAAGGTCTCGGTGGCCACGGCGAAGAACTCGGCCGGGTTGGTGGCTCCGTAGGGATTCAGCAGGGTGGGAGCGCCCGTCTCGGCATCGCGGCGGAGGGCCGCGTATTCGTCCCCCAGGACCCGGGCCCAGGCCACGTACATGCTCCGGCGGGGAAGAACGGGCGCGCCGTCCGAGGCTCCGTCCTCCTGGTCGAGCTGGTGGGCGAACTCGTGGAGGGTCACGTTCCTCCCGTCCTGGACGTCGGCGGCTCCCGACTGCGCGTGATCCCAGGAGAGCACGACCACCCCGGTCTGCCAGGCCTCGCCCAGCCGCCCCATCTCCCCCTCGGCCACCACCCCGTATCCCACGCGTTCGCTGACCCGGGCCACGTAGGCGCTGGGGTAGACCAGGATGGTGACCAGCCGGGGATAGACGTCGGTGTCGCGATGAAGAAGCAGGAGACAGGCCTGGGCGGCGATCACGACCCGGATGTCGTCGGTCACTTCCAGCCCGCCGCAACCCTCGAAGCGCTTCTCGGCGAGGAAGACCTGGATCAGCCGCTCGAGTTCCTCGCGGTCGGCTTCGGAGAGCCGGCGGTAGAGGGCGAAGTTCCGCTCCAGGACGGCGCGGAAGGCCTCGGGAAACGTGTGGTTCCGAAGGCGCTTCCGCCGGAGCCATTTGAGCGGATCGAGCATGGATTCCTTCTCCGGACCGGGTCTGGGGGGCCGGCGACCAGTATGACAGACCGGCCCCGGCCGGACGCCCGAACCCGATGAGCGGCCCGGCCTTTTCCGCGGGCCTCGGTTGGAGTAGCATGGCCGACCGCGATCGAAAACAGCAAGGATTCCCCGATGCACCAGGAGACGAAATGTCCGATCACGATCCATCCCTCGATTACACCCTCCGGTTCAGCGAACCCTGGGCCCATTACGTGGACGTGGAGCTTCGCTTCGCCGCGCCGGCCGGCCGGCCCGCGGTAACCCTCTGGATGCCGGTCTGGACGCCGGGTTCGTACCTCGTTCGTGAGTTCTCCCGGAACGTGGAGTCGTTCCGCGCCGAGGCCTCGGAGGGGCGGACCCTGCGGTGGCGGAAGACGCGGAAGAACCGGTGGGAGATCGCGGCGGACGGCACCCCGGAGATCCGCGTCACCTACCGCGTCTACGGCCGGGAGCTGACGGTGCGCACCAACTGGATCGACGACGGCTTCGCGCTCCTGAACGGCGCCGCGACCGTCCTCGCCGTCGAGGGGCGGGAAGGCGAGCCCCACCGGATCCGGGTGGAGCTTCCCCGGGGATGGGCCGGGGTGTGGACGTCGCTGGACTCCGAAGACGGTCCCGACGGCCGGACCTACGTGGCCCGGGACCTGGACGAGGTGGTGGATTCACCGATCCTCGCCGGCTCTCCCGCGGTCCACGACTTCGAGGTGGACGGAAAGCCGGTGAGCCTGGTGAACGTGGGCGAAGGCGGGCTCTGGGACGGCGCCAAGGCCGCCGGGGACGTGAAGACCCTGGTCGAGGGCTACCGCGCGATGTACGGCTCCCTCCCCTTTCCCCGCTACCTCTTCCTGAACCTGATCACCGAGTCCCGCGGCGGCCTGGAGCACAAGGGGTCGAGCGTGCTCATGACCTCGCGCTACGCGTTTCGCCGCCGCAAGAGCTACGTGGACTGGCTGGGGCTGGTGAGCCACGAATTCTTCCACGTATGGAACGTGAAACGCAGCCGGCCGGAGGCGCTCGGTCCCTTCGACTACGAGAACGAGGTCTACACCCGAAGCCTCTGGGTGGCGGAGGGGCTCACCAACTACTACACCGATCTCCTCCCCCGCCGGACCGGACTCATCACGCCCGACGAGTACCTGGAGAAGCTCTCCAAGCACATCGACACCGTCCAGACCACCCCGGGGCGCCTCTTCGCCTCGCTGGAGGAGTCGAGCTTCGACGCCTGGATCAAGCTCTACCGCCCCGACGAGAACAGCGCCAACACCACCATCAGCTACTACGTGAAGGGCGCGGTGGTGGGCTGGCTCCTGGACGCGGCCATCCGCCGGGCGAGCGGCGGGAAGCGGACCCTGGACGACATGATGCGCCACCTCTACGAACGCTTCGCCGGGGAACGCGGCTACTCCGATCGGGCGGTCCAGGCCGCGGCGGAGGAGATCGCCGGCGCGCCCCTGGGGAGCTTCTTCGATCGTCACATCCGAGGCACCGAGGAGGTGGACTACGCCCCCGCCCTGGCGCTCTTCGGGCTTCGCTTCCGCGACCCGGCGGCGGGCCGGGGGGAGGACGCGCCGTCGATCCAGGTGGGGTTCGAGACCCGGGAAGACCAGGGACGGCTGCTGGTGAAGTCGGTGCGCCGGGACGGCCCCGCGCACGAGGGAGGGCTCGACGCGGGGGACGAGATCCTGGCCGTGGGGGGCTACCGGATCACCCCCGACACCTTCGCCGAGCGGCTCCTCCAGTACGCCCCCGGGGATCGGCTCGAGTTCCTGGTGGCGCGGCGGGATGCGATCCGGATCGTTCCGCTGACCGCGGCCGGGCACCCGGGCTCCCCCTGGCGTCTGGAACCGGATCCCGAGGCCTCGGAGGAGGCGGTCGCCGCGCGCGAGGCGTGGCTGGGGGGCCGATAGCCGGCGCCGGCGCGCCCCCCGACGATCCTCCCGTTCTACCGGGGACCGGGCGTCAGCCGAGGATCGTGGAACCTACCAACCGGGCGCGATCTGGAATCCGAAGTGGGCGCCCTTTTCCGGCCTCTGGAAGGGGTAGGCGTAGTAGATCTCCATGACCAGGGCGCCCAGCACGTTGATGCGCGCCGAAAGCCCGGTGCTGAACACCGGCACCCGGTCGGCCGACTGTTCCCTGAGCTTGAACACCGGGTGCTCCTCACGGGTCCAGGCCACGCCCCCGTCCAGGAAGGCGGCCAGCTCGGTGGGCACGTAGGGGAAGTTGATCAGCCCGAACTGGCTGGTCCCCAGGACCGGCACCCGGACCTCGAGGTTGGCCACTCCGATCCGACTCCCGATCAGCCGGTTGAAGGCCGGACAGTTGGGATCGTTCCCGCACTCGGTGAGATCGAAGGAGCCGGTGCTGTAACCGCGGACCAGGCTCGAATAACCGAGGAAGAGCGGGTTCAGCCGGTCGGTTTCCGCGTCCCGGCCGTAGCGCCCCACGTGGATCGCCCGGGCGGCGACGGTGACGGGGTTCAGGAAGAGATAGCGGCGGTAGTCCACCAACAGGGTCTGGAAGTTCAGGGTGCCCACGGTGGGGTCCACCTCCAGGCGGTAGCGTCCTCCCTTGATGGGGGAGGTGAACCCGAAGTAGGAGTTGTCGCCGACCAGGGCCACCGAGGCTTCGGCGAGGCTAAGCCCCGCGGGCGCGGACCCGCTCACCGTCCGGTGATCGATGACCGCCCCGCCCGCCGAGACCTCGCTCTCCACCTCGCGATCGAAGCCGAGATGGGTATAGCCCAAGGTGGCCTCCACCCGACGGGTCGAGGAGAACGGGTAGATTCCCAGGAGCGCCCCGCTGTCCACGAAGGTGCGGTCCCGGACCTGGCTGACCTTGTAGCCCTGGTAGCTGTTCCCCTGGATGTCCACCGTGGTGTCCTGCAGGGTGGTGTAGTAGCTCAGGTAGGGAATGTGACCGGCCATCACCCCCCAGTTCCATCGGTGGGTCCGGTTCTGATAGACGAGCTGTCCCCCGATGTCCTTTACCCCCCCGTTGGCGGCCAGGGCCCCGGCCAGGACGTGGTTACCCAGCATGTCGCTGAAGTAGCCGCTCACCCCGCCGCCCAGGCCCGCGCCGTAGCGGTCCACCGCCACGCCGACCCCGGTGGCCCCGATGAAGTCGAGCTGGAGCTTGGGGTGATAGGGATGGATCTTGAAGTCCGCCCCGCTCGGAAGGCCGGTGTAGGGATCGGCCAGGTAGGCGGTGATCACGCTTCGCGCCCGCGGCCTTTCCGGAGGAAGGTTCCAGGGAGCATCGATCAGCGAGTCCGGGAGCGGGGGCTGAAACGCGGCCATCAAGGTGTCCACCGCCGCGCTCTCCGCCGCCGCCCGCACCGAGTCCGCCTTCGCCGAGGCCTCGTCGCGGCGATGCGATCCGTCCCGGTCCCCCTTCTCGCCGTGGGCGCGGTGCGCGGTCCGGGTCTCCCCCGCCTCCACGGGCGGGCCGGCGGGATCCCCGGTCGCCGGGGGCGCGGCGGGAAGCGCGCCCGGCTGGGCGGCGATCGCCGCGGTGTCCGCACCGGCCGCCGAGGCCACGATCGACGGCGGCGGCACCGGCGCCTTCCCCAGGGGAACGCCCTGGGCCGCCTCCCCCTCCAGGGAGTAGACGTTGTAGTTCCCCTTGATGAACACCGAGAACATCACCCGCCCGGACTCACGGGCCACCGACATGGCCGGCGAGAGGCCGGTGATCCCGCTCACCCCGGTCACCACGTTGGTGACCTGGTACACCTCCCGGGTGGCCAGGTCGATCCGGTAGACGTCGCTGAACCCGCCCCGGTCGGAGATGAAATAGAGGCTCTTCCCGTCGGGGGCGAACTCGGGGTTCATGTGCTTGAAGTTGCCGAAGGGGGCCAGGGTGCGGATGTCCCCGGTGGCCACGTCGATGAGGCCCAGGCGCATGGGACCGGCGGTGAGCTCCTCGAAATCGGTCCGGGGTCCCCGGTCGGTCACCCAGGCGATGGTCTTCCCGTCGGGAGACCAGGCGGGGCTCAGGTCGGCGTTCCGGTCGTCGGTGAGCCGGCGGGTCTTCTCGGTGGCCACGTCCATCAGGTAGAGATCGCTGATCCCCCCCGAGGACCCGGCGAAGGCGATGGTCTTCCCGTCCGGGGACCACGACGGGTTCGAGATGTCCCCCACCTCGGGAACGCGGATTCGCTTCACGAAGTCCCCGGTCTCCGCATTCACGATGGCCAGGTCGTTGTTGCCCTTGGCAAAGACCGCGAACACGAACTGCTTCCCGTCCGGGGACCAGGAGCCGGCGGAGTCGATGAAGCGCATGGAGTCGAAATGGGGGTTCGAGCTCGAGCTCACCAGGCGCCGGATGATCTTTCCCGTCTCGGCGTCGGCCAGGAAGAGGTCGATGGAGAAGAGGTCCTTCTCGGAGAGGAAGGCCACCCGGCGGCCGTCCGGGCTCACCGAGGGGGCCAGGTTCATCTTGCCCGAGTCCATGTCGGGGGCGAGCACCTTGCGTCCGCTGGAATCGGGAGCGCTCCGTCCGGCCATTGCCGGCTCATAGGACGCCTTGACCGCCTGCTTCCACACCTTGGACAGGGAGTCGCTCCGCATGCCGATGTACTTGGCCAGGGCGTACTCCATCCCCCGCCGCCCGCTGGCGTTGTAGATCTTGGGCACCGTCCGGTCGCCCCAGGTTCCCCCCACGAACGCCCAGAGGGCCTCGCCGTAGCGGTAGGGAAAGTACTTGGGATCGGTGGTGAGCTGCTTGATGGTGGGGAAGTCGTCGAAATAGAGGGCGTCCCGCATCCACATGGCGGTGTTGGAGTCGTCCCGCCCCAGAGAGATGTACTCGGCCATCCCCTCGATGAGCCAGAGGGGGAGGGCGTCGATCCGGAAGCCCGTGGTGTCGTCCGCCGCGTTGGCGATGTCGTACTGGAACACGTGCACCAGCTCGTGGCCCAGGACGTGGTCGTTGGCCGCGTAGTCGCCGGTCAGCGGCAGGACCACCCGGTTCTTGAGCGACTCGGTCACCCCGCCCGTCCCCTCGCTCACGAAGCCGGACAGGACGTTGGTCTGCTCGAAGTCGGCGTGGTTGGCGTAGAGGACGATGGGCTTCTTGACCTCGAAGGTGTGCGCGAAGAGCCGGCGGTAGCGGCTGTACCACCGCTCGGCCATCCGCCCCATGTCCTTGGCCGCCTCTTCCTCGCTGGGATAGAAGTAGATGTTGAAGTGATCGGTGGAGAGAACCTTGAACTGGAAGGTCTCGTACTGGACCTTGTTGCGACCGAAATACTGGGCCGAAGCCCCCGGCGACCATGCCGCCGTCGCGGCGATCACGAGGAGCGCCAGACCGATCGCCCGATTCCTGGAGGAGCCCATGGCGTCTCCCTGTACTCTGGTAAGCCCGTGTGCGAGGGGTCGGCGGGGCCGCGGGCCGGACGCCGACGATACCAAGTGTAAGCCTTTTTTCCGGTCCTCGGTCAGCTCGCGTCCAATTCGACCTTCATGGACAGGAAGCTCATGAGGTCCTTGAGCGAGAGAATCCCCACCAGACGCTCTCCCTCCACCACCATGAGCCGGCTCGCGTGGTACCGGCGCATCCGGGTCAACGCCTCCATGGCGTCGGTGTCCGGGGAGAGCGTGTTCTCCTCCGAGCACCCCGAGGCGAGGTCCCGGACCCGGGTCCAGTCCCACTTCTCCCGGGGAACCTCCTTGACCTGGGCCAGGGTCACACACCCCAGGAGCCGGCCGTCGTCCACCACCGGATAGAGCTTGTGATGGGTACGGAAAACGTACTGCTCCACCAGGTCCCGGACGTAGACGTCCGGATCCACGGTGACCGGATCCGAGGTCATGAACCGGCGGACCGGCTCCCCCTCCAGCTCCCGGCGCAGGAGGAGCTGGCGGTAGGACTGGCCGGCCGCTCCCCGCAGGAACATGCCGATCAGGAACCACCAGACCCCGGAGACGACGTTCCCGGTGATGAAGGAAACCACCCCCAGAACGATCAGGAGGGCTCCGAAACCCGATCCGATTGAGGATGTTACCCGCGTGGCCCGCTTGATGTTCCCGTGGCGGCCCCAGAGGATGGCCCGGAGCACCCGGCCCCCGTCCAGGGGGAAAGCGGGGATGAGGTTGAACACGGCCAGGACGAGGTTGATCTCGCCGAGATAGAGAAGCACGCCCTTGGCCGGGGAGGCGGCCTTCAGGAAGGGTCCGGGCATGAGCCAGGCCCCGGCCAGAACCGCCAACCCCAGGAGGATGCTGGATATCGGACCCGCGGCGGCCATGAAGAACTCGGCCTTGGGGCTCGGGGGCTCATCGGTCATCTCCGCCACCCCGCCGAAGATGAAGAGGGTGATCCCGCTCATCTCCATCCCGAAGCGCCGGGCCACCAGGGAGTGGCAAAGCTCGTGGAAGATGATGGAGAGAAACAGCCCCAGCGCGCCCAGGGACCCCATGGCCCAGTAGACGAGGGGGGTCTGACCCTTCACCTGGGCGGGGAAGATCCCCTGGGCCAGGGACCAGGTGACCAGGACCGCGATGAAGATCCAGGTCACATCGATCCGGACCGCGAACCCGAACAGACGGAACAGGGTGATGGATCGCCCGAACATGGTCCGGTTCCTCAGAAGGGGTTGGTGGCCCAGACCGAGAATTCCGGGATGAATCCCCGGTCGTCGATGGTGAGCGCCCCCACCACCGCGTCCGCGATCTCGCGCGCGGTGAGCTTCCTGGGATTCAACTCCGTGGGCTCCTCGGGCCGGCCGAAGTTGGTCTGCACCTCGCTCGGGCTCACCAGCATGACCCTCACGTTGTGGGGGCGAAGCTCGGCCCGCCAGCATTCGGTGAGACCGCGCAGGGCGAACTTGGAGGCGACATAGGCGCTTCCCCCCGGGTACCCCTTGTAGCCCGCGGTGGAAGAGACGTTGACGATGTTTCCGGACTTCTGGCCGATGAAGTGGGGCGCCGCCGCGCGGGTCATCAGCATGGCTCCGGTCACGTTCACCTCGAGCACCTGCCGGAAGTGCTCGGGATCCATCTCGGTCAGCGGGGCGTAGACCGCGCCGGCGGCGTTGTTGACCAGGAGGTCCAATCCACCGAACTCCTCCACCGTGCGCCCGACCGCCCGGGTTGCGTCCTCGTCCCGGGAAACGTCGCCGGGGATGGCCAGGGCCCCGAGTTCCTTGGCCGCGGCCTGGAGCCGGTCGGCGTGGCGGGCGGTGACCGCCACCTTCGCCCCGCGCTCGATGAGGGAGGCGGCCAGGGCCCGGCCGATTCCCTTGCTCCCGCCGGTGATGAGGACGCGGGCGTTCTTCAACTCCATGATGACCTCCTTGGCAAAGGGCTCGAGCCCGAATTCACGGTCGAACCGGGCCCCTTCCAGCTTATACGATCTCTCTGGATCGCGTGCTAGGATCGCCCCCATGCCGAAATCCCCGGATCTGCGTGTCCTCATCCACCCCGATCCCCTTCGGTTGGAACAGGAACTCGCCGAACGGGTTCGGGGATATCGGACGGGACCCGGGGACGCGTTCGATCCCATCCTGATCCTGACCGCATCCCGCCGCCAGGCCGAGCGGATCCGGGAGGTTCTGGCCGCGGATGCGGGAGCGCTCCTCGGGGTGGAGGTCCTCACCCACCAGGCCCTGGCGTTCCACCTGATCGAGGAGGATCCCCACGATCCGACGCCCGGCCTCGCCCCCCGCCCGCTCCTCGACACCCTTCTCGAGCGGGTGCTGGCCGCGAACCCCGAAGCCCGGCTTGCCCGCTACGCCGCCGACCACCCCACCGCCGCGCGGGGAATCGGGGGGTTGCTCCGGGAGCTCCGCGAGGCGGGGATCTCCCCGGCCGACCTGGGCCGGCTGGCCGCCCGAGGGGACGCCTCGCCATGGACGGCGGAGCTCGGCGATCTTCTCTCCGGCTACGAGAGCGCGGTGGCGCGCCTGGAGGATCCGGGCTCCCCCGGGGGCGGGTTCACCGACCGGGCCGGTCTGGCCCGGCGCGCGGTCCGGGCCGCCGGGCGGCGCCCCCCCTACCGCGCGGTCTTCCAGATCGGGGCCTACGAGCTGGTGGGGATGAACCTGGACCTGGTGCGGGCCCTCCCCACCCGCGAGGGAGTGGTGTTCCTGGTGCCCGCCGATCCCGAGGCTCCGGCCTGGCGCCGCGCCCTCGTCTTCACCGGGGAGCGCCTGGGGGTGAAGCCGGAGGCCCTGGAAGACGGGGCCGACGGCGCGCGGCCGCTGGTACGGGCGACCCGGATCTTCCGGCGCCGCGACGACCGCCCCGCCGAGGCCTCGGTGGACGCACCGGTGCGCCTGGCCCATGCCCAGGGGCCGGAAGCCGAGCTGAACTTCGCGGCCCGCCATGCCTTGAAACTGGCCGCCGACGGAGTTCCGCCCCACGAAATCGGGATCGTGGCGCGCACCCTGGAGCCCTACGCCGCCCTGGCCGAGACGGTGTTCGGACGGCACCGGCTTCCGGTGGAAAGCTCGACCGCGCTTCCCCTCTCCCGCCATCCCAAGGCGCGCGCGTTCCTGCTCCTCCTCGCCGCGCTGGCCCGAGGGTTCGAGCGGCAGACCGTGGTGGACCTGTTGCGTTCGCCGTACCTGGCCCGTCCCGAAGGTGGCGGCTGGCGGCCGGACGCCTGGGACCGCTGGTCGCGGAAGCATCGGATCGTGGAGGGGGCGGCCGCGTGGTCGGAGGACCTCCCCGCGGCGATCCGGGAGGAGGTGCCGCCGGAATGGATCCGCGCCGATCCCGAGGAGGCGCGCCGGTTCGCCGAGCGCCGCCGCGACGACGCGGCTTCGGCCGAGGTGCTCGCGGAGACGGTGCGCGCCTGGGCCGAGGCCCGCCGGCGCTGGAACGCCTGCCGGAGCGGAGCCGAACACGCGGACTTCGCGCGCGCCCTGGCCGCGCGGTGGATCTGGAGGTGGGGAGCGACGGAGGGGACGGACCCGGCCGGGGACTTCGCGGCGGCGGCCCGAACCACCCAGTCGGTGAACGACGCGCTGGCCGGGGTGCTGGACGATCTCGAATTGCTGGACGTCCTGGAAGGGGACGGCGCGGACGCCGGGCTCACGGTGGTCGAGGCCCTGACGTTCCTGGAGTCGGCGGTGGAGGAGGCCGAGCTTCCCTGGCCGTCGACCCCCGGCGGGGTGCGCTTCCTGGACGTGATGCAGGCCCGAGGCCTCACCTTCCGCCACCTGTTCCTGATCGGGTTCAACGCGGATCTCATGCCGCGCCGCCCGCGCGAAGATCTGTTCCTCTCCGACGCGTCGCGCCGGGCGCTGCGCGAGGCCACCGGGCGGCCCCTGGCCGTGCGCCTGGAAGGGCGCGAGGAGGAGTGGCTCCTCTTCGCCCAGACCGTGGCCGCGGCGACCGGGAGCCTGACCGTGACCTGGCAGCGCGCCGACGCGGGAGGCAAGGCGCGGACGGTGTCGATCTTCCTCCGCGAGCTGGCCCGGGCGCTTCCCGGCCAGCCGACGCTCCGGGAGGTGCTGGAGGCAACCGCCGGGACTCCGCCCGAGCGGGTGCCCACCCACCCCACCCGGGCCGCGGCCTGGCTCGCCGCGGGGACCGGACTCCTCTCCCGCGAGGAGGGGGCGCTCTGGGTGTCGGACCGGGCCCGGGGGGGCGCTACCGCCCTGGAGACTTTCCTCCGGGAGATCGATCCGGCGGCGGCGGAGGCCCTGGCTCCGGGGATCCGCCTGGCCCGGACCATCGAGCGGTTCCATCCCCCGGGACCGGCGGCGGAGGCGCTGGCCTACGACGGCTTCCTCCCCGCGGGGAGCGGCTGGGACCGCCCCTTTTCCGCCTCCAGCTTCGGGGACCTGGGGCGCTGTCCCCAGAAGTTCTTCTTTCGATACGTCCTGGGGGCACGCCCCCTGGACGAGGCGACCGAGGAGTTCCGCTTCGAGGCCCGGGAGCTTGGAAGCTCCATCCATCTCGTCCTGGAACGGGTGTTCGACGAGCTTCGAGATGCCGGGCTGCTGAACGGCGACACCCCGGCGGCGCGGCTGGTGGAGCGCGGCCTGGCCTCGGTGGAGCGGCACTTCGCCGAGGTCCTGGAGCCGATCGCCCGGCGGGTGGAGCCCCACTTCCCCGTCCTCTACCGGAACGCGATCCGGATGTGGCGGGCGGAACTCGACGCCTTTCTCCGCGCGGATCTCACGCGGCTGGCCGGGGAAGGACAGCGGCTGGTGGGAACCGAGCTTTCCTGGACCACTTCGGTGCCCCTGGAGCGGGGCGCCGCCCTCCGCGACGCTTCGCCGGAGGCGGACGCGGTGGCCGTCCGGGGGGTCCCCGACCGGGTGACCGCCGATTCCGGCGAGACCTGGTTGGTGAGCGACTACAAGACGTCGGGAAAGCTCGACGGCCGGATCGATCCCAAGGAGTACCTGACCGGCCACCAGGTGCAGCTCCCGCTCTACGTGCTCATGGCCGGGGCCTCGGGGGCGCCGGGCCCGGTGGCCGCGGAGCTTCTGGGCCTGGGACCCTTCTACCTTCCCGACGCCGGGTTCGCGCGGACGGGGGCGGTAGCGCTTCCCGAGGACTTCGAGACGCTTCGGGCCGGGTTCGAGGAGACCCTGCTCGTGCTGGCGGAGACCGCCCGGGACGGACGGTTCCCCTTCAACGAGGGATTCCACTGCGATTGGTGCGACTTCCGGCCCGCCTGCCGCCGCCATCACTACCCGAGCGCGGTGCGCCTGGGGGAGCACGACGCCTACCGGGAGTATTTCCGGACCCAGCGGAAGTCCAAGACCAAGTCCACCCTGGCCGAGGTCGCGGCCAAGGACGGAGAGGAAGCATGAGCCGCCCCCTCCCCGATCGCGACGACCGCCTCCGCGCGGCCACCGACTTCGACACCAACCTGGTGGTGATCGCCGGAGCGGGGACCGGGAAGACCAGCCTCCTGGTGGAGCGGTTCCTGAACCTGGTGCTCTCGGGACGGGCGGAACTCCGCGAGGTGACCGCCATCACCTTCACCGAGAAGGCGGCGGGAGAGATGCGGCAGCGGGTGGCCCAGGCCCTGGACGACGTGCTGGCGGCCACGGGCCCCGGGGCTCCGCCGGCCCTGGACGAGCGCACCGAGGCGGGGCGAAGCCTGGGCTGGCTGCTGGAGACGTGCGGCCTGGCTCCGGACGAGGTCCGCGCGCGCGCGATCGGCGCTCTGGAGGACCTGGACGCGGCGGGGATCAGCACCATCCACTCCTTCTCGTCGGATCTTCTCCGGCGGAACGCCGTCCACGCCGACCTTCCTCCGGAGTTCTCGGTGGACGAGGGGCTGGCCCAGGAGCTCCTGTTCGACGAGGTCTGGCCGGAGTTCCTGGCCCGGGAGCTGGGGCCGGGGGCGACGCGGATCCCGCTCTGGGAACGGGTGCTTTCCGCCTTCACCGAGGAGGCGATCGAGGAGATCGCCCGGGCGACGGCGATGGACCCCGCGGCATGCGATCTTCTGGCCCGGGAGGGATACCGGGCGGTGGATCCGGTGGCCGCCTTCGGGGAGCGGGCAGCGGCGCTCCTCGACGACCTGGGCGTGTACCGGGGAGAGGTCACGGCCAAGCGGACCGGGAAGATGCAGGCCTTCATGGACACCGCGCTGGCGCTCCTGCGGGAGTTTGCGGACGGCGGCCCCGAAGCGCTCCGGGCCGCCGATCCGGGGGCGTTTCCGCTCCCGGTGTTCTGGGAACGCAAGGAAGCGTTCTCCGCCGGCCCGGACAAGATCCTGGGCGGGAGGAAGGCGATCATCGAGGACGCGTCGGTCGAGGCGCTGAAGCTCCTCAAGACCCTCCGCGAGATCGACGAGGGCGCCTTCCCCGATCTCTTCGAGGCGCTCCGCCCCTTCGCCGCCGCGTTCCGCCTCCGGGCGGTCCGGGAGGGAAAGCTGGCCTTCGAGGATCTCCTTCTCCTGTCCCGAAACCTCCTTCGCGACCGGCCCGACGCGCGCGCGCGCGAGGCGGCCCGCCACCGGACCATCCTCCTGGACGAGTTCCAGGATACCGATCCGCTTCAATACGAAATCGTTTTCTATCTCTCGGCCCTGAATCCCGGCCAGCCGATCGACGACCCCTTCGCGGTGGATCTCGCCCCGGGGCGGCTCTTCATCGTGGGGGACCCCAAGCAGTCCATCTATCGCTTCCGGGGAGCGGACATGGCCGCGTTCATGCGGGCCCGCGACCGGGTGCTGGTGGAGGGGGCCACCGGAAGCCTCCGGTCCAATTTCCGGAGCGTCCCCGAGGTGCTCGAACCCCTGAACGACCTGTTCGCCGGATGGATCGGGCCGGCGGAGGAGGCCGACCGCGACGTCGAGCCGGAGTACGAGCCGATCACCGCGGCGCGGCCGAAGGCGGGGGACGGCCCCCGGGTGGAACTCTGGTCGGTGCGCGCGCCGGAGGGGACGAAGACCGAGTTCACCCGGGCCGCCGAAGCCTCGATCATCGCGGCCAGGATCCTGGAGCTTCTGGGGAGCCCGGGCCGCGACCGCCCCCTCACCCTCCGCGACTTCGCCGTGCTCTTCCGGTCGCTGAACGACGTGGTGGTCTACGGCCGCGCGTTCCGGGAGGCGGGGATCGACTTCGTGGTGGACGGCGGGAAAGCGTTCACCGAGCGGCCCGAGGTGGTGGAGGCGCTGGCGCTCCTGGCCGCCCTGGCCAACCCGGCCGATCCGGTGGCCACCCTGGCCGTGCTCCGCTCGGCGGTGGGCGGCGCGCCCGACCCTGAGCTGGCCGCCTACGCCCGCGGGGGCGGCCGGTTCTACTGGCCGGGAGCGTCGAGGCGGAGGGCGGATCCGGCGCCTTCCCGGAACGCCGCGAGCATGGGGGAGGACGGGGGCGCGGCGGGGTTCCCGCGCGTCGCCGCCGGGCTCGCGTTCCTCGATCGCCTCCACGAGGCCACCGCCCGGCTCCCGGTGGACCGGCGGATCATGGCCGTCCTCACCGAGGGGGAGTTCCTCCTGGTCCAGGGGGCTTTCGCGGAGGGGGCCCAGCGCACCGCCAACGTCCGGAAGCTGGCCGAGCGCGCGGCCACCCTGGCCCGCGAGCAGGGGCTCACCCTGGAGGGGGCGATCACCTGGCTCCGGGACGAGTTCACCGGGAACCGCACCGAGGGGGAGAGCCCCCTGGCCGACGAGGCGGTGGACGCGGTCCGGTTCCTCACCATTCACAAGGCCAAGGGACTCGAGTTTCCGGTGGTGTTCCTCCCCGACCTGAACCGCGGGACCCGGCCGAACCAGGCGGTGACCCGGGTGACCGCCCCACCGGTGGACGGCCGGCGGTTCCTGGCCGCGGTCTCGGCCGGGCGCCGCACGATCCGGAACACCGCGGCGGTGATCGCCGACGAGGAGACCCGGCGCCACGAGGCGGCGGAACAGAAGCGGGTCCTCTACGTCGCCTCCACCCGGGCCGGGGACCGGCTCTTCCTCCTGAACAGCGGGGTCTCGAAGCTCAGCCCGTGGGTCAAGGCGCTCCAGGAACAGTGGGGGTACCGGATCGACAAGCAGCACGAAGAGGATCCCTTCGCGGGAAACGGCGGGACCCTCTGCGACGGCCGGGTGATCCATCGCTCGATCCTGGTCGCCGAATCGCCGTCCGAGCCCGCGCCGCGGCTCGAAGTGGACGCGGAGAAGGCGGCCCGGGCGTTTCGCGCCGCGGGGGAAACCGCGGCCGGGGCGGCGAAGCGCCGGTGGCGAACCCCCAGCGCCGACCATCGCGCCCGGGCGACCGACGCCGCGGCGCGGGAAACCGAGCTTCCCCACCCCCGGGAACGTGACCTGGCCCGGGCGGCGGGGCGTGCGGTTCACGCCGCGCTCGAGCACGCGGACTTCACCCGTCCCGGGGAGATCGTCGGGGGATTGGAGGCCGCGGCCCGCGCCGCCGCCGGGGAGTTCGGGCTCGATCCGGCCGCGGTGCGCGCCGCCGCCGAGGCCGCCCTGGCCGCGTTCCTGGGCTCCGATCTCCCCGCCCGCCTGGCCCGGGCGGAGATCCTGGGCCGCGAGACCGCGGTGCTCTTCCGGGACGACGCGGGAACGACGGTGCACGGCTATGCCGATCTCGTCTATCGTCTCGACGGCCGCGTCCACGTGGCGGACTACAAGACCGACGCCGGGGACCCGGCCGGGCTGGCCTCGGCCTACCGCGACCAGCTTCGGGACTATGTCACGGCGGTCCGAACCGCCATGAGCCTCGACATCGACCCGGTGGCCGAGCTTCTCCTGGTCCGCTCGGGAAAGCGGGTGGAGATCGACCTCGGATGAAGCGCCGGCCGCCCCGGCTCCCGGCGTGGTACAAGTCGAAAGGATCCCGGTGAGCTTCGATTCGGTTCCGCGCCTCGGCGCGTCCGCGCTCCTCGAGCGCTACCCGTTCCTCCTCCTCGACGCCTACGGCGTCCTCATCACCCATGACGGGCTGATCCCGGGGGCGGCGGCGTTCGTCGACCGCCTGAACGAGTCCGGGAAGCCCTACCTCATCCTCACCAACGACGCCTCGCGAAGCGCCGCGACCTCGAGCGCCCGGTACCGGCGAATGGGTCTGGCCGTCGACCCGGCCCGCATCGTGAGCTCGGGGATGCTCCTGGCCGGGTATTTCCGGGAGCACGGCATGGAGGGGATGCGCTGCGCGGTGCTCGGCCCCGAGGACGCCTCGATCTACGTGTCCGAGGCGGGCGGAGAGCCGGTCCCGATCCTCGACGACATGGACGCGGACGCGGTGATCGTGTGCGACGAGGGCGGCTACTCGATGCTGGAGGCGATGGACCGGGTGCTGAGCCTTCTCTTCCGGAGGCTCGACGCCGGAGAGCCGACGCGCCTGGTCCTGGCCAACCCGGACCTGGTCTACCCGGCCGGGCCGGGGCGGTTCGGGATCACCGGCGGGAGCATGGCCCTGATCCTGGAGAAGGCGCTCCGCCACCGGTATCCGGGGCGGGACGACCTCCGATTCGCGCGCCTGGGCAAACCACACGCCCCGATGTTCGCCGAGGCCTTGCGGCGCTCGGGCACCCGCGAGATGGTGATGGTCGGGGACCAGCTCGCCACCGACATCCGGGGCGCGGTCGACTTCGGGATCGACTCCGCCCTGGTCACGACCGGCATGACCCGGGTCGAGGGGCCGGCCCCGGAGGGAGGGCCGATCCCGACCTGGATCCTCCCTTCCCTGGCGCTCGACTGACCCGGAGCGGAACCGGCGCGTCGCCGATCGACCCGGCGCGGCGGCCGACAAACGGGGCCGCGAGGAAACCATGACCTGGATCTTCACGATCGTCGTCCTGGCCGCGATCGCCGCCGGCGGAACCGCGGCGCTTCGCGCGGCGACCCGTTTCCCGGGGCGGTCCCACCGCGGTCCGCTCCCCCCGTCGGACCCCGCGGAACGCGCCGCCGCCGTCCGTCTCCGCGGTCACGTTGAGACGCTCGCCGGGGAGATCGGCGAGCGGAACATCTGGACCCCGGACGCACTCCGGGCCGCCACCGGCTACGTGAAGACCGAGCTGGCCGGATTCGGCTACGCGGTCACCGAGACCGCCTTCGACTGCGAAGGGGTCACGGTCTCCAACCTGGAGGTGGCGCTTTCCGGCGCGGAGCGGCCGGACGAGATCGTGGTCGTCGGCGCCCACCTCGACACCGTCCGCGGCTCCCCGGGGGCCAACGACAACGGCTCGGGGGTGGCGGCGCTCCTGGAGCTGGCGCGGCGCTTCGCCGACGCGCGGCCGGCCCGGACGTTGCGGTTCGTGGTCTTCGCCAACGAGGAGAACCCGTTCAGCCGGACCGAGACGAGCGGGAGCATCCGCTACGCCCGCCGGTGCGGCGCGACCCGCGAGCGGGTGGAAGCCATGATCTCGGTGGAGACCATCGGCTACTACCGCGACGACCCCGGATCCCAGCGCTACCCGTTCCCCCTGGCCCGCCTCTACCCCGATCGCGGGGACTTCATCGCCTTCGTGGGAAACCTCCGTTCGCGAGGCCTGGTGGCCCGCGCGGTGGCCTCGTTCCGGGAGCACGGCCGTCTCCCCAGCGAGGGCGGGGCCCTCCCCGGACGGCTCCCCGGGATCGGCTGGTCGGACCACTGGAGTTTCTGGCAGGAGGGCTATCCCGCGATCATGGTCACCGATACCGCGCCCTTCCGCTATCCCGCCTACCACCGGCCCGAAGACACGCCGGAGCGGATCGACTACGATCGCACCGCGCGCGCCACGGCGGGACTGGCCGGAGTGGTGGCCGACCTGGCCGGCATGGACCGGATCCCGAGGGACGCGCCGGAGGAGGCATGAAGCCGGCATGAAACCGATTCGCGACTGCATCGGAAGAACCCTGCGCTGGACCCAGCCTCGCGTGTTCAAGCGGGAATACGAGCTTCGCGCGGGGGAAGACCTGCTGGCCACCCTCCGGTACGAGGGGTTCTTCGGCCGCGCCGCGCGGGCCGAAGCCTCCGGGGGGGTCTGGACCCTGAGCCAGGCCGGGTTTCCGGTGTCGCGGACGGTGGTGCGCCGCGAGGGCTCGGACGTGGAGCTGGCCGGGTACTCGCGCCGATGGCGGGGGGGCACCCTGGAGTTCGCCGGGGGACGGGTGTTCACCTCCAAATCGCTCCGCTTCTGGCCGCCGGAGTGGGGGTTCACGGACCGGGAAGATCACGTGCTGGTCCGCTTTCGCTCGGCGTGGAATCCCTTCAAGGCGTCGGCCCGGGTGACGATCGATCGGCGAGCCGACGGCCTGGAGGAGCTGCCGCTCCTCCTCTTGGTGGGCTGGCACGCGGCGATCCTGGCCCGGCGAGCCCGCCACCGAAGCGGGGGCTGAGCCCCGGACGGACGCCCCGACGGCCGCGCCGCGAGCGGCCGTCTTGCGCTAGACTCACCCGCTTCCCCGCTCCAAGACCCCATGAAGGCCGGGTCGGCCGACCACGCTCCTCTCGTGGGCAGGCCGGGCCAAGGAGGTTCAAGATGGCACGCGGATGGGAGGGAGACCTGGTCCGCCTCGTCCCCCTCGACAAGGAGAAGCATCTCCAGAACGCCGTCGACTGGATGAACGACCCCGAGGTCACCGAGTGGCTGGAGCGCGGCGACTTCCCCATGACCCACCTGGAAGAAGAGGCCTTCTTCGACCGGGTGTCGCAACCCTCCTCCACCGATGTGGTGTTCGCCATCGAGACCCTGGAGGGGGTCCACCTGGGGTTCTCGGGCACCCACGGTATCGACTGGCGGAGCCGGGTGGGGAGCACCGGGAGCTTCATCGGCCGGAAGGACTTCTGGGGAAAGCGCTACGGCTCCGACGCGGTCCGCGTCCGCACCCGGTATCTCTTCGAGGTCCTGGGCCTTCGCCTGCTCCTGGCCGCGGTGATGGCGGGGAACGAGCGTTCCCTCCGGATGCTCAAGAGCTCCGGCTACCGCGAGGTGGGCCGGATCCCCGAACGCTGGTGGAAGCGGGGGGAATACCGGGACGAGATCGTCCTGGCCGCCGATCGGGCCTCGTGGACCGAGGCGATCGAGAAGGAGCCGGCCCCCGGCCCCATCGGAGAAGCTCCCCGATGAGCCGCGAATTCACCTACGACCGGCCCGCCGCGGACGAAATCAAGTCCTTGGCCGAGATTCTATCCGATTCGTTCGCCGTCCCCCTCGAGTCGGCGATCCACCGCATGGAGACCTTCGCCCCGGACGTCCCCCGGGTGATCCGGGCGGACGGACGCGTGGTGGGGGGGATGTGGCTGGTCGACATGGGGCAGTGGTTCGGCGGCCGTAGCGTCCCCATGACCGGGGTGGCAGCGGTAGGCGTCGCGCCCGAAGCCCGAGGCACCGGCGCGGCCCTGGCTCTCATGAAGTCGGCCATGAAGGAACTGCACGAGCGCGGGATCGCGCTCTCCGCCCTCTATCCGGCCACCCAGGCCCTCTACCGGAAGGCGGGCTACGAACAGGCGGGGGCGCGGTTCGGGCTGGAGATGGATCCCCGTCGGATTCACATCACCGACCGCTCGCTCCCCATGCGCCCCATGACCCCGGAAGATCGGGACGCGGTGCATGCGGCCCAATGCGAGTATGGACGGCAGTTCAACGGGCACCTGGACCGGGGCGACTACATATGGAGGCGCCTGGAGGTACCCACCGAGCGCCCACTCAAGGGGTACGTGGTGGAAGAGGCGGGTTCGATCGCCGGCTACCTCTTCCTCGGGCGGGAGAAGCTCCCATCCGGCTACAAGCTACACGTTGCCGATCAGGCCGCGATCACGCCCGGGGCGGGGCGTCGACTCCTCTGCTTCCTCAACGACCAGCGATCCCTGGCCCGCTCGGTCCGGATGTCCAGCGGTCCCGGGGACCCGCTCCTCGCCCTTCTCTCCGAGCAGCCCTACCAGCTCACCCTGGACGACTTCTGGCTCCTCCGGGTCGTCCACGTGCCCGCGGCGCTCGAAGCCCGGGGTTATGCGGAAGCGGTCCGGGGCGAGCTTCACATCGAGGTGCGGGACGAGGGACTTCCCGGAAACGCGGGGCGCTGGGTCCTCACGGTGGATGGCGGAGAGGGGCGTGTCCGCTCCGGGGGGGAGGGGCGTCTGCGCATGGACGTGCGGGGGCTGGCCTCCATCTATTCCGGCTATTTCTCCCCCGAGGGCGCGGCGGCGGCCGGGCTCCTGGAAGGGGACCCCGGGGACCTCCGCCGGGCGGCGGGGTTCTTCGCCGGCCCCGCCCCCTGGATGCCGGACATGTTCTAGAAGCGGCCCCGAACCTCCCCGGGGGGGGATCGGGGCCGGACGGCGCTTGACACGGGCCTTCGGCCGGCGCATAGTTTGCACGGACACCGAACAAAGGTCCGATCCACCTTGCGGCTTCACGACTTCCGGCCCTGTGGCCACAGATCGAGCCGACGCCATTCGGAGGCAGGGAATGAGTCCCAGAAACCCGATTCTCCTCACCGCGACCCTGGCCCTGGCCGCCCTCACCATCCTGGGCTGTGAACGGGACACCTCCGGCCTGAAACCGGTCCCGCCGGACACCGACCCGGTGGTCTTCGGGGACGCCTTCGGAAGCGGGGTCGACTTCCAGGCTTTCCTGGGCTCGAAGGTGGACGCGGTGTCCATCGACGGGGTGGAGAAGTACGAAGGCTCGGCATCGCTCAAGGTCACGGTGCCGGCTCCGGGGGCGGAGGCCGGCGGCTACGCGGGGGGCGCCTTCACCGCCGCCTACGCCCGGGACCTCTCCGGATACGACGCCCTCACCTTCTGGGCCAAGGCGAGCAAGTCCCTCACCCTCGACGTGGCCGGCCTCGGCAACGACAACACCGGCACCTCGAAGTACGAGGCGAGCCGGAGCGGGATCCACCTGGGCACCACATGGTCCCGGGTCATCATCCCCATTCCCCTCCCCGAGAAGCTGGACTACGAGCGCGGGCTCTTCTATTTCGCCGAGGGGCCCGAGGGGACCGCCGGCTCCACCGTGTGGTTCGACGCGGTGCGTTTCGAGAAGACCGGGCTCGTCTCCGACCCGCGGCCGGGCATCGCCCCCAAGATCGTGGGCGCTTTCGTGGGGGCCACGGTGACCCCGAGCGGAACCCGGACCACCTTCCTGGTGGATGGGACCGACCAGACCGTCGATCACTCCCCCGGGTACTTCACGTTCAGTTCCTCGAACGACACCGTGGCCAAGGTCATCGATGGAGTCATCCGGGCGGTGGGAACCGGGACCGCGGTCATCACCGGACGGCTGGGAACGGTGGAGGCGGGAGGGGCGGTCACCGTGCTCGTGACCGCGGCCCCCACCACGCCCGCCCCGACCCCGACCCTCCCCGCCGGCGACGTCATCTCGCTCTTCAGCGACGCCTACACCGACGTCCCGGTGGACACCTGGTCGGCTCCCTGGGACCAGGCCGACGTGAGCGACTTCAGCATCTCGGGAAACCCGGTCAAGGCCTACACGAACCTGACCTACTGCGGGATCGAGTTCACCTCCCAAACCATCGACGCCTCCGCGATGACCCACATCCACCTGGATGTCTGGATGCCCCAGGGGACGTCGTTCAAGGTCAAGCTGGTCGACTTCGGGGCGGACGGGGTCTACTCCGGCGGAGACGACCAGCAGCAGGAGCTCACGTTCAACGCCGGATCCTCCCCACCGCTTTCAATCGGGGTCTGGTCCGGCCTCGACATCCCCTTGGCCGCCTACACCGCGCTCACCAGCCGGGGGCACCTGGCCCAGCTGATCCTCTCCAGCGATTCCAAGACGGTGTACGTGGACAACGTCTACCTCCACCGCTAGAGTGCCGGAGCTGTCCGAGGTCGAATGGTCGGGAGCCGTACTCGATGAAGAAACAGATCACCGGGAAGCAGGGCATCAGGCACGCCGCCGCTCAACGGCCGCGCCCGCTGGCCGATTCCATCCTGAGGCTCATCTGGCGCCAGCGCCGGATCTCCCGCGCCGAGATCGCCCGCCGCAAGCGCCTCTCCCGCTCCACCGTCTCGGAGATCGTGGGGACCCTGCTCCCCACCGGCCTCGTCGATGAGATAGGGGCCGGCCCCTCCGGAGGCGGACGGCCGCCCATCGTGCTCGAGTTCCAGGACGACGCCTGCGTCATCCTCGGGGTGGAGATGGGGGCGGCTCACGTGATGGCCGTCCTCACCGATCTTCGCGGGCGGGTGCTGGAGTGCAAGGAGCGACCCCATCCGGTTCGGAGCGACCCCGAGGGAACGCGGGCGCTCATCGTCGAGCTCTGCGATGCCTGCCTGAGCGCGCGGCCGGGCACGGCCGGCCGGCTGGTGGGAATCGGGATCGCGGCGCCGAGCCCGGTCGACCCCGGCCGTCCCGACCACCTCTCCGAGATCGTGCTCCCCGACTGGCATGGTGAGAGCGGATTCACCGAACTCCTGGCCCGGTACGGGGTTCCGATCCTGATGGACAACGACGCCAACCTGGGCGCCCTGGCCGAGGGCTGGTGGGGGGCGGGAAGCGGGGCGGACGACTTCGCCTACGTCAAGATCGCCACCGGCGTCGGCTCCGGCCACGTCATCGGGGGCCGGATCTACCGGGGGGCCACCGGGGTGGCCGGCGAGATCGGGCACATGGCCATCGATCCCCACGGCGGACCCTGCATCTGCGGCCTCCGGGGATGTCTGGCCACCCTGGTCGGCGCCCCCGCCCTGGTGGCGCGTGCCCGCTCGCTGCTCGCCGAATACCCGGAGAGCATGCTTGCCGGCACCGGGGTCACCCTCGACACCATCGTGGCCACGGCCCTCAGCGGCGATCCGCTGGCGCTCCGATTGGTGCAGGAAACCGCGGAGTACCTCGGGATCGCGGTGGCCGGCCTCCTCAACCTCATGAACCCGTCCATGGTGATCTTCGGGGGAGAAGTGGCGAGGCTGGGGGAGCTCCTCCTGGAGCCCCTCCGCGAGACCATCCGCCGGCGCACCCTGGTCAGCTCGGTCGCCGCCGCCGAGGTGCGCATGAGCGCGCTCGGCCAGCAGGCCATCGCCATCGGCGCCGCCACCCTGGTTCTCGATGCGGCGCTGGCCGACCCGGGCCTCTTCCCGACCGCGGTCCCCCGCCGGGAGGCCGGATGAGACCCCGGTTCCTACCCCGGTACTTCCGCGTCGAGATGGTGGTGGTGCTCCTCGCCTTCGCCGCCGGAGGCGCGAGCTGTGGGGAGAAGTCCGGCGGGTGGACCCTGATGTGGGAGGATGAGTTCGACGGTCCCGCGGGCCAGCCCCCGGATTCCTCGGCCTGGCGATACGACGTGGGCACGGACTGGGGCAACGACCAGCTCGAGTACGATACCGCCCGGCCCGAGAACGTGTCGCTCGACGGCGACGGGCACCTGGCCATCGTCGCCCGCAAGGAACCCTACAACGGCGCCGACTACACCTCCGGGCGCATCAACACCTCGGGGTTCTTCGCCCAGGCGGAAGGGCGATTCGAGGCCCGGATCCGCCTCCCGCGGGGCCGGGGGCTCTGGCCCGCCTTCTGGCTCCTGGGAAATGACATCGGGACCGTCGGCTGGCCGGAGTGCGGCGAGATCGACATCATGGAGTATCGCGGGCAGGAGCCGGCGATCGTCCACGGAAGTCTCCACGGCCCCGGCTACTCCGGCGGGAGCGCCCTGACCTCCCGTTACACCCTGAGCGGCGAGACCTTCGACGCCGATTTCCACGTGTTCACGATCCAGTGGGAGCGGGACCGCATCAGCTGGTACGTGGACGGCGTGATCTACAAGGTCGTGGTCCCCAAGAACGTGCCGTCCGGGGGAAGCTGGGTGTTCGACCACCCCTTCTTCATCATCCTGGATCTCGCGGTCGGGGGGAACTTCGTGGGCCCCCCCGACGCCACCACCGTCTTCCCCCAGACCATGCTGGTCGACTGGGTCCGGGTCTACCGGAGCGAGTCATGAGCCGGCGCGCGCGAATCCCCGGAGTCGCGCGCATGGCCGTCATCCTTTCGGCCCTGGCCCTGTCCGCGTGCGTTCGCGACGTTCCTCGGGCGCCGGAGGGCGTGCTCGTCGTTTCCCAGGAGCAGCAGGCCTCCTGGGTCCGGAACTTCAACCCCCTCACCACCGCCACCGCCGCCCGCTGGCCCACCCTGGCCGGGATCTACGAGCCGCTCCTCGTCTTCGACAGCGTCCGATCCGAGTACGTCCCTTGGTTGGCGGTGAAGACCGCGTGGCGGGACGGCAACACGGTGCTCCGGGTGACCACCCGGAACGGGGTGCGGTGGTCGGACGGCCAACCCTTCACCGCAAGGGATGTGGCCTTCACCTTCGATCTCCTCCGGCGGTTCCCGGCCCTGGATCGCCGCGGGGTGTGGGGGTTCATGGACGCGGTCGACGCCCCGAACGACAGCACCGTGGACTTCCGCTTCCAGCGGGTGTTCATCCCGGGCTTCGACGAGATCGCCGCTCAGCAGATCGTCCCCGAGCACGCCTGGAAAGACGTGGCCGACCCGGTCTCCTTCGCCAATGAGAACCCGGTGGCTACCGGCCCCTTCACCGAGGTCCGCGTCTTCCGGAACCAGGTCTACGAGCTGGGACGGAACCCCCACTACTGGAAGCCCGGCCTACCGAAGGTCGAAGCCCTCCGATTCCCCGCCTATCCCTCCAACGACCGCGCCAACCTCGCGCTGGTTTTCGACGAGGTGGACTGGGCGGGAAACTTCATCCCGGCGGTGGATCGCGTGTTCGTCGGACGCGATCCCGCGAACCACCACTACTGGTTCCCCCTCACCGGGAGCACGATCTTCCTCTACGCCAACACCACCCGCCACCCCTTCGACGACGCGCGGGTGCGGAAGGCGCTCAGCATGGCCATCGATCGCGATCTCCTGGTGGACGTGGCCCTCTACCGCTATTCCCGTCCCGCCGACGCCACCGGCCTGAGCGACGCCTACGGCTCGTGGCGGGACTCCACCGCGGTGACCGAGGGCGATTGGGTCCACCACGATGTCGCCCGCGCCAACGCCCTGCTCGACGAGGCCGGCTACCCCCTGGGAGCCGACGGCATCCGGCGACTTCCCGACGGATCGCCGTGGCGATACGACGTCCTCACCGTATCGGGCTGGTCCGATTGGGTGCGGGCGTCCCAGGTGATCGCCCGGGGGCTCGGCGACGTCGGGATCGAGGCCTCGGTCAAGACCTACGACTTCAGCGCCTGGTTCCAGCGGGTCCAGGAGGGAGACTTCGATCTCAGCCTGGGTTGGTCCTTCGAGGGCCCCACCCCCTACCAGTTCTATCGGTGGCTGATGTCGTCGGAGACGGTGAAGCCCCAGGGGGAGGCCTCGATGGGGAACTGGCACCGGTACGGGAGCGCCGCCGCGGACACCGCCCTGGCTGCGTTCGAGCGCGAGGCCGACCCGGCCGGCCAGCGCCGCCTGGGGGACAAGCTCCAGCGGATCTTCGTGGACCAGGCCCCGGCCATCCCCCTCTATCCGAACCCCTCCTGGGCGGAGTACAACACGAGCCGGTTCGAGGGTTTCCCGTCGGAGTCGAATCCCTACGCGGATCCCTCGCCCAACAAGTTCGACCGCGGGGAGACCCTCCTCGTGCTGACGACCCTCACCCCCAGATAGGAGACGGGCATGCGCTACATCCTGCGTCGACTCGGCTTCTATCTCCTGGCCGCCTGGGCCGCGGTGACCCTCAACTTCTTCCTGCCCCGGCTCATGCCCGGCGACCCGGCCACCGCGCTCTTCGCCCGGTTTCGGGGCCGCATGAGCCCGGAGGCCCTCGAGGCCCTCCGCCAGACCTTCGGACTCACCCGGGCCCCGCTCCTCGAGCAGTACGCCACCTACCTGGCCCACGTGTTCCGCGGCGACTTCGGCGTCTCGGTGGCGTACTTCCCTTCCCCGGTCTCCGACGTGATCGGGACGGGGCTCGTCTGGACCCTCTTCCTGGCCGGGACCGCGGTGCTGATCAGCTTCTGCATCGGCACCCTGCTCGGGGTGGTGTCGGCCTGGTGGCGCCACGGCTGGCTCGACGCCTGGCTTCCCACCAGCCTGGCCTTCCTGGGCGCCTTCCCCTACTTCTGGCTGGCCATGGTGGCGCTCTATGTTCTCGGGTTCACCCTGGGCTGGTTTCCGCTGGGCCACGCCTACGGGGACGATCTCACCCCCGCCTTCTCCGCCGTCTTCATCGCCGATGTCGTCCGCCACGCCGCCCTCCCGGTGGCCACGGTGGTGCTGGCCACCCTTGCCGGGTGGCTCCTCTCCATGCGAAACACCATGATCGCGGTCCTGGGATCGGACTACGTGAACCTGGCCCGGGCCAAGGGGCTTCGGCCGGCGCGGGTGGTCCTCCGCTATTCGGCCCGGAACGCTCTCCTCCCCAGCGTGACCGGCTTCGGCATGGCCCTGGGATTCGTCCTGGGCGGTTCGCTCCTGACCGAGATCGTCTTCTCCTACCCCGGGGAGGGCTACCTCCTGGTCCAGGCGGTCCGGAACCAGGACTATCCGCTCATGCAGGGGATCTTCCTGTTCATCACCCTCGCCGTGCTCGGCGCGAACTGGCTGGTGGACCTCGTCTACCTCTGGCTCGACCCGCGCACCCGGGACTCGGCGTCATGAGCGGGGCGGCTTCCTCCCGGGCCTCCGGCTTCGCGGTCTGGAGGGACGCGGTCCTCCGCGATCGCAAGGCCACCGTGGGGGCGGTCATCGTCGGCGTGTTCCTCCTGATCGGCGTGGTAGGGCCGTGGGTGGTCGGTGATCCCAACGCCCTGGTGGGCATCCCCCTCCAACCGCCTTCGGTCCAGCACTGGCTGGGAACCACCGGCCAGGGCCAGGACGTCCTGGCCCAGCTGGTGGTCGGGACCCGAACCTCCCTCGCCGTCGGGTTCGGGGTCGGTCTGACCGTGGTGCTGGTGGGGGCCCTGGTGGGGGTCACCGCCGGCTATCTCGGCGGTCGCGCCGACGGCCTCCTCTCCCTCCTCTTCAACGTCTTTCTGGTCATCCCCGGACTCCCCCTGGCCATCGTGATCGCGGCCTACCTGCCGTCCGGTCCGCTCACCCTGGGGTTCGTGCTGGTGGTCACGGGATGGGCCTGGAACGCCCGCGTGCTCCGCGCCCAGACTCTGGCCCAGAGACGGCGCGACTTCGTGGCCGCGGCGGTGGTGGCCGGGGAGACCAACTTCCGCATCGTCACCCGTGAGATCCTCCCCACCATGACCTCGCTCCTGGTGGCGCAGGTGATCGGCAGCACGGTCTACGCGATCGGAGCCCAGGTGGGGCTCGAGTTCCTGGGGCTGGGGGACGTCTCCGCCGTGACCTGGGGCACCAACCTCTACTGGGCCCAGAACGACTCCGCGCTCCTCACCGGGGCGTGGTGGACCTTCGCTCCCACCGGCCTCGCGGTGGCCCTGGTGGGGTTCGGGCTGACCATGCTCAACTTCGGCTTCGACGAGATCACCAACCCCCGGCTCCAGATGGAACGGGCGTGGCGCGCCTACCTGGCGCGCCGCGGCCGGAAGCCCACCCGCTCGACTCCGGTGGTGGACCATGGCTGATCCGCTGCTTTCGATCCGGGACTTCTCCGTCGACTACATCACCGACGCCGGACCGGTGCGCGCGGTGGACCGGGTGTCGCTGGAGGTGGGGCGCGGGGAGATCCTCGGGATCGCCGGGGAGTCGGGGAGCGGCAAGTCGACCCTGGCCCAGGCGCTGCTCCGCATCCTGCCCCCGCCTGCGGTCATCTCCGGCGGGGAGGTGCGGTTCGATGGGCGGGACGTCCTGACCCTCACCGAGAGCGAACTCAGGGAACTGCGCTGGAAACGGATCTCCATGGTGTTCCAGAGCGCCATGGATTCCCTCAACCCCGTCATCACCGTGGGCGAGCAGATCGAGGACACCCTGTTCGCCCACGGGGTCACCTCACACCGCGAGGCCCGGGACCGGGCGGAGACGCTCCTCGAGATGGTGGGGATTCCCGGCGACCGCCTAGGGTCCTACGCGCACCAGCTCTCGGGGGGTATGCGGCAGCGGGTGGGAATCGCCATCGCCCTGGCCCTCGAACCCGACCTGGTCATCCTGGACGAGCCGACCACCGCCCTCGACGTGATCGTGGAGCGGGAGATCCTCCAGCGGATCCGCACCCTGCAACGGGAGCTGGGCTTCGCGGTGCTCTTCATCACCCACGATCTGGGGCGCATGCTGCAGTTCTCGAACCGGGTGGCGGTCTTCTACGCCGCCCGGCTGGTGGAAACCGGCCCGGCCGCGGCGCTCACCCGGACTCCGCGGCATCCCTACACCCAGGGACTCCTCCGGGCGTTCCCCTCGGCGCACGGGGCGGCCCGGGAGCTGGCCAGCATCCCCGGCTCGCCTCCGAGCCTCCTGGACCCGCCTCCGGGCTGCCGGTTCCACCCCCGCTGTCCGTTGGCGGTGGACCGCTGCCGCGTCGAGGAGCCGGAGCTCCGGCCGCTCGGCGCGGACCAGTCCGCCGCCTGTCACCTGGCCGAATAGGCCCCACCCTTCCCGGCCCTACATGGCGAAGCGCAGGTAGGTGCGAACCTCCCACTCGTTTCCGTTCGGTCCCGGGGCGTTCGGCTCGCAGACCGAGGCCCCGGTGGCGTCGGGCACCATGGCCGGGCAATAGCGGGGGGAATACCGATCGAGCGACCGCCAGGTGCCGCGCACCCCCAGGCTGGTCTGGGGAAAGCCGAACCAGCGCGCGGGGCCCAGGGTTCGGGACACGTCCCCCATCAACTGCACGGGATAGGTGAGGTTGAAATCGCGATGGTAGTCGTAGGGACCCCAGTCGTTGATCTTGAGCGCGGAGGCGAAGACCATGGACCCCAGGGCCAGGCGGGCGTCGCCGCCCCACCGGTGGATGAGCCGGGGGGAGTCGCCGTTCGGCTCGCCGGTGCCCCCGTAGACATGGGCCACCAGGCGCCGGTCGGCCGAAAGCCGGGACACCACGCGGAGGTGCGCTTCCCACATCTTCCGGAGCGGGGTGCCCGCGGGGAAGGCGAAGGTCGTGCGCCCGTCCTCGAAGATTCCGATGGCCGCGTCCTGGGTGGTCTTGAAGTCCCGGTAGACGAGATCCAGGCTGGCGGCCATGGGCGCATCCTCTCGGACGTCGTTGTCCCACTGCCACATCCAGGTGGCGGGGGTGGGATCGTAGGAGAGCATCAGCTCCGCCCCCACCATCTCCCGGTTGGCGCGAACCGCGAAGGGATCCTGGAGAATGTTCCGGGGCCGGCCCGGGGAAGGGACGCCGGCCGGGACCGGGCCCACCAGGGGCTTCTGCCAGAGGAAATTCGGGCCGATCTGGAAGTTCCCCTGGTTGACCGCCAGGCCGGTGATGAGGTTCGTCTGGTTCCCGGAGCCGGTGTCGGTGAGCATCCAGCCGGTGTAGTTCTGGACCGCGGTGGGCCCGCCGTCGGCCACCAGCCCCATGTAGGCGGCCTGCCCGTACCAGTGCCAGCGACCGCTCTCGTAGGTCAGCTTGCCCTTGGCCCCGAAGGTGTCGGAGTCGCGGACGTGGTCCTGGAGCAGCCGGTACCCGTTCCCGGACCGCTCGGCGATCTGGAAACCCTGGCCAACCTTGGTGGCGCCGCCCCGGATACCGCCGACCTGGAGCCCCCACGGCCCGTGTCCGGCGGCCAGCGCCAGGGTGGTGCGCCGGGTCCGCGGGGTGGGAACGGCGAAGGAGCTGGTCACCGCGGACTGGCTGGCGAACTCGTCCTCGAAGAGCCCGGTGGCGGTCACCGGCCCGAAGGCCCGGGTGTACTTCACGATCGCCGCCGGGTTCGCGCCCCACCAGAGCTGCGGTCCGTAGGCGAACTTCGCTCCGCTGAAGGTCTTCTTCCCGGTCAACTCGAAGCCCACCGGCGCCACGCCGTTGTAGATGTCGAGGTTGTCCCCGTAGAAGGCGTCCCGGTAGATACCGAAGAAATCCCCTTCGTACCCCCAGTGGGTGTGTCCGGTGCGATAGAAGCCGTCCAGGACGAACCAGCGGTCGTCCCAGCTCACCGAGGAACGGTACACCTTCACCCGCTCGATCCCCTGGAGGTCGAAGCTCCCGTCGGGACCGTCCACCGTCCGGATCCGACCCCGGTTCTCGTAGAAGATCTCGTCGATGGGGTTGGTGGGGACGTTTCCCAGAACGTTGAGAGACAGGTTCCCGGTCACCGTGGGCGCCGGGTGCGCCTCGAAGTCGGCGAAGAAGGACTCCTTGTGGTCGAAGCCCCGGAACGCCGGATAGCCGCCTCCGGGAACCGCGGTCTTGGGGGTGCTCACGTGGCTCCCCCCGGTGCTGTAGGTCTCGAACTCGAGGCGGAGTCCGCTCAGGCGGACCCGATCGGTGGCCTGGGCCAGGAGAGCGGCGCGGTCGCCGCGGGCCTCGAGCACCGCCGCCTCGGGTTGGATGGCCGCGAAGTGGCTGCGGATAGCCTGGAGGTCCGTCCCCGCCCCGTAGGGGGCCAGCCGGAAAGCGTCGCGGAGGGCATAGTAGGCGGCCCGGGGATAGAGCTCGAACAGCCCGCGGCTGTCCGGCGGCCCCTTGGCGCAGATCCCCCACCACTCCTCGTTCATGTTGTTGTCGCCGGGGACGAAGTCCTCGACGTATCCCCCGTTCGGCCACGAGGCGTTGGTGTCGTGGATGTCGAGCCGGCTGTCCTGGCCGAACTTCCACCACCCGTCGCTCCACTGGAAGATGAACCCGCCGATGGCGTTTCCCACCCGGCCCTTGCCGTCGGACTGCTCGTAGATCTCCTCCCACTGGCCGAGGAGGTAGCGCGCCTGCATCCGCTGGTCCTCGCGCATCTCCTTCTGGTTGAAGGCGTCCGACCCGAACTCGGTGAACATGACCGGGATCCCCAGCTTGTCCTTGACCACCTGGAAGAGATCGCGGGCGGAGATCCCCCGGTAGACGTTGGTGCCCAGGACGTCGAGGTGCGGGCACTCCTGGGCGATGACGTCGATGTACTGGACGTCGCCGTTGGCGATGGCCACCGGGCGGTCCGGGTCCTCCGCCTTCACCACGTCGATGATGTCGCCGAAGAGGGAGTAGAGCGCGTGGGCGCGGCCCAGGTTCGCCTCGCCCTCGGGGAAGGCCTCCGGTTCGAAGCTGGTCCAGGTGAGGCCGTAGTTGTTCTCATTCCCCAGGAGCCACATCAATACCCCGGGAACCCCGCGGAACTGCTCGACCAGGTTCGCCACGTCGGCGGTGATCGCGGTCCGGATCGCCGGATCGGCGTAGTTGACGTTCGGGATCCACACCCCGTTCAGGGTGTACCCGTAGCGGCCGCAGGGGTGGTTGATGACGGTGTAGATGCCGTAGCGCTCGTAGATGTAGCGGACCCAGCGGGGGGGAATCCCCACGTACTGCCGGATGGCGTTCACCCCCATGTTCTGGAGCAGCGGCATCTCCCGGGCCAGCGCCTCCTCGATCACGTCGTCGGGCTGCTGCCAGAGGCTGTAGAGATAGTTCTCGCCGATGGGGACGTAGTCCCAGTTCATCCCGTAGACCATGAAATCCCGCCCGCCCACCTGGAGCCGGGTACCCGCGTCGTCGGAGACCACGCGCACGGCGGACGGGGCGGCCGCGGCGGCCTCCTGCCCCCGGGCCGCCGGGGCGCCGAGAGCCAGGGCGGCGAGCACCGCCGCGAAGGCGAGGACGGGATGGAGGGGGACGGGGCGAATCGATCTCACGTGTGCCTCCTTGCCGCAAGCCGCGGCGCTTCGTCGTCGACCCCGTTCGCGGCCACGACGTCGCGATACCAGAATGCGCTGTCCTTGGGAATGCGTTGCCGGGTGGCGAAATCGACCCGGTACAGGCCGAACCTCTTGGTGTACCCGTGGGCCCACTCGAAGTTGTCGAGGAGGGACCAGACGAAATACCCGCGTAACGGAACCCCGTCGGCGAGGGCGCGGTGGGCCGCGTCGAGATGGCCGCGGAGATAGGCCACCCGGCGCGCGTCGGCCACCCGCCCTCCGACCGGGGGGGGGTCGGGAAGGGCCGCGCCGTTCTCGGTGATGTAGATCGCGGGAGGGGCGTAGTCGCGCTGAATCCGGAGCAGGAGGTCGTGGAGCCCCTGGGGATGCACCTCCCATCCCATTTCCGTGAGGTCCCCCTCCGGAGCCACCGGCACCGCCACCGGCTCCCCGCCCTCGCCCGCTCTCACCACGATGCGGGTGTAGTAGTTGAGCCCCAGGAAGTCGAGGGGAACGGACACGGCGCGGAGGTCTCCCGAGTGGACGAAGGGCAGGTCGGCGCTTTCGAGGTGACCTCGGCGGATCCGGTCCCCGATCGCGTCCTCGGGGTAGCTCCCCAGAAAGAGAGGGTCCAGGTACCAGCGATTGAAGGAGCCGTCCAGCCGGCGGGCGGCCTCGATGTCGGCCGGGTTCGGGGACGCGGGCTGGACCGGGACGAGGTTCAGCACGATCCCCACCTCGGCCCCGGGCGCGCTCGTTCGCACCGCCTCCGCCGCCCAGCCGTGGGAAAGCAGGAGATGATGGGCGACCCGAAGCGCCTCGGCGGGATCGCGGTGACCGGGAGCGTGCTCGCCCTGTTCGTGACCCAGGGTCGCGATGCACCAGGGCTCGTTGTGGGTGCCCCACCGGGTGACCCGGTCGCCCAGCCGCGACGCGACCACCGCCGCGTACTCCGCGAAGGCCTCGGCGGTGTCCCGGGAGCCCCACCCTCCGCGAGCCTGGAGGGAGAGGGGAAGGTCCCAGTGGTACAGGGTGGCGAAGGGTTGAATGCCCGCCTCGAGCAGGCCGTCGACCAGGGCGTCGTAGAAGTCGAGCCCGGCCGGATTGACCGTGCCCCGCCCGTGGGGGAGGACCCGAGGCCAGGCGATGGAGAAGCGATAAGCCCCCAGACCGAGCCCTCTCATGAGCGCGATGTCGTCCCGCCAGAGGTGGTAGTGGTCGCAGGCGACGGCGGGGTTCGAACCGTCGGCGATCCGCCCGGGGATCGAAGCGAACCGGTCCCATATCGATTCGCCGCGTCCGTCTTCCCGGGCGCCGCCCTCGATCTGCAACGCGGAGGTGGCGACGCCCCAGGTGAATCCGTCGGGGAAGGCGAGAGAGGTCATGGCGAATCAGCTCCCCGGGGCGCGGACGCCCGGTGGGTACAGATGGCAACGGACGAGTCGGCCGTCGAAGGGGCGCGGCCCGGGCTCTTCAGCGCGACAGAGGTCGTGAACTTCGGGACAACGGTGGGCGAAGGGACAGCCCCCGGAGCCGGCCGGCGCCTCGGGCCGCCGGGACGGATCCCGGGAGGGTACGGGGGCCACATCGTCCCGGCCCGCTCCGCTCACGTCGGCGATCGAGGCCAACAGGGCCCGGGTGTAGGGATGGGCGGGCGCGCTCACCACGGCCTCCCCCGGCCCATCCTCCACCACGCGGCCGCGGAAGAGAACCAGGATCCGGTCCGCCAGGTAGCGCGCGGAGGCGAGATCATGGGTGATCAGGAGGATGGCCAGACCGCGCTCGCGTTTCAGCTCGGCGAGGAGGTTCAGCACTCCCATCCGGATGGAGACGTCCAGCATCGAGGTCGGCTCGTCGGCCACCAGGAGGTCCGGTTCGACGGCCAGGGCGCGGGCGATGGCCACCCGCTGGCGCTGGCCCCCGGAAAGCTCGTAGGGGTGGCGGTCGATGAACTCCTCCGCCGGCCGGAGGCCGACGGTGTGCAGCAGTTCCATGGCCCGGGACCTGGCGTCGGCGCGGGTAGCCCGCCGGTGGCGAAGGAGCGGGCGCACCAGATGATGGGCGACGTCGTGAACCGAGTTCAGGGAGCCGAAGGGGTCCTGGAAGACCATCTGAACCCGGCCGCGATAGGCGAGGGAGGCGTGCCGGCGTTCGCGGGCCAGCACGTTGTCACCGTCCAGGAGGATCTCGCCGCCGTCCGGCGTCTCCAGACGCAACACGAGACGGGCCACCGTGCTCTTCCCGCTCCCGGACTCCCCCACCAGGGCCACCGCCTCGCCCCGGCTGATCTGGAAGGCCACGTCCTCGGCCGCTACCACCCGGCGTTTCTTCCCAAATAGTCCACTGGAATCAAAGGACTTACAAAGGCCTCGGATCTCGAGAAGCGGTGCTTTGGGAACTCCCGTATGAGCGTCCACCGGGTCTCCTAGGAAGTGAAGAAATACTTTGTTTGTCTACCGAACATAGTGTATCCTGATGGTGTGCTTGTCAAGGATCCGCCGTGTCCGGGGGACGATTTTCGAGACTGGATGACCGGCCGAAACCGCCGCCCTACCGGCCCGAGGAATCGGACCCAGCTCCCGGCGGCGCTCCGGACTCCCGGCGTTCGACCGCAAGCACGATGAGCAGCGACGATTTCCGATCCTGCTACCCGCGACTGGCTCGTGCCCACATCAAGGGAGGCTCGTGATGCTGATGAAGAGTTGGCTACCCCGTGTTGCATGCTCCGCCGTTCTCCTGCTCCTTCTCGCCGCGCCCGCGACGAACGCCTCGGCACAGAACGTTCTCGCGAACCCCGGGTTCGAGAGCGGACTCACCGGCTGGACCCCGTTCGGCAACGCCTATGCCGAAGCCTCGAACCCTCCGCAGTTCGTGCCGCTCAGCGGCACCGGACTCGCTTCCATGTTCGGAAATTTCTCCGGCGGCTTCAACGTGACCGGAATCTTCCAGGAGTTCGCCTGCTCGCCGGGCGACCAGTGGCAGATCTCCTCGAACGCCCGCTTCTGGAGCGGTGACCCGATGATCGGGAGCCAGGCCGCCGGCGGGAACTGGGTCGTCCAGAAGATGGCCTTCTTCGACGCCAGCAACGCCGAAATCGGCGGGGCCGAGTCGATCATTCTCGACGGCAGCTACACGGCCGACGTCTGGCATCCGGCCGCTCCGGTGGTCGGCGTCGCCCCCGCGGGAACCGTCAAGGTACAGGCTCTGATCCTCTACCTCCAGCCGGCCTTCGACGGCGGCGCCGCTCATGTCGACGACGTGGAGTTCGTCAACGTGACCAGCGTTCCCGTCGAGGAGACCACCTGGGGACACGTCAAGTCGCTCTACGCCCAGTAGAAGCTTCAACTAACGGCGGGCAGGGATGAGGCGCAAAGCGGGATCTCATCCCTGCCCGGTCCTTTCGCAGCCGGGCGGCCGGTCGGCGGCCCGCCGCCCAAAAGGAGGGTCACCATGAAACGCCCTCTCGCCGGAATCCTCTTCGTCCTGACTCTCTTCGCGGTATCGATCTTCCCCTCGACTTCGTCCGCGGCGACCAATCTCCTGGCCAACCCCGGCTTCGAGGACGGGGGCGGCTCCTACAACGGCTGGTTCACCTTCGGGGCCGGCGTGCAGCTCTCGCTCCCGGCCGGAGACAATATCATCCATACCGGAGCCGCCGCCTCGAAGGTCTACGGGGAGTTCACCGGGTGCCCCGGTTCGCCCCAGTTCGACGTCGGGGGGTTCGGGCAGGCCTTCACCCCCACCGCGGGACAGATTTACGAACTCAGCGGATACTCCTTCGTCTCCAGCGGCGATCCCATCCCCGGCACCGATACCTGCGTCCGGAACCGCATGATCGCCAAGATCGTCTTCTTCGATGCCGCGGTCGGCGGGGCCGAGCTGTCCTCGAACGAGATCATCATCGGCGACGGCAACACCGTGACCGATCAGTGGCACGCCTTCTCGGTTTCGGCCCCGGCTCCGGCAGGAGCGCTCCGGGTGGAGGCTCTCTTCCTCTATCTCCAGCCCGCCTGCGACGGCGGGTCTGTCTTCGTGGACGACGCCTCGTTCACCGAGAGCGCGCCGGCCTCCGTGTCCAACCTCCTGGCCAACCCGAGCTTCACCTCCGGCCTCACCGGATGGTCCATCTTCGGCAACGTCTATCCCGACAGCCGCTCCTTCGCCGTACGGACCCCCACCGGCAGCGCCAAGATGTACTCGACCTTCACCCCCGACTCCCCCTCCGGCATGTTCCAGTCCTTCGCGGCGACTCCGGGATCGGCCTGGCAGCTGTCCGCCTACGCCCTGACCACGTGCGTGGAGGACGCGATCACCGGGAGCAACGACAACTACGTGCTGGCGAGGATCGTCTTCCGCGACTCGGGCGGGATCGAGGTCGGCTCCACCGACACGGTGGTCCTGGACAACACCGCGCCCCTCGGCACCTGGACGAAACACACGGTCATCGCGGTCAACGCCCCGGCGGGCACCGCCACGGTGGAGCCCTATCTCCTCTTCATCTCGCCGACGCTCATGGACAAGGCGGCCTGGGTGGACGACGTCTCCTTCCAGGAGCTGGATCCCACCGGCGTCGGAGACGACCCGCGGCCGCTCGCCTTCGAGCTGCACCAGAACGCGCCGAACCCCTTCAGCCGGTCGACCCGGGTCGCGTTCGACCTCGAGGCGGCCGACGCGGTGAATCTGGAGGTCTACGACATCGCCGGCCGCCTGGTGACCACCCTGTTCGAAGGCCGACTCTCCGCCGGACCGCATGCGGTGGCGTGGGATGGGATGACCGCGAGCGGCGCCCGGGCCGCCGCCGGCATCTATCGGTACCGGCTCCGGACCTCGGCGGGCGAGGTTTCCCGGAACATGATCCTGATCCGGTGAGGCAGGCGATCCCGTGAACCGTCTTGCCCTGGTGCTTCTCGCCGCCGTCGGCCTGAGCTTGGCCGGACCGGCCGGCGGTCGGGAGCCCCTCGACGCCGCGGTTTCGAACCCGGACCCGACCTTCGACCGGGAAGCGCCGTTCACCAAACGGCCCTTCCCGGTCCAGTCCGACGCCGGCTGGATCGGAACCGGCATCGCCTACGGTCCGCACCGGGACGGCGAGTCGCCCGGAGGGGCGCAGCCCACGCGGGAAGAGCTGCGTGAGGACCTGCACCTTCTCGCCGCGCACTGGAAGCTAGTTCGCCTCTACGGCTCCACCGGCCCGGCCCGGACCATCCTCGAGGTGATCCGCGCGGACCGGCTCGACATGAAGGTGATGCTGGGGGTCTGGATCGATCCCGAGGCGCGCCGGGACACCACGGGCGCGGTGATCGAGGAGCTCCCCGAGGGCCCGGCGGCGAACCGCCGGGAGATCGAGTCGGGGGTGGCCCTGGCCTCGGAGTACCCGGACATCGTGATTGCCCTCTGCGTGGGAAACGAAACCCAGGTCTTCTGGTCGTCCCACCGGGTGGCCGCGGACCGCCTGATCGATGCCTTGCGCGAGGTACGGGCCCGGACCACGGTTCCGGTCACCACCTCCGACGACTACAACTTCTGGAACAAGCCGGAGAGCGGAGCGGTGGCCGGGGAGATCGACTTCATCACCGTGAACGGCCATCCGCTGTGGAACGGCGCCCAGATCGAGAACGCCCTGGGATGGACCCGGACGATCCTCGCCGGACTCCGGGCCGACCATCCCGGTGACGCCGTCATCCTGGGCGAGACGGGGTGGGCCACCGAACGGGACACGGTGGGAGAGCAGGCGACGCTCATGAAGGGCGAGGTCGGTGAGGACCAGCAGGCGATCTACTACCGGGCGGTGACCGCCTGGTCGGATTCGGCGCGGGTCCCGACCTTCTTTTTCGAGGCCTTCGACGAGAACTGGAAGGGCGGCGATCGTCCGGCCGACGTCGAGAAGCACTGGGGGCTCTATCGGGCGGACCGGACCCCCAAGAAGGCGCTCGCCGCCGGGCGGTGACCGCGGGGTTCGGGACGGGTTCGGTCGATCGGGGTCCTGGGGGAAACGGGGAGTCTACCGGGCATGAGCACGAGAATCGTCGAGGTTTCGGATCGGGCGGCCGCCGAATCGAGGGAATCGGTCGGGGAGGACTACGCCCGGATCGAGAGTCCCCACCGGATGCCCTCCTTCCTCATGAGCATCCCCACCGACACCGACCTCTGGATGTTCATCACCTCCCGCGGGGGACTCACCGCCGGGCGGGTGGACGCGGACGGAAGCCTCTTCCCCTACGAGACGGTGGACAAGCTCCACGACGGGCCGTATCACACCGGACCGATCACCCTGCTCCGGGTGCGGCGGGATGGCGAAGCCGAGGTCCTCTGGGAACCCTTGTCGACCGGGGGGACGGCGGGTTCCGGGTGGAGCGGACCCTCTACAAGAGCCCCATCGGGAACCGGATCGTGTTCGAGGAGCTGAACCTGGACCTGGGACTTCTCTTCCGGTACCGGTGGGCGGGCTGCAATGAGTTCGGCTGGGTGCGGACCGCGGTCCTGGAGAACCTCGGCGGGGAGCCGGTGTCCGTCTCCCTCCTGGACGGCCTGCGAAACGTCCTCCCCTGGGGGGCGCCGCTCTCCCTCTACCAGCAGTCGAGTTCCCTGGTCGACGCCTACCGGCGGACCGACGGTGATCCGGAAACCGGGCTCGTCACATTCTCCCTCACCGCCAAGGTCACCGACCGCCCCGAGCCCGCCGAGGTCCTCCGGGCCAACGCCGTCTGGTGCACCGGGCTCCCGAATCCCGGGATCCACCTGTCCCTGGAGGCGGTGGAGGCGTTTCGCCGCGGAGACGCCATGGCCGTTGAGTCCGTCCTGACCGGACGCCGCGGAAACTACCTGGTCCACGCGTCGGTGGATCTCGGGCCGGGGGAACGCGCGCGCTGGCACCTGGCCGCCGACGTCGGCAAGAGTCACGTGGAACTCGCCGCCCTGCGCGATCGGTTGCTCCGGAAAGGGAATCCGGGGGAGGCGATCGAGGTCGCGCTCCGGGCGGCCGACGAGAGCCTGGTGGGGATCGTGGCGGCGGCGGACGGCCTTCAGCTCACCGGCGACGGGGCGGCGACCATGCACCACTTCGCCAACGTGCTCTTCAACGTCATGCGCGGAGGAACCTTCCACCGGAACTACGCGGTTCCGACCGCCGATTTCGGTGAGTTCCTCCGGGCGCGGAACCCGGCCGTGGCGGAGCGCCACCGGGGCCGGATCGAGTCGCTTCCCGGCGAGATCACGGCGCGTGAGCTGGTGCTGGCCGCCCGGGAGAGCGGGGACCCCTCCCTCGAACGGCTGGCCCACGAGTACCTTCCCCTCTGGTTCGGACGCCGCCATGGGGATCCGAGCCGCCCCTGGAACCGCTTCACCATCCACGTGAGGAATCCGGACGGGGGGCGGATCCTCCGCTACGAGGGCAACTGGCGGGACATCTTCCAGAACTGGGAGGCATTGAGCTTCAGCTACCCCGACTTCCTGCCGGGCATGGTGGCGAAGTTCGTCAACGCCTCCACGGTGGACGGCTTCAATCCGTACCGGGTCACCCGCGACGGGATCGAGTGGGAGGTCGCCGATCCGGACGATCCCTGGAGCCACATCGGCTACTGGGGCGACCACCAGATCGTCTACCTCCTCAAGTTCCTGGAGGCCCTGCCCCGGTTCCTGCCCGGCGCGCTGGAGGGGCTTCTGGGGCGGGAGATCTTCTCCTACGCCGACGTCCCCTATCGCCTGAAGCCCTACCCGGCCATCGTGGAGAACCCGCGGACCACCATCGAGTACGACGACACGCTGGCCGCCCGGATCGAAGACCGGGTGCGCGCCACGGGGACGGACGGAAGGCTCGTCCCGGGTCCCGATGGAGCGGTCTATCACGTGTCGCTCCTGGAGAAGCTCCTCGTACCCGCCCTCTCCAAGCTCTCGAATCTCGTCGCGGACGGCGGGATCTGGATCAACACCCAGCGCCCGGAATGGAACGACGCCAACAACGCCCTGGTCGGAAACGGCGTATCCGTGGTCACCCTGGGATATCTCCGCCGCTACCTGGCGTTCCTGGAACGCACGCTCGGCGAGGCGGACGACGGGCCGGCACGGGTCTCCACCGAGGTGGCGACCTGGTTCCGGCGGGTGCACTCGGTCCTGAGCGATTCGCAGGCGATGCCCGGGTCCGGGCCGGTGAGCGACACGGACCGAAAACGCCTCCTGGACGCTCTGGGCTCGGCGTTCTCCGACTATCGCGAGGCGGTCTACGCCGGGGGGTTCTCGGGAAAGGTACCGCTCGACGCCGCGGACGTCGCCGGGTTCTGCCGGACGGCCCTTCGTCACGTCGATCACGCGGTCCGCGCGAATCGCCGCGAGGACGGGCTCTATCACGCGTACAACCTTCTCGAGGTTCATCCGGACCGGGCGGACGCGCCCCTCCGGCCGCTCTACGAGATGCTGGAGGGGCAGGTGGCCGCGCTCAGCTCGGGATTGGTGGATCCGGAGGAGGCGGTGGGGCTGATCGCCGCGTTGTTCGGGAGCCGCCTCTACCGGCCCGATCAGCGGAGCTTCCTCCTCTACCCGGAGCGTACCCTTCCCGCGTTCATGGACCGGAACGTGGTCCCGGAGAAGGGCGCGCGAGCGGTTCCGTTGCTCTCGGCGCTGCTCGATTCCGGCGAGACCTCGGTCCTCGAGCGCGACGCCGCGGGCGTGCTCCGCTTCCACGGCGACTTCGAGAACGCCCACGATCTCGCCGCCGCCCTGGACCGGCTGGCGGAAAGCCGGCCGGAGGCCGTGGCCAGCGACCGGCAGGCGACGCTCGATCTCTTCGAGTCGGTCTTCAACCACCGCGCCTTCACCGGCCGCTCCGGCGCCATGTACGGTTTCGAGGGCCTGGGGTGCGTCTACTGGCACATGGTGGCCAAGCTGCTCCTGGCGGTGCAGGAGATCGTCGTCCGCGCCCACCGGGAGCGCCGGCCCGCGGATGTCCTCGCCGAACTCGTACGGGGCTACTACCGGATCCGGTCCGGGCTCGGGTTCGAGAAGACCGCGGCGGAGTACGGCGCCTTCCCCACCGACCCCTACTCCCACACCCCGGCCCACGGCGGGGCCCAGCAGCCCGGCATGACCGGCCAGGTGAAGGAGGAGATCCTGACCCGGCTCGGGGAGCTGGGGGTCCAGGTGGAGGACGGGACCCTGGGGTTCCGGCCGGTTCTCCTGCGACGGCGCGAGTTCGTGGCCGAGGCCGCCGAGTACGGTTATCCGGACCTGGAAGGCACGCATCGCACCGTCGAGGTCCCGGCGGGCGGCCTGGCCTTCAGCTTCTGCCAGGTCCCGGTGGTCTATCGGCTGGAGTCCGGGGAGCCCTGGATCCGCCTGACCATGAAGAACGGGGAGTCGGCCCGGATCGACGGCGACCGGCTGGGGACGGCAGTGAGCCGCTCGATCTTCGCCCGCACCGGCGAGGTGGCGCGGATCGAGGTCGGGGTGCCGGAGAACGCCCTCCTGAAGATCTAGGCCGCCCTAGTCGACGAGCACCACGCGGCGGGTCTCGACGGTGCTCCCGGTGCGAAGCCGGTAGAGGTATACCCCCGAGGCCACGCGGTTCCCCGAAGCGTCGCGCCCGTCCCAGCTCACCTGGTGATCCCCGGCGGGAACGAACCCGTCCACCAGCGTCCGCACCGCGCGGCCGGCCACGTCGTAGACGGTGAGCGTGGCCGGGGCGTCGGCGGCCATGGTGTAGGCGATCGTGGTGCGCGCCCCGAACGGATTGGGGCGGGCCAGCCGCAGGTACGAGGCCGGGCCGGCCGGCACCGTCCCCGGCGGAACGCCGACCGTGCTGCCCTCGGGCACGAAGGTGAAGGCGTCCAGGACGACTTCCTGATTGCTCGCGGGAGGGGTCCCGTTCACCTGCCAGAGATTCAGGTGCACCCGGGGCTGTTCCGGGCGGGGGATGTGGGGGCCGGTGTAGGTCCACTCGTGGATCATGTTGGCCGCCGACTCGTCGGCCGGACCGCCCCGCCAGCTCCGGAACTCCACCCGGTCGGGGAGCCAGCGGAAGGCATGGCTGGTCAGCTCGCCGGGGCTGAAGGTGGCGGCGAAGCGGTTGATGTTGCCGGGATAGTCGTAGGGCTGGGCCACGAACTGGCCGAGGTCGTTCGCCGGGTTGCCCCACCGGCTGAACTCCACGTCGATCTCGTTGTAGGGGTTCCACCAGAGGTAGCCGGGGTCATAGCAGGGACCGTACTGCCAGATGAAGATCCCGAAGACGATGTTGGGATCGAGGGTGTCCAGGTCCCCGTAGGTGGTGAAGATGTAGTCGCCGTAGCCCAGGGCGTCGACGGGGGTAACCTCGGTGCTGTACCACGAGCCACCGATCTTCTTGACCGTGAGGTGGAGCCGGTCGTTCGCGTCCACCCAGGTGCAGCTCGAGCTGTTGCAGAAGAGGCTGGGGCCCGGGCCGTAGTAGCCCGGGCCCTTGACCCGCCAGGTGCGTCCGCTGAACTGGAGCGTGGTCCCCCCGGGAAAGTCGTTCCACTGGATGTCGTCCAGGGTGGGGGCGCTCAGGCTGTTGAATTCGGCCTCGTCGAAGTACACGTCCGGCACCGGCGCCCCCGGGGCCTGGAGGGCGCCGAGGAGGAGCCGCGCGGTGGCGGTCCCGGTGGGGGCGGGCTGGGTGGTCACCGAGACGTCCTGGACCGCGTCCACCGGCGTCGAGGCGTCGGCCACGGTGTGGGACTCGTAGGAGATGAGGTTCCCCCCGGAATCCCGCCACTCGATGTTCAATATGGCCTGGCACTGGCCGGTGAGGGGATTCACGGCGGTGTGCCATCCCCGGACCGAGGCCTCGAAGGTCTCCCCGGGAACCGCGTCCAGGCTCTGCCAGTAGCCGGACACATCCCAGCCGCCGGTGTTCGGCCCGGAGACCCGGGCGGCGAGGTGGCCGTGGGTGGCGTTCGGGGAGGACCCCACCGACCCGAACTGGTTCCAGCCCCCGAAGACCGGCCCGCCCGAGCCGCGCAGCTCGAAGCTGGGGTTGGCCAGGATGCACTGGGCGTTCGCCGCCCCGGCCCAGACCAGGGCCGCGATCGCCAGGGCGACTGCGGAGACGCGGGTTCCCGGATGGCGCATGGGTCACTCCGTGGCACGCAAGAGAGGACGGCCCAACGCTTTGGGCGACTGCCGCACAAAGCCATTTAACACATTGCTATTTTAGCACTTAAACGCCATCAGGATCACCAGAAAAGAGCGGCGTTCGCCGGAGAGCCGCGGTCGGTCCCGGGGTTCGGGGGGGTGAGAATCCGAGGCGAGGGCCGTTCACGATGCGACCGCGGTTGCCGGCGCCCTCAGGGCAGGACGGTCAGCTTACGCGCCCGGTTCCCCGACTCCGTCTCCAGGTAGATGAAGTATACGCCGGCCGCGACCGGGTTTCCCCGGTCGTCCCGCCCGGTCCAGGTCGACTCGTAGGCCCCCGCCGGGAGGTCCTCGTCGAGGAGCATCCCCACCAGCCGTCCCCGCTGATCGAAGGCGCGCAGCCTCACGCGGCCCGGCGCCGGGACCTGGAAACGGATGCGGGAGTGGCCCCGGGCGGGGTTGGGGACCCCCGGCAAGAGCGCCAGGACGGGAGCGACGGGTCCCGGAACCTGGAGATACGCCGGGCCGTGCCAGGTGCGGTCTCCGGCGCGGCCCCACTCCTCCAGCCAGTAGGCGACCCGCCCCGCCGGAGGCGCCGGGTCGGTGAACCGATACTCCTCGGCGCCTCGGAGAGGCGTTTCGGTGAGCTGCACGCGAGGTCCCTCACCGAGCTGGCGATGGACCTGAAAACCAACCAGATCGCCCGCATCGTCGAGGGCGCGCCAGGACAGTTCGGCTCCCCGCGGGGTCCAGAGGGCGTGAAACCACAGGAACCGGACCGGGGTGGGCACACCGTCCAGGGTCCCCGGCCAGAACCCGAGCCAGAGGGCGCGGGATTCGCCGCCGGCCGCTCCGATCGCCGGTTGACCGAGGCTGACCGTCGCGGATCCCCCGGGTCCGGAGAGCGACATCGCGCCCGAGCTGAAGGCGACGGGGCCGAGCCGGGTTTGACCGGCCAGCGGGGACGCGAGCAGCGCACTCCCCGCCACCGCGATGAGGACGCCGAGCCGCATTGCCGATCGCCGCGCGCCCATGGGGCTACTCCCCCCCGCGGCCCGCGCCCCGTCGCGAGCTGCGGACCCGGTCGTCTCCGCCGCCTCGATCCGGGAGACCCGCTCCAGCAATTGCTTCATCTGGCTCTCGAGAGCGCTCAGCCGGCGGTCCCGATCGGCCAGCGCGGCCCGGAGCGGGGCGACCGGGGCCCCGACCCCCACCGCCGTCCGGACGAGCTTCGTGCCGGGAGCGCCGCTGGACGCCCAGGCCGTGCCCACGATCCACTGAGCCTGCTCGGGGGTGAGATCCTCCGGCGCCACCGCGAAGGCGGAGCCGTCGCCCCGGCCCGAGGCGACCACCGCGTCCCCGGCCCGGACCGGGCCCTCGACCTTCACCCCCACCTGGCCGATGAAGGCGATCTTCTCGAAACCGTCCGCGTGATCCCCGTCCGGCCGGTTCCCCAGGACGAGAGGGCTTCGGGAGACCACCATGACCGCGTGGGCGCCCTCGGTGCGGCGGGTCACCGCGCCGTCGAAGACGCCGACCACATCCCCCGGCTCGAACCGTTCCGAGGGATCGAGGCGGGGCATCCACTCCGCGTAGTCGGAGCCCGGGCCGGAGAACGTCACCCCTCCGGCTCCGTCACCCTCGACGGCCCCGGCGCTCCCGGTTCCGGTGACGAAGCTGATGAAGTTCACCGACGAGCCCGGGGTCGTCGTTCCCACCTTGAGGGCGAGGACGTCGGGGCTCGTGCCGGCACTGGCGTTCTCGATCACCGCGACGTGGTTGGGGATGCTGGCCGCGCCGTTGGCGTTCCCCAGGATATGGAGGCCCGTGGCCGGGCTGTCGGTGCCCACCCCGACCTTGCCGTCGAAGTGGAACACGTCGTCGTCGCGGTCGTAGAAGAACGCGTCGGCGCCGTCCGTGCCGGTTCCCTCGCTGGTCCGCTCCAGCACCAGGCGGTTCGGCGAGGTCCGCCAGAGGAGCTGCACTCCCTGATCGGGGGTGTCGTCGTCGAAGATGATTCCGTTGGGCCCGGCGGACCCGCCTCCCCCGAGCATGATCCCGGTGCCGCCGTTCGGATCCAGGACGTGGAGCTGTTCCCGGGGGGAATTGGTGCCGATCCCGACCCCACCCAGGGCCCGGATCAGGAACTGGCGGTCGCCGGTGGAGGGGAAGGGAACCAGGTAGCCCCCGTTCGTCTGGCCGTCGTTCCACACGAAAGTCCCCAGGTGCGAGGCCTGTGCGCCCCGCCCGGCGGCGAAGGAGTGGAGACCCGCGGCCTCGTTTTCCCAGCCACCGGGGACGACGGAGTACTGCCCGGTGGCCGTGTTGTGGAAGCCGCCGGTGACGACCGAATGGTCTCCCTCCGCAGTATTGGCGTAGGTGGGGAACTGATCCGACCCTCCACCTCCGACGAAGGACCCGTCTCCGCTGGCGGTGTTCGAAGCGCCGCCGGCCACCGTGGACGCGCGACCCGAGGCGACATTGCCCGCACCGGCCAGCACGATGGAGAGGCTGCCGGTCGCCTCGTTCCTCGAACCCCCGCCCACGAAACTGATGTAGCCCGAGCTGGTGTTGTGGTTCCCACCGGCCACGCAGGAGCTGGACCCGGAAGCCGCATTCGAGTTTCCGCCCCCGATCGTCGCATACGACCCCTGGGCGGAGTTGCCGGTGCCGCCGGAAACCGTGGCTCCATCGGCAATCGCGTCATTGCCGGAGCCTCCGCCCACGGTGGCGTTGCCTCCTTTAGCCTGGTTCGACCGGCCTCCGCTGATCGTGGCCATGAGCCCCGACGCTCGGTTCTCCTGGCCGCCCCCGATGGTGCACCCGCGATCCCAGGCTTTGTTGAAGCCGCCCCCGGCCACCGTCGTGTTGTCGTCGAGAGCCGAGTTCTCCTGGCCACCCCCGACCATGGAATACTGTCCCAGGGCCGAATCCGCCTCGCCACCCCCGATGAAGCTGTGCTCACCGGAGGCGATGTTATCGGTGCCGCCTCCGATCGCGGCCAGATTTCGGGCCAGGTTGTGGACCCCGCCGGCGACCGTCCCCCCCAGCCCGTCGACGACGTTGCGATCTCCACCCCCCACGGTGGCGTAGCGTCCGTCGAGAAGATCCGCGTTCTCGTTCCCCGCCCGATTGTTGCGGCCGCCGGCGACCGTTCCGAAGTTGTCCGTGATCTGGTTGGCCAGCTCGGGATCACCCCCGCCACCGATGCTCGCGCCACGCACGCCGGCACTCACGTTGTTGGACGCGCTCCCCCCGATGACGTTGGGCGTATCTCCCGGCTCCAAGCGGAGCGCTCGCTGGTTGTTCACCCGCAGTTCCAGCGCCTGATCGTCGGTGGTTCCGAGGAAGGAGGTGGCGGGGTTCGTTCCGGCGTTGCCGGAGAGGCCCCACGCGCCGCCGGTGGCTCCCGCCGCGGTGGTCTGGAGCGTTCCATCGGGGAACATGATCCCGTCCACGCCCGGCGCGCCGCCGACGTGGAGCGCGGCCTGGGGATCGTTGACGTTGATCCCGACCCCCCCGCCGGCCCGCACCAGGAACTGGTTCTCGCCGGTGGACTCGAAGGTCTGGTCGATGCCGTCGGCCCACACGAAGGTGCCGTCGTCGCCGGGACGCACCCGGGCCCGGAGCCCCGCGGCGAAGCTGTTGGCGCCGTGGGCCTCGTTCTCGTTCCCCCCCGGAACCGTGGCCGCGAAGCCGGTGGCCTGGTTTCCGGTTCCGCCGGCCACGGTCGTGTACGCCGATCCGGCCCGGTTGGACTCGCCGCCGCCCACCGTGGACGCCCACCCGTTGGCCTGGTTGCTCTTTCCGCCTCCGACGGTGGCGAAGGGACCGTTCATCGGGTCGTCCGAGTCGCCGCCGGCCAGGTGCCCGGCCCCGCCGCCGATCGTCCCGTAGTGGGCGGAAACGCGGTTCCCCCCGACCTCCGGGGCGTCGGTTCCTCCGCCCCCCGCGATCGTCGCGCCCACCACCCCGGCACCTACGGTGTTGGCCTCCGATCCCCCGATCAGGTTCCGGCCGGTGCCGAAGTCGTTGCCGGTGGCGACCCCCGGCTCCAGGCGCAAGGCCCGCTTGCCGTCGACATGAACCTCCAGCGGGGCGTCGTTCGATGTGCCCAGGTACTGCGCGACCGGATCGGTGACGGCGTTCCCGCCGAGTTTCCAGGCCGTCGTGTCCTGGCCGTTCCCCCCGCCGGCATGGATCGTGATCGTGTGGCCGGCCTGGTCCAGGGTCACGTTGTCCCCGGCGGCCAGGGTCACCGCGTCGGCCAGCCCGTTCACCGAGGTCACCGCGGCGCCGGGAGCCAGCTTCGCCAGGCTCACCGCCCCGTTGGCGAGCTTGCCCGCCGTCACCGCCCCGTCCGCGAGCTTCGCGGTCGAAACGCCCCCGCTCTTCACGTTGATCGTGGCCACCGGCCCGTTGGGGTTGGTCAGGGCGAGCGCGCCGTCCGTGTTCTGAACCCCCTGAATTCCCGAGGCCCCTTCCCCGAGGACGGAGTTGATGATCAGGGTGTCGCCGCTGGTGGAGACGGTCGTTCCTCCCGAGCCCGATACGATCACCCCGTCGGTCAGGCCGTTGAGGTCGGTCACCGCCGCCCCGGTCGCGAGCTCCGGGTTCGGGTAAGTCCCGGCGAGATCGCCGCCGGCGGGTCCGGCCGGGGTCCGTGGATCGGCCAGCCGCGAATCCTGATCCGTCACGTATCGGTTGTCGTTCGACGGCTGCCCGTGCGTGCCGGCCAGGGCGCCCTTCTCGCCGGGCGTGGGGTCGTTCGCGTTGTCGTGGGTGGGATGGTCCAGCGCCAGCTTGCTCTCCGGGATGCCGCCCGAGGCCAGATCGACGGTCACGGTGGGACCGGTGGGATCCGACACCTTCAGGAAGCCGTCGCTGTTCTGCACCCCCAGGATCCCGGAGCCGCCCTCCCCGATGATGGAGGTGACGATCAGGGTGTCCCCGGACGTTGAGATCGTCGTTCCCCCCCCTCCTTTCAGGTGCAGCGCGCCCGCCAGCCCGTTGAGGGCGGTCACCACCGCCCCGGGGGAGATCTTTGCCCCGGTCACCGCGCCGTCCGCGAGCGCCCTGCTGCCGACCGCCCCCTCCGCCAGCTTCGCGCCGGTGATCGCGCCGTCCTCCACGGAGGCCGCGGCCAAACTGTAGGGAACCGAGGTCAGGGGGATCCGGGGCGCGAACTCGGGGTCCGGCGCCAGTTGGATCCCCACATAGTAGGGAGCGTCGAAATTCAGCCCGAACGGAACCGTCTCCCCGAGGACCACGCTGAAGACGCCTCCGCTGGTAGAGACATCAAGAGTCTCCGTCCAGAGCGGCTCGCCTGCCTCGGCCGTATCGTAGATGCCGAAGACGGCCTCGTACACGCCGTCGGGAACCGCGTTGCCGTCCGTATCCCGGAGGACCCCCTGGACCGACAGGGTGCGCGGGACGGCCGCGGCGGCGGCGCCGACGGACACCGCCAAGGTGAGCAACGCGGTGAGGACGATCAGATGCTTCACGGGAACCACTCCTTCCGATCGGGCGGGGGGGGGGAACCGGCGGATCGCGCGGCGCCCCCGGCTATTTCTCCGGGGGCCTCGGTTCAACGAGCCAGCCGGCCAGTTCCTCGACGGACGTGAACCGGAATTCGGCCCCGCCGGGAAACCGGACCGCCTTGCCCCGGCACTCCCCGGGACGCCGGACGAGGACGAGCAGGATGCGTTCGGGTCTCGAGTGAGGCTTCTCGGGCTTGGTCATGGGGGAATCCTTGACCGGACCGCTCACAAATCACTCACAGGATTCGGTTGCAGTCATTTAGTATCCACTCAACCCGATCTCCGGCTTCAGGTTGTGGAAATGTCGCTCCTACGATCCAAAATCCGGGCGCCCTCGCTGCCTCCCCACGCCATCGAGCGGGCCCGGCTCAGGGACAGGCTTCTGGAACCGGCCTGGAGGCTCGTCGTGCTCCAGGCCCCGGCGGGTTACGGCAAGACGGTGCTTGCCGCCCAGGTCCAGGCATCGGAGCCGGACCGGACCGCCTGGCTATACCTGGAGCCCGAAGATGCCGATCCACGGCGCTTCTGCCGGTACCTCGCGGGCGCCCTTCGGGAAGTTCTCCCCGCGCTGGCCGGCACCGAGATCACGAAGCCCGCGAACGGGGGGGAATTCGATCCGGACGCCTGGGTCGAGGACCTGCTCCTGTTCTTCCACGAGTTCCACAGTTCGCGGGTCCGGCTCGTGCTCGACAACTTCGAATCGGTGGCCGACGAGCCGGTCGTGAACCGGGTCGTCGATCGCCTGCTCCGGCACGCCGGCGAGGCCATGAGCCTTCTCATCACGACCCGAAGCGACCCGGGTTTCCCGCTCCAGAAACTGGTCGAGCGGAAGGAGGCCCTCAAGCTCACCGCTCGGAATCTGGCGTTCGACCTCGATGAGTTCAAGAGCGCCGCGCGGGCCCAGGGGAAGAAGATCCCGCCGACCGACCTGGAGTCGGTGTGGGCGCAGAGCGAGGGTTGGTGCGTGTACCTGGGACTGGGACTGGGGACCGGACCGGAGGCCCGCCCGCTCTCCCCGGCCTCATCCGGCATCACCGGTTACCTCGAGGAGGAGATCCTCCGCCGCATGCCGGAGAATCAAGCGCGCGTGCTGCGCGACACCTGCGTCCTGGACGTGGTTTCCGCCGAGGGGATGGATGCCCTGGGCTTGAACGGGGAGAACTTCCACGAACAGGTCCTGGAACTGGGTCGCCGGGGGGTACCTCACCTCACCGTGATGGAAGGCGAAGCCGTCCGTCTTCATCCCTTGGTCCGGGGGAAACTGCTTCAGGATCTGCGGCAAAGCCCGCCGACGGAGGGAAAGCGGAACCTCCTGGACCGGGCGAGCGGGTTCTACCGGTCCCGGGGGCGGAGCGACGCCGCGGTACGGATCCTGCTCGAACTCGAAGCCTACGAACCGGCCCTGGAGACCCTGTCCGCGAGCTGGGTGGAGCTCGAGGAACAGCAACTCCTTCCCCAGGTGGCCGGCTGGTTGGAGATGTTGCCCCACGGCTATCGCTCCCATCCGCTCTTCGCGCTGAGCCGGCTTCGGGTGTTCCGCTTCGAGGGCGAGAACCTCCAGATGATCGAATACGCGAACCGTCTGCGCGCCGAGGGAACCCTGACCGAAGATTCCCCGGTCTACCCTCAGCTGTGGACCCTCGAGGCCTGGGCCCGGGCCCATCTCGGCAGCGCCAGCTACGGGGAGCTCCGGGCGGAATGGGAGCAGCTCCGGGAACGGCTCGACCCCGGAAGCCGGCTCTCGGCCGAATACACCCTCATCGTGGCCGCCCTGTACGACCTGAAGTTCGCCGCGGCGGATGAGCACACCGGAAGGGCGCTCGCCCTGACCCCTTCCGACTCGGTGACGAATCGCGCGAGGATCCTGAACGCCAGAGGGGTCGTGCTCCACGAGATGGGGCGTTCCCGCGAAGCCTGCAAGCTGTTCGAGGAGGCCATCTCGAAGTGCCGGCGCCACGGCGAGACGACTTACCAGACCCTGAACCTCCTGGGCAAGGCATTCCTCTGCAAGGACGTCGGGCGGTTCCAGGAATCGCTCGAGGTGACCCGGGAGTGTCTGGACGTCGCCCGCGACTCCGGATCCACCCGGTTGGTCCTGATCGCTCACGCGGCCCGCACCCGGGGAGAGGTGTTCTGGTACACCGGCCGCTGGACCGATGCCTTTGCCGAGCTGGAGGAATCGTACCGTCTGTTCCAGGACTCCAACCGGCACGAGGCGCTGGCGACCGGGGTCCTGATCGATCACTGGCAATCGATCCGGGGGAAACGATCCGATCTCGTTTCCGACGACGACTTCCAGGGGCGCTTGTCGGTCTCCGAGGCGCGGGTTCGCTATCTCATCCGGAGAAGCCGGGGGGAGACCCGCGCCGGGGATGCCGGGGCCGGCGCCCGCTCCGCCCGGGAAGGACGGGAGATGGCGCGGGAGATGCCCGCCTGGCAGGCGACGGCGTGGTTCACCGAAGCGTGGGCGCGCGACTCCCTCGGGGATCGAACGGAGTGCGCCGCCGCCCTGGCCGCGGGACTGGGCATCCTCGAGGAACTGGACCGCTCCGCCTACCCGCTCGCCGACCCGGAGCTCACCGGGTGGCTGTCGGCGGAGGCCGTGGCCCGGGACATCCGGGTGGAACGCGCGCTGTCCCTGGTCACCGGCGAGAGCCGGATCGACCTTCAGCCGGCCTGGAGCCGGGCCCTCGATCTCGCGGGGCGGCCGGGACCCGAGAAGGTGAGGCTGGTCGGGGCGGCGGTCCGCCTTCGGATCCGCGGTCTCGACGACCTCGTCGCCGCGTGCACCCAGGTCCCGGATCCGCCCAAACACGCCTATGCGGCCATGGCGGCGACGGCCCCGCTGCCTTCGCTTCGGGTCCGGCTGTTCGGGCCCTTCGAGGTGCTGGAAAGCGGGCGCGAGATCCGCTTCCCGAGAACGGCCGCCCGCCGGATCCTCGAGATCCTGCTCCTGGAGCACCCGCGGCCGGTTCACGAAGAGCGCCTCCTGGACCTGATCTGGCCGGACGCGGAGCCCTCGAAGGCGAAGCGGAACCTTCAGACCTGCGTCAACGAGCTCCGGAGAAGCCTCGACCCGCACCACCGCCCGCGACGGGATTCGTACATAAACTTCCGGAACGAGCACTATGAGCTCGACCTCCCCCCCGGATCCTCCGTCGACCTTCACGAGTTCCGCCGTGAAGTGTCGGGCTCCCACGACCCCGCCCGGACGCGGCCCGTGTCGACGGAGCGGCGGAGCCGGGCGCTGGACCTCTACGTCGGGGATCTCCTGGAGGAGGAGCCGTACGAGGAGTTCGCGATCGAGCCTCGGGAGAGAGCCCGCGCGCTGATGCTCGAGGGATCGAGCGCTCTCGCATCCGCGCTCATTGAAGCGGGGGAGGAACGAGCGGACGGCGTTCTTCGGCGGGGCCTCGAGGTGGATCCTCTCTGGGCCGAGGGGGTCGCCCTCCTGATGGCTCATCTCAGGAACCGGGGCCGGGCGCTCGCGGCCATCCGGCTCTACCGGGAATACGAGGCCCGGCTGGACCAGGAGCTCGGGGTCGAGCCGGACGCACCGCTGCGCCGGATCTTCATGGACCTTACCGAGCCGTCCCGGGAGGGGGACTGACCCTCCGGCGGCGCCCCGGATTCTCCGGGACGGGGAGACCGGCCGGTCACGCGGGGTTCGCCGCCGGGAGCCCCAGGTCGCCGGCCACCCTGCGATTCAGCCGAAGATTGTTCCGGCAGGAGAGGTTGCCGGCCAAGGTGAAGAACGGCTGGCGTCCCCGGAGCAGGTTGGCCCCCACCCGGCGCGCGATCCGCGGCACGGAATAGAAGGTGCGGTTGCACGAGTCCATTTCATTCAGGATCTCGCTTCTGGAGAGGTGATTGTAGATGCTCACCGGATTGGTCAACGTATAGTGCATCCAGTCTTTCGGAAACGCGTTGGCGACGATGCGACCCTCCGCCTCCATCCGGTCCCACAGGCTCGTGCCCGGTAACGGGGTCAGGAACAGCACGTTCATGATGTCCACCCCGTAGCGGTTGGCGGCATCGGCGATCTCCCGCCCGATCCCCGGCTCGTCCACGTCCAATCCCATGATGAACGAGCCGCACACCAGAATCCCGTGACGCTGTACCCGGCGGACGGAGGCCCGGAAGTCGCGTCCTTTCTGGATGTTGAACTTCTTGTGGACCTCGATCAGCCCCGCGACATTCGGGGACTCGAAACCGATGAACACCCCGGCGCAGCCGGCCTGGGCGGCCAGTCGAAGCAGTTCCTCGTCGTCCGCCATGTTGATGGTGGCCTGGGCGATCCACTTCTTGCCGAGGTTCGCGTCGATGAGGGCCCGGAACAACCGTTTGGCCCGGGCGATATGATCGCGCCGGGTCCCGATCAGGTTGTCGTCCACGACCAGGACGTACTTCTCCTTGATCGACTTGAACTCCCGCACGACGTCCTCGATCGGACGATGCCGGTAGGTTCCTCCGTTGAACGCGGTGACGCTGCAAAAGCTGCAGCCGAGCGGGCAGCCCCGCGCGGTCTGGATCGAGCCGACGTGATAGCCGGTCGGGAGCAGATCATGCCTGGCCAGAGGGACCCGCTCTATCTCGGCCTGCGTGCCCTCGTATACCGGCTTCAAGGCGCCGGCCCGGGCATCCTCCAGCACCTGGGACCAGATGTTCTCCGCTTCGCCCGTCACCACCGTATCGACGAGCGCCGAGGCCTCGGCCAGCCGCATGGTGGCATGGATTCCACCCATCACGACCGGCACGCCCAGGGCACGAAACTGCTTCCCGACTTCGTAGGCGCGGGGCGCCTGTGATGTGAACGCGGTAACTCCCACCAGATCGGGGCGTGGCACGGCCGTGTAGTCCGGGATGCCGAGATTCTCGTCGATGATCGTGACGTCCCAATCGGGAGGAGTCAGGCCGGCCAGGACGAGCAGTCCGAGCGGTTTCCAGATGCGGTACCGGTTCCACCGATTCTCGTCGACCTTCACCATCCCGACGATGGGGTTCCGCGGATTGATCAGAAGTAGGCGCATACGGACAATTACCACGCAATGCAAAGGGTCGAGCAATTCGGGCCGGCGCCCGTGAAAAGCAGTCTACAAGCCGCCGGTCGGAGGCACAAGGGGTCGCGGGACCCGGTCGTTCGAACCGCCGGCGCGAAGGCCGGGGACTCGAGTCGCCACGGGGATCGGCGGCCCGCTACCTGGTCGCGCTGCCGGTCACGACCGGCACGAAGACCGCCACCATGAGGGCGACCTGCATCGCTTCCACGGCCTCTTTGGTGGCCTCGGCCGCCACGTTTCCGTCGATCAGCTTCTCGATGCGCTGCTTGTGCAGCTCGAGGGTCTTCTTCTCCACCGCATGCTGAAGCAACCCGGTGCGCTTGGCCAATGCGATCAACACCACCGTTCGCGGATCCACCCGGGTGACGGACCCGACGACGGCTCGGCGTATCCGGCGAACGATCTCCTGCTCGGGTCGCGAGTCGGCTTCGGGATAGATCGTCCGGTCGAAGACCAGGAGAACGTGGTCCTTCTCCTCCCGGAGCACGCCATCCTCGACCAGGCGCCCGGCGACCCGGTGCTTGAGCCGCTTGATGCTCGCCAGCTTGAGGATCCACTCCGCCGGCTTTCTGCGCTTCTCATCCCCGGCGATCATCCCGAGACACTCATCGAGAAGCGGATCCCCCAGGGGAGTGGAGTTCTTCACAACGACACGCGCCTTTCCCTTCTCGCCGTCGACGCCGAGACGCCCGGCGAGCAGGAGTTCGGCCATGAGCGCTCCCCCGGCGGCCTGGTCGAAGGACGCGCCGAAGTGGACGGTCCCCTTCTCGTCGTTCAAGGCCAGGAGCAGGATCTCCTCGTGCAGGTAGAGAGGCCGGCTTCTTCTCATCTCACTCCTCTCCCGCGCCCATGAGGCGCGTTCGACCGCCCGGCGCCGCCTCGCCCTCGCCCGGTGCTCCGGAGCGTCCCCGGCCGGCGGGGGGCCGCCCCCCGCGGGGAGCCCGGGCCGAGCGCCCGGACCCGCATCACCACGGAAGGAGCCGCGCACCCCCTTCGGTGAACTCCTCCCAGAACGCCTCGAGACGCGCCCGGTCGGACGGGGACACGCGATACCCCCCGGCCTCCAGGTTGACCTGAAGCTGCTCCGGCGTCCGCATTCCCGGAATCACGCCGCTCACCTCGTCGTAGGCCAGCGCGTAGCCGAGCGCCTTCCCGGCGAGCACGCCGCCGTCGGCGGTGAGCCACGCCAACCGGGAAACCAACTCCGCCCGTCGCGCGATCTCCTCCGGGCTCCACCGGGAGCGGACTCCGGTGAACCGGCTCGCGGCGCCGAACCGTCCGGTGAGCCACCCGCTGTCCAGGGGGATCTTCGCGATGATGCCCGCGCCCCGTTCGCTCACCCGCGGGAACGCGCGGCGCACCTCCTGGTGGAGGATGTTGAAGCGAACCTCCAGCACCTCGCTCCGGGTGTTCGCCAGGCAGGCTTCCGCGTCGCCGGAGCGGTCGAGGCTGGCCCCGAAGTGCCGGATCTTCCCCTCGCCCCGCGCCGTCTCCAGCTCGTCCCACAAGGGGTCGGTCCCGGCATACATGGCCGGTTCGGGGTTGTGCAACAGGAGCACGTCCAGGTGGTCGGTCCGCAGCCGGCGGAGGCTCTCATCCAGGCTCTCCCGGAACCACCCCACCGAGAAGTCGTCGGAGCCGTCGGGCCGGTGGCCGAACTTGGTGACCAGGACCGCCCGGTCCCGCTTCCCCGACAGGGCCTCGCCCAGCAGTCGTTCGCTTCGGCCCGCGCCGTAGTTGGGCGAGGTGTCGAAAAGGGTGACGCCGCCCTCGACGGCCTCGGCGACGAGGCGCAAGGCGGCGCGATCGTCCATCGCCCCCCAGGCGGTGCCACCGCCGAGTTGCCACCCCCAAGACCGATCTCCGAGGCTTCGAGCCCGGTCCGCCCAGTTTACGTCGACGCATACAGCTTCCTTCGCACCCGGTTCGCCCGATGGGTCGGGCGCGCCGGTGATCGATCCGGCCGGGCGCGGCGGGTCCCGCGATCAGGCTCGCCGAAGACCGCGGGACGGGCGCGGCGCGGCGTTTCCCCCCGCCGCTGGTGGCGGCGGAGCGCCGCCCGGATGAGCTGGAGGGTGAACCCCTCGTGGCCGGCCGGGTCCCGGGCCAGGCAGAGATCGGCGCTTCCCGCATCGGCGGGCGGATAGTAGACGCCGCAGTTGGCGTTGATCTCCAGCATGTACGGCGTGCCCTCGAGGTCCACCCTGAGATCGCACCGGCCGAAGCGCGCGCCGTTCAAGGCCAGGAAGAATCGCGCGCACTCGTCCCGCAAACGGGCGTCCAGAACCGGATCGGTGACCGGAATCGACATCATCCGGTCGTACTCCACCCACTTCATGCGCTCGTGCTTGAAGCTTTCCCCCGGGGGGAATCGGTACTGCATGGGGGTGTAGGTGGTGGGCCGCCGGGGATCGTCGGGGTTCTCGGCCACCAGCACCGTGCACTCGGTCCCTTCGATGAACTCCTCGATGAGGGCCGAGCCATAGCGGGACATGATCTTCCTGGCCTGGCGCCGGAGGCCCGCCGGCGTCCGCACCCGCGAGAGACGGCTCAAGGCCACGCTGGAATAGCTGCTGGGGTGCTTCACGAAGAGCGGAAAGCGGAGGGTGGACGCCGCCCGCTCCACCTCGGCGGCGTCGTGCGCCATCACGTAGGCCGGGGTGGCGATGCCCTCGGCGCGGCAGGCCGCCTTCATCATCTCCCGGGTCGGCTCGTAGAACTCCGAGGTGGCGCCGGTGAAGGGAACCCCGTGCTCCTCCAGGGTCTGCACGACCTCGATCCCCGGGATGTCCTGGTCGTCGGCCCCGTCGCAGAGGTTGAAAAAGACGTCGAAGCCCTCCCCGATAAGACGGGTCACCGTCTCCACCGAGGTCGCCTTCTTCCCGAGCGTGGCCACCGTCCACTCCGCCTCGGGGAAGAACGGCCGCGGATCGCAGGGCCAATCGTCCGAGGGGAACGGATCGGCGTCGAGATCCTGGGTCGTCAACAAGACAGATGCGCATCGGCGCGGGAGCCTACCCGTTTTCGCGCGAGGTGTCCACGACATCGGGACGGGGCCGGATCGGCGCGGCCGACGGATGTATTCGATTGCAACCACACGTCTTGCAGCCAACCGGATGGCGCCGCGTTCCACCCGCGACCGATACTCCGCGCCGCTCCCGATCGAGCTTGTCCCGGCCATTCCCTTCTGGGACACTCCCCGCATGGCACGCGTGGTCTTCACCTCCCACTTGAAACGGCACGTCGATCGCCGACCTCCGCGGTCTCGGGGGAAACGGTGCGGGACGTCCTGGGGGCGGTGTTCGCCGGCAACCCGAAGCTCGGACCCTACGTCCTCGACGAGCAGGGGGAGATCCGGCGTCACGTGGTGGTGTTCGTGGACGGTGAGCGAGCGGGCCTGAACGACCCCGTGAACGACTCGAGCGAGATCCACGTCATGCAGGCCCTCTCCGGAGGGTAGGTCCCTTTCCCTCGGTCCGCCCCGCGAAGGAGAACCCCCATGAGCCAGCGCCTCTTCGTCGCCACCCGGAAGGGCCTCTTCTCCCTGAACCGCGAAAAGGGGAAACGTGGGAAGTGGAAGATCGCCCGCACCGCCTTCCTGGGCTCTCCGGTCGGCATGGTGCTCCCCGACACCCGCGACCGCACCCTCTACGCCGCCCTGACCCTCGGCCATTTCGGGGCGAAGCTCCATCGCTCCCCCGACCGCGGAAAGACCTGGGAGGATGCGCCGTCCCCGCCTTCCCCAAGTCCGAGGCCCCGGAGGTCGCGAAGGGATCGACCCTGAAGCAGGTCTGGTGCCTGGAAGCGGGGGAAAGGACGAAGCCGGGACGCTCTGGGCCGGCACCATCCCCGGCGGGCTCTTCCGCTCCACCGACCGGGCGACACATGGAAAATGATCAAGGCGCTCTGGAATCTCCCGGAACGCGGAAAGTGGATCGGCGGCGGCTACGACGGGTCCGGCATTCACTCGATCTGCGTCGATCCGCGCGACCCGCAGGCACCTGACGGTCGGCATATCGATCGGCGGGGTCTGGCACAGCGAGGATGGCGGCGAAAGCTGGAAGTCCGGACCGGGGATGTTCGCGGAGTACATGCCGCCGGACCGCCGCGAGGACCCGGTCATGCAGGACCCCCACCGCATCGTGCGGAACGAGGCCGACCCCGACGTCCTCTGGTGCCAGCACCACAACGGTGTCTTCCGCTCCGCCGACCGCGGGCGCACCTGGGAGACCATCACGGTCAAGCCTTCGGTGTTCGGCTTCGCGGTGGCAGGCCACCCCAGGGACCCGAGGACCGCGTGGTTGGTTCCCGCGATCAAGGACGAGTGCCGGGTGCCGGTGGGCGGGAAGATGGTGGCCGTCCGCACCCGGGACGAAGGGAAGAGCTTCAAGACGCTTCGACCGGGCTGCCCCAGAGCGCGCCTACGACCTGGTCTACCGGCACGGGCTGGACGTGGGCACCGAAGGCAAGATGCTGGCCTTGGGCTCCACCACCGGCTCGCTCTGGATCTCCGAGGACTCCGGGGACTCCTGGAAGACGTTCTCGGCCAACCTGCCGCCGGTTTACTGCGTGCGGTTCGAGAAGTAGTGTCCCGTCCCGGGAGTTCGTGGTCCCGGTCCGGGCATCGTCGGCGCGCGGTGACGGGCGCCGGGGTCTCGGGGGGCGCGCACCCCGGTCCGGGCGCGCGCGGAGCGCCATGCCGAACGAGGGATACACCTACCGCGAGCGACTGGGAGCCCTTCCTCCCGGCACGACCCTGCTCGGCTACCTGAGCGAGCGCTACCCGCACTCCTCGGCGGAGGCGTGGCGCGACCGGATCGAGGCGGGCCTGGTCACCGTGGACGGCGCCCCCGCCGGTCCGGACACCGCGCTCACGCCGGGCCGGGAGGTCGCCTGGCTCCGGCCCCCATGGGTGGAACCGGAGGCGCCCTGCGCGTACGCGCTCCTCTACCGGGACGCGGAGATCCTGGCGGTGGCCAAGCCGGCGGGACTGCCCACCCTTCCCGGCGGCGGCTACCTGGAGCACACCCTCCTGGCGGTGGTGCGGCGCCGCTATCCCGAGGCATCGCCGCTCCACCGGTTGGGGCGGTGGACGTCGGGGCTCGTCCTGTTCGCGCGCACCCCCGGGGCCCTGGCCGTTCTCTCCGAGGCCTGGCGAAAGGGCCGGGTGCAAAAGCGCTACCGCGCGCTCGCCTCCGGGCGGGCGGAGCGGAAACGCTTCTCGGTGGAGCTTCCCATCGGTCCGGTGCCGCACGCCGTCCTCGGCACGGTCCACGGCGTCTCGCCCACCGGCCGGCGCGCGGTGAGCGACGTGCGGGTCCTGGAGGAACGGGCGGACATGTTCCTGGCCGACGTGGAGATCGAAACCGGCCGGCCCCACCAGATCCGGATTCATCTCGCCGGCGCCGGCCACCCCCTGGTCGGTGACCCCCTGTACCCGGTGGGAGGCGTGCCGGCCATGGGAACCACCGCCCTGCCCGGAGATCCGGGCTACCTCCTCCACGCCGCCGAACTCCGGTTCCCCCATCCACAAACCGGGCGCCTGCTTCGCCTTCGCTCGGAGCCGCCCCCGCCCCTTCGTCTCTCCGATCCACGACGCGGATAGCCGGTCCCCGGGGCTCCCGTCACACGCCCCCGAGGAAACCGTAATCACTCTCCGAAGGGAAACCGGAAGCCGGACGCCGCCGAGCGCGGGGCGCCCACCCCTCCGGAGAAAGCGAGCGACCATGTTAGGCTTGAAATCATCAGCTTCTACCTTCGGCGCATGCCTGGCTGCGGCGGCGATGATCTCCGGCTGTTCCGCGGGAAGGCCCGGGGACGGATCCGTGTCGAGGGACCGGAACGCTCCGGCCATGGCGGCCGCCGACCGGGACGCGGGAGCGGATCCCGCCCGAATGCAATCGGAAGCCGGCGCGGGCAAGGCCGATCGGAGCGGCACGACCATGAGCGATCGGAACACCATGGACAAGGACGGGAAGAGCGAGGGGATGATGAGCGGCGAGAAGACGATGAATCCGGACGGGAAGATCGTGAAGAGCGAGGCTGAATGGAAGAAGGAACTCACTCCGGAGGAGTACCGCGTGACCCGGGAGAAAGGCACCGAGATGGCCTTCACCGGTAAGTACTGGAACGAGCACCGGGCGGGGATCTACGTCTGCGTGGCCTGCGGGGAACCGCTCTTCAGCTCCGACACCAAGTACGACTCGGGATCGGGCTGGCCGAGCTTCTGGGATCCGATCGACGAGCACAACGTCGATACGGTCCGGGACCGGAGCCTCGGGATGGCCCGAACCGAGGTCACCTGCCACCGATGCGGCGCCCACCTCGGACACGTCTTCAACGACGGCCCCAGGCCGACCGGCCTTCGCTACTGCATCAACTCCGCCGCGCTCGAGTTCGACCCGGCCAAGGACAAGCCCGGGTCCGGAACCCCCTGACCGTGCCCGGGCGGCCCCGGGGATCGGGACGGCCCGGTCCGGTCCCCGGGGACGCCCGACCACGCGGCAACGCGTTTCGGGACATGGGGATGGGTTCGAACCCCGACCATCCGTGCGGAACTCCGTAACCGATCCCCCGACCCTGCATCCCTCCCGGTGAACCTCATTCGAGCAAGGGAGGATGACGCAAGTGGAAATGGAAATCGTGTTCCCCCACGGGGATAGGGTGGACGCAAAGATGGGCTCCATGGTCATCACGACCGATCAGGACGGCTCCGCGCCCGCCCCCTTTCAGCTCTTTCTGGCGTCGATCGGGACCTGCGCCGGGATCTACGTGTCGAGCTTCTGCCGGCAGCGGGGGATCCCCACCGACGACATTCGGATCCGCCAGCGGATGCGGGCCAATCCCACCACCCGGATGGTGGAGCAGATCGATCTGGACATCGTCCTTCCCGAGACCTTTCCCGAGCAGTACAAGGAGGCGGTGATCCGGTCCGCCCAGCTCTGCGCGGTGAAAAAGCACCTGGAGCACCCGCCGGCCATCGCGGTCCGGACCGTCACCGAGGCCGCCGTCTAGCCCGCCCGGGGCTCCTGAAGTTTCGTTGCGAGACCTCCGGTCCGGGGGGCACGGCTCCCCGGACCGGCGCATACACAGCCCTTAGGCCGCTGCCCGACCCGGGTTCTGAGCGAAGTCGCCGCGATTTCGGGGCGCTCCTTCAGACTCAGCCCGATCGGGCGGCGGCCCGTTCTTTTCCGCGTCCGCCGGAACAAGTCTTCCCGATCCCTCCACCACCCTTCCCTTCCGTGCTAGTCTCCTACGCTTTGACTCGAATCCACGAGGTTCCGGCGGGATGCGCCCGCCCCGGCGAGGCTTCCGGCCGCGCCGCCGCGCCTCGTGACGACGGGCGGACACAAGCGAAGGAGTCGGACGGATACCATGCTGGGCTTTGAGAACCCGGCCACCTATACCCGGGTGGGGATCATCTACATCATCCTGAGCCTACCCGCCTGGGGGCTCCTGATCGCCGGGAAGCTGTTCGAGATCCGGAACTTCTATCTCCTCATCTCGGTCATGGGGCTGCCCCTCGGCGCGCTCTTCCTGGGGTTCGGGACCGGGCGCCGGGCCCTCAATTCCCGCAGCGACAACGCGCTCCGAATCTCCTACATCGCCCTGGCTTTCATCGCCTTCCTGTTCCTCTTCGAGCTCATGGTCCGGGGCGGGGCTTCGCTCTTCATCACCGCGGTCCTGTTTTGCGCGATGGCCGGGTCGTTCCTGTCGCTCCTGACCCTGGTGTTCCTCGTCGCCGCGCTCTTTCCCGAACGCCCGCCGGATCGCTGACGCCATGTCTACGCACCATCACGGCTCCAACCAGATCGTCCGGCGCCTGCGGCTCATGCTGCTGAAGGGGGAGCGGCGACTCGGATCGATAGGGCACCAGATCAGGACCCCCGAGAACACCGTTACCCTCGCGGTGGCCGCGCTCATCGGCATCCTGGCCGGGCTGGGGTCGGTCGTGCTTCGCGAGCTGATCTTCTACTTCCAGCGTCTCGGGTATCACGTGCAATCCCCGTCGGTGGCCTACCTGACGGCGCTGCCCTGGTGGCTCAAGCTGGTGATCCCTACCGTGGGCGGGCTCGGGGTGGGGCTCATCGTCCGCTACTTCGCCCCCGAGGCGAAGGGGCACGGCGTTCCCGAGGTCATGGAAGCGGTGGCGGTGCGCGGCGGCATGATCCGCAAGCGCGTCTCCATCGCCAAGGCGGTGGCCTCGGCGCTCAGCATCGCCAGCGGCGGGTCCACCGGTCGCGAGGGGCCGATCATCCAGATCGGCGCGGCCATCGGATCCACCATCGGCCGCTACGTGGGGCTCAATCCCCAACGGGTGAAGGTGTACGTGGCCTGCGGGGCGGCGGCGGGGATCGCCTCCGCCTTCAACGCCCCCCTGGCCGGAGCCATTTTCGCCGCCGAGATCATCCTCGCCGACTTCGGGGTGCCCCGGCTGGGACCGGTGGTGGTGGCTTCGGTGTCGGCCACCGCCATGTCCCGGTCCCTCCTGGGCGACGAGCGCGCCTTCGTCGTTCCCGCCTACCAGCTCAAGACGGCCTGGGAATTCCTACCCTACCTGCTCCTCGGCCTCCTGTGCGGCCTGACCGCGGTGGCCTTCATCAAGCTCCTCTACAAGGTGGAGGACCGGTTCGACAACAGCCGGATCCCCTCAGTGGCGCGTCCCGCGGTGGGCGGATTCATGGTCGGAATCATCTCCCTGGCGGTGCCGCAGATCCTGGGAATCGGCTACGAGGGGATCACCAACGCGGTCCTCGGGGAAGGCGTGTGGTACGTCCTCATGGGATTGGCGGTGGCCAAACTGGTGGCCACCAGCATCACCCTGGGATCGGGCGGATCGGGGGGGATCTTCGCGCCCAGCCTCTTCCTGGGGGCCACGGTGGGCGGAGCCCTCGGACACGTCGTGCACAGCCTCTTCCCGGATGTAACCGCGGCCCACGGAGCCTATGCCCTGGTCGGGATGGGAGGGGTGGTGGCCGCCACCACCCACGCCCCCATCACCGCGATCCTGATCCTCTTCGAGATGACCGGAAGCTACAAGATCATCCTCCCCCTCATGTTCACGGTGATCGGCGCGGTCTTCCTGAGCAGCCGGTTGAACCGGGAGTCCATCTATACCGAGAAGCTGGCGCGCCGGGGCCTGGACGTGCGCGGCGGCCGGGAGATGAACGTGCTCCGCGCCCAGAAGGTCCACGAGGTCATGAAGGATTCCGTGGAGGTGGTGCCGGTGACCGCGCCCATGTCGGATCTGGTGAGCCGGGCGGTGGAAAGCCCCCACACCCAGTTCTTCGTGAAGGACGGAAAAGACAGGTTCGTCGGGGTGATCCATGCCGCCGAGGTGCGCCGGGTGCTGTTCGAACGAAGCCTGGGCGGGGTGGTGATCGCCGCCGACCTCATGGAGCCGGTCTCCATGTACCTGGTGCCCGACGACTCCCTGGATCAGGCCATGCGCCTGTTCGGCCAGTCCTCCAACGAGGAGATCCCGGTGGTGGACCACCTCGAACCGGGGGAGCTTCTGGGAGTGCTTTCCCGCGCCGATTGCATCGACGCCTACAACCGGGCCATCTCCCGCCTGGATGCCGCCGGCGAGATCGCCTACGGGAGCAAGCTCCTGGGGCGGACCCACGAAATCACCGTTTCCGAGGGATTCCGGATGTTGGAGCTGGAGACCCCCGCCGCTTTCCACGGGAAGGACCTCCGGAGCCTCGAGCTTCCCACCCGCCACGGGGTGCAGGTCCTGCTGGTCCGGCGTACCCATCTCCAGAAGGGAACGCTGGACTCCATACCCCCGCGCGCGGATCTCGTCCTGCGGCCGGGAGATCACCTGATCCTGGCCGGCCCTCCCGAAGCCATCGCGCGATTCAAGAGCTTCTGACCCGGGCTCGCGCCGCGGTGGTGTCGATCAGGGGCGCCGGGGATGGGACGCGCGGAGCGGCGGCGGGCCCGGGCGGGGCGGCTCACGGCGCCGGGCGGGACCTCGCCGCCGCCCGGCGAAGCCGTTCCAGGGTGACCTCTTTTCCCCCGTAGCCCGCCAGGATCACCGGATTCCTTCCGGCGGGATCGGTGACCACGAGGGTGGGAAAGGAGGTCACGCCGAACCGTTTCTGGAGCGCGGCGACGGCATGGGAGTTCCGCCCGTCCTCGGCCACCCGATCCGCGACCCGGACGGGAACGAACAGGCGGTCGATTTCCGCCGCGGCCGCGGAATCGGCGAAGACGCTTCGCTCGAGCGCCCGACAGGGACCGCACCATGCCGCGGTGAAATCGTAGAGGACCGGCTTCCGCGCCGCCATGCCCATCAACGGGCCGGCCTCGGGAGAGCGCCAGGTCACCCGGTCCCGGATCTCCCCCGCCTTTCCCGAATGGTTCACCATCCCCAGAGCCGCCCGTCCGGCCAGGAGCGCGGCGGCCAACGCCACCAGGAGCCGCGGGGTGCGCCGGGTGGAGAGCGCGGCCGCTCCCGGGTCAATCCGCGGCATAGGAGATCTCTTTCCGATTCACCGCCGCCACGGCCAGGGCAAGCGCGAGGGTGACGGTCGAGAAATAGGAGACGACGCGGAACCAGTCCGGGTCCCCGGCGAGGATCGCGTGGAGGTTCGGGTCCGGGGTCAGGAACCCGACCATCTCGGCGGCCACCCCGCGAAGGGTCCGGCTTCCGACCATGCCGCCCACGGTGTCGAGGAAATAGCCGATGAAGGAGAATGCGACGTAGAGGCCCAGGTCACCGAACCCGTTCAGGAGCGACGAAAAGAGAACGAAGACCGCGGCCACCCCGAAAGCGGTGAACACGTGCTCCGGGAACTGGAGCGCCCAGGCTGCCGGTGTCATTCCGCCGCCATGGAGCGCTCCGATCCCGGCGAGGAGGATCTCCGCGGAGGCGATGACGGCGCCGGCGATTCCGAGTCCCACCCACCGGCTGATCACGTATTCGCTGCGCCGGATGGGTCGGGTGAAGAGGACCTGGAGCACGCCGGCGGAGACATCCCGACCGACGATCCCCGCGCCCAGGATCATCACCAGGACCGCGGTCGAACCGGTCCCGACCCGTCCCCCGCCCGATCCGATGAAGCTGGGGAGGATCGCCATGGCCGCGAAGACGGCGACCAGGGCGATCCGGGGCGGCGAGACCAGCCACCGATCGAAGGTGGCGACGATCAGGGTCCGGTTCACGAGGGCTCCTCCTCCAGGAAGAGACGCTCCAGCCGGCTCTCCTCGGGCACCGCCTCCACGACCCGATGCCCCGCGCCTACCAGGGCGGCGAGGAGTGCGGCGGCGTCCGCGTCGGTCTTCACCGTGAACACGGCCCCGAGGGACCGGAAATCCGCGAGGCGGGCCCCGGAGGCCTCGGCGAGGGCGGACACCGCGTCCCGGGTCCAGCCGGGACGGCCGCCCCCCATGGTGAGCCGGACCCGCAGGAGACGCGCCCGGGTGGTTCCCGCGTTCAGAGTCTCCACCGAGTCGACCTTTCCCCGCCGGACGAAGATCACCCGGGTGCAGGTCCGCTCCACCTGATCGACGTGGTGGGAGTTGAGGACGATGGTGGCGCCTTCGTCGCGAAGTTCGCCAAGCAGGCGTCGGAAGAGGACCGTACCCCCCGGATCGAGTCCCGAGGTGGGCTCGTCCAGGAACAGGTAGCGGGGGCGGCCGAGCATGGCCTGGGCCAGGCCCAGGCGTTGAAGCATCCCGCGGGAGTACTTCCCGATCCGGCGCCGCCCCGCCTCCGCCGGGAGTCCCACCCGGGAAAGGGCGGCCGCGACGTCGCCCGCCCGTCGCGCCGGATCGAGCCGGGTCAGGGCATGGTGAAAGCGGAGAAGATCCGAACCGGTCCTCCACCGGTCCAGGGCGGGGCGCTCGGGGAGGTACCCGGTCCCGGCGCGGACGGGAAGGGAATCGGGTGGGAAACCGTCCAGGGTGATCCGGCCCGAGTCCGGACGCAGGAATCCCAGGAGGCATCCCATGAGGGTGGTCTTCCCCGCGCCGTTGGGACCGATGACGCCGATCGCCTCCCCCGGGGCCACTTCGAAGCTGATGCCGTCGAGCGCGAGCACCGAGCCGCCGCGATACCTCTTGACCAGGTCGTGAACCTCGATTCCGGGCATGATTCTCGGCTCTTCCGAACGGGGATCGCGGAAGTCGAGAACAACTATAGGGACAGGTATTGGAAGGTTCAACCGGGCGCACAAATTTCCTGTTATCACGCACCCAGAAATTCGCGTAGGCATTCGAGCCCGCCCTTGACAGCCCGGCGGGGCACGCCTAGCGTCCTCCGCGAGAGGCTGCGGAGGAAGGGGGGCCGCGGCGCGCCATCGGCGCCTCCGTCCCGGGACGGACCGGGATTTCGAGCGTCGCCGGGCTCGCCCGCGGGCATATCGCGCGGGGATCAACATCATGAATCGGAACGTTTTCCTGGGCTGCCTCGGAGTGGCGGTCGTGGTGGTGCTGGTGGCCGGCACCCTGTTCTATCTGAACGTCATCCGCCCCACCCGCGCCATCCTGCCCGACCTTCAACAGCTCGGCGAACTCGAGGCCATGAACGCGCAGATCACCGCGAAGGATTCCTTCACCCCGCCGCCGGACGGTTCCCTCACCCCCGAGGAGCTGGACCGGTTCGTCCACGTCCAGACCGAGATGAAGGACTCCCTGGGGACTACCTTCCTGCCTCTCGACGCCAAGGCCCACCGGGTGCGAAGCCTCGAGGAGGGGGACAAAGGGGGCCGGGTGGGGCTCCGGGACGCCATACGTTCCTTCGAGGGCCTTGGTCCGCTCATGGTCGAGGCCAAGCAAGCGCAGGTGGCCGCTCTCAACGATCAGGAGTTCTCGTACGGCGAGTACCGCTGGGTGCGCGAGCGCTTCTACCGCGCCCGGGGCTACCAGGACGTGGGGCTCTACCTCGAGGACTTCGCGCGGAGCCTGGGGAAGGGGAAGATGCCCAGCCCGCCATCGGCCACCGACACGACCTCCGTCGTACCGTCGGCGGACCGGACGCTCACCTCGGCCTATGCGGATTCGGTGAACGCCTGGTACCCATTCCTGGTGTTCGGGCTCTAGGCGGGCGAATTCCCTCTCCGGAAAACGCGCCGTCTGCGCGCCGCTCTGCGGTTCCCGCCGGGCACCCGGGGAAACTGGGCACTAGCGCCCGTCCGGGGCCGACGTCCCCACGCCGTCCCGGAACCGGCTCCAGAAGTCGGATTCCCGTAGCGGCGGCCACGCGTTCAATCGGCCCCAGATAGGCCGCATGCGGTTCCGGAACTCTTCGGGGGAGAGGTTTTCGGAGTCGGGGTCGCCGCCCTTCAGCCGGTTGTCGAGGAAGACGTTGCCCGCGATGGGGAAGGCGGACGGTACCGCGTGGCGGGCGATCGGCATCTGGTAGCAGTAGGGCTCGCCGCTGTCGTAGCGGGGGTCCTGGCCGGTCCGGACCAGCACGTTCTGCACGAATCGTCCGGGGGGAGGCGGAAGCTCGCTCCCCCGAACGATCGACGCCCCGCAGGCGCCGGTGTCGTACACCACGTTCCGTTCGTAGATCCCCGCCGGACGCCCGTAGCCGGCGTCCCACAGGGTGAGGCCCCAGGTGGCCACGTGCTCCACCACGTTCTCGCGCGCGGTCAGCTGGGCGTCCACGAAGGCCCCGATCCCCTTCCAGTAGCGTCGGACCAGGTTCCCCTGGACGGTGGCGAAGGCGTTCCAGGTGCATCCGATGCCCACCCCGCGCCCGCCCCCGATCCGGGAGCCGCGAGCCAGATCCACACCGTCGATGACGTTGGCTTCGATCACCGCCTGCGCCCCCCGGTAGAGGGCGATGCCGTCCCAGGAATTGCGGAGGATGCGGTTCCCGCGCAGGGTCATCACCGAGCCCTCGCGCCCGCACACCCCGATGATCCCCACCACGGTCCTGGTCACCGTGGTGGAGTCGCCGATATTGTCGCGGATGATGCAGTTGGAGAGGCTCACCGATCCGCGCTTGACCACGATCGCCGCATCGGTGGCCGAGGCCGCGGTGTCGCGCTCGCCCCCGGTCACCGTCACCCCGCTGATCGCGCAGTTGTGGCAGTCCTCGAACAGAATGCCGTAACCGGCGTGGGTGCGGATCACCGCCTGCCCGTCGCCGGGTCCGAGGATCCGGAGATCGTCGCCCTTGACGATCATCCCCACCGTGGCCGTGACCTGGGTGGACTCCACCGGGCAGTTCCCGCAGGTCGGCTCGATGTAGGGCTCGGGCGCAAGGTCGTAGATCCCCGGGGCCAGCCGGATCACCGTGCCGGGAGCGGCCTGGGCCACCGCGTCTTCCAGGGTTCCCACCGAGTCCGCCGCGGCGGAGTCGGGGGGCGCCACCGGCACCTCGGCGGCGCGGGCGGGGGGGAGCGCGACCGTGCCGAGCACGCCGGTGAGAAGGACCGCTCCGAGGCCCCGGAGCGCCCGCCGCCATGCCCGGACCGGCTTCAGGATATCCTCAGTCGCCATGGCGCTCCCTCAAGTAAGGGGAAAGCCGGAGCAGAAGCTGGACGCGCTCGAACTCGTCCACCCATTCCGCAATCCCCGCGCGCACCTCGTCCGCATCGAGGGGAGCGGGGCCGATCGGACAAGCGGGGCCGAGCTGGTTCCGGGCCATGGCCCGATAAGCGGCCAGGGAACGGTCCCCGTAGCGGCTCACCTCGAAGAAATCCTCGTTCAGGAACACCGCCACCGGCACCTTGGCCGCCCCGCTCAAACGAAGCTCGTCCCGAAGCTCGGGGTTCCCGTCGCGATCCAGGATGCGGAGGGTGACCGCGGGCGCCGCTTCCTCGATCCGCCGGAGGATGGGAACCTGACGCACGCAGTCACCGCACCAGACGCCGGAAAGAACCAGCAGGTTCACCCGGCGGTCGAGCGAGGCGAGGAGGGCGCGTTGATCGTCGCTCAACTGCAGTTGCTCGTCCGCCTCGCGCCAGCGGGCCCGGTGCTGCTCCTTGGCGCCGCCCACGTATTCGTCGTAGGAAAGCCCCTTCTCGAACCAACCGCGGAAGAAATCGGTCCGGCGGTCGAAGTACTTGCTGGTGTCCAGGTGCGGGTCTGCGGCCATGGGCATGATCCTTCCGGTCCCCCGAAAACAAACGACGAAGCGCAAGAGGGTTGATGGTAGCACGGAGGGGACGGAAGGCGCGGCGCGCCCCGGAAGGCGTTTCCCGCCCGGACCGTTCACGGACCGGCTGCGGCGACGGTGATTCGATCGCCGGCTCGGCCGGCGCCCGGACCGAACCGGGCCCGCTCAGACCAGCGCGCGCTTCACCGCGCGGAGCACGCGATCGAGATCCTCGGGTTTGAGCTTTCCGGTGAAGGTGTTCTGCTGGCTGGGATGGTAGGTGTCGAAGAGCGCGGGGCCGACGGGAAGCGTGTGTTGCGCACCGTGTCCGAAGGGGTGGTCCTTCATGGTGAGAGCCGTACCGCGCTCCTTCAGGTGCCGCAGGTAGGCGTCGTGGGCGAACTTCCCCAGGGCGAGGACCACCCGGAGCCGGGGGAGGTTCGCCAGTTCCTCGACCAGGTACTCCCGGCAGTTTTCGGTTTCCCGCGGGGCGGGCTTGTTGGCGGGCGGGGCGCACCGTACCGCGGCCGCCACGAACGCATCGGTCAGACGAAGGCCGTCGTCGCGCGAGTCGGAGTTCGGCTGGTTGGCGAAACCGGCGCGATGCAATGCGGCGAAGAGGAAATCCCCGGAGCGGTCCCCGGTGAACACCCGCCCGGTGCGGTTGGCGCCGTGGGCGGCGGGGGCGAGCCCCAGCACGTAGACCCGGGCCCGGGGATCCCCGAACCCCGGCACCGGCTTCCCCCAGTAGTCCCAGTCCGCGAACGAACGCCGCTTCTCCCGGGCGATGCGTTCGCAGTAGGTCCGGAGCCGGGCGCAACGGCTGCAGGCGACCACCCGCTTTTCCAGTGCGGCGAGCTTCCGTTCGGCGTTGGGCCGGGCCATCCCTAGACGGGGTCCGCTTCGGGGGCGAGGTCCCACCGGCTTCGGAGCCACGCCTCGAAACCGTGTTCCGGGGTGAGGTCCTCGAACACCTCGCTCGCCCCCGCCTCCCTGAGGGCCGGGATCGAAACCGGGCCGGTGGCCACCCCCGCGGTGAGGTAGCCGTTGTCGCGCCCGGCGGCCACGTCGTGGATCGTGTCCCCCACCACCAGTACGTCCCCGGGGGCGAACGCCCGGCCGGTGAGTCGTTCCGCCCGCTCCCGCGCCGCCCGGGCCATGGCCGGCCGGTCGTGCCCGTCTCCCCCGAACCCCCCGACCGGGAAGTAGCGGTTGAGGTCGAAGCGGTCGAGCTTGATCCGCGCGCCGGCCTCGATGTTGCCGGTCAGAAGCCCCAGGGCGAGCGAGGGGTTCGCGTCCAGACGGGGAAGGAGTTCGGCCACCCCCGGACAGGGGGCGAGGTTCTCCGCCTGGGCCACGGTTCGGCGAAGGTGGCGGACATAGGCCTCCTCCAGCTCCCCGGTGCGGGCGTGGTAGGCGTCCGAGGCGACTTCGAGCACCCGGGCCATGTCGGCAAGGATGTAGGGATCGCTGTTTCCGGCGAAGAGCACGGTCCGGACCGCCGGGTTGTCCTCGGCGGGGACGCCGTGGACCTCGGCGAAGGCGCGCTCCAGGGCGATCCGGCCCATGCCGTGTCCCTTGATCAGGGTGCCGTCGACGTCGAAGAGGATGAGGTGCATGCGGCGAGTATAGCGTTTAAGCTCACCGGCCATGAGTCGTTGGCCGGCCGCCGTCGTGGCCCTGCTCCTGGGAGCGACCCTCGGCGCCACCGCGTTGAACCTCGCCTCGCGGGGGCACCCGGTGACGCTCCCCCTCGACGACGCCTACATCTATCTCCAGTACGCGCGCACCGCGGCCGCGGGGAGCCCCGGGAGCTACTACCCCGGCGGGTCCCGCTCCTCGGGATTCACCAGCCCGCTCTGGGTGACGCTGCTGAGCGCGGAGGCGGGGTTTCTGCCCCGGGCCGGGAAAGGCGGGGCGAGCGCGCTCCCCGCCGCGGCGCTCCTCCTGGATGCTCTCGCCGCCGCGTTGACCCTCTGGCTGGCGTGGCGGCTGGCCGAGCGCCACGGCGCCGGCCCGGCGGGAGCGTGGGCCGCCCCCATGATCTGCCTCCTCACCCCCCTTTGGTTCTTCGGGGCCATGAACGGGATGGAGACGGGGGCGGCGATGGCGGCGTTTCTGGCCGCGGCCTGGGTGCTGGCCGGCGGGGCCCCGGCGTGGCTGATCTTCACCGCGCTCGTCCGCCCCGAGGGCGCGGCGCTCGCCCTGGGGGTTCTGGCCTGGACCACGCTCCGGCGCCGCAAGGGGCGGGTCGGCCTGGGGACCGCGATCGCGGTGGCCGGGGCGGCGCTCTTGACCCTGGGGCTTCCCTGGCTTCTCACCGGCCACCCGGCCGCGGCCTGGACGGCCAAAGCGCTTCTCACCGAGCCCAAGCCGGAGGTGCGTGGGTTCTATTTTCCGCGGTTGGGATATTTTTACGGCCGCGCCCTATGGTTCGGGCTCACCGGAGGCCGCCCGCAGCCGCCGCTCGACGTCGCCGCCGACGTGTTCCGCACCACGGCCTGGAGTGCCTGGGTATGGGTGCTGGTCATGGGGGGCGGCGCGCTGGCCGCGCTCGGCGGCCGGCGGGGACGCGGACCGCTCCTTTTGTGGGCGCTCCTCTCGGCCGGCGCGCTCACCGCGGTGGCCTGGGACGCCCAGAACTACCGCTACCTGATCGCCGCCTATCCGCTCCTCGCGGTGGCCGCGACCGCGGGGTGGTTCGGGCGCGGCCGGGACGGAGGCTCGCCGGCGCCGCGCCGGTCGGGCGCGCTTGCGGTCCGGCGGATCGCGGGGGGCGTGGCGCTCCTGGCTCTCATCGCGGGCTCGGTGTCCGCCGGCCGAGGCCTCGCCGCCGACGTGATCTGGCTCTACCGGGGGGCGCTGGAACGGCTGGCCGCCGACCAGGTCCGAACCGGGGAGTGGATTCGCGGGAACCTGCCGCCCGGAGCCTTCGTGGCCGCCCACGACGTGGGGGCGATCGCGTTCTACGGGGAGCGGCCGGTGGTGGACCTGGTCGGGCTCACCTCGCCGTCCCTGGCCGGGGCCTATCGCCACGGCGAGGGGGCGCTCTGGGAAGCGCTTTCCGATCTTCCCGGGGACCGGCGACCGGTCGCGGCGGCGGTGGTCCCGGCCTGGATGCCCTATCTCGCCCGGACCACCTGGTTCGGAGAGACGCTCTGGTCCGCGGAGGGTCGCCGCGGCCGGCGCGGACCGGTGAGCCGCGACATGGAGGTCCACCGGCTGGTCTGGCCGGGGCCGGACGCGGGGGACGGCTCGCCGGACGGCGGCCCGGCCGAGCGCCCGGCGGCGATGCGGACCCTGGCCGGGCTGGGGTGGCGGGAGACCGACGGGGTGGACGTGGCCGACCTGGCCTCGGAGGGCGCGCACCGATACCGCCAGGAGGGCACGGCCGAGCCCACCCTGGTCCGCGATCTCCCCTTCACCGATCCATCCATTCCCCGGACCGCCCACGCGATAGACGGCGGGCGCGACGTGGCAGGGAGCGCGCGGTTCCGGCTGACGGTGGATCCGGCCGGGGGAGCGGCGCTCCTGGTGGTGCGCACCGCGTCGGCCGGGGGGACCTTGCTGACCGTGCGGGTGGGAGCGTGGTCGGACACGCTCCGGGTGCCGCATGGAGAGAACGCGTTCGCCGAACCGGGGGTGGAGGTGCCGGATGCGGTCGTGGCCGCCTCGGAGGGACGGCTGGACGTCGTCGTCGCGGGCTCCGGCTATCGCGCCTTCGACTGGTGGGCGCTCCAGAAACGTCCTTGACGGCGGTCCATGGGTTATTTTACGTTTTGCCAATTGGCGAATTGACGACGTAACCAACGGGAGGCAAGGTGCGCACGTTTCTCCATGCCGCCAAGGCCCTGGGCGACGCGAGCCGGGTCCGGATCCTCCTGGCCCTCCGCGAGCGCGAACTCTGCGTCTGCCAGATCACCGAGCTCCTGGGCCATGCCCCATCCACCGTGTCCCGCCACATGGCGGTGCTCAAGCACGCCCGCTTCGTGGAGAGCCGGAAGGACGGCCGCTGGATCTACTACCGCCGGACCGGCGGCGACGCGCCGGAGACGGTGCGCGACGCCCTGGCCTGGCTCGACGCGTCCTTCGACGCCGACCCGAGTCGAAGCGAGGACGAAACGCACCTGGAACGCATCCTGAGCGTCACCCCGGAGGAACTGTGTCGGACCAACGCGGCCGGTTGAACGACGACCGCCCCGCCGGGGACGCGCGACCCGGCCGGCGGGACACACCGGGCGACGACCGCCCGTCCGGGGATAGGCGGCCGGACCCGGCCGGGAAGCTCCGCATCCTGTTCCTCTGCACGGGAAATTCCTGCCGGAGCCAGATGGCCGAGGGATTCGCCCGCGCCTTGAAGGGGGATCGGGTGGAGGCGCACTCCGCCGGAGTGGAGGTCCACGGCTTGAACCCGCTCGCGGTGCGGGCCATGGCCGAGGCCGGGGTGGACATCTCCGCCCAGCGCTCCAAGAACGTCTTCGAGGTGCTGGAGATCCCGTTCGCGCTGGTGGTCACGGTCTGCGACAGCGCCCGGGAACGCTGTCCGATCTTCCCGCGATGGACCCGCGCCCTCCACGTGAGCTTCGACGATCCTCCGTTCCTGGCCCGTGGGGCCGCGAGCGAGGAGGAAGCCATGGAGCACTATCGCCGGGTGCGGGACGAGATACGCGCCTTCGTCGAGGGCATGGACGCCGAGCTGGACGCCCTGGAGACGCGCCCGTGACCCCCGGAGTGACCCGCCGCCTGAAGGTCCTGGACCGGTACCTCACCCTCTGGATCTTCCTGGCCATGGCCGTTGGGGTGGCCCTGGGGCGGCTGGTCCCGGGGACCGCGGCCTTCATCCAGCGATTCCAAACCGGAACCACCAACCTCCCGATCGCGGTCGGGCTCATTCTCATGATGTACCCGCCCCTGGCCAAGGTCCGCTACGAGGAGCTGGGTGAGGTGTTCCGGAACCGCCGGATCCTCGGGCTCTCGCTCTTCGAGAACTGGGTGATCGGCCCGGCGCTCATGTTCGCCCTGGCGGTGACGTTCCTTCGCGGCTACCCCGAGTACATGACCGGCCTGATCCTGATCGGCCTCGCCCGTTGCATCGCCATGGTGATCGTCTGGAACGAGCTGGCGCGGGGGGACACCGAATACGCGGCGGGCCTGGTGGCTCTGAACAGCGTGTTCCAGGTGCTCTTCTACAGCGTCTACGCCTGGGTGTTCATCACCTGGCTGCCTCCGCTCTTCGGACTTCGGGGAAGCGTGGTGCCGGTGTCCATGGGCCAGATCGCCGAGAGCGTGTTCATCTACCTGGGGATCCCGTTCCTGGCCGGTCTCCTGACCCGGCTCACCCTGGTGCGCCTTCGCGGGAAGGTCTGGTACCACGAGCGGTTCATCCCGCGCCTGAGCCCGGTGACCCTGATCGCGCTCCTGTTCACGATCCTGGTGATGTTCGGGCTCAAGGGGGACCGCATCCTGAGCATCCCCCTCGACGCGGCGCGGATCGCCCTGCCGCTCCTGATCTACTTCGTGGTCATGTTCCTGGTGAGCTTCTGGCTCGGCCGGGAGGCGGGGGCGGACTACCCCAAGACCGCCGCGTTGTCGTTCACCGCGGCCAGCAACAACTTCGAGCTGGCCATCGCGGTGGCGGTGGCGGTGTTCGGGATCGACTCCGGCGTGGCCTTCGCCGCGGTCATCGGGCCCCTGGTCGAGGTGCCGGTCCTGATCGGGCTGGTCAACGTGGCGCTCTGGTTCCGGCGACGCTACTTCGAGGCGCGGGGGGAGTCGGTGATCGGCGCCGCCTCGCCCCAGAGAAAGTAGCGCCCGGTCACGCGCGCCCGCGCCCGCCACCCGAGACTTTCGAGCCGCCGCTCGAGGTCCTCCGGCTCGTAGAAGATCTTCACGATCCGGTACTCGCGGCCGTCGTTCAGGCGCCGGGTGACGGTGTCCGCTTCCGGCCCCTTCAGGCGGTGGTCCCGCGCGGTGGAGGTCGGGTCGTAGCGCGAATCCACGAAGAACACCCGGCCCCCGGGAGCGAGGACGCGCTTCACCATGGCCCAGAACCCGGCGAACCGCTCGGCGGAGACGTGGGAGAGCCAGAAGGCGAAGAAGATCGCGTCGTATCGCCTGCCGGACCGCCAGGAGAATATGTCGGCCTGGACGTGGGCGGCGCGTTCGGTCCCCACCCGGGCGCGGTTGAGCTTCAAGACCTCGGCGGCGGCGTCCACCACCGTCACGTGATCGGCGTGGCGGACCAGGTATCGCGTCCAGAGCCCCGTCCCCCCGGCCAGTTCCAGCACCCGGCCGCGGGGAGCGAACCGTTCGAGGGCTTCCCGCGTTTCCTCGGCCTCGGCAAACCACCGGGCGTTGAGCTCCGGGCCCCGGTCGTAGCGCCCCTGGCGGAAGTACCACTGGTCGTACTCGCCGGCGCGGGCCCGGTAATAGTCGATCTGATCCCGCACGCGCGGGTCGGGGTGCCCGGTCTTCATGGTTCTGTCTCCCGTCTCGGGCGGATCCTCACCGGCGCGTTCCGTCGGCGCAAACCCCCTACCAGAAGGCCACCGTGACCCCCACCGCCACCACCACGGCGGCGGCGAAGATCAGGAGATAGCCCAGCCACAGGCCCACCAGCTTTCCCAGGGTCTTGAGAACGGATTGAGCGTAGACCCGGCGCATGGCTCTGAACAGATAGGCAACCACCATCAGGAAGGCCAGGCCCTGGAGAGCACCGCCGACGCGTGGCCCGATCATCCTCCCGGCCAACAGGGCCACGGCCAGAAGGAGGAACGCGAAGGTGTGAAGGTGGAGGGCGAAGACGAGGTGCTCGATGTAGAGGCGTCGCGTTCGGATGTGGAGCAGCCAGAGCATCAGCGCGAAGAGAGGCATGAGCAGGAACATGAGCCGCGGGAGGGCGCTTCGGATCTCCCGGTTCAGCCGATCCTCGTCGGCGGAGGCCTTGGCGAGGGTCCTGGCCAGGAATCCGGGCAGTCCGGCCAGAGTGTCCGGAGCGGCTCCGGTCGTCGACTCCGAGCCGGCGGTGAGGGTGTCCAGGGCTGCGGTCGTCGTCGAATCCGGGCGGATGCCGATGATGACCGGCGCCGAAAGGTCGCTCGCTCCGACCTGAATGAGGCGGCTCTGGTTGAGGGCCAGGGCGGCGAAGAACACCACGCTCACGATCAGGTAGAACCGGAAGGGCGGGAGGTAGCGGACCCGGCGGCCGGCCATGTATTCCTGAGTCAGAAAGCCCGGCCGGAGGAGCAGCGGCCGGATGCTCCGGAAGAACCTGGAGTCGAAGGAGAGGACCTCGCCGAACGCTTCCGAGACCAGCTTTCGGAAGGGGATGCGTCGATCCTCGTCCTCCTGGCCGCACTCGTGGCAGAAACGGCCGGCCAGGGCCGCGCAGCAGTTCAGGCAGTTGCGGCCACCGGCGTCCTTCCTGGATTCTGGGCTGTCGCTCATCGAGTCCCGCTCCGGTTCGCGCCGCGCCTCCGGCGCGGGGATCGAGGCGCCGCCGGCCGCCTCGGTGTGGTGGCGGGCCCGGCCGGGCCGGGGCCCCTCCTCCACGATGGATCGGCGTGCGCCGGCTCTCCTCCGGTCGCGGGGCGGAGTGTACCCGGGTACGTGGCGGTTCCGGAAGCCCGGGGGCTCTTCGCTTGTTCCAAGGGATTGCGTCTGATAATCTGACTATTGGTAGGATTTGTGTCACGGATGCTCCGCTGTATCCGCACAAAGTCCGTTCCCCTACCGACAGACTTTTCCGGTATCAATGGCCGACCCCGGAAGTGCAGGGTGCGTGCATGGCAGCCAGGCGCGAACATGTGGAGCCGCCAACCCCGATCCCCGGGACCGCGTCGGTCAGGTGGACGGATGCATTGGACGGCGTCGCTCCGGATCCCGTCGGCGCTCTCGCCGAATCGATCGGTTCGGGCCCCACGGTCTCGGTCATCTTCACCCCCTCACGATGCGAGAAGCGGGTCGCCCGTGCCTGCGCGCGCCTCGAGATTCCGGTTTATCTTCCCCTTCGCGAAGGCCGCCGGGCGAAGTCGGGGGACCGCTTCAAGGTGCCGCTCTTTCCCGGCTACGTGTTCGCGTCGTTGAGCGCGGAGAGCCGACGAGCGCTGGTCGGCCACACGAGGATCGCCCGGGTCATTCCGGTAGCCCGGCCGGATGGACTTCTGGAGGAGCTTCGCCAGATCCACCGGGCGCTTGCGGCGCGGCCAGATCTCGAGTCCGCCCCGGCCCTGTCCCGGGGGCGACGAGTCCGGGTGATGGCGGGTCCGATGACCGGGGTGGTGGGCCTGATCGCCGACCGGCGAATCCGCCGAAGCCGACTTCGCCTGGTTTTGAACGTCACCATGCTCGGTCGCGGCGCCGAGGTGAACATCGACGCCGCCGACGTCGAACTGGTTTCCGCGCCCACGAACTCTCCGGTGGCCGGTCCCGGCCGGCGGTGCCGGGGTGGGTTTCGCGGTGGACCGTGGCTCGACGATGATGGAGGAAAGCGCCCGACAGAACCGATCTGAGAGGGACCGCGGGGATTCGGAGTCGAACCCGCGACGGCTCAGGCGTCTGTCGTGGCCTTCAGGGCTTCCGGTAGCCTGCCATTCGGCCGGTGAAGAGGACGAAGTCCGCCCTTCTCCCGGAGTGCGATAGGACATTCCCCGTCCGTGAGTGGGATGTCATGCGGGTGGAATCGATCGGATTTCATGCGGGGCCGGCCGACGCGGGGTCGGTCGGTGCGCGCTCGCCCGAGGCCGGGGCGGTTCGGGACGGCGACGGCGCGCTCGGACCCTCCCGTCCCCCCAAGCTGTTGGACCGGGTCCGCACGGTTATCCGAGCCCGGCACTACAGCGCCAGCACCGAGAAGGCCTATGTGGGGTGGGTGCGGCGGTATGTGCTGTTCCACGGCAAGCGACATCCGGAGACGCTCGGCGAGGCGGAGATCACCGAGTTCCTGTCGGCGCTCGCGACCCGGCGGCGGGTCAGCGCTTCAACTCAGAACCAGGCCCTGAGCGCGCTGCTCTTTCTCTACCGGGACGTTCTCGGGCGTGAGATGACGTGGATGGACGGCATCGTCCGCGCCAAGCGCCCGATCCGGCTCCCGGTGGTGCTGAGCCGGGACGAGGTTCGGGCGATCCTGGGGCAGATGAACGGAACGCCGTGGCTGATGGCGTCCCTCTTGTATGGAGCGGGCCTGAGGCTCATGGAGTGCTGCCGTCTCCGGGTGAAGGACGTGGACTTCGGGAGGGGGGAACTCCTCGTCCGCGACGGGAAGGGGCGAAAGGATCGGGTGACGTTGCTCCCGAGGCGGCCGCGCGAGCCGTTGTCGACCCACCTCGACCGGGTCCGGTCGTTGCATCGGAGGGATTTGAAGGAGGGAGCGGGGAGCGTCGCGCTTCCCGACGCCCTGGCGGTCAAGTACCCCCGGGCGGCCTGGGAATGGGCCTGGCAGTGGGCCTGGCAGTGGGTCTTCCCGGCCACCCGGTCCTACGTGGAGCGGGGGACCGGCGAGCGACGCCGGCACCACCTGCACGAGTCGGTTCTCCAGCGGGCGATCAAGGAGGCTGTCCGCCGGGCGGGGGTCCCGAAACCGGCAACCTCGCACACGCTCCGTCACTCGTTCGCCACCCACTTGCTGGAGGCGGGCTACGATATCCGGACCATCCAGGAACTCCTGGGCCACAGCGACGTCAGCACGACCATGATCTACACCCACGTCCTGAATCGCGGCGGGCGGGGCGTGCGGAGCCCGCTGGATTGAGTTCGCGTGCGGCGACGGCGGGGAAGTCTGCCGTGCAGGTGCGGTGTGCGAGGCTATTTGGGCTATCTTGCGGTCGGGTACTTTGCTATGTGTATCTGGCTATCCATCGCGCAGGCGCTGCATATCCACCGACGGCGGGGGTTTCCAGTAGAGGCACCGCCTTGATTATGGGGAGGTTCCCCCCGGCCGCATACCTGACTACTCGACCGCCCCGCGTCATGTTCCGCGGGATATCGAAGTCGGATACTTCACGTTAGGTGACAGAAGTGAGGCTGACGATGAACGGTCTCGGTATCCACCGCCTTTTTGGGGCGCTTTTCTTGGGGATGTGCCTCCATGGCTGCGGCAATGATGCCCCGACAACTCCAGTTGCCGGCAAAGTGAGCGTCATGGTAAGTGCATCGCAGTACTCAAAGACGCATCTCGACTACGTATCGGCGATCCTCAGCAACGCGAGCGCGGATACGGTCTACGTATTCGAATGTACCGCCGTGGCCACCCTGGAGCGGGAAGAACAGGATGGCACGTGGGTTGACTTGGGTCCGTGGTACTTCATGTGCGACGGCCCGGCTTGGCCACTTCCAATAGAGTCGACTGGGTTCCGTCCACTGCCGACCATTCCGAGTGAACATGTGGCCGGGCTCGCGACAGGACGCTACAGGATCCGTGTTGCCGTCTACGCAGACTCCAACATGGGCACGCTTCTCCCCGAGGAACAGCGGGTCTCGCGAGCGTTCAGTGTGACTGACTGAATCGTCTGCGGCGGGTCACCTAACCTCCCGCTGCAGCCGTCGCCCGCGCGGGGGGGGAGGGAGATGGCGGGAAGGGCAGGAACCGCGCCGGCGCGGCTGAGCGGGAAGGCGTTATGCTTATCGACTGAAGGGGTGAACCTGAGTTGACGCCAACACTCATTGTCGTTGCCGGCCCCAATGGCTCTGGTAAGACAACGTTTGCGACGACCTATCAGGCGGAGACTGGCGGTATTCTGCTATCCACAGACTTCATTGCAGATGACCTTCGCCGGGCCGGAACCCCGGTCAGCGAGTTCGATGCTGGGCGCAGGTTCTTTGCCAAACTCAACCGCCTCCTCGAGGACGGCCAAAATCTCATCGTGGAGTCCACTGCAGCGGGGCGGGGGCTCACGAAGCACATCGATCGCGCCAGGGCTCTGGGCTACCAGACAAGTATCGTGTTCATCTTTCTCGAGTCAGCTGACATGTGCGTTGCCAGGGTGGAAGAGCGCGTCCGGAAGGGCGGGCACAGGGTCGCCGAAGAGGACATCCGGCGCCGTTACCCACGTAGTATCATGCACTTCTGGGATCTTCATCGCTTGGCCTTTCAGCGGTGGTATCTGTTCTATAATTCAGGAAGCCAGTTTGCCGCTGTGGCGGCGGGCACGGGTCCGGAAACGTCGATCTTCGACGACGCCCTTTTCGCGCAATTTCAGAGCATCGTTGAAGGGGTAAGCGAATGAGCGAGCCACAACCCAAACCCAACGGGGATCTCCAGGCGGAACTCCGTACCTTTCAACGCATCGGAAGCCGTGCCGTCCTCAAGGCCCAGGAGGAGAGTCGGCGGCTCCGCGTCCCCAATGTCTACTCCCACCGGGGGCGCGTATACTTTGAGCTCCCTGACGGCGAGCTTTCCCTGTCTGATCCTCTCGCAGAGAAGTAGGTAGAAACATAACTGGCGGTTGAACCTGCCATGCCAACCTGGCACGGCCTTGGCTGTACGCCAGCTTCGCCTTGCCCAGAAAGGCCCCCAGCCAAGGCCGTGCCAGCTCGGCTTGCAGGTTAACCTGGACGTTAGGCCAGAAGGGATGCAAGACGTAAGAGATGGGTAAGGACAAGGGCTTCACCCCACAAGCTGCGCGGCATTGGGGAGCGCTTGATCCTCGTCTCCAGACTCGATTGCTGAACAACGTGTGGTGCGTGCGATGCGGCCCCTCAACGTCGATCGTTGGCTTCACCGGACGAATCACGCATGGCGACTTGCTCTTGGAGGGTTCTTGTGGGCGATGCGGAGGCCCCGTGGCGCGAGTCATAGAATGAAGGTGAGGCTCCCCCTCCTTGGCCATTCTCCCGTCTTCTTGCTTTTCGGCAGCCAATTCTTCGCATCGCTTGACGAAGTCATTGCAACGCATTGAAATACATAGGGTTGCCTGCTGGACTCTGCTGGAATCGAGAGTTCAGGGAATGAGGTAAACTGACGGCATGTCGCCAACCGTGCTCAGGTCGGGCCCGTACCGTTTCTTCTTCTTCAGCAATGAGGCGGGTGAAGCGGTTCATATTCACGTTCAGCGGGAGAGAATGCTCGCGAAGTTTTGGCTTGATCCGGTTCAAGTGGCGCGCTCTACCGGCTTTTCGCCACGCGAGCTGAGACGAATCGAGAGCATCATAGCCAAAAGCAGAACGCTGCTCTTGGAGGCATGGAATGAGTACTTCGCCAATTGAAGTCCGGCCTTTGGCCCGCACCGCCGAAGTGACCGATGACGAACTGATTGTTGGGCTCGCCGACGGCAGGGTTATCAAAGTGCCTCTTGTTTGGTTTCCGCGACTCTTGCAAGCCAGTCCCGCCGCACGCCGAAAGTGGGAACTGCTCGGAGATGGCGAAGGCATCCATTGGCCGGATGCGGATGAAGATCTCAGTGTTGAAGGTCTTCTGGCGGGTAATTCGGCCAGGGGTGTGGCCTAACAACAGCATGCAGCGGACGGCGCCTCGCGCCGCCGCAGATACTGGACGTTAGCCAGACTGAAGGCAGGTTCCGCAGATGGGGCTATACGAAGTGACGACAAGGGCCGCGGGTGTGGGCGCCGGACGTGCTCCCCTCACCTTGGCCCTGATAGGCGGGTGCCTGCTTGCATCCCTGCCCCTGCTCCTGATGCCTTCCCTTCGCAACACGCTTGGCAGCGGCGCGTCGCGACCTGTCGTCGGCCTCGTGACTTCGCCCTTTGTTCACGGCTTTTCCACGGCATCGCTCGTCCCTCATCTGGCTGGCAACCTCGCGCTGCTTTGGTACGCAGGGTCGCTCGTGGAAAGAGGTCTAGGGACGGCTCGCTTCGCCGTTCTGACGCTCTGTGCGTTGGGTGCCTACATGGCTATCCAGACGTTCGGCGCTCTCGAAGTAAACGGGGCATCAGTATTCGTCTGGGCCTACGCACCCCCTCTGGCCCTGCTGCACCGATACTGTCTGCGAACCTCCTCGCGAGCCTCCGGTGGCGATGACATGACTGCCACTCCGATAGTGCTGGTCATCATGTGGGTCGTCGTGCCGTTGCTGATGACTGCCGTTCCCTACGCCTTCGGCTGGTCCGGAGGTCTGGTCCGCGCGTTCGTGGTGGCCAACACCTTCCACATCAGCGCCACGGTCGTCGGGATCGGCGCTGCCTGGGCATGGCGGCAACAGCTGACCTCCGCAGCGGCCGAGATGGGTCATGGGTAACGGGACCGGTGCCTATGGTGACAGGGCAAGGAACCAACAAGCGAAATGGGCCACTATGACAGATGGGAAACGCAGTGCTGAGTTAGCTGTGGGCTGGATCGAAGCGTGGATAAGGATGGACCTGGAGTGGTTGAGGGAACGGCTGGCTCCCGATTTCGTTCACACCAACCCGTTCGGCTGCCTCGAGGGATGTGACCATTACCTAGAAACCGTGGGGCCCATGGCCCGAAAGAGCGTGCAAGAGCTCAAGATCAGAGAGGTGCTCGCGGACGGGAATCAAGCAGCGGTCTGGTTCGAAAACCGGACACCCAAGGGAGTGATTCCATCCTGCGACTGGGTTCGCGTCGAAAGCGGCATGATCAAGGAAATCCAGTCGTTCTACGACAGCACGAAGGTGCGTGAAGTCCTGTCACCTGACGAGCAGGAGGATCTCGGTGATTCCTATTAGCACGACGGCCAGCGGTACCCTTCGGAATAGTGATCTGCACGCGGTCAAGGCAGCGCATCTTGGCTGGCTAACAACCGGTTGCAGCGGACGGTTCGCCGCGCGGCCCGCCGCTGAACCGGAGCGTTAGCCCCACAACGGCCGCAATGGGGCAGCGACCCAACGAACACGAAGATCATTGGTGCTGGCGGCTTGCATCCACCGGCCGCAGCGCTGCTCGATCCAGCGAGATGCCTGTCGTCTTCTACTAGTAACACACTCGTGCAGGCAGTAGGATGCGCAGATGAACGTTGTTCTGGCTCTCCTCGCAACTGGACTCGTGACCGCTGCACTGGCTCAGGCACCTTCGGATTCAATAGGCGAGTTTCTCGCGACCGAAATGCCGAGGTCGGGTGCGCCGGGGCTCGCTTATGCGGTGGTCGAAGGTGATGAGGTCCGGACCGGAAGCGCCGGGCCCGTGACGGCCGATACGCCATTCCTCATTGGCTCCATCTCCAAGAGCTTCACCGCCATGGCTGTGATGAGGCTGTCAGAAGCCGGAAAGGTCGAGCTTCAAGCGCCAGTCTCGCGCTATCTCGCTGTCTTCGAGGACCGCCCCTCCGGCGCCATCACCCTCCGGCAGCTGCTCGGCCACACCAGCGGCTATTCAACCTGGCAAGGCAACGACACGCACACCGATCGCACGAGCAGCCGGGATGAACTTCAGCGCCAGGTCGCGCGAATCGCTCGATGGACTCCGGCGCACGCGCCCGACACGCGTTGGCAGTACTCCAATGCGAACTACCTGATCCTTGGCGCTGTGATCGAGGCAGTGAGCGGCGAGGACTTCGCGAGCTACATTGAAAAGGAGATTCTCGAGCCGATCGGGATGAAGGCGAGCTTCGTCTCCGACGGGGAAGACCATGACGCGATGGCGGTCGGCCATCAGCCCTGGTTCGCCTCGAAGCGACCGCTCGAGGACAATCGCACGAATCGCGCCAACGCGCCTGCGGGCGGCATCGTCGCTACTGCCTCGGACATGGCCCTTTATCTGGCGGTCATGATGAACGGACGGGACGATGTCATCAGCGCAGCGAGTAAGGCCGCCATGCTGCGCCCGGCCAGCACGGCTTCTCCTTACTACGGCTTCGGCTGGTCCATCGACTCCCACAATGGCACGTTCTCTCACTCGGGCCTCACACCCGGCGTCGAGACGCTGGCGGTCCTGATGCCGGAGAATCGCAAGGGCGTCGTCATTCTCGTCAATTCGAACAGCGGATTCGGATTTGGGGAAAACGCACGGCTCTTCGATGGAGTCAGCGCGCGAGCCCTGGGCCTGGATGACCCCGGAAGCGGGAGTAGTTGGGGTCGAAAGTCCTTGTATCTGACGTTTGCAGTCCTGCCGGTGATGTTCGTGCTCGGAATGCTCTCTGCGGTAGTCCGGCGGGTCGGACTGCGCGCCAAGTCGGGCGCCTCCGGCGTCTTCAGCCTGTGGTTTCCATTCGTCATGACCATCGCGTTGGCCTGGATCTCCGTGTCTCTGATCCCGCGGCTCTTCGGGGTTTCCCTGGGCACGTTCTATCTCTACCAGCCGGATTTTGTCCTGCTGCTGGTAGCGACGGCGGTAACGGGGGTCCTCTGGGCCGTGTTCAGGCTCGGCGTGTTCTACAGCGGCAGGCGCTCGCCAGTGTCCAGGGCGTTCCGAGAGGCCCGAGGTGCCATGTAGCCTAACAAGGCAATGAACCCGCCGGCCGCCGCTGCGCGGCGTCCACGGGTTATTGCTGGCGTTATTCCGCCCGCACGGAGGTTTGAGCTCATGAGCCGGAGACTGATGTCCCTCGTTCCCCTTGCGCTCATTGCGGCGGTTCTGACCCCGCCGTTCGACGCTCAAGCCCAGGAGAGGCCCCTGTGGGGCGACCTTGAACCGGGGGAACATGGAGTCGGGTTTCGTCGGCTATGGGACGTGGACCGGACTCGAATCTGGCCGCGCAGTCCGGCGGTCGATTCGTTGGAGGGCAACATCGCTCGGCCGATTCGGGTGGATATCTGGTATCCAGCCGAGTGCACTGGCACCCAGCCCATGTCACTCGGCAACTATTTGAACATGGACTCCCCGAGCCCCGCTTTTGACGACCTCGTCTTCCTCACCCACCGCTGGGACGAATACTCGTATCGAAGTCTAGCAGAGGACAGCACATCCTACGATCGCCTGCTGAGCACGGAGACCGCAGCGTGCCTTGAAGCCACCGCTTCTCTTGGCCGCTTCCCGATCATCCTCTACTCAGCAGGCTGGTTCAATCGCGCCCCCGACAACACGATCGTCGCCGAGTACTTGGCGAGCCACGGTTTCGTGGTAGCCACCGTCCCCCAATTGAACCCGGGTCTATGGACCTTCGACTTCCGCTCCGATGCACCGAGCATCGAAAACCAGATGCGGGACCTCGAGGTCGCCCTAGCGGTGCTAATCGATGAGCCCTTCGTAGATCGGACGCGAATCGCTGTTATGGGATACAGCACTGGTGGCGACGTCGCCTTGCTGCTACAAGGGCGGAACCCGCTCGTTGATGCAGTTGTCGGACTCGATGCATCGTGGTCGCTCGGCCCAGAGAACGACGTTGCCGGCTCGCCCTTCTTCGTCCCGGCTCAGCACGATGTACCCATCCTCGTAGTGCGCCGACCGACCGAGGATAGGACGGAGCCCGATACGGTGCTGGATTCGTTGACAGTTGCGCCGCGGGTCGTGGTCGTGGTGCCTGGCAGCGACCACGGGAGCTTCTCCGACGACCCGGCGCAGCGTCGCCTATTGGGGAATGGCCCCGATAAGCACGAGGAGCTCCATGCGGAGGTGGCGCGAGTCGTTCTCAGATTCCTGCGAACCACGCTCGAGGCGAGAGGTTCCTTCAACGGAGCTGAACTTGCACGGCACTACGAGGCACGCGGCCTCCGAGCGACCTTTCTCCCGGCGGTGCAGAAAGGCGAGATCGGCGGGTCGGAGCGCTAGGTTGTTTTGCTGCGGGCACCTGGACACTGAAACGTCGGTGAGCATAACACGCCGTTGCAGACGACAAGCGGCACGGGAAGACGCGACCGGATTCGTACGATCGTCAGCGCCGCTCGCGGCTGAACGGCAACACGTTATGCGGCCTGAGGCACGTTCGACCTCCGCTCGGTGACTCAACTGAGGAGCGAATCATGGCAGCTGGAGAGAGAGAGAAAGAGGCGCAGATGAAAGCGCTGATTTGCCGCATCGCCGACGACATCTGGAACCGGGGAGACCTGGCCGCCATCGATGAAGTCATGTCCGCCAACGGCAAGTACCACGGCCCGCACATGCCTAGTGGTATGGGTGACCGGGAGACCTGGCGACGCGCCATCGCCATGTATCGCAGCGCCTTTCCTGATTCCAGCATCACCTATGACGAGTTGATCGTGAGCGGTGATACTGTCGTTGGGCGGTGGAGCGCCACGGCGACACACACCGGTCAACTTCCGGGCGTTGGACCGACTGGCAAGCAGATCAAGATCGGAGGTATCACGATCTATCGCTTGAACGAAGGCAGGATCGTGGAGGCGTGGGAGCAGCTGGATATGCTCGGCATGTGGCAGCAGATTGGCGTTGTCTCTCTGCCGAAACACGGATAGCCGCATAACAAGCCGATGAAGCGGCCGGGCTTCGCCCGCCGTCTATCCGCGCCGTTAGGCGCACTTTGCTACGGTCTTGCTAGGAGCTGACGCGAAACGAATTATGGAACCCATTATTGACCACATAGAAGTCACCGTCAGAGACATGGGTACCGCGGTGCCCTTCTACGATCGGTTGCTTCCCCTCTTGGGGTTTGATCTGACGCGCCGGAGCGATTCCATCATCGAACGGCACGAGAAGCATGTCGTCTCGTATGAGCATCCACGCATGGGTTTTACGATCACTTCGCCCCTACGGGTCTTTTCTGGCGAGGTTATCAACCGTCGGAAGCCCGGCTCGCTGCACCATCTTGCGTTCAGAGCGCCGTCGCGGGCCGACATCGATCGGCTGCATCTCGAAGTGAAGGCAATAGGCGCCACGATTGTGAGCCCGCCGCGAGAGTACCCCGAATACACTCCGGCCGGATACTATGCCCTCTTCTTCAAGGATCCGGAGGGCATCAAGTACGAGATCGTATGTACTGATGAAAGCTGAGTTGGGGCGCCTAACAGGCCGCAGCAGCAGACGAGCGGCGGGCAACCGGGGCGAAGCGATCATTCAATTCGCCGCTCGCGGCTGAGCGGCAAGACGTCAGGTGCACACTAGAGGCTGCCTTGCGAGTAGCGCCGGCACTCTTGTGATGCGGCAAGGCTAAGGCTGGAAGTGCATTTGGGAAGGATGGTCCATGTTGAATCGGCTGTGGGTTCTTGTGCTTTTTGTATTGGCGCTCTCTGCCAGTGTGACAGGGATCGCGAGCCCTGAGGGCCGTTGGCAGTTGCCGGCCCCGGTCGAGTCAAGAGTCTTGAATGAAGCGATCAACTACCGCGTAATGCTCCCGGCAAGCTATTCTGTCAATTCATCAGAACTCTATCCGCTGCTGCTGTTGCTTGACGGAAGCCGTTACGGGGACGTCGTGGCAGGAAACGCCACGTTTCTTGCCCGAGTTGGCGAAATACCGGAACACCTTATTGTCGCGATTGACTCGAACGACCGTATGCGCGACTTCACGCCCACCGATTCTCCAGACTGGGAGGGGGATGGAGAGGCGAGTAAGTTCCTGGATTTCCTGCGACAGGAGCTTCTGCCAATCATTGAAACAGAGTTTCGGGTCTCGGAACGGCGAATTATCTGGGGGCATTCGCTTGGCGGCCTATTTGCCTTTTATACTTTGTACGCGGCGCCCGACCTATTCGACGCTCGATTGGTGGACGACGGCACTTTGGATTGGGACAGTAATGTGATCGAACGCTCAATCAGCGATTTTCTCGACCGCCAGACGCCGGCTGGGCAGTTTCTGTATTTCAATAGTAGCTATCTGCTTCCCACCGACGACATGGACCTCCGATGGTTCGATGGACTGGCCAAAGTGTTGAAGGTGAAAGCCCCTCCAAACCTTCGCTGGACCTACGATCCCATGCCGAGCGAGACCCACGCCAGTATACCTCTTGTTGGAAGCATCCGGGGTCTGCGGGCTTTGTATGACGGCTATCTCGCGCCGGAGCCGGTGATGTTTGCCGGTCTTGATGCGGTGCTGAAACACTACGAGGCTATTAGGGGCCGTGTGGGAGCTCCGGAGAAAGTGCCCGAGGAGGCACTCAACAAACTTGGCTACCTCATGCTCGGCAGGGAAACTCCTGAAGCCATCCGCACATTTGAGTTGGCAACTCGACTCTATCCTCGGTCCGCCAATGCTTGGGACAGTCTCTCTGACGCATATCTAGAAGCTGGCAGAATCAAGGATGCCCTCTACGCTACGGATAGGAGCATCGAGTTGGCTCAGTCAACAAAGTCAAACAACCTCGAGTATCTCAAGAACAAGCGGGCGGAGATACTTGGCCGCATGTGATAAGTGGTAGCAGTAGGATGCAAGAATGGGGTGGGGTTTTGGTGGCGACACCTAACAGGTGCTTACACCAGACAAAGCCGCTTGTCACGCCCCTGGCTTGCGCTAGGGTGGCGCCAATCGACTTTGCAGGTGAAGCTCAACGTTATGCCAACGGGACTCAGCGGCGTAAAAGACAAAGAAGGGGACTAATAATGAGCCGTCATTTAGTTTTTGCCCTGCTGTTGGCAGCCTCTGCTACCTTTGGTGGCTGTGGCGAACTCAAGAGCAGTTCAGTTGACACTGAATCGATAAAGGAGAATATCCGTCAATCTGACCTCGCTCTTTTGCGGGCCGAGGAGGCGCGGGATCTGGACGGTGTAATGGAATGTATTGCTCCTCACGCCGTTTTTCAGCCACCGGGCGTTTCACCAATTGTGGGGCTTGAGGCCATCAGAAAGTTTTACGACACCCAATGGTTCAAGCTGCCTTTCATTGAAATATCTGGAGCGCCTGAATCAATTGTTGTTGGTGCCTCTGGTGATATGGCGTATGTCGATGGGAGAAGCCGAATGGTGGTCGAAATATCGGGTGAAAGAACCGTGGCCGCCGGTAAGTATTTGGGAGTTTGGCTAAAGATTTCAGGAAAGTGGCAGTTGGCAGCTATTAGCTGGTCGGCCAATGAGATGACGAGATAGTATGGGCTACCTGTAGGCATCCGATCGGGTGGTATAACAATCGCTTGCACCTGCCAATCGCGTCTGTCACGCCTTGGGCTGGCGCACAAGCCGCGCCAGGCACGCTTCGCAGGTCAAGCCAACGTTATACGCCAAAGAGGTAGGCGCATGGGCCCCCGGCAGATAGACGGTTTCTTCTACGGCTTGTTCATGGACGTGACTCTGCCCCTCGTCGCCGCAGCAACCCTGTACCGTTTGGGCTGGTTCTACCCGGCTTTCATGATCGTGTTGGGAGCGCACTATTTCCCGTTCGCTTTTCTCTACGGCTTGCGTCTCTTGTAGGGTCTTGCCGCGATCTTGGTTCCGGGCGGGCTGCGCCTTGGGGTCTAAGTCAAGGGAGGAGCCTTCGCCTTCGGCGCCTGGTTCACGGGTGTTGTTCTACTCAGCTTTGCCGTGGCCGGACTGCGAATCGCACGGCGAGAAGCGGGCCGGGCCTGGCAGGAGCGCCTTCCAATTTCGGCCTGAACCTGCCAAGCCAACCTGTCACGGTCTTGGCCGTAGGGTGCATCGGTTGGACTGGCAAGCAAGCGCCGGCCACGCTCGAGGGAGTTCGCCTTCCAGGTTGTCCTGGGTGTTGAGCGACAGCACGCCTGCCTGTCGTAGTTGACAAGACGTCCACATCATGGAGAAGCAAATATGCACGTCTCGTGGTTTAGCTGGGGTTCTCCGGTCGGTATCGGAATCTTCCTGGCCAGCATGGGGATCTTCTTTTGGGGATTGTTTTCGGGGGTCGCCATGCTGAACAAGTCTAAACATTCCCCGGAACCCAAAGAGTGAAGTCGCAATGCCAAAGCAAGTCACTACCGAGTGATACCGCGCTGCCCGGCTCAACGAAGCTCGGGCAGCACGTGGTGTCGCCGTTCAACAGATCGGCCTAGCGGACTGCTTGACTGCCGCCGCTTGACTCAAGGGTTGGGCGGACCGGGACGCATGCGGTTCATTGCGGCATGTCTCTTTGCTTTCACAGCTGTATGTTCAACGGACGCCCGGTACTTGCCGAAGGACGGAGACATCGTGTTTCAAGTATCGCAATCAGCTCAGAATCAGGCCGCCCAATTGGCAACGGGTTCTTGGTATGGCCACATGGGCATCGTGTATCCGGGATAGGGCGAGCCGTATGTGTTTGAAGCCGTTCAACCACTAAAACTCACTCCGCTTCAGGACTGGATCAAGCGCGGCAAGGATGAACACTTCATGGCGAAACGGCCCTTCAATTCGGGCGCGTTTTTGTCGCCTCGGGTGCTACAGCAGATGAGATCAGTAGGCGAGAGGGTTTCCGGCGAGGTCCACGATTTTGCGAACGCCGGTCTCTATCGCCGCGCTTTGCTGTTGCCGCCACACCCGCGCGCCGTGTCCTCAAACAGTGCGTGACTCGCCCGCTCTGTTGCGCGGAGAAGAGAGAACGGGTACTTTGGCAGCAAACACTGGACATGGGAGGCAATGCAATGTCTAGTCAGCACTTCGCTAAGATCTACGACGGAACCGCTCCGGAGAATTACGAGCGGCATTTCGTCCCAGCCGTCGGCGCACCCCTCGCGGGTGACCTCGTTGAAATCGCGGGTATTCGTCCGGGTGATCGGGTTCTGGATGTTGCCTGTGGGACCGGCGTCGTGACGCGACTCGCCGCTCAGCGAGTCGGCGCCGACGGAACCGTCGCCGGGCTGGATCTCAATCCGGGGATGCTTGCGGTCGCGCGTTCGGCGACACCGCCGGCCACGAAAATCCGGTGGTACGAGGCGAGTGCCGAGAGAATGCCGTTCCCGGACGCATCGTTTGACATCGTGCTGTGCCAGATGGGGCTCCAATTCGTTCCGGACAGGTCCGCGGCCCTGCGAGAGATGCATCGTGTCCTGGCCCGCGATGGCCGGCTCATCCTGAATGTGCCCGGACCCACACCGCCGCTGATGGCGATCATGGGCGAGGCCCTCGCGCGGCACATCGGCGCCGAGGCTGAGGGATTCGTGACCCATGTCTTCTCGCTTCATGATGAGGCAGAGCTTCGACAGCTCATTGAGGGTGCCGGCTTCAACGATGTCTCCGTCCACGCCGACATCAAGAAGCTTCGCCTGCCCGCTCCCGAGGAGTTTCTTTGGGGGTATGTGCATAGCACCCCGCTTGCCGGCCTAGTGGCGAAGGTCGACCAAGAGCGGCGCGAATTGCTGGAACGGGATGTCGTTGCAGGGTGGACGGAGTTCGCGAAGGATCGCTCAATGGCGCTTGAGCTTCGCCTCGTGGTCGCCACGGCCAGGAAGCAAGTTACTTGATTCCATTGGTTAAGCCACTTCCCATGCTGGAGTGTTCGGTCCACGACGCCGCACTGCACACCCCCGGATGTCGTGAGATGGATGACCCCCAAGCCGTGGATTTTCACCGCATGCAGGGGGAAGCGTCTTGAGGAAGAGCGAGTCTTCGGAAGGAAAGTCTCCCTCCCGGATGATAGACGAGAGGATCAAGGAATTGGGCGACTGGCGCGCCAGGACGCTCTCCCGGCTCCGCACGTTGATCAGGCAGGCCGACCCCGAAGTCGTCGAAGAGTGGAAGTGGCGAGGGGTTCCGGTGTGGTACCACGACGGGATGATCTGCACCGGCGAAGCGTACAAGAACGCCGTGAAGATGACCTTCGCCAACGGGGCCGCACTCGAGGACCCATCCGGCCTGTTCAACGCCAGCCTAGATGGCAACACCCGCCGCGCCATCGACTTCCACGAGGGCGATGAGATCGACGAAGATGCGTTGAAGGCTCTCATTCGCGCCGCCGTGACCCTGAACGCCTCTCGCTCCCTCCGCTGAACGAGATGGAGAGGTCGCTTCGCGCGCCTCGTGCGTCCGGAACCCGACGGTCGCTGTCGCCGCCACTTTCGACCTCGGTTTTCCCGCCCACGGCCCGTCCGATGTACGCTGGCCGAGGCCCGGACTACGGGGAGGGAACATGCATGACCTTTTGACCGTTGATCGCTTGGAAGTCCTTGTCCTCGTAGATAACACGACCGACAGTCTTTCGACCAACTCGGATGTTGCCGTAACCGAGTGGGCTGACCTTCTCACCGCGGGGCGTATGCCTGTGCTCTCCGGCAGAGGAATCTGCTGCGCCCACCACGGATTGTCCCTGCTGCTCACGGCGTACGTCGGGGATGCCGTACACACGCTTCTATTCGACTCGGGGCCCGAGGCGAACACCTTCCTGCGCAATGTCGATGTCCTCGGAGCGGATCTCTCCGCGGTTGGATCCGTGGTGCTGTCACATGGGCATTGGGATCATGCCGGCGGCCTTCTGGCCGCTATCAGAGCCATTTCGAAAGCGCAAGGTCGGTCTGGAGTCGATTGTTTTGTGCACCCCGGAATGTTTGCGACACGAGGGATGAAACTCCCGAACGGAGAGGTGCTCCCATTCGAGTCGGTGCCTGATCCTGATGCGCTTGGCGACGCCGGTGCCAACGTGGTGAACACACGCGAACCACAGGTCATAGCCGAAGGCGCGTTCTACGTCAGCGGCGAGATTCCCCGCGTCACCGGCTACGAGATTGGACTACCGGGACATGTTCGCCGACAGACGGATGCCCAGCCGTGGGAACCGGACCCCCTTATCATGGACGAGCGGTTCGTCGCGGTGGGTGTCAAGAACAAAGGCCAGCTCATCTTTTCGGCGTGTTCGCACGCCGGTCTGGTCAACGTACTCACTCATGCCCGATCGGTCTTTCCCTCGGTTCCGTTGTACGGGGTGATGGGTGGCCTGCACCTCTCCGGCGCCACCGAGAAGATCATTCCGGAGACGATTGCGAACCTGACATCGTTCGGTCTCAAGCTCCTGGCGCCGGGCCATTGCACCGGCTGGCGGGCGCTGAACGCCATGGCCGGAGTCTTTGGTGATGAGCTTGTCCCCTCGGCGGTGGGCAAGCGCTACGTAATCTAGCTTCCCCACCATCATCCGCTGGGCGCCGGCGACCGGCCGGAGGAGCGGAATGCCGATTCCGTCGAGTCGGCGGGAACGAACCGGCGGCAGGACGCGCGATGGCTGCTCCGGCAACCCTGTCCCGATCCGCCGCGCCCCCGGACCTATCCCGGCAACCTCGACATGGATGACGGTGAAGACAACCCCGGCCGCTGAAACACACTCCCCGCCCCACCGGTGCTAGAATGGAACTCAGGATGAGGTTGACGCCTATTCTGCGGCAGGAACGGACAACTTCCGAAGTCGATTCGTCGCATGATGAACGCTGCATCAAGGCGGCCCCACAAACGATTCCGCCGAACCGCCCACCGGCCGGTTCACCACCGCACCGGGGGCCCGGCCACCGGGCATCAGGGAGGGAGCGCATCATGATGGTTTCGGCGTGGCCGCTGCTGGTCGTACTCGCGGCAATCATCCTGCTAGGCGTAACCGGCAACCTGCTCACGTCCTCACCTCTGGTCATCGTCGTGCAGGCAGCGGCGGTCGTGCTGAACATCTGGGCGCGACGCTCATTTCAGCAGGGCGCGTTTCGAGTATCGGCCACACCGGGCGGGAGCGCCATCATACGGGGCGGTCCGTATCGATTTGTTCGACATCCCATGTACTCGGCGGTGTTGCTCTTTGTCTGGGCTGCAGTGTTGAGTCACTTGTCCGCGTTCACGGTTGCGATCGGTGTCGTCGTGACCGTCGTCGCCATCACACGAGTCGTCGCCGAGGAGCGGTTGCTTCGCGAACGGTTTCCCGATTACGGCGACTATGCCCGTTCCACGAAGGCCCTGGTGCCGTACTTGTTTTGACGCGGTGAATGCCGTCCGGCCAGGCCGGCGGGACCGCCGCCCCGGCGCTCCTTACGCGCCTGAAGGGCCGACGCGAATGTGGGGGTCGAAAGATGCACAGAGGTGAACTCGATCACCTCGTGTTTCGCCCAGTTGACCTGGAGCGGGTGTTCGCTTCTACTGCGACGTTCTCGGCTGCGCGATTGCGCGGGCGGAGAAGGCCTATCGGCCCCGGCCCTCCGCCCCCAACCGGCCGGTTTGCGGTTGATGCGTCGATCTTGAGGTTCATATGAAACGCACCGGCACTCTCACCCTACTTGGATTCGCCCAGCCTGCGGTCCCTCCGGGTTGCAGGCATTCAACTTCAGTGCCCGAGCCCGGCCTGGAAGCGGGCACGGAAATCGACTGGAATACGACCGGCTTCGACAACGCAATGGACCTCGCCGAGCAGGATGACAGGTTTGTTCTCGTCTACGCCATGGCCCAATGGTGCGGCTGGTGTCGACAGGTGTCCCAGCACACGTGGGCGGACTCCAGGGTTATCTAATGGGTCAACCTGAACACGGTCCCATTCCAATGGGACATCGACGACGTTGAGCTTCGCGGGTTGTGGCCGCGGATCTCCGGGGCCCCAACGGTTGTCCTGATCCGTTCGGGCACTGAGATTGACCGCAAGATCGGCTATTCGCCGCCGGACGAATACTTGAAGTGGTTTGAATCGTACACGGCCGATTCATCCTCCGCCCCGATCCGCAGCGATTCGGCGAGCCCCCCGGCTCACCGGTGGGGCAGTCCGGCGTCGCTCCCGCCGGGACTATGTCTTGCTCCTCGCCATCACGGTTGGCCTGGGGCTCTATGAGCTGGCTCAAGGTCCCATGGGGGGCGCGATGGACCCCAAGGATATGGTTGCGACCTTCATGGCTGGTGGCGTATCGGCACTTGTGTACAGATCTGTCCACGGAATACCGGTGTGCTTGCGTGGAGGATCGAACCACTAGACGTTTCCCCGCCGGTAGTGCGCAACAGACAATCCCTGTCACATGGCTCGCCGTCGGGGCGGTCGGTCTGCTGCTTCTTGCTCTGACAAGGCCAGGATCAAGCCTGACCGCGGGTTTTGCTGGGGTGAGACGAATTGGGAGGGTTTGCCGATGATCCGGGCGATAGCGGTGGTTCTTGTCGGAACCGGCGTATGGATGCTGGTGGGCCTGTGGACTTCCAACGCACACTTTGGATCCGCACTTCGCGCCGCGGCGGACAGCGCGGGAGCGGGAGTCGTGATCCTCCTTATCGCCCAGCTATTCATACCCATTCTCAAGGCCCTGGCCGGTTTCGGTCTCTTCGCACGGAGGCGCTGGAGCTGGCCCGCCGCCCTGGCCGCATTGACCCTGGACGTCGTCACTCTGGGCGTATCGATCGGGAGGCTCCACAGCTACGGCGGGGCTGCTTCGCCAATCCCCCCGGAATGGGTCTTGGGCGGATCGGTAGCGCACCGGAGCAGTGCCGTTCCGATGTACGCCATTTTCCTGCTGAGTCTGGTATGCATCGCGCTGATGAGCACGAGGTCTGTTCGCGGCACTTGGTCGCGTGAATTGGAGGCCGCTTGACGCGCCGCTCCTGGCGGCGGCGATCCGCCAGTAGCGACAATCGATGATCCATGCCTTACGTGTATCGGGCGGAAGGGGTTAGCGTGAGATTGGAGACCGAGAGGCTGATCCTCCGGCGACCGGAGATCGAGGACCTGGCCGACCTGCTCCGGCTTCTTTCGGACCCGTCGTTCGCCGCGGCCGTTCCGGAGATTCCAGGAACCGAGGGAGAAATCCGGGAGTACCTCGAAATCGAGCGCTCGGCGAACGAGCCTGAGCCGGACAAGTGCTTCAATCTCTTCCTGGAGCGGCGGCGGGACAACGGCGTATTGGGCCTGGCAACACTCGTTCTCAGGAAGGACGGTCAGGGGGAAATCGGATACGCTCTGCACGGGGACCATCGTGGTTTCGGTTATGCGAGTGAGGCCGCCCGTGCGTTCATTGACTACGCTTTCACCGAACTCGGGCTTCACAGGATATACGCCGAGACCACGGCGGATAACACGGCGTCCCGGAAAGTGATGGAGCGATTGGGTATGAAGCGGGAAGCTCGCTTTCGCGAGATGGTGCGCGAGGATGGCCGCTGGCGCGACAAGGTGGTCTATGCGGTCCTCGAGCACGAATGGCCGGCGGTCGCCCCTCTCGACGACCCCCCCGAGTGAATCGAGAGCAGGTCGCCGCGCCGGCGACCCCGCTTCCCGGGAAGCGCGACAGGGCCGGGCCCCGGGAGGGTGATCCAATGGACAACGCAGGCATGCTGGGATCGGTAGGCCGGACGCCGCTTGTGGAACTGTGCCGCATTGTTCCCGCCGGGTACGCGCGAGTGCTGATCAAGCTCGAGAGCCACAACCCGACCGGGAGCATGAAGGATCGAATGGCTCTCTCGGTGGTCGGCGGCGCCCTGTCGACGGGTCGTTTGACCACGACCGGGAGGATTGTCGAGTACACGGGAGGCAGCACGGGAACCTCCCTGGCGTTCGTCTGCGCAGCCCGTGGGCTTGCCATCACGCTCGTCACCTCGGACGCATTCAGCCGCGAGAAGCGCGACCACATGCGCGCCCTTGGAGCCATGGTCATCGAGATTCCAAGCGGGGGAGGCGGTACCACCAAAGAGCTGATCCGGAGCATGATGGCCAGGGCGGCCGAGCTCAGCGCGATGCCGGGGATGTACCACGCAGACCAGTTCAACAACCCCCACGCGGCGGCGGGCTACGCCCCGCTTGCGGAGGAGTTGTGGGAGCAATCCGGCGGGCGGCTGGACGCCTTCGTGCAATCGGTGGGCACAGCGCAGTGCATCACCGGGGTGGCGAGGGTTCTCCGCGGCCGCCATGCGCGGATCCGGATCGTCGCCGTGGAACCCGCCGAATCCCCGGTTCTCTCCGGCGGTACGCCCGGCGCCCACGAGATTGAGGGTGTCGGACCCGGTTTCATCCCCCCCATGTGGGACCAAGGCCTCACCGATGACATCCTCCGGGTATCCACCGCCGAGGCCAAGGAGACGGCCCGGCGCCTGGCGGCGGAAGAGGGGGTTTTTGCCGGAACCTCCTCCGGCGCCAACGTCGTCGCCGCGCTCCGGGTCGCCGAGCGCCTTGGATCCGGAAAGACCGTGGCGACACTGGTCTCCGACTCCGGGCTGAAGTACCTCTCGACCGATCTCTACTCTAGCCTGGAGCCTCGGTGACAGGTGGCCCGCGGGGGCCGCGCTGCAGCTCCACCGATTGTGACCCGGAGACCACGGGCTCCGTCAGGACCGCATCCAATCGCCGAGAGCCGGCGCCCGCCGGATGGAGCGACATGACGACCGCGGATCGATGCGGTACATTCCCGGAAGATGAGAAGAGTTGTCCTGGCGACCGGGAGGCCTTTCAACCCACGGGTGTTCTGGGGCGTGGTATGTCTCAACGTCCCGGCCGTCTTCGCGCTGATTCCTTTCGCCGGGTACCTACGGAAAGCCTACGATGATCCCGGAGCGGAGGCGTTCTCCGGCTGGGGTCCGCTTGTTGCCGACCGGGTGGTTGTCCTCGCCTTGATCGCCGTCCTGGCCGGAATCGGCTTGGCGCTGGCCAACCGCATCGGGCTGGGACTGCCCTTCGTCGAGCGTTGGGTCGAGGGAGCGTCTCCGCAGGGCCGGTTTCGCGGCGTACTCGCCATGGGATGCCTTGTCGGAGCAGGTTGCGCCGGCCTCATCCTGCTCCTGGACTTCCGGGTGTTTCGGGCGCCGATGCTGAGCATGTTCCGGGAGTTGGGCATCGCGGCCCCCAAGGAGTCCGTCGCTCCGCCCTTCTTCGGATTCCTGGCCGCCATCTCGGCCGGAATCACCGAAGAGACCATGTTTCGTCTATTCGGGCTCAGCTTGCTGGCCTGGATCGGCGGGCTTCTCTTCCACACCGTGGATGGCCGGCCTACTCTGGGGGTGTTGTGGGCGGCCAACATCCTCTTCGCTCTGATTTTCGGGGCGGCCCACCTGGCGGACGCCCATGCAATCGGCTGGCCGATGAACGCCCTGGTGCTCAGCCGGACGTTCATCCCGAACGGCGCGGCCGGTTTGGCTTTCGGCTGGCTCTTCTGGACCTACGGCCTGGAAAGCGCCATCCTGGCCCACTTCTTCACCGACGTCGGCCTGTACACCCTGGTGCCCATCGTCATTCTCCGGGAGGGGCCGGTCGCCAAATCGATCGCCGGCGCGATCGTGGCTCTCGTGGTCCTGCTCGGCGTGGCCTGGGCGGTCAGGACCCTGGTTCGAGAAAGTCGGCGCGAGGTGGCCGAAGCTGAGGGGGGCCCGAATGCCCGCTAGCTTCGATCTGGACTGCGACGGCGCCTGGGCTCGGATGGCCGGCTTCAGCGGGGTGAGTCCCCGGGTCCCGCACGGTAGGACACCGAAAGGAGGGCCTTCATGGCCAAAGTCGTACGGTCCGAGTTCATGGGAAACGGTATTGTCTTCTGGCTCCTCTGCGTCACGATCGTCGGGATCCCCGTCGCGGTCCTGTATGTCATCAACGGTACGCTCCGGGTCGAGGAAGAGCTCAGGGATCCCGAGGAGTTCATCAAGCGCTTTCGCGGCAGGCGATCCAAGGGATAGGTAGATTGTCGAACGCGAGCCGAACTTCGCCCGGTCACCCGGTCCGCCGATACCTTCTGGTCGGGGTCGGCGCGTATGTCGTCGCGCTATTTGCCGCCCTTTTCGTACTCTTCATGGTTTGGCGATCCCTGCCGGACTGGAAGCCGGCTCGCGTCACATATGAGGTGAGGGGATCCAGGGACACGCTCTACATCAAGGGCATCGCTTATGGACTCACCGGAGACAATCAGCAGTGGTGGATCACGTCGAATCGCGGAAACAAGGAACCCGACTCGTTGATGGACTACGTCTTCACGGGGTTGGAACCCTTTTCCTACAGGTTGACGGCCGACACCTTGGTGGTTTTTTCGAGACGGACGGCCGACGCACCCGTCCAGTTTCGGTCAGGTATCACGGTGCGCCAGGTCGAACTGTCGAATCCGCAGATGATGAGCCTCTTCCGGACCGGCGATTCACTCGGTCTGGGCCGGACGCGGTTCGGTGAGGATCAACCGGGTCGGGACCGTTGATGTCCTTCGGTCCGATGGCCGGCGAGCCTGGGCGCCGTCGAATCGCCGGTCAATGCGGTACTCCTGATGGGGACGGAAGATGAAGAAGATCTGTATTGTCGGTGCCTCCGGGAAGCTAGGGCGCTACATGGTGCAGCATGCGCTGGACCGGGGCTACGAGGTGGTCGGCGTTTGCCGGCAACGCAGCGTGGGGAAACTCGACCCGTTCAAGGGGCACATCACCGTGCTTCCCGGCAAGACGAACGACCGCGCGGTCATCAAACAGGCGGTGGCGGAGTGCGACGGAGTGCTCACCGTGCTGGCTCCCTGGGGCGTTCAGCAGTACTCCTCGGGCACGGCCCAGGCCGTCATGGATTTTGCCGAACCCGGCGCCCGCCTTGTGTTCTCCTGCGGATGGCACATCAGCCTGGACGGCAAGGACGTCTACCCCTGGAAACTGAGGATGTTGCTGAAGATCGCCGGTCCGATCGCGCGGCTCTTCCGGGTGGTGGAATTGGACGACCAGGTTGAGGCTTGCAGGCGCATATTCGCCAGCGACACGAAGTGGACGGTGGTGCGTGGAAGCGATCTCGAGGAGGGGGAAAGCCAGGGCCTCCCTGTCTGGAGCCGGCACGTGGGCGATCCCATCCTCGAGAGCAATCTCACCCGCCGGGTAGACTTCGCCCTCTTCATGGTGGCGGCTCTGGAGAACGACGACCTCGTTCACGAGGCCCCCGCGATCGTCGGGTGCCGGTCGACTTCGGCGCTCGCAAACGAAACCGTTGGCTAGGGATCTTCCAGTCGCACTCCGACCGCGGCGGCTTCGGTGTTAGACTTCGCTGGCGGACCTCGCCGGGGATGCGTACCGTCGGCTCCGCCTGAAGCCCGGACCCAGGGTCCGGTGCCGCCAATGCCCTAACTGGAGACCTCTGATGAGCAAGATCGATCGTAAGGCGCGCGTTCGCGAATACATGGACAGTCCCCGGCCCGCAGGGGTTTACCGGATTCGAAACACGTCGACGGGGCGGGCGCTGATCGGTTCGACCACCGATCTCCCCGGCATGCTGAACCGCCAGCGGTTCCAGCTGAACAACGGCTCGCATCCCGACCGTGAGCTTCAGAGGGAATGGAACGAGTTCGGCGCGGCCGTCTTCGAGTTCGAGACGCTGGATCGGTTGGAACCTCGTGACGAGCCGGACTACGACCCGACCGAGGATCTCGCCGTCCTCGAGAAGATGTGGATCGAGAAGCTTGCGTCGCCCGAATAGCCGCCCGCGGGAGGTCGTGAAAGGGAGGCCCCATGTCCGTCCGTATCGTCAGGCTCGGGAGCCCCAGAGCGAAGAATGAAGGGGTACGGATCGGAACCGTGCGCCGCCCGCCCCGCGGTGTACCCAGGACCGAGTTCTCCTCCCAGAACTGGTACGACGTGTGGTTTCCCAACCTCGCCCCGAGCGTCCCGGTCATGAAGCTCGGGCAGGAAGCGGCCACTCCCGCGCAGTGGGCCGCCTTCGTCAGGAAGTACCGGGCGGAGATGGCGACCCCGGATAGGGTCCATGCGCTCGAGCTCCTGGCCGCGCTTTCCCATCAATGCAACTTCTCCGTCGGCTGCTACTGCGAGAACGAGAACCACTGCCATCGCTCGGTGTTGCGGGAGCTTCTCGCCCAGCGGGGCGCCCTGATGGGGGACTGAACGGGTCGAGACCGCCCAGCGCGGATCATGGGCCTTGGATGCGCCCTTCGCGCCGCTCCGGACGGGTCGCGATAGGCTCCCGAGGAAATGACCCCCCGGCCGGCGGCCCGAGATCGGACGAAAGCGGCTCTGCTTGGGAGGCCCCCGGTTTGCGCGGGGCCGAGGCCGTGCTAGCCTAGGGAATTCAGAGGACGCATCTCACCCCGGTTGCGCGCCCGACTCGGGCGCGGCTTCCATCTGACCCGTTCCACCGGACCCGACCCATGCGGCACCGACTTTCACAAATCAACCTTGCGCTACGAGCGGTGATGGAGTTGGCGATCGTTCTCGCCGCCGGCTACTGGGGCTACCGTACCGGCACGACGGTGGCCTCCCGGGTCGCCCTGGCGATCGCCGCACCCACCCTTGTCTTCGGTTTCTGGGGCCTGGTTGATTTCCACCAGGCCGGCGGGGCGGCCGAACCGCTTCGACTTTTCCAGGAGCTCTTCGTCACCGGCCTCGCGGCCGCGGCCCTCTACGTGGGGGGGCAGCGCTCGTTTGCCCTGGCGCTGGCCGGTCTTTCGGTCGTCCACCATGCCCTGGTGTATGCGCTGGGGAGCCGGCTCTTGAAGGATTCACGCCCGGCCTAGCCCGTCTTCCAGCGTGCCGGAGGAGTTCAATTGCTGCACATCTTCGTCGACGCCGATGCATGTCCGGTGAAGGAAGAGGTGTTCCGCGTTGCGCGACGATATCTCCTCGAAGTCACCCTGGTGAGCAACTCCTGGATGCGCGTACCGGATGAACCGTGGATCGCCCTCGAGGTGGTGGGCGGCGGCTTCGACGAGGCCGATGACTGGATCGTCGCGGCGGTTGAACCCGACGACATCGTGATCACCGCCGACATTCCGCTCGCCGGCCGCGTGCTCAAGGAAGGGGCCCGCGCCATCGGCTCGACCGGCAAACCGTTCACGGAAGCGAATATCGGCCAGGCCGTCGCGACCCGCGATCTCCTGGCCGACCTTCGCGGCGCGGGGGAGATCATGGGAGGGCCGCCGCCCCTCCGGAAGGCGGACCGGTCCCGCTTCCTCCAGGCGCTGGATGAGGCGGTCCAGTCCATTCGCCGAAACCGGCCGTCCGAAGCGGGCTGAGAACCCACCCGAGCGATGAGGCCTTCCAGGAATCCCCTCGATCCCCGTCCTGAATTTCGAGCCGGCGCGCCGGCCGACGCCCTCGTCGTCGGCGTCCTGGCCACGCAGGTGTTTCTGGACACCTACGCCACGGAAGGGATTCGCCCGGCGCTGGCGCGGGAGGTGCTGGCCTGGTGCTCCCCCGCGGCCTTCGCAGCGAGACTGTCCCATGAAGCGCAGACGTTCATCCTGGCCGAGAGACTCGATCACCTGGTCGGCTTCGCAGAGGTCCATCTCGCGAGCCCGGCGCCGGTGGCTCCCCGGGCGCCCGGCGCTCCCGTCGCCCACGGCGGCGACGTCGAGCTCGTCCGCCTCTACGTGCAACGGCCCTTCCAGCGGAGAGGCATCGGGACGGAACTGGTTCGACGAACCGAACGCCTCGCCACCGCCGCGGGGAAGACGGCCCTCTGGCTGTCCGCGTGGGCGGGCAACGACCGCGCGCTTGCGTTCTATCGCGCCCTCGGCTATAAGGACGCGGGATCGGTCAACCACGTGATCGAGGGACAGGCCTTCGAGAATCGCGTGCTGGTCAAATCCCCCCTGTAGGCGGTCGATACCCCGGTGCTTCGTGAGGCTTGGGCCGCTCGGCGGCGGTGCCACCCCACCGGCCACCGTATTGGAATGTCGGCCGGCGTTCCGCGCACCGGAACCAGAACGTTACGGGAGGTCCCATGAAACCGTATTGGAATGTCGGCCGGCGTTCCCCGCGCGGGAACCGAAACGTCATGGAAGGTTCCATTAACAGGCTCGGCTGCCTGGGCTGCCTGGGGTTCCTGGGCTGCATCGGATTCCTGCCCGGAGCCGAGGTCTTCTTCCTGCTCTTTCTGCTGTTCGGCTTGTTCGTTCTGTTCCTCCTTCCGGGGCGTTCAGGGCGGAGATGAGGACCGGGAACCTGGACACATCCACCATGAACCGGTTGCCGGTGGCGACTACGAACGGAGGTTGCGCGTTGGTGAAGGGCATATCCCCGAAAAGCCTGGCCGCATCGCTGGCCGAGCTGTGGTCACCCAAGGTCATCGCCGAAGTCGACGACTCCTACGTGAAGGTGGCGAAGGTCCACGGGAAGCTCGCCTGGCACAGTCATGACGACGAGGACGAGATGTTCTTCGTCCTGAAGGGCCGACTGCGCATCGAGATGGAATCCGGAGCGATCGAGTTGAACGAAGGGGACCTCTACGTGGTGCCGAAGGGGACCCGACACAATCCGGTGGCCGAAGAGGAGTGCCACCTTCTGCTCATCGAAAGAAAGACCACGCTGCACACGGGAGACACGGCCACCGACCGGACCCGCTCGCTGGAAGAGCAACTGGGTCGGTTCAGGGATGGATCCGGGGACGGCGATTGATCGCCCCGGGAGCTTCGATTGGGAGGCTCCGATGAGATCGATACTCGCGATCGGCCTGCTCACGGCTTCGTCTCCGGCTTTCGCCGCAAGCACGGTCACCGTGGTCACCCCGGTCAACGTATCGGACCTGCCGCTGCAGTTTCGAGTGGAGACCGAATCCTACGGCAATGGAATGATGCGGTTCGACTTGTTCGTGTTCCCGGGCGCCGCGGACATTTCCCCCCGGCGGGAGGCTCGGTTTGTCGTATGGGGAGCAGGCGCCGAGGGCCCACCGGACAGGGGTTTTGGCGCCCGCCCCCCCGCCGAGCGTCCCCTGACCCTCGCGGTGTCCCGGGTCGCCGGGGACCCCCTGGAACCGGGGCTGCGCTATGAGGTCCAGGCGCACCGGAGCCTGCTCTCCAGGATCAGCCTTACCTTCCGGAATTTCGACCCGGGCGGACAAGCTTCGTTCGACGGCTACGAGATCATGCTGGGAGCGTTCGTGACGGCGGATGATTGACCCTCGCGCGGTCCCCCACCAGCACGGCCGGGCCGGACAACATCGCCTTCAGAAACATTCCCAAGCTCCGGAGAGAGCACTTCCGGCTGGCCGGAAGGGCTCGGAAGCAGCATGCCGGATCCGTGAGGCCGCCGACACTATCGCCCTGTTCTTCGAGGGCGGCCGCGGGCTCGGCCCCGCCTGGCGGCCGGCTGATCCCCCCTCGCAACACGGCTTCATGAATGGAGCGGACTAGGCACGTCTTCCGTCGCCGGTTAATCTCCTGCCCGCGCCGCCCACGGACCAACCGAGGACACCGACGATGCACGTGATGGATCCGCCCCCCCTGACCCCGATTTCCGCGTTCTACAGCCGGAACGCCGGCAGCGCCCCCCTGGGGTCCGGAAGCGGTGAGGCCCATGCTCACGTGGTCCGGTTCGAGCCCGGGGGCGCGATCGGTCCGCATCCGGCGGGGTTCGCCCAGCTCTTCATCCCGGTCTCCGGGTCGGGGTGGATCGCGGGGCCCGACGGCGCGCACCGGGGCCTCGGGCCCGGGCAGGTGGGCTACGTGGCCCGGGGCGAGATCCACTCGAAGGGAAGCGACGCCGGCATGGTCGCGATCATGGTGCAGGTGCGCGACTTCGCGCCGCATGACGGCGGCAACCGTGACTGACCCTCATCGTTCGGCGGGTGGATGAGCGCATCACGGCACATTGGGCATATGGAAGGTCGGACCGCGACCCGTTTCCCATCCCGCCGCCTCGCCGTCGCCGCCGCCCTGGCGATGGTTTCTTTCGCAATGCTCATGGGCTACTGGCGGGTCCAGCAGGACGACAGCTACATCTTCTATTCCTACGCGCAGAATCTGGCCGCCGGCCACGGCTACGTATTCAACCCCGGCGAGCGCATCAACGCCACCACCTCACCCCTGTATACCCTGATTCTCTCGTTCACATACCTGATCCTCCACCCCTTGCCGCTGGTAAGCCTGCCGCTGCTCGGACATCTGATCGGAGCGGTCGCCCTCCTGGTCATATCCCTTCTCCTCATGAGGTCGTTCGGCTCCGGCGCCGACGACTCCTTTCCCCTCCTGCTCCCAATGGTGTTCCTCCTGAATCCACTCCTCCCGAACGCGATCGGCATGGATACCTTCCTCGCGATGATGTTCGCCATGCTCTGCGTTCATGCCTACAGCCGGAAGCGGCGGCTGGCCGCATCTCTCGCCTGCTCGCTGGCCGTCCTGGCCCGGCCCGACATGATGCTCTTCGCCGCAGTGGTCCTCGGGTACGACGTCGCCCGAAATCGCCGGCTTCCCACCGTTCGAATGATCTCGGCCTTCCTGGTTCCGATCCTCACATGGATGCTGTTCAGCTCCCTGTACTTCGGCACATTCCTACCGTCCACGCTCGCCGCCAAGCTCGGCCAGACCGAATCGGCCCGATGGGGCACGGGACCCATCTTCTTCAAGGGGTTGGTGTCCCGCTCCGTGTGGGGGACCCACGCCCTCATGGGCCTCGTGTTCGCCCTCTCGCTGACCGGACTCATTGTCGGCGCCCTCAGGTTCCGGCGATGGGACGTCTTCCGGAAACCGGCGATCCATCTGATCCTCCTGTGGTCGCTGGTCTATCTGGCGGTCTACGGATTCATCCTGAATCCACCGGCCTACGGCTGGTACTACACCCCGCTCGCCCTGGGCATCACCATTCTGGTCGCGATCCCGATCGAGGGGCTGATTCGCTACCTGTCGCACCGCGGCGGGGGCGGGCGGCGGGTAGGGGAGGCCGCCGCATACCTCGTGCTTCTCCTGGCCGGAATCATGCTCCCGCTCGAGTCGTCTCCGGGTCCGGCGGCGGCGAAGTACGAAAACTACAGGTTGGCGGCCGAGTGGCTGGAGGCGAACGCGGCTCCCGGCTCCACGGTCGGCGCCAACGAGGTCGGAATCATCCGGTACTATTACCGCAAGGGTTCCGTGATCGACGGGTTGGGCCTCGTGACCCCCGAGGTGGCGGACCACGTGAGGCAGAGGGACTACGATTGGTACGTCCATCGCTATCGTCCCGACTACCTGATGTTCAACTATCCGCACCGGAGGGTCCTGGAGTCGATGGTGGACAGCGACTGGTTCCATGAGGACTACGCGTTGCGCACGATCCTTCGAACCTCCCGGAGGGCGGTGGCCATCTACGAAAGGCGACAATGACTTCAGCAGCGGAGGCGCTCGGGCGCCTACAGGACGGGAACCGGCGCTTCGTCTCGGATATCCGGAGCCTCGACACGCTCGCCAGCCAGACCCGTCGACACGAGTTTCTGGAGGGCCAGGAGCCGGTGGCGGTCATCCTCGGATGCTCGGATTCCCGGGTGCCGGTGGAGATCGTCTTCGACCAGGGTCTGGGGGACCTGTTCGTGATCCGCGTCGCCGGGAACGTCGTCGCTCCGTCCCAGGTGGGGAGCGTCGAGTTCGCCGCCGAGAAGTTCGGCACCCGCCTGGTGGTGGTCCTGGGCCACACCCACTGCGGCGCGGTCCAGGCCACCCTGGAAGAGCTGCTCCGACCGACCGGCGCCCATTCGCACAACCTGAGTTCCATCGTCGACCGCATCCGTCCCCCGGTCGAGGCGCTCTTGGCCACCGAGCTCCGAAACGACCCGAACGCGCTGTATCGGCACGCGGTGCGCGCCAACGTCCGCGCCTCCGCCGACCATCTGCGGCACGGATCGGAGGTCCTCGAAGAACGGATCCTCCGCGACGGACTACGTGTGGTGGGGGCCGAGTACGACCTGGAGACCGGGATCGTGGACTTCTTCGACGGCCTACCCGAGGCCGATTGATCGCGCGCCGTTCGGACCGCGTCCGAGCAGCGATCGACCATTTTCGCGCGGCCGGGCGACCGTTCTCGTGGTGGGTCGGTCCCGCGGATCGCCCGGCGGAACTCGGCGAACTGCTGCTCGACCTCGGGCTGGCGCGCACCGAGACCGAGCTGGCGATGGCCGCCGACCTGGCCGGCGCGGTGGACCCGCCGGACGAGGAGGTGCTCCGCTTCTACGAGCTGGCCGCGGCGCCGCTTCTCCAGGGGGATTCTCCCCAGTGGCTCTATCTCGGCTGGCTGGGAGACGACGCGGTGGCGACGGGACAATTGACGGTGGGAGGCGGTGTGGTAGGGCTCTACAATGTTTTCACGAGCCCGGCTCATCGTGGCCGCGGCTTCGGAACCGCCCTTACCCTGCGGCCGTTGACCGACGCGCGGGCGGCGGGACACCGCACCGCCATCCTCCAGGCCACCGCCGAGGGGGCGGGGATCTACGAGCGGGCCGGATTCCGGGCCTTCGGCCGCATCGCGGAGTACAAGCCGCCCCGGCCGTCACCTTCACCAGGGAGCTAGACATGATCGAGGAACCGGTCGCCATCCGGACCGCCGACGGAACATCGAAGGGCGTCTTCATCCGGAGCGACGACGGACGGCCCCACCCCGGCGTCCTTCACTTCACCGACATCCGCGGCGTCCGGCCGGCCCCCCTCGACATGGCCCGGCGACTCGCCGAGGCGGGATACACGGTCCTCGTGCCGAACGTCTTCTACCGGACCGGCGAGCCGCCGTTCCTCCGGTCGGGGAAGCCCTTCACCGACCCGGAGACCCGGGCGGAATTCGAATCGCTGGTCACCCCCCTCACCCCCGACGCCATGGAGCGCGACCTGGCCGCCTACCTCGACACGCTCGCCGGGCACGCCTCGGTCACCGACGGTCCGATCGGAGCGGTGGGGTACTGCTTCACCGGGGCCATGGCCCTCCGAACCGCCGCGGTCCGCCCGGACCGGGTCGCCGCCGCGGCCTCGTTTCACGGGGGAGGGCTCTTCAAGGACGACCCCGCGAGCCCTCATCTCGTCCTTCCCCGGGTCCGGGCGCGCCTCTACTTCGGACACGCCGACGGGGACCGGAGCATGCCGGCGGAGGCGATCCGGAAGTTCGAGGAGGCCCTGGCGGCCTGGGGGGGGCGCTACGAGAGCGAGATCTACCCCGGCGCCCACCACGGCTGGACGGTCCCCGACAGCGCGGCCCACGATCCGGCCCAGGCCGAGCGCGCGTTCGAGAAGCTCACCGGACTCCTCGGGGACATGCTGTCCGGGGCCGAGACCCGGTGATCCTCCCGCCGTCCGGGCCCGGCCGGGCGTCCTTCCCGAAGGCTCCCGCGGGCGGACGATCAATCGGATCCCGCCGTCCCCACACCGGAGAAACCGGGGCGCCACGATGGCGGACCTGAGCGCCGTCTACCGTGACAAGGCGGCGTCCCCCGAAACCAGGATCACCCTGGCCGTCGTTCACCTCGGCGTCGTGCTGGCGGTCTTCTGGTACCTCTTCGGGGGCGGCGCGGCGGCCGCCGGCCCGATCTCCAGCCCTTCGGCACAGTCCGCCTCGGCCCTCCGGCGCGGCGTCCTGGCCGCCGCCGCCCTTCTTTATCTCCTTCGCACCCTGGCCACGCTCTTCGTCTTCATGAAGCGCCGCATGCCCTGGTCCGAAGCGGTGACGATCGCGGTGTGGATCGCCCTCTTCGACTCCCTCTTCGCCTGGTTCGGGGGCCGGAATCCCCAGCCCTTCGGCGCGGCGGCGGCGCTCGGAGCCGGACTGGTGATCGTCGGATCCGTGCTCAACACCGGCTCGGAGTGGCAGCGCCTCCGCTGGAAACGGAGGCCCGGAAACCGGGGCCACCTCCTCACCGGGGGATTCTTCCGCCTCGCCCGCCACGTCAACTACTTCGGCGACCTGGTGTTGTTCACGGGATGGGCGCTGGTGACGGGCCGCCTCGCCCTCCTGGCCATCCCCGCGGTCATGGTCGCCGGCTTCGTGTTCGCCAACATACCCGCCCAGGATCGCTACCTGGCCGAGCGCTACGGCGAGGAGTACCGGGCCTACGCGGACCGGACGGCGCGGCTGATCCCCTACCTCTACTAGCCCCCGGCCCGCGTGGCGTCACTCCCGGGGTCCCGGCCGGCGCGACATGAGGGCGCGCCGCCGTACCGGCCCGGGATTGCATCGCCGGTTGTGAACCGATTCCGCATCGTGCTAGCGTCTTGGGCCTGCCCGGCAACGGACCCCCGTTCCGCGACGTCCGTGGGTATCCCGGTGCTCAGCGACCGTGGGGCTTCCGCTCCCCCTGTCCCGTCCCGCCCCACCCCTCTCAACAACGGAGTTTCGCATGAACAAGCAGATGCTCGACCAGTCATGGGACCATACCCGGCAGGTATTCGGGATCTACCTCCGTCTTCTGGAGGCGTTTCCCGAGGACGGTTTCTTCACCCATCCCGTTCCGGGCATGCGCACTCCCGCCGAGTTGTCGGCGCACATGTCGGGGACGATCATCCGGGACATCCCCCAGGGGGTGGCGAAGGGTGAGATCACCGCCGACGAGTCCTCGGAGTCCGACGTGGCCAGGAAACTGGGAAGCAAGGCGGCACTGATCAAGTATGCGGAGGAGTGCTGGACTCTCGGCAACACGGCCGCGATCGGGATCGGCGACGAGCAGCTCGGCGCGATGGTCTCGACCCCCTGGAACATGACCTTTCCGGGCTGGATCGGATTCATCATGCTCAACGACGAATTCCTTCATCACCGTGGCCAGCTCTTCGCCTTCGCCCGGGCTTGCGGCGTCGCCCCCCCGTTCATCTGGGGCTTCGGCGAAAACGCGCCGGCGTACCGCCCCACTCACTAGCCCGGCGCGCCGCCCGAACCGTGCCGGTTCAGGGAGCGGTGAAGGGGACGGAGCCGGGGATCCTCCTACTCCGTCCGCTTCACCGCCCACGGCATGGTCCGGTTGTCCGACGCCGCCTCGTCGAACGCGGACACCGCGATGATTCCCACCGTGAACTCGGCGGGGAGGAGCGCCACCCCGCGCTCTACCGCCTCCGCCGCCCCCATGCCCGCCTCCAGCCAGTCGTACACCTGTTTGGCCAGGACCCGCCGCATGATCTCCTCCCCGTCGCCGGTGGTGGCCACCGCTCCGCGGGGACCCGCGTAGAGACCGGCCCCGATCACCGGGGTGTCCCCCACCCGGCCGAGGAGCATGATCGAGGTCCCGCCGGTGCTCAAGGCGACCCCGAACCGGCCCTCGGCGTCCCGCGCCACCGCCCCCACCGTGTCCGAGGGTCCCGCGATCTCCTTCAACGACTCCTGGACGTCCGACGGGAAGTTCCAGTAGTCCCGCGGATCCCGCCCCTGCCAGGACACGAACCCGTCGGACCGCTCCCGCCCGGCGAAGAACTCACGGACCTTGGCGATCCGCTCCCGCGCGCGATCGGAGACCGGGTAGAACTCCGGCACTCCGCGCGCCCGGGCGAACGCGGTCGCGCCCTCCCCGGCGAAGAGCAGATGCGGCGACTCCATCACCATCCGGGCCACCCGGACCGGGTTTCGCACCATCTGGATCGCCGCCACCGCCCCGAACCGGAGCGAGCCGTCCATGACCGCGGCGTCCATCTCGATGGTGCTTCCGTCCAGACGGAAGTTCGAGCCGATGCCCGCGTTCAACCGCGGATCGTCCTCCAGCACCACGGTGGCCCGCACCGAGGCCTCGAGGGCGCTTTCCCCCGCCCGCAAGGCGGCAAGCCCCGCGTCGCACGCGGCAAGACAGGCATCGTCGTGCTCGCGAGGGCCCCCCGCCCCTCCATGGGACACCACCGCCGCCGGGATCTTTCGCTTCGCGGTCACGGGTTTCCTCCCCGGAGCGTCTGCTCCTTCATGCCCAGGATCTGCACCAGCTTCCGGCCCATCCGGTTCCAGAACGAGGCCAGGAGCGGCTTCCGTCCGAATCGCTCCGCGTAGTCGCGGAGCGCCCGCGCCATGCCCACGTCCCGGCCCTCGGTCCGGCTCAGGAAATACTTGTGGGTCATGACCTCCACGTACAGTTCCGAAGCGGTCTTTCCCGGAAAGAGATCCAGGACGTCCTCGTTCCGAAAGAGCGCGCACACCGGGACGAAGACCCGTTCGTACCAGTCGGCGGCGGCCTCGATCGACGGCAGTTCGCGCCCTGCCTGCTCGCTCAGGTACCACTTGTGCTCGTCGATGTGGCGTTCGAGGGTCTCGAGGTAGGTCGCGTCCCGCACCCGGCCCAGGAGCGCGCGCACGTCGAGGCCGGTTCGCTCCCCGAAAGCGCGCTCCTCGACGGCGATCCGGTACCGCCGGTCGTACTCCCCCCGCAGGTATTCCAGATCGTCTCCGGTGACCCGGGGTTCGGGAACCAGGCCGGCCAGGCGGAGATCCTCGCTCAGCCACACCAGCCCCTCCAGGAAACCGTCGAGGTCGGCCCGGCGGAGCGCGTCGGAGAGCCGGTCGCGGATCTCCACCGTCTCCGCGTCGGCCAGCACCGCGCGAAGGCGGGTGACCCGGCCGACCAGAGGCACCTCTTCCTTGGTGAACCGGATGAGGGCGTTGGCCGGCGAGGCGTCTCCCCAGTAGACCCCCCCGGCATGGAGATCGGTGAAGAGGTCGAGGAGGGCGTCCCAGATCCGGCGGCGATTCTCGTGGGCGAACCCCAGGGGCACCAGCAGCGAATCGGGCACCACGCGCTCGGCCAGACGGGTCACGGTGTGACCGGTCACGCGGTGGCTGATCTGCTCCCCGGCCGCGGTCGGGACCAGGACCGGAGCGTCCTCGCGAATCACCGCGCCCATCGGTTCCAGCGCCTCGATGCCGCGCCGGCGAAGCTCCCGGTAAACCGCGACTTCCCGACGCGCGCCCCCGCCGCCCAGCTCCTTCACCACCAGCTTCGCCCCGTTCACCTGGATGAACGCCACCGGATGCCGCCCCACCCCGTGGCGGACCCGAAGGTGGTGGACCCCGAGATCCCGCCACTCGGCCAGCGGTTGTTTCCAGGGAAGCCGGCGGAGCGCCGCTCGAAGCTCCCGGTCGCCTTGCGCCGCGGGCTCCAGCTCGTAGCGGACCCTGGGGTAGCGGGGCCGGCGGGGAACGGCCCGGGTTCGCGGCGTCCGCCCGGCCCCGGCGTCCGGCGCGTGGGGGGGACGCGGCGCGCGACGGTGGGTCACCGCGCTTCCAGCGCGGCTTCCACCACCGCGAGGTAGGCGTTCATGAACTCCCCGGCCTGCCGGCGCACAACCGGGTCGAAGGCGTCCGCGGTCCGCATCATGTCCCCGGCGGACTGGGCTTCGGGAGTGCGGGCCAGCTCCCCGCGATACCCCTCGATCCAGTGGACCAGGTCACCGGGGGTGATCTCGGGATGAAACTGCAAGCCGTAGGTGAGGGCCCCGTGTCGAAAACCCTGGTTCTCGGTGAGGCGGGAGCGGGCCAGGGCCACCGCATCCGGGGGGAGATCGAAGGTGTCGCCGTGCCAGTGGAAGGCGTGGGAGGTCCGCTCGGCCAGGTGGGCGGCCACCGGCTCCGCTTCCCCGTCGCCCTCCAGCTCGATCGGGTACCACCCGATCTCCTTCGACGGGGCTTTCCGGACCCCGGCGCCGAGCGCGGCGGCCAGCACCTGGGCCCCCAGGCAGATCCCCAGGTTGGCCCGGCCGGCCGCGATGCGCTCCCGGGCCAGGGCGATCTCTGCATCCAGGTAGGCGGGGTGATCGTAGACCGCGTCGGGACCACCCAGGTAGAGCACCAATGCCGCCTCCGAGGCCCCGGCGGGAAGGTCCTCGGGCCGGGCCACGTCGTGCACCGCCGTCGACCACCCGCGGTCGCTGAGAGGGGCGGCCAGGGACCCCGGCCCTTCGAACGAAACGTGGCGGAGGATCACGCATCGATTCATGATCGACCGAGTGTAGCAGCATAAATGAAGCCCCCGGACTTTCGCCCGGGGGCTTCGAAGTAGCGTTACCTGGGGGGGTAGGTACCGCTACGACACCCTGAAAACCAACTCAAGGTACCTGGCGGCCGCGGCGTCTCGCGGGACGCCGCATTGCCACCTGCGACCTTCCCGGCCGCACTGTGGGTATCGGTTTCCCACCGCCGAACTTGAGGGGTATCGCCGCCCTTCCATCACGATTGCGTCCGAAAACGCAACCGGCGCCCGCGCCGTTTCGCTGCCGTCATAATCGATGGAACAACAAGCGCTTGGCGGGGCGGCGGTTTCCGGAGGAAGACGACCTTCTCCGCGGACCGGACCGGTTCAGGCCAACGGACGGTCGGGGGAAGGGGCTGGTAGACTCATTCGCTCCCGTGCCGCCCCGATCCGGCCCGGAAGCCGGGCGCGACGACGACGCCGACCGCGAAAGGAGTTCCGCGTGATCCCCGAATCGGAGTGGACGTTCTTCGAGGCCACCGAACAGCGCATCCGCCACCTGGAACGCCATCGGACCGAGAACGATCTCGCCCTCCACCGGGGGGAAGCCCCGGGATGGGATCCGGCCGAACTCGACGCCCGGCGCGCGGAAATCGTCCAGGAAATGGACTACCCCGCCCGGGTGGAGCAGGCGCTGGCCCAAGCTCCCCCCGTCGACCAGGCCCGCCGGCTCGAGCACCACCGCGGCTGGATCCTTCGCGCCGTATTCGAGACCCACCCCGAGATCGCGCCCTACCTCCACGAGTTGAAGGTGCGCCACCTCGCCTTTCGCCCCGAGGTGAACGGACGGCCCGCCACCCGCGCCGAACTCTCGCGCATCCTCGCCCACGAACCCGACCCGGGGCTGCGCGAAGCGGCATGGAAGGCCCTGACCCCCCTGGCTGAATCCCTGGCCGGGGACCTGACCGAGCTCTTCCGCCGCCGCCAGGCGCTGGCCCGCGCCGTCCTCGACTCCGGCTACGCTCCCGTGGCCTTTCATCTCCATCAGGAGGATCGCCCGGAGGTGGTCGCCCTCGTCGACGGGATCGAGCGCTACACGCGAAAGCCCTACGGAGAGATCCTGCGCGACGTGGCCCGGGCCCTGGGCCGGCAGGAGGTGGAGGCCTGGGACCTGGACTACGGCCTCCGGCGCCTCGGCGCGGCGGGCGCCGGGAACGCGGGCGCGGGCGCCTTCCCTCCCGGGCCGTCCCCGGGTCCCGGCGTGAACCCCCTCCCCACCGCCCTCGACCAGGCCCGCCGCTGGGGGCTTCTCCCCGCCGGCCTCGCCGCTCGCGAAGCCGACTTCCCCTTCGCCTCCCGCGTCTTCGCGGGCGCCGCCCCGCACGATGTAAGCCTCCTCTGGCGCCCGGCCGGGGGTCTCGAAGGGTTCCGGACCGCGTTCGCAGGGGTGGGGCGAAGCCTTCCCGCGCTCCACGCCGGCCCCCGGGAGTTCCCGCTCTCCCAACCTCCCGCCGTCACCGAGGCCTCGGCGGAACTCCTGGCGGCGATCACCCGCGACCCGGCCTGGCTGGCCGAGACCACGGGAGCGGGGGCCCGCGAAATCGACCGGCGGATCGAGGTCGAGCGGGCGCTGCGGATCGTCCGCCTCCGGCGGCTCGCCGCGGGGGTCGCCTTCGAGAATCTGGTCTACGCCCAGAGCGACCTCGATCCCCATCGTCTCCACGCCGACGTTCGCGAGCAGATGCTCCAGGAGACCCGGCGACCGGATGTGCGCTGGCCCCTGGATCCCACGCTGGTCGTCGACCCCCTCACCCGCGCCTCGGAGATTCTCGGTGCGTTGATCGCCGCGCAACTCGGCGAACGCATGCGCGAACTCCACCCGGAACCGCGAAAGGCGCCCGAAGCGGGGGCCTGGATTCGCGAGAGCCTCTTCCTGTCCGATCTCCCCTGGTCGGAGCGCGTGGAGCGTGCCACCGGAAGACCGCTGGGGTTCGACGCCTTCGCTCGGGAAGCCGGTGTGTCGTTCGAGGGACCGGACCTCGCCGAGACCGAAGAGATCTCCGACGAGGCGGCCGAGGAATACTTCAAGGACATCGACCTGAGCGACCTGGACCTCGATTGAGAGCGCCGGCGGCGCCGCCCGGCAAACTTGACCGCCGACAACTCGGGCACATTTCCCGCTGTCGCATCGCGCGCCCGGTGCTACAATGACTCCAGGAACCCGACTCGGGCGCCCATAAAGCAGGTCGGAGCCAGCGTGGCATGCACCGACGGCCCGCCGGCCTCCGGAGTACCAAGCTCCCGGCGAATCCGATCGGGGGAAAACGGCCCGCTCCCCGGTGAGTCCCTAAGGCGCGGGGAGCCGACCGGAGAGTTGGCGTGGCGGGGCGCTGGTGCAACCCACCAAGCCGGTGCCCCGCTACCCGACCAGGCGCGTCTCCGATCGCGAGCTTCATGCCGTGGACGAAACCGGCATGCTGGCCGCTCGGGTCCCACGACGCCCCTTCCGGAATCGCGCCGACGTCCCGCAAGGAGGTAGCCCCCGATTTACGAAGTAGAGGCCCAGGAGAATCGTCGGGAACGCGCCGTGCTCGTCGGCCTCGTTCCTTCGCCCACCGAAGAAGACTCCTTGAAGGAGCTTGCCCTCCTGGCCCGCACCGCCGGGGCCGACGTGACCGGCCGGATTCGCCAGCGTCGCGACTCCATAAACCCCGGGACCTTCCTGAGCCGCGGAAAGTTGGATCAGCTCGTCGCCCTCACCGAAAGCGACAACTTCGATCTGGTGATCTTCGACGACGATCTCTCCCCCGCCCAGGTCCGGAACCTCGAGGAACGCATCGAGAGAAAGGTGCTCGACCGGAGCGAGCTGATCCTGGCCATCTTCGCCGAGCACGCACGAACCCGGGAGTCGCGCCTCCAGGTGGAGCTGGCCCAGCTCGAATATCTCCTCCCCCGGCTCACCCGGATGTGGGTTCACCTCTCCCGCCAGCAGGGTGGGATCGGCACCCGTGGGCCCGGCGAGACCCAGCTCGAAGTCGACCGCCGCCGGGTACGCGAGAAGATCGCGGTCCTGAAGCGCCGTCTCAACGAGGTGGACGTCCAGCGACGGGCCCAGCGCGCCCGCCGCGGGCACATCCATCGCACCGCGTTGGTGGGCTATACGAACGCCGGGAAGTCCACGCTGATGAACGCCCTCACCGGGGCCGGGGTACGGACGGAGAACCAGCTTTTCGCCACCCTCGACGCCACCACCCGTCGGTACCGGTTCCCCGGGGGACAGGTGACCCTTTTTACGGACACGGTTGGATTTATTCGAAAGCTACCCCATCACCTGGTGGCATCCTTCCGGTCGACCCTTCAGGAAGTGGTGGACGCCGATCTGCTTCTCCACGTGGTGGACGCGGCCAGTCCCGGAGCCGAAGAGCAGATCGAGACGGTGATTCGCGTTCTGACCGAGCTGGGCGCCGCCGACAAGCCCACCCTCCTCGTTCTCAACAAGATCGACGCGGCGGACGAGGTGGAAATCATGGGGCTCCGGGCAAGGCACGCCGCGGCTCTGCCGGTGTCGGCGGAGCAGAGGACCGGTCTCGGGGACCTCAGGGACGAGGTCCTGGCGCGGGTCGTCCAATCCAACGGACGGATTTCTTCCGACATGCCCGGCTGACCCGCCCGCGCCTCCGGCATGCCCCCCCCCCGGTCGGCGACCGATTCTCGGCTCGTTTCCATCCGGAAATCCGGGACCTATACAAAACCGGGGGCTATTCTTACCGATCTCGGCTATACTCCGGCTTGGCTCATTCCCCCACGCTGCATCCCGGCCGGATAGAATTGAATTTGCCGGGAGGCTGCGGGCCGCAAAAGCCGGTACCGAATCAGCGGACCGCTTCCACTCCGGTGAAGCGCGGGGATGTCCAACTCTACCGCCATCTACGAATTCGGTCCCTTCCGGGCGGATCTCGGACGGCAGGTTCTGCTGTTCGAGGGAGAGCCGGTTCATCTCCCCCCGAAGACCTTCGCCCTGCTGGCCGCCCTCCTCGAGCAGCACGGTGGGTTGGTTCGGAAGGAAGACCTGATCGCCGCGCTGTGGCCGGACACGGTGGGAACCGAGGCCAATCTCAGCGTGAATGTAGCCGCCCTTCGGAAAGTCCTGGGGGAAAAGCCCAAGGAGCACCGATACATCGTCACCATTCCCCAGCGCGGATACTCCTTCGTGGCGAAGGTGAAGAAGGTCGGGACCGCCACGGACGCCGGCGCTCCAATCGGCACGGACGCCGACGGCGGTTCGGTGCGACACCTGGCGGTGCTTCCCTTCCGGGTGTTGGACTCGAGCGACGGCAAGGCGGTGTTCGGGCTGGGGTTCGCCGACGGTCTCATCACCCATCTGGGCAAGGTGCCGGCCTTGAGCATCCGCTCCACCGGAGCGGTCCGCCGGTTCACGAACAACCCGGAACCACCGGCGGTGGCGGGGGCCGAGCTCCAGGTCGATAACGTAATCGAGGGGACGTTGACCCGGTCCGGCGACCGGCTGAGGACGACGGTCCAGCTCGTCAATTGCAGCAATGGATCGCTCAGCTGGGCGGAGACCTACGAAGGCCCCCTTCACAACATCCCGCACCTGCAGGTCAGCATCGTTGAGGCTCTCATACAGGCGCTGAAGATCCATCGCGGCCCCAACTTCATCCCGATGAATCTTCAGCCCCTGTCCCGGGATATCAATGCCTTCAGCCTCTACCTCCAGGCGCGGGCCCACTCGAGCAGCCTGGAGTCCACGTCGCTCTTCAAGAGTCTGGAACTCTTCGAAGCCGCCCTGGCCCTGGATCCGGACTTCGCGATGGCGTACACCGGCCTCGCCGACGTGTACCACACGTTGTGGGTCCTCGGGAGAATCCCCACCCAGCAAGCGGTAACCGAGATCGAAAGGGTGGCGGCTACAGCCTTGGACCTCGATCCCACCATGGCCGAAGCCCATGTCTGCTTGGGCAACGTGGCCCTTGTGTACCGCCATGATCTGAGGGGCGCGGAGCGGCACTTCCTGAAAAGTCTGGAGCTGTCCCCCAACGCCACCGGCGCCCTCCGCTACTATTCGGCCCACCTCATCGTGACCGGGGATCCGCAAGAGGCGCTGAGAATCGCTCGGCGGGGTCAGATCCTCGATCCCACGTCGATGCCCATCAACCTCGCGGTGGCCAGCGCCCTCTACTACCTCCACGAGTACGAGCGGGCCGCCGGGCTCTTCCGGGCCATGGCCGAGCTCGAGCCCCAGTTCATCTGGGCCCGGTTCATGGTCGGCCAGTGCCTCTTCCGGCTGCGTCGTGTGGACGAAGCCCTCCGCTACGTCCAAGAGACCGACGATTTCTTTGGCAGCAAGGAACCCTGGACGCTGGCCCTTCTGGGCTATCTGCAGGGCCGCCATGGAAAACGGGAGGATGCCCTTCGGTGCCTCGACACGGTTGCCTCCACGGAGTCGCCATCCCCGCCTCCCGCGATCGTCAGCGCCATCCTGTACCAGGGGCTGGGCGATCTGGAGCGGACCCTGGATGCGCTCGAACAGGCCTACGCCGATCGACATCCGTTCGTCTGCTACCTGCACGTGGATCCGTTCTGGGATCCCCTGCGGGACGAGCCGCGGTTCCGGAGCCTCATTCAGCGCATCGGCTTCGCTGAATAGCGATCCCCCGCAGGAACGGGCGCCCGGTCCGGGTCGTCCAAACAAGACTTATTTGATAATATTTAGAATTCCTTGTAAGTCCTTGGAACCATTATCTTGCCCTGTTTTTCGGATCCGCATAGCCTACAGTGGAATTACGTTCCTCAGCGCTCGGCGGGTTCGCCGTCACCCCCTTGGTCGGGGGTTCTGGTTCGAGAGGCCGAGTCGGGGTTGGAAGCGGCGCGACCGGGCCGACGGAGAGCCCTCGACGCCAAGCGGGTCTAGCCATGGATGCTCTGTGGCTTGGGGGAAAGCCTGTTTGGCAACCTCGAGATTTGCTTCTGTCGGTTCCGGTCGTTGCCGCGATTATCGGAAATCCTCAAACCCGATCGATCCCGCGCCGGCGGCGCCGGGTCCCGCCCCCGGTCCCCGTTTCAGCCCGCTTCCTCCTCGTCCAGCTCCGGCACCGCGCGCTCCATGAGAGCCCGACGGTAGGAATTCAACACGTCCCGCCGGTATAGCAGGCCGGTAAGCACCCGGCTCTCCTCGGACTCCACCACCGGGAGCATGCTCAGGTCGCGCATGCCGAATAGACGCATGGCGTCGTTCAGGGACTGATCCGCGGTCACCACCACCGGATCCTGGGTGGCGATGTCCCCCGCCACCACCAGCATGTCCATCTCGGGACTTCGCTCCTGGGCGATCACGTTCCGGATGTCCTGGTAGGAAAGGATCCCCGCGAGCTTGCCGTTCTCGTCGACCACCGGAAACGTGTTCTCGGTGGCATCCTCCACCACGTGCATGAGTTCGGCGTAGTGCATATGGTACGGGATGGTGCGTTTCACCTCGCGCATGACGTTCCCGACCCGGAGCGAGCCCATCACGTTCACCTCCACCCCACGTTTGAGCTGGATCCCCGCCCGCACCAGGGCCAGGGTGTAGATGGACTCCCGCTTCAGGCGGCCGGCCAGGACCACCGCGGTGGCGCAGGCAAGCATGGTGGGCAGGATGATCGCGTAGTCGTTGGTGAGCTCGAAGATGAGAAGCACCGCGGTGATGGTGGCGTGGGTGGTGCCGGCGATCACCGCGGCCATCCCCACCAGGGCGTACACGGTGATGATCCCGGGCTCTCCGGGACGCAGGAAGTGTTCGGTGACGGCGCCGAAGGACCCGCCGAGCATGGCCCCGATGACCAGGGAGGGGGCGAAGAGTCCACCCACGTTCCCCGACCCCACGGTGAAGCAGGTGGCCAGGAGCTTGGCCAGAACCAGGGCCACCATGAGCCACAGGGCAAGGTGTCCGTTCAGGGCGGCGGTGATGGTGTCGTAACCGTCTCCGAGCACCTGGGGAAACGCGAAAGCCAGGACCCCCACCAGGGTCATGCCCAGGGCCGGCTTGAACGCGGCGGGAAACCGCCAGCGCCGGAAGCGATCCTCGGTGAAGTAGAGAAGGCGGATGAAAAGCCAGGAGACCAGAGCGGCCAGGACTCCCAACAGCAGCATCGAGGGCACTTCGCGGATGTGGATGAAGCCGTGGTGGGGGACGGAGAATCGCGGGGTCCAGCTCACGAAGATCTGATGGGTGACCGCGGCCAGCACCGAGGAGAGAACGATCGGGGTCAGGGTCTGCACCCCGAAGTCCCCCAGGATCACTTCCACCGCGAAGAAGACCCCGGCCAGCGGGGCGCCGAAGATGGCGCTGATCCCCCCCGCCGCTCCGCACGCGGCCAGGACCCGCAACCGCTCGGTGGACATGCCCACGATCCGGCCCACCGTGGAACCGATCGAGCTCCCGATCTGGACGATCGGCCCCTCGGGTCCGGCCGATCCACCGGCCCCGATGCAGATGCCCGCGGTGATCGCGGTGTCGGCGGCGACCCGCGGCGGGATCCGCCCTCCGCGAATGGCCACGCTGGCCATCACATCGGGTACCCCGTGGCCTCGGGAGGACTTGAGCAGGGTGGCGAGCAGCACGCCCCCCACCAATCCCCCCAGGATGAGGGCGCCCACGTTCCCGATGGGAAGGGAGAGCGGCCCGAAGGGGAGATCGAGCGCCATGTGCTCGAACTCCCGCTGAAAGGTGTCGATGATCCACTCGAAGCCGCGGGCGCCGAGCCCGGAGCCGATCCCCACCACGAAGGAGAGCATGAGGAGAAGCGCGTTCTCGTCGTGGACGTACCGGTGGAGGAACCGGTTCACCCGCTTGTGGGTGAATCGCACGTAGCGCGGGACGAATGGGCCTTTCACGCTGGGGCGCCTCCCCCCAGGATCCACACGCCGTCCTCCCCGCCGCCGCACCATCGTGTCACCTGGCCGGACAACCGGCCCAGACCCTCTTCCATCTCCAGCCGGGAAAAGTCGCCGGGGGCGAAGACCACCGCCACCACGCGCTCGGTGCCCGGGTGGACCGCGGTGCGCGCGGAATCCGAGGTCGGCGAGCCCATGACCCCGGCGGCGTCCGCCACGGCGAGCCGTCCCTCGAGATGGACCTGGTCCTTGCGGATCCCCGGATAGGACTCGCCGGGGCGCCCCACGCGGATCTCGAGATCTCCCTCCACCCGGTCCAGATCGTAGAGCCCGATCGGAAGCAGGAGGGCCAGGGACGCCCAGTTGCAGGCGTCCACCAATCGATTGATGCGGTAGAGCGCCTGCCCCTTGAGCACCCGTCGAAGCAGGGCCTCCGAGGAGGGGCGGGTGCGGGTGGGATCCACCCCGAAGGCCCGGTAGAGCCGGCGAGCGGGCTCCAGGCCGGGGATCTCCGAGGGGGCCCGGCCGGCGTGGGTGCGGGACAGGGTGGCGGCCAGGGCCTCCATCTCCGGCCAGAACGGGTTGTCCTCCGAAGCCGAGACCCCGGTGAACCAGACCACCCCGGCCATCGTCTGCCCCTCGATCCCCGGATCCATGCGAACGTGTCTCAATTGCTTTCTCCGGGCTTCCGGCCTCCGGCCTCCGAAACAGGGGAGAGTGAGCTCAAAACCATTCAGCCTAGCGCGCCGGGGGCCGGATTGCCAGACCCGCGGGCCGGCGCCGCCCGGGAATTCCCCGGTGAAATCCCCTGGCCGAACGGGTACCCTGGGCCGATTCGAGTCGAGAGGCTCCGAAGGTTCCCTCCGGCCGGAACCTCACCCGAACCCCGACGCTCACGGCCCCGGGAACGAGCACGCCATGCCTCCTACACCTCCCCCCGATACCTCCAGCGGTCCCGGTTTCCGGCCCCCGTCCCCCCCTCCCGCCGCCCCGCGCCGGATTGACGGTCTCCGATTTTCGACCGCGGCCGCGCTGGCCATCCTCCCGATCGTGGCCTACCTCCTGGCCATGAACGGTCTCCATCCCGGCCCGGCCGGCGACGAGAAGATCCACCTCGCCGCCATCCGCCAGTTCGCCTCCGGGGACTGGAGCAACCCCGACCTGGCCATGTTTCCGGCCTATCATGCCGTCCTCGCCTTCCCGGCCCGGATCCTGGGGGCGCGCCCCGGCTGGATCCGCGCTACCGGCATTCTGGAGGCGCTGGTGATCCTGGCTTCGGTGGCCTGGGCGGCCCAACGAACCCGCCGACCCGGACGGGGCCACGCCCTCTTCCAGGTGCTCTGGCTCCCGATGTTCTTTCCTTTCATCCCGCTGGTCTACACCGATCCCGCCTCGGCCACCTGGGTCCTCCTGGCCCTGGCCCTGCAGCTCTCCCGGCGCTACAAGCCGGCGGCCGCCTCACTCCTGGTGTCCTGCCTCATCCGGCAGTCGAACGCGCTCTGGGTGGTTTTCTTCGTCCTGTGGGCGTTTCACGACGCGTTCCGGCAACCCCAGGGATTTCGATTCGGCCCCCGGCCTCCGCGTCCGCCCTTCCGAGGCTTCGGCCTCCTCCTCCGCGGGGCCTGGGTCCGCGGCTGGGCGCACATGGCCGTGCTCGCCGCCTTCGCGGCGATCGTGCTGGCCGTCGGGGAGGTGGTGCCCCGATCCCAGTCCATCGTGGGTCCGCGGTTCAACCCGGCCCAGATCTTCGCCTTCGGGATCGGAGCGGGGGTGGTGTGGCTCCCGATCTGGGCGGACGAGTGGCGGGGGGGATTCGGCGAGCTCCGGGCATGGCCGCGGGGACGGCTTGCCATCGTTCTGGCGGCGGCGGCGAGCCTGGTGGTGGTCCTGGCCCTGTGCTACCGGAATCCCAATCCTCGAAACCAGTCCTTGTACTATCTTCGGAACCGGCCGCTGGTCATGCTTCAGGCGCATGCAGCCGCGCGCTACGCGGCGTCGGCCTTCATGATCCTCACCGCCGCCGCCGCCATCCGGCTCACCCGGCGCCATCCCGATCCCTGGCTCCTGGCCGCGCTCTGGCTCTGGGGGCTGGCTTTCATGTCCATCCACAGCACCGTCGACCCGCGCTACGCCATCATCCCGTTCAGCCTCCTGGCCTTCTTCGTGGTGCCGCCCCGGGGGAAGGAGCCGCTCCACGCGGTGTGGCTCCTGGGCTGGGCACTCATCATGGCCGCGGGGACGGCGGCGGGGCTTTGGATCCCGTGAGGCGATAGACCCGGTCCCCTCCGGCCGTGTACACCGGCTCGAAGGCCTCGGGGCGGCGGGCCATGACGCTCGCGGCGGCGGCGACCCCGGGGTGGTCCGCCCCGCGCCAGATCACGAAAACCGGCCCGACACCGCTTTCGGCGAAGGCGCGGAGGTCCTTCAGCGCCGCCTCCTCACGCTCGGCGCCGCCGGGAGCGGGAAGCGCGGTTCCCCCCGGGCCGGGGACGCCGACCAGCACGTCCCGCACCTGCCGGCGCCTCGCCATATCCGCCGCATCGTACCCCCACTGGACGGCGTAGGTGTCGCGGCCGTAGTAGAGCCGCCGGCGGACCAGGACCAACAGCTCCACCCGCTCGGGGGTGTCGATCAGGACCGCGTCGGGGGGCGTGTGGTCGCGGAGCCACCCGGTGAGCTCCCGATCGTCTCCCCGAGAATCCGATGCCTCGGGCCCGGCCAGCTGCACCGCCAGGTAGAGACCGTTCACCGGCAGAAGGACCGCCAGCGTCAGGGTCCAGGCCGCCACCCGCCGGCCCCGGGCGACGAGCCGGGCCCAGATTCCGGCCAGGGTCCACCCCGCGGCGACGGCGAGACCGAGGTAGAACGTGAAGCTCAGCTTGTCCGCGCTGTTCACCGCGGGAAGCACGATCACCACCGAGGCGATCATGAGCGCGAAGGTCAGGACCCGAAGCGCCCGCGCCCCCGGTTCGACGACGATGTGGAGGAGCGCCGGAAGCCCGAAGAGCAATGCGGCGGTGGAGGCGATCAGGATGGGGATCATCTCGGAGGAAATCCCCAGGGGGAAACCGCCTTCGGCCCGCCCCACCGTGGTCATGAGGAGAGGAGCGGCGGCCGCCGTCCCCGCGGCAACGGCGAGCGCGGTCCGGCCGAGCGCCCCCCGCGACACCGTCCCCGGCCGGGCCAGGAGCCAGAGCCCGGCCAGCTCCCCACCCAGCACCAGAGCCAGGCCCGCTCCGGGTTGCCATACCCAGACCCCGAACGCGGCCACGGCGGTCAGCCCCCCCGGCGCGCGCCGGAGCCTCGCCGGGCGGACACCATTCCCACCGCCCCCTCCAGCACCCAGGCCAACGCCGCCGCCGCCCCCCCGAACGCGGTCATGACCAGGAACTTGCTGAAGAACGCCGGCGGCGTCCCATAGGTCGAGGTGAAGTGCCACACCTGGCTGAAGGTGAAGGGGGAGAGGCTCAGGGCGCGCGCGACCTCGGCCCATCCCGCGGTGAGCCCCACCATGGCGAGGATCATCTTCAGGGGAATCCAGAGGTAGAACAGCGCGTCCAGCCCCAGGGGGACGAACACCGCGGCGAAGAACGCCTCGCGCCCGCTCCGTCCCGCCCGGCGGGACAGAGCGTGGGCCGCGCCGGCCAGGGAGACGATCCAGAGCGCGTCGAGCGTCCCCGCCAGCTCCCAGGGCGCGATCCGGGCCGCGCGGCTCCACACCGCGACCAGGGCCTGGAAGAGCCAGACGTAGTGAAGGGGAAAACCCGCGAAGTAGGGATCGCCGGGAGGAGCCCCACGGGCGAAGATCTCGAACACCACCGCGGAGTGGAACCAGGCGTCGCTCCTCAGCCCCCCACCCGGGCGAAGGATGGGCGCGGCCACCACCACGAGGGCCAGGAATCCCAACCACATCCCCAGCCGCCGCTCCCAGGGATCGGGCGGACGCGCCTCGGTTTGTTCCCGGGCCAGGGCGAGAACCGCCGCGGGGTATGCGACGGCGAGGATGAGCGTACCCGCCGGACCCGGGGCGAGCCCCGCCCAGAGGAGCGCGGTGGCCGCTGCCCCCGAGGCCACGGTGGAGAGGAATATCGCCCGGGCCGCCCGGACCACGCCCCGCTCCGCTGGAGCCAGGAACCGGGAGAGAACGATCCCCGGGGCGAGGCCGAACCCCACCAGCGCGCCGTACCACCCGGCCACCGGGACGCCGGTCGCGGCGAGCACGGCGGCGACCGCGCCGGCCAGCACCACGCCGAGAAGGGCCCGGCGCTCGTTCATGGCGTCATCTCGAGACCGCCCGAAGCGGGATTAAGCCGTTGACCTGCATAAGTGCCCGAAATACTATCGGGTTACTCTTCGGTCTCCCAGGGTTTCTTGCGCTGGGAATCCTCGCCAAAGGTGGTTTTCATGACACGCGCAATCAGCGTCCTGATCGGGGTGGTGCTTCTGCTGGGGGTGGGCTGGTACGTGGGCCACCGGCCCGGCGCGGGGCTCTCCGAGCAGCTTGCCACCCTTCAAGAGGAATGCGCCCAGCGGAGCGCCCAATTGGAGCAGCGGGCACAGACCGCCGAAGCCCGGGGCTATCTCTGGCAGGCCCGGGCCGAACTGCTCCTGGCCTCCCACGACGTGGAGGAACGGAACTTCGGCACGGCCGGCGAGCGGGCGTCCCGGGCGCACGACCTCATCACCGAGGCGGCCGGGATCCCGAGCATCACCATGGATTTGAAACAGGTTCAGGATATGGTCAACTCCGCGGCGGGGAAGGTTGCGGCACTCGATCCCGAGGCCGGCGACATCCTGATTCGCGCCGCCTCCGAGCTGGGCCGACTCCTGGAGAAGACCGGCCAAGCCTGATTCCTGCCGTTCACGAGGCGCCGCCCGCGGCGCCGGGAGCCCTTGTGCGACTACTGGACTACCTGGACCCCGAATGCGTTCGCGTGGACCCGTCCAAGCTGGACAAGGAGTCCACCCTCCGTTTTCTGGTGGACCTCGTGGTGGAGCAGGGCGTGGTTCGGGACGCGGACCGGCTCCTGGAGGCGCTTCGCCGCCGGGAGGAGGTGGTCTCGACCGGGGTGGGGAACGGGGTGGCCATCCCCCACGCCGATCTCCCGGAGATCGAGGCCCCGCGGCTCGCCCTCGGTATCTTTCCCAACGGAGTGGACTTCGACGCGCTGGACGAGGAGCCGGTCTACTCGGTGTTCCTCCTCCTCGGCACCCCGCGCACCCCGGGGCTCCACATGAAGATCCTGGCCCGGATCGCCCGCCTCAGCAAGGACACGGAATTCTCCGACGGCCTTCGTAGCGCCAAGGACGCCCGGGCGGCGCTGGAAACCCTCGAACGGGTGGAATCCCGGCATTAGGAGACCGGCGTGAAACTCTTCGTCTACATCCTCAACCGGCCGGAGAAGCTCGAGGAGATCATGGCCGGTTTCGTGGAGATCGGCATCACCGGGGCCACGATCGTGGACAGCGTCGGCATGGGGCGCATCCTGTCCCGCGACGTGCCGATCTTCGCCGGGTTCCAATCGCTCCTGAGCGGAAGCCGTCCCTACAACAAGACCATCCTCTCGGTGGTGGACGACGACGACAAAGTGGAACGCGCTCTGCGTCTGATCGAGGAGCTGTGCGGCTCCTTCGATGACGCGGGGGCGGGAATCGCCTTCACCCTGCCGCTGGATCGTGTCCACGGGTTGAAGCCCGAGATTCGCTGAGAACGACCCCCGGAATCCGGAGGCCATGAACGCTCTCGTCGCCCTCATCCTCATCGGCGCCCTCGGCTTGCTCTTCGGCCGGTTCCTCTTTCTGCGCCCGCGTCCGGGCTCCTGGCTCGACCGCTTCTTCCTGTCCGGCGCCGAATTCCTGGTGTTGGGGGCCCTGATCGGTCCCCACGGCTTCGGCGTGCTGGATCTGACCGCGCTCCTGAAGCTCGAGCCGTTCGTGGTCCTGGCCCTCTCCTGGGTGGGGCTTCTCTTGGGGGTCCAGCTCCGGTTCCGCTACCTCGCCCGGTTCCCGTTCCGCTACTTCCAGGTGGCCTTCCTGGAGAGCACGGTGGCCCTGCTCGCGGCCTTCGCCCTCATGGGGTTGGTGTTCTCGATCTGGACCCCGGTGGGCGCGGGGATGCTCGACCGGTGGCGGGCGGCCCTGTGCCTGGGGGCGGTGGCGGCGTTGAGTTCGCCCACCGAGGCCGCGCTGCACAATCCCGGCGTCTCCCACGCGGGACACGCGGCCGGGCTCCTGCGCTTCGTCCCCGCCGTCGATCCCCTGGTGGCGTTGGCCGGCCTCGCCGCCCTCTTCGGTTTCTGGCACGTCTCGCTGCAGTCTCCGGGGGCGCTTCTGGGAGCCTGGGGCTGGATTGCGGCCTCGGTGGGGGGAGGGGCGGTGCTGGGGGCGGCCTTCCTTCTCCTGCTCCGGCCGGCCCGGGATCCGGACGAGGTGGTGCTGGTGGTGCTGGGGATGGCGCTCTTCTCCGGGGGTCTGGCCTCGGTCTTCCATCTCTCCCCCCTGGTGGTGTGCCTGGTCGAGGGGTTGGTGATCGGGAACTGGCGCCAGGAGGAGGGGCGGCTGATCCACATGTTCCTCCGCCTGGAGCGGCCGCTCTACATCGCGCTCCTGGTCCTGGCCGGGGCGGCGTGGCGCTTCGACGAACCCTGGGGGTACGTCCTGGCCGGGATGTTTCTTGCCGTGCGGGTGGCGGCCAAATTCCTGGGAACCCGCATCGCGTTGACCCTGACCCCGCTCCCCTTCCGGCCCCCGGAACGCTGGTGGCTGGGGCTGCTTCCCCAGGGGGCGATGGCGGTGGCGCTGGCGGTGAGCTACTTCGTGGTGTACCGGGATCCTCTGGCCGAGCGTGTGTTCTCCGCGGTGCTGGTGAGCACGGTGCTGTTGACCCTGGTGTCGGGGCGCCTGGTGCAACGGGCGCTGGAAACCGACTCCGAGGGACCGGCGCAGTGAGGCGGGCCGGCGGGGGGACCCGGGGTTGAGCCGGGTATCGAGATGGGCGACCGGGGCCTCGGTGAGCCGGCTCTACGCCGCACTCCTCCTGGTGGGGCTCATGGCCCTGGCCCGCTGGAACCCCCTCCGGGACCTGGGCGACCTCGGCCACCAGGCCACGGTGAGCCTCGGATTCGTGCTCATCTTCGGCTACCTGGCCGGACACCTCGCGCGCATGGTCCGCCTCCCCCGGATCACCGGCTACATCCTGGCCGGGATCCTGTGCGGCCCGTACCTGGGCGGCTTTCTGACCCAGCCGGTGGTGAAGGGACTACAGCTCATCGACGACCTCGCCCTGGCGTTGATCGCCTTCACCGCGGGAGGCGAGCTTCGGTTGGAGAGCATCCGCCCCCGGCTGAAGAGCATCCTCACCATCACCGTCATGCAGACCGGGGTGGTTTTCGTGGGCATGATCGCGGCGGTCGTGGCCCTGGCCGGCGCCCTTCCGTTCCTGGACGGAAAGCCCTTCGTCTCCGTGCTCGCCGTCGCGTTCCTGTTCGGTCTCTTCGGGGTTGCGAACTCCCCGGCCACCGCGGTGGCCATCATCAACGAGTACCGCTCCCGGGGCCCCTTCACCGACACCGTCCTCGGGGTCACCGTGCTCAAGGACGTGGTGGTGCTGATCCTCATCACCCTCATCCTCCCCCTGATCCGGGTGATGGTGGTCCCCGCCGCGAGTTTCGACGTCCACTTCATCCTCGACCTGGCGTGGGAGATCGGGGGGTCTCTGGTGGGAGGGGTGATCCTGGGCCTCCTGGTCACCCAGTACATGCGGGGGGTGGGGGCGGTCCTCCCGCTCTTCATCGTGGGGGTGTCGATCCTGGTCTCCCAGGTGGCCCGTCAGTTCCATCTCGAGGCGCTTCTCCTCTGCATGGTGGCGGGGTTCGTGATCGAGAACACCACCAGCTACGGCGATCGCTTCATCCAGGCCATCGAGCGGAGCGCGCTCCCGGTCTACGTGGTGTTCTTCGCCATCGGCGGCGCGTCGCTCGACCTGGGCGCGGTGCGGATCACCTGGATGGTCACCCTGATCCTGGTGGTGTGGCGGGCGGTCCTGATCCTGGGGGCCACCGCCTGGGGAGAGCGCCTCTCCGGAGGGAAGAACGCGCCGGTGATGCGGCTGGGCTGGCTCGGGTTCCTGGCCCAGGCCGGGGTCACTCTCGGGCTGGCCTCCATCGTGGCCCGGAAGTTTCCGGACTGGGGTCCCGACGTGAAGATGATCGCCCTGGCGCTGATCGCGGTGAACCAGATCGTGGGACCGGTGGGATTCCGGTTCGCCATCCTCCGGAGCGGGGAATCGCGGGCGGAGGAAAACCGGGAGGCCGCGGGCGAGGTTTGACACGCCCCTCCCCAGGGGCTAATCTGTTCGCGTTTCACCGAATAGACGCAAACCGCTCGCCGGGTGAGGACCCTCCCCATGATGGATCGAAACGCAGGATCGCCCTCCCACGGGGACGGGCCGGGGACCGAAGACGCCCAGTCCGGGCGCCTGAGCCGTTTCCTGGCTCTGGTCCTCCGGCACCGGGCCCACCAGTTCCAGCTTACGGTCGACGACGAGGGGTTCGTGGCCATCGAGCCGCTCCTGGAACTCGCCCACACGCGCCAGGGTCTGGAAGAGGTGAGCCGGGCGGATCTCGAGGCCCTGGCCGACAAGCCGGGTCGCAAGCGTTTCGAGATCACCGGGGAGTCCATCCGCGCCACCTACGGCCATTCGTTTCATCGCCCCATCCGCTATCCGGACGCGTCGCCCCCCGAGCGGCTGTACCTGGCCGTGCCCCGCTCCCAGCTCCCGGACATCCGGCTTCAGGGGCTCCGGCCCGAGGGGCGCCAGTACGTCCACCTCTCCGAAGAGCGGGAAGAGGCCGAGGAGGTGGGGCGGCACAAGTCCACCGAGGTCACGGTGGTGGAGGTGCTGGCCCGCGAGGCGTCGGAGAACGGCATCCCGTTCCATCGGCCCACCGACGGGCTCTACCTGGCCGCGCAGGTTCCCGCCCGCTTCCTCGACGTCGAAGTGCGCTTCGGTCGGAAGCCGCGGAAGGGTCGCCGGCGCTAGCGTCCCGCCCCGGCCGGTCGTGATCCAGACAGACGATCCGGTCGGTCATATATGGGGCCGGCCTCCGGAGTCTCCCCCGATTCCGCCGACGTTTCCCGCGTCGCATCCTTTCCGTGGATTTGCCGATGCCAAATATTGAATTAGGCTCACCCCGGGCGGATCCCGATAATGGGGGTGTATCAAGGGAAGACGGGAAGGGTGGTTGGAAAAGCCCGGGGAGAGAAAACCCCGGTCCCGGGCCCTGAACGGAGCGGGCAAGGGTGGTGCGGGGGATGTGAGGTTTCGTTCGGGCTCTCGACTCCCGAACTCTGGGTGGTAGAGGTGCGGTGGGGTGGTGACGGGTGGTGCGGTGCGGGGTGGTGATGGGATGCCTCCTCGGGGCCCGGGTAGATAGAAAGGGACGCTGACCCAGCCTTTCAGGATTCGTTCGGGGGTTCAAACCCCTGACGAGCCGAAGCCGGGCAAAGGGCAAGAAAGGCAGGCGTCCCTTTCTCTTTGCCGTTACAGACGACAAGAATTGTATGGTTGCATTCATATTCAGACTTCGCGATCTAAATAGTGTTCATAATCCTGTATTTCGCATAGCGGGATTCTGAATTGGCCATCCGACCGATTTGCCGTCACCATACTGTCAAGTCGGGGTGAGACAACCTCGACTGCGGGCCCTGATAAACCGGGACTGGAAGAGCGGACGCAGGAGTTCGGGACGTTCAGGAGGTTCGCCTCCTGAAAACGGGATGCATGGGGGTACCGTCCCGAACGGGATGCCGAGGAGACCTCGACACCCGGTTTGCCGCAAGGCAGGGGCCCGCAAATTTTTTGCCCAAAATCATGGTTTTTACTTTTATAGCATGAAATCGCAATCGGGGCGGCGGTCCTCGAATCTCCCTTGGCCCGTCCAGCGCGCCGCCCGTGACGCGCCGCTCCGACCGGAGATGCCGGCCGCCGGCTACTCCGCGTAGCTGATGCGGTAGATCGCCCCCGCGCGATCGTCGGAGACCAGGAGCGCCCCGTCCGGCATGACCTGGACGTCCACCGGCCGCCCCCAGGCCTGGGCTCCCTGGAGCCACCCCCGGGCGAAAACGTCGTAGCTCACCGCCTCGCCGTTCTCCACCCGGACCGCGGTCACCCGGTAGCCGATGGGCCGGGAACGGTTCCAGGAGCCGTGCTCGGCGATGAAGACCGCGTTCCGGTACGCCTCGGGAAACATGCGCCCGGTGTAGAAGCGCATGCCCAGGGACGCCACGTGGGGCCCGAGTTCCCGGGCCGCCGGGGTGAACTCCGAGCAACGGTGTCCGGAGCCGTACTGGGGATCGGGGATCTCCCGGCCGTAGCAGTGGGGAAACCCGAAGTTCATGCCCGGCTTGGGGGCATGGTTGAGCTCGTCGGGGGGGACGTCGTCGCCCATCCAGTCACGCCCGTTGTCGGTGAACCAGAGGTCCCCGGTCCGGGGATCCCAGTCGAAGCCCACCGAGTTCCGGATCCCCCGGGCGTAGACCTCCCAGTCGCTCCCGTCGGGGTTCATCCGGGTGATCGACGCGTAGGGGTCTCCCCGGTCGCACACGTTGCAGGGCGCGCCGACCGGCACGTAGAGCTTCCCGTCGGGACCGAACCGTATGAACTTCCAGCCGTGGGAGCGGTCGGCGGGAAAGACGTCGCTCACGGTGACCGGAGCGGGGGGGGCCTCCAGGCGGGCCTCGATGTCGTCGTAGCGAATGACCCGGCCGATCTCCGCGACGTAGAGCGCGCCGTCGTGAACCGCCACCCCGTTGGGGGTGTCCAGCCCCTCGGCGATCACCCACGTCCGGTCCGCCCGGCCGTCCCGGTTGGTATCCCGGACCGCGTAGACCCGGTCCTCGCCCCGGGTGCCCACGAAGAGGGTCCCGCCCGGCCCGAGAGCCATCGAGCGGGCTCCGGGAAGACCGGCGGCGTAAACCGCGATCCGAAACCCCGGGGGAAGCTGGACCCGGTCGAGGGGCAGGTCGCCCCGGGCAGCCGACGCGGCGTCGCCTCGGGAATCGGCTTGGGAACAGGCCAGGGCGGACAGGGTGAGGACCGCGATCAGGAGCGCCGCGTGCCGCAGTGATCCGCCCGGGGTCCTGGACCACGCCGTGCGCCGTCCCGGACCGGCAGTCGCTCCGAACGGCGCCGCCCGTCGCATCAGTCCTCCGATCCGCGGAAGAGGGTGAGGAAGGCGTTCACCAGGGACTCGTGGCCGGCCACCAGGTGGGAGCTTTCCCGGGTGATATCCCGGGCCTCGTGATCCACCATGATCCCGCCCGCCTCCTCGATGAGCATCCAGCCGCCGGCGATGTCCCACCAGGCCTGGGGGGTCGCCTTCCCCGCGAAGAGCAGGTCGAACCGGCCGGCGGCCACGTAGGCCAGCTCCAGGGCGATGGTGCCGAGCTTCCGGGTCTTGGAGAACCGGCGGTGGAGCTGGTGGACGAAGCCGATCTTCCGGAGGAACTGCCCCTCCGCCGAGGTCTGCATGCTGAGGGCGGCCTGGTCGATGTCCCGGACGTCGCTCAAGGTGATGGGCTTCGATCCGAGCCAGGCGCCGGCGCCTCGGAAGGCGTGGAAGTGCTCCTCACGCAGCGGGTCCATGACGTGCCCCACGACCGGCTTCCCGCGCTGGACCGCCCCGATCGAGATCGAGAAGATCGGGATCCCCCGGGTGAAGTTCAGGGTGCCGTCGATGGGATCGATGAACCAGATCGTCTCGGCGTCGCCCTCGGTGTGGCCGGTCTCCTCGCCGATGATGGCGTGATCGGGCCAGGCGCCGAGGATCGCCTCCACCGCCGCCTTCTCGATGGCCCGATCGGTCGCGGTCACCGGCTGGCCCGGCGACTTGTACATCACCGGGCCGGGGTTCTCGAATCCTTCCCGAGCCATGGCGGCGAGCCGGGGCATGAGCCGGGTCAGGAAGGCGTCCATCTCGCGGGGATCGGTCACGCAATGCTCCTCTCGGGGGTTCCTGGGCCCGGGTCGGGTCGTCGGCGCCCGGGTCGTCGACGGGCCGCGCCGTCGACGCGCCGGGCGGATCGGGGCCCGGCTCGGCCCCGGATCGGCCGGCCGGCTCCGGACCGGGGTTAATCCTATACGAAATCGCGGGGAGCGGCTCGGGGGTCGCCGACCGGGCGCCTCGGCTCCGGGCGGCGGCGCCGCCCGCCTGACCGAGGCCTTGGAGGGGCGCGCAGCGGGGCCGGTGCGGGCTCAGTCCGTCGGCGGAGCGGTGACGTAGCCCTCGCGAAGGTCGCGTTCGGTGAGCGTCGGATCGCGTTCGTCGGGGGGACCGTAGCCCCCGCCGCCGGGAAGCTCCAGGGTGACCCGCCGGCCGTCGCGGAGGAGGTATTTCCGCTTGGGGTGGGGATCGGCGCCGTCTTCCAGGCGAACCCGGCCCGGGGCGCCGCTTTCGCCGCCTCCGCGACCCGCGGCGGGATGACGGGTGCGTTCGTAGATGCAGGAATGGACGGCGTCTCCGCCGCGCACGCTCAGGGTGAGCCGCTGGCCAAGGCCGCCGCGGTATCGGCCCGCGCCGCCGGAGTCTTCGCGGAGGGCGCGCTCGTGGACGAAGAGCGGGGTGGTGGACTCGATGATCTCGGCGGGGATGTTCTGCACCCCGCTCGGGAACGAGGTCACCGAGAGGCCGTCCTTCTGCGGGCGGGCGCCGGTGCCGCCGTTCGAGAACAGGGTGAAGACGAAGTGCGCACCGTCCCGGCGGCGCCCCTCGAACTGGCTCGCCCAGAGGCCGTAGGCCCCGTCCGCGGGGACGCGATCGGGGACGAAGGGGTGGAGCGCGGCGAAGACCGCCCCGGGGAGGAAGTGGCCCACGATGTGGCGGGCGGCCACCGGGGCCGGGGGGATCGCGTTCAGCACGCACCCTTCGGGCGCGATCACGGTGATGGGGCGGAACGAGCCGGCGTTGTGCGGGATGTCCGGGCTCAAGACGCAGGCCAGGGGGTAGGTCGTGTAGGCGTGGGTGTAGGTCATCACCACGTTGATGCCCTCGCGGACCTGGGGGCTCGTGCCGGCGTAGTCCACGGTGAGCCGGTCGCCTTCGACGCGGATGGTGGCGCGAAGGGTCACCGGTTCGCCGAAGCCGTCGAGGATCACCTCGCCGGTGGATTCGCCGTCGGGAAGCGCGGCGATCCGCTCGCGGAGGGCGCGTTCGCTCCGGTCCAGCACCTCGTCGGCGATGGCCTCGAGGTCTTGCGTGCCGGTGTCGGAGAAGAGCGACCGCAGCCTGTCCTCGGCGCGATGGTTGGCCGCGGCCATGGCCTGGAGGTCGCCCAGGACCATCTCCGGGGTGCGGACATTGGCGGCGATGAGTTCGGCCAGGAGCGGGTCGAGCCTGCCCTTCCTGATGAGCTTGACGATGGGGAGGCGGAGGCCCTCTTCGTAGACATCCAGCGCCTCCGCGCCGAGGGTCCGCCCGCCGATGTCCGCCATGTGGCAGGTGTTGGCGCCCCAGCCCACCGCGCGATCCCCGTGGAAGAGCGGGGTCACGACGGTCACGTCGTGGAGGTGGCCGCTGGCCAGCCACGGGTCGTTGGTGGCCAGGCTGTCGCCGGGTTGCAGCGAATCGAGGGGAAAGCGCTCGGCGAAATGGCGGACCGCGGTGGCCATGGTGTTGATGTGGCCCGGGGTGCCGGTCACCGCCTGGGCGATCATCCGGCCGCGGCGATCGAAGATCCCCGCGCTCAGGTCCCCCGCCTCGCGCACCACCGGGGTGAACGAGGTGTTGAGGAGAACGGTCGCCACCTCCTCCACGATGCTGGTGAGCCGGGTCCAGAGGATCCCGACCTGGACGGGGTCGAGGGTCATGGGTGGGGGTCCTTGGGGCGAACGGCGTTCTCATGGGCTCGCTCACTTCGAGCCGGCATGCGCCTTACAACCAATTTCAGCTGTATTCTGTTCACCCGGGTGAATCGGATCGACGCCGGCATTCGCCGAGCGCGCAACCTCCGGCCGGAAACCGGCCGTCCGGCGCCGCCCCGAGCGCGCGACCTCCGGCCGGAAACCGGCCGTCCGGCGCCGCCCCGAGCGCGCGACCTCCGGCCGAATGCCCTTCGACTCGTCGGGTCCGCTCCCTCGGACCGTCCACCGGACGCTCCTACGGTCGCTCCTTCACCGCGAAGGGGCCCCCGCTTCGCGGCCCTTCGCGCTTCAGAACGCCTCCTCGCCCGAAGGGCAATTCGCCCCTCGGCGCGCGCGGTCTGCCGTTCGCGGCTCGCGCCCTGGATCATCACGCCGACACCTCCGCCAGCACCGTGCCGCCGGGGAGCACGCGCGCCGCGCCGCGGCCGAGGACCAGGGTGGACTGCGACTCCTCGATGAGGGCGGGGCCGGTGAGGGTCATCCCCGGTTCCAGGGCGCCCCGCCGGTAGACCGGGACTTCCGCCGGCCGCTCCATGTCCGGGATCCAGGCGCGGCGGCGGCCGAAGACCGGCGCCTCGCCGCCGGGGCCGACCGGCTCGCCCGCGCGGTCGAACACGTCCACCGGCGGACCCTCGCGGCGGCAGCGCACCCGCCAGGTCACGACCTCGACCGGGACGCCCTCCACCTCGCGGCCGTAGAGGCGGACGTAGGCGGCGGCGAAAGCCTCGGCGAGCGCGCTCCGGGTGACGGAGAGGCCGGTGAGCGGCACGCGGACCTCCGCGCCCTGGCCCCGATAGCGCATGTCCACCGCCGCTTCCACCTCGATCGGACCGCTTCCCGCGCCCTCGACCGGGCCGTGGGCGATCCGCGCCAGCTCCTCCAGGATCTCCCGGGCGTCGGCTTCGTTCAGGGCACTCAGGGCCACCGTCCGCGAACGCGCGGTCTCGAAGGCCGGCGGCGCGGCCAGAAACCCGAGGGCCGATTCCACCCCGGCGTGGGCGGGAAAGAGCACCCGGGGCATGCGGAGCTGGCGGGCCACGCTCCAGGCGTGGACCGGGCCGGCCCCGCCGAAGGCCACCAGGACGTGCGCGCCCAGGTCCAGCCCGCGCTCGGCGGCGTGAACCCGGGCGGCCTCGGCCATGTTGCTCCCGACCAGGAGGTGCACGCCGTGGGCCGCTTCCGCCGGATCCATGTTCAACGGGTCGGCCACGTCGCGGCGGATCGCCTCGCGGGCGGCGTCGACGTCCAGCGCCATGGCTCCGCCCAGGAAGTACGCAGGGTTCAATAGGCCCAGGACCAGGTCCGCGTCGGTCACCGTGGCGCGCCCGCCGCCGCGCCCGTAGCAAGCCGGACCGGGGTCGGCCCCGGCGCTTTCCGGACCGACGGTGAGCGTCCCCAGCGGACCGCGCCCGGCGGTGCTCCCTCCTCCGGCGCCGATCTCGACCAGGTCCAGCGCGGGAACCAACAGCGGGAGCCCGCTCCCCCGCTTGTAGAACCGGCGGCGATCCACCTCGAAGGTGGAGCGGGTGCGAGGACCGTGCTCGTCCAGGAAGGCGATCTTGGCCGTGGTCCCGCCCATGTCGAGGGAGAGAAGCCGCGTCTCGCTCAAACCCGCGCCGATCCGCGCCGCGGCCATCACCCCCCCTGCCGGACCCGACTCGACAATGCGGATGGGGAGCGCGGCTGCGGTCTCCGGGGTGGTGATGCCGCCGTCGCTCAGCATGATGTGGAGGACGGGGGCGGCGCCCGGCTCCGCGTCCCGCGCCTCCGGTCCCTGCGCTTCCGCCCGCCCGCCCGAGGCTCCGCCGCCCGCGTTCCCCGCCACCTTCCCCAACCCGGCTTCGAGCCGCGTGAGGTATCCCTCGGCCACCGGACGCACGTAGGCGTTGGCCACGGTGGTGGAGGTGCGCTCGTACTCGCGGATCTCCGGAGCCACCGCGCTCGAGAGCGACACCGGCGCATCCGGGAAGTGCTTCCGGAGGATCGCTTCCGCCCGGCGCTCGTGGTCGCCGTTCGCGTAGGCGTGGAGGAAGACGATCGCCCAGGATTCGATGCGCCCGCCGGGAGCGCTCCCGCCGGCCGGCGTCGTTGTCGTTCCCGCCGGGTTTCCGCCGTCGGCGCCGGACACCCCCCCACCGGCCGGCCCCGCCAGCAGCCGCTCCAGCCCCGCCTCGTCGAGCGGCGTCACCACCGCGCCGGTCTCGTCCACCCGCTCGATGCCCTCGAACCGGCGGCGCCTCGGCACCAGGGGTTCGGGGAACTCCAGGTCCAGGTCGTAGAGGTCGTATCGCCCCTCGCGCCGGATCTCCAGCACGTCGCGGAACCCCCGGGTGGTGAGGAGCGCGGTGACCGCGCCCTTCCGCTCCACCACCGCATTGGTGACCAGGGTGGTTCCGTGGACGATTCGGGCCGGGGGCGCGCCGCCGACCGCGCCCAGGAGCGCCCGCGTACCCTCCAATACCGCGCGGACAGGGTCGTCGGGGGTGGTCAGGAGCTTGTGGGTGTGAAGCTCGCCGGTGGCCGGGTCGAAGAGCGCGAGGTCGGTGAAGGTCCCGCCGATGTCGATGCCGAGTGCCCTCATGCCGTCGGATCATGAATCACGGGGCCGGGCGGGACAAGCCTTTGTGCCGGCGAACTACGGCCTCACGCGCCCGTGGCGGTCCCAGTCGTCGCCGTCCCCCGCCTCGGGGCGTTCGAACCCGCCGACCCGGGAGGGCTCCTGCCCCCGTCGCGCACCGGCGAGCGCGTCCAGCTCCAGCGGCGAGAACCCGGCCTTCTGGATGGTGCGGAGCGCGTTCTTGTAGCCGTTCAGGATGGCGTCCACCTGGAGCACGCCCTCGTGAGGGAGGTGCGCGGCGGCCTGGGCGATGCTCGCCACGCCGCTTTCGTAGTACCGCCACGCAACCAGGGTGAGGTCGTTCATCATTTCGAAGAAATCGCGCGGGGCCTGGGCCAGGGAACGGATCGCGCGGAGTTTCTCCACGTCCAGCCCGTGCCGCTTCAGCATGTCCGCGGGGAGGCTGGAGCGCGGCGTCTCCCACCAGTCCAGCTCGGAGAACACGTCCATCATCTTCCGCACGATGTAGGCGAAGACGCCGGGATCGTTGGCCAGCTCCTCCACGTCCACCGGCGCCGGCACCCGGAACCGGTGGACGCCGCGCCGAGCGATCAGGATCCGCAGGAACACCCAGGCCTGGGCTCCGCCCAGCCGCCGGCCGCGGTCCACCATGGACGCCAGGTCGGGCACCGGGTGGTTCTCGGCCAGGTCGATGAGTCCTTGCTCGAGCACGATCCACGGGGTCATGGGGATCCCGAAGCGGGCCATGGTATCGGCGAGGGCGATCTGCTCGGGGATCTTGGGGTCGGGGTGGCCGTTGTTGCAGAGACGGGCATTGTCCCGCCACGCGCGGAGCGCGAGTCGCGAGGCCTCGACGGTCGGTGCGCGACCCACGGGACGGGGAAGGTTCTGGGGGCCGTTCACCCGGAGCGACACGTACGCCGCGAAGAACGCGTCACGGCGCACCGGGTCGTCGAGCCGCCGCGCGGCATCCAAGAACGGCGTGTGGAAGTTCTCGAGCCTCCGCTCGCAGTCCCGGTACGCCTCCAGGACCTCGGGAGTGAACTCGCGGGATACCTGCACAAATGCTCCTTACCGTCCGCGTATCGGTCTTGGACCGGTCCAAAATCATTATGGAGTAGAACCGCGCCGACGGCAATGATGTGGCTCAACAATGTGTTACGCGATCGTTTGGGTCGGGTGGGGGTCGCCGGGCGGGGATAGGGTGGAGGCGGAGCGCTGTGGTGGCTGGCCGGGCCGAAGCCCGATCACGTGCTCGTCGCGCCCCGCCTCCGGGGAACTTCCGTGGCGCCGCGAAGGAACGCGGCGGCTATCAGGAGCCGCCGTGCGGGCGGCTGAAACCGATCAGGACGGTGCGGTCCACCACGAGGAGCGTGTCCCCCGGGCTCGGCAACCCGGGTCCGGTGAGCTCGATCAGACCGCCGATCTCGCGGGACACCAGGCCCTGGGCCGACACCCAATCCGACCAGGTGAGGTTCGGGTCGATCCCCACGTCGGTCACGATCCGGGCCGAGCCGAAGGTGCCGGCGGGGACCCGGGCCGGCTCGTGGCCGGCCACCTCGCGGGTCTGGGTCCAGGGATCGGTGAAGCTCACCCAGTTCGAGCCGGGGCGAAGCGGGTACGCGAGGGCCACGCGCGGGTCGTCGCGGAAGGTGATCGGGCCGTCGAGAGCGGGGCTCGATGCGGCGCGGCCGATGCCGGTGGCGTCGGCAACCCACCCGCCCGAGGGCCCCGCGGCGGTCAACGCCCGCTTCAGCTCCAGAACCGATCCAAAGGTGCGGGAGCCCACGTGGTACGTCACCCGGTCCTCGGTCCGGATGCCCGGGGCCGGGGTAGCGAGGGAGCCATAGCCTCGATAGGCGATCTCCGTGAGGGCGGAGCGGTCCTGGTGGTAATAGGTCTCGGTCGTGTACTCGCTGGTCACCCCGCCTTCCTGGATTTCCAGGCCGTAGGTGACGAGCCCGTAGGCGGTGGTGGAGCCGAGGTCCACCTCCCCCAGCGCCTCGACCCGGATGGAGTCGGTCACGGATTGCTGGACCGAGCCGTCGGCGGGGTCGATCACCTCGAAGGTGCGGAGGTAGGACCAGGTCCAGCCGGCTTCGAGCGGGTAGTGCCCCTTCCCGACTCGGTCGGCGCCGGATTCGCCGGGGGTGAGCACGATGTCGGTCCCGAAGACGGGCGTGGTGGGTTCGTCTCCCCCGCAGCCGCCCAGGGCGATAGCCGCCATGGCGACGAGGGGCGCGAGCGGGGTGGACGTGGACAACCAGCGTCTCATGCTGCTGTTCCTCCCTGGCGCGCGCGTGGCCGAGGCAGGCGCCGGCCGGCCCGTGGGGGACGGGCATACACGCACAGTATATGTTTTTGGCCCCGCATTTCATACCCCTATGTGTGGGGAGAGTTCCCTCGCCGGTCCAAGGTCTCTCCCAGCCGCCCCGGCCGCCCGGCCAAAGCGGTGTAGGTGGCGAGGAGCGCAAGGGCTACAATCCACCCCGCGCCGATTCGAACGCCCGGCGCCGCCCGGAGCCGGCTCCGGAGCGCCGCCACCCACGACCTGACGCTCAGCGCGGGATACGGGATGAAGAAGAGAGCGAACAGAACCACTGCGGCGGCCGGGCCCGGCCCGGCCGGGCCCTTCTGCGCCGCGAACCCGGCGAAGGCGGGGGAGGCCGGCCCAGGCGCGGCCACGGCGAGCGCCACCGTCGCCAGCGCACGCGCCAACGCCCGCTCCCGCCGGTGGTTCGGGTTCTTCCTGGATCATCCCTGGGTGGAGCCGGTGATCTTCGTGGTCCTGGCCCTCATCTTCGAGTGGGTGGTGGACCCGGTGGCCCCGCACTGGGTCGAGGCGGTATACCTGGCCATCGTGGTCCTGATCCCGCTGGCCTCGAACATCCTCCACCGCGACCGCCCGCGCGCCCTGGGCTTCCGCTTCGACAACTTCCTCCGCTCGGCCCGGTCGGTGGGCCCGGCCAGCCTGGCCGCCCTGGCGGTGATCGTGGCGGTGAGCTATTGGAGCGGCCACGGCGTGAACCTGGGCGCGCGCTTCCGCGAGTCGGTCTGGACCTACCCCCTCTGGGGGATGGCCCAGCAGTGGGCGCTCCAGGGCTTCGTCCACCGGCGGCTCTGCGACACCTGGCACCGCCCGCAGCTCTCGGCGATCACCTCGGCGTTGCTGTTCGGCGCCCTCCACTATCCCAACCCCGTTCTGGTCGTCTTCACCGTGGTCGGAGGCTACATCTGGTGCCTCCTCTACCAGCGCGAGCAGAACCTCTTCACCCTGGCGCTGTCGCACGGGTGGCTGGCCGCGGTGGCGCTGGTGGGGCTCCCCCCGGCATGGATCCACGGGCTTCGGGTGGGGCCGGAGTTCTGGGGGTAGGAAGTGGATCGCGCGGAGGTGGGGTTCGGGGGGCCGGGGGGCGAAGGCGCGTTGTCCGGCGCCCCGGTGCCCGCCGTCCGAGGCCATGGCCTCCGCTACATGCTCCTGACCGCGTTCTTCTTCAGCCTCATGAGCCTCACCGTGAAGCTCGCCGGGCGCACCCTTCCGACCGGTGAGATCGTCTTCGCCCGCTGCCTGTTCAGCCTGATCGTGACCTGGGGCATGCTCCGGAGAGTGCGGGTTTCGGTCTGGGGCCGGCGGAAGGGGCTGCTGCTCCTGCGCGGGCTGACGGGGTTCGGCGGGCTGATGTGCTTCTTCTACGCGATCAGCCGGCTCCCGCTCGCGGATACCACGGTGATCCAGTACACGAACCCGGTCTTCACGGCGGTCCTGGCGGGGCTGTTCCTGGCCGAGCGCACGGAGCGCAAGGACCTGCTGGGCCTGGTGCTGAGCATGGCGGGGGTGGTCCTGGTGGCCCGGCCGTCGTTCCTGTTCGGAGGGTTCACCGCGGGCTTGAACCTGGCCGCGGTGGGGGTGGCGCTCCTGGGCGCGATCTTCGCCGCGTCGGCCTACACCGTGGTCCGGAAGCTCGGCGAGACCGAGCACGAGCTGGTGATCGTCATGTCGTTCCCGCTCGTGGCCACCCCAATGGCGGTCCCGTTCATGATGGCTGATGTCCGAATGCCATCCCCGGTCGGCTGGCTATTGTTACTGGCTGTCGGAATCTTTGCCCAACTCGGACAGATCTTTCTCACCAAGGGACTTCGCGCCGAGCGCGCCGGCCGCGCCATGACCATGAGCTACGTCCAGATCGTCTTCGCCGCGCTCTGGGGCGTGTTCTTTTTCGGGGAAATTCCGGGACCGTTGAGTATTCTTGGAGCGCTTCTGGTGGTGGCGGGGACGCTGGCGGTGTCGGGCGGCCGAAGGGCTGTGCAGAGACCCTCTGTCGTACCAGGCGGGAGGTGACGCTTGAAAGAACACGATGACCCGATACTCGTTGGAATGCGTGAACGGCCGACTGAAGAACTGCAGGGGATTTGCCGAGTCGCTGATACCGGGACTTGGTCGACGCTTGCTTTAGCTGCGGCCAGAAGGGTTCTAGAGGAACGCGGAGAACATCCGTCTATGCCTGAGAAAGCGGAAGCAGACCGACAGGTCGAAGAGGGATCCGAGCAGGACGTCGAGGAGATCCTCCCCGGTTATCCCGGACTGGCCCGTCGTTACCTTGCCACCGCGATCGACGGTCTACTCCTGATCGCCGCCTTCTTCGCAGTTTCCGCCCTCATCCAAACCGAGACGCTTACCGCCCTACGCGTTGGTATGGTGGTCAGCCTGTTCCTGATTTACGAACCCCTCTGCACCAGCAGGTTGTGTACCTGCGGCCAGCTGATAGCCGGGGTCCGGATTCGCACGGATGACCAACTCGCCCGCATAACAGTCTTGCGTGCTTACGTCCGCATCATTGCCAAAGCTCTACTCGGGTGGCTCTCGTTCGTTACGATCGGGTTCAGCGATCGCCGAAGGGCAATCCACGACATCACCGCTGGATCGGTGGTAGTGAACGCCTCCGGTGTCCGCAACGCCTAGCTTGCCTCGCGATACCGCCCGACCTGCCGCTCGATCTTATCCTGCAGGCGGTCGCTCTCGACGTCGAGATCGTAGTCCATCTGGAGACCGAGCCAAAACTCCGGAGACATCTGAAAGTAGTGAGCCAAGCGGAGCGCCGTGTCCGCCGTCAATCGGCGCTTTCCGAGTACGATCTCGTTGATACGACGGGGGGGAACGCCGAGGTTCCGCGCCAGCTCGTTCTGGCTGAGATTCATCGGTCGGAGAAAGTCCTCCATGAGGATCTCCCCGGGGTGGACAGGTTCCATCTTCTTCTTGGCCATGCTCTCACCTAGTGGTAATCGACGATCTCCACGTCAAAGGCGTCCTCATCACGCCAGACGAAGCAGATACGGTACCGGTCGTTGATCCGGATGCTGTACTGACCTTCGCGGTCCCCTTTCAGTCGCTCCAGCCGGTTGGCGGGAGGAACCCGCAGATCCTGCAATGTCCGGACGCGGTTCAGCATCCTGAGCTTCCGCAGGGCTACACGCTGCAGGGACGCCGGGAGGCTCTTGGCTCTCTCGCGATGAAACAGCCGCTCGGTCTCCTTGGTCTTGAAGCTCCGAATCACAGTCAGAGTCTATAACGCGTAACGTTATGCGTCAAGCGCCAAGCCCGCCAAGCCGTGGAAGCGTCGGGCAGTTCCCCCAATCTGCTATCCTCACCTCCCCCGGGGGGCGGGGCGCTGCCGAAGGGCGCCTGGGCTTGTACGCCCCTCCGGGGATCTTAACTCGCGCATTCACCTCGACTTGACGCACCGGTAAAGGTGGTCCCCGTGTCCCTGAAGCACCATCCCTACGCCCCCTTCCTCCACCGGGTGGCCAAGCCCGCCCGCTACACCGGGGGCGAGACCAACCAGATCGTGAAGGACCCGGCCCAGGTCCGGGTGCGGATGGCCCTGGCTTTCCCCGACGTCTACGACATCGGCATGAGCCACCTGGGGACCAAGATCCTCTACTCGCTCCTGAACCGCCGCCCCGACATCGCCGCCGAGCGCGTGTTCTGCCCCTGGATCGACATGGAGCGGGAACTCCGCGAGCGGAACCTCCCGCTTCTGAGCCTCGAGACGGCGAGCCCCCTGACCGACTTCGACGTGGTCGGGTTCTCGCTCCAGTACGAACTCACGTTCACCAACGTCCTCACCATGCTGGACCTGGCCTCGATCCCCTTTCGATCCGCCGACCGTAGCGAACGCCACCCGCTGGTGATCGCCGGCGGCCCCGTCGCCACCCAGCCCGAGCCCATGGCGCCCTTCATCGACGCCTTCCTGATCGGCGACGCCGAGGAGAAGCTCCCCGAGATGCTCCTCCTGGTGGCGGACATGAAGGCCAACAACGTCCCCAGGCGCGAGCAGCTCATACGGATCGCGCGCCTCGGCGGGTTCTACGTCCCCGCGCTCTACCCCACCGAACTCGATCCCCGCACCGGGTTCGTGGTGGTCGGCGCGCCCAATACCGAAGACATCCCCGCCAAGCCCCAACGGCAAGTCGTCCAGGACATCGACCGCTACCCCTTCCCCGATGACGCGCCGGTGGCCGCGGCCGAAGCCATCTTCGACCGCATGGCCATCGAGATCGCCCGCGGCTGCACCGAGGGCTGCCGGTTCTGCCAGGCCGGGATGATTTACCGTCCGGTCCGCGAGCGCGATCCCGAGGGGATCGTGAACACCATCGTCAGCGCGGTGAAGAAGGGCGGCTACGACGAGGTCGGGCTCACCACGCTCTCCACCGCCGACTACTCGTGCATCTCGCCCCTCATCAAGAAGGTCATGGGGAAGCTCCGCGAGGAGAAGGTCTCGCTCTCGGTGGCGTCGCTCCGGGCCTACGGGCTGGACGAGGACCTCTTCGACGAGATCAAGACCGTCCGCGCCACCGGCCTCACCTTCGCCCCCGAAGCCGGAACCCAGCGGATGCGGGACGTGGTCAACAAGAACATCTCCGAGGAGGACCTCGACCGGACCGCCCACCGGGTGTTCAGCCGCGGCTGGCGGCGGATGAAGCTCTACTTCATGATCGGCCTCCCCACCGAAGCCGACGAGGACGTGGCGGGGATCATGGAACTCGGCCGGCGCATGAAGCGGATCGGCGCGCAGTACCACAAACCGGCCGCGGTGGGGATCACGGTGGCGGTGTCGTCCCATGTGCCCAAGCCCCACACGCCGTTCCAGTGGTGCGCCATGGACTCGCTGGAGGAGATCGAGCGGAAGCAGGACATCCTCCGCGACCTCGCGCGCCGCTACCGGCTGGAGTTCCGCCGCCACGACCCGCGCACCACCTACCTCGAGTGCGTCCTGGGCCGCGGCGACCGCCGGATGGCCGACGTGATCGAGGCCGTCTGGCGGGCGGGCGGGCGGTTCGACTCCTGGGACGACCAGCTTCGCTGGGACGCCTGGGTCGACGCGATGGCCGCCCACCCCGGGATCCCCTACGACCTGTTCCTCGGCACCCTGCCGGTGGACGGGCGGCTCCCCTGGGACCACCTGGACATGGGGCTGGAGGATCGCTTCCTGGCCACCGAGTACCGGCGGTCCATGCGCTCCAAGCTCTCGCCCCCCTGCGGGAAGCCGGCCGGCGCCCTGGTGCACCACACGAACCTGGCCGACCACGACGCCGACCAGCGGATCCTGGTCTGCTACCACTGCGGCGTGGAGTGCGACATGACGCAGATGCGTGAGGACCGCGGCGAGTTCCTGCGGAAGCTCGGGGCGTACCGGCCGCCGTCGGAGGCGGACGTGTTCGTCCCCACCGAGGAGCTGGGCCGGCCCGCGAATGGCGAGTCGGCCGATGAAGAGAGTACCCAGGTACACCAGGCCTCCCGCGACGCCAACGACCCGCAACGAAACGGCAGGCGTCCGCACGATTTCCAGCAGGGCGAACCCCAGCGCTACCGGGTGCGGTTCGCCAAGTTCTCGGTGGCCGCGCTCACCGGCCATCTCGACCTGGTGCGCGCCCTTCCCCGGGTGCTCCGCCGCGCCGGCGTGAACCCCTACTACAGCGAGGGCTTCCACCCCAAGCCGGTGATGGAGTTCTCGCCGCCGCTTCCGCTGGGACTGGTGAGCCTGGATGAGGTGGTGGACCTGTCGCTCGCCGAACAGCTCCCCGCGGGCGAGCTCCTGGCCCGGCTCCGCGCCCACGCCCCCGAGGGGCTCGAGTTCCTCGCCGTGGAGCGGCTCCCCCAGGGCGCTCGGAAGCTTTCCCGCGAGCTGGCCGCGGCGGAGTACATGGTGCGGGTGGACGCGGACCAGATCGCCAAGGCGGATCCGGCCGCCGGCCCGCTCGACGATGCCCCGGCGCGATTCCTCGCGTGGACCGAAGCCCCGTGGCGCGTCACCCGCAAACGCCGCGAGAAGACCGTGGACCTCCGCCCCGAAGTGGACGCGGTGGGGTGGATTCCCGCCGGAGCCGTTCCCCGGGAACTCGGCGAGCAGGCCGGCTTCATCCGGCCCGGCGCGAGGTATCTCTCGGTCCGGGTCCGGCTCGACACCGAGGGACACGCCCGCCCCGAGGAGGTCGCCGCCGCGATCCTGGGCTTCGACCCCGGCTTCGAGGCCCCCCACCTCGCCCGCACCCGGCTCCTCAAGGGCGCGCCCGACGGCTGGTCGCCGGTCGTCCCGGATGCCGCCGGCTCCCCCCACGAGCCCGTCACCTCGGTCTGACGCGCGCCCGCGCGGGACGAACCGAGGTCAATTCATTGCCGGATAACGAGATACCCGGGTAAAAAATTACAACCCCTGGGTTTGTAAGTCGACTCGATCGGATCCGTCCCACTGGCGATCCGGTCCGGCGACGAAACCGCCCCGGGGCCGGACCCCAAAAACACCCGGGGCGGGCCTTCTCAGACCCGCCCCAACATCGCTTCAGCGAAGCGAATCGCTCCCCGATTTCCGCGATTTGTGCCCCCCGCATTCCTTCCGGGGGCCCCAGCCCCCGGAGTCCCAAGCTCCGGCCGTCGCCGGAACCCGTTGAAGCCTATACCACCTCCATCAACCGCACCCGGTTCATGCCGCCGTTCTTGGCCGACTCCAGGGCCTGCTGGGCGGCGGCGAGGATGGCCTCGACGTCGAATTCGTTCCCGCCGGCCACCGAAACCAGGCCCACCGAGATCGTCACCCCGAACTCCTCCTCGCCGTCCTCCGAGCGGAAGGACAGCTCGGACACCCGGCGGCGGAGCCGCTCGGCCAGGAACTGCGCGTTGGCGCGATCGGTGTGGGGACAGAGCACCAGGAATTCCTCGCCGCCGAAGCGCGAGGCGATGTCGGTGCCTCGGATCTGCTCGCGCACCGCGTCGGCGACCGCGCTGATGACCTCGTCGCCCTTTTCGTTCCCGAATTCCTCATTCACGCCGTTCACGTGGTCGATGTCGAAGAGCACCAGGGTCATGGCCTGGTTGTAGCGGATGGCGCGGGCGACCTCTTCCTCCAGGCGCTCCAGAACGAACCGGCGGTTGATGAGCCCGGTCATCTCGTCCCTGGCGGTCTGGCTTTCGAGGTCCCGGCGGAGCCGGACGATCTCGCTGCTCCGGCGTTCCAGGTCGCGGCGAGTGGTCTCGAGTTCCGAACGCATGCGTTCCACTTCCTCGCCGCTTTCCACGCGGGCGGCGGGCTCCCGGCCGATCCCCACGAAGGCCCGGCAGGAGCCGGTTTCATCCATGCAGGCGACCCAGGAATAGGCCACGGTGACCGGCTCGGCGTCCGTGCGGCGGTGAAAGACCTCGAGCTGCCGGTGCTCACCCTCGCCGTGACGGAGCGCCTCGAAAACCTCGCGGGTCTTGGAGAGCGAAAACCGCTCGATGGTGTCGAGGAACGAAACCTTGCGTCCCGCCTCCAGACCGATCACCCGCCGGAAGGTCTCGCCGGCGGCGCTCACCCTCAGATCGGGATCGAGGACCACAAAGAACTCGGGGGAGTCCCGGAAGATGCTCTCCAGGATCTCGCCAAAGGGGGGCAGCGGGGCGTTGTCGGACATGTCGGGTCTCCCTGGGCAGACTGACCTGGGGGTCGGTGGGTGCTCAGGGAAGTTATCGGCCGGGAGGTGAAGGGCTTGACTCAAGAAGGCCCAGGCCCGGGCGGTCCCCCCGTCCCGCGGGGTGGGCCGCCCGGCGAGGTCAGGCGGGCGCCGGAGCGCCGGACCCGATCCCGGCCTCCGTTGCCCCCTACGAGCCCTTCCTGGGCTCGGCCTGGGCGATGTCCTGGGCGGTCTGGTTCACGTCCCTTTCGAGAACGGTCATGGTGCTGTCCACATCGGTTTTCATGTCGTCCCAGACGGCGTCCGGAGCCGCCTGCAGCGTGTCCACCGTCGCGCTCATGTCGTCGGTCCGGGTGCCCAGCTCGTCCAGCCGGACGACGATCACCGCCCGAACACTGTCGGGGAGGCTCTGTGCGTCCTGCCGCAGGGCGGCCATCCGGTCCTCCAGGGCCCCCATCCTGCCGTCCACCCGCTCCATGAACTCGGCCCGGCGCTCGGCCGGAGTAAGCTCCGCCGCCGCTCCCGCCCCCTGCTCGATCTCCTGTTCCTGCTGCTTCCCGCACGCGGTGAGAACCACCGGAATGCTCAAACACATGGCGCCCACGAGGACCCAACGAATCCCTCTCATGGCGACCTCCTCCCTATTGTTCGTGATCCGATCGTCGCGACCGGGCGGCGGAGCCCGCAACCCGGAGACGATCCCCGGGGGCCGTCCGGGACGCGCGCTTCGGCGCCGGAACCGCGGCTGGTTGATTCCTTGTCGATTTCCCACATCCCCGCATCCCCGCATCCAGTAATACCCCGAAAACCCCGCGCGAATCCCTGCCGGGGTAGCCGTCTGAACCCATGCGGCACGGTTCCGGCGCATGTGGCCCCATAGCCAAGCGGGCCCCCCTGGGAGGCCCGCTTCGCGCCGTGACATCGGTTATCGGGCCGGGGCGTTCGCCGCCTCCGGACCCCGAGGGGTTACTTGCCCGAAGGCTCACCCTCGGTCTGCTTGGGCATCAGCTCCATCTTGGCGGAATCGATCCCCTGGTTCAGCTTCTCCATCCCCTGGTTCATCTGGGTGCGCATCTCGTCCCAGACCTGCTTGGACGCGTCCTGCTGGTTCATCATGTTGCCGCCCTGGCCCATCATCCCCTGAACCTTGCCCATCATGGCGTCGTGCATGCCGTTCACGCTGCTCACCAGGTTCTGGTACTCGGTGTCGAGCTCATTCAGCTTCTGATCGGCCGCGGTCTGGGCGTCGCCGGTCAGGGTCTGGGCCTGGGCGTGCAGGGTCTCGAGTTCCTTCTGCATGGAATCGAGACGGGTCTGCGTGTCCTGCTTGAACTGATCCAGCTCCTGGGTGGTCTCCTGGGAAAGCTGGGTCGCGGTGCCGCTCTGCTCGGCCTGCTCCCCGCTCTTGGTGCAGCCGACGAAGGCCATGCCGAGACCGAGGGCGGGTATTAGGAACCAACGGAGGATACGCGTGTTCATGATCGATTCTCCTTGTTGTGGATCGGGCGCGGTCCGCGGACTCGAGCACATTCCAGGGCGACCGCCGGAAGTCGAACCGCGAGGCAAAACCGTGGACGGCCGCCTACCAAAAAATCCAAGTCCTACTATCATTTGACCAAACCACGGCACCCGCGGGGTGTCAAGTCGCCGCGACGGTCGGGTTTCGGCCGCGGCTTTGCCCGTACCGCCCGTCATCGCCCGAACCGGGTCACCCCACGGTCAGAATGATCTTTCCCTGGTTCCGATTCTCCGCCATGTATCGATGGGCGGCGGCGGCCTCGGCCAGCGGGAAGACCTTGTCCACCAGCGGCTTCAGGCGCCCGTCCGCGAAGCAGGGCAGGGCGAACCCGGCGAAATCCCCGGCCACCCGGGCCTTGGTGCCGAACGGGGTGCCTCGGATGGTGGTCCCGGTCACCCGGAGGTTCTTCCGCATCACCGGTCCCAGGTCCACTTCCCCCCGGGATCCCCCCAGGAAGCCGATCAGGGCAAGCCGGCCGCCGCGGCGAAGCGCCTTCAGGTTCCAGTCCCAGTAGGGCACCCCCACGAAGTCCAGGATCAGGTCCACCCCCCGGCCCCCGGTGTGGGCGAGGGCGGCTTCGGCAAAGTCCTCGTGGTGGCGATGAATGGCGGCCTCCGCCCCGAGGCCCCGGCAGAAGGCCAGCTTCTCGTCGCTCCCGGCGGTGGCCAGGACCCGCGCCCCCAGCTCGCGGGCGAGCTGGATGGCCGCCGAGCCCACCCCGCTCGCCCCGGCGTGGATCAGGACGGTCTCGCCCTCGGCCAGGTCTCCCAGCTCCACCAGGTTCATCCACGCGGTGAGGAAGGCTTCGGGGATGGCGGCGGCGGCGGTGAAGCTCATCCCCCGCGGCACCTCCATGGCCGCCGCAACCGGCACCGAGGCCAATTCGGCGTAGGCCCCGCCGGTGACCAGGGCCATGATGCCGGCTCCGATCCCGGGGAGACCGGGGGCGCCGGAGGCATCGTCGTGGACCGGCGGGCCGTGGCCCACCACCTCGCCCGCCAGCTCCAGGCCGAGGATCGGCGAGGCGCCGGGAGGCGGCGGGTAGCGCCCCATGCGCTGTAGGAGGTCGGCGCGGTTCACCCCCGCCGCGTGGACCCGGACCAGGATTTCTCCGGGACCGGGGACCGGATCGGGGGCCTCGCCGAGCTGCAATACTTCGGGTCCGCCGGGCTTCTCCACCAGGATCGCTTTCATGGTCGGGCCTCTACTTTCCGGGATCCGGACTGCGGGTATTCACCGATCGCCTTCACCCCCAGTGTACCCGCACCGGCCTCCGTTCCGTCCAGGCCGTCCGATCCCGGTTTCCCATATGAAACTCAGCGTGGGGGACGGGCCATAAACGGACGCGATCGGTCGTTTGTGAAAACCGGTACAAGCCAAGAAATACCCTGGATGATCGGGAAAAACCGGCGTAGGTTGGGTGTGGGTCCGTCGATGCCGCCCCCCCTGCACGACCGGACCATCCGAAAGGAGCCTCCGCCATGAAGTCCACCCTCGTGGCTCTCTCAGTCCTCGTTTTTCTCGCGGTCCTCCTCCCCCCGCCCGCATCCGCCCAGCCGGGCGGCCAGTCGGCCTCGGTGGTCGCACTCCACGTCCAGGCCCACAACACGAAGGGGCTCGGCTGCGCCAACTTGAGCTCGGCCCTTCCCTGCAGCGATTACACCACCGAGTGGCCGTTGCACTCGGCGGCGGACGTCTACCTGGTAGTGGCGAAGGCGCAGCCCAACCTGGGCATCAGCGCGGTGAGCTGCGGCATCAAGTACGACGCCCTCGGAACTCTGACCGACGGCGTCGGATGCGATGTCTTCGGTTACACCTTTTGCTCCGACCTGGAATACACCAACAGCGCCGACGGGAACCCGCAGCACGAATGGCCCTATTCGGGGGGTGGGGACCGCCTGATCTGGGTCCGCACCTCGAACTGCCAACGGGACGAGATCGCACCGGACGGGGTGCATGCGGTGGCCTGCGCGTTCTACGTCTACGCCTATAGCGCCGACCGGTTCGAGGTGACCCGAAACATAAACCTGATCTACCGGGCCCGAGTTTCGAGGTCGTGGACTGCATCGGCCCCGCGCTCTGGGACCTGTTCTATCCCGACGCCGCGGGAGTAATCGGCTTCGGCCAGACAGGGTACAACCCCTGTACGCGCGCCGGAGGGGGCTGGAGCGATCTGTACCTGGTCGGGGCCACCGGCGTGGGGGGATCGAACCTCGTGACGGTGCACTTCAGCCTCGATGTGGCCGGGGGAGCCATCGATCCCTCCAACTATCGCGTTTACCGGACGTACAATCCGACGGATGAACTGGGAGTCACCGGGGCTTCGGTCACCGGTTCCACCGTGGTCCTTACCCTGGACGGGGCGCTGCTCGGAACCGGCGACTACACGGTGGAGGTCTCGAACGTCGAGGACACGAACGGGAATGCGATCTTCCCGGGCTCGACCGCGAATTTCATCGCCAGCGGCGGGGATACCGCGCCGCCCACCCTGGTCAGCGCCGACGGCACCGGAGGCACCGACCAGGTGACGGTGACCTTCAGTGAAAACGTGATCTACGGCGCGAGCGTCGCGTCCAACTACACGGTGTACCCGACCTCCGATCCGTCCTCGCCCCTCGTCGTGTCCGGAGCGACCCGGCTCAACAACGTGGTCACGCTCTATCTCGGGTCGAGCCTGGCCGGCTCCACGTCGTACACCGTTTCCGTCTCCAACGTTCAGGACGCGGCCGGAAACTCCATCGCTTCCAACTCGACCGCGAGCTTCACCACCGGGGGGGACAACACGCCGCCGACTCTATCGAGCGCCGCCGGCACAGTCGGCCAGAGCACCGTCGCCCTCACGTTCAGCGAGACTCTGGGGGCCGGGGCCAACACCGCCGCGAACTACGGCGTCTTCCCGAACGCCGACCCGTCCTCGCCGCTCACGGTGACCGCGGCGTCCAATTCCGGGAACCAGGTCTCCCTGACCCTGGGCTCGGCCCTCGCGGGGGCTCGACCGCCTACACGGTGACCGTCTCCAACGTCCAGGACGTTGCCGGAAACACCATCGCTCCCAACTCGACCGCGAGCTTCACCACCGGAGGGAACGACACAACACCTCCCGCCCTCACCAGCGCCGTGGGTACGCCCGGTTCCAACAACGTGACCGTGCGGTTCAGCGAGCCGGTAGTGGCAGGCACGGCCGAAGTGTCGAACTACAGCGTGTACCCCACCGCCAACCCTTCGGGAACGCTCGTGGTGAACGCGGCGGTGCCGACGGGATCCCAGGTGAGCCTCGCCCTGGCCTCGAATCTGGTTGCTGGCACTTCGTACACGGTAGCGGTTTCGAACGTTGCCGATGCGGCGGGGAACGTGATCGCGCTGAACTCGACCGTGAGCTTCACCACCGAGGTGATCGGAGCGCCCGGCGATCAGTCCGGAGCGGTGGTGGCACTCCACGTCCAGGCCCATGACACAAAGGGCCTGAACTGCACCGACCTGGATCCGAATCTCCCGTGTGACCGGTTCATCCACACCTGGCCGACGGGTTCGGGGGCCGACGTCTTCATGGTGATCTGCATGGGAGACCCGGTGGTCGGCGTGAGTGGCGTGAGCCTGGGCGTCCAGTACGCCAATACCGCCACCTTGGCCGACGGGGTGGGCTGCGACGTATTCAGCTACACTGCCTGTTCGGATCTCGAGTACCCCAACAGCCCGGACGGCAACGTCGCCCACGAGTTCCCGTACTCCGGCGGGGGCAACCGGCTGATCTGGGTGCGGACCTCCAACTGCCAGCGCCACGAAGTGGATTCGTGGGGGGTGCAGGCGGTGGTGTGCGCGTTCTACGTCTACGCGTACGGTCCCGACCAGTTCCAGGTGGACATGAACCGGAACCTCGAGACCGGTCCCGAGTTCCAGATCGTGGACTGTCCCGGGCCGTACCTGTCGGATATACCGTGGCCCGAACACGCCGGCGTCGTCGGGTTCGGCCAGGACCGCTCCGGCTACAGTCCCTGCACCGCGATGGTGCCCACGGTGAGGACGACCTGGGGGAAGCTCAAGAACCAGTACCGGTGAAACGCGTTCGCCCCGGCACAAGGCCGGGTCCACGCCGGCCCGAGGCTGCTGGCGCAGCGGTTTTTCCAAAATCGGTCTTGTGATATGGTCGAGCGGCATTCCGCCCGGTTCCGGAACCGTTGACCGTCGCCCGACCCCCGGCGGCACCGGCAATGATCGGCGACACCATGCACGTGCTGTTCGTCTTCCCCGACCTGTCGTCGGACGTCACCCATTACACCGGGGTGCCCTCCTACGGGGTGGCGCTGCTCTCCGCGGTGCTGAAGCGCCACGGCCACACCACATCCCTCTACCACCTCACCCACACGCCCACCGAGGCGGAGTTCCGGGATCGCGTCCGGTCCGTTCGGCCCGACCTGGTGGCGTTCTCCTCCAACAGCCATTACGCCCGGCGGCTCGGCGCATGGACGGCGTGGGCGCGCGATGCCTCCGGCGCGCCGGTGGCGGTGGGGGGGATCCACGCCACCCTTGCTCCCGAGGAGGTGGCCGCGCTCCCCGCGGTGGATTTCATTTGCGTGGGAGAGGGCGAGAACGCGCTTCCCGCCCTCTGCCGGGCCCTGGAGACCGGCGGGGATGCCTCGGGTATCGCGAACCTGTGGGTCCGGAATGGATCCGGTATGCGGAGGAACGACCCGGGGCCGCTCTGGCGCGACCTGGACCTGCTCCCCGAACCCGACCTCTCCGTCTTCGACTTCGCCAATCTCTACCCGGTCCGGCGGGGGACATTCTCCTATCTCATGTCCCGGGGTTGCGCCTTCGGCTGCTCCTATTGTTGCGTGCACAAACTCCGGAACCTCGCGCCGGCCGGGGGCGGGTTTTGGCGATTCCTCTCCCCCGAATACGCAGTCGCCCAGCTCCGAGCCCTCATCGATCGCTACATGCCTGGCGCGGCCCGGGTGAACTTCCTCGACGCCATCCTCTTTCCCAATCGAAAGTGGCTGGAGGCCTTCGCGCCCCTTTACCGCGATCGGATCGGTCTTCCGTTCACCTGCAACATGCGGGCGGATCTACTGAACCCGGAAGTGGCGAAGATCCTGGCCGACATGGGATGCCGGGTGGTCCGGATGGGGGTGGAATCGGGGGACCAGGCCCTGACCACCGAGGTCCTGGCGCGGCGGCTCGACCTCGACGATATCCGCCGCGCGTTCGCGGTGCTTCGCGAGCACGGGATCCGGCGTTGGTCCTACAACATGGTCGGCCTCCCCTCCGAGAGCCTGGGGAAGGCGCTCAAGACCGTGCGGCTGAACGCGGAGATCCGGCCGGATCTTGCCCTGGCCTTCATCTTCTACCCCTATCCCGGCACCCGGCTCCACGATCTCGGCCGCGCGGAGGGCTGGCTCACCGCCCGGGAGTTCGACCACTACCAGGTGAACGTCGCCACCCGAATCCCCGGCTTCCCCCCCGACGACATCCTCTTCGTCCACCGCTTCTTCAACCGGCTGATCTCCGTATACGGGATCGGTCACCGTCTTCCCGGAGGGCTTCGCGCCGCCTGGCCCGACAGTCTGGACGCCCTTCTCACGAGCCGGTTGTTCCCCCGGACCGGGTTCGTCCGGTGGCGGGAGACCTACAAACGGCTCCGGCACCGGACGGGCGAATTCCTGGTGCGCCGCTCACCCGCCGTCTACCGGCTTCTCGGCGGGACGGACCCCGCTTGATGCGCGCATGGAACGCGGTGCCCGCCCCGCTCGAGGTGTCGGTGACCCACCATCTCATGGCCGGCGCGGTCTCCGCGGCGGTGGACGACCTGGTCGGCGACGCCTTCTTCGCTTCGCCGGGGTTCGCCGGGTTGTGGCGATGGATGGGTGGGCTGCCGGTGGCCTGGACCGCGGAGGCCGATGGGCGCATCGTCGCCGCGCTTCCCGGGGTGGAGTTCGGCCGGGGCCCCCTGGCCCGCTTTCACTCCATGCCTGACGGATGCTACGGCGGGGTCTTCGTGGCTCCGGCACACGAAACCGAGCGGGCCGGCCTCGTCCGCGCGCTGCTGGACGCGGTGGTCGAGCGCGGGTACCTGAAGACCTTCATCTTCGATTTCCACCGCACCATAGCCGGACATCCGGCCTTCATTGCGGAGCCCTGCCGCGCCTCGGTGGTGGACATCGGCGGCCCCGGGTGGGTTCCCCCCGACGCCAAACTTCGCTCCCAGATCCGAAAGGGCCGGCGGGAAGGGGTGACCTACGAGCGCTTCCGGTGGGATCCTCACCACCGGGGCTTTCTCCGCATCATGCGGGAGACGGAGGCCAGGCACGGTCAATCTCCCCGCTACCCCGACGCGCTCTATCGATCCCTGGCCGACCTCGCCGAGCGGGATTCGAGGGTGCGTTGGGTGTGGTGCGAGCACGGGGGCGAGCCGGCCTGCTCCCATATCTACTTTCTGGAGAGAGGGACGCTCCAGGCCTGGCAGTCCTATTTCAACAAGGCGTTCTCCCATCTCAAGCCCAACCAGACCCTTCGCTTCGATCTCTGCCGGAGCGTGGCCCGGGACGGTGTGGAGCGGATGAACCTGGGGGCGACCCCCCCGATCGCGGCCGGCCTCGCCCACTACAAGTCCCGCTGGGGGGGCCGGCGGGTGAGCTATCCCTGTCTCGTCCGCCGGACCGGGCTTGGACGCTGGATCTGACCCGCTATCGGCACGGAGGTCACCCAACACCGTTAGGGGAGGCTTCCCGTCCCCCCATCGAGCCGCCGACCGAAACCGTGTATTCTCAGGGCGGCGGCGCCCCACGCGCCCACCCGGCCGAACGCCCAGCGCGAGATCCGACCGAACGCCAACCACGGAGGCCCCCATGCCCGACGAGGAACGCTACACCCTGGCCGAAGCCGGGGCGACGTTCGCCCGGCGCCTGCACGGCGAGGTCTGGACCCTGATGGAGCAGACCGACCGCACCCCCGCCGAAGCCGAACGAATGCTCTACGCCGCCTTCGCCTCGACCTACCACTGGCTGGATGCGGGGACCGGGGTCAACCACCAGCGCGGGGAGTGGTTGATCGCCCGGGTGTGCGCGGTGCTGGGAGACGGACCGGCGGCGCTCAGGCACGCCGAGCGTTGCGACGCCCTGACCCGGGAGCACGCCGATCTCATGGAGGACTTCGACCGCGCCTTCAACCTGGAGATGCTGGCCCGGGCCCACGCGGTGAGCGGCGAGCGCGCGAAGGCCGAGGAGTACCTCGATCAGGCCAAGAAGGCGGGAGCGGAGATCGTGGACGAGGAGGATCGGAGGATCTTCTTCGACCAGCTCGCCTGGGGGGATTGGCGGGAAAGCCGGTAGGGGGGCGGATGGGGCTGTTCGGGCTCTTCGGGGACAATCTTCTTCCCGTGCTGTTGGCCGCCGGGGTGGGCTACGTGCTCCGCGCCCGGGTCCAGGTCGGCGCGCGCTCGATGTCCCGGGTGGCGTTTCTGGTTTTCTCCCCCTGCCTGGTCTTCGAGATCATCGTGGAGAACCACCTCTCCGGCGGGGACATGCTGCAGATGGCGGCGTTCACCCTGATCGGGCTTCTGGGGCTGGGAGCGGTGGCCGGGATCCTGGCCCGGCGCTTCGGATGGAGCCGCTCGCTGACCGCGGGGGTGGTGCTGACCGTGCTACTCCCCAACGCGGGAAACTTCGGCCTTTCCGCCAACCTCTTCGCCTTCGGGAAGCCCGGGCTCGCCCAGGCCAGCCTCTACTTCGTGACCTCGGCGGTGGTCTCCTACACCGTCGGGGTGTTCGTGGCCTCCCTGGGGCGGATGAGCGTGCGGCGGGCGCTCCTCGGCCTCCCCAGGATCCCCACGGTGTGGGCGGTCCTGTTGGCCTTCGTGATGGTCCGCTACGGGTGGTCGCTCCCCTTTCCGGCGGCCCGGGCGGTCAAGCTCCTCGCCGACGCAACCATCCCGGTCATGCTGGTCATCCTCGGCATGCAGCTCCACGGTGCGCGGCTGGCCGGGCGGGTGGCGCCCCTGAGCCTGGCCGTATCGCTGCGCCTGGTGGGGGGCGCGCTATTCGGGCTCCTCCTGGCGCGGCTGATCGGGCTCGAGGGCGCGGCCCGACAGGCCGGCGTGCTCGAGGCGGCCATGCCCTCGGCGGTGATCAGCATCATCCTGGCCACCGAGTACGACGTGGAGCCCGAGTTCGTCACCAGCGTGGTCTTCGCCACCACCATCCTCTGTCCCCTCACCCTGACCCCGCTCCTGTCCATTCTGGGGGCCGGGCGGTGAGCCGTCCCGTCGGCGTGTACGTGGGGAGGGGGATGGCCGCCTACGGCTTCACCCGAGGCTCCGCCCCCGGCGGAAAGCACTACTACGGCCCCGACCGCTTCGACGCGTTCTTCGACCGGCTCCGCGAATGCGGCCTGGACGCACGGGTGGATCTGTTGGACGCGGGGCCCGCCGAAGACGACGAGCTGCTCCTCTTCCACCGCCTCGACTACCTGGAGCGGGTGCGCCGGCTTTGCGCGGCGGACCAGGGCACCCTGGATCACGGGCCCACCCCCGCTGAGCGCGACATGGACCGGGCCGCCGCCTGCGTGGTGGGAGCGGTTCTGGACGGAGCGCGGAGGGTCCTGGACGGCCGGAACCGGCGGGTGTTCGTTCCCGTCTCGGGGTTCCACCACGGCCGGCCGGATCGTACCGCCGACTACTGCATCTTCAACGACTGCGCGGTGCTGCTCCGTTTCCTGGTGGAGCGGGAGGGCTTCGTCCGGGTGGCCTACGTGGACATCGACGTCCATCTGGGGGACGGGGTCTACGAGGCGTTCCTTGACGATCCCAGGGTGGCGATCGCCGACCTCCACCAGGACGCCCGCACCTTCTGGTACGCATCACCCGAAGACACCGAGGTTCCGCCGCCGGAGCGACCGGAAAAGCTCTGCGTGGCCCTTCCGGCGGGAGCCGGCGACCGTGAGTTCCTGACCGCCTGGGAACGGGTGGAGACGCTGCTGGGGGAGTTCCGCCCGGAGTTCATCGTCTTCGTGGCCGGGGCCGACGCCATGGCCGGGGACCGGCTGGGGGGCCTGGCGCTCACCCCCGTGGTGTACCGCCATGCGGCCACGCGCCTCTCCGCGCTGGCCGAGCGGTACTCGGGGGGGCGCCTGTTGGTCCTCGGGGGAGGCGGGTACCACCTCGCCAACCTCGCCGACGCCTGGACGGCCACGGTCGAAGCGCTCGTCGACGCACCGCTCGGTATGGTCGGGGCGTGACCGCGACGACCTGAACCGTGCTACTCACGACCTATGCGCTTGTATCCTGGTGTACCCGGGTACTCCTTGTTCGCAAATTGAGGTTTCGTTGAGGCGTGGCCGTGTTCCCCCGGGGAAGCAATGTTCGCAATGAAGGCACTGATCCGACCCGGCCCGGGAGGAGCGGGCACTTGCCCCGCTCCGACGCCGTGGCCTCTTCGACGGAACGGGTGTGAACGGGCATTGCGGGCAATGATGTGAGGGTCGGCCGGGCCGAGTGAACGGGTCCCGTTTCGTCGAAGGAGAGCGCGAAGGAGCGTCCGGCGGACGGTCCGAGCGCTCGCGCCCAAGGCGGATCGGGGCATGACCGCGACGACCCGGGCCGGGGCCAACCAAGCGGCGAGCACGCACCTTCCTCCCCGGACCGCGACGACCCGGGCCGGGGCGAACCAGGCACCACGCATGGGGGTCCCAGACCGCGACGACCCGGGCCGGGGCGAACCAGGCACCGAGCGTCAGGCGAAGAGACACCGCGGGCCGGAGCGACAGGCGCCCCGGCCCGGGATGGGTCCCGTATGCGCAAATCGTCGCCGGGCGCCGGCGGGACACCGAACGCCCGGCGATGTCGCTACCCGACCGGCACCGGCTCCTTCTTCGCCGGGGCCTCGGGGCCGCGCGCACCCTGGCGCCGGGCCGCCTCCGCCGCGGCGATCGCCGACATGTTCACCACCTCGGACGCCCCGAACCCGGGGTACTGCACGATCAGGACCGGCTTGTTCATGCCGACCAGGATCGGGCCCAGGGCCTCGGCGTTGCCGAGCCGGTTCACCAGCTTGTAGGCGATGTTCCCCGCCTCCAGGTTCGGGAAGATGAGCACGTTGGCCCCGCCCTTGAGCGGCGAGAACGGGAAGTTCTGGGCCAACAGCTCCGGCACCACCGCGGCGTCGGCCTGGATCTCGCCGTCCACCACGATGTCCGGGTGGCGCTCGGCCAGGAGCTTCGCCGCCTGGGCCATCTTCACCGTGCGGGGGTCGCGGACGCTCCCGAAGTTGGAGAACGACAGCATCGCCACCCGAGGCGTCATCTCGAACATCCGGGCCTCTTCCGCCACCAGGTAGGCGATCTCGGCCAGCTCCTCGGCGTTCGGGTCGATGTTCACGGTGGTGTCCGCGAACACGTAGGCGCTGTCCCGGGTCAACAGCACGAACATCCCGGCGATCGACTTCACGCCGGGGCGGGTGCCGATGATCTGGAGCGAGGGCCGGAGCGCCTCGGGGTAGCTCAGGGTGATGCCGTTCACCAGGGCGTCGCCGTCTCCCTGCCGCACCATCATCGGACCGTAGTACTGCGGTCGCACCATGAGCCGGCGGGCGTTGAACGGGGTCGCCCCCTTCCGCTGGCGTAACTCGTAGAAGGCCTGAACGTACTCGTCGAGCTTGGGCGAGCGCGCGGGCTCGAGGATCTCGACCCCGTCCAGCGGGACCTCCTCGGCCCGGGCCACCGCCTCGATGACCTCGCGGCGGCCGAGCAGGATCGGCACCGCGATCTCCTGATCCACCACCATGTGGGCGGCGCGAATGATGGTCGGGTGCTCGCCCTCGGGGTAAACCAGCCGTTCCTTGGCGGTCCGCGCCTTGGTGATCATGACCCGCACCACCGCCTTGGTCCGGCCGAGCCGGGCCTCGAGCTTCTCCTTGTACTCGTCGAGATCCACCGGCGCCCGGGCCACCCCGTCCTTCATGGCCTGGCCGGCCACCGCCGAGGCCTCCCAGATGAGCACCCGGTGGTCGAAGGGCTTGGGGATGATGTAGTCGGGGCCGAAGTGGATGCGGTCCCCGCCGTAGGCCCGCGCCACCTCGTCGGGCACGTCCTCCCGGGCCAGGTCGGCCAGGGCGTGGCTGGCCGCCACCTTCATGTTCTCGGTGATGCTCCGGGCCCGCACGTCCAGGGCGCCCCGGAAGATGAACGGGAAGCCCAGCACGTTGTTCACCTGGTTCGGATAGTCGGAGCGCCCGGTGGCCACCAGGACGTCGTCCCGGGCCGCCTTGGCGTCCTCGTAGGTGATCTCGGGATCCGGGTTGGCCAGGGCGAAGATGACCGGCCGCTCGTTCATGGACCGGACCATATCCTGGCTGAGCGCCCCCTTCACCGAGCAGCCCAGGAACACGTCGGCGCCCTTGATGGCTTCGGCCAGGGTGCGAAGCTCCCGCTGGGTGGCCCAGCGTTCCTTGTAGGGATTCATCCCCTCCTTACGCCCGGCGTAGACCACCCCCTTGGTGTCGCAGAGGACCACGTTCTCCTTGCGGGCCCCCAGGTTCACGTAGTGGGCGGCGCAGGCGATCCCGCTGGCCCCGGCGCCGTTCACCACGATCCGCACGTCCTCGATCCGCTTCTTGAGGATCTTGAGCGCGTTCAACAGTGCCGCCCCGGAGATGATCGCGGTCCCGTGCTGGTCGTCGTGGAAGACCGGAATGTCCATCCGCTCGCGGAGGGTCTCCTCGATATAGAAACACTCGGGGGCCTTGATGTCCTCGAGGTTGATCCCCCCGAAGGTGGGCTCCATGAGGGCGACCGCCTCGATGATCTTGTCCGAGTCCAGCGTGTCCATCTCGATATCGAAGGTGTCGATGTCGGCGAACCGCTTGAAGAGGACTCCCTTTCCCTCCATCACCGGCTTTCCGGCCAGGGCCCCGATATTCCCGAGCCCCAGGACCGCGGTGCCGTTGGAGACCACCGCCACCAGGTTCCCCTTGGCCGTGTACTCGAAGGCCAGGGACGGGTCCTTCTCGATTTCCAGGCAGGGGACGGCCACCCCGGGCGTGTAGGCCAGCGACAGCTCGTGCTGGGTGCTGCACGGCTTGGTGGGAACCACCTCGATCTTTCCCTTCCGTCCCCGGCGGTGGTAGTCGAGGGCTTCCTGCTTCGTAACGCTCATTTCAAGGCTCCTTGGTCGGAATGCACAGTGGGTTCAACTGAGCATAGGTCCGCGCGGGGCCCGGGTGGCCTCCGTTTTCTGGATTCGGCACTTACACGCGACCGCTCTCCCGGGGGGGCCTCGACGATCGTTCCGGTCGGGTTGGGGGGGCCGGCGGGCCCCCGGAGGGCCTACGGGCCTCCGGGCCCGCCCGCTCACCGTCCCCGAGGCCTCGGCGGGCGCGCGCCGGCGCCGGGGGGGCGCCCGGGATGGGGTTACAGGAACCGTCCCCGGCCTCTATGATGCCTTTACCCCGGACACGCCCCCGGAAAGGAGTCGATGCCCATGTCCAACGGCGGCTTCAGCGGCCAACCCAACCTCCAGGTCCCCAAGATCCCGGCCTCCGTCCTGCGCGGCCTGGTGATCGGGATCCTGGCCGTCATTCTCTTCGTGTCGAGCTTCTACACCGTGGATCCCGAGCAGGTCGGCCTGGTGCTCCGGTTCGGGAAGTTCGTGCGATCCACCGACCCCGGCCTCCACATGAAGCTCCCCTTCGGGGTCGAATCGGTCACCAAGGTTCCGGTCCAGCGCCAGCTCAAGGAGGAGTTCGGCTTCCGAACCACCCGGGCCGACGTCCGGAGCCAGTACTCCACCGGCGACTACCGCCAGGAGTCCGGGATGCTCACCGGCGACCTCAACTCCGCCCAGGTGGAGTGGGTGGTCCAGTACCGGGTGGTCGATCCCTACAAGTACCTCTTCCGGGTGCGAAACGTCACCGAGACCTTCCGGGCCATGAGCGAGGCGGTGATGCGGAAGGTGGTGGGCGACCGCACCGTGAACGAGATCCTGACCGTGGGCCGCCAGGAGGCGGCGGACCTCGCCAAGCAGCACCTCCAGGACCTCTGCGAGCAGTACGAGACGGGGATCAAGGTGGAGCAGGTGGTGCTCCAGGACGTGAACCCGCCCGATGCGGTGAAGCCCTCCTTCAACGAGGTCAACCAGGCCCAGCAGGAGAAGGAGAAGCTCATCAACGAGGCTCAGTCCCTGTACAACCAGGTGATTCCCAAGGCCAAGGGCCAGGCGCTCCAGACCATTCAGGAAGCCGAGGGATACGCCCTGGACCGGGTGAACCGCGCCAGCGGCGACTCCGCGCGGTTCGTGAGCGTCTACGACGCGTACCTCAAGGCCCCCGAGGTCACCCGGAAGCGGATCTACCTGGAGACCATGAACGACGTTCTGCCCAAGGTCGAACGGAAGATCATCGTGGACGAGAAGGTGAGGGGGCTCCTCCCGCTCCTGAATCTCAACGACACTCCGGCGTCGAAGGGAGGCAACTGATGAAGCCGCTCGTGATCATCGTCGGCATCGTGGCGCTCATCGCGTTGGCCAATACCTTCTACGTGGTGAACGAGTACGACCAGGTCATCATCACCCAGTTCGGAAAGCCGGTGGGAGGGACCATCGACAAGCCCGGGCTCAAGGTGAAGGCCCCCTTCATCCAGAAGGTGAACCGCTTCGACAAGCGTTTCCTGGAGTGGGACGGAAATTCCAACCAGCTTCCCACCAAGGACAAAAGATTCATCTACGTGGACACCTATGCGCGCTGGAAGATCACCGACCCGCTCCTCTTCTTCCAGCGGCTCAAGAACGAGCGCGGGGCCCAGACCCGGCTCGACGACATCCTGGACGGCGAGACCCGGAACGCCATCGCCAAGCACGACCTGGTGGAGCTCATCCGGAGCACCAACCGCGTGCCCGAGCAGAGCGAGCTGATCCCCGAGGACTCCTCGGTGCTGGACACCATCCAGTACGGCCGGGAGAAGATCCGCCAGGAGGTTCTCACCGCCGCCCAGGCCCGCACCACGGACCTGGGGATCGAGGTGCTGGACCTCCAGTTCAAGCGGATCAATTACGTGGAGGAGGTGCGGAAGAAGGTCTACGAGCGGATGATCGCCGAGCGCCAGCGGATCGCCGAGCGGTTCCGTTCCGAGGGGGCGGGCGAGGCGTCGCGGATCCAGGGCGAGCGGGACCGGGAGCTGAAGCGCATCCAGTCCGAGGCCTACCGGCAGGCCGAGGAGATCAAGGGCGACGCCGACGCCAAGGCCACCCGGATCTACGCCCAGGCCTACAACCGCTCCGCCGATTCCCGGGAGTTCTACTCGTTCATGCGCACCATGGAGAGCTACGAGAACACCCTGGACGCCCAGAGCTGGCTCATCCTCTCCACCGACGGGGAGTTCTACCGGCTTCTGAAGAGGTCCCAGCGCTGAACGGGGGCGGACATCCGGGCCGCCGGTCAGCCGCCCGCCGTAGGGGGCGGTTCCTGAACCGTCCGGGGTGATTCGGGGAGATAGGCCCGGAGCACGGCCAGGGACAGGCGGGCCAGGCGGCTGTTGCTCTCGTAGACGAAGTAGGACCCCTCCCAGTCCGGGCGGAACTTGTTCTTGTACTCGAACAGCGTCCGAAAGTTGTAGACCGCGTCGCCGTGCTCGTAGACCAGGCGGAGGGCGCGGGCGAGGAGGGACTCGTCGCCGGCGCCGTCCTGGCCCAGGTCCGCCAGGGGGGCCACGGCCAGGCTGGCCGCGCCATACCCCCGCTCCTTGAAGGCCAGGAACGAGGCGGCGATCAGGAATTCCATGACCCCCTTCATGGCGTCCTCGCGCCGGCGCATGAGGTCGATGACCCAGCCTCGGGAGGCATAGCAGGGGAGCCAGTCGGTGAACGCCTGCACCCTCCCCCCCCCATCCACCGCCACCGTGACGGTGACGTTCGGGTCGTTCAGGCCCTCCACCCCGCCCAGGGTGAACCCCATGGGGGGGAGTTTCCGGCCACGAAGCCACTCCTCCGAGATCTCGTGGAGCTGGGCCAGGATCGGCCGGGGGACACCCCCCCCTTCGTAGAGCTCGAATCGCACCCCCGCCCGCGCCGCCTTGTTGAGCGCGGTCCGCGTGTCCTGCCAGGCCTTCCCCTTGAACTCCAGATCGGCCAGGGGGACGATCGCCTCCTCGCCGACCTTGAGCACCCGGTAGCCCGCCTCGCGGTAAACGGGAAGGAGGTCGGGGCCGGCGGCGTAGAACGCGTGGTCCCACCCCTGGGACCGGGCGAACCGGCCGAAGGCCAGCGCGGTCTCCGGCCGGACCGCGTCGGGGCCGATCGGGTCCCCCAGGGCCAGCGCCACCTCCGCGGCGTGCCGGTAGCCCACGTAGGCGGTCCTCCGTTCGTTGAAGAAGAGGCTGTTCCCCTCCCACAGGGTCATGTAGGACGTGCCGGAGCGGCCGTACCGGGTGAGGATCGCCCCCGCGTCCTCCATGTCGGTGTGCGTCCGCCGAGGCGCCACCATCCCGCGGAGCAGCATGACCAGGGCGTAGAGGATCCCCGTCCAACCCACGATGGGAATGGAGTTCAGGAACCAGATCCCCTTCCGGGTCACCGGCTCCACCGTGGTGAGCCCGGAGAAGAGAAGCCGCGCGCCGGACTCCCTGAGGGCGATGTAGACCGTGTGACCTCCGGCGAGGTGGTAGCGGAAGAGGTGGAACCCCACCAGCGAATACAGGGGAAGAAGGATCATCACCAGCAGGAGCGCCCGGTAGCCCTGACGGAGGCTCGGGGGGTCGGTCGGCGCGGCGAAGGAGCCTCGCCAGGCGATCAGCAGGGCCAGGAGCGCCGCCCCCAGAAGGGACTCCGGCCAGTCGGGGCCCTTGATCAGATGGAGAACTGCCGACGCGGACAGGGCCGCCGCGGTGAACATCCAGGCCTGGCGTTTCCCGCGGGAGAGACCGTCGGCCAGGATGAGAAGCGCGAACCCGAGGACCAGGGTCAGGTGCCGGCTTCCGTGGCGGACGGCCAGGGGGACGGCGTCGGCCATCCAGTGGACGAGCGGATAGCGGGGAGCGATGACCGAGGACAGGACGGTGACCAGCCCCGCTCCCGCCACCAGCCACGCCGCCACCACCGGCCGCTCCCGCCCGCCGATCCGGAGCCGGGGCATGCTCAGGGGCCAGCGCTCGCCCCGCCGGCGGAGGAAGAACCAACCCCAACCCAGCCCGGCGCTGTAGGCGAACACGTGGTTCACGTCCCAGACCCTTCGATCGAAGGCCAGGAAGAGGACGAGATAGATCCAGATGGTCCAGAAGGCGGCCCGGCTGAAGCGCCGGGTGAGAAACGGCACCGCCGCCCCCATGGCTCCGAACATCATGGCCGAGGCTCCCACGTCGGGGCCGTGGGTCATGCGGAGCGCCCAGGCCACCCGGGCGTCGGCGAGGGGCCAGAGGAGGAGGTAGGTCCCGGTGTAGCCCGCCAGCAGGGTGGTCCAGGAGACCAGCGCCGTCCTCCAGGTGCCGAGCACGTATTCGCAGGTCCCCACCCCGAGGAGCACGAACAGGGTGATGGAGAGGACCATGTAGGGGCGATAGACCTGGAAGGGAACCAGGAAGAGCGTGTGGAACGCTCCGGTTCTGAGGTCATCCAGACCGAAACCCCACTCACCGAGGAGCCTGGGCGTGATGGGGTGCATCATGGTCCGGGTGACCCCGGTCACGGCGAGGATGCCGGCCAGCATGAACAGGGTGAAGGGGACCCGGCTGACCAGGATCCGCAGGTCGGCCGGCGCGGATCGTCGGGGGACCAGGAGTTGGGAGAGCGCCACGACGAGGCCTCCGGCGGTTCAACCCGGGCGGAGCTCCCCCCGGGCTGCCAGGCCCGGGCCCTCCACGCGGCGGCGGCGAGCGTTCGAATCACCCGGGCGCCATGAGCATACAGAAAGGCGGGCCCCGTAGATACGGGGCCCGCCGAATCACGTTTCGATCGGCGCCCGGCCGGGCCGGGGGCCTGGAAACCGCAGCCTAGTTGTACTGCTGCTTGATGGCGCTCCAGGTCGAGGGCTCGACCGGGGTGCTCTGGGCGCAAGGCAGGGTGATCGAGGCGTGGGTCGGCGCGGTGGCCGAGACGTCGTCGATCCAGTACTGGGTGGAGCAGCTGTCGCAGGTGGACGGGCTGCTGTAGAGGCGGGCACTCGACCACCAGGGCCGTCCCGGTGGTCACGTTGGCGTCCAGAGTCCAGGTGTAGCTGATCTCTTCCCACCCGATGCCGGCAGCTGTAGGTGCCTCGGACCGCTGGCGCTTCCCGCGTAGCTGTTCACGTCGCCGGTGATTGGCCCAGTGTCCCCAGATCCGGAGGGAGGGGGAGCCGCCGGGGTGGTCATCGAAGGCCCAGAAGCTCGCGGTCACCGAGTCGCCGTCCGGGAGCCCTTCGATGTAGGCGATGTAGGCCTGGGGGGTCCCGCTATGGGGATCCTCGGTCAGGGTCAAGGAATGGGTTCCGGTGTGAACCGGGTTCGCCGGGCTGGTCACGTTGGCCACGCCGACCAGGTTGAGCCGTAGGCTGCCCAGAAGTGGTGCTGGTCCCGTCTTCCCAGCTGCAGCTCTCGGTGTGGGTCGTCTGGGCAGCGGCCAGCATGGGCACTCCGATGATGAGCGCGGCCGCGGCCAGGGTCACTGCGGCGATTCGTAGCAAACGCATGATGTCAGAACCTCCTTGGGAAAGCTCGCGGTCCCACCCCACACACTCGAATCACGGTTGCTTTCCGCCGAGGCGGAGCAGGATGGTCCCACCGGTTGCAAGTGGCTTGATTTTAGCAGACTTGGAGGCTTTTTGCCAGCCTCGAATGGGTGATAAAATCGGTCGGATTGGGCCCGGAGAGCCCGCCATCGAGCCACTCCGGCGGGGGGCCGGATCCTCAAACCCACGAATTATTCATCACTTCGCCGAGTCCCCCCGCTCCCGGGGACGATGTATCCCCGCTCGTTCAGGCCCTTCTCGCGCTCCCAGAACGTCCCCGGGACGGTCCGGAGCACCGCCTCGTCGGAGAGCCCCCGGTCCAGCCGGAGGGCGTAAACCGTCAACCCGGGGTGCTCGGCGGTCATCCGCCTCAGGTACTCGGGGGTGATGATGAGGTGGATGGCGATCAGCCGCTCGGGGGTTCCCTCCACCTCCTCCCTGTAGGTCCGGACCGCGGCGGCCATGGAGGACCCGGTCGCCCCCATGGGGTCGGGGAAGAGGACGAACCTGCCGTCCACCGCCCCCCCGATCTTGGACGCCCCGATCGAGGCCCCGGTCACCCGGTCGTCCGCGTCGGTGGTCCGGGCCACCGCGAAATGGTCCTGGCGCACCCCCTCCGGGTCGAGGATCTCGTTCAGGGCGTCGAAGCAGACCTGGCTGGGGAGGGTCCCGGCCCGGGCGATGTTCACGGTCACCGCGGTGGACCGGGGATCGATAACCTCCCCTTCGTACACGCCTTGGGGCGTGCCGGGGAACATCCGGGTCTCGACCCGGGTGGCCAGCCGCGGGAACTCCACGTTCACCACCGCCTGGATGAGCTCCTGGTAGAGGATGGTCACCAGTCGGTTCACCGCGGGCTGGGTGGTGGACCGGTTGCTCAGGGTGACCAGGTGCGAGAGCAGGAAAGGGTTGGCCAGGATGTGGACCCGGTCGCCGTACCGGTGCGCCGCTTCGCTGAGCTGGAACCTGAGGGATTCGAACTGCATGTCCGGCAAAGCGGCCCTCCCCTGGCCCGACCTGTTCACGAACCCGCGGCGGCGGCGAGGTCCGGATCCCGACCCGCGGCAGCCCGAGGCTCACAGCCTGACATCACGGGCCCGGGGAGCGCAAGCGCCCGGCATCTACAATTTGTTGACGGGAGATTCAATGTGCTAACTTAGGGCGGTTTTTTGTGGGATCCGAACGTCGTTTCGAAACGGGAGGCCTCGCATGTATCGTCGCGCGTTCTACATCTTTCTCCTGACGGCCCTGGCTGCGGTGGCGGCGAACTGCGGGGACGACAACGGCTCCGCTCCGAAGGTCGACGAGTACCAGGCCCTGATCCAGCAGTTCGACCTCTCCCCGGTGCCCTCGATCCCGTACCCCCAGAACAACCGGTTCAACGCCGAGCGGGTGGCCCTGGGCCGGCTGCTCTTCTTCGACCCCATCCTCGGGGGGGAGTCGGCCCCGTGGATCAAGCGGGCGGCCGGAAAGGACCCGTACCGCTACCGGGCCAACGACGTGGCCTGCGCCACCTGCCACCTCCCGGCCTTCGGGTTCGCGGACGGCCGGCGATTGGGGGCGGGGGTCGGCGGAGCGCACCTCCGGGACCTCGATCTGGGCCCCGACCGCGTGGTGCCGGGGACGTCGCTGGTGACCGGGTTCCCGGTGGGAACCGAACCCCGCAACTCCATGAGCGTGCTCGACGCCGCCTGCAACGGCAAGGACTCCAACGTCCCGGTGGTCGAGAGCTTCCAGTTCATGGACGGGCGGGTGACCAAGGGGCTCGAGCAGCAGGCGGGGCTCCCCATCACCTCGCGGGATGAGATGCGCGGCGACGCCTACGGGGCTCCCGAGCTGGGAGACGCCCTCACCCAGACCGACATCCAGGACAGCGTGGCCGCCCGGGTGAGCCAAATCCCCGAGTACGTGGCCCGGTTCGAGCAGGCGTTCGCTGGGGAGGTGACCAGGCCCTCGGACATCACCATCGACCACGTCACCCGGGCCATCGCCGCCTACGAACGCGAGCTGGTCACCCCCAACTCGCGCTACGACCAGTTCCTGCTCGGAAATCGCGACGCCCTGAACGATGTCGAACAGGAGGGGTTCAAGCTCTTCTTCACCAAGGGCAAGTGCGGCGCCTGTCACAACGGACCCATGCTCGCCGACTACAGCTTCCGGGTCCAGGGAGTGGGCGACGACTACGACTCCATCATCCCCGGCTTCGGGGGAAAGAACGGCCAGGGGCAGGACTGGGGCCGCTTCCACGCCCCCGGTTTCGATCAGGACCAGTACAAGTACCAGTTCCGGGTGGCCACCATCCGGAACGTGGAGCTCACCGCGCCCTATTTCCACAGCGGGAGCGCGGGCACGTTGCGGGAGGTGGTCGAGTTCTACAACCGGGGGGCGCGGGGAACCCAGGACGTTTCCCAGACCGCCCTGGACGCGGTGGGGGCGGTCCGCGATCCCGCCATCACCCCGCTCGGGCTCACCGGCGCGGAGATGGACGCCATCACCGCCTTCATGAAGAGCACCACCGCCCCGGTCCAGATGGGGCCCCTGGGGCTGGATCTCACCCGGGTGCCGGAGCGGGTTCCCAGCGGGCTGCTGCCGCCGGGCATTCCCACCCCTCCGGGGCCGGGACCCTTCTACCCTCCCTCGCGCAGGATCGACCTGGAGTAGCCGGCCGCCGTCGGGTCTCCCCCGGGAGCTACTCTCCGGAGATCCCCATCTCCTCCTGCCCGATGACCTCGCGCCGGAAGCAGGCCCGGCAGCGGGGCTCGTAGGCGTCCCCCGCCCCCACCTGGATCGTGTCGCGGCTCCCGCGCAAGCGCTGGGAGCGGTTGGCGGGGTTTCCGCATCGGACGCAGATGGCGAGGTTCTTGGTCACGTACTCCGCCACGCAGAGGAGGCTCGGGATGACCCCGAAGGGGTTCCCCAGGTAATCCTGATCCAGGGCGGCGACGATCACCCGGTGGTTCCGGTCGGCAAGGTCCTCGCAGACCGGGACCAGCTTCTCGTCGAAGAACTGGGCCTCGTCGATCCCCACTATCTGGGTGTCCGATTCGAGATGGCGGTAGATGTCCCCGATCTTCTCCAGGGGCACCGCCTCCAGGGTACGCCGGTCGTGGGAGGCGATGCGTCGCTCGGAGTACCGGTTGTCCAGCCGCGGCTTGAAGAGCTGGACCTTCTGGCGGGCGTACTGGGCGCGGCGGGCGCGACGGATGAGTTCCTCGGTCTTCCCCGAGAACATGCTCCCGCAGATGACCTCGATCCAGCCGATATCCTTGGGCACGTGGTGCACGACGCAATCTCCGGGCGAGCTCGTGGCCCGTCCGCCCGGAGCCGGGGGCGGGCGGGGTGAACGAATTACCCGGAGAAGGTATCATTGTAGGCGGCCGGTCGGCACGCATCGAATGCAATCATCGCGTCGGGGTGGAATATGAGCGACAAACCGATGAAGACCAAGAAGATCGGGGAACACGGGGTGGTGGGCGATCTCCATACCGTGGCCCTGATCGGGGCGGACGGGAGCATCGACTGGTGCTGCTTTCCCCATTTCGACTCCCCCAGCATCTTCGCCGCGATCCTGGACGGTGAGAAGGGGGGGTACTTCCGCATCCAACCCACGGAGGAGGTGAGGGGGACGCAGATGTACCTCCCCGACTCCAACATCCTCCTCACCCGCTTCCTCCACTCCGACGGGGTGGGGGAGCTCCTGGATTTCATGCCGGTGGTGAGCGACGAGCCGGGAGAGCATCCGGGAAGCCACACCATCGTCCGCCGGGTCACCGTGGTCCGCGGCCACCTCACCTTCATCCTGGATTGCCAGCCGCGCTTCGACTACGCCCGGACCGATCACCGTACCCGGATCATCCGGGGGGACGCCCTGTTCGAGACCGATCACATCGTGGTGGGGCTCCAGAGCCCGGTGGAACTGGTGATGCACGGCGGGGGGGCGCGGGCCGAGTTCACCCTGAATGCGGGGGAGACGGTTCACTTTCTGCTTCGCCAGGTGACGAGCCAGGACGTGGATGAGGCCCTCGAACACCCCCCCGATCCCGAGGTCCTCTTCCGGGAGACCTCGGATTTCTGGCGGGGCTGGATCGCCAAGAGCAGCTACCGCGGCCACTGGCGGGAGATGGTGCACCGCTCGGCCCTGGTGCTGAAGCTCCTCGCCTACAGCCCGACCGGAGCCACGGTGGCCGCCCCCACCACCAGCCTCCCCGAGGAGATCGGGGGATCGCGGAACTGGGACTACCGGTTCTCCTGGATCCGGGACTCCGCCTTCACCCTCTACGGCCTGCTCCGGATCGGATTCACCGAAGAAGCCGGCCGCTACATGAACTTCCTGAACGACCGGATCCTCGAACTCGACCAGGACGGTTCGCTCCAGCCGGTCTACCGGATCGACGGCCGGAAGGATATGGCCGAGGAGGAACTCCCCCACCTCTCCGGCTACTGCGATTCGCGGCCGGTGCGGATCGGCAACGCCGCCGCCGGCCAGCTCCAGCTCGACATCTACGGCGAGCTGATGGACTCGGTCTACCTCTACAACAAGTACGGGCGCCCGATCGGCTACGACACCTGGAGCCACCTGGTTCGCATGCTGAACTGGGTGTGCGATCACTGGCGGGAACCCGACGACGGCATCTGGGAGGTCCGCGGAGGCCGGCGGCACTTCGTCTTCTCGAAGATGCTCTGCTGGGTGGCCCTGGACCGGGGGGTCCGCCTCGCGGCCAAGCGTAGCTTCCCCGCGCCCCACGAACGCTGGACCGAGGAGCGGGACAAGATCTATCTCGAGGTGATGGAGAAGGGCTGGAACGAGGAGATCGGGGCCTTCACCCAGTACTACGGCTCCGACGCCCTCGACGCCTCGCTCCTGCTCATGCCGCTGGTGTTCTTCATGTCCCCCCACGATCCGCGCATGCTCTCCACCCTGGATCGGATCATGGAAAGCCTGGTCTCGGACAGCTTGGTCTACCGGTACTCCACGAAGGACGCGGCCGCGGACGGGGTGGACGGGGCCGAGGGCACGTTTTGCCTCTGCAGCTTCTGGCTGGTGGAGGCGTTGACCCGGGCCGGTCGCATCACCGAGGCCCGCCTCATCTTCGAGAAGATGCTGTCCTACGCCAACCCGGTCGGGCTCTACTCGGAGCAGATCGCCCCCACCGGGGACCAGTTGGGAAATTTTCCCCAGGCCTTCACCCACATGGCCCTGATCAGCGCCGCCTACAACCTGGACCGCGCGCTGGGAGAAACACCATAGACCCGTCCGGCCCGGGGCCCGCCCGGCGCCGGGCACGGATCCCAAACGAAAGCCCCCGGCGGTGAGACCGGGGGCTTCGTCGTGACTACCGTGCCAAGGAGGCTCAGCTCCATCGAAGCGGTTGCGTCGCTTCGTGCGCTGGTTTCTTTATCGGCGGGGGACGCCGAACCTTTAGCGCATTCTTGCGGATCCGCCGGCCGTCCCGGGCCTCGGTGTCCGCAACCCGTTAACGCGCCGCGGCTTTCGCCAACGTTCCCGCCCGTTCCGATGCCTCGACGCGGATCCGGTTCCCCAGATCGGCCCCGGCCAAGGTAACGAGCGCCCGCTCGTAGTGGGATTCGGCCTGCCCGCGTATCCCCAACGCGTCGAGCGCCTTGGCCGTCCAGTAGTTGGCGCCGGCACCGTGGGGGTTCCGGGCCAGGAGTTCCTCTCCCACCGTTACCGCCTCCTGGGGGCGCTGGGCCCGGACCAGGGCAGCGACTTCTTTTTCCCGGACGCGCCGGTCCAGCCACCAGGTCCAGCGTTCCTTGCCCTCCGCTCGCCGGTAGAACTCGACGGCATCCGGCCATCGCCCGGAGGCCCCGGCGATGTCGCCCTTGAGCTCCAGGACGCGGAAGGTCTCGCCCGCTCCCGCGGGATCGTCCCCGCTTTCCCGCAATCGTTCCTCCACCTGCGCGGTGAGGATCTTGAGCTCCGCCTCGGCCGCTCCGAGGCGTCCGGCAGCGGCGTAGATCCGTCCGAGAAGCTGGTGCAGATCCGGATCCTTGAGGTGTGATGATCCCAGTGCCCGGGCCATGGAGAGCGCGCGGTCATGGTCTCCGCTCGCATGGACCAGCTCGACGTCGTAGAGACGCCAGGCGTAGTCGTCCACGGTGCCGGTCAGGGCCGTCTCGATGCGTTGGGTCTCCTCCAGGGCTTCGCGATATCGTCCGAGGTCGGCGTAGACCATGGCCAGGTGGTCGCGGGCCCAGATGAAGTCCGGCTTGATCTGAAGGGCTCTCAGGAATTCCTTTCGGGCATCCGCGTACTGGCCGGTCCTGAGGTAGAGTTCGCCCAGGCTGTCGTGGGGATTGGGTTCTTCGGGATAGAGGAACGCGTATTTCTGGAACGCCTCCACCGCTTCGGTCCATCGCTCCTGCTGGGCCAGGACGTAGCCCATGCGGTTGTAGGCCTCCCCCTGCCGGGGATCCAGTTCGAGGACCCGGCGATAGTCCGCCACCGCCTCATCGAGGTTTCCGCGCTTCGCGGCCCGGTTCGCCGAGCGGAAGAGCGCTTCGGGATCGTCGGGATAGGCGGCGATGAGCCGGGTCTCCAGGGATTCCCGCTCGGCCGCGTTTCCCCGGATTCTCGCGCCGATGAGGCGAATGAGCAACGCCTCACGGTCCGTGACCCGGTCGAGCCGGCTCTCCGCCCGGCGGTAGTAGTCCCGCGCTTCGTCCCCGTCCTCCAGCCCCGCCGAGTAGGAGGCCAGCCTGGCCCAGGCCATGGCGAAAGTGCTGTCGATCTCGGTCGCCCGCTGCCATCCCCGAACCGCGTCGGTGAAGTAGTGCTTGCTGCGGGCCTCCATCCCCTGCTGGTAGTACGTGTAGGCCTCGGCCGAGGTCGTGGTGACGTCGCGGGGAGAGCGCGAGGCCACCAGGGAGGCGCCCACGAAACACGCCAACCCCACCGCCAGCAAGGCACCGGTCACAAGTTTCCCCCGCATCGTCATGGCATCGATCCTCCCCGTTCCGGGTTCCTCATGCCGCCTTCCGCAGGTGCTGAAGCTCGGCCAGAAGGGACGAGACCTTCTGCACGGTGAACGGCTTGGCCAGCACCCGGGTCACCCCGCGGTCTTCCGCCTCACGCGTTCCGATCTGGTTCCCCCAGCCGGTCACCAGGATGATGGGGATCGTCCGGTCGCGAAGCCGGATATCGTGGGCCACTTCCCAGCCGCTCATGTCCGGCATGCCGAGATCGGTGAACACCACGTCGAACCGGCCGGGTTCGAACCGATCCAGGATCTCGCGGCCGCTCCCCACCTCCTCGACTTCATTCCCCAGGGCGATGAGGAGCTCCACCAGGGTCTGGCGCACGTTGGCTTCGTCGTCCCCCACCAGAACGCGGCACGATTCCGCGGCCAGCATGGGTTCCTCGATCCCCTCGGGGAGGTTGGCCTGAGCGGTGGGCAGAACGATCTCGAAGCGCGTTCCGCCCCCCTCGTTCTCCTCCACCCGAATGCGGCCGCCGTGGCGCTCGATGATGCCGAACACGATGGAAAGACCCAGGCCGCTTCCCTTCACCCCTTTGGTGGTGAAGAAGGGTTCGAAGATCCGCTCCCGGATCTCGGGGGAGATGCCGACTCCGGTGTCGGCGATGGACAGGCACACCCCGTCGTCGTCGGAGCGGGTGGCCAGGGTGATGGTGCCCCCCTGGGGCATCGCGTCCACGGCGTTGAAGATGAAGTTGGTGAGAACCTCGCGGATCTCCGAGGGCACGCAAGGGACCTGTGGCACGCTGTCGAGGTGGAGCTCGACCTCCACGCGGACCCCGTTCTGCTCGGCCTGGGTCTTCCACCGGGGCCGGGTGATCTCCGCGGCCTCGCGGACCAGGTTGTTGAGATCCGCCCGCACCAGTTCCGGGTGCCCCCCGCGATCCCGGCTGAACTCCTGGATGCGGCGGACGGTCTCCGCGCCGTCGAGGGCGGCGCGCTCGATGATGGCCAGGGACGCCCCGAGGTCCTTCGGATCCAGGGCCGCGCGCTCCTGCTTCATGCGAAGGAGCTGCACCCGGCCGATGATGGCGGCGAGCACGTTGTTGAAGTCGTGGGCCACGCCGCTGGCCATCTGCCCCACGCTCCGCAGCTTTTCCGCGTTCCGGGTGTTCTCGGAATGAGTGAGCTGCTCCTGAGTCTCCTTCAGCTCCACGAAGGACCGCTGGAGCCGCTGATAGAGGTCGGCGTTCTTGAGCACCAGCCCCATGTTGTCGGCGATGGCCACCGTGGTGGAGATTTCCGCGCGGGAGAACCCGTCGCGACGCCGCGACGCGATGCCGAGCACCCCCAGGAACTCGCCCCGCGCCATGATCGGAACCAGGAACCCCGACTTGAACCCGTTCCGGCAGAGCCAGCCGTCGGCCAGGAGCGGATCGTCCTGGAAGCTGGGAACCGAGCGGGGGACCTCGGTCTGACGGATGTGGTCCAGGAGCGGGAGTTCGCCGGACACGACGTTCCGGACATGAACCTCCAGATCCTGGCGGTCCAGCCACACGAAATCCCGCCGGAAGCTATTGGTCGAGCCGAGGAGGCGCAGCACGGTGAGATACTCGTACTGCATGAGCCGGGGAAGCTGGCGATGAAGCTGGGCATAGATCTCTTCCGGCTCCAGGCTCACCGCCATGGCCCGGGACAGCTCGTTCAGCACCCGGAGACGGGTGGCGCGGAGCTTGGCCTCCTCGTACAGGCTCTCCTGCTCCAGCGCGGCGGCCTCCATCTCCTGATGCCGCCCGGCCAGCGTTTCCCGGGTGGCGGCCAGGCTCTCCGTCATCTCGTTGAACGCCTCGCCCAGGCTCCCGATCTCGTCTCTGGACTTCACCTCCACCCGGCGCGACAGGTCCCCTTGGGTCACCGCCTTGGCCACCGCGGCCATCTCGCGGAGGGGTTTTAGGGTCCAGCGGGTGATGAGCATGATCGCGGCCAGGCCGAGGAGGCTCACCGCCAGTCCGAACCCCAGGCTGGCCAGGAAGGCGTGTTCGATGCGGCCCAGGGTGGGGGCGGTGCACAGGCCCAACCGCACCGTGCCGAGACGCCGGCAAACCCCGTTCTGGGGAACGATCGGGTGGATCTCCCCGTGAGCGTCGGTATCCCATACCGGCGTGTTGAAGGTGTAGAGCAGCTTCCCCTTCTCGGTCCGGATCTTCACCAGCTTCGAAACGGACGGCGCCCAGGCCTCGGCCACCAGCCGGGGCCGGAGCCGGGAGAGATCGATGTCCCCGCAGGTTCCCTCGGCCACGAGCTGACCGCGATCGTCCTGGATCATCACGTAGCGGACGTCCTCGTCGCCGCAGAGCGAGGCCACCATCTGCTGGAATTCGGTCGAGTCCCCTTCCTCGAAGGCATGGATGGCCTGATAGGAGAGGTTCTGGGACATGGCGTAGCCGCGCTTCTCCAGCTCGTGGAGGAGCGTGGTCCGGGATTGGTAGAAGTGGAGGGTGGCCAGCACCAGGGTGCTGAGAACGAAGAGGGTTCCGGTCACCAGGATGAACCGGCCTCGAAGCCCGAAGAGCGACATGCGCATCATGATTCGATCGGTGACCTTTCCGGTCCGTGTTCCGGTGGAGTGGGGGAACGCCAACTCCGTAGGGTATCGGCACTTGGTGGGAAGAAGTTGAGGGGTGGAGGCTCCGGAATCCGGCGGTGACGGATGTCGGAAAGGGTCTTCGCGGCGCGGCGGCTAGCCCGACCCGTTCATGAAGCCGAGTCGCGAGCGGGAGCCGGTGGCCGTCAGATCGGGCTAGAAGCCGAAGCTCAGGCGGGCGAGAAGCCGGTCATTGGGCCCGAAAATGTGGAACGGATCGGTCCGCTCGGCGGGGCCCAGGATCACGTCCCCCCCCACCTCGGCGGTCCAGGCTCGGCGGATCCTCCGCCGGACCCGCAGGGTTCCCACCGCCTCGTCCCGCTCCAGGTCCTGGACCCAGGCTGCCTCGACCACCGTCCCCGCCAGATCGTTGGCGCTCCAGGTCAGGGCCAGGGCCAGATCCCGCTGGAAAGGTCGGTAGATGGCCAGGGTGGCGCCGTCCACCGCTTCGTCGTAGAGGAACTCGGTCACCACGTCCAGGTCTCCGGCCCCACCCAGGGCACCGAGCCACAGGTAGTCGATCCCCACCACCGCCTGGACCGAATGGGGGTCGAGGCCGGCGATTTGGCGGGCGAAGGCGGGGTCGGCAACGCTCTGGTCCCGCCAGGTGGCCTCGGCCTTGAGGAGCACGTCCCCCAGGGCGGACTGGACCTCGCACCCCAGCATCCGAAGCGGAGGGTAGGCGGGCTGGAGACGGGGAGCCGCGCCTCCACCGCCCGCAACGGGCCCGAGGGTCAGGACCGGTTCGCGGTCGATCCCGGAGAAGCCGGTGAGATAGAGATCGGTCCGACCGACGGTGAAGCGGGATCGCATAGCTAGTGAATATTCACTCACCCCCCTGGGCAACACCGGTTTCTCGTCCAGGGGGAGCCCGCCGAACCCCAGGCGGGCCTCGGCGCTGGCCACCGACCAGGGGGAGCGGTCCGACGGGAACGTCACGCCTTCAACGAACGGCAAATAAACAAGTTCCAACCCGAACGGGGCCGTCCCGTAGAGGCTGGTGAATGCCCAATCACCCTGCTTTTCCGGGTCCAGGAAATCGCGTCCCCAGTCCCGGGTGGACAGCACGTCGCCCGGGCGGTACGTGTCCGCGGAGCCCCAGGTGAAGGTCTGCCGGCCGGCCCGGAAGCTCCACCGAGGCCCCGGCCGGGCCTCGACCCACGCCTCGCGGGGAACCCAGCGAAAGCGTCCGGCGTCGAGAGGGTCCACCCACAGGCGGGGGCGGGCAAAGACCCGGAGGGCGGGATGAGGATCCCAGCGCGCCTCGAGCTCCCCCCCCAGGAGCCACTCCACGTCCCGGCCCACCGAGAGGGCCTCGGGGTAGAGCCGCCCTCCCGCGGTGACCTCGCCGTGAAGCGAGAGGCCGGCCGCCGCCGGAGCCGCGAGGAGAAGAACCGCCAGGAAGGCCGCTGCAGGAAGGGCGCGGACCCCGGGGCCTACCACTCCCGACCCAGCGCCTCCACGGTGAAGAACCCAGGATCGAGATCCGCCCCGATCGTCCAGGTATCCACCCGGATCTCGGTGGACTTCCCGTTCTGGACGTTCTCCATGACCGCGGTCCGGAACCGCCAGTGGACCCCGTCCGGCCGGTAGAAGTCGCGGGACCGGCTCACCTTGTGAAGCGCGCCCTTCCGGTCCCGGTACTCGGCCCGGAGGATCACGTGCCGGTCGCGGGACACCCAGGTGGTGATCTTCGAGTAGCCGCTTCGCTCGTCGCGCGGCACCGCCTCCACCACGTCCACCGAATCCCCGGCCAGGGTGTCGGCGCGAACGTAGCGGTGACGGTACTCGTCCAGCTCGCGCCCCCCCAGATCCTCGTAGGTGAACTCGGTTCCGGCGAAGTTCCCGGTCTTCCGTGATGCCGCGATCCGCTTCACCCGCCCCAGGGCGGGGAGGTAGAGCCACTGGTCGTCGTCCCCGGGCCGCTCGGCGGTGAGGAACGCGGTGCCGCGAAGATCGGGCGGGTCGGTGAAACGGATGAGCGCGCGGTCGCCGTCGTCGCGGGTGAGGAAGGCCATCATGGCCTTTCGGACCGCGGTGTTCCCGGCGCGGTCGCGGAGCGTCATCGTCACCCGGGCGGTTTCGGAGCGGACGTCTCCGTTCGCGTCCTCCACCGCCTGCATGACCGCGCGCCCCCGGTCGTCGTCCTCCGGGCGGGCCGGGGCTTCCACGCCGGCGGGCGGCGCCGCGGTCGCCGCCGGGCCTCCCGCATCGCCCGCCGAGGCCTCGGCGCGGCGGGCCGAAGCCCCCAAGGCGAGCAGGACGACCGCCCCCAGGAGCACCGCCGCCCGCACCGCCGCCTTCTTCCGGTTCCGGCGCCGCCGCTCCTCGAACACCGGGCGGTAGCGGATGAAGATGGCGGGAAGGATGAAGAGATCGGCGAGGAGCGCCATCACGATGGTGATGGCGGCCAGAAGCGCGAACCACACGCTGGGGAGGAAGTTGGATCGCAGGATCACCGCGAAGCCGGCGAAGAGAATGGCGGAGGTGAACACGATGGCTCTCCCGGAGACGTGGAAGGCGTAGGCGACGGCCTGGAAGAGGCTCTTGTCGTCGTCGATGGCCTCGATGTACTTGGCGATGAAATGAATCGTGTCGTCCACCGCGATCCCGATGGCCACCGCCGCCACCATCGCGTTCACCATGTCCAGGCGAAGCCCGATCCAGCCCATGAACCCCAGGGTGAAGGCGATGGGCCAGACGTTGGGGATCATGCTCAAGAGTCCCACGCGCCAGGAGCGGAAGGCCAGGGCCATGGTGAGGGTGATGACCACGAGGGCGACCAGGAACGAGCGGATCTGGCTGGTGATGATGTAGTCGCCCATGTTCTTGTAGAGCATCATGAGGCCGGTGAGCTCCACGTCGGCCTGACCGGGGAAGTTCGCGGCCAGCCAACCCTGAAGGTCGCGCACCTGGCGCCGGTAGACGGTGGAGGAGGCGAAGTTCACCCGCGCGCTCACCCGGGCGGTGGTCTGGGTGAGGTCCACCAGGTTCGAGAGGTCCTCGCGGGGCGAGCTGGCGCCGTAGAGGAGAAGGTACTGGGCGACCAGGTCCGGGCTATCCGGGACGGTGTGCCAGGCGGGGTCGCCCCCGTGCATGGCCTGGTTGATCTCCTTCAGGTAGTCCACCACCGAGAAGGCGTCGGTCACGATGCCGATCGAGCGGAGGTGGGTTTCCAGCGCGTCCATGGCCCGGAGCACCTCGGGATCGCGGATCCCCCCCGGCTCCTTCGCCTTCACCACGACCTCGAGGTTGCCCACCCCGCCCACCTTGTCCTGGATGTACTCGGTGATCTGGCGCATCGGGTCGCTCTTACGGAAGAACTCGATGGCGTTGGATTCGACCTTGAGCCGCGCGATGCCGACCCCCGCCACCGCCGTGACCACGCCGGCCACCACCAGGATGGCCACCCCGCGGCGGCGCACGAACCCGGGGAGTCCCTCCACCACCGCCATCGCCCGGCCCGTCCGGCGGCGAACGGCGTAGGCGGCGTAATCCCCCTTGAGGAAGCTCAGGGCGGCGGGGAGCGCGAACACGCTCAGGAGAAACGCGATGCTCACCCCGATGGCGGTGAGGGCGCCCATCTCCTGGAGGGGGGCCAGGGGGGCGGCGAGGAGCGCGAGAAACCCCACCGCGGTGGTGAGGCTGGTGAGGAGGCAGGGCTTGAACAGCCGGCGAACGGTCTCCCGGGCGGCGTTCGGCCCGTCCAGGCCCCCTCCCCGCAGGTTGAAGTACTGCACCACGATGTGAACCGAGTCGGCCACCCCGACCGCGGTCAGCACCAGGGGGATGATGGTGGCGAGGCTGTTCTCCTTCCATCCCAGGGCGGGAATGAGCGCCCGGTCCAGGATCACCGCGGAGAGGATGACCCCCATGGGAAACACGACCCCGGGAAGGCTTCGGATGGTGATGATGAGGAACAGGGTGATGAAGAGGTAGAGGAGGGGGACGTTCCAGCGCAGGTCGTGGCGGGTGTCGGCGTAGATGTCGTGATCGAGGACCGAGGAGCCGGTGAAGGCGTAGGTGATCCCGTGATCGCGCTCCTCGCGGGCGAGGAAGGCGTTCACCCGCTTCACCAGGTCGGACTTGTACTGGAACTCGCCGGGGCGGTGCTCGATCTCGGCCACCACCATCGCCACCTTGCCGTCGACGCTCACCACCCGGCCCCGGGCCAGGCTGTCGGCGAGTACCCGGGCCCGCGCGCTTTCGAGCTCCCCGGCGGTCATGGGGAGATGGGGGACCGCCGTCTCCAGCCCGATGTCGTCGCCCTCGCCCCGGATGGTCTCGTAGTTGGCCAGGCTCATGACCCGCCCCACGTAGGCGGTGGTGTCGAGCAGGGCGGTGACCCGGTCGAGGGAGGCCAGAATCCGGTTGTTGAAGACCGTGCCTTCGGGCCCCGGGTGGGGGCGGCCGGCCCGGCGGGCCCGCGCGTGTCCGGCGATGTCCGGATCGCCGTCGGCGTTGGTGGCCAGGACCACGAACTCGTCGTTTCCGAACACCTCGTGGAAGCGGGAGTAGGACTTCAGGGCAGGGTCGTTCTCGAGGAACCAGATCTCCGCCGAGGCGTCGAAGGGAACGTGGAAGGCCGGCCAGGTGCAGACGGCCACCGCCAGGAGGGTGACGGCGAGGATCGGAACCCGGTAGCGGACGGCGACCCGGGCCACCCACTCGGCCACGCGGGCGCTCACCGGGTCGGGGCCCCCGGGAGGCGGTTCGAGAGATGCTGATGGGCGGCGCGCTCGGGCATGGTCCGTGAATCCTACGACATGACGGATGATCGTCGACGGGGGGGGCCGGCCGAGGTCGTCCAAGACGGTGGAACGGACCATGGAGTTTACCCGGGTGAAATGGGTCGGGCCAGCGGATTCGCCGGAAGGGCCCCGCGCACGGAGGAATCCTCCCCGGCCCCCGGTCCCGGACATCTCCTACGCTCCGGGAATTCGACCTTCTCTCGTCGATCACCGTTCCCCGCGGCGGCGCCGGGGCCGTAGGATCGCGCCGTGACCGAGCCCTCACCGCCGTGGGCGACCCGCGCCCGCGGCTTCATCGCCGCCTACGACCGTCGGCTGTGGGTCCTCTACGGCGGGTTCATCGCGTCCTCGATGGGCTTCGCCATGATCGTCCCCTTCGTGAGCCTCTACTTCCACGAGGAGCTGGGGGTGAGCATGTCCCTGGTGGGGACGTTCTTCCTGGTGACCGCGGTGGTGCGCTCCTCGTTCCAGGGGTACGCGGGCGATCTCTCCGATCGCGTAGGGCGGATCCGCATCATGGTGGCGGGCCAGATCGCCCGGGCCGCGCTCTTCGGGGTCATGGCGGCGGCGGTGTTCCTACGGCTGGGGTTCTGGTGGGCGGCGGGGATCCTCACCCTCTCCTACGCGGCGGGAGCGTTCTACCAGCCGGTGGCCACCGCCGCGGTCTCGGACCTGGTCGAGCCCGGGAAACGCCTCCAGGCCTACGCGATGATGCGGGTGGCCCACAACCTGGGCTGGGGGGTGGGCCCCATGCTCGGCGGGATGGTCTCCGAGGCCGGCTACGGCTGGCTCTTTGTCCTCGGGGGCTTCACCAGCCTCGTCTCGGCCTGGATCGTGAAGCGGTTCGTGAGCGAGACCCACCGGCCGGACCCGGCGGCCGAACCGGCGTCGACGCGGCGCCGGCGCGACGCATGGCTGGACGTGCTCGACGTCCGCCACGACCGGCCCTTCGTGGTGTTCTGCGTCCTGACCCTCCTGGTCTTCATCACCCAGTCCCAGTGGCTGGCCACGTTGTCGGTCTACGCCTCCGACCGGCTCGGGACCACCACCGCCCAGCTCGGGGTGGTGTTCGGGCTGAACGGGTTCATGGTGGTGGCCTTCCAGCTGCCGGTCACCCGGGCGCTCCGCCGGGTGAGCCTGATCGGCATGATGATCCTGGGCTCCGCGGTCTATGCCATGGCCTTCTTCGGTCTGGGCTTCATCACGGTCTACTGGCAGCTCATCGCGGGCATGGCGGCCATCACCCTGGCCGAGCTCATCGTCTCCCCGGCCACGGTGGCCCTGGTGTCGCTGATCGCCCCCCCCGGCCGCACCGGCCGCTACATGGGGATCTACTCCCTCACCACCTCGTTCGGATGGTCCGCCGGTCCGTTTCTCGGGGGCGTGCTCATCGATATCTGGGAGGGGCGACCGGTCCTCCTGTGGGCCAGCATCGCGGTCTTCGCCCTGGTCGCCGCTTTCGGCTTCGTGCGGTACCGAGGCCTCTACGCGCCGGCGAGGATCTCCGGGGATGCATCCCGGGGCCGATTGCAGTAGAGTTTTCGTTCGGGTAGGCAAATATTTCCCCCACGCTTACCACCCTGAGCCGGGTTCCGCTCGGAAATCACAAACCCCCGCACCACGCCCGAGCCCACCCATGACAACCAATGGGGGTCCACCGTGAGACGAACCATCTTCCGGTCCGCATTCCTGCTGGCCGTGCTCGGAGGAGCATCGTGCGCCGGCCACTAGATCGGCCCGTTCGCCGCGGACCCGGTTCGGGTCTGTCCGGGTCACACCACCACCGTTTCCCGGCATGTCAAGGGAAACGCGGTCCTGAGCGCGGCGCCGGATATTCCGGGCACGGGCCCGGTCAAGGGCGACGGATCTTTGATCTTCGCGCCGACTCGGACGACCCATCTCCTGCTCAGCGTGGGGGCGGATGTGGAGAACGCCCCACATCCCCTCGACGTCATCGTTCTGGAACCCGGGGAGATGAACTCCCTCTTCTTTCGCGTCGACGACGTCGTCGGCCGCGAGCTGGTTGTGACCGACACCCTGAAGACTTCCGAGTGGGATGGGAGCGCTCGCATCACCTGGGTATTCAACCGCGAGAGCCGGCCGATTCGAGCCGGGCACAGCGGGAAGGAAGCCCTGATCGCTGCGGGGGATTCGACGGGCGCCTTCCGCGGCCTCCCGATTACCGGAATCTGGAGCCTCCGGGCTCCCCTCGATCCAGCGGAGGAGCCCGGGGATCCAGAGCACTCACCAGCGAGCTTCCTGAAAGTGCCGTTCAAGTTCACCTGTGAATCGTAGGGAGGCGATCATGAGCACGCTCAGCCTGGACCAGGTCCGGGGATTGGTGGATACCGTCGTCCTCGTGATGCTGGAGAATCGATCGTTCGACAACATCCTCGGCCATCTGAGCTACCGCGAGCACAACGTCGGCCGGCAGGTCGAGGGTCTCACCGATCCTCTCGAGAAGGATGAATATATCAACCTCTATGCGAACCAGCCGTACTACCCGTTCCTCACCAAGGATGAGCCGCTCCAAACCGACCTTCCCCACGAGCGGGACGCCGTGGATCAGCAGATGGCCTGGTCGAAAGCCAAGAAGCGTTTCACCATGAGCGGCTTCGTGGAGGCTTACTACGGCCGAACGGTCGCCAGTTGGACCCGCAACCCGGAGCCGATGGGCTTCCTGCCTCCGGACCAGGTGCCGGTCAGCCACTTCCTCGCGACCAACTACGCGGTGTGCGACCACTGGTTCGCTCCGCTACCCACCAGCACGCTCCCCAACCGGCTCATGGCCTGGACCGGCACCACATCGGTCGACCACACCGGACAGATCCTCCCTCCGGTCGGTGACACGCTGCTCGAGTGGATGACCGGACGCAACGTACGGTGGCGCGTCTACCACGACGGACTTTCCTTTTTCACGCTCCTGGGAAAACTCCAGCAGGTCTTGAGCCCCGGTTTCCGGCGCTTCGAGCATCTGGCCGACGACGTGCTTCACGAATCCAACGGAACCTTCCCCCAGGTGATCCTCATCGAACCCTCCTACGGCGACGCTCCGCACCTGGGCACCGACCATCCCAACGACAACCACCCGCCCCTCCCGGTAGCGCCGGGAGAGCATTTCCTGCGCCTGATCTACCAGGCCCTCACCGCGAACCCCGAGCGCTGGGCGAAGACGGTGCTGATCGTCCACTACGACGAGCATGGCGGCTTCTTCGACCACGTTCCCCCGCTCCCCGTTCCTCACGCCCCGCCGAGGGGGGCCAGGTACAAGCCCTTCAAGACCACGGGCGTGCGGGTGCCGGCCATGGTGGTGTCGCCCCTCGTTGCGTCGCGTACCGTCCACCAGGCGAAGATGGATCACACTTCCATTCTTCAGTTCCTGGCCGAACTGCACGACAAGAACGAAAAGGACTACTCGGCGAACGTGGCCCGGCGCCGGGGCAGGGGGATCACCAGCGTTTCGGCGGTCCTGAACCAGGCGGCGCCGCGGACCCGGATACCGGCCGTGCCCACAAACCCCATCCGTTCGGTCACCCTCCTGGGGGACGCGGGACCGATCCATACCCCGCAACAGAAGCTCTTCCGCACCGCCGCGCTCAAGATGATGGGCGAGCGTAAGACGGACACCCAGGAGCAGTATCCGGAGCTCTGGCACGCGGGTTTGACGGACAACCTGGAATGAGGGGGCGCCGGCGGGCGGACCCCCGGTCGATCAGTCCTCCGTCTCCGGGTCTTCCGGGGGCTTGGAGGGCGGCGCGGACGCGGTCAGGAGGGCGAGGATCGCCTGGTTGAACGCGGGCAGGTCGCCCGGCACGCGACTGGTGACGAGGTTCCGGTCCACCACCACCGGCTTGTCGCGATAACGGGCCCCGGCCAGTCGGACGTCGTCGCGGATCCCCGCGAAGCAGGTGACGCTGCGTCCGGGGAGCACCCCGGCGGAGATGAGGACCTGGGGGCCGTGGCAGATGGCGGCCACCGGCTTCCCCTCGTCCAGGAAGCGGCGGGTGAAGTCGAGGACGGCCGGATTCAGCCGGAGGGACTCGGGCGCGCCGCCCCCGGGGATGATCAGGAGATCGAACTCCGAGGCCTCGGCGTCGGCCGCCGCGAGTTCCACCACGACCTCCTCGCGCTCGTACTTGCCGGTCACCGTCCCCGGCGCGAGCCCCACGAAGACCGTCTCCATCCCGTACTCCCGGAGATAGGCGGGCGGGGCGACCCCTTCCTCGTCCTGGAACTTGTCGGCGATCAGGACGGCCGCCCGCTTTCCGGCCAGGGGGGTGCCGATTTCCGCCTCGGACCCGGTGTCCGGGGCGGCTTCCGGTCGGGACGCGACCGCTTCCGCCGACCGCTTGCCCATACGCTTCCGCTTCTTCTTGGCCGCGCCGTCCGCCGGCTCCGGCGAGTCCACGTCCGCTTCCGTCGAAGCCGTCTCCGTCACTTCCACCGCGTCCACCGGTTCGACCGCATCCACCGTCGGTTCATCCATCTCGCTCAAGTCGTCTCCTTCGCTCTCGCCGGTCCCGGCCCCGCCGGAACCGCTTGCCTCCATGAATTCCAACCGGTTCCCGAACGGGTCCCGGGTGTGAAACCGTCGCTCCCCGGCCGGCGGGCGCCCGTCGCGCACCTCGAAATCGGCCCCCACAAGCCGCGCCCGGAGGGTGTCGAGGTTCTCCACCGCAAAGGCCACGTGGGCGCGCGAGGAGGCATCGGCCCCGCCCGCTTCGATCCCCAGGTGCACCTCCTGGCCGCCGCACCGGTACCAGAAACCGGGGTTCTCCATCGCCGGACGGGGGATGGGAATGAGCCCCAGAAGACCTTCATAGAACCCCCGGGCCTCGTCCTCGCGTCCGGCGGGGATCATGATCTGCACGTGGTGGATTCGCACGCGGTGAATGGTACTCTATTCGGGTTCCGGTGACGAAGGGCGGCGGTTCTCCCTCCACAAGGCCCGATCCAGGAAAAGCGAGGACGGCGACATCATGCAGAAATCGACGGTGAACGGAAAGCGCTCGGCCCGGAAGACGAAGGCCCCGGGGGCGAAGCTCCTCATGAAGGCCGGCGGTCCGGTCACCCGGGACGAGCTGGTGGCGCTCCGCCGCGACATCCACCGGAACCCCGAGCTTGGGTTCGGGGAGACCCGGACCTCGAAGCTGGTTCAGGACCATCTGAAGAGCTTCGGCCTGAAGCCCCGGGTCCTGGCCGGGACCGGGGTCACCGCCCTCATCGACGGCAAGGCGGCCGGACGCACCCTCATGATGCGCTGCGACATGGACGCGCTTCCCATCGTGGAGGAGACCGCGTACCCCTTCCAGAGCGGCAACCGGGGGGTGATGCACGCCTGCGGTCACGATTTCCACACCTCGATCCTTCTAGGAGTGGCCAAGTCGCTCTCCCGGAACCCTCCGGCCCGCGGCCGGCTGAAGCTCAACTTCCAGCCCGCCGAAGAGGGTCTGAACGGCGCGGGAGCCATGATCGAGGCGGGTATCATGAAGAACCCGGACGTGGACGCCGTCCTGGGCTATCACATCTGGCAGGGGGTTCCGGTGGGCCGGGTCGGCGTCATCACCGGCCCCTGCATGGCCGCGGTGGGGCGCTTCAACATCACCATCCGGGGCGTCGGCGGCCACGCCGCCTATCCCCATCGCGCGGTGGACCCGGTGCTGGTGGCGTCCCACGTGGTGACCGCGCTCCAGAGCATCGTGGCCCGGAACGTGAGCCCGGTGGACACCGCGGTGGTCACGGTGGGCCGGATCCACGCCGGGAGCGCCTTCAACATCATCCCCCCCGAAGCCACCATGGAGGGCACGGTCCGGACCTTCTCCAAGGAGGCGGGCCGGTCGGTGCCGAAGCGGCTGAAGGAGATCGCCACCGGGGTGGCCAAGGCCTTCGGGGCGGTCGCCGGCGTGGAGTACGTCCACGAGCACAACCCGGTGGTGAACGACGCGGCCATGGCCGACTTCATGCGCGAGGTGGTCGGGGATACCCTGGGTCGCCGGAACCTGGTTCTTCCCGATCCCTCCATGGGGGGCGAGGATCACGCCGCGTACCAGGAGATCGCCCCCGGCTGCTACGTCTTCATCGGGGCCGGCCCGCGGAAGGGCGAGGTTTTCGAGCACCACCACCCGAAGTTCAATCCGGACGAGGACGTGCTGGAGACCGGGGTCAAGGTCATGGCCGAGGCGGCGCGCCGCTGGCTGGCCCGGGCGTGACCGTCGGGGCTGCGCAGCGGGCAAAGGCGGTCGATTCCGCGGAAGTGGAGACCCCCCGCCGAACGGGGGGGGCGTTCGCCGGAACCGCCCGGGAAATCCTTCGCCGCCACGGGCGCGGGCCGCTCTCCCGGATCGCCCTCCTCCCGGCCTATCGCTACTTCTTCACCGGCGGCGGCCGGTGCGTGATGGCCTACGCCGACTGCGGGTCGCTCCGCCTGGCCCTCGGGGAACCGGCGGGTCCGGACGCGGATAGCGCGGGGGCGATCGGCGAGTTCGCCGCCCACACCCGGGCCCGAGGCCGGCGTCCGGTCGTGGTGGGCCTCCGCCGGGGGGACGCCGAAGCCTGCCGCGCCGCCGGTCTCACGACGCTTCGAATCGGCCACGAGGCGCTCCTCCCCCTGCCGGCGTTCTCGCTCGAGGGCGGCCGGCGACGCTCCCTCCGCCAGAGCGTCAACCGTTCCCGCCGGGCCGGCGCGGGATTCGAGATCTGGGACCCCCCGATCTCCCCCGTCCGGGTGGCCGCCCTGGCCGAGGTTTCCAACGCCTGGCTCCTCACCCGGCGTCTGCGCGAGCGCCGGTTCGGCGCGGGTTGGTTCGACCCGGAGATCCTGGCCTCGGGGCGGGTCGCGGTGATCCGCGGAGGGAGCGGACGCGTCGAAGCCTTCGCCAACCTGCTCGAGGGGTACGACGACAACGAGGCGAGCGCGGACCTCATGCGCCGCCGCCCCGACGCGCCCCCCGGCGCCATGGACGCCCTCTTCGCGGGGATCGCCGTCCTCTACCGGGACGAAGGGAAGACCGTGTTCAACCTCGGCCTGGCCCCCCTGGCCGGGTTGGGGGCGGACGCCGACGCCAGCGTGACCGAACGGGCCCTGGGCTGGATGTACCGACGGGGGGGAGGGCTCTTCAGCTTCGCCGGACTCTTCGCTTTCAAAGCCAAGTTCCGCCCCGAGTGGGAGCCCCGCTACGTCGCCTACGACCCCGGCATCTTCCTCCCGCGCGTCCTCCTAGCCGCCGCCGGCATCCGTCCCGTGGAGGAAATCCGGGCGCGCGGCGCGAGATGGACGGTCCGAGCCCTGGCCGCCCTGGCCTTCGGCGGGGCGGGGACCGGGGTGGCGCGCCCGGCCGATTCCGTTATCTGACCGGACCGGGGTCCGCCTCCCGACGCCCCACCCCCCTGGCGAGATGAACGCCGGACCCGCCTCCACCCTGGACATGGGGCGCAAACCGGCGGATGCTGGTTGTTCCGGGCCGGGGCGGAGGGCGCCCGGTCCGGAATTTCCCCCCCAGGAGGAGGGCCGGCCATGAACCAGATCGAACACCTGCTCTCCCACGACGTGCTCAATCCTTCCACCGCGCTCGGCGCGCTGGCCTACGGTCTACTCTTCCTCGTGCTGGCGGTGGTGGTCTCCCACCTACTCCGCGTCACCGCCCACCGCGCATTGAAGTTGCACCACCGCCACCTGGTGGATCGCACGTCGGCCAACTTCGTGATCCAACTTTCCCAGATCGCCGTCTTCATCATCGCGCTCATGTTCTACGCCCACCTGATTCCCCGGTTGCGGACGCTGGGAACCGCGCTCCTGGCCAGCGTCAGCGTGGTGTCGGTGATCATCGGCCTGGCCGCCCAGAACACCCTGGGAAATCTCATCGCGGGGGTTTCGCTCCTCCTCTACCGGCCGTTCGAGGTCGGCGACCGGCTCCAGGTGAACGGCCCCTCGGGGCCGGAGATAGGAACGGTGGAGGTGCTGAACCTCGGCTACACCGTGATCCAGACCTACGACAACCGTCGGGTCGTGGTCCCCAACAGCGCCATCGCCACCCAGGTCACGGTCAACTACACCACCCAGGACACCCGGATCATGGTGATGGTGCCGATCGGGATCAGCTATTCCTCGGACATCGACAAGGCGCGGGAGATCCTCCTCGACATCGCCCGGAACCATCCCCTGATCACCGAAGCGGTGAACTGCCCGGTCACCAACCTCGGGAACTCCAGCGTGAACCTGAGCCTTCGCGCATGGTGCGAGTCCCCGATGGACGCCAAGCGGGTGGAGTTCGACCTCTACGAGGCGGCCAAGAAGCGTTTCGACCAGGAGGGGATCGAGATCCCCTTCCCCTACACCAACGTGGTGTTGAAGCGGGAGGCGCCCACGGCGTGACCCGGCCGGGCCCGGGCTGATCCGGCGCGGTTCACCACGCCTCGACCCGGAGAAAGATCCTGAATCGAGCCCCGGCTACGGAGGTTCCGGAAGCGCGTCCAGCGCGCTTTCGAAGGCGCGATAGGAGCGCCGGTCTAAGAGCACGATGCGCACCTCGTTCAGCCCGTGGCCGGGGTCGGCCAACCACCTCGCGCAGGCGCCGGTCATGATGCGGGCGCAGGACTCGAGGGGATAGCCGAAGATTCCGGTGGAGATGGCGGGAAAGGCGATGGATCGGAGGCCCAGCTCTTCGGCCACGCGAAGGGAGTTCACGACCGCGCTCTCGAGGAGCCGGTCGGCGCCGGGATCGCCGCCCCGGGGACCCACGGCGTGAATCACGTGGCGGGCGGGGAGCCGTCCCGCGCCGGTGGCCGCCGCCTCCCCGGTCCGGATGGGCGCCTTGGCCCGGCACTCCTCCTGGATCGAGGGCCCCCCCGCGTTCCGGATGGCTCCGGCCACTCCCCCCCCCAGGATCAACTGCTCGTTGGCCGCATTCACCACCGCGTCCACGTCGGCCTCGGTGATGTCCCCGTGAACCAGGCGCAGCGCCTTCTCCCCATAATGTCGTTCACCGGACATGCTCCGACCGTACCACACGGTTCTCCGCGGGCGCGGTTCCGGCCCGCGTTGTCGCCGGAGCCCGGCTCCTGCTAGCCTGGAGCGCCGGGGGAAGGGGAGCCCCGGCCCACCCCGGCGGGGAACCGGCGACCGGTTCGGCCGGGGAGTCGGCGTCACCAGGAGGACCCCATGCTCATCGACAAGTTGACCGAGGACATGAAGACGGCAATGAAAGCCCGGGACGCCGCACGGCTCGGCGTCCTTCGGATGACCCTATCCGAGGTCAAGAACGCCCGTATCGAGAAGGGGGCCGACCTCACCGATGACGACGTGACCCAGGTCATCCGGCGCGCGGTCAAGAAGCGGGAAGAGGCTTCGGAGGCGTTTCGGGCCGGCGGCCGGCCCGAGCTGGCGGAGAGCGAATTGCGGGAGGCCGAGGTCCTGAGCGTCTACCTCCCCCGGATGATCGGCGGAGCGGAGTTGGAAGAGATCGTGGCAGCGGCCATCGTCGAGGCGGGGGCCACCTCGGCCAAGGACATGGGAAAGGTCATGAAGGTGGTCATGGCCGCCCACGGAAGCCGGGTCGACGGAAAGGCGGTCCAGGCGATCGTCCGCGCTCGGTTGGGTTCGGCCTGAGCGGTCCCCCGAAGAAATCCCCCCCTCTTCCCGCGCCGGCCCCGCGCGTCCGCGACCGCGGGACGCCCCCGAGACACGCACACTAGTATCTGGCCTTCAATTCCCCCCAGCTCGCCGGCGCCGCCGGGGTCGGATTCGAGCGCGCGGTGTCGCTCCCGGTATAGATGAAGTCCCCGGAATTCGAGAGATTCCCGTTGGCGGCGTTTCCGGCCACGTAGAACCCGACGTCCCCCTGGTCGGCGTCGGGCGCGCTCCAGGTGACCGTCCACTCCACCGGGCTCGACGCTCCGGGCTTCAGGGTGTTGAAGTTCTGGGTGGCGTAGGGCCGGAGATGATAGAAGAACCGGCTCCCGATCACCGTGGTCAGGCTGGGGGAGGAAAAGGTCCCCGCGCCCTCCCCGTCGGACAACCGGGCCACCGTGAGCTCGAAACCCCAGCGGCGAAAGCCGTCAAACCGGGTCGAGGTCGAGGAGAGTCGGACGGTGATGGGGTAGCTCGCGCCCGGGGTGTACCGGTCCGGCACCCCGACGAGCTCGACCTTCCCGTTCCCGTCGTTCACCGCGTGTCCGCTGTGGCAGCCGGCGTCGCTGCAGGTCCGCTCGGCGGAGACCGTTCCCAGCTTGGGAGCTCCGGTCCGCCCCGGTTGGGGGCCGGTGGAGTTGGCGACGGCCAGGGTGGCCCCCGCGCCGAGGATCAGGGCGGGGAGGAGGTACCGGAGCGTCCTTGGATGCATGTGCTGTTCTCTCCGAGGGACGAAGGGAACGTCCCAAGACAAGCGCTCGAGTCATATGGACCAGGGCCCGGACCCTCCGCCGGACACCGAGGCCTCGGGGGGCGGACACTGAAGCCGCATAACACCTTACAGTCTATATAATTACAGGTGATCCCCAACAGGAAGACCGGTCTCCGGCCCGCCGGGGGGCCGCCCACGGTCCTCATACCCCCGCGGCCGGCCCCCCGTTCCCTGCAACCCGGCCCCCGGCGGCTGCGTATCCTGGGACACGAACGCCGGGAGCGGCCGGTCGATCCGGAGTGCAACGTTTTTCCCGCCTCGGACGTCTTACCCCACAGGGAGGCTGATCATGAAGAAGCAACTCGTCCTCATCGCCGCACTGGCCCTGGCGGTCCTGGTCCCGGCTCAGAGCTTCGCCTCGAAGAACCGGGACAAGTCCAAGGACGCCTGGATCCACATCGAGGTCCACGAGAACGGGGATGACGGCGACAGGGTGAACGTGAACCTGCCCCTTTCCCTGGCCGACGTGGCGCTTCAGAGCACCATCGAGGAGCACGGCCTCTCCGAGGGAAAGATCTCGATCGACGACAGCGACATCTCGGTGAGCGATCTCCGGAGGATGTGGCGCGAGCTGAAGAACGCCGGTGACGCCGAATTCGTCACCGTCGAAGGAAAAGACGAAAACGTGAAGATCTACCGCAAGGGTGATCGGGTCTTCGTGGATGTGGACGACCACTCCGAGGACCAGACGGTGCGGATCGAGATGCCGGTGATGGTGGTGGACGCGCTCCTCGGCGGCGAGGACGACCGGCTCGATCTCCGGGCCGCGATTGCTCAGCTCAAGGATCTGGGGACGGGCGACATCGTGCGGGTCGAGGGTGGTGACGAGCACGTTCGGATCTGGATCGACTGACCGGCCCGGACGGCGGCTCCTCTCCGGCGGATTCGGGCTCGTGAAGACGGATGGACGGTAACCCCTGACCCCTCGGGGGCCCAAGGCAGCGTGATTCAAGGGGGACCGACATGTTGAAGCTAGGCATCTTTCTCGCGGCACCGTTCCTGCTGGTGGCCATGGTCTTCGGAGCGACCGGCGTCGCGGTGGTGAACGTCCAGGAGGCGGGCCCCGGCGGTACCCACCTGGTGATTCCGGTGCCCCTCGTCCTGGCCCAGGCCGCATTGACCTTTGCGCCGCACGACGCCAAGTACGTGGAGTGCCCCGACCTCGCTCCCTTTGCCCCCATCGCCGAAAAGGTAATGGCCGAGCTCAGGAAGGCTCCCGACTTCACCCTGGTCGAAGTGCAGCAGGACGACCAGCACATCGTGATCAGGAAGATCGGGAAGTGCCTGGAGGTGAACGTCGAAGACGGCGACGAGACCGTCCACTGCCGGGTGCCGCTCAAGGCGGCGGAACGGTTCCTGGCCGCCTATGACGGGCATGGATTCCCGACCAAGGCGGCGATCTGGGCCCTGCGCGGCGCGCCGCGCGGCGAGCTGGTCCACGTGAACGACGGCGAGGACGAGGTTTCGATCCGGATCCTCTAAGGCTCTGGTGCTCTGGGACGGCGCCCCCCGGGGCGCGCCGTCCCGCGGGCCATCGGTTTCCCCAACTCCCCTGGGGACGGCGGGCGCCCTCCGGCGGCAACTCCGCTGCCGGAACGGGCCCGCCTTTTTCTTGCCCCTCACCCCCCGGCCCGCTCCACCGGCGCGCGGTTGCGCCGGTCCGGTCGCGACCCGGCTGGGGGCGGTCTCCTTGACCCCACCCCCCAAAAAAGGCCAAAATGGTCGGGTTTCGGGTCGGCGCGCCGGCCTCCGGCGTCCCATCCCTTGCGCTCCCGGTCCCCGGCTGAAGGAGCCCCCGTGCGTCTGTCGTCCGCCTTCGGTGACCGTGTACGCCGCGCCCTGGCGTCGGGCGGGGGCTTAGCGGTGACCCTGGTCATCCTGATCACCCTCGCCGCCCCCGGTCCGGCCCGGTCGGGGACCGCCGATCGCCCGGAGCAGGTGCGCGGGGTCATCGTCTCCACCCACACCGACGGAAGCGACTGGGCCTCGCCGGAAATGGGCTCCACCCTGAGCGACATCAAGAGCCTGGGGGCGGACTGGGTGTGCATCCATCCCTACGCGTGGATCCGGGGGGACGGCACGGTGAGCTTTCGGCCCATCGATCCCGCCGACCCGCCGGAGGAGCTCGCGCGCCCCATCGCCGAGGCCCACGCCCAGGGGCTCAAGATCTGCATCAAGCCGCACCTGGGCTACTGGGGATCCCCCTTCCGCTGGCGGGGGGACATCAGCTTCACCACCGACGAGGCGTGGAAGCGCTTCTTCACCGACTACGAGCGCTGGGTGGTGAAGCTGGCCGGGGCCACCCGGAACGCCGACGGGTTCGTGGTGGGAACCGAGCTGGACAGCACCCTGACCCACGAAGCCGAATGGCGCGAAATCATCGCCGCGGTGCGCGCGGTCACCCCGGTCGCGCTCAGCTACGGGGCCAACTGGACCCATTATCGACGGGTGCCGTTCTGGGACGCCCTGGACGCGATCGGGATCCAGGCCTACTTTCCCCTCACCGACGTCGTCCACCCCGATTCCGTCCAGGTGGCCGCGGGTTGGGCGCGGCTCATGAACGATCTCCACGGCTATGCGGAGTCCCAGAACCGGAAGATCGTATTCACCGAGCTGGGCTACAACCGGGCCTACGACGCGCCAAACCGCCCGTGGGCCTACCGGGTGGACGGGGAGGACGCCGAGCGCATGCAGGCGCTCTGCCTCGGGGCCGCGCTTCGCGCGGTCGAGAACGAACCGGACGTGGTCGGGGTGTTCCTGTGGAAGTGGTTCCCCAACCCGCATCCGGTCGGTCGGAACTTCCAGCTCGCCACCCCGAACCTGAAGCGCGTGATCGCCCGGGCCTGGTCGGAGTAGCCCTCCGCCGGGAGGAGCCCCATCATGCTCATCGAACACCGCGGCCGCCGACCGCGCGTTCACGAGACCGCCTACGTCGCCCCCACGGCGGTTCTCTGCGGGGACGTGACCGTGGGCGCGGAGAGCCGGGTCCTCTTCGGCGCGGTAATCACCGCCGAAGGAGGCCCGGTGGAGATCGGGGAGCGGTGCGTGGTCATGGAGAACGCGGTCGTCCGGGGGAGCGCCCGGTTCCCGGTCCGAATCGGCCGGCATGTCCTGGTGGGCCCGAGGGCCTACCTCACCGGCTGCACGGTGGAGGCGGACGCGTTTCTGGCCACCGGATCCACCGTGTTCAACGGGGCCCGGATCGGTGCCCGCGCCGAAGTGCGAATCAACGGAGTGGTCCACCTGAAGACCGCGCTTCCCCCCGGCGCCACCGTTCCCATCGGCTGGGTCGCGGTGGGGGATCCCGCCGAGATCCTCCCTCCCGGCGAGCACGGCCGCATCTGGTCGATCCAGAAGCAGCTGGATTTCCCGGGGACGGTGTTCGGCCTCGCGCGCGCGCCCGAAGGGGAGACGATCATGCCCGAGCTCACCCGGCGTTACACCGACGCCCTGGCCGCGCACCGCAAGGACCGCGAGATCTGAGACCGGCCGCGCCCCCCGGGACGCCCCACGCACCTAACCCACACTCCCCCAAGGAGATACCCGGGCACACCGAATACAAGCGATTTCGGTTGTATTCGTGGCGCCAACCGGCGGCCTCCGGGACCGGACCGCAGCACCCTGTTCCCCCGGGGACACAGCGGAGCGGGCGCCGGGGCCTCGGCGGGCGAGGTGGGACACGGAGGGGTAGCCACGCAATCCGCACGCAGTCAATTAGTTATGGTTGCGTCGGGACGGCCGCCCGGCTTGGCACGACGCCTGCTTTACAGGACGGCAGCACCGGGCCGGCGGCTCCGAGCGCCGGCGCCGGCAACGACCACCGACCACGGACGGGGCCCCGGAAAGGAGATCGGACATGAACACGAGACGGAGGATCCATCGGAGTTGGGTGACGGGGGTGATCGCCGCCGCCGCGCTGTCCCTGGGCGCCGGCTCGGTGATCGCGACCGCCGAGGCCGCGCCCCAGGCCCGCGGCAAGGCGCGACCCGAGCAGAAAGCGCGTGGGAAGCAGCAAGCGCCGCGCGGCCAGAAGCAGAAGGCCAAGCAGGGAAACGCGGGTCGCTACCAACGAGGCGACCAGGGGAAGCGGGGCGATCGGTCCTCGGCTCGACACGAAAGCCGCCGGAACGACGACCGCGGAAGCTACCAGCACCATCGCGGGGACTCCCGGCGGGGCCACGTCGACCGGGATCGCTTCGTCACCGGGCGCCGCCACGCGCGGGTGATCGTGAACCACCGCCGGCCCAGTTACCTCCCCCGGGTGATCTATCGTTCCCGGCCGGTTCACGTCCGCCCGTGGTTCCAGGACACGCGGCGTATCTACGTCGACGGTAGCCCGTTCTTCTTCAGCGCCGGGCTGGGGATCTACGTGGGTGGGCTGGCCATCAACATCCAGGTCGGCGACGTGCCCCCGGTGGGCTACGTCTTCTACGACCCCTTCTGCGGGGAGACCTTCTGGTCGGTGGCCGACTACAACGTGCACCTGCGCTTCCACGACCACCCGGGGGCGCTGAGCCTGATCCGCGTGGAATACAACGACTATTGATCCGGTGCGCTCGCGAAGTCCCGCGTGATCGGGCTTCGTGAGCGGGGCCGGTCCGGGGTTCGAGAGGGGAACCCGGCCCGGGCGGGTCGCGCTATCCAAGCCGGCGACGGCCCGTCCGGGACGGTTCTTCGGATCCTCCAGGGATCGCTCCGTGAGAGCCCGGGGACGCGCGATGGACGGAGAACCCGGGCTCGACGAGGCTCCCCCAAGGGAGCGACGATCCGGCAGGCATTTGCCGGTCCGGGTGGGCCGATTCCCGGCTCACGGTTCGCCCGGGCCGGCATCTTCTTGCCCCCCCGCGCGAGGGGCTTTACGATCCCATCCCATGTCGAGCACACCCTGCCCCGATCTCCCCGCCCCCGAGTTCCAGGAGCGCGCCCGCGCGCTCCATCAGCGCGCCTTCATCATGGACGGCCACGTGGACACCCTCTCGGAGATGCTGGACCGGGGCTACGATCTGGGGACCGCGCCGGAGGACGCCCACCTCTCCTGGGAGAAGATTGCCGCGGGGGGTCTCAAGGCCCAGCTCTTCGCCTGCTACGTCTCCCCCAAGTTCCTTCCCGGCCGCTGCGCCGCGCACGTGGACCGGCTGATCGACCGGTTCGAGGAGGAGGTCGCGCGCCGGCCGGACCGGCTCGCCGCGTGCCGCACCGCCGCCGACCTGGACGCGGCCGGCAAGGCCGGAAAGTTCGGGGGGATGCTCTCCATCGAGGGCGGCCACGCCATCGAGGATTCGCTGGACACGCTCCGCCGTTTTCACGCGCGCGGGGTCCGGGCCATGACCCTGACCTGGAACAACACGAACAACTGGGCCGATGGGTGCGGTCCCATGGACCGGTCGCTGAAGCAGCACGGCGGCCTCACCGACTTCGGCCGGAAGGTCGTGGGCGCCATGGAAGAGATCGGAATGGCGGTGGACATCTCCCACGTCGCCCCCGCCACGTTTCGGGACGTTTTGGCGTGCGCGACCAAGAGCCCCTTCGCCAGCCACTCCTCCACCAAGCGCTTCAACGATCACCGCCGGAACCTCGATGACGCGCAGATGCGCGCGCTGGCCGATCGCGGGGGCGTGATGGGGATCTGCTTCGCCAGCGGCTTCCTGATGGACGAATCCCGGGCCTGGTCCCGGGCCAAGGAGACGCCGGACTACGCGGCGGTCACCGACCGCACCGACATGAAGGACTTCGCCGGCATCAGCGACGAGGAGTACACGGTCTACAATCGCTTCGTCCCCCGCGCCACCCTGGCCGACGCGGTGGACCACGCCGACCACGCGCTCCGGGTGATGGGCGCCGGGGCGGTGGCCCTGGGGGGGGACTTCGACGGCGCCCGCCGGTTCCCGGTGGGGCTCGAACACGTGGGGAAGCTCCCCCACTTGACCGCTGGGCTCCTGGAGCGCGGGTGGAAGGAAGAGGAGCTGACCGGCCTTCTGGGGGAGAACCTTCTCGGGTATTTCCGCCGTGTCCTCGGCTGATCCGGCCCCGGTGTTCGCGGTCCACGAGGCCACCGCGCGTCCCCTGACCCCCCGCGACGGCCCGGCGCTCCAGGCGCTGATCGAGCGCGCCGCCGACTACATCGAGCTTCTCACCGGCCTCCCCCCCGGCCCCGCCGACGGCCGGCGCCTCCTGACCGACCTCCCCGAAGGAAAGACCTACGAGGACAAGTTCGTTCTGGGCGTCCTGGATTCCGGCGGCGCCTTGATCGGCGTGTTCGACGCGATCCGGGACCACCCGGCTCGCGGCACCTGGCTGATCGGGTTGATGCTGCTGGATCCGGCGTGGCGCGGACGGGGTTTCGGCCGCCGACTGTTCGAGGGGTTCGCGGGATGGGTCGAGGGGCGGGGCGCGACCATGCTCCGGATCGGCGTGGTGGAGCACAATCCCGACGCGCTCCGGTTCTGGGCGCGGGTGGGGTTCCGGGAGGTGGAGCGCACCGCGCCGAGGCGTTTCGGGAGCCGGGAGGGGCGGGTGGTGGTGATGCAGCTCCCCCTGGATTCACCGGGATGATCGCGCGCCGGGCGCTCGCGGAAGGAAGCCGGCGCTACGCCGTCGCCTCGTCTTCCTCGCTGGAAAACAGCACCGCGCCGGCGGGGTCCACCACCTCCACGTCGACCTCGATCCCCTTCCGCACGCTCTCGGTCACCACGCAGTAGTCCTCGAAGAGGCTCAGGCAGCGGCCCATGCGGTTGGGATCCTCGCCGGTGTCCAGCTCGATCCGGACCGACACCCCACCCACGCGGAGCCGCTTGTTCTCGTTCCGGACGATCCGCCCCTCCACCGTGGTCTTCATCCCCGTGGGCTCGATCTTGGCCTTGCGGAGGCAGAAGATGAGGCTCGCGCTCAGGCAGTTTCCCACCGCGGCCGCGAGCAGGCGGGAGGCGTTGGGCCCGCGCTGCCCCCCCATGGGGACCGGCTCGTCCAGCAGCAGGTCGTCCACCCCGTCCCAGTCGAACCGAACCTTGAACTCGTAATCCTCGAGGCGCTCGAGGGTGATCGTGAACCGGGGATCCTCCGCCATGTCACCGCCTCCTCGTTGAATCGCCCCGTCCCGCCCCGGGCTCCGTGAACGGCCCGGCCAAGAAGAGGATGAGAGTCGGTGACGGCTTGGGGGAAAGTGCCCCCACCGACTCCCGTCCCCAAATCGATTATGCGGGCTGGGGCGCCGCGGCGGCCAGAACCTGATCGAGGAAGGCGTCCTCGGGGAGCATTCCCTCCGCCGCCGACCGTTCGTTGGCCACGGTCTTGGGCACCCCCATCACGTCATAGCGCATGCTCAGCTCGGGGAACTCGGTGGCCTCGACCATGTCCGCGGTCACCAGGTCGGTCTCCATGGCGAACTTGTGGGCCAGCCGCACCGCGCCGGGGCAGTAGGGGCAGGTGGGAGTGACGAAGACCTGGATGTGCACCGGCTCGCTCAAGGCGTGGAGCCGCTTCTTGGAGGCGTCGGAAAGGCCGCTCTCTCCGGTCGAGACCATGACGAGATCCTCGAGCAGGCTCGCGAACTCGTAGCCCGCCGGGATTCCGTAGTAGCGGATCCCGTAGTCCCGTTTGCCGATCAGGGCGATGGCCGGGATCTTCTCGATGTTGTATTCCGCCGCCTTCGCCGCGTCCTTCACCAGATCGTAGACTTCGATCTGGATCTTGTCGTTCAGCGCGGCGAGATCTTTCAGGAGATCATGGGTCTCCTTGCAGAACTGACACTCGAACTCCTGGGTGAAGAGAACCACCTTGACCGGATCGGTCATCTCGGCCAACCGCTCCGCCACCTTGGGCTTGTCCTTGTCCTGAAGCATGCTCATCGCGGTCGTCCCCGCCTTTCCGGCTGTCCAGCAAGCCGTTTCGTTCCAGTGCGTTGGGCCCCCGTTCCGGACCGGCCCGGGCGCCCCGTTCAAGGGGAGGGACGCCGAACCGGCCCGGTGGTCACAGCCTCAGGGCCCTTCCCCGGCGTTTCCCATGGGGAGGTGGCGGCCCGGCCCGGGAAGATCGGGCACCTGCCCCGATCCGAGGAAGCGGCCTCTTCGACGGAACGGGGGTGAACAAGCATGTGTGATCGTGACGTCGAGGAGGGTGCGGCGAGTGAACGGGCCCCGTTTCGTCGAAGGAGAGCGCGAAGGAGCGTCCCGTGGACGGTCCGAGCGCTCGCGCCCGAGGAGGTCCGGGGCATGACCGCGAAGACCCCGGCCGGGCCACCGAGCGCCAGGACGAGGGGAGGCGGGACGGGGATCGGCGCTACAGCCCCATATCCTGCACGCTTCGGAGCGCCTCGCGGTAGAACGGCGCGAAGACCAGCGCGGCGAAGACCAGCGATACCAGGACCAGGGCCACCGCCACGAACCCCCAGATCGCCCACTCGCGCTCGCGCGATCGGAGCTGATCCACCGAGTGGTAGGGCTGGTGGCGCCAGGCCTGCTCGTAGCCGTTCAGCCCCAGATAGAACGCCAGGATCGGGTAGACCACGATGTGAAGCAGGTTCAGGACCGGCACCCCGCTCGAAATCAGGAGCAACATTCCCGCGGCCACGCGTCCATGCCCCAGGAACCAGAGGTAGGGGAGGACGAACGCGCCCCAGTTCCAGCCCAGACGCTTGGCTTCGTCCAGGGAGAGGGGATCGTTCCCCGAGGGAAGGGGAAGGGTGGGGGGAAGGACCGCCGAGGCCTCGGGCGGATGCACGGGGGCGGGAGGTTCCGCCGGAGCGCTCTCCCCCGGCGGCGTCCAGGGGTCGGGCGGGGAGCCGGGGTCCCGGCCGCCGGTCACCGCCGCTCCGCAAGCCGCGCAGAACCGCGCGCCCTCCTCGACCGGCGCGCCGCAGGCGTCACAGTGCAAGCCGAACCTCCCCGCCGCAATGGCGCCGCGGGCCGGGAACGCTCCCGGCATACCCCGCGGCGACGGCTTCTTGAAGAACCGGGCTAGAAGAGGCCGAGGCGGGCGCCGAGGCTCAGCCGCTGCTCCCCCCCGCCTTGAGGTCGATCCCGTACCCCGCCATCACGCTCAGCCGGGCGAACCCGGGCGGGGTGACCGCGTACTCGGCGTGCCCTTCCAGCATCCAGATCGGCTCGGCGGCTTCCTTGAAGAACGTGTCGAGACCCGCGGTGAGGGTGAAGTTCTCAACCCCCCAGCCGGGGATGGTGTGACCCATGCCCATGAGCCTCAGGGTGGGGTTGGTGTCGTCGATGTCGTAGCGAAGCTCGGCCCACCCGCGGAAAGCCACCGGTAGATCCACGGTGGCGCTGGGGATCATGTCCTGGATCTTCATGGACATGCTCTCCACCCCGCCGTAGATCATGAAGTTGTCTCTTTCGGGGAGGCGGATCCCGCCGTAGACCCAGAGCGGGGCGTGGACCCCCTGGTAGACGAACTCGCTCTTGAGGAAGTAGTCGTCGGCCACCACCCGGTCCCGGGACGAACCCTTGAGCTCGATGAGCAGGGAATAGCGTGGGTCGAGCGTGGCCCACCACTGGAAGCGATATTGGGCGGCATAGTCCTGGTCGGCGACGCTCTGCCGCGGCGTCCCCGCCGGCGGATAGGACCACCCCTGGACCATGAGAGCCACCAGCCCGGCATGGCGGTCCATGGGGGTGAAGGTGGAATCGTAGGTCGCGGCCAGGGAAACGTCGTCGTAGAAGAACGGCGCCTCGGCGGCGGCCCGCCCGGCCAGTGAGAAAACCCCCAGAATGACCGCGAACGCCACCGCAAACCCGACCTGGGCCCGCGCCCTCTCGTTCAGTGCCGGCATGGAAAACCCTCCTTGATTGCGGACCGGAGGCCCGACCCACCGGATTTAAGAGGGTTACGGGCCGACCGTCAAGCGGGGAGCCGGCGGACGGAGCGCCGAATACGCCACCGGGGCCCACGCCGCCCCCGCCGAGGCCTCGGACCCCACGGGTGACAACCCGGGGATCGGCGGCTAGAATGAGTGCTTTCCTGCCCCATCCCCCGTTTCCCAGCGAGGCCATCATGACACCGGAGACCCTGACCCTGGGCCACAGCCCCGATCCCGACGACGCCTTCATGTTCTACGCCCTGGCCGCGGGGAAGATCGAGACCGGCGGGTTCCGGTTCACCCACATTCTGGAGGACATCCAGACCCTGAATCAGCGGGCCACCCGGGAGGAGCTGGACATCACCGCGGTGAGCATCCACGCCTACGCCTACATCCAGGACCGCTACGCCCTCCTTCCCCATGGGGCGAGCATGGGGGAGGGCTACGGCCCCATGGTGGTGGCCCGAAAGCCCATGGCCCCCGAGGATCTGACCCGGGGGATGCTGGTGGCGGTGCCGGGAACCATGACCACCGCGTTCCTGGTCCTGAAGCTGGCGGTGGGCAACTTCCGGTTCACCGTGGTGCCCTTCGACCGGATCATCGACGAGGTGGCCTCGGGCCGGGTGGACGCCGGCCTGATCATCCACGAGGGCCAGCTCACCTACCAGGAGAAGGGGCTGGTGGAGGTCTTGAACCTGGGGACCTGGTGGGGAGGCCGGTACGACGGGTTGCCGCTCCCCCTGGGCGGGAACGCCATCCGCCGCTCGCTGGGCGAGGAAAAGATCCGCACCGTCTCGAAGCTCCTCAAGGAGTCCATCGTCTACGGGCTGGAGCACCGGGCCGAGGCGGTGAAGCACTCCATGCAGTACGCTCGCGACATGACCGAGGACCTGACCGACCGGTTCGTGGGCATGTACGTGAACGACCTCACCGTCGACTACGGGGACCGGGGGCGGAAGGCCGTCCACCGGCTTCTCGAGGACGGTTTCGAAGCGGGACTCATACCCGGACCGGTCCGGGTGGAGTTCTCCGACTGACCCGTTCCCCCGCGGGACCCCCAAGCGCCGGCCCCCGGCCGGAGGAGGCATATCCCATGCGTTTCGTTGTCCGCTTGCTCACATTCACGATCGGGCTGGTCGTTTTCGTGGCGGCCTCGGCCGGAGCCGACTGCTACGTCAAGACCGCGACCACCTCCGACGGCTTCGGCGGTTTCGGAGCCACCGAGGGCACGTCCGAGACCTGGGTTTCCGGGGGGCGGATGGCCGAGAAGAGTCAGTCCCACCTCAAGAACTCGGTGCTGAAAGCGCTCACCAAGGATTCCAAGAGCTACACCATCACCCGGCTCGACAAGGGGCTCATCTGGGATGTGGACCTGGGGGACAAGTCCTATACCGAGTTCTCGTTCGCGCAGATGAAGGAGCAGATGGAGAAGAGCGCGGAGGAGTTCAGGAAGGCCGCCGCTTCCCAGCCCGAGGCGTCGGGTTCGGGCGGGCCGCCCCCGAAGGCTCCGGAAGGGCAGAAGACCGACGTCAAGGTGGACGTCAAGAAGACCGGGGCGAAGAAGAAGATCGCGGGCTACAACACCGAGGAGACCGTGCTCACCCTGCGCTCCACCTTCACCGACACGAACAGCGACGAGAAGGTCACCATGAAGCTGACCTACGATGTGTGGCTGGCCGCCGACGCGCCGTGCGCCGCCGACATGCAGGAGATGGCCAAGCAGTTCGGCGCCACCGCGGGAGCGGACATGAAGGAGAGCGGGGCCATGCTCGCCACCGCGCTGTCGTCGGCCGGGATCACCATGGACGACTTCCAGAAGACCGCCTCGGAGCTCACCGGCTACCCCATGCAGACCACGATGACCATCGGGGCGGACCTTTCCCCCGAGCAGGTGGCCCAGATGAAGGCCGCCCAGGCCAAGGCGAAGCAGGAGCGTGAGAAGGAAGAGGAGGAGGATTCCGGCGGGGGGCTGAGCCTGGGGGGATTCGGGAAGAAGCTGGCGGCCAAGGTCATCAAGAAGGACGACAAGAAGGAAGAGGAGTCGGCTCCGCTCGATCCCGGGGTGCTCTTCCGCACCACCAGCACGGTGGAACAGGTGAAGTCGGGGGTGGACGACGCCTCGGTGTTCGAGATCCCCGAGGGCTTCAAGCTGAAGAGCCACTAGCGGAGCGCGGGCCCGGTCCGCGCCGGTCCGGTTCGGAGCCCTTCGGGCGGGGGACTTCCCGGCTCAGGACCGCCCGGACATCGGCCCCTTGGGAAGGTTGATTCCCGAGGGGGTCCAGGTGACGTCGGGCATCCAGGGGAAGCGGCTTCGACCCTCGACCGGAACCATCAGGGTCAGCGCCGCGGGGAGGACCTCGGCCTCCAGCTCGCGATGGCGGCCGTGGATCTCGTCGCCGTCGATCTCCAGGGGGGCCAGCGGGCGGCATTCCACCCGGATCCGTGAGCCCTGAAAGTACCGCACGCGCGGATCCTGTTCGAGCTTCCCCAGGAGTCCCCAGAAAAGGAGCCGGAAGAAGTCGCCGAAGTTCTCCATGGCGATGACGATCACGTCGAGCTTTCCGTCCTGGGGGTTCACCTGGCGGATCATGCGGAAGTTGCCGGCCAGGCTCCCGATGTTGGTGATCACCGCGCTCATCCCCCGGACCCGGACGGGGGGATCGTCGTCCAGTTGGAGCCGGAAGGTGTTGGGCCGCCGCCCCAGATTCTTGAGGGCGGCGTAGAGATAGGCAAGGAACCCGAGCCGGCGCTTCAGAACCCGGGTGGCATCCCGGATGATCGCGGCGTCGTATCCCAGGCCGGCCATGATCAGGAAGTCGCGGTGGCGCGTCCGGCCCACGTCGATCAGGATCGGTTTCCCTTCCACCGCCACCTTGAGGGCCTGCCCCACGTCGAAGGGGAGACCGAAGTGCCAGGCCACCGCGTTGGCGGTCCCACGGGGAATGATCCCGAGCGGGATCCCGTCCCGCATGGCCGCGTTCGCGACCTCCATCACCGTGCCGTCCCCTCCCAGTACCAGATAGCAGTCATAGGGGGTATCGGTCAGGGATGCGTTGACCGCGGCCAGGCCGTCCTGATCGGGGGTGGTCTCCACCACGTCCAGGTCCACACCGATCTTCGCCGCCCGCTCGCGCAGGTCCTTGGCCGCCCGCTGGGACCCCCGCGGTCCGGCCACCGGGTTCACGACGGCCAGTATGCGGCGATGATGCGCGGTGGGCTCGCGGGTCCCACCCGCCGTCCCCTCACGCGTGGACGTTTGCGATTCCAAGGCCTGGGCCTCCTGGCTGGGCTGAACGAACTCGCGGGGACGCTACCACCGCGGTCGGTCCACGGCAACGCGCCCCCCGGGAGGGCTTCCCGCCCTAAATGATAGACTGATCGCCCGGGGAGGAACGGATTTATGCGCGTCGCGCTGTGTCAGATCAACGCCACCGTGGGGGACCTGGGGGGAAACGCCGCCCGCATTCTCGCGTGGTACCGGCGCGCCGCCGAGCAGGGGGCCGGGCTCGTGGTCTTTCCGGAGCTGGCGCTCACGGGGTATCCCGCGCGCGATCTCCTCGACCTCACCGACTTCCTGCGGGAGGTGGAGGACGCGGTCCACCGGATGGCCGGAGAGACCGGGCCCGCCGGCCTCATCTTCGGTGCCCCCGCGCCCAATCCCGGCGCGTCGGGAAAGCCCCTCCATAACGCGGCCTTCTTCTGCGCGGAGGGCCGGGTCCGCCACGAGGTGCGAAAGAAACTCCTCCCCACCTATGACGTCTTCGACGAAGCCCGCTACTTCGAGCCGGATCCCGAGCCGGCCCGGCCGGTCGAGTTCGGCGGGATCCGCTGGGGACTGCACGTCTGCGAGGACGCCTGGAACCAGGAAGGCTTCTGGCCCCGGCGGCTCTATCGCCGCGATCCGGTGGAGGAGCTGGCCCGAAACGGAGCCCAGATCCTCCTCAACATCTCGGCTTCCCCCTTCTACGGCCGGAAGGGCCCGCTTCGCCGCTCGATCTTCCGGAGTCACATCGGCCACCATCACCTTCCGCTTCTCTACTCGAACCTGGTGGGGGGAAACGACGAGCTGATCTTCGACGGCGAGGCGTTCGTCTTCGAGGCCTCGGGGGAGCTGGTGGCCAGTGGCCGTCCGTTCGAGGAGGAGATCCTGTTCGTGGACGTGGAGAAGGAGGCGGGCGCGGTGCGGGTGACCCCGGCCCATTCCTCTGATCCCACGGCGGCCGGGTTCCCGGAGTCCCCCCCCGCGGTCCGGCCGGAACCGGAGGAAGTCTCCTCCGTCCATCACGCCCTGGTGCTGGGGCTCCGGGACTACGCGAGAAAGTGCGGCTTCCGGACCGCGGTCCTCGGGCTCTCGGGCGGAATCGACTCGGCGGTGGTGGCCGCTCTGGGGGCCGAAGCCCTGGGGCCGGAAAACGTGTGGGGGATCGCGCTCCCCAGCCGCTATACCCGCACGACCAGCAATGCGGATGCCGAAGCGGTGGCGCGAAACCTGGGAATCCACTATGAAACGCTGCCCATTGAATCGGTCTTCGAGGCCTCGCTCCAGACGCTCGCCGGGGTATTCGAGGGCACCGGAACCGGGCTCGCCGAGGAGAACATCCAGGCTCGCGCCCGCATGCTCCTGATCATGGCGCTCTCCAACAAGTTCGGGCACCTGGTGCTCACCACCGGGAACAAGAGCGAGTTGGCGGTGGGCTACTGCACTCTCTACGGCGACATGGCCGGCGGGCTCGCGGTGATCAGCGACGTTCCCAAGGTCATGGTGTACGATCTGGCCGGCATGCTGAACCGGGAAGGGGAAGTGATTCCCCGGAGCGTGATCACCAAACCCCCGTCCGCGGAACTCCGGCCCGACCAGACCGACCAGGACACCTTACCCCCCTACGAACTCCTGGACGCGATCCTCGAGGGCTATATCGAAGACGGGCTCCGCGAAGAGGATCTGGTGGTGCGCGGATTCCCTCGGGAAGTCGTGGAGCGCATCGTCCGCATGTTGGCCCGGGCCGAGTACAAGCGCCGGCAGGCGGCGCCGGGGTTGAAGATCTCCCCCAAGGCCTTCGGAAGCGGCCGCCGCATGCCCATCGCCACCCCCTGGCCGGTCACGCGGGACCGGGAATCCCGCGCATGATGTCTGAAGAAGGTGGAATCGGGTGGAAGCTAACCCCTGAAGTCGCAGTGTTTTCGGATTTTTTAACATACCGCTTGACCACACTTGACCCCGGACCTACATTTGTGGGTGCCGCCACACCGTCGGAATCCCCGTTCGGCGGGCAGGCTTGCTATAGCGGCCAGCATGTCTGCAGTGGCGGCATTTTCATGCCCTTCGAATCCTCTCCACCTCCGGCTGTTTTCGCGACTCGTACCCTGTCCGCCGGTCCGACCCGCGCGTTTCGGGGTCTGACCCGCCCGTCCAGCGCCCCTGATTTCCCGGACCCGCGCGTTCCGGAACCGATCCCCAAGAAAGGGCTTGCATGAACCGGATCCCGTTCCAGCTCCCCGACGCCCCCCACGGTATCGTCCGCGGGGACATCTACCTTCCCGACGATCCCCGCGGCGCTCCGGTGGTGGTGGGCTGCCACGGCTTCAAGGGATTCAAGGATTGGGGATTCTGGCCGGAGACCGGACGGCGGCTGGCCGGGGCGGGCCTGGCCCTGGTGACCTTCAACTTTTCCGGCGGGGGGATCGGCGACGATCCCGAGGCCTTCACCGAGTTCGATAGCTTCGAGGCCAACACCATCGGGAAGGAACTGGACGAACTGGGCTATGTCCTGGATGCGGTGGCCGCCCGGAAGATCCCTCTTGGCGGGGTGGACGTGCGGCGGATCGGCGCCCTCGGTCACAGTCGGGGCGGCGGCGTGGCGCTGGTCCGGGCCGGTCGGGATCCCCGGATCCGCGCCCTGGTCACCTGGGCCGCCGTGGCCACCTTTCGGCGGTACAGCGACGCGGAAAAGACCCTCTGGCGGGAGCGGGGCTACAGCGAGGTGGAGAACGCCCGGACCGGGCAGATCTTCCGGTTGGGGCTCGGACTGCTCGAGGACATCGAATCCCATGCCGAGGCCTACGACCCGGTGGCCGCCGCCGCCCGGCTCCGGATCCCCACCCTCATCATCCACGGGACCCGGGATGACGCGGTTCCCCCCGACGAGGCGAACCGGATCGCCCGGGCGGTGGACCCCGGGCTCGGAAAAATCCTGTTGGTGGAGGGCACGGGGCACACCTTCGGCGCCGCGCACCCCTTCGAGGGCTCACCGCCCCCCCTGGAGCGGGTGCTGGCCGCTACCGTGGAGTGGTTCCAGAGCGGCTTGGCCTGACCGCCGGGAGGGGGAAGTCCGCCGCGGCCCGCTCGGCCGGCCCCGCGGATCCGCGGAAGGGCGCAGTGCTTCCGGGGGGAAATGGAAGAGCCCGCCGGTTGGGGCGGGCTCATCCCGGGTCGAGGGTGCCTGACTCGACCCCGTCTCTCTCTCGTGTCTCTTCGCTACATGTCCGCCGGATCGCGCTGGGAGGTAGCGGCGTCTCTCTCGGACCATCCTCCGGCTCCCGCCGGGGAAGAAGGGGGGTCCCGCCCCCGTTGGCACCGTGGCCGACCGGACTAACAGCGCCAATAAGTCGGCGCCATCCGGCGGGCACCAATGCTACAGGGTAGGCCCCCAAACCGTTGACGCGGGAGGCCGGCTGTCGAATCCGGGCCCATTTCCGCGTCGGCATACGTTACTACCTCGGTCCCAGGTAGTTGTTCCCCAAAAAACGAAAATCCACAAAACAGTTGGCCGAAAACCGGACTTTAACGGGCGGAAATCCCCGCAAACCAGTGGGTTGGAAAACCCGCCTCAACTTGTCGTGAAAGATCGGGGCGGGGAACATAGCAGGTTCGTGGCCGGAACGCCATCAGGAAACCGTGTTGCGAGGTGCAACAGATGGTCCTCAGACCGGGCTAGTCCTCGTGATCCCCCTCGGGCTCCACGTGGACCACCACGTCGGTCACCCCGGCCATCCCCTCCTTGATCCGCTCCGAGGCCTCGTGGCCCGCCTTGTGGGCCCGGGCGATGGACATATCGGGGGAAACGTGGAGATGAAGATCCACGTGGATGTCGTCGGGGAGTCCCCGGCTCCGGACCCGGTGGGCCCCCGTCACCCCCTCCACCCTCGAGGCGATCTGGGCCACCTCGTCGGGGTCCAGCCGCTGGGAATCCGAGAGGACGGAGAACGCCTCGGCCACGATGGTGTAGCCCGACCAGGCGATGAAACCGGCAATCCCCACCGCCACCAAGAGATCCATCATCGGGAAGTTCAACAGGGCGGCGACCAGGGAGATGAGCACCCCGAAGCTGGCGAAGATATCGCTCTGGGTGTGCTTGGAGTCGGCGAGGAGGATCATGCTGCGGAGTTTCTTCCCCGCCCTTCGCTCATACCGGGTAACCACCAGGTTGACCGCCATGGTGAAGAGCATGACCCCGAAGGTGATGGGGCGGACGTCCACGTGGTGGCTCGCGTGAAACCGTGCCAGGACCTGGCTCACGATCTCCCAGCAGGTCAGGAAGAGAAAGAGGGAGATCGCCAAGGCGGCCAGGGCCTCGAATTTCCGGTGCCCGTAGGGATGGTCGTCGTCCGGGGCCTTCCGCGCCACCTTCATCCCCACCAGCCCGACCACGTTGCTGGTGCCGTCGAGGGCGGAATGGAACCCGTCGGCCACCATGCTGAGGGCGCCGGAGAGTAGCCCGAACACGAGCTTGAGCGCGGCCACCAGAAGGTTCAGGCCGAGGACGATCCAGAGGACCCGACCCACCTGCCGGTCGCGTTCCGCGACCGCGGTCGCGGAACGCCGGACTCCAACAGGCTTTTCCATCGTGCTTTCCCCTCCCTCGCGAGCCCGGCTTCCGGCCGGATCGGCGTGGCCGCCCCGGCGAGAACGGAGAGGAGAGTATCACCGCGTGGTAGCGGCGTCAGCGCCACGCGCGACGTGGGCAGGGTGATCAGCGGTGTTATGCTTCAGCCATGCCGCCGACGGTCGAGCTTCCCTACGGCGAAGCCTCCCTCAGCTTCTCCCTGCCCGAGTCCTGGGACGTCCGGGAGGCCCGGCCGCGTTCGGCGACCCCGGCCGTATCCGTGGAGGCCGCAGCGCGCGAGGCGTTGGCCCACCCGGCGGCGGGGCCTCGGCTCCGCGATCTGGCCCGCCCGGGGATGACGGTGACGGTGGCGATCACCGACGCAACCCGACCTTCCCCCGATCACCTGTTCCTTCCCCTGCTCCTCGAAGAACTTGCCGCCGGCGGGATCCGGGAGGACGACGTCACCGTCCTGGTGGCCCTGGGTATGCACCGTCGCACCACTCAGAGGGAGCGGGAGAGCAAGCTCGGCCCGGACGGGCGGCGGCTCCGGGTCGAGGAGGCCCAGGGCGCGGAGTCGGCGGAGTACCGGGATCTCGGCACCCTCTTCCCCGATGCGGCCGAACTTGCGGTGGCCCTTCCCGTTCCGGTCCCCGTTCACCTCCATCGACGGATCGTGGAGAGCGACCTGGTCATCGCCACCGGAATCGTCGAACCCCACCAGTACGCGGGTTTTTCGGGGGGGCGAAAGACGGTGGCCATCGGGTGCGCGGGGGCGGAGACGATTCGGGTGCTCCACGGGATCGCGTTCCTGGAGCACGCCGGCACCCGGCTCGGACGCATGGAGGACAACGCGGTCCACGCCGCCCTCGAGGCCATTTCCCGCCGGGCCGGCCTTCGCTTCGTGCTGAACGTGGCCCTGGACGGAGACGGAAACCTGGTGGCCGCGGCGGCCGGGGAGCCGGGAGCGGTGCTGGCCACGCTCACCGAGCGCCTCGCCCCGGTGACCTGGATACCCGTCGGCCCCGAGCCCTTCGACCTGGTCCTGGCCGGGGTGGGGGCCCCCAAGGACGCCAACCTCTACCAGGCCTCGCGCGCACTGACGTACCTGGCCTTCTCACCGGCGCCGGTGCTCCGGGACGGCGGGTGGATCGTCATCCCCGCCCGCTGCTCCGAAGGGGCGGGACAGGGCCCCGGGGAGGAGGAGTTCCTGGCCCGGATGCGGGCGGGCGCCTCCCCCGAAGAAGTCCTGCGCCTCCTGCGACGGCAGGGTTTCGGGGCGGGGGGACAACGCGCCTTCATGGTGGCGCGCGCCCTGGCCCGCTACCGCGCCCTGGTGGTCGGCGCCGAGGTCCCGGCGGTGGTGACCGACTGCCACATGGAGAAGGCCCCGAACCCGCGCGCGGCGGTGGAACGGATGCTCGCTGCGGTGGGAGAGGACGCGCGCGTACTCAGCGTGCCCCACGCTCTGGCCGTCCTGCCGGTGCGCGGCTAGCCGCCCTCCGTCTTTGCGCCGCGCGGGATGGGCCGGCGTTCCGTTCGCGCCTCGTCCTCGGTCCGTCCGGGCTCACTCCGGGCGGCGGTCGCGCTTCCGGCGCATCCCCCATGCCCAGAGGACCCCCACGCCCACCCCCATCGCGAAGAGCAGAGGAATGAGCAGCAGCTGGTCGACCCGCGCGCTCCAGAAGAGCACCCTGATGTCCACCGGCTGGTGGTTCTGCAACGCGATGATCAGAACGAGAAGGATTCCCAGGAACCCCAAACCGAGCTTGATCTTGCGAGCGGTGCTCATCGGTATCCACCTCCCGGGCGGCTCACCGGAGGCCACCCTCCCGCCGGGATCGATCCTATGCGGACCGACGGAACGTCGGAATTCCGACGTCCCCGGCGCCCCCATCGGGTCGGGTTGTCATGTGCAAAAGACACCAACCGGACGACACCCCGATCCCGGAACATTATGCCCCTCAATGGACTCCGGCTTTTCCACACTCTGGATGGGTTCTCCACAACGCCGAGCGCGGAGGTCGGTTCAAAGGATCACGACTGTTTGAGGATTCCGAGGTCGGGCTTCCCGCCACCGGCCGGCTCCTTGGCCACCGGGCCCGACTTCTGCTCCTCGCCCATCGCGCAGTTGCCCTGAAAGAACACGCCATCCTGAATGATGAAGGACTTGGCGTGGACGTCGCCCTTGAAGTGACATCCGGTCTGAAGCTCTACCCTCTCCTTGGCGAAGATGCGGCCCTCCACCCTTCCGGCGATGCTGGCGCTGTGGACATCGGCGTCCGCCTTGATCTTCCCACCCTTGCCCACCATCAGGACCTCGCCGCAGGTCAACGTTCCCTCGAACTCTCCGTTCACCACCAGGGTTCCCTCGATGCGGAGGGTGCCGGTGAAGCTCGATCCTTCTCCGATCAGGCTGTTCACGCGCTTCTCCCGACTCCCGCCGCCGCTCGGCGCCGGTGTCGCGATGGTTTCCTTTTCTTTGGATCCGAACATGGCCATGATGCTCCCTCCACTCTCGTTGGGGTTTCCCCTGGGTCTTCTCGAGTTCGTCTGCTCACCGGCGTAGGATCTGCACCCCCGCGGGCTCTCGTCACTGCACCCCCGGAACCCGGACGCTCCGAGGCCCCGGACGGCCCGCGTCCATCCCGCGAGCCCCGTACCACGACGGCGGTAACCGGGCCGAGGCCGGCCCAAACTCAATCGTTCGGAAAGAGTTCCGGGATCGCCTCCCGAGGCGGCGTCGGCCGGCCCGCCCTCCGCACCTCGAAATGGAGGTGAGGGTCGGGGCCTTCCGACCCGGCCCCCACCAGGGCGATCACCTGACCGGCCTCCACGCTGTCCCCCTCCGCAACCAGGTTCAATTCGTTGTCGGCATAAATCGTCTGGAGTGAATCCGCATGATCCAGCACCAGGCGGTTTCCGAGGGACTTATCCCTCCCCGAGAAGGTCACGACCCCGTCCCCGGCCGCCACGATCGGGCGCTTGCGCGGGGCGCCGATGTCCACACCCGGGTGCCGGGGACCGAAGTCTCTCAGGATCTTCCCCTCCAGAGGCCAGAACACCAGGACGTCTCCAGAGGGGCCGCTCAGGGCGCCGCTCGCGCCGTCGCTTCCGGGCAGGTTCTCGGCCAAGCTGTCCGAGACCCCCAGGGCCGGCTGGATCCCGGCCAAATGCAGCATCTGCCGCTGCAGCTCGCGAAGTTGAGTGAGCTCCTGCTCCAGTTCCTTCACCGCGGCGTTTTGCCGGCGCAGGGCTTCGACCTCCACCTCGAGCGACGAGTAGTCCTTGAGCCGGTTCATGGCCTCGACGTACGTCACCACAGCCACCACTCCCGCCGTGAGGAGCGCAACCAGGAGAACCCCCGCCAACCAGGCCCAGATGGGCGCGATGCTCAGCACGATCGGCCGGCCGCGCCCGGGCGGGGTGATTTCCAGGGAAATGTATCGGTGCTCGGGAGGCTCCGACGCCACGCCCTGCTCCTATAGCCCCGAACCGACGCCGGTCAGATCGAGGATGCGCTCGAGGTCTTCCTCGCTGAAGTAGTGGACCTCGATCTTGCCCCGGCCGATCCCCCCGACGATTCGCACCTGGGTGCCGAATCGCGTCCGCAGTCGATCCTCCCACGCTTCCAGGGCGGGATGAGATCGTTTCCGCGCCACCGGCTTGGATGTTCGCGGTCTTTCCCCCTGAGCCCGGGCTTCGGCCTGGCGCACGGAGAGGCCCTTCTCCACGACTTCCTTCACCAGTCGGCTCCGCGGCGCTCCCGCGGGAACGGCGAGAAGGGCGCGGGCGTGACCGGCGGAGAGTGTTCCACGTGAAACAAGATCGAGGATCTCTCGCTCGAGCCCGAGAAGACGAAGGGAGTTGGTCACCGCAGTGCGGCTCTTCCCGACCTGGGAGGCGATCTCTTCCTGGGTGAGTCCGAACTCCGTGGCCAAGCGCTCGAACGCTTCCGCTTCGTCGATGGGGTTCAGATCCTCGCGCTGGAGGTTTTCCACCAGGGCCACTTCCAGCATCTCACGCCGGGACGCCTGACGAACCACCACCGGCACCGATTGCAGGCCGGCTTGCTTCGAGGCCATGAACCGGCGCTCGCCGGCGATGAGTTCGAATTCACCGTTCTCCGCCGCGCGCACCACGAGGGGCTGAATGAGGCCGTTCTCCTCGATAGAGCGTGCCAGTTCGGTCAGGGTCTCGGGGTTGAACTGGTTGCGCGGCTGGAAGGGGTTTGGACGAATCCGATCCACCGATACCATGCGGGGAGCGCCGTCGCCGGGTTCGACCCGGGGGGTTCCGCCGGTGGGGGTGGGGTCGCTGGACGACACGGGAATGAGGGCCTCCAGGCCCCGGCCAAGCGCCTTTCTACTCATTGGGCACCATCTCCCTCTGGGGTTGCGGTTCATGCGACATAACCTCTTGTGCCAGAGCAAGATAGCTCTGTGATCCGACGCAGGCATGGTCGTACTTGAGGACCGGCATGCCGTAGGAGGGCGCCTCGCTCAACCGGACGTTGCGCGGGATGACGCTCTGATAGACCCTGCCGGCAAAGAACTTCCGGGCCTCCTCCGCCACTTCATGGGAGAGGTTGAGCCTGGAGTCGTACATCGTGAGTAGGATCCCCTCGATTTCCAACCTTGGATTCAGGGATTGCTGGATCAGGCGAATGGCGTTGAGGAGCTGGGTCAATCCCTCGAGGGCGTAATACTCGGTCTGAATGGGGATCAGGACCGAGTCGGCCGCGGTGAGGGTGTTCACGGTGAGGAGCCCCAGCGAGGGCGGGCAATCCGCGAGGATGTAGTCATAGCGCGCCCGTATCGGTTCCAGATGGCGCCGCAACACCTTTTCTCGCTCCGGCTGGGAGACCAGCTCGACCTCCGCGCCGATCAGCCGTTGTCCAGACGGGAGAAGATCGACCCCGGCCACCGAGGTGGCGGTGATGGCTTCCTGAAAGGAACAGGAGTCGGTCATCACTTCGTAGACGCCGTTGGGGACGTCGTTCCCCCGAACCCCCAGACCGCTTCCCGCGTTTCCCTGAGGGTCCAGGTCCAGGACGAGGATGCGCCGCCCGGACTCCGAGAGGGCGGCGGCGAGGTTCACCGTCGTCGTGGTCTTCCCCACCCCCCCCTTCTGGTTGGCTATCGCGATCATCCGGCTCACGTCGTGCTTCCTTTCCGACGGGGCTGACTCGCCCGGAAACGCCCCAATGCGGCTCCGCGGAATCGGAGATTCCGCAAGGGGGGTCCGGCACGCTCAACTCTATGTATCACAAGGGGAAGGCGGGGTGGACGAGACGAAGACAGGGTGAGCGCCGAGTTCACCGCAAGACCGCCGCCCTCCATAAGCGCCTATCTTGCCTGGAGCTGAGAGACTTGCCCGCAGTCGGCTCAGATCGTCTTTCCTGGCTATGGTGCGACCCCCAGCCCACGATGTCAATCCAAACGCCGGATCTTATCTCTAACCCTTTGTCCCGCTTGAATCAAAAATTCTGCGTCGGTCTCTCCGGCGCCCGTGTTTCACGTGAAACATCGGTGTGAATCCGCCGGAACGCCGGCAAAATCCCTTGCTGCATAACGTGTTGAGCCGTTCCGGTGGCAGCCGGCGGGCCCTGGTCCGGTCCGGGTGCGTCTGGTGCCGAGGGGTCCGAACGAGAAGCATGGGGCATTCGCGGGAAGCCCCCGGTCCACCCGCCGCCTCCCGGGAGCCACGCCGGAGGCCCGGGACGGACCCCTACGACCGAGCCCCGGAGAGCGCATCCGGATCACGGAGACCCTCCCCTAACCTGAACGGTCTCCAGCCCAAGAGCCTCGACCCCGGTGAGCCGGGGCCGTGGGATTGGCCGGGGGAGATGTTGGCCGGTGCCGGGTCGAGAGCCGGGGTCCGGGGGCGGCCGCGGGGTCCCGGGATCCTGGGGTGGGCGCCGCGTCTCCATCCCCCCACTCCCCGGATCGGCGCCGGCGCTTCGGTCATCGGGCCTCTCCAGCCAGGGATGGATCTGCCCCCCACCGGACGACCAGGCCCACTCCCGGTGGACGGATCAGCTCCCTCGTGGGGCGCACGGCCCGGACGAACCAAGCATCAATAGCCACACAACTTATTGACAATAAACGTTTTACAGAATAACAAATCGTGAGCCTGTACAACCACACGGTTTGTATGGGGCGATGTTTCACGTGAAACGTCGCGGTCGCATGACCGCCCTCGCCGGGGTCTGCCGGGAACTCTACCTGGAGTTTGGCAGCTCCGCCCACGTGGAGCGGGGCCAGACCTGGATGGCGCGCGGAGATTCGCTCTCGATGGGGAGGACGCGGATTCCACCAAGCCCAAGACCCGGATCCCCGAAACGGACGAATTCTGCATCCGGGCTCATGATCTCTTCGAGCAGGGTCACCATCGGCGGCGTCCAGCTGACGGCCCTGGAAACCCCGAAATCAAACAGGGGCTCCGGGTGGCTGCGCGCAAAGGCATCCAGGGACGCCATGACCACGCGGGTGCGCTTGAGCCCCAGCTGCATGACGGTTCGCTCGAGGAAGCCGGCCCGTCGGTGCCTCGGCTCGACGAGCACGATTTCCAGATCCGGGCGCAAGATGGCCAGGGGTATCCCGGGCAGCCCCGCGCCGCTTCCAACGTCCACCACGCGCGACCCAGGCTTGGCCAGGCCCACGAAGACCGGCGCCGCCACTTCCCGCAGGTGACGCATGAAGAGCCGCGGGAGGTCCTTTCGCGAAACCAGCCCCAAGCTCGCGCCCCGTTCGATGATCAGCTCCCCGTAATCGAGGAGCCGCCCCCGGTCCGCGTCCAATAGTTCTTTGTGATTATCATACAACCATGATATAAATGATTTCTTATCGCTATCGAATTCCGTGCTTTCCATGCTCAGTCCTTTTACCGGAATCCGGTCGTAATTACCGCCGGCCGTTTCCGGGTCCGTTCGATGCGCCGTTCTTCCCCGCGCCCCCGAACTCCTTGAGCCGGACCAGGATCACCCCCACGTCCGCCGGCGACACCCCCCGCACCCGCGAAGCCTGCCCCACGTTGTCCGGCCGAACCCTGAGGAGCGCTTCCCGTCCCTGGTTGGACACCCCGCGAAGTTCGCTTTGCCAGAACGGCTCGGGAATCCGGCGGTCTTCCATGTCGCGCCGGCGCTCGATGCCGTCCAGTTCCCGGCGGATGTATCCTTCGTACTTGACCTCGATCTCCAACCGTCGTCCCAGGTCCACGGGAAGGAGGGGCGCCTCCGACACCGCGGCCAGGGCCGGATAGGTCACCTGGGGTCGGCGCAGGAGATCCTCGAGGCTCATCCCGCCGAACTCCGGCACCTCCAGGGAAGGAAGCGTCTCGCCGATCCGGTGCATGGAGACCCGCGAGCTCCGCAGGCGCTCCCGTTCCCCGGCGATCCGCCGCCGCTTCTCCAGCCAGCCGGCCCGCTCCCCGGCGGTCACCAGGCCCAGCCGCGCCCCCAGGCCCATCAACCGCTCGTCGGCGTTGTCGTTCCGCAAGAGGAGCCGGTACTCGGATTGGGAGGTGAACATGCGATAGGGTTCTTCGGTGCCCAGGGTCACGAGGTCGTCGATCATGACCCCCACGTACGCTTCCCAGCGGCGAAGCACCACCGGCTCCTCTCCCCGAATCCGTAGCGCGGCGTTGATTCCGGCCAGCAACCCCTGCCCCGCCGCTTCCTCGTACCCGGTGGTGCCGTTGATCTGGCCGGCCAGGAAGAGTCCGGCCACCGGCTTGGTCTCGAGGTTGGGATGAAGCTGCTCCGGATGCACGAAGTCGTACTCCACCGCATAGCCCGGACGCAGCATCTCCGCCTCGGCAAGCCCGGGCACGGTGGCCAGGATCTCCATCTGCACTTCCTCGGGAAGGCTGGTGGAGAGACCGTTGATATACATCTCGTCGGTTGCGCGCCCCTCGGGCTCGATCCAGATATGGTGCGCCGGCCGGTCGGGGAACTTCACCACCTTGTCCTCGATGGACGGGCAATACCGGGGACCGACCCCCCGGATACGTCCGGAGTAGAGAGGCGAGCGATGCATGTTCTCCCGGATCACCCGGTGGGTCTCCCCGGTGGTATGGGTGATCCAGCAGGTCACCTGCTCCACGTCCAGGGCCTCGGTGAAGTGGGAGAAAGACGCGGGGGGATCGTCCCCGTATTGTACGGCCAGCCCGTCGAAGTCGATGCTTCGCCGGTGGATCCGCGGCGGGGTGCCGGTCTTCATCCGTCCCAGTCGAAACCCCTTCTCCCGAAGGGAGTCGGAGAGCCGCGGGGCGGAGATCTCGCCGCTTCGACCCCCGGGATAGTTGGCGTCACCTAGGTGAATGAGGCCGTTCAGGAAGGTCCCGGGGGTGATGATGAGGGCCCGGCAGGCGTACCGGCGGCCGCTTTGGAGTCCCACCCCGGCGATCCGATCCCCCTCCAGGAGGATCTCCACCACCTGGCCCTGGCGGAGGTCCAGCCCCGGTGTCCGCTCCACCATGCGGCGGACGGTGTCCTGATAGAGCTTCTTGTCGGCCTGGGCCCGGGGGGAGTGGACCGCGGGGCCCTTGCTCCGGTTGAGCATCCGGAACTGGATCCCGGCGGCGTCGATCGCCCGGCCCATGACGCCTCCCAGGGCGTCGATCTCCCGCACCATCTGACCTTTCCCCACTCCGCCGATGGCCGGGTTGCAGGACATCTGCGCCACGTGATCCAGGTTCAGGGTGAGGAGCAGGGTCTGCATCCCCATCCGCGCCGCGGCCGAGGCGGCCTCGCAGCCGGCGTGGCCGGCCCCGATCACGATGACGTCATAGGCGTCGTGGGATGACATGGGGAAGGGGTCTCCAGGATCAGAGGGTCAACCCGGGCGCGGCGCGCCGCCGGCCCGGTCATTTTCCGATACAGAACCGCCGGAAGATCTCGTCCAGAAGCTCGGCGCCCGCCCGCTCGCCGGTGATGGCGGCCAGAGCCTCGAGGGCCCGGTGCAGATCCGCCGCCGCCAGCTCCACCGGCTCACCGGCCAGGAGCACGGCCCGCCCCCGCGCCAGGGCTGACGCCCCCGATCGCAGGAGGTGCGCGTGGCGCTCGTTGGCCACCCAGACCGTCTCCCCCTCGAGGGCGTCCACCACCTCGGCGGTGAGCTCCGCCTCCAGGGCACGGGCCAGTCTGCCAACCCCCGCCCCGCTGAGGGCCGAAGTTCGATGGGTGGCCCGTGGTGAGTGACCGTTCACCCACCCGCCTTCCCGGGACCCCAGGTCGGCCTTGTTCAGGACCAGGTGTACCCGGGTAAACTCCAGCCCACGGGCGATTTCGCGATCCTCGGGCGTGGCCGGCGTCGAGCCGTCCACCACCCACAGGATCACATCCGCCTTGCGGAGTTCGGAGCGGCTCCGCTCCACTCCCGCCCGCTCCACCGGCTCCACCGCCTCGCGAAGCCCCGCGGTGTCCACCAGCCGGACCGGGATCCCCGACCATTCCACCCACCCGTCCACCACGTCGCGGGTGGTACCGGGGGTCTCGTGAACCAGGGCACGATCGGATCCCACCAGGGCGTTCAGGAGCGACGACTTCCCCACATTCGGCCGTCCGCACAGCGCCACCGTCATCCCCTCCCGCGCACGGCGCGAGGGGGCGTGCCCGGCGGCCAGACGATCCAGGCGTGCTTCGGCCCGGGCCAGCGCCGCGGCCACCGAAGCCGCGTCAGGGGCCTCGGGGACGTCGTCCCCGAAGTCGAGATGGGCTTCGATCCGCGCCAGCTCGCCTCGGATCTCCCCCGCCAGGCCGCGCACCCGCTCCGACAACCCGCCCTGGAGCTGGATCAGCGCCTGCTCCTGGGCCCGGCGTCCGCGCGCGGCAATGAGATCGGCCACCGCCTCGGCCTGAGCCAGATCCAGCCGTCCGTTCAGGAACGCGCGCCGCGAGAATTCACCCGGCTCCGCGGGCCGGGCGCCCGCCTTCCACAGCGCCTCCAGCACCCGGCGGGCGGGAACGCTCCCGCCGTGGCAGGATAGTTCAACCACGTCCTCCCCGGTGTAAGAGCGCGGCCCGCGATAAACCCAGGCCACCGCTTCGTCCACCGAGGCCTCGCCGTCCACCACGAACCCGTGCATCCCCTCGAAGCCGGCCAGGGCCTCGAGCTTCCGCGCCCCGCGAAACGCCCGATCGGCCACCGCCACCGCTTCGGGGCCGCTCAAGCGCACCACGGCCAGGGCCCCCGCCCCGGGAGGGGTGGCGAGCGCGGCGATGGTGTCTCGAGCCGTGTTTCGGATCACGGGGACCTTCCGGTGATGCTGTTCGGACCGGGCCTTGCGCGACCGGCGGGATCAGGCCTCGACGTCTCCGGGGGCCTGGACTCCCGGGGCGGCGCCGGAACGTCGCGCGGGGATGAGGACCACGCGCTTGTTCACCCCGGATCCCGCGGCGTGGGTCTCCACCCCGGTAATCTCGGCCAGGGCGCGGTGCACCACGCGCCGCTCGGCCGGGGTCAGGGGCTCGGTCATGGCCCGGCGCCGGGTGCGCTCCACCCGCTCGGCCAGGTTTCGGGCCAGCTGGCGGAGCTGGTCCTCCCTCCGGCCGCGGTAGCCGGCCACGTCCACCCGCACCTCGCCGCCGTGCCCGTTCAACTGCCGCGAGGCCATGCGCACGATAACGTGCTGGAGGGCGGCGAGGGTTTCCCCCTTCCGCCCGATCAGAAGCCCGTCGGTCTCGCCGCTCTGGATGTCCAGGGTCACCGCGCCGCCGTCCTCGCTGTACGCGACCTCGGCGGCGATGCCCATCAGCTCCAGGAGCTTCTCGGTGATCCGCCGGGCGGTGGGCCCGACCCGGTCCTTGATCGCAACCCGCACCCGGGAGGGGCGGGAGCCGATCCCCAGGAACCCCCGGGCCCCGGCGTCCAGCACCGAGACCTCGGCGTCTTCGGCGGCCAGGCCGAGCCGGGCGAGGCCGGCCGCCGTCGCCTCCTCCACCGTGCTTCCCTCGACTTCGATGACGCCCTCGTCCGCGGGGGGCGGGGTGAATTCGTTCGTGCTCTCGGTCATGCGGTGCTGACCGCCGGAGCCGGCATCGGCTCTTCACGGTGAATCATCCACTGCTGGGCCACGGTCAGGATGTTGTTCACCGTCCAGTAGAGGTTCAGACCTGCGGGGAACGAATAGAAGATGAACAACATGACCAGGGGCATCATGTAGCCGATCATCTTCTGGCGCGGGTCGCCGGCGGTGGGGGTCAGCATCTGCTGGGCCACCGTGGTCAGGAAGAGAAGGAAGGGCAGGACGTGGATCGCGAACCCGCCCACGGTGGCGATGGTGTCCGGGGAGGACAGGTCGTTCATCCACAGGACGAAGTCCGCTCCCCGCATGGCGATGCTGTTGGCCAGCACCGCGTAGAGGGCCACGAACACCGGCATCTGCACGACGATGGGCAGGCACCCCCCCATGGGGTTCACCTTGTGCTTCTTGTAGAGCGCCATCGTCTCCTTCTGCTGGCGCTGGGCGTCGTTCTTGTACTTTTCCTTGATCGCCTGCATCTCCGGCTGGACCCGCTGCATGGCCCGCATGCTCTTCACGCTGGATTTGGTGAGCGGGTAGAAGATGAGCTTGGTGGCGGCGGAGATGATGATGATGACCACCCCGTAATTGGGGATGAAGCCGTACATCCACACCATGACCGCCAGCAGGAGCTTGGAGATCGGCCGGAAGATCTTCCAGCCCAGGTCCACCGCCTGCTCGAGGCCGTGGTCGAGGTTCTTGAGGCTGGCGTAGTCCATCGGACCCAGGTACACGTGGTACTGGTGGTCGGCGGCCCCGTGGAGCATGGGCATCACCATCTCGGCGCCGGTGACGTTCCTGGCCGCGTCCCCGGTGGCCACCACGCGGCTGGAGATCCCCTCGGGGGGGATCATCACCGCCATGAAGTACTTGTTCCGGACTCCCGCCCAGATGACGCTCCCCTGCAACTCCTTCTCGTGGGTCTTCTTGAAGCTCCCGGGACGCACCGACTCCTTCTCCTTCCCGAGAAGGACGATGGTGCCGGCGGCGGTGTGGTACTGCTTTTCGTTGGACTCGGCGCGGGGGATCCCGTCCCGCCAGGTCAACCGGTAACCCACCGCTTCGGGCACCCCGGCGATGGAAACGTCCAGGTCCACCATGTACCCGCGGGCGGGGAAGGTGTACGTCTTGGTGATGCGCGCCCCTCCGTCGGGTCCGGCCTCGAAGACCAGCCGCCGGCCGCCGTCGGTCAGGGTTTCCTCCCGGGTCGAAAAGAGGGTTTCCGAGAGGCGCTTCACCCCGGTCTCGGTCTCGAGCACGAGGCCGAGTTCACCCGTTCCGGGCGGGACGAGGTCCACCGGGCCCCCGGTCAGGCCGGTGTACCTCAGGAGCTTCCAGGAGACGAGCTGACCCCCCCGGTTGGAGAAGACCGCGTCGTAATCCTCCGTCTTCACCTCGAAGGTCTGTTCCGAGGACGCACGGTCCAGCCCGGTCTCGAGTCCGGCGGAGGGGGTCGCGGTCCCGGTGGATTCACCGGGTGCGGCGGTAACCGCGGCGGCGCTCTCCACCGCGGTGGTGCCCGCGGCGGTGGCCAGGGACTCGGCCGTCGAGGCCCCGTTGGGGCCCTTCGTCCCCGGGGGTGGCGGCTTGGGCGCGAACCACATCTGGAAGACGATGAGCACGATGGCCGAGAGCACCACCGCCATGAGGAATCGTCGATCCATGAAACTCCTTCTTGGAGTCCGGCCCAGCGGGCCTACTCCACCGGGTCGTAACCCCCCGGATGAAATGGGTGACACCGGAGCACTCGTTTCACGGCCATCCAGGACCCCCGGGCCGCTCCGTAGCGGAGGATCGCCTCCCGCGCGTAGTGCGAGCAGGTGGGGGTATAGCGGCAGGAGGGGGGGAGAACCGGCGACAACACGATCTGGTACAGGCGGATGACCCCGGCCAGGAACCGGCGGGGCCAGTCCAGGGGTGCGTGGTGGATATGCGTGCGGGTCTGGGTGTTCACGTCAGCGATTCTCGCCCGGGGGCAACGCGGGGGCAACCGAGGACTCGCCGGCGAGGCCGACGCGCTCCAGGAGTCCGGCCAGCTCGCGATCCACGTCCTCGAACCGCGCCTCGCCGCATCCTCTCCGGGCCACCAGAACCAGCTCGTAGCCCCGGGCGTGAAGTCCGGCCTTCCTCAGCCGGAACGCTTCGCGAAGAAGGCGTTTGGCGCGGTTTCGATGCACCGCGTTCCCCACCCGCCGACCGGCTACGAAGCCGGCGCGGAGCGGGGCGTCGGGCGCGCGCAGAACGAAGAGAACGATGTACCGGCCCGGATAGCTCTTTCCTTCGCGATAGACGCGCTGGAATTCCGGGTTGCGGCGGAGCCGGTCTCCGGGGCGGAGACGGCGGTCCGGGGATCCCCCCGCGACCCCATTTGGGGTCACTACGGAGCCAGCCGGGCCCTGCCCTTGGCGCGACGGCGCTTCAAGATCAGACGTCCGGACTTGGACTTCATGCGCGCGCGGAAACCGTGTTTCTTCTTGCGCCGACGATTGTGTGGTTGGAAGGTTCGCTTCACCCTGATCCCCTTTGATCGAGAGCTAGATGGAACGGTCCCGGGGAGGACCGCCTACGGCAGGCAATGCCGAGAACGCAACAGGACCGAACAGGGTAGGCGCTCCCCCGGACCGAGTCAAGAGCTTCACGGGGGCCGGGGTACAGGTCGAAAAATCTCGCTATTCATTGGCAGGAAACAGCCTGGGCGAAGCGGTTCTCCCCAGGCGGCGAGCCCCACGGACCCTCGAATGAGATTGAAGGTGAAAACATGACTATAACTCATTATTATATAAAGAGTTATGTCGTTTCTTCGGGGTCCGGAATTAGTGTTGTGGGGCACATGCCCCTGTGGTACTCTGCCGAAACGCTCGAATCCGGGCCTTGACCGTGGCTCTTGGCTTTCAAGGTGCTGTGGCACATGGTGTTACGGAGGAGCCGTCGTACTCCCCACCCTGGTCTTCCTGCCTGTGGATAACTCAGTGCGGAAAGCGCCTCGATCTGGACCACAAACCTAGAAAAGACAACTAGTTGGGTGCTTTTCCACAGGCGTGGAAAGACATCCGGGAATGGTCGCTCCCCTGGGCGAACCAAACCCCTCTGAATCGCCGAACAGCCTTCCCCGTCCCGGCACTCTCGGCTCATGCCCGGGGCTGTGGATAACTCTGAAGGAGTCCCACCGATGGCAACCGACCCACTCCCCCCCCAATGGAGGCATTTTCTACACGAAGTTCGCAGCAGAGTCCACGACCAGGCGTTCGAGACCTGGTTCAGCAACATCCGGTTCCACAGCCTGGAGGATGACACTCTCACCATCGGAGTGGCGAGCCAGTTCGTCGCGGACTGGCTGTCGGAGAACTTCATGGATGTTCTCCAGAAGGCCATGATCAAGGTGTACGGAGAGGGTTTGAGCCTCGCCTTCAAGGTGGATCCGGATCTGGAGGCTCACTCCCGCGAGCGGGAGATGCCCGCTCCCACCCAGAGCCGCCCGGCCCGGGTCTATCGCGACCACCAGGCTCAGATCGATCCCAAGTACACCTTTCAGAATTTCGTGGTCGGCAAGAGCAACCAGCTGGCCCACGCCGCCAGCAAGGCGGTGGCGGAAAACCCCGCCACGTCCTACAACCCCCTCTTCCTCTACGGAGGGGTGGGCATGGGAAAAACCCATCTGATGCAGGCGATCGGCAACGCGGTTCTCATCCACTCCCCCGATGCCCGGGTCGCCTACGTCTCGACCGAGAAGTTCATGAACGAGATGATCTGGTCCATCCAACACGCCAAGACCCTCGAGTTCAAGACGAAGTACCGCAACGTGGATCTGCTTCTCCTGGACGATATCCAGTTCCTCACCGGCAAGGAAAGCACTCAGGAGGAGTTCTTCCACACCTTCAACGCTCTCTACGAGGCCCGCAAGCAGATCGTGCTCACGAGCGACCGTCCCCCAAAGGAGATCCGGATGCTGGAGGAACGGCTGGTCAGCCGGTTCCACTGGGGGCTGGTGGCGGACATCCAGCCACCGGACCTCGAAACGCGGGTGGCCATCATCCGCAAGAAGGCGGAGATCGAAAACGTTCATCTGCCCGAGGACGTCGCTCTCCTGATCGCCGAAAACGTCCGTTCCAACATCCGGGAACTGGAAGGCTCGCTGGTGCGACTGGTCGCCTTCGCCACCCTGATGAAGAGCCAGATCAACGTGGACCTCGCCAACCAGGTCCTTCACGACTTCATGCGTCGGGAGAAGCAGAAGCGCCCCGAGGCCCCGGCGATCGTCAAGGCCACCGCCCAGCGCTTCAACGTCACGGTGGAGGCCTTGAAGGGAAAGCGGAGAACCAACGTCATCGTGGTGCCGAGGCAAACCGCCATGTACCTCTGCCGGACCCTGACCGAGATGCCGTTGACCGAGATCGGGAAGGTGCTCGGCGGTCGCGACCACACCACCGTGCTCTACGCCTGCGAACGAGTGAGGGAGATGATGGAACTCGACCCCGAGTACCAGCACACCGTCGAGGAGCTGACCGAACGGCTGCGGAAAGAGCCTTGATAAGTGGGGGTCCGGACGTGGAGAACTTCGGGGGAGAACTTCGGATCCCGCCGGAGTGGGGAAGACCGGGGAACACTGGGGATAAGCCGGCTCCTCCGCCTGACTCGACATTCCTTGTCGGGCATAGGGTTACGGAGGAGGGTCGGAGTTGTCCACGGTTTCCCGGCCCCTACTACTACTACTACCTTAAATACCTATAAGAAGTAGGGACCCGGAAACCGAGGGCCGGAGGCCGACTCAGGGAACGCCGGCCGGGAGGCACAGCGCCAGCTCCTGGCGTGTAACTTTCTGGATCTTAATGACTTAGGACTTGGGATGGCCCTTGTGGAAGGGGGGAAGCAGCGACTATAATCGCTTGTTCGGACCGGTGGGCCAGGACTGCCCCGTCCCCGTGGACCGCGGATTGCTTTTCATGGCTGTGTGAAGGGGAAACAGGATGAAGTTCTCCATTTCAAAGGGCGCTCTTCAGGAGCTCCTGCAGGTGGTGGTCAGCGCCGTTCCGGCGAAGAGCACTCTTCCGATTCTATCGAACATACTCGTCGAGGCCGACAAGGAAGGCCTGACCCTGGTGGCCACCGATCTGGACATTTCGATCCGGACCCGGGGAGAGGCTGAAGTCACCGAACCCGGCTCGATCACCATCCCCGCCAAGCGGGTGGGTGAGATCGTGAGGGAGCTTCCCGACGCCGATATCAAGGTCGTGGTCAAGGACGCCAAGGTGAAGCTCACCTGCGGAAACGGTTCCTTCACCATCGTCGGCCTGGACCCGGAGGACTTTCCCCAACTCCCCCAGGTCGATGCCGACAAGATGGTGACTCTTCCCACCGGGGTCCTCGAGAAGGCGGTGCGTCGTTCCACCTATGCGGTAAGCAACGATGAGACCCGCCAGATGCTCACCGGGGCGCTTCTCCAGTTCAAGGAGGGGGAGTTGCGCATGGTGGGCACCGACGGCCACCGCCTGGCCAAGTCGGCCTTCAAGGGAGACTACAAGGGTCTCGAGGGCCGGGATCTGATCATCCCTCCCAAGGCTCTCTCGCAGGTGGTCAGGCTCGCATCGGGCACCGAGACCGTGAAGCTCAACGTCAGCAAGAACTTTGCCGTCTTCGAGGTGGGCCCGACGACCGTGTATTCCCGACTGATCGACGGTAATTTTCCCAACTACGAACAGGTTATTCCCAAGGACAATCCGAAGGAGTTCCAGGTTCGCAGGGATGAATTGATCGCCGCCCTGCGCCGGGTGGTCGTGCTCTCCGACAGCGTGACGCGCCAGATCAAGCTTTCGGTCAAACCCGAGCGGGTCGAGTTGAGCGTGAACACGGCGGACGTCGGGGAAGGACAGGAGTCCATCGGCACCAACTACTCCGGGGACGAACTCTCGGTCGGCTACAATGCGGCCTATCTCCTGGAAGCGTTGCGGACCATGGACTCGGAAGAGGTAACCGTCCAGTTGAACACACCGACCAGCCCCGGCATCTTCGTCCCCGCCGTGCAGGAATCCAACGAGGACATCCTATGTCTCGTGATGCCGCTCCGGCTCCCGGAGGCATGAAGCGAAGCCGACCGGCGGGAGAGGCATTTCCAACCCCGCTCCACGGTAATAGCAGAAGGACACAATGGACAGGATAGGCGGCCCGCTACAGGAGTTGCTGGCCCGCTTGCGGTTGAGCGGCCCCATGGTGGGCTGGCAGGCGGTCGAGGTTTGGCCCGAAGTGGTGGGCGACCGCGTGGCTGCCCGGGCCAGAGCGGTCGCCTTCAGGGACGGCACGCTCGTGGTCGAGGTGGACAGTTCCACCTGGATGAATGAGCTGACCTATTTGAAGCGACGGATGATCCTGGATGTGAACCGGCGGCTTGGAGCCGAGGTGGTCCAGGATCTCCGTCTGCAACCGGCATCCGGGGATGCGGCTCGCCGTACCCCGCGACGCGGAGAATGAAGGAATCCATGGCACAAGAACCCTTGCCGCATGGCGCGTACGACGCCGAATCAATCAAGGTCCTCAAGGGCCTCGAGGGGGTGCGTAAGCGCCCCAGCATGTACATCGGGAGTACCGGAATCCAGGGGCTCCATCACATGGTCTACGAGGTCGTGGACAACTCCATCGACGAGGCCCTCGCCGGGGAGTGCGACCACATCGAGGTGTCGATCCACCCCGACCAGTCGATCACCGTGGTCGACAACGGCCGGGGCATTCCGGTGGAGTTGCACGCGAAAGAGGGTCGTCCGGCCCTTGAAGTGGTCATGACCACGCTTCACGCCGGCGGGAAGTTCGACAAGTCCAGCTACAAGGTTTCCGGCGGGTTGCACGGGGTGGGCGTTTCGGTGGTGAACGCGCTCAGCAAGACCCTGGAAGCGGTGATCATCCGCAACGGCCACCGTTACCGGCAGGCCTACGCCCAGGGGGTGGCCACCTGCGATCTCGAGGATCTCGGCCCGTCCGACGGGCGAGGGACCACCATCACCTTCCACGCCGACCCTGAAGTCTTCGAGACCCTGGAATACTCCTTCGATACCCTGAGCCAGCGGCTTCGGGAACTGGCGTTCCTGAACCCGGGACTCACCATCAAGATCGCCGACGAACGATCGGGGAAAGATCACAAGTTCCGGTTCGACGGCGGCATCCTGGAGTTCGTTCAGAGCCTGAACCGCGGCCATCAGACCCTGCACCAGCCCCCCATCTACCTGAAGGGGAGGCGGGACGACGCCGAGGTGGAGGTCTCGCTCCAATACAACGACACCTACAACGAGAGCGTGTTCTCCTACGTCAACAACATCTGCACGGTGGAGGGGGGAACCCACCTGGTGGGATTCCGCTCCGCGCTGACTCGCGTGTTCAACGCCTACGGCGCTCGGGAGAAGCTGTTCAAGAACGACAAGTTGAGCCTCTCCGGCGAGGACGTGCGGGAAGGCCTGGCCGCGGTGATCAGCGTGAAGGTCCCCGAGCCGCAATTCGAAGGGCAGACCAAGGGGAAGCTCGGTAACAGCGAAATCAAGGGCATCGTGGAGTCCCTGGTGAGCGAAGGGTTGAACGACTTCCTCGACACCAACCCCGGCGTGGCCAAAGCGATCATCGAGAAGTCGGTGGCCGCGGCCCGGGCGCGCGAGGCGGCGCGAAAGGCCCGGGAACTGGCCCGTCGGAAGACGGCCCTCGATTCGGGTTCCCTCCCCGGGAAGCTCGCCGACTGCTCGAGCCGCGACCCCGCGGTGAGCGAGCTCTTCATCGTCGAGGGCGACTCGGCCGGCGGTTCGGCCAAGCAGGCCCGGAACCGCGAGTTCCAGGCCATCCTCCCCATCAAGGGCAAGATCCTGAACGTGGAGAAGGCCCGTCCGGACAAGATGCTCTCCAACGAGGAGATCCGCACCATCATCACCGCCCTGGGGGCGGGGATAGGGAGCGATTTCGACGGCGCCAAGCCCCGCTATCACAAGCTCATCCTCATGACCGACGCCGACGTGGACGGGGCCCACATCCGGACCCTTCTCCTGACCTTCCTCTTCCGCCAGATGCGCCCCCTGATCGATCAGGGCTACGTGTTCATCGCCCAGCCGCCGCTCTACCGGCTGTCCAAGGGATCCAAGAACGTCTACGCCTGGAGTGATGAGGAGCGCGACCGCCTCATGACCGCCGATTTCGGGAGCGCCAAAGGCGTCCACGTCCAGCGGTACAAGGGCCTGGGGGAGATGAACCCGGATCAGCTCTGGGAGACCACCATGGATCCCGAGACGCGGATTCTCCGCCGGGTCACCCTGGAGGACTCGGTCGAGGCCCACGACGTCTTCTCCACGTTGATGGGCGAGGAGGTGGAGCCGCGCCGCGACTTCATCGAAAAGAACGCCATCTACGTCCAGAACCTGGACATTTGACCGTTCGCGGGCCGGGGTCTTGGAGATGCGGACACCGGGACCCGGTTCCCACCGGAGTCCGATGATGGCGATCGACGTTTCCCACCCCGCCGACGGGAAGGTCTCCGGTCCGGCTATCCGGATCGGAGTCTCCCAGTGCCTCCTCGGGGAGGAGGTGCGCTATGACGGCGGTCACAAGCGGGACTCCTTTCTGACCGAGGGCCTGTCGGCCTACGTGGAGTTCGTGCCGGTGTGCCCGGAAGTGGAGTCGGGAATGGGAGTCCCGCGCGAAGCGGTGCGCCTGGAGGGCTCCGTGGACGCTCCCCGCATGGTGGGAAGGCGGTCGGGGACCGATCACACCGAGGCCATGACCGCGTTCGCCGCGCGACGAGCGGCGGCCCTGGACGACGCGGATCTCTGTGGATACGTGTTGAAGAAGGGGTCGCCGAGCTGCGGCATGGAGCGGGTCAAGGTGTACGCGGGATCGGGAATGCCGGCGAAGCAGGGCGTGGGACTCTTCGCCCGGGCCCTCATGGATCGCTTTCCCCTCCTTCCGGTGGAAGAGGAGGGACGGCTCCACGATCCGATCCTTCGCGAGAACTTCATCGAGCGGGTTTTCGCCTACCGCCGGTGGAAGGACCTCCTGGGCGGGCGCTACACCGTCGGCCGGCTGGTGGCCTTCCACACCGCCCACAAGTTCCTCATCCTCGCCCATAGTCCCGCCGACTACACGGTGATGGGCCGGATCGTGGCCGATGCCAGGCGCCTGGGAGCGGCCGCGGCCAAGACGCGCTACGGCCGCGCGTTCATGGAGGGGATGGCCCGGCGCACCACGGCACGGAAGCACACCAACGTGCTCCAGCACATGGCCGGATTCGTGAAGCGCGACCTGGATGCGGCCTCGCGGGCCGAACTGGCCCAGGTGATCGAGGACTACCGCCGGGGGCTGGTGCCCCTGGTGGTGCCGATCACCCTTCTTCGCCACCATGCCCGGGCGGCGAATCAGGAGTATCTCCTCGGTCAGCTCTATCTCGATCCCCACCCCAAGGAGCTGATGCTCCGGAACCACGTCTAGGGGATCCCGACCCGGTCCCGTGCCCGCAGAGGCGCAAGTCCGGTGGGGCGGGAGGCGCGCCGGAACGGAGCTTACCCGGTCTCCAGAAGCTCCTCGGCCTTGGCCGCCCAGACGAAATCGCTCTCGGTCAGCCCGTCGATCTTGTGGGTCCAGACCGAGAGCTTCACCTTCCCCCAGGCCAGGAAGATGTCACCGTGGTGCCCCTCCGCCTCGCACATCTCCCCCACCCGCTTCACGAATTCGAAGGCGTCGCGGAAGCTCCCGAACGCATACTCCTTTTCCAGGTGGTGATCGCCCACGAGTCGCCAGTCGTGGTCGAGCTCCGTAAGGAGTTTCCGGAGCGCGTCGCCGGCGAGCGGAGGCGCCCCGCCCCGGCAGGGGACGCAGGTCTTGGCGGACAGTCCGGCCATGGCGGTGACCTCCTCGGATGCTTGGGTTGAGCCTTCCAGTATAGGGCACGACGGGCGGTCCTTCGCCGTGGCCCCGGCCGGCGCGCACCGGGCCCGGAGAAGGCGCGAACCGGCGGAGAGGGAGCCGGACCCGGGCCGCGAAGCCCCCCGGAAAGCCGGGGCGGAACGGCAGCGAAATCGGCCCTTTCCACCCCCACAAATCGATGGCCTGAAAGCATCTAACCCCTTATAATTCGGCGAAGTGTGGAGGATGGCATTGAAACCTCCGTTTTCGAGGGAACTCAATCCGCGGGCCCGGACGGACACGCCGGGCCGAGTTGAACCGAAGCCCGTCGTCGCGACCCCACCGGGGCCGCCGCGCCCCGCCCGCGAGCTTCCTAAAATATTGGCAGTTAAGGAGATAGCATGGTAGAAGACGCCGGAAAGCGTGTGATCCCGGCCGCCATCGAGGACGAGATGCGCACCGCGTATCTCGACTACTCGATGTCGGTCATCGTCAACCGGGCTCTTCCCGACGTGCGGGACGGCCTGAAGCCGGTCCAGCGGCGGATCCTGGTGGCGATGAACGATCTGAACCTGGCGCCGGACCGCCCCTATCGAAAGAGCGCCAAGATCACCGGTGACGTGAACGGGAACTACCATCCCCACGGCACCTCCGCGATCTACGACGCCATGGTCCGGCTGGCCCAGGAGTTTTCCCTCCGCTATCCCCTCGTGGACGGCCAGGGGAACTTCGGAAGCGTCGACGGCGACTCCGCCGCGGCGGAGCGGTACACCGAGGCGCGGCTCGCCGCGGCCGGCATGGAAATGCTCTCGGAGATCGAACGCGCCACCGTCGATTTCCGCCCCAACTATGAAAATGTCCGGGAAGAGCCGGTGGTGCTTCCCGGCCGCATGCCCAACCTGCTCCTGAACGGTGCCACCGGGATCGCGGTGGGGATGGCCACCAACGTGCCGCCCCACAATCTGAACGAGATATGCGACGCGGTGAGCGAGATCATCGACAACCCCGACGTGAGCGACGACGAGCTGCTTCAGATCGTCCCCGGCCCCGACTTCCCCACCGGCGGGATCATCATGGGTCGCGAGGGGATCCGGAACGCCTACACCACCGGCCGCGGCCTGATATCGGTGCGGGCGCGCGCCACCATCGATCTCATGGACAACGGCCGCGAGGTCATCATCGTCACCGAGATCCCCTACATGGTGAACAAGTCCGCGCTTCTGGAGAAGATCGCGGATCTGGTCCGCTCCGGGGCGATCAGCGGGGTCTCCGACCTACGGGACGAGTCGGACCGGAACGGCATGCGCATCGTGATCGAGCTCAAGCGCGACGCGGCCAGCCAGGTCATCCTGAACCAGCTCTACAAGCACACGCATATGCAGCAGACCTTCGGGGCCAACCTGTTGGCCCTGGTCCGGGGCCGTCCCGAGACCATGACCCTGCGCCAGATGCTCCAGCACTTCGTCGACCACCGGCGCGACGTGATCATCCGCCGCACCCGCTACGACCTGGAACAAGCCGAGAAGCGGGCCCACATTCTCGAGGGGCTCCGAATCGCCCTGGACAACATCGACGAGATCGTCAAGCTCATCCGGGCGAGCAAAGACACCGCCGAGGCCAAGGAAGGCCTCATCGCGCGGTTCTCCCTGTCCGAAGTGCAGGCCCAGGCCATCCTCGACATGCGGCTGGCCCGCCTCACCGGGCTGGAGCGGGGCAAGATCGAGGCCGAGTACGCCGAGCTGCAGCGCATGATCGCCGAGTACAAGGCGATCCTGGGCAGCGAACGGCGGGTGCTGGAGCTCATCCAGGGCGAGATGATGGAGCTGAAGGCGAAGTACGGGGACGCCCGCCGGACCGAGATCCGGGCCGCGGAGGGTGAGTTCTCGGTGGAGGACCTGATCGCCGAGGAGGACATGGTCATTTCGATCAGCCACCTGGGTTACATCAAGCGCCTCCCGGTGAACACCTACCGCCGACAGCGCCGCGGCGGGCGCGGAGTGACCGGCCAGTCCACCCGCGAGGACGACTTCATCGAGCACCTGTTCATCGCCTCCACCCATGCCTACGTGCTGGTGTTCACCAACACCGGCCGCGTGTACTGGCTCAAGGTGCACGAGATTCCCCAGGCGGGGCGTACCGCCAAGGGGAAGGCCATCGTGAACCTGGTCATGCTGCGACCCGGGGAGCGGATCGCCTCGGTGGCCGCGGTCAAGGACTTCGACGCCAAGCACCACCTCTTCTTCGCCACCAAGCTGGGCCAGGTGAAGAAGACCGAGCTTCCCGCCTACGCCAACGTGCGCCGGGACGGGATCATCGCCATCGGTCTGGCCGAGGGCGACGAGATCATCGACGTCGCGATGACCGACGGATCGCGCGAGGTGGTGCTGGCCAAGCGCCAGGGCCGGTCCATCCGATTCAGCGAGGATCTGGTGCGACAGATGGGACGCACCGCCCGCGGCGTCCGGGGGGTGACCCTGGACGGCGCCGAGGACGCGGTGATCGGGATGATCGTTCTCCAGCGCGAGAGTTCGGAGATCCTGGCGGTGACCGAGAATGGTTACGGCAAACGCAGCCTGGTCGATGATTACCGGATCACCGGACGAGGCGGCAAGGGGATCATCACCATCAAGCCGTCCAAGCGGAACGGGCCCCTGGTGGCCATCCGCGAGGTGAAGAGCGAGGACGAGCTCATGATCACCACCCGGAACGGCATCGTGATTCGTCTCCCCCTCAAGGACGTTTCGGTGCTGGGACGGAACACCCAGGGAGTGCGGCTCATCAATCTCGAGGAGGGGGACACCGTGGCCGACGTGGCCCGCATCATGCCTGAGGAGGGGGACGGGGACAACGGCGTCACCGCGATCGAAGCGGACGGAGAGGCGCCGGGGGAGGAGACGGGCGGGGAAGAGAGCGGAGGGTGACGCCGGGTCGGCCCGCCGATGAGATCCGCATCTCCGACTCGACGGTCCGCCGGCTCTCCGGGTACTACCGGATCCTCGGAGAGCTCCGGGAGGCCGGGGAGACCACCGTGTCGTCGTTCGGCTTGGCCGGGCGAGCGGGAGTGACCCCGGCCCAGGTCCGCAAGGACCTCTCCTTCTTCGGCCACTTCGGAAAGCGCGGAACCGGGTACGGAGTGCTCCAGCTCCAGACCGAGATCCGCTCCATCCTCGGGCTCGACCGGAGGTGGAGAGTGTGCCTGGTGGGCGCCGGGAACCTCGCCCATGCCCTGGTCGCCTACAAGGAGTTCGCGCGCGAAGGGTTCGAGATCATGGCGGTGTTCGACAACGATCCCGAGAAGATCGGGCAGGCCTGGAACGGTCTCCGGGTGGAGTCGGTGGAGAACTTCGGCCGTGATGCGGGTGAAAGGAAGATCGAGATCGGCATCATCACCACCCCGGCTTCGGCGGCCCAGGATACGGCCGATCTGATGGTGCGTTCGGGACTCCGCGGCATCTTGAATTTCGCCCCCCGCAAGCTTTTCGTGCCGGATCACGTGAACCTGCGAAACGTGAACCTGGCCATCGAGCTGGAGAGCCTCTCCTTCGCATTGAAGTGATCCCCGGCGGGGAGCCGGTAGAGGGGAGGAGCGGCGGTGACCCACCAACCCTACGAAGAGATCCTGCGGACGGCGGTGGCGGTATACCTCGCCCTCCTTCCCGTCATGCAGTGGTTGGTCTTTCGCGGACTCTACGTCCGGGGCGCGGTCGAGAGCGCGCGCGTCTCCCGGAACGTGCGCGACCACGTGCTGGCCGCCCTGCTCCGAGCCGGTCTCCTGAGCCTGGTCCTGGCCGTCCCGGTCTTCGGGTTGTGGGTGGTTACGGTCTGGTCGCGCCTCAGGTGGGACGTTCTGGTGGGAGGGGAGATCATGCTGGCGTTCGTGATCCTCTCCCTGGGATTCACCTCGGCTTCGGTTCGCTTCAGCCTGGGCCTCATGACCCGGGTCCCGCCCAAGGCCGCTCCCCGCGCGTTGTTCGTGCTGCGGCTGGCCATGCTCCTGACCGCCGGGGCCTACGGCGCCGCGCTCTGGATCTACACGCCGGGAACCCCGGGGGAGATGCTCCTGGGGGTGTTCATCCTGGGGGCGGGACTGTTCGCGTTGGGACTGAACCGCATCGCCGAGATGGATCCGGATGTCCTGGCCCGTTTGGTCGAGGCCATGCGGCGGCGGTAGGGGATGGGACCGACGCCATCCGATAGGAGCCGCACGACCAGGGCGCGAAGTTCACCGGCGTTCCCCCCGTTGAACCCGTTCGCGGGAAGACCCTCGTGAAGACCCTCGTGGTGCCGGGCGTCTACCCGGGTGTTCCCGGGGCGTCCGGCGCCGCGCCCTCGGGGAAATAGCGGTCCACCACCGCCGCCCCCACCGAGTCTCCCCACACGTTCACCGCGGTGCGGAAGCGATCCAGGAACCAGTCCACGGCCAGGATGAGACCGATCCCCTCCAGGGGGAGCCCCACCGCCTTCAGGACGATGACCATGGTCACCAGGCCGGCCTGGGGAATCCCGGCGGCCCCGATGGCGGCCAGGGTAGCGGTGATGATGATGATGACCTGCTGGCCGAAATGGAGCTGAATGCCCGAGGCCTGGGCGATGAAGATGGCCGCCACCGCCTCGTAGAGGGCGGTCCCGTCCATGTTGATGGTGGCCCCGAGCGGGAGCACGAACAGCCCGGCCCGCCGGCTTACCCCGTTCCGGTCCTCCGCGCACTCCAGGGTCACCGGCAGGGTGGCCGACGACGAGGCGGTGGACCACGCGGTGCCGAGCGCCGGGGCCATCCCCAGGGCGTAGCGGGCGGGGTTCCGCCGGGCGAGGAGGGCCAGAAGGATCGGGAGGACCACCACCGCGTGGATGGTGAGCCCGATCATCACGGTGAGAAAGTACTTCCCGATCTTGAGGATCTCCCCCCAGAACGCCTCGCCGCCTCCGGCCTGCCCCAACCGGGAAGCCACCAGGCCGAACACTCCGATCGGGGCCAGGAACATGACCAGCCCCACCATCTTCATGAGCGCCTCGTTCACCCCGTCGAAGAAGCGGAGCACGGGCTTCCCGACTTCGCCCAGGGTGGTGAGCACTCCCCCGAATACCAGCGAAAACACGATCAGCGGAAGAATGTCCAGCTCGGCCGCCGACTTGATGATGTTGGGGGAGATGAGGCTGAGCACGATGTCGGTGATCCCGATGCGCTCCTTCCCCGCCACCACCTCGGGAACCACGGTCCCGCCGAGTGCCACCCCCACCCCGGGACGGATGACGTTCACCAGGATGATCCCCAGCACCACCGCCATCCCGGTGGTGGTGAGGTAGTAGAGGAAGGTGACGCCGCCCACCCGGCCGATTTTCCGGACGTCCCCCATGCTCGCGATCCCCACGATCATCGAAGAGACGACCAGCGGCACGATCAGCATCTTGAGCGCGTTGAGGAAGAGCGTCCCCAGCCAGGCCACGCTCTCCATGGCCGTGCCGAACTGGAACCCACAGAAGGCGCCGGCCAGGATCCCGGCCAGGAGGGAAAGCAGGAAGAGGTTTCCGGTGATCTTGAACCGCACGGGTCCTCCCCGTTCTGAGTGGCCGGGCCGCGCTGCGGCCGGCGGCTTCCGGCGTCCGACCCCACGGGACCGGGAGCGGGCGCGCCCCCCCGACCGGACAAGTTCGCGTTAGGGCGCAAGATAGCAGAGGGGGAATGGCTTGGCCACCCGCCCGAACCCGGCGCGGGCCGCCCCGAGGCCTCGGATCAGGCGGGTCGGCGGTGGGGACGATTGGCGACCGCCACCCCCACCAGCACCAGGGCCGCCCCCGCCGCCATCCGCGGGGTGAGCACCTCGCCCGCCGCCACGTACCCCAGGGCCAGGGCCACCAGGGGGGTGAGATAGGCCAGAAGGTTCAGCCGCGACACCTCGACGTGGCGAAGCAGCCAGAAGTAGCCGGAGAAGGTGACCACCGAGCCGAAGAGGGTGAGGTAGGCGATGGAGCCCACGCCCGGCCAGCTCCACGCCAGCGGCCGGCCGCGCTCCAGGAGCGCCCACAACCCGGCGTGGATCACCGCGGCGTAGATCATGGGGATCGCGGCCAGGGTGAGGGGAGGAAAATCCCGCGAGCGTTTCTTGGAGAGGACGGTGGCCGCCGCGCTCACCAGCGGGGCGACGAGGACCACCGGCGCGGCCACCGGGGCCATCGGGCTTTGCCGGCCGAGGTCCGAGGCGTTGATGACCACGATCCCCCCCAGCCCCAGGACCAGGCCCGCGACCCGGGCCAGGCCCAGCCGCTCGGCCTTCAGGATGAAGTGGGCCGCCACCCCGGTGAAGAGCGGCATGGTGGCGAAGATGACCGAGGTGAGCCCGCTCGAGAGGTACTGCTCCCCCCAGTAGACCACGCCAAAGGAGGTGACGAAGCTGAGGAGGGCCAGGGACAGGAAGAACGGCTGGTGTCGGGGCGCCCAGGGTATGCGCTCCCCGCGAAGCCGGGTGAGGAGCAGCAGGATCGGTCCGGCGATCCCGAAGCGCAGCGCCAGGGTGAAGAACGGCGGGTAGGCGTCCAGGCCGACCTTGATGGCGAACCAGGTGGTGCCCCAGATGAAGACCATGAGTCCGAACACCGAGGCCTGGGCGGGGCCGCTCGGGGGGGTGCCCTCGGCGGCGGAGGAAGGCGGGGGCTCCGCGGGTGTGTTCATCGGACGGATGGTACGGGGGGGGACCCCCGGGGACAAGGACTCCCCGGTGCGCCCGGTCGCGCAAAAGAGGGCGCCCCTCCCGGCTGGCGGGAAGGGCGCCCGATCACGAACGTTGCGGGGATCGGAGAGCCTAGAACCGCGCGTACACCGCCGGGAAGGTTTCCCCCAGGTTGGCCACCACGTGGCCGCTCCGGGCCTCGTAGTACCAGCCTCCGCGCCCGGAACCCTGGGCCACGGCCTGGGACAGCTCGGGGAGGAGGCGGTTGTCGCGGGTGTCGATCCGGACCGCGCCCGATCCGCTGATCGGCTCGGCGGGGATCGATTCGAGGTAGGGGCCGAAGGGATGAGCGTCGTCTCGGACGGCCGACGGCTCGCCCCGGGCGTCGGTGTACTCGGTGAGCTGTCGCGCGAGGATCTCGGGATCGCCCTGGCGGTTGAAATCCCCGGGGGCGGCGGGATAGGCCCCATGATCGGCCCGGTAGCTCTCGAGGGCCTGGCGGAGCTCGACCACGTTCTCCCGGAGGTTCGTCACCCCGCCGTGGGTGCCCCATCCCTCCCGGGCGATCTGGCCCACCACCACGATCATCAGCACCAGGCTCAGCCCCCACAGCACGTCGCGGAGCGAGAGGCCTCGGTCGGTCGGGTCGTCGTCGATGAGGGTCAAGTGACGGTGGTTGCGCATGGTCCTACCCGATCAGGGTATCGGCCGTTCGCGCCCAGGGCTATACCCCATGCCTGCGAAGACCCCGACTCGGCGGGGGATCCGGCCCGATCCGGGCCGTCCCCCACCCCGTCGAAACCGGGGATGAAACCCGCCCCAGGGTCCCCGGCCCGCGATCCGAGCCCCTCCTGGCGATGCCCCCGGAGCGGAAGACTAGTTTCGGGCCAGGGCGGCCAGGGCGCGCTGGCTCTCGTACTCGGAGCCGATCTTCCCGGCGGCGTCCAGGTAGGCCTGGCGAACGTTCCCATCCAGATGACGCGCCCGCGCGATCCCGGTCAATAGGGACGCCAGCTCGTAGTCCGAGCCGATCTCCCGCCCGGCCAGCCGGATCAGCCGCTCCAGATCGGCTGGGGCCAGCTCCCCCGAGGACAGCGCCGCATCCAGGGCCCGGTGAAGCTCGTAATCCGAACCGATCCCCTCGGCGGCATCCAGGTAGAGGGTCATGAGCCCGCCCTCGAGCGGATAGGTCCCGGCGAAGAGCTTCAGGAACTCGGCGGCTTCGTAGTCGGAGCCGATCCCCGCCGCCTGGCGAAGCACCCCCTCCCGGGCCGAGGGGCGAAGATCGCCCCTCTCAACCAGGGCGGAGAGCGCCCGGCGCGCTTCAAAGTCGGAGGCGATCTTGGCGATCGCCCCGGCCGCGGCCACCTGTCCCGCCTCGTCCAGATCCGACTTCCCGGCCAGGAGCACCACCACCTGGGCCAGCTCGTAATCGGAGTGGATCTCCTTCCCCGCCTGGGTCAGGGCCGCGGCGGATTCCTCGGGGGTCAAGGTGGCGTGTCCGAGAAGCGCCACGAAGTAGATGCGCTTCACGTAGTCGGAGGGAATCGCGGAGATCTCTCCGAGCACCCCGGCCGCCCCGTCCCGATCGAGGATGCGTTCCACCCGCGTCTCGGCGTTGATGCCGGAGACCCGGTAGATGTCCGGGATCATCCTGGCCAGCCAGGCCCGCGCCTCCGCGTCGTAGGGGCGTTCCTTCCCGTCCACCGTCCAGGTGTAGGTCCGGCCGGAATCCCCGCCGGGCTTCACCTCCAGCCGCCGGGTCGTTCCGCCCCGCCGCTCCTCGATCAGGAGCCGCGCCCCCGACCCCAGGGTCGCGATGTCCGTTTCGTCATCGGTGAAGGTGACCGTTCCCGTGATCTGGAGCCGGGCCTGCCGCCCGCCGTCGCTCCAGTTCGCGGTCGTCTGGTCGTCGTGGATGTGTATGCTGGCGCTCGTTCCGTCGACGTCGTCCCGGTGGATCCATTCGCGGATCTTGGCCAGGGGCGACACCGCCAGGGGAGTGGTGAGGATGGCGGGTCGGGCCTCGGCGATCGCCCCCGGGCCCCCTGCCCCCGGCGCCGAGGCCTCGGCGGGCGCTTCCGCCCACGGACGGAGAGAGGCCAGGCCGGCCACGGCGAGCACCGCCGCCGCCCACGCCATCCTTCGCGAGCCGCGGGCCGAAGCCCGGTGGGAACGGGTCTCATCGAGGAGGGCGGACAGGCGGCCGCCGAGCTGGGAACGCGGCGCCATGGCCATGGCCGCGCCGGCCACCCGGCGAAACGTTCGCGCCACCTCCAGAAGCTCCTCGGCGTACTCGCTGGGGCGGACGCCCGCGGCCAGCACCATGTCGTCGGAAGCCAGCTCGCGCTCGACCCGGAGCCGGCGGGCCGCCGCCCAGGCCAGGGGGTTGAACCAGTGGATGACGCAGGTCGCCTGGGCCAGAAGCTGACACAGGTGATCGCGTCGCCGGACATGGGCCAGCTCGTGAAGGAGAACGTGGCGGCGGCGGCGCGCGGACCAGACCTCGGCGCCGGCCGGGAGGAGCACGGTGGGGCGGAAGACGCCCCAGGTCATGGGCATGGCGTCGGCGGGGCCCACCACGATCCGCACCCGGCGGCCAACGCCGAGTTCCGCGGCCAACCGGCGCGCCTCCCGGGCCAGATCGTTCCCGGCCAGCGCGGTCGCTCCCCGCGCCCCCGACCATACCCGGAGGTATCCCGCGGCGAGGCGGGCGGCCAGGAGCAGGGCGCCGAGTCCCCACAGGGCGAGGGCGAGGTTGAACCACGGGAAGGACCCCGCCCCTGAAAGGTCGATCGCGGTCTCCGGTTCGCGACCGGCGGGCGCGTGCCCGGAACCGGAAACCGCGGGCGAAGGCGCCTCCTGCCGGAAGATCACCCCGCCGCCGGGGACGGGGACGGCGAGCAAGCCGCGGGCCGGCGCGGAGGTCTCGGCCGGCGCCGGGGCCTCGGCGGGCGATGCGGTCGCCGCGGGGCGGTCCAGCGCGAGGGGGATCGCCCGGGGGAGCGGCACCCCCGGCACGACCGCCGCCAGGGCGGGGAGCGCCAGAACCGCGGCCAGGCTCGCCGTCCACACCGTATGGCGGGTGGCGGCGGCCGACCGGCGGAGCGCCCACGCGACGGCGGACCCGGCGGCGAGGATCACCAGCGCCTTCAGGGCCGCATCGAGGATCAGGAGCTTCAGGACGGGCGCGCCGGCCAGGGCCTCCAGCGCCTTCATGAAGTCGTGCATGTCAGCGTCCTTTCCCGCGCGCTTCCTGGATGAGCGCGCTCAGCCGGGCCAGCTCCTCGTCGGTGAGGTCCTTCTGGGAGAGGTCGAGGAGCGCGGCCACCGCGTCCCCCGGCGAGTCGTCGAAGAAGGTGCGGAGCATCCGGCGGAGGGCGGAACGGCGGGCCCGGTCCCGGGGCAGGGTGGGCTCGTAGACGTAGCGCGGGCCGTCCTGGCGGTGCCGGAGGTGGCCCTTCTCCTCGAGGACCCGAAGCATGGCCCGGACCGCCGAGTAGCCCGGAGCCTGGGGGAGGGCGGCCTGGACTTCGGCCACCGTGGCGCGCCCCTCCTGGTAGACGATGTCCATGATCTGCCGCTCGCGGCGGCTCAGTTCGGGGAGCGGTTTTGGATTCACGGTGCCTCCCTGGGAAATCGGGCCCCTTCGGCCCACGCCCCGCGGCGGGTCCACCCGGCCGTGGTGCTATGAAACCCGCACTGTGCTATAAAAATAGCACTCAGGAAACGCCGGTCAAGGGAAAAGTAGCCGGGCGGAGCCGATCGTCGTGGGGTTCCCCGCCCGCGGACCGGTCGCCGGCCGGGGCGCCCTTGCCGGTCACTCCGCCGCCCCCTATGGTCATTGAAGCCCTACCGGGTCCTCCGGCCCGGATCATCCACCATAATCCTGCTCGATCCATCGCTCGCGAGAGGAGTCCTTCGATGTTGTTGCCCCTTGTTTCCGGAGAGATCGTGGATCAACTCGTGCCGGTCGTCGCCAAGTGGGGCGTGCGCGTGGCGGGCGCCCTGGCCGTGCTCCTGGTCGGCTTGCTGGTGGCCAAGGCCATCCGCGGCGGGGTCCGCCGGGCCCTGGAACGCACCCGGGTGGACGCCACGCTGATTCCCTTCATCTCCAAGATCGTCTATTACGGGTTCCTCACCTTCGTGGTCCTGGCCGTGCTGGGGATCTTCGGGATCCAGACCGCCTCGATCATCGCCGTCCTCGGCGCCGCCGCCTTCGCGGTGGGCCTGGCGTTGCAGGGGACGCTCTCCAACTTCTCGGCCGGGGTCATGATCCTCATCTTCCGCCCCTTCAAGGTCGGCGATTACGTGGAGGCGGGGGGAAGCGCGGGATCGGTGGTGGAGATCGACATCTTCAACACCGTCCTCAACACCCCGGACAACGTCCGGGTGATCATCCAGAACTCCTCGGTCTACGGAAGCACGATCAAGAACTACGCCACCAACGACACCCGGCGCGTGGACATGGTGATGGGGATCGCCTACACCGACGACATCGGAACCGCGGTCGAGACCATCGCCCGGGTGGTGAAGGCCGACGAACGGGTCCTGGCCGAGCCCGAGCTCACCGTGGCGGTGTCCGAGCTGGCCGACTCCTCGGTGAACCTGGTGGTCCGCCCCTGGTGCAACAAGGGGGACTACTGGCCGCTCAAGTTCGACCTGACCCGGAAGCTCAAGGAGGAGCTGGAAGCGGCGGGATGCAGCATTCCGTTCCCCCAACGCGACGTGCACCTCTTCACCGAGGCCGCGAAGACCGGATCCTGACCCGGCCTGTTCATGAAGCACCGTCGCGAGGGGGGCACACGGCCGCAAGGCCGGGCTGATCCCGCATCGTTGGACCCACCGCGCCGGCGCGCGGTTGCAGGTCGTTTCCGATCGCCGGGCAAGGGCAAGGGCGGGCTTGCCGTCCGTCCCGGCGCCCGCGCCTCCGGTCGCGGGAGGTTCGACCGCAGGGCTGTGCCCGAACCGCCTCCGGGTTTAGGATGATCGCGCATCCCCGGAGGCCATGGACATGCGCGCCCTGAACCTGATCGCCTTCCTCGTCGTCATCGGGGTCTTTCCCTGGGCGCCGTCGTTCCTGCGCGCCGGCGACGAACAAGACCTGAATTCGGTGGAGACACGGCTGGCCGGGAGCCCGAACGATCCCGTTCTCCTCTTCGAGGCCGGGCGGCTCTACCTGGAGGCCGGTGATTTCCGGAAGTCGCGGGAGATGCTCCTGCGGGCGACGCGGGCGGACTCCTCCCAGGCCCACGCCTTCTCCCTGCTCGGCCTCACCTACGCGGCGGAGCTCAAGGAGGGCTACGACGGGACGATCGCCGAGGACACCGACCGGCGCGCGAAACTCGTCCGGTCCATGGTCGGCGCCATGTCCCGCGCGGTGGCGCTCGCCCCCGGCGACCCCGAAATCCGCCTGACCCGGGGGATCGCCTGCGTGGAGTCCCCGGTCTTCGCCGGGTTCCTGGACCGCTTCGACGGCGACATGGCCCGCACCATCACCCGGGAGATCACCCGAAAAGCGTATCGGGGGTACCTCCAGGACGCGGAGGACGATCTCCAGGCGGTGCTGAACAGCGAGGCCCCCGACGAGATGAAGGCCGAGGCGTACTACTTCCTGGGGCTCCTCCACAAGAACCTGGGCCTTCAGTACTGGCAGACCCTGACCAGGGATCACGCCTCCACCGACGCTTCGCGCCGGGCCTGGGACGCCATGCGCCCCGAGGGGGCGGAGGTCGAGCGGGTTTCGTTGACCCAGGAGCAGGTCCGGGTCCGGTTCCAGCTCGGGTTCGAGAACGACCTCGCCCCCCAGACCGCGGTCTGGGTGGAGGACGCATCCGAGGCCTTCGTGAAGACCCTCTACGTCTCGGCCTTCTCCGGCCACGTGGGGAGCTCGGAGGTCGTGCTCCCGGTCTGGGCCTCGGCCTCGGAGTTCCGGACCGACGCCGCCACCGGGGCCAGCATCGCCACCGGAACCCACACCCTGGCCTGGGATCTCACCGGGGGCGGCGGCGCGCGGGTCAGGAACGGCGCCTACACGGTCAAGGTGGAGGTCCGTCACTGGCCGAGCATGCACTACCAGCTCGCGGCGGCGAAGATCGAGGTCGGCGGCGGGAAGGGGAAGACGGTCACCGTCCGGGAGGGAAACCTCGTGCCCCTCCTGGAGCTCGCCTACCTCCCGGCCGGGGAGTGATCGTCGGGGGGTGATCCGTGGGACGGCGTGGACCGCGGCTCCGGCCTCCCGCCCCCGGTGGCCGCCCCTCCGAGGCTCCGGGGCGGTGGGTTCACACCCCCCGGCGCGTCGGCTCCCAGATGTGTTTGTGGATCTGGGGCTGGAACCGGACCGGCAACCGGTCCTCCAGGATCCAGGACGCAAGCTCCGCGTACTCCAGCTCGCCGAAGACCGGGGAGAAGAGCACCTCGAACCGGCCGGCGAGATTCCGGCCCCGCACGGTCTCCCGCGCCCATTCATAGTCGAGGCGGTCGCCGATCACGAACTTCACCTCGCCCCCGGGGCGGAGCCGGTCCAGGTTCTCCCAGTGGACCTTGGCTGCCTCGCCGCTCCCCGGGCACTTCACGTCCAGGATCACCTTCGCTCCTTCGGGGAGGACCGAGATGTCCCGGTGTCCGCCGGTCTCCACCAGCACCTCGAAGCCCTCGGAGAGGAGCCGGCGGCAGAGCTCGGGGGTCTCCGCCTGCAGGAGCGGTTCGCCCCCCGTCACCTCCACCAGCGGGCACCCGTAGGAGCGCACCTCGGCCAGCACGTCTTCCAGGCTCATGGGCCGTCCCTCGGTGAAGGCATAGGCGGTGTCGCACCAGCGGCAGCGGAGGTCGCAGGCGGTGAGCCGGACGAACACGCACGGCCGTCCCGCCCGGGTGGACTCCCCCTGGATGGAATGGAAGATCTCGGTGACTTTCATGAGGCGGTGATTGTAGCGCAGACCCGGCGGTCTACCGGGAGCCGCCGTCCGGCCCCGGAGTCCTTCCGACCGCTCGCCGTACCGATCGGGCCTAGACTTACTTTGTATCACAAAGTACACTATGGAATGATCCATCATCCCCTCGGAAACAACGATCGACGCGGAAGCGCACGGAGGCACGACCATGGCGGGAATGACGGAAGGCGGGGGCGGACGGCGCATCAACCGTCGGCGGATGGCGGCCTGGGGCGCGGCGGCGCTGCTGCTGCTCGTCCCCTGGCTCGCGATGCAGGTTACCGATCAAGTCGACTGGAGCGTGGCCGATTTCGCCGTCTTCGGCGCCCTCCTGGTCGGCGCCGGCGCCGCCTATGAGCTGGCGGTGAGGAAAACAGGCGACACCGCGTATCGAGCCGCCGTCGCCCTCGCCCTCGCCGCGGCGTTCATCCTCGTATGGGTCAACGGCGCCGTCGGGATCATCGGGGCGGAAGACGATCCCGCCAACCGGATGTACATCGGGGTGCTCGCCGTCGGCGTCGCCGGCGCCCTCCTCGCGCGCTTTCGACCCAGGGGAATGGCGCGCGCGCTGTCGGCGACGGCGCTCGCCCAGGCCCTGGCCGCCGGGATCGGGCTCATCGCCGGGTTGGGCCGCCCGGCGAGTGGACCGGCGGAAATCGTCGCCGCCAACGGCTTCTTCATCGTGCTCTTCATCGGATCGGCGTGGCTGTTCCGGCGCGCCGGGCGCAGGGGGGTCGAACGGGGAGCGTCGTGACCGCCACGGAACGATTACGCACCGGCGGACCGTGCTCCCCGGGTCTTACCCCTGTCCGTGATCCACCGACGCCACCTCCCGGCGGCGCGCGGTGCGCGACTTCCAGCGGACCCGCTCCTCGGCCAGCGTCCGCCGGAGCGCGAACCGCTTCAGGTCCCCCAGAGACAGGTACAGGCAGGGGATGAGAAAGAGCGAGAGCACCGAGCTGGCGGTGAGGCCGAACACCATCACCACCGCCAGGGGTCCCCACACCTCGGAGTAGCCGCCCAACCCGATGGCCATGGGCAACAGCCCCACGATCGTGGTCACGCTGGTCAGCAGGATGGGGCGGACGCGGAGGTTTCCCGCCTTCAGCACCGCCCGCAACCGCGACGCCCCGCGCTCCCGGAGCGTGTTGACGAACGAGATCAGCACGATGGAGTTGTTCACCGCCACCCCGGCCAGGGCCACCAGGCCGAAGAGGTTGTTGACCGAGAACGGCGACCGGATGAGGAAGAGCCCCATCACCGCGCCCCAGAACGCGAAGATGACCGCCATGAAGATGATGAGCGGCTGGGTGATGGAGTTGAACTGGGCGGCCATGATCACCAGCATGATGGCGATTCCCATCAGGAACAGGAGCCCCAGGTTGGTGAACGCCTCCTGGAACTCCTTGAACTCGCCGCCGAACTTGAGATCGTAGCCGGGATGGCGGAGGGCGATCGTCGGCCAGAACTCCATGAGCCGTTGGTTGGCCTCGACCCCGGTGATCTTCCGCTTGTCCACGTTGGCGGTCACCGTGATGGCGCGGCGTTTCTCGTCGTGCTTGATGGTGGCGTAGCCGGCCTCCTCGCGGATATCGGCCACGTCCTTTAGGTACAGCCGCCGCCCGGTGGGGGTGACCACGATGAGATCGGACAGGTCGATCCGCTCGGAACGCGAGGCCTTGTCGAGCCGCACCAGGACGTCGATGTCGTCGTCCCCCTCCAGGAACTGGGTGGCCACCCGCCCCTGGAAGGCGGCGTGCACGGTGGAGGCGACCTGGGCCACGGTGAGGCCGTACATGGCCGCCTTCTCCTCGTCCACCTTGACCCGAAGCTCCGGGGTGGAGGCGAGGAAGTCGTCCCGGATGTCCTTCACCCCATCCATGCCGGCCAGGCTCGTCTTCACCTCCTCGGCGGCCGCGCTCAACTCGTCGAGATGATCCCCGCGCACCTTCACCTCGACCGGCGCTCCGGTCGGCGGCCCCGAACTCACCCGATGGAACTCGATGGCCTGGATGCCGGGCACCCACTCGGCCTTCTCGCGCATCCGGTTCATGAGCTCCTCGACTTCGAACCGGCGGTCGTTCTTGTCCCGGAGCTCCACCACCAGCTCGCCCACCGAGGGCTTCACGATCCACTCCCCCTCGGTCTCCTGCATCCCGGCCACCGAACGGACGTGCTTCAGGTCCGAGCCGGGGATGCTCTCCCGGGCGATGCGCTCCAGCTTGGCCAGGGTGGCGTCGGTGGCGTCGAGCCGGGTTCCCTCGGGCATGGTTGCGTAGACGAAGAAGAAGGGCACCTCCTCGTCGGCGAACATGTCCACCCCCACCGTGAACGCGATCGGGAGGCTGGCCAGGATGAGGAGGGTGGCTCCGCCCAGCACCCAGTACCGCCGCCGGATGGTCCTGGCCAGGAGCCGCCGGTAGAGGTGGCGCACCCCGGAGAAGTCCACCAGCGGCCTCTCCCGTCGCTTCCGCTTGCCGCTCCACTCGGCGACGTGGGAGGGGAGGATGAAGAACGACTCGAAGAGCGAGGCGGCCAGCGCCATGGAGACCACCCCGGGGATGATCCGCATGAAGTCCCCGATCACTCCCGGGAGGAGCATGAGCGGGAGGAAGGCGGCCATGGTGGTGCCGGCGGAAGTGAGGACCGGCACCATGACCTCGCGGGTGCCGACAACCGCCGCCTGGCGGGCCGGCATGCCCAGCTCCATGTACCGGAAGCAGTTCTCGATCACCACGATGGCGTCGTCCACCAGCATTCCCAGGACCAGCACCAGGCCGAAGAGGGAGCTTCCGTTGACCGTGTGCCCGGTGAAGCGCAGGAAGACGAAGGTCAGGGCCAGGGCCACCGGGATCCCGACCACCGCGAACGCCGCCTGGCGCCAGCCCAGGAAGATGAACAGGGTCACCGCCACCAGGAGCATGCCCATCCACGCGTTCATCTTGAGGGTGGATAGGATATCCTTGATGAAGTCCGAGGAGTCGTTGGTGAAGGTGATCGCCGCTCCCGGGGGAAGCCGGGTCTCCCGGTATCCCTCCGCCACCTCCTTGATCCGGTCCACGATGGTGATGGAGTGGCCGTCCTGCTTCTTGGACACGGTCAGGGTGACCGACGGCTTTCCGTTGAACTTGGAGCGCGTCTCCTCCTCACGGAAGGTATCGGAGACCTTGGCCACGTCTCCTACCCGCACCAGGCCGCCCCCCGGCGACGCCCGTACGATGACGTTTTGAAGCTCCTCGATCTTCTCCGCCTCCCCCATCGTCCGTACCCGGTAATCCATGCGTCCGGTCTGGAGATCGCCGCCGGTGAGGTTCAGGTGCTTGGACCCGATGGCCATGGCCACCTGGTCGAGGGAGAGCCCGAACCGCTCCAGCCGCGCCGGATTGGCCTCCACCCAGACCTCGCGCTCCCGCACCCCGGAGATCTGCACCCGGGACACCTTGGGGATGTCCAGGATGTCGTCCTTCAGGTCCTCGGCGATCGCCTTCATCTGGTGCTCGGGGACGTCGCCGGTGATGACCACGCTCACCAGGGGGGCGAAGTCCTGGGTCTTGAACTGGCTCACGTCGGGCTCCTCGGCGGCGTCGGGGAGCCGGACCTTGTTGACCGCGGCCCGCACGTCCTGGAGCCGGAGCTGAAACTTGTCGTCGGGCATGGTCTCGAACTTGAGCCAGACGAACGCCCCGCCCTCCCGCGAGATCGAGGTCATGGCGTTCAGGTCGTCGACGTTCTGGAGTTCCTCCTCCAGGGGAACGGTGATCGTCTTCTCGATCTCCTCGGGGGAGACCCCGTAGTTCATCACCACCACGAAGGCCCAGGGGAAGGAGACGTTGGGGATCTGCTCCTGGGGGATGGTGGCGAGGGAGAACATGCCGAACGCGATGATCGCCACCATCACCAGGTTCACCAGGACCGGGTTGGAAACCGACAGGCGCGGGGGCGACATCAACGGACCTCCTCCACCCGGACCGGAACGCCGTCGGCGAGCCGGGCCTGGCCCAGCACCACCACCGAATCCCCCGCCGCCGCGCCCTGGAGAACCGCGACCATCTGGCCCGAGCGCGGCCCCAGGACCGCGGTCCGCGCGGCCGCCGCGCCGTCCACCACCACGTAGAAGAGGTTCCCGCCCTTCGACTCCACCAGCGCATCGACCGGGAGGAGGGGCGCCGCGTCGTATACCCGGTCGATGATCTCGCACCGGGCCACCATGCCGCCCTTGAGCGGATGCCCCTCGGGGTTCACGACCTCGATCTCCACCGGGAACTGCCCGCTCTCCGGATCGGCCTGGGGTCCGACCGCGGTCACGGCGCCGGTGAAGCTCCCGCCGGGGACCGCGTCCACGGTGAGGGCAACCGGGCTTCCCGGCTTCACCCGGGGGAGGTCTTCCTCGGAGATCGCCGCCTCCACCCGGACCCGGGCGATGTCCACCAGGCTGGTGAGCGGCGCGCCCAGCGACACCGAGGTGCCCACGTCGGGAAGGCGCGAGGCCACTTCCCCGGCGAAGGGGGCGCGAAGCCGGGCCCCAGCCAGGTTCTTCCTGGCCTGCTCCACCGCGGCGTCCGCGGCGGCGGCGGCGGCTTCGGCCTGGGCGTGGAAGGCGCGGGCCCCCTCCATCTCGCTGTCCGAGATCGTGCCCTGGCCGTAGAGGGCCTGGGCGCGGTCGAGATCGCGCTTCGCCTTGTCCCGGGCGATGTGGGCGGCCTCCGCCGAGGCCTCCGATTCGCGAACCCGGGCGTCATGGAGGCCGGGGTCGATTTCGATCAGCACGCGGCCGGCCTCGACCCGCTCCCCGAGCTTCGCCCCGACCGCGGCCACCCGGCCCGAGACCTCGGCGGTGAACTTCGCCTCCCGGCTCGGCCTCACCGTTCCCCAGGCGCGGACCGAAGCCTGGGCGCGGCCGGCGGCGAGGACGTGGACGGCCACCGGCACCGGCCGACGGACCCCGGTGGTGTCGGCGGCGGCGTTCTCCGTTTCCCCGCCTCTTCCGCAGGCGACCAGGGCGGCGGTGGCACCCAGCAGGGCGGCGGCGAGGACCGCGGACTTCAGGGTAAGGACGCGCCGTGGGAACAGCATGGTTCAACCCTCCCGGCCGGGCCGGTTGGAATGCGATTCAGGACGCCGGGCTGGGGGAGGGTCGCGGCGCGTCACCGCCTCGACCCCGGGGGATTACTCGTCCTCGCTGTACGTCACACAGGAATCCGGGGTTTCGAAGATCCGCACCGCCGCCAGCCCCGCCCGTCCTCCGCTCGCTTCGGCGATCTTCGACTTGAGCTCCCCGTAAAACCAGGCCGCCACCGCCTCCGCGGTGGGGTTCACCTCGTCGAAGGGGGGGACCTGGTTCAGGTTCCGATGGTCCACGCGATCGATGAGGGGTCCGAGGACCCGGTCCAGGGCGACGAAGTCCAGGAGCATGCGCTGGGCGTCGAGTTCCTCCCCCCGCACCACGATCTCCACCCGGTAGTTGTGGCCGTGATTGCGGGAGCAGGGGCCGTCGTAGTCCCGAAGGGAGTGGGCGGCGGCGAACTCGGCGGTCTTTTGAATCTCGTACATGATCGTGGCTTCCGCGGCTCGGGGCCGCCGTCACACACCCCGTTGTTCCACAACAAGTTGAAGTTTCAGGGGCGGGGACCCGGGCCTCCGGGGCCCGCCTTTCGACCGGGGGGGTCGCAGTATACCATCCCCCGGGGCCGCCACGCCGCGAGGGAGCCTTGCGTCCTCCTGCCGCCGACCGGGATGGGCCGGACGGGCCCCCCCCGGCGGGGCTCCCCGTTGACACCCCTCCCCACCGCGGCGAGACTCGGCGCCCGTACCCCCGAGGAGATCCCATGGTGACCACATCCCCGCCCAAGCGCACGCTTCCGGGCCGGCTCGGGTCGCGAACCGTGCGCGGGATCGCCCTCGGGATCTTCGGCCTGGTCGTGGCGGTGCTCCTGGTCCAGACCCTCCACAAGGCCTCCCGTCCCGGCGGCTACGACTTCACCAGCTACCTTGCTTCGGCGCGGGCGCTCTGGCACGGAGAGAATCCCTATGTCACCGACACGCCCTTCCCCTACATCTATCCCCTGACCCTCGCCTTCGCCCTCGGGCCCCTCACCCTGATCCCGCCCCGGCTCGCCGACGGGATCTGGTTCGCCCTGAACCTGGGCGCGGTGGCCTGGGCGGTTCGGCTCGTTCTGGAGGCGAACGCGCCGCGGCTCGGGGTTCGCCGGTTGGGGGCGTTGTCCGCGCCGCTGGTCCTTCTCTTCCTGCTTCTGCTCGCCCCGATCCAGAACAATCTCCTGAACGGGCAGGTGAATCCGGTGGTCCTGCTTCTCTGCGCGCTCTTCCTCCGGGCCTACCTCCGCGGATCCCGCCTCGCGGCCACCGCTTTCCTGGGGCTGGCCGCCGCGATCAAGCTGGTGCCCCTGGTCTTTCTCCTCTTCCTGCTCGTCCGCCGCGATTTCCGCGCCTTCGGGCTCGCCCTCGCCTGGACCGTCTTCTTCTGCTTCCTACCGGCGGCGGTGGCGGGCGGCCACCTCCTCCCCTGGTATCGAAGCTACGTCCACGCGTTTCTCCTGGAACGGGCGGCGGGGGCGACGTCGTCCTCGGTTTACTTCACTCCCGCCGGGTTCCTCTCCGCGCTGGTTCCCGACCTGGCCGGCCACCTCTGGGTGTCCGCCCTGTCGGCTTTCGGCGTGATCACGGCGCTCCTTCTCCTCGACCGGGACCCCGAACGCCCCGCCGCCGCGGCCTGGAACTTCAACCTGTATCTCCTGGCCATCCTGCTCCTCTCGCCCATGTCCGAACGCCACCACCTGCTCTTTCTGGCCCCACCCGCCGTCCTCGCCACCTTGGGTCTCTGGCTCGTCCCGCCCTGGCGCACGCGGGGCGCGTGGATCGCCGCCGTCCTGTTCTGGGCGCTGCTCTTCGCCGGCGGCGCCGACAAGCACGGGCCGTACTATTTTCTGGCCGTGGCCGCGTTGTTCTACCTCACCGCGTGGCTGGGCACGGGCCGTCGCGCCCGCCTCGCCGAGGCCTCGGGGGAGAGGGTTTCCCCCCTCCGGGGGTCGGCTAGAATGGTTCCTTCCAACCGCAACCCGACCGGCAATCCAAAGGATGTTTCATGGCGTTCGATCTCTTCAGCGGCCTTCCCAACCCGCTTCTGACCAAGCCCTTCGCGGTGATCGACTTCGAGACCACCGGGCTCTACCCGGCGGTGGGGGACGAGATCGTGGAGATCGGCCTGGCCCGGGTGGAGAACGGCGAGTTCGTGAAGGAGTTCTCCGAGCTGGTGGATCCCGGACGGGAGATGGACCCCGTCGCGGCCCAGGTGAGCGGGATCACCGCGGAGATGCTGGGGGGGAAGCCGCGCTTCGAGGAGGTGGCCGACGCGTTCCTGACCCTTCTCGACGGCGCGATCATCGTGGCCCACAACGCCGAATTCGACATGGCGTTCCTCCAGTACAAGCTGGAGAAGATGGGGCGCACCCAGCTCCCGAACCCGGTCATGGATACCCTGGAGCTGGCCCGGGCCCAGGACGATCCCGGCCCGTTCTCCCTGGGAGTCCTGGCCAACCGGCTGGGGATCGAGGGGCCGCACGCCCATCGCGCCCTGGACGACGCGCGCATGGCCGGACAGGTCCTCCTCAAGTACCTCGAGGAGTACCACAAGCGTGGCCAGGACGACATCACCCGGATCCCCGGCTACCGCACCTCCTATCAGTTCGCCATCGGGGGGCCGGGACGCGGCGAGGACAACAGCTTCCAGACGGTGGTGGAGAACATCCGCCGGGCCATCGCCGCCCACGCCGACCTGGAGATCGCCTATCGAGGCTCCGGCGGCCAGACCCGCCGTCGCGTCACCCCCAAGGACATCCGGGGGATGAGCATGCGGGCCTACTGCCACCTCCGCGAGGAGGACCGGGACTTCCGGCTGGACCGGATCCTGGAGTGCGCGGAGGTTGCGGCCAAGCCGGGTAGCTAGGCCTCCGCCGCCTTCGCCTCCCGCCGGTCCGCCACCTTGGCGGTGATCCGGTCTACGAGCCGGCGGGGTCCTATCCCTTGCCCCGCTGTTCCTCCAGGGTTCGGCGAAGGATCGGCAGGACCGCGAGATCCCGCTCGGTCCCCATGCTCTCCTTGAGTTCGATGAGGGTCGGCAGATCCACGACGTGGATGGGCACGCCGTCGTCGATCTCCAGGATCACGGATCGGGGCAGAAGCTCTTCGAATCCCCGGCCGTCCCTTACCCTCCCCAGCACATCGAGCGGCCCTGCCCTGGTGATCAGGAGGTGGTGCCCCGGCGACGTGAGGCGGTTCGGATCGGGGTGGAGGGATTGGTCCGGGCGTTCCCGGTAGCGCGCGTCGAGTTCGGACAGCGCATCGGCAAGTCGACGGCAATTTGCGGCCGATCGCGCATGCACGATATCCAGGTCGAAGGTCGATACCGGCGCCCCATGGAGCACGGCCGATACCCCCCCGATCACGATGAACTCCACATCGTGGGCGTGGAGCGCGCGCAGGGCGCCGACGAAGTCAGGGGCGACGTCTGGCACGGCGGAGTTCGATGATCGCGCGGGCGTTCCGTTGGAGCGCGTCCAGCCGCTCCGCGGGGGTGAGGGAGAGCATCCAGCGGATCAGGCTCACGTCCACCCCGTCGCCGCGCGGCGGAGCCGGGGGCCGGTCGGTTTCTTGATTCGCCTGAACGTCCATGATGGAGCAAGAATACCACCGCGCCGGCGCCCGGTGGGGATCACGCCTCCGCTGTTTTCGCCTCCCGCCGGTCCCGCCGGCCCTGGACGGTGAACCGGTCGAGCATGGTGTAGAGCACCGGGATCAGGTAGAGGGACAGCACCCCCGAAGCCAGGATCCCGCCCATGGTCACCACCGCCATGGCCACGGTGTAGGCCGCGCCCGCGCCGCCCACCGCCTGGGGGAGGATGCCGGCCAGGATGGCCATCGTGGTCATCACGATCGGGCGCAAGCGCCCCGGCGAGGCCTCGGCGATTGCCTCCACCGCGTTCTTCCCCCTGGCCCGGAGCTGGCTCGCCAGATCCAATATCAGGATCGCGTTGTTCACCACGATCCCCACCAGCATCACCACCGCCATGAGCGAGAAGATGTTGATGGTGGCTCCGGTGAGGAACAGGGACCAAGCCACCCCGACCAGGCCCAGGGGCAGGGTGAACATGATGGTGAAGGGGTGGATGAACGATTCCAGGATCGCGGCCAGGATCAGGTAGGTGAGCACGATGGCCAGGATCAGGGCCCTGAAGATCTGGGTGAACGACTCCCCGAGGTTCTCGAACTGGCCCGAGTACTCCACGTGGTAGCCGGCGGGGATGTTCATGGCCGCCACCCTGGCCTGGATGGCGTTCACCTTCTCCACCAGGGTCCCCGAACCGATGTTGGCGCTCACGCTGACCATGCGCTCCTTGTTCTTGCGGGTGATCTCGGCCAGGCCCCGCCGCCGGCCCAGGTCCCCCAGGGCGTCCAGGGGAACCGGTCCGGTCGCGCCGGAGAACCGCACCCGGGGAAGGGTGGTCAGCTGCCCGCGCTCGGAGGGCGTCATGCGCACGCGGATGTCGTACTCCTCCCCCGCCTCGCGGTACTTCGAGGCCACCGTTCCCTCGTACAGCGTCCGGAGCTCGCCCCCGACCCCGGCCAGGGCCAGCATGCGGTCCGCCATCTCCTGGCGATCGGGACGGAACACGATCTCGGGCTTGCCGGGCTTGGCGCTCGAGTTGACGTCCACCAGCCCGGGAATCGAGGCCATGGCGTCGTTCAGGCTGTCGGCGATGGCGCGGATGGTGTCGAGCTCGGGTCCGAGCACCTCCACCACGATGTCCTGCTGGTTTCCCCCGAATTCCGAGGCGATCTGCACCTGGATGTCGGCGGCGGGGAGGCCGGCCAACCGGGTCCGGAGATCGTTCATGATCTCCTGGATCCCGCGCTTTCGCTCCGCGGCCGGGGTGAGACGGATGGTGAGGTCGCCGACCTCCACCCCCTGGTTGTCGCCCCCCACGGTGAGCAGCACGGCATCGATCTCGGGCACGTGCTTCCGGGCGACGTCCTGGATCTCCGACAGCACGTCGTGGGTCTGGTCCAGGGTGCTCCCCGCGGGAAGGGTCACCGCCACCTGGATGAACCCGGCGTCGGATTGGGGGAGGAACTCCCCACCGACCCACTTGAAGAGCATCAGGCTGCCCACGAACACCACGGTGACGAGGATGAGGGTGCGGAGCCGGTGTCCGAGCGACCAGATCACGCTTCGCCGGTAACCCGCCTCCACCTTCCGGTAACCCGCGTCCCATGCCTTGGCCAACCGGAGGAACGGAGCCTCCAGGACGGCCAGGCCCCGGCGGTGTCCGGCCACACGCTTCGCCTGCTCCTCCTTGGACTTGAGCACCTTCGCCGCCAGCATGGGGGTCAGGGTGAAGCTCACGAAGAGCGAGAACACGGTGGCGAACACCACGGTGAGCCCGAACTGGACGAAGAACTGGCCGATGATCCCGCCCATGAAGGCGATGGGGGTGAACACCACGATGTTGGTCATGGCGGTGGCGGCCACCGCGATGGCGATCTCGTCGGTCCCCTTCTGGGCGGCGGTGGGCGGATCTTCCCCCAGGTCGTCGATGTGGCTCTGGATGCTTTCCAGCACCACGATGGCGTTGGTGACCAGCACCCCGATGGAGATCCCCAAGGCCAGCAGGGTCATGATGTTGATGGTGAAGTGCGCGAAGTCGAGCAGCAGGAAGGTGGCGATGATCGAGGTGGGCATGGCCACCGCCGCCACCAGGGTGGTCCGGAGGTTGTGGAGGAAGAGGTAGAGGATGATGGTGGTGAGGAGGATCCCGATCAGGATGTTCACCAGCACGTCGTGGACCGCCTGGCGGATGAAGGTCGAGTTGTCCCTAATGATCTCGATCTTCATGCCCTCGGGAAGCTGCCGGTTGAGCGCGGCCACCCGGGTCCGCACCGCGTCTGCGGTTCCTACCGTGTTGGCGTCGGTCCGCTTCTGGATGGACAGCGCCACCGCGTTCCGGCCGTCGGCCTCGGCCAGGTCCCGCGGCTCCACCGAGCCGTCCACCACCCGGGCCACGTCCTCCACCCGCACCGTCTTGGGGGAGCCGGGCATGTTGACCGGAAGCCGGCGGAGCTGGTTCAGGTCGGAGAATTCGCCGAGCACCCGGAGGGTGTACTCCTGGTTCGGCCGCTCGAGCAATCCGGCGGGGACGCTCAGGTTCTCCCGGGCGATGGTGGAGGTGACCCGGCTCGCGTCCAGCCCGTAGGCGGCCAGCTTCTCCGGATCCACGTCCACGTGGATCTCGCGCTCATTTCCTCCCACGATGCTCACCGAAGCCACGCCGGGGGCCTGGGAAAGCTGGTCCTTGAGCTGCTTGTCCGCCACCCGGTAGAGCTCGCGCCCGGACTGGGGCCCGGTCAGGGCCAGGTTCATGATGGGAAGCGAGTTGACGTCGAACTTCACCACCGCAGGTTTCTTGGCGTCGGTGGGAAGGTCGTTCACCACCGCGTCGACCTTCTCCTTGACGTCGATCGCCGCGAGGTCCACGTCCGTCCCGATCTGGAACTCGATCAGGAGCAGCGAGAGTCCCTCGCGATTGATGGAGTCGAGCCGTTTGATGTTGGCCAGGGTCGAGACCGCGTCCTCGATCTTCTTCGAAACCTGGCTCTCGACCTCCTCCGGCCCCGCCCCCGGATAGATGGTGGTCACGGTGACGAAGGGGAACTCCACGTTGGGGAAGAGGTCCACCACCAGGCGGAGGTAGGCGAAGATCCCGAGCACCAGGAAGATGAGGACGATCACCGTGGTGAGGACGGGGCGGCGGACCGCCATGCGGGAGAGAATCACCGGGTCGTCTCCTCACTCGCGGGGGCGGCCGAACCCGAATTCGTCACGAGCTTCCCATCCAGCTTGTGGAAGAGCACCTTGATCCCCTCGCGGAGCCGGTTGGCCCCGAACACCACCACCACCTCGCCGGCCTGGAGCCCGTCGGTCACCTGGGCCCGGTCCTCGGCGATCGCGCCCAGGCGCACGCTCCGGCGCCGTGCCTTCCCGTCCACCACCACGAACACCTCCTGATCGCTTCCCGGGACCACCTCCTGCTCCCCGAGGAGCGCGGCCCGCGGCACGGTGAGGGCGTCGTTCAGGCGGCGGGTCGCCACCGAGAGGGTCACGAACTGTCCGGGCCGAAGCACCAGATTCCGGTTGGCCAGCACCGCCTCCACCTCGTAGAGCCGGCTGGCCGGGTCCGCGCCCAGCGCCACCCGCCGGATCCGCCCCTCCCCCACCGTCACGTCGGGAGAAGTGAGGGGGTCGGTTCCGGCGGCGAACCCGGGACCCAGGTCGAGATTCGCCCGGGCCCGGGATCCCTTGGCGATGTCCCGGGCCGCGTCCGAGGAGACCTCGGCGACGACGCGCACCGAGTCCAGGGCGGCCACCTGGGCCACGGTCTGGCCGGCGACCACCGACTGCCCCGGAGTCACGCCGACCAGGGTCACCACCCCGTCGATGGGCGAACGCTCTTCCACCTGGAGCCGGGCGTCGCGCAGGTTGGCCTCCGCCACCTGGAGCTGGGTCCGCGCGTTGTCGAGATCGCTCTCCGAGACCGCTCCCTTCTCGAAAAGCGGCTCCAGGCGGTCCACCTGCCGCTTGGCGTTGTCGAAGGAGGCCTGGCTCTGTTGGAGCCGCGCCGCCATGTCGGGGGCGGTGTGGACGTCGTAGTCGAGGAGCCGGTCGCCGCGGGAGACGCTCTGCCCCTCCCGGACGTAGACGCTCTTCACCTTGTGGTCGGCGCGGGCGGAAACGTTGGTCTGCTCCCAGCCCTCCACCTCGCCGCTCACCTCGCGGGTCACGGTCAGGGTGTCGAGGCGGGCGGTGACCGCGTCCACCGGGACTCCCTCCTCGGCCTGGATCTCCTCGATCCCCCGGGCCGGTTGCTTCTCCCCCCGGGAGGTGATCCGAAGCGCCACCATCGCCACCAGGGCGGCCACCACCGCCAATCCGATCACCAGCTTCCTCATCGGTCACCTCCCTCGGGCTCCAGGGTCGGGCCCCGGCCCAGGGTATGTTCGAGCTCGGCCAACGCCACCTCGTAGCGATACAGGGTTTCCTTCTCCGAGAGACGCGCCTGGGTCAGCGCCAGGTCCGCGTCCAGGACCTCGAGCTGGGTCGAGAGTCCGCTGGAATAGCGCACCTGGGCGATCGCGTAGGCCTCTTCGGCCAGCTTCACCCCCTGGCGCACCGCCGGGATCTCCTCCTCGGCGGCGCGGAGATCCGCCCACCGGCTCCGCGCCTCCAGGCGGATCGACTCCTCGATCTGGTGCACGGTGATGCGGGCCTTCTCCGCCGACGCCCGCGCCTGGTGGGTGAGCGCCCGGTTCTGCCAGCCGTCGACGATCGGCCAGGTGAGGGTGAGGCCGACCGCCGCCGACTGCGCGGTCTCCTTGTCCCCCGGGATGAGCCCCTGGGAGCTTTGCCCCTGCCAGGTGTAGTTCCCATCCAGGTAGAGGAGCGGCAGGTCGTTGGCCCCCTGGGCGTCGGCCTGGTGCCCGGCCGCTTTGGCCTCCATCCGCGCCGCGGCGAGGGCGTCGCGTTGGTCGAGCGCCTCCTCCACCGCCTGCTCCCGGGTCACGGTGAAGGGGACGTAGCGCAGGGTGTCGCTCAGGGCCACCGGCCGGTCCAGGGGGAGCCCGGCGGCGCGCTTCAGGTTCTCCAGGGCGATGGCCGCATGGTTCCGCGCGCGGGTCACCGCCGGCTGGCGGCTCGCCACCTCGACCTGGGCCCGGAGGAGATCGAACCGGGGGGACACTCCCTTGTCCACCCGCGCCTGGATCTCGTCCCGCCGGCGCTCGGCCTGGGCCAGGGACTCCTCGGTGATTCCAACCTGGGCTTCGGCGAGGAGCGCGCCGTAATAGGCCCCGCGCACCTGGAGATTCACGCTGGAGGCCACGGCGTTCCCGGAGTACCGGGCGGCGACCGCCCGATCCTTGGAGGCCTGGTAGGCCGCCCCCACCCGGCCCGAGCTGTAGAGGGGCTGCCGCAGCGACAGGGTGGCCGAGTACGCGTTGTCCTCGCCGATGGTGATCGACTGCGACGCTCCGCTCGAGTCGGGGAAGAAGATCACCGGCTTCTTGAGGTTCCGGTTGTAGGAGGCGTCGAAGTTGACCTTGGGGAGGGCGTTGGAGAGGACCACGCCCTTCTGGGCCTGGGCGATCTTCACGTCCTCGCGGGCCAGGGCCGCGGTCTCGCCCTGGCGAAGGGCGTAGCGCACCGCGTCGTCCACCGAAAGGCGGAGGGTGTCCGCGGAGGCCGCGCCTTTCCGGGCGTCGGGGGCGGGCGTGGATCCCGCGTCCGATTGGGCCCCGGCCGCCCCGGCGCCGATGAGCGTCCCCACCAGGACCGTCATGAGTTCGATTCGGAATCGTTTCACGGTTTGCGTCTCCGCGAGGCGGCACCCACCGCGATGCCGTCCCAAAGAATTCTCCGGATCACCGGAGCCCGCTTTCGCACGTCTCCCCGGAACCCGGACACCACCCAGCGGGCAATGAAGCCGTTCACCAGGTCCCGGAAGGCGGTCAGGAGATCGTCGGGGTCGAGATCCACCAGGTCGCCCTGGCGAATTCCATCCACGAAGAGCGCCCGCGTCTTCCGGTCCAACGACCGCTTGAACCGCAGGCTCCGCTTCGAGAATCGGGCCTCGATCCGGACGTTCACCCCCTCGGTCTCGTTCAGATAGATCTGGAAGAACCGGCGGTGCCGGTCCACGAAGGCCAGCGCGGTGTCGATGAGGCCGTCCAGTTGCTCCAGCGCCGGGCGCGAAGCCAGGGCGGTCAGGGTGGCGTCCACCGCCCGTTCCATTTCCTCGCCTTCCCGGTCGATGACCGCCTCGTACAGGGTGCGCTTGTTCCCGATCAGGTTGTAGATGTGCCCCACGCTCACCCGTGCCGCGGCGGCCACGTCGTGGACCGAGGTTGCCTCGAACCCGCGCTCCGCGAAGATCGCCAGGGCCGCGTCCAGGATCTCCTGACCCTCTCGCTCCCGCGCCTCGGCGCGGCGGGATCCGGTGCTCTTCCTGGCGGCATTGGGGCTCAACGGGGGCTCCCGTGAATAAGGGTTCATTCCATGAACAAGGGTTCACAATTCTAGGTGGAGGGTGGGGGCGGGTCAAGCCCGGAAGTGGGAGGGGGGCCGGGGGGAGCCTGGCGGCTCGGTCCCGGGACAGACCGCGCCAAAAAGCACGAGGCCCGGGTGTGGAGGAGGACCACCCGGGCCTCGCTTCGGGCCCCGCGTAGCAACGCGACTCGGACTCAAGAATTGGCGACCGGCCGTCGGACCTCAGGGGCGCTGTCAGGGAACACGGTGTCTCAATGTCCGGTCGCCAAACCGGTTTGCCCTGGATGGGGAACGGCCGCCCGCCGTAGCGATCCGAGAGGCCTTGCGAGGAGGAGGAGGGGGACTGGAGAGGGCTCGGTCCCACGTTCCGCTCCGACGGGCGTTCCGCTTGCGCCTTTCGGCGCTTCCCCTGCGAGGGCGTACGCCCAATGGATAGAGCAGGAGTCGTGCCAGGAGATTTTCGGGGCCGTCTCGGAACGCTTAACATGTTGATTTATTGTGGGTTGAGTCGGCAGCGCGACGATCGCCCCTCCGAGGCCGGCTCCGCACTCCCCGGGGGAAAACCCCGCGGGTTGGGGGGCGGAGCACCCAAACCGGGCCCCCGGCCGGGGTAACCGATTGGCCAGAAATGGGTTTGATGGGTGGCGGAGATCAGCCGGAGTGAGTGGGCCTTGCCCCACGCGGCTGATTTGAGCCGGTGAGGGGAGCCGGGAGTCCGGGGAAGCCGTGGAGCGGGGGCCACTTCAGGGGGGGGACGCGGCGCTCCGGGGACTCGCCCGGCCGGCGCCGATCCGGCCTACTTCCCCCCGGCGCCCTCGATCAGGCTGTGGTACATGGCGACCACCGAGCCCTCGAAACCGACTTCCACCCCGGGATGGGCCTTTCGCCAGGCATCGAAGGCCCGCTCCGAAACGAAGAGTCCGTCGCTCGAGCCGGGAGGGGCGAGATCGGCGGCCCAGGCGTTCCCGGGCTTTCCGCGCCGGAGCTGGCCCCCGGCGAGCTGCATGGCGACCAGGCGGCCGGTCTGCGCGCAGGGCCCGCTCAAGACGAAGGTGGCCGCGGAGAGCGGCGGCTTGAGGGACTCCAGCGCGGCTCGGAGGTCGACGAAGTCCCGGACCGGCTTGTCCTCCTCGCGGAGGCTCACGAACTGGAGGGCGGGGCTTCCGGCGATGGCCGGGTCGGCTACGCGATAGATGGTGGAATCCGCCGGGCCGCTCGTCGCGACCCAGCCGGCCGAGGCCAGCGCGTCGAGGGCGGTCTGGATCAGCTCGTCCGGGACTCCCAGGTCGTCGCTCAGGGCGCCCGCGCTCCGGGGCCCGGCCTTCCCGCCGGCCAGGGCGGCCAGGGTCGCCTTCTCCGTGGAACTCAGGACCACCGCGGCCACCGGGAAGAACCGCGCGGAGCCCATCCGCCAGCCGGGGTGGGCGAGGAACTGCTCGCCCAGGGCCAGCCGGTCCCCGATCGACATGTCCCGGCCGGTGGGGGTGAGCTGGACGTTGGGGAGCCGGGTGGGGGACTTGGCCGCGGGGTAGATCCAGAGCCGGACCAGCTCCTCGCACACCGTGGAATCGCGGAAACCGAGGGCCCCCCACTGGGCGCGCACGTTGTCGATGAACGGATCGTCGGGCCAGGCCGGCCCCAGGCTGTCCGGCGACACGCCGGCCACCGCCTCCCGGTAGAGCGCGGGATGGGCCATCGCCACTTCCTTCGGTCCCTTCTCCCGGGGTCGGAGCACCAGGACCAGGGCCACCACCACCACGACGATCAACGCGACGACCAGGCCGATACGTTTCATGGGGCGGGAGCTTAGACGAATCCCGGGGCGGTGTCACGAGGGCGCGCGGAGCTCGGGGGAGGCGACGGGCCGCGGAACCGGCGGTATGCTCCGCCCCGTCATGCACGATCCCCGCGACGACGATGCGTTGATGGCCGCCACCGCGGCGGGCGACGAGGCCGCGTTCCGGACGCTGGTGGAGCGGTGGGAGCGCCGGGTGTCGGCGTTCCTCTTCCGGAGCCTCGGCTCGCCCGAGGACGCGGCGGACCTGGCCCAGGAGACGTTTCTCCGTCTCTATCGCGCGGCCCCCGGCTACTCGGCGCGGGGGCGGTTCGCCCCGTTCCTGTTCCGGATCGCGGGGAACCTGGCCCGAAACGAGATCCGCCGCCGTGCGGTGCGCCGGTTCCTCTCGTTCGGCGGGGGATCCGAGGAGTCGGCCGAGGCGGCGGTGGACCGGATCGAGGGGCCGCCCGGGGACCGGCCGGACGAGGCGCTGGATCGGGCGGAGGAGGTGGAGCGGGTGCGCCGGGCGCTCCTCGCCCTCCCCGAGCGGCAGCGGGTGGCGGTGGCGCTCAAGCGCTTCGAGGGGATGAGCCAGGACGAGGTGGCCGAGGCCATGGGGATCTCGGTCAAGGCGGTGGAGTCGCTCCTGGTGCGGGCCACCGCGGCGCTCCGGAAGCGGCTGGGGGGGTAGCCCGGATCCCCGACCGCCGATCATCCAATCGATGGAAACTCAACAGGTTGACCTTGCCCTGCCACCGCCGCCGGCGGCAGATTCAGATTCCCCCGCAGGATTTTCGCCGCTTCCGGGTTCTGTTGAGTGAAGCGGCCGCCACCCGGGCGGCCGTCCCCAACTCCGAGAGGAACCCGCGATGCGACACCTCGACGACACCCTCGCCGCCCGGATGGCCCTGAACGAGGCCTCGGCGGACGAACAGAAGTGGGTGGAGGGGCACGTCCCCGGGTGCGAGCGGTGCCGCCGGCTCGTCGAACAGACGCAACAGGCATGGAACCAGCTCAAGGCCGATCCCGCCGATCTCCTCGAAGACCTTCCGATTTGGCCCGGGGTGGCCGCCGCTCTCGACGCTCAGCAGCAGCCCGCGTCGGGGCGGGCCGCCCCGGTCCTTCGTCCCCGCTGGCGGACCGCGGTGGCCGAGGCGCGGCGCCGGCCGCTCGCCTATGCCGCGCTCCTCCTGGTGACCGCGAGCCTGGTGGGCGGGAACCTGGCCGGCCGCGTCCTCTGGACCGCGCCCGCCGCGTCCGCCCGGACCGAGGAGCTTTCCGATTACACGACCCTGAGCGGCCTTCCCGAGGGGTCCCTGTCCGCCATCTACCTGGCCCCCGATCTCGCGGCCACCAACGGGACCGGCGGGGAGACCGGGCCGTGAAGCGCTGGGCCTGGATCCTTCTCGCGGTCTCCCTGGCCTTGAACGTGGGGCTTCTCTCCGCCGCCGCCGTCCACCTGGCCGACATGAAGCGCGACCAGGCGCGGCGATCGGCGGGGTTCGGGATCCACGCCGAGCGCGGTGGGGCCGAGCGCGGCGCGCGACCGGGCCGGGGGCGCGGGATGGGCATGGGTTCCGAGAACCCGAACGCCGATCTCCTCCGCCACTGGCCGGAGCGGCGCATCCGGCGTCTCACCGCCGCCCTGGATCTCACCCCCGAGCAGCAGGCGCGGCTCCGCGCTTCCCTGGGTGAACTCCAGGGCGGTATCCGCGGCCAGGCCGGGGAACTCATGCGGGAGCGGATGGCGCTCCACCGGGCGCTCATGTCGGGGGCGGTGGAGGACTCGGTGGTGCACCGGCGGGCCAAGCTCGTGGGGAGCTGCCAGGCGCGCCTGGACAGCCTGGCCGCCGAGGCCATGGTGCGGGAGATGGCGGTGCTCACCCCCTCCCAGCGCGAGCGCTATCAACAACTTCAAGCGGGGCCGAATGGTGAAGCGGAACCGAGGTAGGACCTTGGACCGCGGGGAAGCTCCCGCGCCGAAACGAACAGGACGGCGCGGGACCGAACGAAAAGGAGTCAGATCATGAAGCAGCAAATCAACCGGAGGGTCTGGACGGCGGCCGCGGTGGCCCTGGCCCTCGGTGTCACCTTCGCCGCGGTGGGCCAGGCCCAGACCACCCGCGGCCGCGGGCGCACCCAGAACGCGCCCCGGATGGAGAAGCAGAAGGCCCCGCGCCCGATGCTCGCCGACAAGCTGAAGCTCTCGGATGCCCAGAAGGAACAGCTCGGGGAGCTTCGGACCCAGGCCCGCGAGGACGCGATCCTCCGCCGGGGGAAGATGGCCGACCTGCGCGCCCAGATGAAGGTCGAGTTCATGAAGGACACGGTGGACAAGGCCAAGGTGCGCTCGCTGGAGAAGGACATCCGGGCGCTTCGGGACGAGGGGTCCTCGGCCCGGCTCGAGCACCGGCTCTCCATGCTCGACGTCTTCACCGCCGACCAGCGGAAGGAGCTCAAGAAGCTCCGCTCCGAGGCGCCGGGACGAATGGGGATGCAGGGCCGGGGGATGATGGGCCGGCATGGCCGGGGGATGATGCGCGGGCGCGGACACGGCATGGGTCAGGGACCGATGATGCACCCGGGAATGGGGTGCGGCCGCGGCATGCAGCAGGGTTGGGGACAGGGTGTGCGCCAGGGTCCCGGACCGGGCATGCATCCGGGTCGGGGGATGCGGCGGAACTCGCGCCCCGACGACTCCGACGGCACGATGATGGGTCCGGGCTGCCCCCTGGTGGGCCCGGAACTGGGCGTGCTCACGGATGACGGGTTCGGACCGGTCGGCTGCGCTGTCGCGTCGAACGGTCGGTAGCCGCGACGCGGGCGGGAAGGAACTCCATCGGAGGCTCTCCCCGTCCGTATCCGGTGATTGGATCGGCTGGAACGGGCCGGCTCCCCTCGAGGGGCCGGCCGGTTTCGTGACCGGTGGCGTCGGGGTCCCGGCACCGCCGCGGTCCCGTCACCCCCGGGGTTTCAGCGTCACCAGGGTCGCTCCCCAGCTCCCGCCGGTCGCATCGGCCAGTCGGTAGGAGGCGACCTCGGGGAGGCGGGAGAGCACCGCGTGCACGGTGCGGCGGAGGGCGCCGGTACCCTTCCCGTGGATCACCCGCACCTCCAGGATCCCCGCCTCGCGGCAGGCGCGCAGGTACTCCGGGACCAGGTCCTTCACCTCCCGCGGGTGAAAGGTGTGGAGATCCAGGACGCCGTCGATCGGGACCTCGATGGGATCGGGCTCGTCGGGACCGCGCTCATTCATGGTGGACCTCAGCCGCGCCCCAGAAGATAGAACACCCCGATGGACACGAAGACGAGGCCCGCCCCCCGCTTGATCCAGATCTCGGGAACGACCCGGGTCAGCGCGTCTCCGACCAGCACCGCGATGGCCGAGGTGGCGGCCAGGGCGAGCGCGGCGCCGAGGAAGACCGCCCAACGCGAGCGGGCGCTGGCGGCGAGGCCGAAGGTGGCGAGCTGGGTCTTGTCCCCCAGCTCGGCCAGGAAGATGATGCCGAAAGTCGAAACGAACAGTCTCCAGTCCATCCGGTTCCTTTCTCGGGGTGATTCTCACCAGGACACGTCGGCCGCGGCGCGGGTCACGGCCTTGGGAGCCGGTGCGGGCGCCCGGGAGGCCGCCCGCGAAACCGGTCAGTGCTCGGCGGCCGGTTCGCCCCGCCCTCCCAGCCGTTCCAGGAACTTCCCGGCCTGATCGAACTGGGCGCCCTCGGTCACCAGGGCGCGGTAGCGGGAGAACGCCCGCATCGCCGCCGCGGTGTCCGCGACAGCATCGCAGACCAGCCCCAGATTGAACCAGGCCTCGGGCCGCTCCTCCACCGCCAGTGCCCGCTCGAAGTCCGCGCGGGCCCCGGGGAGGCGCCCGGCGCGGAATCGCGCCAGCCCGCGATTGAACCAGGGGGCGAAGCGGGTGGAATCGGCGCCGACCGCCTCGGTGAGGAGGGAGTCCCCGCGCGCGCCTTCGCCGAGGGAGACCCAGACCCCTCCCAGGATCCCGCGTTCCACCGGGGTCAGGTCCGCGTCACCGGTGAGACGCTCCGCCTCGTCGCGGGCGGCGGCGCTGTCCCCCGCGGCCAGGGCGGCCTGGGCCAGCCCCAGTCGCGCCACCGTCGAGCCGGGCATCCGCCGGAGCCCGGCCTCGAACATCGCCCGCGCCTCCGCCGGCCGTCGTTCGCGATGGAAGGCCACCCCCAGGTTGACCAGCAACGACGGGTCGCACTCGCCGCGCTCGTCCCACAAGAGATAGGCGTCGCGGAGCACGTCGAGGTTGCAGCCGGCGAAGGGGGATCGGGAGCGGAAGTCGATGCCCCGGTCGGCGCGGATCACGTCCAGCGAGACCTCGGTGAAGTCCCAGGAACGCTGGGTGGGACCGGCGGCCATGACATTTCGACCCCGCAAGTGCGGGATCCCGAACACGTGCCCCAGCTCGTGGCGGACGAAGATCGCCAGCGCCTTCCTGGGTCCGCCCGCGAACATGGACTCGTCGGCGGTGGGGGCCACCACCACCAGGGCGGGGCGGCCGAGGATCGCGTAGCCGCGCTCGGCCCGGTCCGCCTCGTCCCCCGGACGAAGTCCCAGGAAGACCGCGACCAGACCGTCCTTCGGGTCCACCGTGGCCGCGGCCTCATCCAGGATCGCGGCCAGGGGGAGCCGGTCCGAGGACGGCTTCCAGGCGACCTCCTCCCCGGGCACGAGCCGGATCCCCGCGGTCCGCGGCAGGTCCTCGGAGGCCTTCCGGATCGCCCCTCGGGCCAGGTCCCGCCAGCCGGAGCGTCTGCGGAAGCGGGGATCGGTGACCACGGCCACCGGGAATTCGCGGGTGGGGCCGGCGGGGTCGCGAACCGTCGCGGAGGGGTTCGTCGTCGCCGGGCTCCCCGGCGCCGCCGCCTGCTCCGGGGCCGCGGTGCGCGCCTCCCCCGAGGCCCCGGCGGGCGGACACGGAGCGGAAAGGAGCGCCGCCCCCAGCAGGAACGCGGCCGCTGCCGGCCCGAATCCGATCGGAACCCGGGACCCCCCCACGCCGTCTCGACCGAAGCCCGCGGGCTTCACGCAATTGACCATCGACCCTCCGGTGATTAGCCTCCGGATAGAATACCCTTGATTCCCGGCCGCGGAACCGCCGCCGCCCGATTTCGACCCTTTCGGCCCAAGGAGCCCCGCATGGCCCTCTCGCCCGAGACCCCGACCTCCTGGGAACGCGTCCCCGCGGAATCGGTGGGGGACCTGGTGTCCCGCCGGATCGTGGAGGGGCGGAACTTCACCCTGCTCCGATACGTCTACCAGCCGGGGGCGGTATTCCCCGTTCACCGGCACCCCGAGGAGCAGATCACCCTGGTGCTCGAGGGCCGGCTCGAGTTCACGGTGCGGGAGACCGCGACCCCGGTGGGACCGGGCGAGTTCCTTCGCCTGGGACCCGACACCCCGCACGGGGCGCGGGTGATCGGGGATCGGCCGGTGGTGAGCCTCAACTTCTTTTCTCCGGCCAGGAGCGAACACCCCCATGTCCGGTGAGCGGGGCTCCCGAGACGGCGGGACGGCACACGGCGCGGCCGAGTCGAACGGAACCCCCACCCAGCAGCACATCTTCTACCGCGACCTTCACGCCCGGTACCCGGTCATCACCCGGGCCAAGGGCATCTACCTGTACGAGAAGCACGGGAAGAAGATCATGGACGGGGCCGGCGGGGCGGCGGTGGTCTGCCTGGGTCACGGGAACCGGCGCATCATCCGGGTGATGAAGGACCAGGCCGAGAAGGTGGCCTTCGCCCACATGTCCGCCTTCACCAACGAGCCGGCGATCGAGCTCTCCAACCTCCTGGCCGAACGGGCCCCGGGGCGGCTCAAGCGGGTCTACTTCACCTCGGGAGGATCCGAGGCGGTGGAGACCGCGATCAAGCTCGCCCGCGCCTACCACGTGGAGCGGGGGAACCCGCAGAAATTCAAGGTGATCTCCCGGAGCATCTCCTATCACGGGGCGACCATCGGGGCGCTGTCGATGACCGGAACCCATCTCCGGCGGGGCAAGTACGTCCCCATGCTGGCCTCGTTCCCCCGGATCACCCCGCCTTATTGCTATCGCTGTCCCTACGGACTCACCCCGGACATGTGCGGGCTGGAATGCGCGTGGGAGCTGGAGCGGGCCATCGTGACCGAGGGCCCCGAGAACATCGCCGCGTTCATCGCGGAGCCGGTGATCGGGGCGTCGGCTCCCGCCGTGCACCCGCCGGTGGGCTACAACGAGATCATGCGGAAGATCTGCGACAAGTACGACGTTCTCTTCATCGCCGACGAGGTGATGACCGGCGTCGGCCGCACCGGGAAGTTCTTCGCCACCGAACACTATCGAGCCCGCCCCCACATTCTTTGTCTTTCCAAGGGAATATCCGGCGGGTATGCCCCGCTGGGCGCGGTGCTGGTCAACGAACAGATCTTCTCGGAAATCCGGAAGTCGATCACCGGTAAATTCATACATGGACACACGTTCGCGGGGAACCCGGTGTCGTGCCGGGTGGGGGTGGAGGTGATCCGGATCCTGGACGAGAAGAAGCTGGTCGAGAAAGTGGCCACCGACGGCGTCGATTTTGCTAGGATGCTGGAAGAGCTTCGTCGGCATCCTCTCGTCGGCGACGTTCGTGTGAAGGGATTCCTGGCCGGGATCGAATTCGTGGCCGACCGGGATACCCGAGATCCCTTCGACCCCAGGATCGGGGTGAATCGCCTGGTGGCTCAGGAGTGCCTCAAACGGGGCCTCTACGTCTACCCCGGGTCCGGGTCCTATCAGGGGAACCAGGGTGACCACATCCTCCTGGCTCCCCCCTACATCATCAAGAAGCGCGAACTGACCAAGCTCGTTGGAATCCTGGACGAGGCTCTTGGCGCGGTGACGGCCCGCTTGGCTCATGAGAGCCTCCTCGGTACCCCAGGTCGCGCGTTGTCACGATCGTTACGCGAAGAAGCGATGGAACGGAGCGCAGGACGCCGCCCCCCGGGGCGAGGTCTCTCCAAACGCTCTTCGCGGACCGAGAAGCCTTAGGAGGTGACAATGAACACGCCTGAGATCCGCAAGAAGGCCAAATACATTCGGCGGGTGGAGCATGTCGAGCAGTTGTCGAGCGAGGAGAAGGCCGGGGTGTCGTCGGTGGTGGGCAAGTACGTGTTCCGCGCCAACGACTACTACCTGAGCCTGATCGACTGGAACGATCCCGACGATCCCATCCGGAAGATCATCATCCCGCGGGAAGAGGAGCTGGACGAGTTCGGGCGCCTGGACGCGAGCGACGAGGCCTCGAACTATGCCGCCCCCCATCTCCAGCACAAGTACTTCAACACCGCGCTCCTCATGGTGTCCGAGGTGTGCGGCGCTTATTGCCGGTTCTGCTTCCGGAAGCGCCTCTTCATGGACGAGGTCCACGAGACCAGCCTCGACATCTCGGAGGGCCTGGATTATGTCCGCGAACACCCCGAGATCGACAACGTGCTCATGACCGGGGGCGACCCGCTCATGATCAGCGCCAGGAAGCTGGACCGGATGTTCGGGGAGGTCTTCTCCATCCCCCACGTGAAGATCATCCGGCTGGGAACCAAGATCCCGGCCTTCGATCCCATGCGGATCAGCCGGAGCTCGGAGCTGTTGGGCGCGGTGAAGCGCCACAGCAAGGGCGAGCGGCAGATCTACTTCATCATGCACTTCAACCATCCGCGCGAGATCACCCCCGAGGCGATCCACGCCATCAACGCGGTGCGGGAGCACGGCGGCCTCATGGTGGCCCAAACCCCTCTCCTCGGCGGGGTGAACGACGACCCGGCGGTCCTCACCGAACTCTTCAATCGCCTCTCCTACCTCGGGGTGCCGCCGTACTACCTGTTCCAGGGGCGGCCCACCGAGGGAAACGAGGGGTTCAAGGTGGAGCTCGACCAGGGCTTCCGCATTCTCGAGGAAGCCAAGGTCCGCATGAGCGGGCTGGCCCGCCGGCTCCGCTACGCCATGTCCCACGCCGCGGGGAAGCTCGAGGTCCTCTCGGTGGGGAAGAACCAGGTGATCCTCAAGTTCCACCAGGCCCGCGACCCCCACAACCTCGGACGCGCCTTCGTGCTCCCCATGATTCCCGGCGCCTACTGGCTGGACGATCTCCTGGAGCACCCCCGGGCCAAGGACGAGTTGATCCGCCAGGGGGTGAAGGTCGCGCCCACCGGCATGCGCTGGCGGGATTTCGCGGGAGCCAAGTGGGAGGACGGCGGCCACTGGTCGCCCTACCGGCCCATGCACGGACCCCAGGCCGCGCGCTAGCGTCGCGCTCGCGCAATAATTCGAGGCCCCGGAGGGTTCGCCCCCGGGGCCTTGGTGTATCGCAGCCCGACATCGGCGGACGGAGGGCCCCCACTCTCCATCCGGTCAACCGCGGTATACACTGGGGTCGTGAAACCCGCGTCCGTTCGCGTCGGCATCCACCAGGCCCAGCCCGGCTCCGGCATCGCACCCGGGGAGCGCGACCGCTATCGCGCGGCCGGGACCCAGGCTCTCGTCTTCCCCGAGTACTTCTGGGTGCGCCCGGCGGACCGGGATCACACGGACGTGGCCGCCCACCTGGACGAGGATCTGGAGACGCTGGCCGCCCTCTCCCGCGAGGAGGGTTGGCTCGTGGTCGGGGGAACGGTGGTCGAGCGTGACGGGGCCGCCTGCCGTAACGCGTGTCCGGTCTTCTTCGGGGGGCGCGAGCTCGGCCGCTACCGGAAGATCCACCTCATGCCCGGAGAGGCCCGGCACGGCGTGGTCCCCGGAGAGCGCTTCGTGATCGTGGAGGCCCTGGGGATCCGGACCGCCCCGGTGGTCTGTGCCGACGTCCTCTACCCCGACACCTTCGAGCGGGTGGCGGAGCTCCGCCCCGATCTCATCCTCGCCCCCATGTCCTCGCCCTTCCGACCGGAGGATCCGGTCGAGGACAAGGACACCCGGGACCGGGACATCTTCGTCGTGGGCGCGGCCCACGCCCGGGCCCCGATCGTCAAGGCCGGAGCGATGGGAACCCTGTTCGGGCGGCCTCTTCAGGGGCGCTCCCTGGTGGCGACTGCCGAAGGCATTCTCTTTCGCACCCCGTTCGAGGAGGAGACCGAGCGCCGGACCTGGGTCGTGGACGTGCCGCTCGGGAACCGGGGATGACCGGCGGAGGAAGCCGTGGATAGGCCCGGATTTCGGAAATGGCCCAAGCGCGTCCGGCTCCTCGACGCCGGCCCCGAAGACCTCCCGAGGATCGAACGGCTTCTCACCCTGGCCGAGCTACCGATTCCCCAAACCGAGGACCCCCCGGTCACTTTCCTGATACTGGCGGAGGAGGGCGAGGTGCTGGCCTGCGCGGGCTACGAACAGCACGACGGCGCCGCGCTCATCCGCTCGGTGGCGGTGGTGGAGGACCGGCGAGGATCGGGGCTCGGACGCCGGCTGATCCGGGCGATCATGTCCGAGCTCTGGGGACGGCGCTTTCCCGAACTCTGGCTGGTCACCCTGGATGCCGCCGGGTTCTTCTCGCAGTTCGGGTTTGCGGGGATGGAACGCGCCGAGGTTCCGGCGTCGATCCAGAAGTCCCCCGAGTTCTCGATGCACGTCTGCGGGAACGGGACCTGGATGCGCCGGCGGCTCTGAACGCCCGACGCCCGCCCGGGCGCCGGGCCTCCGGTCACGGACGGGTGTAGGCTACGTAGAGTGTGTCGGGTCCGGGCGCCGGGTCCGGGCCGCATCATCATCACGGAGGAATCCATCATGCCTTCCATCATCACCCCGCCCGGATGGCGCCTCCCCGACCGGGAAGCCACCCCCGAGCACGTGTACTTCAACCGCCGGCGGTTCCTGAAGCAGCTGGGGATCCTGGGTCTGGGGGCGTTGGGGGTGGCGGCGGGATGCGGCCGCGCCTCGGGACGGGACGAGGGCGCGGCGGACACCGGCGCCGGGGGACTGCCGCCGAAGCTCAAGAACTACGACACCACCACCCTGGACCTCTATCCGGCAAAGCGGAACCCCGCCTTCACCCTGCACCGCGCGCTGACCGATGAGGAGGTGGCCGCCACCTACAACAACTTCTACGAGTTCACCGAGAAGAAGGACGTGGTGTGGGAGCTGGTCGGGAAGTTCGAGGTGAATCCCTGGTCGATCGAGGTGGCCGGGCTCTGCGACAGGCCCGGAACCTACGATTTCTACGACCTGGTGCGGAAGATGCCGCTCGAGGAGCGGCTCTACCGGCACCGCTGCGTCGAGGCCTGGGCGATGGCGGTGCCGTGGACCGGTTTTCCCCTGAGCGCGCTCATGAAGCACGTGGGGGTGAAGGACGAGGCGCGGTTCATCCGGTTCATCTCGTTCCTGCGGCCGGACCAGGCTCCGAACCAGGGCGGCGCGGGGACCCATTACCCCTGGCCGTACTTCGAGGCCCTTCGGATGGACGAGGCCATGAACGAGCTGGCGTTCATGGGAACCGGCATCTACGGCCACCCGCTCCTCAAGCAGCACGGCGCGCCCTTCCGGCTCATCACCCCGTGGAAATACGGGTACAAGAGCGCCAAGAGCATCGTCCGGATCGAGTTCGTCACCGAGCAACCCGACACGTTCTGGCACAAGCTCTACCCGGCCCAGTACGGGTTCCTCTCCAACGTGGACCCGGACCATCCCACCGTGCCCTGGTCCCAGGCCACCGAGCGGCTGATCGGAACCGGGAACCATGTGCCGACCCGACGCTACAACGGCTACGGGGAGTGGGTGGCGAAGCTCTACGCGTAGCCGCCGGGCCGGCGCCCGGGCCCGATCGCGGGGACGTCCGGGCCGGCGCCCGGATGCCCGCCGCGGCGGGCTCGTGAATCAGCGCCCGTCCGCCCCGGCTTCCGCTCCGTGAACGATCTTCGGCCGGTAGATCGCATAGTCGAACTGGGGGCTGTGGTGGGGGGTGTGGCAACCGACGCAGGCGCGCTTGTCCACCGCGCCGTAGCCCGCCCCGGGCGAGGCCGCGTGGGCCGCCCCGGGACCATGGCAGCTCTCGCACCCCACGTTCCAGCGGTCGGGGCTGGCTTCGGGGGTCGCGAACCCGGTGCGGAACCCGAACCCGACGGTGTGGCAGGACTGGCAGTCGGGGTCGTGCTCCTCCCCCGCGTTCACCAGGGTCTCCCGGGCGTGGGCATGGCGGGTGGTCCGCCACTGGGCCGTCTCGGCCTCGTGGCACGATGCGCAGGCCTCACTCCCCACGTACTCCACCGGCGGCTCCTCGAGCCCGGCCAGCCGCTCCTTCTGGAAGGCGTCGGAGAGGGTGAGGGTGTGCATGCGGTCGTAGTACTCGGTCATGAGGCTGTCCACCGCGGCGCGCCGACCCCAGCCCTTCACCACCGGCATGTAGACGCCGTCCACCTTCGCGGGCGCGCCGGTCGAGTCGAAGGAGACTTCGACCCGGCCCAGGAAGCGCCCCTCGCTGGAGTTCCCCATCACCGCCACCCGCCCCTCGTGATGGAGTTCGTCCCCAAGCTTTCCCTCGTGGGCGGCCACGATGAAGTCCAGCTCCGGGTAGAGCCGGGCCAGACGGTTCACCGCGACGGTGTCGGGAGCGTGGGCCATGGCCACGAGCACGTCGGAACGCCGCCCGGAGCGAATCCACCAACGCCCTCTCGTCCTCCCAGGGGGCCGCGTCGACCCAGGGGGCCGCGGTCCGGGCCAGCTCCGGGTCGAGGAAGGCGAGGATTCCCACCCGCTTGCCGCGCACCTCCACCGTCCTCGCCGGAACGCTCTCGCTATCCGGGAGCGTGTAGTTCGAGGCCACCACCGGCCGGCCCAGCCAGCCCACCATCCGCTTCACGAACTCGGGACCGGCGGCCAGATCGTGGTCCCCGAGGGTGACCGCGTCGTAGCGCATCCAGGCCATGGCCCGGGTCAGGGTCTCCACCTGGAGCTCCCCCTGGGAGTTCATCTTCTCGAAGGGGGCCATGTCGCCGGCGTCGAGGGTCACGAACTCCCAGCCCGCCGTCCGCAAGGTGTCGAAGAAGGCGGCCCTCCGGGTCGCCCCGCCGTAGTCCTCGACCGGTCACCCGCAGGGGGCGACTTCGCCGCCGACGTCTCCGGTGAAGAAAATCGTGAGGTTGGGGTTCTGCCGCATCTGCCCGCGGAGAACCCCGGCGGAAAGGAGCGCGGCGGTGCTCAGGGCGAGGGCGAAGAGGATGCTCAGGCGATGGTTCATGCGGTCCTGCGCCGGCGATCCGGCCGTAGCTCGGCCTTGGGCCGGTCTTCACGATCGTGGTCCGGGAATCGGCCCCCCCGGAGTCGGTTGAAAAGCGTAGCACAGGGGAGGCCGGACGGGCCGGGACAAGGTAGGATCAGCGGTGATGAAACACCGAGCAATTTGGGGCGAATGCCCCCGGCCGATCCCCGGCTCCGTGGCCGCCCGCCGAGGCCTCGGCGGGACGATGCGGGCGCTTGGGGCGGGCACGGCCCTGCTCGCGCTTCTCGCCGGTTGCGGCCGCCCCGCCGATCGCGCGGCCGGGGCGCCCACCGGGAAGGCGGCGGTCCACGCCCTGGTGGAGCAGGTGCTGACCGCCTACGGCGGCCGGGAGAACCTGGGGAAGATCCACGCCTGGCGGGCCGAGGGCCCGCTGACCGCGGTCCAGCGGGAGCAGCAGGGGGAGACGGTGCGCTGGTTCGAGCGGCCGGACCGCCTGCGGATCGAGATCCGGTACCCGGACCGGGGCGAGGTGCGCATCGTTCGGGGCGACCGGGGCTGGGCGGGTTCCGACGACCGCCACCTGGAGCCGGTGGAGGGCGCCTTCCTCCAGTCCATGGAGCTTCAGACCGCGCGTTTGGATCTCCCCCTCCGCCTGGCCGAGCACGAGTCGAGCCTGGTCGTGGTGAAGCCGGACGAGGACGGTCGGACCGTGGTGCGGCTGGCCATGGACGGGGGCCTGGCCCTGGACTACCACATCGACCCCGGGTCCCACCGGATCGAACGCATGGTGATGTCGATGCCGGGTCCGCCGCCCATGAGCTTCGAGGCGGACCTCTCCGAGTTCCGGTTCGTGGACGGGGTGCTCTTTCCCTACCGCGAGGACACCCGGGCCGGCGACACCAAGACCGCGGTGACGCGCTACAAGAAGCTGGAGCTGAACCCGGACATTCCGGAGGTTCTCTTCGCGCCGGACCGGATGTAGCTCCGCCACCCGCCGGAAAGATCCCCGGCCGGACACGGGGCGGCCCGGAACGTTGGGCGTCCCGGGCCGCGGGGGGTGCAGGGACCGAGGGAAGCTCAGTAGTAGGAGAGGTAGCGGTCCAGCTCCCAGGGATGCACGGTGGCCAGGAACTCGGTCCAGACCTGCCGCTTTCCCGCGATGTAGCTCTCGGCGAGGTGCGGCCCCAGGGCGTCCATGATGACCTTGTCCTTCTCCAGGGCGTCCAGCGCGTCGGAGAGGGTGGCCGGAAGCTCGTCGATCTTGAGCCGCCGCTTCTCCCTCTGGCTCATCTGGAACACGTTCTTGTTGACCGGCGGACCCGGATCCAGCTTCTGGGTGACCCCGTCCAGCCCGGCGGCCAGCATCACCGCGAAGGCCAGGTAGGGGTTGCACGAGGGATCGGGGAGCCGCACCTCGCAGCGCGTGCCGATTCCGCGCCGGGCGGGGATCCGCACCATGGGGCTCCGGTTCCGCTCCGACCAGGCCACGTTGGTGGGCGCCTCGTAGCCGGGCACCAGCCGCTTGTAGGAGTTCACGATGGGATTGGTGATGGCCACGAAGCCCTTGGCGTGGCGCAGGATCCCCCCGATGTAGTGCATGGCGACCTTGGAGAGCTGGTACTCGGCCTTGGCGTCGAAGAAGGCGTTGGTCTTTCCCTTGAACAGCGACTGGTGGCAGTGCATGCCGCTGCCGTTCTGCCCGAAGATCGGCTTGGGCATGAAGGTCGCGTGCAGGCCGTGCTCCCGGGCCACGTGCCGCACCAGGAAGCGGAAGGTGGCCACGTTGTCCGCGGTTCCTACCGCGTCGCCGTAGCGGAAGTCGATCTCGTGCTGGCCGTGGGCCACCTCGTGGTGGGCGGCCTCGACCTCGAAGCCCATCGCCTCCAGCGCCATCACCACGTCGCGCCGGCACTCCTCGCCCTTGTCCACCGGGGCGAGGTCGAAGTAGGCCCCCACGTCGTGGGTGCGGACCGAGGGCGCGCCCTCGGGGTCGAGGTGGAAGAGGAAGAACTCGACCTCGGGCCCCACCATGAGCTCGTAGCCCAGCTTCTTGGCCCGGGCCACCTGGCGCTTCAGGCAGGTGCGCGGATCGCCGTCGAAATCGCTTCCGTCCGGCTGCTTCACGTCGCAGACCAGGCGGGCCACCTTCCCCTGCTCGCCGTTGAAGGGGAAGACCCGGAAGGTGTCGAGGTCGGGATGGAGGAGCATGTCGGACTCCTCGATCCGGGTGAACCCCTCGATCGAGGACCCGTCGAACATGATCTCGCCGTCCAGGGCCTTCGCGAACTGGCTCGAGGGGACCTCCACGTTCTTGTTGGCGCCGTGGATGTCGGTGAACTGGAGGCGCATGAAGCGCACTCCCTCCGCCTTGCAGATCTTCTGGATCTCGGCCTTGGTCAACGGACACGCTCCTTGTGGTGGCTTGCCGGCCCGGCGACCCCCCCGCGGGAGGCGCGGCCGGAAAAACATGCCGGAGAGCGTACCGCCGATCGGAAGTCCGACGCAATCAGAATATTGACGATTCTGCAAATTTCTTGAGTCACCCAGATCGATTTGGCCTAAAATGAGTCCTTCTGCCTCTGAAATCGTGCAAATCGCGCGCTTCATGGTGGACACCGGCTATCACCTCGGAGGCCCGGCATGCCCCTGGAAATGACCCCCCTGGCTCCGGCCGACTGGCCGGAAGCGGCGGCGATCTACCGGGAGGGGATCGCCACCGGCCAGGCCACCTTCGAAACCGGGGTCCCGCCCTGGCAGGATTTCGACGCCCGGCACCTGGCCGTCCCCCGCCTCGCCGCCCGTCTGGACGGACGTCTCGCCGGATGGGCCGCCCTCTCCCCGGTCTCGGCCCGCCCGGTCTACGCGGGGGTGGCCGAGGTGAGCGTTTACGTGGGGGCGCCCTACCGCCGCCGGGGCGTGGGCTCCGCCCTCCTCGCCGCCCTCGTCGAGGCCTCCGAGCAGGCGGGCATCTGGACGCTTCAGGCCGGCATCTTCCCGGAGAACGCGGCCAGCCTCGCCCTTCACGCCCGCCACGGCTTCCGCCGGGTGGGGATTCGCGAGCGCCTGGGGCGTCTGGACGGCCGCTGGCGGGACGTGGTCCTCTTGGAGCGGAGGAGCCGGGCCGCGGGGACCTGACCGGGTCCGCCCTCGGCCGGAGGGTACGGGAGAGAACGTCATGACCCTCAATCGCACGGTTCGATTCTTCGACCGGCAGTTCCAGAAGCAGACCGCGGAGGGCGGGTCCGTCCTGAATCCCTTCGAGGAGCTGGCCCTCCCCTACCTGCGGGGGCGGGTACTCGACCTGGGGTGCGGCCTGGGGAACCTGAGCCTCGAGGCGGCGCGCCGGGGCTCGACGGTCCTGGCGCTCGACCTCAGCCCCACCGCGGTGGCCCACGTCCGCGCGCGCGCGACCGGGCTGCGGTTGCCGATCCAGGCCGAGGAAGCGGATCTGGCCGCCTATCGGATCGACGCGGCGTACGACACGGTGATCGCCGTCGGCCTGCTCATGTTCCTTCCCCGGAGCCGGGCGACCGCGCTCCTGGAGGACATCCGGGCCCACGTGAACCCGGGGGGCGCGGCCGTCGTGAACGTGATGACCGTGGGGACGACGTATCTGGAGATGTTCGAACCGGGGCACCACACCCTCTTCGGGGAGAACGAGCTCGAGGAGAGCTTTTCCGGGTGGGACGTTCTGGAATCCCGGCCGCACCGGTTCGACGCCCCGGGCTCCACGATCAAGCAGTTTGCCACCGTGGTGGCCCGGAAGCGCTGAGCGAAACCGGGCGCCCGCGCCGATGCCGGCCCCGTGCTACCCTCCCCCGCCGGGAGGCGCCGTGGAACCGTTCTTTACCCTCGAAGACGTGACCGTTCACCGCACCACGCGGGAGGGCAACGGTCGCGACATCCTGTGCGGGATCACCCTCAGCGTTCCCGCGGGGGGGTGCTGGGCGGTGGTGGGACGTTCCGGAGCCGGGAAGTCCACGCTCCTCCGGGTGTTGAATCGCTTCGAGGAGCCGAGCCGGGGGCGCGTACTGGTGGAGGGCGTTCCCCTGGAGAGCTTTCACCCCGCCCGGCTCCGGCGCGACGTCGCCCTGGTCTTCCAGGAGCCGGTCTGGCTCCCCGGGACCGTCCGCGAAAACCTCCTGACCTCGGCCGCCCTGGGGCACATCTCCCGGGAGGAGGCGGAATCGCGCCTGGACGGCGTGCTTCAGGCTTCGGGCCTGGACCGGGCGCTCCTCGACCGCGCCGAGGACGAGCTGAGCGTCGGCCAGCGCCAGCGGGTGGTGCTGGGGCGCGCGCTCATGGGCCGGCCCCGGGCCCTGCTGCTGGATGAGCCCACGTCCGCGCTGGACCCTCCCGGCGCCCGCGCCCTCCTGGAGCAGATCCGCTCGCTCACCGAGGCCCACGGGCTCACCGCGCTCATGGTCACCCACCGGTTGGAGGACGCGCGTCTCTTCGGCGCCGAAACCGTGGTGCTGGACGGAGGCCGCCTGGTCGAGCACGGGCCCACCGCCGGAGTGCTGGACCGCCTGGAAGCCGAGTGGCGGGAGCCCTCTTCCCGGCCGCAGCCGGGCCCGTGACCGGCTCCCCCGCGAAACCGGACTCCGGCCGGCAGGTCGCGCTCCTCCGCGGCATCAACGTCGGCAAGGCCAAGCGGTTGGCCATGGCGGATCTGCGGGCGCTGATGGAGAGCCTCGGGTTCGGCGACGTGCGCACCCTCCTCAACAGCGGCAACGTCGTCTTCACCGCCTCCGGCAGCCCGCCGGCGAAGAACGCGCTCCGGATCGAGCAGGCCCTTGCCGCTCGGCTGGGGGTCTCCGCCCGGGTCACCGTGATCTCGGGGGACGAACTCCGGGCCGCGACGGCGCGTAAACCCTTCGGGAAGGTCGCCGACAACCCCTCCCGCCTTCTGGTGGCCGTGCTCGCCGACCCGAAGGACCGCGGGAAGCTCGGTCCGCTGACCAGAGAGGAGTGGACACCGGAAGCGCTGGCGCTCGGCCCCCGCGTGGCCTACCTCTGGTGCCCGGACGGAGTGATGGCCAGCCGCGTCGCCAAGGCGCTCGACCGCGCGCTCGGGGATGGGGCAACCACCCGGAACTGGGCGACGATGCGGAAGCTCCGCGACCTCCTGGACGCCGGCTGACCCGGGCCGCGCCTACTCGAAGTAGTACCGCGCCCCGATCGAGCTGTTGATGGTGAAGTCGGTGTCCGGCGCCAGGTCCAGGAGCGGCACCAGCTCCACGAAGAGCCCAACCCGGTTGCTCTCGAAGAGATACTCCAACCCCACCGGCACCCGCACGCCGATCTCGCTGTCGTGCTCCAGGAACTTGAGCCGGGCTCCCAGACCGTAGTAGAGCGGCAACCGTCCCCGCTCCACCGGGAAGAGATCGTAGTTGTGCCGGAGGTAGTCGCCGTGGATGTGGAAGGCCGGCTCGTCCACGAAGGACCACGCGGCGGCGAAGTCCAGGGCGGTGGTGCGGGTGAGCCAGGCCTTGGCCGAGATCCCGGTGGGCTCGCCGAGGATGATGCCGAGCCCGAATCCCCCCTGGGCCGAGGCGCGCGAGGCGGGAAGGGCGAGCAGGAGGAACGACGCGAGAAGTAGCTTTCGCATGGGGCGCCCCTTTCGGGGATCAGGGTTTACCGGCCGATGATGGTTTGGGCTGAAGGTTCTATCGCTCGTCGGAACGACTATAGCGATTTCCCGTCGGTCCGCCCAACCCGGCCGGAACCGTCTCCCCCGGCGGTCCCATTCCCGACGCCCCGGAACCCGATCCGACGCGCTCGCTTCCCATCCGCCCCCGGGTGCATTACTTTCTAACCTACCGGGGCCCGAGCCTGCGAACCCCCGGACCCATCGAACCGAGGACGGACATGAACCCCTCTCCCTTGATCGAGCTTTCGCTCTTCAAGATGCTGGTTTCGCTCACCCTGGTGGCGGGGGCCCTGGCGGTGAGCCTCCGGCAGCGCCTCGGGCTGGCGCGCACCATGCTGTGGGGAACGTTCCGCACCGTGGTGCAGCTCATCGCGGTGGGCTACGTGGTTCACGTGCTCTTCACCCTGAACCACCCGCTGCCGGTCCTGGCCGTGCTCGCGGTCATGCTGGGGGCGGCGGCGTGGACGGCCACCGGACGCCAGCCGCTTCGCCGAATCCCGCTCCTCCCCCTGGCCACCGGAAGCCTTGCCATCGGCGCCGGCCTCACCGTGGTCATGGTGGTGGTGGTGATCGTGGGCGCCCGACCCTGGTACGACCCGCGCTACCTCATTCCCCTGAGCGGCATGATCCTCGGGAACGCCATGAACGCCATGGCCATCGGCCTCGAGCGGCTGGAGCGGGAGCTTCGCGACGGGCGGCGCCGGGTCGAAGCCGTCCTCGCTCTGGGCGGCTCCCCGTCCCAGGCCGCCGCCGCTCCCGAACGCCACGCCATGCGCGCCGCCCTCACCCCGATCATGAACTCGATGATGATCGTAGGGCTGGTGCAGCTCCCCGGGATCATGACCGGCCAGATCCTGGCCGGAGCCGACCCTCTGACCGCGGTCCGCTACCAGGCCCTGGTCATGTTCATGCTCCTTTCCGGGAACTCGCTCTCGGCGGCGATCGCCGTCCGCCGGGCCCGTCGCCGCTACTTCACCCCCGCCTGGCAGCTCGCCCTCCCGAGGTGACGGCGATGGCCAACCGCGAACTTCATCCCGCACCGGCCGCCTCGGTGAACCGCGTCGCCGTCCTGGGGGAGATCGAGGAGGACCCCACCGTTCTCGGCTCCGACGATCTCCAGGAACGGCTCTCCCGGGTGCTGGCCGAAATCCACCGGGAGCACCACCGCGCGTTCCTGGTTCCTCCCACCGCCGCCTCCGGCTTCCCCGAGTTCGCCGCCGTCCTCACCGACCTCTCCGGGGCCTACCCGCTGGCCCGTCGCCTGGCCGAGGAGTTCCATCCCCTGGCCGTCCGGACGGGCGCGGCCCGGGGGGAGGTGGTGATCCCGTTTTCGCCTCACCCATCGTCCGCCGAGGCCTCGGCCGGCGATCCGCCGTGGCCCGGAGGCTTCTCCGCGGGCGAACCCCCCGGCCCCGACCAGCTGGAGGGCCCGGCCTTCGATGTGGCCGCTGAGCTTCTCTACCGGACCCGCAAGGAGGACCGGCTTCTCCTGGTGGACGGCTTCGGCGGGGCTACCGACCGCCTGGCCAACACCCTGATCCTGGTCCTCCACCGCAATCTACAGGGCTGGACGGAGCGCCAGTGCGAGGTGGTCCGGCTCTACCGGGTTCACGGCCGCCAGCGCCGGGTGGCCGAGGAACTCGGGGTGACCCAGCAGTCGGTGTCGAGCTGTCTGACCGCCACCGGGTGGAAGGCGTTGGTGGAGGCCGAGCAGTGTCTCGGCGCGGTCCTGGCCGGAGAGGTCCCGGGAACGTCCGGCTAGTCCCGTCGAGGCGGGGCCGCGCCGCCCCTTGCCCCGGGCCCCCGTCCCGCTTGCTTCCCGGACCCCCGCTCCCGCACAATGAGTTGCAGTAGGCCGGCGTTCGGGAATACCTCCGAACGCTTTGGACGGGGCCGTAAAGGAGGACGACTGTGCGTTCCATCAGATTGTTGTCGATGGTTTTGACGTTTTTGTTCATCGGGACTCTCGTCTCGGCGCCGGCGGCCCGGGCCCAGGATCGGGAGGTGCGGTTTCACGGGCTCGGTCCCCGGGTGGGGCTCTCCATCACCCCCAACCAGTTCGTCTTCGGGGGGCACGCCGACTTCGGGGATCCGCTCCCCCACACCAATCTCCTTCTCCCGGTGATCGAGATCGGGGTGGGGGACAACCTGACCACCACGTCGATCGGCTCCGACCTTCTCTTCCGGTTCTCCGACCGTTGGGGGGTGTGGACGCCGTACCTGGGAGGCGAGGCGGCCCTCATCATCACCAGCCTGTCCAACTCCAGGGGGGGGGACAACTCCAACGCCGATCTCGGGCTCTCCGGGATCTTCGGGGTGGAGAAGGTGATCGGCGACAGCAACCGGTTCGCCGCCGAACTCAAGTTCGAGATCGTGAACGCTCCCAACGTGAAGCTCATGGCCATCTGGGCATTCGGGCACTAACCGTCTATCCGCCACGCGGGTCACCGGTCGCCGGCGTCCCGCAGGAAAGGGCACCGGTATCCAGATCGTGCGCCACCGGCCCGCACCATGAACGAGCCGACCGGGATCGACCTCGCCCTCATCGAGGGGCTCGACGAGGAGCTCCTGGCTCGGCTTCACCGGGCCGGGGTGCGCTCCCGTGACGAGTTGGGCCGGCGCCTGGCCACGCGCGACGCCCGCCGCGACCTGGCTCGCGATCTCGACGTCTCGGTCCGGCGCCTGGAAGCCATCCACTATCTGAACTTCCTCCTCCCCGAGGAGCGGGCGGAGCGGATCCTCGACCTGGAGCGCCGGGTGGAAGATCGCCACGATCACCTGGTGATCGAAGTCCGCCAGGTGTGGCGGGCCCTGATCGGCCTGGGGGTGGGGCTGGCGGCGATCCTGGTGCTCGCGGTGGTCTTCCTTCGCGGCGGGGCGCCGGAACGAACGCCCGGCGCGGAGCCCCTGGCCGGGGAAGTCGACGCGCTCCGGGCCCAAGTCGAGGCGCTCAAACCGATGGCCCTCGGGGACGCCGAGAACCGCTTCCTCTCCGGTTTGGCCGGGCTGGGTCCCGCCCCGGGGTGGAACGGTCCCCTCACCTGGACCCTGGCCGACAGCCGGGGGCTGGTTCTTCTTCTTGGAAAGGGCGACACCGCCCAGGCCGAGCACGCGGTCAGCCTCGCCCTGGCCCGGCTCACCGAGATCGAGAACGCACCCCCGGAGAGCCTCGGGCCGGCGGAGCGGGCGCGACGGGCCGCCGCCCTGGTGGCGGATTTCCGACCGTTCCGCCGCATCGACACCATGTGGGACGCGGCGGGAATCCTGGTCCGCGAGCGGCTCCGCTCCCGGGCCCTGGGGCTGGCTCCCCCGGACAGCATCTCGCCCCCGCCGGCCGCGGCCACGCCCTGGGCCTGGACCTCACCGGGGTTCCTCACCGCGGAAGAGCTGACCTCGAGGCTCGAATCGCTTCCCCTCCGGGAGAGCGCCCTCCCGGTCTGGTTTGAATTCCTGGGGGAGATGCGAAAGATCGCCGAGCGGGCCCGGAAGGACATGGGCGGGAAGCCCGAGGCCTCGGCGCGCGACTACTGGGTCCGCCGCGCGGAGCTGGAGCTGGCGGTGAGCGCCGCCGTGCTCGGCCGGAAGGACCTGTCCCCCTATCGGGACCTGAGCCCCCGCGACTTCCTGATCCAGCGGCGCACCTATCTCGCCAACGTGGTTCTCCACGCGCCGGCGGGGGCGCGCGCGCCCCTGGACTGGCTATGGGTGCAGTACGACGAGGCGGATCAGCTCCTGGACTGGCTGGACGCCAACCGGTCGCGGATCGCCTCCGCCGAGGGGAAGCCCTGGGTCGAGGCCATGGAGGTGGTGGAGGCGGAGCGGGCCAGGGACGGGATGGTCGCCGGCGCGGGGCTGACCGCGTCGGTCCGCCGGGCGCTGGCCGCTTCGGGGGTGGGGGGAACCACCGATCCCTGGGCCGCCGGACGGACGCGCTGGGAGGCGGGGCTCTCCCCGCTCCTCATGGTGACCCGCGCTCGAGCGCTCGGGCCGAGCGGTGGAGCCCGGACCGCTCCATAGCCGCGGCCAGCACCGCGGACACCGGTCCCGCCCGCCCCGCCCCTTCGAGCCAGGCGACGCGGGTTTCGGGATCGGGAAGCCCGGCGGCGGCGAGTTCCGCCGCCCGCGTCGTTTCCCGGGCCAGCTTCGCGGCGAGGGCGCGAAGGTCCGGGTCGTCCAGTCCCGGGAAGAGCGCGCCCCCGAGCGAGCGGAGCGCCCGATCGCCGAGCCGGGCCGCGGGAACCGACTCTCCGGCCCCGGCCAACCGTTCGGCTTCCGCCAGGGAGTCCTCGAAGCGAACCAGGTCGCACTCGATCCCCGACCAATCCACCGTCACCCGGTCGCCCCGGGCCACCAGGCCGCCGGACATGGCCTCGTGTCCGCGAAGGAGCTGGTTGGCGAGCTGGACGAGGCTTTCGAACGTGGCCTCGGGGGCGTCTCCGGCCCCGGCCAGGACCCGCTCCGCCTCCTCCCGGGTGAAGGGAAGTCCGAGCCGGTCCCGCGCCGCCGCCGTGGCCCAGAGCCGTAGCCACCACTCCGGCCAGAGCGCCATCGGCCAGACCGAGCCGGGCCGCTCCGCCCGGACGAGCCCGGTGAGCCGGAGGCCCACCAGGGCCGTCGGGCTCCCGGCGCGGCGCCGGCCCGCCGGTCGGAGGACCAGCGGCCGGTAGACCCGGGTGAACGCGGGAAGGGCGATGGCGGGGGTGGTGCGGAGCGCCTCGGCGAAGAAGCGGGTGCGCCCGGGAATGTCCAGGCGACGATGGATTTCCGCGGTCGTCTCGAGGCACGCGTCCAGCACGTCGGGTTTTCGCTCGGGGATCCATCCCCACACCCGAAGCTCCCAGAGATCGGCCAGATCGGCGAGCTGGCCCGCCGCCTCCAGCTCCCCGTCCACCTCGGTCAGGACGCGCTCCATGGCGTCGGCGCCCTCGATCCGGCGGGTCTCCGCGGCGCGGATGAGGGACTCGCGGCCGCGCACGTGGAGTTCCGAGCTGTCCAGCCCCCAACCCCAACCGGTGGGATGGGGGTGTTGGGGATCCAGGGTCTCGCTCACCGGAAGCGGCGGCACGTCCCGAAGCGCCTCCAGCCGCTCGGCCACTTCCTGGAGTCCGCGGTGCCCCCGGCTCTCCGCCGCGGCGAGTTCCGCCTCCGCATCCTCCAGCCGGCGGAGATCGAGCAGGGCGCGAAGGTGGGTGTAGGCGGCCAGGGTCGCCGCATCGTCGAGGCCCATGGCGGAGAGCGTGATCTCCGCCTCCGCGGCCATCCGGCGCGCGGTGTCCGCCTGACCGAGGCGCCGCCGCCCCTCCGCCTCCGCCCCCAGGAGGAGCGCGGCGACGATCAGGTGCCCGGCGGCCAGGGCCTCGGCGCGGGCGCGGGACCGCCAGGGGAGGGCCTCCTCGGAGCGCGCGGTCTCCTCCAGCATCACCGTCACCACCCGCGCCAGGGAACGGCGAAGCCCGGGATGGATCTCCGGGGAGAGCGCGGCGAGCCCCCAACCGGCCCAGCGAAAGGCGGCGGCGGTCTTTCCTTCCCGGTGACGGAGCAACGCGGCGGCGTAGGCCAGCCGTCCCCGCACCCCGTCCCAGGCCGGGCCGGTCCGCCGGCGGAGAAGGACGGCGATCCGGGCCAGCTCCCGATGCGCGTTCGCCGGGGGCGTTTCGCCGGCGAGGTCGGCGCGGATGGCGGCCAGGCGGGTCAGGGAGACCGCCAGGGGGGAGCCCCCCGGGGAGGCACGGAGCGCGCGCTCCGAGGTCCCCTCGCGGTGCTTCAGCCGCGGAAGTTTCCGGACCGCCTCCTCCACCACCTCCCGCCACAGGGTTCCCGCCGCGGCCACCGGATGACGCACGGAACGGCGGAGCAGGAACTCCCGCCGGCGGAGATGGGCGAAGGCCTCGTCGAAGATCTCGTCGTCCGCGGCATCGAAGCGGCGGCGGAGTACCTCGACCTCCAGGGTGCCGTCGTTACGGGTGAGAAGATGGAGCAGGCGGGCCGAGGCCGGCGGCAGGCGATGGTAGCGCGAGTCCATGACCGCCCGGAGGTTGAACGGAAGGGGGAGGCGGTCCACGGGATCGATCAGGATCACCCGGCCTGCCTCGTCGTCCACCCGAAGGTGTCCCATCTCCTCCAGCCACCGCACCGCTTCCTGGATGAAGAAGGGGTGCCCGCCGGTGAGTCGCCGGAGCCAGCCGGCGAAGGGCAGGGGATCCTCGTCGGGATCCCAGAGGCGGACCAGGGTCTCGATTTCCTCCGCCTCCAGGGGACCCAGGGTGAGCGTGCGTACCCCCGGGGGGTCGACCGACTCGATCCCGCTCGGGCCGGCCGCGGCCAGCACCACCGCGCCGGGGTCCCGAAGCGCGCGGCAAAGGCTTTCCAGGGTCCGGCGGGTGCGGTTCCGGTTCTCCGGCCAGATGCCCGCGTCCACGATGACCAGGGACTGGCCGGTCACCGCCCGCAGCAGGGCGCCCATGGCCGCTCCCACCACTTCCGGTTCGTTCCCGGGGGGAAGCCGCTCCCGGGAGAGGGCGGGGATCGGCGCCCACCGGTGGAGCTTGGGTTCCCAGCGGGCGAGCACGTGGAGCGCCCAGGAAGGGTAGGGGGCGGCGGGATAGGTCTCGATCAGGTCCATGAGCTCGGTGCGGACCCAGAACTTGAGATCGGCTTCGACGTCGCCGGGGGCGAGATGGACCCATTCCGCGTCCGGGCCCTGGTGGAGGGCCTCGGCCAGGAGCCTCCGCCGTCCCGACCCCGGCTTCCCCGCCACCCGCACCAGGCACAAGCCTCCGGCCAGCCCTTCCTCGATGAGGTGGGTGAGGAGACCGATCTCGCGGCGGCGTCCCGCGAAGGGGGCGCCGCGATGGGTGGCGCTCTGGGTCCAGAGAATGCTTCGCATGGCGACAGGTGAGTCTAGCAGGCGGCCAGCCCGACCCATTCACGAACCCGCTGCCGCCGCGGGCATCTGACGGCCACCTGCTCCCCTTCGCGACACGGCTTCGTGAACGGGTCGGGACAAGACGCCGGGTGGCTACCGGGGCCGCGTGTGCGCCAGCCGCCTGAGGAGCGCCAGGTTCCTCCGGTCCATCTCGTCCTTCTTCGGGGTCTCGAGCACCTTGGGCGCATCCCGGAAGCGGGGGTCCTGGAGGATCATCCGGAAGGCCGCGCTCCCCACGTGCCCTTTTCCGATGTGTTCGTGCCGGTCCACGCGGGAACCCAGGTCCTGCTTGCTGTCGTTGAGATGAAACGCCCGGATCCGGCCGATCCCCAGGAGCCGGTCGAACTCCTCGAACACCTCGCGGTACCCGGCCGGCGACCGGAAATCGTACCCCGCGGCCAGGAGATGGCAGGTGTCGACGCAGACCCCCAACCGATCCGGATGCTCGACGCTCCCGATCACGCGGGCCAGGTGCTCGAACCGGCTCCCCAGCACCGTCCCCTGGCCGGCGGTGTTCTCCAGGAGCAGGGTGACCGGGGTCTCGGCGAGCGCGCGCGCGGCGCGGTCGAGCGCGCGGACGATTCGGGCCAGGCCCGCCTCCTCCCCCGCGCCCGTGTGCGCTCCGGGGTGGAAGACCAGGTAGGGGATGTCGAGCCTCGCACAGCGTTCCGCCTCCCCGATGAACGTCCGGCAGGACTTCTCCCACAGCGCGGGATCGGGAGAGGCGAGGTTGACGAGGTAGGAGCCGTGAACCATCGTCACCATGGGGTGGGCGGCCTGGGCTTCCTTCCAGAGCGCCACCGCCTCGTCGGCCAACGGTTTCATCGCCCACTGGTTGGAGTTCCGGGAGAAGATCTGGAGCGCGGTGGCCCGGTGAGCGGCGCCGGCCAGGACCGCGTTCTGGAGCCCGCCGGCGATGGACATGTGGGCGCCGAGGAGCAGGTCGTCGTGGGCGGCCGGCCGCGGCCGGGCCGCGGCCGGTTTCGAGGCTCCCCGGCGCGGGGCGGGCCCCCCGGTCACGGACGGCCGGCGGAGAGGGTTTCCGACAGCACCCGCGCCTTCTGGGCGAGGTTGGCCGCTCCCTGGTAATCCTTCCGGGCCAGGGCGGCCTCGGCCTGACGGAGCAACCCCCGCGCCGCCTCCACCTGCTCCGGGGTGGTCCGGTCGCGGCCCCGGCCGGCGGCCACCGAGGCGAGAAGGGACTCCGCCCGCGCCATGTCTCGACGGGCGCTGGCGATCAGATCGGCTTCCTGGGACGGGGTGAGGTCCACCTGCACCTGGGGAGGCGGAGGGAGGAGGATGGGCGCGGCAACGGTGTCGGCCGCGGTGACCGTGGCCACCGTGTCCTTCCGCGCCCGCGTGGCGTGCACCGGGATCACCACCGGCCCGGGCGGCACGTAGAACCCTTCCTTGAACACCACCGCGTAGACCGGCGGCGCCGGCGGGAGGGCGAAGGCCTCGCTGTCCGGAGGTTGGAAACTGAAGTCGTAGTAGCTCGATCGGAGCTGCATCGCCTGATCGTAGGTTATGACGCTGGCGCACCCGGAGATCGCCGCCCACAGGGCCGCGGTCCCCAGGGCCGCGTGAAGCGTCCGGTGTTTTCCGATCATCGGCCTCCCCCCCCGCTCGTTTTCGACGACTCCAGGAGCACCTCGGAGGCGGCCGCCTCGGCCGCCTCCTTCCCCCGAAGGCTCATCGTCACCGTGGTTCCCTCACCCGGCCCGCTGGCCAGATCCACCCGGCCGCCGTGCATCTCCACCGCCTGTCTCACGAAGGCCAGTCCCACTCCGGTCCCGTTCTCCTTGGTGGTCATGTAGAGATCGAAGGCGTGGCGGCGGACCTCCTCGGTCATCCCGGGGCCGGTGTCGCGCACCGAGAGATCGACCCGCCCGTCCTGCGCCCGGCACGCGATGACCACCCGGCGATCCCGCGACGGGAGCGCCTGGAGGGCGTTCTTCACCACGTTGGTGAGGGCCTGGCGAAGGACCTCGGGATCGCCGGAGAGATCGGGCCCGCCGCCGTCGCACTCGGCCACCAGCTCCAGGCCGGCCATGGTGGCCTCGGGGGCGAGAAGCTGGGACACCTCGCCCACCAACCGGTCCGCGGGAAACGACACCATGGTCAGCCGCCGGAGTCGCGCCACCTTGAGGAAGCCCGAGACCGCGCGATCCAGGCGGGCGATCTGGGCCCGCACGATCTCCACCGCCTCCCGCACCCGCTCGGGATCGAGGTTCTCGGAATGCCGGAGGGGTTCCAGGTGGAGGGTGATGGCGTTCAGGGGATTGCGGATCTCGTGGGCCACTCCCGCCGCCATCTCACCCAGGCGCGAGAGCACGGTGGAATGGTCCATGACCGCCTGGAGATCGCGGAGCACCGACAGATCCTTGAGCTCGACCAGCACTCCGAAGGTTTCCGGTCCGTCGTGTACGCGGTGGCCGAGGACCATCACCCCGCGATCGCCGCCGGAGTCGGGAAGCTCCGCGCGGAGCGAGATGTGCTCGCTGGTCCCGGCCAGAAGCTCCTGGATCATTCGCCCGATGGGGTGTTCGGGAGGGAGGACCTCGGCGAGCGCGCGCCCTCCCGCGGTGGAGGGTTCAAGCCCGAGGAACCGGGCGGCGAGCCCGTTCACCAGGGTGATCTCCATGTCCGGTCCCACGATGAGGAGGCCGTCGCCGAGGAGCTCGACCGCCCGGCGCAGGTTCTCGTCCTCGCCGCGCGAGAGTTCGCGGGCGTGGAACTCGGCCCCCAGCTCGTTCAGGGCCTGGGCCATGAGCCCGAACTCCTGGATGTTCTGCTGGGGGATCCGGTAGCTGAAGTCGCCGGCGCGCAGGGCCTCGATCCCCCGCCGCACCGCGCCCAGGGGGCCGAGGACGATGCGGGTCAGGAAGAAGGCGGCCACCGTGGCCACCAGCACGTAGAGCAGCCCCAGGTAGAGCCCCCGGCGGACCACCGCGGTGAGCTCGCGACGGAGGAAGGTCGGGCTCAGGGCGATTCGCACCGTGCCGAAGCGGGTCTCGCCGATTCGGAGCGGGGTGACCTCTTCGTGGATCTCGCCGGCGCGGAAGAGCCGCCACACGTACTTCCATGTGGTCACCGGCCCCCCCAGCTCGGGGAGGGGGAGGTGGCTCTCCAGCACCGCGCCCACCTGGGTGGTGTCGGTGTGGATGACCGCCCGTCCCGTCGTGTCGGTGAAGGCGGCGTAGAGGACGGTGGGAGCGTACTGGGTGGCCGCCTCGAGGGAGACGCGAATCTGGGGGTCGTCGCGCACCGCGGCGAGCGGAGGGAGTTCGGGGTGCGAGGCCACCACCTGGCCGATCTGGAGCACCAGGGTCCTCGAGGCGAAGTGCGCCTCGCGCCGGGCATCACGGACCGCCGCCCGGGTCACCCCGGTCATTTCCAGGATCATGGAGACCAGAGCGATGGCCGCCATCACGCCGGCCAGGGCGAGGATCTGGCGCGCGCGAAGCCCCAGCATGGCCTAGTGTCCCGTCCCGGGAATCTCGTCACTCCTCCCGCCGGATCTCGGAGCCGCTGGCATCGTTGCTCCTCCTCCAAATACCCCCGGGTATTCGTCGTCGGAGCGCCTCCCCATCCGCTCCGATCTCTCGCCGGACCAGGACAACGAACTCCCGGGACTGAACACTAGCCCTTGCCCCGCGCGTACTTCTTGAGCTTCACGTGCAGGGTCTTGGCGCTGATGCCCAGGATGCCCGCGGCCCGCGTCTTGTTTCCCGCGGTCTGCTCCAGGGTGTGGAAGATCAGGGATCGCTCGGCATCCTCGAGGCTCACCCCGGCGGAGATGTGCAGGCCGTCCCCGTTGGACGCGGCCACCCGGGGCCGGGGCCGGAGGGTGTCGGGAAGGTGGTGGGCCTCGATCTCGTGTCCCCGCGCCACCACCACCGCTCGCTCGATGGCGTTCCGGAGCTCCCGCACGTTTCCCGGCCAGTCGTGCTCGTTCAGGAGAGCGAGGGCCTCGTCGGTGAAACCGTGGATCGGCTTGTCGTTGTCGGCGGCGAACTCCTTCAGGAACTGGTGGGCGAGGAGCGGCACGTCTCCCAACCGCTCCCGTAGCGGGGGTAGCTCGATGGTGAAGACGTTGAGCCGGTAGTAGAGGTCCTCACGGAAGCGCCCCTCCACCAGCAGCTCCTGGATGGCCGCGTTGGTGGCGCTCACGATGCGCACGTCCACGTCGATCTCCACCCGTCCGCCGAGCCGCCGCACCCGTCGCTCCTCCAGCACCCGGAGGAGCTTCTTCTGCAGGTTGGCCGGCATCTCCCCGATCTCGTCCAGGAAGATCGTGCCGCCGGAGGCCAGCTCGAAACACCCCTGCCGGGCCGCCGACGCTCCGGTGAACGCGCCCTTCTCGTGTCCGAAGAGTTCGCTCTCCAGCAAGGTCTCGGGGATGGCCGAGCAGTTGAGCGCGACGAATGGCCCGTTCTTGCGGGGGCTCATCTGGTGGAGGGTGCGGGCCACGACCTCCTTGCCGGTTCCGCTCTCTCCGGTGATCAGGACCGAGGCATTGGAGGGGCCGACCTGCTCCAGGAGCTGGTAGAGCCGGAGCATCGACGGGGATTTTCCGACCAGGGGTCCCATGCGGCCTTCGCGCTCCAGCTCGCGACGGAGGAGGCGTACCTCCCTGAGCATCGAGGAACGCTCGAGCCCGCGTTCCACCACGGTGCGAAGCCGGTCGAGATCGAGGGGCTTGGTCAGGTACTCGTAGGCCCCGCCCCGGGTGGCCTCCACCGCGCTCTCGATGGAGGCGTGGCCGGTGATCACCACCACGGTGGCGTCGTTGCCCCCCTCCTTCAGGTCGTTGATGAGCTCGATGCCTCCCCGTCCCGGCATGCGGAGATCGGTGAGGATGAGATCGGGCTGATCGCGGAGGGCGGCCTCGATGGCCGTTTCCGCGTTGGGGGCGGCATCCACCTGATAGCTCCAGGATTCCAGGAGCCGGGCGAGGCCGATGCGCGCGGATTCCTCATCGTCCACGATGAGAATGCGATGCTTGCGAGCCATCTTGGCCGACAGTCTACCCGGTGAGCGGGGACCCGACCAGGAAAAAAGGTAACAGTGGGAAGATTTGACACGGGTGATTCCGGCTCCGAACTGCGGATGCGCCGCCCGCCGGAAGAGTTGCCTGTGTCATAACTACAACACCGCCTGGATGTTAGCAGGAAGTTGCTGGCGCTCGCCATGTCGGCACAAATATTGCAAAATAAACTTGTAAGCGAGGCAAGCAACATTACGCCGCGCGCGCTGCGGCTTCGGCCGCCCCGTCCAGGCGCGCGCGGCGCTTCTTGCTTCACGGAAGAAATCCAAGACACCGCTGGGTGTTTGGCTTACCCAAGGAGGGATGGGATGCCGACCGACACCCTACCCGTCATCTCGTATCCAGAGGTTACGTCCTCCGGTCCCGCACGTCCGGTTCCGGCTCCGATCTCCCCTGCCCCGGTCTTCAACGAGGAGGGCTGGCGCCGGGAGAACGCCCCCAGTCCCCCGTCCTACTGGCTGAAGCTCCGCGAAGGAAATTTCTGGGACCGGGGTCGGGTGTTCGAGCTTCCCGTCGGTCTGAACGAAGGCACCCTCGGGCGCTCCCTCTCCTGCCACTGGCGACTCAATGACGCCACCGTCTCCCGGATCCACGCCGCCCTGGTGCGAAGGCCCCGCCGCGGGGTCTATCTCGTCGATCTGGCCAGCCGTAGGGGCACCTTCGTCAACGGCGAGCGGATTGCCGAGGAGACGCTCCTCATGGCCGGCGACCGCATTCGCCTCGGCGAGCACGTGGAGCTGGAGTTTCTGGAGGGCGCTCCCCCCCAGGAGACGGTTCGAGAGCGGTGGCTCCGCCGGGGATGGTGGGTGGCCTCCGGGCTGGCGGTGGTGGTGGCGGTCGGGTACTTCGTCTTCTGATCCCCGTCTTCTGAATCCCTCGCCCATATTTGAGACACAAACTGTCAAATATTTCGGCTCTCCGGGCTTCGCGTCTCATTGTGGTCGGCCAAACAAATGTTTGGCATCCGGACCGGGTCCGGAGAAATTTCAGGGGTCAAGGGGGCACGGGCTCTTCAAGCATTTGCAAAGTCTCACGAAAGATATTGATAATTAACTAGATTGGAGTATAGTCCCAAGACGTTGGGTGCTGGCCTTGTGTGCGGGATCCCCCCCTCCTCGCCGAGCCCATGCCGACTCCCCCCGGTCGGCGGCAGACAACAACGCAACATAGCCTCTCCCCCGGGCCCAGAACTCGAGACGGCTCTCCGGAAGCCCTGCCCTTCCTTCGTCGCACCGTCTCTGCAACATGATGGAGGCTTCCCATGCGCATCGCGACGATGGCGATCCTGATTCTGCTCGCGTTCGTGGCTCCGGCGGCGGTATCCGCCGCCACCCCCGCTCCCGGCACCTACACCACGATCACCGGGGATTTTCTGAACGGCCGGGGTTCGGAATCCTGGCGAAACGCCCCCGACAACAAGTCGTGGGACCACGTCTTCAACAGCGAATCCTGGGACGGGAGCGCGCTCGGAACCGAGTGGTACACCCGTTGCGGGGTCGGCAACACCTCGGTGACCTCGGTCAGTCTGGACGCCAACGGCACCGGCAGCATCACCTACCAGACCGTCTACACGGGGGGGATCTTCTGGCTCTCCAAGAACGGGCCCTGGGGTGACGGGGTCAACGACCAAAGCGGCATTCTGAACCAGACCATGGAGAACACCACGGTTCAGATGGTGGATAGTGTCGCGGTGGCCGCGGTGTCCAACATCCACACCTCCGGCATCTTCGATTCCGGCTGTACCCTGACCTTCGCGATCGGAAATGGCAGCGGTCGCGGCGATACGGACCTGCTGGCCAAGCCGGCCGACTATCCCGACTTCCTGGACCTCGCCTGCGCGTCCGGGAACCGCGACCGGGGCAGCTGGGGGGATCTCCTCACCATCACCATGGAGATCGACTGCCCGACCCCGGTCGAACCCACGACCTGGGGAGCGGTCAAGGTCAGATACCAGTAGGAAGGACCTTCGCCCCCGCGGTGATTCCAGCCCTCTCACCGCGGGACGGCGCAGTGAGTTGCGCGGAGAGAGGCAGACCTCCCCGCGTCCGGCCCGGCCGGGCGCGGGGCCTCCCCGCCGGCAAGGCCCTTCCGCTCTTCCCCGCCTTGCTCCGGCCTCCGCGCTCCAATGGAGGGCACATAGGACGGACCCGTCCGGACGTGCAGGAGCGACCCGGCAAACCGCCGGGCGTCGCCGGCACGTCCGCGGGTAGCCGACGGCCGAGCCCGGCCAGTGCCACGTCGGGCCTCGGCTTCGGAGGAGGATCGAGATGAAGCGGCTCTCTTGGATTCCGGTGTTCGTACTGCTCGCGGCCATGTGTTTCGGCGCCGGTCTCGCACGACCCGCCGAGGCCACGGTATACCACCTGGTTGGAGGCGCACCCTACGCGGCCGCCTCGTTTGCCGAGCACGACAACTCCCAGGCTTACCTGGGATCCGGCGCCTGGTCGGAGACCTATCCCGCGGTGGGCGACGTATTCCAGATGTACATCAGCCCGGCCCAGTTCGGGACATCTTTCACGGTAGGTGATATCCAGAGCATCACCTACCACACCATCAACGGCGCGACCAATCCAAGCGACGTGGACTTCTATCTGAAGATCTACACCGAGCCGTACGTCGGCGGGGACGCGAGCTGGTACGGGAACCGGCTGAACGCCGAGCCGCTCTACTCCAACAGCTACGTGGGGCCCTCGGCTTGGGTCTGGAACACCTGGACCACGGACTCCGGGACGAACCAACTCACTTTCTTCGACTCCAATCACTGCGGCAACCTCGGCTTTTATGGGGGGGCCACCCTTCAGGACCTGACCGGTGGCTCGATCACCTGGTCCAGCTACGCGGGAGCGGGCGCGACGGCCGAGACCACTCCGATCGACTACGCCAGCCAAGTGGTCAAGTATCTGAACTTCTCCACCGGCTCCGGCTGGGCGTCCTTCCACGGTTACATCGACGCCATCACCGTGGCCCTGACCAACGGGGACAGCTACGTCATCGACCTCGAGAGCACCACCGACCCGACGTACGTGGACGACGACTGGGCCGGAACCGCGCCGGGGGTCGAGGTCGCCTCCGGCAAGTTTTTCGGGTACAACGCCTTCGATAATATCCAGGACGGCATCGACTACGTTTCGGGGAGCACGGTGTACGTGGCTGCAGGCCACTATCCGATCAGCACCCCGATCGTCTGCAACATTCCGGTGGAGTTGAGTGGTCCGCAGGCCGGGGTCGACCCGCGGCCCTCGGCCGCCTCCAGCCGGACTCCCGGCGACACGCTGAGCGAGGCGGTGGTGGACGGGGGATACTCGACCGCGACGCTCCTCACCGTGGCCGCCGATGACGTGGTGATGGACGGTCTGGAGTTCACAAATGGGACGGGCGACCTCGTGGCCTCATCGGCCTCCGCCCCTATCAAGTATCGTACCCAGGTGCGGAACTGCATCATCCACGACTCCAGCGGCGACGAAGGGATGCAGCTCCGGAACGTCACCGACGGAACCGTCGAGCGGAACCTCGTCTACAACACCGCCGGCGATGGCATCAACATGTGCTGCGGGACCACCGGCTCGACGATCCAGGACAACGAGGTTAGGGACATCGACAGCGACAACGGCGCCATCTACATGTACGAGACCACGAACATGCTCGTACAGCGGAACCTCGTCTACAACACCTCTCAGAACGACGGCATCAAGATGGGGGCTAAGGGAGGCGCCGACGCCGACTCCTCGGGCGGGCAGATCCTGGACAACGTGATTCACGACACCGATCAGGACGGAATATCGATCTACACCAGCGACGTTGAGGTTTGCGGAAACGAGATCTACGGGAGCACCAGCGAAAACGGCGCCTTCTACGTCGCCTTCAACGTTGATAATGTCCAGGTCACCAAGAACCGCATTCACGACAACGGCTCCACTATGGATGCGAGGACCACCTACGGGATTCGGGTGGGCCGGGGTAGTTACCACCCGACCAACGTGCTGATCCACGACAACGACGTCAAGGGCAACGAAGAGGGCCTTTTCAACAACAACGCCACCGGGCCGGCCCTGAACGCCGAGAGCAACTGGTGGGGAGACGCGAGCGGCCCGAGCGGCGACGGCTCCGGAACCGGCGACTCCATCACCGGCGGAAACGTCGATTTCACGCCCTGGCGCCTCATGGCCACCGGCGTGACCGCCTGCTCCGGGAGCCCGGTGGACAACCCGGTGACGCCGGATCCGGCGGATTCGTGCCTGACCGCGGCGACGCCGTGCAACACGGTGAGCTTCGACATCACCCGGTCCGAATGCGATTGGGATGCGTGCGTTCAGCGTGACCTTCCAGCTGAGCAGCGAGCTGGAGCTGTGCACGGGGAACCTGGGAGACATCGCGGAGGGGACGTACCTGAGCGGCGTCGGCGGCACGAACTTCCAGGTGCTGGACAACACCGGGGGATCCTACACGGTGGACGGTGCCATCCTGGGACTCCCCTGCGGGGCGACCGCCTCGACGGGGGCGCTGTTCACGGTGAACGTGACGAAGAGCGATTCGGCGTCGGCGGAGGATACGGGAACCATCACCGTGACCTCGGTGACGTTCCGGGACTGCTAGAACGCTCCGATTCCCGGGATCGCCGGTGGAACGGGGACGCTGGACATCGACACGTCGGCGCCGGCGGCGATCGGCGACCTGGCGGCGACGCAGGAGAAGAGCGGGAACGGGTCGGACGGGACGACGAACATCGATCTGTCCTGGAGCGCGGTGACGGAGCCGGACGCGGACATGATCGAGATCTACCGCGCCGGCTTCGGTTACTATCCGGAGTACGACGACGCGGGCGGGTCGGTGCCGGCGACGCCGAGCTATCCGCCGTCGGGGGCGTGGACCCTGGCGGGGACGGTGGCGGCGACCGCGACGAGCTACTCGGACGAGCCGACGACGCGGGACTTCTGGTACTACATGGCGTTCGTGAAGGACCTGTGCGGGAACGTGTCGGCGGTGTCGAACCAGACGGGTGGGACGCTGAACTACCACCTGGGAGACGTGGCGCCGGCGGGGACGGGGAACAACGACTGGTCGAGCTGGCGGACATCTCGCTGATCTGGGCTTCGCACTACGGGATCAGCCTGAGCCCGGCCTCGGCGACGCGTTCAACTACCTGGACGTGGGCCCGACGACGGACTACAGCGTGGACGCGCGTCCGACGACGGACAATCAGATCCAGTTCGAGGATCTGATCATGTTCGCGATCAACTACGGCCAGGTGTCGAAGCCGGGGATGCGTCCGGCGGGAGCGGAGAAGAACGCGGTGTCGCTGGAGATGCCGTCGGAGCTGGGCGGGACGTTCGAGGTGGGGATCGAAGCCTCGTCGGACGGAACGATCCAGGGGATGACGCTACCGCTCCGTTGGAACGGGGAGGTGGTGGAGCCGATCGGGTTCACGGAAGGCGAGCTCGCGGGGCGTCAGGGCGGCCAGGTGCTGGTGCTGTCGCCGAAGCCGGGGACGGTGGACGCGGCGGTGTTCGGCTCGACGCTGAGAGGAAGCGGAGAGCTGGCGCGGGTGCGGTTCCACCGGATCGCCGCGGGAGACCCGGGGATCGGGTTCGGCGCGGTGGAGGCCCGGGACGGCCAGAACAAGAAGGTGGAGCTGGGGACGGAGACGGCGAAGCCGGGAGTGGCGTTGACCACGCGGCTCTTGCCGAGCGCTCCGAACCCGTTCCAGGCGTCGACCGGGATCCGGTTCGCCATGAAGGAGGCGGGCCCGGTGCAGGTGGACGTGTACGGTCTGGACGGCCGGCTGGTGCGGACGCTGTTGAACGGGACGCAGCCGGCGGGCGAGCGGACGGTGACCTGGGACGGCCGGGACAGCGCCGGCCGGGAGGTGGCGTCGGGATCGTACGTGATCCGGTTCGTGACGCCGCAGAAGAGTGAATCGCAGCGGATCGTGCGGTTGAGGTAGGTAGGAGGGCCCCGGGGCGGACTCGAGAGGAGACCCGTCCCGGGGACCCATCCCGGTTGGGGACCGCGCCGCGGCGCGCGGTCCCCACCTTTCCCTTGGTGCAGGTGGTCGATCCCAGTAGGACACACCCCCATCCAACGCTGAAGGAGAAGACCCATGGCGAAGACAGTCGATCGGAATCTCTTGACTCGCCTCCTTCCATCCGTCCTCATGTTGTTGGTGATCTCGGTGTTCGTGGCGGCACGGCCCGCCTCCGCCGTCGATCTCACCTTCTCGTGCGACAGTCCAGGCTGTCTGTTCGTCAATACGGACACCCTCTCCGTATCGGTCGACATCGATGCCGGCACCACCGATCTCCGGGGAGCGTCCCTATCCATCCTGTTCGACTCCGGCGCAGTCATGCCGGTGGCGGTGGAAGCGGGATCCTTGTGGGACGACTCGAGCTGTTCGCCTTTCCTGTCCTGGCTGAATCCCGGTTCGCCCGATTCGGTGTACGCGGATCTCGGTGGTCTGGGTTGTTCCGTGGACGGGCCCGGCTCCATCCTCGTCATCAAGTTCACCTGCGTCAGCCCGTCTCCGGGTGTGCTGAGCTGTGGGACCAACTACCTTCGGAACTCGGCGAACACCGCCCTCCCCTATACCTGCACCCCGACGACGGTGCAGTGCGAGATTCCCACGGCGGCTGAAGCCACCACCTGGAGCCTGATCAAGGCCATGTACTCTTCGGAGGGCCATTCGAGACAGTAGAGAGAACGCTTCGAGCCGGGGCGGGTCCCTGCAGAAAGGTCGGCCCACGGCTCGCGTGAAGCTGGGTGCAGCGACGAGGGTTCCCCCACCCTCCGGCAGGAGCCGACCCGGACGTTCAACAACCCCGGTCGGGGTGGAGGCAAGGCAATGAAACACATCATCTCGGTCCTGGCGTTGGCCATCGTCCTTTCGGCGGTGCCGTCAGCCGTCCGGGCCCAGTTCGTGAACGAGGACGTCTCCGACGCGGCCATGGCGGCGGAGTTCTCGCACAACTACGACGGCACGAGCACTCTTGATGCCGTCACCGATATTGCCGGGCCCGGGGTGCGTTTCCAGGCCTCTCCAACGGTGGGGAGCGGGTCGTGGAAGATCGGCATCTCGGACGATTATCCCGTCTCGGGGACCTACGGGTTTCCCCAGAACGGGTCCGTTTCCGGCTGGGGCGACTGGTCGGGCTACACCGCCTACCAGCTTCACTTCCTGAACAACGGGCCCGGGTGGGTGTACGCCAAGGTGTACTTCAACACCACTTCCTCGGGATATTACAACTCATCCGGCGGGATCTGGATCGCTCCCGGCGACGACGGCGTGGACACCATCTATCTGGTGGGAATTCCCTATCTGGACCAGATCTCGAACTTCGGCTTCGAGCTCTTCACCAACTACGGCACCGGGGCCTACGAGGCCACCAGCTTCGACGTCACCGTGACCGCCGAGCCCATTCCCGCCACGAACGAAGTCTGGGTGGACGGCGCCTGGGCGGGGAGCAACCCGGGGCAGCCGGTGGGGGCCGGGCCCTACACCTACGGCTACAACGCTTTCGACACCATCCAGGATGGGATCGACAACGTCTCCGGAAGTATCGTGAACGTGGCCCCGGGAACCTACGCCGGCGGCATCACCATCACGCATTCCGTCCAGATCCTGGGCTCCGGCGACGGGTCGAACCCCGGGGCCGACACCATCGTGAGCCTCCTGGCCGGGCAGACCGGGTTCAACCTCCTGGCCGGAGGGAACTCGGCGGTGGACCGTCTGGAGATACGGGACCTGCGGGTCACCGGCGGAATTCGCGCGATCTACACCGACTCCGCCGTCGATTACCTGACCTTCGACAACCTCACCCTCACCGGCGCGTCCACCTACGGGATCGAGATCCACAACAGCGCGGTGGTGAATGACGTGGCGATGACCGATTGCGACCTGGTCGGAAATGCCACCGCGATGCGGGTGCGCGGCCAGCTAGACGGGCTCGTCATGACCGATGGCCACCTGGACGGGAACACCAACGGTCTCTACTCGGTGGCGGGCGCTCCCTACATCTTCCGGAACGTCTCGGTGAGCGGCACCACCTTCGACAACAACTCCAACAAGGGTATGTATCTGGAAATGCTGAGCGACGCCACGTTCGACGGGATCAGCGTGGCCTCGAGCGGGACCTCGGGGTCCTTCGCCGCGGGCATCGACATCAACCTGAAGGGATCGGCCTACCAGAACATCGCCATCACCAACAGCTCGGTGACCGGGTGTGGGACCGGCGACCCGGTGAACGGGGTGGGCATCACGATCAAGGCCCGGGACGACGGATCCTATGCGGGCACCCCCGCCACCCTCACCAACGTGGACCTGAGCGGATGCACGATCACCGGCAACCAGAACGGCCTCCGGTTCGGTGAGCCCGGCAAGAACAACGCCGGCCCGACGGCCGTAGACGTGCACCAGTGCGACATCACCGGGAATCTGGGCACCGGTCTGGACAACCAGACCCTGGCCACGGATTCCGCGACCTGCAACTGGTGGGGAACGGTGCTGGGCCCGAACGATCCCCCGGCGAACATCTCCTCCGGGGACGCGGTGGCCGGGACCGTCACTTACTCCCCGTGGCTGGACGGGTCGATTTCGGGGACGCCGGCGTGCAACCAGACCGGGAACCCGGTGACGCCGGATCCGGAATCGACGTGCCTGACCGCGGCGACCCCCTGCAACACGGTGAGCTTCGACATCACCCGGACCGACGCGGCCGGGATGCGTGCGTTCAGCGTGACTTTCCAGCTGAGCAGCGAGCTGGAGCTGTGCACGGGAAGCCCGGGAGACATCGCGGAGGGGACGTACCTGAGCGGGGTCGGCGGAACGAACTTCCAGGTGCTGGACAACACCGGGGGGTCCTACACGGTGGACTGCGCGATCCTGGGACTTCCCTGCGGGGCGACGGCGGCGACCGGGACGCTGTTCACGGTGAACGTGAAGGCGAGCGGAACGGCGTCGTCGGAGGATACGGGAACCATCACCGTGACCTCGGTGACGTTCCGGGACTGCTCGAACGCTCCGATTCCCGGAACGGCGGGCGGTGTGGGAACGCTGGACATCGACACGTCGGCGCCGGCGGCGATCGGCGACCTGGCGGCGGTGCAGGTGAAGACGGGGAACGGCAGCGACGGGACGACGAACATCGATCTGTCCTGGAGCGCGGTGACGGAGCCGGACGCGGACGTGATCGAAATCTACCGCGCCGGCTATGGCGACTATCCGGAGTACGACGACGGCACGGGTACGGTGCCGGCCACGCCGAGCTATCCGCCGTCGGGGGCGTGGACGTACGTGGCGACGGTGGCGGCGACCGCCACGAGCTACTCGGATGAGCCGGCGACACGTGACTTCTGGTACTACACGGCGTTCGTGAAGGACCTGTGCGGGAACGTGTCGGGGGTGTCGAACCAGACGGGTGGGACGCTGAACTACCACCTGGGGGATGTGACGAACGGGTCGGTCAACGGCCAGGGCGACAACCTGGTCTCGTTGGCCGACATCTCTCACCTGGGCGCCAACTACGGGGCGACCTTGGTGTTCAACGACCCGTTCAACTACCTGGACGTGGGCCCGACGACGGACTACAGCGTGGACGCGCGCCCGACCACGGACAATCAGCTCCAGTTCGAGGATCTGATTCTGTTCGCGATCAACTACGGGGCGGTGTCGAAGCCGGGGATGCGTCCGGCGGGATCGGAGAAGAACGCGGTGTCGCTGGAGATGCCGTCGGAGCTGGGTGGGACGTTCGAGGTGGGGATCGAAGCCTCGTCGGACGGAACGATCCAGGGGATGACGCTACCGCTCCGTTGGAACGGGGAGGTGGTGGAGCCGATCGGTTTCACGGAAGGCGAGTTCGCGGGACGTCAGGGGGGCCAGGTGCTGGTGCTGTCGCCGAAGCCGGGGACGGTGGACGCGGCGGTGTTCGGGTCGACGCTGAGGGGAAGCGGTGAGCTGGCGCGGGTGCGGTTCCACCGGATCGCGGCGGGGGACCCGGGGATCGGGTTCGGCGCGGTGGAGGCCCGGGACGGCCAGAACAAGAAGGTGGAGCTGGGAACGGCGACGGCGAAGCCGGGAGTGGCGTTGACCACGCGGCTCCTGCCGAGCGCTCCGAACCCGTTCCAGGCGTCGACGGGGATCCGGTTCTCGTTGAAGGAGGCGGGCCACGTCCGGGTGGACATCTTCAGCACCGACGGCCGCTTGGTGCGGACGCTGATGGACGGCGGATTGCCGGCCGGAGAGCGGACGCTGACCTGGGACGGTCGCGACGGCGCCGGCCGGGAAGTGGCGTCGGGATCGTACGTGATCCGGTTCGTGACGCCGCAGAAGAGTGAATCGCAGCGGATCGTGCGGTTGAGGTAGATAGGAGGGCCCCGGGGCGGATCCGATGTGAGACCCGTTCCGGGGCCGGCCGCCGCCGCGGCGGCAAGGATTCCATCCGGAGGGGACCGTCTCGCCAAATCATGGGTGGCGGTGGAAGTCCTTCCGGGACGAAGTACTGACCATCCGGAGCGACAGGGGTTGCCCCGGTTTGATGGCCAGGGAGAGGAAGCACCAAGATGAAGACCATACTCATAATCATGGCGGTCGGTCTGCTCGCGCTCGAGGCGCCGTCGGTCGCGCTGGCCGCCGATGCCAGCTCGGGGATCTCCGATGCGTGCCAGCTCCAGTGGGTCCGGGATCACCGGGATGGCCCCGGCACCCTCGCCGCGGGGTATCCCGTCCTCGCCTCCCCCGCGGGAGTGCGGTGGGTCGCCGACTCCCCGGGGTCCGGCTCCTGGGAGATCCAGATCGGGGACGCCTACGATACCCCGACCACCGGGGCGGGGATGTTGAGCTGCTACGGTTTCCCCACGTCGGCGACGCTCCTGGACTGGAGCGGCTATACCAGCTTCAGCATGAAGTTCACGAACAACGATCCGGTCAACGGCTTCTCCGTCCAGCTCATCATCAACACCGGGGCGACGGCGAGCGGCGAAGTCAACAACCTCTACTCGACCCCGCTGGAAGCGGTGGCTCCCGGGGGGGCGCACTCCCTCACCCTGTCCCTGGCCGGCGTGGCCAACCTGAACCACGTCTCCAACGTCTCCTTCAAGCTGGTCGCCGACACGGATCAGATCGACGTCAGGGTGGAGCCCGAGTTGCCCCCGGTTCCGACCGAGCCGACGACCTGGGGGGTGCTGAAGAGCCGGTACACGAACTGATGAAGGCGTCGACGGGCCGTCCGATGGTCCGCTCGAGCCGGAAAGAGGATGGGTGATGGGGACCGGTCCGGCGCCGGACCGGTCCCCCACCGACCCATGACGGAACTGCGGTGCGCCGGCCGGAAGCGGATACCGGTCCGGCCGGCGCCGGTCTTCCTCATTGTGGCCCTGTTGACCGTCCTCGGGGCCCCCGGCTGGGCCGGGGCCTCGGGCACCGCCGTGGATGTGATCCCGGCGCCGGGCCCGGTGGCCCGTTCGGTGGCGGTGGGGACCTGGCACCTCCTCACCACGGGGGACTGGGCCTTCCAACCGTCCGAACCCATCACCCACCTGGAGGTGGCGATCTATGACAGCGCCACGACCCTGGAGCGCGGGTCGGGCCCCTTCCCGTTCTCGACGAGGCGGAATTCCGGACCCGGTGTGGACGGACCGGAGGATGCTTCAGGCGACCTGGGCTGCGAATCCACCCCGGGCGTGCTCTGCGACAGTAACCAGAAGCTGTTCGGAAAGCCGCACTACGAGTCGTTGCGCCTCTATGGCGGCAGTCTCTCCGCCGGTTCCGGATATTCCCTGGGCTTCAGCGGGCCGGTTCCCTCCCAGGTCTGGATCCATCCGATGCGACCCGACTACTTCACGATGTCCACCACCGTGCTCCAGAGCGGCGAGGCCAAGCTTCAGACCGCGGCCTACGGGCCGGCCACGGTCACGCGGGTGCTGAGCGGCTCGGAGACCCGCTTCGTCTACAGCGGTCTCACCGACCAGTCCGCCACCGGGGTCAAGGACGACTACCCGGTTCAGAGCTACGGGCAGCGGCCCGGTTCCCACGGTAACGGCGACTTCGGCTGGTTCTCCGGCTACTCGCTCCGGTTCACCAACGAAGGGCCGGACCCGATCCACGTGAACCTGTTCATGAACACCGGCTTCACCGGGGTGAGCGGAAACCCGACCTCCACCCTGGCCAACGACACCTTCTGGAAGGGGAGCGAGATCTACCTGACCCCCGGGAATTCGGGTCTGGCCTGGCTGGATTTCGACGACGTCACCGGTTGGACCCTGTCCGACAACCCCGTTCCCCACACCGGAGGCGGGGAGTCGTGGCCGGAGGGAACCTCGGGGATCGCGATCAACGTGTTCGACCGCCTCCAGGTGAGCGCGATCGGCTGGGAGGTCCGGCTGGCCCGCGCCGGCACCGGGTCGGCGACCCTCCTGGTCGCCCCGGAGGCCTCCGACCGCTACGCCGTGCCTCCGGTACAGGTCGGGATCGGCGCGGACCTCGGGAGCCGCGCCCCAGGGTTCTACCCTCCCCGGCCCAACCCCTTTCACACGACGACCCGGATCCCCTTCGCCCTCCCCGGCCCGGCGCCGGCGCGGGCCGTGATCCGGGTGTTCGACCCGGCGGGACGACTGGTCCGCGTCCTGCTCGACGAAGTGATTTCCCCCGGTCCCGGCTCCGTCTCCTGGGACGGCCGGGGCGACGATGCGATGCCGCTTGCCGCGGGGGTCTACTACCTGCGGATGGATGTCACCGGACGTCCCGCGGCGCGCCGCGCGGTGATTCTGCTCGATTGACCCAGGGTCCGATCGCGGGCGCCCGGCTACCCCATGGCCGGGGCGCTTAGGTCGAACTCGTTGCTTCTCACCCGAGAAGGAGTTTGGAAATGAAGAACAAGACCCTTTTCTTCGTCGGCGTACTTCTGGCCGCGGTATTCGTCGGGTCGGCCCTCGCCGACGACGCGGCCCTGGGAATCGGCGACGGCTGTCAGATGCAGTGGATCCGGGACTTCCGCGACGGGCCCGGGCTTATTGACGCCGGTTATCCCGTGGACGTTCCCGGTCCCGGCGTGCAGTGGCAGGTGTCCCCTCCCGGCGGAGTCATGTCCGGCGATTTCTGGGACATCCAGATCGGCGACGCCTACGACACGCCGTCCACCGGGTCCGGGCTCCTGACCTGCTACGGGTTCCCGGTGACCTCGGGGTTCGCGAACTGGACCGGGTTCGACACCTACTCCATGACCTTCCACAACAACAGCGCCACCGACTGGTTCATGGCCGACGTGGTCATCAACACCGGATGGACCAATCTCCCCTACAGCGAGCCGGACAACGCCTACGCGGCTGGATGGACCTGGGTGCCGCCGGGCGAGTCGCGCACCGTGGTCCTGGACCTGGTCGCCGCCTCGGCGGTGAACCTCAACCACGTCTCCAACGTCTCGATCAAGCTGGGCACCAATTACGGCACCGGGCCCTACGAGGGGACCCACATCGACGTGACCGTGAACCCCCCCGACAACGTGACCCCCGATCCCAGCGGGCTCTGCATCTCCACCGTGACCCCCTGCGTCACGGTGCCGGTCGATCTCGTCCGTTCGGACGTCAACGACGCCCGCGGCGCCAGCGTGACCTTCCAGCTCAGCCCGGAGCTGGAGCTCTGTGACTCGACCCCCGCCAACAGCATCCACCAGGGCACCTGGTTGAACGGGTACTTTACCCAGTTCCAGGTCGTCGACAACGGGGGCGGCTCCTACACCGTGGACCAGGCCATCTTCGGGATGCCCTGCGGGGTCACGACCGGAGGCCAGCTCTTCACGGTGGACGTGAAGGCCAGCGGGACGGCGGCGGCCGACGACGAGGGAACCATCACCGTGACCCAGGTCCTGGTCCGGGATTGCGGGAACGCCCCCCTGCCCGGCGTGCCGGGGAACCCCGCGACGGTGACCATCGACCGGACCGCGCCCACCCCCATCGCCAGCCTGGCCGCGAGCCAGGTCAAGACCGGCAACGACACCGACGGGACGACCAAGATCATGGTGGGCTGGCCGCCGGTGGAAGCCGGGGCCACGGTGGCGGTGTACCGCAAGGGCTTCGGGTTCTACCCCGAGTACGACGACAACGGCGGGACGGCGCCCACCGCCCCGGCCACCCCGGCCGCCGCTCCGGGGGCGGGCTGGACGCTGACCCCGGTCACCACGTCGCCTTCGGCCGATGAGCCCGCGGTTCGCGATTTCTGGTACTACGTGGCCTTCGTCACCGATGCCTGCGGAAACGTCTCGGGGCCGTCCAACCTCACCGGCGGGACGCTGGACTATCACCTGGGCGACGTCAGCAACGGCGCGTCCCCGGGGACCGGGAACAACTCGGTGGGCCTGGAGGACATCTCCATCCTCGGGGCCAACTACGGGATCTCCCTGGCTTCGAACGATCCCGTCAACTACCTGGACGTGGGACCCACTTCCGACAACAGCGTCGACGGGCTCCCCGACACCGACAACCAGGTGCAGTTCGAGGACCTGATCCTGTTCGCGATCAACTTCGGCGCGGTCGGAAAGCCGGGGCTCCACGCCGCCGACGCGGGGGTGACCCGCTTGACCCTCTCCGTCTCCGACGTTCCCTCCCCGGGATCGTTCTTCGACGCCGTCATCGGGGCCAAGGCGGGTGGAGAAGTTCAGGGGATCTCGGTGCCCTTGCGCTGGAATCCCGAGGTCGTGGAGCCGGTCTCCTTCGAGGCCGGCGACCTGGCCGATCTCCAGAGCGGCCGCACGCTGGTGCTGTCGCCGAAAGCCGGGACGGTCGACGCCGCGGTGTTCGGGGGAACCTTCCGCGGCGAGGGCGCTCTGGCCTCGGTTCGCTTCCGGGTGAAGGCCCCCGGCGACCCGGGCATCGCCTTCGGGGACGTCCTGGCCCGGGATCCCGCCAACCGGCCGGTGGAAGTTGCGCTGGGACGGGGGGGCATGGACGTCGTGCCGGCGGGGACCCGCCTCCTCCCCGCCTCTCCCAACCCGTTCCTCGGCGCGGTGGGGATCCGCTTCGCCCTGGCCGAGGACGCTCCGGTGCGGGTGGACGTTTACGCCTTGGACGGCCGCCTGGTCCGCCGGTTGGTGGATGCGCGACTCCCCGCCGGGGAGCGGACCGTGAACTGGGACGGCCGGGACGGATCGGGCCGGGCGACCGCGTCCGGGTCCTATCTGATCCGGTTCAGCACTCCCGGGACCGTTCAGACCCAGAAGGTGATTCGCATGAGATAATCTTCATCTGGGATTCGAGGGGGCGGGATCCGGCGGCGGATCCCGCTCTCCCGGGACCCGTTCCCCTCGGAAGGCCGGCGGAGGCCTCGGACGGCCGGTCCCGCGACCGGCTCCGGAAAGGATCTGCACCACGCGCACCGCAAACCGACGATTCATCACCACCGCTCTCGGCGTTCTCCCGGCCGCCGTGCTGGCGATCGGGAACGCGGGGGGAGAGCCGGGCAGGATCACCGCCGGCAGCTCGAGCGCGCTCTCCCTTCCCGGCATGGTCTCGGTCAAGGACGGCGATTTTCTCGCGGACGGTCAATCGATCCACTTCGCCGGCACGAACTGCTACTACCTCATGGTTTTCGCCGCCGACCCGGCGCTTCGCCCCCAGGTGGACGAGGTTCTCGAGGAGTCGGCGGCCATGGGCCTCACGGTGATCCGCACCTGGGCTTTCAACGACGGAACCGGCTGGAACGCTCTTCAGACCGCGCCGGGGGTCTACGACGAGACCGTGTTCCAGGGGCTGGATTACGTGCTCGACCGGTGCGACCGGCTCGGGCTTCGGGTCGTGCTTCCCCTGGTCAACAACTGGGTCGACTACGGGGGCATGGACCAGTACGTGGCATGGAGTTCCACCGCGGCCTACCACGACGCCTTCTATACGGACTCCGACTGCCGAACCTGGTACCTGAACCACGCCGCGGCGGTCATCAACCGGGTGAACACCGTGAACGGCCGCCTCTATCGCGACGATCCCACCGTCTTCGCCTGGGAGCTGGCCAACGAGCCGCGCTGCCCCTCGGACCGGAGCGGGACCACGCTGGCCACGTGGATCGCGGACATGAGCGCCTCGATCCGGGCTCTGGACCCCAACCACCTCATCACCAGCGGCGTCGAGGGGTTCTACGACGATCCCTCCGGCCCCTGGTACCTGAACGGCTGGGAAGGGGTCGATTTTGTGAGGGACCACCAGGCTCCGGACATCGATTACGCGGTGGCCCACAGCTGGCCGGACAACTGGGGCTTGGGGTTCTCCGCGGTCATGGCCCTCGTCTCCCGGCAGATCGGGGACGCGGCCGGCGTGCTGGGAAAACCCTTCGTGTTGGAGGAATTCGGCAAGGCTCGTGACGCCGCGTCTCCGGCGGCCGTGAACCACTTCGACCCGAACACCTGGTTCTCCCCGGAAGTGGAGCCCTACACGGTGCGTGGCGCGGCCCCGGTCCGGGTGGATCCGGCCCGGCGGGCCCGGCTCTACACCTCCGGCGATCGTCCCGGGTCCGGGGCTCGCCTCCCGGAGGCTCCGGTTAGGGTATCCTCGTCCACGTCGACCCGGGACGCCTTCTTCTCCGCGTGGTTCGACAGTCTGCTCGCCAACCGCTCCGGGGGGTCCACCTACTGGATCGCCTACGACGACGCCTATCCCGACTACGACGGATACGGGGTCTACTATCCGGCCGACTCCTCCACGGTGAGCCTGATCGAGGCCCACGCCCAGGCCATGGCGGCGCTCACCGAGAGCACCGGAATCCTGGACCCCGACCGGCCGGGGCCCCGCCGTCTCGCGGGCTATCCGAACCCCTTCCGGCGGTCGGTCAATCTGGCTTTCGATCTCGCGGAAGGGGAGGGAGAGGTTCGTATAGACGTGATCGACGTGGCGGGACGTCGACTGCGCACCCTGATCGACGGCCCGGTCGGCCCGGGACCGCTGGTGATCGCCTGGGACGGAAGTACGGATTCCGGGGGGAGGGCCGCGGCCGGAGTCTATCTGGTTCGTCTCCGGACCTCCCGGGAATCCACGGCCACTCGTGTCGTGCTGACCCGCTGACCACGGGGAGAAAACCGAGCTTTGAACTCGAAAATGAGGCCAACCATGAAAAGACACAACATCAAGCCTCCTGGTCTTCGGAACATCCTTGCGCTGGGTCTTCTCCTGATCGGCGCCCCCGCCTTCGGTCAGGGCATTCACGTGGATCTGCTTCCCGCTGCACCGACGGTCAGCCAGGGGGATACCTTCGATCTCGAGATGACGGTGGCCGCTCCCAGCGACAGCTTCAACGCGTTCGATGCCACCCTCACCTTCGACGACAGCCTCCTGACCTTCATCCCCCTGAGCACATCCGTGCGCGAGGGGCCGCTCATGACGTCCGCGTGCTCGAACCGCTTTCGTATCTTCAGCCAGCAGGGAGGCGACATCAGCCTCACCCTCGGTCTCTTGTGCGCCGGCGTGAAGGTGGCCGGTCCGGGGGTGATCTTCCGGTTCCGCTTCCAGGCGGCGGTGCCCGGTCCGGTGCAAACCGCGGTCAGAATCACCTCGCTGCGGTTCGCCGACGCCGGTATCTACGTGAACCCGGTGACCTCCAGCGATGCGACGGTGACCATCGGAAGCACGACCGGATTGCCGGACGGGGGATATCCCGTTCGCCCGGAGCTCCGTGCGGCCCCCAACCCCTTCCGGACTGCTACGGAGATCGTCTTCACTCCCCGGGTCGACGGTCCGGTGCGGATCGAGATCTTCGCGGTGGACGGGCGGAGGGTCCGCACCCTTCTCGATGGGCCGGCGCTCGCGGGTACCGAGGTGCGGGCCGCATGGGACGGTCGTTCAGATGGGGGGGCTGCCGCTCCGGCCGGGGTCTACTTCGCCTCGGTCGCGAGTCCGGAGGGGCGCTCGGCCGCCCGGGTAGTGCTCCTGCGTTGAGACCGCGGGGAATCAGGCGCCAGGACCCGTATACCCATTAACTTGTTGTTTTCCAAGGGATAACACGGGCAAAGATTTTTCTTGCCCCCTCAAACTACAAGTGTAAAATTAGAAGTGTTTGAACCTTTATCCCCTCGGTTTCGTCCTTAACAGCGGAAGACCCATGAAGCAGACACCTCACCTGAGCGATCTTCAGCTCGTCATCATGCGCTCGCTCTGGGAGCGTGCCGAGGCCACGGTGGCCCAGGTCCACGCGGACCTCCACGCCGAGCGGGGCCTGGCCCCCACCACGGTGGCCACCCTTCTCTCGCGCATGGAGAAGCGGGGCCTGGTGGATCATCGCACCGAAGGACGGCAGTTCGTCTATCGGGCGCTGGTGAACGAGCAGGAGGTGCGGCGGTCGATGGTTTCCGAGCTCACCGATCTCCTTTTCGAGGGGGACCCGGCCGAGCTGGTGAACCACCTTCTCGCCGCCCGGGACTTCGGTGAGGATGATCTGGCTAGGGTGAAGGCGCTTCTCTCCGAGAAGGAACGAAGATCCGAGGGGGACGGTGATGACTCCGACTGACGCGCCCGGGGGACTCCTGGCCGCCTGGCTTCTCACCTACGCGATCCACAGCACCATCCTCCTGGGAACGGCGTGGCTCGTCGTCCGCTTTGCCCGGACCACCCTGGCGCTCCGGGACGTCCTCTGGAAGACCGCCCTCCTGGGGGCCCTGGTCACCGCGAGCTGGCAGCTCGCGATCCCCGGGGCCGGACCGTGGGGGAGCCGCTGGTCTCTGTCCCAGCGCGATGTCGCCGCCGCGGCGGCCCCCTCCTATCGTCTGGTTCCCGGCGGCTTCGTGGTGAACACCGACGGGGCCGCCAGCGTGCCCGCGGCCGTCTCCGCGGGGGCGGCCCGCGCCGCCGCTACGGAGGGTCCGGCCGCCGGTGCCGGGGCGCTCGCCACGGTCCACGCCGGGTGGCGGGCGGTTTCACCGTTTCTCCCCCTGGTCTTGGTATGGCTCTGGATCCTGGGCGCAGGCCTCTCCCTCTTCCGGCTCGGTCTCGCCAAGGTCCGCCTCCATCACCTGCTCCGCGGCCGCCGGCCGCTGACCGGCGGGCCCCTTCCCGAGCGCCTGGATCGACTTCGCCGAAGCGCCGGCATCCGCCGTCCGGTTCGCCTCACCGTTTCCGAGCGCATCCCGGGGCCGGTGGCGCTCGGGCGATCCGAGATCTGCCTCCCCGGGCGGGCGCTGACCGACCTCGATCCGGTCCATCAGGAAAGCGTGCTCGCCCACGAGCTGGGGCACCTGGCCCGGCGCGATCCGGCATGGCTGGTGGCCACGGCCACTATGGAAGCGATCTTCTTCTTCCAGCCCTTGAACCGGCTGGCCCGCCGTTCCCTCCGCGAGACGGCGGAGTTCCTCTGCGACGACTGGGCGGTGACCCACACCGGTCGGAGTCTCACCCTCGCCCGGTGCCTGGCCGAGGTGGCGGGCTGGATCCACGCCCCGGCGCGCCCGGCCCTGGCTTCAGCCATGGCCGAGGGGGGCTCGCCCCTGGTGCGGCGGATCGAACGACTCCTGGAGGACGACCCAGGCCGGGCGGATCGCCTTCGGGGCTGGACCTGGGCCGGGGTGGGAGCCATGGTGGCCCTGACCGCGGCGATCGCCCCCGGGGTGACCGCGGGCCGCCGGGCCCCGGTGATCGCCTCTCCCGAGGCCTCGTTCTATCCGGCCGCCGCCACCGCGTTTCAGCCCGCGGTGAGCGTGTCGGTGGAGCCGAGCGCCCCCCGCGTCATCTTTTTCCCCGGCCCGCCCCCCGCGGGAAGCGCGGCCCCGCCCGCCGGATCCGTGCCCCGGGCGGTGTTCCTGCCGCATGCTCGGGGGCGGATCCACATCGAGGCTCCGACGCCCGACGGACGGGTGTTCGCTTTCAGCCCGGACGAACCGGAACCCCCCCTGCCCGTCGCGCCACCCGACCCGGTCTCGGCACAAACGTGGGTCGTACAACTCGGCGACCACGTGCAGATCGACCTCGATCCCCTGCTCGCCGCGCTGGCGGATTCACCGGAAGCCCGAGCCCGGATGGACGCCCTTCAGGACGAGCTTCGCGGAAAGCTCGGATCCAACATGGAGGACCTCGACCGTTTCTGTCGCGAGCATCTTGGCCCGCAGCTCGAGCAACTGAACCGCGAGCTGGATCCGGCCACGCGGGCGAAGCTGCTCGACCTCAAGGCCCGACTGATCCGGGAGCAGATCCGGCTCGACTCGGAGCGGCGCCAAGTGCTCCGCAAGAACGCGCGCATGGCCGAACAGGCGGCGCGCGAGGCGCGGGAATCGATGATCCGGTCGCGACCCAACCGGTCCACGATCTAGCCCGCCGCCGGTCAGCCCGGAAATCCCTCCAGGAGCGGCCCAAGCCGCCGGGCCCTCGGGGCCAGCCGGTAGGACGTCCGGGGCGGGTAGCCGTTCACCACCACCCGCTCCACCAACCCGTCCTTCTCCAGGGTCTTCAGCGTCAGGGCCAGCGCCCGCGGGGTGACCTCGGGGAAGCGCGCGCGAAGTTCGGAGAACCGGCACGGTCCGCCCCGGATGACGAACGCCACCGGGAGCGACCACTTGCGAAGCGCGGCGTTCTCCGCCCGGAGCGCGCGGAGGACCCCCATGAGCCGGACGCACCAGGGGGCCACGCGCCGGCCGGCGGCGGTCAGCACGTACTCGGGGCGCATGGGGTGGCCGTAGCCGGGGTTTCGCATCACCCACCCGGTCTCGATCAGCCAGGCCAGGGTGCGCCGGAGCGAATCGCGGCTCATCCCCAACCGGTTGGCCAGGGTCACGAACCGGCTCCCCCCGCCGCGGTGGATCTCCGCCAGCACCGGGGCCGCCCAGCGATAGTGGACCAGGGCGAGGAGCCGCCCCGGCGGTCGTCCCGTCATGTTGCCTTTCGTGATCGTCGCGCCCGGGACCCGGACCGGCGCGTGAAGGTCCCGGACGCCCCGTCCATTGCCCCGGACGCTCTTGACACCCGTGAGTAGACTAAGTATACTTTCAGAACCCAAGACGGTCAACCTCGGTCTCCACCCCAACCCGGGTCCGTGATTCGATCGGATCCGCCAAGGAGGTTCGCATGGCCTCGACGCTCGACTACAACCGCACCCTGACCTGCGCCATCGCCGTGGGTAGCCTGAAGCAGGCTCTGGATTGGTACCAGAGCGTGCTGGGTTTCGAGATCGACTACCGGCTGGACGAGATGGGGTGGGCGGAGCTCAGCACTCCGGTCCCCGGTGTGACCGTGGGTCTGAGCGAGGTGGAGAATCCCCAGGTGAAGGGCGGCGCCACCCTGGTCTTCGGGGTCCGCGACATCGAGGCGGCCAAGCAGCAGCTGGAAACCCGAAAGGTGCGGTTCGACGGGGACATCATGACCATCGAGGGCATGGTGAAGCTGGCTACCTTCTACGACCCTGACGGGAACAAGTTCATGCTCTCCCAGTCGCTCGTGAACCCGGCCTAGACCGGCGATCCGGGACCCCGGTCAAGGCGGTCTAACCCGATGATTCCTCTTCCGCGTTGACCAGATCCTTCTCCAGGCGCGACCAGGTCGCCGAGTCGAGGAGCTCATGGGCCAGGTTCCTGAGCGTGGTGAAGGTCTCCGAGGGCGCATTCGCCTTCATGGTCCGGAGCAACTCCAGCCGCTCGACATGACTGATCACCGGCACGATCTGGGTGAACTCGCGGATCTGCTCCGCGGCGGACCGGGAGGCCAGGAACCGCTGGATCCCGGAGCGGATCTCCTCTTCCGAGTACCTGGACCAGACGAGCGGCATGGCCACCGTCTCCTCGAGATCGACGTGATCGAGGTAACTGGCGATGAACCGGTTGAAGGCACGGTAGAGATCGGCCCACTCCTCCCCGGAGCCGCCGGACTCGAACCGGTCCAGCGCGTTGTCGAGGTGCTCCATCAACAACTCGAGTTGATGGTGCTGGGTGGCCAGTCGGACGGAAACCGCGGGGTCGGCGGCGTCGATCCATGGATGGATGAACGCGTCCTCCTGGCGGCTGTGGACCCGGATATCCCCCAGAATCTCCCGGGTTTCCAGGACCAGCTCGCGGATTTCCGCCTCGTCCCCCGCCCCGAGCCTCCCCGCCCGCCGGGACACTTCGAAGAGACGGGCGCGCTGGCTCTTGTGAATGTTGGCGTAGAAGTCGATCCGGGCCATCGGGGTACGGTTCCTTTCAAGTAGTCTCCGGGAGGGGAGATGGATTCTGACCAAGTTCCCATGGGGAGTCCAGATGAAACGGCGACGCCCGGCTCGGAACGAACCGGGCGCCACTCCACGGCGCGGCGTCCCCCCGCCGGCCGGGGGGGAGACCTCCGCGATCAGGTGTTCCCGCGGCCCTCGTCCAGGCTCTGGACCCAGGCGTCGTCCCAGTTGATCTCGACCACCGAATAGGGATAGGGATCCCCCTCGATCTTCTCGATGCTGATGGCCCCCTTGGCCTGGAGGTCCTCGACCATGCGTTTTCTGCCCCGGTTGTCGAGATAGGGGAAGCGGTCGTTCAGCATGCGCAGGAACGGGGTCAGCCACACCTTCCTCTCGCCGTACTGATAGAAGGCATTCAGGAGTTCTTCCATGCAGAGCTTGAGGTCTTCGTCGTTGATGGGGAGATCCGTAGCCGGCTCCGAGCCCTCGTCGCCTTCCTCCTCGTCCGCTTCGACCGTGGGACGGGAAAAGGAGCGCCGCTCGCTGCCGCCGCCGTTGGTGGCCGGGGCCTCGTAGGGAAGCAGGTAGTCGGCGTTGATGTAGTTCTCCTCCCCGACGATCTGGCGAAGATCCCCGCTGGTCGACTTTCCGAACCCCACCACGATCACCCGCTTCAGGTGCTCGTGGAGGCGGCGGACCACGGGGAGGAAGTCCCGATCCCCCCCCACGATCACGAACATGTCGAGTTCGGGGCGGGTGAGCAGCATCTCGACCGCGTCGATGGAGAGCAGGATTTCGGATGAGCCCCGGTGCTTGGTGCCCAGCATGAAGCGCGGTTCGAAAGCCAGGAGCTGGAGCTGGGTCATCACGTCGCTGCCCAGGCGATCGAAGTCGGCGTAGGACCGGCCGATGGCCATGACCCCGCTATACTTTTCCCGGAGGCGACCCCGCAGATTCGAGAGCAGCTCGATCCCTTCGTCCAGGGCCTGATCATCCACCGCGGTTTCGTCGATGGGCTCCGCGTCCAGGGCGGCGTCGTTCGACAGGGTGTAGTAGATATTCTCGAAATCGACCAAGACGGCACAGTGACGCAACCGTTTGCTTTGCGGAATCCGGGGCCTGCGCGATGCCCGCTTATCCTGGTACTCTTTCAGCATTTAATTCTCCTGACCGGTGTGTTTTGACGTGGTGTTGGTTCGTTCGTTCAGGGTGTTGTCGGTCTCTTCGGTCAAGGCCGTCGCGATGGTCTCGACCACCTCGGCGACCGACTTGTCCGAGGTCTCGGCGGTAAAGTCAGCGCCCGCATAAAGCGGGATCCGGTGGGTCCACAGCCGTTCGAGTTCGGCCATGGCGTCGGGGCGGTCGGCCATGGGGCGCCGGTCTCCCTGGGCCATGACCCGACTCCAGTGATCCCGGGGCATGGCCTTGAGCCACACCGTGCAGGCCCGCCGGCGGAGGAAGGCAAAGGTGTCCGGGTCGGTGACCAGCCCTCCCCCGGTCGCGATCACCAGGCGCTCGGATCGGGAGAGGAGCCGGGCCAGCACCTCCCGCTCCAGCCGCCGGAAATAGGTCCCTCCCTGGAGTTCGAAGATCTGCCCCAGGGGCATTCCCGCCTCCTCTTCCACAAGCTCGTCCAGCTCGACGAACGCCACCCCCAGGCGCTGGGCCAAGAGCTTTCCCACCGTGCTCTTCCCCGCTCCCCGCATCCCGATCAACGCCACCGGCCGGTCCGCCTGGCTCTCCGCCCGCTCGACCAGGTCGGCGACGCTCACCCCCAGGGCCCCGGCCACCCGGCGGAGTTTCAGGTAGGAGATGTTCCCCCGGCCGGCCTCGAGCTGGGCCAGGAATCGGAGGCTCAGGCCGGCCCGCTCGGCCAGATCGGCCCGGGAGGTCCCCAGCCCGGCGCGAAGAGAGCGCACCGCGTGGCCCAGGCGTTCCAGGGCCCGGGCGGCCTGGGAGTCGGAGAGGGTGGATGAATCCATCATTTCATGCATTATAGTGCATAACAAGGGTTGACCGAAACCGGTACTTCGATGCAAAATACTGCTGTTGCTCTGTCAGAACTCAGGCGGAAGCCTACCGGGTGGGTGGCCCGCTTGTCCAGTGGCCGCCGGACCCGGTCCCTACCGCGAAACCATAATCCCGATCGGAATCGTCGTCTTCTCCGCATCGCTCATGAGGTGATCCATGCCCCAGCCCACCGTCTCCGCCCGCTCTCCCGAGGCCCCGGTTCAATTCCAGACCGCCCCCGATCGCTACCACCACTGGAAGCTCGAGTTCGAGGGTGAGATCGCCGTCCTCCGCCTGGACGCGAGGGAGGATCGGCCCCTTCGGGACGGCTATGCCCTGAAGCTCAACTCCTACGATCTCGGGGTGGATATCGAGCTGGCCGACGCGGTGGACCGAATTCGTTTCGAGCACCCCGAGGTGCGGACGGTGGTGATCACCAGCGCCAAGGATCGCGTGTTTTCCTCCGGCGCCAACATCCACATGCTCGGCCTCTCACCCCACGGGTTCAAGATCAACTTCTGCAAGTTCACCAACGAAACACGGCTGGGGATGGAGGACGCCTCCGGGCACGGCGGCCTCCGGTTCCTGGCCGCGCTGAACGGCCTGGCCGCCGGGGGCGGATACGAGCTGGCCCTGGCCTGCGACGAGATCGTCCTGGTGGACGACGGATCGAGCGCGGTGAGCCTTCCCGAGGTGCCCCTCCTGGGAGTGCTTCCCGGCACCGGCGGTCTCACCCGGGTGGTGGACAAGCGACGGGTACGCCGGGATCGGGCCGACGTGTTCTGCACCCTCCAGGAGGGAATCAAGGGCCAGCGCGCGGTGGACTGGGGACTGGTGGACGCGCTGGCGCCTCGGAGCCGGTTCGACGAGGTGGTGGGGGAGCGCGCCCGAGCCCTCGCCGCCGCCGCGCCCCCCCGCAGCGGCCCCGGCGTCACCTGGAAACCCGTTTCTGCGGAAATCGATGAAACCCGTCGCCGGTATCAATACGTGACGGTCGACATGGACGGAGAGGGAAGAACGGCCACGGTCACCGTGAAGGGGCCCGGGGCGGGAGAGCCGGTCTCGGCCGAGGCCTACCGGGAGCGGGGCGCCGACGCCTGGGCGCTCCGGGCCTTCCGCGAACTGGACGACGCGATTCTCGATCTCCGGTTCAACCGGCCCGAGCTGGGGCTCCTGCTGCTGAAAACCGAGGGAGAACCCGAAATGGTGCTGGAGGTGGACCGGGCCCTGGACGGCCTTCGGGACGACTGGTTCGTGCGTGAGATCCTCCTGTACCAGGCCCGGGTGCTCCGCCGGCTGGACCTCACCGCGCGAAGCCTGTTCGCCCTGATCGAGCCCGGCTCCTGCTTCGCCGGTTCGCTCTTCGAGCTGGTCCTGGCCGCGGACCGGAGCTACATGCTCGACCTGGAGGATCACCCGGTGGTCGCCCTGGGGCCGCTGAACGCGGGGGACTACCCCATGACCCACGGTCTGAGCCGGCTCCGGGCGCACTTCTACGGGGAGGAGGAAAGCGTCGCCCGCGCCCTCGCCGCGGGATCGCTGACCCCGTCCGAGGCAGACCGGGCCGGGCTCATCACCACGGTGCTGGACGACATCGACTACGAGGACGAGGTGCGGGTGGCGATCGAGGAGCGGGCGTCGCTCTCCCCGGACGCGCTCACCGGGATGGAGGCCTCGTTGCGGTTCCCCGGCACGGAAACCGCCGATTGCAAGATCTTCGGGCGGCTCTCCGCCTGGCAGAACTGGATCTTCATCCGGCCCAACGCGGTCGGCGAGCACGGCGCGCTCAAGGTGTACGGCCGCCCCGACCGGGCCGATTTCGACTGGAACCGGACATGAGAGACGCGGGAGGGAACCGGGCCGGGCATCCGATCCGCCAACGGAGGACAGCGTGAACCTGTACGACAGCATTCCGAATAACGTGAACCTGGCCGACGACCCGCGGCTCAAGCGGGCGCTCGAGAAGTGGCTCCCCGACTTCCGCTCGTGGTGGATGGACATGGGTCCGGCGGGATTCCAGGAGGACGACGTCTACCTCCGCACCGCGATCAGCGTGGACCCCAAGGGGTGGGCCCACTTCGACTACGTGAAGATGCCCGAGTATCGCTGGGGGATCTTCCTGGCCGAGCCCGGGACCGACCGCCGGATCGGGTTCGGGGACCAGCTCGGCCAGCCGGTGTGGCAGGAGGTGCCGGGAGAGTATCGGGGCATGCTCCGCCGGCTCATCGTGACCCAGGGTGACACCGAGCCGGCCAGCGTGGAGCAGCAACGACTCCTTGGGCGGACCTGCCCGAGTCTCTACGACCTGCGGAACCTCTTCCAGGTGAACGTGGAGGAGGGGCGCCATCTCTGGGCCATGGTGTACCTCCTTCACGGATTCTTCGGTCGCGACGGGCGCGAGGAAGCGGAGGCGCTGTTGGCCCGCCGCTCCGGCGATCCCGACAAGCCGCGGATCCTCGGCGCCTTCAACGAGCCGATCCAGGACTGGATGTCCTTCTACATGTTCACCATGTTCACCGACCGGGACGGGAAGTACCAGCTCCTGGCCCTGGCCGAAAGCGGTTTCGACCCGCTTTCGCGCACCACCCGCTTCATGCTCACCGAGGAGGCCCACCACATGTTCGTGGGCGAGACCGGCGTGGGTCGCGTGGTGGAGCGCACCGCCCAGCTCATGAAGGAGTCGCCGGACGGCGACGTCCGCAAGGCCGGCGGCGTGGACCTGCCCACCGTCCAGAAGTACCTGAACCTCTGGTTCTCCCTGTCCCTGGACCTGTTCGGCGGCGAGAAGTCATCGAACGCGGCCGACTATTTCGCGGCGGGCCTCAAGGGGCGATACCGGGAGGAGCAATACGAAGACCACCTGGCGATGGAGGGCGTCTACGACATGGAGCTTTCCGAAGGCGGAAAGGTGGTGAGGGAGTCGGTGCCCACCCGGAACGCCATGAACGAAATCCTGCGCGACGCCTACGTGGACGATTGCCAGCGCGGGGTGGACCGGTGGAACAAGATTCTGGCCAAGCACGGGATCGAGTTCGAGCTGAAGCTTCCCCACCGCCGCTTCCACCGGCAGATCGGCACGTTCCAGGGACTCCACTTCACCCCCCAGGGGGATCCGCTCACCGAGGCGGAGTGGAGCCGCCGCCGGGGGGAATGGCTTCCCGGCGACGGCGACAAGGAATACGTGCGCTCGCTCATGCACCCGGTGACCGAGCCGGGGAAGATCGCCGGCTGGATCGCTCCCCCGCCGCGCGGGGTCAACGGTCAGCCTTTCGAGTTCGAGTACGTGAGGAAGGCCTGACCCGCCCCGACGGTCATCCGCTCCGCGTCGCGATGCGGCATCATGAACGGTTCGGGCTGACCGGGCCGCTCCCTTCTGACAACCCCGGTGTGCCTCGAATCGGCGGGTGATACTCCCGCCGATTCGCTATAATCCGCCCGAATCATCCGTGGGGAGCGACCGGCGCCGCAATCAACCTCACACCCGCTCCCCGAATCTTCCACTCGCCTCGCCGTCGATCCCCCCGGCGGTTTGCGGAGGATTGTCATGCAGATCACCGATCATCGACTGTGCCGGGACGACGGAAAGCCCTTCCCCTTCGTGGAGAGTCCGAACAAGGGGGGGCGGGTCGACTCCCGGTACCTGGTCATGCACTACACGTCGGGAGCGAGCGCCGAATCCTCGGTTCAATGGTTCAGGAATCCGGCCGCCCGCGCGTCCGCCCACCTCGTGATCGGCCGGGATGGGAGCATTACCCAGATGGTCCCCTTCGACCGGGTGGCCTGGCACGCCGGCCGGAGCCGATGGGAAGGACTGACCGGCCTCAACGCCTACGCCATCGGGATCGAATTGGACAATGCGGGCCGGCTGACCCGGAACGGCGACCGGTGGACGGCCTGGTTCGGTACCGAATACGCGGACGAAGACGTGCTGGTGGCGGTGCACAAGAACGAGAGCGCGGCCTCCGGTTGGCACCGGTACACTTCGATCCAGCTCGACGCCGCGGTGGAAGCGGCCAACCTGATCGTAGTGACCTACGGACTGCTCGACGTTGTCGGTCACGACGACATCGCTCCCCGGCGAAAGTCCGATCCGGGCCCGGCGTTTCCATGGCGAGCTTCGTTCTCGGGTTCTCGGCCGTGAGGAGAAGGCGAGCGGTCTATCGCACGACGGCCGGCTCAACATCCGGAGCGGCCCGGGACCGACAACCCCGGTAAGGGAGGCGGGCGGGGGAGACGAGGGGAGCGGGCCGGGAGGAGGGGGGAAGAGGACAGGGGGGGAGGGCACGAGGGCGAGGGAAGCGCGCGGGCGGAGGCCGGGCGGCGCGCAGAGACGGCGGGCGCGGGAAAGAACGCGCGGAGGCGCGAAGGCGCGGCGAGCGGGAGAGCCGCGGCGAGACCGCGCCCCGGCGCAGGCGACGGGGGGGCGCCGGAGCGCGGCAGGGGCGGCGGCGGCGGCGCGAAGACCGGCGCCCCCGGCCGGCCGAGGACCGCCGGGAGGGAGGGCGGCGGGCGGCGGAGACGAGCCGCGGCACGGGGGAGACGGCCGGCAGGGGGGAGACGGCCGCCCGCGCAGGCCGGGGAGGAAGACGCGGCCGGGGCGCGACGCCGGGAGGGCGGCCGGAGCGGCGCCGGCGGAACCGGCGACGCGCGAACCGCGGCGGCGAGCCCGCGGCCCGCGGCAGCGAGTGCCCGGCGGTCGGCCGGGCGAGGCGGGGCGCGCCCGGGCCAGGGCCGAGGGGACGCGTCCGGCGCGGGGTGGAGGTCAGCGGCGCCGGCGGGGGCGCGGCGAGACGGGCGGCGACCCGCGGGACGCGAGGGCGGCCCGCGGACGACGGGCGGGACGAAGACGGCCGCGGGGGCGGGCCGCCGCACCCGGGCGAGGCCGGGCGGCCCGGCCGAGGCGGAAGGACCGCGCCGGCGCGGGGACCGGCGCCGGGCCGGCGGGCGACGGCGACGCGGCCCGAAGACCGACGGGGCGCGCCGCGGAGCGCCGCGCGCGGCCGCGCGGGCGGGGCGCCGGGGGCGGCGGGGGGGCGCGCGCGGGCCGCCGCGGCGGCGCGGGGCGCCCGCGGCGCGGGCGGCGGGCGGGCCGGGCCGCCGGGCGCGGCGCGGGGCGGGGCGCGGGGGCGCGGGGGCCCGGGCGGCGCGGCGGCGGGGGCCGCCGCCAGGGGCGGCGGGGGTGCGCCGGGCCCCAGCGAGGGTAGGCGCGCGCGCCGCGGGCGGTCGCGGCGGGGGGGGGGGGGCGTCAGGGGGCCCAAGGGGATCCGGCGCGGGTGAAGGTCAGGGGCGGTTGGGCCAAACCCCGGGCCAGGGCGGCCGCTTCGGCCTCGGAGAACCGATAGGTGAACGCCACCGCTCGTCCCCAGGGTGATCATCTGCCGGGTCGAATCCGGGTCGGCGACGTTGAACGCGGCCAGGAACTCGTCCCGGTCCTCCGCCGTGTCCCAGGTCGTCACCCAGAGGCCTCGAAGGTTCCCGGCCGGAGGGAGGCCGCCATCCTCCCTCCGGAGCCGGCCGGGCGCATCCTCGGGCATCCGCGGCTTCCGCCGGTCCCAACCGCCGTCCGTGGACCCGCCGGCGACCGGCCCCAGGAGATAGAACCGGTCCCCGCCCCAACCCTCCGCGGCGGGGTTCGTCCACGCGGCGGCGCTGGCCGCGGTCAGCGCGTTCACGTACTCCCCGGCCGGCGTGGTGAGGATGGCCACCAGGATCTCCCCCAGGGTGTCCCCACCCAGGATCTCGAGTCCCGCGGTCCGAACCGCCGCGGTCGCCGCACCCTCATCCACCGTCACCGGGTCGTCGCGCCCGGCCGTGTTCCAGTACTTGTCGGGGTGGAGGATCTGTTCGGAGGAGCGGGGAAGATCGCGCGCGGCGATGAGGAACCGCGCCCCGATCCTCGCGCCGGCCTCCGGCGACGCCAGCCCCAGAAGACCGCCGGGAGAGAGAAAGAGCATTCCGCAGGTGTACTGGGCGAGGAACGTCTGGAAGTAGGGCGGCGCCTCCAGGAAGGGCCGGCTCCGCTCGGCCTCGGATTCCATGATCTGGGTGAGGTCGGACATCCGCAGCTTTCCGGAAAGCTGGAGCTTCGTGGTGTAGATCGACATGATCGCGGTGGCCGAGCCTTCCACCGCGCCCCCCAGGGCGAAGTCGGCGTCCTGGCTTCGGGGGTGGTTTGCGATCAACGAGTCCAGGCTCACGTACTGGTCGTCGAGGGCGTGGGTGAGTTCGTGGGCCACCATGATCTCCTCGACCTGTGGTCCGAACTGGACCCCACCTCTCCGCACCATGTAGAAGGCCTCGGTTTCGGGATCGTAGAAGCCGCCGACCTGGTTCATGAGCACGGCTTCCAGGGTGGATTCGAAGTCGACCGAATCGGGAAGGAGTCCGGTCATGTGGAGGATGGCCTCGGTCCGGTTCGAGCGCTCCGGGGGATACTCCTTGGCGATCTCCTTCCGGAGGTAGATCCGGAGCTGATCCTCGCTGTAGAAGTCCTTCTTCACCGGATGCTTGAACGGGCGGCCGTCGATCGTGGCCACCTCGGTTTCGACCGAGTCGGCCATGGCGATGAGGGCGGCGGCGTCCATGGGGGACGCTGGAGTCTCGGTTTCGAAGGCGGCTGCGCGCGCCGGCGCCCTCCCGAAGGAGGATCCGGCCAAGAGGAGTCCGGTCACGATGTGTGCCATGCGTGGGTTCATATCCATCCGCGCGTTACCCTCAACCCGCCCGGGCGGCCCGGCGCCCCGCCTCCAGCGCGGGCACCAGGCGATCCAGATCCTCCCGCGTGGTGAGGAAATTGGTGATCGTGGCCCGGAGCGCGGGGCCGATCCCCGTGAGCCGCGCCACCGAGATCCAGGCCTCGCCCGAGGCCAGGACGCTTCGGAGAACCGCATCCAGGTACTCGAAGGTCCCGCCTTCGGGAAGGGTCCCGTCCACGAAGCATACGGTGGGAAGCGGCGTGTCGTTAACCACCTTCCAGCCCGCCTCGGCGAGCTTCTCCCCCAGCAGATCCCCCATCCGGGTCTGGTGGCGGATCGCCTCCGCATAGCCGTCCCAGCCCGCCACCGCCAGCGAGAGGAACACCTTGAGTCCGGTGAACCGGCGCGACCATTGCATGGTGGCCGTATAGGGATCGACCACGGGAAGGCCGGCCGCCTCGCGCGGCATGTAGTGGGCGGCCACCCGGAAGGTCCGGTCCAGGATTCCGGGGCGGCGGGTCAGGTAGAGGCCGGCCCCCATCGGCACCGAAAGCCACTTGTGGGCGTCGAAGGTGATGGAATCCGCGCGCTCGATCCCGGCCAGGGCCGGCCGGAGTTCGGGGACCAACATGGCCGCGCCCCCCCAGGCCGCATCGGCATGGAACCAGAGGATCTCGCGCTCGGCCACATCCGCGATCTCCTCCAGGGGATCGACGACCCCGGCATTGGTCGTGCCCGCGGTTCCCACCACCAGGAACGGCAGGTCGCCCGACGCCCGATCGTGATCCACCTGCCGGCGCAGGGCGTCCGCCCGCATCCGGAGCGAGCCGTCCACCGGAAGCTCCCTCACCGCCTCGGTGCCCAGACCGCAGAGTCGCGCCGCCTTGAGGAACGAGTGATGGCTCTCCGCGGAAACGTAGATCACGGGCTCGCCGGCCAGGGCGCGCGCCCCGCGATCGCGGAATTCGGGGAACGCGTGGACCAGGGCGGTGAGGACGGCGGTGTGGTTGGCCTCCGCCCCGCCCGAGGTGAAGGCGCCCTCGGCTTCCGCCGGATCGTAGCCGAAACGGACGGCGAACGCCCGCACCAGGTGCGCCTCGATCTCGATGGCCAGCGGGCTGTGGCTCCACGCCGCGAGCTGGGGGTTGAAGGCGGCGACCAGGGCGTCGGCGGCGATGCCCATGGTGGTCGAGGCGGGGTTGAAGAGCCCGAAGTAACGGGGGTTCGGAGCGTGGGTCTGGTGGCGGGTCAGCTCGTCGGCGGCGAAGGCCACCGCCTCCACCGGATCCAGGGGCACCGAGAAATCGAACGGGGCCAGGAGCGAGCGAATCTGCGCCGGATCCAGATCGGGCGCCACCCGCACCTCGTCCACCGTCGTCAGGTAACCCTCGATCCGGGCGATGAGTTCCTTCCAGAGCGAAGCCCGTTCCTCGGCGGTCAGCCTGAGCGAGGCCATGGCGCCCCCTCCTTCCCCTCGTCGCGGACACTCCCGGAAGGGGACGCTAGCACCCCGAGGGGGGCCGCGGGTAGCGCGAGGTTGCTAGTCGTCCTCTCCGCCGTAGAGGGCCTTGATCCGGCCCCAGGTGGTGGCCTTGACCGGAACGTCGTTGTTCACGGTCACCGTCCCGGTCATGCCCAGCCCGAAGTGGAACTGGCAGTAGTAGGGAATCATCCCGGTGATGGTGAAGGTGTATTCGAAGGTCGCGTTGCCGTTGTCGAGGGGGGCGTCGAACAGGGCGCCGGCGTCCGGGGAGTTCGGGTTCACGCCGTTGGTGACGGTATGAATGCCGTCGTTCCAGTGCCAGCGGACCGTGTCCCCCTTGTCGATGGTGATCTCGGATGGGTTGAAGACGAACCCCTGCTGCTGTACGTCGTGCACCGCGGCCGAAGCGGGGAGCGCGACGAGCAGGACCAGGAGGGCGAACGTGGCGTGGAGAACCAAGACGGGGCGGCGCATGGGGACCTCCCTTCGATCTGGGTTGGGGGGATGCCGATTCCCGATCCTATCATATTCCCGGCCCCCCCCGCCGTTCCCGCTTGTAGCCGTTCGCCGGGGCTGCTTACAATCAGGAAAGACCGAGTTCGGGCGGAATCCCCGGTAGCGGGGCGTTCCCGAGCGGTCGAGACGCCCCCGGGTGTCCGGCCCAGATTCGGCCTCCTGCGCCAATCAGAAAGGGAGGACCGTGATCATGGCCATCATCGCGAGCAGCCTCAGGCAGTACCTGGACGAGCGCAAGGTCAAGTACGAGACCCTTCATCACCGGCGCGACTACACGGCCCAGGAAACCGCGGCGGACACCGGCACCCCCGGCCGGGAGTTCGCCAAGGTCGTCATGATGAAGACCGACAAGCGGTATCTCATGGCCGTCCTGCCCGCCCATCACCGGGTGAACATGGCGAAGCTCAAAGCCGTGCTCGGCTCCGACGACCTTCGTCTGGGCACCGAGGACGAGATCGCCAGCATCTGTCCGGACTGCTCGGTGGGAGCCGAGCATCCGTTCGGGAACCTCTACGAGATTCCGGTCTACGTCAGCAAGGATCTCGCCGACGACGAGTGGATCACCTTCAACGCGGGCACCCACGAGGACGTCGTGCGCATGCGCTACGACGACTACCAGCGACTCGTGCAACCCCGGGTGGTGGACTTCTCGATCCGGCCGTGAAACGCCGCCGGATTGCGTGCATGCCTTCTGCTACGGAGCGCTAGGCGGTCGGCCTCCCGTCACGGGGGGTCCGGCCGCGGGGCGGCGGGGCCCGGTCGGGGGAGGCGGACGGACCGGCGGACAACCGCCGCCGGCCGGCGAGCCGCGCCACGCCGGTCACCCCGAGCCCGATCATGAGAAGCGCGACCGGCCAGGCGTCGAGTCCCGACCAGAAGGAGCTCGTTCGCCGGTACTCGTCGTCGGTCGCGGCGCGGGTCAGGAACACGGAGCCGTCCATGGGGTCATCGGGGCCGAAGATCCGGTCCAGCCGGGTCACGAACCGGCCGGGGGCGATCAGCGCCCCCAATTCGGGGTAGCGCGCGGCCACCGCCGAGGCCTCGGAGCGGTTCACCGCGTTGGCGTAGACCGTGGTGAACCCGGGAATCGTCGCGCGGTGACCGTCGACCACGAAGAACGCCATGGGGAGCCACTCCGCCCGATGGATGGAGAGGATCGGCAGCGGAACCTCGAGGGTGTCGGCGGCGTAGGTGAACCGCACCGGATCCACGTTCACGTCCACCTGGTCGCCGAGTTCGGCCCGCGCGGTATCGAGTTTCATGGCGGTGAAGATCCACCCGCGCGCGACGTAGGGCGCGAACTTCAGCTCGTCCTCCGGTGACAGGCTGAACCCGTTCGAGTTCAGCCAGGCGCTCAGGCCGACGGATCGCCGGCGGAGAGGATGGTGGCGTCGAAGGCCCCCACCGCGAGACGGCCGATGATGTCGACCGTCGTCTCCCCCGCCCGCGGGTTGGGCATAGACCGATGTATGCCGCAGCCCAGGTCTCCCGGCGCCCGGTCGGACGGGGCCGGCGCGGTGAGCGCGAACATCCGGTCCAGATCCGCCGTATGCGGGTTCCAGATCGGGGATGGACGGGGTCGGCACGATCAGCCCCCACTCCGAAGCGTTCCCCGCCACCCGGATGTTGGGAATCAGCTGGATCTTCCCGCCGCCCGGTCCATCACCACGACGTTGAGCTGGCCCATCGACTGCAGCTCACAGTCCACGCAATACACGGGGATGCACATGGCCTGCGCCAGGTCCGCGGACGGCAACCGGGCGGCCGCGACCAGGAGGATCAGGAGGACGAGGTGACGGTTCATGGTCATCTGACCGTGACGCTCAGCCCGAGTTGTACGAGCCAGCCGTCGTAGTTGATGTCCCCGGAGCCGCCGGAATAGTGAAGGTCCCCCACGAGCGAAAGCCGCTGGCGCGCCCAGATCGAGAGCGTGGGCGAGAGCGTGATCTCGGGCGGAGTCGATCAACCCCCCGATGGTGGGAGCACGCCGGGCGACGCCGGAGCGGTCGGTGAACCCGGTCAGAACGGTTTGGCCCCCGAGGCCCAGGTAGAGGGCCACGGGGACCCCGACCCGCTCGGGTACCAGGTCGGCCTGGACGGCCAGAATGATGGGGAGCACCCAGAACTTCGACTCCGGCCGCTGGAAGGTGGGGTCGGCCTGGACCTGGTCCGCGGTGGCCCAGAGATAGTCCGCCTCAGGAGGAAACGGCTCCGCTCCGGGACGGGGGACGCTGTAGCCCAGCTCAAGATCCGGCGGTGCTGAATGGGTTTGATGGGCGGAGTCGAGTTCGACTGGAATCCGCCCCCCAGTTCGATGGAGTGGGCCTCGGTCGGGGGGGCGATGAGGGTCAGGGAGGCGGCGAGGATCGAAACCAGGCCCCCGACCGTCACGCCGGAGAACAGGGAGCGCGTCACGCCGGTACTCCTTTCGAGGGGAGGAGAAGGCCGGGAAAGAAGCTCGGGTTCGGTGGTTCAGACCCCGAAGGCGACCGCTCGGTTCCCGCGGGCGCTGGACAAAAAATTGGCGGCACGGGACGAGGTCAGTGATCCGGCCCACGAACGCGGGAGTTTTTCCCCCAATGAGTCCCGCCGACCGGAGTCGGCGAAGGCCCAAAGACTCGCCGCGTCGTTGCCAAGCTCAAGGCTCGACCGTGCCGCCATCGTCGTCTCTCTCGATGCGCACCGTCTCTCTGTCGCGCTACTAACAATTCCTATACGATTTTTTCCAGGTCTGCATCCACCGACTTCACTTTTTCAAAACATTTTTGGGTGAAACCCCGCTGGATCCCCAAAACCACCTCAGTCGTAATAGCTTATAGCAAACCATGAAGAGCCCCTGTTCCCTTCCCCGTTCTCCTCGATCGCCACGTCTGTAACCGACTATTTCAGTTTGTTTTCACTGAAACCAGGATTCCGGGGAGGTCCCGGCCGCGTGGCTCCCACTATGCCTCTCTTTTCCACGCAGGTCAAGCGATTTGTGTGCCAGCACCCTCTTTGTTAGACGGCTCGAACGGCGCCTTTCCCGACTCCGGTCCGAGATAACCGGAACTCGTCCGGATTTCCCGACCGCTGAGCCCGTAGCTCTCACTCGCACAACGAGTTTTGGGTTGCAGTTTGGCGGCGCGGAGCTACACTGGCTTCCGCGCTTGGATTGTCCCCCCGTCCGCCGGTCGCCGAAGTGAATGGCGCGCGAACCCAAATATGAACGACCCACCCGTCCTCCTGATCGCCCTCGCCGCCCTGGTCATCGGGGCTCTTCTCGCCTTCCCCATGACCTCCCTGCGGGCGCGCTCGCGCCCGAACGGTTCCGGCTGTCCACCGCCGAGAAGCGCTCGCCGGCGCCGAGGCCTCGGCGAGAGCGAGCACCGGCGCCGGGAGGAACTCGAAACCGAGTTCCGCAGCACGGCCGAGGCCCGCGCCGAGTTGGACCGCCGCCTGGCCACCGCCCTCTCCCAACTGGAGAACGCAAAAACCCAGGTCATCGAACAGCAAAGATTCATCGAAAGCTCGCGCCGGGACCTCCAGAACGCCTTCAAGGCCCTGGCCGGGGCGGCCCTGGAGGGGAACACGAAGCAGTTCCTGGAGCTGGCCCAGCAGCGGTTCGAGAAGACCGAGGCCGCGGCACGGGCAGAGCTGGAGAAGCGGAAGCAGGCCATCGAGGAGCTGCTGGCGCCGCTCCGAGAGACCCTGGGGAAGCTGGGGACCCGGACCGGGGAGCTGGAGGTGAAGCGGGAGGGGGCGTACAAGAAGCTGCTGGAGCGGCTGCAGGGACTCTCGGAGCTGACGTCATCGCTGCAGGAGAAGACCACGTCCCTGGCCACCGCGCTCCGCGGGTCCCAGGTGCGGGGGCGCTGGGGCGAGATCGCGCTCAGGAACGTGGCCGAGCTGGCCGGCATGACCGAGCACTGCGACTTCGAGGAACAGGAGACGCTGGAGGAGGGGCGGCCGGCCGGACATGACGGTGCGGCTCCCGGGGGGCGCTTCATCGCCGTGGACGCCAAGGCGCCCCTGGCCGCCTACCTGGAGGCGGTGGAAGCGGGGGCGGACGAGGCCGCGCGGGAGGCGGCGCTGGACCGCCACGTGAAGGCGCTCCGCTCGCACATCCGCCCGCTGGCCGCCCGGGAGTACCCGGGCGCCCTGGCCGGGGCGGTGGACTTGACGGTGCTGTTCCTTCCCGGGGACCCCTTCCTGGCCGCGGCCTTCGGCCGGGCTCCGGACCTCCAGGTGGAGGCGCTCCGGTCCAAGGTCCTGGTGGCCACCCCGACCACCCTGGTGGCGCTCCTGCGAACGGTGGCCATCTACTGGCAGCAGCGGCCCTGGCCGAGAACGCCGAGACCATCGCCGCCGCCGCGCGCGACCTCTACGACCGGGCGGCGATCTTCGGGGAGCACCTGGGCAGGGTGGGAAGGGGCTGTCCACGGCGGTGGGCGCCTACAATGACGCGGTGGGCTCCTTCGAGCACCGGCTGATGCCGATGGCGGGGAAGCTGGAGGCGATGAAGGCCACCGACGGGGCCAAGCGCCGGATCGAGGGGGCGGCGGGGATGGTGGAGGAGGGACCGGTGAGGGAGCGGTGAGAAAGCGGCGGGGACATCTGTCACGAGATCGAGGCGCTGAGGTATGACCCGCCCTTCAATCGAGGCCGACAGCCCGAGACCGCGCTGATCCTAGACTTTCAAACAAGAGAGGAGGCCGGGTCGCGAGGCCTGCCGGCGAGGGCCCTCGGCGCCGAAGTCATCGGCCTCGAACACCCGGTGAATCCGATACTGGACTTCCCCCTGGTACGCGGGCGCCCGAAGAAATCCCTGCGCCGGCCCCTTTTTCCTTGACGAATACCAGTCATACGGTTAGTATGTCCGACGTGGACCGGCTCCCCCCGGCGCGAAGGATGGGATCATGGAACTGGCTGGTGTGGTTGACATTGCATCTCCGGAGAGCCTCCCGGAACCCCGGTTCGGGGATCGGCTGGACGGCCTGTTCGGACCGGAGGCGGCTTACCCGGCCCGGGTTCTCCGGAGGGAGCGGGAAGAGCAGCGCCGCCGGGCTCGCGAACGAGTCCGGGAACCAGGCTCCAGCGGGAAGGGACCGGGCGCGCACCCGTGTCAAGTGCCGGCAGCTCGCCTGGCGCCTGCTCCACGCCGTCCGCGAGGCCCAGGCGGTCAGCCGCCGGCTGGAGGTTGCCCAGGGCGCGGCGCTCGGTGGGCTGCGCTCGGGCGACCGGTACCGGGATCTCGGCCATGTCCGGTTCGCCGATTCTGCCGGGAAGCGCTTCAGCTTCATCCCCGACCGCCCGTCGCCGGGTTGCAGTGCAGGACATCCTGGACCGGGTTCCCGCGGCGAGGCCCGCGTATCTCGAAGGGCGCGTAGATGCCAGCAAACTCCTGGCCCTCCGGCCGGTTCTCAACCCCGAGAACGCCCCGGTCTGGCTTGCCCTCGGCACGAAGCTCACCGTGCGCCGACTCGCGGCACGGACGGCGGAGACCGGCTCCGCTCCCGCCACGGCCCCCGACGATCTTGATGAGCCCAACCGAGGGAGGATTGCTTTTCCCGCGCCCCAGGCCGTCGGGTTCGCCTTCGAACATGCTCTCGAAACCGCCCAGCGGGTGCTCGGCTGGGATGCTCCACGCGACGAGTGCCTGGAGGCGATGCTGATGGAGTCGGATTCGTCGCTTCCCTGGCTCGCGGCGCCCCCGGAGGAGTCCGAGGCGGATCCGGCCGCCGCCGCCGCCCCGCACGATCGGAAACGGAAGGGCTCGGAGCGGGAGGTGACGGTCGGCGGCCTGGGCCCAGGCCGGGCGGCTCCCCTGGGCGGATCGCGTGGCCGGTCACGCCTCCCGGGCGCGACGTTCCCGTGCGCCGGGGGAGCCTCCCCCCGGCGGCCCGGGCGGAGCGCGACCCTGGTCGCCCTCCTATCACCGATGGGATTACAAGCGGGCCAAGAACACGTTGAGGGCCCTGGAGCGCAGGCTTCGACGCATCCATCGGCTGACCCGGGAGACCGGCCCGTGCGCGGGGAGCGCCGTGCCCGCAGCGGACCCGGAGGGTGGACGGTTCCCGGTGCCGGCGCGGGCGCTTCTCGATCGGTACCGGGCTCTCGAAGGCGAGGTTCGGCCGCTCTTCGCGCTCCAGGCCCGCGCGCTGGTGCATCTCGATACCCTGGATGCCCCGGCCCTCGTCGGTCTCCCGCACCTGGGGGAACTGGGCGCGCGTCTCCTCGGGCTCTCGGAGCGCGCCACCTGGGATCGGTTTCACGCTGGCTTCGCCTTCCAGTACGGCCGACTCCTCGCCGATCGGTACGTCCGCGGCGAGGTCGGGCTGGGCCACGTGCTGCCCCTGGCGGGACGAGGGGACCTGGACACCGGGCCATGATCGAACGGGCCCGCTCGGTCACCTATCGCCAGTTCCGGCGGGAGACTGCGCTTCCTTGGGCGGCTGAGCCTCGTCGGGTTCCGATGGACGTCCTTCTCCCGGGGTGATCACCGACCCCGCGGTCGAAGGCCGGCTCCAAAGGCGGCTCGCCCGGGCCGGTTGGTCGACCACAGACATTGAGCGCCGCCTGGACGAGCGGGGGCTCGGTCTCGCCCTCGGGGTCTTCCCTGGACCCGGCCGAGAACCCCCTCCGGATGGCGCGGCTGGAAGCACTCCTGGACCTCGCGATCCTGGCCACCTGCCGGGAGCCTGACGAGGCCGAGGAGCTGCTTCGCGGCCGGAAAACGTTGTCCGCCCCCGGCCGCCACCACCGCGTGGTGGTCTGGGCCCGTCCCGGGATTCGTGCCCGCTGGGAGCGGGCGTGCCGGGCGGTTCGACGGCGGGACGGACGGCTGCCCGACTGGGCGGCGGCCGTGGTGGTGTCCTGGGAGGCGCTGGATCAGTGGACGCACCTGGATCCCGGCCGCCTCCCCACCGAACGACGGACCCTGGAGCGTGACGGCTGGAGGTGCCGGGTTCCGGGCTGCGGGGCGCGCCGAAACCTCGAGGTCCACCACATCGTATTCCGCTCCCGTGGCGGTTCGAACGCGTCCTGGAACCTCGTCACGCTCTGCCACGCCCATCATCATCACGCGCTTCACCGAGGCACCCTCCGCGTGACCGGCCGGGCGCCCTGCGCGCTTGACCTGGGAGATCGGCTGTTCCCCGGATGCCGCGCCGCTCTGGACCTACCGTGGCGAACGGCTCGTGCGCCGTCCGGTCAGGGGCGGATCGCGCATGCCGCCCGGGCGAACTCATCCCCGCGCTCCGTCTCCCCCCCGCCGGGCTCGCCCACCGGGCCGCGCGATGTAGGCTTCTGTCACTCCGGTGACCCGAAATCCGAGTCCGAGGCTCGGCCCGCAATCCCGGACCGAATCCCGAGTCCGAAACCTGATCCGAATCCGAATCCCGCGAGACCCGAACCCAACCGAGAGGAGTCCCCATACCGGTGCGCGCTTCGATCCCCCACTTTCCGGTCCTGCCGCTTTCGTCTCCGTGCTTCTGGCCGCCCTGCTGTTGGGCGCCATGCCCCGTGCCGCCCAGGCCCAGATCCTGAACACCCTCCGGGGGTTCAAGGAGAACGAGCCGGGGTGGAGCGGGATCATGGACGCTTCCTTCAGCGCCACCGGCGGAAACACCGAGGTTCTCTCCCTCGCCGGGAGCGGCCAGGTTCAGTACCGGGTCGCCCGGGAACGGTTCCGACTTCATCGCCAGCGGCGCCCGGAAGACATCCCGCGGCGCGGCCATCGAGGAGCAGAGCGCGGCTCACCTGCGCCACAACCACCGGGTGAGTTCCTGGTTGAGCTCGGTGGCCTTCGTCCAGCACCAACGAAACCCGTTCCAGCGGCTCGAGACCCGGTTTCTCTTCGGGCTCGGCGCCCGGTTCGACGTGATCCGGGAAACGTCCTGGCGGCTGTCTCTCGGCGCCACCCCCATGCTCGAGCTCGAGAAGATCAAGAATCAGTCCGGGACCGACGCCGACTCCCGCATCTCCACCTTCGCGGTGATCGACGGCCGGCTGAACGACCTGGTGACCCTTCAGCTGACCGGCTTCGTCCAGCCCCGCATCTCCGACTTCGGCGATCTGCGAGCCATGACCACCGGCGGGGTCCGGGTGAAGCTCGGAGGGGCGCTCTCGCTCACCGTGGCCTCGGACGTGGAGATCGACACCCGGCCGCCGGCCCGGGTGAAGAAGACCGACTGGGAAGTGACCACCGGACTGGGGATTTCGCTCTAGCCCGCCCTGGCGGTCAGGTGCCCGTCGCCGCAGCGGCTTCATGAATAGGTGGGGCCGGCCCCGGTGTCGCCCGCCCCCCGGCGGACTCCGCCCCCCCAAAAAAAGCGGCGGACGCCGATGTGGCGTCCGCCTCGGGGAAAACGGGGGATGTCCGTTTGACCCCGTCAACTCCAGTGTCGTCTCGATCGGGGGCTAACCCTTGTGGCCGTTGCCCCCTCCATTGCCCCCGCCGTTCCCGTGCTGGGCCCCGTTGTTCCCGCCGTCGTCATGCCCGAATTGGGAGTCATGGTCGTGGTCGTGGGAACCCCACGCCCCGTGGAGCACCGGCTTGATCTTGAAGTTCCCGCTTCCGGGAGGCGCCTCCACCACCGACTTGTCCAGATCGAACACGATCACGATGTCGGTCACCTGACCGTCGGACACGGTGAAGGGGAAGATGACCTTGAGCATGTCGTTGTTTCCGGGAACGTCCGCCCTGATCGAGTCTCCGGCCTGGGTGACCACCCACCCGTCGGCCACATGGAGGGCCAGGTGGCTGTAATCGCCCTGGGGAAGCTCGAGGGTCCCCAGGAACTCGGAGAGCGTGGTGTCGAGGCCGGCCAGGTTGACCGTGACCGGGTCGGTGAGGACCTCGACGGCGCCGCAGTCGGCGTGGGTGCTGTCGTCCCCGCCCCCGGTCGAGTCATGGTCGTCGTGGAGAAAGCTCAACCCGTTCCACCGTTTGGCGGCGGACGTGGAGTCCTCCTCCTCACCGGTGGTGTCGTCGTCCGCGCTGTCCTCGCAAGCCGGGTAGACCCGGATGGAATCGAAGGTGATCCAGACCGCCGAGATGGGGGTGCGGTCGGAACCGAGTGGGTGGACGCCCATCGTGGCCGCGGCGTTCACCGAGCCCACCGTGTTCAGGGAAACCGCGAGAAGTCCCATCCCCGAACCGGCGGGGGGAGGGGAGAACACGTTCCCCGGAGCGGCGGGGTTCGAACTCGAGCCGCAGCCGACCAGGCCGGCCCCGACCGCGAGAGTTAATGCGCTGGCAATCAATAGCTTACCAAGAAATCCCGATTTCACGAATGCACCCTCCTTGTATCCAGGGGCGTGCAAAGCCAACCGATCCGCATCGCGTTCGTCAGCTTCGATATGGGGACGGCCCGGACGGTCTCAGGCTTGGACGGTATCGTCACCCAGAGGTTACACCACAACCTGCCCCGGCGTTCCAAGTCCTTGAAAATGGTACAATTCACCCATCGGTGGAACCCTCCCCGAACCTCCGCGGTTCCAGTTCAGGGAACCGCGACCGGCGGGACCGCCCGTCCGGCCGACCTATGTCCCCGGGGATTTCCGCTTTAGCCCCGCCCGCGCGTCGCACCTGTAACCACGGGATCATCGAGCCGTCAAAGAAGACGAAGACAGACGGCTCTGGACCAGATCGTCCCCCCGGTCTAAGCGAGCGAGCATCGTTCGAACCGCGATCCGGGGGGGACGTGAGCGAGCAAGGCCGTCCATTGACGGAGCATGATCAGGGGCGACGGAAGCCGAGAGGCATCGCCCCGCTTGAGATCGATGAAGAGCGAGATCTGCTGGAGCGGACCCGGCGGGGCGACACGGCTGCCTACACCCGCCTGGTTCGCCTGCATCAGGATCTCATCTTCGGCCTGGTCTCCCGGATGGTGCGGGACGCGCATCTCGCGGAGGAAGTGACCCAGGACGCCTTTCTCAAGGCCTACCGGGCGCTCGACACCTTCCGCGGGGATGCCCGGTTCGCCACGTGGCTCTACCGGATTGCGGTGAACCTGTGCCGGGACCATAGCGGGAACCCGACTTCGAGGCTCCGCCGGATGGAGACCAGCCTGGAGGGGGCCGGGGCGATGGGAGTGGACCCTCCCGCCCCGCACCCCCGGCCCGACGAGGCTCTGGAGGCCGGGCAGGTGGCCGATGGGTTCCAGGCCGAGCTGGACGCTCTCGACCCGATCTATCGCGAGGCTTTCCTGCTCCGGCATCAGGAAGGCCTGGGTTACGAGGAAATCGCCGGGATCCTCGAGATCTCGGTGAGCAACGCCAAGGTGCGGGTGCATAGGGCCCGGGAGTCCATTCTGGGCGCGCTCCGGCGCCGAGGTTTCGAGGTCTAGGCCCCCTCGGGGGGCGGGACATCGCAGACATCATGAACGACGAATTCGAAAGCGACCGGGTGAATCCCCGGTTTCATGAGTACCTGGATGGGGAGCCGCCTCCGTCGAACCCTGCTGCCTTCGAGGGGGACCTGCGGACCGGGAAGCTCCTGCGGAACCAGTTGAACACCATGTGCCGCATCGAGGCCTGGTTCCGGTCTACCCGCTCGCGGGCCCCATCCTCTCTGGCCCGGGCCGTGGAACGCGCCTTGGAGGTCGAGCGCGCCGTCCCGGCCCGGGCCAGATCCTCTTCCCGGCTCCGGTTGCTTCCATCGCTTCCGGGCCAGGGGTGGCTCCGGTGGGCCTGGGTGCCCGCCGCCGTTGCCGCCCTGATCGTGGTGCTGGTTGCCATCCCCCAGGATCGCGCAAAGAACCGCTCCGGCGACACCCGGTCGCCGGAGCGCGCGATCTTCTCCCAGCCCACCTCCGGCGGCGATCTGGCCGCCGGCCTGGACGGGAACGAAAAGCCTCCGAACGCCTCCTCCGGTGCGGTATCCTATAGGTTCGTCATACGGGCTCAGGATGCCTCTCAAGTCTGCCTTGCCGGGGACTTCAACCAATGGAGGGTGTGTGAGGCGCCGATGCGGCGCGTCGGGGAGGACCTCTGGTCTCTGTCCGTGAATCTCCAGCCGGGTCGCTACGAGTACATGTTCGTGGTGGACGGCCGATGGGTGACCGATCCCAACGCCATCGCCCACGCCGACGATGGTTTCGGGAATCGGAACGCCGTGCTGCTCCTCTAGTCCCCGCCGGGCTCGTTTTCCTCGCCCTGGCCGTTTCGGGACTCCTGTCCGCCGGTCCCGCCGCCGCCGCTCCCGAAACCCGCCTGAGCCTCGACCTTGCCGCCGGCCACGACGACCAGGTCCTGGCCAGCCAGGACCTCGGCGTGATCTCGCCGGTATCCGAGGGCTACTTCACCGGGACGAGCCGGCTGTTCCTTCGATGGGCCTCCGCCCGAAGCTCCCGGCGCCTGGATCTGACCGCCCGGGCCTCGGGAACGAGCTACGGCTCCAAGGTGAGCGGCAACGACTCGGATCTTCGTCTGGCCGCCCGTTATCGGCAGGGCCTGGGTTCGAGACTGGCGCTGGACACCGCCGTCGCCGGTTGGCGATATCGCCGTGAAGAGTCGGCCGTCTTCGATCTCGATCTCCTTCGAGGAGAGACCCGGTTGGGATGGACCCCCGGGCCGGGCTGGCTCGTCAGCCTAGGCGCCCGCTACAACCACAGCGCGTATCCGCACCGATATCTTCCCGCCGACTCAACCCGGCATGAGGTGCAGCGGCCCTTCGACGTCGTTTTCGGGGTGGTGCGCGGCGTCGGCCGGACCGGGTACCTGAGCGCGGAGGCGAGCTACCGGTCCGCCTCCTCCAATGCCCCCCGCTCCCGCTACCTGGGGCCGATCTTCGTCCTCCGGTCGGGGACGCAGATCTTCCTGCGGATCTCCCTTTCCGGCTACGTCGTTTACGGGAACCGGGACTACCGGGATTCGGGGGTGCTCCTCGCGGTCGGCGGTACGGCCGGGGACTCCGTGGGCACCCGTCGGGACGAGGCCTGGCAATTCGGCCTGGCCATGGAACGGCCGGTGGCGAATCGGGTGCGGCTTTTCCTGGATGGGAACTACCTGATCCAGGACTCCAACGCCTCGTTCGCCGACTTCAACCAGGCCCAGGTCTCGATCGGGATCTCGGTGGATCTGGTGACGATCGGGAGAGCCAGGGACAGGGAGCTGCCGGAATCGGTCAGCTCACCCACCGCTCCGCTCATCTCCGGAGACCGGGCCCGTTTCCGGGTCCTCGCTCCCGGAGCGCAATCGGTCTCGGTGGTGGGGGGGTTCAACGGGTGGGATCCCGAGCGGAACCCGCTTTCGGGCCCGGACCGGGACGGGCTATGGGAGACGTCCCTGACCCTCCACCCGGGGATCTGGCGGTACGCCTTCGTGATTGACGGCGTCTGGACGGTCCCGCCGGATGCCCCTCGCTACGAGGCCGATGGCTTCGGAGGCCAAAACGGGGTGATCGACGTCACCGGGGGCGGGTCCGACGCGCCTGTAACCGGGGACGACTCCACCCGTCCAAGGCAGCAAAGACGGTGACATGAAAGGAGTTGGCCGAACCCGGCGCAGTGCGCTAACCTTTAGCTGCCGTTGGTGTTGGCGCCGCCGGGCTATGTGCTGGCTCTGAAGGGAATACCGCCATGAACCTGAAGAGGTCCTCTTTCTCCATGAATGGCCGAAGGCTGGTCGGCTTGGCCGCGACCGCTTTGCTGGTTCTCGGATCGGCTCCGGCCCTGGCCGGGGACGGCGCCCCGGGCGGCGCGCCGTCCGGGGCGGCCCATGATCTGGCGCTCAGCCGAGCCCTGGCTCTCCATGCCGCCTCCCCCGAGGCCCCGACCTTGAACGCCGCGGTCAAGGATGCGCTCGACGCCGGGGTTGGGCCCGACCTTCTGGCCGAGGTCCTGACCCGCTCCGCCGAAGAGGCGCTTCCCGACTCCGACCTGCTCCTCATCGTGGATCATGCCACCCGGCTTGCCCGTCGGGATCTCCCGGCGGGGCCGGTGGTCAGCCGCTACCTTCAGGGATTGTCCAAGGGGGTGCCATTTCCCCGCATCCAGGCGGTGACCGATGAACTGGACACCCGCCTGGCCACGGCGGCCCGACGGGTCGACGCCTCCCTACCCACCCCCACCGACGCGGCGCTGCGCCGGGCCCGCCTTGCCGCCATCGACTACGGAGCCTACGCCTTGAGCGTCGGCGTCTCGGAGGCTGCCTTCGACCACTCCCTGGGACTGGTGGCCGATGAACCGCGCCCCCTGGAGGCGCTGCAATCCCCGCTTCTCACCATGGGCGTTCTGGTCTCCTCCGGGGTGGCTTCGGCCAAGTCGATGGAAGTGGTGGACATGGCCTGGAAGCGCGGCTTCCGCGGTGAGAACCTGGAGCGGCTGGGGAAGGCAGTGGGTCGCCTCAGCCGGGAGGAGGGCTCTTCCTCCAATTTCATGGGTCGGATACTGGCCATGATCGACGATTCCTCCCAGGAGCGGGTATTCCAGGGGCTCGATGAATTGATCGGCCGTACCGAAGGGGGGCGCGGCAACACCACCATCGGCCCCGGCGAGGACCCCGGAAACCGCCGGGTCCCGGGAGACCGGCCCATCAATCCCGGCCCCGGGAAGCACGAGGGCCAGCAGGACCAGCCCAGAGACGGGAGCGGAACCAACTGATTTGGGCCGGGATCGCCCGGCTGCCTCGCACGCCATCCCCCCCGGGCGGCCCGTTGATGGGGCCGCCCGATCCTTTTCCGGACCAGCTGAACCCGCTCCGGCACCGGCCGTCCCCTTGCGGTATGATGCAGATCAGCCGCCTTTCCGGTAGTCCCCGGGGATGAGGGCACCGGGGGCAGGGAGGTAGGGTCGTTGCCCACCATTCTCCTGGTCGAGGATGATCCAGCTGTTCGGAAGATGCTCGAAGTCCTGGTGCGGAGCGCGGGCTACGACGTTCTGATCGCGGCCCGCGGGGACGAGGCGCTGCGGATCCTGGACCGGGTTTCGCCGGAGATTCCCCCCCCGGTCGATGCCCTGGTCACCGACGTCATCATGCCCGGGGATCTCGACGGCGCCGAACTCGCCCGCCGCTTCAGGGAACGTTTCCCCGGTCTCGGGGTGGTTTGCACCTCGGGTTTCGTGCGCGATGCTCTCAGCGACACCTCCGAGCTTCCCGAGGGAGCGATCTTCCTCCAGAAGCCCTTTTCGGCGGAAGATCTCCTGGATGCCCTGATCCGGGTGATTCCCCATGGCTGACGGGGTCGAGCGCGCCCGACTCTCCGGCAGCCGGAAAGGGGGGTCCAAGAACCCGAGGCGGTTCTGGTACACTGAGTGGCCGTTTCCCCCGCTGGCGGTCTTTCCGCATCCCGCAACGGTCGACCGGGGGTATCGCTACGAGACGCGAGCGCGCCGGCCGGGCCGCGTCGCCGCGCCCATTCGTGACCCAGGAGGAAATCAGAGCCGATGGCCCTAGACGTGATGCTCGCCCGCGCCCAGTTCCCGGCGCTCTCGAGTGAATGGATCTTCATGGATAACGCCGGCGGGACCCAGGTTCCGCTCCAGGTGGCCGACGCCATGCGCGACTACCTGCTTCACACCAACGTGCAGTTGGGGGCGAGCTACGAGGTTTCGAAGAAATCGGGGGAGGCGGTGTGGAATGCTCGCCGGCTGATGGCGGACATGATCGGAGCCGTGCCCGACGAGATCATCTTCGGGGCCAACACCAGCCAGCTCCTCCGCATGCTGGCCATGGTCCTCTCCACCCGCTGGGAGCCCGAGGACGAGGTCATCATCTCCCAGGCCGAGCACGAGGCCAACGCCGGCTGCTGGGAGTACCTCGAGCAGTTCGGCATCGTGGTCAAGACCTGGGAGATCGACAAGGAAAGCTACACCTTCGAGATCGACCGGCTCACCGACCTCCTGTCCGAGCGCACCCGGCTGATCGCCGTTCACCACTCCAGCAACATCCTCGGCAACGTGATGCCGATTCGGGACGTGGTGAAGCTGGCCAAGGGCTCGGGAGCGATGGTCGTGGTGGACGGGGTGGGCTACGTCCCGCACCGGGCGGTGGACGTGAGAGACCTGGATGTGGACTTCTACGTCTTCTCCAACTACAAGGTTTTCGGCCCCCACATGGGGGTCCTCTATGGCAAGGCCGAGCGGCTGAAGCAGATGCCCCGCTGGAACCACTTCTTCATCGGCGAGGACGAGGTTCCGGGGAAGTTCGAGCTGGGGTCGGGCCAGTACGAGGGCGCGGCCAGCCTCCTGGGTCTCGAGAAGTACTTCCGGGCCCTGGGAAAGGCGTTCACCGCCCCCATCAAGAGCGTGTTCGGCGACGTCTACGAGGACATCCAGGCTCACGAGGGCCGGCTGACCCGCGATCTCCTGACCTTCCTCAACAAGCACCCCCGGGTCCACGTGGTGGGCGAGTCCGATCCCCGGCGCCTCGAGGATCGCCTCCCCATCGTCTCCTTCGTGGTCGATGAAGCCGACCCCGAGGAACTGGTACTCGAGGTGGACAAGGCCAAGGTCGGGATCCGCTGGGGTCACTTCTACGCGGTCCGCCTCCTCGACGCTCTGGACCTTCTCCAGTACAAGGGAGTGGTGCGGGTGAGTCTCGCCCACTACAACACCGAGAACGAGTTGGCGCGGCTCAAGGACGTGCTGGGGCCGCTGATCTCGTAGTCGGGTTCAGCGCGTATCGGGTTTCGCGCTTCCCGTCTCCTCGAGGAAATCCGTCAGCGACCGGGTCTTCGCCCGCCGCGCCTCGCGGATGAACGCCGCGTAGCTTCCGGGAAAGTCCCCCGGGCGAAGCCGGAACCGCGGCTGCCCCAGGGCGTGGGGCCGGGGGGCGAGTTCGGGGGGGAGATGGGCCAGAACCTCCTCGCGCGCCTCCGCCCGGCTCGGGAGCCCCACTTCCAGGGTGAGCGAGTCCTCCTCGCCGGGGAGCGGCCGGTAGAGCGATGCGTAGTTCTTCGAGGTCCGCCACCGCCGGAGATGGACCGGGAGACTGAACACGGCCACCCGGTCGGTCACCCCTTCCCAGTCCTGGGTGTGGCACCGGCCGTCCAGCCCCCACAGGAAGCGGCAGACTTCCCGTCCCAGCCCGGCAAGTTCCCGGGACGACGTCGCGAAAAAGCCTTCCAGCACGACTTCATTGAATTTGCTGAGGGCAAAAACCTGTTCGCTTTCCATGGACATGGCCGGTTCTCCCGGGTAGAGTTCGGGGCGCGTCCCCAGACGCGAAAACCATCCGGATTTGTCGCTCTTGGCCGCCGAACCCCTCCGGCGCCGAGGCCTCGGTCCCGCTGCAAGGCGCGGCGGAACCCGCCGGACGCACGCTACCAGAATTGTTCCCATAGGACAACGCAGGCCGCTGTAGCCGAGGAATTTCCATGTCCGAATCCCCCCCTTCTCCTCCCTTCGAGGTTCGCTCCGGGGAGCTGGAGTGGCGGCTCTGGCTCGACGATCAGGGCGCTCTCGAAGCGCCGGACTGGGTGACCGTGCTTTCCCGCGAGGCGACGACGCGCATCGCGGACGCCGATCCCGGGAGCGCGATCCGGCTCCTGGAGCTCGCGGTGAGCCCGGCGAGCCCGGTATTCGACGGTCTCACCGGGCCGCGGGCCCGGGAGCTGGCCGGCCGCCTGGAGCGGGCCTGGAAGACCGCGGGATCGGAAGACGAGGCTGCGTTCGGTCCATGGGAGGATCGGGCGGGGGCGATTCTCGCGGTGCTCCATCGCTGGGTGCGGTACCGGCGGCATCGCCGCCGGGAACAGGCCGAGGCCTCGGCGGCTTCCCCCGCCGAAGAACGGAGCCGGGACGACCTCGACGGGTTCTATCGGGACTGGGTTCTCATTCCCCTCCGCGAGAACTTCCTCCGGGTCCTGGAGGATCGGGGCATCACCCGCCGGCAGTTCTGCGCGTCCCTGGGCATGAGCGAGGCGTACCTCTCCCAGATCCTGAACGGGCGGCGGAACCCCTCGCTCCGCAAGCTCTCCGAGATCTCCCGCGCCCTGGAGGTGGACCTGGGGCGGCTGTTCGCGGTGCGCGCCCACCGCGGCTCGGACTCCCCCTGGAAGAGAGGGAGTCATCCCGAGCCGGGGGACACCGGGAACTGGTTTCCCGGCAAGGTGTCGCGGCCCTACGCGGCCCTGGAGGCGCATTACCGCCTGATCTTCTATCCCGGGCCCGATCTTCCGGGGGAGAAGGTCCTGGCCCGGAGTTTTCTGATCGTGGATCCGGTCCCCGGCGAGCTCGCGTTCGAAGGACGCTACGCCCTTCAGGACGAGAACGAAGTGGTCATGGTGGCCTCCTACGCGGGGACGAGTGGTGGTGGGAAGCGGCAACGCTTCATGGCATCGGACGGACGAACCCTGGAGGTGCCGGTATCCTCGCCCCGCGCGGGCGAGGAGAAGGTTCCGAGGGGGGAGTCGCATTTCCTGGGCCGGGTGACCGGGACCCTGGTGGAGTTTTGAACATGAAACGACTCACGTGGATCGGGCTCTTCGTGCTCTCGATCATGACCGTGGCGGTGGGGGCGGCCCTGGCCTCCGACGGCGCGGTTCCCGAGAGAAAGGACATCGAGGCCAAGTACAAGTGGGCGCTGGAGGACATCTATCCCACCGACCAGGCCTGGGAAGCCGACTTCCAGAAGTTCCAGGCGGCGATTCAGGAGATCGCCCAGTACAAGGGAAAGCTGGGGGAGAGCGGGGAGACCCTGCTCGCCGCGCTCAAGACGCGGGACGGGCTCGGTGAACTCCATGGAAAGCTCTTCGTCTACGCCTCCATGCGTTACGACCAGGACACCCGGGTCGACCTCTACGCCGGGATGCGGGACCGGATCTCGAGCCTCGGGGTGCAGTTCGCCCAGGCCGCGGCCTACATGGAGCCGGAGATCCTGGCCGTTCCCCGCGACGACCTGTGGGCGATGGTGGATAAGACCCCCGGGCTCGACCTCTACCGGCACTACCTGGACGACCTGATCCGGGGCCAGGCCCATACCCTGAGCGCGGAGGAGGAGGAGCTCCTCGCGCTCTCCAGCGACGTATCCGGCACCTTCGGCAAGACCTTCGGGGCTTTCCACAACGCCGACCTCACCGTCTACGGCCGGATGCCGGACGAGGACGGGAACATGGTGGACCTCACCAAGGCGCGCTACAGCGCGTTCCAGGAGTCCCCGGACCGGCGGGTGCGCGAGCAGTCCTGGAAGCTCTTCTACGCTCCCTACGAGGAGTTCGGCCACATGATGGCCAACAACATGGCCGGGAACGTGAAGTCCCACACCTTCTACGCCAAGGCCCGCAAGTACGACTCCGCGCTCCAGGCCTCCCTCGATCGCAACGCCATCCCGACCGAGGTCTACACCAACCTGGTGAAGACGGTGCGGGAGAACATCGATCCCCTCCACCGCTACGTCGCCCTTCGGAAGCGCATGTTGGGGGTGGACACCCTTCAGGTCTGGGACATGTCGGCGCCTCTGGTGACCGGCACCGTGAAGGACATCCCCTTCGAGACCGCGGAGACAATGGTGGTCGACGGGTTGAAGCCCCTCGGGCCCGAGTATCTGACCCCGTTCCGGACCGCGTTCAATTCGGGCTGGATCGACGTGTACGAGACGGCGGGGAAGCGCAGCGGGGCCTACTCGTGGGGGGACTACGACACCAAGCCCTACCTGCTCCTGAACTACAACGGGACCCTGGAGGACGTGTTCACCCTGGCCCACGAGATGGGCCACTCCATGCACTCCTACCTGACCCGGCACAACCAGCCCTACGTCTACGGCGACTACGCGACCTTCGTGGCCGAGGTGGCCTCGACCACCAACGAGGCGCTCCTCATCCACAAGATGCTGGGCGAGACCAGCGATCACCAGAAGCGGCTGGTTCTCCTGAACCACTACCTGGAGCAGGTCCGGGGCACGTTCTTCACCCAGGTGATGTTCGCCGACTTCGAGCTCCAGATGCACGAGATGGTGGAGAGCGGGAAGCCCCTGACCAAGGAGTCCCTGGACCAGCTCTACATCGACACCTACAAGACCTACTTCGGGCCCTCGGTGAACGTGGTGGATCTGAACGGGGCCACCTGGAGCCGGATCCCGCACTTCTACTACAACTTCTACGTCTACCAGTACGCCACCTCCTACGCCGCGGCCACCGCGCTCTCCGGGAAGATCCTCAAGGAAGGGCAGCCCGCGGTGGACAGGTACCTGGCCTACCTGAAGTCGGGGAGCAGCGACTACCCGATCAACGTGCTGAAGAAGGCGGGGGTGGACATGACCACGCCGCAGCCGATCGTGGACACCATCAACACCTTCTCCGACGTGCTGGACCAGATGGAAGCGGAGCTGAACAAGAGCGGGGAGTAGAGGCCGGGTGGGACCGGGCGCGCGGCCGAAGAGGCACCGCCCCTTCGGCCGCGCGCGAAGGGCCGGGCTCCTACCTGGAGTCCACCCGGAGCGAGAGCGCGTAGGCCCGGATCATCCAGCCCAGCAGCCCCAGAGCGATCACGAAACACACCGCGAAGATCGCGAACACCGACCACTGGGGCCGGATCGGGATCGACGACGGGCTGAACACCCCGTCGAGCACCACCAGGCGGAGAACGTGGCGGTTCAGGACCATGGCGAAGAGCGATGCCCCGAGCATCGTCCCGGATAGGACCCATCGCCGCTGGAAGAAGAAGTAGGCCGAGCCCAACGATAGAAGGATCGCCCCCAGGACCAGCCAGATCCCGGGTGAGCGCATGTAGGGGAGGAGGTGGTCGCCCAGGGTGGCGATGTAGGCCAGCCCCAGGAGCATGGTGAGCACCATGCCTCCCAGGAACGCGGTCCGGCCCATACGGAAGGCCGGCTCCTCGTTCCGGCCCACGAGGCCGATCATGAACCCGCCCACGGTGATCGCCCCCGACACCATGTGGAGCCAGCGGAACCCCCATAGCCCCACCGCCCCGTTCACCGCCCAGCCCGACGGGTTCCCGGCGTAGATGGCCCGGTAGAGGTCCGGCCGCTCGGTCATCGAGAAGACCGAGCTGTAGACCAGCGACACGTAGAGAAGCCCGAGGACGGCCACCCCCAGGAAGACCCCCGGCCTCCGGGCCGAGGCCGCGGCGTAGAACAGGTAGTAGGCCAGGATAGCCGCGGCGATGACCAGGAGCCACCACCAGGCGCTGGTGATCGACGCCGCGTAGAACTGGCGGTGGTATGCGAGCTGGACGAAGAGAAGCGGGGCCACCCCCAGGGTCACGGCGCCGGCCATGACCGAGGGAAAGAGCCGCACGAACTTCCGGATCGTCGGGCTCTCCCATTTCCCCGGCATCCGGCCGAAGAGCACCAGGATCACCCCCCCAGAACGAAGTTCATGGCGATCAGGTGGAGCCCCAGGGTCAGCACGTGGAGCACGGTGATGAGCCACAGGGGCCCGGGAAGGAAGTTGTAGTCGGGCAAGCTCACTTTGCGCCACCTTCCGCCGGTAGGGACACCAGGTACTCGATCAGCGCCTCGCGTTCGGCGGGGTCGCCGGTGAAGGCGGGCATCTCGGGGGCGATGTCCCCGGCCATGTCCAGGATGTCGCCCAGGTCGGCGGCGGAGACCCCCACCAGGGAGGCCGACTTGTCGTTGTAGCCGCCGATCTCGTGGCAGCGCCCGCAGCGGATCCCGTAGACCTTTCGCCCCAGCGCGACCCCGCTCAGCCCGTAGACGTCCTCGAACGGCCGGTGGTCGACCTGGGTCCAGATCGTGTCGGCGATCAGGCGCGCCTCCTCGTCGGTGCCCAGGAACGGCGGCATGTTTCCCTTCATCGCGCTCGTCCCCTTCACCAGCCCGGCGATGAACGCCGCGTCGGTCCCGTCGAAGGCGGGATGCAGCGCCCGGTAGCCGTCCACGGTGTGACAGCTCCGGCAGGCGTGGCGGAAGAGGTCCGCCCCGTCGTTTCCGGTCCGGAACTCGATGTGGGCGAGAAGCCCGTCGGTCCGGTAGGCGTCCGCCTTCGAGACCTCGGTGGCGTTTCCGTACATGAAGCCGCTGATGACGTAGGGCTTGCGGATCGACTCCCGCATCCACTCGAACCGGCTGAAGTAGCCCAGCGCCAGGACCAGGATCACCCCGGCGACGACCGGGTGGAGCCGTTTGGGGAAGAGGAGGCCGAACACCACCAGCATGGCGGCCAGGGCCGCCGCCCACCACAGGGACGCGCCCAGGTCGGCCACCGGACCGGGCATGGCGGCCAGGGCCTCGGTGGTGATCGCGGTGGGAATCGCCTTCCAGTACCAGGCGAAGGACGGGGCCATGATCAGGAGCCCGCCCAGGGCCCAGCCCGCGTTCGATCGCACCAGCCGCTGCTTGAGCTCCCCGGGCCGGCAGGTGGAGGCGACGAGGGCGGCGAAGACCCCGGCCAGCATGACGCAGACCCCGGTCCGGAACACCAGCGACGGCCAGTAGGTGGGATTGAAGAACCCGTCCCAGAACCCTCCGGTCTGGAGCCAGCGCCCCGGGGTGAGCATGAAGGCCACGATGCCGTTGATGACCACCAGGGAGAGCCAAGCCGCGCCGAAGTAGATCCATCCCACCGCCAGGTGGCGGCGGGCGGACAGGGTTCGCCAGCCGTAGTAGTAGATGAGGGCGGCGGCGATCTCGACCAGGAAGAAGGTCCACTCGATGGCCCAGCCCCAGACGAAGTTGTGGATCAGGACCTCGGTGGCCGCCGGGTTCAGGAGCCCGATGATGAACCAGATCCCCACCCCGGTCAGCGCCCCCAGAACCAGCGTGGTCAGCGCGAAGAACTTGCTCAACCGCCGGAGGAACTCCAGCCGGTTCTCGTCCGCCTTCCGGCGGGCCCGGGTTTCCATCACCACCAGGTAGAGGCCGCCGCCGATGGCGAAGTGGGAGATGAAGACATGAAGGACGGCGATGGTTCCCATCAACGCGCCGTACCCGATCCCGACGTCCCAGAACGGATAACCCATGCGGACCTCCCCTCACGATTCAAGACCGTTGATGCCGCCGAGCAATTTCATAGCACAGGTTCCCCGGACCGTCTGTACCTTCTAAAATCGATGAGGCTTATCCGGTATCGCCGGGCCGCAGGTGTTAATCTCACCCCCCCGCAACCCATCTGGAGAAACTCATGGCGCGGATGTTCCCCGACACCCTGGACGGCAGGAACCCCACCCCCGGGGAAGCCCGGGTCTTTGCCCACCTGAAGCGTGTCCTTCCCGGCTCCGAACACTGGGCGTGGTACGAACCCACCCTGCGGGTGAAGCGCGGGAAGTCGCCCGAGCCCGACTTCGTCCTGGTGGGACCGGGCTACGGGGTGATGGTGCTCGAGGTCAAGGACTGGGGTCGGGGGGCGGTGCGGGGCGCCGACGCCTCGACCATGACGGTGCGTGAGGCCGGGGGGCGCGAGGAGCGCCATACCCATCCCTTGAAGCAGGCCCAGCGCGCGGCCTACGCCCTGAAGGAGCGCTTCGAGAGCGTGCCCGGGCTCACCCACCCCGCCGGGAAGTACCAGGGGAAGAGCGTCGTGCCGGTGAACTGGGGGGTGGTCTACCCGAACCTCCGGCGCCGCGACCTGGACGAGATGGAGCGGCGGGGAGTGCCGGTGCGGGTGGAGAGCTGCCTGGCCGCCGAGGACCTGGAACGGGACGACGAGGAGGGGACGCGGCGACTCCTGGGCGCGCTCGAGCGGATGGCCGGGGTGGCCTTCGCGTTCACCCTCGACGACCCGCTCCGCGACCGGATCCGGACCGCGATCGAACCCCAGCTCCACTTCTTCGATTTCCGCGAGCCGGGGGCGCCGAAACCGCCCTCGTCCTCCCCGGCGCCTCCGTCCGCCTCCCCCGAGGCCTCGGAGGGACGGACCGAAGCGCCGCGGGTGACCCGGGCCCCGCTCCCCGAACTCTACGGCCACTGGCTCGACCGCAAGCAGGAGCGAATGGCCCGGGAGCTGGCCTCGCCCCGCACCCTGGTCTACGGCCCGGCGGGTTGCGGGAAGACGGTCTTCCTGACCGCGCGCGCCCAGTACTGGCTCGACCGCCGCCCCGAGTCCCGCGTGCTCTTCACCTGCTACAACGCGAGCCTGGCTTCGCACCTCCGGAACGTCTTCGCCCTGAAGGGGCTTCCCCCCGACGGGGAGCGGTTGACCGTGCTCCACTATCACGATCTGTGCGGCCACATTCTCGGCCGCGACGACATCCACGAGCGGCCCGAGGGTTTCTACGCCACGTTGGAGCCCAAGGTGCTCCAGGAGCTGGCCCGCCGGGACGACGTTCCGGCCTACGACCTGATCCTGGTGGACGAGGGCCAGGACTTCACCCGCCGCATGCTCGAGGTGCTGGTGCGGCTGGCCGCGCCGGGAGGCGAGATCACCGTGGTGTGCGATCCCGCCCAGGACATCTACGGGCGCTGGAGCGAGGACAACCTCGCCCCCTTCCGGAGCCACGGAACCGAGCGGCTGGTGGACTGCTATCGGAACACCGCGCCGATCTTCGCCCTGGCCCTGGCCGTGCTTTCCCCGGAGACCCGGGCCGCGATGGGCCTGGAGCGGTTGGAGCTGACCAAGCCCCAGGACCTGGGGCGGGACGGGCCGGCTCCGGAGCTGGTCGCCCTGGACGGGCTCGACGCCCTGGTGTCGGTGATCCACGAGGCGGTGCGGGAGTTCGACCGCGAGGGACGTGACCTCTCCGAGTTGGCCGTGCTCTATCCCGGGCGCGAGTCGATCCCGAACTTCCCCGGCAGGCTCGGGCACTCCAGGTGGGTGGCCGCCGGCGACCCGCGGTTCACGATCGAGTCCGACGCCGGGGAACCGGCCGCGGACCCCACCCAGGGCACCCTGGTTCCCGACGACGATCGGGACGGGGCGGCGGCCGCGGCGCGGCCGCACTTCGCCGAGGCCCTGGAGGCGGAGCTCCTGGCCCGGAACGTGCCGGTGGAGTGGATGGCCCGGGATTTCGCCTCGAAGGCGGCCTACGACATCTCCCGGTCGCGCCTCACCCTGTCCACCATCCACAGCGCCAAGGGGATGGACTTCCACACCGTGATCCTCCTCGGAGCCGAGAGCCTCTCCACCCGCCCGGGCCGGGACCGGGAGCGCTCGGCGGCGCTCCTCTTCACCGGGGTGACCCGGGCCCGGGAACGGCTGGTGCTTCCGTACTTCCTGGACCGGGGCTGGGTGCCGGAGATCCGCGAGCGCCTGGACGCGATCGAGGAGGACGTGGGGGCATGAGGTTCGCGGTGGCGGGTCTGGTCCTGGCGCTCGCGTTCTGTGGCTGCGTCGGAGCCTCGGAGGAGGGGGCGTACCGGGGAGCGGTGCCGGTGGTGGGGACGGAGGCGCTTCGGACGGAACTCGACGCTCCGGACCCCCCCATGCTGCTCGACGTCCGCACCCCCGGCGAGTACGGCGAGGGACACATCCCCGGCGCGGTGCTGGTCCCCATCTATTCGCTTTCGGAGAAGCTCTACGGCCTTCGCCGCTACACCCACCGCCGCATCGTGACCTATTGCGAGATCGGGGCGCGAAGCGAAGCCGCGGCGCGCATTTTGATCGGCGAGGGCTTCGACCACGTGGAGAACTACCGGGCGGGGATGGCCGAGTGGCGGCGGATGGAGCCGGTGGAGCGGGGGGGACCGTGAGGCGCCGGGGGTTCGTGGTGAGCGCGGGTCGTGCGGCCTCGGCGGCGAGGATGCCGGTGGCGGGCCGCGACGCACCGCGGGTCTAGCGGAACGCCCAGATCTCGACCTTCCGGTCCGGCGAGAGGATCACGAACTGCTCCTCGGATCCCGCCGAGTACTCCGCCCCCAGGGAGAGCGCCTTCATCCGGGACCGGGGCACCCCGTGGGCGGCGAGCACCGCCTCGGCCGCCTGGGCCCGGGCGAGCGCCAGGGCCCGGGCCCGCCCGCGCTCCGCGAACCCGTCCGCGTGCCCCACCACCAGGAGGAAGGTCCCGGGGTGTTGCCGCCAGGCGTCCACCGCCGAAACCAGGGTTCCCCGGGCCTCGGCATCGACGGCGGCGGAGTTCCGCTGGAAGGTGAAGGTCCGGAGCAGGCCGGTCAGCCGGCGGCCGGTGGGGACCGGCGGGTACTCGACGTAGGGCCAGCCGTCCCGCGAGGGCTGGGCCAGGCGGCTCCAGGGGAGGTACCGGAAGGGGAGCCCGGCCAGGCGGGGGGCCGCCGGGGTGACCGATCCACCCGCCGGGGCTTCCGCCGTCGTGGCCGTCGGCCCGGGCAAGCGCCCGTCCGCGGGAGTCCCGAGCGGCCGGGGTGCCGTGCCCGCGGCGCCCACGGCCAAAAGGACCCAGAGCGCCCGGCCCAGGGCGAGCCCGGCCCGCCGGATGCCGCCGTCTCGCTGGATCAACCCGCGTCCTCCTCCCGGGGTCCCATCCCCCGAGCTCCGAGAATACAAGACTCCGGCCTCCATCATCGGCCGGCGGGCGCGGGGATTGACGCGATCGGGGCTCGGCCGGGGGGGCTCGGGGGAAACCGCTCGGGCCACCGCCGCCTATTCCGGCGGGAGGTCCTGGTAGAGGGCGTCGGCGATCGCCTCCGGGCGGTTGGTGACCACCGCGGTCACCCCGAGCCGGACCAGCCGCGAGGCCTCGGCAGGATCGTCCACGGTCCACGTGTTGACCTGGAGCCCCCGCTCCCCCGCCCGCTTCATGAGCTTCGGGTCCACCAGGTCGTGGCGGGGATGGATCGCGACCAGGTTCTCCACGATCTCCTCCTCCTCGAGGTGGTTCAGGTCCTTCATGGACGTGAAGAGAAACGCCAGGAGCACCGAGGCGTCGCGTCGCCGGATGGCCGCCAGGGCCTCCGGGTCGAAGGAGGAGACCAGCACCGATTCCCGGGGCCGGACCGGCTTCAGCGCGTCCAGGAGCCGGTCGGCCACCGACCCGTGCCGGCCGGGACCCGGCGGCTTCACCTCCACGTTCAGGAGGCACCGGCCGCGGAGCGATTCCAGCACGTCCTCCAGCCGGAAGACCCGGTACGGGCCGGCCGAAGACGAAAACGTCTCCCCCTCGATCCGGTCCCACTCGGTGCGTTCCAGGACCAGGGACCCGGCCGCGCCGTCCACCGAACCGTCGTGGTGGACCACCAGCGCGCCGTCGGCGGTCATCCGAACGTCCATCTCGACCCCGTCGCACCCGGCCTCCAGGGCGGCCTCGAAGGCGGGGGGGGTGTTCTCGCGGGCGGCGGCGGGGTAGCCCCGGTGCCCGATCAGAAACGGGCCGTGAAGACGAATCCAGGAGAGAATGTCGGACATGGCGGGTATTCCCTATGGCCCGGGCGGGCCGGGACCCCCGAACGCCGGTGATCGGCCGGTTCGAGGGGCGCCGGAACAGCGCCCGCGGAGCCATGGTATCATCCGTGGTCCCCGTCCTTTTCGGCAAGCGATGATGGGCGGTCCCCTCGTCCGAAACACTCAATCCACCCCTGAAAGAGGACCTCCATGGCAGAAACGGAAACCCGGAACCTGGAAGCGCTGGAAGAGCTCGCCCAAGGCCATCGCCGCATCCTGGACGAGCTCCGGAAGGTCATCGTGGGTCAGGACCAGGTCATCGACGAGCTCCTGACCGCCCTCTTCGCCAACGGACACTGCCTTCTGGTGGGGGTGCCGGGCCTGGCCAAGACCCTCCTCATCCACAGCCTGGCCGACGTCCTGGACCTCAAGTTCAGCCGGATCCAGTTCACCCCCGACCTCATGCCCTCGGACATCACCGGCACCGAGATCCTGGAAGAGGACCGCACCACCGGGAAGCGGGCGTTCAAGTTCGTCCAGGGCCCCATCTTCGCCAACGTGGTCCTGGCCGACGAGATCAACCGCACGCCTCCCAAGACCCAGGCCGCGCTCCTCCAGGCCATGCAGGAGCGCCAGGTCACCGCGGGGGGGCAGACCTGGGACCTGGTGCCGCCCTTCTTCGTGCTGGCCACCCAGAACCCGATCGAGCAGGAGGGGACCTATCCGCTCCCCGAGGCCCAGCTCGATCGGTTCATGTTCAACGTCCAGGTGGGCTACCCCTCCGCGGACGAGGAAGTGGCGATCGTGAACCGCACCACCGGCGGCGAGCGGGCGGAGCTCCGGCAGGTCCTCACCGGCGAGGACATCAACCGCTTCCAGGCCCTGGTGCGGCGGGTGCCCGCATCCCCCTTCGTGGTGGAGTACGCGGTGCGGCTCGCCCGGGCCACGCGTCCCACCGAGACCGGGGGCGAGATCGAGTCGATCAAGCAGTACGTGAGCTGGGGAGCGGGCCCGCGGGCCAGCCAGTACCTCATCCTGGGGGCCAAGACCTGGGCCGCCCTGAACGGCTCCATGGCCCCGTCCTGCGACGACGTCCGCCGGGTGGCGCGGCCGGTGCTCCGCCACCGCGTGGTCACCAACTTCAGCGCCGAGGCGGAAGGGGTGAGCACCGAGGACATCATCGACAAGCTCCTGGCCGCGGTTCCCGAGTCTCCGGGGAAGTAGCCCGCTCATGTCCGACTCCGCCCTCCAGTACCTCGACCCCCAGATCCTCTCCAAGGTTCGCGGCCTGGACCTGATCGCCCGGCTGGTGGTGGAGGGGTTCATGACCGGGCTCCACAAGAGCCCCTACCACGGGTTCAGCGTGGAGTTCGCCGAGCACCGCCAGTACATGCCCGGCGACCCGTTCAAGCACGTGGACTGGAAGCTCTACGGGAAGAGCGACCGGTTCTACGTGAAGATCTACGAGGAGGAGACCAACCTCCGCTCCCATCTCCTGGTGGACGCCAGCGCCAGCATGGGCTACGCCTCCCCCGGAAGGCTCACCAAGTTCCAGTACGCCTCGTTCCTGGCCGCCGCCCTGGCCTACATGATGTTCGCCCAGCAGGACGCGGTGGGGCTCCTCACCTTCCGGGACACGGTGGACCGGCTCATCCCCCCGCGCTCCAGCAAGGGTCACCTGAAGCTGATCCTGAACCAGCTCGAGCGGACCCGACCCGGGTCGACCACCGCCATGGGCAACGCCCTGGAGTACCTGGCCGAGCGGATCAAGCGGCGCGGTCTGATTCTCCTGTTCTCCGACCTGATGGACGACCCCCAGAAGGTCATCCGTGGTCTCAAGCACTTCCGCCACCGCCAGCACGAGGTGGTCGTGTTCCACGTGCTCGACCCCTACGAGATCGAGTTCCCCTTCCGCCAGGAGGCGGGGTTCGTGGACGTGGAAACCGGGCGAGAGCTCATGACCCAGCCCTGGGAGGTGGCCCCGGACTACAAGCGGCGCTTCGAGGCGTGGAGCCTGGCCTACCAGCGGGCCTGCCTCGAGAACCGCATCGAGTACGTGCGCCTCTCCACCGACACCCCCTACGACGTCGCCCTGCTTCGCTATCTGGAGAAGCGGAAGACGCTGTACTGACCGGCCGGCGAGTGGACGGCGTCAAGGTTTGCTGACACGGAGTCGGTCTCAACCAGGATCGAATTTGTCCGTTTACGCTGTAGTGACACCCGCAATCGGGTGTCGGCGAAGTTTTCATAAATCGGCAAGCACTTGGAATCCATCATCTTGGCAAACCGTTAAAATTGTTTGACTTACAGGCTTGAATCCTCCATAATTATCCTGTGTCGGAGGTGGGTCGAGGTTCGTGAGAGCCTTGATTCTAGCCCCGATCAGCTTCCGGCTCGGGCCGGAACGGGAGGTGGAAGGGCGGCGGGGTGTCAGGGATCAGCAACACGTGGTCGTTCGGATTGTCCGGGTTGTCGTCGCCGGACGGGAGTTGAGTAAAATGTCGAGGCTCACGAAGTTCTCATCGATCTTGATGCTCGCGGGAGGCTTCGCCGTTTGGGCGGCGGCTCCGGCGTCCGCCACGATCCTGAACCTCACCTCGCTGGGGTCGAGCGGCAACATCGGGACCGCGTTCTTCCAGCAGGTCAGCAACCAGTCCACCGGGACCGGGGTCATCGATCCGTTCGTGCGCTTGCAGCACAACGGTTCCGAGATGGGGTTCAACACCGATTACCGCCCCTTGAACGGGGACCTGGCCGACGTGAACAACTCTCCTCAGTTCACCCACTCGCTCAAGGTGGGGGATTTCGGGGTGGTGAACCAGGGCGGGGTCCAGAAGATCCGCTTTCTCCTGGACATCAACCAGACCAGCAACAACCCGTATCTTTCCCTGGATCAGCTGAAGGTGTACGTCGCCGATGCCCCGGACCTTCACACCAACGCGTCGCTCTTCTCGCAGACCCTGATCTACGACATGGACGCCGGTGGCGACAGCAAGGTTCTCATGGACTATCGCCTGGAGAGCGGGAGCGGCTCCGGCGACATGTTCGCCTACCTTCCCTACGATCTTCTCTCGTCCTACACCAACAAGTACCTCTACCTGTTCTCGGAGTTCGGGGCCAGCGGCGACAGCCTGGCCACCAACGACGGCTTCGAGGAATGGGCCCGCGTCGACGGCGAGCCCCCGACGTCCACCGTCCCCGAGCCGACCACGCTGCTCCTTCTGGGCGCCGGTCTCGCGGGGAGCGCGTTCATGCGCCGTCGCCGCCGCTCGGCTTAGGAACCAATCAGGACCACACCTCGGCTCCTTGAACGACTGCCGGGGCGGCCCCATAGGCCGCCCCGGATTTTTTTACCCCTGTGCTAGGCTTTGCCCATGCCGTTTTCGTTCCTGAACGCCGCGCTCCTGGCCGGAGCGGCCGCGGCCGCGCTACCCATCCTCATCCACCTCTTCAGCCGCCGCAAGGTGGCGCGGATCCCCTTTTCCACCCTTCAGTTCCTGGAGGAGATCGCCCGCCGCCGGGTGCGGCGGGTCCGGCTCACCCAGTGGATCATCCTGGCGCTTCGGGTCCTGGCCCTGGCGCTCCTCGCCCTGGCCCTGGGGCGCCCCGCCTTCCGGGGCGATTTCGCTTTCGGCAAGAGCCGGGGGGAGAGCGCGGTGGCCGTGGTGCTCGACCAGTCCTACAGCATGCGGGCCGAGGGGGAACGGCGGGCCCTGTGGGAGAAGGCTCTGGCCCGGACCGGTGAGGCGCTGGGGGCCATGGAGACCGAGGACCAGATCTTCCTCCTCGGGGTGGACCCCCGGCGGGACGAGGTGGAATCCTACCCCGGACCACACGCCGCCGCCGAAGCCCTTCGCGGGCGGGAGGCCGGCTTCGGCACCACCGATCTGAGCGGCGCCGTGCACCGCGCGGGATCGGCTCTCACCGACGCCACCGCGCTCAACAAGGAACTCTTCATCGTCTCCGATTTCCAGCGGACCGGCCTGGGACAGGGGATCGAGCTGGGAAAGACGGACCTTCTCGCCGACCTCGACCCCAAGACCCGGGTGTTCCTGGTGCCGGTGGACGAGGGCCCCCTCCCCAACACCGCCCTGGAGGACGCCCAGCTGGTGGGAAGCTCCATGGACCAGCGCGTGCACATCCAGGCCGCGCGATACGGTGAGACCTCGGTGGACGGACTCTCGGTCACGGTCGAAGCGGGAGCGGGGGAGGTGCTGGGGGAGGCGGTGATGAGCCTCGGCCCCGAAGCCCGCGAGGGCGTGGACGTGGCGCTCACCCGGATGCCCGCCGAAGGGGAGGAACTCCGGGCCCGCCTCGCCCAGGACCGCCTTCCCGACGACGACGCGCATTATATCCCCGCCCTGGGGAGCGGCCGGGTGTCGACGCTCCTGGTGGAGTCTCCGGCCCAGCCCTCGCCCTACCTGGGCCTGGCCCTCAGCCCCGGAACCGATGAAGGGCGTTTCGACGTGAAGCGCGTCACCCCCGATGAGCTTCTCTCGGTGGGACTCGGCGACGTCCGGCTGGTCATCCTCGACAACATCACCAACGTCCCGCGCGAGGCCCTGATGCGGCTCCGTCAGTGGCACGGGGCGGGCGGGGCGCTCTTCATCACCCTCGGGGACCGGGTGGACCTCCGCTATTACAACGAGTCGCTCCTCCCCGCGCTCTTCCCCGGGGTCGCCCTGGGGAACCTGCTGGGCACCGACGAGGCCACCGGCACGAGCTACAGCCTGATTCCCCGTGCCGCCGGTCACGACGCTTTCGCCGGGTTCCAGGCCGAGGTCGGCCGGCCGATCACCGGGGCCTCGTTCTGGCGGATCGTGGAGATCAAGAACCAGGAAGGCGTCCGTACCCTGGCCGAGTTCGCGCCCGGCCTCCCCGCCCTGGTGCAGGGGGACCGCGAACTGTTGTTCGGCTCCTCGCTGGACGGACAGTGGAACAATTTCCCCACCCACGCCGCCTTCCTCCCGCTGATCCACCAGAGCCTGGACGCGCTCCTCCGCGAGGGATCCGAGGACCGGGTGGTGGTGGGCGAGCCGGTTCAGGGGGTGGTGGACCTGGCCGCGGTGCCCTCGGGCTCCGACCTGGTCTGCATCGGACCGGAGGGGGTGACCCTGGACGTGACCTCGGAGCCGGTGGCCCGCGGTCTCCAGGTACGAAGCGCCCCCACCCCGCGCCCCGGCTTCTACACCATCCAGGTGGCCGATCGCGAGATCCTGCGCCGGGCGGTGAACCTCGAGACCACCGCCGAGTCGGACCTCACCCCGCTCACCCGGGACGAGCTCCGACGGATGTTTCCCGGGAACCGCGTTACCGTGGTGGAGCCGGGCGAGGCCATCGGGACCCCGATCCGCGAAGCCCGTTACGGGCGCGAGTTCTGGCGGGAGCTGGTGGTGGTGGTCCTGCTTCTCATGATCAGCGAAGGCTGGCTCGCCCGGCGCGGGGTGGCCTGACCCCGCCGTGTGATGAGCCGCTCGGCCGCCTTCCGCCTCATCATTCTCTTCGGGGTGGTGAGTCTCCTCGCCGACATGACCTACGAGGGGGCGCGGAGCATCACCGGACCGTTCCTCGCCGTGCTGGGAGCGAGCGGGGCCGCGGTGGGGGTGGTGGCCGGCCTGGGCGAGCTGGTGGGCTACGGGCTCCGGTTGCTCTCCGGCTACGCCGCCGAGCGCACCGGCAAGGTGTGGGCGTTCACCCTCGTCGGCTACGCGGTCAATCTCTTCTCGGTGCCGTTCCTCGCCCTGGCCGGGAGCTGGCCGGTGGCCGGTGCGCTCATGATCGCCGAGCGGACCGGAAAAGCCATCCGGGCTCCCGCCCGCGACGCGATGCTGTCCCACGCGGCCAAGGAAGTTGGGACCGGCAAGGCGTTCGGCATCCACGAGGCCATGGACCAGATCGGCGCGGTGGCCGGCCCCCTCGGGGTGGCCGGGGTGATGTACGTCTTCGGGGGCTACCGCCTGGGCTTCGGCTGGCTGGTCATCCCTGCGGTGGCGGCGATGGCGGTCCTCTTCCGCACGCGCCGGCTCTATCCCGACCCCCGTCGCCTGGAAGTCGCGGCGGCCGCCGGCGGGGAGAGCACCGCAATCCCCCGGTTGTTCTGGGTCTACGTGGCGGGGGTGGCGCTCACCGCCGCCGGCTTCGCGGACTTTCCCCTGGTGGCATTCCACCTGGAGAAGGCGTCGGTGGTTCCGGCGGGGTCCATCCCGCTTCTCTACGCCCTGGCCATGGCGGTGGACGCCGGGGCGGCGCTGGCCTTCGGGTACCTCTTCGACCGGGCGGGGATCGGGGTGTTGGCGGTGGCGGCGCTGGTCACCTCCGGATTCGCGCCCCTGGTGTTCCTGGGCGGGACCGCTCTGGCCGTGGCCGGGATCGCGGTGTGGGGGATCGGCATGGGCGCCCAGGAGTCGATCATGCGGGCGGCGGTGGCCGAGATGATCCCCGCCGCGCGCCGGAGCTCAGCCTACGGCATCATGAACGCCGGCTACGGCGGGGCGTGGTTCCTGGGGAGCGCGGCCATGGGCTTCCTCTACGACCGCTCGCGGCTCTGGATCACCGCCTTCGCGGTGGGGATGCAGCTCCTGTCGATCCCGGTGTTCCTGGTGACGGCGCGGATGATGCGGCGGGGGGAGAAGAGGGCATAGCCGGTTTCCCGTACCGCTCTGCCGGCCGGTCGCTCTAGATGGAATTCCGGTTGTCGAGACGGCGTATCATGATGCAATTGGTGTCCCCTCGCGCAGCATCCCATTACCCCAGCGAAAGGATTGACCCTCATGTCCACCGAAGACGAAGTTCGCAAAGCCTCAGACTTGTTCTACTCCGCGTTGAACCGCATGGCCAACGGCAATGCAGGGGCCATGGGCGACATCTGGTCGCATGGTTCGACCGTGACCGCCATGCATCCGATCGGCGGACGGGAAGTCGGCTGGGAGGCGGTCCGGACCTCGTTCGAACAGGTGGCCAAGCTGGCCTCGGACGGGAAGATCGAGGTGAAGGACCAGCTCATCCGGGTGGCCGGGGACATGGCCTACGAGCTCGGCATCGAGCACGGGCAATTCAAGCTCGGCGGACACCAGGTGGCCATCGAACAACGGGTTACGAACGTGTATCAGCGCGAGTCGGGATCCTGGAAGATCGTCCATCACCACACCGACGCCTCGCCGGCCATGATGGAGGTTCTGAGCAAGCTGTAGCCGGCCCCGCGCCAGCTGGGCGGCAGGCCGCTCGGGCGCCCGGCAAGGTCCGGCCGAGTCGACCCGACCCTGTTCCTGCCCCGGTCCGTGGTCAATGCCTCCCGGCTTCCGGCGGCGGCCCGGCGCGCCGGTCAACCCACCGCGGGAACCGTCGCCCTGGGAAATATCGATCCTGGTGGTATGAGGTGTACCCGGGTACATTTTTTTCTGATTGCAACAAGAATTTCCATCAAATGATCCAGGTCCCGGCGATGAGACCGGTCAGCCCGCGCGGAATCGTTCGTAGCGGCGGGAAAGGAGAGCCGGATCCGGGCGAAGCGCCGGATCCCGCGGAAGCACGATCCGGTTTTGATGCATCCCCTTCAGCCCGTGGAGGAGCATCGGCCCATCCTCTTCCTCCAGGATGACCGGCTTGATCTCGACGACGTAGTCGGGGCGGATGCCGAGGAAGTTCCGGTCGAACGCCGCATGGTGAAGCTTGCAGAGCGCCAGGCCGTTGGAGACAACCGGCTCGCCCTCCGGTTCCTTGTCCGGAATGATGTGGGCCGCATCCAGGAGCTCCTCGTGCCGGAGTCGGCAGAGCGCGCACTGCTCCCGGTAGGCCCGCAGAACGCGCTCCCGGAAGGACCGCTGATGAACGCGCTGCCGGACCACGGCCGTGACGTAGGCGCGCCGGACGCCGGCTTCCGGCTCGGCGACTAGCGAGAAACCGGTGCTCACGAATTTTGCGTCGTCCGCCTCGACCGTGAAGGACAGGCCTTCAGGGTCGTCACCCCGGACGTAAACCGGCCAGACCGCCAGGTACTTTCCCTTCACCAGACCGAAGAAATAGATGAGGGGCGTCTGGGTGGCCATCGCCCGCCGCAATCCCACGTTGTCCCGATGCTGCGGATCGGTGCCCCGATAGCGATAGCTCAGCCGGTCGCTGCCAATGAAGCCATCGTTGTAGGGACCGTTCGGCGTGGTGGTGATGGACAGCGGGATTTCGCTGATCAAGCGCGGTTTGAAGATCCCCTGGGGACCCATCAGGGGAACCCGCTCGCCCCGGAAAGTGAACCCCTGAGTCAGGAGGGACCGGGGCAGAACATCACCGAGGAGATCCACCTGCTCGGCGAGCCAGGCGAACGCAGCCAGTCTGACGGCACGATCCGATTCGGTTCTGTCCATGGGATTGCGTCAGATTAGCCGATACGAATGCCAGCCACCAGGCCATACCCGGAAGCCGCCTACCCCACCCCCAACCCCGCCTCCAGCGCCCGCACCGTGGTCTCGAGCACCTTCACCCGCGCGAAGTGCTTGTCGTCGGCCTCGACCAGGGTCCAGGGGGCATAGGGCGTGCTGGTGTGGCGGATCATGTCGCTCACCGCTTCCAGGTAGCGGGGGAGCTTGGCCCGGTTCCGCCAGTCCTCGTCGGTGATCTTGTAGCGCTTCCGGGGCACGGCCTCGCGCGCCCGGAACCGGCGGAGCTGCTCGTCCGGGCTCACCTGGAGCCAGCACTTGACCAGGATGATCCCCGCCTCGGAGAGCGTGCGCTCGAACTCGTTGATCTCCTGGTAGGCGCGCCGCCACTCCGGCTCGGTGGCGAACCCCTCCACCCGCTCCACCAGGACCCGCCCGTACCAGCTCCGGTCGAACACGGTCAGGTGGCCGGCCTTGGGGATCTCCCGCCAGAACCGCCACAGATAATGGTGCGCGGCGGCGGCGCCCTGGGGCGCGGCGATCGGAACCACCTCGTAGCCCCGAGGGTCGAGCTTCTCGGTCAGGCGCTTGATCGCGCCCCCCTTCCCGCCGGCGTCCGAGCCCTCGAACACCGCCACCGCGGCCCGGCGCTTGGCGTAGGCCGCGAACTCCAGCTCGCGCAGGCGATCCTGGGCCCGGTGGAGCGCCTCCGAGTACGCCTCCGGCTCGAGCTTCTGCGAGAGGTCCAGCCCGGCCAGGGGCGAGTCCCGGGGAATCGGCGGCGGATCGGTGAGCGGATCCGGATGCGGCTCGAACGCGGCCGCCGCGCCCTCGGGCGGATCCGGCGCGTCGTGTTCCGGGTCGGGAAGGGCCACGCCGCGTGCTTCCAGCGCCCGTCGCAACGCCTCCGAGGCCTCGGTCAGGATCTTCACCCGCCGGTGGCGGTCGTCCTCCGCCTCCACCAGGACCCACGGGGCGTCGGCGGCGTAGGTGAGGGCCAGGGTCTCCTCGGCCAGCTCCACCACCCGCTTGTAGCCATGGCGCGCGGTCACCGGCTCCCGCGCCCGCCACTCCTGGTAGGGGTCCTTCGACCACGCCTTCACCCGGCGCTTCTGCTCCTTCTTGCTGATGTGGAGCCAGAACTTGACCAGCACGGTGCCGTCGTCCACCACCTGGCGCTCGAAGTCCTTCGCGGCCTCGACCGCCCGGTCCCATTCCGCCTGGTCCAGCTCGCCGGCCAGGCGCGCCTCGATGAGCACGCTGTACCAGGACCGGTCCAGGATGCCGATTGCCCCCCGGGCGGGGAGCCGCCGCCAGAACCGCCAGAGAAGTGGCCGGAGCGCCTCATCCTCGGTGGCGGCGCGGGTGGTGTGCACCTTGAACCCGCGGGGGTCCATGTCCTCGACCAGGCGGGCGATGGCGTCGCCCTTCCCGGCCCCGTCCAGCCCCTCGAAGACGAAGAGCGCCCCCACGCCGTTCTCGTAGGCCGCCCGCTGGAGGACGGAAAGCTCGAGGCCGAGCCGGTCCATCGCGGCGTGGTACTCGTCCTTCCCGAGCTTGAGGTCGAGATCCAGGGTTTCGAGCATGGGGGGATTATTCCACAAACCCGCGCGCCCGGCGGGAAACAGGACCCCGTTCCTCATGTTTGGCCAATCTCCGGCTTTCCGGGCGCTTTTGGTATAGTCGTATCGATCCTCCCGGTCGACCCTCAAACGCGGCCGGACGGCGAGCCGGATCATCCTGCCGCCCGCGCCGGGGAGCGATAGGACATGGAAGCCAAGCTGACCCAGGACGAGGACCGCTACCTTCACGACCTCCTGATCTGGGACGCCCGCCACCGCTCCATCGAATCGGTGTTCCAGCACGCCGCGCTCGGTCTGGGGGGGCTCATCATCGTGGGGGCGATCGTGGTCGCTCTCCGGGGACTCACCGACCGGATGATCTACGGGATGCTGGTGCCGAGCATCCTCTGCGGGCTCTTCTTCGTGGGTCTCTACGTCTTCGGCCGGATCCGCGCCCACGAACGTCATCGCCTGGCCGGGATCGCCCGGAAGCTGATCGAGTACCGCTGACCCCGCCGCGGCCCGCCGACGCGGACCCCGGGCGGTCCGTGAGCACCCGCGGCGGAGCCTCGGGGCCCGATCACCGCGCCGGTGGTATCCTCTGTCCCTCATGTCCGGCGTGAACCATCACCCCCCCCAGATCCTGGACCGCCCGGAACCGGTGTGGCGCGAGCGCTTCGGGGAGCTTCCCGCCCTGGGGGAGATCCTGGCCCACCTCGACGCCGAGGCCGGCTCCGGCGGCGCCCCGCGCCCGATCCACGTCCACAAGCTGGTGGGTTCGGCCAAGGCGCTCCTGGCGGCGGAGATCCGCCGCCGCACCGGCCGCCCGGTCCTGGTCCTCACCTCGGGGGAGGAAGGGGCCGAGGCCTTCCGCACCGACCTCGAGACGTTCCTCGCCGAGCCCGTCCTCTACCTGGCCGAGCACCAGGTCCGCCCCTACGAGGTCAAGGTGCCGCATACCGCGGTGGCGGCGGCCCGGCTCGAGGCCATGACCCGCCTGGCCGCCGACGAGGACGGCGTGGTGGTGGCCACCGCCCGGGCCCTGGCCGAGAAGGTTCCCTCCCCCCGCGTTCTCCGCGAGCACCTGGTCGCCTTCAAGGTCGGGGATCCGGTGGACGTGGAGGAGATTCTCACCCGGCTCACCTACCTGGGCTACGACCGGTCCCAGGCGGTGGAGGAGGTGGGGGACTTCGCGCTCCGGGGGGGGATCCTCGACGTCTACTCCCTGGGCGGGGAGCACCCCATCCGGATCGAGATCGAGTACGACGAGACCGCCTCGATCCGCGAGTTCGACGTCCACACCCAGCGCTCGGTCCGCTCGCTGGACCGGGCGGTGGTGATCCCCCGCTACGAGCTTCTCCTGGACGAGAAGCGCATTCGCGAGGCGGCGGACGCGCTCGGGGCGGAGAGCCCGGAGGCCGGCCGCGAGCTGGAGAGCGCCTTCGAGGTGGAGATCCACCCCGCGGGGATCGAGCGGGTGGCCGCCCGCTTCGGCCAGGAGCTGGGCTCGTTCCTGGGCTACCTCCCGCCGGGCGCCGTGGTCCTGGTGGAGGAGCCGGGGATGCTGCGGGCGCGGGTGGAAACGATCTGGGACGAGGTACTCGCCGCCTACGATGCGGTTCACGCCGACTTCCCCCACGTGAGCCGCCCGGCCGATCTCTACCTCGATCCCTCGGTCCTCTACGAGGAACTCACCCTGTTCCCCGAGGTGCGCCTGTCCGACTTTTCCCAGGAGCCCGGCGACGCGGTCCTGGTCAAGGCGCGCTCCTCCCCTCCGGAATCCTTCGGCCGGAAGATCGATCTCTGGCGGGAGTACCTCCGCGGGCTCGTCCTCCGTGGGCTGGACGTGGTGGTGTTCTGCGACAACGAGGGCCAGCGCACCCGGCTCCACGAGCTCCTGGTGGAGGAGGGAATCGCGGTGCGGCTGATCCTGGGGGTGATCTCCGCCGGCTTCCTTCTCGAGGAGGCGGGGCTGGCCGCGCTCACCGACCACGAGTTCTTCGGCCGCCCCCGCCGCCGCGCCCGCGCCCGCCGGTTCCGGTCCGGCTTCGGGCTGAAGGAGCTCCGCACCCTCAAGCCCGGGTCCTTCGTGGTCCACGTCGAGCACGGGATCGCGCGCTACCTGGGGCTCAGCCGCCTGGAGGTGAACGGCCACCTCACCGACGTGGCCCAGCTCGAATACCAGGGGAGCGACAAGCTCTACGTCCCGGTGGACCAGCTCGGGCTCATCCAGCGCTACTCCTCGGAGGAGGGGAAGACGCCGGCCCTGTCCCGGCTGGGCGGGACCGGTTGGGCCAAGACCAAGAGCAAGGCCAAGAAGGCCATCCAGGAGATCGCCGGGGAACTGGTCCGGACCTACGCGCTCCGCAAGGCCCACCCCGGCCACGCCTTCGGCCCCGACACCCCCTGGCAGCGGGAGCTCGAGGGCTCGTTCCCCTTCGAGGAGACCCCCGACCAGCTGAAGGCGGTGGAGGCGACCAAGACCGACATGGAGACCCCCACCCCCATGGACCGGTTGATCTGCGGGGACGTGGGGTACGGCAAGACCGAGGTCGCGGTGCGGGCCGCGTTCAAGGCGGTGATGGACGGGAAGCAGGTGGCGATGCTCGTCCCCACCACCATCCTCGCCGAACAGCACTTCAACACCTTCGCCGAGCGCTTCCGGGACTTCCCGATGCGGGTGGACATGCTTTCCCGCTTCCGCACCGCCCGGGAGCGGGCGTCGATCCTGGAAAAGGCCGCCGCCGGGACCCTCGACATGGTGATCGGCACCCACGCCCTCCTGGGCAAGGGCACCCGGTTCAAGAACCTCGGCCTCATCGTGGTGGACGAGGAACAGCGCTTCGGGGTGGCCCACAAGGAGAAGCTGAAGCGGCTCCGGGCCAACGTGGACGTGCTCACCCTGACCGCCACCCCGATTCCCCGGACCTTGAACCTGTCGCTTCTGGGGGTGCGCGACATCACGGTGATCCAGACCCCGCCCGAGGGGCGGATGTCCGTCCAGACCGAGATCGCGGAGTTCGACCGGGAGCTCATCCAGGAGGCCCTGCTCCGCGAGGCCGACCGCGGGGGGCAGTCGTTCTTCGTCCACAACCGGGTCGAGTCGATCCACACCATGGCGGTCTTCATCCAGAAGCTCTGTCCCCAGCTCCGGGTGGCGGTGGCCCACGGCCAGATGGCCGAGCGCCAGCTCGAGAAGGTCATGCACGACTTCGTGGAGAAGCGGATCGACGTCCTGGTGGCCACCATGATCATCGAGAACGGCCTCGACATCCCGTCGGTGAACACCATGGTGGTGAACCGGGCCGACGCCTTCGGCCTCTCTCAGCTCTACCAGCTCCGCGGCCGGGTGGGCCGGAGCGTGCAGAAGGCGTTCTGCTACTTCCTGGTCCCCGCCAACACCGCCCTGTACCGAGAACGCCATGAAGCGGCTCCGGGCCATCGCCGAGTTCGACGAGCTGGGAAGCGGCTTCGCCCTGGCCATGCGCGACCTGGAGATCCGGGGGGCGGGCAACATCCTGGGCCGCGAGCAATCGGGGCACATCATCTCGGTCGGCTTCGAGATGTACGTCCGCCTGGTGGAGGAGGCGGTCAGGGAGCTCAAGGGACTCCCGACCGAGGAGCGCCCCGAGCCGAGGCTCACCACCGACGTGGACGCCTACCTCCCCGACGACTACGTGGAGGACGCCGAGGAGAAGGTGGCGTTCTACAAGCGGCTGGCCGACGCCTCGGATCCGGACGAGATCCAGGCCCTGGAGGAGGAGCTTCGCGACCGGTTCGGCCGGCTGGCCCTCCCCGCCGAGGCCCTGTTCCAGCTCCGGCGGCTGAGGCTCCTGGGGGGGATGGCCGGGGTCTCCTCAATCTGGCTGCGAGGCAATAAGATCGACTTCGAGCTGGCCGCCCCCCCCGCCCCGGGTACGATCAAGGAGTGGATGAAACAAATCACGGTTCCGGTAGAGTTTGCGACTTCCGGGCGCTTCGTGCTCAAGGCCAAGGGGGGTCTTCCCGAAGCGCTGGACCTTCTGTCCCGGATGGCGGGTAATCCCCCCGGGGACGAAACCGGGACCGGGGCCTAGTCCCGGGACTCGCGGCGGCCGGCGGGATTCCGGCCCGGCCGGTTGGCAATTCACCGAAAGCAGGACCATGAGACGCATTCTCGGCAGCCTGGCGGTCCTGGTGGCCGCCTTCGCGCTCCTCACCGGGGCCGAGCAGATCATCGACCGCATCGCCGCGGTGGTGAACGACGACATCATTCTCCGTTCCGAGGTGGACGAGAAGATGTTCATCCTCGACTCCCAGAACCAGCTGGCGGGGAAGGATTCCACCGAGATCGCCCAGATCCGCTCGGACGTCCTGAACCGGCTCATCGAGGAGCGGCTGGTGGTGCAGCGCGCCAAGAGCCAGGGGATCACCGTGGACGACAGCGAGGTCACCCAGCAGGTGGACCAGGCCATGGCCAAGGTGAAGGCGCAGTTTCCCTCGGACGCGGAGTACCAGGGCGCCCTCGAGAAGGAAGGCATCACCCAGACCATGCTCCGGGAGCGCTACGAGACCGACATCCGCCAGGAGCTTCTGGCCCAGAAGGTGGTGGGACGGGAGATCCGGAGCAAGGTTGAGGTGTCCACCGACCAGGTCCAGAAATACTACGGGGAGCACAAGGACGAACTCCCCCAGAAGCCCGACGAGGTCCACCTGGCCCACATCGTGATCTACCCGGTGGACCCGGCCAAGGAGCAGGCGGCGCTGTCCCGGATCCAGGCCGCCCGCGCGCGCATCGTGAACGGCGAGAGCTTCGAGACGGTGGCCAAGGAGGTATCCGACGATCCCTCGGCCGGCAACGGCGGGCTTCTCCCCGGCTGGTACCAGCCCGGGGACCTCGACCCCGATTTCGAGGCCGCCGCCGATAGCCTCCAGATCGGCGAGCTTTCCCAGCCCATCCGCACCCAGTACGGCTACCACCTGATCGAGGTGGTGGACCGGGACGGGCCGAAGTACCAGGTTCGCCACGTCCTGGCCATGGTGAAGCCCTCGCCGGCCGACGTTCAGACCGCCGAGGCCACCGCGGAGAAGGCCCGTGAGCGGGTGCTGGGGGGCGAGGACTTCGGCAAGGTGGCGGCGGAGATGAGCGACGACCCGCTCACCAAGGACCAGGACGGCGACCTGGGGTGGACTCCGATCCAGGCCCTGGTCCCGGCGGTGGCCCAGCTCGTCGACAGCGTGGGGGTGAACGGGATCAGCCCGGTGGTGCGCTCCAACCGTGGCTTCCACGTGTTCAAGATCCTGAACCGGAGGAGCGGCGGGGCCTATACCTACGACGAGGTCCAGGACCGGCTCAAGAACTACCTGGAGCAGCAGGAGCTCGAGAAGGCCTACGACAAGTGGATGACCGCGGTGCGGGACTCCGCCTACGTGGAGATCAAGGCGGCCTCCTGACCGCTCCGTTGGGGGAACCCGACCCGATGCGGATCGACGTCTACCTGAACGCGGTGAACATCCTGAAGAGCCGCACCCTGGCCAAGGAAGCCGCGGAGCGGGGGAAGGCGACCCTGAACGGGCAGCCGGTGAAGGGAGCCCACCCGGTGGCGCCCGGAGACCGGGTCCGGCTCGACCTGGGGACCCGGGTCCTCACCATCGAGGTGGTGGAGATTCCATCCGGACCGGTGGCGAAGAAGCTCTCCGGGGACTACTACACCGTGATCTCCGACGAGAGGGTCTCCCTGGACTTCTGAGCGCCCGCGCCCACCGCCGGTTCGCGGCCCCGTTTCATCAAACGATCATTCCCCCGGAAGGAGGACGTCATGGCATCGGGCTACGATGCGATCATCATCGGGACCGGGCAGGCCGGTCCGGGTCTGGCCGGGCGCCTCACCGCCGCCGGCATGAAGGTGGCTATCGTCGAGCGGAACCGCTTCGGCGGCACCTGCGTCAATACCGGCTGCATCCCCACCAAGGCCATGGTGGCCAGCGCCCGCGCCGCCCACGTGGCCCGGCGGGCCGCCGATCTCGGGGTTCGGATCGAGGGGTCGGTTGCGGTGGACATGGCCGCGGTCAAGGCCCGGAAGGACCGGATCGTGGCGGAGTCCCGGGATCCACTGAAGGGGTGGCTCGATGGGATGGACGGCTGCACGGTCTACCGGGGGCACGCGCGGTTCGAGAACACCCACGCGGTCCGGGTGGGGGACGATCGGCTCGAGAGCGAGCGGATCTTCGTCAACGTCGGCGGACGGGCGGCGGTGCCGGAAATGCCCGGGATCGACACCGTTCCGGTCCTCACCAACTCGACCATGATGGACGTGGACTTCCTTCCCGAGCACCTGGTGGTGGTGGGGGGAAGCTACATCGGGCTCGAGTTCGGCCAGATGTTCCGGCGGTTCGGGAGCCGGGTCACGATCATCGAGAAGGGCCCGCGGCTGATCGGCCGGGAGGACGAGGACGTCTCCGAGGCGATCCGGGGGATCCTCGAGAACGAGGGGATCGAGTTCCGGCTGAACGCGGAGTGCATCGGCTTCGAGAAGCGCGACGGGGGGATCGCGGCGCGGGCGGAGTGCGCCGAAGGACCGCCCGAGGTCGCCGGCACCCACGTCCTGCTCGCGGTGGGGCGGCGCCCCAACACCGACGACCTGGGCCTGGAAAAGGCCGGGATCGAGGCCGACGATCGCGGCTACATCGTGACCGACGACCAGCTTCGGACGAGCGTGGAGGGGGTGTGGGCCCTGGGGGACTGCAACGGGAAGGGCGCCTTCACCCACACCTCCTACAACGACTACGAGGTGGTGGCGGCGAACCTGTTGGACGACGACCCCCGGCGGGTGAGCGACCGGATCACCGCCTACAATCTATACGTCGACCCGCCCCTCGGGCGGGCGGGCCTGACCGAGGCCCAGGTGCGCTCGTCGGGGCGGAAGGCCCTCCGGGGCTACCGGCCCATGACCCGGGTGGCCCGGGCCGCCGAGAGGAGCGAGACCCAGGGGTTCATGAAGGTGCTGGTGGACGCGGAGACCGAGCGGATCCTGGGGGCGGCGATCCTGGGGATCGAGGGCGACGAGGTCATCCACTCGATCCTCGACGTCATGTACGCCGACGCTCCCTACACCGTGATCAGCCGGGCCGTGCACATCCACCCCACGGTCTCGGAGCTGGTGCCGACGATGTTGCAGGAGCTGGAGCCGTTGGATTGAATTCGGAGGCGCGGATCGTTCGCGTTGTCGCCTGATCGATCGGGCCGATGTTCGTTTTGATCGTGGTTCGTTTGTGTCGTTGTTTGCCGGTACGGAAACCATCATCACGGGAGGTGACCCATGCGACGGGTCCAATTGGTATTGGTGGCATCGGCGGTCGCGGCTCTGGCCGGCTGGACGCTCGGCGGGTGCTACGGCCAGAAGAAGCAATCGGAGCGCCTATCCGAAACTCCGGCCGACACCACGGGGCTCGCCGCCGCCTCGGACTCGGCGTTCGTTCCCTACTGGACGTCGCGCGGGATCGTCTACATCCAGGCGGTCTGCGACTCGACCGGCCGGGTGATCCAGGCCACGCCCTACGAGGGGGACGTGACCGGCCCCACCGCCGACTCCCTGGTGGCCCTGGTTCGGGGATCGACCTATTCCCCGGAGGACCTGGAGCGGCGCGAGACCGGGCAGTTCGACGTGGTGATCCCGTTCGCACTCAACCGCCGCGCCGAAGGTTTCGGCGGGCGGGAGGGCCCGAGGCTCGCCGCCGCGGTCCGCGACACGCTGCGCGAGGGGTCCTTGAAGCCCTGGTACGACCTGTGGCGGGCGGTCGATCCCGGCTTCACCCTGGACGACTTCACCTCCACCGGCCCGCAGCCCATTCCCCGGGCGGAGTGGCCGCACTTCCTGGACACCCCGGAGATCACGGCCAAGGCGGGGCTGGGGCTCCTGCGGGTCTCCTCCTCCGGCAGGTGGGTGCTGGACCCCTACGCCGGAACGACCTTCCCCGGGGGGCAGCCGGCGGCGGACGTCGATCGGGGGTTTTCGCTGAGCGAGGAGGCGACGGGAAAGCGCATCTTCCACGTCGTCGCGCCCAGGGAGGACATGTGGCTCGCCGCCTGGACCGGTCCCGACACCTTCGTCATCGTGGGCATGGCGGCGGTGTTGAATCCGAAAGCCCGGCACGGGCGGGACCTGGACGTCTGGGCCCCCGCGGTCTGGATCGGCGACGCCGATGCCGGGACGCTGGAGACCTTCCACGGCGTGCCGGTGGACCCCCGGGAGACGCGCGAGGTGGACGCGCGGAAGACGAAGCTCCTGGAAGGGGCGTTTCCGAACGTGAACTGGGCGGGGTAGGGGCGGGGCCGGCGTCCGCCGTCGCTCGGAGGGCCTTGGTCCCCCGGGGGAACTTCGGGCGCGGCCGTCGGGCGGGCGCACCTTCCGCGCCCGGGTACCGGCTCAGCCCCCCGCGGTGACGAGCAGGCCGAACAGGTTCATCCACCAGAGGAACAGGCACGCCCCCACCAGGATGATCTCGGCGCGGTTGAAGGCGACCCGGACCGGGAGCCGCGGCTCGGCCACCGACCAGACCGCGTTCATGGCCCCCTGGACGTAGACCAGGGGAAGGATCTGGAGGGCCAGGAGCAACACGTCGATCAGGAACGAGCTCAGGCTCTCCCCGATCCCCTTCGGCTTCCAGCGATAGACCATGAGCCACACCGCGGTGGTGAAGAGGTTGATCCCGATGAAGGCCAGGAAAGCCCGGACCGCGGAGAACCCGGCGATCCCCAGCCGGAGCGCGGTGAGCTGAACGGCGCGGAAGAAGTCGTAGACCAGGTAGAAGTTCAGGAATGGAACGAGGAGCCCGGCGGTTCGCCATCCGGCGTGGGGCGTCTCCAGGTCGCGCCAGCTCCGCCAGAACCAGTAGAACTGGTACAGGCCGAAGGACGCGAAGATCAGGACCACCAGGCGCCGGACGGGGCGGGCCCGGGACCAGGCCGGCGGCGGGGCGGCGAGCTGTTCGTCGTTCCGAGGGTCGCGTTCATCCATCGCGGCGGTTCCACCCAGTGCCCATCGTTGCCGTCTACTCCCCGTCGAGCTTCACGCTGTCCTTGTCGATGATCCCGGGCTGGGTCCATCGAATCGGATCGAGAAGCTCGCGCGCCCTGGCCTCGGGAATCCCCAGCACCTCCGCCGCCACCGCGATCACGCTCCGCCTCTCCGCCACCGCCTGCTTCACGATCTCCGCCGCCTTGCCGTACCCCACCACCGGGTTCAGCGCCGTGGCCAACGACACCGTCCGCTCGGCATAGTTGCGGCACACCTCGGGATCGGCCTCGATCCCCTCCACGCAGAGTTCGCGGAAGACCCGGAGCGCCCGGGTGAAGATCCCCATCGAGAACAGGATCTCGTAGGCGATGACCGGCATCATCACGTTGAGCTGGAACTGGCCGGCCGCCGACGCCATCGCGACCGCGGTCTCGGCCCCGATCACGTGGAAGCACACCATGTTCATGTTCTCCGCCATCACCGGGTTCACCTTCCCGGGCATGATCGAGGACCCGGGCTGGACGGCGGGGAGCACGATCTCCCCGATCCCGCTGGTCGGCCCCGACGACATGAGACGGAGGTCGTTGGCGATCTTCGTCATCTCCAGGGCCACCCCCTTGAGCGCCCCGGCGTAGCGGGCGAAGTCGTGGGTGCTCTGGTGCATGGCCACCGGAGTCCCGATGGGGCGAAGCGGGAGGCCGGTGAGCCGCGCCAGCTCCTCGCAGATTTTCGGGGGATAGTCGGGGTGGCGGTTGACCCCGGTCCCCACCGCGGTTCCCCCGATCCCCAGCTCCTCCAGGGCCCCGGCGGCGGTCTCGAGATCCCGCCGCGCCCGCCGGATGGTCTCGGCGTAGCCGTCGAACACCTGGCCCAGGGTGATGGGCGTGGCGTCCTGGAGATGGGTCCGCCCCGCGGTCACCAGGTCCCGGAACGCGTGTCCGCGGTCGTGGAGGCTCCGGGCGAGGTCGTCCAGGGCTCTCTCCAGCTCGCCCTCCACCAGCTGCACCGCGATCCGCATGGCGGTGGGAAAGGTGTCGTTGGTGGATTGGCCGAAGTTCACGTGGTTGTTGGGGTGGACCGGGTCGTAGGTCCCCTTGGTCCCCCCCAGGATCTCGTTGGCCCGGTTGGCCAGGACCTCGTTCACGTTCATGTGGTGGCTGGTGCCCGCCCCGGCCTGGAAGGGGTCCACCACGAACTGGTCGGCCAGCCGTCCGGCCAGGACCTCGTCCGCCGCCTGGACGATCGCCCCGGCCCGCCGCCGGTCCAGGAGCCCCAGGTCCGCGTTCACCGTGGCCGCCGCCCGCTTGAGGAAGGCGTAGGCCCGGACCAGGGAGGGATCGGGATCCAGCCCGGAAATGGGGAAGTTGTGCACGGCGCGCTGGGTCTGGGCCCCCCAGTAGGCCCCGGCGGGGACCTCGACCTCACCCAGGGAGTCGCGTTCGCGGCGGGTTTCCATGCTGGGGCTCCTGACGACGGGGGAGGTTGGCTTGCGCGCCCCGGTCCCGAACCCGGGCCGCCCGGACGGGGATCGCGGGGAGCGCGAAAACGCAACCCATGCTAGCACAGGGAAATGGCGGGGACGAGGGAGCCGGTGGGGCCCGGTTCGAAGTCCCGGGAACCGCCGATCGCCCCCCCGGGTTCCCCCCGCGCCGACCCGGCGAAGCCGTTCATTGTCCGGCGGTGTGGGCTGTGATAGCCTCGGGCCTCCAGCCCACGATCGCCGGAGCGGATCATCCAACCAGAATTCGCTACGGCCCAGCCTCGGCGCGGACGAAAACCCTTGGAGGGGGGGAATCGCTATCGCGAGCGATCCCTGTTGCCCTCCCCCGGCATCACCGCGTTACCGACCACAAGGCACATGATCAAGTTTTTCCACGTCACCAAGGCGTACCGGAACGGCGCCCCGCCCGCGCTCGTGGACGTGAACCTCACCGTCGAGGACGGGGAGTTCGTCTATCTCGTGGGCCCGAGCGGCGCGGGCAAGACCACGATCCTGAAGCTCATCCACATGGAGCAGTTCCCCAGCGAGGGGGAAGTGGTGGTGGCCGGCTTCACCACCGCGGCCATGACCCGGAAGAAGATCCTCACCCTGCGCCGGCGGGTGGGGGTGGTCTTCCAGGACTACCGGCTCCTCCACGACCGGTCGGTCTACGAGAACGTGGCCTTTCCCCTCCGGCTCTTCGGCGAGTACGGCGAGACGGAGATCCGCGACCGGGTGGACTTCGTCCTCGACCAGGTCGGCCTCCTCCACCGGGCCGAGGACCGTCCCCGCGAGCTTTCGGGGGGCGAGCAGCAACGGATCGCCCTCGCCCGCTCGGTGGCCAACCGCCCCTTCGTGCTCCTGGCCGACGAGCCGACCGCCAACCTGGACCCCAGGACCTCGGACGAGATCATCGACATCATCCGCCGCATCCACCTGGGCGGCACCGCGGTGATCCTGGCCACCCACAAGATGGAGCTGGTCATGAACTCCGGCGAGCGCTACGTCCGCATGGACGGCGGGGCCATCGTCGAGGACTGGGTGGATCCGCTCCGGGGGGTGCGCTGACATGATCGCGTACCCGGAACCGACACGCCGGAGCGGCCCCGCCGGGCCGCCTCACGGGGGACCCCGGCCATGAAGATCCGCACCCTGCGCTACCTGGTGAACGAAGGCGGCCGCGGCCTGGGCCGCCACCGCGGCCTCACCATGACCGCGATCCTCACCATGACCGCCAGTCTCCTGGTGCTGGGGGTGTTCCTGGTCACCACCTACAACGTCCGCCGGGTCCTGACCGGGCTCGAGGACCGGAAGGAGGTGGTGGTGTACCTGAAGGACGGCCTCACCGACCGGGACCGGGACATGGTGAAGGAACGCCTCGAGATGCACCCCGCGGTGGCCGGCGCCCGCTTCGTCTCCAAGGAAGAGGCCTGGGACGCGTTCTCGAAGGACATGCAGGTGGACGGGCTCCTGGAGACGGTGGGCGGAAACCCGCTCCCCGACAGCTACCACCTGATCCTCGCCCCCGACCGTCGCGACGCCGCCACCCTCGCCGGGCTGGCGTCGGAGGTCGGGAACTGGGACGAGGTGGACGAGGTCCTGACCGGCGGCGAATGGGTGGGCCGCATGGACCGGTTCGCCCACTCGGTGCTGCTCTTCACCCTGGCCATCGGGATCGCGGTGGCGCTTTCCATCGTGGTGATCGTGGCCAGCACGGTGCGGCTCACCGTGGTGGCCCGCCAGGACCTGATCCACATCATGAAGGCGGTGGGGGCCAGCGAGAGCTTCATCCGCCTCCCGTTCCTGAGCGAGGGCGTGCTCCAGGCGGTGATCGCCGGGGCCCTGGCCCTGGGCTCCCTCTACGGCGCCACCCTGCTGGTCGCCCACCGGTTCACCGGGCTCGAGTTCTTCTCCCCGGCCTGGTGCCTGGGCTTCGTGGGGCTGGCGCTCGGTCTGGGTCTCCTGGGGAGCGCGCTCTCCGTCCGACACGTGCTCCGGCAGGCGGGGCTCTGATGATCCGGGCCAGGGTGCGCGCCTCGCGGTTCCTGGTCTGGGGGGGCTTGGCCGCGGCGGTTTGTTGGACCGCGGCGGGACCGGCGCCGAGGCCTCGAACCGCCTTCGCCCAGAGCCAGTACGACGACGCCATCGGCGATCACCAGAAGCAGCTCGAGGAGTTGAAGCGCCAGGCCGCCGAGAAGCGGCAGAAAGCCCGCGAGTTCGCCAAGCAGGAGCGGGGGGTCCTGGCCCGGCTCAACAGGGCCGAAGAGGCCATCGCCGCCACCCGGAACTACCTGGACCGGCTCGGGGACCGGCAGGTCGATCTGGAGAGCCAGATCCGGCGGAACGAAACCGATCTGAACCACGCCGAGACCGTTCTCGCCGGGCGGAAGCAGGACCTTGGCCGGCGGCTCCGCTACTCCTACATGTACGGGAAGGCGCGGGCGCTGGAGGTGGTCTTTTCGGCCGATACCTTCGCCGACCTCCTCCAGCGGGGGGCGTTCCTGAATCGCGTGCTCCAGGAGGATCAGCGGCTCATCACCGAGGTGGAGGAGCGCGAGGCCGAGGTACAGGACAAGCTCGACCGGCTTCACCGGAAACAAGACGAGCTGGCCCATCTGAAGTCCGAGAAGGAAGACCAGCGCCGCCAGTACGAAGCCCTGAAGGCCCAGCGCGGCCACGATCTGGCCACGGTGCGGAACCATAAGACGGAGAACGAGGCGGCGGCGCGGGAGCTGGAGGCGGCGGCGACCCGGATGCAGAAGGTCCTGGCCGAGCTGGAGCGCAAGCGCCGCGCCGCCATGACCCGCCACAGCCCGGTCCTGGCCGAGCTGGACCGGAACGATTTCGGGAAGAACCGCGGGCGGCTTCCCTGGCCGGTCCAAGGCGAGATCATCGACGCCTTCGGCCGGCACGAGCATCCCAAGTACCACACCATCATCCTGAACAACGGCGTGGACATCGCCGCCGACATCGGAACCCCGGTGATCTCGGTGGGGGACGGGGTGGTGGACCTGGTGCAGTGGCTTCCCGGTTACGGACAGACGGTGATCGTGAACCACGGCCGCGGGTTCTACACGGTCTACGCTCACCTCTCCGCGGTGTCGGTGGCCCAGGGCGCGAGGGTGGCCCCCGGTCAGACTCTCGGCGCGGTGGGGGACACCGGAAGCCTCAAGGGGGCCTGCCTCCACTTCGAGGTGCGAAACGGCGGCTCCGCCGAGAACCCCACCGGCTGGCTCAGATAGCCCTCCTCACGCCGGAAATCCGCCCGCCGGACGATCCCCCCGTTTACGGTAGAATCATGATCCGCCGAAGGGGGGAACCGCGGGGCCCGGGATAACCGGGCGGCCCGCCGACGGGGAGGAGAGGACGATGGGGAGCCTGCGAGCGCGAATCACCGGCACCGGATCCTACGTGCCTCCGCGCGTCGTCACCAACCAGGAGCTGACCCGGCTCATGGACACCACCGACCAGTGGATCGTCCAGCGCACCGGGATCCGGGAGCGCCACTGGGTGGAGGGCGCGGTCACCACGTCGGACCTCGCGCTCGTGGCCTCGAACCGCGCGCTCACCGCGGCCGGAATCGCCCCCGGCGACCTCGACATGATCTTCCTGGCCACCCTGAGCCCCGACCACGAGTTCCCCGGGACCGCGTGTTTTCTCCAGGCCAAGCTCGGCCTGGCCGGGATTCCCGCCGTCGACGTGCGCCAGCAGTGCACGGGGTTCGTGTACGCGGTCTCCATGGCCGACCAGTACGTCCGGAACGGCGCCTGCCGGCGGGCGCTGGTGGTGGGGGCGGAGATCCACTCCAAGGGTCTGGATGTCTCCACCCGGGGCCGCGACCTGGCCGTGCTCTTCGGCGACGGCGCCGGGGCGGTGGTGCTTGAGGCGGTCGAGGTGAGCGACCCCGCGCGCGACGCCCACGTCCTCTCCACCCATCTCCACGCCGACGGGCGCCACGCCCGGGAACTCTGGGCCCAGGCTCCCTCCCAGGCCTACGACGGGCCGCGGGTGAGCCGCGAGATCCTCGACCGCGGCGAGCACTATCCGAAGATGACCGGCCGCGCGGTTTACGTGCACGCGGTCAAGCGCATGCCCGAGGCCGTCCACGAGGCGCTCGACGCCAACGGATACGCGCCCGGGGACGTGGACCTGTTTCTGTTCCACCAGGCCAACCTCCGGATCAACGAGGCGGTGGCCCAGAACCTGGGGGTGGACCCCGACCGGGTGTTCAACACCATCCACCGCTTCGGGAACACCACCGCGGCCACGATCCCCCTGGGGCTGGACGAGGCGGTCAAGGCCGGGGCGCTCCGGCCGGGGATGCTGGTGGCCTTCGCCGCCTTCGGGAGCGGCTTCACCTGGGGCTCGATGCTGGCGCGGTACTAGTCCGACCCGTCGGTGAAGCGGACCCCAGGTACGGCGGGGCTCAGCGACTCCCCGCCGCCGGCCCCCCCCGCTCCGCCTCCTTCCGGCGCTGCCGGTGGGTCACCGCCGCGTAGATGATGAGCCCGATCCCCACGAACATGGCGGGGATGGCCCAGAGCATGAGGAAGAGCGCGAACTGGCGCATGTCGGCGCCCCAGTCCTGTTCGATCACGAAGGTGGCCGAGGTCATGAGCCCGAAACCGATCGCCGCCCAGATCACCCCGTGGAGCCCCACCGAGCGCCCGTTCCGCTTGGGCCGGGCCGGGGTATCCTCCGTCTCCTCCCGGTCCTTGAGCTCGGCGGGGAGATCGGTGAGGCCCATCTCGATGGCCCGGAGCCGCTCCTTGTGGAGGTACTCCCGCTGCTTGACCTTCTTGATCCCGTTCACGATCAGATAGGTGATGGGGATCAGAAGCGCGGTCACGAAGATGATTACCGGTTCCATAGTCTGTTGTACCTCTTGGACTTGAGTCCAGAACGCCTCCCCGCGAACGCGGCCGCCGTCCGCTGCCGCACTCCGATGGACCCTCCCCGGCCGCCCCGGGTTGCACCGCGGAGTCCCGGCTTGCGCGGGCCGGGGCCCGGGGCGCACCCTTCCCCCGGGTGCAACCCGGAGCCCCTCCCCGCGGTCTTACCGGTTGAGCCCCGACCGGGGCCGGCACCGGAGCGGAGTGCGTGATTGAGCGAGAGCATCATGGTCGATGAGGAACAACCGTCCCTGCGCGCGCTCCTCGACGGGGGCGACGTGGGGACGGCCTATGCCCGGGTGGTCGAGACCACCCAGGACAGCCTCTACCGGTTCCTCCGTCACATGCTCCGCGACGACGAAGCGGCCCGGGAAGTGTTCCAGGATACCTACCTCCGGGTGTTCCGGGCCCTGGGGAGTTTCCGGGGGGAGGCGAGCCTCACCACCTGGGTGCTCACCATCGGGCGGAACACCGCGCTCAATCGGATTCGGGGGAGAAGGGGGCGCGAGGACCGGACCACGTCCCTGGACGATCCGGACGCCTACCACCGCGAGGTCCCGGTGGAGGCGGACGAGCCCCGGGTGACCCGGTCGGTGACTGCGGCGCTGGAAACTCTCCCCGAAGCCCAGCGCGAGGCGGTGCTGTTATTCTACGGGGAGGATCTCCCGCTGGCCGAGGTGGCGGCCCTGACCGGCCGGCCGGTGAACACGGTGAAGAGCGATCTCTTGAGGGCGCGGAAGCGCCTGAGGGACCTCCTGGAGGGCGGAAGCGCTCTCGGGTGAGGGCCTCCCCCGCGAAAGGCGGCGTCATGGATCGGGAAGAACGCGAGCTCGGAAACGACCGGCTGGGGCAGAGCCTTCGCGCCGCATTGGGCGCCGAGCGCGCTCCCCGCGACTGGGTGCGCGACGCCCTGGCCGCCCCCCACGCCGGCGCCGTCTTCGCGCCCCGCCCGGTTCCCGCGCCTCCGGCCGAACCGTGGTATGGGGACGTTCTCCCGCACCTCTGCGGGCTGGCGCTCCTCGTCGGCCTCGGCCTGGCCGCCCTCCTTCGCCCCGACGTGTTCCAGAACCTGGCCGTCGGATTCGGCGCCCTGCTTCCCGCCCTCACGCGCACCCGGGCCGACGCCTCGGCGGACGTCGCCCGCTACCTTCCCCAGCTCCTCCTCATCTCCCCCCTCATTCTCTTCGCGTGCTACGAGGGGGCCCGCGCCCTGGCCACCCACCGCCGCTAGCCGCCGCTCCCCGGGGCGCCGGCCCGAGCCCCGAGGCATCGCCGCGCCCCCCCTGGTACAATGCCCGGCCTATGCCGCGCTTCGCCGACATACGGGGCCAGGACCGCGCCCACGACCTGCTTCGTCGCGCCGCCGGGCGCGGGCGGCTTCCCCACGCCTATCTCTTCCACGGCACCAAGGGGGTGGGCAAGACCTCCACCGCCTTCGCCCTGGCCCAGTTCGTGAACTGCGCGGCCCCGGCCGGGCCCGAGCCCTGCGGTCAGTGCCCCTCGTGCCGGAAGTACAACCATCTTCACCATCCCGACTTCCACTGGATCTTCCCCATGGCCGGCTCCGCGGGGGGGAAGCGCCTCAAGGGGGACGCGCGGGCCGAGCACGTGAAGCGGACCCGGGAGGAGCGGCTCACCCCGGGGATCCACGGGCTCTCGTATACGGGGAGCGCGGGGATCGCCATCGGGCGGGACGAGGACACGATGGTGGGGAGCGTGGGGGAGCTCCGGCGGGAAGCGGGATACGCCCCGGTGGAATCCCGGGTCAAGGTGTTCGTGATCACCGAGGCCGAGCGGATGACCCAGGAGGCCTCGAACAGCCTGCTCAAGGTGCTGGAGGAGCCGCCCCCCGACAACCTCCTCGTCCTCACCACGGATCGCCCGTCCGGACTTCTCGACACGATCATCTCCCGCTGCCAGTCGGTGCGCTTTCGCGACCTCTCCGAGGAGGAGATCGTGGGGTTGCTGAAGGAGCGGGTGCGCATCCTGCGGGATCCCAGGAAGAAGAAGACCTCGGAGAGCGATCCGCCCTCCGACGAGGCGGCGGCCCTGGCCGCGGCCCTGGCCGGGGGGAGCCTCACCCGGGCCGCGGATCTGGTGACCGAGGACATCGTGAGGGACCGCGACGACGCGGTGGGATTCCTGGGGCTCGAGCCCGGCGACCCCCGGATCCACGAGAAGGTGAGCGAATTGAACGCCGCGAAGGACCGGCGGCTCATCTCCCGGCTGATCGAGTTCGGGCTCCTCTGGCAGGGAGACCTGCTCCGGGCGGCCACCGGCGCTCCGGTGTCCCTGGCCAACCGGGACCGCGAGGCCCAGGTTCGCGGCCAGGCCGCCGCGGCGGGGATCGAGGAGATCCGCCGCCGCACCCGCGCGCTGGAGGAGGCGAAACGGGCGCTGGAGGGAAACGGGTTCGTTCCCCTCGTTCTCTACGCCCTGGTCCACGGTATGGAGGTCCCCGCGCGATGACCGCGAAGACGTACTACATCACCTGCGCCATCGACTACGTGAACTCGAACCCCCACCTGGGAACGGCCTACGAGAAGATCGCCGCCGACGCGCTCGCGCGCTATCACCGGCTGGCCGGGACCGACGTCTACTTCCTGATGGGGACCGACGAGCACAGCTTGAACGTGGAGCGGGCGGCGCGGAAGCAGGGGCTCGATCCCCTGGCCTACACCGATCAAATGGCCGCCCGGTTCGAGGAGGTGTGGCGGAGCCTCGAGCTTTCCTACGACGTGTTCATCCGCACCACCGAGGAGCGGCACCAGGCCGCGGTGCAGGAGCTCTTCCGGCGGATCCACGACGCCGGGGACATCTACAAGGGCAAGTACACCGGCTACTACTGCGTGTCCTGCGAGGCGTTCAAGCAGGAGAAGGACCTGGTGGACGGGCTCTGCCCGGTTCACCGCACGAAGCCGGAGTGGATCGAGGAGGAGAACTGGTTCTTCCGGCTCTCCAGGTACCAGGAGCCCCTGCTCGCGCACTTTCGCGCCCACCCGGAGTTCCTGGTGCCGGCGTCGCGGCGGAACGAGATCGTGAACCTGATCGAGAGCGGGCTCGACGACATCTCGGTGTCGCGCCCGGGAAGCGGGTGGGGGGTGCCCCTTCCCCTGGATCCCGAGCAGCGGGTCTACGTCTGGTTCGACGCGCTCATCAACTACATCACCGCGGTGGGGTTCGGCTCGGAGGATCCGGCCGAGACGGCGCGGTTCGACCGCTGGTGGCCAGCCCAGCTCCACGTGATCGGGAAGGACATCACCCGCTTCCACGCGGTGATCTGGCCGGCCATGCTCCTCGCCGCGGGGGTGGCGCTCCCGGAGCGGATCCTCGGCCACGGCTGGGTGACGTTCAAGGGGGAGAAGCTCTCAAAGTCGCTGGGGAACATCGTGGAGCCCCTGGAGGTCACCGCGAAGTTCGGCCCCGATCCGCTCCGCTACTACCTGCTCAAGGAAGTGCCCCTGGACCGGGACGGCGACTTCACCTGGGATCTCTTCATCGAGCGCTACAACACCGAGCTGGCCAACGACCTCGGAAACCTGGTGAGCCGCACGGTCTCGATGGCGGTGAAGTACTTCGGGGGGGAGATGCCCGCGGTGTGCTCCATCGAGGCGTCCGGACCGGATGCGGATCTCCGCTCGACCGCCGAGGCGGCGATCGCCGGCTGTCGGGCCGGGTTCGAGTCCCTGGCCGTGGACGAGGCCATCGCCTCGGCGTGGACGCTGGTGCGCCGCGCCAACCAGTACATCGAGGAGACCGCGCCCTGGAAACTGGCCAAGGACCCCGAGACCTCCGACCGGCTGGCCACGGTCATGAACGCGCTCCTGGAGTCGGTCCGGATCTCGGCCTTGCTCTTGACCCCGGTCATTCCGGGGAAGTGCGCGGAGATCCGCGCGCGGCTCATGAGCGGGGTGTCCGAGGACGCGATCTCCCTGGAGGAGGCGAGATGGGCGCCCCTGGAGTTCCGTCCGGCCTCGACCCTCGTCCGCCCCGAGCCGCTCTTCCCGCGGATCGACACCGGGTCCTGAGGCCGAACCACGGTCGCACCGAGTTCCGAGCGGGGGGGGGCGCGGAAGGCCACGGGTTCCGCAACCTCCCGGAATGACCTCCTGCCCGGCGTCCGGAAGGAGATCGATCGGGACCGGCGTGACCGATTATGCTATCATTGTGGGTCGATTGACCGTCCGCGCTCTTTCCGTCAATGAGGAAGACCCGTGTCCCCGACCACCACGATCCCGGCGACGCGGATCGCGCCCGGCTTGGTTTGTCAGGTGGTCACAGCACGCCGGTCGACCGTGAACGCTCGGTCCTGTGACAGGAGAGCGGCATGGGAGAGACCATGAAGTTTGCCTTGATTGGTTGCGGGGCCATCGCCAAGAAACACATTGAATCCCTGAAGCGCATCCCGGAAGCCGAGATCGTCGCCGTATGCGATGTCAACAAGGACATTGCGGAGTCGGTGGCGAAGGCGTACGACCTCCCCTATTACCTGGATCATCGTCGGATGGTAGCGGACGAGCAGATAGACGTGCTCTGCGTGCTCACCCCGTCCGGTGCGCACTCCAGCGTCATTCTCGATCTGGTTGAATTCGGCAAGCATTTCGTGGTGGAGAAGCCTCTGACCTTGAAGCTCTCGGATGCGGATGAAATCATCGAGGCCTGCGACCGGGCGCAAAGCATGCTATTCGTCGTCCAGCAAAACCGGTACAACCCCCCCATCCAGAGGTTGAAGAAGGCCTTGGTCGCCGGTCGGTTCGGGAAACTGGTCATGGGTACGGTCCGGGTGCGATGGTGCCGGAACCAGGGCTACTACGATCAGAAGCAGTGGCGCGGCACGTGGGCGTTCGACGGCGGGGTTCTAGCCAACCAGGCCAATCACCACATCGACATGCTTGCGTGGCTGCTGGGTGACGTGAACAGCGTGATGGCGATGAGCTCCACGCGCCTGGCGGAGATCGAGACCGAGGATACCGCGGTGGCGATCCTCAAGTTCCGAAGCGGCGCCCTCGGAGTCATCGAAGCGACCACGGCCACCCGTCCCAAGGACCTTGAGGGATCCATCAGCGTGTTGGGGGAAAAAGGGGCGGTCGAGGTAGGCGGTTTCTTCATGAACGAACTCAAGACATGGAACTTCACGGAGCCTCTTCCCGAAGACGAAAACGTCTTCGAAGAGGCCGGACACACCCCGGCCGAGTTCGCCTGGAGCCACACCGAGTATTACAGAAGTGTGATGGACTCGATCAAGGAACGAAAGAGAGGCTTGGTGGATGGGTTGGAAGGCAGGCGTTCGTTGGAGCTCATCAACGCCGTCTATGAATCCATCGAGACCCGGAAAGAGGTCCGCCTCAGATACATCCCCCAGTTCACCAAACTGGGTCTCGAAAGCTGATAGCTTCCTGCGGGGGGTGAGCGACGAATGGTCGGCAATCAGAGCATCATCAACACGAAATTCGGCTCCGAGCCCGTCATCGGGGAGTTCGTCCTGATCGGTGTGGCTCCCCGGGGAAAGAATCCCGGCGAGTTGGAGACGGTGGTCGGGACGGGGGCGGTGATCCGGTCGCATACCGTGATCTATGCCGGCAACGTGATCGGAAACAATTTCCAGACCGGACACGGCGTGATGATTCGCGAGTCGAACGAGATCGGTGACGACGTCAGCGTCGGTACCGGATCCGTCGTCGAGCATCACGTGAAGATCGGGAACGCCGTACGGGTACACTCTCAGGTCTTCATTCCGGAATTCTCAACTCTGGAGGACGGTTGCTGGTTGGGCCCCAATGTCGTCCTCACGAACGCCAAGTATCCCTTGTCCCGCGGGGTCAAGGAGCACCTAGTCGGTCCCGTGATCAAGAAGCGGGCGAAGGTGGGAGCCAACAGCACCCTTCTGCCGGGCGTGGTCATCGGCGCGGACGCTCTGGTGGGCGCGGGCAGCGTCGTCACCAAGGACGTCCCGGACCGAACGGTGGTCGCGGGGAATCCGGCAAAGGTCATTGGGAACATTGGGGAGTTGCCGTACTAGGGGGTGGATTCGGCCGGCCGCACGTCAAGCGGGCCGGTCTTCATACGGAAGGGGTTCTCGATGAAGGTTCCATTCGTTGACTTGAAGGCCCAGTACTCATCCATCAAGAACGACGTCGACGCCGCCATGGCCAAGGTGATCCAGAACACCGCCTTCATCGGCGGCGATGAGGTGAGGGAGTTCGAAAAGGCCTTCGGTCAGGCGTGCAACCGGAACTTCTGTGTCGGCGTTGGAAACGGGACCGACGCGTTGTTCATCGCCATGATGGGCCTTGGAATCGGTTCGGGCGACGAGGTCATAACCGCTGCGAATTCCTTCATCGCGACATCGGAGGCGGTGACCCGGACGGGGGCGAAGGTCGTTTTCGTGGACGTCCAGGCCGAGACCTACACCCTCGATCCGCAGCTCGTGGAGAAGGCGGTGACCCCGAAGACGAAGGCGATCCTTCCCGTCCACCTGTACGGACGGATGGCCGACATGAACGCCATTCTGGAAATCGCCGGAAGGCACAATCTGTTCGTGATCGAGGACGCGGCGCAGGCACACCTCTGCCGGTACGAGGACCAAGTCGCCGGGAGCATGGGGGACGTCGCCTGTTTCAGCTTCTACCCCGGAAAGAACCTGGGGGCGTACGGCGACGGCGGAGCCATGGTAACCAATGACGAGGATCTGGCCAAGAGGATGCGGATGTTCGCCAATCACGGCCGGGTCTCGAAGTACGACCACGAGTTCGAGGGTGTGAACAGCCGGCTGGACGGGCTGCAGGTGGCGGTTCTGCGGATCAAGCTCGGGCATCTGCAGGAATGGAACGACCGGCGATACCGGAACGCTCTCTTGTACAAGAAGTATCTCGAGGGTGTCGACGGCGTCGTCCTGCCGGAGATTCCCGCCGCCGGTTCCCACATCTTTCACCTGTTCGTCGTCCGCGTGAAGAACCGCGACGAATTGCAATCGTATCTCAAGGAAAAAGGTGTCGCTACCGGCGTTCACTACCCGATCGCCCTGCCGAACTTGCTGGCCTACCGGTATCTCGATCATGCGCCATCGGACTTCCCGGTATCCAGCCGGTATCAGGGGGAGATCCTGAGCCTGCCCATGTATCCCGAGCTTCGCGAGGAACAGATCGCGTACGTGGCCGAGTGCATTAGGAGCTACGCCTGATGTACAAGGGAAAGCGGGTAGCCCTGGTAATTCCGGCCTACAACGAAGCCCGGTTGATCAAGCCCACCCTGGAGGCCGTGCCACAACTCGTGGATACGGTCTACGTGGTCGACGATTGCAGTCCCGACGACCAGAACTCCGTCATCGCCGGATGCGCGGAGAAGGATCCCCGGATAAGACTGTTGAAGCACGAGGTCAACCAGGGACCGGGTGGCTCGATCATAACGGGATACCTTCAGTCGTCCCGGGACGATCACGATCTCACCGTGGTGGTCGGCGGGGACAATCAGATGCCTCTCGAGGAGATCGAGAATCTGCTCGACCCGCTTCTCGAGGGAAACGCCGACTACACCAAGGGCAACCGGTTCCTCCTGTCCACCCTGGAAGACACCCTGGGGAAGATGCCCAGGTTGAGGCTCGTGGGAAACTGGCTCATCACCGCATTGACCAAGGTGGCCTCGGGGTACTACAAGACGATGGACGTGGTGGACGGGTACACGGCCATCACCAAGAGGGCGATTGACACGATCGACTGGTCGCGGGCGTGGAAGAAGTACGGATACCCCATGGACTTCCTCATCCGGCTCAATGCATACGGATTCAAGATCATCGACGTGCCGAGAACGGCGGTATATCTCCCCGGAGAACGCCAATCCCAGATCAAGAGTTTTGACTATGCAATCAAGGTCTCCCCCATGCTAATCAGGAACATGGTGTGGCGCCTGAATTTCAAGTACTTCTATCGGGACTTCCATCCGCTCGTCTTCTTTTACTATCTGTCGTTCATACTGGTCCCCCTAGGCTTGATCTCCGGTCTGTACCTGGTTTTGAACAAGCTGTTCTTCGGCGGGGCCGGGGTCACGGGACCCCGATCCATCTTCGTGGCCCTCATGTTGATCTCCGGCCTTCAATTCCTGCTGTTCGCGATGCTGTTCGACATGGAAGAGGGCAAGTGACGGGGGGAAAGCCCCTGATTTCGACCAACCGGGGTCGCCTCCTCCTGGCCCTGCTCGCCTGCCTCGCGATCAGAATCCTGTACGTCCATTTCCTGGGATGGCATTCGATTCCCCCCAACTCGGACGCCCAAAGCTACAACGGGTACGCGTTGGCGATCCTGCAACAATCCGACTGGCTCACGCACCCCGGCTTCATGGGCGACTACCGCCCTCCCGTCTACCCCTTGTTCATCGCACTGGTCTACCGGCTCTTCGGAGAGGGGAACCTGTTCGCCGTCTTCTGCGCTCAATCCCTCATCGGTACTCTTACCGTGTACTACATCTTCAGGTTGTCGGCGGAGTTGTTCGGCGTGCGTCGCTCGGTGCTCGTTCTGATCTGGGCCGGGGTCTACTACTTTTACCTGTTCTACACGGGATTGCTCCTTCGGGAGACCCTGATCTTCTTCCTCATCGTCGTCCAGTTCTACCACCTGAAGCGGTTCTTCGACACCGGGCCCGGGCGGCGGGCCGTCTCCTCCCTCCACCTGTGGACGTTCCTGGTCGCGTTCGTTCTCCTGATACACACCGATGCCCGATATCTGTTCTACATTCCGTGTCTGGCGGCCTTGTTCGTCATATTCCGGGGTTTGAGAGCCGGGATCCGGGACTACGCGGTCATGGCCAGCCTTCTCCTGGTCCTGATGGTTCCCTGGTTGGTCAGGAACTACGTCGCCTACGGAGGAGTCGTCGTGGTGAACACCCGGACCCTCGACTTGAGGGGTTCACAAGCCAGCATGCGCCTGGAGCTGCTGAGTACGAAACCGCTGACCGAGGTGAAACAGGATCCTCACTGGCAGGCAAATCGAAACTACCCTACCGATCGAGAGAGAGCGGCGATCAAGAGCGGGGAGAATCCGAGCCACCGGAAGGCCTATGAGGTGCATATGATCCGGAAGAACGAGTACCCCGCCTCGACCTTTCTGGGCAGGAAACTCTTCTACGCCCTCGAGATGTGGCGCCCCTTCCGGTTCGATTACAGCTACTCGCCGTTTCCCTCCGCTGCCATCGTCCCACCGTGGTCCATGAAGCACAATGTCGCCTCGATCCTCTTCTACGGCACGTTGCTGCCGTTCGCGGCCTTCGCCGTTGCCCTGCTGCTGCGCGAGGGACGGAGAGACGTTTGGTTCCTCCTCTTTCCAATCGTGGTGCAGTCGGTGATGCATTTGCTGACCTTCGGTCTCGAACGATACCGGACCCACATCGATGCCTTCCTGCTGATCCTCGGCTGCTACGGCATCGTGGAGCTGGGGAGCCGACTCCGAAGCCGGAGGCGCTCCGCTGGCCTCCCCGGAGACGTTGCGGCCGACGGCGCCTCGGTGGGACGCTCCTGACATGTGCGGCATTGCGGGTGCATACCACTACGGGCGGCGAAAGCCGGTGGACTTCGCCGTGGTCAAGGGGATGTGCGAGAGCCTCATCCACCGCGGACCGGACGCGGAAGGCTATTTCCCGGCGGAGGGCGAGAACGACGGACGGGGCGCGGCCGGCGGGCGGGTCGCCCTGGGCATGCGCAGGCTGAGCATCATCGATCTGGAGACGGGGTTCCAGCCCATATTCAGCGAGGACAAGAGGTATGTGGTCTTCCAGAACGGGGAGATCTACAACTATCTCGAGTTGCGCGAGGTCCTGGAGAAGAAGGGGCATCGGTTCCATACGGAAAGCGATACGGAAGCGATCGTGCACCTGTTCGAGGAGCATGGAGAGGACGCCTTCACGTACCTGAACGGGATGTTCGCCATAGCGATATGGGATACGTCGAAAGAAATTCTATATTTGGCGAGGGATCGGTACGGTATCAAGCCCTTGTATTACACGGATCACGAAGGGGCGTTCATGTTCGCTTCGGAAATTCCCGCCCTACTCGAGGCGGGCGGGGTTTCCCGGGAGATCGACTGGACCGCCGTCGACGACTATTTCGCCCTGTACTACATAAACGCCCCCAAGACGATCTTCAAGCATATCCGCTGCCTGGAACCGGGCCACTACATGGTGATCGCCAAGGGGGGCGTCCGGAAATACGAATACTGGGACTTCGACTACACCGACAAGCTGAATCTGACGGAAGAGGAGTACGCGGAAGGCGTCAGAGAGCACCTCAAGGAGGCGGTGCGCAGGCAGCTTCGAAGCGATGTGCCGCTGGGGGTGTTCCTTTCGAGTGGGTTGGACTCGACCAGCGTGATGGCCTACATGAGCCTTCTCAAAGACTCTTCGAAGGCGGGAAACGGTCCGCTCAAGAGCTACACGATCGGCTTCAAGGAGCGGACGTACGACGAACGCGGGCCTGTTCAATCGATCGTGAAGGCCTACGGATCGGATCACAGGGCGACGGAGATGGGTCCCGACTGCGTCCCTCAGTACCTGGAACAGATGATCACGAGGTTCGGACAGCCGGTGGGGGCGTGGAATGCCGTCCCCCTGCTTCTGGTTTCCAGGCTGGCGAAGGAAGACGTCACCGTGGTGCTTACGGGGACCGGGGGCGACGAACTGTTCGGCGGGTACCCGACGCTCAGTGCCTACTCGATCAACAAGCTGTACTCGCGGTTTCCGGGGCCGGTGCGGAAAGCGGTCAAGTCCTTGTTGAACAAGATTCCCCCCCAGTTCGAGAGGACAAGCTGGGAGTTCATGTTGAAGAGCCTCGTCAACGGCGCCGACCCGGATCCGTTCCGGGCTCATTTCAACTGGAAGCTCATATTCAATGCCGACGAGAAGGAGCGCTTGTACGGCTCGAAGTTGACGAACCTGGTAGGTGAGTACGAGGACTTCGACATATTCCGAAGGTACCTGGACAAACTCGCGCGTTTCGAGGATCTGGAGCAGCTTCTCTATATGGACCAGAGGGTCTTCAACGCCGGCAACACGCTGCCGTTGACGGATTTGACCTCGATGATGGTGTCTCTGGAGGCTCGGATTCCCTTCTTCGACAACGACCTCGTGGAGTTCGCGAGTCGGATCCCCATGAATCTGAAGGTGCGGGGGCTGCAGACGAAGTACATCCTGAGAAAGGCGATCATGCCCGTACTGCCCAAGGAGATCGTGGGCTTGAAGAAGATGGGGTTCGTCATTCCTGAAAACCGCTGGCTGGCCGAGGAACTGAAGGACTACGTGACGGGCTGGCTTCAACACGGGGTGATCCGAGACGGCGGGTTGTTCAACCCTGAGTACGTCGACCGGGTATTGGACGAGCACGTTGGCTACAGGAGGGACCACGGCCGGAAGCTCCAGGCGCTGGTGTCCTTTTGCATCTGGTGGGAGCAATACGTTCGGTGATCCCCGGGGGACCCGGACCTTCGACGGCGGGGTGGGGTCCTGCGTGGGGACCGCGGCCGGGCTGGAAGGGGACTACCCGCTCTGGTGCGGCGTCCACCCCCACGAGGCCGACTTCCCGTGGTATGCGGAGACCTACGGTTACGGCAACAACCGGTTCGTCTGCCGGGAGCGCGGGTTCACCACCGATGGGAGCGGCGCGGTGAGCCTGGGGTTCGACTACCGGGTGGACCTCCCGAGCGCCGCCGGCTCCTAGACGATCAGGTTCCGGGTGAGCTCCTACGGCGCCCATTCCGACCAGGACGGGTTCAACCCCGCCGCCCGCAGCGCCCTGGCCCTGGACGAGGTTTCGGTCCAGGGCGGGGGTTCCCACTTCGCCGACTTCGAAGGCGGGGTCGACGGGTGGTTTCTGAGCCCGACCCGGGGGGCCCGATTTCCGAGCCCCCGGCTTCCCGATTGGTACCCGCCGGGGATTCGTGGCACAATACCCGGCTGGCGCCGGGGGGGCGAGGAACCCCGGCGCTCGCCGTCTGAAACGAAATCCTCCCGGGTCCGCGGGCCACGATGATCGACACCCACTGCCATTTCTCCCATCCGGATTTCGACCCCGACCGCGAGGCGGTGATCGAGCGCTGCCTGGCCGGCGGCGTGGCCGCGGTCCTGGAGGTGGGGTACTCCGCGGAGTCGAGCCGGAAGGCGGTGGACCTGGCGCGCCTCCACCCCCTCCGGTTCCGGGCCTCGGTGGGGATCCACCCCCACGAGGCGGGCCGCTTCACCGAGGACGAGTTCCGGGCCGTGGAGGCCATGACCGCCGAGCCCGAGGTCATCGCGATCGGTGAGACCGGGCTCGACTTCTATCGCGACTGGGCGCCCAAGGACAAACAGCTCGAGCTCTTCGCCCGCACCGTGCGCCTGGCCCGCGATCGCGACCTTCCCCTGGTCGTTCACGATCGCGAGGCCCACGACGAGACGCTCCGGATCCTGGAAGCCGAAGGCGAGCGGAAGGTGCGGGGGATCTTCCACTGTTTCTCCGGCGACCGCGACGTGGCCGACCGGGCCGTGGACTTGGGGTTCTACCTGGGGCTGGGGGGGAGCATCACCTACATGAACCCGCGAAAGAAGAAGGGCCGGATGATCGGAGAGCTTCCCCTGGACCGCATCCTGCTGGAGACCGACGCCCCCTGGCTCGCGCCGGTTCCGGAGAAGGGGACGCGGAACGATCCGGCCAAGATGCGCTACGTGGTGGCCCGCCTGGCCGAATCCCAGGGGGTGTCCGAGGCGGAGATCGTCCGCCGCACCAGCCGGAACGTGGCCACGCTCTTCCCTCATGCCGCCCCCTGGCCCCCGGCCGACGATGCCCCCCAGGCGTAACCGCCCCGACGTCGCCTCGGGGGGAGGCGGCCGGAGGCGCGACCGCGGCCGGTCCGGGCCGGGAGGAGCCCACGAAGACCGCCCCCGCCGTCCCCGCGCCAAGAAGCGCTTCAGCCAGAACTTCCTGGTGGACACGAACATGGCGCGGAAGATCGTGGACCTCTGCCAGATCCGCCCCGGGGACACGGTGATCGAGATCGGGGCGGGGACCGGGGCGTTGACCGGGCTCCTCCTCGATCGGGCGGCCCGGGTCCACGCGGTGGAGGTGGACCGGGAACTTTTCGCCGGGCTTCGGGTGCAATTCGAGTCGGAGCCGCGGCTTACGCTTCACGAAGGCGACATCCTGAAGCTTCGGGTGCGCGACCTCGTCCCCGAAGGGAACGCGGTGGTGGTGGGAAACCTCCCCTACAACATCACCGCCGATCTCGTGCTCTGGCTTCTCGATCAGTACACGGATATCCGCCGGGCGGTGGTCCTCATGCAGCGGGAGGTGGCCCGGCGGCTCACCGCGGAACCCGGGGAGCGCGAGGCGGGAAGCATGACCCTGGTCGTGAACTACCGGGCCGAGGCCGAACGGGTTCTGGACGTACCCCCGAGTTGCTTCCGTCCCATCCCCAAGGTGACCTCGAGCCTGGTGGCGTTCCGGTTCCGCGATCGGCCCGCGGTCCGGCCCCTCGACGAACCGCGGTTCTTCCGGGTGATCCGGGCGGCGTTCGGGGAGCGGCGGAAGACCCTGGTGAACGCGCTCGCCGCCGGCCTGGGCGAGCCGCGGGAGCGGATCGAGCAGGTGGTGGCCGCGGCCGGGCTCGACCCCCGGGTGCGGGGGGAGCGCCTCACCCTGGAGGATTTCCGGCGCCTGGCCGATCACCTGGGGGAGCCGGACCCGAACGGGGACGACACCGCGGCAAAGCCCCGGGAAACGGGGTCGGAGACGGATCCATCGGCGGAGGAAGGCCAAGGGTGACACGGTTGGCGAGGAGCAGGCCGGGGACGTTCCGCGCGCGCGGCCCTCGGGGCGATGCCCGCTCGTCCCGGCGCTCGACGCTCGTTTGGGATCAGGGCCGTCCCCCGGGTCGCGCGCTCCCGGTCCTTGTCCCGTTCGCGCTTCTGGCCTGCCTGCTCACCGCGCCCCGGCCCGCGGCCTCCCAACCCCGCGGACAGGCCCAGGCCGACTCCAGCCGAGTGACCCAGATCATGCAGACCCTGAGCCCCAGCTACTCCACCGGCTACCAGGTCGCCCGCCAGCGGACGATCTGGAGCCAGGACTTCAACTTCGGGACCGGCTTCGGGTTCATGAACTTCAACAACAAGACGAGCTTCTCGATCCGCCACGACAGCGACCGGAACGAGGAGACCCGGGACGGGAGCAACTCCACCGATCTCCGGTGGTACTTCATCCCGGGGCTTCCCATCACCAGCAGCATGAAGCTCGGACGGCTCTCCATCACCCGGCCCGAGAGCCAGACCGAGACCAACAACTCGGGATTGAACCTCTCGGCCCGGTACCAGAAGAATCTCCTCGGAATCGATCACGTCCTGGACGGCGGGGTAGGATACAACCGGCGGACGGATCTGAACGTCATCGCCGACGGCCGCTCCCGCACCCAGGATGCGGGCGTCAACGGGAGCATGAACTGGAAGGGCTCGTGGTCCCCGTCCGACCCGCTGACGCTGAACGCGCACTACCAGGAGTCCCGAACCCAGAAACGGCTGCAGCTCGAATCCACCGACGGCTCGGTGGACAAGCGGCCCAGTTCCAGCCGGAGTCGCACCACCGGCGCCGACCTGGGCTACGAGCCCGTCTCCTGGCTCAGCGCCACCGTTTCCGCCAACGACGTCACCAAGCGCGACGAGTTCTTCCGGGCCCAGGAGGAGGCGCTGGAGAAGCAGGTGAGCGGGAGCACCAATCTCTCCGGGCAGTTCAGCATGAAGCGGCCGGGCAAGGCCCTCTTGGAACTGGGTCCCCTCCAGGTCTCCGAGATGAGCGCGGACCTCTCCTACAACGCCCACGACCTGACCTTTCAGGTACGCCCCGACGTTGCCTCCTCGGGGAATACCGCTTCCTGGAAGGGGCGCACGAAGGGAAGCATGCTCGGAACGTCGATCGAGGGGAGCCTGGCCAACGAAAACTCCCGTCTGGAGCCCGCGACCAGCGATACGACCGTGACCTATACCCACACCTTCGAAGGGAAGCTGAGTCGAAGCCTCTCCTCGAAGATCAGCGTGCGGTTCGACTGGCTGGTCCGGTCCACCCAGGTCTTCTTCGAGACCTTCGACCCCAAGGATCGCCTGGACCGGGACGAGCTCAAGACCAAGTTCCAGCCCGCCCTCACCTACACCCCGAACAAGAGGTGGTCGGTGACCGCCTCCTATATCCGGACCGGCTCCCGGCAGATCCAGCTCAACCCCGCCCGGGCCAGCCAGACCCGGGACGACGTGGACTACAGCGTGGACATGGCGATCCGCTGCCAGGTGAGCACCCGGACCTCTTTCACCCAGAACTACTCGATCAAGGCCCGCTACACCACCCTGGACTTCAACCCCTCCGGGAACCAGCTCATCGCCACCCAGCGCATCATCACCAGCGTGCGCTCGCAGATCACCCCCCGGGTGAAGCTCTCCATGGACCACCGCTTCACCCTTCAGGATTCGGGCCCGTTCAGTTTCGGCCCGGGGGGAGAGCGGCTCTTCGGGCGCTCGGTCCGGAAGTACACCCAGGAGATGAAGCCCCACGTCGAGTATCAGATCACTCCCTGGGGATCGATCTACGTCAACTCGACTTTCCGCCGGATCGACAACGACAACGAGCTGAGCCGGAGCCGGGCCACCGCCCGGACCCTGGAGCTGGAGGAGGGGTTCAAGGTGACGCGGGAGGTGGGGGCCGGGGTAGACTTGCAGGCCACCGGGAGTTTCAACCGGAGCAACGTCCGGGACTCCTACTGGAACATCACCTCGAAGCTGAGCAAGGACTTCTAGTTATGGAGACAAAGCGGGGACGGGGAACCCGGGGGGCGGCCCGGGGTTCAATCTGGGGAGCCGGGGTTCTGCTCCTGGCCGGGCTCGTCGGGTGCGGGTTCTTCTCGATCCGGGACCCGATCCGGCCCCCGGGAACGGGAGTGGGCTGTCCCCAACACGCGGCCAGCTCGCCGGATAGCGTGCTCTTCAACTTCGGGGCCGCCATGGGGTGCAAGGGGGACGGGACCAGCTTCTACGAGCAGGCGCTGGGGCCGGACTTCGTTCTGGTCCTGGATCAGCTGGACGTCATATCGCTCCAGCTCCCGGATTCCCTGAATCGGAACCAGGATCTCCAGGCCCACGAGATCATCGTGTCCGCGGAGCCGGACTCGTTCCATTTCGCCTTCGCGGCGGTGACCGCTCAGCGGGGCACCGACGGCCAGGGGAACTCGTACGCGTTTTTCGAGAACATGCCCTACAGTCTGCAATTCATTGGAACATCCGGGGATACGACAGTCGTGAACCAGACCTACTCCGGAAGAGTGGACCTCACCGTGACGGAGGAAACCGCGGCCAACTGGGTATTCAGCCGATGGAAGGACTATCGGGACGACTCCGGCAACCCCACCCTGGGGTCCCTGCACGCCGGCAGAGCCCCCCTGTAGAAGTGCTAAACTGATTTGGCTGGGGTGGCCCGTCTGAGGTTTCGGGATTTCCGGCCGATAATCAACGAGGCTGGAAGTCCCCTCTGGAGGTTCGATCTATGAAGCGCGCATTGAGGTTCTTGGTCATCGCCGCGGTGGCCGGGATATTCATCAAGGGATGCATCTTTTCCCCGACGACGAAGCCCCCGGTGGAGATCAAGGCCTACAAGGCCGCCACCACCCCCGAGAACGTGGCGTTCAACCTTCAGAACGCCTACGCGAGGAAGGACATCGAGGCCTACGGGAAGCTCATGGCCCCGGAGTTTCGTTTCTACTTCCAGGAGGCGGACGTGCCCGCGGAGCTGGGCCGGGACTACTGGGTCCACGACGAGGACTCCACCCATACCGACATTCTCTTCCGCACCCCCGAGGTGAACAGCATCAGCATCACCCTGACCTACGGGGCGGCCACCGTGCCGACCGAGCTGGACAAACCCGCCGGGTCCATGAAGATCCACGTGACCGCCCACCTCGATGTGGACGACGTGAACGGCACCACCTACGTGGTGGACGGCGACTTCGAGGACATGTATTTCCGGAAGGGGCTGATGGAGAACGCGGACGAGGACACCACCCTCTGGTACCTCTTCGAATGGCACGACATCAAGAATCCCGGCGGGACCGGCGCCGCCCCCACCGGCGGGCTGAGTCCGGCCGGCGCGGTCTCGGACGTGTCCGGCGGAGTGCAGACGGTGTCCTGGGGCGAGCTCTTGAAGGAAACCGGAGTAGAGCCCCCGACACCTTGATACATGGCGGCCACGTACCCCCGGTCGCCTGACGGCCGTTTCCCCCGGCCCTGACAGAGTCCGTCCCGGCGGCGCAATGCGTCGCGCGGGTCCGGTGTGGCCGTGTCATTCCCGCGGCTGCCCGGGACGTTTCCGCTCGCCCATCCGAGGCTCCGGCGCCCCCACCGCCGCCCCGGGCGAGGCCGGGCGTCGATGGAGGAGTCGCCATGAAGCTGCTCGCCCGATCCGGATTCGGGGCGTTGATCGTGTCCGTCGTCCTGGGGTTCGTGGGGTCCGGCTGTGCCGACAAGGTCACGGATTCGGGCCGGAGCCCCGACTATCGGCCCCGGACGTCCCCCGAGAACGTCGCCAGCAACCTGGCCGAGGCCTATCGGGCCCGGGACGCCGAGGCCTACGCCAGGCTCCTGGCCCCCGAGTTCCGCTTCTACTTCCAGAGTCGGGACGTGCCCCCGGACCTGGGACGGGATTACTGGATCCGCGACGAGGACCTGAGCCATACCGGGAGCCTCTTCGCGGCCGGCGAGGTGAGGGGGATCGACGTCGACCTGCTCTACGGGCCGGCCACCGATCCCACCGAGCTGGACAAGGCCAGCGGGACCAAGAAGATCCACGTGACCGCCCGGGTCCAGGTGCGGGACCGGTACGGCGTCGATTACCAGGTGAACGGGGACTTCCAGGATCTCTTCTTCCGGAAGGGGCTCCCGGCCGGCGCCGGCGAGGACACGACCCTCTGGTACCTCTTCGAGTGGCGCGACATCCGGAACCCCGGCGGGACCGGGTTCGCGCCCGGGGGCGGGATGGATTTGGCGGGGGCGCCGGGGCCGACCCCGGTCGAGCGGATCACCTGGGGGAAGATCAAGCAGCTGTTCCCGTGAGCCCGCCCACGGCGGCGCGGGACCGGACGGGCCAGAGAGGGGGAACGATCATGAAGCCGCGTGTTCGAACCGCGTCGCGGGTTCTCTTCGCCGCCGTTCTGCTCGGGGCGGTCGGAGGCGGGTGTAAGGACAAGTCCACCAACGTCATCGTGGAGCCCTTGATTCCGCCGTACAAACCCGCCACCAGCCCGGAGAACGTGACCTACGATCTTCAGATCTGCTACCAGCACCGGGACATCGAGGTCTACGGAAAGCTTCTGGCTCCCGAGTTCCGGTTCTACTTCCAGGCCGCGGACGTGCCCGCGGAGCTGGGCCGGGACTACTGGCTCCACGACGAGGACTCGACCCACACCGACATCCTCTTCCGCACCCCGCAGGTGAACAACATCAGCATCACCCTGACCTACGGGGCGGCCACCCCGCCGACCGAGCCGGACAAGCCCGCCGGATCCATGAAGATCCACGTGACCGCCCACCTGGAGGTGGGCGACGTGAGCGGCATCACCTACATCGTGGACGGCGACTTCGAGGATCTCTACTTCCGCAAAGGGCTTCTCCAGAGCGCGGGCGAGGACACCACGAAGTGGTACCTCTTCGAGTGGCACGACATCCGGAACCACGGTTCCTACGGCGCTTCATCCGGCGGCCCGGCCGGCGTGGAGTTCGCGGCGGTCCGGGGGACGACCTGGGGAAGGCTCAAGACCCGGTACAACTGAGCCCCGTGGAGGGAGTTCGGGCAATGAAAACATGGATGCGAAACGGACTCGGGTTCCTGGCCGCGGCCGCCCTGATCACGACCGCGGGCCTGGGCTGCAAGGACAAGACCACGGAGCCGGCGCCGGACACGACCCAGGTCTCCCCCGAAATGGTGGCGGAGAGTCTCCAGATGGCGTACCGGGACCGGGACATCGATCTCTACGACAAGCTCCTGGCCCCCGAGTTCCGGTTCTACTTCCAGGACGCCGACGTGTCCCAGGACCTGGGCCGGGTCTACTGGATCCACGACCAGGACTCCACCGCCACCGGCATCCTCTTCCGCACCCCCCAGGTGAATGGGATCTACGTGACCCTGACCTACGGAGAAGCCACCGCCGCCACCGAAGTGGGCATGCCCCCCGGAGCGATGAAGGTCCACGCCACCGCCCATCTCGATGTGGACGACGTGAACGGCACCACCTACGTGGTGGACGGGGACTACGAGGACTTCTACTTCCGCAAGGGGCTCCTCCAGAACGCGGGCGAGGACACCACGAAGTGGTATCTGTTCGAGTGGCACGACATCAATCATGCCCGGGGCAACGGCGCCGGACCCGGCGGCCTCTCCGGGGTGGAGTCCACGGCGACCGAGAGGACGACCTGGGGCTCCATCAAGCTGATGTATCGGTGATCCGGGAGGCGGACGGGTCTTCGGCTCCCCGGGATCGGTCCGCCCGCTTGACACTCCCGCCCCCTCCTCCGTAGCCTGCCTGGGCTCGTCGTGAACCGCGCGGTGGGCGCCGATCCCGGAACCGGCCCGATTTGCCATGACCCGGGCCCTCGACCCGGCGGCGCCCCGAGCGCGACCCGAACCGGAATTTGAACCCGCTCTCACCCGGGAGGCGCGCCATCTCTCGTCGTCATCGCCGCCGCCGCCGCTCCCCGCTGCGGGTGATCTTCCTCCTGGTCCTGGTGGCCGCGGCGGCGTACTTCGGCGGCCGCTACCTGCTCTCCCCGCCCGGCCGCTACCTGGTGGCCACCCGGCTCTGGAACGGGAAGCCCTCCCGCATGAAGCCGGTCCTGGAGGAGGCCATGGCCCGGGCGGCGCGGCGCCTCGATCTTCCCCCCCCCATGCCCCAGCTCATCTGCAAGCCGGACACCACCGGATCGAGCATCTGCCGCTCCACCATCGCTCTTCCCCCGGGGGTGAGCACCATCCAGGCCAACGCCGAGCTCACCCGGGCGCTCACCGGGCTGGGGACCCAGTTCGTCTCCGGCGCCCAGAGCCCCGACGGCACGGTGGAGATCAGCTTCCGGGCCGGGAAGCGGGTGACCCTGGCCCTCACCCTCCTCCCTCCGGTGGGGACCGGCCTCGACACCATGATGGCCCCCGCCCCCAACCTCCCCCAGGTCGAGGTCCGGGCGCGGCTGGCCCTCATCATCGACGACTACGGGGAGGACGCCGGGGCCTCGGCCCGGTTCCAGGGGCTTCCCGGGACCTTCACCGCCGCCGTCCGCTCCAACCTGGACGACCCCGGGCGGATCGCCGACCAGGCCCGCAAAGCCGGTTTCGAGGTGATCCTGAACCTCCCCATGGAGCCCGAGAACTACCCCACCCGGACCCCCGGCTCCGACGCCATCCTGGTCGATCTCTCCGGCCGCGAGATCCGAAAACGGGTGGACGACGCCCTGGACCGGGTGGGTCCGGTGCCCGGGGTGAAGTCCTACATGGGCGCCCTGGCGGTGGAGGATCGCGACGTCGTCCGGCCGGTCCTGGAGGAGATCAAGAAGCGCGGGCTCTTCTTCGTGGACGCGGCCATGTCCAACTACTCCACCGTTCCCGAGCTGGCCCACGAGATCGGGGTTCCCAGCCTCTCCATCACCTCCCAGTCCGAGGTGGACCTGGGGCGGCACGACGCCGGCACCATCGGGATCCGGTTCGAGGACCTGGTCAACACCTGCCGCCGCCGGGGCTACGCGGTGGGCATCATCCACGCCCGGGAGGGCACCCTGAGCGTGCTGCGGGACCGGCTCCCGGGCCTGGCCCGGGAGGGGATCGTGGTCATGGGGCTTTCCGAGGTGATGAAAGCCCACGAGCTGGAGTAACGGGGGGCCTCCCACCGGCAACCCGCCCCGGGGGCGCGATTTAGCCTCGTCGATCTAAGTGATTGCGCGCCAAGGAGCCGCGAGGGCAAGGCACCGGCTTTTCGTTGACAGACCCGGGGGGGTGGCGTAGCATGTGGCGCCTTGTGTTCCATCCCCTGATTGCTCCCACGGAGTGTTCTTGATGAGTAACCTGCGCTGGAAATGGGCCCTCCTGGTCATCGTGCTCGCGGTGTTCGGGTGGTACCTGGTCCCCACGATCCGCTACTACTCCATGCCCCCGGACGTTCAATCCTCGAACGTCCCCCGGGTGGAAAAGATCCGTGAAGGGGCCATGAAGCTCGGCCTCGACCTTCAGGGCGGTTCCTACCTGGTCTACGAAGTGGACCTGGCCAAGATCCCCAAGGAGCAGCGCCGGGGGGACGAGGTGGACCGGGCCATCGAGATCATCCGGAACCGCATCGACCAGTTCGGGGTGAGCGAGCCGGTCATCCAGAAGCAGGGCCAGGACCGGATCGTGGTTCAGCTCCCGGGCCTGACCGACCCGGAGCGGGCGAAAGAGCTGGTCGGGAAGACCGCCCGGCTGGAGTTCCGGCTGGTCAAGACCAAGCAGGAGTTCTACCAGGCCCTGGCCGCCATGGACGTGGCGGTGGCCCGGCGGGAGAAGCTGGGCGACTTCGCCGACACCGCTTCCGTGGCCGCCGGCGACAGCGCGGCCGCGGCGGACACCACCGCCGCCTCCACCAACCCCTTCACCCGGCTCCTCACCCAGGCCCAGAACGCCGACGCCGGGTACGCCTACGTCCCCGCCGAGAACTACGACAAGGCCCACGCCATGTGGGAGGCGGTGGCCTACGACTCCACCAAGGAGGAGCCCCGGGTCCTGGCCGGGAACACCGTGCTTCTCTGGGGGGACCGGCAGTTCGGTTCGGGGACCGAGAACCCCGGCCGGTATCTCTACGCCCTGAGCGGCCGGCCGGATCTCACCGGGGATCAGGTGGCCGACGCCAAGGTGGCCTTCGGTCTGGAGCCGGCCCGGCCCAACGCCCCCGGGGTGAGCCTCACCCTGGACAAGCGCGGCGCGGGCATCTTCACCCGGCTCACCGGGAACAACGTGGGACGCCAGCTGGCCATCGTTCTCGACAACACCGTGAAATCGGCCCCGGTCATCCAGGACAAGATCCGGGGCGGCCGCGCCTCGATCACCGGTCTCCAGGGGGACAACGAGGCCAAGGACCTGGGGATCGTGCTCCGGGCGGGGGCCCTGCCCACCGACCTCATCCTCCAGGAGGAGCGGACGGTGGGTCCGTCCCTCGGGAAGGACAGCATCCGGGAGGGGCTTCAGGCCTCGCTGTTCGGGCTGATCCTGGTGGTGGGGTTCACCGCGATCTACTACCGGCTTTCCGGGATCGTCGCGGTGATGGCGCTCCTCATCAACCTCTTCTTCATCGTCGCCACCCTGAGCATGCTCCGAGGGACGTTGACCCTGCCCGGCATAGCCGGCGTGGTGCTCACCATCGGTATGGCGGTGGACGCCAACGTGCTCATCCTGGAACGTGTGCGCGAGGAGCTTCGAAACGGCAAGACGGTCCGGGGGGCGATCGAGGCGGGCTACGGCCGGGCCTTCATCACCATCCTGGACTCGAACCTGACCACCCTGATCTCCTCGGTGGTGCTGTTCCAGTTCGGCACCGGTCCCATCAAGGGTTTTGCCATCACCCTGATGATCGGGATCATCGCCAACGTCTTCACCGCGGTCTTCGTGACGCGGCTGGTCTACGACTCCTTCATGGCCAAGCGGCCGATCAAGAAGCTGAGTATCTAGGGAGCGTCCATGTTTGAGATCTTCGTCGGCGCCAAGTTCAATTTCATGGGACACCGGCGCTTCGCGTACTTCATCTCCGGGTCCCTGATCCTGATCAGCATCCTCTCCCTGGTCCTCCACGGGGGCCCGCGGGAGTCGATCGACTTCACCGGGGGCACCGTCCTCTACCTCGGGTTCAATCCCAAGGTGGCGGTGGGGGACATCCGCTCCGCGGCCCAGAAAGCCGGGCTGGGCGGGGTGCAGGTCCAGATGGCCGAGGACGGGAGCCAGGCCATCCTTCACTTCGGCAAGAACGAGACCTCGGGGGACGCCTTCCAGAACTTCCAGGGCCAGCTCGATCTGACCCATCCCGAGGTGACCCTGACCCTCCTGAGCCAGGAGACGGTCGGGCCCAAGGTGGGGAGCGAGCTGGAAGAGAAGGCCACCCTGGCCATCCTCTGGAGCCTCGTCCTCATCCTCATCTACATCGCCTGGCGGTTCACCCGCTTCAGCTTCGGTTTTGGCGCGGTGCTGGCACTCTTCCACGACATCCTCATCACCCTGGGCCTCTTTTCCGTCCTGAACCGGGAGATCAGCCTCACCGTGGTGGCGGCCTTCCTCACCATCGGCGGGTACTCGATCAACGACACCATCGTGGTGTTCGATCGGATCCGGGAGAACATGGGGCTCATCCGCCGGATGAGCTTCGCCGAGGTCATCAACAAGAGCGTGAACCAGACCCTGAGCCGCACCGTGCTGACCGCGGGAACCACGCTCCTGGCCGTTCTGGCCCTCTTCTTCCTGGGCGGGCCGGTCATCCACGAGTTTGCCCTGGCCATGCTGGTCGGGGTGGTGATCGGAACCTACTCGTCCATCTTCGTGGCCAGCTCCCTGGCCCTGGACATCTCCAGCTGGTGGACCCGGCGGAAGCAGACCAAGACCGCCGGAACCTCGGCCAAGGCGGTGGCCACCCGCTAGTTGCCCGGGTCCGGCCCCGCCCGCTCCGGGGGCCGGTGGGGTCCCTCCCCCCCGGAATTCGGCCGTCGCCTCCGCTTCGGGTGGAATCCCGACCCGCCCGATCCGTTATACTAAGAGGTTACAATCAGCTTTCGAGGCCGCCCCCTCACGGCTTCCCGGGAACTCCTTCCCGCTTTCGAGCGTCCAATGGGTTGAGCCTATGAAGCTTAGAATACTGATTCCCACCCTGGTCCTTGCCTCCTCCCTGGCCGTCGCCGCGGCCTGGGTCCCGCCGGCCCACGCCCTGGACCAGGGATTCCGCATCGCCCGGCTCAAGTACGGGGGCGGAGGGGACTGGTACTCCAACCCCACGTCGCTCCCCAATCTCATGAAGGCGCTGCGGAGCCGCACCGCGATCGAGGTGGCCGGCGACCAGGAGGCGCGGGTGGAGCTTCTGGACGAGAACCTCTTCTCGTATCCGTTGATCTACATGAACGGCCACGGGGAGGTCCGGTTCAGCCAGGCCGAGGTCGATCGCCTGCACCAGTACCTGGACCGGGGAGGCTTCCTGTGGGCGGACGACAACTACGGGATGGACCGCTCGTTCCGGCGCGAGATCGCCAAGGTGTTCCCCGGACACGATCTGGTGGAGATCCCTTTCAATCACAATGTGTTCCACGACTTCTACGATCTGCCCCAGGGAACCCCGAAGGTCCACGAGCACGACGGGTTGCCCGCCCAGTCCCTTGGGCTCTTCGACAAGGGGAGGCTCGTCGTCCTCTACACTTACCAGTCGGACATCGGGGACGGCATGGAGGATCCGGAGGTTCACAACGACCCGGCCCCCATCCGTGAGAAGGCCATGGAGTTCGCGGTCAATCTCGTGGTCTACGTCATGACCCACTAGGAGCGAGCCATGAACGATCCCGGCTACAGCCAGATCATCGAAGCCCTGGACGGAGGACGTCGGGCTCTGGCCCGCGCGCGTCTGACCGCCGGACTCTTCCGCTTCCTGGGGATCGCCGTGACCACCGTGGCCGGCCTGGTGCTGTGGGCGGTGCTGGTGCGCTTCCTGCGGTTCTACAGCGTGCCGGTGGCCGCCGGGGCCTCGATCCTGGGGGCGGGGGTGGTGGTGTTCGCCCTCATCCGATGGATCGTCGTGCCCCTGGTGCGGCTCCCCGGCCGCGACGCGTTCGTGACCCTGGTGGAGCGCCGGTTCCCCCGGGAGAAGAACCTCATCGTCAACGCCTACCAGCTCGGCGAGGCCGGCCGCACCCCCCAGGCCGACCGAGCTCCCGACCTGGTGGACGCCCTGATCGCCCGCGCTTCGGAGCGGGTCCGGGAGATGGACCTCAAGCGCTGGCGCGACCCGGCCCCCGACCGGCCGTACCTGTGGGCGGGGGGCGGCGCGATCGCGGTCATGGCGATCCTCGGCCTCGTCTCTCCCGCGCTCCTCACCGGGGCGCTGGGGCAGGTGCTCAGGCCTTCCCGCGCCGAGGCGCCGCCGGTCTCCCTCACCGTCACCCCCGGCGACATCGAGGTGGACCGGGGGAGCGACGTCACCGTCTCGGTCGCGATCGACGGCACCGGCCACGCCCCGGTGTTGCGCTTCCGGGAGCACGGGGGCGAGTGGCGGGTCCGCGAGTTCGGGCCCCACGCCGCCGACGCGGTGAACCGGGAGGGCGGGCTCTGGGACACCGTGCTTCCCCGGGTGGACCGGAATCTCGAGTACCGGGTGGAGGCGCCCCGGGCGGAGAGCGGCGTCTTCGCCATCACCGTGCGCGAACCCCCCCGGCTGGCCGGCTTCCGCGCCCACCTCACCTACCCCGCCTACAGCGGGCTCGGAAACGAAACCCTGAACTCGGGAAGCGGCGACGTCGCGGCGCTGAAGGGCACCGACGTCGACCTTCGGGTGCTCACCAACCGGCCCATGGCCGAGGCCTGGCTGGAATGGCGGGACGATCGGGCGGACAGCGCTCGGCGGGTGGAGCTCGCCTCGACCGACGGCACCACCTGGAAAACCGACTTCCGCTTGATGGAGCCGGCCAGCTACGCGGTGGTGCTCGGGGACGACGGCGGTGAGGCGCGCCTGCGCTCGCCCCGCTACCGGGTGGACCCGGTGGCCGACCGGGCGCCCTACCTGACCCTCCACTACCCCCAGGACGATCACGACCTCACCCAGGACATGATGGAGCGGATCGTGGCCGACGCCGCCGACGACTACGGCTTCAGCTCGGCTCGGGTCGTCTACAAGGTGGGCGACGGCCCCGAGCGGGCCACCAGGTTTCATCCCTACACCGAGGGCCAGAAGGAGTTCCGGCTGGACACCCTCTGGGACCTCAAGGGACTCGACCTCATTCCCGGGGCGGTTCTCACCTACTACGTGGAGGTGAAGGACAACGACACGGTGAGCGGTCCCAAGGCGGCGCGTTCGCCGGTCCGGCGGGTCCGCTACCCCACCGTGGCCGAGCTCTACGCCGACGTGGCCGACGACCACAAGCGCGAGATCGGGAGCCTCTCCGACCTGCACAAGGAGCAGAGCGACCTCCGGGAGCGCCTGGAGAAGCTCCAGAACGAGCTCAAGCAGGGGAAGCAGATGGACTGGGACGTCCGTCAGGACGTGCAGAAATCGGTGGACCAGCAGAAGAGCCTGGAAGAGCAGCTGTCCGAGGTGGTGAGCCGGCTCCAGGAGACGGTGTCCAAGGCCTCGGACCGGGCCCAGATGAACCCCGATCTGGTGCAGAAGATGGGTGAGATCAACGACCTACTCCAGGGTCTCAACAACGAGAACCTGAAGCGCTCCTTCCAGGAACTCTCCAAGGCCCTGGAGAAGATGGACCGGGACGCGGTGCGAAACGCCCTGGAGAAGCTCCAGGCCAATCAGGACGAGATGCTGAAGGGGCTCGATCGCACCATCGAGCTTCTGAAGCAGATCCACCGCGACGAACAGGTGGAGGACGTGGTGCGCCGGACCGACGAGATCGCCGAACTCCAAAACCAGATCGCCAAGGAGCTGGAGAAGATGGGGGCCAAGCCGCCGGACCCGGCCGCCGAACCCTCGCCCGGCGAGCAGGAGCAGAACCCCGACCAGAAGGCCGGCGATCAGGAGAAGGCGTCCGACCCGAGCCGCAAGGGGGACGAGAAGTCCGCCGAGGAGGCCAAGAAGGCCGACCAGTCCGAGAAGCAGGACGAGGCCTCGGCCGGGGACAAGCAGGACGCCGAGGCCAAGGATCAGGAGCAGGGTCAGAACCAGAACCAGGATCAGAAACAGGATCAGAAACAGGATTCCGCCCAGGACCAGAAGGGTGACCAGAGCTCCAAGGACCAGAAGGGCGAGAACGACCGGAAAGACCGGCAGGACCAGAAGGGTTCGAAGGATCAACAGGGGGAGCAGGGTCAGAAGGACCAGCAGAGCCCGAAAGACCAAGAGAACCAGATGGAGCCGGGGAAGGAGAATCAGCAGAACCAGGACTCGGAGAAGGCGCTCGAGGATCTCAAGAAGAGCCTGGAGAAGCTCCGCGACCAGCTGGCCAAGAAGAACCAGTCGCAGAGCGGCGACCAGAAGGGGAGCAAGAGCGGCCAGGAGAAGAAGAAGGAATCGGGGGACCAGAAAGACCGGCTCCAGCAGCTGGCCGAGCAGCAGGAAGAGGCCCAGAAGAAGCTGGCCGAGCTCAAGCGCCAGCTCGAGACCCTCCAGAAGATGAACAAGGACAAGCCGGGTTCCATGGACAAGATGAGCGAGATGCAGAAGAGCAAGCTCATGCGGGACCTGGAGCAGAACATGAAGCAGGCCCAGCAGGGGATGAACCAGGGGCAGCCCCAGCCCGCGGCCGACTTCGCCTTCCGGGCCCGGGATGAGGCGGCGGGGCTGGCCGACATGGCCAAGTCCATGAAGCAGCAGATGCAGCAACAGCTGACCGACGACACCATCCAGAAGATGGAGAAGATCATCCGGAACCTGATCGACGTGTCCAGGGATCAGGAAGGTCTGGCCGCGGCGTCGGACGCCGACTCGCGTCTCCAGGCCCAGCGCCAGTTCGACCTGACCGGGGTGACCCAGGCCCTGGCCGAGAGCCTCGATGCGGTGGCCAAGCAGAGCCTGGCCATCAAGAACACCCAGCAGGCCAAGCTCGGCTCGGCGGTGCAGAGGATGGACCGGGCGTCCCAGCTCTACGAGCAGGGGAACTCCCAGGGGGCGGAGTTCCAGGGTCGGGAGTCGGCCTCGGACCTGAACGAGGCCATCGTCCAGCTCATGAAGTCCCACGCCCAGATGTGCAGCGGCTCATCGGGGGGCGAGAAGTCGAAGCAGATGAAGGAGCAGCTCACCGGGCTCAGCGAATCCCAGGAGCAGCTCAACCGGGCCACCCGCCAGATGCTGGAACGGCTCCAGGGAAAGGGCCGGCTCAGCATGACCGAGGCCCAGCGGCTCCAGCAGATGGCCGCCCAGCAGGAGATGATCCGCAAGGGGCTGGATGAGCTTCAACAGAACTTCGACCAGGCCAAGGACCTCCTGGGCGACGTCGATCAGCTCAAGCGGGAGATGGAGGACGCCCAGAAGGACCTCGCCGAGAAGCACGTGGACCCGCGGCTAATGGAACGCCAGCAGAAGATCCTCTCCCGGCTCCTCGACGCCCAGCGCTCCATCCGCCAGCAGGAGATGAGCCCCCAGCGGGAGAGCAAGACCGCGACGCTGGCCGAGCGGCAGTCTCCGCCCCCCATTCCCGAGGAGCTTCTGAAGAAGGACCGCACCCTGGAGGAGGACGTCCTCCGGGGATCCGACGACCGCTATCCGTCCCAGTACCGGAAGCTGGTCGAGGAGTACTTCCGGGCGCTATCCAAGGAGACCCGCAATCCGTAGGCCAAGGACGAACCGCTTCATGATCCGAATGAGCCGGACGGTCGGGCTCCGCATGGTCTTGGCGCTCCTGGCCGCGGGGTTCCTGGCCGCCGCCGCCGCCCCCCCGCGCGGGCGGTGGACGCTCTCTACCGGAACAACATCCAGACCGCGCGGCAGTTCATGAGCCGGGGCCAGCCCGAGCCCGCGGCCCAGCTCTATCAGCGGGTGCTGAAGGACCACCCTGACGACCCCACCGCTTCCGGGGGCTACGCCGAGGCCCTGATCGCCATGGGGAAACTCGAGGACGCGGACACGTTCCTCGCCGACGCGCTCGGCCGGATCGCCAAGAACATCGATCTCTACCGCGTGCGCTACGAGTTGCGGGTGGCCCAGAAGCGATACGGGGACGCCTTCAGCGACGTGCTCCGGGTGCTGGAACTCGACCAGGCGCGTTCCACCTGGGCCATGCGGCGCGCCCAGGAACTCCTCGAGACCGGACTCGAGGCCAGGAAGGCGGAGAAGCTGACCGCCGAGGAGCGGAAGAGCCACCCCGAGATGGCCGGCCTGGCCATCATGGAGGGGGTGATCGTGAACCTGGGGGGACGGCCGGACGAGGCGCTGGCGCTGGTGACCAAGGCCGACGACGACGGAAAGATGAAGGGGCAGGCGGTGTCCACCTTCGCCGACGTCCTGACCGCGCTCGGGAAGGAGGACGACGCGGTGGCCGCGCTCCAGAGCGCGGCGGACCGGGTGGACCAGCCGGCCATCCGTTCCAAGATCCTCTACCGGGTGGCCGAGGTCCAGGTGAGCCGGGACCGGTACCGGGACGCCCTGGCCAGCCTCGACCGGATCGTCACCGAACGCGAGGGCACGAGCGCGGCGGGGAAGGCGCTCCTCATGGCCGCGGACATCTACCAGAAGCACCTGAATGACCCCAAGGGCGCCCTGTCGGTCTACACCAGGATCAAGGACGACCCCATGCTCGGGCACCGGAAATCGGAGATGCTTCTCCAGATGGGCGAGTGCTACCTCCGGCTCGGCCGCTTCGACGAGGCCGGCGCCACCTACCACGAGGTGGCGCCCCTGTCGGTGGATCCCGAGGAGGTGGAGAAGGCGGCCTTCGAACAGGCCGAGGTCCAGTTCTTCCGCGGGGACTTCGACTCGGCCATGGTCCTCTATCAGGACATGGCCCAGGACCATCCGCGAAGTCTGCTGGCCGACGACGCCGCCGGACGCTACATCATGTTGAACAAGTATCAGGCCCTGGGAGGCGGGGCCGCGGTCCAGGCTCTGGGCCGGATGGACTGGGCCCGAGCCTCCGGAGACACCGCGGTGGTGGACTCCGTGGCCGACCTCCTGATCGCGACCTATCCGGGGGGTGAGCTGGCCGCCGAGGCGCTTCTGGCCAAGGCGGACGTGGCCGCAACCCCCGAGACCGCCCTGGGCTACCTGGACCGGCTGGTGGACGAGTACAAGGACGACCGCCGGGCCCCGGCGGCGCTCATGCGCGGGGGAAACCTCCTGCTCGAAAAGCTCGATCGCTCCGGCGAGGCCCTGGTCCGCTTCGAGAGCATTCTCACCGACTACCCCGAGAGCCTGGAGGCCCCCGAAGCCCGCCGGCTCGTGGAGAAACTGCGTCGTGACGTCAAATCCTGACTCGCTCCTGGCCCGGTTCCGGGGCCTCGGTCTGGCCGCCGCGGCGGCCGGGATCCTCCTCGCCCTCATACCCGCGCCCGCTTCCGCCAAGATCCTCGTCCCCATGGACCTCAAGCAGACCGACCACCTGAAGGCCTACGGCCTGGCCTACTGGGAACTGGCCCGCGGGCACAACGTGGAGTGGCTCCTCAACTACCGCGGGGGGTCGTTCTTCTTCGAGGACGACCCCGCGGTTCTCCGCGAGGCGAAGATCCGGGGGGTGCTCACCCAGGCGGTTTCCGACGCCGACGTGACCTCGATCTACGCGGAGATCGAAAAGAACAACATGGACGTCGTGCTCCTGGAGAAGGCGCCCCGGGTGGCCATCTACATCCCGCCGGGCTTCGTGCCCTGGGACGACGCGGTGACCCTGGCCTTCACCTACGCCGACATCCCCTTCACCCCGATCTGGGACGACGAGGTCCTGGGCGGCGATCTCTCCAAGTACGACTGGCTCCATCTCCATCACGAGGACTTCACCGGCCAGTACGGGAAGTTCTACGCCACCTTCCGGGGCGCCGACTGGTACCGCGCCCAGGTGGCGCAGCTGGAGGCCGAGGCCCACAAGCTGGGCTACAAGAAGGTGAGCGAGGAGAAGAAGGCGGTGGCGGAGACCATCAAGGACTGGGTGGCCCGGGGAGGGTTCCTCTTCGCCATGTGCAGCGCCACCGACACCTTCGACATCGCCCTCGCCGCCCACGGGGTCGACATCTGCGCCCCGGAGTTCGACGGGGATCCCATGGACCCCGACGCCGACCGGAAGCTGGACTTCTCCCGTACCCTGGCTTTCCAGAATTTCCACCTGGTCACCAACCCGTACGAGTACGAGTTCTCGAACATCGACATGACCAACCAGGTGGCCCGGGCGCGGGGAGAGCAGAACGACTACTTCACCCTCTTCGAGTTCTCGGCCAAGCAGGACCCGGTGCCCACCATGCTCACCCAGGACCACACCAACGTGGTGAAGGGCTTCCTCGGCCAGACCACCAGCTTCAACAAGAAGCTCCTGAAGGACGGCGTCCTGGTCCTGGGGGAGCCGGAGGGGTGGCCGGACGTCCGCTACATCCACGGGGACTTCGGCAAGGGGACCTGGACATTCCTGGGCGGGCACGACCCCGAGGACTGGGAGCACCGGGTGGGGGATCCTCCCACCGATCTATCCCTCCACAAGAACTCTCCGGGATACCGGTTGATCCTGGACAACGTGCTCTTCCCGGCCGCGGAGCGGAAGAAGCAGAAGACGTGAGCCCGGGGGCCGGCCCCGAACCCTGGATCCGGCCTCTCCGCCGACGGTTACCGGGGCCCGGGGAGCCGGGCCGGGGGCAGGTTCGCCCTTGACGGGCGCCTAAACCGGCGGGAAACTACAGGTTGCGTCGTTCCCCGTGCATCCCGCAGCGGTCCTGGCATGTCGGTTCCGGCATGGGGTGGAATATCCTGAGTAGGGATGGGAGGTAGTCGATGTCGCTCGAAGACCGAGGGTTCCCGGACTGTTTGAAATGTAATAACGGCCTGCTTCTTCCGCTCTCCGACTACGGCCGCGACGGGGCGCCGATCCGGTACAAGGCCTGGGTCTGCTCGAATCCCAACTGCGGATTCAACGTCCGGATCGACAACGGGGAGATTTCCATCGGAAGGACCATCGGCACCTCGGTGAAGTAACCCCGCCGCTTCCTTCGTTCGCGACCGCCCGTCGAAAGGAGCCCTGCCTGTGATCCGCGCGGTCATCTTCGACCTCGACAACACGCTCACCGATTTCATGCGTGTGAAGGAGGTCGCGATCGAGTCCGCGGCCGACAACATGCTGGACGCCGGGCTCGACGCCCGGTTGCCGCGCTCGGAAGGGGAATCGGCCCGCGACCGGACGATGCGACGAATCCGGGAGATCTACGACCGGGAGGGGATCGAATACCAGAAGGTGTTCAACACCTTCCTCCAGGAGGAGCTGGGGGAGGTGGATTACAAGTTCCTGGCCTCGGCCATCGTCGGCTACCGCCGCGCGCGCGATTCCGCCCTGGTTCCCTATCCCCATGTGCTTCTCACCCTTCACCAGCTCATGCGACGGGGGCTCAAGCTCGGGGTGGTGAGCGACGCCCCGCGCGAAGGCGCCTGGCTTCGCCTGGTCTCCCTCAACCTGCACCACGTCTTCGACCAGGTGGTGACCTTCGAGGACACCGGCGTTCGCAAACCCGACCCCGCTCCCTTCCGCCTGGCCTTGAGCCGCCTGGGAGTCGCCGCCGAGGCGGCGCTCATGGTGGGGGACTGGCCGGACCGGGACATGGCCGGAGCCAAGGCGCTGGGTATGCACACGGTGTTCGCTCACTACGGGTTCTCGTGGTCCAAGGACCGGGACCCCATCGACATGCATCCTGCGGATCACGCGATCCACGACGTTCTGGAGCTGGTGGACATCGTGGACGGACTGAACCGGGAGGGAGAGGCCGCGTCCTGACCGGGGGCGTTACGGTAGGGTTGCGCCCACGCCCGAACCTCGAGGAGACGAATGTCCCCCACTAGCGACTGGGAATTCGCCATCGGCGTGGACATCGCCGAGGTGGTCCGGATCCGGGCCGCGGTGCGCCGCTGGGGGGACCGGTTCCTGAAGCGCCACTTCACCGATCAGGAGATCGCCTACTGCCGGGGAAAGGCGCGTCCGGCGGAATCCCTGGCCGCCCGGTTCGCGGCCAAGGAAGCGTTCGCCAAGGCCTATCCCGGCCCGGAAACCCTGGCCTGGAAGGACGTGGAGGTGGTTCGCGCCGGAAGGAAGCCCATGTACCGGCTTCACGGCCCCGCCGCCCGGTGCGAGGCCAAGCTCTCCCTCTCCCACACCCACGCCCACGCGGTGGCGGTGGCCATGGTGCGTTGGAAATCGTAAGACCCTGAACAGCGAGGCATTCATGCGACGACTGGTGACTTCGGAAGAAATGAAAGGGATGGACCGGGAGGCGATCGAGGACCGGCAGATCCCGGGCTACGACCTCATGGAGCGGGCCGGACGCGGGGTTGCCGAATCCATCCTGGCCAACTTCAGCGACCTGGAAGACGCCCGGGTGGTGGTCCTGGCCGGCCCCGGAAACAACGGTGGCGACGGGTTCGTGGTGGCGCGGGTCCTGGACGACGCCGACATGCGGCCGGTGGTGATCCTGGTGGGCACCGAGCCGGACCGGCTCGCCGGGGACGCGGCCCGGGCCTACGCGGACTGGGCCAAGGCGGGGGGGGAGACCCTGGCCGCTCCGGATGAAGCGGCCTGGAAAGAGGCGCGGGACGAGCTGGCCGAGGCCGACCTGGTGGTGGATGCGCTTCTGGGGACCGGGACCAAAGGGGCTCCGCGCGGCCTCATCGGCGAGGTGGTGGTGGAGCTGGAGGACATCGGGGCCCCCATCGTGGCGGTGGACGTTCCCACCGGGGTGGACGCCGACGACGGCCGGGTGGAGGGGGCCTGCGTGAACGCGGATCTCACCGTGACCATGGCCCTACCCAAGCGCGGGCACTTCTTCTTCCCGGGACGCGCGTTCGCGGGGGCGCTGGAGTGGGTGGACATCGGCATCCCCGAGGACATCCTGGAACGGGGCGAGGGGCTCCGGGCCTACGTGATCGAAGCCGAGGACGTCATGGAGCGGCTTCCCGACCGCGAACCCGAGATGCACAAGGGGAACCGCGGGCGGCTCCTGGTGGTGGGGGGAAGCGCCGGGCTCACCGGGGCGGTGACCCTCTCCTCCCGGGCCGCGGTACGGGCGGGGGCGGGCCTGGTGACCGCCGGGGTGCCCCTGAGCCTGAACGACGTCCTGGAGTTGAAGCTCACCGAGGTCATGACGCTTCCCCTCCCCGAGCTGGAAGTCCGGGCGCTGAGCCGCGAGGCGTTCGACTCCATCGCCCTCTTCCAGCCGGGACGGCTCACCGCGCTGGCGGTGGGACCGGGGGCGGGACGGCACCCCAGCACCCGGGCCCTGATCCAACGCATCATCCGGGAGATCGACCTCCCCACCGTGCTCGACGCCGACGGGCTGAACGCCTTCGCCGGAGAGGCGGACCTGCTTCGCCTGAGCGCGGCGGGAAGCCGGCTGGTCCTCACCCCGCACCCGGGGGAGTTCGCGGCGTTGACCGGGGAGGATCCGGGGACCATCCCCGAGCGCCGGATGGAGACGGCCTCGAAGTGGGCGCGGCGTCTCGGGGTGGTGATCGTGCTCAAGGGGGCGCCCACGGTGATCGCCGACCCCGAGAGCGACACCGTCTATGTGAACCCCACCGGCTCCGAGGCCCTGGCCACGGGGGGGACCGGCGACGTGCTGACCGGCCTCATCTCCGGATTCATGGCCCAGGGCCTGGATTCGCTGGACGCCGCGGTGGGCGGCGTGTTTCTCCACGGCTACACCGCGGACTACGTGGTGGAGGACTGGGGCTCGATCTACGGCTTCCAGGCCGGGGACCTCGTGGACTGGTTCCCCATGGCCATGGGCTATTTCCTGAACCCGCCGGAGCTGTAGACGGGGACGGGGCAGGATGTCTTCCCCCCGGCGATCGGGGGTCAGGCGTAACCCGGGGGGCGAACATGATCGTGAAGAGGGCGATGACGAGAACGGCGGGGATCCGGCTGGCGGCCATGGCGATACTTCTCGCCGCGGCCGCCGGCGCCGCGGCGGCGGCGGAATGGGTCCCCCCCTACGAGCACTCCTTCTACCGCTTCGCGGCCGAGACCCAGGACGGGGCCTCGACCTTCCTGAACCCCGCCGGCCTGGCCGGTGGGGTGGGCACCAACCTCCTCCTGGAGCTCTCCGGGAACCAGGACGTCCTGGACGAGTTCGTGGGCGCCATGCAGGGGGGGCCGTGGGGTTTCGCCTACCGGCACCGGGACCTGACCGACGTTCCCCGTTCCAGCATCGAGGGTGACGCCGTCGTCGCCGACCCCTCCGACGCCGACCTCGACACCTACACCTTCGGGGCGGCGGTGGGCCCGCCGTTGATGAGGATCGGCGTCGCCCGGGTGTGGGGGAACGTGGACCGCCCGGGGAACGATCTCAGGACCTGGTCCTTCGGTCTCCAGTCGCGCCCCCTCCGCCAGCTCGCGTTCGGCCTCACGGTGGAGAACCCCGGCCATCCCCGCTACCTCGACGCCCGGCTCGATCCCCGCTACACCTACGGGGCGGCGATACGGCCGCTTCCCGGCTCCCCCGAGCTCCTCACCCTGAACGTGCAGGGAAGTCACGCCGACGGCTCGAGCCGGATCGACATGGCCTACGGGGCGCGGGTCCTGGCCCCCCGGGGGATCGAGGTGGCCCTGGCCGTCCACGACCGGAACGGGTTCTCCCCGGAGTTCGGCCTCTCGGTGACCGGGCATTTCGGAAACGGAGCGGCCTCGGCCCGGTCACGGAGCGTGAAGGGAACCGGCGAGGACGTCCGGGGCTCGGTGGCGATCCAGGTCTACGACGAGTTCTGGCGGCGGTCGATGGCCGCGAAGCGGAGCGTGGCGGTTCTGCGACTCGACGGAACCTACGAGGACACCGCCAGCGGCTTCGTGCTCCTGGGAGGGGAGACCCACGGCGCTCTCGACGTGATCCGCCGCATCCACGACGCGGCCGAGGATCCCGACGTGAGCGCTCTGGCCCTTCGGATCGGGAACGTCTCCGGGTCGTTCCTGGGCCCGGTGAGCGCCCAGACCGAGGAAATCCGCCATGCCCTGGTCGACTTTCGCGGGAGCGGAAAGCCGGTCGTCGCCTACCTGGAGAACGTGGGGGGCGCCCCGGAGATGTACCTGGCCTCGGCCGCCGACCGCATCGTGATGCCCCCGCTGACCGGGGTCCAGGGAATCGGCGTGTCGGTGCACCTCACCCGCATGAAGCGGATGTTCGAGAAGATCGGGGTGGAGTGGGACGCCGACACCGCCGGGGTCTACAAGTCCACCTTCCACACCTGGTACACCGACTCCACCTCGGCCGCCCAGCGCGAGGAGATCGAGTCCCTGGTGGACGCGTCCTACCGTCACCTGATCGACACCATCCAGTCCGCGCGGGGGATAGCCGACCGGGACATGGCGGACATCGGGTCCGGCCGGATCGTCTTCCCCGAGGACTGCGTGCGGATGAAGCTGGTGGACCGGCTCGGCTGGTGGGACGACGCGCTCACCGAAGCGGGGGAACTCGCGGGCGGCCCCCCCGAAAAGAAGCCTCCGGCCATGCGGCTCCCCGACCGCACCTATTGGAGCGAGCGATGGGTCCCGCCCCCCGCGGTGGCCCTGGTCCCGGTCTACGGGGACATCGCCTCGGGGAAGAGCGGCCGGAACTGGCTCCAGGGAGGTCGCACCATGGGCTCGGATACCGTGGTGGGGCAGCTTCGGGCCGCCGCCGCCTCCCCCGCGGTCCGGGCCGTCGTCCTGCGGGTGGACTCCGGCGGGGGGGCGGTTCTGGCCTCGGAGGAGATGCGGAAGGAGATCCGGCGGATCAAGAAGGAACGGAAGATCCCGATTCTGGTCTCCATGGGATCGGTGGCGGCGAGCGGCGGTTACTGGATCTCCATGGACGCCGACACCATCCTGGCCGACGCCATGACGGTGACCGGGAGCATCGGGGTGGTGTGGTCCCTGCCCGTGCTCCAGAACCTCTACGAAAGGGCCGGCCTGACCTCGGAGACCTTCAAGCGGGGGGAGCACACCGACATGTTCTCCTGGTATCGCCACTACACCCCCGAGGAAAAGCAGATGCTGGACGCCTCCCTCGACTACCTCTACGACGCCTTCGTCAAGGGGGTGGCGGAGGGCCGGGGCCTTCCCGAGGCCCGGGTCAGGGAGATCGCCCAGGGGCGGGTGTACTTCGGGGATCGGGCCCGGGAACTCGGCTTGATCGACGGCATCGGGACGCTCGGGGACGCGGAGAGGGTGGCGGCGGCCAAGGCGGGGATCGCCGGCGACTATCGGGTGCTCACCTTCGGAGCGCCGGCGCGGACCGGCTTCCTGACCCGGATCCTGGCCCGGGCGGGGCTTCGTTCGCCCTTCCCCGAAGGTCTCCGGCTGCCGCTCTTCGCCGGCGGAACGGAACCGGCCCCCTCCCTCCCGCGGCTCCAGTAGCCGCCGGCGGGGACGCCGCCTCCGGCGGACGGGGCTACCGGAAGCGGAATCGCGCCTCGGGACCGTCCTCCTCGAACATGCCCAGGCTCGCCGCCCGCATGCGGGTGCGCGTCTCGTGCTCCAGGAGCTGGGTCTTGACGTCGAGCCCGTAGGCGTAGCCTCCCAACCGTCCCCCCGAGCCCACGACCCGGTGACAGGGAACGATGATGGGAATCGGGTTGGCCCCGTTGGCCCCGCCCACCGCCCGCACCGCCGAGGGCTGGCCGATGGACTGGGCGATCTCCTTGTAGGTCACGGTCTGGCCGTAGGGGATGTCGCGCAGGGCGTTCCAGACCCGGCGCTGGAAGGGGGTTCCCTGCTCCATGTCCAGGGGAAGCCGGAAGACGAGGCGATGGCCGGCGAAGTATTCCTCGAGCTGCTGCTTGACCTCGGTGAACGGGGCCATGGCTTCGCGTCCCACCGAGCCATAGGTGCGCTCCACCTGGAACGGGAACCAGGCCGGATCCACCTTCAGGAAGACGGCGGCCAGGTGCTCCCCCCGGGCGACCAGACCCAGGGGCCCCAACGGGCTCTTCACCACGGTCCGCGTCAACGAAGGCTGGCTGAAATCGGCGGACAAACTCATTACAATGCCTCCTAAAGTGACTTTCGAATGCATTATGAACCCATCCGGAAGGCAAACCAAGGACAAATCACCGTCCGGGAACCGGTTGACGGACCGCGGGTCCGGGGTCACCCTCTTGGTACTCCGCCGCGACCTCTTCGGTTCCCCCCCCCGGGACCCGCCGGGGACGTTCCGCGGAGCACCCCCTGGAGGATCGCGCTTCATGCCCGCCCCCACGCGCTCGGACCTGATCGTCGCGCTCATCGCCGCCGGCCGGCGCCTCGACGCCCTGGGCCTGGTTCCGGCCCGGGACGGCAACCTCTCCGCGCGGCTTCCCCGCGGGGAGGGGACCCGGCGATCGCCTCCTCGTCACCGCCACCGGCCGGCGTAAGCGGGCGCTCACCGAAGCCGACTTCGTGGAGACGGACCTCGACGGCCGGGTTCACGGGCCGGGCCGCCCGAGCACCGAGATCGGCATGCATCTCGCCGTCTACCGCCTGCGTCCCGACGTGGGGGCGGTGGTCCATGCCCATCCCCCGGTGGCCGTCGGCTTCGCCAGCGCGGGCCTGGGCCTCACCGAGTGCCTCATGCCCGAGGTGGCGGTGAGCCTGGGCGCGGTTCCCCTCACCCCCTACGCCACTCCCGGCACTCCCGAGATCGAAGCGGCGATCGCCGAAACCGCCCGGGGCCACGAGGCCTTTCTCCTGGCCAACCACGGCGCGGTCACCCTCGGGGCCTCGGTGGACGAAGCGTTGGACCGCATGGAGACCCTGGAGCACTTCGCCCGCATCGCCCTGGTCACCCGTCTGCTGGGTGGGCCCAAGCCCTTGGGACGGGCGGACGTGGAGGCGCTGGAGGCCCTGCGCCGCCGGGCCGGCGACCTCCGGCCGGTGACCTGCGACCCGGCCGAGGGCCCCCGAGCCGCCTCCCCGATCCCCTCCGACCTCCCCTCCGATCTGGCCCTGACCGTGGCTGAGTCCGTTCGCGCAATCCTTGGCGAGTCGGTCCCGGATCGCGGTTAACCTCCAGCCCCGCCCGCCGATAACAACCTTCGGGACAAGAGGGTTCGTTTCAAGGCCTTGAGCACAGACAGGAAGACCGCCGTGGGTGATAGATTGCCCCTCGAGGAGGAGGGGAAGGACAGACTGTCCCTCGATTCCGGGGACCCGGCCTCCCGGCCGGAAGTGGACATCTTTCCCGCCGTCGAGAGCGGCGGTGACGGCTACGCCCTTGCCCCCGAGCTGCCCCCGATCGAACGGGGCGGCGTTCCCCAAGCCGGCTGGGGGGAGGGGGACGACGGGTTCTCTCCGGTGACCGAAGCGCGTCCCGCCGGCGATGCCGAGGAGCGCGAGGCCTACGGCCGGAGCCTGACCGGCTCCGCCGACGAGGCGCCGGCGACGGAGAGCGTGCTCAGCGACCACATCCTGGGTCTGGACGAGGACGAGACGGAGGAGGAGTCGCCGGGCGAGTCCACTCCCGAGGTCGCCCAGGTTCGCAAGCTCGCCCGCTCCCTCTCCAAGGCGGTCAAGGCGGTCCGGCTCTATCCGGTGGAGAACCCCATGTGCCGCCGGTTCGCCGATGATCTCGCCGATCGTATCACCGAGACCTTCAAGCTCATGGATGCGCTCCGGCTCACCGTCGGGAAGACCAAGCTCTTCTTCACCGGCGAGACGGTTCTCCAGGAGGAAGGCCGCGACGACTCCGTTCCCGCGCGCCTCTTCTGGGACGGCATCCGGGAGATCTCCTTCCACGTGGGGATCACCCGTCAGGAAGTGCTCGACTTCCTGACCTTGTTCCGCAAGAGCGCGCTCAAGGTGGTGGATGGGGAGGACGACTTCGTCACCCTCCTCTGGGAAGGGCGGTTCGAGCACATCACCTACATCGCCATCGACGACATTCTCGATTTCAACAACGCCGAGGACCCGATTCCCGAGGAATTCGGGAAGGAGTACATGAACTACGTCGACCTGGAGATGCACAACCTCGAGGACGACGAGGAGACCGAGCGGGCGGCCAACGAAATCGCCGAGCAGATCCGGGCCAAGATCCTGGCCGAGGACGATCCCGAGCTGTTCGGAATCAGCCGACAGGAGCGGGAGGCCCTCCTGGAGGAGATCGCCGAGGAGGAGTCCCCGCGCATCCTGGGCGACATCGTCCGTCTCATCTGCGAGACCCTCTTCCTGGAGAAGGACGAGGCCTCGTTCGTGAGCCTGGTTCAGGTTCTCTCCGGGGCCATGCTGGGGCTCATCGGGGAAGGGCGGCTCCGCGAGGCCGCCGAGATCATCAACATGCTGCGTGAAATCGGCGCGGACCGGGAGGATCTCACCGCCGGCATGTCCACCGTGATCGAGGCCGGGCTCCGGGCCGCCTGGGACGACACCCGCTGCGAATCACTGGCCCGCCATCTCGACGCCGGTCGAACCTCGGCCCTGGCTCCCCTGGAGCGCTTCATCCGGGTCCTCCCGGAGGAGGCCATCGGTTCGCTCTGCGAGGTGATGGGCCGGCTGGAGAGTCCCCGGGCCCGGCGGCGGCTCATCGCCGCCCTGATCGAGAAGGCGGAGGGCAACGTGGTTCCCTTCCTCCCGTTCCTGAAGGACGAGCGCTGGTTCCTGGTCCGGAACGTGGCGATCATCCTGGGGGCGATGAAGAGCGATCAGGCGGTGACCCCTTTGAAGGAACTGCTGCGCCACCCCGATTTCCGGGTCCGGCGGGAGGCGCTCAGCGCCCTGAGCCAGGTCGGACGGGGACGGGCGATGGACGTCCTGGTGGAGTGCCTCTTCGACCCGGATCAGCGAATCCGGGCCGGGGCGGCGCGGAACCTCGCTCTGAGCGGGCGCCGTGCCGTGCCCAACCTCCTCCTCGTCGTCGAGGAAAAGGATTTCGACCAGCGCGACTTGAGCGAGAAGCGCGCGTTCTTCGAGGCCCTGGGCTTCGCGGGGGGGAAGGACTTGCTTCCCCTCATGCGCGACGTCCTCGGCCGGAGGAGCCTGTTCCGCCGGACCCAGACCGACGAGCTTCGGGCCTGCGCCTGTGAATCGTTGGGCTGGATCGGCGGCCCCGAAGCTCAGGAACTCCTCTCCCGGCACCTGGAAGACCGATCCATCCTTGTCCGCACCGCCGCCCAGTCCGGGCTCCGTCGGATCGCCAAGGGAAGCGGCGGGGAATCGATCGTCAAGGAGGCGGCCTGATGGCTCTGGGCGAACACCTCTCCGCGAGCCTGTCCGAGGACCCCCAGACCCTGGGCCGGGAACTGGTGCGGGCGTTCCAGGTGGCGCTCCGCACCGCCCGCACCCACGGCTGGAACAACGAGGCCAGCCTGGCCGCGATGGAGGCCCTGGTCACCGCGGTCAACAACGTGGTCGCGGCCCGCGGGGATTTCGGACTCCACGTGGCCAGCGATTTCCTGTATCTCGACGACGCGCGGCTCCGCGTGGACACGGCCGGCTACGGGTTCATGGAGGTCCTGATCGGCGAGCTGACCACCCGGGGAGTGGGGAGTCTGTTCATCTCGAGTCGGACCACCGCGGACCAGGTCCGCCAGCTGGTGGACGTCCTGAACGAGCAGTCGGTGGGAGACGAGGAGACCGCCGCCCTCATCAACCAGAAACTGGACTCGTTCGAGTCGCCGTTCGCGGTGGGTCCGGTCCGGGAGATGAACGATCTCCTGAGCCTCGAGACCCAGCAGGTGGACCGGCGGGAGCGGTGCAAGAAGGCGTTCTTCAAGGCGGTCACCGTGACCAAGGCGATCATGGCCCAGGCCCATCTGGGAAAGCGGCTGGAGCTCCGGCACGCCAAGCGGGTGGTGCAGGACATGGTCGATCTCATGATGGACGAGGAGTTCACCCTGCTCGGCCTCACCACCCTGAAATCCCACGACAACTACACGTTCTATCACTCGGTGAACGTCTGCATCTACTCCCTGGCCCTGGCCAAGCGGGCCGGCTTCACCCGCACCCAGCTGGCCGAGCTGGGGGTGGCCGCGCTCTTCCACGATCTCGGCAAGTCCAAGATCCCCCTCGAAATCCTGCGCAAGCCGGGGGCGTTCACCGCCGGGGAGTGGGACGTCATGAAGACCCATCCCGAGATGGGGGTGAAGGAGCTGGTCCGGATGCGGGGGCTGTCCGCCCTGGCCTTCAAGTCCATGCTGGCCTGCTTCGAGCATCACCTGAACTACAATCAGGCTCCCGGGGGCTACCCCCGGTTGCGCAAGCCCTATCGTCCCCATCCCATCGGTCGGATCGTGGCCGTGGCTGACGCCTTCGACGCCATGACCACCAAGCGGGTCTACGTCAAGAAGGCCACCCCGCGGGACAAGGCGCTCTCGTACATGATGAGCCAGGCGGGGAGCAAGTTCGATCCGGTACTCATGCGGCTCTTCGCCAACATGATCGGGGTCTTCCCGGTGGGGACCGCGGTCCGGCTCAAGAGCGGCCGCTTGGCCGTGGTGCTCGCGGTGGCCGAAGACTCGAACCTCTGCCACCGGCCGGTGGTGCGGCCGGTCACCGACGAGAACGGAATCCAGCGGGAGTACCCGGAAATCGACCTCTCCAAGAAGGGCGCCGAAGGCGCCTATCCGGACGAGGTCCAGGCCACCGTGGACGCGGAGGCCCTCGGGCTCGACATCTCCAAGTATTTCATCTAATTGGAATCCTGGTCGACTTTGCGGGGAGGGGGGGCGCCGGGCCTCCCTCCCCCTAATGCATCCTCCTCCCTCAGCTTGACAGCTTCTCCCCCCTCCCCTATCCTTCGCAGTCGCTTTCGCTCTCCCCCTCTCAGGCTGCCGAGGCAGTTCTCTTTATTCCTCACAGTTCCATGACGACGATCCAGGGAGGATCTCCTGGTGCACATACGGCGAACGGCCATCGGATTCCTGGCCTCGATGCTGGTCCTGGCGGCGGCCGGATGCACGAAGCTGGTGCCGGCGTCCATCAGCGACTTCGGAGCGGAGAAGACCGTGGTGGTCACCCTGCGGGATGGCGAGACCATCAAGGGGCACCTGGCTCGGGGAGAGCAAGTGACCTTCACCACCTTCGGCCGGGTCTACCGCGCCACCGTCGAGGAGGCGGACGAAACCGGTATCGTATTGTCCAAGCCGTACATCCAGGAGGAGTACGAGCGCTACCGCATCCAGCGCGAACGGATGGAGGGCGCGGCGCTCCATATCCGCGACGAGACCGAACGCATCACCATTCCCGCCTACAAGATCGTCAAGGTGGACGAGGTGGCGATCGACAAGATGAAGTCCGCCCGGGCCGGGGGGTTCTGGGGGTTCACCGTCTTCGTCTTGGCCAAGATCATGAGTGCTCGGCTCTAACGGGCTTCGTGACCGCCGAGTGGAGGGTCCTGCCTTGAAGTCATTCGCGCGTTTTCTGATTTCGGCCCTGGCCGGGGTGTCGATCCTCGCCGCCGCGCCGCCGGCGCGAGCCCAAACCGGGAGCAGTGCTTCCACCGACACGTTGAGCGTGGTCGGTCGGTCCTCCTGGGAGGCCGGTTTCCTCTCCATCTTCAATTTCGACCGGGTTCCGGTGGGCGCGCGGATGACGTCCATGGGGGGGGCCGGGATGGCGCTGGCCGGCGGGCCGGAGTACATGAGCCTGAACCCCGCCGCGCTTCTGGGAGTGGAGCGGCCCCAGCTGGAGTCCTCGGCCGTTTTCTATTCGGGCGGCACCTCGATCCAGGCCTTCCCCGAACTTCTCGACATCGGGCGGGCCCAGTTCCTGCAGAGCAAGGACTACCGGGTGAGCCCGTCCACCAAGCTGAACTACAACAACCTCTCCCTGGGCCTGCCCATGGTGATTCTGGGCGGCCGGGGAGGGCTGGGACTGACCTACCGGCGCGAAGCCCGGACCGGCGAGGGATCCGAAGTCCGCGCCGTCCTCAAGGGGCCGTTCGCCGCGGGCCAGGAAGTGAACTTCGGCCGGGGGGACAAACCCGACGACGGCGTGGACGCCATCAGCCTGGGGGCGGCGCGATCGTTCGGGGGTTCCTTCGACCTGGGACTCGCCCTGAACTGGCAGACCGGCACCCTGCATCGCTCCGAGTCGTACGGGCTCTCCCAGTTCGGATTCGAATTCCTGAACGGAGGCTACAACTTCAGCCAGGACGTCTCCGGCTTCAACGTCGACCTGGGGGGGCGCGCGCACCTGGGACGGCTGCTCCTGGCCGGATCGATCCAGACGGCCCACGACCTGAACTTCAAGAACGGGTTTGCGAGGGTGGTCCCGGTACCCAACGATCTCGTGGAAACCAAGATCCTCGCCTACACCACCCTTCTCGATCACACGCTCTCGATTCCCACCGTCCTGGGGTTCGGCTCGGCTCTGGATCTCAGCGATCGGCTGACCCTGGTCGGCGACTACTGGATCCGCCCCTGGAGCAAGGTGGACGTCACCCGCCAGGAGATCACTCCGGAGATCGGCTTCTCCAACCCGCAGGACTCCACCAGCTACTTCATCAAGCTCGCGAACGGCAGCGGGACGGAAACCTTCAGCGCGGGGTTGGGGGACGCCAACAGCCTTCGCCTGGGCCTGGAGTACGCTCTGCATCGCTCGGCCCGGGTCCAGATCCCGATTCGTTTCGGATACCGTACGGAAAAGCTGGCCCTCAGCAACACCGTGATCCCCGGGAGCTATCAGTACTACACCGCAATGATCCGACGCTATTTCGACGGTGACGCCGCGGTGGGAGATTCCCTCCTCTACGTGGCTGAATTCTCCAACCTGGCGTTCCGGGGGAGCCCGGTCAAGGCCTCCGCTATCACCTTCGGGCTCGGGGTGGATATCGACGATTTCAGCGCCTCCCTCTCGGTGGAGCGGAAGAGCTACGACATCAACAACTTCTACCTCTACGGGTTCAACCCCGATCCGAAATACAATGCGAGCTTCCCCGCGGTCACCTCCGAGACCCGGCACATCCTCACCATCGGTCTCACCTCCCGCATGCGGTTCTGACCTTCGGTCACCAACCGGTCCCACGCTCCCGCGTCCCGCGCCGGGGCTCGGGCGAGCCGGACCCCGGGGAACCGGTCCCCGCCCTGTCGAGCCGTGGGGCTAAAGCCGAGTTCCCATGAGGTCGAAAACGACATCAGGCCACCCGCCCCGCCCCGGGATGGGGTGCCTAGCCTGTATGTCTATGAAAGAAAACACCTTAACTACCACCCAGGATCAACCGCGGGCGGCCGGGCGCCCCGTCAGGGAGCGCGAGGACGTTTACCAGCGCCTCGCTCATCACGAGCGGAGCCTGTGGCTTACCACGATCGCCATCGTGATCATGAGCGCGGCCACCCTGGCCATCCTCACCGTGGGCAGCGCCATGGCCGGGGTCTTCGCCGGCCCCTCCCGGGGGTTCGTGCTGGCCGGGGCCAGCTTCCTCTTCCTGGGATTCTTCATCGCCTACATCGGGGCCCAGCGGGACACCATCGAGCAGAACCGGGTCCGCATCTTCCGGGAGCTGGAGAGCCGCTCCTACCAGCTGGTTCAAGCCAATCAGGCGCTCAAGGAGGCCATGCGGACCCGCGACATCTTCCTCAATACCGTGTCCCATGAGCTCAAGACCCCGCTCACCTGCATCATCGCCTATGCGGAGTACCTGGCCGAGGAGACCCTGGAGCCGGGGGAGGTGCGAGGCCATTCCCGCACCATTCACGGCGAGGGACGAAACCTTCTCCGCCTGATCGATCAGGTGATGGACGTGACCCGGTTCCGCTCCGGGACCATGGTGCTGGAGCGACAACCGCTGGACCTGAACCGGATGGTCGCCCGGCTGGTGGACCAGAGGGCGGAGGAGGCGCGGGCCCGGGGGATCGATCTGGCCGGGGAGTTCAGTCAGGAACCGCTGTGCGCGCGGCTCGACCCGGGACGCATGGAAGAAGCCTTGGGAGCTATTCTCCATCGTTCCATCACCGCCAGCCCGTCCGGGACGCGGGTGACCGTCCACTGTCGCTACCTGGATGGAGGATGGGCCGAGGTCAGGGTCGTCGACAGTTCGCCCCGGATGAGTGAGGCGGACCGCGAGGCCCTGTTCCAGCCCTTCGCCCAGATGGAGCCCGAACCCACCGGCCGGAGCGGCGACCTGGGACTCGCCTTCCCCCTGGTGAAGCGGTTCGTGGTGGCTCATGGAGGGATCATCGAGGTGGCGGACCACCAACCCTCCGGACTCGTCTACCGCATCCAGCTTCCCTTGATCGCCGCTTCCGAGGCCTCGGCGGACGATGCGGACGCGCCGGACGGAGCCGACGTGCCCCTCGACCAGGCGAGCTGATACCCCTCCGCCGTCAATCCGCCCCCCCGACCCCGACCTCGCCCCCCTGAGCCGGAAACAGCCGTTTTTAGTTGTGCGTCACGCAATCGTCACCCGATCCCCGCCCGGCGCCCGGCGACCCGTCTCAATACTAGATATTGTGGCTTGCGGTACAATCAACTACAGGAATTGGTGTTTTTCGCCTTGACGCTTGCCGGGGACCGGGCATAAACAGGTAGGCACCTCTTGACGTACCTTTTTTACTGGAGGGTGTACGACCTATGGCCAAACGAACCAGCAAGACCAACCCCGAAGGCGGAGCCGCGCCGCGGCCGTCCGGGCGGCGTCGGAAGGGGGCCAACCTGGAGGGTGGCCTTCGTTTCGAGCGGCGCTTCACCCGGCCCGGCGTGGATCCCATGAGTGAGATCGAGTGGGAGACCCGCAACGCCCTGATCGTCAACGAGCGGGGCGAAACCGTCTTTGAACAGAAGAACGTGGAGATTCCCAAGCCCTGGTCCATGACCGCCACCAACGTGGTGGTCTCCAAGTACTTTCGGGGGAACCTGGGAACCCCCGAGCGCGAGCGCAGCGTCCGCCAGCTCCTCTCCCGGGTGGCGGACACGATCACCGGTTGGGGCGAGGATGGAGGGTACTTCGCCTCGACCGGGGACCGCGACGTCTTCCACGACGAGCTCATGCACCTGATGCTGAACCAGAAGATGGCCTTCAACAGCCCGGTGTGGTTCAACGTCGGCGTGGTGGAGAAGCCCCAGTGCTCGGCCTGCTTCATCAACTCGGTGGAAGACTCCATGGACTCGATCCTGGAGCTGGCCAAGACCGAGGGCATGCTCTTCAAGTGGGGGTCGGGGACCGGAAGCAACCTGTCCAAGATCCGCTCTTCCCGGGAGAAGCTCCGGGGGGGCGGCACCGCTTCGGGACCGGTCTCGTTCATGAAGGGCTACGACGCCTTCGCCGGGGTGATCAAGTCGGGGGGGAAGACCCGGCGCGCGGCCAAGATGGTGATCCTGGACGTGAAGCACCCCGACGTCATGGAGTTCATCCGCTCCAAGGAGGTCGAGGAGAAGAAGGCCTGGGCGCTGATCGAAGCGGGCTACGACGGCGGCTTCAACGTCCCCGGCGGGGCCTACGACTCGGTCTTCTATCAGAACGCCAACCACAGCGTGCGGGTGACCGACGAGTTCATGGACTCGGTGGAGCGGGACGGCGACTGGAGCACCCGGAGCGTGCTTGACGGAGACCCCACCGACACCTATCGGGCCCGGGACGTGCTTCGGGCCATCGCCGAAGCCACCCACGTCTGCGGCGATCCCGGCATGCAGTTCGACACCACGATCAATCGCTGGCACACCTGCAAGAACACCGACCGCATCTACGCCTCGAACCCGTGCAGCGAGTACATGTTTCTTGACGACACCGCCTGCAACCTGGCGTCGTTGAACCTGAAGCAGTTCGTGGATCCCGGGGGGCGGTTCGACGTGGCCGGATTCGGGCACGCGGTGGACGTGACCATCACCGCCATGGAGATCCTGGTCGGGAGCGCTTCCTATCCCACCCCCAGGATCGCCGAGAACAGCCGCCGCTTCCGGCCCCTGGGCCTGGGCTACGCCAACCTGGGCGCCCTGCTCATGAGCTGGGGCATTCCCTACGACAGCGATCAGGGGCGGGCGGTGGCCGCCGCGCTCACCGCGCTCATGTGCGGCCAGGCGTATGCGACGTCGGCCCGGGTGGCCGCCCAGCTCGGTCCCTTCGATGATTACGGATCGAACGAGGCCCCCATGCTCGAGGTGATCGACATGCACCGCCGGGCGGTGGAGGACATCGACCCCAAGCCGGTTCCCGCCGAGATCCTGTCCGCGGCCCGCGAGTCCTGGACCCGCGCCCGGACCCTGGGCGGGGAGTACGGTTTCCGGAACAGCCAGGCCACCGTGCTCGCGCCCACCGGGACCATCGGGTTCCTCATGGACTGCGACACCACCGGGGTGGAGCCGGAGCTGGCCCTGGTGAAGTACAAGAAGCTGGTGGGCGGCGGGGTGATGAAGATCGTGAACCAGACCGTGGAGTCCGCCCTGGAGCGGCTCGGCTACACTCCCGCCGAGCGGAGCCGGATTCTCGAGGCCATCGAGGAGACCGGGACCATCGAGGGGGCCCCGGGGTTGCGCGACGAGCACCTGCCGGTCTTCGACTGTTCCTTCACCCCCGCCGGCGGCGCCCGCTCCATCCATTACACGGGGCATCTCCGGATGATGGCCGCGGTCCAGCCGTTCCTCTCCGGGGCCATTTCCAAGACCATCAACATGCCCTCCCCGGTCACCGTCGAGGAGATCACCGACGCCTACCTGGCCGCCTGGAAGCTGGGGCTGAAGGCGGTGGCGCTCTATCGCGACGGCTCCAAGCGCACCCAGCCCCTCTCCACCCGGAAGGACACGGGCAAGACGGCCGAGGCCTCGGCGGCCGGCGCTCCGGCCGACGTCACCCCTCGCGCCTATCGCCGGCGACTGCCCGACGAGCGGCAGGCCATCACCCACAAGTTCTCCATCGGCGGCCACGAAGGCTACCTCACGGTGGGGATGTACGAGGATGGGACCCCCGGCGAGATCTTCGTGGTGATGTCCAAGGAAGGGAGCGTGGTGAGCGGGCTCATGGACGGCTTCGCCACCGCCATCTCCATGGCCCTCCAGTACGGGGTGCCCCTGCACGTCCTGGTCAACAAGTTCAGCCACATGCGCTTCGAGCCCTCCGGCTTCACCAACAACCAGGAAATCCCGATTGCAAAGTCGATCTTGGATTACATCTTCCGGTGGTTGGCCAGCCGGTTCCTCTCGGACGCCGATCAGGCCCAGGTGGGGATCCAGAAGCAGGACTGGGGAGCCGGGGAGACCGAGGAGGCGGCGCCCGGGACCGCCGGACCGGAGGCGGGAACCGCGCCCAACGGAAACGGACACGGGCAAATCGGTGGGAACGGGCACGTGAAGGGGGTGGGCGAGAGCACCTTCGCCTTCGTCCTGCAGGAAGACGCCCCACCGTGCCACGAATGCGGTACGATCATGGTCCGAGGCGGTTCCTGCTACAAGTGCCTGAACTGCGGAGCCACCAGCGGCTGCAGTTGAGGCCATCGGGTTTCCGGACCGAGGACTTTCGGGTCATTGCGTAGCGGAAGCCCGCGACGATTGCGGAAGCGGAGGCCCCTTGAGCCCGCCTCTCGGGTTCAGGGGGCCGAAGCTTTGAGCCGGGAAGCGAGCTCCGGATCCCCGGTCCGCTCGAGCCCCTCGCGCCACGTCCGCCGGGCCTCCCGGTCCTTGCCTTCGGCGGCGAGGACGTCCCCCAGGGCGGCGTACCCCTCCCCAAGGTCCGGACGCCGCGCCACCAGTTCCCGGAGGACGGTTTCGGCCTCGGCCCGCTCATCCAGGCGCATGGCCGCCTCCGCGGCATAGAGCGCCGGCCGCGGATCCCGGCGCTCCAGCTCCATCGCCCTTCGGAAGTAGCGCGCCGCCTCCTCCCACTTCCCCTCCCCGCGGAAGATCCTTCCCACGATGTACTGGGCGTCCCAGCGATCGGGGAGGAGGGCGGCGGCGCGAAGGAATCGCTTCCGCGCCTCGGCGGAACGGCCGAGGTCGGAGAGCGCCGTGGCGGCGGTGAGCTCCAGGTCGCCGTCGTCGGGATGGGCGTCGAGGCCTCGTTCCGCCACCTCGAGGGCCTCGGCGAGGTGGCCGGTCCGGCGGAGGAGCTCGGCCTGGAGGAGATCGTCGGCCGGGTTGCCCGGATCCAGGTCCCGGGCCCGATCGATGGCCGCCCGGGCCCCGGTGGGACGGCCCGCCGCGGTGAGCCCCCCGGCCAGCTCCCGCCAGCGATCCGGGTTCCGGGGATCCGCGCGGGCGGCCCGGCGGGCGAAGGCCTCCCCGGCCTCGGCGTTTCGGGCGAGGATCAGCCAGTTGGGTTCGGGGAGGGGCCTCGAGGTTCCCGCCGGGGCCCGTTCCGGCGCCGGTTTCCGCGCGAAGAATCCCCCCGCCCAGGTGGTGTCGAGGGCGGCGAAGCCGGCGCGGTAGGTCCAGAGGCTGTCGGCATGGAGCCGGGGGAGGGTGAGATCGGGAGCCGGGGAGGGGGCGTAATGAGAATCCCAGAAGAGGAGCGCGCCGGGAGCGGCGTTGCCGACCCCGGCCAGGGCGGGAAATCGCGTCCGGTCGTGGGGGTCGGCGCCGAGGAAGTAGGCGAGAAGGGGGTGGGCGGCATACACCGGTGCCCCCGCTCCGGCGTCCCGAAGCCACCCCGCCGCGGTCCCGACCGCCCGTTCCTCAGCGGTGGGGGCCAGATGGAGGGTCGGTCCGTGGTACCGCGCGAGCCCGGCGGCGGCCAGGGCCAGGACGAGGGCCGGCGCCCATCTTCGTCCCGCGACGGGAAGGGCGAAGAGCGCGAGCCAGAGGGCGGCCGCTCCGGCGGGAAGCCAGATGGCGCGGGTCAGGCGAAGGTAGTCCCCGAGGTAGGGGTGGTTCCAGAGGAGCACCGACCCCGCGGCGTAGAGGACGAGGGCGGCGGCGGCGGGAGAGCGTCGGGCGCGGAGCCGCTCGAGCCCCGCGGCGGCCAGGATCGCGGCGGCGGGGGCGGCCAGAGCGAGGTAGCGGAGGTTCCCCCCGGTGGCCGGCACCCCGCCGGCCAGGACGGTGTAGATGGCCAGAAGCGCCAGGGCGGTGACCGCCGCCGCCGTCTCGGCCCGGGCGCGGAGATCGCCCCGGCTTCCCGGGAGCCGCCGGCCGGGGAAAACGCCGTCCCCGAGCCGCCCCAGGAGACCCAGAAGCACCGGGAACGATGCGCCGAGGCCCAGCACCCAGACCAGGCTCCTCACATAGTGGAGCGGCTCGCGGAGGGCGTAGGCCGGACCCTCGGTCTGGTGCAGGAGCCAGAGGGGGTCGGCATGGACCGCCCCCCCCAGGATCCCCCAGACGATCACGCCCAGGGGGAGGACCCCTCCGAGCCCCCGGCGACCGTCCCGCCAGAGGGAGATCCCCACCAGCGGCCAGAGCGCCACGGTCTCGGGACGAACCAGCGGAAGCAGGGCGCCGACCGCGGCCAGGAGCCCGGCGCGCCGTTCCGCCACCGCGAGGAGCCCGAAGGCCAGGAGCGCCGCGGCCAAAGGCTCGGTCATCACGGTCCCGGAGAGGGCGAGGTAGAAGGGCTGGACGAGGAGAAGGACCGGGACCCATCCGGCCCCGAGCCACCCCGCCCGGGTGACGAGGCGGGCGACCGCCCAGGCGGCGGTCCCGGTGGCCAGCGCGGCGGCGAGCCGGGCCCCCAGGAGGCCGGCCTGGGCCGGAAGCGCGTAGAAGAGGGTGGGGAGGGGGCGCCCGGCGAAGCTCAGGAGATCTCCGGGGTGGGCGAAGGCGAAGCGGGCGAGCAGGAAGTGCACCGCCTCCTCATCCCCGGCCAGCCCGCGGGCGGCCAGGGCGAGGACCGCGGCGACCAGGAAGGCGATTGCGGCGGCGGCGGCCGGGATCGCGGGCCGGGACCCGGATCCGGGCACGGGTGGAGAGGGATCGATCACGGGGAGGATTGTAGCGAGCCCCGGCCCGGAGGTCACCGAGGCGGTTTCTCTCCGGACGGCGGGCGAATCCTGACCGGAGCGCTTCACCAATTGATAACCCAATGAACCAAAACAGATTAGAAAATCGTACCAGGACATGAGTTCCGGGAGACGGCCTTGACGGGAGCTGTGCTAAACTCGACCCGAACCCCCAGGTTTCCAAGGTGGGAAAAACGACATGAACTTCTCGATTACGCGTCGCGGCGACTACGGACTGATCTCCATTCTCTACCTGGCGCGGAAGAAGCCCGGTGAGCTGACCCAGATCCACGAGGTGGCCACCCATTGCCGGCTACCCGAACCGTTCCTGGCTCAAATCCTGCGCCTCCTGGTGCGGGGTGGGCTCGTGCAGTCGAAGAAGGGGGTCCGAGGCGGCTTCTCGCTGGCCCGCAAGCCCGAGGAAATCAGCTTCCTTGAGGTGCTGGAAGCTCTCGAGGGCCCGGTGGCGGTGAACCGCTGTCAGAGCCCGGTTGTGCACTGCGATCACGAGGGAAGCTGCGCCATGGAGTTCATCTGGACCCGCGCCCAGGACGCGCTGGTCAAGGTGCTCAGCGAATCGAATCTGACCGAGGCCTATTGCCCCGGCCATTTCCCGTTCGTTCCCGCGAGCGGCAAGCTTTCCGAATCGGCCGACGAGGAGATCACCGCCCGTTCCTGATTCGGTCCTCGAGGCCGGATGACGCGAACCATCTACCTGGACCACCACGCCACCACCCCGCTCGATCCGCGGGCCCTGGAGGCGATGATGCCGTATTTGACCGCGGAATTCGGAAACCCCGCCAGCGCCACTCATGAATTCGGGCGTCGCGCCCGCGCCGCGACGGAGGAAGCCCGGGCCTCGGTGGCCCGGCTCCTCGGCGCCCGCCCCGAAGAAATCACCTTCACCGCCGGCGCCACCGAGGCCAACAACCTCGCGCTGAAGGGGGCGGCCCGCCGCGCCCGGAAGCGCGGCGGGGGATCGCATCTCGTGACCACTTCCCTGGAGCACGAGTCGGTGGCCTACTCCATGCGCGCGCTCGAGGAGGAGGGCTTCACGCTCACCGTGGCGGCGCCGGAACCCGACGGCATCGTGAGCGCGGCGGCGGTGGAGCGCGCGATCCGTCCCGACACCGTGATCCTCTCGGCATGCTGGGTGAACGGGGAGATCGGCACCGTCCAACCGGTGGCCGGCCTGGCCGCCCTCTGCCGCGAGCGCGGCATCCTCTTCCACACCGACGCCACCCAGGGGATCGGCAAGCTTCCCCTCGACGTTCATGCCGCGGGGATCCATCTCCTGTCCCTGAGCGCCCACAAGTTCTACGGCCCCAAGGGCGTGGGTGCGCTCTTCCACGAGGACGGCGTGGACCTGGAGCCTCTGTTCTCCGGAGGGGGGCAGGAGGGGGGGCTCCGGCCCGGAACCCTGAACGTGCCCGGGATCGTGGGGCTGGGAGCGATCGCCGCCATTCGTTCTGCCGAGATGGCCGAGGAGGCGGAGCGGCTCACCGCCCTCCGGAACGCGCTCTGGGCGGGTATCCGCGAGCGCGTTCCCGATGCCCGGCTGAACGGCGACCCCGAGCGCCGCCTTCCCGGGAATCTCAACGTCTCCTTCCCCGGCATCTCCGGCGAGGAGCTGCTCCGCGCCCTCGACCGGTTCGCGCTCTCCACCGGCTCAGCCTGCCGGAGCGCCGAGCGCGCGCCGTCGGAGATCCTGGGGGCGCTGGGCCTGGACTACGATCTCGCCGCCTCGACCGTGCGCTTCGGCCTCGGTCGCGCCACCACCCCCGAACAGGTGGAGCGCCTCCTCGCCGATCTCGGCGAGGCGGTCCGTCGCCTCCGCCCCCGGATCGCACCATGAAACAGCTATCGGTTCCGGCCGCCGCCGCCCTCATTCTGGTCTTTCTGCCGCTTCTCTCCGGAGCGGCGCCCGACGCGCCTCCCGGACTGGCCCCCGTGGTCCGATCGCACCTCGATGAGGCGCGGAGCCTCGGGCTCTACCGCGCCCCCGCCCCGGATCGAGTCCACCCCTATCTGGCCCGAATCGCCGCCTCCCGCCCCGCCGAACCGGTCCTGGCCTGGGTGTTCTTCACCGACAAGGGGGTGGGGACGCGCGCGGGCTTCGACCGGGCGCTCGGGGAGGTCCGCCGGGGCCTCGTGCCCCACGCGCTCCGGCGCCGGGAAGCCCTGGGACCCTCTCTGGGACTCGACTTCCGCGACCTCCCGGTGAATGCGGACTACGTCGCCCGGCTTCGCGCGGCGGGGTTCACCGTACGGCGGGTGAGCCGGTGGGTGAATGCGGCCAGCATCGAGACCGGAGCGGGCCGGCTCCCGGGGCTCGCGCGATTTCCCTTCGTGCGCGAGGTGACCCCGGTGCGGGTGCGGACCGGTTTCGGGGAGCCCCTCCCTGAACCCGAACCCGCCCGGGGGCCCGGCTCCGCCGCCCCCGGCGTCCTCTCCACCGCCGCCGCGCCCCCCGACACCAGCGAGGCCGCCTTCTACGGGGCGTCGCTGAAGCAACTCGACCAGATCCAGGCCCTGGATCTCCAGCGCCTGGGGTACTCGGGCGCCGGGGTGCGGGTGATGATGATCGACACCGGATTCCACAAGACCCATCCCGCCTTTGCGGTCGCGGACCTCGTGGCCGAGTACGATTTCATCCAGGAGGACGGCGACACCCACGACGGGCCGGGAGACGTGGCCGGGCAGGAGTACCACGGCACCGGGACCTGGGGAACCCTGGGGGGCTACGCCCCCGGGAACCTCATCGGCCCCGCCTTCGCCGCGCAGTTCGTGCTGGCCAAGACCGAGGACATCTCCCAGGAAGTGCACGCCGAGGAGGACAACTACGTGGCCGCCCTGGAGTGGGGGGACAGCCTGGGGGTGGACGTCACCAGCGCGAGCCTCGGCTACTGGACCTTCGACGATTCGACCGGATACGGGCCCGCGGACATGGACGGGAACACCGGGGTGATCACCATCGCGGTGGACGTCGCGGTGGCCAAGGGGATCTGCTGCGTGAACGCGGCGGGAAACACCGGCCCCGGCGCCACCACCATCGGCACCCCCGCCGACGCGGACAGCGTGATCTCGGTGGGGGCGGTGGACTCCACCGGGGTCATCCAGGGCTTCTCCAGCCGGGGACCGACCGCCGACGGCCGCATCAAACCCGAAATCTGCGCCCGGGGGCGGAACACGGTCTGGGCGCAGGCCTGGAGCCTGGGTTACGGCGCCGCCAACGGCACCAGCCTGGCTACTCCGCTGGTGGGCGGCCTGGCTGCGCTGGTGAAGGAGGCGCACCCGGAGTGGACGGGCTGGGACATCCGGCAGGCCCTGGTCGCCACCGGCACCCAAACCGCGACCCCGGACAACGCCTACGGCTACGGGATCGCCCGGGGACTCGCCGCGGTCGGGTACACCGGTAACGGCGGCCTGGGATCGGCCCCCCCGCGGATGACCCTGCCCTTCGCGCTTATCGCTCCCGCCGACAGCGCGGTCGTCGGCGCGTGGCCCCCGGTCCTCACCTGGAGCGCCTCGACCGCGGCCCAACCCGGGGACGCCGCCCACTACACGGTGTTCACGGCCACCAGCGCCGACTTCGCCGGAGCCTCGAGCTTCGATGCGGGAACCGACACCAGCTACGCCCTCACCGGCGCCCTCACTCCCGGCCAGACCTATTGGTGGAAGGTCGAGGCGGTGGGGGACTCGGGCTACGTCCGGAGAAGCCGGAACAACCGTCTCTTCACCCTCGCCGCCACCGTCGCGGTGGGACCGATCCCGAAGCCCGGCACGATCGCCCTGACCGCCCTTCCCAATCCCATGCGGGGTTCGGCGGAGCTGGGTTTCCGGCTTCCCGCCGGGGAGGCGGGAGCGATCGAGGTGTTCTCGGTGACCGGACGGCGCATCCGCCGGTTCGAAGTCCTCGGCTCGGGGGCCGGGGCCACGGTGCGCTGGGACGGACGTGATGCGGCGGGGCGCGAGGTTTCCTCCGGCGTCTACTTCGTGCGCCTCGGCTCGGCACCGGGTTCCGTGGTGCGGCGGCTGGTGCGGCTCCCCTGATCGCGCCGGGTGGTCCGGATCGGCGACGAGGCGGATACAGGCCGCCCGGCCCGGTCCGCCGTCCGGGCGGTCAGCTCTCCGACCGCACCCCGCCCAGAGCCTCGCGCACCCTGGCGGTGAGGGCCGCCGGGGTGAACGGCTTCTGCAGGAAGCCCACCCCGGGAGGGAAGTCCTCCTGGTCCACGATGGCGGCGTCGGTGTAGCCCGAGGTGAACAGGATCCTGAGATCCGGCCGGTCCGCGGTCAGCCGTTCCACCAGCTCGGGTCCGCCCATCCCCGGCATGATCACGTCGGTGAGCAGAAGGTGGATGGGTCCCGGGTGCTCCTGTCCCATGCGGAGCGCGTCCTTGGCCGACGCCGCGGCCAGCACCCGGTAGCCGGCCTCCTCCAGGAGCTTCTGGATCAGGGTGCGCACCCCATCCTCGTCCTCGGCGAGGAGGATCGTCTCCGCCCCCGGGGCCTTGGCGATCGCCGCCCGAGGCTCCGGCTTCCCCCTGACTGCGGCATCCACCCGGGGGAGGTAGACCCGGAACTCCGTTCCTTTTCCGGCCTCGCTGGTGACGCTCACGTGGCCGCCGCTCTGGCGCACGATGCCGTAGACCGTGGAAAGCCCCAGGCCGGTTCCCTTCCCCACTTCCTTGGTGGTGAAGAACGGCTCGAATACCCGGGCCCGGGTTTCCTCGTCCATCCCCGCTCCGCTGTCGGAGACCGTGAGCATCACGTACGGGCCGGGGACGAGATCCGGGTGGAGCTGGGCAAAGCGGGCGCCCAGATCCACGTTGCCGGTCTCCAGAATGACCCGTCCGCCTTCGGGCATGGCGTCCCGCGCGTTGACCGCGAGGTTCATGACCACCTGCTCCACCTGGCCCCGGTCGGCGCGCACCGCTCCCAGGTCGCGGGCCAGCCGGGCCTCCAGAGCGATGTTCTCCGGGATGAGCCGCGCCAGCATGTTCTTCATGTCCTCGACCACCGCGTTCAGATCGAGCACCTCGGGTTGGAGAACCTGGCGCCGGCTGAAAGCGAGGAGCTGCTCGGTGAGGATCGCCGCGCGCTCCCCCGCCTTGCGGATCTCCTCGACGTCGCCCCGGGCCGGATGATCCTCGTCCAACGACTCGAGCACCAGGGCGCTGTAGCCGTTGATGGCGGTGAGGAGGTTGTTGAAATCGTGCGCGATCCCTCCGGCCAGCCGGCCCACCGCTTCCATCTTCTGGGACTGGCGGAGGCTCGTCTCCAGTCGGCGCCGTTCGGTGACGTCGCGGAAGCTCCAGACCCGGCCCACCGTCCGCCCGCCCACCTTCTGCGGCCTCGAGTAACGCTCCACGATGCGGCCGTCCACGAATTCCAGGAGGTCGTCGCTCTCGGCGTCGGGGCTCCGGTAGAGCTCGGCGACCCGGCGCTCGAAGGTGTCGGGGTCCTTGAGCTGGGGGCGGACGAAGGCCAGGGCCTCGGCGTCGATCCCCTCCGCGTCCACCATCTCGGGAGGGATGCTCCAGAGGTCGAGAAAGCGTCGGTTGTAGCTCACGATCTTCCCGTCCAGGTCCACCACCAGGATGCCGTCGGTGGTGGATTCCAGGGTGGCGCGGAGGAGGGAGAGCGACGCATCGCTCCGTCGCTCCGACTGCTTGAGCCGGGTGACGTCGGCCAGGTACTCGACCCGCCCCCCGGCGAAGGTGCCGGTACGGACGGGTTGGCTCCAGTATTCGAGCCATCGCTCCGCGCGCCCGGGGCCGGAGAGGACGTGGAGTTCCAGGGAACGCGTCGCTTCCCCGGTCTCGTACCCGGCCAGGAGGCGTTCCACCGCGCGGTTTCCGTTCTCCAGGAGATGCGGACCGAGGCGACGGGCGACGACCCGCATGTCGCGGTTCAGGACCTCGGCCCGCTTCCAGCCCAGGAAGCGCTCGGCCGCCTCGTTCATCCAGACCACGAGGAACCCGGCGTCGAGGACCAGGGTGCCGACGTCGGAACCCTCCAGCACGTCGTGGGTCAACGATCGATAGCGCCCCTCGCTGGCCTCGAGCGCGGACCGGGTGTCTTCCAGGTCGCGCTGGGCGGACGCGTAGGCCCGATGGAGAAGGAGGATGGCGAGAGGGATCAGGATGATCACGATGAAGGCGCAGGCCGCCGCCCAGGGGGCCGCCTTGGCCCGCACCTCGGCGGCTACCTGGCGGGCGGGCAGGTGCACCGCCACCAGGCCGTCCAGCGACTGAAGGTAGGCGTAGGCCACGACCTGATCCATCCCGCTCGCGCTCCGGTTCCGGCCCACCCAGTTCCGTTTGCCCTCGATCAGCTGTTTCACGGTGGCCGGGGCCCCCCGGCCCACCGGTCCGCTCCAGACCGTTTCCACCGACCGGCCGACCAGGGAGGAATCGGCGGTGTGGGCGAGGATCGTTCCGCGGTGGTCGATGATGCAGAGAAAGCTCCCCGAGTACCGGGTGCCGGTCGAGCTCCACGAACGCTCGACCCGCCGGATCGCCGACTCCATGCCCTCGGCGCGGGCGGAGACGTCCGCCTGGCCGGCCAGGGCGCGGGCCAGGGTCAGGTTGTCCTCGTAGATCGTCTGCAGGAGATCGTCGCGGCTGGTCCGGTAGGCGTAGCCGGCCACGACGGCGCCGGCCGCCAGCGCCAGGGCGCCGACCGCCAGTGCGGTCCAGGCCAGTCGGAGGGAGCGCGTGGGGGGAATCATCGAACCTCATGCTCCTGGCCGTGGCCCCGTCCCGGTAGGGGGGGCATGGTGTCGACCCCCGGTTGCGGACTCACCGTGCCGGGTCCGACCGGAATCGGGAGGGGCCGAGCGCCTCACCCAAAACGTGAATGGATTCTAATCGAAATCCAAAGCATCGGATAGCCCGGGCGCCGGCCAAGCCGTCCGGGGCCCGGCAATCAGTCCCAGACCCCGGGGATCCGGGCTCCGCACCCGGGGCAGGCGCCGCCGGGTCCGAGCTCGTTCACCAGGATCCGGAACCCCTGCCGGCGGATCACCGCGCGGCCGCAGGCGTGGCAGCGGGTGTCCTCCCAGGCGTTCACCCGTCCGGGGAGGTTCCCGGCGTAGACGTACTTGAGCCCGGACGCCGCCCCGATCTCCGCCGCCCGGATCAGCCCCTCGACCCGCGTGTCCCGGTTCCCGCTCATCCTGTAGTCGGCGTGGAAGGCGGTGACGTGCCAGGGGGTCAGGGGATCGAGGCCGGCCAGCCAACCGGTGAGATCACGGAGTTCCCGGTCGGAGTCGTTGAACCCGGGGACGAGCAGCGTCACCACCTCCACCCAGAACCCGCGCGCCTTCAGCGCCTCCAGGGTGTCGAGCACGTTTCCGAGCATCGTCCCCAGGGAGCGGTAGGCGCGGTCGGTGAATCCCTTGAGGTCCACCTTGTAGAGATCGGTGACCGGGCGGAGGAAGTCGAGAACCTCGGGGGTGGCGTTCCCGTTGGAGACGTACCCGGTCCGAAGCCCCTCGCGCCGGGCGAGCTCGAACACCGCCCGGGCCCATTCCGAAGTGATGAGGGGCTCGTTGTAGGTGCTCACCACCGTCCGCGAGTCCGACTCCACCGCGGCGCGAACCAACGCCTCGGCGTTGGTGTCCCTGGGGGGAGCCACGGCGGCGGGATCGCGGAGCGCCTGGCTGGTGATCCAGTTCTGGCAGTACCCGCAATGGAGATCGCACCCCAGCATGCCGAAGCTCAGGGCGGTCGAGCCGGGAAGGACGTGAAAGAAGGGCTTCTTCTCGATCGGGTCCACGGCGAGGGCGGCGACGTAGTCGAAGGGGACGCGGAGCTCACCGTTTCGGTTCGCGCGTACCTTGCAGATCCCCGGCCGCCCCGGGGGGATGCGGCACCGGTGTCCACAGGCGAGGCACCGGAGCCAGCCGTCCTTTCCCTCCACCGCCCGGACGAGATCGGGCGGGGCGGAAACGGTCCGCGTCCCGAGCGCCTCCTCGAGAGTGGAGGCGGCTTTGGTTGCGTCCTGGTTCATCACCGTCACCTCGATCCGGGCCCGCCAGGGGCCAATTCCAGCTCGTCCATCCAGTGTGTCACTCCGGCCGGCGCGGCGCCAGCCGGGGGGGCGGTCCGGGGCCGAGGCGTCCGCGAATCGCCCGGACCGGCCCCGGGGGGCCACCCCACCCCCGCTCTGGTATGCTGCCCGCCATGGTGCGGAATCTCCCCGCTTTGGGGCCCTATCTGGAGCGGTTGGCCGGGGGCTACGGCCCGGATTACCTCCGGACCGATCCCCTGGGGGAAGTGCGCCGCTTCACCGCTCCCGCCGATCTCGAGGTGGCGGCCTTTCTCGCCGCCGGGCTCGCCTTCGGCCGGGTGGATCTCATTCTCGCCCACCTTCGCGATCTCTGGGAACGCCTCGATCATGCCCCCGCCCGGATCGTCGACGGCTGGCGGCCCGCCGACCGGCGCCGCCTCGACGGGTTCGTCCATCGCTGGGTGGGTCCCGACGACCTGGCCCTGGTGCTGGCCGCCCTCGGTCGGGCCCGCCGGACCCACGGCTCCCTCCGGGCGCTCTTCCTGGAGGGCTACGACCCCGCCGAACCCGACCTGGGTCCCTCGCTCTCGCGCTTCGTGCGCGCCCTACAAGACCACCTCCGGCGACCCGGCGCCCGCCGGGCCCCGCGCGTGGAGGATCTCCCTCAGGGGATCCGCACATTCTTCGCCGACCCCGCCCGCGGGGGGGCGTGCAAGCGATTGAACCTCTACCTCCGATGGATGGTGCGGGCCGACGACGGGGTGGACCTCGGGCTCTTCGCCCCGGTCCGTCCCGACCAGCTGGTGATCCCCCTCGACACCCACGTGGCCCGGATCAGCCGCTACCTCGGCCTCTCCGGGCGACGGACGCCGGATTGGAAGATGGCCGCCGAGGTGACGGCGAGCCTCAAGCGCTGGGACGCCGGGGATCCGGTCCGCTTCGACTTTGCGATCTCGCGGTTGGGGATCCTGGGCGATTGCCCGCGGCGGGTCGATCCGGAGAAGTGCGCGGCCTGCGCCCTGGTCCCGGTCTGCACCCTGGGAAGGAGTCAGCATGGCCGATCCTGAGCTCATTCCGGTGGAGGACCGCCCCGCGGTCCTGGTGGTGGCCGGCCTCGATCCATCCGGCGGCGCGGGGATCCTCACCGACGCCGCGGTGATCCGGGCCTTCGATCTCCATCCGGTGACCGTGCTCACCGCGGTGGCGGCGCAGAATACCGCCCGCCTGGGACGCCGATTCGATCTCCCCCCCGCCGTGCTCCAGGATCAGCTCACCCTTCTGAGCGAGGAGTTCCTTCTGGGGGCGGTGAAGACCGGCATGCTCGCCACCGCGGCCACCGTCGAGGTGCTGGCCGCCTGGCTCGCCGGGCGGCCCCGGCTCCCCCTGGTCCTCGATCCGGTGCTTCGCACCACCAGCGGCGGCGCCCTGGGGGAGCCCGCGCTTCTGGACGCGGTGAAGCGCGCGCTTCTTCCCCGGGCCCGAGTGGTCACCCCGAACCTGGAGGAGGCCTCGGCCCTGACCGGAACCCCGGTGGCCGACCGCGATCGCATCCCCGACCAGGCCCGGGCGATCCGGGACCTGGGCCCGGAGTGGGTGCTGATCAAGGGGGGGCATCTTCCCCGGGGTCGCGCCTCGGACTACCTGGCCGGACCCGACGTCGCGCTGTGGCTGGAAGAGGATCGTTCCGGTCGTTCGGTGCGGGGGACGGGATGCGCCCTGGCTTCGGCCCTGGCCGCCGGCCTGGCCCGGGGGGAGGGCGTCGCCGACGCCGCCCGTGGGGCCAAGACCCTGGTGGTCCGCGCCATCGAGGCCTCCTACGTGGCGGGCCAGGGACGCTATCTCAACCTCGAAAGCCGAAACCGGACGGAATGAGGTCCCGGGCCCTTCCGCCGCTCGCCCGGCTCTGCATCGCCGCCTTCCTCGCCGACATGGCCCTCTACCTCACCATGACCGGCGCCCCCTACAAGGCTCTCGCCCTGGGGGCGGGTCCGCTGGTTCTGGGACTCCTCCCCGCCGCCCGCGCCCTTCCCTACAGCCTGAGCACGGTGTGGGCGGGGGGCCTAACCGAGGGCCGGGAGCGGCTCCGCCTGGCCCGTTGGAGCCTGGTGGTCGGGGGGTTGGCGGTGGCCGCGTTGATCCTCGCCCCGGGAATCGGCCCCCTCTTCGCGGTGCTGGCGGTCCTGGGAACGGCCTTGGCCTTCTTCTGGCCCGCGGTCCAGGCCACCCTGGCCGACATCGCCGACCGCGAGACCGTGCACGGGCATCTCGGCTGGTTCAACGTGGCCTGGAGCCTGGGGAAGGGGTGCGGGTTCCTGGCCGGGGGGTTCCTCCTGGCCGGGCTCGGCTTCGCCGCCGTCTTCGCCGCCTCGGCGGGGGCGTTGTTGGTGGTGGCGGCCCTGGTCACCACGCTCCGGGTCCGCCCCCTCACGGCCTCGGCGCGCGCCCACCCCGAGGCCCCGGCGCCGGCCACGGCCGGCGGGGGCGATCGCGAGGTGTCCCCCGCCCGCGCCCGACGGTTCCGGCTCGCGGCCTGGACGGCCAACGGCATCGCCTTCGGGGTGGTGGCCGTGCTCAACACCCACTACCCCAACTGGCTCGAGGTGATCGGGCGGGGGGAGAGTGTGTTCGGCGCCTTCCTCGGCCTCATCTTCTTCTCCCAGACCGCGGTGTTCGGGATCCTCATGCGGTTCTCGGGCTGGCGCTACCGGGCGGGACCGCTCCTCTGGTCCCAGGTCCCCCTGATCGGGACCCTGGCTGTTCTCCCGTGGATCCGGAATCCGGCGGTCATCCTGGCCACCGCCCCCCTCATCGGGATGGGGTTGGGGACGGCCTACTTCGCCAGCCTCTTCTACTCGGTGGACGAGCCCGGCCGGAGGGGGCGCTACGCGGGGGTCCATGAGATGCTCCTGGGACTGGGTTCCCTGGCCCTTCCCATCCTGGGGGGGTGGGCGGCGGAGGCCACCGGGCGGCTCCAGGCCCCCTATCTCTTTGCCGCGGCAGTGGCTATCGTATCGGTGGTGTTCCAGGCGGCGCTCCTGGGGGCGGTTCCGGGGCGGCGGGCGGCGTGAGGCCGCGCCCGCCGGAACAGGGGGCGCCGGGCGGGGTATCAAGGGCAGAGGATATGGGCCGAGCACATCGTGTGGAGGGAGGTCTCATGCGGCGACTGATGCGGCTTTGGCGGCCGGTGGCGTTTCTGGCCGCGGCGTTTCTGGGCGGGATGGCCGGTTCGGCGCTCCTCCGGCCGGAAGCCCCCCAGGCCGGGATGGTGGAGTTCGGCGGGGGGAGCGACAAGCCCGGGCTGGTGGGCACGTTCGGGGTGGGTGGGGTGATGACCTGGGAAGGGGATCTCTGGCAGTACCGCCCGGACAAGAAGAGCTGGGTCACCCTGGACGAGTCCTTTGCCCTCGAGGGCCAGCCCACCAAGGTGGTGCCTCTCCCGGTCAAACCCGCGGAGATCCGGAACATGGAGACCTTCGGGTTCCTGGTCACGCGGGACGACGAGTGCTGGCTCTACGACATCGACCAGCAGCGCTGGGAGGACGTCGGGAAGCCCCCCTTCCACGCGCGAGGGCGATGAGCGGAGCTCCGGGACGCCGGATGCGATATACTGACCTTGAGGCGGTCCCGCTACACGAGCGGGAACGCGGCACGGATTCGGGGCCGATCCCAAGCAGCTGAGGAGGTGTCCTCATGAGACACGCACTATTCCTGTTCGGGCTGGTCATCACGACCGCGCTCGCGGCGGCGGCCCCCGCCCGGGCGGTCACCGTGGACGACGTCAAGGGCCTGGCCCGCGCCGGGGCCAGCGAGAAGATCATTCTGGCCAAGATCGACGCCGACGGCACGGTCTTCCATCTCACCGTGGACGAGATCCTGGCCCTCCGCCAGGCCGGGGTGAGCGATCCGGTGATCACCTACATGATCAACACCGGCAAGGGGAGCGCCGCCGAAGAGCCCGCTCCCGCGGCCGTCCAGGACCAAGGGACCTACGACCAGAACGCGTCCGGCGATTACTCGACCGGCGGGTACGCGGACGGCGGCTACGACACGGGGTATCAGAGCGGGTTGGACAGCCGGTACCGCGGAAACGTCTCGGTCTCGTTCGGCTACTACTACCCGCACTGGCCGGGCTACGCCTACTCGTACTACTACGACCCGTTCTGGTGGCCCAGCATGTCCTACTACTACTGCTACTGGCAGCCGTACCCGTACTCCTACTGGTACTACGACCCGTGGTACCGCTGGAACGCCGGGGTCTCCTGGTACTGGTATCCCCGCGACCGCGACCGCTACGGCCGGGGTCACCACGACTACTACGCCCGGGCCGAAAAGGGCCGGCACGTCGGGGACCGGGGGGGAGCTCGGGCTATGGCCGGGCCTACAAGAACGGAAACCGGTCCGGGAATCCGCCGGTCTACAACGGGAACCGGCGGGTGTTGAAGACCCCCACGCCGGACCGGCGGGCGCCGGTCGTGCGCGGACGCGTGACGAAGCCGTCACGCCCCTCGGTGCAGGGCGGGAACCGTCTCCGCACACCGGATCAACCCGTTCGCCAGGTGAAGCCGACCCCCAAGCCCAGCCAATCGAATCCCGGTCGCGAGGTGAAGCCCGGGCGGGGATCGGAGCGGCGGTACGAGCCCGCCCCCCGTCCCTCCCGGAGCCGGGAGTCCGGCCGGGGTTCGGCGCGGCCGAGCCCATCCCGGCAGAGCCGAAGCCGGAAGTCCGGGTAAACGAAGCACTTCGGGAGCCGGGGTTCACCTTGACCCCGGAAATGCAGGACAATGCGAAGCCGATCGGAGCCATTCTTCGATCGGCCTCGTTTTGAGTCGAGGCCGGGGCCGTGCCGGCGCGCGGGAGCGCCCAGCGCCCCGGGCCTTCATCGGTGGAGCGATGCCGGCGGCGATCCCGCCGCCCGCGCTCGGGGCCGACCCCGGCGGAGAGGAGACGGATGGACGGCACGACGTCCGGACTGCGATTGAGCGCGGTGATCCCGGTTCACGACGAAAAGGACAACCTCGCTCCCCTGGTCGAGGAACTGATCCGCGAACTGGACCGGGTCGGGACCCCCTACGAGATCCTTCTGGTGGACGACGGGAGCACCGACGGATCGGGTGAGGTCATGGACCAACTGGTCCGCGGGCGCCCCCAGCTTCGATGCCTCCATCTGGAGCGGAACCGCGGCCAGAGCGCCGCCCTGGGCGCCGGTTTCGAGGCGGCCGGCGGAGACTACATCGTCACCCTCGACGCCGATCTCCAGAACGATCCCGCCGACATCGCCCGGCTCATGGAGTGGATCCCCCAGTTCGACATGGTGGCCGGATTCCGGCGGAAGCGCCGCGACAACCGGCTTCGCCGGGTGAGCAGCGTGGTGGCCAACCGGGTCCGAAGCGCCATCCTCGGCGACGGCATCCGCGATACCGGCTGCTCCCTGAAGCTCTTCCGACGCGACCTCACGCCGCGCATGCCGCGGCTGAACGGGATGCACCGCTTCATGCCCCTCCTGATCCAGCTCCAGGGGGGGACGGTGACCCAGGTGCCGGTGAACCATCGCCCCCGGACGGCGGGAGAATCCAAGTACAACGTGAAGAACCGTCTCTTCCGGGGCATTCTGGATCTCTTCGGAATGTGGTGGGTGAAGCGCCGCTTCGTGAACTACGCGGTCAGCTACGAGGCCTCGGGCGCGGCTTCCGGCCGGCCCGGTCGCAAGTCGGGCGTCAGGGAGGACAACCCGTGAACACCTGGATCGTCATCGGCTTTCTCGGACAGCTCTTCTTCTCCGCCCGGTTCCTGGTGCAGTGGATCGTCTCGGAGATGCGGCAGGAGAGCGTGATCCCCGGGGCCTTCTGGGTCCTGAGCCTGGGCGGGGGAGCCATCCTCACCGCCTACGCGATCTACCGGCAGGACCCGGTGTTCATCGTGGGCCAGGGAGCGGGACTCTTCGTCTACGTTCGGAACATCATGCTGATCCGCCGCAAGCGCCGGGCGGACAAAGCCGCCGCGCTCGTTGCCTGAACTCCGCCCCCGATCCATCCTCCTGACCCTCCTCCTCCTCGGAGCGTTGATCTACGGTTTTCGGCCGGGGTTCCCGGACTTCTGGGGGAGCCACTGGGAGAGCCGGCGCGCGGGAATCGGCCGCGAGATGCTGGAAACCGGCGACTGGATGGTGCCGGTCGAGAACGGCCGGGTGGCCCTGGAGAAACCCCCTCTCTACTACTGGATGATCGCCGCGGCCATGGGGGTCACCGGCAATCACGCCGAGCTGGGGGCCCGGCTTCCATCGGTGGCGGCGGCGGTGGTCGGGTTGGCCGTGACCTGGCGCCTGGCCGTCCTTCTGGGAGGCGGCGGCTCCGGCCTCTTCGCGGTGCTTTTCCTCCTGGGAAATGTCGTCTACTTCGGCCACGCGCGCACCGCGGAGATGGACATGGTGCTTCTCGCCGTCGAGGGGGCGGCGGCCTGGGCGTTCCTGGAGGCGCGCGCGGGTAACGGGCGGCGACTTCTCCCCCTGGTCGGCTGGGCCCTTCTGGCCGCGGGGTTCATGCTCAAGGGACCGGTGGGGATCGTGGTCCCGGTGGCCGTGCTCCTGGTCTTCCGCATCGCCGGCCGGCGGGATTCCGGTCCGGCGGCCTCCGGGTGGGTGCGCCCCGGGCCGGGGTTCCTCCTGTTTCTTCTCCTCGCCCTTCCCTGGTACGCGTTCGTTCTCATTCGCTATTCCGACGCGCTCTCGATCTTCCTCCACCAGACCGTGGCCCGGATCGGAGAGCCCTACGATCATCAGGAACCCTTCTGGTACTACCTGCCGGTTCTGGCGACGGCGTTCCTCCCCGGCGCCCTCTTCCTGCCGGTCTGGGCGCGGGAGGCCTGGGGACGGGGGGACGGGGATGCCCCGGAGGAGCCCCGTCGAAACCTCCGGCGGGTGGCGACGGCGGTTTTGGCCCTGGTCGTATTCTTCTCCCTCTCCGGCTCCAAGCGGGTGTATTACGTCCTTCCCCTCTGGCCGCTCCTGGCGGTGGGGGCGGGAATCGCGGTGGACCGTGCGTGGCGGGCCGGGCGCGTCCGGTGGATGGTCGCCCCGACCGCGGCGCTGACCGGGATCCTTGCCGTGGCCGCGGTGGCGGCGGGCCTGGTCCCGGAGCTGGGCGGCCCGCCGTTCTTCGCGCGGACGGGCTTCGCCTTCGGGATGCTGGCGGTCATGGCCCTGGCCGGGGCCTGGGGGTTTCGCCTGGCGCTCCGTGGCCGTTGGATCCGAGGCCTCGCCTACGCGACCGCGGTACTCATCCTCGGAAATCTCTTCGTGGTGCAGGCGGTCGGCCCGGTGTCCAACGCCTATCGTTCCCGCGCCGACTTCGCGCGCGGGGTGGACGTCCGGGTGCGAATGGGGGAACCGCTCTTCATCTACCGGAGCACCAACCTGGCTCTTCCGTTCTACGCCCATCGCGTGATGCCCTTCCTCCACGATCGCCGCGACCTGGAAGCGGTGCTGGACATCCAGCCCGCCATCGACCTCGTTCTCGATCCGAGGCAGATGAAGAGCCTCGTGGAGGACGGGTTCCGGGTGGATCCGCTCTACCAGGAATCCTGGTCTCCGCCGGGCCGACCGCGGGATGTCCGTTCCCTCATCCTGGCCCGGGTGGCGCGCGGATGAAGGCGGCTCGCCGCCCGCGCCGCCGGTTCTGAAAAGCCGACCGGCCCCCTCACTTTTCTGGAATCCGCCACCGGCTGGGGGGTATTACCCATTGAACGGTTTGAGGCCGGACGGCGACTTCGAAGTCCACGGCCCCCCACGTTCGGGGTCGTCGCCCGGCGTTTTTTGGCGGAGACGGGAATCGAGGCGCCAGGATGGAGCCGGACGGCTTTTCCGGCTCGCTCCCGGTTCACTCGCGGCTCCGCAAGAGAAAAGCCCGAGGACTCTTAGCCGAACAGCTCTTTCCGTCCGGGGTGGTTCGGGTCAGGGTTCCTCGGGCTCTTTCTTTCCCCCCCGAGGCTCCTCCTCCTCTCCCACGTTCGGCGCGCGCACTTCCTCCGCAACCTCCCTCTTGGCATTGAACCCCGATGATCTGGCCCTTCGCTTGCATAAGAGGGCGGGCAACGGCTGAACGGACCTGTCTCCCGCCCCGAAACCCGTTGTCCGGCATCATCTCCGGACGCGCAAGGGGGAGATCCGTGCCGGGAGGGATGCACGGGGATGCGGCAGCATGCACGATCGGGAGATTCTCCAGAACGCATCGACTGGATCCGGTATAATTGGAGCGCACTTCGAGCTCTCGGGGGGTCGCCCCGTCACGAGCATCAGGATCTGCATCCCAGGGTCATCGCCCGAAAGGACACTGCCATGTCCCCCCGTCCGAGCGGAGCTGTGTCTTCCCCGCGATTCGGTCTACTCGTTTCCCCCCTGCTCGTGCCCCTCGCGGTTCTCGTCCTGCTCGGGGGCGTGGCGCGGGAGGTGGCGTCCCAGCCGGCTCCGCCGCATCCCGGGGTGCCGCTCCCGCCCGGCTACTACGACCGCCTTGCCACGGATCGGGACGCCTTCCAGTTCAAGCACGCCTGGATCGCCCAGACCAAGCGCGTCCAGGAAAACCGCCGGCTCCTGGAGCTGGGGCTCATCTCCGGGGTGACCGAGGCGGCGGTCGGCGGCTTCCGGGTCGAGGGCACCCGAAGGGTCCCGGTTCTGGCCGGGAAGTTCTCCAACACCGGCAGCGACCCCTACAGCCCGGCCCAGCTCCAGCAGCAGCTCTTCGACGGCCCCAACCCCACCGGCACCATCACCGACTACTACACCGACATCTCGCGGGGGTACCTGACCCTCACCGGGACGGTGTACGGCGCCCAGGGCGGCGGCCTCTTCCAGGTCTCCCAGGCCGACACCTATTACGAGGGACCGTCGGGGTGCAACGGTCTCTGCGCCAGCGCCAAGACCGGCGAGTACCTGAAGGAGCTTCTGGACGGCTCCGACTCCTGGGTCGATTTCTCCCAGTTCGACAACGACGGCCCCGACGGGGTTCCCAATTCCGGCGACGACGACGGGTACGTGGACTTCGTCGCCTTCGTCCAGCCGGAGCGGGGCGGGGAGTGCGGGACCAACAACCTCTGGTCCCATCGCTGGGTCTACGAGGGCTGGTGGGGCGCTCCGTACACCACCAACGACCCGGCGGCGGGTGGGGGCTTCATCAAGGTCAGCGACTACACCATCCAGCCCCTGGTGAGCTGCAACGGGAGCAGCCTGATCGAGATCGGGGTCTACACCCACGAGTTCGGCCACGCCTTCGGGCTTCCCGATCTCTACGACACCGACGGCAGCTCGGAGGGAATCGGGAACTGGGGCCTCATGGCCGCCGGCTCCTACGGGGGCGACGGCGCCCATCCCGCCACCCCGTCCCACATGTGCGCCTGGAGCAAGGAGCAGCTGGGATGGGTGGACCCGGTGGTTCTGTGCGACGACCAGACCGGATACCCCCTCTCCGCGGTGGAAACCGGCGGCGACGTGCTCAAGGTCTATCCCCACGGGTTCCTGTCCAGCGAGTACTTCCTGGTCGAGAACCGGGTAAAGACCGGGTACGACACCTACCTCCCGGTCAGCGGGATCGCGGTCTGGCACATCGACAACGCGGTCTCCGGCAACACCAACGAGGCCCACAAGCTGGTGGATCTCGAGGAAGCGGACGGTTTGAACCAGCTCGACGCCGGTAACAACCGCGGGGATGCGGGGGACCTCTTCCCCGGCTCCACCAGCAAACAGCTCTTCAGCGACGCCACCAACCCCAACGCCAAGGACTACGCGGGAACCAACACCGGGTTCTCGGTGGGAACCTTCGGCGTCGCCTCGAACCCGCGCACCATGAACGTGACCGTCACTCCCTGCCAGCTGGCGGTGGGCGACGTCCAGGTGGACGACGCCTCGCTCGGCAACAACAACCAAACCCTGGACGGGAACGAGCGTGCCGCGCTCCACCTCGCCCTCCGGAACGACTTCGCCGACGACAAGACCGGGGTGGCGGGGGTGCTCACGAGCCTCACCGCCGGGGTCGACGTGCTCCAGGACAGCGTTTACTTCGGGACGGTGACCGGCGGGGCGCTGAACTACGGGTCATCCGACTTCGAGATCGAGGCCACCGGGCCGCTGGCCGACGGCGCCGCGGTGAGCTTCCAGCTTGCCCTCACCGGGGACAACGGGTACGCGTCCACCGCGTCGGTCCTGCTCCACGCCGGAAACTACGTGCTCCTGGTGGCGGACGACGCCGGCGCGGGCAACCAGGCCCTGTTCGAGAACGCCATCACCGGGGCGGGCCGGGCCTACGTGCTTCATGACGCGTCCGTCGACGGCCCCCCCACCCTCGGGAAGATGCAGGGGGCGCGGGCCGTGGTCTGGTACACCGGGGTGGAGTACGACAACACCTTCACCGCCGGCGAGCAGGCGGTGGTGGAAGCGTACCTCGACGGGGGGGGATCCCTCCTCGTGACCGGCCAGGACATCGGCTACGACCTGGTGGATCAGGGGAGCGCCGCCGACCAGACCTTCTACACCGGCTATCTCCACGCCAACTTCGTCTCCGACAGCTCCAGCGACAACACCCTGACCGGAACCAGCGGGGATCCGATCGGAAACGGCATCTCGTTGAACCTGGCCGCGGGGGACGGGGCCGACAACTCGACCTATCCGTCGGTGGTAACCCCGGCGTCGGGGGCGTCGACGGTGTTCCTGTACTCCGTGGCCAAGCGCGGGGCGGTCCGCTACAGCACCGGCCACAAGCTGGTGTACTTCGCCTTCAACTTCGAGGCCATCAACGCCGCGGCCACCCGCACGTTGACCATGCAGCGGGTGCTGGACTGGCTCTATCCCTCCGACATAACCCCGCCGACGGCGACGCTCACCGCTCCCAACGGGGGCGAGGTGCTGGAATCCTGCGGAACGAGCCCCATCACCTGGAGCGCAAGCGACGCCAACGGGGTGACCGGGGTGGACCTGTACTGGACCGACGATCCCACCTTCGCCGTCTGGCAGACCATCGCCATCGGTCTCTCCAACACCGGGAGCCATGACTGGGTCCGAAGCGGCCTCGCCGCGGACAGCGTCTGGGTGAAGGTGATCGCCCGCGATCCCTCCGATCTCCAGGGGGTGGACGTGAGCGACGCCGCGTTCTCGGTGGCGCCCACCACGCCCCCCGTGGCCCAGGTGACCGCGCCCAACGGCGGCCAGACCTTCGGCTACGCGGACCCGGTCACCGTGACCTGGACCATGGCCGACACCTGCGTGGGGGTGGACTCGACCCGCGTGTTCTGGTCCCCGGACGGAGGCGGGAGCTGGGCCTACGTGGCCACCGTTCCGGCTCCGGACACGAGCTACGCCTGGACGACTCCCTCCGCCCCCACCGACTCCGGGCTGGTCCGGGTGGACGTGGTGAACGCGGCCGGTCTGGTGGGGAGCGACGCTTCCGACGCGCTCTTCTCGGTGGCGGACTCGGCGCCCCCCACGGTGACCCTGCTGGCCCCGAACGGGGGCGAGATCTACGGCACCGGCAACCCGGTCGTGGTGAGCTGGAATGCGACCGACGACGTGGGGATCGACCACCTCGATCTCTACTACTCGTCGGACGGCGGCGGTTCGTGGTCGGTGATCGATACCCTGGTGGCCGACACCTCGGCGGTGTGGGTCACCCCCGATCTTCCCTCGGTCCTCTACCTGGTCCGGGCGGTCGCCTTCGATGCCCAGGCGAACGGCGCCGCCGATACCTCGGACGCGGCGTTCGCGGTGGGGGACGACGATCAGCCCGCGGTGGCGATCTCCTATCCGGTGGGCGGCGAGCTGGTGAACGCCGGCGACGTGCTGAACATCCAGGCCGCGGTGGGGGACAACGTGGGGGTGGACTCGGTCTGCGTCTCCTACACCCTCGACGACGGCGGGAGCTGGACCCCGATCGCCTGCGGCGCGGTCGGCTTCCCCTATCCCTGGGCCACCCCGGCCACGGCCGGCGATTCCTGCCGGGTGCGGGTCGAGGCCTGGGACGCGGCCGGAAACACCGCCTCGGCCATGAGCGACAGCACCTTCTCCCTGATCGCGAGCACCGCCGTTCCGGGCGCGTTCGCGGGGATCACCCACCCGGTGCTGCTCCAGAGCCGCCCGAATCCCATGGGCGCGACGGGCGCGACCTTCGCGTTCTACCTCCCCGCCGATTCCCCGGTCACCCTCACGATCTACGACATCTCCGGGAAGCGGGTGAAGACGGTGGCCTCGGGAAGCCTCTCCGGCGGCTACCACGAGATCCTCTGGGACGGCGGCTCGGACACCGGCGCCGCGGTGAGCCATGGGATCTACTTCTACGTGCTCCGGACCCCGGACCGGCGGGAGGTGCGGAAGCTGGTGAAGCTGGAGTAGAGTGGTCCCGAAGCCGGCGCCGGGTCTCCCCGGCGGCCGGCCACGAGGACTCCGGGCCGAGGGAGCCGCTCCGATGAAGGGGATTGCGCTCAGCTTCGTATTGCTTCTGATCTTCCTGGCGGGGGAGGCGTCCGGGGCCCCGCCGGTCCCGTTCCGGCCCGCGGTCGCCGAGTCGCTGGCCGTGCCCGTTCCCCTCCGGGGGCTCCCGGTATTGGAGGCTCCGGACACCGTGCGGGTCGAGGCCCGTCGCTCCGCCCCCGCCGGCCCGGCCGGCGAGGAGGGACGCCGCTCCCTCACCCGGCGCGACGTGAAGCTCATCTTCCCGGGTCTTGGTCCCGCCCCCTCCGCCGCCGACTCCCTCGCGCCGCGCACCGACCGCCTCCTCCCGCCCCCGGCCACGGTCCGTCTCTCCCGTTTCGGCACCGCGGCCTACGGCGCCGACCGGGGGGCCAACGCCGGGCTCTGGCTCGGCGGTCTGGGCCACATCCTGGGCTTCTGGAGCGAAGCGGACGCGCTTCGCATGACCGCGGCGGGGGCGGTTCTGGGCGCCTTCTGGGGAGGAACCGCCGGCGCCGCCGACGACGGCTTCCGGATCCGCGTCCGCTGAACGGAGCCGGCGCCGGGCGGGCTTCGCGCCGGTCGCGGGAACCGGTTGCGCTTCTCCGAACCCCGGTGTTTTGATCCCCGCATGCGCGCCTTCCTGGAACCCTACGTCCTTTCCGTCTCCGGTCGCGACCGCCCCGGTCTCCTGGCCGCCCTGGCCGGCTCGCTCGACCGGGCGGAGATCGAGATCGTGGACATCGAGCAGGCCACCCTCCAGGGCTTTCTCGCCCTATCCTTCCTGCTCGATCTGGGGGGGGATCCCCTCAAGTCCTCCCGGTTGGCTCGGGACGTGATCCCCGAGGCCTCGGCCCTGGGGTTGGCGGTGGATGCGCGGGGCATCGACGCCGACCAGGTCCGCCTGCTGAAGGAAACCGAGCGGATGGTGGCCACGGTGGTTTCGGAGCGCCCCTCCACCCGGCTGGTGGCCGAGGTGGCCTCGACCGCCGCCGTCCACCGGGCCAACATCGTTTCCATCCGTCGCCTGGCTGAAGAGGATCTCCGGGCGGGGGAGTTCGTGCTCGACGTGACCTCGGTGGGCGATCCCGCCGCCCTTCGGGCCGATATGCTCGCCCTGGGGAATCGCCTGGCCGTGGACATCGCCCTGGCCGGCGAGGATGTCTTCCGCGCCACGAAGCGGGTGGTGGTGTTCGACATGGACTCGACCCTGGTGGCCGCGGAGGTGATCGATCTCCTGGCGGAGCGCGCCGGAAAAGCCGGTGAGGTCTCGCGCATCACCCACGAGGCCATGGAGGGGCGGATGGACTTCGAGGCGTCGCTCCGCCGACGGGTGGCGCTTCTGCGCGGGCTCCCGGAGAGCGTGCTCGAGGAGGTCGCCGCCTCGCTCCCCCTCACCCCCGGCGCCGCCGAAGCGACCGTGGTCCTCAAGCGCCTGGGCTTCCGGCTGGCCATTCTGAGCGGAGGTTTCACGTACTTCGCCGAAGCCCTTCGCGCGCGGCTCGGCTTCCATCACGCCTTCGCCAACACGTTGGTGGTCCGGGACGGCCTGGTCACCGGCGAACTCGAGGATCCGATCCTGGACGCGGCGGGGAAGGCGGTGCGGCTGGCCGAGATCGCCGCTCTGGAGGGCGTGCCCCTGGAGCAGGTGGTGGGGGTCGGAGACGGGGCCAACGACATCCCCATGCTCCAGGCGGCGGGGCTGGGGATCGCGTTCCGGGCCCACGAGATCACCCGCCGATCCGCCGATGGGGCCATTCAGAGAAACGACTTCACCGGCCTGCTCCATTTCCTGGGGGTGACCGGGCGCGACCTCGCGCGGGTTCGCGACCGGGCCCGGTAGGTCACCCGAACCGGGAACCGCCGGGGCGGCCGGCATTCCAAGCTCGAACGGAGGACGACATGGATCTCGGAGTGAACGGAAGGACCGCGCTGGTGGCCGGCGCGTCGATGGGCTTGGGGTACGCGGTGGCCACCGCCCTCGCCGCCGAGGGCGCGCGGGTGGTGATGGCCTCCCGGGACCGGGAGCGCATCACCGAGGCCGCCGGCCGCGTCCATCGGGAGACCGGAGGTGAGACCCACGCCGTCGTGCTCGACGTCCGCGATCCGGACGCCGGGGGGCGGTTCGTGGAGGCCGCCCGAGAGGCCTTCGGTCCCCCCGCGATCCTGATCACCAACGCCGGGGGTCCGCCACCCGGCCCATTCGAGCGCTTCGACGTCCAGGACCTCGAGGAGGCGATCCAGCTCAGCTTCATGAGCGCGGTGCGTCTCACCAAGGCGGCGCTCCCCTCGATGAAGGAAGCGGGTTGGGGGAGGATCGTCCACATCACCTCCAGCACCGTTCCCGAACCCTCGGTCGGGCTCTTTCTCTCCTCCTCGGTCCGCCCGGCGGTGGCCGGCTTTTCGAAGGCCCTGGCCGCAGAGGTCGCGCCCCACGGCATCACCGTGAACATCGTCTGCCCGGGCCTGATCGCCACCCAGCGGCTCGGGGAACTGGCCCGCTACCGGGCCGGCGAGACCGGCCGGAGCCCGGAGGAGGAACTGGAGGCCATGGGAGGGCTGGTCCCGTCCGGCCGGCTGGGCCGCCCCGAGGAGCTGGGAGCGGCGGTGGCCTTCCTTTGCTCGGAGCCCGCGGCCTACATCACCGGGACCGCGCTAAGAGTGGATGGGGGAAAGGTGTCCTTTATCCTCTAATCCATTGCCGGCCAGGGCGTTACCACCTTCTTCCTCCGGTCGGGCCCGCCGGGGTCTCGATATTTCAGGGAATACTCGAACTGATTGAAGTGTAAAGGGATTCAAGGGCCGGCCGGAAAACCCGACAACTTTACTTGGGTATCCCGCGTCCGGTGCCCTATACTGGGTCCAGACCCGTCCCAGGGGGTCGAACGCCTGCACAATCCATTCGGTGTCCCTTCCCGCTCCCCGAGGAGGATCTCCATGCGCGTCTTTCGTTTGCTCTTCGCCCTCGGCCTGACCGTCGCCCTGGCCGGCGCGGTCTATGCCGGCTCCAACTGCGACAAGAATTCCGCCTCCGCGTCTTCGTGTACCGGCAAGGCCTCGATCCAGAAGGCCTCGGCCGAAGGATCCGGATGTTCCGCGGCTCAGGCCGCCACCTGCACCGCGGCCAAGGCCGCGACCTGCACCGCCGCCGAAAAGGCGGCCTGCGCCGGGCAGGGCTCCTGCAGCGCTCACGCCGACCACGCCTCGGCCTGCCCCTTCTGCGCCTTCACCAAGGAACTCGGCGCCAGCGCCGACAAGGTCAGCTTCACCACCGTCGACACCAGGAACGGGGTCAGGGTGGTCTTCACCGCTACGGACAGGAACGACGTGGTCATGGCCCAGGCGGTGGCGTCCAAGGCCTATGCCCTGATGAATGCCCCGGCCCACTGCTCCTACTCGCGGGCCAACATGGAGTCCGAGGCCTGCAACGGCTGCAAGGAGGGCGTCGACGCCTTCGCCGGCGCCGAGGTGACCCTAGAGAACACCAACGACGGCGCCACGGCCGTGGTGGTCACCAAGGACGAGCAGAATATCGAGAAGCTCCAGGCGTTCTTCAAGAACCTCGAGAGCAAGGAGAAGGAAGCGGCCAAGGGCTGATCCTCTCCCGACCGATGCGGAAACGTCCCGGCGCTCCTCAGGGGGCGCCGGGATTTTTTTGGGTCCGGCCGGGGGGCCGGGCGGCATATGATTCGACTCCCGCCGGTATCCCGGGCGGTTCCGATCCCAGTCCGAGGAGATCGATGAAGGCGTTCCTGCGTTCGTGGCGGTTCAACGTCCTGCTCTTCGTCCTGACCTGCGCCAGCACCACCCTGGTGGGGGGGCCGGCCTACGCCGCCGTGCTCATGTCCATCCTCTTCTGTCACGAGATGGGGCACTACCTCCAGGCCCGCCGCTACCGGGTCCCCGCCACCCTTCCCTACTTCATCCCCATTCCCCTCCCCCCGTTCGGGACCATGGGGGCGGTGATCCGGATGAACAACCTGGGGGCGGACCGGAAGGTGCTCTTCGACATCGGGGTGACCGGCCCCCTGGCCGGGCTCCTGATCGCCCTTCCCGCCACGTTCTGGGGGCTGGCCCACTCCCAGGTGGTGGCCGTCGCCGGCCTCACCGGCCCGAACATCCAGCTCGGCGACTCGCTCCTCTTCGCGGCCCTGTCGCGGCTGGTGGTGGGGCCGCTTCCCCCCGGCTACGACGTACTTCTCCACCCCATCGCCTTCGCGGGCTGGGCGGGCCTCTTCGTGACCGCCCTGAACCTGCTGCCCATCGGGCAGCTCGACGGCGGCCACGTGCTCTACGCGTTGCTGGGAAAGAAGAGCCACCTGGTGGCCATCGCGGTGGCGCTGGGGTTCGTGGCCACCGCGATCTTCGTGAACCCGGCCTGGACGTTGATGGTGGTCCTGGTATTCCTGATCGGGCTCCGCCATCCCCCCACCGCGAACGACCGCGCGCCCCTCGGACGGGTGCGCCTCTGGCTGGGGATCGCGTCGCTGGCGTTCTTCGTGCTCTCGTTCACCCCGGATCCGCTCCGGGTTCGCTAATCCGCGGCTCGCCGGGGGCCGCGGTCCGAGGCATCATGATCTACCCGTACAACAACGCCACGCAGACTCGCTGGACCCGTGGCGAGTTCAAGGTTCAGCTCAACCTGCCCGACAATTCGCGGCCCATGGGGTTCTGCGACGGCAGTCCCGAGGATGTCGCCGAGCTCTTCTCGATCGCCGAGGCCGAGGGAGCCGGCGATGTGAAGATCCACAAGAAGTACCTCAAGAGCGGACGCGAGATCTGGACCCTTGGTGGATCGGGGTGATGAACCCGGTTGCGTGCCGGGTGAAGCGTTGGATCAGGATGGGGCCGCCCTCACCGACGAGGGGTGGGCCTATGGAAGCTTCATGGGTTGCCCGGCAACCCGGCACGACCGGCGGTTCCCGCCGTCGACCTTGGCGCCTGTTCCGGAGCGCCCGCGCCGAAATCAGGCCGCCCGGCCCGAGGCCTCCTCGCCGCGCAACCAGGCCTGGTAGGTTCTCTCGGCGTGGCCGTCCCGCGGGAAGACCCGTTGATCGACATCCAGGGGTTCGGCGCCCGCCCGCCGCCGCCATTTCTCCGAGAGTCGGCGGCTGATGCCATCGGGATTCCGATCCACTTCGGGAGACAGGACGACGTACGTCCCCGACCGGGCCTCGGCCACGAGATCCACGTCCCGCTTCTCCCGGAGGATGAAGTCCCGGAGGTCCACGGGATCCTCGTTCCCACCGGTTCTGAGCCGGAAGCGGGTCAGAGCGAAGGCGTGGCCGTAGCGCCGGGACCGGAGCCATTCCTGGTGAACGAGCGCCTCCAGTTCCTTCGATCCCATGGCCGTGCGGGGATTGGGGACCACAGGGTTCCCGCCCGCGGGTTCCGGCGCCGTCGCGATGTCCTCGCCGCCCCCGGCGGAGCAGACTTCGCTGATCTTGACCAGCACCTCGAGGAGCACCTGTGCGGGGACCTGGGCGGGGGAACCCACGGTCTCGTCGGGGGAGAAGAAGAGCAGGAGGACCCCCTCTGCATCGCCGCTGGCCGAGACTCCCACGTAGGGGGCGGGGCCCCGAGGGGCCTTGGCGTCCCAGCCCGCGGCGTCGGATCCGCCGGCCACCGCCCCCCGGTCTTGCACCAGCTCCGAAAGCAGGTCCAGGCTGGCTCGCGCCTCGGCCAGCAGGTTGGCAGAGCGGGCGGTGTGGGGTTCGCTGGTCACCGGGCGGGCGCCGTGGGGGGGAACCCAGATCGCCGCCTCGCCGGCCAGGAGCTGAACCGCCAGCTCCAGGGCGGCCCGGGTCCGGAGCACGGGCGGCAGGGGCAGCAGCTGAGGCGATTGGTCCGACACCCGCATCTTGAGCTGGTAGAGGAGTTCCTGGGCGTCGACCCCCTCCTCGACGCCGATGATCTCCTCCACGTGTTCGACGAGTCGGGTGAGGAGATCCATGATCTTTTCGGGCGAGGTCCCGGCCAGGGGCACGTTCTCCAGCACCACGAGGGCATGGGGGCGGGTGCTCTGGATGGGAAGGCAGATCATGGCCGCCCGTTCCTCGCGGCCATCCTCCGCCACGCCCAGGAGTCGCGGCGTTCCCTCCCGCACCGCCCAGCCGAGGAACCCCTTGTCCAGGGGCTGGCTCTTGGGGTGCCAGACCGCGGTGCCCCGCGGCGGGGTCAGGAGTTCCAGGCGCCGCCCCAGAGGGTCCACCACGAAGAAGTGAACGAAGTCGGCGGCGAGAGCGGCCCCGAGGGCGTCGCCCACCGCGTGGATGCGGGAGGGGAGGCTCTCCTGGAGGGCCATCAGCCGGTCGACCTGGCGCTGCAGGGCTTCCTGCCGCTGGGCGCCGTCCAGGCGTCGGAGGTCCAGCGCCTTGAGAATCGCGCCCGAGGCCTCCTTGGCGAACCGGGTGAGAAGGGACAGCGCCTTGTCGTCCAGGGTGAATCCCTCGGAGTCCACGTTGACGTTCAAGACGCCGATGGGGCGCCCATCGCTCAGGATCGGAACGCTGGCCGACTCGCGGTAGGCCCGGCCTTCGACGTGATCGACGGACTCCGGCGCGTGCCCGCGGACGATGCGGGCGGTTCCGCTCGCGAAGACCTGGCCTGCCACCCCTTTGCCCACTTTGCGGCGGGTGTTGGCCACGACCTCCGTGGAAAGGCCCTGGGCCTCGGCGATCCGCAGGTTTTCGCCGTCCTCATCGAGAAGCATGATGCTCCCGGACTGGCCGTGAGTGGCCCGCACCGCGAGCTGGAGTATCTCCCGAAGCAGCCGGTCTTCGTTCTCGTCAAGCGCCAGGGCGCCCAGCCGCTCGCGGAGATCGGCGCCGAGAAGCGTGCCGGCATCGAAGGCCGGTCCGCTCGGGGCCTCCGCCGCCGGCTCCGCGCTCGCCGCCACCGCGGTCGAGTCCACCGACCGGCGCGCCTCTCCGGACGGGATCACCATTCTCGGCGTCCACTGCCGGCTGTCCCTCTTCCGGACCGGCCCGTCGTCGTCGGAGGTTTCCTCAGCCGGCCGGTTCGCGGCCAGCGCATCCGCGGGCCCGTCGTCGGCAAGGTCTTCCTCCACCGGCCGATCCGCCGCGGCGTCATCCTCCACCTCCGGGTCGGAGAGATCGACCTCCGCGACCTCCGCGCTGACCGGGTTGAATGCGGGGGCGGTGTCCGCCGTCTCCGTAGACCCGAGCGTTTCCGCCGGGTCGTCTTCGGCGGGCGGATCGCCCATGGGTCGATCCGTCGCGACGACTTCCGTCGGGTCCGCTTCCGGGTCCGCTTTCACCGGATCGCGGCGTGGAATGAAGGTTATTTCGTCCACCGCTCCCGGCCAGCGATTCGAAGCCCACCCGCCGGCATCCGGCTCAACTTCCGCGCCGGCTTCCACCTTGTCCACGCCATGGCCCGCTTCGACCGTGGAATTCACATCCACCCCGGGATCCGGTGCGGGCTGGGCCGAGGCCTCGGCGGGCTCGGGGTCGGTCCAGATGCCGTCATCGAGGGGAGCGGTGAACCGTTCGGCGTCACCGGGCTTCTCGCTCCGCGGAGACGCGGGCATGTCGCTGATCCCAAGGTCCCGGAGGGCGTCGACCACCGGGACCACCTCGACCGGGGTTTCCTCCAGGATTTCCCGTACCGTGGCCAGGAGGCTCATCGGCCGCTGCCCCACGATCACCCGATCGCAGGACAGGAGCGACAGCCGATTGGCCGCGTCGAGCACCGGAACCTGAAGGATCTCCGCCATGCGAACGGCGTAGGAGTCGTAGACCTGGCTCACCACCAGAACGACATCCCAGTCCGGCAGTTGGGTATAGTGGCTGAAGACATCGAGGGCCTCGTCGGGAAGCTCGATGAACCCGACGTTGCGCTTGCGGCCGGAAGGGGCCGAGGGATCCTGACGACTGGACATGACGTGCTTTCCCAAAGGTCCGGTTGAGGTTTCCATGATGGAGGGTATCCTCCGTGTTCCCCTATGCTTATCGGAAGGAGTCCGGGTGGGATTTGACTTTTTGTGGGTCCGGGTCCCCGGTTCATGGATGACGGTCCTCCCGCCGATGGTAGGAGAGACCCCCGGGACGGCCGGTGGTCTTATAACCTATTACAGGATAACGATTTGATGTCAGAGAGCAGGGTGTTGAACCGGGTTTCGGCGGAGTCCCGCATCGCCCCGGAGAACCGCATCTACGTGAACCGGAACCTCCGGATGGGGAGTGTGCGGGCGATCGGCTTCGATCTCGATCACACCCTGGCCCACTATCGGGGTCCGGCGGTGGAGGAGCTGGCCTACCGCCTGACCCGGACCCGGCTGGTGGAGCGGTTCGGCTATCCGGAGGAACTCCTCACCGTCCCCTATGACCGGCGGTTCGTGATCCGGGGCCTGGTGATCGACAAGCGGCGGGGCAACATCCTCAAGATGGACTATCACAACTACGTGGCCCGGGGGTATCACGGCCTCCGCCAGCTCCGGCCCGAGGAGCGGAAGACCTCCTACCGGTCCGGCCGGGTCCGTCTTTCCAGCGAAACCTACGTCACCGTGGACACCCTCTTCCACCTTCCCGAGGCGTACCTCTACGTCGTCCTGGTCGACATCCTGTCCCGGAAGGGGCGGGGCGAGCGCCGCCCCTACACCAGGATCTACGACGACGTGCGTGAGAGCATCGACTCGGTGCACGGAGACGGGAGCCTCAAGAAGGAGATCCTGGGGAACCTCGACAAGTTCATCCGCAAGGATCCCCGCCTCCGTATCGCCCTCGACGAGTTCCGGCGGACGGGGAAGAAGCTCTTTCTCCTCACCAACAGCGAGTACTACTACTCGAGCGCACTCCTCCGGTATCTCCTGACCGGAGGGGAAGGGGCCCGGGTCGAGGATTGGCGGGAGATGTTCGACCTCATCGTGGCGGACGCGGGAAAGCCGGCGTTCTTCACCGATCTCGACCGACCCTGGGCTTCGGCCCTCCCCTCCGACGCCGAGTCGCCGTCCCCGATCTTCCACGCCGGAAACGCGCGGCTCCTGGAGCGGGAGCTGGGATTCAGCGGGGACCAGGTCCTCTACTTCGGGGACCACACCTACGGCGACATCCTCCGGAGCAAGAAGAGCCTCAACTGGCGGACGGCCATGGTGGTGGAGGAGCTGCGCGACGAGATGGAGGTCACCCGGCGGATCCAGCCCCAGATCGAGGAGCTGAACCACTGGAAGGCGCTCCGCGGAGTCCTGGAGTCCGATGTTTCCGCCCTGGAGCTGGAGCTCCGCAAGCTCGAGCGGAAGCTCGAGGGTCTGGACGGGGACGAGGCGGCGGCGGCCAAGGTGAGAAAGCGCATGGAGGGCACCGAAGTGCGCCTCGGAGACCGAAACGCCGAGCTCAAGGACGTCAAACGCGTGACCGCCGACCTCGGAGAGACGGTCAACAAGAGCTACAACCCCAACTGGGGGCCGCTATTCCGCGAGGGACAGGAGACCAGCCGGTTCGGCCACCAGGTCAAGGACTTCGCCTGCCTCTACATGACCCGGGTGAGCAACTTCCTCTACTACGACCTGAATCACTACTTTCGCTCCGCCTCGGAGCGGATGGCTCACGAAACCGAGTAGGGCTTCAGCGGGGGAGCGGGGGTTCGGTCAGCGGCGCCTGGACCGGGGGGCGGCCTTGACCGCCTCGGCCGAGGGCTGGGCGTCGCCGGCGATCTCGCGGGCCGACTGCCACACCGGGCGTGCCCCCAGGATGTCGCCCGCGCCGTTCACCACCGCCACGAAGTCCATTCCCGGACAGCGCCCTTCATCGGCGTGGATGGTGAGGGAGCCGTTGGTCCGGATCTGAACCGGCTCCACCGCGGCCGGGGTGGAGAGAAACGCGGAGACCTCGGGGTCGAAGGCCCGTGATCGCCAGCGGGCGGGGCTTCCATGATCGCGCAGGAAAGCGGCGAGGCGCGGCACGTCGTCGGCGTTCTTCAGGAACACCGCGAAGAGCGTGGTGTCCGCCTTGGCCAGCGAGCGGAGACGGCCGTTGAGGTCGGCCAGGAGCTGGGCCTGGGGTGGCGTTCCCGCCGGGGTGGGCCAGGAAACGTGTCGGAAGAGCACGCTGGGGGGACCGGGTTCCCAGTCGATCCGGCCCGCAGCCCCGGCCCCGGCCGGGGCGAGCACGGCCACGAGGCCGACCAGCGCAATCCATATTCGAACCTTCGACATCCGGGATCCCCCCTGGAGATTGTCGGCAAGAGCCACTTCGCTCACCTGTAAAGCATAAGCGGTGCCAAGAGCCAAGTGATTGTCTTTCAAGCGGATTTGGCGGCTCGAGCAGCGAAACCGATGGATACCGGGGTATCTGGGTGGATACTTTCTAGCCGGCTGGTTCCGGCGCGAGGCGACCGAGCACCGAGTGTATCATGCTCGATTCCGGAGTTTAAAGGTCCGGATGGTCGCCCTCCGGGGGTGCGCGCCGGGGGGATCGACAGCCGGACCGATCCTCAGCTCGCGGCCATCCCCCGCTCCGGCCGGGGGACGGACCGGATCGCGTCGAAGGAGTACAGGGCCAATCCGGCCCAGATGAAGGCGAAGCTCACCAGGTGGGCCCGGGTGAAGGCCTCGTCGTACACCGCCACCGCCAACAGGAACTGCCCGGTCGGCGCCAGGTACTGGAGGAGCCCCACCGTGGCGTAGCGAAGCCGCCGGGCAGCGTTGGCGAACCACAGGAGAGGGAGCGCGGTCACCGCGCCCGCGGCCACGAGGAGGAGGTCGGTGCCCCGGTCATGGTGCGCGAACACCAGGTGGCCGCTGGCCCCCAGATAGGCCAGGTAGGCCAGCGCGGCGGGGAGGAGCATCACGGTTTCGGCGGTGAGACCGGTCATGCCGTCGGCGGCCACGGTCTTCCGGAGGAGGCCGTAGAAGCCGAAGCTCCCGGCCAGAAGGAGCGCGATGGTGGGGGGCTCGCCGAGCCCGACGCTCAACCAGACCACCCCCACCAGCGCCAGGGCCACCGCCACCACCTGGGGCCGGCGGAGCCGCTCGCGAAGGAAGACCGTCCCCAGGGCCACGTTCAGGAGCGGGTTCACGAAGTAGCCGAGGCTGGCCTGGAGCACGTGGCCGTGGTTTACCGCCCAGATGAACACGAACCAGTTCACCGCCACCAGGGACATGCTTCCCATGAGGGTGAGCCGGGTGCGGCGATTCCGGAGCGCGGCGCCGAGGTCCGCCCGGCGACCCAGGGCAAGCATCAGCACCACCAGGAGCGCGGCCGACCAGAGGACCCGATGGGCGAGGACCTCCAGGGCGGGAACGTGGCTCACCGCCTTGAAGTACACCGGCCCGAATCCCCACCAGAGATAGGCGGCCAGCCCGTAGGCCACCCCGGCCCGCTCCGGTCCGCGGGCGGTCATCGGTCGGGCTCCTTCAGAGCGGCTCGTGGAAGGCGGGAGTCCATCGAAGCGGTTCTCTCCGGGAAGTCGGGGCTGGATGGGCGGCGCCGGCGCGATCGTGGGCGGACGGCCGGTCCCGGTCTTCCGTGAGGGAGAGACCGGACGAAGCAGAGAGTTTACCCGGGTCGCGCGACCGGCGTCATCGGGCCCGTGGAGGCCGGTGACCGCCCGGTGGGCGGTTTGCTAGAGTGTTCGGGCGCCACGCCGGCGCGGGCACCGGGAACGACGAGGAGGATGTCATGGGCAAGCTGGATTTCATGGCCCAGGAGCTGGACCGGCTCCGGGGCGAGGGGCTTTACAACACGATCCGCACCCTGGAAGGACCCCAGGGGGGCTCGATCCGGATCGAGGGGAAAGAGGTCCTGAACCTCTGCTCCAACAACTACCTCGGATTCGGAAACGACGAGCACCTGGTGGCCGCGGCCCACAAGGCCCTCGACACCCACGGCATCGGACCCGGCGCGGTCCGCTCCATCGCCGGCACCATGGACCTGCACCTCGAGCTGGAGCGGAAGCTGGCCGCGTTCAAGGGGGCCGAAGCGGCGCTTTCGCTCCAGAGCGGGCTGATCGCCAACACGGCCACCATTCCCGCTCTGGTGGACTCCGCCGAGGACGCCATCTTCACCGACGAGCTCAACCACGCCTCGATCATCGACGGGGTGCGCCTCACCAAGGCGAAGCGGTTCATCTACAAGCACAACGACCCGGCCGATCTCCGCGCCAAGCTCGCCGAGGGGGCCGACGCCCGGCGCAAGCTCATCATCACCGACGGCGTGTTCTCGATGGACGGGGACATCGCCCCCCTGGACGCGATCGTGGACGAGGCCGAGAAGGCCGGCGCCCTGGTCATGGTGGACGACGCCCATGGGGAGGGCGTGCTGGGGGACCACGGGAAGGGCATCGTGGACCATTTCGGCCTTCACGGCCGGGTGGAGGTCGAGGTGGGAACGCTCTCCAAGGCTTTCGGCGTGGTGGGCGGCTTCGTCACCGGTCCCCAGGTCCTCATCGACTTCCTCCGCCAGAAGGCGCGGCCGTTCTTGTTTTCCAGCGCGGTGACCCCGCCCGACATCGCGGCCTCGATCGCCGCGGTGGAGATCCTCACCCGGACCGACGAGCCGGTGAAAAAGCTCTGGGCCAACGGCGAAGCCCTGAAGGACGGGTTCAAGAACGCGGGCTTCGACATCGGCCACAGCCAGACCCCGATCACCCCGGTGATCCTCGGGGAGGCGACCACCGCGCGCGAGTTCTCCAAGCGCCTCTTCGACGAGGAATCCATCTTCGCCCAGGCCATCGCGTTTCCGACCGTGCCCAAGGGGACGGCGCGCATCCGCTGCATGGTGAGCGCGGCCCACTCCCCCCAGGACATCGATCGGGCGGTGGCGAGCTTCACCCGGATCGGGAAGGCCATGGGGGTGTTGAAGTAGGTCCGCCCGGCGAGGCCCCGGCGCGCGGCGGGCGGGGGCTTTCGCCCGGGGTGGCCCGGAGGGCTCGGCCCCGGCCCGGTCCGAGGGTTCTGTTAACCCATTGTAATTAAATGGCTTGAGTGGGCGCTGAGCCGGATCGAAACCCCCGCCCGGGGTCCTGCGTATGATGGGGTGAGCCGGTTTCGGACCGGGTCCATCGCGCCCACGGCGAGTTTCGTGGCCCCTCGCGAACGGTCCGGGCTCGGGAAAGGGGAGAGAACGATGCTCGAGCTGTTGTTTCTGATCTTCGCGATCTTCTTCGGAGTCTTCATCCTGAAGCTCGTCTTCGGGCTCCTGGGGATCGTCTTCCACATCGCGCTCATCCCGCTCAAGCTCGTGGCCGGACTCGTGCTTTTCGTCCTCTTCCTCCCGTTCCTGCTCCTCCTCCTCCCGGTGGTGGCGGTGGCGGCCATCGGCCTCGGGGTGTTCCTGATCGTGGCCTTCGTGGCCGCGGTGGCGGGGATCTTCTCCGCGCTCTAGGCCCGCGGCGGGGACCCGGGCGGTTGGGCCGCGCCTTGCGCACCGGCCAGCCGGCGCGCGACCGGCGTCATCCCAGCAGGGACGGCTCGTAGCCCTCCGGCGGCTTGAACCCCATGAGCTCCAGCAGGGTGGCCGCGATGTTGGCCAGGCCGGCCTCGGGGAGATCGTTCCGGAACGCCACGGGTTCGCCGTCGAAGCGCGTCACCCAGAACCCCACCGGGTTCAGGCTGTGGCTGGTGCGGTTCTCGGGATCGCCGTCGGGCCGAAGCTTGGGGGTCCCGGTCTTGTCCCGCTCCACCATGTCGTCGGCGTTTCCGTGGTCGGCGGTCACGATCAGCGTGCCCTCGAGCTTCCGCATCACCGGGACCAGCCGCGAGAGGCAAAGGTCCACCGACTCCACCGCGATCACCGTGGGCTCGAACTTTCCGGTGTGCCCCACCATGTCGCCGTTGGCGTAGTTGACGCGGAGGAACCGGTAGCGGCCGGAGTTGAGCGCCTGGATGGTCTGGTCGGTGACCTCGGCCGCCTTCATCCAGGGGCGCTGGTCGAAGGGCACCCCGTCCGAGGCGATCTCCCGGTAGGTCTCGAGCGCGTCGTCGAACTTTCCGCCGCGGTTCCCGTTCCAGAAATAGGTGACGTGGCCGAACTTCTGGGCTTCGGCCAGGGCGAACTGGGTCACCCCGGCCGAGGCCAGGTACTCGCTCACCGTGCGGTCGATGTGGGGGGGCGTGACCAGGTAGTGCCCGGGGATCCCGTACTCGCCGTCGTAGAGGGTCATCCCCGCAAAGTAGAGATCGGGAATCCGGCCCCGGTCGAACTCGTCGAACTCCGGGCCGCCGTCGAAGGCCCGGCTCACCTCCAGGGCCCGGTCGCCCCGGAAGTTGAAGAAGACGACGGCGTCCCCGTCCTTCATCGGCCCCACCGGTTTCCCGTCCTCGGCCACCACGAACGACGGGAGGTACTGGTCGATGATCCCCGGCTCCTCCTCGCGGAAGGTTTCGACGGCCTCGCGGGCGCTCGCGAACGCGCGGCCCTCGCCGTGGACCTGGGCCTTCCACCCGCGCTCCACCATCCCCCAGTCGTTCTCGTAGCGGTCCATGGTGGTGGTCATGCGGCCACCCCCCGAGGCGATCCGGTAGCGGCGGCCGTCCTTGCCGTCGATCGTCTTCAGCACCGCTTCCAGGCGGTCCACGTAGGTGAGGGCCGAGGTCTCGGGGACGTCCCGGCCGTCGAGGAGGACGTGAACGTAGACGGCGGGAAAACCCTCCTGGTCCGCCTCGCGGATGAGCGCGTGGAGGTGGCGCTCGTGGCTGTGCACGTTGCCGTCGGAGAGAAGGCCGATGAGATGGAGGGCGCCGTGACCGTCCGCGCAGCGCTTCTGGATTTCACCCCAGACCTCCCCCTGGAAGATGGAGCCGGCCTCGATCGCCTCGTTCGCCCGAAGGGCGCCCTGCCCGAAGACCCGGCCCGCCCCGATCGCGTTGTGGCCGACCTCGGAGTTCCCCATGTCCTCGTCCGAGGGAAGCCCCACCGCGGTTCCGTGGGCGCGGAGGGTGCGGAAGGCGCCCCGCTCCCGCAGGCGGTCCAGGGTCGGGGTGCGGGCCGCGGCCACCGCGTCCCCGGCGTCGCCCCGCCCCACGCCGACCCCGTCCATGATCACGATGAGGAGAGGGCCCTTCACCGGGCGCACGCGTTCCGAGGGTTCGAGTTCGAGCTTCAAGCCGGCCTCCGTCCTGTGGTTGCGGAAATCTGGCCCGGGCAGGGCGCCCGAAGAGTGTAGCGCAGGGGGCGCGGGCGGGTCGCCGGCCCGCGGTCGCCGGCCGTGCCGGTCAGCGCGACCGCGATCGGCGCGCGGCGGCCAGGAAGTCGCAGAGCACGTCCTCGGAGTCCTTCCAGATCGGTCCCGGGGGGAGGGACTGCGGGTCGCCGCCGGCGAGCAGGAACCGTGTCTGGGCTCTCGCCGCCGCGACCCCGCCGGTGAGCGGGACCACCTCCCCCGCCGACGTGATGATGAGCGCCGCGGGGGGGAGGGCCACCGGGTGAGGGCCCGGAGTCGATCGACCACCTCGCGGGCCCGCTCGGGCTTGGTCGCTTCCTGGCGAATGAGAGCGGGATAGACGTTCCACTCCTTCCCCCGGCCCTTCCTTCGGATGCGGATCTCCTCGTAGCCGGTGACCAGGGCCTCGTCCAGGAGATCGGAGGACTCGAGCACCGCCATGGCCGCGGCGGGACCCTTGGCCCGGAAGGCCGCCGCGCCGGCGACCAGGAGGCTGTCGATCTCGTCGTTGTAGATCGCGGCGGCATCGCGGAAGGTGGCGCCCTGCTTCATGAGCGACCGCACGCGGGGGATCTTCTGCAGGTCCGACGTGAGCTTGGGGTCGGGGGTGACGAGGTCGCCGCACCGCCGGAAGAGGCGAACCCCGTCGATGGTGAACTCCCCGTCGCCGTAGCGGCAGGCCAGCGACTCCGGCGGAGCTTCGACCCCGGCAACCCACGCCGCCTCGGCGGGGATCCGCACCGTCTCGACCCAGGCGGTGTCGGCGGGGGCGCCGGCGCGAACCGGACCGGGGCCGACGGCGAGGACGCCCAGACCCAGGAGCGCCGCCTGCCGCCGCGATCTCACCGCACCGACTCCGCGGCGTGGGCCTGGAGGCCGGTCATCGGGATCGCGACCGGCGGCCCGCGGCCTCGAAGTCGCGGATCAGGTCCCGCGAGTCCCTCCAGATCGGGCCCGGAGGGAGGGAATCCGGATCGGATCCCGAGAGGAGAAAGTTCACCTGGCGTTCGGCGGCTCCCGCGTCGCCGGTCAGGGGGATGACCGTCCCCGAGGAAGTGATGATCAGGGCCGCGGGCCCGCGCGACCACCGCGCGACGGTTTCGAGCGCGGCCCGGGTCCGCTCGGCCTTGGCGAGGTCCTCCTCCCCCACCAGCTCGCCGTGATTGTGAAGGATGTTGTCCGCGCCGGTGTCGTAGGAGAGGCCGTCGGACCGGGTGACCCGGAAGTCCCCGTCCTCCGAGACGACGACCGTATCCACGAGGGCCGAGGCCGCAAACACCCGGCGGGCGGTGTCCGCGCCGCCGGCGCGAAACGCCCGGGCCGCCGCCAGCTCGAGGGCGTCGATTCCCTCCTGGCCGGGGAGCGAAGGCTTCACGAACATCGGAATCCCGTTGATGAGGAATCCCCGGGAGGAGAACGCGCAGACCAGGGGATCGGAGGCGGTCGCGATTCCGGCGACCCACGCCTTCTCCGCGGCGACTCGAACCGTGTCCGCCCAGGCGGTGTCGGGATCGGCGAGCACGGCAACCGGATCGCGGGGCCCGGGGAGGAACCCGAGGACGAAGAGGAAGGTCATGATGGCCATGGTGATCTCCGGGTGTGGGGTCCGGACGGTCCAGGGGCCGACGGACGCCGGGATCCTTCGATCGGACGGCGCCGCCACGCCTTGGTGATCCGTGACCCCCATTCTAGACAGACGCGGGCCATTCCGGAACCGGGGTTGCGGGGGGCCTCGGAGGGGCGGACCCTTGCGTCCTGGGGGACCAATCTACCCACACGAATGGACCAATTTTCCCCTTGAATCCCCCAATGTGGACTCGTTAAGCTTCATGAGGACCCAGCCAATGGACCAATAAATATGCCAATTCTGAACGATCTGCAACTCGACAAGCGGGCCCCCGGGTCCCTGGTGGACCAGCTCCAGGAGGAGATCGTCCGCCGCGTTCGCGGGGGGGCGCTCCGCCCCGGCGACCGGCTCCCGCCCAGCCGCCAGCTCGCCGACGCCCTGGGGGTGAACCGGGGGACGGTGACCGCGGCCTACGAGGCGCTCCGCGAGCGCGGGATCCTGGACGGACAGGTGGGGCGCGGCACCTTCGTGGCCGGGAACCCCGCGCCGGCCGCCCCCGGCGTCACCTACCCCATGCCCCACGATGAAGCCAGGGACGCCGGGCCCTCGCGCTTCCGCTGGCAGGACCACTTCGCCGGCTTCGAGCCGCCTCCCGAGGAGCATGCGCTCCGCGAGGCCGCGGCGGGCGCCGGCCGGGACGTGATCTCCTTCGCCGGAGGGGTGCCCGACCCGGGCCTCTTTCCCACCGACGCGTTCCGGAAGGCGTTGGACCGGGTGCTTCGCGAGGAGGGGAGCGCGCTTCTCGCCTACGGCGCGCCCGAGGGGCACCGTGGGTTCCTGGAGTTCCTGAAGAGATACCTGGCCGGACGCGGGGTGGCGACTTCCGACGACGAGCTTCTGGTGGTGAACGGTTCCCAGCAGGCGGTGGATCTCCTCGCCCGGGCCTTTCTCCGGCCCGGAGACACGGTGGTGGTGGAGGAGCCGACCTACTACGGAGCGATCGAACTCTTCCAGGGTTACGGCGCGCGGCTGGTCGGGGTGCCGGTGGACGGCGAGGGGATCCGGGTGGACGCGGCCGAGGCGGTTCTCGCCCGCGAGCGGCCCAAGCTTCTCTACGTGATGCCGACCTTCCAGAACCCCACCGGCGGGTGCCTCTCCTCATCCCGTCGCGAGGCCCTGGTGCGCCTCTGCGCGCGGTTCGAGGTGCCGGTGGTGGAGGACGACTTCGACGGGGAACTCTATTTCGACGAACCCCCACCTCCCCCCTTGAAGAGCCTTCCGATGAGCGACGGTGTGATCTACATCGGCACCCCCAGCAAGATGCTCTTTCCCGGGCTTCGGATCGGGTGGATCGCCGCGGCGTCGCCGGTGGTGAACCGCCTCGCCCGCATCCGCCGGCTGGCCGACCTCTCGGGTTCTCCGCTCCTGCAGGCTGCGCTGGCCGGGTTCGCGGACACCGGAGCTCTCGACCGGCATATGAAGGTGGTGCGGGAGGCCTACGGCCGGCGGGTGGAGCGCCTCACCGCCGCCCTGGCCCGCGCGATGCCCGAAGGGGTGACCTGGACCCGGCCCCGCGGGGGGCTCTCGCTCCTGGTCACCCTCCCGGAGGGTCTGGACAGCGGGTTGCTCCTCTCGGAGGCGGCCCGCGCCGGGGTGCTCTACTCCCCCGGCCGCATGTTCTTCGTGGGTGACGGCGCGCGTCACCTGCGACTGTCGTTCGGAAACGTGGCCACCGAGGACGTGGAGGAAGGCGCCCGGCGCCTGGCCGGCGTTCTCACCCAGGCCCTGGCTCGCGGAACCGGGCGCCCCCGCCGCATGGAGGGGATCGCGCTCCCGCCGGTATAACGTTGGAGGAAGGCGCCGGTGACACGGCGCCCGAAGAAGGAGATCGAGCGATGAGCACCGAATACACGCCCCGGCTCAAGACCGGGCTGGCCGAGATGCTGAAGGGCGGGGTGATCATGGACGTCACCAACGCCGACCAGGCGAAGATCGCGGAGGACGGGGGCGCGGTCGCGGTCATGGCCCTGGAGCGCGTCCCCGCGGACATCCGCCGGGAGGGCGGGGTGGTCCGCATGTCCTCGGTGGAGAAGATCCGCGAGATCATGGACACGGTCTCGATCCCGGTCATGGCCAAGTGCCGGATCGGCCATTTCGCCGAGGCCCAGATGCTGGAGCAGATGGGAGTGGATTACATCGACGAGAGCGAGGTCCTGACCCCGGCCGACGAGGCCTTCCACGTGGACAAGTTCAAGTTCAAGACCCCCTTCGTCTGCGGTTGCACCAACCTTTCCGAGGCGCTTCGTCGGATCGGCGAGGGGGCGGCGCTCATCCGCTCCAAGGGCGAGGCGGGAACCGGGGACGTGGTCCAGGCGGTCCGCCACCTCCGAAACGCCCTCGGCCACATCAAGCGGCTGAGCGTGATGCCCGAGGAAGAGCTGATGACCGAGGCCAAGACCATGGGCGCCCCCTACGAGCTGGTGCGGATGGTGGCCAAGGCCGGAAAGCTCCCGGTGCCGCTCTTCTGCGCCGGCGGGCTCGCCACCCCGGCCGACGCATCGCTGGTGATGCAGCTCGGCGCGGAGTCGGTCTTCGTGGGAAGCGGCATCTTCAAGTCCGGGAACCCGGCCAAGCGGGCGCGGGCCATCGTCGAGGCGGTCACCCACTTCCGCGACCCCGAGGTCCTGGTCCGGGTGAGCGAGGGACTGGGCGAGGCCATGGTGGGGATCAGCGCCTCCCAGCTCGACGAGAAGGAACTGCTGGAGACCCGCGGGTGGTGACCGAGACCGCTCCCCACCGGCCGCGGGTCGGCGTTCTCGCGTTGCAAGGGGATTTCGCCCTCCACCGCCGGGCTCTCGAGGCGGTGGGGGCGGAGGTGGCGGAGGTCCGCGATCCCGAAGACCTCAAGGGCCTCGACGGCCTGGTGCTTCCCGGCGGCGAGACCACCACCATGCTCCGGCTCATGGACGGGACGGCCATGGAGGAGGCGATCCGGGGGTTCGTCCGCGACGGGGGCGCGGTGTTCGGCACCTGCGCCGGGCTGATCCTGTTGGCTCGGCGGGTCTCCCATCCCGATCAGCGCGCTCTGGGAATCCTGGACGCCGAGGTGGAGCGAAACGCCTACGGGCGCCAGATCGACTCCTTCGAGACCGACCTCCCCTGGACCGAGGGCACCGATCGCATTCGCGGGGTGTTCATCCGGGCACCGAGGATCCGCGAGGTGGGCCCGGGGGTGCGCGTCCTGGCCGCGGTGGAGGGCGAGCCGGTGCTGGTCCGCGAAGGGCGCGTCCTCGCCGCCACCTTCCACCCCGAGCTCACCGACGACACCCGGGTGCACCGGTACTTCCTGGAGCAGGTGCTGAACGGCGGGGGGCGCTCACCGGAACCGGGGCGACCGGATGCCGAAGCATCGGGCGGCGTGACGCGGCCCGCGTGGGCGAAGTCCGGCGGAAACCCGGCGTGACGCGGGGCCGCGCCTGGCTGGCGCCCGCGCTCGCGATCGCCCTGGCCGCCGCGGCGGCCGCCCGCCCCGAGGCCAAGGGGACGCCCCTGAGCGAGCCGCGCCCGGACGGGCCGGTGGCTCCCGCCGCCTACGGCTGGCTCCTGGATCACTTCGTGGTGACGGTCGATCTTCCCGGCGGCGGCCACGAGAGCCGTTTCGACTACGCCGATCTCCTGGCCGAGACCGATCAGGCCGCGGTCCGCGGTCACGTCCGCGAGCGCTTCCTGGCCGTGGACGAGGGAGCGCTCGAGCCCGCCGCCCGCACCGCGTGGGCGATCAACGCCTACAACTTCTTCGTGATCGACACCGTGCTCGACCACTACCTGGACGCGGCCGGCGACACCTTGAAGTCGATCTCGGACATCGGGTCCAAGCCCTTCGCGGTCTTCGACGAGCCGCTCATCCCGGTGGCCGGGACCACCTACAGCCTGAACCGGTTCGAGACCCACTTCCTGTTCCACGACGTGGACCGGAAGAGCGGCCGGGCTCCGGCCGGACTCGACCCGCGGATCCACTTCGCCCTGGTCTGCGCGGCCCGGGGCTGTCCGCCGCTCGCCGCCGAGCCCTATCGCGCCGAGACCCTGGACGAGCAGCTCGACGAGGCGGTCGAGAACGCTCTCCGGAGTCCGCGCCAGCTTCGCCTGGAGGGGGACACCCTCCACGTCTCCCGGATCTTCGACTGGTACGCGGTCGACTTCGGGGGGGCGGAGGGGGTGCGCGCGTACCTCGCCCGCTACGCACCGGCGCCGGCTCGCGAGAAGCTCGCCGCCGGCGCGGCCATTCTCCCCGACCTCGAGTGGGACTGGTCGCTCAACCGGCCCCGGTGACCGCCTACCGGGAGGACTCTCGCCCATGGATCCCCTGAAGTTCACCACCGTGGCCCACCGCGACCACCTCTACCTGAACCCCATCGGGGCGGAGACGATGGAGCGGGTGATGGCGCTCCTGGATCTCGCGCCGTCGGCGCGGGTGTTCGAGGCGGGGTGCGGGAAGGGGGAGCTCCTGGTGCGGCTGGTGGAGCGGTTCGGGTGCTCGGCGGTCGGAGTCGATGTGAACCCGGCGTTCCTCGACACGGCGCGGGAGAAGGCGCGATCGCGGGCGCCCCGGGCCGACCTCAGGTTCCTGGAGGCGAAGGCGCTGGAGTTCACCGCCGAGCCGCGGTCCTTCGACCTCGCCGTCGCCATCGGGGCGAGCCACGCCTACGGGGATTATGACCGGACGCTCACCGCGCTGGGCGGGCTGGTCCGCCCGGGAGGACGGGTGCTGATCGGCGAGGGATACTGGAAGCGGCCCCCCGATCCGGGCTACCTGACCGCTCTCGGGGCTTCGGCGGACGAACTCTGCGGCCACGAGGAGAACGTGACCCGGGCGGCGGCGATGGGCTTCGTCCCGGTCTTCAGCACCGTGAGCGGCGACGCCGAGTGGGACGCCTACGAGGGGCTCTACCACCGGACGGTGGAGGACTACGTGGCCGCGCATCCCGAGGACCCCGACGCGCCGGCCATGGCCGAGCGGATCCGCCGCTGGCGCGAGGCCTACCTCCGATGGGGGCGGGACACCCTGGGGTTCGGGCTCTACCTGTTCGAGACGGGCGGGTCCGGCCCAGGAACGGCGAGCCCCGGCCAGCGGCGGCGCGGACCAGTCCGACTTGTGGCCCGGGCCGGCTCGGCCCCCCGGGGCCTGTGGCCCGGGTCGGCGACCGGGTCTCGCGGCCCGGGCGGTCCGACTTGTGGCCCGGTCCGCCCCGCGCTAACGTCTGTCTGTTGAGAACGCAAGATCAGACGAAGACCGAGTATCATTGAGCCCCCGGCGGGAAGCACGCGAGGGGGAAACGGAGAGGGGAGGACGTCATGGGCGCTCACGAAGGACTTCACGAGGATCCCAAGGACCTTTCGAACGAAACCAAGGATCTCCACCGCGCCATCGTCTCGCTCCAGGAGGAGCTGGAGGCGGTGGACTGGTACAACCAGCGGGTGGATGCCTGCCACAACAAGGAGCTGAAGGCGATCCTCGCCCACAACCGGGACGAGGAGAAGGAGCACGCTTCGATGCTCCTGGAGTGGATCCGCCGGAACGACCCCCGCTTCGCCCACGAACTCCGTGATTATCTCTTCACCGAGAAGGACGTCGTGGAGAGCGAGGGGGGGAAGAAGTAGCGCTTCGAGCCCCGGCGCGGCGCTCGGGATCGGCGCCCCATCGGCTCGGCACTCCGCGCTCGCTCGGAACGTCCACTGGACGTTCCATCGCTCGCTCTTCCGGCGCGATGGGACCCGCTTCGCTCCCATCGCGCCTACAGAGGAGCGCCTCGCTCGAAGGGGCGCCGCCCCCTCGGCCGCGCCCGGGGGCCCGGGGGACAGTTTCCCCCACCCCGCCACCGTGAGGGAACCCTCCCCCACGCGCGATCCAACCCCGGCGGGCCGCTTCGGACCCTCCCGCTACCGCCGCCAGGTCCAGCTGGCCACCGAGAGCGAACCCTCCCCCACGTGCGCTTCCGCCTGGACGACCGCGTCGACGGCGTCCGGGTCGGGCACGAACCGTGACGTGGCGCCGGTGGCCTCGATCGTTCCGCCGCGGGCCCGCCAGTTCCAGACCACCTTGCCAGCCAGTTCCGCGGGCAGGTTGGTGCCGGCGGCCAGGGTGAAGCCGCCGCCGGCCGGCTCGGCCTCGATCGTCACCCCGAAGTGGAGGCCCAGCGCGTCCTGGGGGTGAGGGAGGCTCATGATGGTCGCGGTGCCGGCGGCATCGACATCGACCTTGATCTCCTCGCCCACCCAGCACCGGGTGCTGTCGTGGCCCTCTCCGTAGGCCACCACCTGGAACTGGGGAGACAGGGTGAACCGGCCGGTTTCCGACCCCGCGGCGGGAGGGCTCCAGCTGAAGGTGAACGAAAGCGGGGGCAGAAAGGTGAGCGGGCTCGCCGAACCGACCTGGGCATAGACCTGCCCGAGTCCCTCGATCCGCTTGACCAGGGTGTCCACGACCGTCCCGCTGAAGGTCACCGACTCGCCGGCGGGCACGGTGTCGCGATCGGCGGTGATCATCATGGTGGTGTCGCGGTTCAACAGGTCGCAGAGAGGCGGGGGAGGCGGGTCGCAGATCGTGCCCGTGTTGTCGCAGGCCTGCACCGTGGCCGCGGCGGCCGCGCCGACCGCCACCGCCACGTCCCGCTTGGTGAGCCCCCGGCGCCGCTTCGTCTTCGCCATCTCCGACTCCTTTCAGAGAACCGCCGGGGCCTCGCCGGCCGGCGATCGACTGCGTTTCAGGCGGGCCCGAAGCGCCGCCATTTCCCCTTCCAGATCCGCGTCCCGCCGGGCGGTCTCCCAGGCCAGCTCCGAGACCTCGGCGCGGAGGCGCTCCCCCCGCGGATTCGCCGCGGCGATCCGGCACGCCCGCTCCAGGAGCCCGCAGGTATCGGCATGGAGCCGCACCTCGAACCTCCCCACGTCGCGACTCAATTCATCCAGCTTCAGGTCGGGCCGGGCCCGTCCCATCGCCGCCGGTTCGTAGCCCAGGCTCGACGCGCCGTTCAGGAGCCCGTGGATGTGATACGCCCGCCGATGGAAGACGACCCCCACGATCCGCGACGCCAGCTCCGCCCGCGGGTCGGCGATGCGATAGACCGGCGCCAGCTCCGGCCCGAAGAGACGCCGCTGCCGCCGGAGCCAGCGATCGAGCGGCGTCCCCGTGTAGATCTCCACCCGGCCCACGTTGAAGGGCACGGTGGGATGCGCGCGGGCGAAGGCCACGTCCTCCCGCACCTCCTCCAGGCGGGTCTCGGGGTGGAACGAAAGCATGTTGTAGCAGGCGAAGACCCCGAGGTCCTCGAACACCCGGAGCGCCGCGTGGCCGGCGGCGACGGACTGGCCGCGACCGAGCACCTTCAGGCCGTGGGGGTTTCCCGACTCGATCCCCACGTAGGCGCGGACGAGCCCCGCCTCGCGGAGGGGCGCGATCACCGGTTGGGTCACGATGTCGGGGCGGATCTTGATCACCACCGCCGCCCGGTCCAGCCCGCGTCCCAGCACCGCATCCCGAAACGCCTCCGCCCGCTCCCGGCTCGCCTCCACCGTGGGACGAAGGAAGTTGTCGTCGTGGAAGATGAAGATCCGGACCCCGTGTTCCCGGTAGAGCGTCGCCATCTCGTCGGCCATGGCCTCGACGTTCCGCTCCCGCCGCCGGGATCCGGGACGCTGGCGGCCGAAGGTCTGGATCGAACAATAGGTGCATCCCTGGAGGCAGCCTCGGCTCCCGAGCATCGAGGCCACCGGGAGGCCGGCCTGGCGGGTGAAGGGTGGGGTCCTCAAAGGGAGGGAGAGCCGGTCCAGGTCCTCCCGCGCCGGACGGGGCGGGGTCTCGACCGTGGTTCCGTTTCGGAACGTGATGCCTGGAATTTCCGACAGATCGCACCCGTTTTCCAGGGCGGCGGCCAGCTCCACCAGGGTCTCCTCGCCCTCGCCGCGCACCACCGAATCCAGGGCGGGGGAGAGCTCGAGCAGCCGGCGCGCGGCCACGGTGGCGAACTGTCCCCCCACGGTCAGATGGCCGGTGTAGCCCTCCTCGCGGAGCCGCGCGGCGAGAGCCAGGAATCGCGGGGCGTGGGCCTGGAAGGCCAGGGAGAGGCCGAGGAGGACGGGCTTCAGGGCCAGCGCGCGCCCGGCCACCGCTTCGGGGGGATCGTCGGCGTCGAACCGGGTCAGATGGACGGGACGTCCCGCCGCGGCCACCGCCGCCCCCAGGTATCGCAGGGCGAGGTTCTCCTCGGATTCCGCGCCCACCAGCACCACGGGCCCGCCGGCCCGACGATGGCTCCCCATCCGTCCTCCTTCCGAAGCTGCTCCGGACCATAGCGCCGGGAAATCATCCTGTCGATTGTCGAACCCCGCCCGTTCCCATAGGTTCCCGGTCGGTTCCCGATTCCGGTCTCATCCCCGATCCGCGAGGCGGCTCCCTGCGCTATCCTCTCCCGCATGCGGATCGGCATCGACCTGGGGGGAACCAAGATCGAGGGCATCGTCCTCGACCCGGACGGCGAGGTGCGCGCGCGGCGGCGGGTCGCCACCCCGCGCGACGACTACGACGCCACCCTGGATCGGGTGGCGGCGCTCGTGAAGGAACTGCAAGGCACGGCGGGCGGCGATGCCTCGATCGGGATCGGCACCCCGGGCGCGATCTCGCCGGCCACCGGGCTCATCAAGAACGCCAACTCCACCTGGCTGAACGGGCGGCGGTTGAAGGAGGACCTGGAGCGGCGGCTCGGTCGGGAGATCCGGGTGGCCAACGACGCCAACTGCTTCGCCCTCTCCGAGGCGGCCGACGGCGCCGGCGCCGGGGCCTCGATCGTATTCGGGGTGATCGTCGGCACCGGGACCGGAGGCGGCATCGTGGTGAACGGTGAGGTGCTCCCCGGCGCCGACGCGATCGCCGGGGAGTGGGGACACAATCCGCTCCCGTGGCCTCGGGAGGACGAGCACCCGGGGCCGCTCTGCTGGTGCGGCCGGCGGGGATGCCTGGAGCAATACCTCTCCGGCCCCGGCATGACGCGGGATCATCTCGAGCGCACCGGAGAGCGGCTCGAACCGGCGGAGATCGCCGCGCGGGCCGAAGCGGGCGACGCAGCGGCGAAGGCCACCCTCGACCGCTACGTGGATCGCATGGCCCGCGGACTGGCCACGGTGGTGAATCTCCTCGACCCCGACGCGATCGTGCTCGGGGGTGGCATGTCGAACCTGACGGTGCTCTACGAGCGGGTGCCCGCGCTCTGGGGCGACTACGTGTTTTCGGACCGGATCGATACGGTTCTCCGTCGGCCCGCGCACGGGGACGCGAGCGGGGTTCGCGGAGCGGCCCGGCTCTGGCCGGCGCGGTGATCATCCCACCCGATTCCCTGCCGGGAACTACCAAAATCTGAGTCGCGAGGCCCCCCGTTTAGGGCAAACCCCGCAACCTTGCCTGCGGGATCTTGGCGATGGTCGCCCGTCTCTGCAATCGGGATTTTTGAGTCGATTGATCAACTAAAACGCAGATACACTACACACGGGCATATGTACGTCGACTTTGATTGAATCGGCCTATCCACTGGTGTACAAGAACAAATGAGGGTGAGGGGACCACCAAATCACATACATCTCGACACCCACACTGGTCCCTGCGACTCATGACTCTTCCGAGGGAACACCCCCCCCCGGATTCACCAATAACGGCGCCGGAGCGCGCTCAAGTGGATTCGGATGATGGCTGCACATCACCGACGACCTTTCCCCTTTCTCCTCTGGGTCATTGTGCTCCTAGGGCTGGTACTCCCGCTGTCCTGTTCTCCGAACCGGATTCGCCCCGACGTTGTGGACTACGACGTGTATCCCTTGATCCTTCAGTTCGGCCGGGTGGAGGTGGGTGCCCGAGTGGAACGGAGCTTCTACGTTCGGAACACCGGGACGTTGCCTTTGGATGTGGAGATCCAGGCCGCGTGCTCCGGATACCGGGTCCTCGATGGCGAGGGAACGGCAACCCTCCCCGCCGGAGACTCCCTTCGGGTGATGGTGGAGTACGCCCCGACGGCCGGGAGGGAGACCCGGTGCAACATCGAAGTGAGCACGTCCCATCACCAGACAACGGTGCAGTGCCTGGGAAACAGCCTGAGAACGTGGGCAGTGGCGGCGGACGGAAGCGGGGATGCCCCCACCGTGCAGGCCGCCATCGACAGCGCGATCAGCGGGGACACTATTGTGGTCGGCCCCGGACATTACTACGAGAATATCGATTTCCTTGGGAAGAACATCACGCTCCGGAGCGCGGAGGGCCCCGAGGTGACGATCCTGGATGGCAGCACCCGGGACAGCTCGGTAGTGATGATGAGGCACGATGAGACCCGTAGCGCCGTCCTGGAGGGGTTCACGGTCACTGGGGGAAGAGGATGGAAGGCAGCTGGAGTGAGCGTCTACGGAGGGGGGGTCATGTTGGTGGGGGCAAGCGCCACCATTCGAAACAACGTGATTGTCAAGAATCAGGCTCGGATTGGAGGTGGGCTCGCGACTCAACCCAGCAAGGTAGTATCTTTTCCAGATCCATTGATCGAGAACAACACCTTTCAGGAGAACTCCTGCACCCTTGATGGGGGGGCGGTGGAAATAGCCCAAGGCAACCAAGTGATACGGAACAACAAGTTCTGCAGGAATTCAGCGTACGCTGACGGAGGCGCCATCTGGCTCTGGCAGAACCAAGGTCGGGTCACGATCGAAGGCAACGAATTCCTGGAGAACGTGGCCGGCGACCATGGAGCCGGGATCTATGCTGCCGGGAACCATTCTCTCACTCAGATACGGATCGAGGGCAACCTGTTCATTCGCAACCGCACAACCGGCCCGGGGTTCTTCGGAGATACCGGCTCCGGCGCCGCAGTCGCGATACTGCAGACCGATGGGGTGGTGCGAAGCAACACGATGGTTGAGAACGACGGTCACCATTTGACCGACTGCGGAGGCGGAGGTCTCCTGCTCTATCTCACCGGGGTGGGGCTGGTCGTGGTGGACAACATCATCGTGGATAACCAACAGTGTGGAATCGCCTGCTGGTGGGCCGGCACAACGGCAACCATGCGCCGGAACCTACTCTGGAACAACGCTGGGGGCAACCTGGGGATTGGCGACGGTGGCTGCCCAAGCACCTGGGCGGACTCGATGATTGTCGCAGACCCTCTCTTCTGCGATCCAGCCAACGACGACTTCCACGTGGCCGAAAACTCCCCGGCGATACATGGAAAGGAGGTGATGGGAGCGTACAGAGAACCCGGCTGCGGTCCGAAACCCCCGGCCACAGCCAATCTGTGGAAGTCACTCGGGATCCGACACCGAAACTGATCAGCTGGGTTCCGAGTCAGAACACAAACAGCCAAATCGGGGGAGCGGACAGCCGTGGAGGGCCGGATCACCCGGGCCACGCTCCAGTACGCGGTGGACTGCGAGGCGGAAGGTGGCCTTGCGATCCTGGCCCACCGGGCCCCGGCGGCATGGGATGGACAGACGGTGGACACTCTCTGGTGGGGGAACCATCGGGACGGGCTCGAACGGTCCGACGCGAGCAGCTTCGAGCTGGCGGATTGCGCGGACGACGAGGTCTCCCTGGACCTGACCCGATGGGTCCGGGCGTGGAAGACCGGAGCGAAGGCGGCCAACGGGGTTGTGCTCCGCTACCCGGATCTCCCGCTGGAATCCATGGAGGAGACGGGGATCCCCGTCCCCCGGGCGCCGGTTCTGGTGATCCACTATCGACCGGGCACACCGAACGAATAACGCCGGCTACTCTGCGGGTGGGTCCGAAAGCCATGTGAGGGGGGAGGGACGCCTGCCGCCCCTCCCCTGCTATGATGGGACTCCGAATCGAGAGCGCCTCAGCCCTGGTGGGGGCTGAGGACTGCGATCGCTTCCCCCGGCACCGCTGAACCGGTGTAGGATGGCCGAGCGCCCGGAAGCGGAGGATGACTCGATGAAGGATCCCGTCGAGGCGCTCCTGCCCGATCTCGTCGCGTTGCGGCACAGGTTGCACCAGACCGCGGAGCGATCCGGCGAGGAGTCGAAGACCGCCCGCGTGGTCGAGGACTTCGTGAGCCGCCTCGACCCCGACGAAGCGGTGACCGGGATCGGAGGGCACGGTCTCGCGTTCGTGTTCCAGGGCGCGGCGGACGGTCCCACCGTCATGGTGCGGGCCGAGCTGGACGCGCTCCCCATTTCCGATGCCGGCGAACCTGGATCACCGCTCGCTCTCCCCCGGCACGTCCCACAAGTGCGGCCACGACGGGCACATGACGATCCTGGCCGGGCTGGGGGCGCTCCTCGCCCGCGACCGGCCGGCCGCGCGGCCGGGTGGTGCTCCTCTACCAGCCGGCGGAGGAGAGCGGCGAGGGCGCGGCGCGGGTCCTCGACGACCCCAAGTTCCAGCCCCTCCGGCCCGACTACGCCTACGGCTTTCACAACCTTCCCGGGGAGTCGCTCGGCGCGGTGCTCAGCCGGCCCGGGGTCATGACCTGCGCCTCGCGCGGCCTCCACGCGGTTCTCCGGGGCCGCGGCGCCCACGCCGCCCACCCCGAGCACGGCGTATCCCCCACGCTCCCCATGTGCCGGATCGTGGAGGGGCTGACCGCCCTTCCGTCCATTCCCGACCTTCGGAACCGGGTGGTCCAGGTCACGGTGGTGCACGCGCGGCTGGGGGAACCCGCCTTCGGGATCGCCCCCGGCGAGGCGGAGATCCTGGCTACCCTCCGCACCGAGGCCGATTCCGACATGGAGCGCCTGGCCGAGCGGGCGGAGAAGCTGGTTCGCGACCTGGCGACCCTGGCCGGGCTGGGCTACGAGATCGAATGGAAGGACGTCTTCACCGCGGGGGTGAACGATCCCGGCGCGGTGGAGGTGGTGCGATGCGCCGCCGAGCAGACGAACCTGGCCTTCCAGCTCATGGACGAACCGATCCGCGAGTCCGAGGACTTCGGCCGGTTCACCGCCGCCTCCACCGGGGCGTTCTTCGTCCTGGGCTCGGGGAAGAAGGCCCCGCCCCTCCACGACCCCGACTACGATTTCCCCGATCCCCTGATCGGGCCGGGGGTGCGGCTCCTCAGGGCCCTGGTGGACGAGGTGCTGGGGCCGCCCGAGCGCCGGTGACCGCCCGCCGAGGCCTCGGCGGTTCTGTTCCCCGGCCGTGACCGCTCTATCCCATTGCGCCCCCGGGCGCGGTTTGCCAAAGTGATGCCGGTCCCAGGCCGCCGGTTCGCGACAAGGCCGGCCAGAGGAGCAACTCCACGATGCAACGTCTGACCGTCGATTCCGAGGAGGGATTCTCCATCATCGCCGGGACCGATCGCTCCCAGGCCGCGGTCATGGTCATCGACCGGGGGAGCGCGACGGGGGGGCCGGAGAACCGTCACCCCAGGAGCGACCAATGGCTCTTCGTGCTCTCGGGATCGGCCACCGCCACCGTGAACGGGGAGAAGGTCAAGCTCGCCCCGGGAACCCTGCTCCTGATCGAGGCCGGGGAGACCCACGAGATCGTGAACAACGGCGCCGAGCCGTTCCGCGCCCTCAACGTCTACGCGCCGCCGGCGTACTGACCGGACTGCTCGATCGGGACGGGCCGGCGCAGTTCACCCGGGTGAACTGCGCGCGATCCTCCGGGCGGCGTCCCTCGGATCGCGCCGGCGCCCGCTCAGTCCACCGCCAGCTCGCCCCGGAACACGGTCACCGCCTGCCCGGCCAGGATCACCCGGTCGCCGGCCATCCGGGTCCGGACGATCCCCCCCCGCGCCGAGCACTGGTAGCCGGTGAGCTCCGTCTTCCCCAGCCGCTCCGACCAGTAGGGCGCGAGCGCGCAGTGGGCGGAGCCGGTCACCGGGTCTTCGGGCACCCCGGAGCCGGGGGCGAAGAACCGGGACACGAAGTCGAATCGCGCGCCGGACTCGTCGGCGGTGCTGGTGACGATCACCCCCCGCACCCCGAGCGCGGCCAGCCGGCGGAAATCGGGGCGGACCTCGCGCACCGCCGCCTCGTCCTCCAGCTCCAGGAAGTAGTCGAGGCGGGTCTTCCCCACGTAGCGCGGGGCGATCCCCATGGCGCGGGAGAGGCCCTCGGGTTTGAGGGCCGGGGTCTCGGGGGTGGCGGGAAAGTCCATCTCGATCCAGCCCCCCTTGCGCTCCGCGGTGAGGCGGCCGCTCTGGGTCTGGAAGTGGGCGGGCCGGTCCGCGGCGACCGCCCCGGTCTCCCACAGCACCTGGGCCGAGGCCAGGGTGGCGTGCCCGCAGAGGTCCACCTCCACCGTCGGGGTGAACCACCGGAGCGCCCACGCGTCCTTTTCCGGGTGGAGGAAGGCGGTTTCGGAGAGGTTCATCTCCTGCGCCACCGCCTGCATCCACGCCGCGTCCCGCTCGCGCGCGAGCACGCAGACCGCGGCGGGGTTCCCGGCGAAGGGGTGATCGGTGAAAGCGTCCACGATGACGATCGGCTGGCCCATCTGTCCTCCTCCTCCCGGGTGGGTACGCCCGGGCATTGTAGCAGTCCAGGGCGAAACCGGCCCGGCCCGCCCGGCCGCGTCCGCCGGGGCCGGGCGGGGCGACCCGGAGGCCGGTCCCGCTCCCCCTGGGCCGGTTCAACGCGTATGATGGATATGCCATGGCACGGTCGAAACCGGAGCTTGCCAACGAGGACATCGCCGACGTCCTCGACCGGACCGCCGATCTCCTGGACGCCCAGGACGCCAACCCCTTTCGCGTCCGCGCGTACCGCGACGCCGCCTCGACCGTGCGCGCCGCCGGCCGGTCGATTGCGGCGGTGGCCCGCGACGACGGCGAGACCGGCCTCGAGGAGCTGCCGGGCATCGGGAAGAGCCTCGCCTCGGCCATCGAGGAGCTGGTGGCCACCGGCCGGCTGGGGATGCTGGAACGGCTCCAGGGCGAGGTTTCCCCCGAGGGCCTGTTCAAGGTCGTGCCGGGGATCGGCGAGGACCTGGCCGGGCGCATCCACCACGAGCTGGGGGTGGAGACCCTGGAGGAGCTGGAGCTGGCCGCCAACGACGGGCGGCTGGCCGGGGTGCCCGGGTTCGGCCCGCGGCGGGTGCGGGCGGTGCGCGAGACCCTGGACGCCATGCTCCGCCGGTCCTCGCGCCGCCGCGCCCGTCTGGCACGGGACCAGGACAGCGACGGCCCGGAGGACCGGCCGTCGGTGGCCGCGCTCCTGGCCGTGGACGCCGAGTATCGCGAAAAGGCCGAGGCGGGAGAGCTCCGGAAGATCGCCCCCAGGCGGTTCAATCCCGAGGGGAAGGCGTGGCTCCCCATCTACCATGCCGAGCGGGACGGGTTCTCGTTCACCGCCCTCTACTCCAACACCGCACGGGCCCACGAGCTGGAGAAGACCCGGGACTGGGTGGTGGTCTACTTCGCCCGCGACGGCCGCGAGAGCCGGTGTACGGTGGTGACCGAGCACCAGGGAAGGCTCGAGGGGAAGCGGGTGGTGCGGGGGCGCGAGGCCGAGTGCCTGGACCACTACGCGGATCACGTAAACTGAAACGGGCTTGAAAGGAAGACGCCATGAGAGCGAAGCCCATGTTGACCCCGCTCTTCATCGGTCTGATCGCCGCCGGCGGTTGCTCGGATTCCACGACCCGGCCGCCGGTGGAGCAGCCGCCGCAGACGATCCTGCCCTCCACCGTGGGGAGCTCCTGGACCTACCGCTGGCAGGACCTGAACGCCGGGACCACCGACACGGTGACCGTGACCGTCTTCGACACCGCGCACCGGGAACCCTACGGGACGGTGGCCCTCCTCGCCGTGGAGCACCCCGACCGCACCGACACCCTCTTCCAGGCGGTCTCCGGCGACACGGTGAAGATCGAGTCCTACGGCCCGTACCCCTACTACCCGACCCCGGTCTGGTTCGTGCTGCCGCTCGAGGTGGGCTCGATGTGGCATGGGGCGGTCTGGGTGGACACCACCTGGGTCGAGGGACAGGGCGCCCTCACCGTGCCCGCCGGGACCTTCACCGACGCGTTCCGGATCCACGAGACCTGGTGGGGATTCAATGCCGGGGGCGACGTGACCACGTGGGTCGTACCTGGCGTGGGGATCGTGAAAGAAGAGCGGTGGGAGTACGACCTCGGCCCGGGTCCGCACTACACGCGCGAGCTGACCGCCTACCACATCGTCCCGCTGGATGAGTAGCGCCTCGTGAACGAACCGCTCTTCATCCGCACCTACGGCGATCGCGGGCCGGCGGTGGTGCTGCTCCACGGCGGCCCCGGCGCGCCCGGGACCCTCGCATCGCTGGCCCGAGGCCTCGCCGCGGACCACCGCGTGCTGGAACCCTACCAGCGCCGAAGCGGCTCCGAGCCCCTCACCGTGGCCCGCCACGTGGCCGATCTCCACGAGCTGATCGCGGCGCGTTGCCCGGACGAAGCGCCGGTCCTGGTGGGCTCCTCCTGGGGGGCGATGCTGGCCCTGGCCCACGCCGCCGCCCATCCCGCCGACGCGCGGGGCCTGGTGCTCGTCGGCTGCGGCACGTTCGATCCGGACGCCCGCGAGCGCTTCCGGCAGACCGTGGCCGAACGGATGACTCCCGAACTCCAGGCCCGCTACCAGGGGCTGGCCGGGGAGATCCCCGACCCCGACGACGGCTGGCCGCGGCGGGCCGGCTCTTCCAGGCGCTCTACGCGGCCGGACCGGTCCTCGAGGATCCCGATGACCCCGCCGCCCCGTCCCCCGACGCCCGCGGCCACGAAGAGACCTGGAACGACATGCTCCGGCTCCAGGCCGAAGGAACCTACCCCGCCGCCTTCGCCGCGATCACCGCGCCGGTGGTGATGCTCCACGGCGACTTCGACCCCCATCCGGGGCGGATGATCGCCGACTCGCTCCGGCCGCACCTGTCCGGGCTCGACTACGTGGAGATCGCGGGCGCGGGCCACGAGCCGTGGCGGGAGCGGGACGCGCGCGCGAGGTTCCTCGCGCGCCTCCACGACACGCTGCTCGAGCTCACCGGCCGCTCAGCCTGAGACCTCCTCCGCCGCCCGTTCCCGCTCCAGCATGTAGTCCAGGACCACCAGGAGCAGGATGTTCAGCCCGAGACCCACCAGGGCCTCGAACTGCTTCTCGTAGAAGAGGAAGATCTGGGTGAGGAAGATCGTGACCAGGACCGAGCGCTTGAAGTCGCGGAAGGCGAGGAGCCGCGACCGGCGGAGCCGTATCACCCCCAGCACCACGAACACCGCGGAGAGGAGGGACGAGCCGATCTGGGCCGCCTCGATGAACGAGAGGTGCTCGACCCGGGCGGCGATGACCCCGAAGATGCGGCTGGCCAGCAGCTGGTCCCGCCCCATCCCCACCAGGAACACCAGCACGAAGACGTAGGACAGGCGCAAGAGGACCTGCCCCACGAAGAAGATCACCAGGGCGGCACGGAAGCCGGGAAGGCCGGCCACCCGGGCGTAGAGGGCGTGGAGCCGGTGCTTGAACCGGGCCCAGGGCCCCGGCGGCGGCTCGGGCACCAGCTCGATCCGGGCCAGGAGATCCTCGAGGAGCGGGACCAGGGGGTTCTCCGGGTCGCTTCGGGCCAGGTGGCGGAGGGCGCGTTGCTTCTCCTCGCGGTCGAGGTCCCGGAGCGCCACCTCCTCCATCTCCTTGAGGGCGTTCACCAGATGCTCCTCCGGCGTGTAGCCGCGAAGGCGCCGGATCCCCAGACCGGCAAGGATGAGGAGCACGATGACCGCGTACATGATCGCGACCGCGGGGCGGAAGAAGTAGTCGTTGTCGCTGGTCATGAACTTCCCGACCTCGTCGATGAAGAGGCCGAAGCCCGTGCCCCCGAGGACCATCGCGAAGCGGGTGGTGCGCCGGCTCAGGAACGAGGTGAGGAGGAGAATGGCCAGGGCCATGAGGAGGCCGCCCCAGAGCACGTGGGCCACGTGGAGGGTTTCGCCTCCCAGCCGGGGATAGCCGGTCAGGTGGAGATAGAACCGGACCGCGAGCACGGTGGCGACCGCGGCCACCAGGAAGTACTCCAGGTAGTCGGTGCTCTTGGCGTCCCGGATGAAATGGCGCTGGCGTCCCACGACCGGTCCTATCCTTCTCTCTCCGGTCCGGCGGAAAGGCCGAAGCCCTCCAGGAGCACCGGGGTGAAGTCTTCCAGGCGCCGGAGCCGGGGGGCCAACGCCTCCGCCCCCGCGCCGAACACCAGGGCGGGGACCGGGTTCAGGGTGTGCATCTTGGTGCCGAGGTCCTCGATGTTCCCGTGGTCGCTGGTGAGGATGACGGTGGTTCCGGCCAGGTCGACCCGGCGGAGCGCCGTCCCCAGGAACCGCTCCAGCTTCAGGAGCTCGTGAACCGCCTTGGCCTCGTCCCGGGCGTGCCCCGCCTTGTCGGTCTGGAAGAACTCGAACAACGTGAAGTCGGACTCGCCGGAGAGAGCGGCCAGGATCTCCCCCGCGCGCTCGGGGCTCCTCTCGGGAATGTCGTAGCCCCGGGCCCGGATGGAGTCGTGGGTGATGTCCTGGTACACCGCCCGCCCGGCCAGAAGGTCGTCCACGGTCCGGAACGGCAGCCCCGCGGCGTGGTTGGTCCAGGTGGTGGCGCTCATCCCCCGCTTCCACACCGCGTCCCCCAGCTCGAAGAAGAGGGGCCGGAACGCGTTCACGAAGGCGGCCCGCCGGCCCCCCTCGCGGAGCCGCTTCATGATCGAGAACCGGAGCAGCACCTTCTGGAGGGTGGCCAGGGGAACCCCGTTCAGATGGCGGCCCAGGATCTCCGCCGCGTTCTCTCCGGTGAAGATCGCGGTCTGTCCGGTGGCGCTCTGGGGAAGGCCGGCCACCCCCAACGAGGCGTCCACGGCCACCACCCGCCCGTCGAACGGGAGCGGTTTGCCGCGAAGCACCTCGGGGAGCGCGCCGGGCCTCCCGCCTCCCTCGGGGGGTGCCCAGCTTGCGGGGCGGAAGTTTCCCAGCAGATCCAGATCGGGGTGGCGGACCGGGTTCGAGACCCCCTCGGGATCCCCGAGCCCCAGGCCGTCCACGAAGATGAAGAGAATGCGATTCACGATGAGCCCTGTCCGTTCGTGCCCGCCGAAGGCCGCTGCATGTCGTTGCGCTCCCGGAGTTCCGAAGTCTACCCGGGAAGAACCGCTCCCCAGTCTACCGGGGGAGCGGCCGGTCATGGTATAAAGTGCCCCTTCATGACCTACGTCACCGCCGACAATCCGGAGACCGGTTCCCGGGACGGAGTGCGCCTTCGGGGGGGCGCCTATCGTGACGTCGAATCGCTTGCCGCCCCTCCCGCCTATCGCGCCGGCGCCCTCTACTCGATCTACCCCCGCGCGTTTTCCGCCGCCGGCACCCTGGCCGCGATCCTTCCCGAGCTGGACCGGATCGCCGAGCTGGGGGCCACCGCCCTCTGGCTTCTCCCCATCCACCCGGTGGGTCGCGAAGATCGAAAGGGGTCGGTGGGTTCGCCCTACGCGATCCGGGACTATCGCGCGGTGGATCCGGCCCTGGGGACCCTGGACGATCTCCGCCGGCTCACCGAGCGGGCCCACCAACGGGGGCTCGCCGTCCTCATCGACCTCGTGTTCAACCACGCGGCCATCGATCCGGTCGCGCGCGACGCCCATCCCGAGTGGTTCGCGGTCGACGCGGACGGCCGGCCCTCCCGCCGGGTGAGCGACTGGTCCGACGTGGCGGACTGGCGTCACGACGCGCCCGGCGCCGCCGAATACCTGGTGGAAAGCGCGGCCTACTGGGTGCGGGAAGCCGGGATCGACGGGTATCGCTGCGACGTGGCGGGGATGGTCCCGGCCTCGGTCTGGAAGGCCGTCCACGAGCGGCTGGGCGCGCTCCGCCCCGACCACTTCATGCTGGCCGAGTGGCAGGACCCCGCCCTCCACACCGTCGCCTTCCACGCGTCCTACGACTGGGTGCTCTACCGCGCGCTCAAGGACGTGGCCCTGGGGCGGGCCCCCGCCCGCGCCGCCGCCGCCGCCCTCACCGCCTGGGGGGAGAACTTTCCCGCCGCCGCCCTCCCCCTTCGCTTCCTGGAGAACCACGACGAGCCCCGGGCGGTCGCGATCTTCGGGCGGCTCCGGCTTCCCGCCTACGCGGCGGTGGCGTTTCTCTCCGGCGGCCTCCCGCTCCTCTACAACGGGCAGGAGATCGGGGCCACCCGTCGCCCGAGCCTCTTCGAGACCGAGCCGATCGACTGGTCCCGCCCCGGCGCCGACGCCGGCCGGCTCTACCGCGGGCTTCTGGACCTCCGGAGGCGGAGCGACCCCTGGGGGTCGGGGCCGGCGGCGGTGGTGGGCACCGACCGGGCGGAGGCGGTGCTGGCGTTCACCCGCGAGGGGGCGTCCCGACGGGGCCTCGTGGTGGCGAACCTGGCGCGCGGCGAAACCGCGGTGCGCCTGACCGGGAACGACGTCGGCGGCCCCTTCAAGCGGATCGGGGGGGAGTTCGCCCCGGTGGGGCCGGACGCCGTGGAGGCGGGGGGGGTGATCCGGCTGGCCGCGGGCGAAGCGTGGATCGGGGAGGGGACGCGATGATCGGCCGTACCGCCGCGCGCGCCCGCCGAGGCCTCGGGGGAGGCGGACGGCGACGCCGCGGAGGCGGGCCGGGGAGGAACGGAAGATGGCGGTGAGACCGGAACCCGCCCGCCGCACCGGGATCCTGGAACGCGTGCTGGACCGGTGGGAGACCGAGGGACCGACCCGCCCCACCGCCGAGGCGTTGGACGGCCTTCACGCGGCGTGGCTCGGCCACGTGCCCTTCGAGAACGCCAGCAAGCTGGTCAAGGCGGCGCGGGTCATGGCTCCCGACGCCGCGGTCCGGGGACCGGTGGAGTTCTGGGAGGACCATCTCCGGTGGGGAAGCGGGGGAACCTGCTTCGCCTCGACCTATGCCTGGCAATTCCTGCTTCGATACCTCGGTTATCCCTCCCAGCTCCTCTTCTGCCACCTTCCGGCCGAGAAGCCCCAGGCCCACACCGCGCTGTGCGTGGAGGCGGACGGGGCGCGCTGGCTGGTGGACGTGGGCTACGCCCTTCCCGCTCCGGTCCCGCTTCCTACCGGCGCCGCGGTCCGCCGGCGGGCGCGCTTCTACGACGTGGAGATCCGGCGCGGACCGAAGGGCGAGTACCTGGTGTTCAGCGAGGACGACCGGGGCCAGCGGTTCCGGTACCGGTTCGAGCTCCGGGGGGCCAGCGACACCGCCTACCTCGAGGCGTGGCGGACGACCTTCTCGCTGGAAGCCCCCTACATGCGCCGGCTGGCCCTCGGACGGTTCCGGGAAGACGCACGATACCTCTACAAGGCCGAGGGGCGGATCTACGCGATTACCCGAAGAGGAGAGCGGGAAATCACCCTCCCGGGACCGCCGGTCAAGGCCCTGGCGTCCACGTTTGGGCTGAGCGAACCCCTTGTGCAGGCAGCATTTGGGGCACTGAAGCGCCTCCAGGGACTTCGGGCCGGGATATCCGGATAAGTGAATCCTCAATTTGGCGGTTGACCCGCCGATCTGGTTTTACCTAAACTCTTCGTCTGAGATTGAGACTGAGTCTCAATTGCATGCAAGCGATCGAAGACCCCAGCCCGGAGCGAACATGGTCAACCCCAACGACATGAGCGCGGTGCGCGAAGGAGACGGCAAGGACGAGGGGCCCTATGCCCGGTTCGAGGCCTATCTCCGCTCCCACAATCTGCGGATGACGCCGGAACGCCGGTCGGTGCTCGAGGTGATCCTGAACCGCCACGGACACTTCGACACCGAGGAACTCCTTCAGTTCCTTCGCCGCCGGCACAAGCGGGTGAGTCGCGCGACCCTCTACCGCACCCTCGACCACCTGCGGACGGCGGGGCTGGTGAAGATGCACCGCTTCGGGCGCGGGCACGCCCTCTATGAGCATATCTACGGGCGGCAGCACCACGACCACATGGTCTGCGACGGATGCGGCACGGTCATCGAGTTCGTGAACGAGGACATCGAGCGGCTCCAGGACGAGGTCTGCGGGCAGCACGGTTTCAAATCCACCAACCACGTCATGCAGATCTTCGGGCTGTGTTCGGCGTGCCAGGCGCAAGCCGGGGAAGGGAGCAAGGGGTAGGGCGCCTTCGGCCGCCCCATCCACGCGATCATGGCCAGCATCACCGAAACCGCAGCTTCCTGCCACGGCGCCGCCGCCGAGTCCACGGCCGGGCCGGCCCCGACCGGCCGCCTGGTCCTGGTCGGAAACCCCAACGTGGGGAAGAGCGTCATCTTCGGCTTCCTGACCGGTCGCTACGTGACCGTGTCGAACTACCCCGGGACCACCGTGACCCTGACCAAGGGACGCGCCCGCCACGGCATCGACCTCGATGGCCGGATCGATGAGGACGGGGACGCGGGGGGACGCGGGCGGAGGCGTGGGCGGAGGCGCGGAGCGTCTGCGGACGACCCGGCGCATCGCCGGCGCGATGGCCAAGGTGGCGGCCACGGCCACGGCCGTCACGCGAGTTCGCTGGAGGTGATCGATACCCCGGGGGTGAACAGTCTCATCCCCATGTCGGAGGACGAGCGGGTGACCCGGGACGTCCTCCTGGAGTCCCCGGCCGAAGCGGTGATCCAGGTGGCCGACGCCAAGAACCTCCGCCGCTCGCTCCTCATCTCCTCCCAGCTCGCCGAGATGGGGATCCCCTTCGCCCTGGACCTCAACATGACCGACGAGGCGGGGAACCTCGGGGTGGAGGTGGATGAAAAGGCCCTGGCCGAGGCCCTGGGGATCGACGTGGTCCGGACGGTGGCCGTCCGCCGGAAGGGATTCGACGATCTCCGCCGCTCGCTCCGCGCCCAGCGCCGGGCCCGGCTCGAGGTGGCCTACCCCCAGGCGGTGGAAGCGGCCATCGCCGAGATGGCCCCCCATCTTCCCGAGTGCCACATCACCAAACGGAGCCTGGCGGTCATGGTGCTCTCCGGGGACGAGTCGCTCACCCCCTGGCTCCGTGACCGCACCTCCGAGGCCTCGGTCCAGGCCCTGGAGGCCATCCGCCTCCGGGCCGCCTCCCGGAGCCCCCAGCCCCTGGGGCTGGTGGTGAACGCCGCGCGGCTCCAGGCGGTGGACCGGGTGGTGGAGCGGGTCGAGGTGCGCCCCCGCCGGCGGCAGGGCTCGATCCTCGACACCGTGGGCTACCTCGCCATGCACCCGATCTGGGGGATTCCGGTGCTTCTGGCCGTGCTCTACGGCATGTACCAGTTCGTGGGGGTCCTGGGCGCGGGGACCATGGTCAACTTCCTCGAGACCACGGTGTTCGGGCACTACCTGAGCCCCTGGGCCATCCACGCCACCGACTTCCTCCTCCGCTTCCCGCACCAACACCTGGTGGAGAACGGGGTGATCCTCCCCGACTACACGGTGACCGCGGCGCACCTCGCCTGGTGGCAGACCGGGCTGAAGTTCCTCCACGACCTCCTGGTGGGCCCCTACGGCCAGGTCACCATGGCCCTCTCCTACGCCATCGCGCTGATCCTTCCCATCGTGGCCACCTTCTTCATCGCCTTCGGCCTTCTGGAGGACTCCGGGTACCTGCCGCGGCTCGCGGTCATGGTGAACCGGATCTTCCGCACCATGGGGCTGAACGGGAAGGCGGTGCTGCCCATGGTGCTGGGCCTGGGTTGCGACACCATGGCCACCCTCACCACCCGGATCCTGGAGACCAGGAAGGAACGGATCCTGGTGACCCTGCTTCTCGCCCTGGGGGTGCCCTGCTCGGCCCAGCTCGGGGTGATCCTGGGCATGATCCGGGCGCTCTCCCTGGGGGCCACCCTGGTCTGGGGCGGCTCCATCGTGCTCACCCTGTTCGCGGTGGGGTGGCTCGCGGCCCGGCTCGTCCCCGGCCAGAGCTCCGACTTCATCCTGGAGCTTCCCCCCATCCGCCGGCCCCAGCTCTCCAACATCGTGGTCAAGACCCTGGCCCGGATCGAGTGGTACATGCGGGAGGCGGTGCCGCTCTTCCTCCTGGGCACCCTGATCCTCTTCGCCGCCGACGCCTTTCATGTCCTGGGGGTGGTGGAGCGGGTGTCGGCCCCGGTGGTGCACGGGGTTCTCGGGCTTCCTCCCCAGGCGGCCCAGGCGTTCCTGATCGGGTTCCTCCGCCGGGACTACGGCGCGGCCGGGCTCTACGATCTCTCCCGGCAGGGACTCCTGGATCCGGTGCAGCTCATCGTGTCCATGGTCACCATCACCCTCTTCGTTCCCTGCATCGCCAACTTCTTCATCATGATCAAGGAGCAGGGGATCCGGACCGCCATGGCCATGGTGGCCTTCATCGTGCCCATGGCCTTTCTGGTCGGAGGCGCCCTCAACTGGGGCCTCCGCGCCCTCGGAGTCACGTTCTGATGACGTTCACCTGTCCCGTCTGCGGCGGCGAGCTGAAGGAGCACGTCTCCGGCTGCTCGACCTGCCCCATGAACGGCGGTTGCGAGATGATGTGCTGTGAGAACTGCGGATACGAGACGGTGGCCCCGAAGTCGGTCACCGTGGACTTCGTGAAGCGGCTCCTCAAACTGGGTTCGCGGAAGAAACCCGCCGAGACCTCGGCGCCGGTGAAGGGAGGCGATCGATGAGCGAGAGAACCCTCTCCACCCACCCTGAATTCCTGAAGCAGCCCACCGACGAGATCCTGGAGAGCCTGTGGCTCCGGCGGGAGGAGGCGGCGACCGGGGTGGTGCCCGACGGCGAGCCCACCCTGGACCGGTCGGCGGTGGATCGGATGGTGAGCGACGGTTACGTGCTCTGGAGCGGCGACCGGCCCGTCCTGACCGAGTCGGGGGAGGAGCGCGCCCGGGCGGTGGTGCGAAGCCATCGCCTGGCCGAGCGGCTCCTGGCCGACGTGCTCGGGGTGCCGGCGGGGGAGGCGGAGAAGACCGCCTGCCTGATGGAGCACATCCTGAGCACCGCGGTGACCGACGCGGTGTGCGGCTTCCTCGGGCACCCGCCCACCTGCCCGCACGGGCGTGAGATCCCCTCCGGGCCCTGCTGCGGGGAGCGGAAGAACGGGATCAAGCCGCTGGTGGTGCCGCTGAACGAGCTGGAGCCGGGGCGTTCGGCCCGGGTGATGTTCATCGCCCCGGGGGTGATGAAACGGCTGGAGCGCCTCGCCAGCTTCGGCCTGGTGCCGGGAACGGTGGTGGAGCTCCGGCAGAAGCGGCCGTCCTTCGTGATCGAGATCGGGGGGACGACGCTCGCGCTCGAGGGCGAGGTGGCGGGCGGGATCTTCGTGCGCCGGGAGAGCTAGCGAAGCCGGCATGCTCCGCCCGGCGGGGAGCCGGCGCCTTTTTCGGGTGTTGTTGCGATAGAGTCTCAATATCAGTATATGGAGGAATGTATGCGGTTCGTTCGGGTTGCGGCCTTGGTGATCCTGGGTTCGGTGGGGATCTGCGCCGGTTCGGCGGGGGGGGCGGCGGCGACCGAAGCGCCGTCAGGAGCGGACTCCGCATCGCCCGCGTCGCCGACCTACGAGAAGCCGTTCCTCTCCCGGGGGAGCGCCTCGCTCGGCGGGTACATGGACTTCCAGTTCGGGGCCGACGACCGGGAAAGCGGCTTCGACCTGGCCCGCTTCGTCCCCTTCATCTACGCCCGGGTGAGCGACCGGGTCCACCTGGCCTCGGAGATCGAGTTCGAGCACGGGGGGTTCGTGACCGGCGAGGATGAGGCGACCGACGGCGAGATCAGGGTGGAGTTCGCCACCATCGATTTCGCGGTGTCCGAGGCGCTGAACTTCCGGGGGGGGCTGATCCTCTCGCCCCTGGGGCGTCTGAACGAGTTCCACGACGCCCCCATGCTCGACCTCACCGAGCGCCCACTGGTCGACCGGTTCATCATACCTACCACCCTGAGCGAATCGGGCCTGGGACTCTACGGAACCGCATACCCCTCGGAGCAGGTGGTGGTGAACTACGAGGCTTACCTGGTGAACGGATTCGATCAGGACGTGCTGGTGCTGGGTGGGAGCACCACGCCGCTTCGCGCGGTTCTGGATCTCCACGAGGGCCGGGGGAGCGCGGCCGGGGACAACAACAACGACCGGGCGTTCGTGGGCCGGGTGGGCCTGAGCCCGCGGCTGGGGACCGAGATCGGACTGAGCGTCCACACCGGGAAGTTCGACGACGCGGGGACCGATCGGCTCACCCTCGCCGCGGTGGACGCGCACTTCGCCCAGGGGCCGTTCGAGCTGGTGGGGGAGGGAGCCCTGGCCCGGACCGGGAAGCTGGACCTTCAGGGCGCCGGGGACGCCGTCGCGAGCGAGCGGGCCAAGGCCGCCGGATTCTACGCCGAGGGGCGGCTTCACGTCCTGGCCGGGGCCATCCGCTCGCTCCCCCAGAGCGTCTTCACCGCGGTGGCGCGCGCGGACTACGTGGATCGGGACGCCAACGTCGCCGGGGCGGACCAGGAACGGCTGACCCTCGGGGTCAACTTCCGGCCCACCGAGGAGACCGCGATCAAGAACGATATCCTCTTCGATCGCGCGCGAACGGCCGGGGACACGAAGTGGGGCGACACCGGGACGAGCTACCGGTTCAGTGTCGCGACGTACTTCTGATCATGCCGACCGTCACGCACGATTGCACACCGACCACCGTGTCCAACCGGAGGAACTCAATTCCCGATTCGCGCCGGCCCGGCGTGCGATCCTCGCGGCGGCGCCCCCAAGCCCGCCGGTTTGCGCGGCCGGCGGCTCTCGTCCTTGCCGTTCTCTCGATCGCCTTGTCCGTGCCGCGAGCCGGGGCGGAACCCTCCGACCGGGAGATCGGCGAGGAACAGGTCTACACCACCCCCGGGCGGGCGCTCCGGGAGATCTTCGAACATGTGACCCGGGTGGACACGGTCACGGCGCGGCTGAGCGCGGAGGAACTCGGCCGCCTCCGCGACCGGTTGGGGTTCGCGGTGGCCTCGGACACGGTGACCGTCTACGAGCCCCGCGACTCCACCGGAGCTCTCATCGGCTACGCCGTGATCGGCGACGAGGTCGGCAAGTACCGCCCCATCACCTTCATGGTGGGGACCCGGCCCGACCTCGCCGTGCGCGGGGTCGAGGTCCTGGTGTACCGGGAAAGCCGCGGGGGGGAGATCCGCCACGCGCGATTCCTTCGCCAGTACCGCGGGAAGGATCCGGCCGACCCCATCCGGACCAATCGCGACGTGCTGAACGTCGCCGGTGCGACCCTCTCGGTGAACGCCATGAACCGCGGGGTGAAGCGTGCCCTCGTCACCCTGGAACTGCTCCGGAAGCGGGGGGCCCTGTGACCCAGTACTACGCCTACAAGCGTTTCCGGCTGGATCGCGCCCCCAGGAACACCCGCATCCTCATCACCTGCTTCTACGTGATGGTGATCCTGGGGGTCGGGGTGGGGATCGTGAACTACAAGGTGCGGACCCGTCTCACCCCCCAGGGGACGACCGAATGGTATCGCGGGAACGAGGGCGCCCCCGAAGGTGAGGTGCGCGAGCTTCGTTTCGAGAAGTCCGTCCGGGAGATGCTGGACGTGACCCATCCCCACCTCTTCGAGGAGACGCTGTTCGTGTTCGTTCTCTGCCACCTGTTCGGCCTCACCAAGGTGCGCGAACGGCGGAAACGCGCGGTCTACCTCACCTCCTTCGGAGCGGTGATCCTCGAGGTCGGTATGCCCTGGCTGGTGCGCTTCGTGTCGCCGGGGTTCGCGCCGCTTCAGATCGGGGCCACCACCCTGCTCTCCGTCATGTTCACCGTGCTGATCGTGGTTCCGCTCCGCGAGATGTGGTGGGGGTACGACAAGGAGGAGACCTATGACTGGGCCCGGCACTGATCGAGCCGGCCGGGATCGGCCGGACGCCGCACCCCCGGAGTCCCGATCGCGAAACCCGGTCCGTCCCGATCCCGGGCATCCGGACCGGCGGCGCTTCTTGTTGCGCGCGGTCCAGGCGGGGATGCTGGCGGTTCTCATGCCGTCGATCCCCCGCTGGGCCGCCGCCGCAGTCCAAAGCCCCGACCCGGGGCCGGGGCCGGCGGGCCGCGGCCGGGAAACCGCCCGCGCCTGGCGGGCGATGGGAACCCTGATGGAGGTCAGGGTCCCCGATCTTCCCGGGGCCGACGCGGTCGAGGCGATCCGTCGCGTGCGCGCCCGCACCGAAGTGCTCGAGGCGGCGATGACGCTCTACCGCCCGGAGAGTCCGCTGGTCGCCCTGAACCGGAGCGCCCCCGCTCGCTGGTCCGAGACCCCGATCGAACTGGCGGAGGGGATCGCCGCCGCCCTTCGCGGCGCCCGCGAGTCCGGTTGCGCGTTCGACCCCACTGTGGCCCCGATGATGCGGTGCTGGGGGCTCGTGCATCTTCAGGGCCGCCAGGCGCCGGCCGCAGCGCTTCGCGCCTGGCGGCGCCATCCCGGCCCCGCCGCGGTGGAGGTGGACGCGGGCAACCGGCGCGTGCGCCGGTTGGACCCCCGGGTCGAGCTCGATCTCGGCGGGGTGGGAAAGGGGATCGCGGTGGATGAGGCGCTGCGCGTCCTCCGTGAGGCGGGAAGCCGGTCGGCGCTGGTGAACCTCGGCGGGAGCATCGGGGTGCTGGGGGCGCCCTCCGGTCGTCCCGCGGGTTGGCCGGTGGGGATAGCCCACCCCCGCCGGCCGGGTGAGGTGTGGACGATGCTCGACCTGAACCGCGGGCACCTGGCCACCTCGGGCGACTACGAACGCTGGGTGGAGACCCCTTCGGGGCGGAAGCACCATCTCCTCGATCCGGCGAGCGGGGAGCCGACCTCGGGAGTCGCATCCCTGACCGCATGGGCGCCGGCCGGCGTGGACGCGGACCTGGCTTCGACCGCGCTCTTCGTGGCGCTCGCCCGGGGGGCGCGGCCGGGGTTTCCGGCCGGCGGATGGCTCGCGCTCCGGGATGCCGGGGACGGGCTGGCCGAATCGCGAGGGGGCGCCTTTCCCGACCCCGGGAACTCGTGACCCCGGCCTGCCCCACCGGGCGGAGAGGGTCCGCCGACCGCGTCCGGACCCTCCGGCGGCGCTGGCCGGCGGCGCAAGGAAGAAAGCCGCGCCGGCGGGAGGAGTAGGTGCCGGCGCGGCAGGGAGCCACCCGCCCGACCCGCCGAACGGCGGGCCGCCGGGCGCTCGTCCGGGAACCGGGCCCCCCGCGGGGAAACCGGTGGCGGGTGCCGGCCCGCCCCGGGCGTTGAGGGCGCCCCGGGTCGAAGCCGGTGTCCGCCGTCGCGCCGCCGCCGCGATCTCGAGAGGTTGGAACGACGCTCGAGCGAGCGCGGTGGCGCGACCCGTACACCCCCGACCCAATGCACGCCGCGTGCCATGGGCCGATTCGGCGATTTTCAACGGGTTACGGGGGGACGGGTGGACCCGGGTGTGCTTCCCCCGTCACAGGTGTGTCGGCGGTCCCGCCGGTTCGAGCGCCGGTCCGCGCTCGAATCCCCGCGCGCCCTGGTCCGGCTACCGCGAGGGCTTGGGCTCCACCCGCTGGGGCATGGGCCCGAACTCGTCCATGGCCGGCCCCGGCTCGGGGTAGCCCTCGGGATTGCGGCGAATGAAGTCGTAGGCCGAGGTGATGATCTCGTCGAGGTCGCGTCTGGGGCTCCAGCCCAGCACCTGCTTGGCCTTGGCGTTGGACGCCACCAGGACCGCGGGGTCGCCCGCCCGCCGTCCGGACCGCTTGTGGGGCACGGGCAACCCGGTCACCCGCTCCACCGCCTCGAGGATCTCGATCACCGAGGTTCCGGTTTCGGTGCCGAGGTTCAGGGCCACGCTCTCCCCGTCCCCCTCCAGGTACTGAAGCCCCCGAAGGTGGGCGTCGGCCAGATCCTGCACGTGGATGTAGTCGCGGATGCAGGAGCCGTCCCGGGTGGGATAGTCGGTGCCGAAGACCTCCATCTCCCGGTCCTCCAGGATCGCCGCCCGCACCGCCAGCGGGATGAGGTGGGTCTCGGGGCGGTGGTCCTCTCCCAATCCGGCCGCGGTCTCCGCGCCCGCCGCGTTGAAGTAGCGGAAGATCACGTAGCGCAGCCCGTAGGCGGCGGCGGCGTCGGCCAGCATCTGCTCGCCCACGAACTTGGACCAGCCGTAGGGGTTGATGGGCTGGAGGGGGTGGGTCTCGGTGATCGGGATCTCGCGAGGCTCCCCGTACATGGCCGCGGTGGAGGAGAAGATGAAACGGGGAACGCCGACTTCGAGCGCCGCTTCCAGGAGCGCGGCGGTGCCGGTCACGTTGTTGTGGTAGTACTTGATCGGGTTCTCGACCGACTCCTTCACCGAGCAGAACGCGGCGAAGTGGAGGATGGCCGACGGCCGGTGGCGGCGGAGGATCGCGCGCACCACGCCCTTGTCGGTGATGTCCTCCTCGATGAGTTCGGCGTCGCGCACCGCGGCCCGGTGCCCCTCGCTCAGGTTGTCGAGGATCACGGTTCTGTAGCCCGCCCGGCGAAGCCCCTGTACCATGTGGCTACCGATGTAGCCGGCCCCGCCGGTGACGAGGACGGAGTTCATACGTTCATCCCTTTGTGTGATGTCGAGTCGCCCGGGGGGGGCCGCGGCCCGGGGCACGGGCTAATCTTACTAGGTTTTCGGCGGTTTTTGTGGATGTCTTGAGGGGAGAGCTGTGGCCGGTCCATTCTACAAACAGGCATCGGGGCTTCGTTTCGAGTGCACCCGGTGCGGGAAGTGCTGCTCGAAGCCGGGCCCGGTCTACTTCTCCGGCGGCGACCTGGAGCGGGCGGCGCGCTTCCTGGATCTCTCCCCGGCCCGGTTCCGGCGCCGCTACCATGTCGTCACCATCGACGGGGTTCCGGCCATCGACCCCGGCGACCGTGCCCCCTGCACCTTTCTCGACCCCGAGACCGGCTGCACGATCTACGAGGGCCGCCCCACCCAGTGCCGCACCTTCCCCTTCTGGCCGGAGGTCGTCCGGCGGCGCCGGTCCTGGGAGAAGGCGGCGGTGGACTGCGAAGGAATCGGCCGCGGGCCCCGCCACTCTCCGGAGGAGATCGAGCAGGCGCTCGTCGAGTGCGAGGTGATGCGGGTGCCCGAAGGGGAACCGTGGTAGGGGGGGCGCGCGCCGAGGCCTCGGAGGGCGGACACCGGAGCGCGGAGAAGCGCCCGCCCCGGAAGGCCGCGCCGGCCCCCCCGCTCCCCCTGGCCGAGGTGGCGGTGCCGGTGCCGCTCCGTCGCGTGTTCACCTACCGCGTCCCCGAGGAATTTCGCGCGGAGCTCCGCGAGGGTTCCCTGGTCAAGGTCCCCTTCGGCCGGCGGACGGTGGCGGGGTTCGTGGTGGGGTTTCGGGCGACGACCGACCTCAAGGTCGTGAAGGACATCGCCTCGGTCGAGGACGCCGAGCTGTCGTTGCCGGAAGACGTGCTCTCCCTCTGCCGGTGGGTGGCCGACTACTACCTGGCCCCGGTGGGGGAGGTGCTTCGCGCCGCGCTTCCCGCCGGGCTGGGAAAGAAGAGCCCAGGCGAGGTGCCGCACGCCGCGGGGAGCCTTCCCACCATTCGTCTGGCCGAGGAGCAAGCGGCCGCGCTGACCGCGATCAACGACGCCCAGCGCGGCGGGAAGTACGCGGCGTTCCTCCTCCACGGCGTGACGGGGAGCGGAAAGACCGAGGTGTATCTCCGGGCCGCGGCCGACGCGGTGGCGGCGGGGGGGAAGGCGTTGATCCTGATCCCCGAGATCGCCCTCTCCCCCCAGATGGTGCGCCGGGTGGAGGCGCGGTTCGGAAACCGGGTCGCCCTCTGGCACAGCGCGCTCACCCCCGCCCGCCGCCGGGCGGTGTGGGCGCGCACCCGGCGGGGGGAGATCGACGTCCTGGTCGGCGCGCGATCGGCGATCTTCGCCCCGATCCCCGATCTCCGGCTGATCGTGGTGGACGAGGAGCACGAGGGGGCCTACAAGCAGGCGGAGTCCCCGCGCTACCATGCCCGGGACGTGGCCCTGGTGCGCGCGCGCGAGGCCAAGGCGGTGGTGGTGCTGGGCTCGGCCACGCCGAGCCTCGAGACCTACGCCAACGTGAAGCGGGGAAAGCTCCGCATGCTGTCGCTTCCGCACCGGGTGGAGCGGCGGCCTCGGGCCAAGGTGGACCTGGTTCCGCTCCCCGCGCTCCGCCCCGCCCCCGGGGAGCGCCCGCTCTCACCGATATTCGGGGATCCGCTCCATCGCGCGATCACCGAGACCTTGCAGCGCGGAGAGCAGACGATCCTCTTCCTGAACCGCCGCGGGCACTCCACCGTGGTCCAGTGCGAATCGTGCCGCGAGGTTCTCACCTGCGACCAGTGCGACATCGTTCTGACCTGGCACGCCGACACCGACCGCATGGTCTGCCATTACTGCGGGAGGAAGCGTCCTCCGCCGGGGACCTGTCCGGCCTGCGGCGGCCCGGTCACGATCTACAAGGGGGTGGGGACCCAGCGGGTGGAGCGGGAGCTGCACCGGCTTTACGGGGGGATCCGGCTCCTCCGCCTGGACACCGATTCCACCCGGAAGCGCGGCGCGCTGGAGGAGGCCCTGGAGACGTTCCGGAGCGGGGAGGCCGACATGCTCCTCGGCACCCAGATGGTGGCCAAGGGGCTCGACTTCCCCAACGTCACCCTGGTCGGGGTGGTGAACGCCGATCTGCAACTGGCCCTCCCCGACTTCCGGAGCGCCGAACGCACCTTCCAGCTCCTCACCCAGGTGGCCGGGCGTTCGGGCCGGGGGGAGCGCCCCGGACGGGTGCTCTTCCAGACCAACAAGCCCGATCACTACGCGCTCCGCGCCGCGGCGGACCAGGACTACGAGACGTTCTACCGCGCCGAGACCGCGGAGCGGCGCGACCCCCCCTATCCGCCCTTCCGGAAGCTGGTGAACCTGCTCTTCGACGGCAAGGACCTAGACCGGGTCACCGCCGAAGCCGACGCGGCGGCCGAACTACTCACCGCTCGGATCGCCGCCGAAGATCTTCGGGTCGAGCTCATGGGTCCCGCGCCCCAACCCTTCTCCCGGCTCAAGGGAAAGCACCGCTGGCACCTCACCCTCCGCGGAAGCGATCATCACGCGCTCCGGAGACTCGCCGACCTCGCGCTCACCCGTCACGAGGCGGCGCCGGGCCCGGTCCGCATCACCGTGGACGTGGATCCGGTATCGCTCCTGTAGACGCCGTCCGGGGGTCCCGCTCCCGCGGGTACGGGACTTGCAACTGCGCACTGGGTGACTCGGCCTCCACGCAGTTCGGCCGGCCCGGTGGGTTCTCCGCGGTGCTCGCGGGAAGTCTGAAGGGTTCTAGCGACACCGCTCAGGTCAACCACGAACCGCCGGGCCGGCTCTTTGTGAGGGCCGCTTCGGGGGAGCCGATCCCCGGAACCGAAAGCCGGTCCGTCCGCCGCTGGGTGATTTCCGGCGCCCGCGCGCTTGCGAAATCGCCGAGGCCCCGGTGCAGGTTGCAAGGCTCTCCGCCTTGACACCCCGCCACCCGGGCAGAAGAATCCGGACATGACCACTCCCCGCGCGCCCGGCCGGCGCCGAGCTTCGCACCACCAGAACCTGCTCCGAGGCCTCGGCGCGGCGGCCCTCGCCCTGGCCGTGTGGCTCACGGTGAGCGGGGCGGGATGCGCCAGCTCGGGGAGCGGATCCGGCCCCGGGATCGACCGGGACCACCCCGATCAGTCCGAAGCCCGGTACCGCCAGGCCCTGGCCCGAAATCCCAACGACGCCGGAGCCCACCTGGGGCTGGCCCGCGCCCTGGCCGAGGAGGGGCGGATCGACGAGGCCGCGGTGCAGTTCCAGCGGGCGGAGACCCTGGATGCCCGGCTGGCCGGCGACGTGGCGGACTCGCGTCGCCACTACGCCCGCGCCTACCTCGATGAGGCGGAGAGCGATCTCGACCAGGGGCGCGAGGAGGAGGCGGGGATCGCGCTCCATCGCGCCCGGAGCCTGGCCCCCGAGGATCCCCGGGTGCCCGCGCTGGAAGGGCGACTCTCGGAGAAACAGAACGACGTGGAGTCCGCGCTCACCGCCTACCGCCAAGCCTGGGCCGGCGGCCTCCACGACGACGCCACCCGGGACGGGCTGGTGAACGCCCTCACCGCGACCGCCCAGGGGGAGTACGATCACGGGGACTTCCCGGGCGCATGGAAGCTTCTCCAGGAAGTCCTCCGGGTGGACCCTCACGCCAACGTCCAGGACCTCGAGGGAACGGTGGCCTACGCCTGGGCCCAGAACAGCCCCGAGGGCGAGCGGGCGGGGCATCTGGACGATGCCGCCCGCGCCTTTCGCGCCTACCTGGACCGGAACCCGAACGATCGTGACGCGAAGTTCAACCTGGCCACGGTATACCTCGCCTCCCAGCGGTATCGCGAGGCGGCCGATCTCTACCAGGACCTGATCGCCCACGACCGGACCGACGGCGACCTCTATCTGGCCTTGGCCCGGGTTCACGGGTTCCTGGGGCAGAGCGGGCTGTCCCAGACCGAGGAGGCGGTGGGGCGGTCGCTCCGGGCCGGCCAGCCGGTGGACGACCCGGCGGGATGGGCCCGGCGCTCCGCCGAGCGATTCCCGAATTCCGATCTCGCGGCGGTCTTCTACGATCTCTTGACCCCGGAAGCGGTCTATACCTACACCCTTCCCGGCGGGGGCCTGGTCGAGGTCTGGTTCTACTGGAAGAAGGGGGTGGCGGAGGCGTTCAGGGACGGGGGGCGGATCGGGCCCGCGCTCCAGCTCCCGCGCCCCTGAGGGCCGGCTCCGAGGCCCGGAACCGGTCCCTGGAGGTCCCCGGGGGACTTCGGAGACGACTTCCCCGGCCATCCGACCGCCGTTGACACGCGTTTTCCCGGGGAGCTAGAATCGAAGGGTTCCGGCAGTGATGCCATTCTCCCGGTAACCCTTCTGCCCGGCCCAAGCCCCGGATCACTCAAGCCGGGATCCATTTCCAACCCGACCCGACCCGAGCCGACTTCCTCAGTCCGAGCGCGAAAGATCCCAAGTCTCGCGTGGACGACAGGCCACCGGTCCTCCGATCAAGGAGTGTCTCCCGTGTCAACATCAGAAGTGAGCCCCATGGACCTGGCTCAGATGAAGTCCAAGACGGTTCATGAGCTTCAGGAGATCGCCCAGGAGCTGAACCTCGGGTCGACTTCGAACATGCGGAAGCAGGAGCTGATCTTCCGCATCCTCGAGGCGCAAACGGAGAAGAGCGGGCTGATCTTTTCGGAGGGCGTGCTGGAAATATTGCCCGAGGGGTACGGTTTTCTCCGGTCCACCGACTACAGCTACCTCCCGGGTCCCGACGACATCTATGTCTCGCCGTCCCAGATCAAGCGATTCGACCTGCAGACCGGGGACACGGTGTCCGGGCAGGTGCGCCCCCCCAAGGAGGGCGAGCGTTACTTCGCGCTTCTCCGCGTCGAGGCGGTGAACGGCGAGGCGCCCGAAGTGGCCAAGGTCAAGGTCCACTTCGACAACCTCACCCCGCTCTATCCGGACAAGCGGGTGGAGATGGAGCACGATCCGGACGACATGTGCACGCGGATCATGGATCTGTTGACCCCGATCGGATTCGGCCAGCGTGGTCTGATCGTCTCGCCCCCCCGGGCGGGGAAAACGGTGCTCCTGCAGCGGATCGCCAACGCCATCACCGCCAACCATCCCGACGCCACCCTGATCGTGCTCCTCATCGACGAGCGCCCCGAAGAAGTGACGGACATGTCGCGATCGGTGAAGGGGGAGGTGGTGTCCTCCACCTTCGACGAGCCGGCGGAGCGTCACGTCCAGGTGGCGGACATGGTGATCGAGAAGGCGAAACGGCTGGTCGAGCACCACAAGGACGTGGTGATCCTCCTGGACTCCATCACGCGACTGGCCCGGGCCCACAACACGGTGATTCCGCACTCGGGAAAGATCCTTTCCGGCGGCGTGGACGCCAACGCGTTGCAGCGGCCCAAGCGCTTCTTCGGGGCGGCCCGAAACGTGGAGGAGGGAGGGTCGCTCACCATCATCGCCACCGCCCTGGTGGAGACCGGGAGCCGGATGGACGAGGTCATTTTCGAGGAGTTCAAGGGTACCGGGAACATGGAACTGATCCTGGACCGGAAGATCGCCGACCGGCGGATCTTCCCGGCCATCGACATCAACCGGAGCGGGACGCGGAAGGAAGAACTGCTCCTGGACCAGAGCATCCTCAACAAGGTCTGGATCCTCCGCAAATTCCTGAACGAGCAGACCTCGGTCGAGGCCATCGAGTTCCTCATCAACCAGATGGGCAAGACCAAGAACAACAAGGCTTTCCTGGAGATGATGAACGCCTGAGCCGGGGCGATGCCGGCCTAAACGACTGCCCGGCAATAAGTTGATAAATCGGGAGGCGCGGGCGGCCGGGCCGGGGGAGCGGTCCGCTTGGAAACGCCCCCCTTATTTGATATGCTCTTTCGCTCCGCCTTCATCGGCGGAACCGACCTTTGATCGAACGGATTCTCCCGACGGACCCGCCCGAGGGATGATCCACGTCCGGGCCGCCGGGACCGTCCGACCGGCCCATCGAGGAATCCCATGAAGACCGACATTCATCCCGAGTACAAGGAAGTGACCGTGGCCTGCGTGTGCGGGAACACCTTCAAGACCCGCTCCACCATGGGCAAGGATTTCCACGTGGAAATCTGCTCGGCCTGCCACCCGTTCTTTACCGGGAAGCAGAAGCTGGTGGATACCGCGGGCCGGGTGGACCGCTTCCGCCGGAAGTACGGCACCGACTACAACAAGGCGGCCAAGGCCAAGGCGGAGGCCCCGGCCCCGGAGGCCGCCAAGGCTCCGGTCGCGGAGGCCGCCAAGGCCCCGGTCGCGGAGGAGACGAAGCCCCAGGCGGCCGAGCCCGAGACGCCCGCCGCTCAGGACAACGCCGCTTCCTAGCTCGACATCGACCGGCCCTCGCCGACCGGCGCCGGCCGGGCGAGGGCCTTGTCGTATCCTGATCACCGTATCCTGAACATCACGTCCGAAGCGTCCTCTCCGAAACCGGGTGAGCCATGACGTTCAAACAGCGCTTCCTCCTCATGAACAAGATCCTCCTGTCCCGCTACGCCCCGGTGGGCGGGCAGGCGGTGATCGAAGGGGTCATGATGCGGTCGCCGCGCATGGTGGCCACCGCGGTCCAGCGGGCCACGGGGGAAATCGCGCTCCAGATCGAGCCCTTCAGCTCGGTGACCAAGCGTTCGTTCTGGCTGGGGATCCCGGTGGTGCGGGGGATGGTGGGCCTGGTCGAGACCCTGGCTCTGGGGATGAAGTCCCTCTCCTTCAGCGCAGCCGAGGCCGCCCGCGAGGAGGCGGAAACGGAGGGGGTCGAGCGCCCCGAGAAGACCGAGGGTATCTCCAACTGGGTCATGGGTCTCACCATGGCCTTCTCGTTCGCGGTGGGAATCCTCTTCTTCTTCTATCTTCCCCTGAAGCTCACCGAACTCACCGGGATCGAGGGCCGGGTGGGCTTCAACCTGGTGGACGGCGCGTTCCGCCTCACCTTCTTCATCCTCTACATCTGGGGAATCAGCCTGTGGGGGGAGATGCGGCGGATGTTCGAGTACCACGGCGCCGAGCACAAGGTGATCCATACCTTCGAGGCCGGGCTCCCGATCACCGCGGAGAACGCCAAGCCCTTCACCACCCTGCATCCTCGCTGCGGCACCTCGTTCCTCTTCAGCATCATGATCCTCTCGATCGTGGTCTTCACCTTCTTCGGACGGCCGCACACCCTCGGGGAGCGGCTCCTGCGTTTCGCCGGGGTCCCCTTCATCGCCGGTCTCGGCTTCGAGTACATCCGGTTGAGTGGAAAGCACGCCGAGAACGGCCTCGTGCGCATCCTCTCCCGGCCCGGTCTCTGGCTCCAGCGCATCACCACCAAGGAACCGGACATGCAGCAGTTGGCGGTGGCCTGCCGGGCCCTGGAAAGCGTACTTCCCTTGAGCGAGGAGGACGAGCGCGACGTCCGGGTCATGTAACCCCGCCTCGCGCCGACGGCCCGGGCCCCTGGGGTCCGGCGCCGAAACAACATCATGAACCAACCCGACCATTTCCTAGACCACCTCGTCCAGCTCGAACACCGGCTCGACGAGATCAACCAGGGCCTCGTGCGCCCCGAGGTGCTCGGCAGCCCCTCCGAACTCAAGCGGTTGGGGAAGGAGCGGGCCGAGGTCGAGGAGATCGTAATCAAGCTCCGCGAGTATCGCTCGCTTCATGACCGCCTGACCGGGGCGAAGGACATCCTCGAGACCGGCGACGATCCCGACATGGCCGAGCTGGCCGAATCGGAGATCGCCGAGTGCGAGCCGCGTATCGAGGCGCTCCGCGGCGAGATCAACGAGATCCTCTTCCCCGCCGACCCCAACGACAACAAGGATGTGATCGTGGAGGTCCGGGCGGGTACGGGGGGCGATGAGGCCGCGCTGTTCGCCGGCGAGATCTTCCGCATGTACTCGCGGTACGCCGAGCGTCAGGGTTGGAAGCTCGAGATCCTGGGCTCCAGCGAGACCGGGATCGGCGGCTTGAAGGAAGTGATCTTCAACCTCTCCGGAAGCAAGGTGTACGGGCGCATGAAGTACGAGAGCGGGGTGCACCGGGTCCAGCGCGTGCCGGCGACCGAAGCCAGCGGGCGCATCCACACCTCCGCGGCCACGGTGGCCGTTCTCCCCGAGGCCGAGGATGTGGATGTGGAGGTGAACGAGAAGGACCTCCGGGTGGACGTCTACCGGTCGAGCGGTCCCGGAGGCCAGGGGGTGAACACCACCGACTCGGCCGTCCGCATCACCCACGTTCCCACCGGGCTGGTGGTGACCTGTCAGGACGAGCGCTCCCAGATCAAGAACAAGGCCAAGGCCATGAAGATCCTCCGGTCGCGGCTCCTCGACGCCAGGATCCGCGAGCAGGAGGAGGCCATGCGCACCAGCCGGCGGAGCCAGGTTTCGACCGGGGACCGGAGCGCCAAGATCCGCACCTACAATTTCCCCCAGGGCCGGGTCACCGATCATCGCATCAACTTCACTCTCCACCGTCTGCACGAGGTGCTGGAGGGGGACCTCGACGAGCTCACCCAGGCCCTGATCGACGCCGCCGCCGGAGAGCGGCTGGAGGAGGCGGAGGCGGGGGAGCGTCATGCCCCGGTTCCCCGGAGCTGACGGCCGGCTCCCTCCGACCCGGAGCCTCCGGGAATGGCGCCGGGCGGCCCGGGGAATGCTGAGCGCCGCCGGCATCGAGTCCGCCGCCGCCGAGGCCGATCTCATCGCCCGCCACGTCCTCGGGCTCTCCCGGGTGGAGCTCACCCTGGCCGCCGACCGCGGACTCTCGCCCGGCCAGAAACGCCGGCTGTCCCGCATCCTTCACCGTCGCCGCCGTCGCGTTCCTTTACAGTATCTTTTGGGGGAAGTAGACTTCTGGGGTTTGAGCCTCCGGGTCACCCCCCGGGTCCTCATTCCCAGGCCCGAGACGGAGGGATTGGTGGATCGGGTGCTGTCCTTCCTGGGCCCGGACCCCGAGGCGGTGGTGATGGACGTGGGGACGGGAAGCGGAGCGATCGCCCTCGCCCTGGCCGCCTCGCGGCCGCGCATCACCATCTTGGCCTCGGACGTTTCCGCCGCCGCCATCCGGGTGGCGCGGGGGAACGCCGGTCGACTGGGATTTTCGGGGCGGATTCGCTTCGCGGTCGGAGACCTCACCGAGCCTTTCGAGGGAAAGGAACCGGAGGAGTCGCTTCGGGTACTGGTCAGCAACCCCCCGTACGTTTCCACCCGGGATCGGGGGCGGCTTTCCCCCGAGGTGGCCGAGTTCGAGCCCGCCCTCGCCCTGTTCAGCGGGGACGACGGGCTCGGGATCATCCGACGGCTCGTGCCGGCGGCGGCGCGGAGTCTGCCCGCCGGCGCCATGCTCGCCCTGGAGATCGGCGACGATCAGGGGGAGCGGGTCCGGCGGCTCATCGAGGCGTCCCGCGACTGGCGGGACGTTCGGATCGACAGGGATCTGGCCGGGCGGGACCGGTATGCGCTGGCGGTCCGGACCGGCTGAGTCGAAAATGAATCCGGCAAGGAGACCGATCGTATGCGCCGCCTGCCCGCCCGATTCGCAGTCGTCCTGTTCCTCGGGGTACTCCTCGCCGCCGGTTGCGGGAAGAGCAAGACCACCCGGCCCGGGAACCAGCCTCCGGTCGTGACCCTGACCGAGTTCCCCGCCGCGGGTAGCACCGTCACCCTGAAGGCCATGTTCCGCTGGTCCGGCACCGACGCCGACGGTTCGGTGGCCGCCTACGAATACGCCCTCGACTCCGAGACCGACCTCACCACCACCGCCGACACCACGGTCACCTTCACCTTCACCAAGGACGACGGCACCGAGTCCAACCCCCAGGATCACGTGTTCCGGGTTCGGGCGGTGGACGACCGGGACCTGCCCGGGGTTTTCGCCACCCTGGCCTTCCGGGTGGCCTTTCCCAACGACCGGCCGACGGTGGCGTTCAGCCGCATTCCGAACACCGGCGGCTACGTGGGTCCCCAGGTCACGATTTCTTGGCAGGGAGAGGACGCCGACGGCGTCGTCGATCACTACGAGTACGTGCTCGACGACACCCTGGCCGCCTGGACCTCCATCGCCGATACCACGGTGACCCTGGACTTCTCGACCGGAGTGCCGGCCCCCCGGGGGAGGCCGCTGTTTTCTCCGCGGGGCGTGTCGGCCCCCCTGCACCGGACCCACGACTACGTGTTCTACCTCAGGGCGCGGGACGACGAGGGCAAGGCCTCGAACGTGGTCCATACCCCCTTCACCTCCGGTCCGGCCAACGTCCCCCCGACCGTCGACTTCGACACCCTTCCCACCGGGACGGTGACCGGGAGCGCCACCTGGGTCTGGCACGGCAGCGACACCGACGGGGAACTCACCCGCTTCGAGTGGGCGATCGACAAGGCCTCGGATGCCGACTGGAACGTGGTGGGGATCAGCACCGTGTCCCTCACCCGCACCTTCACCCGGGCGGACGGCACCGCCGAGAACCCCCGGGACCACTTCTTCTATCTGCGGGCCCGGGACGACAACGGCGCCTACAGCGACGTCCTGAGCCGGAAGTTCACCGTGGGAGTTCCCAACCAGCCTCCGACGGTCAAGCTCACCCAGGCCCCCCAGGAGGGGGGAACCGTGAGCTTCCGAAGCACCATCAAGTGGTCGGGGACCGACGACGAGGGGGTCGCATCCTACGAGTACGCGGTGGACGGGGCCTCGAGCTGGACCCCGGTGCCCGCCACCGTGACCAGCCGGGATTTCCTGTTCAGCTGCACCGACTCGGTCACGGTGTACCCCAATCCCAACCCTACCGCGCCCCAGGCCCAGGCCTTCGGCTTCCACCGGTTTGCCATCCGCGCCCTGGACGCGCTCGGGGCGGTCTCGCCGACGGTCTCGGTATCGTTCCGCACCATCACCATCACTCCCTACACCACGATCCTCGTTCCCGACCCCGGAGACGGGATGGTGGCGGGAAGCGTGAGCTTGGACCTGCGCTGGATGGGAGTCGACGTGGATCGCAGCGAGCCGGGGAACCCGTCGAACCGGCTGGCCCGGAACTTCGACATCCTGTGGGGCGAGGTTCCCCCCGACTCCACCTATGCCGACGGCGCGGCGGAGGTGGCGGCGGCCCTGGCCCGGGGCGCCCGGTGGCAGACCCTGGCCGACAGCGCGGTCGAGACCACGCTCGGCCTCGAATCGGGAAAACAGTACGTGGTGGCGATACGGGCCCGTGACGTGACCAACGCCGTCGAGCCCTACTTCAATTACGGAAGGAACGTGCTCCGGGTCACCGTGCCCTAGCCGTCCCTCGAGGAAACGGCCCCGGTCGCGCCGACGGGCGGCCGGGTGACGCGGCGCCCCCTGCGCCGCGACCGCCCGGGAGGAACCGTCATGGACAAATTCGTCATTCAGGGTGAAACCCGGCTCGAGGGTTCGGTGCCCGCGGCGGGAGCCAAGAACGCCGCGCTTCCCATCATGGTGGCGGCGCTTCTGGCCCCGGGGGCCTCCCACCTCGCCCGGGTCCCCCGGCTTCGCGACATCGCCACCCTCTCCCGCCTTCTCGAGGTCCTGGGAGCCGAGGTCTCCCGGGAGGGGGACGCCCTCACCATCGACGCCGGCGATCTGACCTCGGTGGAAGCGCCCTACGACCTGGTGAAGACCATGCGGGCTTCGGTCTACGTCCTGGGGCCCCTCCTGGCCCGGGCGGGCCGCGCCCGGGTCTCCCTCCCGGGAGGCTGCGCCTGGGGGCCCCGCCCGGTGGACCTGCACCTGAAGGGGATGCGGGCCCTCGGCGCCCGGATCGAGATCGACGAAGGCTACATCGTGGCCGAGTCCCCCGACGGCCTCCGGGGCGCCGATGTGTACCTGGACATTCCGTCGGTGGGGGCGACCGGGAACGTGATGATGGCCGCGGTGGGGGCCAAGGGAACGACCCGCATCCAGAACGCCGCCCGTGAACCGGAGATGCCCGCCCTGGCCGACTTCCTGAACGCGATGGGGGCGGACGTCCGGGGAGCGGGCAGCTCGGAGATCGTGATCGAAGGCGGGCGTCCGCTTCGTCCCGCCGAGACCTCGGTGATCGCCGACCGGATCGAAGCGGGAACCTTCCTGGTCGGCGCGGCGGTGACCGGAGGCGACGTCACCGTCACCGCCTGCGAGCCCCGGCACCTCGCCGCGCTCACCGCCAAGCTCCGCGAGGCGGGGACGGAGGTGACCGAGGGAGAGGACTGGGTCCGGGTCCGGGCCCGCGTGCGGCCCAAGGCGGTCAAGGTCGGCACGGATTTCTACCCCGGCTTCCCCACCGATCTCCAGGCCCAGATGATGGCCCTGGCCGCGGTGGCCGAGGGGACCTCGGTGCTCGCCGAGGGCATCTATCGCGACCGATTCACCCACGTGCCCGAGCTGCAGCGCCTGGGCGCCCGGATCGAGCTGGACGACAACGTGGCGGTGGTGGAGGGGCGCGAACGGCTATCCGGCGCCCACGTCATGGCCACCGATCTCCGCGCTTCGGCCGCCCTCATCCTGGCCGGGCTGGCCGCGGCGGGGGAGACCCACGTCTCCCGCGTCTACCACATCGACCGCGGCTACGAGCGGATCGAGGCCAAGCTCGCCGAGCTGGGCGCGACGGTGCGGCGCGAAGACGAACCGCTGGTTGTCTGACATGGAGCCCGCGGGAACCCGCTTCGCCATCCTCGGCACCGCCGGTCACATCGATCACGGAAAGACCGCCCTGGTCCGGCTTCTCACCGGCACCGATACCGACCGGCTGAAGGAAGAGAAGGCCCGGGGCATTTCCATCGACCTGGGGTTCGCCCACCTCGACCTCCCCGGCGGTCTCTCCTGCGGCGTGGTCGATGTCCCCGGCCACGAACGGTTCGTGAAGAACATGCTGGCCGGGGCCTGCGGCGTGGACGCCATGCTCCTGGTCATCGCCGCCGACGAGGGGGTGATGCCCCAGACCCGCGAGCACCTGGACATCCTGGATCTCCTGGGGGTGAAGCGCGGGGTGGTGGCGCTCACCAAGATCGACATGGTGGAGGAGGAGTGGCTGGATCTGGTCACCGAGTCGGTGAGCGAGTACCTCGCCGACCGCGGATTCGGCGACTTCCCGGTGGTGCCGGTGTCGTCCAGGACCGGCGAGGGGAAGGACGCGGTCCTGGCCGCCCTGGCCGGGGCCCTCGCGGAACTGGAGGAAAGGCCGACCGCGCGGGCGAGCCGGCTCCCGGTGGACCGCGCCTTCGTGGTGGAGGGGTTCGGCACCGTGGTGACCGGAACCCTGTGGCGGGGGACCATCCGGCCCGGCGACCGGCTGGTGGTGGAGCCGGGAGGCGTCGAAACCCGGGTGCGAAACGTGGAGGTCCACGGCGAGAACGTCACCGAGGCCCGGGCCGGCCAGCGCACCGCGGTGGCCCTGGCCGGGATCCCGCGCGACGCCGTTCCCCGCGGCGCCTGGCTGCTGGCTCCCGGCACCCTGCATCCCGCGTCCATGCTGGACGTCCGGCTCCGGGTGCTCCCGGACGCGCCCAAGGAACTTCGCCACCGCCAGCGGGTGCGGTTCCACCTGGGGGCGAGCGAGATCCTGGGGCGGCTGGTTCTCCTGGAAGGCGAGCGGATCGAGCCGGGAGGGGAGGGTCTGGCCCAGATCCGACTCGAGGAGCCGGCGGTGGCCGACCGGGGCGACCGCTTCGTCCTGCGCTCCTATTCGCCGGCCCGGGCCATCGCCGGGGGAACCGTGATCCTCCCCGACGCCCCCAAGCGACGCCGCGGGCACGGAAAGGCCCTGGAGGAAATACGACGGGAAGAGTCGGGAAGTGCCGAGGATCGCTTTCTGGCCGCGCTGGGGGAGATGCCGTTCGGGGGAAGCGTGGCGGAGGTGGCCCGAGGGGCCGGCCTGGCCCCCGCCGAGGCCTCGGAGGCGGAGGCACGGCTGGTGGAACTGGGCGAGGCGGTCCGTCTCCCCGACGGCAACCTGGTGACCCGAGAGCGGATCAAGGGTCTCTCCCGTAGGGCGGAAACGGTGCTCGAGGAGCTCCAACGGGCCAACCCACTGCGCTGGGGAACGAGCCGGGGCGAACTCAAGAGCCGGTTGGGAGCCAAGTTACCTTCGTCGCTGTTCGATCACCTCACCACCGCCCTGGCTGCGGACGGGCGGGTGACCCAGCGGGAGGACGTCCTTCGGGGGGGGAACGGGGAGATGGAACTGACCCCGGAACTCCAGGCCCGGGTGGAGCGCGTGGCCCGTGAACTCGAGGCCGGAGGGGTGACCCCGCCGACCTCCAAGGAACTCCAGACACGCTTGGGGTTCAACGTCTTGGACGTCCTGGAACACTTGACTTTCCGCGGGGACGCGGTGAAAGTCACGCCCGAACTCTTCATGAGCCCGGCCTCGATCGGGCGGATCGCCGATTGGCTTGAAAGCTTTTTTCAAGGCCATGCCGAACTCGCCATGGCGGATCTCCGTGAAGCCCTGGGGATGAGCCGGAAGTACTCGGTGCCGGTTCTGGAACACCTGGATCGGCAGGGCTGGACCCGCCGGGTCGGGGACGTCCGGGTGCCGGGAAGACGGCTGGAAGGCACTTCCCGATCGTGAAAGACTGGAAGAACGCCGGGTACGGAATACCCCCCGGCGGGGCAAGGTAGCAAACAATGGAACGACGCTTGAGTGGGAGCCCGGGTGAAGAGCTCAAGGGTGCCCGCGATGCGGAACTGGTGGCCCGCTCCAAGGCCAACGACACCGTTGCCTTCGGAGAGCTGGTCCGCCGGTACCAGAAGCCGGTCTTCCGAATCGTGCTGCGCATGGTCAAGAGCCAGGACGACGCGGACGACCTGACCCAGGACACGTTTGTCCGGGCGTATCGCGGCCTCAAGACCTTCAAGGAAGAATACGACTTCCATCCCTGGCTCTACCGGATCGCGGTCAACCAGGCCATCAATTTCATCAACCGGCGAAAGCGTCAAGCCGCGGTGGACCTGGAAGACGTCCCCGAAGGGGACATCAAGACCGGCCCGGAGCCCGAGAGTCCGATGCAGTCCGCCTCCCGAAGGGAGCTGCTGGATCAACTCGAAGGCGCGCTCGAGAGCCTTCCCGAAGATCAACGCACCGTGTTTCTCCTGCGCGTGCAGGAGGGTCTCTCTTACGAGGAGATCGCGAAGGCCATGGGAACACCGAAAGGAACGGTGATGTCTCGACTGGCAAGGGCGCGCATGGCGCTTCGCAAGTCCCTCGATATGCCTTCCATGTGAGCAAAGAGGATCCAGCAGCCATGAGCACGTCGATACACCCCTCGTCCGACGATCTGAGCGCGTACTTCGATAACGAGCTATCCGACACCGAAGCCGCAGCCACCGCCACCCACCTCACCGATTGTCCCGAATGCCAATCCCACATCGAGGCTTTCGCCGTCCTGTCCGAACTCGGCCCTCGTGTGGAGGAGATGCTCCCGGGCGAGGCGTACTGGTCTGATCTTCCCGATCGCGTCCTGGCCCGGCTGGCTATCGAGGCGGGCCGTGCCGGCGCGCCGGCGGCCGCGGCGAAGGGCTCCTCGTTTTGGCGGAGCCTCTGGAATCCCCAGGGCGGCTGGAGATGGGCGGTAGGCTCGACGGCCACCGCCGTTCTGCTGGTGGGCGCTTGGTTCACCATCCACCAGGCCCAGAATCCCGCCGCTCCGTTGGGGAGTACGATCGCCGAGAACCGCGCCGCTCCCGTCGAGGTTCCCCCGCCCGGCGCGGGGTTGGCGGGCACCCCGCTCATGACCGGGGTCACCGGGCCGGTGGAGTCGGCTCAGTTCGTGGACAACACCGTGGCCGACGCTGCGCCCGGCATGAGCCCCGACGCCTTTTCCCGGCAGGTCATCACGACCCTGGGCGGGCGGGAGAACCTGGGCACGAGCCTCAACATCGCCTCGGGGCAGGCGGTCACCGGGGACGGGGCGGTCTCTCCGATCGCCGATCAGGTGGCGTGGACGCTTCCCCCCCTCGGACCTCAGGCCCGTCTGGAGACCCAGGGGCTGGTGAGCTGCGGCCCCGGCGAGAGCCCCCTGGAGAAGGCGTTCGTCTGCGCGGCCAAGGCCGACGAGATGGGGCAGAGCGCGCTGGCCCGGCAGGGGTACCAGGTGGTTCAGCGGTTCTCCGATCAGAGCCGCCCCCTCTACTGGGAGGCGGATTATCGCCTGACCTATCACAAGTGGCGGCAGCAGCTGGCCAGCGTACCCGCCGGCCCGCAACGCGCCCAGATCCTGGACAACATGCACCGGCTCGCCGACCAGGCCTACACGAGCTGGAAGAAGACCGGAAACCTTCCGGACTGCCAGCAGGCCTGGTGCATGAACCGGGCGTTCTACCGGCTGGCCGCCGAGGTCTCCGGGGTGAATTCGGTTTCCGAACAGACCGCGCGGATGAGCGCGCTCGTGAGCTGCATGAACCAGTAGATGTTTCGAACGGTTTTCATGGAGACAATCAGCAGGATGATCCCGTAAGCAATTGATCAGTTAGTCGAGGTCAAATCGAACCACGAGCCCGGGTGATGAGCCCGGGCTCGCGTGCTGTTTGGGGAACACCGATACCGGTGCTGCCGATTCTGAATTCGGCGATGGGCTTGCGCGTTCCACGTCCATGCCGGCGACCCCGCCGAGCGGTTCCGCGTAACGCCGGCCGCGTTCGGCGTAGGCCGCGCGGAGGTCGTCGTCCCGGAGCAGAAGCTCGATTGCGTCCCGGAGCGCCCCGGGATCCCCCGCCGGTACGATCAGGGCCTCGTCGGTCAGGACGTCGAACACGCGGTCGCCCGGACCGACGTTGGTGTCCAGGAACGCGGTCTCCGCCTCGTCGTGCACCCCGGCGCAATAGAGGTGCGCGTCCAGGATGCGACGGCGCCCAGCGGCCGTGGGCCAGGGTGATCCAGTGTCCGAAGCGCATCGGCATGCCCGGGGCGGACAATCCCCGGGGGCGCATGCCTACAAGCGGAGACCGACTCGGGGCCGGTCCGCGAGAGCGACCCGGCGTCCGGACCCATTCGTGCGGTTGTCCAGGTTGCCCATCGACGGCCTCGATTCCAGGCTGTGCGTTCCGGGTCGGGAGCCCACGCTCCGGGGACCGACCCTCTCAGAGCGGGATGTTGCCGTGCTTCTTGGCCGGAAGGCTCTGCCGCTTGTTCCGGAGCGAGTGGAGGGCGCGGATGAGCTTCGGCCGGGTCTCCCGCGGCTCGATCACGTCGTCCAGGTAGCCCAGCTCGGCGGCCACGTAGGGGTTGGCGAACTTGTCGTTGTACTCGGCCACCAGGCGCTCCCGCTCGGCCTCGGGATCGGCCGCCCCCGCCAGTTCCCGCCGGTAGAGGATGTTCACCGCGCCCTCGGCTCCCATCACCGCCAGTTCCGCCGAGGGCCAGGCCACGTTGTAATCACCGCGGATGTGCTTGGAGCTCATGACGTCGTAGGCCCCCCCGTAGGCCTTCCGCAGCACCACGGTGAGCTTGGGCACGGTGGCCTCGCAGTAGGCGTAGAGGAGCTTGGCCCCGTTGGAGATGATCCCGCCCCACTCCTGGGCGGTTCCGGGAAGGAATCCCGGAACGTCCTCGAAGGTGACGAGCGGAATGTTGAAGCAGTCGCAGAACCGGACGAACCGCGCCGCCTTCCGGGAGGAGTTGATGTCCAGCACCCCGGCCAGGAACCGGGGCTGGTTGGCCACGATGCCCACCGGGTGGCCGTCCAGCCGGGCGAACCCCACCACGATGTTCCGGGCGTAGTGTTCGTGGACCTCGAGGAACCCGCCGTCGTCCACCACGGCGTGGATCACGTCCTTGACGTCGTAGGGCTTGTTCGACTCCTCGGGGATCAGGCCCTGGAGCGCCTCGTCCATGCGGTTGGGGTCGTCGGAGGGAGGCCGGTAGGGCGGGTCCTCCACGTTGTTCTGGGGAACATAGCCCAACAGCTCCCGGATCACCCGGAGGGTGTCCCGGTCGTCCTCGGTGGCGAAGTGCGCCACCCCGCTCTTGGCGTTGTGGGCGCTCGCCCCGCCCAGCTCCTCGTGGGTCACCTCCTCCATGGTCACGCTCTTGATCACGTCGGGACCGGTCACGAACATCTGGCCGGTGCCCTTGGCCATGATGATGAAGTCGGTGATGGCCGGGGAGTACACCGCCCCCCCCGCGCAGGGGCCCATGACCGCGGAGATCTGGGGCACCACCCCGCTGGCCAGGGTGTTCCGGAGGAAGATGTCGGCGTAGCCCCCCAGGCTCGCCACCCCCTCCTGGATCCGGGCCCCCCCCGAGTCGTTGAGCCCGATCACCGGGGCCCCGTTCTGCACCGCGAGGTCCATCAGGTTGCAGATCTTCCGGGCATTGGCCGCGGAGAGGGTGCCCCCGAACACCGTGAAATCCTGGGCGAAGACGTAGACCAGGCGTCCGTCGATCCGCCCGAACCCGGCCACCACCCCGTCCCCGGTGATCTTTCGCTTCTCCATCCCGAAGTCGGTGCAGTTGTGGGTGACGAAGCCTCCCAGCTCCTGGAAGGTGCCGGGGTCGAGGAGGAGCTCCATCCGCTCCCGGGCGGTGAGCTTCCCCCGGCCGTGCAGCTTCTCGATGCGCTCGGACCCCCCGCCCAGTGCGGCCTCGGCCCGGCGCCGCTGGAGCTCCTCGATACGGTTCTTGACGCTCATGAGACGACTCCCCCGATGCCCGCAATTCCGGGCCGGCCACGAATCTGCTTGTGCCAAAGGCAATTACGGGAATCCTAGTCCGGACGGGCCCCTCGGTCAATCCTCGGCTCCCCTCCGGCGCGCTTGACTGGCCTTTGCGGGGTCTCTAGCATGGACCGGTTGAATTCCACGGAGCTTGTTTCTTCCCGACCGATGTTCGGCCCGCGGGCCGGAGGCGATACGCACTCATGAAGACCCGGGTGGCCGTCCTGTCCGCCAAACGCACCCCGATCGGGAGATACCTCGGCTCCTTCACCGGAACCCCCGCCGTGGATCTCGGGGTGGCCGCGGCCCGGGCCGCCCTGGCCGCCTCGGGGATCGAACCCGCCGACGTCGACGAGACCTTCTTCGGCCACGGCCGCCAGGCCGGTTGCGGCCCCAACCCGGGACGGCAGGTGAGCGTGCGGGCCGGGCTCCCCCATGAGGTTCCCGCCCTGACCGTGAACCAGGCCTGCGGATCGGCCCTCAAGTCCCTGTTCATGGCCCGCGAGCGGATCCTTCTCGGCGAGGCCTCGGTGGTGCTGGCCGGCGGGATGGAGAACATGACCCGGGTCCCCCACATGCTTCCCGACCTCCGCCTGGGGTACAAGATGGGGGACCGGCCCCTGGTGGACGGCATGTACAAGGACGGGTTCAACTGTCCCCTGGCCGACCAGGTGATGGGGGAGACCGCGGAGACCCTGGCCGATCAGTACCGGATTCCCCGGGAGGAGCAGGACGCCTACGCCGCCCGGAGCCAGAACCGGGCGGAGATGGCGCGCAAGGAAGGCCGGTTCCGGGGGGAAATCGCCCCGGTTACCGTGACCGGCCGGAAGGGTCCCACCGAGGTCTCGGAGGACGAGCACCCCCGCGACGGGGTGACCCCGGCCTCCCTGGCCAGGCTCCCCGCGGTGTTCCGCAAGGACGGAACCGTGACCGCGGGGAACTCCAGCGGCATCACCGACGGGGCGGCCGCGCTGGTGGTGGCCTCGGAAGCGGTGGTGCGGGAGCGGGGGCTCACCCCCCTGGCCTGGCTGGAGGATGGGGTGACCTCCGGGGTGGATCCCCGGGTCATGGGGATCGGGCCGGTTCCCGCGGTCCGGAAGCTGGAGGAGCGCACCGGCCGCTCCCTGGCCGGGTACGACCTGGTGGAACTCAACGAGGCCTTTGCCGCCCAGGTGCTCGCGGTGGACCGCGACCTGGGCTTCGACCACGACAAGCTGAACGTCAACGGCGGTGCGATCGCCCTGGGGCACCCGATCGGAGCCACCGGGGCGCGTATCGTGGTGACCCTGATTCACGAGATGATCCGCAGGGGCGCCCGGACCGGACTCGCCACTTTGTGCGTATCCGGCGGGCTGGGTCTGGCGGCGTCCTTCACGCGGGAGGATTGATATGGAACTCAAGGAGAAGGTGGCCATCGTTTCGGGGGGAAGCGGGGACCTGGGTAGCGCCATCTGCATGCGCCTGGCCAAGGCCGGGGCGAAGGTCGCCCTGACCTACCGGGCGGACCAGAAAGAGGCGACCGAGGTCGTGGACGCGATCGAGGCCATCTCCGGCACCGCGGTGGCCGAGGCGGTGGATATCACCGACTACGACAACGTCTCCGAGTTCGTGAAGCGGATCGTGGCCAAGTGGGGCCGGCTGGACATCCTGGTGAACGCGGTGGGGGCCAAGGACCCGGCCACCCTGTTCGAGATGACTCCCGAGCAGTTCGACCATGTACTCGACGTCAACCTCAGGGGGTACTTCAACTTCATCCGGGCGGCGTCCACGGTCTTCCGGGAGCAGAACGGCGGGAAGGTGGTGAACGTGGCTTCCCTCCAGGCCACCCAGGGCTCCTCGGCCCTGAACGACGTGGCGGCCAAGATGGGGGTGATCGGTCTCAGCCTGGCCGCGGCCCGGGAGCTGGGGCCCTACGACGTGAACGTCAACGCGGTGGCCCCGGGCATGGTGGAGACCGCCGCGCTCAAGGGCACCCCGGCGGAAGACGTCGAGAAAGCCATATCCCGCAGCGTCTTAGGGCGCCTGGCCAAGCCGGAGGAGGTGGCCGACGTGGTCATTTTCCTCTGCTCGGCCAAGGCCCGTCACATCACCGGCGAGGTCATCCGGGTGGATGGGGGCCAGCACCTCTAGCCGTCCCTGAACCGCGGATCTTGGGGCGGAGGGACCGGCCGACCCCCCACATCCGGCCCCTTCGCAGGGCGCTCCCCCTAACTCCCTTGTGCGTTTTCTCTTGTCAGAGTCACGGGATATCGTGTACTCGTTTTCCGGTGCAGGCTTCCCGCGTACCCCGGAGAGTCCCTTTCCGGGTCACGGGAGAGCTAGGACAGATGCCTGATCGGGAGGGGTATCGTACCTCTCCTGTGAGGACCAGCCGCGCCGTCCCTGCGTACGATGCGGCACTTACGATCAAGGAGGGTAGCTCATATGAAGAAGATCCTCTTCTTCACGATCGCTTTGTGCTCTGGTGGCCGGACCGCCATGGCTGGCCACGACATGACCGGCCGGCTCGGCCTCGGCTTCACTACTCCGACTTCCCGGTCGGCGTGCGCTACTGGGTCTGCCCGAAGGTCGGGGTGGACGGTCGGTATCGGGTACAGACCCGAGAACGACGGCACGTGACCAAGACTTATGCATCGACGTCGGCGTGCCGATCGTGCTCATGGACGATGCGGACCGGGTGAACTTCCTGGTTCGCCCCGGGCTCAACTGTAGTCGACCATGGAACCGCGGCGCAGGGTACGAGCTCGGCGACGAACCTGATGACCGGCAGCCCTGGAGTTCGAGGTCAATCGTCACCGACGACTTCACGGTGAGCGCGGCCCACGGGTTCGCGTTCATGAGCGCCAGACTCGGGCGCCCCCGGGTTCCAAGCTCGACCTCGGACTACGGCTTCTTCGGTAACAACTGGACCAACTTCGGGTTCCACTACTACCTGAAGAAGAAGTAAGCGACCCCAAGCCGATGGTTTACGGATCCAATGGAGGCCCCGCCGCGCCCGCGGCGGGGCCGGGTCCTTTTTCCCGGAATCTGTCGTGCTCTGCCCTGGCCATCCTCCTGCTGGCCCTGGCCGCGGTCGTCCCGGTCCGGCCGGTCGACGGCGGGCGAAGACCCCGCGCCTACCGGGCTTCGGCCGCAACGTCTCCCGCCGCCTCGGCCTGGGGATGATCTCCCGCGAAGCCCCGATCGGGCGTGCGCTACCTCTTCGACCCCCGCCTGGGGATGGAACTGGGAGCGGGCTTCAGCCACCGGAAGGAGCAGGGAACGACGGTGATCATGGACGGCGGGCTGCTTCTGGCCCTGGCCCCCGGCGACCGGCTGAACTTCTACCTACGTCCGGGGGTCCGGTTCCGCAGCGTGGATGCGTCGGACGAAGGGGCCACCACCACGGTGTTCTTCACCGCCGCGCTCGCCGTCGAGGTGTTCGTGACCCGGGATTTCTCGATCACCGCCGATCAGAGCCTGGAGATGGGTTTCGTGAGCCCCCCCAGCGGTCCGGATCACACCGACTTCCAGACCCAGGGCGTCCCCTGGACCCGGCTCGGGTTCTTCTACTACCTGGGCGCTCCCTGACCCGTCGGGTGATCCCCCCCTCAATCCCCCCGCTTCACCGTATTCGGAGGTTCCATTCGACCCAGGGTGCGGAGGTTGTGCGCCACCCGGCGGGCCAGGAGCCCGGTCATCCCCAGGGCTGCCGCGATCCCCACGATGTCGAACACGGTCATCCCGATCCCGAAGAGATCGAAGGGGAGCCCCCGGGCGTAGAGGACGGTGAGGTTCAGGGCGATGAGGAGGATCCGAACCTCGGTGGGTCCCACCCCCCCGTAGCCGTAGCGGAACTCGCCGAAGATATAGGTTTCGAGGTAGACGTTGATGGAGAGCACCAGGTAGGCGGTCACGATGGCCAGCGAGGTGCCGAGGAGCATGAAGGGCGAGAGCCCCATCCCGAGCCCGATCGCGAAGGTGGAGTAGGCGTCGGAGATGTGGTCCAGGTAGAAGCCGTACCGGGGACGCTCGATGTGGCGCACCCGGGCCAAGGTTCCGTCCAGGCTGTCCGCGAACCAGTGGATCACGATGGCCGCGTTGGCCACCCAGAGCCAGCTCGGGCTTCGGTTGGAGAGAATGTAGGCGACGCCGATCACCGAGGCCGCGACCAGCCCGAGCACGGTGAGATGATCCGGAAGCACCGGGGCGGGAAGACGGGCGGCCAGCCGGGGGAGAGCCCACTTCTCGAACCGGGTCAACACGAACTGCGCGGTGCGACGGTGTTTGACGTCTTCATCGGCCATTCTGGCCGGATAAGACCGGATCCCGCCGGGAAATGCAACCCGCAATCGGGGCGGAGGCGTCCCGCCTTCACCGCAGGCTGAACACGAACGGGATCAGCACCCGGGTCCTGACCGGCCGATGGCGCTGGAGGCCCGGGGTGAAGAGCCATTGTCTCGCCGCGTCCAGCGCCGCCCGCTCCAGGGCGGGGATGGTGTCGGAGCTCTTGATCCGCGCGGCCAGGACCCGGCCGGTCGTGCCGACCACCACCTCGACGGTGACCGTTCCCTCGGCCCGGGCCTCGCGGGCGATGTCCGGGTAGCCCGGCTGGACCCGCTTCAGGATGGCCGGCTCCCGGTCCAGGGCCTCGAACACCTGATTGTCGCCCGGGGGGGGCGCGGCCACCGGGTTGGAGAAGATGTCCGGGTTGAAGATGGGGATGGTGTCGCGGGGGTCGGCGCTATCGGTGACGTCGATCTCGGAGGGGAGGAGGGGACGCTTCACATCCTCCGGTGGCTCCTGGATCTTGATCGGGTCGGGGACCTCAATCAGCTTGAACGGCTCGTTCTCCGGAAGCCGGTAGGGGGTGATCCGCATCGCCGGCACGGCCAGGAAGAGAGCCACGTGCAGGACGACGCCGACGGCGAGGGTGGTCTCGAGGGTCCGGGGGTAGCGGGACTTGAAGGCGAACTGGGCGGTCAGGGCGCGATCGGTCATGGCAACGGTCCTCCCCACTGGGTGGTCGGTCGCTCACAACCCCGGCGCCGCAGAATGAGCCTCAAAAATTTGGGGCACCCGGCTTTCGGGTGCCCCTACGGCGACACAAGAGCGGGCTTGTATACTCTTGCGACGCGCGATCCCCCCCTCAGGGATCAGGATGGTTCCCTGCGTCCGCATGTTCGTCCGAGAACGAACCAGACCTTGATGGGAGGCATCCCCAGGCCGAGCGGGCGCTTGCTTTGCAATACCCTACGGACGCTTCGTGGTCGCAGGGAACCAGTCGTTGTGGCCGTTGAACCCGCCCCGGGGCGGGGCCTCGACCTGAATTCCGGTTGCCGTGATGCCGATCCACCCCCGCCTCGGGTTGAGGGCCGCGTGGGTGGCTCGCCGGTGGCTGCCTCTTCACCGAACGAGCCACCCTGCCGGGGTTGGAGAGTAGCATTCGCGGCTTTTTGGTGCTTCGAAGCTGCATCCCTCTTCCGAGAGAGTCTCGCTGCTTCGATCACCTGTATACGCAATCCGTGTGCCAGACGATCGCACCGGCGGTGATCGTCTTCCATGTTATTGGAGTATAATAGCTTAGACCCTGAGGGGCCGGGCCGGTCCCGGTGGACCGGACGGCGAGGCGGCGACGGCCGATGGGTACCAAAAACCCATGCTCGAAAGTCGATGTCCGGTAACCCGCCATTCCGCAAGCAATTCCCGGTGGATACCTCCTACCCGGAGAATCGACCCGAAGAACCGGTCCTTTCCAGATTGGAAAGCCGTTGGTCTTGGCCACGTTAACCGCAGTAGGATCAACCCGAGGTTCTTTGATGGTGGACTGGAACGAACTCTTCGACGATCCGCAGAACGTTCTGGACGTACCCGAGGCCCTGGCCGTCGAGTTGGCCGAGACGCTCTCCCCCCGGGCGCGCGTGCTCGATCTGGGCTGCGGCGCGGGGCGTCATCTGGCGCTCCTGGCCTCGCGGGAGCTCAAGACCGTCGGCATCGACACCGCTCCCAACGGCCTGGCCCGGAGCCGGGAGCGTCTGGACGCCCGCGGCCTCGCCGCCCACCTGGTGCGGGGGGACTTTCGCCGACCGCTCCCCTTTCGGGACGGCCTCTTCGACGCCGTGCTCACGGTGAAGACCGTGAACCACGGCATGCCCGACGAGGCGGCCCGGGCCTTTCACGAAGCGGAACGGGTCCTCAGGCCGGGAGGGCGGCTGGTGGGGATCGTGATCTCGGCCTCGGATGCCCGCTTCGGGGACGGGGAGGAGGTGGCGGAGCGGACCTTCGTGCACCATAGCCCGCCCGAAGCCGGGGTGCCTCACCACTACTTCACCGAGGCCGAGCTGCGGGAGCTCATGGCCGGGTTCTCCTTCGTGGACCTCTCCTTGACCGAGCGCTACGTGAGCCCGGCCGAACCGATCTTCGGGCGGTACCGGTTCCGGCCGGGGGTGGCGCCCTGGCTCCGGCACTGGCAGATCCGGGCGGTGCTTTGAGGATCCGCCGGAGTCTCTCCGGCGGCCCGGGCCCGAAATGGATGACCCCGGCTCAATCGGTGGGAGGGCAAAGGGGGAGCAAACCGTCCCGCTCCAGTACGGATGTTTCAAATTGACACGCACATACTGTTTCACACTGAAACATGTCCTTGATTCGTGAGCTGTTTCGATGTGGATCGGGCGGGCTTGGGTCATGTATGCTATTGTGTAATAACACTTTAAATGCATCGTGGGTTGCCTGGAGCATGTTGGCACGTTGCCTGCTTATTATGTTTTCGCAAGGGAACGGAGACGGTTGGACGGACCGGCCTTCCGAACCCAGGATTTGAACACGATCATCGCCGGGCCGGTACCCGGGCCCGCAAGACCACGGAGGACAAGAAGATGGCACTTGTACGCTGGAGACCCATGAACGACCTTATGAGCATTCAGGACGAGATCAACCGGGCTTTCGACGAGGCTTGGCGCGGGCGGTCCCATCCGGCGGCGGCCGGAATGTGGTGGCCCGCGGTGGATCTCACCGAGAACAAGAACGAGTTCAAGGTGGTGGCCGAGCTTCCGGGGATGAAGCGGGAGGACGTGAAGATCGCCTTGACCGAGAACGTCCTCACCGTCCGCGGAGAGAAGCGGGCCAGGAAGGAAGAGGAGAACGAGAGCTGGCACCAGGTCGAGCGGAGCTACGGCTCCTTCGAACGGAGCTTCCAGCTCACCTGCCCGGTCGAGCCGGGCAAGGTGAAGGCCCGGTTCGAGGACGGCGTCCTGACCGTGACCTTGCCCAAGTCCGAGGCGTCGAAGCCTCGGGAGATCGACATCGAGAGCTGAGTCGAGTGAATGAGGAGGGGGTCCGGAGAGACCCCCTCCCCGACACCGCCGCGGGCCGCATCCGGCATCGGCCGGAAGCGCGCCCGCCGTGCGTTACCAAAGGCAAAGGTGATTTGAATGGGAAAGATAATCGGCATCGACCTCGGAACCACCAATTCCTGCGTCGCCGTCATGGAGGGCGGGGAGCCGGTGGTGATTCCCAACTCGGAGGGGGGACGCACCACACCCTCGGTGGTCGCGTTCACCAAGAGCGGGGAGCGCCTGGTGGGCCAGGTGGCCAAGCGACAGGCCATCACCAACCCCAAGCACACCATCTTCTCCATCAAGCGGTTCATGGGACGCGCCTATGACGAGGTCAAGGGCGAGTCCTCGATGGTGCCCTACGAGATCGTGCCCCATGGGAGCGGCCAGGTTTCGGTGAAGGTGGGGGACAAGGAGCACACGCCGCCGGAGATCTCGGCGATGATCCTGCAGAAGATGAAGCAGACCGCGGAGGACTATCTCGGCCAGAAGGTGACCGAGGCGATCATCACCGTCCCGGCCTACTTCAACGATTCCCAGCGCCAGGCCACCAAGGACGCCGGCCGCATCGCCGGGCTCGACGTCAAGCGCATCATCAACGAGCCGACCGCGGCCGCCCTGGCCTACGGCCTGGACCACAAGAAGGACGAGAAGATCGCGGTGTACGACCTGGGCGGCGGCACCTTCGACATCTCCATCCTCGAGATCGGGGACGGCGTGTTCGAGGTCAAGTCGACCAACGGCGACACCCACCTGGGCGGCGACGACTTCGACCAGCGCGTGATCGATTGGCTGGTGGACGAGTTCAAGAAGCAGGAGGGGATCGATCTCTCCAAGGACGCCATGGCCCTCCAGCGGCTGAAGGAAGCGGCGGAGAAGGCCAAGATCGAGCTCAGCTCCACCCAGCAGACCGACATCAACCTGCCCTTCATCACCGCGGACCAGAACGGGCCCAAGCACCTGAACCTGGCCCTCAGCCGGTCCAAGTTCGAGCAGCTGGTGGACGACCTCATCCAGCGGACGGTGGAGCCCTGCAAGAAGGCCCTGGCCGACGCGGGCTTGAAGCCGGGCCAGATCGACGAGGTGGTGCTGGTGGGCGGATCCATCCGCATGCCCAAGGTGCAGGCCCTGGTGAAGGAGCTCTTCGGCAAGGATCCCCACCGGGGGATCAACCCGGACGAGGTGGTGGCGGTGGGCGCGGCCATCCAGGGCGGCGTCCTGGCCGGCGACGTCAAGGACGTGCTGCTCCTGGACGTGACCCCGCTCTCCCTGGGCATCGAGACCCTGGGTGGGGTGATGACCAAGCTCATCGAGCGGAACACCACCATTCCCACCAAGCGCCAGGAGATCTTCTCCACCGCCGCCGACAGCCAGACCGCGGTGGACATCAAGGTCTTCCAGGGCGAACGGCCGATGGCCGCCGGGAACAAGCTCATCGGCTCGTTCCAGCTGGTGGGGATTCCGCCGGCGCCCCGGGGGGTGCCTCAGGTCGAGGTGACCTTCGACATCGACGCCAACGGCATTCTGAGCGTGTCCGCCCGGGACAAGGCCACCGGGAAGGAGCAGAGCATCAAGATCCAGGCTTCCTCGGGCCTCTCGGAGCAGGACATCCAGCAGATGGTGAAGGACGCCGAATCCCACGCCGCCGAGGATCAGACCCGGCGCGAAGAAGTGGAGGCGCGGAACCAGGCCGAGGCCGGGGCCTACCAGGTCGAGAAGCAGTTGAAGGAGAACGGCGACAAGGTGGACGCCGAGACCAAGGCCAAGGTGGAGGCGGCGATCGAGCGAGTCAAGGAGGCCCTGAAGGGCACCGACGTGAACGAGATCAAGTCGTCCTCCGAGGCTCTCCAGCAGGCCATGTACGCGGCCAGTCAGCAGATGTACCAGGCGGCGTCGGGCGAAGAAGGGGGGCCGGGGGACGGCGGCTGAGTCGGGCGGCGATTCCGGCGGCGAGTCCGGCTCCACGGGCAAGAAGGGCTCGGTCGACGCGGATTTCGAGGTCGTGGAGGACTGATCCGCCCGATCCGGGCTCCGGAGCGCGACCGCTCCGGCCCCGGCGCGGGCCTTCGCAGTCGGGGAGAGAGCCCCGGCCCGGAAAACGACCGGGCCCCCGGCCCTCTCCCCGAGCCATGTCGCGTCCGGACCGGGCTATGATGGAAGTGCGCCGGCGGTCGGGACGGGGGTGGCCCCGCGCCCCCGGCCGGCCTGGGATCGCGGACGTTTGAAGGAAGGTGGCGTATGAGCGACGAGGTTCAAACCGGCAGCCTGATTCCCTACCTGGTCGAGATGTTCCGGTATCAGGCCTGGGTGTCCATGGGCAAGGTCGCCAGCCCGGCTACCGGCAAGGTGGAGCGGGAGATGCCGGTGGCCCGGGCCATGATCGACATGCTGAGCGAGCTGGAGACCCGGACCGAGGGCCACCGGAGTCCGGATGAGACCCGGATGCTCCAGGGGGCCCTGACCGATCTGCGACTCAATTACCTGGACGAGATGAAGAAGTCATCCGCTCGAGAAGCGACCGCGGAGCCGGCCGAAGGCGCGGAATCGGCGAAGGCCGGCGCCGAGCCATCGAGGGCGGCGGACACCGCCGCCGGGAACGCGGACGATGCGATGGAGGCCGGCGCGGAGACGCCGGCGCCGGAAAAGGATTCGGAAACGACGGAGAAATCATGACACGGAGACCGGATCGATACGACATCCCCATCGAGGACGGCGCCAATGACGCCCGGGGCGAGGGGATGGGGCCCGACGCCCGCGAGGCGGGGCTGGGCGGAACCCGGGGTGGGTCCGAGAGCGCGTCCCGCTCCCTGGAGGCCGAAGGGCCCGCCATGGAGGAGGACGTCTCCGCCCAGGTCGGCGGCGAGCGCGACGTGACCGAGGCCATCGATCATCTGCGCCGGCTCCAGGCCGAGTTCGTGAACTTCCGAAAGCGGATGGAACGGGAGCGGATGGAGACCGCGGCCTGGGCCCAGGGCCGGCTTACGGAGCAGCTTCTCCCGGTCCTCGACGACTTCGATCGGGCGGTGGCTTCCCTGGCCCGGGAAGAGGATCCGCACCTTCAGGGATTCGCGATGATTCGCGAGAAGCTCTTCCGCGTCCTCACGGAGGCCGGTCTGGAGCGGATCGAATCGGAAGGAGAGGAGTTCGCGCCCGACCGCCACGAGGCCATCATGGCCCTGGAGGTCGACCCGGAGCGCGTGGGACGGGTGCTGAACGAGATCGAACCCGGCTATCTCTTCAAGGGAAAGCTCCTGCGACCGGCCCGGGTGCAGGTGGGAATCGCCGCCGAGGATTGACCCGGCGCCGCGGCCGGTCCGTCCGGGGAGTATGCTGATCGAGGCGGCCTCCCGGGAGCGGGGCGATGGGGTCCCGCCGGATCGGGTAAGCAAAGGCAACATGCAAGCGAAGGACTACTACAAGATTCTCGGGGTGCCGGAGACGGCCTCCGCGGACGAGATCAAGAAGGCCTACCGGAAGATCGCCCGGGCGAGCCATCCGGACCGGAATCCCGGGAACAAGGAGGCCGAAGACCGCTTCAAGGAGGCGAGCGAGGCCTACGAGATCCTGAGCAGCCCCGAGAAACGGGAGAAGTTCGACGCCCTCCGCAAGTACGGCTTCGGCGAGGCCGGCTTCGGGGGCCAGGGGTCCCCGGGCCAGGGTTTCCCCGGTTTCGATCCGCGGTCCGGCGGCTTCCGCGTGCACATGCGGGGCGGAAATCCGGAGAACATCGACTTCGCAGACATCTTCAGCGACGACTCCCCCTTCGCCTCCCTCTTCGAGCAGATCTTCCAGCAGGCGGGCCAACCCCACCCCGGCGCCCGACCCCGCGCGCGGAGGGCCCGGCCTCGAAATCCTTCCGCCCGGCGGGGAGCCGCCAACGGAGGTCCCACCGCGGAGACGATTGCCGGGGATGATTTCTTCCGTCGCGAGGGACTCGACGTCCACTCGACGATCTGGCTCAAGCTGGACCAGTTGGAGAAGGGGGCCCGGGTCAAGGTGCGGACGCCCTCGGGGAAGAAGGCCCTGGTGCGGATCCCCTCCGGTACTCGAATCGGCGCCATGCTCCGTCTCCCCGGCATGGGTCTCGTGGCCGACGGTCGCAGAGGCGACCAATACGTCCACGTGGAGGCGGTGGATTGACCCCGTCCCGGGATCCCCAACGCCTCGCCGCCATTCTGCGTCTTCTCGACGACACATCCCCGTTGGTGCGGGAGAAGGTCACCGAGGCCCTGGCCGAATACGGCAACGACCTGTTCGATGAGCTGGCGCGCATTCCCGGCGCGGTGGAGGAGAGTCAGCTCGAAGCGATCCGGACCTTGCTGGGCGAGCGGAGCCGGAGCTGGCTCCGGCGGTCGTGGTCCGCCTGGTTCGGGCTGGGCGAGGACGCCGACCGGCTCGAGACGGCTATGAGGCTCCTGGCCGAGTACCAGGCCGGCCGGCTTCTTCCGCGGAAGCTCCCCGAACTGCTCGATGGGTTGGCCGACGGTTTCCGGCGCTCGGATCGTCCCGTCGACGCGGCCGGTCTGGCCCGATACCTGTTCGAAGACCGCGCGATCGTAGGCGCGCGAGAGGACTATTACGCCCCCCGGCGATCGAGCATGGTCCACGCCATCGAGGACGGACGCGGCATCCCCATCACCATGGTTCTGATCTATATCCTCGTGGGGCGGCGCCTCGAGATTCGGGTGGAGCCGGTGAATTTCCCCGGTCACTTCCTGGCCCGGGTCGTCGAGGCGGGCACGCCCCGATGGGTGGACTGCTACCACGGCGGGCGCTTTCTGACCGAGGAGGATTTTCTGCGGGCCGATCCCCAGTTCCCCGAGGCGGTCCGTGAGGTGCTGAACGCCCGGGTGCCGGTAGAGGTCGTTCTGGCCCGGGTGCTCAACAACCTGGCTCGGGCCTACGGCGAGGCGGGGAGGATGGCGGACCGGGATTTCATGCGGGAGCTTCTCCAGGGAATTCAGAGCGCTCCACGCCCCGCCCTGCCGCTCTGCGGACCTTTCGAGGCCGAGGGTCGCGCGGACGATCCGGAACTCGAGGTGGGGAGCCTGGTTCGCCACCGATTGTACGGTTACCGGGGGGTTATCGTGGATCGGGACCCGGCCTGCCGCGCCGACGAGGAGTGGTATCGCTCCAACGCGACCCAGCCCGACCGGCGTCAGCCCTGGTACAGCGTGCTGGTGGACGGCACCAACGACATCACCTACGCGGCCCAGAGCAACCTCGAACTGGACGCCACCGCCCGGCCGGTCGTCCACCCCCTGGTCGGACAGTTCTTCAGCCGGTTCGAAAACGGGGTCTACATCCGGAACGAACGACCCTGGCCCGCCCGGTAGTCGATCGGTGTGATGGACTTCGGACCGGCGGTCCCCCGGTCCCGGCGGCTCTCTCCGGGCCGGGCACCCCTTCGGCGCGGCGGACTCCCGCCGGACCATGCGGTTCCCGCGAAAGAACAAACGCGCGGGCAAAGGGGGAACCTCGCCCGCGCGCGGGGAGCAGGGGACGGGGCCAGGGGTCCCGCCGATCTCCCCGAAAGAAAGTGCCGGGTGCCCCGGAAACCCACCCCCGTTAACCAGGAGCCCCAGATGGGCCCCAGGTGCACCCGGCAACAGCCGAACCCCATGACTTCCGGCGGGCTATCCACCCCCCTCATCCCCACGGCCGGCTCCCGCACGAAATGACCCTGGTCGTCATGAGGTGTCCATAAACGATAGCTAGACATTATATGAACAAAAACGGTCTGTCAAGATGCTCTACCGAGGAATGTTTTTGACAACGGCTGGACAAGACGACTAGTGTGTTGCTCATTCGGAGGTTAGCGTCATGAAGCGAACTCACTCCCCGTCGGGGGAGGCCCGACACCCGATCAAGCTCGCCGCCCGCAGGACCGGTCTATCTCCCGACGTTATAAGGGTTTGGGAGAAGAGATACGGAGCGGTGGTTCCGCGCCGGAACGCTCGGGGACAGCGGGCCTATTCCGACGAGGACGTGGAGCGGCTCCGCCTCCTGGCCCAGGTGACCGCCGCGGGCCGGCGGATCGGGGATGTGGCCCGGCTCTCCGCGGAGGAACTCGCAACCCTGGCCCGTGAAGACGAGACCGCGGCCCGCCTCCTCCCCGCCCGCCGGGGAAGCCTGGGTGATTCCGCCGGCGCCTATCTCCGCCAGGCCCTGGCTGCGGTGAACGATCTGGACGGACACGGTCTCGATCAGGCGATCACCGGCGCGTCCATCGCCTTGAGCCCCCAGGTGCTTCGCCGCGAGGTGCTCTTCCCGTTCCTCCATGAGATCGGTGACCGGTGGCAGGCGGGCAGCCTTCGCGTCGTACACGAGCACCTGGCCTCGGCCCTGGTGCGCTCGTTTCTCGGATCGATCCGAAACGGCCACAACCTCCCCGATTCCGCCCCCCACATACTGGTCACCACCCCCGCCGGCCAGCTCCACGAACTGGGCGCGCTCATGGCGGCGGCGGGAGCGAGCGAGGTGGGGTGGCGGGCGACCTACCTGGGGCCCAACCTTCCCGCCGAAGAGATCGCCGCCGCCGTGATTCAGAAGCGGGCGAAGGCGGTGGGGCTGAGCATCGTCTATCCCATGGACGACCCCCGCCTTCACGACGAACTCCGACGGCTTCACCGCCATCTCGACGGTGGAGTAATTCTCTTCGCGGGGGGAGACGGCGCGCCCGCCTACGCCGGCGTGCTGGAGGAGATTTACGCGATCCGCCTGGATTCCGTGGCGGCGCTCCAGGAGGAGCTCAAGTCCCTGAACCGAGCCGCCGGCTGAGATCGATCGTCTCCGGCGACCTCAGCCGGGATGGTGCAATCCGACGGTACCGGGGGGCGCCACGTCGACCACCCAGATCGGGCCGTCCGGCTCCATCATGGAGAGCCCGGGGTGATCCCGGATCTCCCGCCGGAGTCGCTCCACCTCGGCCGCCGGGTAGCGGTCGGTGTGGATCAGCACGTAGGTGATCCCCAGCTCCCTCAACATGGCCACCGAACTGTTGTCGGGAAAGACCTGCATTTCGGTTCGGAGCTTCCGGGTGATGGGCGGAACGAACGCCGCCACGCCGTTGGCCAACCTCTTCTTGTGGACGAGTGAATAGAGCTGGTATCGACCGAAATCGACGTTCTCATCGCCTTCGTCCGCGGGCATGGGAAGCTCCACGATGGCCAGGGAACCATCCACGCTTCCCAGCCAACGGTAGACCGCGGGAATGCCGTGGGGAAGCGGATTCAGGAGCTGCACCGGCGCGGCGAAGAGCTCCAGCGCGGCCAGGCCCACCGCCGCGAGCCCGAAGATACCCCGCCTTCCGAACCGCCCGGCGAGGAGCGTGAGCCCCCCCGCGGCCAGGATCGCGATCCCCAAAGAGGCCAGGGTGATGAAGCGAACCGGAGCGCGGATGAAGGAGGCCCCCGGGATCACGTAGCGGACCAGGATGTAGGGGAGGGGAAACCGGGCTCCCGGGCCTCCCAGGGCAGGACCCAGGGCCAGGATCGCGGCGATCGGGATGAGGAGCGCGTAGAAGATCATCTCCGGGCGATGGGGATGCCGGCGCCAGCCTCGGGACAGCGCCCAGAAGAGCGCCAGGCCGAGCGCCACCACCCCGGGGAAGAGCGGATGCCGCGCGGCGTCCCCCCAGGGGGCCAGGCCGCGAAGGAGGCTCCCCGGGGCGGGGGTCAGGAAGTCGCGGGGGAGGGCGCTGTAGAGCGCGGTCTGTCCGAGCCCGCGGTGGAATCCGATATCCGCCCGCAGATTGTGGAGATAGGGGGTGGAGAAGGGGGCCGCCACCACCAGGCCGATCGCCACCGCGGTGAGGATCACCCAGCGTTGCCGGCTCAGTAGATCGATGGTCTGGCTCCGGTCGGTGACCAGAAGCACGATCAGGTAGATGAGTACGACCAGGAGAAGGAACACGCCGCTGTAGGTGCTGGAGAGAAACTGGGCCAGGCAAAAAGCGAGACACAGGAAGAGCTCCCGCCGGAGCCTGGTTTCCACCCAGAGATGCAGGGAGAGGAGGGCGAACGGGATCCACATCATGGCCAGCACGTTGATCTGGCCCGCGTTGTGATAACGGAAGGGGTGGAAGGCGAAGAGCACGCCGGCCAGAAGAGCGGCCGGGGTATTGTCGGTGAGGTAGCGCGCGAGGAGGAACGCCCCCAGCCCGGAGAGCACGAAGGTGAGGAGCCAGACCATGTTGAACCCCACGATCATGCTGCCGGTGGCCCAGTTTATGGGCGCGGCGAGCACGGCGAGGCCGAACACGTGGTCCAGGAATGACAAGGAAGCGGAGTAGGGATAGAAGAAGGTGGCGTGAAAGAGGTGAAGAGGATTGTTGGCCAGGCTCTGGGCCCCCCAGGTGACGGCGTAGAGCAACTGGATGGCGTCGAAGGCGGGCTGGGCCACGGGGACTTCGTGCCGCAGGTGGATGGCGAGCGGCCAAGTGAAGACCAGGGTCAGAAGGACGTATATCGCCAGCGCGAGAAGCAGATCTCGTCGCGAAACGACCACGGGGGGGAACCTTCCGCTTGCAATCGAGGCGGTCGGAGCGAGGTCACACCGGAGGGCGCCGACCCATTCGATTGACAGTAAGTCACCGCATTATATAGGGTTGCTCAGTCCGTCGCAAGGAGTGAGGGTGAAACGAAAGGCCGGCCGGCGCATCTTCGAGGAGCTCGGTTCCCTGACCACCGAGGGGCGAAATCCCGAATCGGTGAACCTGGACCGGCTGGCCGCGCCGGAGCTGCTCCGTCTCCTGAACCGGGAGGACGCCCTGGTGGCGGGGGCGGTGGCCGGGGAGATCCCGCACATCGAGATGGCGGTGGAGCTGGTGGTGGAGGCGTTCCACGCCGGCGGCCGGCTCCTCTACGTGGGAGCGGGGACGAGCGGCCGGCTGGGAGTGGCCGACGCCGCCGAGTGTCCGCCCACCTTCGGGTCGGACCCCGAGACGGTGCAGGGAATCATCGCGGGAGGCGAGGCGGCTCTGGTCCGGGCGGTGGAGGGGGCGGAGGACGACGCCGACGCCGGGGCCGAGGCGGTGCGGGAGCGCGGGGTCGGGCCCGGCGACGTGGTCATGGGGATCGCGGCCAGCCGTCGGACTCCCTTCGTTCTGGCCGCGGTGGCCGAGGCCCGATACCTGGGCGCGCGCACCGTGTATCTCACCATGAACCCGAGGGACACGATCGACTTCGAGGTGGACGTGGCCATCTGCCCGGTGGTGGGTCCCGAGGTGCTCATGGGCTCCACGCGCATGAAGTCCGCCCTGGCCCAGAAGATGGTCCTCACCATGATCACCACCGCCGCTTTCGTCCGGATGGGAAAAGTCTACGAGAACATGATGGTGGATCTTTCCGCGGGGAGCGCCAAGCTCCGGGAGCGGGGGAAGCGGGTGGTGATGACGATCACCGGACGCGACTACGACGCCGCCTCCGACGCCCTGACCCGGGCCGACGGCTCGGTGAAGACCGCCATCGTGATGATCGAGTCCGGAGTGGACGCGGATGCGGCGCGAACCCTGTTGAACGAGGCCGGCGGATTCGTGCGGGGCGCCCTGGAGCGCGCGGCCGCGGGTCCCGAGCCCCGGCCCACGGATGCCCCGGGGCCGTCCGAAGAGAAAGGAACGACGACATGATCTCCGAGCTTTCCGGTCGTGGGAGCTACGCGCTCCGGGCGGCGCGCGGAGTGGACGTGACGGCGGGGAAGGTGGTGGAGGACGCGGTGGTCCTGGTGGAGAACGAGCGGATCACCGGGTTCGGGAAGGGACTCGCCACGCCCGCCGGGGCCTCGGTGATCGATCTCGGGGACGCCACCCTCCTCCCCGGGCTTCACGACAACCACTCCCATCTCCTCATGGAACCGATCGACCTGGTAACTTCGGTCTACCGGTGGGGCTCGGCGACCAAGGCGCTCCACGGTCTCCGGAACGCCCAGAAGACCCTGTGGGGCGGATTCACCACCGTGCGCGTTCCCGGGGACTCCGACTGGCAGAACGCCCTGGTGGAACTCCGGAACTTCATCGCCCAGGGCCACGCCCCCGGGCCGCGGATGCTGGTGGCGCCGCACTACCTCTCGATCACCGGCGGCCACGGCGACGCCAACGATTTCGCCTGCGATCTGTGCATGCAACCGATGGGGAAGATCGTGGACGGGGTGGAGGAGATGCGGAAGGCGGTTCGGGAGGAGATCAAGCTCGGGGCGGATTGGATCAAGCTCTTCGCCTCGGGAGGCGTGCTCAGCATGGGGGACGACCCCAACCACGCCCACTACACCCTGGAGGAGATCCGGGTCGCCGCGGAGGAGGCGCACCGGCTGGGGAAGCGGATCACCGCCCACGCCCACGGGGCCCAGGCGGTGAAGTACTGCGCCGAGGCCGGGTTCGACTCGGTCGAGCACTGCAGCTTCATCGACGACGAGGGGATCGGGATGATGAAGGCCAAGGGGATCCCCTGCGTTCCCACCCTCTACGTGCTCGACTACCTGCAGATCCCGGAGAACCCGATGAACCTCGACCCCTCGATCATCAAGAAGGCGACCGACGCCCGCGGGCTCCAGCGGGATCGTTTCGCCCGGATCGTGAAGCACGGCGCCCCGGTGGTCTACGGAACCGACATCGGGATCTTCCCCCACGGCGAGAACTGGCGGGACTTCCCGGTCATGGTCGAGTGCGGGATGGCCCCGATGGAGGCGATACGGGCCGCCACCGTGAACTCGGCGCGGATGAACGGAATCGACGGGGAGGTCGGCGTCCTCGAGGAGGGAAAGCTGGCCGACGTGGTCGCGGTGGCCGGGGACCCGCTGGCCGACGTCCAGCGGATGGGGGACGTCCGTTTCGTGATGCGGGACGGGGTGGTCTACCGGAACGACGGGGGGACGGCGGCATGAAGCGCGTTCTTGGGGCGGTGCTGATCGCGGCGGCCTGCGGGTTGGGTTGCGGAAAGGGCGGCGGCGCCGGAAACGGCCCGGTGACCGTCACCTTCTGGGAGTTCTTCCCCGTCGAGACCGTCCGCCCCCTGATCGACGCCTTCGAGGCCGCGCACCCCGGCATCAAGGTGGATCTGCAGCAGCTCACCTGGCAGAACGGGCAGGAGAAGATCACCGCCGCCGCGGCGGCCGGGAACCCCCCCGACCTCTGCGAGCTGGGGAGCACCTGGTTCGCCAAGTTCGCCGGGAACGGGGTCCTGGCCGATCTCACCGAGCGGGCCGCCGGCCTCCGTCCCGGCTACCGGATGTGGGACGCCTGCACCTACGACGGCCGCGTGTACGGGCTGCCCTGGCTCACCGGGACCCGGGCGCTGTTCGTGAATCGCGGCCTCATGCGCCGGGCCGGACTGGATCCCGAACGGCTTCCCGAGACCTGGGACGACCTGCTCCATCTCGCGGTCCAGGTGGACGCCCTCGGGGACCAGACCTACGGCTACGGGCTGAACAGCGGGGAGCGCTACGTCCAGATCAAGAAGTTCATGCCCTTCGCCTGGGGTAACGGGGGGAGCGTCCTCACTCCGGACCGGACGCGGTGCGCGTTCGCCGGGCCTCCGGTCCTCGAGGCCCTGCGTTACTATCTGAAGCTCAGACCCTACTCCCTGCTCGAGAAGCAGGAGGTGCTGGACCAGGCCTTCAAGGACGGGAAGATCGGCGCCATGATCTCGGGCTCCTGGCTCCTCCGGACCCTGCCCCGCGACGCCCCCCACCTGGACTTCGCGGTGACCCTGGTCCCCAAGCCCGCGGCCGATCGCGGAACGCACGCGTCGTTCGGCGGGGGGGAGGTCCTGGTGGTGTTTCGCCGTTCCCCCCGCCAGGAGGCCGCCCTGGAGCTGGCGCGCTACCTGATCGAGGCCCCCCAGGCCATGGCGGTGGCCAAGGATCAGATGAGCGTCCTTCCCGCGGCGGTGGGCGCGGAGAAGGACCCCTACTTCGCCGCGAACCCCGGGATGGCGGTGTTCATGGATCAGCTCCGGACCGCGGTGTTCCCTCCCAACATCGAGTCCTGGCTCCAGATCGAGGACGCGGTGGACGCGTCGCTGGAGAAGGCGGTCTTCGGGAAGGTCGAGCCGGACGCGGCCCTGGCCGGGGCCTGCAAGGCCATCGACGCGATCCTCGCCACCCCGGCTCGGTGAGGGCTTTTCACAGTGTTGATTCGCGGGAAGGAGCGGCGCCATGAAGACGCGTAAGCTGGGTGCGGGCGGGCCCGAGGTTTCCGCCCTGGGTCTCGGTTGCATGGGGATGTCGGAGTTCTACGGCCCCGCCGATGACGCCCGTTCGATCGCGGTCATCCACCGCGCGCTGGATCTCGGAGTGAACTTTCTCGACACCGCGGACATGTACGGCCCGTTCAAGAACGAGAAGCTGGTCGGGCAGGCGATCGCCGATCGCCGGGATCGCGTGGTCCTGGCCACCAAGTTCGGGAACGTCCGGGGGGAAGGGGGCGAGTTCCTGGGAATCTCCGGCCGCCCGGAGTACGTTCGCCGGGCTTGCGACGCCTCGCTCCGGCGGCTGGGGGTGGATCACATCGATCTCTATTACCAGCACCGGGTGGACGTCGAGGTTCCCATCGAAGAGACGGCGGGGGCGATGGCGGAGCTGGTCCAGGCCGGCAAGGTCCGCCATCTGGGCCTCTCCGAGGCCGCCCCGGAGACCATCCGCCGGGCCCACGCCGTTCACCCCATCGCCGCGCTCCAGACCGAGTACTCGCTCTGGACCCGGGATCCGGAAGACGGGCTTCTCGACACCGTGCGGGAGCTGGGGATCGGCTTCGTGGCCTACAGCCCGCTCGGCCGGGGGTTCCTCTCCGGCCGGATCCGGAGCCTGGACGACCTCGCCCCCGACGACTTCCGCCGCCGAAATCCCCGCTTCCAGGGGGAGAACTTCCGGAAGAACCTGGATCTGGTGGATGGGGTCCGGGCCATCGCCGACGAGAAGCGGGTGTCGCCGGCCCAGATCGCCCTGGCCTGGGTCCTGGCCCGGGGGGACGACATCGTCCCCATTCCCGGGACCACCCGGGGCGAGCACCTGGAGGAGGATCTGGCCGCGGCGGCGATCGAGCTCACCGCCGACGACCTCCGGCGCCTCGACGAGGCCGCCCCCAAGGGGATCACCGCCGGGGACCGCTATCCCAACATGAGCACGGTGAACCGGTAACGCGGGGCGTCCACGCGGCCGTTCCACGACCGCCTCGACCGCCGCGTGAATCCCGCGCGGGGTCCGGGGTCTTGGTTTACCCGGGCGAACCGCGACCCCTATGATCCCCCGGATGCCCCGACGCCGCGCCATATCCCGTCCCTCGGCCCGGGGGACCCTCGTCTTCCTCAGCCCGTGGCTGGTGTCCTTCGTTCTCTTCGGGGTGTACCCGCTCCTCTTCTCGCTCCTGGTGAGCTTCACCGACTACAACCCTCTTCGGGGGAGCATGGGCTGGCTCGGCTTCGCCAACTACCTGAAGGCGCTCCGCGATCCGCTCTTCTGGCAGTCCCTCAAGGTCACCCTGATCTTCGTGGCCGGCACCATCCCCTTCACCACCAGCCTGGCCCTGGGGCTGGCCCTCCTTCTCAACCGGCCGCTCCGGGGACGCGGGATCCTCCGCGCCTCGTTCTTCCTTCCCACCGTGGTGTCCCTGGTGGTGGTCTCGCTGATCTTCAAGCAGGTCTACTCGCCCTTCGGCCTCCTGAACGCGTTCCTGGGGGTTCTCGGTCTCTCCGGCCGGTCCTGGCTCCAGGACCCCATGACCGCGCTCCCCGCGGTCATGGCCATGGACGTGTGGGCGGCCATCGGCTACTACATGGTGATCTACCTGGCCGGCCTCCAGACCATCCCGGCCGAACTCTACGAGGCGGCCTCCCTCGACGGGGCGATCGGATGGCGCGCCCACCTCCACGTGACCCTGCCGCTTCTTCTTCCCACCACGCTGTTCGTGGTGGTGATCAACACCATCCGAAGCCTCCAGGTCTTCATCGAGGTCTTCGTGATGACCCGGGGCGGTCCCCTCGACTCCACCCTCACCACCGTGTACTACCTCTACGACCAGGGTTTTCGCTACTTCAGCATGGGCTACGCCAGCGCCATCGCGTATCTCCTGTTCGTGGTGATCCTGGTCTTCGCGCTCCTCCAGAGCCGGTTCCTGCGCTCGAGGGTGGAGGCGTGAGCGCGCCCGCGGTGGGGTTCGGGGTGGGGGGAGCCGGCCCCTCGGGCCGGCGGCTCCGAGGCCTCGGGCGGGGCGCGTTGTGGGCGGTGCTGGCGTTGAGCCTTCTCACCATGCTCTTCCCGCTCTACTGGATGGCCCTCTTGTCCTTCAAGACCGAGGGGTTCGTTCTTTCCGGGCCGGGGGCGCTGCTCCCGACCGGCCTCACCCTGGCCAACTACCGGGACGTGTGGGCGGCGGGGCCCTTCGGCCGGTACTTCGTGAACAGCGCGGTGGTGGCGGCGCTGGTGGTGGCGGGGAACCTCCTGTTCGCCTCGATGGTGGGCTACGCCTTCGCCCGGCGGCGCTTCGCGGGGAAGCGGGGCCTGTGGCTGGCCATCCTGGCCACCCTGATGATCCCCAAGCAGATCATCATGATCCCGCTCTACATCCTGGTGGCCAAGGCGGGGATCCTCGACACCTACGCCGCGCTCACCCTGCCGTTCCTGGTCGACGCCTTCAACGTGTTCCTCATGCGGCAGTACATCCAGCAACTCCCGGTGGATCTCGAGGAGGCGGCGCGGGTGGACGGGGCCGGGGACTGGGCGGTGTTTTGGCGGGTGGTGCTTCCCCTGGCCCGGCCGGCCCTGGCGGTGGTGGGAATCAACACCTTCCTCGTGAACTGGAACTCGTTCCTCTATCCGTTGATCCTCACCTCGAGCGAGACGATGCGGACGATCCCGGTGGGGCTGGCCCTCTACAGCCAGGGACAGCACGCGGTGGACTGGGGGCACCTCATGGCGGGGTCGATGCTGGCCACCCTCCCGGTGCTGGCGGTGTTCCTGATCTTCCAGCGCCACATCATCGAGGGGATCACCGCGGGGGCGGGGAAGTGACCGGCCCCCCAGGCCCCGACGGGATCGAGCTTCACTGAAAAGGATTGGGAATGAGAGCGTGGAGGCCCGGGGGGAGATACCCGGCGCTGGGCGGACGGAGGACCCGGGTCACGCCGTAGTCGAAGTCCAGCACGGCATCCGGTGGGTTGGACCCCACCTCCACCGGATGGCTGAAGCGGACCCCCGCGTAGGCCATTCCGTTCCGGAGCAGGCGCCCGGATACCGCGAAGTCGTCGGGATTCACCACGTCTCCGCCCCGGGTCAGGGTCGTTCCCACGAGTTGGCCCCGGATCTCGGTATCGGTCAGCCGGTAGGTGTTCCCGCCCAGGGTCCCGGTGTCCTCGAACCGCCAGTGCCAGATGTTTCCCCCGGGGTGAAGCCCTCGCTCTCCCAACGGAACAGCTGACGGGACTCGTCGAAGACGATCCGGCCCCCGCCCTCCAGCGTCGCCGACCCGCTCAGGGTGTCCTCCTGGTCCGGGTAGCCGCAATCCGCCACGATCCCGTGGTTCAAGAGGTCCAGGTCCACTCCTCCCACCCCGGGGAACTCGATGGAACCGGTCAACGTTCGCTCGATGCGGGCCGGGGGGTCGCAGACCACGCCCGGTTTGTACGGCCAGTTCATGGGACGGCTGTCCTGGGTCACGGCAAGAGACAGGAGCCCCGGTACCTCGACATCGAACTCCAGGGTGCCGTAGGCCAGAAACCCGCCCCCCGGGTAGGGCGACCAGCCGGAGAGGACATCAGGCTCCCGCCATTCCATGGTGTGGACATGGACGGTCCAGATGGGGCCGGAAGAGGGTTCGATGCGGAAACGGTCGGTGGGCTCGCTCTCGTATACGAAGTCCCCGCCGCTCCGGCGCAGGGTCCCGGTCGTGGGTCCCGGCTCCCCGGAAACCGTGGCGGCCCAGCGGAGGGCGGAGGCGACCGCTCCGATCACCTGGTCGCCGACTTCGGAGAGCGCGTAACCGGATTGCGTCATCGCGTCCAGGAAGGCCAGGGTGGCCGCATCCGGCCCGGCCACCAGACTCACCCGCACGGTCTCGGTCCGGAGCGTGTCGGCGCGGAGCACGGCCCGGATGGTCGCCTCCGGCGGGTCGGGGAGGACGGCGGGGGCGGTATAGCTTCCATCGGCGGTGATCGTGCCGTGGGCCGGTCCATCGTCCACGCTCCAGAGCACGGTGCCATCGGCGGGGCCGTCCACCCGGGCGGCGAACGCGGCGGTCCCTCCGGTGGCCAGGGTATCGCCGGGAGACGTCGACGGCGAGCCCGTACTCGGCCCGGATGGGAAGGGTCACGGTGTCGGTGCGATCGGGATGTCCGGCCAGGGCCGCCCGGATGGTGATCTCCGGAGGATCGGGGGGCGCGGCCGGGGCGGTGTAGGTCCCGTCCGGGGTGATCGCGCCTTGACCGGCGCCGCCGGCGACGCTCCAGACCACCCCGGTCTCATCCGTGGCGTAGAGGGAGGTGTGGAAGGCGTAGGTCCGGGCCGCCACCAGCTCCGACGGCGGGTCGGCGATCTCCACCACCGGCTGGGCGAGGAGGTGGATCCGGGCCTGGCCCACCGCCTGGGGGTCGGCTTCGCTCACCGCCCAGACCGCGATCCAGAGTTCGGGGTGATCCTCGGCCGGGGCGGTGTAGAGCCCGGTGGTGTCCACGGTGCCCGGGTAGGGCTCGACCGCGACGGGGAGGACGCCGGGCGCGCCGGAGGCGGGTTGGGGCGGCTCCACGCTGGTCACGTGCCACTGGACCCGCTTGTCGCCTGTCCCGACCACGACCGCCGCCAGCTGCAGGGCGTCCCCGAACCCCACCGTGGCCTCGCGTGGGGTTCACCGCCAAGCCGATCCCCATCCCCGGGTTCTCGGTGAGGACGGACAGCGCGGTGTCGGCGGCGCCGCCCCGGTTGGTGGCCACGACCTGGATCCAATGGCGCCCGTTCCTGCGGTCGGTGGTCGGGAAGCGCAGCTCGAACGGCGCGTTCCGGTCGGAGTCCACCCACTCGAAGTCCACGAACAGGGAGACGCTGTCCGCGCCCTCGGCGGTGACCGGCACCAGGGTGGTATCGCTCAGCACCGAGTACGGGACGAGCCCGACCGACTGCAGCGCGGGAGGCTCGGGAAGCGGGCGGGTGGACTCCTTGCCGCAGGCGGTGAGCATCAGGAGGACGACCGCGAGCAGCAGTCGGGATTTCATGGCGTGGTCCCCGCGAATGGGTTGGAGACGTACGGCGGCCAGCTTTCGGGATAGTCGATCAGGCCGGGTTCCCGGACCACGACGCGCTCGCCACCGGGCACATCGAGGACTCCCCGGGGGAGCCCCGACGTCTGGGTCGGCACCCGATCGAAGTGAACCGGCGCGTAGGCCGTGCCGTCCCGGGTCAAGGTCCCGGAGGCCTCGAACGACCCGAGGTCGAGCTGGATCGTGCACAGCGCACAGGGAAGGTAGAACGCCCCCGCCACCGCCGCGGGGTTCAGGCCGTAGTGATGGCCGCCGTGCGCGCCGGAGTCGGCGAACCGCCAGTTCCAGCGCGTCCACCCCGCCCCGGTGAGGTGGTCGTGGAACGAGTACCCCGTGAACGCCTCGTCGAGCGAGATCCGATCCCCGTTTTCGAGCGTCGCCTCTCCAAGCACGCTCTCGTCGGTGCTCCACCCGTCCCGGCCGGAGGCAGTCAGCCCGGTATGGCGGAGATTCACCTCCGCCGTTCCGGCTTCGGGGAGGGATACCCGGCCGGCGACCGTGCGGTCGAAGGGGCTCCCCGAGGCGGCGCCCTGGACTCCGGGCGCGGCCGCCTGTCCCTGGGAGACGGTGAGATCGAACCCGTCCCCGTCGGTGGCGCGGAAGGCCAGCGTCCCCACGAAGTCGAAGCCGTTCGGGCTCTCCGGCTCGCGGACGTCGAGAGAACCCTGGTAGCCCGTCACCCAAACCGTCCAGGCCGGACCCGCCAGGGGTTGGATGACGAGCCGGTCGGCGGGGGCCGGCGCGTACGTGTAGGTGGAGAGGTCCTGGCGCAGGGTTCCGGTGGTCGGAGACGCGCCGCTCAGGCGGCCGGCCAGGTCCAGCGCGTAGGCCACCACCCCGGTGACCTGGTCGCTCACCAGGCTCAGATCGTGCCCGGTCTGGACCAGGGCGTTCAGGAAGGCGCTTTCGCCGGGGGCGGAATGGGGAACCAGCCCCACCGTCGCGGTGCCGCTGGCCAGGGGGTCGAGCGCGCTGGTCGCCCGCACCACGATGGTCATGCCGGAGAACACCACCGGAGCGACGTAGTTACCATTGCTGTCGATGGTCCCGTGACCCAGGCCGCCGTCCACGCTCCAGTCGACCTGGTTGTTCGGGGCGCCCTGGACCGTGGCGTGGAACTGGACCGAGTTTCCCGAATAGAGCGCGTGCACGAATTCCGGAGCGACGTAGACCTCGTACTCCGCCCGAATGGGGATGGAGCGCTGATCGTACCGGGTCGAATCCTCCACGCTGGTGGCCCGAACCGCGACCTGGGAGCCCGGGGGCAGGCTGTTCGGGGCCCGGTAGTTCCCGGCGTCGTCGAGGGTTCCGGTGGCCGGACCTCCGGGAAGGCTCCAGGTCACCCGCGCGTCCGAGGCCACGTCCACCCGGGCGCGGAAGGAATAGGGACGGGCGGTCACGATCTCCGTCGGGGCGCTCGTGATCACCACCTCCAGCCCCTGTTCGAGCGTGACCCGGGCGGTCCCCACCGACTGGGGATCGTAGGCGCTGGCCGCCTGGATCAACGCATCGCCGCTCGGGGGGCGGTGCTTGGGGGCGTGGTACATCCCATCCGGAGTGATGGTCCCCATGGTGGGGCTGTTGGCCACGCTCCAGGTCACCCCGGGATCCGGCGCGCCCGGAACCACCGCGCTCATCCCCAGAGAGTCCCCGGTCACCACGGTGGTATCCGGCGGGGTAATCGCCACCTCGAAGGGCCCTCGGATGGGCACGGTGACGGTGTCGGCCATGGTGGTGTCGGCCGCGCTCACCGCCACCACCACGACTTCCGGCGGATCGGGGACGGCGCCGGGCGCCCGGTAGTTCCCCCGGTAGTCGATCGCGCCGTGCTCCGGTCCGGCGGGAAGCCTCCAGATCACCCCGCGGTCCGAACGGCCGAAGGCCTTGGCGGCGAAGGTATAGCTCCGATCGGTGATGATCATGGGCGGGTGATCGTAGATCCGGACGTAGACCCGGGGTTGAAGCGTGATCCCGGCTCTCGCCCCGGTCTGATGGTCGAGAACCGAGACCGCCCGCACCCAGACCCGGGCGCCGGACCGGGCCTCGGAGGGTGCGGTGTAGAGCCCGTCCGGGTCCACCTGGCCGGGACCGGTGACCGCGTTTCCGCCCGCGTCGATCAACCCCCAGGTCACCGCGTGGTTGTCGTTTCCGAACACCAGGGCCTGGAACCGGAGGGTGTCACCGGCCGCCAGCTCGACCTCGGCGGGCAGCACCGCCACCGCGAGACCCTTCCCGGGATTCCCGGTAAGCACCTCCACCGTGGTGTCGGCGTATCCCGCGCGGTTCATGGCCCTCGCGGTCAGGAGATGGTAGCCGTTCTCGAGCGCGGCGGTCTGGAACCCCAGCTCGAAGGGTTCGGTGCGATCGGCGGCCAGGCGAAGGGATCCGTCATAGAGGAGCACGCTGTCCGCGCCCTCGGCGGTCACCGGGACGGTGACGCTGTCGGACAGCACGCTCCAGGGGGTGAGCCCGACCGACAGGATCACCGGCGGGTCGGCCGGACCGGGACGCGTCGGCTGGCCCTTGCCGCAGGAGAGAAGCGCCGAGACGAGGATCAGGGCGAACGGGACGAGGCGTTTCACGGTGGCCTCCGGGGGGGGGAACCGGCAAATTATACCACCGTATCGTTCACGCGCCCAACCCGGCGGGATTTCAATGAAAACGGCGGATTCTCATTGATGGAGCCTGGGCCGGGGGTTCCGTCCGCGCGGCGGAATGCCCGCGGAGCGGCGGTTACTTGCCGCCGGGCTCGGCGGGTCGGCCGACCGTGGAGCGATACTGCGACTCGAAGGCTTTCAGGTGCGCCTGGTGGGGCGGCGCGATGGGGGCGATGAAGGGGGCCTGGCCCCGGGGGAGAACCATGCGCTTCCCGGCGGGGACCGCCTCCAGGGCGCCGGGGTTGGGGCCGATCCGGGCCGTGCCCTCCTGGACGCACACGCAGGTGCCGGTCGAGTCGGTGACCACGGACACGATGGTTCCGGTGAGCTCGATCATCCCATCGGGGGTATGCACGACCAGCCCGCGGCCGGAGAACTCGGGGCCGGTCATCACCTGCAGTTCCCCGACCCGGACCAGGCACCGCGCGGTGGACCCCATCCAGCGGCCGGGGGAGTTGGGGATGGTCCACTCGGTGCCCGGCGAGGCCTGGAACATGAGCACGTGATCGAACATGACGTCGACGGTGGTGGTCGGGTTCAGCTTCAAGGTGGCCCCGGGTTGGAGCGCGGCGGTCAGGGCGCCGTGGATCGGAGAGCGGGATCTCCACCGCGTTCACCCACGCCGTGCCCTCCCCGGCGGCGCGCACCAGGGTGAGGGCGGGACCGCGGTTCACCAGGACCAGCGCCACCACCAGGATCGGCCGCCGCGGCGGGAAGCGCCACCCAGCGGGTCCACCAGCCCGGCCCGGGGGCCCCGGTGGGCACGGGCTTTCCCTCGACCCGCCCGGAGACGAAGTCGTTCCGGAGGCGGTTCCGGAAGGCGGGGTTGGCCGCGGGAGCGCCGAGGGCCCGCACCGCATCCCGCACCCGTTCCTCCTCCGGGGTGAGCGCCGGATCCCGAGGCTCGCTCATGCCAGCACCCCCCTCAGGAGCTCGCCCAGCCGCGAGAGCGCGCGGGAATAGCGCTTCCTCACCGCGGCATGGCTCGCCCCGACCACGCCCGCAATCTGGTCGTGGCTCATCCCCTGGTAGTCGTGCAGGAGCACGACGGCCCGGAGCGGTTCGGGGAGCTTGAGAATCGCTTCCTGCACCAGTTCCTCACGTTCCTTTCGCGCGATCTCCGGGACGCCGTCCGAGTCCCGGTGGGACGCGGCGTCCACCAGACCCGGGTGCTCGTCGATGGAGCTGGTGAGGCGGTCCATCCGATGGCGGCGGGAGCGCCATACGTCCCGGCAGGCGTTATAGGTGATGGTGGTGATCCAGGGTCCGGGGTCCCGGCTGGGATCGAGCCGGTGGGCCGCGCCGTAGATCTTCACGAACACGTCCTGGGTGGCGTCCTCGGCCGCCTCGGTGTCTCCGAGGAGGCGGTGAGCCAAGCCGTAGACCCGGTTGAAATAGGCCTCGAAGAGATCGTTCAGGGCCTGGGCGTCCCGGGCCTTCACCCGCTCCAGGACCTCCCGGGACAGATCGGGGCCGCCCGCCCTCGGGGGCGGGGACGCGGCCGGTTTCCCTGGGGTCATGGTCGGAGGCCGACCTGGATCCTTCCGGTTGTCCATCTTAAGTACGCAATTGCCCCTCAGGTGTGCCCGGGGCCGGACGACGGCGGTCCGGGATACCGGATTGCGGCGGCCGGGTCGAGGGGACGCCGGCCGGTCGGGAGCGCAGTCTATCAGACCCCGAATGGGGGGAGGGGAAGGGGCGAAGCCCGGCCTGGAGCGCCTCGGGAGCGTCACCGGGCCCCGGTGGCCGCGCCTCCGAGGCCTCGCCGGGCCGTTTGGGGATCTCGTCGGCCGGGGGCCGGGGACCGCTGGTCTGGACGATTCGAATCATGACGTAAACGCTCACGATGAGGACCAGGACGGCCCCCACCAGGATCACCCGGCGGCCGGACATCCGCCAGGTGCGCCGGCCCGGGGGGAGTTTGCCGGGAGGGCCGGGGGCGGGCGTCATCGGGCCGTCGCGCCGGATCGCACGGTCATCGCACCGTGGTGTCGGGAACCGAGGTGGTGTCCGGGGCCGGCACCGCTCCCGGTGGGGGCGCGGCCCGCCGCATCCAGACGAAGGCCATCATGATGACGAGCGCGGCCAGGACGACCACCCAGAAGGCGATCGAGCTCCGGCGGATGCCCGAGGCGGTCCGGGGGTCGTAGGTATCCCGTCGCTTTTCGTCGTCGGTCATGCCCATCACTATGACCGGAGGGTCTCGCCGGCGCAACCCGGACGGCGACAAGCCGATGAAGGGGGTCGGGTTTGCGCGGCGCTCCGCGGCCGTGGAATGAGCGTGGAATAGTCGACCGAAGCAACGTAGAATATAATCGGCTCGATCGAAGAATTCCCTCGAGCGATCGAACTCCGGGAAAGGAGTTCCATGATGAAGCCCGCGGCCGGAGTCCTCTTGACCCTCGCGTTGCTCGTTGCGGTCGCCGTGCCGCCCGCGGCGGGGCAGGCCGGCGGCCAGTCCCAGGCCGTGGTGGCGCTGCACATCGCCCCCAGCGCCGACTTCAGCAACCGCTGCACCTGGTGGTACCCGGACCAGCCCTGTGGGGACTTCACGACCTCGTGGCCTCTCGGCGCGGGGGCCATGGTCTACATGATCGTCGCTCGTGCGGATTCAGCCCTTGGGGTGAGCGGTCTGAGCTGCGGAGTCCGTTACCAAAGCCCGGGGACGGTGACGGATGGCGTCGGTGTGGACGTGTTCGGCTACACCTTCTGCTCGGACTTCCAGTTTCCCCAGAGCGCGGACGGGAATCCCAATCACCTCTTCCCCTACTCGGGCGGCGGGAACCGGTTCATCTGGGATTCGACCGCGAACTGCCGTCGGCACGTCGTGGCTCCGTACGGGGTCGAGACGATCGCGTGCGCATTCTACGTCTACGCCTACAGCCCCGACGAGTTCCGGGTGACGCCGAACGAAACCGGGGCGGGCCCCCCGGAGTTCCAGGTGCTGGACTGTGATGGGGCGATGGCGTCCGAACTGGCCTTCCCCGGGTCGGCGGGAATGATCGGGTTCGACCGGGCCGGATTCAACCCCTGCACGGACGCCCTCGGGAGCCTTCCTCCACCGGTCCTGCTGAACGCCTCGGGTGCGCCGGGCCACGACGAGGTGTCGGTGCTCTTCAGCGAGGAGGTGTTCGACGGGGCGGCCGTCTCCGCGAACTATGAGGTCCATCCCACTGCGTATCCCGCGTCCCCCCTGGAGGTGAACGCGGTGTCGGTTCTGGGGCCCACGGTGACCCTGACCCTGGCGTCGAACCTGGACGGGGTGACCCAGTACTCGGTGGACGTTTCCAACGTCGGCGGCTGGGGCGGGAGCCCGATCGCCCCGAACTCGACCGTCACCTTCACGACCGCGGTGCTGGACAGCGTCCCGCCGAATCTGACCGGGGCCTCGGGGTCGGCGGGGAAGGCCCAGGTGCTGGTCGATTTCAGCGAAGCCGTGGGGGGAGGGGGCGCTACCGCTTCCAATTTCAGCGTCTATCCGGTAGCGGACCCGGCGGGGGGGATCGCCGTGTGTTCGGCGGCGGCTTCAGGCGCCCGGGTCACCCTCACCCTGGCATCGAGCCTGGCCTGGGGAACCCAGTACGAGGTGCGGGTTTCCAACGTCCAGGACAAGGCGGGGAACGTGATCGCGCCCAACTCGACCGCGACCTTCACCACCCAACCGGGGGACACCACCCCACCGACCCTGGTCGCGGTGACCGGGGCGGCGAGCAGCGACGGCGTTCTGGTGGACTTCAGCGAAACCGTGGCCGCGGGCACGGTCATCCCGGCCAACTTCGCGGTTTACCCCGCTTTGGACCCCGCGTCACCCCTCGAGGTGATCGAGACATCGGCCTCGGGCAGCCGGGCGAGGCTCACCCTGGCCTCGAAGCTGGCCGGATTCACGCAGTACGCGGTGAGCGTCTCGAACGTCACCGATACCTGGGGGAACGTGATCGCCCCGAACGCGACCGCGACGTTCACGACCGGCGCCCCGGACCTCACCCCGCCGACCCTGACCCTGGCCTCGGGCTCGGCCGGCGACAACCGGATTACGGTGTTCTTCAGCGAAGCGGTGGGTGCCAACGCGGCGGTGGCGACGAACTACGCCGTACACCCGTCCGACGAGCCTTCCGCGCCCCTGGCCGTCCTCGCGGCCGTCATCCCGCCCGGTTCCTCCAGCTCCGAGGTGATCCTGACCCTGGACGGGGCCCTCGACTACCGCACCTACACCGTGGTGGTCTCGGGGGTCAGGGACGTGGCCGGGAACCCCATCGCGCCCGACTCCCCGATCAACTTCACCGCCACGAGTCTTCACGGCCTGCCGGGCGGTCAGTCCCAGTCCGTGGTGACGCTCCACGTTCAGACCCACGTGGCAAAGCAGATCATCTGCGATGGGCTGAGCAGCACCCTGAGCTGCAATGAATTCGTTCAGACCTGGCCGGTTCACAAGGGGGCCGACGTCTACCTGGTGGTGGCCTGGGCGCGGGCGGACCTGGGGATCAGCGGGGTGAGCTGCGGGATCCGCTACGACCCGGCGCCCGGAGCGGGGTGCGACGTCCTGGGGTACTCGTCGTGCGCGGATCTCGAGTACACCAACGCCGGGGCCAATGGCGAGTGGCCGGCATCGGGGGGAGGGAACCGCCTCATCTGGCTCCGGACCACGAACTGCCAGCGGACCGAGCGGCCGGCCTGCGCGGTCCACGCGGTGGCGGCCGGGTTCTACGTGTACGCCTACGGCCCCGACCAGTTCGCGGTCATTCAGAACGAGAACCTGGAGACCGGGCCGGAGTTCCAGGTGGTGGACTGCGACGGGCCGGTGAGTTCCAGCATGGAGTTCCCGACCCACGCCGGGAAAGTCGGTTTCGGGATGGCCGGCTACAACCCCTGTACCGCGCTGGACGTGCCGACGGTTCACACGACCTGGGGGCGGCTCAAGAACCAGTATCACTGACCGGTCAGGGGCCGGGAAATTGTCGGTTTGCGGAAACGGCGGCATTCGCCAAGGAGGTCGAACATGAGATGGACGATCATGGCTCTCGGAATCGTCACTGTCCTGGTTGTGTGGCTCGTACCGCCGGCGGCCGCCCAGCCGGCCGGCCAGTCCCAGGCGGTGGTGGCGCTCCACACGTTTTCCGGCGGTGACTTCGGCCACTGGTGCAAATACTGGAATTACGACGAGCCTTGCAGCGAGTTCACAACCACCTGGCCCCTCGAGGCCGGAACCCGGATCTACGTCATCGTGGCCCGGGCGGATTCTGCCCTGGGAGTGAGCGGTATCAGCCTGGGGGTCACGTACCAGACTCCAGGGGGAAGTACGGACGGGGTTGGGGTGGATGTCTTCGGGTACGTCACATGCGCGGATTACGAGTTTCGGGAAGGAGGGGACGGTAGCCCCGATCAGATCTTTCCCGCTTCGGGTGGCGGGAATCGGCTTTTTTGGGAACCGACTACGAACTGCCAGCGCCACGTGGTGAGTCCCTACGGGGTCGAGACGCTCGCCTGCGTCATCTATGTCTACGCCTACGGTCCCGATCAATTCGCCGTCATTCCCAACCCCGCCGGCGCCAACGGCCCCGAGTTCCAGGTGGTGGACTGTGTCGGCCCCACCGCCTGGGATCTGGAGTGGCCGTCGCACGCGGGGGTGGTCGGGTTCGGGATGGACGGCTACAACCCCTGCATCGCGCTGGGGGTCCCGGTCGAGGCCACGACCTGGGGGAGGCTCAAGAGCCAGTACCACTGACGATCGCCTGAAGGGAAAGACGCGCCGCCGCGAACCGGCCTGAGCCCGCGGCGGCGTCGCTTACTTCAGTACACCCGTTCCGCCGGCATGGCGAAGATGCGGATCTCGTCCTTGCACGGGGTGTCGCAGGCGAACTCCTTCACCGCCGCCACCAGGGCCTCGACCTGTTCGGCCGGAAGGATGGTGAGGATCATGCTCGTGGTCCCCGGGAAGGCCCGGGTCCCGAGCTTCCGCCCGCTCAACCCCGCCCCCAGCACGTTCGGGATCTCGGTGTAGGCATGGATCTCGTGCTGCTCGATCACCGCCTGCATCTCGGCCAGGCAATCCGACGGAACCAGCACCATCATGAGCTTCATCACGCGTCCTCCGTTGCCGCCGCCGGCGTGGCCTCGCTCCCGCGCTGCTGCAGGTAGTAGAGAATCGGAACCACCACCAGGGTGAGCACGGTGGCGGTGATCGACCCGCCGATCAGCGAGATCGCCAGGCCCTGGAAGATCGGGTCGAACAGGATGACCACCGCCCCCACGATCACCGTTCCCGCGGTGAGGACGATCGGCCGCAGCCGGACCGCGCCCGCCTCCAGGATGGCCTCCTTGAGGGGCAGCCCGCGCTCCCGGGCCAGGCCCACGAAGTCGAGGAGCAGCACGCCGTTTCGCACCATCACCCCGGCCAGGGCGATGAAGCCGATCATGGAGGTGGCGGTGAAGAAACCGTGGAAGACCCAGTGGCCGATGAGGATCCCCACCAGGCTCAGGGGAATCGACACCATCATGATGAGCGGGGTGCGGAGATCCTGGAACCAGCCCGCGATGAGCATGTAGATGAGGATCAGGACCACCCCGAACGCGAGCCCCAGGTCCCGGAACACCTCGCGGGTGATCTGCCACTCGCCGTCCCAGCGCACCGCGTACTGGCTCTGGCTGGACGGGTCGGCGGCGAAGAGCTGGGACACCGTCTCGCCCCGGGAGCCGGTGAGCGCGTCGATCTTGTCCTTCATCTCGAGGATGGCGTAGACCGGGCTCTCCTGCTCTCCGGCAAGCTCGCCCACCACGTACACCACCGGGAGCCCGTTCTTCCGGTAGCGGCTCACCGCGCGCTCGGTGCGGACCGGGGTCATGACCGACGCCGCGGGGACGAGATCCCCCTGGTTGGTGGGGAGGCGGAGATCGCTCACCGCCAGGAGCGAGTTCCGCTCGTCCCGCGGCCAGCGCACCATGATCGGGACCGGTTCGAAGGTATCCGGGGGATGGAGCGCCCCCACCTGGGTGCCGGAGAGCGCCAGGTGCACCGCCTGGACCACGCTGGCCGGCGCCACCCCGGCCAGGGCGGCGCGGGTGGGATCCACCTCCAGGTTCCATTCGGCCTGGGGGGCCTCGACCATCCAGTCGACGTCCACCACGCCGGGGGTGTCCTCCATGATCTTCCGCACCTTGGTGGCCAGCTCGAGACGGCTCTCCTGGTCCGGCCCGTAGACCTCGGCCACCATGGTGGAGAGGACCGGGGGTCCCGGGGGCACCTCGATCACCTTGAGCCGCGCCCCGTAGCGCTCGGCCACCGGGAGCGCCCGCTCACGGAGCACGCCGGCCAGCTCGTGGCTCTTCCGCCGGCGCTCCTTCTTGGGCTTCAGGTTCAACTGGATGTCGGCGGCGTTGGGGGATTGGCGGAAGTCGTAGTGGCGGACCAGACCGTTGAAGGTGATGGGGCTCGCGGCGCCGGTGTAGACCTGGAGGTCCTCCACCTCCGGCACCGAGGCCACCGCCTCGGCCATGTCGTGGGCCGCGGCGTCGGTCACCTCGAGGGGCGTCCCCTCGGGCATGTCCACCATCAGCTGGATCTCGCTCTTGTTGTCGAAGGGGAGCATCTTCACGGTGACGAGCTTCAGGGGGAGGAGTGCGAAGCTCAGGACGAGGAGCAACGCGATCCCGCCCAGGGTCATGAGTCCCTTCCGCGGCTCGTCGAGGAGCGGCCCCACCACCCGGTTGTAGAACCGGCGGATACCGTCGGGGGCGGGCTCCTCTTCCTCTTCGGGGACCGGCGCGGCGTGCTTGCCCTCCGCCTTCAGGAGCTTCTTGCTGAGCCAGGGCGCCATGGTGAGGGCCACCAGGAGCGAGAAGGTCATGGCCAGCGACGCCCCGATCGGCATGGGACGCATGTAGGGACCCATGAGGCCGCCCACGTAGGCCATGGGAAGAACCGAGGCGATCACGGTCAGGGTGGCCAGCACGGTGGGGTTCCCGACCTCGGACACCGCGGCGAGGATCGAAGCCTGGGGCCGGTGGCCCCGGTGCATGCGGAAGTGGCGGTAGATGTTCTCGACGATGATGATCGAGTCGTCCACCACGATCCCGGCGATGAAGATGAGCGCGAAGAGGGTCACCCGGTTCAGGGTGTAGCCGAAGATGTAATAGGTGAAGAGGGTGAGCGCGAAGGTGACCGGAACCGAGACGAAGACCACCACCCCGCCCCGCAATCCCAGCACCAGCCCGGTGAGCACGGTCACCAGCACGATGGCGATTCCAAGATGCAACAGGAGGTCCGACGCCTTCTCGTTCGCGGTCTCGCCGTAGTCCCGGGCCACGGTGAGGTGGACGTCGGAAGGCAGGAGCCGCCCGCGCACCGCCTCCACCCGCTGGAGCACCGCCGCGGCCACCCGGGTGGCGTCGGTGCCTTTCCGCTTGGCGATGGTGAGGGTCACCGCGGGAGCGGTGCGCCCGGTCGGGAACGCCGCCGCCACCGCGTTCACGCCGCCTTCCTCCACCCCTTGCTCGTCGGCCATGGCCGCGCCGGCGGCGAAGGCCACGTAGCTGTCGGTCTCGGGGACCTCGGTCACCGTGGCCACCGAGCCCAGGCGGACCGGCCGGCCGTCCATGACCCCGACCACCACCGAGGCCACGTCCTCCCGGGTCTTCAGGAAGGCGTTGGTCCGGACCAGGGTGGCCTGGTTGTTCGAGACCAGTTCCCCGCCGGGAGCGGCGGCGTTGGCCGCCTGGAGCCGCCCGATCACCTGCTGGGGGGGGATTCCCGCCGCGGCCAGGGCGCGGCTGTCCAGGCGCACCTCGAGGGTGCGGCGGCGCCCGCCGATCAGGTGGGTCACCGAGACGTCGGGGACCGCGCGCACCTCCTCCTCCAGGCCGGCGGCGACGTCCCGGAGGAGCATCTCGTCGCCCTCGTCCTGCCACAGGGTGAGCGCGAGGATCGGCACGTCGTCGATCAGCCGCGCCTTGACCAGGGGCGGCGTGGCCCCCGGCGGCATCTCGTCCATGCTTCCGGCCAGGGCGTCGTAGAGCTTCACCATGCTCCGCTCCTGGTCGTCGCCGACCTTGAAGCGGACGGTGATCATGGCCATGTCGGGGAGCGAGGTGGAGTAGACGTACTCGACCCCGGGAAGCTCCATCAGGAGCCGCTCGGTGGGGCGGGTCACCCGGTCCTCGACTTCCTTGGGGGAGGCGCCGGGAAGGCCCACCATGACGTCGGCGAAGGGAACCACGATCTGGGGCTCCTCCTCGCGCGGGGTCTGGACGATGGCCAGGGCGCCGAGGAGGATGGCCGCCATCATGAGAAGCGGGGTGATCTTGGAGTCGAGGAACATCGAGGCCAGGCGCCCCGCAATCCCGTAGCCGCCCGGCTTCATCGGGTCACCTCGACCGGGTCGCCGTCCTCGAGCGTGGCCGGGGGGGCGGCGATCACGGTGTCGCCGGGGGAGAGGCCGGCTTCCACCCGGCCCTCGGGGCCGAGGCGAAGCCAGCGCAACGACGCATGTCCGTCATGGACCAGGAAGGCTCCGGTCAGGGGGCCGCGGCGGACCAGGGCGCCGTCGGGAAGACGGAGCGCGTCCACCGAATCCGCGGCGAAGAGCGTGGCCCGGACGAAGCTCCCGCTGGGGGCTTCGAGCCCTTCGGGACGGAGATAGATCTCGATGGTGTGGCGGTCGGCGCCGGGAGTGACCCGGTTCACCGTGGCCGGGCGGGCGTTGCCGTCGTCGAGGGCGCTACGCACCTCGGCCCGGTCGCCGGGATGGACCGGCCAGGCCATCTCGGCGGGAAGGGTCACCCGCACTTCCAGATCCGCGGGGTTCTCGAGCACCACCAGGGGCCGCCCCGGGGTGGCGAGATCGCCGGCCCGGGCCAGCCGCCGGACCACCACGCCCCGCGCCGGCGCGCGAAGCACCGCGTAGTCCAGGTTCCGCCGGCTCATGTCGACCATGGCCTTGGCCCGCTCGTGGGCGGCGACGGCTCCGGCCGCCGCACCCTCCGCCATCTCCACATCGTGGGGGGTCACCACCTGGCCCGCCACCAGCCGGCGCATGCGCGCGGCCTGGCGCTGGGCGTTGTCGGCGTTCACCCGGGCCGCCTCCTCGGCGGCCTGGGCCTGGACCAGCCCCGAAGCCAGCTCGGGGGAGTCGAGCCGGGCCAGGACGTCGCCGGCCTGGACCACGGTGCCCTCGGTCACCGGGATCCCGGTGATCCGCCCGGCGATCTTCGACGCGATCTCCATCCGGTTCTGGGCCACCAGCTCGCCGGAAAGATCCAGGCGGGAGGGTTCGGCCCGGTCGGCCATCACCACCGCGGCCACCGCCACCGGTGGGCCGTCGTCGTGGGCGGGCGTGCTGTTCCCCCGGCCGCAGGCGGAGAGACCGATCGCGGCGGCGACGGTGACCAATAGGAACGAAAACGTGGAGAGGGGACGGGTCGTCATCGCGATTCCTCCGGAAGCTCCAGGGTTCCCGCGGCCAGGCGCAGGGCGGTCCGGGCCAGCGCGCGCTCGTGGCGCGCCGAGGCCGCCGCCAGCTCGGTCCGGGTCAGGTTGTTCTGGGATTGGGTGAGGTCCAGGGTGGTCACCAGGCCTTCGGTGTGGCGCTCCTCCATGAGACGGAACGACTCGCGGGCCGAGACCACGGCGGCCTCGAGCGCGGTCGCGCGCAGTTCCGCCGCCTTCAGGCGATCGAAGGCCACCCGCGCCTCGTGGCGGGCGTTTTCCCGGGCGGCGTCCGCCATGTCCCGGGCGGCCCGGGATTGGGCCTGGGCCGCGCGGACCCGGCCGGCCACCCCGGCGTCGAGGCTCATGCGCGCTCCCAACGCCACCATCCACTGATTCCCGCCCTCGCCGAGGAAGTCCTTGCTGTTGTGCTCGGTCTGGGCCATGACCTCGAAGGCGGGGAAGAGCTGGGAGCGGGCCAGGCCCACTCCCGCCGAGGCCGCGCGCAGGTTCTGGCGCGCCGCCCGGACGTCGCGGCGATCGGACGAGGCCTCGACCGCGGCGGAAAGAGAGGGGACCGACACACCCGGTTGGTCGTCGGGTTGGACCAGGGTCTCTGCGATCGGGCCGTCCGCCCCCAAGACGAGTCCCAACATGCTCCGGGCCTCGGCGCTGTCCGCCTCGGCCGAAGCCACCGACGCCTGCATTTCCAGGACGTGGGCGTTCAGCGCCTGGCGGTCCGACTGCAGCGCCAGGCCCTCGGCCCAGAGGCTTTCCACCCGAACCGCCTCGAGCCGGGCGGTGGCCAGGGACTCGCGGAGCAGCGCGGCCTTCTCATCGGCCAGGAGCGAGTAGCGGAACGCCTTCTCCGTGTTGTAGGCGGTCTCCATGGCCGCGCGCTCCCCCCGGTCCCGGGCGGCCTCGGCCTGGGCCCGGCTGGCGGTCAAACCCGAGGTGATCGCCCCCCCGGTCCACAGCGGCTGGTGCACGCTCACCGCGGCCCGGACGTTGGTGACCGGATCGGGGGTGTTGAGGATGGAGAGATCGAAGGCGCCGGCCTGGGGATCGAAGGTGCCGAAGTTCGCGGGCCCGAAGCGTTCCTGGGCGAGGAGGCTTCCGAACACGTAGACCGGGTGATCGGTGCGCGAGGCCCCGAGCTCCCCCTCCACCCGGGGGAGCCGCCCCCACGAGGCCGCCCCCGCCGCGGATCCGGCGGCGTCGGCCTGGGCCCGAGCCGCGCCGAGCCGCGGGTTCTCGCGAAGCGCCCGGCGGATCGCCTCGTCCAGGGTGAGACCCCCGTCCGCCCGCGCCGCCCCGGCCACCATCAAAGCGGCCACCAACGCCCCGAGGGCGTAACTCCACCGTCTCCTTGGGGTCACAGAATGGGTTATCATGCCTTCTCTACTTCGGTTGGGGTTTGTGCGTCACAGGGTAAGGACGCAGGGGTCTCCGATCGGTCACATGACCGCTGGGGAGAGGAACTGCAGCGATGATCAAACGGGAGATCGAGCCGGCGACGGCCCGGGACCGGGTTGCGGACGAGGAGGTCCTCCGGGCGGTTCAGGCCCGGGAGCCCGACGCCTTCGACCGGTTCGTGGAGCGGTTCGGCAACCGGATCTACGCCTTCGGGGTCCGCATGTGCGGGCACCGGGAGGACGCCGAGGACGTTTTTCAGGAGACGCTCCTCACCGTGTTCCAGAAGATCCAGACTCTCAGAGAGCCCGGGGCCCTCACCACCTGGCTCTACCGGATCGTGGCCAACGCCTGTCTCACCCGGCGCCGGAAGTCCAAGTTCGCTCCGAACCACGAGTTATCCCTGGACGAGCTCCTCCCCCAGGGCGGCGTGGTCGAGGCCGGACCGGTTCTGCCGGACTCCGACGGTCCCTCCGGGGAGCTCTACCGTCGCGAGATTCTCGAGGCCATGGACGCGGCCATGCGTGACCTCCCCCCCGATTATCGCGTCGTATGGTTGATGAGGGACGTGGAAGGTCTGGACACGGCGGAGACCGCGGAGGCTCTGGGGATCAGCATCCCGAACGTCAAGATGCGCCTCCACCGGGCGCGTCTCGCCCTCCGCAAGCGCCTGGCCCGATTCCACCCCGGAGCAAACTCATGAACGAACACGACGACCACCCGCACGATCGAAAGCTCTGCAAGGACCTGGCCGAGCGGATATCCGAGTACCTGGACGGGGAGCTGCCGGCCGATCTCCGCATGGAAGTGGCGGAGCACGTCGATCACTGCTCGACCTGCGAGACCTTCGTGGATTCGGTCCGGCGGACCCGGGACCTGGCGCATCTTCTCCCGCCGCTGGAACTCCCCCAGGACCGCCTGCGATCGCTGTCCGAGGCCGTGAAGCGGCGCCTGGAAGACTGAGCGGGCGCCTCCTCCGTGACCTTTCCCCTCGTTCGGTATCCCTCCCATGAAAGCCGGAATTCGACTTCCGGACAACGTTTATCCTCATTTCGAAGGGAAGGGATCATGACGGTTGAAAACGCGGTGCGGCTCCTGGCCGGGACCCTGGTGCTTGTGGGACTCGGCCTCGGTATCCTGGTCAGCCCCTGGTTCTTCATCCTGGTCGGGTTCGTGGGCGTGAACCTGGCCCAGTCGTCGATGACCGGAATCTGTCCGGCGGCCACGATCTTCAAGAAGGCGGGACTCCGGTGCGTGGCCGAGGCCCGGGTCGACGCCGAGTAGGACGGAACCGCCCGCCTGAGCGCGACCGGCCCTGGGGCGGACTGCTAGCATGATCCCCCGTCCGGGGGATCTCCCCCCGGAAGCGGCGCGGCTTCCCCCCTCGCGCGGGACGGACGGTGAACACACTCTGGACCTGGGTCGGCTTCAACCTCTTCGTGCTTCTCTGCCTGGCCGTGGATCTCTGGAGCTTTCGGGGAAACCAGCACGCCGAAAAGCTCCACGAGGCGGCGCTTCGGAGCCTCGGGTGGATCGCGCTCGGCCTCCTGGTGGGCGGTGCGGTCTGGTGGCGGCGGGGGAGCGGGGACGGGGTGGACTACTTCGCTGCCTACCTCATCGAAGAATCCCTGAGCGTCGACAACCTCTTCGTATTCCTCACCCTGTTCACCTACTTCGCGGTCCGGCCCGAGCATCGCCACAAGGTCCTCTTCTGGGGGATCCTGGGGGCGCTGGTCTTTCGGGGGCTCTTCATCGGGGTCGGGATGGCGGTGATCCGGCGGTTCGGCTGGGTGATCTACCCCCTGGGAGCGTTCCTGGTGTGGACCGGGGTGCGGATGGCTATCCATCGCGAGCGGGAAATGGAGCCGGGCCGAAACCCCCTGGTGCGCGCGGTGCGCCGGGTGTTCCCGGTGACCCGGAGGTACCATGGGGCGTCGTTCTTCGTGCGGAAGCGCGGCCGGCTCTTCGCCACGCCCCTCTTGCTCGTGCTGGTGGCGGTGGAAACCACCGACATCCTCTTCGCGGTGGATTCGGTTCCCGCGGTGTTCGCGGTGACCCGTGATCCCTTCGTGGCCTACAGCTCCAACGTCATGGCGGTTCTGGGCCTCCGGGCGCTCTTCTTCGTGGTGGCGGGGGCGATCGAACGCTTCCGCTACCTCCACCTGGGGCTCTCCGCGGTCCTGGTCTTCGTGGGGCTCAAGATGCTGGCCGAGGTGTGGATCGATCTCCCGACTCCGGTTTCCCTGGTGGTGGTGGCGGGGATCCTCACCGCCTCGGTCCTGGCCTCGATGTTGGCCCTCCACCGGGAGGGTGCGAGCCTGGGGGACGTGCTCCGGGGTTCGGTGGAGAAGAGCCTGGAGGAGCCGGAGAGGATCCCGCCGGACGCTCCGCCGCCCGCCCCCGAATCCCGCCCCTGAGCGGATCGCGACGCCGGCGTCGGGCTGATTCCGGTCGAAGTCGCGCGGCCCGGTTCGCGTTGTGTTCCCTCCGTCCCCGGGCTACCCTTGTTCGACCATGACGTCGACCCACCCTCGCCGGCATCTTCCCGGCCCCCGCGTTTCGTTCCCGGCCCCGGTGCGCGCCGTGTTGCGGCCTCGGATGGCCGGGCGCGAAGGACCCGGGGGTTTGCGATGAAGTCGATCACCCGGCTCCTGAACAAGCGCCGGCGGCGGATCGTGGGGCTCATGTCCGGCACCTCCGCCGACGGGGTGGACGCGGCCCTGGTCGAGGTGGAGAGCATCCACGGTCCGGGAGGCAGCGTACTCACCTGGGAGCTGCTCGATTTCCAGGGCACCCCGTTTCCGGCGGCGGTGCGGGCGGAGATCCTCGCCGTCCAGGCCGGCGCACCGCATCTCCTGGAGCGGTTGACCCGGCTCCACTTCATTTTGGGGCACCTCTTCGCCGACGCGGTGGAGGCGGTGGCCGCCGAAGCCGGCCTGGGGCTGGCGGAGGTCGACGCGGTGGCGAGCCACGGCCAGACCGTCTGCCACTTCCCGGTGTTTGCGGAGAGCCTGCCCGACCGCGAGGGGGCGGGGGCGGTCTCGTGGGGGCGCCCGGCCCGGGGGCGTACGGACTGGGTCTCGGCGTCCACCCTCCAGATCGGCGAGCCCGCGGTGATCGCGGAGCGGACCGGGCTCCCGGTGATCTCCGACTTCCGGGCCCGGGACGTGGCCGCGGGGGGAACCGGCGCGCCCCTGGTCCCGATCGTGGACCACGCCCTCTTCACCCACCCCGAGCGGGGGCGGCTGGTCCTGAACGTCGGGGGGATCGCCAACTTCACCGCCATTCCCGCCGGGGCGGCTCCGGCCGGGGTGATCGCGCTCGACGCCGGTCCCGGGGTGATGGTGCTGGACGCCCTCATGGACGCGCTCACCGGGGGCGAGAAGCAGGTGGACGAGGGGGGCGCCCTGGCCGCCAAGGGCGCGGCGGACCCCGAGGTGGTGGCGGAGGCGCTCGCCGATCCCTACTTCGCCAAGGCGCCGCCCAAGGCGGCGGGGCGGGGGGAGTTCGGGGACGGGTTCGCGCGCGGGTTTCTGGAGGCGTGCCGGAACCGGAAGCTCTCCGAGGCCTCGACCCTGGCCAGCGCGGCGGAGCTCACCGCGAGGGCGGTTCACGACGCCTACCGGCGCTTCGTCGCCCCCGGCTTCACCGTGGACGAGGTCATCGTGAGCGGCGGGGGCGCCCACAACGTGGCGCTTCTCCGGCGGCTCGCCGATCTTTTCACCGGAATTTCCCTGGTAACTTCGGATTACTATGGGTTGGACGTGGATGCCAAGGAGGCCGCCGCCTTCGCGCTTCTCGCGCAGATGAGCCTGGAGGGGGAGCCGGGGAACCTACCCGAGGTGACCGGGGCCGCGCATCCGGTGATCCTGGGGGACATCACCCCGGGGGGCGGGCGGTCCTGATGGGATTCATGCCGGCGCGGGCGGTCCGGTCGCTCCCGACGAGGGTGGGGACGATCCCGGTGCGCCGGGCTCCCGGCCGGGCGGCCGTTCTGGTCGCGGCGCTCGCGGTCCTGGCCGGTTGCGCGGGGACCCGGCCTCCCATGCCCGCTCCCGAGGGGGGCGCGGCGCCGGAGGTCCGGGTGGGGATCCTCCTCCACGCGGACGAGGCGAAGGTGGGGGCGGCCGATCCCTATACCCTCTCCGACCCCAAGGGCGTGCTCACGGTGGGCCGGAAGGGGGAGACCTATCGCGTCCGGCGGGACGGGGACCGGCTCCTGGTCTACGGCAAGGGGAGCGAGTTCATCGCGGCCACCGCGGGGCCGATCCGGGTCGAGCCGGATTCCCGGCAGGGGGATGTCGTGGCGGTGGGGAAGCGATACCCGGGGAGGCTCGAGATCCTGGCCAGCCCCACCGGGGGAATGAACGTGGTCAACGTCACCGACGTGGAGAGCTATCTCCGGGCGGTGGTGCCGCTCGAGATCGGGCACGCGGGGAACGACTACCGGGAGGCGGCCCGGGCCCAGGCGGTGGCCGCCCGGACCTATGCCGCCGGCCACATGGGGCGCCATCCGGCCGAGGGATACGACATGGAGGCCGGGATCAACGACCAGGTCTACGGGTCGGTGGACCGGCGCGACCCCGACGCCGACCGGGCGGTGGTCGAGACCCGGGGGCTGATCCTGGTCCACGACGGGAAGCCCATCCGCGCCAACTACTCGTCGACCTGCGGGGGGCGGACGGCGGCGGTGGAGGAGAGCTTCGACTCGCCGCCGGTTTCGTACCTCAAGTCGCATGAGGACAAGCTGGGCGGGGAAATCGCCTGCCGCACCTCCAAGTACTATCGCTGGGAGGAGACCTGGAGCGGGGAGGACCTGGCCCGGATCTTCGCGCGCACGGTGCCCGCGGCGCTCGGGAAACCCTGGAAGGGGACCTCGGTCCGGGACGTGAAGGCGGTGGAGCGGGGAAAAAGCGGACGCGTCACCCGACTCCGCATCCGGACCGACCAAACGGAGTACGATGTGCGGAAGGGGGCCATCCGCCGGGTCCTGGAGCGGGCGGACGGCGGGGCCCTGTGGAGCACGTGGTTCGACTTGAAAGTGAAGCGCTCGGGGGATAAGGTGCGTCGCCTTACCGCCGAGGGCCGCGGATGGGGGCACGGGGTGGGGATGTGCCAGTGGGGGGCGATGCAGCTCTCCAAGGACGGCATCGGCTACCGGCGGATCCTGGAGCACTACTATCCGGGAACCCGACTCAAACAGTGGTACCAGGGGATGCAGGCGTCCCGGGAGGCATCATGAGCGCGATGTTCAAGAAAGGCGAGGCGGCGGCGCCCAAGACCCGGGTCTCCCGAACGCTTTCCCTGGAGGAGATGGTCGGCCAGCTCTTCGTGGTGAAGGTGGAAGCGCACGGAAAGATCAGCGAGACCCTCCAGGGCCACGAGACCAACCACTACGGCGGGCTCTTCCTGCGCCGGGAAAACCTGAACTCGGTGGACCGGACCCGGCGGTTCACCCACCGCTTCCGGCGCCCCACCCGGAAGATCCCAATTCCGGTGGTGGCGGTGGATGAGGAAGGTGGGTTGGTGAGCGACCTCATGCACCTCACGACCCCCGCGCCGTCGGCGGCGGCTCTCGGCATGGTGGACGACGAGGACGTGACCCGGGACGTCTACCAGGGGATCGGGGAGAAGGCCCGCGCCCTGGGGTTCAACACCGTCTTCGCCCCGGTCCTGGACGTGAACGTCGAGGCCGCGAACCCGGTGATCGGAACCCGGGCCTTCGGCGCGGTGCCGTCGTTGGTGTTGAAGCACGCGATGGCCGCCATCGACGGACTCCACCAGGCCAAGGTCACCGCCTGCGCGAAGCACTTTCCGGGGCACGGGGCTACGTCCCTGGACTCGCACCTGACCCTGCCCGAGGTGAAGGCGGACATGGCCACCCTGCGGGAGCGGGAGCTGTTGCCGTACATCGAGGCGTTCCGGCGGAGCGATCCCCCCGAGATGCTGATGACCGCCCACGTGGCCTACCCGGCCCTGGACCGCTCGGGAACTCCGGCCACGTTGTCCAAGGCGATTCTCCAGGACCTGTTGCGGAAGGATCTGGGCTTCCAGGGGGTGGTGATCACCGACGCCATGGAGATGAAGGGGATCACCGAGCGGATGTCCCCGGAGAAGGCGGCGGTGGCCGCGATCGAGGCGGGAGCGGACCTGTTGCTCTACGCCCTGGACGGCGCCATGGCCGCCGCGGCCTACAAGGGGGTGCTGGACGCGGTGCGGGCGGGGAAGATCACCGAGGAGCGGATCGGCAAGTCGGTGGACCGGGTCCATGTCCTGAGGCGGAAGTTCCGGGCCCGAACCTGGGTCAAGATGGATGAGGCGGACGAGATCCTGGACGTGGACCACGAGCAGGCGTTCTTCGAGGCCGCCCAGAAAGGGTTGGTGCTCGAGGGAAACGCCGGCGTCCTGGCCGAGATCCCGGCCGCGCGCGGGCCCAAGCTGATCATCCTGCCTCACGACCTGGACGAGTGGCGGCGGGTTCCGCTGGAGGTGGTGCGCGAGCAGCTGGAGCCGGCGGGGTTCACGGTGCTCGAAATGTCGCCGCGGCCGAGCGCGGAGGAGATCGGCATGGCCGAGGGCCGGGCCGCCGAGGCGTCGGTAGTCGTGGTGGGGACGGCATCCCGCGGCGCCATGGCCGAGGAGAACCGGAAGCTGGTGGAGGCGTTGACCCGTCGCGACGTGATCAAGGTGGGGGTGGCCCTGCTCGATCCCCGGGACGTCGAGCACATGATGTCCGCCAATTGCCGGATCAAGACCTTCGGTTTCACCACGCCCCAGCTCTGGGCGATGTGCCAGGAGCTGTTGGGGTAGGGGCGGTGTACCCGGGTAACTTTCGGTGCGGTGGAGGGTTGTCAGGGGGCTCCGCCGGGCCTGCGCTCGGCGTTCGAGGCGGACGGCGCGCAAATCCCGTTTGACAGCCGCGGGGGCGCTTGCTAGCCTAATGCGCCCGCGGGCGGACTCGATTCCGGCCGCGTGAATTTTGGGGTTGTCGGACGGTCGGAGCCGGTCTCGCGCTCCGGCCATGCTCTCGCAAGTGATTGTGTTCTGTCGATTTGCGCGGGGTCGTAGTTCAGCTGGTTAGAACGCCGGCCTGTCACGCCGGAGGTCGCGAGTTCGAATCTCGTCGGCCCCGCCATCCATGAAAAGGAGCCCTTCGGCCAGCTGGTCGAAGGGCTTCTTGTATATGGGGGCCAGGACGGCACGCTCGGCCGGGGACGGGGGACCGGTCCGGCTTCCGGGAAACGCCGGGGCGCCCCCCCCCCGGCTACTTCAGGATCACCATCCGCCGGGTGAGGCTCCTGGAGCCCCAGTTGAGCCGATAGAAGTAGACGCCGGCGCTCACCCTCGAACCATTCCGGTCCCGTCCGTTCCAGGTCACCGCGTAGTCGCCGCGGGGCTGGGGCTCGTCGACCAGGCGCCTGACCAGGCGCCCGCTGGCGTCGAACACGCTCAGATCCACCGTCGAGGCCGGAGACCCCTCCGGAATCGCGTAGGTGATGATGGTCGTTGGCTTGAAGGGGTTGGGATGATTGGAACCCAGGACCAGCCCCGGCCGTCCGGGAGCCGTCTCTTCGTCGACCCCGGTGGCCTGAAGGTCCTGCAGCTTGCTCACGAAGATGGCGGCGGGGACGCCCACCGTCCCGGTGAAGTAGACGCCGCCCGCGTCGTCCACGACAATGCCGTTCCCGCGATTGGCCGAGCCGGAGTCGAGGCTGTGGGTGAAGTTCAGGATGCCGCCGTTCCCGCTCAGCTCACAAACGACGATTTCCGCGCCGAAATCGATGTTCCCCGGGGGAAAATCGCCCGAGGTGGTGTATCCGGCCACGAAGGCGTTTCCCTGGCCATCGATGGCCACGCTCCGGGCCTCGTCCACGGTGGAACCGCCGATGAAGGTGCTCCAGATCAGCCCGGCCCCGGTGGTCGAGAGCTTGCTGACAAAGAAGTCCTCACAGTTGTAGTCGGCACCGAACGGCACCTCGCACCCGTTGACGGCGCCCACGAAGCCCTCCTGGAAGGCGCCCGGGGTGGTGGGAAAGTCCTCCGAGCGCGTGGGGCCGGCCAGGTAGACGTTCCCGGCCGCGTCCGCAACCATGTCGCCCAGCCGATCGATGTCCGAGCCTCCGACGTAGCTGCTGAAGAGCAACGTTCCTCCGTCCGCGGACAGCTTGCTGATGAAGAGGTCGTTCGGGGCGGTGTCGACGGCGTTCACCAGGGGAAAGTCCTGGGCGGTGGTATGACCGGCGACGATGATATTGCCGTCGGCATCCAGGGCGATGCGGTCGCCCCAGTCGTCCTCGGTCCCGCCAAAGTAGGTGCTGTAGAGGATTTCGTTCCCGCCGGCGGAGAGCTTGGTGATGAATGCGTCATGGTAGAAATACAGCGGAAAGCCGGGCCCGGGCTGATAGGCGTCCTCGGTCGTGGGAAAGTCGGTCGATCCGGCGACGCCGGTGAGGTAGATCGCATCGGCGTCGTCGATGGCGATGCCGGATCCGGAATCGGAGTAGTCGCCGCCCAGGAACGTGCTGTAGAGGATGGTTCCGTCCGAGGAAGCGAGCTTCGTCAGAAAGACGTCCCGGAAGCCGGTGAGGGTACCATCCATGGGGTTCACGACCGGAAAGTCCGGGGAGTCCGTCCAGCCGGTCACCCAGAGATCCCCCTTGGAATCGAGGGCCAGGTCGGTGGCGTAGTCGTGGTCACTGCCCTCGATGTAGCGGTTCCAGAGCTCGTCGCCGGAGGCGTCCAGCTTGATGATCACCACGTCCAGATGGACGCCGTCCGCATACGCGGAGCCGATGAGAAAGGCCGCACCTTCGTCGTCGACGACGAGCTTGCCGGCGTGGGGAAGCGTATATCCGGAAAGGAAGGTCTCGTACTCCACGCCCGGCGCCTGGGCGGAGGCGAGCCGGCTGAATGAAGACAATCCAAGAACGAGAGCGAGCAGGAGAATTTGGCGGCGCATTTCCGCCTCCTTTCGCGATCCGGATGGTCGGGAACCCGGCCCATTCTGCCGAAGCGCGGTTCACGCGCCGGAGCCCGGCCTTCGAGGCTTCGCCCAGAGTACGCCCCCCTGGATCGGATGTGACCGGACTCTCCCCGGGGCCCGGAGAGACCGCGCCTGCCCATGTGATAGAATTCCCCGCCTCCCAGGAAACGATGCCGTTCGGCGTCGTCGACCGCCCCCGAACCGGCCTTGGGCCCCACCGGCCCGGCCGACGTCATGAAGGTAGCGATGACCCCAGAATCCACGTCCGGAAACGTCCGGGAAACCCTCTCCGGCCCGGGCCTTCACGCCCAATGGCGGGACGACTACCGGACCGCGGCCAGCGACCGGTTCTACGACGCGGCGGTGGACCGGATCGTGGGGATGATCGAGCCGCCGCCCGGCTCCACCCTCCTGGACGCCGGCTGCGGGGTGGGCATGGACACGATCCGACTGGCCCGCCGGGGCTACCGGGTGGTCGGCATGGATTTTTCGGAGAGCGCCCTGGGCATCGCGCGGCAGAACATCCTGTCGGCCGGAATGGCCGACCGGGTCGAGCTTCGGGCCGAGGACCTCACCGCCCTCTCGTTCCCCGACGCCTCCTTCTCCTACATCCTCTGCTGGGGGGTGCTCATGCACATCCCCGAGGTGGAGAAGGCGCTGTCCGAGCTGGTCCGGGTGCTCAAACCGGGCGGGGCGCTGGTCCTGAGCGAGATCAACGTCCGCTCGGCCCAGCGGGTCGTCTTCCGGGCGATCCAGCGGCTCCGGGGAAAGGGCGGTGCGGGAATCCGCAAGACGCCGGCGGGAGTGGAGCACTGGTTCACCACCCCGGACGGAGAGCTGGTGGTGCGCCACACCGACATGGACTGGCTGGTCTCCGCGCTCGAACAGAGGGGGCTTGCCCTCCGAAAGCGCACCGCGGGGGAGTTCACCGAACTCTATTTGAAGACATCGTCCCCCCTCATGAAGCGGTTCATCCACGGCTTCAACCTCTTCTGGTTCCGCGCCGTCCGCAATCCCCACCTGGCGTTCGGGAACATCCTGGTCTTCGAGAAGCCCGTCCAGGGCTGAGCCGCCGCCCTCCCAGGAGGGCGAGTAACCGGATAAAGATTATCGTTTGTTTGCCGGAACTTTCGGGGCCATCGCCGGAGTTTCTGGAACCCCCGCCATCTTGTGCGGTATCTTCAACGTACGAGGTGGGTCAAACTGCCCAGTGGGACTTGACCCGGCCCTCGAAGCTCGATCCAACGCCTCGCGGGATCGATGTGACCCATCCCCCTGACCCGGGGGCAAGAAGATCCCAGTACGCCTTCTGCTTTCCGGATACCAGGTTCGGGCGTTTTGGCCGCCTGATGAGACCCCGGATCGTCGTTGGTGGAAAGAGGGGTCAAATGGTCGCCGATACATGAGATTGGACTGGAGAACATCGGGATCCAACCACCCCCGCCGACTGGCCGGCGGTCGCGGGTAGGCCGGAGATCCTCATTCCATCTCGGAGACGTTGGCAACGGCGTCCGCATGCCGTTCCGTTGGACTTTCCGGCGGCGCGGAGGCGGACCGGGACGAGCACCTCGAGGGGCAGGTCTCAGGATGAAGCGTCCTCTGATCATCATTTTCGGTGTCCTGGCCGTGGGCACCGCCCTCGCTTCGCCCTACTACGCCCTCCCCCTGGCCGGCCGGGTCCGTAGCCCCTTCCACCCCTGGCTCCGCCCCTCGGGCTACGTGGGGCAGTCCCTGGGCATCCTGGCCTTCCTGCTCTTTGCCTTCCTCTGGCTCTATCCGATCCGGAAGCGCTTTCGCCGGCTGGCGTTCACCGGCACCATCCCCAGGTGGCTCAAGGTGCACGTGGTGGCGGGGCTGGTCGTTCCCTTCGTGGTGGCGATCCACGCGGGATGGCGCTTCAACGGGCTGGCCGGTCTGGCCTTCGCGGCCATGGTCATCGTGTGGTTGAGCGGCATCGTCGGACGCTACATCTACGTTCGCATCCCCCGTGGGAAGTCCGGCCTCTCCCTCAGCGCGGAGGAGATCGGCGCCCACCGGGAGAGCCTGGTCGGGCGGATCTCCGCGGCGACCCGCCTCACCCCGGATCGGGTGCGCGAGCTCCTGGCCGTGGACAGCGGCTCCTACCGGGGCCTCGGGCTGGCGGGCACCTTGCGCCGCATGGTGGCCGACGATCTCACCCGGCGTCGCGCCGTCCGCACCCTTCGCCGTGAGCTGGCCAAGGGCTCGGGCGGCGGCCCCCAACTGGATCCCTCCACCCTGGGCGAGGTCCTCCGTTGCGTGCGGCAGGAGATCGCCCTCGGCCAGCAGATCCGCCTCCTCGAAGGCACCCAGCGCATCTTTCGGTTCTGGCACGCCGCCCACAAGCCGGTGGCGGTGACCGCGCTCCTGGCGGTGCTGATTCACGTCGCGGTGGTCGTGGCGGTGGGCAGCACCTGGTTCCGATAGGGAACGACGATGGAAGCACTTCTCACCGCCGTGGCGTTCCTGGTCGTGACTGCGGCCTCGGTGATCTGGCATCTCCGGCGGACGGGGGTGGCGGCGGGTCCCGCCGCCCCACCGGCCGGGCCCCCGTGCCCGCGCTGCCACGCCGCGGTGCCCGCCGAGGCCACGTTCTGCCCGGCCTGCGGCGTGCCCCGGCAGATCTTCGAGGTCGTCACCGCGCAGACCGTGGACCCCTCCGCCCCGAAGTCCAACCGCGGCGTTGACGGGCCTCTCCACGCCCTGGTGCGCGCGGACCGGTGCGTGGGGTGCGGGACCTGCGTGGCCGCCTGCCCGGAACCGGGAGCGATCGCTCTCAAGGGGAAGGTGGCGGTGGTGGACAAGAACGTCTGCGTGGGCCACGGGGAGTGCGTCCAGGCCTGCCCGGTCGGCGCGGTCTCCATGGCCGGAGGGGAGGCGGTCCAGCGGGTCGAGGTTCCGGAGGTCGACGCGGGTTTCCAGTCCAACGTGCGCGGTCTCTACATCGTGGGGGAGCTGGGGGGGCGCGGCCTCATCAAGAACGCGATCAACGAGGGGAAGATCGCCGCCGAGGACGTGGTGCGGGCGCTTCCTCCCGGGGAATCGCGCGCCGACGGCCGGGACGACGTCCTTGATCTGGTGGTGGTGGGGTCCGGTCCGGCCGGCCTCAGCGCCGGGTTGGAGGCCCACCGCACCGGTCTTCGCTACGCCGTGCTCGAACAGGGCACCCTGGCCGACACCATCCGCAAGTATCCGCGGCGAAAGCTCCTCCTGGCCGAACCGGTTCGTGTCCCGCTCTACGGCGATCTGTGGGTCTCGGATGCCTCCAAGGAGACCCTGCTCCAGGTCTGGGAAACCATCATCGCCAACACCGGCCTGAGCGTGCTCACCGAGCACCGCGTGGGGAACGTGCTTCGCGAGGGCGAACTCTTCCGCGTCACCACCGACCGGGGCGACTTCCTGACCCGGCGCGTGGTGCTCGCCCTCGGCCGTCGCGGCACGCCCCGGCGGCTCGGCGTTCCCGGCGAGGAGCTGGCCAAGGTGACCTACGACATCGTGGAGATGGAGGTGTTCGCGGGGCGGCGGGTCCTGGTGGTGGGTGGGGGAGACAGCGCGGTGGAGTCCGCGCTGGGTCTGGCCAACCAGCCGGGGACCGAGGTGTACCTCTCCTACCGGGGCGCTGAGCTTTCCCGCGTCAAGGAACGGAACCTGACGAAGCTGGACAAGGCGCTGGCCGCGGGCAAGGTGACCATGCTCTACGAAAGCCGGATCGTGGAGATCGGCGAGGGGGAGGTGATCCTGGACGTCGCGGGGGAGACACGCCGACTCCCCAACGACCACGTCATCATCCGGATCGGGGGCGATCCCCCGTTCAGGTTTCTCGAGCGCATCGGGGTGCGGTTGGTCCAGAAGGACGTGCCGCTGGTCTCGGCTTGACCGCGGGTCGATCGCGGACGCCCGCCGGTTTCGCGGCGGCCATTACCCTCATGGGGGTCTTGATGCTCCTGGGTTCGACAGTCCGGGTTTCGGCCCAGATCTCTCCCGGCGACCTCTCCCGGGAGCACCAGGATCTGAGCGGCCCGCTCAACTGCCTGAAGTGCCACGCCGGGAAGTCCGACGCGATGGACGCGAACTGCCTCGCCTGTCACGCCGGGATCGCGCAGTTGAAGGAGAAGAACCTCGGGCTCCACTCCCGGACCGGCAAGGACCGGTGCGCTACCTGCCATCCCGAACATGCGGGCCGGGACTTCAAGCTCGTCGCGTGGGAGGGCGGATCGCCCGAGAAGTTCGACCACGGACGCACCGGCTGGACGCTCCAGGGCAAGCACGCGACCAAGGTTTGCCGGGATTGCCATCAGGCCAAGTACCGGACCTCACCGGTGACCCGGGTGATGAAACGGAAGGATCTCTCGGGGAGCTGGTTGGGTCTTGAGACCGCCTGCGCTTCGTGCCACGAGGACCTTCATCGCGGCGCCCTCGGAGGGGACTGCGCCCGGTGCCACGGCTTCGAGGCCTGGAAGCCGGCCGCCGCCTTCGACCACGCCGCCACCGCCTACCCCCTGACCGGAAAGCACGCGACCCTCGAGTGCGCCAAGTGCCACCTGGCCCCGGGTCTCGATCTGGCCCGGGACGGGAAGGGCCGGCCCATTCCCCTCTACAAACCGCTTCGCCACGACGAGTGCAGCGCCTGCCACCGCGATCCCCACGAGAACCGGCTCGGGCCCGCCTGCGGCAAATGCCACGTCACCGAGGGGTTCAAGAAAACGGCCGCGGGGGGGTTCGATCACGGGGTCACCCGGTACCCCCTGGCCGGCCGCCACGTCGGGCTGGAGTGCGCGAAGTGCCACGATCCGGTGAAGGCGTGGGGCAAGCGCCCGGCCTTTGCCCGCTGCGACGATTGCCACCGGGATCCCCACGCCGGTGAGACCCGCCTGGCCGGAAAACCCGCGGATTGCGCGGCCTGCCACGCCGTCTCGGGGTTCCGCCCCTCGACCTACACCGTGGACCGCCATCGCGAAGCGGCCTACCCCCTGGAGGGAAAGCATCGCGGCGTGGAGTGTCGCGGGTGCCATCTCCTCAAGCCGGCGAAGGTGCCGGCGGAGAAGCTGGGAGCGGCGGGGATCCTCATGCGCCCCCGCTTCGCCACCTGCCGCGACTGCCACGCCGAAGCGCACGACGGCCAGCTCACCGGCCGCGCCGACGGCGGCGCCTGCCGGACCTGCCACGCTCCCTCGGGCTGGAAACCGAGCCTCTTCACCGTATCGGACCACGCGACGCTCAAACTTGCGTTGGAAGGCAGGCACGAGGAGATCGCCTGCGCCGCGTGCCACGGCCCCCGCCGCCGCGATCTTCCGGTTCTTCCCGGCCCCGACACCACCGGGACCGCCGGCGTGATGTTGGCGTTGGGGAGCGGCGCGTGCGTGACCTGCCACGTCGACCCCCATTTCGGCCGCTATGATCGCCCCGCCGAGGCCTCGCCGCCGGGCGGTTGCCGCGCCTGCCATGCCGCCTCGACGTTCCGCCCCGCGACCGTCGGCGTGGAAACCCACCGGGAGTATTCCTTCCCCCTGGAAGGGGCGCATCGCGCGGTGCCGTGCACCGGTTGCCACCGGGAACTCATGCGGCCGCCCCTGTCCTCGACCTTGGTCGGCGCGGGGGTGAAGCTCGTCCCCCTCCGGTTCAACCAGCACCGAAGCGCCTGCCGGGATTGCCACGACGGGCCCCACGGGACGCAGTTCGCGGTTAGGGCGGACAAGGGGGCCTGCGGGACTTGCCACGGGGTCGACGCCTTCGCTCCCGCGGACCACTTCGACCATGACCGGGACACGGCGTTCGGCCTCCGAGGCGCCCACGCGAAGGTGGCCTGCGCCGAATGCCATCCCTCACGGAAAGACGCGGACGGAGTGGAGCGGATCCGCTACCGCCCTACTCCCACCGAGTGCGAGAGCTGTCACCGGGGCGGTCGGCCCGGGACGGGGTCCCGCCGGAACGGGGGGGGCGGATCATGAGAGGGTGGAACGGGTTCCTGGCTCGTCTGTGGTCCCGGCGTCCTGGTTGGCGGCTCATCCGCCCGGGGTTTGTGCTGGTCGGCGTGTTCATCGTCTTCGGGGGAGGGATGATCTGGGATGCGGTCGGAGCGGGGGCGGACGATGACGAGCCCAAGTACCCGCACGGGTCGTTCCAGGCGGAGTGCAGCATGTGCCACTCCTCGGAGGGATGGAAACCGGCACAGATCGGCAAGCAGTTCAAACACGAGAAATACGGGATGCCTCTCGACGGGGCGCACGCCGAGACGCCGTGCCTGTCCTGTCACCGGTCCCTGGAATTCGCGGACAGCGGCACGCAGTGCGCCGAGTGCCACCAGGACGTGCACAACAGCGAGTTGGGAACGGAGTGCGCGGATTGCCACACCACCCGGAGCTTCGGGGATCGATCCCGGATGGAGGACCTCCATCAGCTCACCCGGCTGCCCCTGACCGGCGCGCATGCCACGCTGGACTGCGCGGATTGCCACGTGTCGCAGGCGAAAGGGAAGGGGACCTTCGCCGGGGTGGCGGCGGAATGCGCGTCGTGCCACCTGGCCCGCTACGAGGCCGTGGAGGATCCTCCCCATGAGGCAGACCACTTCTCAACGGAATGCTCCCTCTGCCACGGCACGTCGAGCTGGAACGGCGGCGCCTTCGAGGCGGCCGGCCTGACGGAGTTCGATCACGGGGCGACGCTGTTTCCCCTGACCGGGGCGCACACCCGAACGGAGTGCATGACGTGCCATGGGGGTGGGGTATACCGGGGGTTGAGCACGGAGTGCGCAACCTGCCACCAGTCCGACTACGACGGGACCACGGACCCGGATCATCAGGCCGCCGGGTATCCCTTGGAGTGTGCGAATTGTCACGGCACTGAGAGCTGGTCGGGAGCGGACTTCAATCACGATGAGACCGGGTTCCCGCTCACCGGGGCTCATGTGGTCCAGCAGTGCCAGAGCTGTCACGGGGGTGGGGTGTACCAGGGGCTGGGCACGAAGTGCGCGACCTGCCACCAGACCGACTACAATGGGACGACCGAACCGGTGCATAGCGCGGCCGGGTTCCCGGTCACCTGCCAGGACTGCCACAACACGACCAACTGGGACGGCGCGACGTTCGACCACAGCACCCAGACCCAGTTCCCCCTCACCGGCGCGCACGTCGCCCAGCAGTGCCAGAGCTGCCACGGGGGTGGGGTGTACCAGGGGCTGGGCACGGAGTGCGCAACGTGCCACCAGGCGGACTACGATGGGACGACCGAGCCGGTTCACAGCGCGGCCGGGTTCCCGGTGACCTGCCAGGACTGCCACAACACGACGAACTGGGACGGGGCGACGTTCGATCACGACAGCCAGACCCAGTTCCCGTTGACCGGGGCGCACATCACCCAGCAGTGCCAGAGCTGTCACGGGGGTGGGGTGTACCAGGGGCTGGGCACGGAGTGCGCAACGTGCCACCAGGCGGACTACGATGGGACGACCGAGCCGGTGCACAGCGCGGCCGGGTTCCCGGTGACGTGCCAGAACTGCCACAACACGACCAGCTGGGACGGGGCGGTTTTCGATCACGATAGCCAGACCCAGTTCCCGCTCACCGGCGCGCACGTCGCCCAGCAGTGCCAGAGCTGCCACGGGGGTGGGGTGTACCAGGGGCTGGGCACGGAGTGCGCAACCTGCCACCAGGCGGACTACGATGGGACGACCGAGCCGGTTCACAGCGCGGCCGGGTTCCCGGTGACCTGCCAGGACTGCCACAACACGACGAACTGGGACGGGGCGACGTTCGATCACGACAGCCAGACCCAGTTCCCGTTGACCGGGGCGCACATCACCCAGCAGTGCCAGAGCTGTCACGGGGGTGGGGTGTACCAGGGGCTGGGCACGGAGTGCGCAACCTGCCACCAGGCGGACTACGATGGGACGACCGAGCCGGTGCACAGCGCGGCCGGGTTCCCGGTGACGTGCCAGAACTGCCACAACACGACCAGCTGGGACGGGGCGACGTTCGATCACGACAGCCAGACCCAGTTCCCGTTCACCGGGGCGCACATCGCCCAGCAGTGCCAGAGCTGCCACGGGGGTGGGGTGTACCAGGGGCTGGGCACGGAGTGCGCAACCTGCCACCAGGCGGACTACGATGGGACGACCGAGCCGGTTCACAGCGCGGCCGGGTTCCCGGTGACCTGCCAGGACTGCCACAACACGACGAACTGGGACGGGGCGACGTTCGATCACGACAGCCAGACCCAGTTCCCCCTCACCGGGGCGCATATCGCGGCTCAATGCCAGAGCTGCCACGGCGGCGGGGTGTACCAGGGGCTGGGCACGGAGTGCGCGACCTGCCACCAGGCCGACTACGACGGGACCACGGATCCACCTCACGACCCGGCCGGGTTCCCGGTGACCTGCCAGGACTGCCACAACACGACGAACTGGGACGGGGCGACGTTCGATCACGACAGCCAGACCCAGTTCCCGTTGACCGGGGCGCACATCACCCAGCAGTGCCAGAGCTGTCACGGGGGTGGGGTGTACCAGGGGCTGGGCACGGAGTGCGCAACGTGCCACCAGGCGGACTACGATGGGACGACCGAGCCGGTGCACAGCGCGGCCGGGTTCCCGGTGACGTGCCAGAACTGCCACAACACGACCAGCTGGGACGGGGCGGTTTTCGATCACGATAGCCAGACCCAGTTCCCGCTCACCGGCGCGCACGTCGCCCAGCAGTGCCAGAGCTGCCACGGGGGTGGGGTGTACCAGGGGCTGGGCACGGAGTGCGCAACCTGCCACCAGGCGGACTACGATGGGACGACCGAGCCGGTTCACAGCGCGGCCGGGTTCCCGGTGACCTGCCAGGACTGCCACAACACGACGAACTGGGACGGGGCGACGTTCGATCACGACAGCCAGACCCAGTTCCCCCTCACCGGGGCGCATATCGCGGCTCAATGCCAGAGCTGCCACGGCGGCGGGGTGTACCAGGGGCTGGGCACGGAGTGCGCAACCTGCCACCAGACCGACTACGACGGGACGACCGACCCGCCCCACGATCCGGCCGGGTTCCCGGTGACCTGCCAGGACTGCCACAACACGACGAACTGGGACGGGGCGACGTTCGACCACGACACCCAGACCCAGTTCCCCCTCACCGGGGCGCACGTCGCCCAGCAGTGCCAGAGCTGCCACGGGGGTGGGGTGTACCAGGGGCTGGGCACGGAGTGCGCGACCTGCCACCAGTCCGACTACGACGGGACGACCGAGCCGGTTCACAGCGCGGCCGGGTTCCCGGTGACCTGCCAGGACTGCCACAACACCACGACCTGGGACGGGGCGACGTTCGACCACAGCACCCAGACCCAGTTCCCCCTCACCGGCGCGCATGTCGCCCAGCAGTGCCAGAGCTGCCACGGGGGTGGGGTGTACCAGGGGCTGGGCACGGAGTGCGCAACCTGCCACCAGACCGACTACGACGGGACGACCGAACCGGTGCACAGCGCGGCCGGGTTCCCGGTGACCTGCCAGGACTGTCACAACACCTCGGCCTGGGACGGCGCGACGTTCGACCACGATACCCAGACCCAGTTCCCGTTGACCGGGGCGCACATCACCCAGCAGTGCCAGAGCTGTCACGGGGGTGGGGTGTACCAGGGGCTGAGCACCGAGTGCGCGACCTGCCACCAGACCGACTACGACGGGACCACGGACCCGCCCCACGACCCGGCCGGGTTCCCGGTGACCTGCCAGGACTGCCACAACACGACGAACTGGGACGGGGCGACGTTCGACCACAGCACCCAGACCCAGTTCCCCCTCACCGGGGCGCACATCACCCAGCAGTGCCAGAGCTGCCACGGGGGTGGGGTGTACCAGGGGCTGGGCACCGAGTGCGCGACCTGCCACCAGTCCGACTACGACGGGACCACGGACCCGCCTCACGACCCGGCCGGGTTCCCGGTGACCTGCCAGACTGCCACAACACGACGAACTGGGACGGGGCGGACTTCGATCACGATACCCAGACCCAGTTCCCGTTGACCGGGGCGCACATCACCCAGCAGTGCCAGAGCTGCCACGGCGGCGGGGTGTACCAGGGGCTGGGCACGGAGTGCGCGACCTGCCACCAGACCGACTACGACGGGACGACCGACCCGGCCCACGATCCGGCTGGGTTCCCGGTGACCTGCCAGTCGTGCCACAACACGACGAACTGGGACGGGGCGACGTTCGACCACAGCACCCAGACCCAGTTCCCCCTCACCGGCGCGCACGTCGCCCAGCAGTGCCAGAGCTGCCACGGGGGTGGGGTGTACCAGGGGCTGGGCACGGAGTGCGCGACCTGCCACCAGTCCGACTACGACGGGACGACCGAGCCGGTTCACAGCGCGGCCGGGTTCCCGGTGACCTGTCAGGACTGCCACAACACGACGACCTGGGACGGGGCGGTTTTCGATCACGACAGCCAGACCCAGTTCCCGCTGACCGGGGCGCACATCACCCAGCAGTGCCAGAGCTGCCACGGCGGCGGGGTGTACCAGGGGCTGGGCACGGAGTGCGCGACCTGCCACCAGGCCGACTACGACGGGACCACGGACCCGGCCCACGACCCGGCCGGGTTCCCGGTGACCTGCCAGGACTGCCACAACACGACGAACTGGGACGGCGCGACGTTCGACCACAGCACCCAGACCCAGTTCCCGCTCACCGGGGCGCATCATCGCGGTCCAATGCCTGAGCTGCCACGGCGGCGGGGTGTACCAGGGGCTGGGCACCGAGTGCGCAACCTGCCACCAGACCGACTACGACGGGACCACCGACCCGGTGCACAGCGCGGCCGGGTTCCCGGTGACCTGCCAGGACTGCCACAACACGACGACCTGGGACGGCGCGACGTTCGACCACAGCACCCAGACCCAGTTCCCGCTCACCGGGGCGCATCTCGCGGTCCAATGTCTGAGTTGCCACGGCGGCGGGGTGTACCAGGGGCTGGGCACCGAGTGCGCAACCTGCCACCAGGCCGACTACGACGGGACGACCGAACCGGTCCACAGCGCGGCCGGGTTCCCGGTGACCTGCCAGAACTGCCACAACACCACGACCTGGGACGGCGCGACGTTCGACCACAGCACCCAGACCCAGTTCCCGCTCACCGGGGCGCATCTCGCGGTCCAATGTCTGAGCTGCCACGGCGGCGGGGTGTACCAGGGGCTGGGCACCGAGTGCGCGACCTGCCACCAGACCGACTACAATGGGACGACCGAACCGGTGCATAGCGCGGCCGGGTTCCCGGTGACCTGCCAGAACTGTCACAACACCTCGGCCTGGGACGGCGCGACGTTCGACCACAGCACCCAGACCCAGTTCCCCCTCACCGGCGCGCACGTCGCCCAGCAGTGCCAGAGTTGCCACGGGGGTGGGGTGTACCAGGGGCTGGGCACGGAGTGCGCGACCTGCCACCAGTCCGACTACGACGGGACGACCGAGCCGGTTCACAGCGCGGCCGGGTTCCCGGTCACCTGCCAGAACTGTCACAACACGACGACCTGGGACGGGGCCACCTTCGACCATGACGCATCGTTCTTCCCGATCTACTCGGGGAGTCATAGTGGACGATGGAGCGATTGCACCGACTGTCACACCAACAACACGAATTACACCGATTTCACCTGCCTGAGCTGCCATCCGCACGATGACAAATCCAAGACCGATGGGGACCATCGGGGCAGATCCGGATACCAATACGACAGCCAGGCTTGTTATTCATGCCATCCCCGGGGGAGCCACTAATGACTCGGTGGGCGAGCGCGGCGCTTACCGTGATCGCGACCGTGCTGGCCTGCCTGGGGGCGCCGTCCCCCGCCCCGGCTGCCGTCGACAACACCTCCATGGCCGATAGCAGTGCCCACGTCACCTACGTCACCGGCGACTTGATCTATGTGGACGCGGGACGGCAGAGCGGCCTGGGGGAGGGTCTGGAGCTACAGGTCGAGCGGGATGGGAAGGCGGTGGCCACGCTCAAGGTGGAGCACCTCTCCTCCCATCAGGCCTCGTGCTCCGTGATCGGAGATCCGGTCGAGGTGAAGATCGGGGATGTCGTCCGGTTCCGACCGGTTCCTGCCAAGACGACCGGCGAGAATCCGTCGCCGGCGGCGAGCCGGGCAAATCCCGGCCGGACCGGCTCGGTATCGACGATGCAGGCGCTCCGGGCCCTGGGTTTCCGGGGACGGGTCGGGGTCCGGTACCTCACCCTGATGGATCAGACCGGGTCCGGCGCCGGCTTCTCCCAGCCCGCGCTGGACCTCCGGGTGTCCGGGACCCGGATCAACGGGAGCGACCTGGACCTCTTGGTCGATGCCCGGGCGCGCCGTACCTACCGGACGGACGCGAACGGGGGGCAATCCAACGACGGACGGACCCGCTTCTATCGGCTGAGCCTCTCCCGCCGGGCCGAGGGCTCACCCCTGCGGCTGTCCCTGGGTCGGCAGGTATCCCCCGACCTGGCCTCGGTGAGCCTCTTCGACGGCCTCCTGGGGGAATACGCAAGACGATCCGTGGCCTTCGGGGTCTTCACCGGTACCCAACCCGATCCCAAGACCTACGGCGCCTCGAGCGAAGTGTTCGAATATGGGGGCTATGCCCGGGTGCAGGGCGCGCAGGCCGGAGTGGGCCGTTGGGCGCTCACCGGAGGAGCCATCCAATCGCTGGTGAGGGGAGCGGTGAACCGGGACTATCTCTTCCTACGCGGCCGGTACATGAACCGCCGGATGTTCGGGTACCTGACCCAGGAGATCGACATCAATCGCGGCTGGAAGGCGAAGGCCGGCGAACCCCTGCTGACCCCGACCAGCACCTACCTGAACCTCCGCTATCAGCCGGCACCGGCATTGAGTTTCACCGCCGGCTTCGACAACCGCCGGAACGTCCGGCTCTATCGGGACCGCGATACGCCGGAGACGGTGTTCGACGACAGCTATCGCCGAGGGCTCCGGGGCGGGGTGAGCGTGCGCTTTCTGGACCGGTTCCGGGTTGGGGGAGACGCCGGGATCCGCGGCGGGGGCGGGAGCGGCGATTCGAAATCCTTCACCTTCACCACCCGCATCTCCCGGCTGTCTCCGCTGGCCGTCGATCTGAGCACCCGGCACACGCGCTACACCGGCCCACTCGCCGACGGCTGGCTGCACACGGTTCGGGCGGGCGGTTCGATCGGCAGGCGGAACCGACTGGAACTGCACGCGGGGGGGAAGCGGGAAGACCGGTTCACCGGACCCGAGACCTCGGCGCAGACGACGTGGCTCGGTGCCGACCTGGACCTCGGCATCGTGACCGGCTGGTACCTCCTTCTCTCGGGAGAGTCCACCCGGGGAGACGTCGAAAAGAACGACCAGGTCTACACCAGCTTGTCCTACCGGTTCTGAGGCCGGATTCGCTACGGCTCCCGGTCAGCGCACCTCGATGAGGACGGTTTCCCCGTCCACGCGCACCGGGTAGGGATGAATGGGCCCGCCGGCGGGGCCGTCGAGCACCCTCCCCTCGTAATCGAAGAGGGACTTTCCCACGCTGCAGCACTGGAGGACCGGACCGTTCACGCAAGGGTCCAGCTTTCGCCCCCCGTGCGCGCAGCGGTTCTCGAATGCGTGATACCCGCCGTCGATCCCGTGGATGAGGAGCACCGGCGCCGGGAGCATCGGGCCCTCGATCCGGACCGCCCCGGCCCTCCGGTTCAGCTCCGAAATCCGGGTCACGTCCACCCGGATCGTGCCGTCGGCGAAGGCCCAGGAATCGGCATCGGCCGGGGGCTCGGTGGCGGGGATGCCGAAGATGCGCTGGAAGAGGTTTCTCCGGACGCAACTGATGGCGACGGGAGAGGGCGGATCGGCATTCGGCCCCTTGTCCGTCGCGCGTCGCTCAGCGATCAGGGGTTCCTTCATCATCGTCCCATCCTCCGTGCCATGGGGGTTTCGGGGGTGGCGGACCATGACCGTCAACCGCGGGACGCCGGTGATCCGGGCGTGAACCCGCGCGTCGAAGGTACTCCACCACCGACGCCGGCGCAAAACGAATTCGATAACAAAGTTGTTTTGCGATCGTGTTTGTCCGATGAGCTGATCCAGGATCACCGACCGCGCCGCCGCCGAACAACCGGTCCCCGGGGAAACCGCGCGGCGATCAGGAGGTGGGAAACACAACCCGACAGAGGCGGCTTCCCGACGCCCTCCGGATCAGGGTGAGGGCGGCGCCATCCTCCTCCAGACGGCGAATCAGCCATCGGGGCCGGGTCTCGTAGGTCCAGAAGCTCCGGTGGGCAAGGATGAAGGGCCGGTAGTCGGGGACGTCCAGGTCGACCACTTCCCCGACGATGCTGAGATTTCGCTCCGCAGTGTCGTCACCGGTGTACTGAAGCGCCGCCTCGGGATCGTTGAGGTAGACCAAGCGATCGGCGATCGCCCGGGGCAGGTAGTGGCGGGCCTGGATGAACGCGTGCGGGTCGCCGACGGCGACCGGCGTTGGAGTCTCGGGGAGTGTGAGCAGAAGCGGATGCATGGCCAGCACGGCCGCCCGGGGGTCCTTGGGCGCCGCGACCGCCCTTCCCGCATCCTTCAGCACCGCGAGGGAGATCATGAGGAGCAAGAGGACCGCCGTGGTCGTGCCTCCGCGCGAGAGCCGGCGGACCGCGATGGTGAAGAACACCGACAGTCCGATGATTGCCGGGATCCCGTACCGGAAGGTGTAGGTGCCGGTTTCGGCCATGGCGGTGAGTACCGCCGCCGCCGGGATGAGGACGAATCCACCGAGCGCGGCCAGCTCATGCGGGTTAAACCCGCCGCGCTTCGTTCGGGAGGGGATCGGCGGGTCGGAGCGGGTGAGCCGCAGGACGCCCACCACGATCGTCACCGCGACGAGGGTGACCAGGGCGGGACGGAGGAGCATTCCGTAGGTGCCGAGGATCTGCTCGGGGTGCGGGGGGGCCCAGGAGTGGGCGAAGAGCCGGGTCCGAACCGCCCGGATCACCGGAAGGAGCGGGATGAACGCGGCGAAGGGAAGAACCAGGGCCGCCGCGATCGCGCCGTCGAGCCGGCGCCGCTCCATCGTCCGCGCGAGTTCGCCCGACCCCAGGGCCACGATCGCGAAGACCGCGTAGTAGTGATTGGCTATGCCCAGAAAGAGGCCCAGGAAGAGCCCGGCCAGGCCGAGGCGCCGATGCCTGCCGGTGGCCGCTTCCTGCCAGGACAGGAGGGCGAGCCCGGCCAGGCCGAGCAGGATGCCATAGGGACGGGCCTCGTAGGCGTAGGGGTAGGCGCCGGTCTTGAGCAGGAAGAGAACCGTGATGAACCCGTAGATCGTTCCCAGGCGGCGGCGCGTGAAGGCGAAGAGGGCGAGCAGAAACGTGCCGAAGCCGAGCCATGCCGGGACCCGGACCGCGACCTCGCCGTCGCCGAGGGTCGCGTGAACGGCGTGGAGCAGGAACGCATGGAGCGGGGGGGCTCCGTCGACCCCGGCCAGAGACGCGCGCCACACCGCGGAGATGGAGGGGAGGCCGGCCACATAGAGAGCAATGATCTCGTCGTTCCAGAAGGGCTTCGCCGCCGCCCGAAGGACGGTGGTCAGCGTGTAGAGGAGGAGAAGCGCCGCCACCAGGGCCCCGGCGTGCCGCTCGACGAAGTCCGCCACCCGGTCCGCGGCGCGATTCAGGGTTCCGGTCCGACCGGGCGGGATTGCGTGCATCGTGGCTCACCGTCCCAGGTAATCGGCCACCATGTCTCCCCACTCCGGGGCCTGGATCGTCCGCAGGAGGGCGCGGTTGATCGGCTCGCGGAGCGGGCTTCCCTCGGGGAGCACGATGGCGTAGTCCTGGCGCTCGAAGGTTCCGGGGAGAACCCGGATCCGGCCCGGCCAGTTCCTCTGGGAGAGATATTTGAGGAGCGGGACATCGTACACCACCGCGTCCATCTCGCCGCGGGCCAGGGCGCCCAGGGCATCCTCCACCGTGGGGTACCCGTGAAATCGCACGTGATGGCCCTCCAGGTACCGGGCGCTGGTGGTGGCGGGGACCGTTCCCACCGCGACATGGACGAGATCCTCGGGGCCCCGGATGCGCGATTCGAGATGAGAGACGGTCAGCGACGACGCGATGGCCGCGGTGAAGCTCGAGATCACGATGATGGCCACGAACATCCAGATCAAGCCCACGATTCGCCCGCCGACGGTAGCCGGCGCCTTGTCGCCGTAGCCCACCGTGGTCATGGTGACCGCGGCCCACCAGAAACCCGAGGCCAGGCCGGACCGCGCGCCGCCCCCGAAGTGGTCCGGGTTCCGGCGCCGCTCGAAGAGCCAGGCCAGGAATCCCGCGACGAAGAGCAGGAGCGCCAGGAGCCCCACGACCTTCAGGAAGTTCAGGGAGAGAATCCCGCGGGCCGCGCTCAGGAAACCGCCCGGCCTTTCGGGGACCGCGATGCCGAGGCCGGTGGTGAAGTAGGGGTGGCTGAAGTCCAGGGTGTCTTCGCGTCCGGCGGTCACCGTGACCGCGGCGATCGCCACGTCGAGGCTCCCCGACGACACCCCCTGGAGGAGTCCCTGGAGATCCTTCTGCTCCCGGATGGTGCTGGTGAAGCCCAGATCGGCCTCGATCTTCCGCCACAGGTCGAAGCTGATCCCCGTCCACGTTCCGTCCGCGCTCTTCATGGAGAAGGGTGGGGTCGCCTTGGTGCCCACCACGAGCCGCGACGGGACGCGGGAATCGCCGGCGGAAGGGGCGGCGGCGGCCGCGCCGGCCAGGAGCAGCGATGCCGCCAGCCCGAGGATCGTGGCGCGCGCGTAGCGTGAATGTTCCATACTGTCCTTCTCCCCGGGGGGCTGTGGGCGGTCCGGCCGCAAGCTAACCCTTTGGATCAAAGCGAGCTAGAGAGTTCTTGCACCCTAGGGAACGCGACGGGTGACGTCAACGACCGGGCTGGGTCATCCTGTCCGGGCGCCCGGTCCGCCCTCCGAGGTCCCGGAGGGGGGCCGGGCCCCGGGAGAAAGGCACGGAGGCGAGCCCCATGGACGACGAGACCACCTATACCTGTCCGAGTTGCGGGGAGTCCATTACCATCGCCGTGGATCCCTCCGCGGGCCTTCGCCAGGATTACGTCGAGGACTGCCAGGTCTGCTGCCGGCCCAACATGATCCATCTCCGGTTGGACGAAGAGGGCAATGTTTCGAGCATCGTGGTGATGCAGGAGTAGGGGACGATGGGGAAGAAACCCGACGCCAAGCGCTACCGGGACAATCTGCAGTCGGAGGTGGACAGCGCCGCGCTCTATCGCGCGCTGGCCGAGGTGGAGAAGCGGCCGGAGATGGCTTCGGTGTACGAGCGCCTGGCCGAGGTGGAGCAGCGCCACGTCCGGTTCTGGGAGGTTCAGCTCAAGACCTCGGGCGCGCCGGTGCCGCGGCTCAAGCCCTCCTGGAGAAGCCGCGTGCTGACCGGAATGGCCCGGCGGTTCGGCCCGGAAATGGTGCTTCCCACGGTGATCGGCCGGGAAAGGGGCGCGACCGCGGACTACATCGCCCAGCCCGAGTCGCGCACCTCGGCCCTTCCCGCGGAGGAGGGTTGGCACCGCCGGGTGCTCACCACCGCGCTCGGCGCATCGGGGGGAGGGATCGAGGGCTCGTCGGTGGCGCGGCTGGAGGGCCGGCACCGCGCGGTGGGGGGGAACATGCTCCGCGCCGGGGTGCTGGGGATCAACGACGGCCTTCTCTCCACCTTGAGCCTGGTCATGGGCGTGGCCGGCGCCGCGCTCACCAACCAGCAGATCCTGATCACCGGGCTGGCCGGACTTCTCGCCGGTTCGATCTCGATGGCGCTCGGCGAGTGGCTGTCGGTGCAGAACTCGCGGGAGCTCTACAGCCACCAGCTCCAGATCGAGGCCGACGAGCTGGAGACGACCCCCAAGGAGGAAGAGGCGGAGCTCGCGCTCATCTACCAGGCCAAGGGCATTCCCGAGGACGAGGCGCGCGCCCTGGCCGCCCGGCTCATCTCCGATCCGGAGACCGCCCTCGACACCCTGGCTCGCGAGGAGCTGGGAATCGATCCCGCGGATCTCGGGGGGTCGCCCTGGCAGGCCGCGCTCACCTCCTTCGTCCTCTTCGCCTGTGGCGCGGTGGTCCCGATCATCCCCTTCCTCCTGAACGCCGGCCACGCCGCCCCGGCCTGGAGCGCGGGCCTGAGCATCCTGGCGCTGTTCGGCATCGGGGCCCTCACCACCATCATGACCGGTCGAAGCCTCTGGTTCTCGGGGCTTCGCCAGATGATCTTCGGCGCGGTGGCGGCGGCGGTCACCTACGGGATCGGTTGGCTACTGGGTGTCCAGGTGATGGGGTGAACCCCGGCCCGCAACCGCCCGCCCGCCCGCTTCGGTTCGCCGCCCGAGCCCTCGCCGCGGGTTGCCTGGCCCTGGCCGGGCTCCTGGTCCTCGCGCCCGGCGCGCCGGCCCTTCCCGCCGGAGCGGCCGGCGGCCCGGTGGCGGAGTCGATCGGGGAGGGCATCGTTCGGTTCTATCCCTCCCCCGCGGCCCGGGACGCGGCGCTTCCCTCCCTGGCGCTCGAGTCCCCCCGGCCCGCGACCGGCCCCGCCCCGGCCGGTTTCCCGGTCCGCCCCGAGTTCGAAATCCTCTACGGGCGGAACGGGGCCCGGGTCGCGATCGCGCCCGGTACGAGCCTCTACGGAACCGGCGAGGTTCCGGGGCCGCTGCTCCGGAACGGTCGCGCGACCACCCTCTGGAACACCGACGCCTTCGGCTACGACCGCTCGACCGAGGCCCTCTACCAGTCCCATCCCTGGGTGCTCGCGGTCCGCGCGGACGGAACCGCGTTCGGGGTGCTCTTCGACACCAGCTACCAGGGACGGCTGGATCTCCGCGACGGAATCGTCTTCTTCGCCGACGGCCCGGAGTTCCCGGCGATCGTGATCGAGCGCGACTCGCCCCAGGAGGTGGTGCGGGCCCTGGCCGATCTCACCGGGCACATGCCGATGCCGCCGCTGTGGGCCCTGGGCTACCACCAGTGCCGCTGGTCCTACACCCCGGCCTCGCGCGTCCGCGAGGTGGCGCGGGGGTTCCGGGAGCGGAAGATCCCCTGCGACGTCATCTGGATGGACATCGACTACATGGACGGGTTTCGCTCGTTCACCTTCAACCCCACGACCTTCCCCGACCCCGCCGCCCTCAACCGCGACCTTCACGACGAAGGCTTCCACACCGTCTGGATGATCGACCCGGGCATCAAGAAGGATCCCGGCTACTTCGTCTACCACCAGGGGACCGCGCTCGACGCCTGGGTGAAACGGGGGGACGGGGAGACCTACGTGGGGGATGTCTGGCCGGGGGCGTGCGTCTTTCCCGACTTCACCCAGGCCAAGATACGCACCTGGTGGGCCGGGCTCTACAAGGGATTCCTGGCCCCGGGGATCGACGGGGTCTGGAACGACATGAACGAGCCCTCGATCTTCCACGTCGAGACCAAGACCATGCCCCTCGACAACCTTCACCGGGGGGATCCCGAGCTGGGGGGGCCGGGGAACCACCAGCGCTACCACAACGTCTACGGCATGGAGATGGTTCGCGCCACCCGCGACGGGGTGGCGGCGGCGCGTCCGGAGCGCCGGCCCTTCGTCCTCACCCGCTCGAGCCATCTCGGCGGACAGCGCTACGCCGCCACCTGGACCGGAGACAACACCGCGGACTGGGAGCACCTCGCCGACTCCATCCCCATGATCCTGAACTTCGGCCTCTCCGGGCAGCCCTTCTCCGGCCCGGACATCGGGGGGTTCGCGGGGAACGGGGACGGCGCCCTCTTCGCGCGCTGGATGGGGATCGGGGCGCTCCTCCCCTTCGCCCGGGGCCACGCCGCCAAGGGGACCGTGGACAAGGAGCCGTGGGCGTTCGGGCCGGAGGTGGAGGCGGTCTGCCGGCGGGCGCTGGAACGGCGCTATCGCCTGCTCCCCTATCTCTACACCGTGTTCCACGAGGCCTCGACCACCGGGCTTCCGGTGGCCCGGCCCCTCTTCTTCGCCGATCCCGCCGATCCCGCCCTCCGGGACGTGGACGACGCGTTCCTGCTCGGGGGCGACCTGTTGGTGGCCGCGCGGACGGTTCCCGGGGGCGGCCCGCGGGCGGCGGCTCCGGCCCACGGGTGGCGCCGCTTCGACTTCGGCCCCGGGGACGGCGCCGATCCCGACCTCCCCTCGCTGTGGTTGCGCGAGGGCGCGGTGGTGGCCACCGGACCGGTGGAGCAATACGTGGGCGAGAAGCCGCCCGATCCGGTGACCCTCCTGATCTGCCTGGACGCGGACGGCCGGGCCGAGGGCACCCTCTACGAGGATGCGGGGGACGGCTACGGGTATCGCGACGGCGAATATCGGGTGATCAGCTACCGGGCGGAGGCGGTGGGGGACTCGGTCCGGGTCACTTCCTCGGTGGTGGACGGCCGGTGGTCTCTTCCCGCGCGGACGCTCGTCGCGCGCGTCCTGTTCGCCCGCTCCGAGGCCTCGGGGGAGGGGCCCGAAGGCGGACCGGTCACGGTGGCGGGCCCCTGACCGCTCACCGGAGCCGTTCCGCGCGATCCCGCCGCCCTTGCCGCCAACCGCCGGGTCGTGGGACCATGAACGTCCGGTCTTGGCGGATTTGCTCATCGCAACCAATCTGCGGCCTTCGGGTCGCCCACACCCACGAGGAGGTCATTCATGCCGGTACGCAACGCCGAAGCCCGTTGGGACGGAAAGCTCCGGGACGGTAAGGGGACGATGAAGTTCGGGAGCGGGGCCTACGAGGGGCAGTATTCCTTCGCGTCGCGGTTCGAGAACGGCACCGGCACCAACCCCGAGGAACTGGTCGGGGCGGCCCACGCCGGCTGCTTCTCCATGGCGTTCTCCAGCGCCCTGGACAAGGCGGGATTTCCCCCCGAGAGCATCCAGACCAAGGCGCAGGTCCACCTGGAGAAGGTGGGGGAGGGATTCAAGATCACCCTCATCGAGCTGTCGACCGAAGCCCGGGTCCCCAAGATCGACGAGAAGACCTTCCAGGAGACGGCCGAGGGCGCCAAGAAGGGGTGCCCGGTGTCCCAGGCCCTGGCCGCGACGGAGATTTCTCTCAAGGCCAAGCTCTTGAGCTGATCGGCCGGGACCGGTTCGGAGCGGGCCCGGTTCGGCGGCCCGCTCCGGGTCGGCCGGATTTGGCGACCCGGCGGGATAAGGGTTGGGGAGAGATCTTCAAGAACGGCAAGCTCCACCGGTGGGTGAGCGACTTGATCCCGTGCGAGGAGGAATCGCGTTGAATTCGCCGATGCTGATCCTGCCCTTCTTGACCGCAATGATTCTCGCAGCCGCTCCCGCGCCCTCGCGCGCCGTGGCGGCTCCGGCCCCGGACCGGCCGTTTCCCCTCCTGGTCGGGGATCCCGCCCCGCCTCTCACCGTGAGCGGGTGGGTGAAGGGGGAGCCGGTGGAGCACTTCGAGCCCGGTCACGTCTACGTGGTGGATCTCTGGGCGAGCTGGTGCGGCCCCTGCATCGCCGCGTTTCCGCATCTCTCCGCCCTCCAGGAGAAGTTCTCCAGGAGCGTCACCCTGGTGAGCGTGAACGTGCTGGAGGTCCATCCGGAGGCGGTGCCCGACTTCGTCCGGAAGCAGGGTGAGAAGATGGCGTTCGCGGTGGCGACGGACTCCATCCCCGACGGGAAGGAACCCAACCAGGGCCTCACGGCCACGCGATGGCTCTACGGGGCGGGGGAGGAGGGCATCCCCACCACCTACATCATCGACCGGGACGGCCGGCTGGCCTGGGAAGGCCATCCTGACTTCATGGACGGCGTCCTGGCCTCGGTGGTGGGCGGGACCTGGAACCTGGCGAGCTGGACGACGAAGTCGATCGAGGAGAAGCGGCAGCTGGCCCCGGGCTTCTACCTCAAGCGACACCTGGAGGACGCGGTCGACGGAGCCGACTGGGACCGGGCCTGGGCCGCGGCCGAGAGCCTCGCCGTCCTCGACGGAGGGATGCACGCCCCCGACGTGGCGAATCTTCTGGCCTTGGCCGCCTCCAAGCTCCTGAACCGGGAGACGCTCTCCGCCGACGACGGGAAGCTGGCGCTCCGCTTCGCCGCCCGGGGAAACGATCTCACCGGCGGGGCGAATCCCTGGAACCTCGGCGTCCTGGGACGGGTTCATGCCCGGCTCGGTCACGCGGACCAGGCGGACTCCCTGATTCAGCGGGCTCTCGCCGCCGCGCCGGTCCAGCAGAAGGACTACTACCGGAAGCTCCTCGACGAGGTGAAGGCCGGGAACTGAGAGCGGGGCGGGCGGGGCTCCCGGGTTCGAGCGCGAAGTTCACCCGGGTGAACTCGCGCGGTTGTGGGTTCGGAGCTGGGCCCGAAGTTCACCCGGAGGCGCAAACAGCGCCGCGAGTTCTTTATTGCGAACATGTTGCACTCGGGTGCAAGTGGGCCCGCGGCCGATGGATACCCGGGTACACCTTCCGCCGTCGCGCGCAGGTGGCCGTCCCGGAATTCACCCGGGTGAACACGCGCGGTTGTGGGTACGGAACCCATCCCGAAGTTCACCCGGGTGAACGCGGTTCGCAGTGAATCGGCGGACACTCCGGCCGGCGGCGCGTGGATAGGGGCGCGAGCGACCGCCCGGGCGCTCACCCCGGCTTCGTGGCTGCCTGAGGGTTACCGGAGCCGGACGATCCGCGCGGTCCCCGTCCGGTCCCCGTCCCGGACCAGGGCAAAGTAGACGCCCTGGGCGGCGGGGAGCCCCTGAAGGTCGGTGCCGCCCCATTCCACCGACGCACTGCGGCCTCCTGTGGGTGGGAGCGTGCGTTCCCACACCAAGCGCCCGTCTACCGAGAACACCCGCACCTCGGCGGGGAAGACCCCTGATGACTCCCAGGTGATCCGGCTCGGACCGGCGGTGGGGTTGGGTCCCACCGTGAGCGCCAACCCGTGCCGCGTCCCCGACCGGGCCGCGATCGCCAGGCCGGCGGCCAGCGCGCCCTGGATGTCCAGCCGGCCCGCCCCCCAGAGATCGCGGTCGGTGGTGGTGCTGTCCCGACCGGCGCCCTTGGTGAGCAGGGTGCGGAAGAGGCCGGAGTCCATGTCTGGGAAGGCCTGCTTGAGAAGCGCGGCCGCGCCGCCCACGAATGGGACCGAGGCGCTGGTGCCGCTGAAGGGGGCGAAGGCGACTTGGTGGGCGGAATCGGGAGGCGCGGCGGGGGCCAGAATCCGGATCCCCGGGGCGGCGATGTCCAGCACCGGGTAGCCGTCGATCCGGGGCCCGGACCCGCTGAACCACGCCACGTCGTCGTTGAGATCGCTGTCCCAGTCAGCCACGGTGATGGCGGAGTCGGCCAGGCCCAGACCTTGCACGGTGTACCTGCCGTCGTCGTCCGGCCATCCGAGCGTATCGGTGGGCAGCTCCACGAAGGCGTACCCGTGGATCGTGCGCGCTTCGCCGGGGAAAGAGAAGACCCACCGCGCTCCGTTCCGTCCGGACTGTGGGACGGCCAGTGGAATGAGATTGAGCCAAGTCCCTCCTCGGAAGGCATCGTACACACTCACCAGGAAATCAAAACCGTCCCGATCGTACTCGCCGTCCACGATCGGCAGAGTCATTTCCCTTCCGAGCGGGTTTTCGAGGTGAAGCAACCGAGGAGGGTCCCCGATCCAGGTGAATCTGGGAAGGGATCCGTCCGAGAGGTACACGCGGGGCTCTCCACCAGCCAGCAAGACGTGCTGCAGCCTACCGCGACCGTTGCCGGCGGCGGCGATGAAGATCAGACCTTCCCGGGAGCGCTCATCGATGAGGGACTCGTCCCAGCCGGAGCCGTTCCCGGGCAAACCGCCCCCGTATTCATCGATGACGATGCCGGCTCCCTCGCTCCGGGCCCATGGGAGATCCTGGATCCGGTGTTCCATGAAGATCACCAGGTCCGCATCCGGGGCAATCCCGGTCAGCTTGTGCCTTCCCGGCCAGCCCCCGGCGAGGATCCCGCAGACCGGTGTGCAGTGCCATCTCCCGGGTCCCGGCATGTGTCCCACCAGGTTCTCACCCCGGCGGTACACCGTAGCTTCCCTGCGAATGGCCCGGACCTTGGATGTTCCCAGCCCGATGAGCACCTCACCCGGGTCGAGCCGGTCGTTCTCGTCGGCGTCGTCCATGATGAAGAGGCGTTCCCCGTAGGACGGATCCTGTTCCCCGAACCGCGGGGGCCCGTACTCGCGCGCCCCATCGCCGTCCTGGTCCTGGAACAGGAAGTCGTAGCCCGCCTGGAACCTCGTAGTGTCACGGTCGGGAGCGGTGATGCCCTCGCTCTGGATCCAGCCCAGGGTCTCGTCCGGGTCCTTGACCCCGTTCCCGTTCAGATCGACCGCGTCGCCGGGGCTGAAATCACCGCTCCGGTCCACGTCCAGCCAAACGAAGGTGCCCCCGTCGTCCTTCAAGAGCATGGGTTGGTAGACGTCGACGTCGCCGTCGAACACGGCGACAACGACGCCCTTTCCGGTGAGCGGAGTCCCGTGCGCATCGAGAGCCTTCCATACGGACTCCGCCCCAACCCGCTCACGGGCGCGGTAGAGGTTCCGCTGGAGTTCCGGGGGATCGCCCCGTCGGTCGGCGCCCGCGGCGTCCGGCCCCGACCGCCGCCAGGGACTGGGCGGGAACCCGTGGAACGCGCCGGGAGAGGCCCGGAAGCCGACGGACGCGGCGCGGATGGGCTGCGACCGCGTCGATCCCGGGAAAAGGATCAGCAGCGCGGCCGCGAGGCTCGCGGCCACGTGCATGCGGCTTGCCCTGTTCACGGCATGGGTTCCCCTTCGCGCCGTGACCCGCGCCGGGGCCTCGAACCGGTGCGGCGACCCCGAAACAGCCCGCAGCCCCGGGGCCCCCGCAAGGAGCCCCGGACTCACGACGATCCCTGCTACGCCGTCGCGGCCGGCGGCGGACTCTTCCTCACCATCGCGAAGATCCACCGCCCGTACAGGTAGATCCCCAGCGCGGAGAGGATCCCGATCACCCCCATGATATCCCACACCATACCGACGTTGTGCGAGTCGTGGAGGATCCGGGTCAGTTGCTCCGGGCTCTGTCCGGTGAAGTCCACCAGCTTCTGGAAGGCCTCCCCCTGGGGGATCTTGCTCACCAGATCGGGGACCATTCCCTTCTGGAGCAGGAGCTCCCGGGCGAATCGGTCCTTGGAGGCGAAGACGTCGTAGAGCTGGGGCCCGAGCTTCCCCTCCAGGGTCCAGCCGACGGCGAGGGGGATCTGGGAGAAGCCCAGGTACATGGCCTTCTTGTCCGCGGGGGCGAAGTTTCCGATGAACTCGCTGAACTTGGGGCTCGAGAGCATCTCGCCCACGGAGAAGATGGCGATCCCGAAGAGCGTGACCCAGCCCGAGGTGGAATGGCCGGAGACGAACAGCGCGGTGGCCGCGAAGAGCGTCCCGATGGTCATGCTGGTGGTGGCGCGGAGCTTTCCCCCCAGGTAGGCGAAGAGGAAGGCGGTGGTCATGATGAGCCCGGCGTTCAGGTTCACCATGCCCTCGGGCTGGATGGCCGTCCCCGAGGGGTTCATGACCACGAAGAACTTGATGAACGGGTTGGTGGTCCCCCCCGAGCCGAAGAGCGAGTGGACGATGTCCGAGGTGTTGACCCAGTCGTCGATGTGGGCGGGGAGAACGTCGAAGAGGGCGTTGAACATGAACCAGAACCCGGAGAAGATGGCGAGGTAGCTCCAGACGTGGGGCTTCTTGAGCTCGTGGAGGGACTCGACGAACAGGCTGGCCCGCTTCACCTCCCCGCTCTTCACCCGCCGGTTCCGCTCCAGCCGCTCTTCCTTCCCCACCTCCTTGTAGGTGAGGAGCAACAGGAAGTTGAGGCAGATGATCGCCGCGCAGGCGAAGAACACGTTGTGCCAGGCCATCTTTCGCATGAGCCCGGCCACCAGGGGGCCGATGAACCCGCCGATGTTCACGGTCTGATAGAAGACCCCCCAGGCCACCGAGCTGTTCGTGCGGTCCGTGGTCTTGACCAGGGTCCCCTGGATGCCCGGCTTGAAGATCGCGGTGCCGGTGGCCAGGAGCAGGGCGCCGGCGAAGAAGCCCTGGTAGGTCCCGAAAAAGCCCATCACCAGGTAGCCCGAGATCTTCACGATGGTGGAGACGAAGATCGTCTCCTTGTATCCGTAGCGATCGGAAAGGCCCCCGGTGAAGACGGGGACGATGGTCTGGACCAGGGCCCAGGTCATGAGGATGGTGCCGAAGGCGGACATGGTGATCCCGAGCCCGCCCGCCGATTTGGGATCCTTGGCGTAGAGGGTGGCCACCGCCTTCACCCCGTAGTAAGCCAGCCGCTCCACCATCTCCATCGCCCCGACGATCCAGAAGACGTAGCCGAGGCTGGCCAGAGCCGCGGCCAGGCCGAGCTGCTTGACGTCGGCGAGCTGGGAGAACTCCTCGGCCTGAGCGGGAATCTTGGGGTAGACGTCGACGGTCTTCGGCTTGGACGTTGCCTTTTTCACCTGGGTCCCCTTCCCGGCGGGAGGTGGAGTTTTCGGTTGTCGGCGAGAGGGACCGAGGGGGGTTCAAGCGGCCAGGAGAATGCCACAAGTCGCCCCCGGTTTGGAAGCTGAATCGGCCCGCCCCTGCCGGGAAACGGCCCGGGAAGCGGTCCCGTCCGGGTGAACGTGCAAGAATGGAGGAGAGCCGGCCGGCGGCGCGGCGCGCCCCGGATCGGAGTAGGACTCATTGAGAGACAATCACTTCGACGGAAAGGAGTCTGTTCATGGAGATCCGGCTTGCCGGAAAGCGCGCCCTGGTCACGGGGGCCAACTCCGGAATCGGGAAGGCCATCGCCCTGGCCCTGGGCGAAGCCGGGGCCGATGTGGCGGTGAACTACGTCGTCCACCCCGGGGACGCGGAGTCCGTGGCCGAGGCGGTTCGGAAGTCCGGCCCCCGCGCCCTGGCGGTGAAGGCGGACGTCTCCGACCCCGCCCAGGTCGAGGCCATGTTCGCCCGAGTGGAAGAGGAATGGGGCGGGGTGGACATCCTGGTGAACAACGCGGGGGTCGATGGGAAGCGGGCGCTCACGTGGGAGATCGAGGTGGACGACTGGCGGAAGGTGATCGAGATCGATCTCCTGGGGCCGTTCCACTGCGCCCGCCGGGCCCTGGGACCGATGGTGGAGCGGAAGAGCGGCGTGGTGCTCAACATGACCTCGGTGCACGAGGTCATCCCCTGGGAAGGCTACGGCGCCTACGCCGCGGCCAAGGCGGGGCTCGGGATGCTCACCAAGACCATGGCCCAGGAGGCGGCCCAGCACGGGGTGCGCGTGCTGGCCCTGGCCCCGGGGGCGATCAAGACCGCCATCAACCGGAACGTGTGGGACGACAAGGAGGGACTGAAGGACCTCCTGACCAAGATTCCCCTGGAGCGGATGGGGGAAACCGCGGAGATCGCCCGGATGGCCGTCGTCCTCTGCTCCGAGGCCGCGTCCTATCTCCTGGGGACCACGGTCGTGGTGGACGGGGGCATGACCCTCTACCCGAGTTTCGAGCACGGGGGCTGAGAGCGGCGATCGCGGGGTCGACGGCCCCGCCCCGGTCCGGCGAACCCCCGCCGCCGCCCGGAGCGCCGAAACGCGGGGCGGTCCGCGACGCTTCCGCCGCGGACCGCCCCTATTCCGTCGCCGCCGGGTGAACTTCAGCCCTTGGTGGGCACGAAATAGACGTCGGTCGGCTTGAGCTTGCTGTTTCGAAGGAAGCGCGGCTTCACCGCCATCCCGATCCAGTCCAGGGAGGCCTTGTCGGGGTCCATGCCCAGGATCCGGGTGAGAAGCAGGGTGTCCACGCCATCGAACTCCACCAGGGCCAGGACGAACGGCGTCTCGGGGAGGAACTCCTCGGATCCGAAGTGACACACGGTGAACGCGTGCACCTTGGCCGCCCGCTCGGTGATGTCGATCCACTCGGTCTCCGCGCCGGTCTGCATGTCGTTTCCACGCGGGTTGGCGTAGGTGTAGCCGGTCTCCGGGTCCCGGGAGGCCAGGAGGTGCTTGTTGGTGAGCCCGGCGAACCAGGGGCTGTCCTGACCGTAGGAGTGGAGATAGGCGATCTTGTACTCCTGCTCGATCTGGATGGGACTCATCCGCTTCAGGAAGGCGAGGCTTTCCGGGTCGGTTTCGACCGGAAAGGGAATGCCGTGGACGATGTAGCCACCCAGGGTCTCGTCGCGGCGATTCGGTTGTTTGGCCATGGAGAACTCCTTTCAATCACCCCGCGGCGCGTGGCCGGCGGGGCTCCGAACCTGGTCGCGCGAGATCAGGCCTCGCGTTCGAGAATGCTCACCGAGACGTAGGTGCCGGTGCCGGCGTGGGAATGGATGGCTCCCTTCTTCGCGTCCTTCACCTGCAGGGTGCCGTCGCCGAAGTGCTTGGCGATCGATCCCTGGAGCTGCCAGGTCGCGAAGACCGCCTGCATGAGCCCGGTGGCTCCCACCGGATGGCCGCAGGCGATCAGCCCGCCGGAAGGGTTCACCGGGCAGACCGGCTTCTCCTTCAGGTTCAGCCCGTACTCCACGCCGGGCATGAACGCCTTCCCCGAGGCGGCGAAGGGGCCGCCCTCACCGTAGCGGCAGAGGCCCATGTCCTCGTAGGTCTGGATCTCGCTCGACGTGTAGGCGTCGTGGAGCTCCACGAAGTCCAGCTCGGCCAGCGGGTCGGCGATCTTCGCCGTCTTGTAGGCCATGTTTCCCGCGGTGCGCCCGGCCCGGAAGGAATGCACTCCCGGATAGCGGGTTCCCTTCTCCCACAGCTGGGCGTAGTAGGCCCGGGTTTCGTCCGAGTCCTTCTCCATGGGGGTGGCGTAGTCCCGCATGAAGGTGTCGTAGTCCACGTGGGGCCGGTCGGCCATGCGCATGGCGTCGGTGCCCCGGCCGATTCCCGTGACCTTGACCAGCGGTCGCGGAACCTTGGCTCCCGCCGCCTCGAGCTTCTTGATCCCCTCCTCGGACGCGAGGATGGTGGCGGCGGCGCCGTCCGACATCACGCAGATGTCGAGCCGGGTCATCGGCCAGGCCACCATGGGCGAGTTCCGGACGTCGGCCACCGAGTAGCGGTTCCGCTTCTGGGCGTAGGGATTGTGGTAGGCGTTCAGGTGGTTCTTCACGCTGACGTGGGCCATCTGCTCCACGGTGGTTCCGAACTCCTTCATGTGGCGGGTCACCATCATGGCGTAGTAGCCGGAGTAGAAGCCTCCCACCGGGTAATCGAAGGACACGTCCGAGGCCAGGGCGATGAACTCGTTTCCCTTCCAGGTCTCGACGTGGCTCATGTTCTCGAAGCCGTAGGCCACGCAGACGTCCATATGCCCGCTGGCCACCGACTTCCAGGCCTCCTGGAAGCAGAGCCCCCCGGTCGCCCCGCCGCCCTCGACCCGGTGGCCGGGTTTGGGGCAGAGGCCGAGGTAGTCCTGGACCATGATCCCGGCCATGAGCTGGCGGCTGAAGTGGTCGGAGAAGTACGAGGCCACCGAACCGTCGACGACCTCGGTGAACGTGGGGAAGTCGGTGCCGAGGTCCTCGATCGCGTAGTCGTAGGCCTCCTTCACCACGGCTTGGAACGTCTTGTCGGGACGAGCCTTCGCGAACTTGGAGACTCCTCCCGAAACGGCATAGACGGGTCGCATGCTGGGTCCCTTTCCTTGGAAAAGACGGGCGGAAGGGTTTGGATAATCGGGTTGGATTCTACGGAACCGGCGCCGGCCGCGAAAGCGGACAACTGGAGTTCGAGATTCGGTATAGGCGACAAATTCACTACGAAAGCGGTCGGGTTCCGGCGGAATCCGACCGCAAGGGTACTGTGAATTTTGACCCAAATCGAATAGATAAAACAGTTATCCATGAACGGGATGCAGGATGGGAGCCCGGGCCAACTAGAATTACCGGAGCAACTTGGGTTCGCAACGAGCTCCAGCCCCCGGGTCTGATCGGGGACGGGTGAGGGGGGTTCGTCACCAGGAGGTTCCGGAATGGCCCGCCGCTCCCGCCTTGTCCTCTCCGTGTTCGCCTTGTCGCTCGTCTTCTGCGCCGCATCCGCCCTTGCCGATGACGGGCCGGGCGCGTTCTCCACCTCTTCCATTCACTCCGGGGGGCGCATGCGCTCCACCCACGGGGTTTTCTCCATCGCCGGCGGCGCCTATCCCGACGCCGAGCCCCGCTATCACAACGGGAGCGAGCTGGTGTGTGGGGACTGCCACGTCATGCACGCTTCCCAGACCCATCCCTACGATCCGGCGGGCGCGAGGCCGGGGGAGGAGGTCCCCTACGCCGGAGGGCCCAACCCGAAGCTCCTGAAGGTCCCCGACCCTCTCGATCTCTGTCTCAACTGCCACGACGGCCGCACCTTCGCCCCCGACGTTCTCGGGGCGGACGTGAACGGCCTCGTCCAGCGCTCGGCGGGACACTTCGACGAGCCGGAGCTGGCCAACCCCCGCGGACACGACCTGGGCCGGGGCCTCCCCGACGCCGAGGGATTCGGCCTCTGCACGCGGTGCCACTTCTCGAGCGGCGAGGACGCCAAGGTCACCTGCATCGACTGCCACAACCCGCACGGGAACGGGGTGGCCCGGAACCTCCAGTGGGCGAGCGATCCCACGTCCACCCCGGACCTGGGGCTCTTCGTGAACCCGGGGGCGAGCGGGCTGGCCCGCTACGAGGCTTCGAACGTTTCCTTCGGGACCCTGAACACCGACCAGCTCCGCGAGGTCACCAACATCTGCCTCGACTGCCACCACATCTTCTCGGGGGAATCCTACATCGACCCCGACGGCAACGGGTTCCACAACCGCCATCCCACCTACGACAGCGAGCGCGGGTCGATCAACTCCATCAGCCAGGGGGACGCCGACGGGCGGACCAATTCCCCCCACTGGCTGGGAGGGACCGGGTCGGGGTTCATGGGGACGCCGCGGCTCCGCTTCGTGGCCTCCGGGGCCACCGACTTCGCCTCCGGGACGGTCGTGGACGCGGACAACGACGGGGTGTTCTGTTTGAGCTGCCACACCGCCCATGGAAGCGATCAGGCCTTCGCCCTGACCTGGACGCTCCAGGACGGATACGGCGCCCCCGGCTGCGACCAGTGTCACTACGTGGCCCAGGTGGACGCGGCCCCCTAGCCTTACCGGAAGCCGAAGCACCTCCGGGCAAGGACGAGCGCCCCGCGGGAGATCCGCGGGGCGCTCTCATGCCTTGCCCGATGGACGGACCGGCTACACCTTCACCTTCTCGTCCAGGTAGCGGCGGATGCCCCGGTACTGGCCCTCGCCGTCCAGACCGGCCTCGGCCAGGACCATCTCCGCCTGGCCGCTCCCCAGGAAGTGCCCCTTCTTGAAGGGGTACATGGAGAGCTCGCGTCCGCGCTCCGAGCGCACCCACCGGTACAGGGTGGGGAGGGTGAACCCGCTGATCCCCACCGCCTCCTGGGCCCAGGCCTCGGGGAAGACGCGCTCCCGCTCCTGGACCGGCAGGAGGTCGAAGAGCTCCGCCGAGGCCACGTAGACCACGTTCATGTCCACCCCGTCGGCCAGCAGGCGGGGCAGGGTCTCGTTCACGAACGCCATGGTCACCCCGCTCCCCTGGAGCACCAGGACCCCGTCTCCCGGCCCCTTGGCCCGGCGCAGCACGTAGACCCCGGTCCGGCAGGCCACCGCCGGGGCCAGCCCCAGCTTCTCCCGATCGGGGATCGTCTCGTTGGGGCGGGTCACGAAGGGCGCGATCACCGCGGGGCGGCGGGCCAGGGCCGCGCTCACCAGCGGCCACATCTCCTGGGGATCCCAGGGGGTGAGGGTGATCGCGGTGCCGGCGGGGAAGTTCTCCTGGAGGAGCTGCAGGGCCTGGGGATCGGCGTGGGTGGGGCCGTCTTCCCCGGTCTTGAGTCCGGCGTGGGCGCAGACCAGGAACATGGGCTTGTAGGGATCGTCGGCGATGGCCCGGCGGGCCTGGTTCCCGATGGCGTGGAGCCGGGCCGAGATGTGGCCGAGAGGGGCGATGAAGGCGGCGTAGGACGAGGCCGCCCCGATGTGCCGGCCGTAGGACCCGATCCCCGAGACCACCCCGGACATGGCGTCCTCGCAGATGCCGCCGATCGAGAGCAGCCGGGTGTCCGGGTTCCCCGAGGCGTTGAAGTAGCCCTCGCCGAATCCCTTGCCGATGGTGTTCACGCTGGTGGAGCCGAGCAGGTCCGCCGCCGTCACCAGGATCGCTCCGCCGCTCTCCTGGTTGTAGTGATTCAGCACCCGCCCCAGCTCCCCGCGAAGGGTGGTGGCGGTTCCGGGCTTCAGGGTCAGCGCCTCGGGGACGTTCTCTCCGTCCCGCTCGGCCATGGCGTAGATCGCGTCCACCCGCGGCGCGCCCTCCCGGGGCCGGCGCTCCAGGCGCTCCAGGCGCGCCCGGGCCTCGACCAGGCGGTCGGCCAGGTGGTCGACCATCCCCGCCCGCCGCTGGATCTCGTCGCGGACGATCTCGAGGGAGGCCCAGAAGCACTCCTCCATGACCCCGGGCCCCCCCGGGCCCTGGCACCGGAGGGCGTCGAGCCCGTGGCAGGTGGGAAGCTCCACCTTGCGATCCCCGAGGAGCGGGTTCAGCGCCTGGTAGAAGCCGTCGGTGCAGAGCTTGTGTCCCGCGCCGTGGGAAGCCCGGCCCTCGATCCCGTACTGCCAGCCCTTCACCGTGCGATAGACGACGGCGGTGGGCTGGCCGTTCTCGAGCCCGGCGGCCAGGCGCTGGGCGGCCAGCACCTGCTGGAAGTCCTTGCCGTCGGGCACGTAGATCACGTTCCAGTCGTGGAGGTAGGCCAGCTCCATCGGGGTCCACTGGACGTAGTCCCCGGGCTCGGCCCCGTCGCGACAGACCCGGTTGCTGTCGATCGACGCCTGGTTCCAGTCCACGTGCATCACCACGTTGTCGAGAGAGGCGGTGCCGGCGGCGGCCATGGTCTCGACGACGCGCCCCGGGGTCATGCCCCCCTCGCCCTCGATGATGTGAATGCGCGGGGCGTTCTTGCCGTAGTAGTCGCGGGCCCCGAAAGCGAGCCCCACCGAGGTGGAGATCCCCACTCCGGAAGCCCCGGTGGAGAGCTTGAGGAACGGCGTGGCCGGGGTGGGATGCCCGTCCAGGGGCTTGGCGCGGAGCTTCCTGAACAGGGGTCCGTCGGTCACCGGGTTCCGCCGGAAGCCCAGAAGATCCTCCAGGCGGAGCTGGAGCCGCTCGTCGGCGGGAAGGAGATCGGGCGCCCCCACCCGGATCACCTCGTTCCGCATGGCCCACATGGCGTAGAGGCCCAGGGCCTTGTGCCCGGCGGCATAGGAGATGAGATCGGCGTCGGGACGGTCGGGGTCGCTCACGTCGTAGGCCATGGCGTCGTAGAGGACGCCGGTCACGATCCTTCCCGAGGAGATGGAGCCCCCGGGATGACCCGAGGTCGGGACGTAGTTGTAGAGGACCGCACACAGGGAGCGGTAGATGAGGTCGTAATCCTCGAAGATCGCCAGCTCCGCGGGAGGCAGGGGCGACTGTCCCTTCATCTCCTCGGTGACGTCGAGATAGACCCCGCGTCGGGGACCGAACGTGAACGACATGGTCGTCTCCTTTCGGGAGCAGAGACCGCCCGTGTACGCGGATGCGCGGCCGTCCCGGGCGCGGGCGTCCCGGCGCCGGCCGAAAAACAGGACCAATTCAGTACATTTTGACCGATGCCTACCCCTCGGATCCGGGAGGGTGGACCGGTAGCGCCTCAACCGTATTCAAAAAGGGGTGCCCAGTGCCAGGGGTGAAGTCGGAATTCGGATTTCTAGAGCGGTCCCGCGCCCCCGGTCCGGAGCGGCAGGGCGGCCGGGTCGGGCGAAGCCGGAGCCCGTCGCCGCCGCGGACCGTGGATTTCCTGGATCAGGCCTCGAAATCCTCCCGGCGCACCCACCAGCGGGCCCCGCACCGGGGGCAGAAGGTCTCGACCTCGGCATCCCCCCGGAAGAGATCCTCGGGATCGTCGGTGAAGATCTGGCGGAGCGCGGTGAGGATCTTCTCCGGGTTGCACCCGCACCGGAACCGGAAAACCCGCTCCTCGAGCGGGGTCAAGCCGCCCTCCAGGAGGGCCCGGGTCTTCTCCCGGTCCAGGCTTTCGACCCGGCCGGGATCGGCGTCGGGGAGCGCCACCACCATGGCGTACCGGGCCTCCGTCTCGTCCAACTCGAAGAGCCCGGCCGGGTTCTGCTCCGACCTCGCGTAGTACTCCTCGAACATGCCCAGCACGTCGAGCCCGCGGACGTCGATGGTGCTCTGGCTGACCCGTTCCGGGGGGCGATAGGCCTGGACGAACATCCGACCGGTGTCGGCGGTCTTGACCGCCTCGGTGAAGACGCGTCCGGCAACCGAGCCCGAGGCGGCATCCCCGGTGAGGAAGAGGTTCAGGGGAGGGCTGGGCACGTTGATGGTGATCCCCAGGGACTCGTCGGGGGGCCGGCCGGCCAAGTGCAGGGTCGTCGCGGCCAGGCCCTCGCGCATCATGGTGACGGAGAGGCCGTCCAGGGGCAGCTCCCAGCGCCCGACGTGCTCCCGGTAGGCGTCGAACAGGGAGGAGAATCGTCCCTCGGCGATGGCCATGGTTCGCTCCGAATCCAGGAACCGGCGCACCGTGACCTCGCCGAGCCGATCGTCTTCGCTCACTCCATCTCCTTGCTCTTGGGGGACGCGCCGGAAAGTCGACGCCCACGATCATGTTAGAATATCGGTACCCGGGACCGAAGCCAAGAACCCGAACGCACCCGCTCAAACCATGAATGCACGCTGGACCGATCAGGAAATCGACGTCGCGGTGAGGATTTCCGTGGAGGAGACCCGCCTGCATCCCGCGTTCACCCCCATGGTGCGCCGGTTCGCCCTGGATGAGACCGACGGCTGGCGGGTATGTTGCGGCATGGACTGCAGTCCGTGCGTGAACGAGCTGGCGCCGGCCGTCGAGCGCGTCCGGGAACTCCTGGGCTAGGCCGGGGTTTGACCGATTGGGAACGTACCAAAGCGGCCGCGAAGGAGAATCGCCATGAAGCGTACCTATTTTCTGCACTTGGCCTGGATCTTCTTCCTGACTCTCCTTCTGGCCGGCTGCACCCAGAACCGGTCGGTGACCACACCGACCGCCCCACTTTCGGTAAAGCTGGGCGAACCGATCGTCCTGGCTCCGGGACAGTCGGTCACGGTTGGGGACGAGGGGCTGGTGATCCGGTTCGTCGAGGTGTCCGAGGATTCGCGGTGCCCCCAGGGGGTGGAGTGCTTCTGGGAGGGGGACGCCGCCGCGCTTCTGACCGCGAAGCTGCCGCAGGACTTCATTGACAACTTCATCCTGCACACGTCCCAGATGTTCCGAACCTTCCAGGACTACGGGGACTACCGGATCCGCCTGACCGCGGTGGCTCCCTTCCCGGTCTACCCGGACGAGATTCCGTCCGGCGACTACCGGGTGAACCTCGAAGTCACCATGCCCTGAGTCGCGTCGACCGGAAACTCCAGGAACAGCGATTGCGGATCCGGATCACGCGGGCACGGCGGCCCGTCGTCGTCATCCGGAGGCCGGTCGCCTGCTGTGTTACGCTCCGACGACTATCCGATCGGGGCCCCCGGGTCCCGGGTTCGCAGGCCGGCGGTTTGTCGGCGCCGCCGCCCCGATCGACGAACCGGAGGGACTCATGCGGACACCGGCTTCGGCCCCGAAAGGTCTGGTCGCGCTCACGGCCCTGCTCGTTCTCTTCGGCGGCTGCGGAGGATCCTCGTCGCCCCGCGCGGTGGCCACCGCGATCAACCCCTTCTTCACCCCGTACAAGCACGCGCTGCTCCTCACCGGCCAGGGGGACGCCGGAGCCTCGGAAGCCGCGCTCGACTCCGCCCGCGCGGCCTGGCGCCGCGCGGCTTCGCGTCCCCCGGTCTCATACCGTGAGGACGCGGGATGGGTGGAGCGCCGGGACGCGGTGACCGCTTCACTCACCGACGCCACGGACTTCCTGAAAGCCGGACGTCTCCCCGACGCCCACGAGGCCCTGGAAGCGGTGCGCTACCGGCTCCAGGCCCAGAACCAGGCGGTCGGGGTGAAGGGCTGGCCCGATCTCCTTCTGGAGTTCCACGACCCCATGGAGGACCTGGTCACCTCCGACGACCCCGACGTGATGGAGGACCAGGTTCCCGTCCTCCGGGAGAGCCTCGCGGACCTCGAAGCCTTCAGCGACTCCACCTGGAGCCCGACCCGGCTCGCGACCAAGGCCGCCCAGGTGGAACGCCTCGCCGCCGCCCTGGATTCGGTGGCGGCGCCCCTTCGAAACGGCGCGTCCCTGGACGAGGTCCGTCCCCGGGCCAAGGCCCTGAAGCAGGTGTTCGTCGCGATCTACATGAAGTCGGAGTACTGATCGGGGAGAGCCGCGGTCACGAGCGGGGGATCTTCACCCCCAGGCGCTCGGCTTCGGCGCGTAACGTCTCGGCCAGCCCCGTCGCCAGCGGGCGGGGATCGAAACCCAGATCCCGCCTCGCCTTCGCATCGCTTCCCAGGTACGTGACCCCGGCCGCGACCCGGAGGCTCTCGGCCCGGTAGGTTGCGGGGAGCGGGAGGACCGTCCCCAGCACCCGGCTCGCCGCCGCGGCCGTGCGGAGCACCCCCGGACCCGCCCGGAGGCGCGGGGCGGGGATGCCGGTGATCCCCTCCGCCAGCGTGAAGGCCTCGATCAGGGTGTGGTGGGGGCCGGCCAGAATGTAGCTCTCCCCCGGCGCTCCCTTCTCCATGGCCAGGAGGTGTCCGGTGACCGTGTCGTTCACGTGGCCCCAGCAGAGCGCGGTCCGCCGGGGGAGGAGGGGGAGCCGGCGGCGAAGGTACTGGCGGAGCATGATTCCGACCTGGCTGGGATCGGCGGGCCCGTAGACCGCCCCCGGCATCACGATCCGGAGCGGGAGCCCCTCACGGATCAGGGGTTCGGCCACCTCGAAATGGGCCTCCCACTTGGAGCGATCGTAGTCGCTCACCCACGGCCCACGGGGCCGGTAGCTCTCGTCCATCACCCGGCCGCCGGTGTCGGAGAACACGGCCAGCGAGCTGGTGTAGACCACCCGGGGGATGCCAAGCTCGAGGGCCAGTGAGAGGACGTTTCGGGTGCCGTCCACGTTGATGCGGCGGGCGGGGGAGGTGTCGCGGGCCCCGATCTTGTACCACCCGGCGAGGTGGAAGACCCCGTCCACCCCGTGCATGCCGGAGCGCATGCTCTCGCGGTCGGTGACGTCACCCGGGGAGAGGACGGCTCCCTGGAGGGCCAGATCGGCGGCAAGGGACGGCGACCGGACCAGAGACACGACGGCGTGCCCGTCGGTCAGAAGCCGGCGGGTGAGATGGCCGCCGATGAAACCGGTGCTGCCGGTCACGAAGTACTTCACGGCCTGGGCCTCCTGGGGGAATAGGGTGCCGAGTTGCCGCGCTTCCGGTCGCGTGGGGCCGGATGCCCCGACGCCCGCGTCCATCATGCGGCCGCGTCCCGGGATTCGGCAAGCCCCCAGGCTCCAGGTTTCGGGGGTTACGAGATAAGGGCCGCCCGGGAGGACTTCCCGGACGGCCGTGATGAGGGCGATTGATGGATTGTCTTGATCTGACTGATTTGACCGGCGGTTCCATTCCCGGTAAAGCGCGGTTCAGCGCTCCCGGAAGGTCCGGCTAGTTCCCGGGGAGGAGCACGGTGTCGATCACGTGGATGATCCCGTTCTTGGCCATGATGTCGGTCTTCACCACGTTGACGTTGCCGTTCAGCTTCACCCCGTTCGAGGCGTCGATCGTGATCATCTGCCCGTTCAGGGTCTCGGCCTCGCTGAGCCCGACCACCGCGGATGCCGGCACCTCGCCCGCCACCACGTGGTAGAGGAGCACCTGGGTCAGCGCTGCCTTGTCGGCGAGAAGCGCCTCGAGGTCCGCCGCCGGGATCTTCGCGAAGGCCTCATCGGTGGGGGCGAAGACGGTGAACGGGCCGTCGGTGGTCAGGGTCTTCTGGAGGCCGGCGGCCTGGATGGCCTTGGTCAGGGTCTTGAAGCCGGCCTTTTGGGCCAGGGGGAAGATCGGAACCTTGCCCTCGGAACCCTGGTTCATCGCGGCCTCGGCATTTCCCCGGGCGTTTCCGGCGGTCGCGATGCCGATCCCGGTGCCGACGACGCTGGCGGCGATGAGCGCGCCCATGCTGATCGTGAAGAGCTGCTTGAATTTCATCGTTTCCTCCTGGTTGGTTCGCGATGGTTTGCTGCACGATTGCCGGTCCGCTTCAGACCGGGGCCGGGATTCCGCAGAGGTCGCGAGGGCCTCCACCCGAACCCGACGAAGAGGAGAATAGCTGTTTGTCCGTGATTTGTACAACATAAAATCCAAACAAAAATGGTACAGGCTGGCTACTTCAGGCCAAGCTGTTTCCCTCAAACGGGTTGCGGGGCAGAAGATGTCTTCGCACCGGGGTCCCCGTCTGCGACCGGTCTTCGCGCCCGGCCGGGGATTCGGACCGCACGCCTCGAGGGACGCCTGCAAGGACTTGGTGCGCGCGGAGATGGAGGTCTATACTGTCGCGTCCGTAACCGGTCCTCCCACCCGGTGAAGAGGACAACCCTTCCGGAGAACACAGAATGACCGCCGTCCTCCTCGCCGGCCTCCTGGCCGGGCTCGTCCACGTCGTATCCGGACCCGATCACCTGGCCGCCGTCGCCCCCCTGGCCGCCGAAGGGCGCGGCCGTCGCTGGGCCGCCGGGCTCTACTGGGGTCTGGGCCACACCGGCGGGGTCTGGGTGGTGGGGGCCCTCGCCTTCTTTCTCCGGGAGTTCATCCCGGTGGAGTTCCTCTCCCACTGGAGCGAGCGGCTGGTGGGGGTGGTGCTGGTGGGGATCGGCCTCTGGGGCTTTAGGCGGGCGTTCTCCCGGAGACTTCACGCTCACGAGCACGTGCACGCGGGGGAACGTCACCTCCACGTCCATCTCCACGGCGCGGAGACCGCCCATCCCGAGAATGCCCCGTCCGCCCACCGGCACACCCACGCCGCCCTGGCAGTGGGGGGGCTCCACGGCCTGGCCGGCACGTCTCACCTCCTCGGCGTCCTTCCCGCCCTGGCCCTTCCCACCCTGGCCGATTCCGCGGCCTACATCGGGGCCTTCGGCGCGGGGTCGATCGTGGCCATGACCCTCTTTTCCACGGTGGTGGGCACCCTGGCCGGCCGGTTCTCCCTGGGCGGGGGGCTCGCCTACCGGGGCCTGCTCGCCGCGCTTTCCGCGGCGGCGGTGGGGGTGGGGTTGGTTTGGCTCCTCGCCTGATTCTCCTGTAGTCTAACCGTCGACGCGGAGAGCGTCCGTCCCCCGGCGCCGCCCGTCCGCTTCCGCCCCGTGTTCGTCCAATCCCGATTCGTCCGGAGGATCGCCCGTGACCGAACCCGTATACCCCGTCAAGCCCCACATCTCCGAGCGCGCCCACCTGAACAGCATGGAGGAGTACCAGCGGCTCTACCGCCTCTCCCTGGACAACCCGGAGTGGTTCTGGGCCGAGCAGGCCAAGCTTCTCACCTGGTACCACCAGTGGGACTGGGTGTTCGATGCGGACTACGACGAGGTGGACTTCAGCTGGTACTCGGGGGGGCGGCTGAACGCCTCGTTCAACTGCGTGGACCGTCACCTGAAGGACAAGGCGGAGCAGACCGCGATCATCTGGGCCCAGGACGAGGTGGGCGCCTACAAGCACATCACCTACCGCGAGCTGAAGCACAACGTGGCCCGGGTGGCCAACGTGCTCCTGAGCCACGGGGTGAAGCGCGGGGACCGGGTGTGCATCTACATGCCCATGATCCCGGAGCTGGCCTATTCCATGCTGGCCTGCGCGCGGATCGGGGCGGTGCACTCGGTGGTCTTCGCCGGGTTCAGCGCGGAGTCGCTCCGCGACCGGGTGGTGGATGCCCGCTGCAAGGTGGTGATGACCGCCAACGAGGGCCTCCGGGGCGGGAAGCGTATCCCCCTGAAGGCCATCGTGGACCGGGCGGTGGAGGGGATGTCCACGGTGGAGACGGTCCTGGTGGCCCGCCGCACCGAGCGGGAGATCCCCATGCGGGCGGGCCGGGACTACTGGCTGGACGAGGAGATGCACCGCCAGCGCTCCACCTGTAGCAACGAGTGGATGGGGGCCGAGGACCCGCTCTTCATCCTCTACACCTCGGGGAGCACCGGCCGGCCCAAGGGGGTGCTTCACACCACCGGCGGCTATCTGGTCTATGCCGCCCTGACCCACAAGCTCGTCTTCGACTACCACCCCGGCGACATCTACTTTTGCGCCGCGGACATCGGGTGGATCACCGGTCACAGCTACATCATCTACGGCCCCCTGGCCAACGGCGCCACCACGGTCATGTTCGAATCCACGCCGGTCTACCCCGATCCGGGGCGCTACTGGCGAATCGTGGACGATCTCGGGGTGAACATCTTCTACACCGCCCCCACCGCGCTCCGGGCCATCGCCCAGGCCGGCGACGACTGGGTGAAGCGGTCCCGGCGCACCTCGCTCCGCATCCTCGGTTCGGTGGGGGAGCCCATCAACCCCGAGATCTGGAAGTGGTACCACGACGTGGTGGGGGAGAAGCGGTGCGCGGTGGTGGACACCTGGTGGCAGACCGAGACCGGGGGGATCCTCATCACCCCGCTTCCCGGGGTGACCCCGACCAAGCCCGGATCGGCCACCTTGCCGTTCTTCGGGGTGAAGCCGGTGATCGTCGACGCCGAGGGAAGGGTGCAGGAGGGGAACGGCGTCTCCGGCGCGCTCTGCCTCAGCACCCCCTGGCCGGGACAGGCCCGCACCGTCCACGGCGACCATCACCGTTTCCGGGAGACCTATTTCACCACCTATCCCGGCTACTACTTCACCGGAGACGGCGCCCGCCGGGACGAAGACGGGTACTACTGGATCACCGGGCGGATCGACGACGTCATCAACGTCTCCGGGCATCGCCTGGGGACGGCGGAAGTGGAGAGCGCTCTGGTGGCCCACGAAATGGTCGCCGAGGCCGCGGTGGTCGGGTTCCCGCACGCCATCAAGGGCACCGGGATCTACGCCTACGTGGTCCTCTCCAGCGAGTACGAGAGCGGGGACGGCGAGCAGATGGAGGGCGCCCTCAAGGAGCAGGTGCGCCACGCCATCGGACCCTTCGCCGCCCCCGACGTGATCCACATCGCCTCGGGACTTCCCAAGACCCGAAGCGGTAAGATCATGCGTCGCATCCTGCGGAAGATTGCCGCCTCGGAGTACGAAGGGCTGGGGGACATCACTACCCTGGCCGACCCGGACATCGTGGACCGGCTGATCGAAGAGCATCGCACCAAGGCGGGGTAGGCGTCGCGGCGTCTCTCGCCCGGTATACTCGACTCCCGCACCGAAGGCTTCCGGATTCCCATGGCCAGGTCCTGCATCGTGCTGTTCATCATCGCTTCGGGATTCTGGGCCGCGGCCTGCGGGCGCTCTCCCAGCCGGCCTTGGTTGGCCCCGGTTCCGGTCCGGCCGGCCGCGGACGCCGTCCTCGACAACGGCCGGACCGACCTGACCGACGGGTTGACCTGGGCGTTCGCCTGGTCCGAGGTCCCGAACGCCGACCGCTACGAACTCTATGTCCGAAACGCCGGCGCCTCGAACCCGGTGTTGGACGCCGACACCCTGACCGCCACCTCCTTCCGTTTTCAACGACTGGGCTATGTCTTCGGCCCCCACTGGCTCACCGGATGGTCCTTCAGGGTACGGGCGGAGGTGAACGGTTCGTGGGGCCCCTGGTCCGAGTCCCGGGAGTTCGAGGTGGAGCCTCAGAACACCGATCGGTCGCCCGGCGACATCCCCGTTCCCTCCCTCCCGGATCCCGGAGATCGATCGATCCCCGGCCGGGTTTGGACCGGGGGATGAAAGGCGGCGTCCGGACCCGTCGGGCGGCCGCCTTGCCGGGGCTCATCCGGAGACGGTAAAGTCACGGGTGCCCCTTGATTCCGGAACGCAGGCCCCTCGCATCCGGTCCTCGCGTTGTGACGGCGAATCATCATCACGCTCGGGCATGCTTCGTTCAGCGCTCGGCCGGGCGGGGAGTGGAATCATGACCGCCAGGATCGACCCATCGCTCTCATCCTCGTCCAGGACCGCTGAACCGACCCTCGTCGAGCGTTTTCGCGAGGTGCGGGCGCGGACCGAGGCCCTCTGCCGGCCGCTGGCCGTCGAGGACTACGTGGTGCAGTCGATGCCCGAGGCCAGCCCGGCCAAGTGGCACCTGGCCCACACGAGCTGGTTCTTCGAGACCTTCGTGCTGGAACAGGGCGAGGATGGCTACAAGCCCTTCCAGCCGTTCTATCGCTACCTGTTCAACTCCTACTACAACACCGTGGGCCCCATGCACGAGCGGCCCCACCGGGGGCTCATCACCCGCCCCACCGTGGACGAGGTTCGCGCCTACCGTGAACACGTGGACCGTCACCTGATCGGATTCCTGGAGCGGGGCCATCCCGAGCGGGTGGCCGAGCTCCATCCGGTGATCGTGGTGGGGCTCCATCACGAACAGCAGCATCAGGAACTGCTCCTCACCGATCTCAAGCACCTCTTCTCCATGAACCCGCTCCGTCCGGTCTACCGGGAGACGCCTCCGGGAGACGCAGCTCCGGTCCCGGCACTGAAGTGGCTCGGCTTCGAGGAAGGTCTGCGCGAGATCGGGTTCACGGGATCCGGGTTCGCCTACGACAACGAGACCCCCCGACACCGGGAGTTCGTCCCCGCCTTCCGCATGGCCGACCGCCTGATCACCGCGGGGGAGTACCTCGAGTTCATGGAGGACGGCGGGTACGAGCGACCCGACCTGTGGCTCTCGGATGGGTGGGCGGTGGTGACCGACGAGGGCTGGCGGGCGCCCCTCTACTGGGAGCGGTCGGGGGATCGCTGGCGCCAGTTCACCCTGGCCGGGCTCCGGGAGGTCCGCCCCGGGGAGCCGGTCTGCCACGTGAGCTACTACGAGGCCGACGCCTACGCGCGCTGGGCGGAGGCGCGCCTTCCGACCGAGGCGGAATGGGAGATCGCCGCGGATGGGGCGCCCATCCGGGGAAATTTCATCGAGTCCGACCACCTCCACCCCGCGCCGCTCGGCGACCGGGGGGAGCGGCGGTTCACGGTGCGACGGATCCCGCCGGATCTTCCGAACCGCCCGCGCCGGCCCAGCTCTTCGGGGACGCGTGGGAGTGGACCGAGAGCCCCTACTCGCCGTACCCCGGGTACCGGCCGCCCGCCGGAGCCCTCGGCGAGTACAACGGCAAGTTCATGATCAACCAGATGGTCCTACGCGGGGGCTCCTGTTTCACCCCGGTCTCGCACATCCGGCCCACCTACCGGAACTTCTTCTCCCCCCGGACCCGCTGGCAGGTCTCGGGAATCCGGCTGGCCCGGGACGTCTAGGAGCCGGGACATGTGGACGGCGGGGCCGGTGGGCGAACTCTGGGTCGAGGACGGGGGGAAGGGGGAACCGGCCCTGCTCTTCGTTCACGGCCTGGCCGGAGAGAACGGCCACTGGGCCGCCCAGCTCGAGCGCTTCCGCCCCGGGCGGCGGGCGGTCGCCTTCGATCTCCGCGCTCACGGTCGCTCCGATCCCGATCCCCGGAACCGGTACGCCGTCGAGGAGTTCGCCGGCGACGTGGCCTCGGTGGCCGATCGGCTGGGCCTGGGCCGGTTCGTGCTGGTCGTACACAGCTTTGCCGGCCACATCGCGGGCATCGTCGCCGAACGCCACCCCGACCGGCTGGCCGGTCTGGTGCTGGTAGACCCGATGAACGATCTCCGGGGGCTGCCGGACGACAAGGCCCAGGCGTTTCTCCACGGCTTCTCCCCCGAGACGTATTCCCGGACCATGCGGGAGCGGTTCGAGGGGTTGCTGGAAGGGGCGCGCCCCACGACCCGGGGCCGGGTGCTCCGCGGGGTGCGCACGCTTCCGCGGGAGGTGGCGTCCACGCTCTATCGTGAGGCGCTCGAGCACGACCCGGTCACCCCGCTCCGCCTCTCCAAGGCCCCGAAGCTCGCGGTGGTGTGCGAGGCGCGGGACGCCGATCCGCGCGCGCTCCACCGCCTGATGCCCGATCTCCCGGCCCGGGTGGTGGGCGGGACGAGCCACTGGATCATGCTGGACGATCCCGAGGGCCTGAACCGGATCCTGGCCGAGTTTCTGGGCGCGCTGCAGTAGGGCGGCGCCCGGCGGCATCGTGTCGAACCCGGCGAGCCCCGGGTCCCGTCGCGGCCCCGGACGGCCTTGGGGAACCCCCCTACCCGCTCACCCGGATCGAGCCGCTCCCGGTGTCCAGGGTCACCCCGGCCTCGCCGTCCCCGATCTTGAACTTGAGATCGTCGTGGGATGAGCGCCGGACCCCGTCGTCGGGGAAGTCCACCCGGATCCCGCCGCTCCCCGCGGAGGCGTCCACGGTGGCCGAGGCATCCTTGGGCACCCGGAGGTCGATGGAGCCGCTCCCGGTGTCGAGGACGAACCTGCCGTTCCCCATGTGGGTGAGGTCCAGGGTGATGCTCCCGCTCCCGGTGTCGAGCTTGGCCGCCTCGGTGGAGATGCCGGTGGCGTCGATGGAGCCGCTTCCGGTGTCCACGTACAGGTAATCGCAGGTGGCGTCGCGGAGGGTGACGCGACCGGAGCCGGTGTCGGCGGAGATCCGGTCCCCCCGGCAGCCGGTCAAGTCCACGTGGCCGCTCCCGGTATCCACCAGGAGCTCGCCCGAGACGCCCTCGGCGGTGACGGAGCCGCTCCCGGTGTCCAGGTCGACGCTTCCTTCCACGTCCTTCACCGTCACCGAACCGCTTCCGGTATCGACGATCAGATCACCGTGGATCGAGGACGCGTTCACGCGACCCACGTGGGTGTCCAGGTTGAGCTTCCCCTTCACGTTCCGTGCGGTCACCGCTCCCGCCCCGTGACGGAGCACCAGCTCCTTCCCCTCCGGCACCTTCACCGTGATGTCGGCCCAGATCTCGAGACCGTGGCCGTCCCCCGAGACCTCGATCTGCTTTCCCGCGATCGCCCCGAAGACCTGCTTCAACCACGACTCGTCCTCTCCGCTGCTGCTCATCCGAAAGGTGGATCGGGACCGGCGCCCCATCTCGGGGTAGACGTAGCGGGTGCTCTCCTCGAGGGGAAAGCGCACCAGAAGCGACGCGGTCCCCCCCTCGTGGGTCTCGATCTTCACCCGCTCCCGGGTGGCGTCGTCCCCGCGGACCGCGACGTCCACGCTGAAGGTGCTGGAGTTCCCGCCCTCGATCCGGACCGCCCCGATCAGGTTGGTGATCTCGAGCTTGGAGCCTTCGAGGGTCGCGTGCTCGTCGAACCCCGCCCAGGCCGGCCGGGGGACGGACATCAGGGTCGAAACCGCCAGAACGGCAAGCGGCACAATGAAATGAAGACGGTTTAAACGCGACATGACACCTCTCCCGGGGTTGGGGCTCACGGTTGCCGCCCGAGGGGTGGGCGGCGACTCCCATGGTGAGACGCCGGGGGGCGCCCGATCGTTTACATCCCGATGGTGCGGGCGGGACGGGTCACGGCGGGCGACCCCTCCGGGTCCCTCCGCTCCCAACTACGAGGCTCCGGCGCGGGGGGTTGCAGGGGAATCGGCCCGTCCGCGCCCGGGCCCACGCCGGCCGCACCGGGCCCGGGCCTCCCGCGGCGACTCCGCGACGCCGCGCCCCCCTCGCCTACCGCACCTCCGCGCTCGATCCCGGCACCGCCTTCCACGGCTCGACCCGGCCGCCCAGGTACCGTCCCAGGAACTCCTCGACCCGCCCGTTGAAGTCCAGGTTGTTCTCGGGGCGCGCGAACCCGTGCCCCTCGTCGGGATAGACCACGAACGTGACCGGGAGCTTCCGCTTCCGCATCGCCGCCACGATGGTCTCGGATTCCGGGAGCGTCACCCGGGGATCGTTGGCCCCGTGCCCGATCAGGAGCGGCGCCCGGATGGCGTCCACGTGGAAGAACGGGGAGATCCGGCGGTTCAGCTCGGCATCGTTCTCGACGTCCCCCACCCGGCGCTTCCAGCGGGTTCTCCGGACCTCCCAGTAGGGGGGCATGGAGTGGAACAGCGTGGCCACGTTGGAGGGACCCACGAGATCCACCGCGCAGACATAGAGATCGGGAGTGAAGGTGATCCCGGCCAGGGTGGCGTAGCCGCCGTAGGAACCGCCCATGATGGCGATACGGGCGGGGTCGGCGATCCCCCGCTCCACCGCCCAGCCCACCGCGTCGGTGAGGTCGTTCTGCATGCCCCCCACTCCCCACTGGCGGGTGGACGCGTTCAGGTACGATTTCCCGTAGCCGGTCGAACCCCGGAAGTTCACCTGGAGCACCGCGTACCCGCGGTTGGCCAGGTGCTGGACGTCGGCGCGGAAGTCCCAGTCATCGCGGGCCCAGGGGCCGCCGTGGACGTAGAGCACCATGGGGAGCTTCTCCGGCTCCACGCCGAGGGGAAGGGTGAGGTAGCCGGGAATCAGCCGCCCGTCCCGGGAGGTGAAGGTGATGGGTTTCATGGGGGCCATCGGGTAGCCGGCCAGCCCGGGCACGCTCTCGAAGATCAGGCTCGCCTTCCGGCTTGACCGGTCGTAGAGGTACCAGGCCGGGGGGACGGTGTCGGACCAGGTCTTCACCACCCATCGCTCGTCGTCGCGGTCGCGGCTCCCGATGGTGAAGGCCCCGGGGGAGAGCTTCCGGAGCGCATGGAAGTCGGGTTCGATCACCGGATCCAGCACCCGCCACTCGGGAACCAGGTAATCGAAGCCCACCGCCTGGGGGGCGCCGGTCGCGGGATCGAGCATGACCTGCGGCACCCACCAGATGTTCCACACATCCGACCGCCCGTCCGAGGCCACCTCGCGGATCTCGCGCCCGGTGGCCGTGTCGAGCACCACCAGCCGCGACATGTCGCCGCCCATGAAGGTCTGAACGTAGAGGCCGGCGCCGTCGGCGGTGAACCCGAGGATCTTCTTGTAGAGGACGCTCCCGGCCTCGGTGAAGGGCCAGCGGGCGACGTCGCGCCACGGCTCGCCGGGAGCGGACCGCACCCGGATGACGGTGTCGCTGGTCCCGGGGTCCAGGGCCACCGCCGCCCGGACCCGGAATTCGCGGTCCACCGCCCACTCGGTGACGTCGCCGGGGTTCTCCACTTCGGTCTCCGCGGCGCCGTCGGCCAGCCTCACCCGCACCAGGTCGAAGACGGAGGGGTCGCGCCGGTTCATCGACACCAGGACCTCGTCGGGATGGTTCCGGTCGGTAAGCACATCCTGGACCGAGACGCCGGGAAACGGCGTGATATCGCGAACCTCTCCCGAGGCCAGGTCGCTCGCGTAGAGGTGCCAGTCCTCGTCGCCCCCCTGATCCTGGACGTAGAGCAGGTGGCGGCTGTCCTCGGCCCAGAGAACCTCGTAGATTCCCCGGTGGCGGTCGTCGGTGGCCATCTGCGGCTCGTCCCGCCCCACCGGCCGCACCCAGATGTTGGATACCCCCTCCGGTGAAGGGGCGAGGTAGGCCAGGAGCCGACCGTCGGGGGAGATGGCGGGCTCGGACCGCTCCGGATTCCCGAAGAGAAGCGCCCGGGGGATGAGCTCGGGCGAGGCGGCCGCCGCGGACTCCGGGGCCCGGGGGAGCGCGCAGAGGACCAGGGCAAAGGGGATCAAGCGGAGCGGCGAGCGGTGATCGGCCATGACGGGCTCCTCATAGGGTCAGGGGGGATAGGGACAGCCGAGGTCGCCCCGGTTGGACCGTGCAGATGCTCCCATCCCCCGTGGCCCTGGGCAAGCGGTTCCGCCGGCCCGGGAGACGGTTCCCGGCAAGCGGCTCCGCCGGCCTTTAACCCGCACGCCCCGGGAGCTAGAATAGGGGCCTTACCGTGCCGTTCCGGGGAGGCTGATCCCGGGATCCGCGTTCGGCTCCGCCGCGCGCCGGACGCGACGTCCCGATTCCGCCCCCGCGGGGAAGGAGGAGGTCATGGACTGGCATGAACTGGAGAAGATGAAGGTCACCGATCTTCGCGAGCTGGCCAAGGAGAAGACCCAGCTCGAGGGACTCTCCGGGCTCCACAAGGACCAGCTGGTGGAGGCGATCGCTCACGACCTGGGGATCGAGAAACCTCACAAGGTGGTTCACGGGGCTCAGAAGACCAAGATCAAGCAGGCGATCCGGGCAGCCAAGGCCAGGCGGGGCGAGGCCGAGGCCTCGAAGAACCGCGCCGCCTACACCGAGGCGCGCCTGGAACTCCGCAAACTCCGCCGCCGGCTCCGGCGAATGGCCCAGGTGGAGGGCTAGCCCGCCCCGCCCGGCCATTCCCCGGCGAGCGCGTCCTCCAGGCGCTCCCGCATGTGCGCGAGGTGCGTCCCCTCCCAGTAGATCCTCCGGCACCGGGGGCAGCGGAAAAACGTGCGGTGGTGGGCGTGGACGAAGGGAGGGATCCGCCCCGCCGCCTTCTCGCGCGGGATCGAAACCAGCGCCTGGTTGCACAGGGTGCACCGGGTGGGGGTCCGGCCGCGCCAGTGCAGGCCCAGGGCGTCCACCACCTGGCGGAGCTGGGCCAGGGGCCGGTCCGCCTCGATCAGGATCGCGTCGGGGAGGCGGTAGCGGGCGGGGATCCCGCGGTCTCGGGTGAGCAGGATGCGCCCTCCCCGCAGCGCCCGGCGCGCCAGCTCCGGGTCGTCCACCGCCGGGTCGTACTCGGTGTCGTATCCGAGGAGCCGGAGCCAGCGGGCGAGCCGCCCCAGCATGGCATCGGCGATGAAGCGCGGCTCGCCGTGGCGGGGGACGGCGCGCCCCGCCCCGTCCCGCTCCACGCGCGCGCCGCAGGTGCAGGTGATCGCGCGGCCGAACTGGAAGAGGGTCACGTCGTAGTTCCGGCCGCAGCGCGGACAGACGATGGCCATGACGATCCCAGTATAGACCGGGCCGCGGGGGGCCTCCCGCCGCCGGCTTCCCCGAACGGGTTCCCTTCGGCTAAGGTGATAGCTGCAGTCCCGTTTCCGCATGCATGGATTCGGCGGGAGCGGTTCCCGTCACCCAGGAGGATACCCATGAAATCGACCCTGTTGATCGCCGCCGCGCTGGGCGTCGCGCTCTCCGCCGCGCCCCTCGCCGCCCAGGAGCACCCCGAGCACCCCACCGACACGCCGATGACCAAGGAAGTGGAGCTCACCAAGGACTCCCTGGCCGATGCCATCCAGAGCTGGGTGAACGACCAGTCCAAGCTCCTCGGCGGCTATTTCCTCTACTACGACGCCGAGGCCAGGCAGCCCCTGGCGCTGACCCTGGACCACGTTCACCGCGAGCGGGTGGCCAGCCTGGGGAACGACGTCTACTTCGCCTGCGCCGACTTCAAGGAAAAGGGCGGGAAGATGTACGACATCGACGTGTTCATGAAGGACCAGGACGGCGAGCTGGTCCCCACCGACGTCTCCGTCCACAAGGTCGAGGGAGTTCCGCGCTACACCTGGGCCGAGGAGAACGGCGTCTGGATGAAGAAGCCGGCGAAGTAATCCGCTCGCCGCGCCCCGTCCCGGCGGCGGGAGCGCGGCGATTCCGCTCCGCCCGCCGCGCCTCCCCATCGAAGGTGGGGGGTGCGGTGAGGCGCCGGGCCCGGCCGGGCGGTGGCGCTGGGCCCCTGCCTCGCTCTCACCGCGTGCACCGCCGGCCCCCGAAGCGCGGTTCCGACGTGCCCTCGCCGGCGGCGGCGGGAAGCGGCGAGCCGAACCTCGCGGCGGGCGGGGACGGCGCGCTCTACCTGAGCTGGCTCGAACCGTTCCCCGAAGGGGGCACCGCCCTTCGGTTCGCCCGCTGGACCGGGGAAGGCTGGTCGAAGCCTCGGACGGTGGCCCACGGCGGCGACTGGTTCGTGAACTGGGCCGACGTGCCGGCGATGAACGCCCTCGCCGACGGAACCCTCGCCGCCTCCTGGCTGGAGAAGGTCCCCGGGGACCTCTATGCCTACGGCATCCGGATCGCGCTGTCCCATGACGGCGGCGACACCTGGAGCGCGCCGGTGATCCCGCATCGGGACACCACCCTCACCGAGCACGGCTTCGTCTCCATGGCGCCGGTGGGGCCCGACCGGTTCGGCGTGGCCTGGCTCGACGGGAGGGAGACCGGGGGCGGGGAGGAGGACTCGACCCTGGGGCCGATGACCCTCCGCTACGCCACCGTGGACCGCGACGGGCGGCTGGGGGACGAGACCCTGCTCGACGCCCGGGTCTGCGATTGCTGCGGCACCGACCTGGTGCTCCTGGCCGGCGGCTCCCCCGCGGTCTTCTACCGCGACCGTTCGGAGGACGAGACCCGGGACATCGCGGTGGTGCGAAGGGCCGGGGAGGCGTGGACCGAGCCTGCGCCGGTTCACGCCGACGGCTGGAAGATCGCCGGGTGTCCGGTGAACGGGCCCGCCGCGGCCTCGGCGGACGATCGCCTGGCGGTGGCCTGGTACACCGCCCCCGGGGGCGAGCGCGGGCGGGTGCGGTGCGCCTTTTCATCGGACCGGGGCCGGACCTTCGGCGCGCCGGTCGAGCTCAGCGACGGCGATCCGCTCGGCCGGATGGGGGTGGTTCTCGACCCGGACGGGGCCGCACGCGTCTCCTGGCTCGAGAGCGGCGGCGAGGGGGTCGCGGCGATCCACCTCCGCCGGGTGGCCGCGAACGGCGTTCCCGAACCGGTCCGGGTGGGGCCGGCGATGAGCGCCGAGCGGGGGAGCGGCTTTCCCCGGCTCGCGCGCTGGAAGGACCAGGTGGTTCTGGCCTGGACCGAACTCGGCGACAGCTCCCGGGTCCGGACCGCGCGGTTGCGCTGAGCCGCTCAGGATGAGGCGGCGGGGCCTCGGACCGGTGCGGAGCGGCGCGGGAGCTGCACCGCGGTGACCCCCGCCAGGACCAGGATGCCCCCGAACACCACCTGCCACGACGGCATGTCCCCGAAGGCCAGCCAGGCCAGGAACGCGGTGACCGGGGCCTGGAGGTTGGTGAAGACCGCCACCTGGCTCGCCTCCAGCCGCCGGAGCGCGTAGTACCAGAGGGTGAAGGCCACCCCGCTGGTCATCGCGCAGAGGTAGAGGAGTTCGAGCCAGCCCCGGAGCCCCGGGTCGGCGGGGTGGAAACCGCGCCACGCCCAGGGGGTGAAGGGGAGGGCGAAGAGCGCGGCGAAGCCGAAGGCATAGGTGATCACGGTGAACGGATCGTAGCGGCGAAGGACGTCCTTCCCGGCCAGGGTGTAGCCCGCCCACGCGATCACCGCGAGGAGGATCAACAGGTCGCCCCGCATGGGGGCGGCGGAGAGTTCGAGGCCCCGCGCGGTGAGCACCAGCACCACCCCGGCCACCGCCAACGCCACCCCCGCGCCCTTCCGCGGCCCCACCCGCTCCTTCGACATGGCCACCGCGCCGGCCAGGACCAGGACCGGGGTGAAGGCGTAGAGGAGAGCGGCATGGAGCGGGGTGGAGAGATGGATCCCGAAGATGAAGAGCACCTGGTTCAGGCACACCCCCAGGAACCCGATCAGCGCGAAGCCCGGGAGGTCCGCCCGGCGGGGGCGCGGCCGTCCGCGGTGGGTGGCCGCGTACACCGTCCAGACCAGGATCCCGCTCACCATGATCCGGAACCAGGCGAGCTGAAGGGGCGTGAAGAGCGAGGTGGCGTCCTTGGCCACCAGAAAGGTGCCGGCGGCGATCAGGGTCTGGCCGGATGCGGCGAGGTAGGCCCAGCGCTTCACGCGTTCTCCCGAGGTGGCGGCGCGGGCCGGGGAAGGGCGGAGCGCCGAACGAGCGGAAAAGGGTAGCACGGGTCGCCCGGGCCGACCTCCGGCCTTCCTGCTATCCTCCCCGGACCATGAAACCGACCTTCCCGTGGGCGGATCCCCTGGAGGGGCTCCCGCTCCGCTTCGCCACCCCGCCCGCCTGGGTGGAAACCGCCCGGGCCAATTTGGATGCGCTCCTGGTCGATCACGCCCACTGCGAGGAGAAGGCGGCGAGCCAGGCCCTGGCCCTGATCGGGCGTTTTCCCGAGCACCCGGGGCTCGCGCGCGGGATGATCGCCCTGGCCCACGAGGAGATGCGCCACTTCCGCCAGGTGCTGGACCGGCTGGAGGAGCGCGGCGGCCGGCTCACCAAGCCCCTTCCGGACCGCTACGTGCGCGCGCTTCGCGAATGGGGGTTCCGCCATCGGGGGGGGATCGGGGCCCTGGGGGACCTGCTCCTGGTGAGCGCCTTCGTGGAGGCGCGTTCCTGCGAGCGCTTCCGGGTCCTGGCCGAGGGGCTGGCCGGGGACGAACCGGAACTCGCGCAGTTCTATCTGCGTTTGGCCGACGCCGAGGGGCGCCACTGGGAACTGTTTCGGGACCTGGCCTACGAGGCCGGGTCGAAGCGGGCGGTCGGAGAGCGCCTGGCCGAGATGGCCGAGGCCGAGGCGGCGATCGTCCGGGAGCGGCCGATCGAGCCGCGGATGCACTAGCGCTTCGCCTGCTTGCCGGCGGCCTACGTTACAATAATCGGCCTAGTTAACCCATTGATAAATATGCAGATACCCGGGTAAACTCCGGGGCGGGCCGACACTCGCGACCCCGCCACGTTCGCCCGGTTATCTCCCCCGCCCCATCACCGCGAACCCGATCATCTTGTACAACAACCGCGCGGCCACGTTGGCGTCCCATTCGCCGGCGCCCGACGGCCCCGGCGCGACCTCGGACAGATCGAACCCCACGATCCGCCGGTCGCTCTCCGCCACCAGCCGCACCAGGGCCACCGTTTCCGGGAACGAGAGCCCCCCGGGAACCGGCGTCCCGGTGTGGGGGCAGAGGGTGGGATCCAGCCCGTCCACGTCGAAGGAGAGATAGACCTCCTCGGGGAGCCGGTTCACGATCTCGCGGGCGATCCGCATCCACGGCTCGCCCCCCAGCTGGCGGAGCTTCAGGTCCGGGTCGAAGTAGGTCCGGATCCGGTCGGGGCTGGTGCGGATCAGGTGCTCCTCCTGGTTCGCGTAGTCCCGGATCCCCACCTGGACCACCCGGGCCACCCCCGGCACCCGCGTGACCACGTTGTACATGATCGAGGCGTGGGACCAGATGAACCCCTCGTAGGCGTGGCGAAGGTCGGCGTGGGCGTCGAGGTGGAGGATTCCCATCCCCGGGTGCCGCTCGGCCACCGCGCGGATGAGCCCGAAGGGGCTCGAGTGGTCGCCGCCCACCACCCCCACCAGCTTTCCGCGATCCAGCCAGTTCGAGGCGGTCTCCTGGACCCAATCGTTCATCTCGTCGCACCGCGCGTCCACCGCTTCCGCGTCGGCGGCCCGGTCGGGATCGTGCTCCACCCCGCCGGCCTCGATCACCCGTTCGGCCACCCGTCGGGCGGCGTCGCTCTTGGCGCGGAGCTCTCCCGGCGCCGCCAGCATGGCGATCCCCCGCTCGTAGGGGCGGCCGGTTTCCCGGTCCAGGAGATCGATCTGCGCACTCGCCGCGAGGATCGCCGAGGGCCCGTCCGCGGTCCCGGCCCCGTAGGAGACGGTGGCCTCCCAGGGGACCGGCACCAGCACCACCTCCGCCTCTTCGGGGGAATGGGGGAGGCCGAAGATGCCGGTTCCCACCGCGGCGCCGTCGGGGTCGAAGGGCGGGGCCATGTCCGGGGCTACCGGCGCGATCCGAGGAAGAGCCGGAGCACGTACCAGAACATGAGCGCCACCGAGGCGAAGAGCTGGAGCGCGGCGGCCACGTGCCGGTCCTCGGGGTAGGTGCGGATGATGTTGGACGTGTCCCGGAGGATCGCCGCTCCGGCCAGGCCCACCATGCCCACCGAGAACCAGGTGCCCAGGTTGAACCCGAACAGCACCGCGGCCACGATGGCCACCAGGGCCAGGATCATCCCCCACTTGAGGAGCCCGCCCAGGAACGAGAAATCCTTCCGGGTCCAGAGCGCCACCCCGGTGAGGCCGGTGAAGCCGAGGAGGGTGACGGTGGCCGCGCTCCGGATGGTGCCCGGGGCGTAGGCGTTGGCCACGTAGAGGAGGGGGATGAAGATGATCGACTCCGCGGCCACGAAGCCGGCCAGGGCCAGGTACTGGGTGGAAGCCGAACTCGAGGTCTGGGCGGCCCGGCTGGCCAGCCAGCTCACCACCATGAACCCGCCCAGGACCAGGAGCCAGCTCGTCCCGAGGAGGGCTTTGGCGACCGATTCCGCCACGCCGGTCTTGAAATAGAGCACTTCGAGCAGGGTGAAGAAGATCATCGCGCCGAACAGGTGGTTGTAGGTGCGGGCGATGAAGGCCGAGCGGGCTTCGGCCCGGGCCATCGGGGAGCGGAGAACGTGTTCGCCGGGGCGGAAATCGGAGCTCATGAGGAGACCCCTCCCATCGGGTCGGGAAACCGGACAAGGCGCGTCCGAGGAGTATACCCCGGTCGCGTCGCGGTGCCGATCCCCGGCCGGGGCGCGCCCCGGAACCGGCAAACCGGCCTCAAATGGTCGTATACGGCGTTTGGGGTCCCGGAATTCCCCTGGATGAGGTTTATCCAAAGCATGAAGGGACAAACGCCCGGATTCTGCGCGATCATAGACGGCGCTGTCCCGCGATCGATTCGGGGGAACCGGCGGCGCGGCGCACAGGATCCGGCGAGACCGCGCGGGTGGATGAGGAGGCAGAAACATGATCATCGGCGTACCGAAGGAAACCCATCGCCACGAGCACCGCGTGGGGTTGACCCCGTTTGCCGTGGCGCGACTCACCGAGGGCGGGCACTCCATCTTCGTGGAGAAGGAGGCGGGCCTGGCCGCCCACTTCTCGGATCGCGACTTCGCCAACGCGGGGGCCAAGATCGTCTATAGCGCCGAGGAGGCGTATCAGCGCGCGGACCTGGTCTGCCGGGTCGGTCTCCTCACCGCCGACGAGCTTCCCCTCATCAAGTCGGGATCGGTCATCGCCGCCTTCCATCATCTGGCGGTGGCCCCGAAAGCCCTGGTCGATCAACTGATGGCCCTCAAGGCGACCCTGATCGGCTACGAGATCATCCGGGATCGGAACGGCGATCTCCCGGTGCTATTCCCCTTCAGCGAGATGGCCGGACAGATGGCGGTGCACATCGCCGCCCACTACCTCCAGAACGGCGCCGGGGGCCGGGGCATCCTGCTCGGCAACGTGCCCGGAGTGCCGCCGCCCACCGTCCTCATCCTGGGCGCGGGCACGGTGGGCCAGATCTCGGCCCGGCAGGCGCTGGCCCTCGGGGCACACGTCATCATGCTGGATACCGACATCTCGAAGCTCAGCGTGGTGAACCGGGCCTTCAACGGCCGGGTGGTGACCGTGGTGGGGGGGTTGGACCGCCTGGAGAAGTACACCTCTATCGCCGACGTTCTCATCGGGGCCATTCTCATTCCCGGCGGCCGGCCGCCGCTCCTGGTCACCGAGAGCATGGTAAAGGCCATGAAACCGGGAAGCGTGATCATCGACGTGTCCATCGACCAGGGCGGGTGCGTGGAGACGAGCCGCCCCACCGGTCTGGAATCGCCGACCTTCACCGCCCACGGGGTCGTCCACTACTGCGTCCCCAACATGACGGCCAACATCGCCCGCACCGCGTCGCGGGCCCTGGCCAGCGCCGCCCTGCCGTATCTCATCGAGCTGACCGGACGTGGAATGAACCAGGCGCTCAGGGCCGATCCCGGCCTGGCCGAGGGCGTTTATCTATATCGGGGGAAGATGGTGCAGGAGGTGGTGGGGGCGACCCTCGGAATTTCCACGGCGTCGCTCCCGGTCCTCCTGGATCGGGGGGAAGGGGAATGAGCTGGGTCGACGACTACAAGTCCAAGCTTCAGTCCGCGGCCGAGGCGGTGGTCCGGATCAAGAGCGAAGATCGCGTCTACTACGGAGGGAACGCCGCCATACCCCAGACCCTGGTGAGGGCGCTGGCCGAACGCGGCTCCGAGCTGGAAAACGTCCAGCTCAATCACGTTCTTCTCCTGGGCAAGGACCCTCTCTCGACCCCGGAAATGGCCGGCCACTTCCGGCACAACTCGCTCTTCGTGGGACCGGCGGACCGGGAGGCGGTGAACGACGGGCGCGCCGATTACATGCCTATCTTCCTCCACCAGATTCCCCGGGTGTTCAAGGAGGGAATCGTCCCCCTGGACGTGGCCATGATCCAGGTCTCTCCCCCGGACGAGCACGGCTTCATGAGCCTTGGGGTGGAGACCCTGGCCTCGAAGGCGGCCTGCCAGGCGGCCAAGCTGGTGATCGCCCAGGTGAACGAGAAGATGCCCCGGCTCCTCGGTGACTGTTTCCTCCACGTGCGGAACGTGGACGTCATCGTCGAGGCCACCGAGCCGCTTCCCACCCTGATGCCCAAGCCGGCCACCGACATCGAGATGGCCATCGGCCGGAACATCCTGGACCTGATCGAGCCCGGGGCTACCCTCCAGATGGGGATCGGCGGGATTCCCGACGCGGTGTACGCGGCCATGGAGGGGCAACTGGACCTCGGCATCCACACCGAGATGATCTCGGACGGGGCCATGCGGGCGATCGAACGCGGGGTGGTGACCGGGAGCCGGAAGACGCTCCATCCCGGGAAGGTGGTCATCACCTTCGCCCTGGGGAGCGAGGAACTCTACGAGTACCTGGACAACAACCCGCTCATCGAGGCCCACCCGGTGGACCACGTGAACGACCCGTTCATCGCCAGCCAGAACGACAACCTGGTGGCGGTGAACTCGGCCATCGAGATCGATCTCACCGGCCAGGTCTGCTCGGACTCCATCGGCTCCTACATCTACTCGGGGTTCGGCGGCCAGGTGGATTTCATCCGCGGCGCCGCCCGGTCCCGGGGCGGGAAGCCGATCATCGCCATGTCCGCCACCGCCAAGGGCGGTAGCATGACCCGCATCGTTCCCTACCTCAAGCAGGGGGCGGGGGTGGTGACGAGCCGGGCCGACGTCCACTACGTGGTGACCGAATTCGGGGTGGCGCACATCTTCGGCAAGAACCTGCGCGAGCGGGCCGAGGCGTTGATCGGGATCGCCCATCCCGATTTCCGCGGCGAGCTGGAGCGGGCGGCCAAGGAGCGGAAGCTGTTGCCTTGAGGGTCGGGGGTGGCGCGCCTCGGGTTCAGCGAGCCCCGGCGGTGTCGGCGGGCGCGTCCTTCCACTCCCGCACCAGCTCGAGCCATTTCGCCGCGTTCTCCCTGGAGTAGGAGAACTTCCCGCCGGGGAGCAGGGTTCGGATCTCCTCGGCGTGGCGGGGCATCCCCCAGGTCAGGAACGCCCCGAAGGCCTCCCGGATCCGCTTCTGGCTCGCCGAGTCCGGGGGGGTGGGGAGGAGCCGGGTGATGAGCCCGTTCTCGACCACGAAGCGGACCCCCGGCTCATAGTGGATCTCGCCGATTCCCAGGAGCCGGAAGAGGTCGCTCGACTCGGTGGTGCTCTCCACCGCCACCGTGTCGCCGCGGACGGTGAAGCCCGACGAGGTGAGCCGGCCGTTCAGGGTCGCATCCCACTCCTCGAGGTTCCGGATGTGGTCGCGCCCCCGAAAGACCATCTGCCCGGGGACGTTGAAGAAGGCGTCCTCGGAAAGGAAGGCGAGGGCGCCGTCCACGTCCTGACGGTTGTGGGCGTCCAGGTAGCCCCGGACCCGATCGACCCGTGATTCGGAGGAGCCGCATCCCGCCGCGAGGAACGCGGCGAGGAACAGGGCTCCCCAGGTAAGGCGTCGCATCTCCGATCACCCCATGGCCGGGGAATCAGGCGGAGAAGTCACGGTCCATCACCGTCTTCCGTCCGTCGGACCGGGCCCGCTCGACGGCCTGGTCGCAGAGGGTGCGGAGGATGTCGGAGACCGCGGGAGCCACGTTTCCGGACGTGTTCATTCCGGAGCGCTCCTTGATGTAGTTCTTGAGCTTGGACACCACCACCAGGACCTCTTGAGAGTCGCTCATTTCATCCTCCAGATTGAAAGTTTCGATCCGCCCGGATTATTCCCGCTATTCCCGCGGCACGAACAACCCGGGCCGAACGGCCCGCGAGCCGACGAATCCAGCCCGCATCCTCCCAGATTTCCCCCGATCCTGCAAATCCCCCACGCGGAGCTTCAAAGGGCGCAGGTGCGGAATCCGGCCAGCACGTCCCGGCGTTCGGGGAGATAGAAGTTCCGCCACGTGTTCCGGATGAGCCGGGCCCGGGTGGTCCAGGCCCCTCCCCGAAGCACGCGGTGCCGTCCGTCCATCCAGGGCTTTGAGTAGTCCTCGTAGGGGTCGGCCACGAAGCCGGGGTAGCGCTCGAAGGGGGTCGCGGTCCACTCCCATACGTTTCCGATCATCTGCCCGAGGCCGTCCCGCCCGTCGCCGCCGGGGAGCGCGCCTGCCTCCACCGGGCCCAGCCGATAGCCGTCCAGGTTGGCCCGGCCCGGGTCTGGAACGTCGTTGCCCCAGGGGTAGCGCGGCTTGGCGGTTTCCCCCGGGCCGGCGAGCGTGCCGTCCGAGGCCGCAAACTCCCACTCGGCCTCGGTGGGAAGACGGCGCCCGGCCCAGCGGCACCACGCCTCCGCCTCGTGGGCGTTCACGTGGATGACCGGAAGGTGAGGGTTCCGGGGGGTCCACCGGTCGAACTCCCGCCGCTCCCAGTTTCCGTGGTCGGCGCGGCGCCAGTAGGCGGGATGCCCCGCCTCGGCTTCGCTCCGCCAGGCCCAGCCTTCCGGCGACCACAGCTTGGGCCGCCGGTAGCCGCCGTCATCGACGAAGGCCGCGAACTCGGCCTCGGTCACCGGACTCCGGGCCATGGAGAATCCCCGGACCTCCACGGGGTGGCGCCATTTCTCGTTGTCGAAAACGAAGGGCTCGAGCCCGGGGACCGCGCCGAGGGAAAACGTCCCCCCCTCGAAGCGGACGTCCCCCATCCGGGGGCCCGCCCCGGCTGCGGTGTCCCGGCGGGCGGGTCCGGCCGGGGGTCGGTCCGTCGCGCGGCCGGCGGGGACGCAGGGCTCCGCCGGGAACGCCGGCGTGGGATAGCCCAGGGTCTGGCGGGTATAGGTGAACGCCTCGTCGTGCATATCCTCGTGGAAAGTGGCCAGCCGGCAGAAATAGGCGACGTCCTCGGTCGGCGGACCGTCCCCCAGAACCCCCAGCACCCGGTCCAGGACCGCGTCCATGTAGGCCAGGGTCTCGCGGCGGGACGGTAGGGGAAGATCCCAGCGGACGTCGTGCGGCACCTTCATGGAGTCGTAGAGCCGGTCCGCGTCTCCGCGGATGGAATCCTCGCCCCGCAGGCGGCGGAGCATCCAGAATTCGGCGAACCAGGCCACGTGCCCGATCTCCCAGAGCATCGGGTTCACGATGGAGAGCCGGGGGCCCATGAGCCGGTCGTCGTCCAGGTCGGCGACCAGGGCCAGGGTCCGGGCCCGGGCGTCCAGAAGATCGCGGCGGAGATCGGCGGCGGTGAGGGTCTGGTCCCGGGGCATGACGTCCTCCCATCCGGGCCTACGCGGAAACGGCCCAACTCCAGTATTCTATTCGGTCATGACCCGGATCGTCATGGTCTGCCCCGAATCGCGGAGCGAGAACACCGGAAACGCGGTGACCGCCAAGCGCTGGACCCGGCTTCTTCGGAGTCTCGGGTACCGGGTGCTGGTGACCGGGGAGTATGCCGGAGAGCCTTGCCGCCTGCTCCTCGCCCTCCACGCGGGGAAGAGCGCGGCCTCGGTCCGCCGCTTCCACCGGCTTCATCCCGAGCTCCCGATCGTGGTGGCGCTGACCGGCACCGACGTCTACCGCGACATCCGGCGCGGCGCGGGGGCGCGGCGGTCCCTGGAACTGGCCGACCGCCTGGTGCTCCTCCAGCCCCAGGCCCTGGAGGAACTCCCGGGGGCCATGTGGTCCAAGACGGCGGTCATCCGCCAGTCGGTGCGGATGCCCTGGATAAGGCGGGCCGAGCATCCCCGGACCTTCGACGTCGCGGTGCTGGCCCACCTCCGGGGGGTGAAGGACCCGCTCCGGGCGGCGGCGGCGGCCCGGCTCCTGCCGCCGGAATCCCGGATCCGGATCGTCCACGCGGGAATGGCCATGGATCCGGCCTGGTCGAAGCGGGCCCGGGATGAAACCCGGAGGAACCCCCGCTACGTATGGAGGGGAGAGCTTCCCCGCTGGCGGGCCAAGCGGTTGTTGGCGGGAAGCCGGCTCATGGTCCTGAGCTCGCGGCTGGAGGGCGGCGCCAACGTGATCTCCGAGGCCTCCGTGGCCGGGATTCCGGTCCTGGCCACGCGCATCCCGGGGACGGTGGGGCTTCTGGGGGCGGGGTATCCGGGTTATTTCGAGGTGGGGGACACGCGGGGACTCGCCCGGCTCCTCGCCCGCGCCGAGACCGACGATGGGTTTCTGGGATGCCTCGAGGACGAGATCCGGTCCCTGGCCCATCTCTTTCTCCCCTCGCACGAACGCGGAGGTTGGAAACGGCTGCTCGATGATCTTCTCGAGACGTCGCCCCGGCCGGGACCGGAGGAGGACAGCTCGTGAAACAAGGAAAACGGCTCTGCTTCCCGGCCGCGATCGCGGTCCTCTGGTGGGGGCTTTCCGGGCCGGTCCCGGCCGACGCGGCGCCGGGCGCGGTTTCGATCGGGACGGCGGACAGCCTCTTCACCGCCCGGGACTGGAAGGGGGCCGCCGAAGCCTACGACGCGGTTCTGGCCGACGAGCCCGGTCTGGGCATGGCCTGGTTCCGCCTGGCCGGGGCCCGCTATCAGCTCGGCGAGTACGCGGACGCGGCGGCGGCCTACGCGCGCGCGGACAGCCTGGGGGTCTTCCCCACCGTCACCCGGTACAACCTGGCCTGTAGTCTCGCCCTGGCCGGAGAGGTGGAACCGGCGTTCACGGCCCTGGGCCGGGCGGTGGACCTGGGGTTCACCACCCCCGAGGCGATGAAGGCGGACACCGACCTCGCCGCTCTCCACGACGACCCGCGCTGGACGAAGATGCTCGACCGCGCCGACCGGGCGGCCCGCCCCTGCGAGCACGATCCGCGCTACCGGAGGTTCGATTTCTGGATCGGGGAGTGGGACGTGTTTGCCCGGGGCCGGCCCGCGGGGACGAGCCGGATCGATCCGCTCCTCGACGGATGCGCCCTGCTGGAGAACTGGAGCGGTCGCCAGGGGCTGAACGGGAAGAGCCTGAACTACCTGGATCCCGGGACGGGGAAGTGGAAGCAGACCTGGGTGAACGACAACGGGGGGATCCTGGAGTACGTCGAGACCGACGAAGCGCCGGCCGACGCCTCGATCCGGTTCCTGACCCACGTGCCCAAGCCGGAGGGGGGCGAAACGCTCCGGCGGATGACCTTCACCGCCGTGGCCCCCGATACCGTGCGCCAGGTCATGGAGGACTCCGGGGACGGCGGCGCCACCTGGGCGCCGTCCTTCGACGGACTGTACGTGAGGAGGAAGTAGGGTGATTCGATCCGTCGCGGTCTGCGCGTGCCTCTGGCTCCTGGCCGGACCGGGCCCGCTGACCGCCCCCGTGGCGGGGGCGCCTCCGGACACCACCAGGACCTCGAGCCCCCTGTGGATCCCGGCCCGGCCGCTTCCCGCGGATTCCGCGGTCGTGGACACCGGGGCCGTCCCCTACGTGATCCCGCGATTCCAGGTCACCCGCCCCACCCACTCCGAGGCCGACCTGATGACCCTCCGGGAGATCATCGACCGGTGCGTGGTGGGGGAGAAGACCAAGCTCGCCGGCCACCACGACATGACCGCCACCGCGTCCGTCCGCACCTTGGCCCTCTGGAAGAAGAAGAAGGAGGTGGCCGACGCCGCCTACCTCATGTACGAGGACGACAAGGGCTTCCGGAAATCGGTGCGCCTGGGGGATACCCGCCGGAAATACAAGCTCGAGGACGGCGCCTGGGTCCCCGACAAGAACGAGAAGGAGGACGACTCCCCGGTGGAGGTGGAGTTCTCGGACGATGGCGAAGGGCTCTCCCAGGTCCCCTTCTTTCTCCAGGATCAGGCCGACTACGAGTTCACCCTGCTGGAGCGGAACCTGGAGGGGGATCACGTCATCTTCAAGATCGCCTTCGAGCCGCGCTCGCCGTTCAAGCCCCTTCCCTCGGGGACGGTCTACGTGGACACCGACGACTTCCGGATCGTCCACGAGGAGTTCACCTTCGACAAGCAGAACCCCATGCCCCTCCTCATCAAGGGGATTCGGCGGGTCTCCCGGGAGTGGCGGCGGATCCCCACCGGGGAGTGGGTGGTGTCCCGGGTGATGGCCGAGGTGGATCTCCACGGCTCCTGGACCGGGCTCATCCCCGAGCGGGTCACCCTTGTCCTCACCCTCGACGACTACCGGTTCGATCAGGGCTACGATCCGGCCCGGTTCGGGAGCCGCTGACATGGCGCGCGCGTTCGCGGCGCTCCTGGTCGCGTGGGTCATGGCCGGCTCCGGAGCCCCGGCGGAGGGCGCCGCGCCCCCGGACACGCTCGGCCGGGGGAGCCTCCTGGAGCGGCTCCAGCGGGAGGACCAGGGTTTCTACCCCGAGGAGTCCCTGGACTTCGACCGCTCCCTCGCCGACTCCGGCATGGCGGCCCTCGATTCGCTGGGGTTCAAGGCGTTCGCGCGGGAATCGGCCCGTCGCCGGCGCGCGTTCGCCCTGGAGCTGGGACCGGCTCATGAACTCGTGAGCTACAACCGGGTCGAGGGAACGGTGGCGGCCCTGGGCGCCTCGGTCCGCACCCCGCTCGGGTTCGGAACGTTCCTCGATCTGGAAGCGGGCTACGCCGCCGCCTCCGAGCGCCTCCGCCACCGCGAGGGGCTCCGCGTTCCGGTGGCCCCGGCCCGGCGCGGGCCGGAGATCATCCTGGGCTTCGCGGACCGGGTCGTTCCCTACGGATCCAACCGTCCCACCGCCAACAGCCTTCGCGCCCTGGTGGGCTCGGCCGACGACCAGGACTACCTGGAGCGGCGCGGCGGCTGGGGGGGGCTGGCCTGGGAGGGATCCCCGGTGGGAGCGGTGCGCGTCCGGTACCAGGCTTCGAAGGAGATCCCGGTGGCCGCGCACACCGACTTCGCCCTGTTCGGGAACCCCCGGCTCATGGGCCCGAACGCGCCGGTGGACGCGGGGATCGACCGGGCGGTGGAGGCGCGGGCGGATCGCGGCTCGTTGATGAGCGGCCGGAACCGGATCGCCCTCGGCGGGCGGGTGGCCGGGGGGGGGCTGGGGGGCGGCTTCACCTACACGCGATTCGACGCCGAGGCGGGAATCCGCCGTTATCTCCTCTTCAACCAGGAGATGATTCTCGAGGCGGGGTACGTCCGGACCGGGGGGGCGCCGCCGCTCCAGCGCCTGGCCGACGTGGGGGGACTCTCCACGGTGCGGGGGTTCGATCGCCGGACACGGGTGGGGCGCGAGTCCGTTCACGCGCGGGCCGAGCTTCTGCTTCCCTACGACGTCTTCGGGGCCACCGGGATCCCGGGGATCCGTACCGCCCGGATCCAGCTCGTCCCCTGGGCGGACGCGGGCCGGGTCTGGCGCGGGAACGGGGACGCGTGGCTCGCCGCGGCCGGGCTCGGCCTGCAACGCTACCTCGGTCCCTTCGGCGAGGGTTCCTACCTGAGACTCGACGCCGCGGTCCCCCTGGGGCCCGACCGCCCCGGGGACCTGAGCTTCTACCTGCGGTTCGCCCGGGGCCTCTTCTGAACCACCGCGCGGAAGGGGTGAGCCGGTTCCGGTTCCCGATTCAAAGGGTGAGGGGCGGACGCTCACGGCGCCCGCCCCCCACGGATTGATTCGGTTCGTTCGACGCCGCGCCTCGTTTCATCGAAACGCGGATCGGCCGGCGCCTACCGCACCAGCATGACCTTCTTGACCATCTGCTTTTCCCCGGCCCGGATCCGGTAGAAGTACATCCCGTTGGGGAGGGTGCGGCCGTTCTGGTCCCGGCCGTCCCACTGGATCGAGCCGTTGCCGTCGATCACCAGATCGTTGAGGCTCCGCACGCGCCGTCCCAGCACGGTGTAGATCTCCACCGTCACCGGCGCGCCCGCGGCCAGCCCCAGCACCCCGCCGTCGGCGGTTCCCGGGATGACCTCCTGGTCCCCCGGCTGCCCGGTCTCGTTGGACGGGTCCTGGTCCGGGTTCGATCCGTCGACGAAGTTCTCCCGGTCGTCGCCCCCCGCGCCGCCGTCGGTGATCACCAGCGGCACGCCGAGCCCCAGGATGTTCGACGCCAGGTAGTCGGTGCCGTCCGTCGCGGTGTAGTGGACGCCGATCTGGTTCTTGCCGGTCGAGGTCTTCCGGAGCGACCGCACCGCCGCCGCGTCATAGGTCACCTCGAGGTCCAGCAACCCGTTCCGGTCCCCGTCCACCACCCGGGTCGAGGTCGGCCGAAGCGCCGCCACCTGGTTCCCCAGGTAGATCTGCCGCTCCGGGAGCCCCGTCGCGTCGAAGCCCGCCGTGGACGGCACCAGCACGGTCACCCACGTGGCCGAGGGATCGAACCCCCCGCCGTCCGCGGTGAACCCGGCGCAGGGGATCGCCCCGCCCGACTGGTCGTGAGGCACGCGCACGCACACCGTCGTCGTCGAGTCGTTCCCCGACATGTCCATCGCGGTGTAGGTGATCGTGTACTTGCGGCCGTTCCCGCCGCCCTGCCGCTCCGAGCGGAGGGAGAACGTGGTGTCCGGCGTCCCGAAGTCCGCGTCCTGGATGTCGTTGGGGAAGTTCCCGTCCCCGATGCCGTTGTCCGGCTCGTTGCTCACGATGGACACCAGCACGAAGGTCGGGTTCGGGTCGCAGACGTCGGTCACCGTGACCGAGGACTGGATGGCCGACATCTTGTGGTTCGGCGGCCACAGGACGTCCCGGTCCAGGCTCACCGTGAGATCCGGCGGTGTGGTGTCCACCACCGTCACCGTGGCCGTGCAGCTGTCCACGTTCCCGTCGTCGTCGGTGCCGTAGAAGGTCACCGGGGTGGCCCCCAGCCCGAAGTAGTCCGGAGCGTTGTCGGTGATCACCGGGTTGGGGTCGCACGTGTCCAGCGCGGAGACCCCGGCGAAGAACGCGGTGAGCTGGGGATCGGTCCTGGGGGTCCCCATGTGCGAGGTGCACTCCACCGTGGTGTCCGGCGGACAGGTCACCACCGGGGGGGTGGTGTCCACCACCGTGATGTCCACGGTGTCGGTGTCCTGCTCCAGGCCGTCCGACACGGTCAGGGTCACCGTGGTGGTCCCCATGGGGAACTGGCCGGTCGGGGTCGCCGAGTGGTTGTCGTCGAAGGTGATTCCGGTCGCGTTCCAGGTGTAGGTGAGCGCGTCGCCGTCGGCGTCCGAGGATCCGGTGCCGTCGAGCTGGACCGCGGTGGTCGTGTAGGACGCGCACTCCACCGTGGGCTGGTCGGGACCGGCGTCGGCCACCGGCGGGGTGTTCACGGTCACCGCGAAGTTCTCACCCAGGTAGGGCCCGGTGGCCGGACCCTGGATGTTGCTCCCCTCCACCGCCCAGAGCATCTGGTGCCCGGAGGCGAGCAGGGTCTGGAGCTGGGTGTTGGTGAGCGAAGCGGAAGTGGACCCCGTGGGAATCGACAGCACCTTGGCGAAGGTGTTGGCGTTGTAGAACACCAGGGTATAGGCGTCCCCGGTGTAGGACGAGGGGCACCCGACCCGGCCGGTCCAGCTGAAGTTCGCGTTCCCCGAGGAAACGATGGTGTTCGGGGCCGGGCTGTTCAGGGTGGGACCCACCTGGTGGTCCGAGGCGATCCCGCCGTAGGCCAGGTCCTGCTGGTTGGTGAGCCCCGCGCGGAGGAGGCCCCATCCGCCGGAGAGGGTGGTGACGTTGGTGTTCTTCAAGATATTGAAGATCGTCTGATCCGAGATCGATACGTTGTCCCGGCCGTCGGAGATCGTGTCCTCCAGGTCCCAGAGCATGCGTTGCACCGCAAGCTCGTTGTCCTCGCCGCGGCCGTTGTTGTCCTGGGTGTCGAGGCCGTAGGAGAAATTGCTCTCCCCGGTGTCGGCGTAGATCGCGTCCCCCACCCGGGGAACGTTGAGGGAGGACAGCCCCTGGAGCACCTGGGCCGAGGTCCCGAAGAAGGTGGGCCATCCCTCGCCCCAGGCCAGCCGGACGCCCTCGCTCTTGCTGCCGTGGACGTTGGCGATGCAGTCCCCGATGTTGTGGGGTCCGCCGGGGTTGTTCTCGAAGTTGAAGGTGTCCTGGACGTAGTGGCTGTACTCGTGGAACATGACGTCCCAGTCCCACTGGTCGCCGGGACGGAGGTTGATGCGGCTACCGTTGTAGTTGGCGGATCCGGTGTCCCCCGGCCATTCCAGCCGGATGTGCCCCAGGAACGAGTTGCCGTTCTTGAGCGCGGTGTAGTTGGCCATCCAGGTGGCGCCGGTCAAGAGCCCGGCCGCCGGCCCGGTGCCGGTGTTGGCGGCGGTGAAGTTCTCGATGATCACCGCGTTGTCGGACACGTCGTCGTGGGTCGGCGAATCGGCCTGGTAGGCGTCGTGGAAGACGCCCTGGTTCTCGATCGACACCGCGCCGTTCCCGGTCCGGAACCGGACGAAGATGTCCCGTCCGCCCTGGCCGATCCCGTCGTCGTTGTTCACCACGAAGTTGTAGTTCCCGTCGGGTCCGGTAATCAAGTCCGCCACCAGGTCGGAGCCGATCAGCTCATCGTCCCGGACCTCGACGTGCATCCCGTAGCAGGGATGGCTCAGGCCGTTCTCGTCCAGCCAGCTCACGTTCCCCTGCACGGTGACGTTTCCGGCCGGGGAGACCGGCTCGGCCTGAAGCGGTTGCTCGTCGCCGGCATAGGCGGGCGGAGGAGCCGAGCTCATCAGGTTCGGAACCGGGTTCACCGACGAACGCAGTCCCGGGTCGCTGTCGAACTGCGCGGGAATCTCGGTGACTTCCTTGAGTTGCGACTTGGCCTCCTCCACGGTCAACGCCCCGGACTGGTAGCCGTCCTGGACGTCCTGGATCTCCAGGTTGAGGAAGCTCCCCATCCCGGCCAGGCTGCGGTCGGGGCGGAGGATGGCGTAGAAGCCTTCGGTCCGCTCTCCGTTCGTCCCCGCCGAGGCCTCGTCGGCGATCGCCCGCACCAGCACCTCGGCCTTGCCCTGGGCGGTGTAGCGCACGGGAACCTGGAAGGTGATGGAACCGCCCGCGGAGACCGACCCCAGGTCGAAGGAGGCGGGTCCGAGCAGCTCGACCGGCCCCTGGGTGAAGAGCGATACCTGGAAGGCGTCGAAGTCGGCGTCGGCGTCGATGGATCCCTCCAGGGTCACCGTCGCTCCGGGAGCGATCGCATTCGCGGGTGCGGAAAGGGTGATCCCGTAGGGGACGCCGATGCTTGCCGTACAGATGTAGGGGTCGGCGTCCGACGGAGCGGGCGGCCCGGCAAAGGCCGCCGGGGCCGCGGCGATCGCGGCGCCCGCGAAGAGCAGGCACAGAAATCGTGACCTGGGGTGCAGCATGGGGGGATTCCTCCTGGATGGTGTGGGTTCCCGGCGGCGAAGTGCGGTCACCACCGGAACCCTTATCAAATCAGATCAGAACGGTATTTTGCAAGTCTATTCAATTTCTCTGCAAATCCAGGCCATTTCAGTGCTTCGGCTTGTCGCGGAGTCTCCGGTCCAACTCGAATTTCCAACCCGCACTCGGTCTCATCGTCACGGAAACCCTTGGATTTCCAGTCGGTTGTGTGACTTGAGGATCTCATCGGGCCGTCCGGATCCGACTCAAGCTTTCCCGGGTGATGATTGTGCAAGAAACTTCTTGCGTCTCCGCCCCCGCAGGGCCCCATGCACCCCGAGGGCCGGACCGAGGAGGAAATAGACGAGCCCCGACCAGGGGGTCGCCGCGGCGCCTCCCACCGCGGCGAGGAGGATCGACGACGCGGCCACCCCCACGAAGACCAGGTGGTACTGGATGCTGGTGCGGGTGTCGTAGGTCTCCACCGGGTCGAGATCGAGGTCGCGACGCCGGCGGTAGGCGTGGACGTAGAGCAGGGCGAAGACCGCGAAGACGGCCAGGAACCCCGATGAGTAGATGACCATGAGGGGGACGCTCTGGCCGGGGGTGATCAGGATGCGTCCCGCCGACACGCTCCCCGGCCCGAAGAGCTGCTGAACGACCAGGGTGAACAGGAACTTGAGCGGGTAGACGTAGAAGAGCACCACGAAGAGGAGCACCGCGTTCAGGGTCACCGTGAACCGGTCCTCCAGGCCGTAGCGACGGAAGAAGACGTAGTGGGAGTGCCAGATGAGGATGAGGAGGGCGAAGGAGAGGCCGAAGGCGGGAAAGGTGCGCATGGTGTCGAGGAGCTGGTCGAAGGAGGTCGGCACCTCGAGCGAGACCACCAGGAGGGTGACCGCGAAGCCGAAGACCGCGTCGCTCAGCCCCTCGATCCGGGAGACGTCCCCCCCGCGCCAGCGGAACCCGCTCTCGCTTCCCATCCCGCGCTCCAGGGCCCGCTCACGCAATGCTCGCACGGTTTCCTCCTCGGGGGCTCATTCCGTCTCCTCCCCGGCGAGGATGTCCTCCCCGGATTCCAACCGCAGGAGTCGGGCGTCGATATCGGCCAGGAGCTTGTCGTACACGTCCCGGTTCAGCATTCCGCGATGGAGGGCGTCGATCACCTCCCCCTTCTCCACCTGGAGAAGCCGGCGGAGCGCCCAGCGGGCCTCCTCGTTCTGGATGTCCTCCCGGTCCAGATGCAGCTCGCGGAGCGTCTTCTGGGTCTCCTCCACCGTGCTCTCGTAGCTCTCGCGGAGGCGGTCGAAGGCCTTCGCGTCCGCGTAGCGCGAGCCGCTCAGCTCCTTCAGCTCCTCCAGGGCCGCCTTGGCCGCCCGGAGCCGGCCCCGCGCGAACTCGTATTCGTTCCGCTCCCCCCGCCCTTCCACCACTCCCAGGACCCTGAGGAGCGGCGACATGGTGACCGCCTGGATGAAGATGGCCAGAAGCACCACCCCGAAGGTCATGGAGACCAGGAGATCGCGATGGGGGAAGCCGGGGGGAAGGCTCAGCACCAGCACCATGGAGAGGCCGCCCCGAAGCCCACCCCAGGTGAGGACCGCGGCCCAGGACCGGGGAATTCGCTCCCGGGTGAAGCTCAAGAACCAGGATGCTCCGAGGATCACCGCCCCCCGGCCCGCGGTCACCGCAAGATAGGCGATGAGAACCGCCTGCCAGGATCCGAGCAGGACGTCCAGGCGGATCTCGAACCCGATCAGGAGAAAGACGATGGAGTTGAGCGCGAAGGCCACGTACTCCCAGAAGGTCTCGGCGGCGATCCGGGTGGAGGGGGACATCCCGGTGCGGGCGCCGTAGTTCCCGCAGAAAAGGCCGGCGGTCACCGTGGCGATCACCCCCGAGACGTGGAACTGCTCGGCCAGCACGAAGGAGCCGTAGGCGGCGATGGTGGTGAGGGTGATCTCGATCATCGGGTCGTCCACCTTGCGGATCACCTGGGAGGCCAGGAGACCCACCCCCGCCCCCACCGCCAACCCGACCCCCACCACCTTTGCGAACTCCAGGGCCAGCCCGGAAACAGATACGTGGCTCCCCGAGACCAGGGCGAGGGTGAGGGTGAAGAACACGATGGCGGTGCCGTCGTTCAGGAGGCTCTCCCCCTCCATGAGCACCGAGAGCCGCTTGGGGGCACCGAGGCTCTTCAGGATCGCCACCACCGCGATCGGATCGGTGGCGGAGATGAGGGCGGCGAAGACCAGGGCGTGGCGCCAGGTGAACCCCTGGACGAAGTCCAGGGCCCCGGTGACCGGGGTGAGGATGAGCGTGGTGAGCGCCACCGCCACCGCGACCCCGGGCACGGCCAGGGACACGATGGCGGTGCGGTTCCGCCAGAAGGACTGGAAGTCGACGTGGAACGCGGCTTCGAAGAGCAGCCCGGGGAGGAACACCGCGAACAGGAGGTCCTTGGTGAGGTGGGGAGGCGCGAAGACGTGGAAGAACCCCAGGACGAGCCCGGCCAGGACCAGGGCCACGGTGTAGGGAATGCGAAGATGGCGGACGGCGATGGCCACCGCGGTGGCCACGGTGAAGAGCAGGATGAAAATGGTTTCGTCGTGCATGGCGTTCCCGAAAATTCGAGGTCCCGGCGATCCGCGTCATGAGCCGCAATGTCCGATGATGCCGGAGAAGCCGTCCCGCCGCCACCCGCGCCGCGCCGGCGACCGCGCCCCGCGGTCGAACGTTCCGACGGGCTTTCGGAACCGGTCGTCAGGCCAGGGGCGGGCGCCTCCGGTGGAAACCGGTCTTGTCCTGGTAGGCCTTGGCCACGGTGAGGAGCTCCGCCTCCCCGAACAGGCGGCCGGTGAAGGTGATGCTGGCCGGGGTGCCGTCGGGGCGGAACCCGTTCCGCACCACCACCGAAGGCTGGCCGGTGAGGTTGGCGATCAGGAGCGTGTTCCCGCCGTAGGTGGGGTGGACGTAGAGGTCCACCGGCTCCAGGGCCTTCTCGTAGGCCTCCATCAACAGGGTCCGGGCGCGGTTGGCCTGGATGTACTCCACCGCGGGGACCAGCCGGGCGGCCCGGAAGACGTTGGGCCAGGCCTGCTCCACCTGGCGCACCAGGAGATCGTCCCGGTTCGACCGGGTGAGATCGTCGAAGGCGGCAGCGGCCTCCGCCTCCAGGATGAAGAGCATGTCCCCGACCGGGAGATCGGGGAGCTTCACCGGGGTGAGCGCGAATCCCATGGAGCGCAGGGTGCGGAGGGCGCCCTGGTCGAACGCCCGGTCGTCGCTCTTCTCCTCGAAGGCGTCGGCGTCGTAGCCCACCCGCAGCGTTCGGGGATCGCGGCCGGCGTCCCAGGCGAACGGGGCGTCGATGACCGCGCCGTCCCTACCGTCGGAGCCTCGGATGGCGTCCAGCACCAGGGCGCAATCCTCCACCGTGCGCGCGATCGGCCCCGCCTTGTCCATGCTCCAGGAGAGCGCCATGCACCCGTGACGGCTCACCCGGCCGAAGGTGGGGCGGAGCCCGGTGGCCCCGCAGCGCTGGGAAGGGGAGACGATGGAGCCCAGGGTCTCGGTCCCGACCGTGAAACCCACCAGTCCCGCCGCCGCCGCCGCGGCCGGTCCCGCCGAGGACCCGCTCGAGCCCTGTTCCAGGTTCCAGGGGTTCCGGGTCCGGCCGCCGAACCAGACGTCCCCCCAGGCCAGGGCCCCCACCGAAAGCTTGGCCGCCAGCACCGCGCCGGCCTCGGTGAGCCGCTCCACCACGGTGGAGTCGCTCGCGGGGACGCGGTTCTCGTAGGGTTTGGCCCCCCAGGTGGTGCGGATCCCCGCGGTGTCGTAGAGGTCCTTGATGCCGTAGGGGATCCCGTGGAGGGGGCCCCGGTAGCGCCCCTGCCGGATTTCGAGGTCGGCGCGGCGCGCCTCCTCCATGGCCCGCTCCTCGGTGAGGGTGATCACGCAGTGGAGGACGGGGTCGTAGTGCTTGAGGCGTCCCAGGTAGAAGCGGGTGAGATCGACCGAGGTGATCTTCCGGGTCCGCAGCATCGCCCCGAGATGGGTGAGGGGGAGAAAGGCCAGGTCCTCCGCAGAATCGGGGAGGGGCAGGTCGCCGACCGCGGAGGGCCGGATGGGCGTCTCCGCCCCGTCGATCCGGCGGCCGGGGAGGAGCGGCCGGAAGAGGAGCGCCGGAGGGACGGAGTTGTCGAGGGGCACCGACCGGAGCATCTCGAAGTTCTGGAGATGCTCGCCCACTCCCTTCTCCATGAGCTTTCGCTCGTCCTCGGTGAAGGTGAGCCCGGCCAGGGTCTCGGCCCTGGCGATGGCCGCGCGGCTGATCGCGTCCTTTCCCTGGGCCAGGACTTCCGGGGCGAGGAGAGCGGCCGCGCCCACGGTGGAGAACCAGGCGAGGAAGCGGCGGCGGTCGAGCGGTTCGGGCATGGCGGCGTCTCCTGGATGGCGGGGTCCGGGACGGACGAACGCCCTCTTATAGCACGTCCGGCGCCCGAATGGCGCTTCGTTCCCCCTTGACGCCGGGGGTGCCCGTTCCTAGGTTGAGAGCGGTTCGCCACGCCGGGGTTCCCTGCCGGGACGGCCGGCCCGACGATGGCCGGTCCCGATTGGAGCGGAGGTATTGCATGCGGCTCGCGCTCGTCCCGATCCTCGTCCTCGCCCTTCCCGCCGCCACCTCGGTGGCGGTTGCCGCCCCTGTCCGCTGGACCCTCCAAGACGTCGCCCTCGAGGACGGGGGAAGCGCGGCGGGCTGGTTCGTCTACGACGAGCCCACCGGCCTCCTCATCGACTGGAGCCTCTCGGTGAGCGGCGGGGACACCCTGACCTTTCCCCCCGCGACCTGGGAAGCGGGAGCGTCGACAGGCGCGGTCGGCGATTTCGGAAACCCCGCCCTCACCGTGTTCTTCTATGCCGGCGATCCCCGCCGCGACCTTCGCATGACCCCGGTGGCCGATCTGACCGACGCCGGGGGTGAAGTCCTTCTCGATCTCGACACCGCGCTCGTCCACAGCGGCGGGATCGATTGCTTCCACTGCACCCCGTCACGGGACTTGATCGCGGGCTCGTTGAGCGGTCGGCTCGACGTGCCGGTCGAGCGCACGACCTGGAGTCTCCTCAAGGCGCGCTACCGCCCCTGAACCGGCTTCCGATCAACCCAGGCGGGCGCGCACCAGCTCCACCACGGTGTCGATCCAGCCGGGATGGTCGTTGAGCGACGGCACCAGACGGAGATCCTCCCCTCCGGCCCGAAGGAACGTCTCCCGGCCCCGGATGGCGATCTCCTCCAGGGTCTCGAGACAGTCGGCCACGAAGGCCGGGGAGAAGACGGCCACCCGCTTGACCCCCTGGCGGGGGAGATCGGCCAGAACGAGGTCGGTGTAGGGCTTGATCCAGGGGACCCGGCCGAGGCGCGACTGGAAGGTGACGTTCCATTGATCCGCGCCGAGGCCGAGGCCCCGGGCCAGGAGCCGGCTGGTCGCGAAGCACTGGGCCCGGTAGCAGTTCCGGTTCACCTCGCCGATCGCGTCGCAGCAGGTTCCGCTTCGAAGGCAGTGGCCGCCGCTCTGGTCGGAGCGGAGCACCTGACGCTCGGGGAGGCCGTGGTAGCTGAACAGCACCCGGTCGGGCCTCATCGCCTCGAGCACCGGGCGGCCCACCCCGGTGAACGAGCGGATGAAGCCGGGATGGTCGTAGAACGCCGGGACGGTGGCGAGATCGGGGACGTTCCAGAACCGACCCGCTTCCCGGTAGACCCGTTCCAGGGTCGAACCGGTGGTGGCCGACGCGAACTGGGGATAGAGGGGGAGCACGACCACGCGATCCACTCCGCGATCCTTCAAGGCGCGGAGCCCGGCGGCGATCGACGGCCGGCCGTAGCGCATGGCCAGCTCCACCGGAGCCTCGGATCCGAGCCGCTCCCGCACCTTGTCCCGGAGCGCTTCTCCGTGAACGAGGAGCGGCGAGCCCCGGTCGGTCCAGACCTTGGCGTAGGCCTCGGCGGACTTCCGGGGGCGGAAGGGGAGGATCACGAGGTTCAGGAGCGCCGCCCGTCCCACCGGGTTCATGTCGATCACCCGGGGATCGGAGAGGAACTCGCGGAGGTAGCGCCGCACCTCCGCGGTGCGCGGGGCGTCGGGGGTGCCCAGGTTCACCAGGAGCACCCCGCCGCGGCCGCCGGCCGGGGACGGGGTGGGGCTTGGAGCGGTGTTGGCCATAGGACTCCAGAGCCTAGAAGCTCGCGTGGGCTTCGGCAATCCCTCCCGGTTGTCTCGATCCAGCCGAACAGCGTGGAAGCCGCCTCTCCGCCCTCGACGGAAGAGCCACCGGCCACGTGTCTCGCGACTATACTTGCCGCCTGCCCGTTCACGACGTGGGGGCGTTCGTCCGGGAGCTTGACGATCGCCGGTAGCCGGGCCGGGACCCGCCGCCCCGGGCTCGCGATCGGAGGAGACGCCTGATAGGGTTCCGGGAGGGGAAAGCACGACGGTTCGAGCCCCGAAGCGTGGGATAGGAAGTAGACCATGAAGATTCAAACCTGGACGATCGGAGTCTTGGCCGGAACCCTGGCCCTCGGGCTCGGGGCGTGCGGGAAGGAGCAGGGGGCGGCCTCTCGGACCCCGCCTTCCCACACCCGGGCCGAGGTCCGGCTGGACGAGCCCGGACCCATCCGTCCCGGGACCACCTTTCCGAACGTCTCCTTGACCACCCTGGACGGCCGGACCTTGGGAGCGGACGAACTGCTCCTCGGAAAGCAGTCCCTGGTGCTCTTCGCCTCGACCACCTGCGAGGCGTGCCATGAGCTGATCGAGACCTGGAGCAAGGAAGCGGACGGACTTCCCGGTGACGTTCAGATCGTGACCGTCCTGGACGAGGACGTGGACTTCGCCCGGAAGTGGCGGGAGAAGACCGGCTTCATGTTTCCGCTCTTCTGCGACACGCGGAGCGCGTTCTCCCAGGAACACGACATGAGCGTCTATCCCACCGTGGTCGGCGTCTCTCCGGAAGGCCGGGTCAAGTTCGTGATGCGGGCGGCGACCCCGCTCTTCACCCCGGCGCGGGCGGCCGCGGCACTCAAACAGGCGGAAGGGGAGGGCTGACGCTCATGGAATCGCTCCAAGGCCGGGTGGCGGTGATCACCGGGACGAGTCGCGGGCTGGGAAAGGCGCTCGCCGAGGCGTTTGCCGGGGCGGGGGCCTCGGTGGTGGGGGCCTCGCGGAGCGCCGGGGTGGACGTGACCCGCCCCGATCAGGCGCGGCGGCTCATGGACGGCGCGATGAAGGCCCACGGCCGGATCGACATCCTGATCAACAACGCCGGGGTCCTCACCCCGCGAAAGCCTCTGGTCGAGGTCACCGACCGGGAGTGGGACACGTCCATCGCGGTCAACCTCACCGCGGTTTTTCTCTGCACGCGCGAAGCGCTCCGCCACATGCTCCCCCGGCTGAACGGCCTCATCGTGAACGTCTCCTCTGGGGTGGCCACGCGGGCCGCTCCCACCTGGGGTCCCTATGCGGCGGCGAAATGGGGAGTGGAGGGCCTCACGCGGCTCACCGCCGAAGAGGTGAAGGAGGCGGGGATCCGCGTGGTGGCGGTGAACCCCGGGCGCACCCGCACCGAAATGCGGGCGGCGGCTTATCCCGAGGAGGACCGGAGCACGGTCAAGACCCCCGAGGAGACCGCCCGCTTCTTCCTGGCTCTGGCCACGGGCGGGGCCCCCTTCGAGACCGGGGCCTCGCTGGAGTACGGGGAGGTCTGAGCCCGGGTCGGAGGGCCGATCCCTGTGGCGCCGGCTGAAGTCGCGGGTGGCACGGGAGTGATCTGGCGATGGTCGGCGCCATAATCACCTAAAAAACAATGAGTTATAGGCCGCCTCCTCCAGGCGGCATCGAAGCCGGGCGAGGGATCCGGGCCCGGTCATCCCTGATCCGAGGGACCCTGCCCCCCGGTATTTGCAATTCCTTGACCGGGCTCATTGACTGGCCGGTGCTCCCCCCCCACGATCCCGAGCAGAAGATCGGCCATGTGTATCTTGCCGTGTTGTCCGCGGCTGTTGTCCTCCCTGACGGGGCCGCCATCGCCGGGGGGGACCGGGAGCCTCTGCGGTCCACGGCGGATCCGGTCCGGACGGACGCGGCCCCTGTCGTCCGTGTTGGATCCAGATTCCTCTTCCCCGGGAATCGGCGCCGATCGGGGTGGGGATCGACTGTGCCGGCGGCGATATCGGGAGGTTCCAAAGCAGATGAGCGAGCACGAACGACGGACGTCCCAGGCACCCAGTCAGCTCGACCACGTAGGCGATTCCCGCCGCACCATCCTCACCTCCATCAAGGAGAACGAGCGGGCCACGATCGCCCAGCTGGCCGCGCTCCTGGGGTCGACTCGGGAAGCGGTGCGTCAGCACCTGGTTCAACTCACGCGGTTGGGTTGGGTGAGGGCCACCGTGGAGACGCCCCGCAAGAAGGGTCATGGGGGCCGTCCCGCGGCCTCCTACTCCCTGACTCCGGACGGCGAGCAGGTTTTCCCCAAGCAATACGATCGGTTGAGCGTCGATCTCCTCGCCATCATCGGGGACGAGTTGGGACCCGAAGCCAGGCTGAAGGTGCTGAAGGGTATGGCCGACCGGTGTGTCCGGGACTGGACGCCCCGCCTCGCCGGCCTTCCCCTGGAGGCCCGGGTCGTGGCGCTCAAGGGCATCTATTCGCCGGGGGATCCCTATACCACGACGGAGCGCGTCGCGGGCGGATACCGCCTGATCGAACGAAACTGCCCGTATCTCAAGGTTGCGTTGGAGCGTCCGGAGTTCTGCAGCGTCACCGTGAATGCGATGATCCGGCTCCTGGGAACCCAAGTGACCCGGGAAGAGCGGTTCCAGGACGGCGGCAGCCGCTGCGTCTTCCGGGTTCTTGCCGACCGCCCGGTCGGCGACCAGCGGTTCGAGCTGGAACCGGACTAGCCTGATACTCACGCGCGCCCGCGCCCGCTCCGGCGGCCGTCCGGCGGCCGGGGCGGCGGCGTGCGCGGAGGACCCCGACCGTTCGTCGGACGGGTGGGGCAAACCGCCCGACGCACCGGCCCCTGCGCGGGATCTCGCAGCTCCCCCCGGACCCGCCGTTCTCCCCTGAAGGTCCACCCCGTGCGGCCGATCCCTTACCTGGATAGGCCCCCGGTCCCCGGCACCCAGACCGGCCGACGCCGTCCCGCATCCCTTGGAGGACACCATGTTGAGACGTTCGCTGCCCGCCCGCCTTATCGCCGTCGTTTCCCTGGCGCTGGTTCCGATCATCGTCCTGGCGTGTCCCATCCCGGCCCTCGCCCAGACCCCGGCCGAGGAGGTCGTGGAACTGGTGAACCAGGAGCGGTGGACCAACGGCCAGCTCCCGCCGCTCAAGCAGGACGACCTGCTCGACGCCTCGGCTCAGACCCACTCCGGCGACATGGCCGCCCGGGACTTCTTCGCCCATTGCGATCTCGACACCGGGACCCTCCCCTGGGACCGCATGACCGCCGCGGGCTACGCCTGGAACAGCGCCGGCGAGAATATCGCCGCGGGGTACGGCAGCCCGTCCGCGGTGATGGCCGGGTGGATGGCCAGCTCCGGCCACCGCGCGAACATCCTCTCCACGAGCTACCGGGAGATCGGGGTGGGCTACGAATACCAGACGACCGACCAGGCCGACATCCGCTACGACTCCGACGGCGACTGCGCGGCCGACAGCTATAACCACGGCCCCTTCTACCGCTACTGGACGCAGAACTTCGGCCGGCGGAGCAATGTCTATCCCGTGATCATCGCCCGCGAAGCGCCTGAGACCGACACCCCCGCGGTGTCCCTTTACGTGTACGGCGCGGGCTGGGCCCAGGAGATGCGCTTCCGGAACGAGAACGGCTCCTGGTCGGCCTGGATGCCCTACAGCGCGGACACCGGATGGACCCTGAGTCCGGGGAACGGCGAGAAGACGGTGAACGCGGAGCTCAGGAGCGGGACCACGGTGCTCAGCACCTCGGACCGGATCATGCTCAACGCCCCGGTGACCGCGGTCCCCGGCGGGGACGTCTCCCTCACCGGGCCGACCCTCCACCGCGCCTTTCCCAACCCCTTCCGCGACGCAACCCGGATCGCCTACCAGCTGGCGGCGCCCGGGCCGGTCCGGCTCGACGTGTTCGACATCGCCGGCCGCCGGGTCGCGGTGCTTGCCGACCTCGAGGCCCCGGCGGGCCGCCACGAGATCACCTGGAACGGCCGCACCGACGCCGGTCTCCGCGCGGGGCGGGGGATCTACTTCGTCCGGCTCCGCGCCGCCGGTGAGACGCGGACGGTGAAGGTGGTGCTGGAGAACTGAGCCCTTCCCGGCGAGGCGCGCGCGGGCCCCCCCGGCGGTGGAGCCCGCGACGGGGCTGATGCGGATTCGCAACGGATTGCGGTTTTCGAGCCAATCCTGTCTCCGCGCCCCCCGCCCGGTGCAATTCCGCCGCATTCGACGAGGCCGCGGCCCGGCGGGCTGAATTCCCTTCAGCGCGGTCGCGCCCTCCCCGATCCTATATCCATCGCCACGGTCGGAGCCGGCGCCCGGCGCCGGAGGCGGCCCCACGGTGGAATGGAGTCCCTGGATGACCGTTACCCGCCCCGACAGGATTGGATCGACCCCGGCCCTGTCCGAGTTCGAGCATCTGGTCTTCGATCTCTCGACCCGCTTCATCCGGATGCCGCCGGAGGAGATCAGCGCGGGGATCGAGGACGCCCTGGAGATCGTCGGCCGCTTCGCCGAGGTCGACCTGGCCTACATCTTCCTTCGCCTGGAGAACCAGCAAAAGGTCGATCTGGCCTACCTATGGCAGCGGGAGAGCGTTTCATCGACGCGGGAGCCCACCCGGGGACTGTCCTTGCGCAACGTTCCCTGGTTGGCGCGGCAAATCCTGACCGGCCAGGTGGTCAACGTGCCCGACGTGGGCATGCTCCCTCCCGCGGCGTCGGCCGATCGCGCTTTCCTGGAGGACCGGGGCGTGCGAGCCACCCTCGCGGTTCCGCTCACCGCGGGAGGGGAAATCCTCGGCGCTCTCGGCTTCGAACTCCTCGACCGGGCCAACCGGTGGAGCGAGCCGGACGCCGCCCTCCTGAAGCTCACCGGGGAGGTGATCGCCAATGCCCTCACCCGGAAGCTCGGCGACCAGGCGATCCGGCGGACCCGGGAGTTCAACCGCGTGCTCATCGACGCCTTCCCCGACCTCACCATGCGGGTCAGGGAGGACGGGCTCGTGCTCGACTTCAATGCGGCCCCGGGCTTCCGCATGTACGCGCCCCCGGAGGAGGCCATCGGCAAGACCCTGTCGGAGATCCTCCCTCCCTCGGTGGCGTCCCAGGCGATGATCTCGATTCGCAGGAGCCTCGCCACCCGGACCCCCCAGACCGTCGAAACGGAGATGCCCTTTCCGGAGGGGATCCGTCACATGGAAGTCCGGCACATTCCCGTGGGCGACCGGGAGATCCTGTCCATCATCCGCGACGTCACCGAGCGCCACCAGACGGAACAGTTCCTCCGCCAGACCCAGAGGCTCGAGAGCGTCGGAGTGCTGGCGGGCGGGGTGGCCCACGACTTCAACAACCTCCTCACCGGCATCATCGGCCAGAACGAGCTGGCCCTGGCCAAGCTCGACCCGGACAGCCCGGTCCGCGGCCACCTGAAGAAGGCGGTCGCCGCATCCTTGCGGGCGGCGGGATTGGTCCGCCAGCTCCTGGCCTACGCCGGGAAGACCCAGTTCAGGATGGAGTCGGTGGATCTGAACCACCTGATCTCCTCGAGCCGGGAACTCCTGGAAAGCGCGTTTCCCGGTGGGGGCAGGCTCGAGCTGGATCTGGCCGCCGGGCTGAAACCGATCGCCGGCGATCGGAGCGAAATCCAGCAGGTGCTCATGAACCTGGTGATGAACGCGGCCGAGGCCCTGGAGGGACGGGCGGGCCGAATCGACGTCCGGACCTTTGCGTGCCGGGAAGGAGAAACGTCGGCGGAGTCGCTCTTCGTGGGAAACCGCCCTCCGAGCGCCGCGGGCTGCGTGGTGCTGGAGGTGATCGACCAGGGCCAGGGCATGGACGAGGCCACCCTGAGCCGCATCTTCGACCCGTTCTACTCCACCCGGTCCCTGGGACGGGGCCTGGGCCTGTCCGCCGCTCTCGGCATCATCCATGCCCACGCGGGCGGGCTCCAGGTGGAGAGCGCGCCGGGAGAGGGGAGCCGCTTCCGGGTCTTTCTCCCCGTCGCCGACCTCCCGGACGACTCGGCGCCGCCGGTTCAGGAACGATCGCCCGGATAGATCCGAAGCGGGGCCGGACGCGGGCGCCGGGCAAGCGCCCGGCGCGCCTCCCAGTCCTCGGCGGGGTCGAGCCGGTCCAGGGTCCGGGTCTCCCCGGCCGCCCGCACCGCCAGGGGGATCCCGTCCCGGTAGAGCACGCGGTTTCCGGAGAGGGCGGGGAGCCGCGGGCCGGGGGTGAGGATGCCGACGAGGTTCAGGGGATCCGCGCCGCTCACCGAGACCAGCTCGCCCGACCCGCCCTGTCGACGCATCTCGCGGAGCGTGCCCACCGCCTCGGGGAGCGCGTACTGCTCTCCCGAGAATCCGTTCACGAACCGCCCCCCGCGGATCTCCCCGCGGGCCTCCAGCCGCCGGTACACCCGGAGGAGATCCCGCCAGGGTGGAAGCGGCCCCTCCCGTTCCAATAGCATTCGAAATACGACACCGTAACGCCGGAGAAGCACGCGGGCGATCGTTTCCATTCCATCCGGGGCGAGGGAGGCCGGGCGATCCTCCGCCGGCTCCGGCCGCGGGAGCACCGACCAGCGTCCGCCGTCCTCGACCCCGAAGGGGGCGCGGCGGCCCCGGCGCGATCCCCCCCTTACCGGCCGCCGCCGGCCGCTGGGGACGAGAAGGGACCGTAGGCCGGTGAAGCTGTCCGCGGTCACGAGCCCCGCCGCCACCAGCTCGCCCAGGGCCCCCTCGATCTGGGTGCGGAGGAGGCCGGTGCCGGCGAGGATCTCCTCGAAGAAGGAAGCCCCCCGCCGTTCCAGATGCTCCAGCACCGCCCCGGCCGGGCCGCGGAGCGCGGTCCGCTCCGGCCTTTCCCGGGAAACGTCCAGCCAGAGGGGAAGGTTCCGCCGCGCCACCAGGGCCACCGGGGTGGTGCGGACCGGGCCGCCTCGGGTCCGGGGGCGGGCGTCCGCCGCCCGAGGCCCCGGCGCGGATCCCTCGTTCTCCGCCGGCCGGAGGGTCTCGTTTCCTCCGCGCCCCTTGCCGGCGCCGGCCGGCCTCACCCGCGCCCATGCCGTCCGCCCCGAGAGGCAGAGCGAATCCAGCCAGGCGGGGTCGTAGTCCGCGACCCGGGCGGGGAGGATGTCCCCCTCCCAGGCCACCGCCGGGGCCTCGAAGCCTTCCAGCTGTTCCACCGCGCGGGCCAGGCTCGCCGGTCCCTCGGCCCGCTCACCCGCCACCCCCTGCCAGCGGAGGAGGAACCGCATGAACTCGGCGGGGGAAACCGGTTCGATCTCCCGGCGAAGCCGCTTCAGGGTGTAGCGATGGATGCGGGCCAGAAGCCCCCGCTCGCACCATTCGGTTTCGGTGCCGCCCGGGGTGAAGCGGCCGCGGAGCGCGATGCCCTCGGACTCCAGGGCGGCCAGGGCGGCCTCGGCGTCCGAAGCGGAGACCCCCAGGGGTGCGCCGAGCGATCCGGCGGTGACCGGCCCCAACCCCTCCAGACGGGCGCGCACCAGCTCCCGAAGCGCCTCCTCACGGCCCGGCGCGCGCGGCTCGGGGGCCTCGATCGCCGGTTCCAATACCGCGCCGGGAAAGCACCGCCCGAAGCTCGGGAAGCCGCTCCGCCGCCACCCATAGCTCCTGAGGGAACCCCGGGCGCGGTCATCACCGCGGCCCGCCGCTCCTTCCCCAGCGCCTCCAGGTGCGCGGCCAGGTCCCCGCCCGCGTCGCCCTCTCCGGCGGTGAGGAAGCCCAAGAGCACCAGCGCGTCGTGAAGCTCGTCGGGAGTCCGCGCCCGGGGCCAGGCTTCCTCCCGCACCCGTCGGATGGCGTCGGCGTCGAGCGCCCCCAGATCCGACGCGGTCTCGGGATCCAGCCAGCGCCGGCTCTGGACCGCCTGGGTGCGCCGCTCCTCCAGGGGCGCGTCGTCGAGGAAGGCATAGGGCTTGGCGTTCAGGATCTCCTGGGCCAGGGGCGAGGGTTCGCGGAGGTCGCGGGCCACAAGTGTTCGCTCCCCCCGCTCCATCGCGGTCAGGAGCGAGGTCAGCCCGTCGAGGTCCATGGCGTCGGTCAGGCAGTCGCGCAGGGTCTCCGCGACCAGCGGGTGCTCGGGGATCTCCCGGTCGCCGGCGACGTTCTCCAGGCAAGCCATCTGGTCGGGGAAGATCACCGAGACCAGGTCGTCGGCCTCCATCCGCAGGAGCGGGGGCGCGACCTTCTTCCCGCCCCGGAAGCGCGGCACGGCCAGGGCGCGGGAAGCCGTCCACCGCCAGCGCACCGCGAAGAGCGGCGCGTCGAGGAGCGCCTGGGCCAGGACGTCCCCCACCGTGGCCGCGCTCAGGTAGCGGAACACCTCGTCCAGGGGGAAGCTGTGGGTTGGGCCCAGCGAGAGCACGATGGCGTTCTCGTCGGCCGCGGCCTGGAGCTCGAAGTTGAACTTCCGGCAGAAGCGCTTGCGGAGCGCCAGCCCCCAGGCCCGGTTCAGCCGGCTTCCGAGGGGCGCGTGGAGAACGAGCTGCATCCCGCCGCTCTCGTCGAAGAACCGCTCCAGGATGAAGGTGTCCCCGGTGGGGAGCGCCCCCAGAGCCGCCCGGGCCGCGACCAGGTAGTCGGCGATCTGGGCCGCGGCGCCTTCGGGAAGGCCGGGAATCGCGGCCAGGCGCCCGCGGACGGCTTCGGGGTTCCCGTCGAGGGCCAGCGACCGGACGCGGGAGACGGCGGCGGAAAGCTCGTCGGTCCGGCCCGGCGCCTCCCCCAACCAGAACGGGATCGTGGGCGGGTGCCCCCCCGCGTCCTCCACCCGCACCGTCCCCGGCTCGATCCGGAGGATGCGCCAGGACGTGTTCCCGAGCTGGAAGATGTCCCCGGCCATGCTCTCCACCGCGAAGTCCTCGTTCACCGTCCCCACCGTCAGCTCGGCCGGCTCCAGCACCACCCGGTAGTCGGCGTTGTCGGGGATGGCGCCCCCCGAGGTGATGGCGGTGAGCCGCGCTCCCCGCCGGGGCCGGAGCCGGCGGTTCACCGCGTCCCGGTGGATCCACGCTCCGCGTCGGCCGCGCCGGGTGGTGAACCCCTCGGCCAGCATCCTCACCACCGCGTCGAACTCTTCGCGGGGGAGATCGCGGTAGGGGTGCGCCCGGCGGACCATCGCGTAGAGTTCCGCTTCGGTCCGCTCCTCCGAGGCCGCCACCTCGGCGGTGATCTGCTGGGCCAGGATGTCGAGGGGGGCGGCGGGGATCCGCAGGCGGTCCAGATCCCCGCGCTGGATCGCGTCGAGGAGCGCCGCGCCCTCCACCAGCTCGTCCCGGGAAAGGGGAAAGAGGCGCCCCTTGGGGAGCCCGGTGACCGCGTGGCCGGAGCGCCCCACCCGCTGGAGAAGGGTGGCGATGGAACGGGTGCTCCCGAGCTGGCAGACCAGGTCCACGTCGCCGATGTCGATCCCCAGCTCGAGCGAAGCGGTGGCCACCAGGGCCTTGAGCGAGCCGGCCTTGAGGCGCCCCTCCGCTCCCAGCCGCTGTTCCTTGGAGAGGCTCCCGTGATGGGACGTCACGTGCTCCGCCCCCAGCCGCTCGCTCAGGTGCCGCGCCGTCCGTTCGGCCATCCGCCGGGTGTTGACGAAGACCAGGGTAGTCCGGTGGGCGTCGATCAGCGCGGCCAGACGGTCGTAGATCTCCTCCCAGACCTCGTTCGACATCACCGCCTCCAGCGGCGACGACGGGATCTCCACCGCCAGGTCCAGCTTCCGGGCGTGGCCGGTGTCGATGATCGCGCAGTCGGTGTCGGCGGCGCCGGTCAGAAACCGCGCCACCTCCTCGGTCGGGCGCTGGGTGGCGGAGAGGCCGATCCTGACCGGCGGCCGGCCGGCCAGGTCCGCGAGCCGTTCCAGGGAAAGGGCCAGGTGCGACCCGCGCTTGGTTCCCACCACCGCGTGGATCTCGTCCACGATCACCGTCCGCACGGTGCGAAGCATGCGGCGGCCGCGCTCACTGGTAAGGAGGATGTAGAGCGACTCCGGGGTGGTGACCACGATGTGGGGCGGACGGCGCACCATGGCCTCGCGCTGGCGGGCGGGGGTGTCGCCGGTTCGCACCAGCACCCGGATGTCGATCTCCGGCCGTCCGCGCGCCGCCAGCTCCGCCCCGATCCCGGCCAGGGGTTCCCGGAGGTTCTTCTCCACGTCGTTGGACAGGGCCTTCAGCGGCGAGACGTAGAGGACGTGGGTCTCGTCGGTCAGCTCGTCCCGCTCCCCGCGGCGAACCAGGTCGTCCAGGGCGGCGAGAAAGGCGGCGAGGGTCTTTCCCGACCCGGTGGGCGCGGCGATCAGGGTGTGGCGGCCGGCCTGGATGGATGGCCAAGCCCGGGCTTGCGCCTCGGTGGGACCCGGGAAGCGCCCCTCGAACCAGGCGGACACCGCGGGATGGAAGGATGCGGAGTTCATGGAAATCGATTGTACCCCATGGCCCCGCCGGTCCCGTCGCCGGCGTCTACGTCTACGTTCGTCCATGCGGTTCCCGCTTGACGGCCCCCCTCGGGATGTGGATTCTCCTATGCGTCAATGGCCGCCGCATTCTGGTTGGAGTACGCAGGCGGTTTTCCTCCGCCGGCCCGGGGGCCGGTTTCCTCTTGGTGGGGTGGTTCCATTCCCGTTCCAATCCGGTGACCTTGAGTCCCAGGAGGTTTGCCATGTCTTCGACTCGTTGCCGCGCGCGGCTCGGTCTTTCGCGCGCGGGTCTCATGTCGCTCTTCGGTCTCGCGTTCGTGATCGCCGCCCTGCTCTCCGCGTGTCAGGCCCAGAAGCCGGCCTCGGATTCCTCCGGCGACATGTCCGCCGCCACCATGAGCCCGGTGGAGCGGGGGAAGTACCTGGTCACCACCATGGGGTGTAACGACTGTCACACCCCGTGGAAGATGGGGGCCCAGGGCCCCGAGCCGGACATGACCCGGCTGCTTTCCGGCCACCCCGCCGATGAGAAGCTCGGACCACCCCCGGCGATGGAGGGTGGATGGATGGTCGGGGGCTCGGCCAGCATGACCGCCTGGGCCGGCCCCTGGGGGATCAGCTACTCCGCCAACCTCACCCCGGATGAGACCACCGGGCTCGGTTCCTGGACCGAAGACATGTTCATCCAGACCCTCCGGAACGGGAAGCACATGGGAACCGGACGCCCGCTGCTTCCGCCCATGCCCTGGATGTGGTCCGGAAAGCTCTCCGACGAAGACCTGGGCGCCATGTTCGCATACCTCCAGTCCATTCCCGCGATCAAGAACCAGGTGCCCGATCCGGTACCGCCGGCCGGAGGCATGGGAGCTCCGTCCGGGGGCGAGTAGTCCCCCCGGGCCTACGGGCGGCCATTGCTTGACTTGAGCCCGGTAATTCCGTATGGATATCGGCGGCGAGCCGCTTCCCCCCGGGGAGCGGCTCGCCCTTGTTGGCCGGAGGAGCATCCGGCGGATCGCTCCAATCCACCTATCCCGGGAGGTGTCTCGTGCCCCACTTCCAGGCGCCCGGAGCGCCGAGACTCCCTTTGCTGAAGAATCTCCTGACCTGGTCCGGGGTCCTCCTGGCCCTGGCGTCGTTCGTGTTCCTCACCGCCTGTCCAAGGAACCCGGATGACAAGCCCCAGGAAGGGGACACCGTACACTCCGCCCTTCCCGAAACGGTTCCTTTCGCGGGGCCGGACTTCGCCTTGGCTCCCGACCTTCAGGGGATGCCGTCCGCGTCGCCGGTCGGTTTCCACGACGGTTCGGATGTGCTTTGATGGATGAAGAGGTCGATCGGAGCCGTCGGATCCAAGTGTGGAGGTCATCATGAAAGTCATCGCCGATCTCAGCGTGGTTCCCCTGGGGGTCGGGGTATCGGTCTCCCGGTACGTGGCCGCGTGTGAGAAGGTGCTTCGGGAGGCGGGCCTCTCCGCGCAGCTCCACGCCTACGGCACCAACATCGAGGGGGAGTGGGACGAGGTCATGGCGGCGGTCAAGCGATGCCACGAGGTGCTCCACGAGATGGGCGCGCCGCGGGTCTCCTCCAACATGCGCTTCGGGACCCGCACCGACCGCGACCAGTCGATGGCCGACAAGGTGCGGAGCGTGGAGCGGAGACTCGAGACCTGAGCCCCGGCGTGCGCGTTCTCCACCTTTCCCTCGATCTCTTCGTGGATCCCCATCCCCCGTGGGCGGGGGAGGATGCGCGGCTCCCCGAACCGGAATTCCGGGTGCGCCCCCCCGAAGCGGTTCGCCGTTTCCTGGAGGTGGGATGCGGATTGCTCCCGGGGACCCGGGGGGTGACCGGGTGCGTGGTGGAAGACCACCGGGGCCCGCTGGCCGCGCTCCGCGCCTGGGTGGACGCCGGAGAACTCACGGCCCCCTTCGATCTGGTCCACGCCGACGCCCATTCCTGCCTGGGGGGAGGCGACGAGGGGTGGCACTACGTTCTCGGCACCCTGATGCACCTCCCGATGGAGCAACGCGCCCGTCCCGATCCGCTCCGGATCACCCCCGAGAACTGGCTCCTCTTCGCGGCGGCCGCGGGCTGGATCCGCTCGTTGGACCTGGTGGTTCATCCCGCGTGGTCGCCCGACGTGCTCCCGGTGCTCTTCGAGAACCGTGATCCCCGAAGCGGCCGCCTCCGACTCGCGGCCTATGACCGGAACCTCCTCGCCCTGGCCTTCGAAATGCCGGGGCTGGAGTTTCCACCGGTGGTCTCGGAGGAGGAGCCGGTGCCCCTCCGGGTGGGGCGCCGGGACGAGGTGGAAGGGCTGGGTCCGTTCGATCGGGTGGTGGTGAGCCGGGCGCCGAGCTACACTCCGGCCGCGGCGGACGATCTGGCGGGAATGGTGGGGGAGTACCTGGCGAACGACGATCCGCACGACCGGCCCGGGACACTCCGGTGAACGAGGAGGATGAACCATGATGACCCATGCCGTCCGTCTGACCTTCCTCGCCCTGCTCGGCGGCGCCCTCCTCGGCCTCGCCGGGTGCGGCACGCCCGATTCGTCCAAGGATAAGGATACCGTCCCGGTGGCCGGGGCGGAGGGCTCGGCCTGGCGGCAGGAGTTCACCCTCACCGGACGCACCCTGGTTTCCACCGGCCGGAACCCCTACTTCGTGCTCGAGCCGGGTTTCCAGCTCGAGCTTCGGGGCGAGGACGGCAAGCTGGTCGTCACCGTCCTGGATGAGACCGAGACCATCGGCGGCATCCGGACGCGGGTGGTCGAGGAGCGGGAGTGGCGGGGCGGAGAGTTGATCGAGGTGTCCCGGAACTTCTTCGCCATGGACGGGAACACCAAGGACGTCTTCTATTTCGGGGAGAGCGTGGACACCTACGAGGACGGAACGATCACCGGCCACCCTGGGTCCTGGCGGGCGGGCGAGGCCGGCGCCCGGGCGGGGCTCATGATGCCGGGCGTCCCCGAGGTGGGCTCGAAGGACTACCAGGAGGTCGCCCCCGGCGTGGCCATGGACCGGGCCGAGGTCGTGGGTCTCCACGAGACGTTCCAGACCCCCGCGGGCGCGTTCGACGACTGCCTGAAGACCCGGGAAGGAACCGCCCTGAACCCCAAGGAAGAGGAGTTCAAGCTCTACGCCCCGGGGATCGGCCTGATCCAGGACGAGGACCTGGTCCTCGTCCGGTACGGCTTCGGCAAGGAGTAGGCTCGCCGTCGCGAGCGAACCCGGCTCCCGCGATCGGGGGCTAGACCAGCGTCCCCTCGACCATCCTTCGCAGGGTATCCAGGTCCACCGCTCCCTCCCCCAGCACCGTGTCGTGGAAGCGTTTCACGTCGAAGCGCGGGCCGAGGCGCGCCGCAGCCTCGGCGCGGAGGCGGAGGATCTCCATCTGTCCCAGCTTGTAGCCCAGGGCCTGTCCCGGCCAGGCGATGTAGCGGTCCACCTCGTTCACGATGTTGTTCTCGGCCAGAACGGTATTGGCGAGCATGAAGTCGATCGCCTGTCGCCTCGTCCAGCCCAGGGCATGCATCCCGGTATCCACCACCAGCCGGCAGGCGCGCCAGGAATCGAAGCTCACCATCCCGATCCGGTCCGCGTCCCCGGAGTAGAGCCCCATCTCGTCGGCCAGGCGCTCCACGTAGAGCGCCCACCCCTCGATGTAGGCGGTCACCCCGCGGTGCCGCCGGAACTCCGGCAGCCCCGAGAGTTCCTGGGCGATCGCGATCTGGGTGTGGTGGCCGGGCACCGCCTCGTGGAAGGCCAGCGCCTCGGCCTCGTAGCGGGGACGGGTCTCCGGGGCGTAGGTGTTGATGTAGTACATCCCCGGCCGCGAGCCGTCGGGGGAGGGATGCTGGTAGTAGGCGATGGTGCTGTGCTTCTCCTCGTGGGGCTCCATGCGCACCACCTCGCAGGGGGCCTGGGGAGCGATCCCGAACCAGTCCGGCACCGCAGCCTCGGCCCGGCGGAGCGCTTCCTCCGCCTTGGCGAAGACCTCCTCCCGGCTCCCGAAGTGCATGGCGGGGTCCTCGCGGAGCCGCCGGTGAATCTCCTCCAGGTCCGAGGTCCCCAGTACCCTCTCCCCGAGCCCGCGAAGCTCGTCGTTCAGGCGCTCCACCTCGGCCCGGCCCCTCCGGTGGATCTCCTCCGGCGGCAGGTCGAGGGAGGTATGCACCTGGATCAGTCCGGGGTAGATCTCGGCCCCCCCCGCCACGTGCATGATTCCGGGGCGATCGTCGGACCGGGCCCGGGGCGCCACCGCCCCCCGCAGGAACCCGCGGAGGCGGAGGAGCGCGGGGCGAAGCCCTTCCGCCGCCGCCGCGGCCAGGTCCCGGCGGAACGCGTCTCGGTCCGGCTCCGGCCAGTCCTCCGGCACCGTCCGGAGCGGCGAGAGAACCGCCCAGTCCTCGATCGGCGTTCTCTCCAGGTCTTCGATCTGCTCGATCACCCGCTCCACCGCTTTCCGGGGCGCGGTCCGTCCCGCGTCGAGGCCCAAGCGGAGGTTCTCCACGTGTCGGTCCAGCCACGGCCCCATCGCCCGCCAGCGCGCGACCATGGCCCGCCCGCCGGCCGGATCGGTCGGCTTCTGAAGCGCCGGGATGTTCATGAACTCGACCTGGGGACCGCCCATGGGGTCCACGTTCCAGGTCTCCATTCCCGACCCGGCCTCGATGAGATCGCTCCCCACCAGGTGCCGGAGGGCGGTCCGGGTCACCCGGTCGGCGGGATCGAGGATCGCCGGGTCCACCATGTCCACCCGGGTCCGGAGGTCCCAGAGGCGGGCGACCTCCGCGGCGTAGGCGCTGGGCGTGTTGTCCCGGAGGAGATGGTCGTATCGGTGATCGCCGATCGAGGTCGCCTCGACGGGGTGCGTCTTGAGATAGGCTTCCCAGTACTCGTGGCTCAGTTCCATCGGTGCCTCCTCCAAGGGCGGAATTCGTCCACGCCCGGCGGCCCTGCCCGGGATGAACCCCACGCTTCCCTCGGTAACGCTACCCGGACCCCCTCATCACAGCTTAGCCAACCGGAGGGGGTTTGTCGCGAACCGCCTCCCGGGAAGGACGACTGGTGTGGTAGTCTCTGGGGCCTCAGATCCCGCCTCGACACCCCTCGATCCACATTGCGGTCGATCCCCGTGTTTCCCGGTGACGGTCCGATATTGCGCGCGCTCCGGGCGCGTTGTATGAGGATGAAATTCATGCGTTTCCTTCGGTTCGGTTCCATCGGTTCCCCACCGCGCGGCCCTCTTTCCGCCGGCCGCCCCGGCGCGGCGCGGATCTCCCCGGCGGCCTCCGGCTCGGCCCCCCCGGCCCGAAGCCGGGTTGGGCGGACGCTTCGCCGGGGCCTCGGGTTGGGAAGCGCCCTGGTCCTGGGGGCGGCATTGGTCGCGCTTCCCGGCTGCGGCGCCAAGAAGGGGAACGGTGGGGCCCAGGCCCAGGGATCGGCGGCGGCCAAGAACCCGCAGGCCGCGAAGGCCGCCAAGGGTCCCCAGGGGAGGATGGGTCCGGGGGGCGCTCCCCCGGCCGGCCCCGCCATTCCGGTGGCGGTCGAGCCCGCCGTCCGAGGCCCCATCGCGAGCTACTACAGCACCACCGCCACCCTGGAACCCAACAAGGAGGCGGACATCCTGGCCCGGGTGTCCGGGGTGGTCACCTCGATCAAGGCGGAGGAGGGGGACGCGGTCCGGAAGGGGGACGACGTCCTGGTCATCCAGGACGACGAGTACCGCTACCGGCTGGCCCAGGCCGAGGCCGAGGTGGACAAGCAGCAGACCAAGTTCAACCGGCTCCAGAAGATGTTCGCGGGCAACCTGGTCTCCGCGGATGAGTTCGACACCGCCCGCACCGATTTCGAGGCGGCCAAGGCGGCCCGGGACCTGGCCAAGCTCGAACTCTCCTATACCCGGGTCGTCTCCCCCTTCCGGGGGCGGGTGACCCGGCGGCTGGTGGACCCCGGCCAGACCGTGTCCAACGGCACCCCGCTCTTCTCGATCGCGGACATGAGCCGCCTCCTGGCCAAGGTGCACGTCCCCTCCCGCGAGTTCGGAAAGATCCAGTCGGACCAGCCGGTTGAGCTGACCCTGGACTCCGACCGGAAGAAGCTCCAGGGGCAGATCTCCCTGGTGAGCCCGGTCATCGAGCCCTCCACCGGGACGATCAAGGTCACGGTGGCGATCCCCGACTATCCCCAGGGCACCCGCCCCGGCGACTTCGCCGAGGTGCGGGTGGTGACCGAACGCCACCCCGACGCGGTCCTGGTGGACAAGGTCGCGGTGGTGACCGATCGGAGCGAGCAGGTGGTCTTCGTGGCCGCCGACACCACCGCGGAGCGTCGCGTGGTCGAGGTGGGCTTCACCGACGACGAGCACGCGGAGATCCTCTCCGGGGTCGAGCCCGGGGAACGGGTGGTGGTCCAGGGCCAGCGCTCGCTGAAGCACGGCTCACCGCTCAAGATCATGGACAAGATCAAGTACGACGCCCCCGAGGAGGCCACGGCGAGCGGGGCGGGTTCCTGATGCGCTCGTTCATCGCCCTGGCGGTGCGGCGGCGGGTGGCGGTGCTCATGACCGCCCTGGCCGTGGTGGCCTTCGGCGTCGTGGGCTACAACCGTCTCGCCCTCGATCTGCTCCCCGACATCAGCTATCCGTCCCTCACCATCCAGACCGACTTCCCGGACACCGCTCCCGCCGAGGTCGAGAACCTGATCACCCGCCCGGTGGAAGAGGCGGTGGGGGTGGTGAAGGGGCTGAAAACCATCCACTCGGTCTCCCGCTCCGGGGTGTCCGAGGTGACCCTGGAGTTCGAGTGGGGGTCGGACATGGACATGCTGTCCATGGACGTCCGGGACAAGCTGGACCGGATCGTCCTCCCCCAGGAGGCCGATTCCCCCATCGTGATGCGGTTCGACCCCTCCCTGGACCCGGTCATGCGCCTGGCCTACAGCGGCTCCTCCGGGTTGGCCTCGCTCCGGCGGGTGGCGGACAAGACCATCAAGCAGGATCTGGAGACCATCAAGGGGGTGGCGGCGGCCGAGGTGAAAGGGGGGCTGGAGGAGGAGATCCAGGTCAACGTGATGCAGGACCGGCTGGCCGCCCTCGGCATCCCCCTGGACCGGGTGCGCGAGGTGGTCGGGGTCTCGAACGTCAACCTGCCCGGCGGCTCCCTGGAGGATCAGGACAGCCAGTACCTGATCCGCACCGTGAACGAGTACGACACGGTGGACGAGATCGGGGACCTGATCATCCGCCAGGACCAGCACGGCACCGTGCGGGTGAAGGACGTGGCCCAGGTGACCCGCGGGACCAAGGAGCGGACCGAGATCACCCGGGTGAACGGGACCGAGGCGGTGGAGATCGCCATCTACAAGGAGGGCGACGCCAACACCGTGACCACCGCCCGCGAGGTGCGAAAGCGCATGCAGGAGCTGGAGTCCAAGCTCCCCCCCGACCACCACCTGACCGTGCTCTTCGACCAGTCCCGGTTCATCGAGCGCGCGGTGGGCGAGGTGCGGAACGCGGCGCTTCTGGGCGGGCTCCTGGCCATCCTCGTCCTCTTCGCCTTCCTTCGCGACCTCCGGAGCACGCTCATCATCGGGATCTCGATCCCGCTCTCCCTGGTGGCCGCGTTCCTCTTCATGTACCGGCTGAACGTATCCCTCAACATCATGTCCCTGGGCGGGCTCACCCTGGGAGTCGGGATGCTGGTGGACAACTCCATCGTGGTCCTGGAGTCGATCCATCGTAAACGCAAGGAGGGGCTTCCCCGGTCCCGGGCCGCGGTGGAGGGAACCGCCGAGGTCGGGGGCGCGGTGATCGCATCCACCCTGACCACGGTGGCGGTGTTCCTCCCCATCGTGTTCGTGGAGGGGATCGCCGGACAGCTCTTCGGGGACATGGCGCTGACCGTGACCCTGAGTCTCCTGGCCTCGCTGGCGGTGGCCATCACCGTGATCCCCATGCTGTCCGCGGCGGGCCGCGACCGGGGCGACTCCACGGGCCCCGCCCCGGTCTCCGCTTTCGACGAGTTCTCCCCCGACACCCTGGGCCGGTTCAGCCGTCTCTACGACCGGTTCATCCGTACCGCGCTCCGGCGCCGGTGGACGGTGATCGGCGTGGCCGCGGTGCTCTTCGCGGCCTCGGTGGGCGCGCTCCGGCTGGTCGGGACGGAGCTCATCCCCTCCATCAACGAGGGGGAGTTCTACTTCGAGGTGAACATGCCGGAGGGGACCCCCCTGGCCGCCACCGACCGGATCATGCAGGGGATGGAGAAGGGGGCGGCGGCCCAGCCCGGCATCGACCGCACCTACAGCTCGGTGGGGAGCCGGCTGGTGGCGGGGGGGATGTCCCTCAACACCGAGGCGGAGAACCTCGGGCAGATGAACGTGGTCATGAAGGACCGCGCCGACGAGCGGGCGGAAGCCCGGGTGACCGAGACCCTACGCCGGAGCTTCGAGGGGATCCCGGACCTGGTGGTGAAGACCGGGAAGCCGACCTACTTCAGCCTCAAGACTCCCGTGGAGGTGAACCTCTTCGGGGAAAACCTGGACGATCTCCGAAACTACTCCCTGGAGGTCCAGCAGAAGATGGAGGCGGTCCCCGGGCTGGTGGACGTCCGCTCCTCCCTGGAAGCGGGGAGCCCCGAGCTCCAGGTGGTCTTCGACCGGGCCCGTCTGGCCTCCCTGGGTCTCGACATGCGCACCCTCTCCCAGACCCTGCGGGACCGGATCCAGGGCGCGGTGCCCACCCGGTTCAAGGAGGAGGATCGCCAGATCGACATCCGGATCCGCAATCGCCAGCCCGACCGCGCCACCGCCCGGGACGTCGAGAACCTGGTGATTCCAGGTCCGGACGGCCAGCCGATCCGGCTCTTGACCGTGGCCGACGTGCATGTGGACCGGGGCCCGGCCGAGATCCACCGCCTCCAGCAGCAGCGGGCGGCCCTGGTGAGCGCGGACCTCCAGGGGCGGAGCCTCGGGTCCGCGGTCAAGGACGTGCGGGCGGTCCTGGCCGCCACCCCGCCCCCTCCGGGCGTCACCGCCGAGATGGGCGGGCAGAACGAGGAGATGGAGACGTCCTTCCACAGCCTCCGCTTCGCCATGATCCTGGCCATCTTCCTGGTCTACCTGGTCATGGCCGCGACCTTCGAGTCCCTGATCCACCCCTTCATCGTGTTGTTCTCGATCCCCCTGGCCCTGGTGGGGGCGGTGTTCGGGCTCCTGGTGACCGGCACCGACCTGAGCGTGATCGTCCTCATCGGCGCGGTGATGCTGGTGGGGATCGTGGTCAACAACGCCATCGTGCTCATCGACAAGGTGAACCAGCTCCGCCGCGAAGGGATGGAGAAGGAGGAGGCGCTGATCCGGGCCGGGCACATCCGTCTCCGCCCGATTCTCATGACCACCCTGACCACGGTGCTCGGGCTCCTCCCCATGGCGCTCTCGGTGGGGGAGGGAGCGGAGCTCCGGGCGCCCCTGGCCATCACCGTCTCCTTCGGCCTCACCTTCAGCACCTTTCTCACCCTGGTGGTGATTCCCGCGGTCTACATGGTGGTGCCGTCGCGGGTGACCGCGGAAGCGGAGGAGCGCGACCCCGTGGGCCTCGGTCGGGAGGAGACCGCTCCCGGAGGTGCCTCGTCATGAACCTCCCCGAGCTGGCGATCAAGCGACCCATCACCGCCCTGATGGTCATCGTGAGCCTGGTGGTCCTGGGACTGGTGGCCATGGCGCGGCTTCCCCTGGGGTTCCTCCCCGAGGTGAACCGCCCCTTCCTCTTCGTCCGGGTCCCCTATCCCAACGCCACCCCGGAGCAGGTGGAGCGGATGGTGGTCCAGCCCCTGGAGGACGCCCTGGGCTCGGTGAAGGGGCTCCAGAACATGTGGTCCTCCTGCGACCGCGACGACGGGGTGGTGCGCCTGGAGTTCAACTGGTCCCGGAACATGAGCCTGGCCCGGGTCGAGGTCCAGGAGAAGGTGGACCGGATCCGGGATCAGCTCCCGGACGACGTCGGAGACATCACCATCGGGTCGGACTGGGACTCGCGCGAGGCCGACGTGCCGGTTCTGGAGGGCCGGCTCTCCTCGAACCGCGATCTCTCCGAGAGCTACGACCTCCTGGACCGGAAGATCGTCAAGCCCCTGGAGCGGATTCCCGGGGTGGCCACGGTGCGGTTGGACGGGGTGAACCCCAAGGAAGTCCGGGTGAATCTCCGGGTGGCCGATCTCGAGGCCCATCACATGGACGTGCGCGAGGTCTCGAACCTGCTCCGTTCCGCAAATTTCGACCAGAGTCTGGGCAAGGTGACCGAGCCCCACGCCCAGTACGCGGTGCGCACGGTGGGCACCTTCACCTCCCTGGACCAGATCCGGAACCTCCCCCTCCGCGCCGACGGCTTGCGGCTCCAGGACGTGGCCGACGTGGTCTACCAGGAGCCGCCCCTGGAATACGGCCGCCACCTGGACGGCAAGTTCGCCATCGGCATCACGGTGAGCAAGGAGGCCAGCGCCAACGCGGTCACCATCTGCGACGAGGTGAAGGAAAAGGTCGAGGCCATGGGGAAGGACCCGGAGCTGGACGGGGTGAACTTCCTCATCTGGTTCAACCAGGGGCAGGAGATCCGAAAGACCCTTCACGACCTCATGTTCACCGGCATCTTCGGGGCCATCCTGGCCGCGCTGGTGCTCTTCGCCTTCCTGCGCCGCTTCTCCCTGACCGTCTTCTCCGCGCTCTGCATCCCGTTCTCGATCATCGTGGCCTGCGGGATCATCTGGGCTCAGGGGAAATCGCTGAACACCCTGACCCTGCTCGGCCTGATCGTGGGCATCGGGATGCTGGTGGACAACGCGGTGGTGGTGATGGAGAACATCTTCCGCTACGAGGAGGAGGGGGTGGACCGGCGGACCGCGGCCCGGATCGGCTCCAGCGAGGTCTCCACCGCGGTGGTGGCCGCCACCCTGACCTCGGTGATCGTCTTCCTTCCCCTCATCTTCAACAAGCCCAGCGAGATGAACATCTATCTGAAGGAACTGGGCATCACGGTGTGCCTCACCCTTCTCGCCTCGCTCTTCATCAGCCAGACCCTGATCCCCCTGGCCACGTCCCGTTTCATCCACTCCGAGCCCCGACCCAAGGGACGCTGGATGGTGTGGCTCGAAGACAACTACGTGAGACTTCTGGCCTTCAATCTCCGCCACCGCTGGCTCACCCCGATCATCGGGATCCTCGTCACCGCCTCCGCCGCCTACCCGTTCATGAAGATCGACAAGAACTTCGACGCGAACCAGAGCGAGGCATTCGTGGCGCTCCGCTACGAGTACAGCGAACCCCTGAACCTCTCCCGCATGGAGCAGGTGGTGTCCCGGGTCGAGAAGGAGCTGAGTCCCCATAGCGCGGAGCTGAACGTCAAGTCCATCTACTCCTTCTGGAGCGGCCGGTACAGCATGACCCGGCTCTACATGGAGGAGGGGCACTCCAACGAGAAGGACATCGCCAAGGCGCGGGCCCAGCTTCGGAAGCTGTTGCCCACCCTCCCCGGGGTGAAGCTCGAGGTGATGGACTCGGGGCCGATGTGGCGGATGGGGGCAGGTAAGCAGGTCGCCTTCCAGATCGTGGGAACGGACACCGAGGTCCTCACCCATCTCGGGGAGGAGGCCAAGCAACGCCTGGAGGGAATCCCCGGCCTTCACGACGTGTTCGCCAGCAGCGAGTCCGGCGGCCAGGAACTCTACGTGAACCTCGACCGGGATCTCGCCGCCCGCTACGGGGTTCCCCTGATCCAGCCCGCCAACGTGGTGGGGCTCACCTATCGCGGCCAGCGGCTCCCACGGTATCGCACCCCCGACGGCGAACGGGAGATGCGCCTCACCCTGGACGAGAAGAGGACGGAGAGCCTCTCCCAGCTCCGGAACCTGCCGCTGTGGACCACCGACGGTCAGAAGGTGCCCCTGGCCTCGGTGGCGCAGTTCAAGATGGTGCCGGGACCGGAGCGGATCCAGCGCGACAACCGGGTGACCAGCATCTGGGTGGGGGCCCGCTACGACGAGGGGACGCGGAACGAGTATATCCCCGCGGTGACCTCGGCCATGGAGGGGATGAACTTCCCCTACGGCTACTCCTGGACCTTCCGGAACGTGGACCAGCGCCGCCAGGAGCAGTCGAAGGAGTTCATGGTCAACCTGGTCCTGGCCCTGCTTCTGGTCTACGCGGTGATGGCCGGGCTCTTCGAGTCGGCCCGCCAGGCCCTGGGTCTCATGGTGGCTCTCCCCTTCGCCCTGGCCGGTGCGGCCTGGACCCTCTACTTCACCCACACCGACTTCGATCAGCCCGCGGCCATCGGGCTCCTGCTCCTGATCGGGGTGGTGGTGAACAACGGCATCGTCATGCTCGAGCACATCAACGGCTACCGGCGGAAGGGAATGCCCCGGGAGGAGGCGATGATCCGCGGGGGGAAGGAGCGTCTCCGCCCCATTCTCATGACCGCGATCACCACCCTGGTGGGTCTGGTCCCCATCGTGGTGCAGAAGCCGGCCCTGGCCGGGGTGTACTACTACTCCATGGCTTTGGTCATCATGGGGGGGCTGGTGCTCTCCACCTTCCTCACCTCGGTGCTCCTCCCCACCACCGCCGCGCTCTCCGAGGACATGTTCGCGGGAATCGGGCGCGGCCTCGCCTGGGGGTTCGGCCGGATCGCCTGGCTGTTCGGGCGCCGCGCCGCCGAGTCCTCGTAGCCGCCGGTCGCTCGCCGCCGCCGTCCGTCTCCGGCTGCGGAATTCCGCATTCCGGCCGGAAGGACCCTGGGGATTTCCACATCGGCGCCCTCGCCCCCGCGCTGAGCCCATCGAACAACTCCTTGTAAAACAAGCGGTTGCACGATGTCTGGACGGTCCGCGATCTTGGTACGGGGGTTGCGTTCATACCGGGGTGTGGCGGCGCGGGGCTACCGGCAACGGTATGGCGCCGTCACGTTCCGACCCTGCCGGCGCCGCGGTCCCCATCGGGGGTGTGGGGGAACATCTCCACCGGGGCCGCGGCCCGGTGCTTCGCCGGACGTCCCGCGATCACGCGGTCGCCGCGGCCGGTCCGGCCGGGTCGGGTCATGGTATTCTGGCCTCCGAACGGCGGCCGGGTTCTTGTGTGGCTCGGGTTCTCGTGGCGCAGGGCGGTCGTCGCCCGAATTCGGTGGGAGGGACTGATGAGATTCATTCGTGTCGGATCGGCCCTGGGTATCCTCATGACGCTCGGACTCATGATCGCCCCCGGGCTCGCGGTTTCGGCGGGCAAGGACGCGGAGCCGGCGGCGGTGCTGGCGGTGGCCGCGGGAAACGTGTCCGTCGTCCGAGGCGCCCAGACGCTCTCCGGGAGCTTCGGGGCCGCGCTCCAACCGGGCGACGTGGTGGAGACCGGCGCGGACGCCAAGGCCGCGGTGCTGTTCGAGTCCGGACAGATGATCGAGCTGGGACCGGGAAGCCGCATCACCATCGGCTCCATCCCCGGGAAGGACGACGAGGGAAGCCTCATGGCCCAGGTGCCCGACGCCCTTTCCGGGAACCTCGGGCGCTTCGCCCAGACCTCGGGAGACGGGGGGCTTTCCGCGCTTCCGACCCTGCGCGGCGGGACGGCCGACGACAAGCCCGTCCCGCTCGCTCCCCGAAACTCCCTCATCCGGCCGGGCGTCGCGCCCGAGTTCCGCTGGAAGCCGGTCGAGGACGCCATGGACTACACGGTGATCCTCACCGGGCCAGGCGCGGCCGCGGGGCGGCACCGGGCCTCCGACGCCTCCTGGACTCCGGAGGCGGGGTTCGAGGCGGGGGAGAGCTGGACCTGGAGCGTGGAGGCGCTCACCTCCGACGGACCGGTGACCTCGGGTCCGGTGACCTTCGAGGTGGCCTCGGCGGAGACGGACGCCGAGGTGGGGGACCTGGCCAAGCGGCTGGATCCGCTCATGAACGGCGGCGACCCCATCCGCAACGACGCCGCCCAGTACCTGATGGGAAGCTACTGCCGGAGCACCGGGTTCTACACCGATGCCATCGTCCGTCTCGAAGGCCTGGCCGAGCGTCATCCCGATCGGAAGGAACTCCAGCGTGAGCTGGGGAGCCTCTACCAGGCGGTGGGGTTGAACGACAAGGCGGCCGACGCGTATCGCCGGGCGCTCAAGGATTGACCGTGACCGGGTCGCCGGGGGGGCGAGGTCCCGCGGGCCCGCGACGACTGAAGGCGGGGCCGGGCCCCTCGGTTCTGATCCTCGTCCTCGTCCTGGGCCTGGTCGGACTTCTCTGTGGCCGCAAGGGTGAGGGGGCGGGGACGCCGGACCCCCTCGCTCCCTTCGCCGGTCTGGCCCCGGACAGCCTCGCCGCCCGCCTCGCCGAGGCCCCGGCGGAGCACGCGGCGCGCTTCGATTCCCTCCTCGCCACCGGGGCGCTGACCGACCCGGCGCGGCGGCCGATCCTGGACGCGGTCGCCGCCGCCTACCTCGACGCCACCGGGGACTCGCTGCTGCTCGGGGATCTCGCCTTCTGCGAAGGCCGGCCGGAGAGCACGCGCACGGCCTGGGCCGCGGCGGTGGCCGCCGATCGGCGCGGGGTATTGCTCCGGGGAAACGGCGATTATGCCGGCTCCGCCGAGGCGCTTCGCGAGGCCGCCCTCGGCTACCGCGCGGTGGGTCATCTCCGGCGGGAGGCGGTGGCCTGGGGAACCCTGGGGGTCTCCCTCTGGTACACCGGGGACTTCAACGCGGTGGTCGATGCCTACCGGAACGCCCTCGACGCCCGCGAACGCCTGGGCGATCCGGTCCTGGTCGGGCGGACCCTGAACGGCCTCGGCTCGGCCAACCTTCAGCTCGGGAACTACGTCGAGGCGCTCCGCTGGTACGAGCGCGCCCGCGCGGTTCGGGAAACGCTCGGAGACGCCAACGACCTCGCCACCACCCTGGCCTACATCGGAAACGTCCGCTACCGGTTGGGGGACCTGATCGGGGCCCGCGAGGGCTACGCCGAAGCGCTCCGGGTTCTCGGCCCGAACGCGTCCTCCAAGTCGCTTTCCACCGCCCAGGTGGGCCTGGCCAACGTGATGTACGACCTCGGGGAGTACGAGGAGGCCCTGGCCCTCTACCGGGAGGTGGTGGAGCGGGCCGAGGCGGCGGGCGACCGGCGGCTGGTCGGGCTCACCCGGCAGAACCTCGCCCGGACCCTCACCGCGATGGGGGACTACGCCGGCGCGCTCGCCACCTTCGACCGGGCGCGGGAGGAGCAGGAGGCCCTTGGAGACCAGCGCCAGCTCGCGGTCACCCTGAACTCCCTGGGAAGCACCTACCGCCTCCTGGGCGACGTGCCCCGGGCCCTGGAGGAACTCAAGCGGGCGGAGAAGACCGCGGCCGGGGCGGGGGACGAGCTCACCCGGGCCAACGTGCTCTTGAACCTGGGCCTCGCCTACTCGGACTGGAAGCTACCCGAGCGGGGGCTCGAAGCCTGCGAACAGGCCCTGGCGCTGCACGAGACCCTGGCCGACACCGTGGGAATGCGCGGGGCGCTGGTGGGAGTCGGCATCAACCAGTGGATGCTCAAGGATTACGAGGGCGCCCTGGGACGGTTTCGCCGGGCCCTGGAGCTGGATCGCGCCCGGGGGCTGGACTCGAACGCGGCCGGCGACCGGATCCAGATCGGCAACACCCTCACCGACATGGGCGAGTTCGGGAAGGCGCTGGACGCCTATCGCGAGGCGGCCGCGGCCGGTGAGGAACTCGGAAGCCGCGATCTTCTCTGGCCGGCGTTCCTCGGGATGGCCGACGTCCACGAGAAGACCGGGGATCTCGCCCGCGCCGCGGACAGCAACGACCGGGCGATCGACGCCCTGGAGAGCGTCCGGGGTCACGCGCTCCCGGAGGAGACCAAGTCCGAGGCGCTCAGCCGCCGGGCCTACGTCTACGAGGCCCAGGAGCACGTGCTGGCCAAGCTCTACGCCGGGACCGGGGACCTGGACACCGTCCGCCGCGCCTTCGCGGTGGCCGAGCGGGGGAAGGCCCGGGCGCTCCTGGACCTGTTGGCCGAGGGACGGATCGACCCCGACGCCGGGCTCGACTCGGCCTCGGTGGGCGAACGCCGGCGCCGGGAGCGCGAGCTCACCGCCGCCCGCTACCGCCTGCGCCTGGCCACCGGCTCCGGAGTGGACGCCGACAGCCTGAAGACCCTGAAACGGGAGGTCGGCGACCGGGAGGGTGCCTACCAGGAGCTGCTCGAGCGGTTGCGGCTCCAGAACCCGAGCTTCGCCGCCGCCGATCCCGGCCGCCCCAAGAGCCTGTCCGAGATCCGCCGGGACCTCCTGAAGGACGACCGCGGGGTGCTCCTGGAGTACGCCCTGGGCGACTCCGCGTCCTATCTCTGGGTGGTGACCCGCTCCGGGCTCGCCTTTCATGCGCTCCCTCCGCGGGCCGAGGTGGAGGGGGAGGTGCAGAAGCTCCGGGCGGGCCTGGTGGACCCGGGAACCGCCGGTGACGCCGCCTACCTGGACGCCGCCCACCGGCTCTACGCCATGCTCCTGAGCCCGGCGGCCACGGAGCTGGCCGACGCCCGCGCGGTCGTCGTGGTCCCCGACGGCGCGCTCAACTTCATCCCCTTCGACGTGCTTCTGACCTCGGCCGCGGTCCCACCGGATCCCGACCTGGACCCCGGGGCCCGGAATCGGTTCTTCGCCGGGCTCCCGTACGCGCTTCGCGGAGACCGCATCCGCTACGGCCCGTCGGCCACCACCCTCGCGGTGCTGGCGGGGGAGGAGTCGGCGCGGAGGAGGGGTCCGCGTCCGCCCATGGATCTCCTGGCGGTGGGGGACCCGGTGTTCGCCCCGCCTGAGGCCTCGGGGGAGGCGGACTCGACCGGCAATGTGGGCCTTCGCGCGGCGGGGCTCGCGCCCCTTCCCTACACCCGCGAAGAGGTGAAGGAGATCGGAGCGGCGTTTCCCCCCGGGCACACCACCCTCCTGCTCGGGGACGAGGCGCGCGAGAGCACCCTGGCCGAGCCGGGCTATCTCGCCCGCTACCGAATCCTCCACTTCGCCACCCACGGCCTCATCGATGAACGTCAGCCCGAGCGGTCGAGCCTCGCCCTGGCCTATCCCCGCGATCCCGCCGAGGACGGCTACCTCCACGCCGCCGAGATCTATCGCCTGCGCCTTCGCGCCGACCTGGTGGTGCTTTCCGCCTGCGAGACCGGCCTGGGGAAGACGCTACGCGGCGAAGGGGTGATGGGGCTTCCCCGCGCGTTCTTCTACGCCGGGGCGCCGGCGGTGCTGGTGAGTCTGTGGAGCGTGTCCGATCGCTCCACCGCCCGGCTCATGTCCGCCTTCTATCAACGGCTGGAGGGAGAGGGGCTCTCGGCGGACGCGGCCCTGGCCGGAGCCAAGGAGAGCCTCAGGACCGGAGACCGCTTCGCCCACCCGTTCTACTGGGCTCCGTTCGTGATGATGGGGGTCGGAAGCGTGTCCCGGTAAGCCCATGGTCAATCTGGAACCAAGCTTGACTCAGTCGTCATCCTATTGTAATCTGTTCGCCACGCGTTCCCGGGACGCGACTTACGGGGGGACCATGGCATCCAGTGCAGCTGCATCCGAGCCCCGTGTGCTGCCAGCCGACTTTCCGCGACCGGCCGAAGGTATTCGGTCGGATTCCCCCTGTTCGTCGTGACCGGCGACGCCTGTTCGACCACGCTCGAGTTCCGCGCGCTCCTGCCGCATTCCGGCGCGCGGATCGGTTTCTAGACAGGCCGCCCAGGATTCCGACGCGATCCGCCCCCCGCGGACGATCCTTCGTTCGCCGACCCTTCGGGGTCGAGGAGGAGACATGCCTTCCCGACTGGTGAGAACCGCCCTCTTTCTGCTGTTCGGCATCGCTCTCGGTCTGGCGTCCGACGCTTCCGCCACCACGGTGGCGAAGCTCGGCCTGCGCGAGATGACCGCGGCGTCCTCCACCGTCATCCACGGCACCGTGGTCTCGACCCGGTGCCGGTGGAACGATGACCGGAGCCTCATCCTCACCGACGTGCGGGTGCGGGTCGACGACGCGCTCAAGGGGAGCGCGGCGGCCACGGTCACCGTGGTCCAGCTCGGCGGCGCGATCGGAAAGCTCCAGGTGGACGTGCCCGGAGCCGCGGCCTTCCGGCCGGGGGAGGAGGCGATCCTCTTCCTGGTGCCGGATTCCCGGGGCGATCTCCACGTAGCGGGTCTCTCCCAGGGGCGGTTCGAGGTGGTGCGAAACCCGCGCTCCGGGAACCGGGAGGTTCTGGGGCTCGAGGAGGCGATCCCGGCGGCCGGAGCGCCCGCCGTCGGTGGCGTGCAGGTGCTCTCCGCGCCCGCCGCACCCACCGGGCCGGTCCCCCTGGACCGGTTCCTCGGTGATATTCGCTCCCTGATCCGGGACGTCGACGCCCGGGGAGGGAAGTGATCATGAAGACCCGGCTTTCCCTTCTCCTGACCGTGCTTTTCACCCTCACCGCCTTCGGGATCGCCTCGGCCCAGTTCATTCCTCTCGTCACCCCGCCGCTGGACGATCCCGGAAGCGCCTTCGGGGCCACCATCGGCGACTACGACGGCGACGGCCTCCCCGACATCTACCAGGTCCGCGGAAGCGGGGAGTCGAACCTCCTCATCCTGCAGACGAGCCCGGGCGTGTTCACCGACGCCGCCGTCCCCCCGCTCGACGACACCGGCCCGGGTTCCGCGGCCGCGTGGGCCGACATCGACAACGACGGGGACCTGGACCTCTTCCTCTGCGAGAACGGCGCCCCCAACCGTCTCTTCAAGAACGACGGTGGCCTGGTCTTCATCGACATCACCCCGCCGGGGATGGACGATGCCGGGTTCGCGTTCGCGGCGGTGTGGGGGGACTACGACAACGACGGCGCGGTGGACCTCTACCTGGCCAACAACCTGGGCCAGGACCGCCTCTTCAAGGGGGACGGCGCCGGCGGGTTCACCGACGTCTCGCTCACCTCCGGGATCTTCGTCGGCTCCTCCGACTCCCGGGGGGCGAGCTGGGGGGACTACGACGGGGACGGGCTGCTCGACCTCTACGTGGCGAACATCGGCGGTTCGAACTTCCTCTACCACAACGACGGGGGCGGAACGTTCAGCGAGGTCACCGGCACCCCCCTCGACGATCCCGCCTCCAGCGTGGGCGTGGCCTGGGGGGACTACGACAACGACGGCGATCCCGACCTCTACGTGGTCGAGCTCAACGATCCCAACCACCTCTTCCGGAACGACGGCGGCGGATCCTTCGCCGACGTGAGCGTGGCGGCGGGGGTGGACGATCCCGGGACCGGTTCCTGTCCGGCCTGGGGGGACTACGACAACGACGGGTACCTCGACCTCTACGTGACCAACAACGGCGACAACGTGCTCTACCGGAACAACGGGAACGCGACGTTCAGCCCCGACGCCGGGTCGGGCACCGAGGACCCCGGCGCGGGCAATGCCGCGGCCTGGGGCGACATCGACCTGGACGGCGACCTGGACCTCTACCTGGCCAACGGCGGCTCGCCCAACGTCCTCTACCAGAACGACGCCACCGGCGGCAGCCACTGGCTGGAGCTGACCCTGGACGGGAACCTCTCGAACCGCGCGGCGATCGGAACCCGGGTGGTGCTGGTGGCCGGCGGGCTTACCCAGACGCGCGAGGTCTCGGGCGGCTCCGGGCTGGGCTCCCAGAACGCCCTCACCGTGTCCTTCGGGCTCGGGGGCGCGGCGACCGCGGACCGGGTCGAGATCCACTGGCCGAGCGGGATCGTGCAGGTCCTTACCGATGTGGCCGCGGACCAGCTCCTGAGCGTGACCGAATCCGGGGCGACCTTCGCCAACGTGACCGCGCCCCCGCTGGACTACAACGGCTCGAGCCGGGGGGTGGCCTGGGGGGACTACGACAACGACGGCGACCTCGACCTCTATCTCATGGCCGAGGCGTCGGGTGGAGACAACCGGCTCTACCGGAACGACGGCGTGAGCGGCTTCGCGGACGTCACCAGCGGTCCCCTGGTGAACACGAGCTTCGGCGCGGCGGTGACCTGGGCCGACTACGACAACGACGGCGACCTCGACCTCTGCCTGGCGAACTACACCGGGGTCAGGCTCCTCAGGAACGACGGCGTCTCCGGGTTCGTGGACGTGACCGCGTTCCCCATGGGAATCGACCACGGCACCCTGACCCTGGCCTGGGGGGACTACAACAACGACGGCCTCCTGGACCTCTTCCTGGCCAACAGCAACTACTCCGACCCGAATCAGCTGCTCCTGAACCAGGGGAGCGACGTCTTCGTGGACGCCACTCCCGGGGTTCTCGCCAACATCGGAAGCAGCGGCGCCGCGGCCTGGGGGGATTACGACGGGGACGGGGACCTGGACCTGTTCGTGGGCGGCCAGCTGCCCAACGACGCCCTCTACCGGAACGACGGTGGAGGTGTGTTCGTCGACGTCACCTCGCCTCCGCTCGACAGCTCCCTGAACACCTTCGAGGCGAACTGGGTGGACTACGATGACGACGGGGATCCGGACCTCTCGATCACCCGCCTCGGAGACACGGGCCTCATCTACCGGAACGACGGGGGCGGGACGTTCGTGGAAGCCACCCCTCCCGCGTTGACGGCGGCGGGAACCGCCCAGGACCGGACCGCCTGGGAGGACTACGACAACGACGGCGATCTCGACTTCTACCTGGTGAACAACTCCTTCGGCGGCCGGAACGCCCTCTACCAGAACCTGGGCGGGGGGAATTTCGCCGACGCCACCGCACCGGTGATCGCGGACACGGCCGCCTACGGTCTCGGCCAGGGCGGGGCCTGGGGGGACTACGACGGGGACGGTGACGCCGACTTCTACCTCTCCAACCAGGCGGGGAACCGCCTCTTCCGGAACGACGACATCTCCGGGAACCACTGGCTCCGGGTGAAGCTCCAGGGAACGGCGTCCAACCGGCTGGGGGTCGGAGCCCGGGTGCGGGTGACGGCGGCCGGGCTCGGTTCACGGACCCGTTACGTCCAGGACCAGTCCACCCGGGGCGCGGAGCCGATCGAGGCCCGCTTCGGCCTGGGGACGGCGGTGACGGTCGACACCCTGGAGATCCGTTGGCCGAGCGGTGTGGTTCAGACCCTGACCGGCGTGAGCCCGGACCAGGTCGTCTCGATAACCGAGGTCGCGCCGCTCTTCACCGACGTGACCGGGACGACGGGCGACCTGGGCGACGCCGGAAACGGCGAAGGCGCGGCCTGGGGCGACTACGACAACGACGGGGACGACGATCTCTTCCTCACCAACTTCGGCCAGGCGGACAAGCTCTTCCGGAACGACGGCGGGACCTTCGTGGACGTGACCGCGTCGAGCGGCCCGGTGGGAGACGTCGGAGGCAGCGAAGGCGCGGCCTGGGGCGACTACGACAACGACGGATATCCGGACCTCTACGTCTCAACCCACGCCGCCCCCAACCGGCTCTACCACAACAACCAGGACGGGACCTTCAGCGACGTGACCGTCCTGAGCGGCGCGGTCGGCGATCCGGGGAACGGGCGGGGGGTGGCCTGGGCCGACTACGACAACGACGGTGACCTCGATCTCTTCCTGGCCAACTGGAACGACAGCAACCGGCTCTTCCGCAACGACGCGGGAGTGTTCGTGGACGTCATCGGCACGACCCCGCTCGGCGACGACGGGGGCACCGGCGGCGCGGTGTGGGGGGATTACGACAAGGACGGCGATCCCGATCTATACACCACCGACGACGCCGGTCCGAACCACCTCTACCGGAACGACGGGGGGGGGACGTTCGCCGACGTCTCGGCCGCGGCCGGGGTCGACAACGCCTCCTCGAGCCTCGGCGCCAGCTGGGGGGACTACGACGGCGACGGCGATCTCGATCTCTACGTGACCACCGCCGGCGGCAACAACCTCTACCGGAACGACGGAGGGACCTTCGCGGACGTGGCCGGGGCAGCCGGGGTGGCCTACAACGGAGCCTCGGGGCAGGCGGCGTGGGGGGACTACGATCACGACGGGGACCTCGATCTCTACGTGACCAACGTCAACGAGCCCAACCTGCTCTACCGGAACGACGGTGGAGGGACGTTCGCCGACGTGAGCGACTTCCCGGTGAACGACCCGGTCTGGAGCCAGGGCGCGGCCTGGGCGGACGTCGACGGGGATGGGGACCTGGACCTCTACCTGGTGAACGGGAACAGCGACGCCAACCGGCTCTTCCGGAACGAATCCGCGGGCGGAAACCACTGGCTGGGGGTCAAGCTCGAGGGCACGATCTCGAACGCGTCGGGGATCGGGGCCTGGATCGAGGTGTCGGACGAGGCGAACACCTACATCCGGGAGGTCGCCTCGGGAACCGGTCTCTTCTGCCAGAACTCGCTGGCGGCCGATTTCGGCCTCGGTCCCGCCGCCACCTCGATGGACGTGATCGTCCACTGGCCGAGCGGGCTGGTGCAGACCGTGAACGGCGTGATCACCGATCAGGTCATCACCGTCGTGGAGACCCCGGAGCCGGGGGTGGCCTACGTCACCCCCAGCACCCATCCCAACCGCGGTGTCCTTTCCCTGACCGTGCACGGGGCGGACCTGGACAGCTCGCCCCCGGAGGCGATGCTGATCGCCACCGGGGAGCCCCCGGACACCCTGTTCGGCGCCCGCGTCGGCGACGCGGCGACGGATCAGGCCCTGTTCGACTTCGACCTGAGCGGGAGCCCCGAGCCCACCTACTACAACCTTGTCGTGACCACGAGCGGCGGTACCGGCTTCCTCCAGGCCGCGGTGGTGCTCTACGCGGACCCGGTGAAGCTCATCCGATCCACCACCTCCCCGGCCTTCTCCGAGCGCTTCCCGTCGTGGTCGCCGCCCGGATCGGGGACGGACAGCCTGCTCTTCATCTCCAACCGGGCCGTGAGCACCGATCTCTTCCTGAAGCCGGTCTACGACCTGGACACGGTGACGCTTCCCCGGCTCACCGACGGGTTCGAGGCTCGCTCGCCCGACTGGTCGCCGGCGGCGGACTCCGTGGTGTATGCCAACATCGACAACGGGAGCCTCTACGTGCAGTCGGTGAGCGGCGGCACGGCCGCGCCCCTCACCGCCGGATTCAACGACCTCCGTCCGGCCTGGTCCCCGGCCGGCGGGCAGGTGGTCTTCGAGCGCCGGATCGTGGATCACGACATCATCGTGCGGGTGAACACCGCCGGAACCGGCTCGACCAACCTCACGTCGAACGGGGCCGGCGACTTCGATTTCCAGCCCGACTGGTCTCCCGACGGGGCGACCGTCGTCTTCGGGCGGCATCTGAACGGCGAGACCGGGAACAGCATCGTCACCATGTCCTCGACGACCGGGGAGGCCGGCGGGGTGACCCCCCTGATCCCGGTGGACGGGTTCAACTACCTCACCCCGGTCTGGTCCCCGGACGGGAAGTGGATCGCCTTCGCCTCGGACCGGTCGGGGAACTACGACCTGTGGGTGATGGACGCCCGAGGCCCCGGTTTCGGCCTCTACCAGGTCACCACCGATGGGGCCAACGACGCCGAGCCCACCTGGAGCCGGGACAGCCGCTCCATCGCCTTCGTCTCCACCCGGGGCGGGCTCGAGGACATCTACGTGGCCTCGAACCTTCCGATGGATGTGGACACCGACGGGGACGGCCTCCCCGACGGCGTGGACGCCTGCCCCACCGAGGCCCCGCTCCTGGGCCAGGTGGACCGGGACTACGACGGTTGCCCCGACTCGACCTCGAGCTTCCGCTTCGTGAAGTTCTGGTCGGCGGACCAGCTCCCGGTGAACTACGAGATCGACGCCGCCGGCGATCCCCGGATCGGCGACGGGAGCGACCTGACCGAAGTCGCAGCCGGTTTCAACGCCTGGACCGCGGTGCCGGGGGTGCCCCTGACCGGGGGACAGGTGACTCCGCCGGGGGGCGCGCTTTCGAACGCGGTTTCCGGCGACGGCCGGAACTCCATCACCTTCTCGGACCCCGACGGGTTCCTCTACGGCATCCTGGCCATCACCCCGACCACCACGGTGACCGGGGATACCATGATCGGGGGGCGGACCTACCGTCCGGGAGAGATCGTGGACGCGGATATGCTGTTCAATACCGCGTTCTTCGAGTTCTCGACCCCGACCTTCAATCCGGGACCCCAGGCCTTCGACATCCGGAGCGTGGCCACCCACGAGTTCGGCCATTTCTTCGGGATGTCCCACTCCTCGGTCTCCACCTCCACCATGTTCTACGTGGTGCCGCGGGGAACCGGGGCCCGGAGCCTGGAAGAGGATGACCTGGTGCTCACCCGGCGTGGATACGCGAGCACCCCCCCGGTGCTGAGCGCCGAGGGACGGATTCTCCGGGGCGAGGACGGGGTGACCCCGGTGGTGGGAGCGGCGGTCTACGCCGTCTCCGACGCCTCGGGCGACACCCTGCAGATGACGATCAGCGGTATGGACGGGGTCTACCGCTTCTACGAGGTCTCGGAGGACTTCAGGATCTGGGTCCAGCCCCTGGACGGCGGGGCCGAGGTGAACGGCCTCACCGCGGGCGCGGTGAACGGCGCCCTGGCCACGGTGGCCGAGACCGACTTCCTGGGCGAGTACTGGGACGGTCCGGCCGAGACCAACAGCGACTTCGGGGGAACCGGGGCGGTGGTCACCGTTCCCGGGTCGGCGGTAACCGGTGCCGACGTTCTCACCAACCCCGATCTCACCGGGCCGGTCGTCGTGGACCAGACCCCGGCGGACGGGGCGCTGGACGTCCCCGCGGTGGGGATCCTCTCGGCCAAGTTCAGCGAGAAGATCGACCGGAACAGCATCTCCGGGAGCACGGTCTCGCTTCGCGACGTCGCCACCCTGACCGGGGTGGGGGGGGCGGCGGCGCTCCTCCAGCGGGACAGCCTGCTGGTCTTCACCCCATCCGCACCCCTGGCCTACAGCACCCAGTACCAGTTCACCCTGGGTCCGGGGCTCACCGACAAGTTCGGGAACCCCATGGCCTCGGCGGCGGTGATCACCTTCACCACGGAAGCGGCGCCGCCGGTCACCCTGACCTCCGCATCCCCCCCCGAGGTCCCGGTGGGGGCCACCCTGCTCCTCTCCGGGACCGGGTTCGATCCGAATCCGGCCGGGAACCAGGTGCACTTCCCCGGCGCGTCTCCGGTGACGCCGTTCGGCGCCACGTCCGTTCAACTCGCGGTGACGGTTCCGGCCGGGGCGACGAGCGGGAACGTCACGGTGACCGTGGGCGCCCAGAGCAGCGGCCCGATCGCGGTGACCATCGTTCCCCGGAAGGCCCCGCCCCAGGGGAACCTCGTGGACGAGACCGCCCTCGGGGCCGATCCGCGGAAGATGGCCATCGAACCGGACGGTTCCTTTGTCTACGTGGCCACCGATCACGGGGTGGCCGCGGTGGACGTGCGTCCGGCGGGCGGATCGTACCTCGCCGTGACCCCGATGGCGGTTCCCGGCGGGTGCGTCGGCGTGGCGAGCCTTCCCGACGGTCTTCATGCGATCGCGGTGGGGGGCGCCCCGGCCAAGCTCTATCTCATCGACACGAACCCGGCCAGCGGGTCGTTCAACTCGATCGTGGACGAGGCCGGCCTGGTGGACCCGCCCCTCGGCGTGGCCTCGATCCCCGCGAGCGGGGACGTGCTCGTGGCCTATGCGGACCGGGTGGTTCTCCATTCCGGCGGCTCCGGCGCCCCCCTGGGCCAGGAGCTTCGCCAGTGGAGCGCGGCCGGGACCGGGTTCCTCGGCGATCTCGCGGTCTCGGCGAACGCCGGGGAAGCCTACGCGGCCACGACCGGCGGCATGGTGGCGGTGCTGGGATTCGGATCCCTGGAAGGGATCGTGACCCAGCTCTCGAACGGGCCCTACCCACGGGAGATCGGCCCGCTACCCGCCGGCGGCTTCCTGGCCGCCGAGGGCACCGGGGTACTCCGGCGCTTCGCTGCCCGCGGCCCCCAGACCCGGAGCCTGGTGCTCTCCGGCGGATTCAGCGGCATCGCGGTGTCTCCGGAGGGCGAGTTCGCCTACGCGGCCAACTTCACCCTGAACCGGATCGACATCCTGGACGCGCGCGGAACCGGTCTCGCCTCCACCGGGACCTTCGCCACCGACGTGGATCCACGGGACGTGGCGACCGGAAGCGGCGGGCGGTACGTCTACGTCATCACCGGGGGGGACAGAAGCTCCAGGTGTTCGACACCGTGAGCGGTCCGCACGTGGACTCCGTGTTCCCGCCTTCGGGACGCGGGGGCACGCTCATGACCCTGGGGGGCTCGGGCTTCGATCCCGTCCCCGCCAACAACACGGTTCTGATCGCGGGGGTATCGACCACGCCGCTGTCGGTCGAGTCGGACGGACGGTCGATGCTGATCGACCAGCCCGCGGCGGCGGCCTCCGGGCCGGTGACCGTGACCGTGGGCGGGCAGACCTCCAACGGCGTCGAGTACCGGGTGGTGAACCGGGCCAACGCCGGGAACCTCGGGCTGGCCGCGCAACCGGACTTCGGCGGCGCCTCCCTGGACCGGGTGCTGGAGTCGCCCACCGGCGCGTTCCTGTTCGCGCTTCACGCCGACGGGGCGCTGTCCGTCCTCCGGGCCGATCCGTCCAAGGCCGACTTCCTCCGCGCGGTCGAGGAACTGGCCCCCGCCGTCTCGGGGCTGAGCGGCTCCGGACCGATGGCCGCCTCCCCCGACGGCCGCAAGCTCTACGTGGGCGACCCCGCCGGGTCGATCGCGGCGTTCACCGTGGACGAGAACGGAACCGTCCCGGTGGTGCGGGCGGGCAGCGTGTCGGTCGGCGGCGCCCCCGTGACCGCAGACGCGACCGGGCTGGCGTTCTCCCCGGCCGGGGACCGGCTCTACGTGTCCTCCGACACCGGCCAGTTCCTGGAGGTCGACGTGGCCGCCGACTCGCTCATGAGCGCAACCGTGTTCCCCAATCCGGCTCTCTCGGTGGCGGTCGACCCGCGGGGAGGCGCGGTGTACGTGGGCACGAACGGGTCATCTCCCCTGGTCGAGGTGATGGACATGAACCCCATGTCGGCGCTCTACCGCACCGCGGTCGCCTCCATCCCGCTGAGCGGGCAGTTCGGATCCGACCAGCTGCTCGTCACCCCCGAGGGATCGAGGCTTCTTGCGGTCACCGAGGAGGTCGGCCCGACGAGCCTGTTCCGGCTCTGCGCGGTGGATATCAACCCGGCCAGCGGGACCTACCGGACCGAGGTCGGATCCGCGGCGATCTCCTCGGGGAGCCTGCCCTTCGTGGCCCTCAACCACACCGGAGCCGTGGTGTTCGTGGTCGATCCCACCGGGCAATCGATCCGCTCCGCGGATCCGTTCTCCCTCCTCCCCGGGTCGGGCTCGATCCTGCTTCCCGCCTTCTCGGCGACGCACTCGCTGGCGCTTTCCCGGGACGACTCCCGGCTCTACGCGCAGGGGCCGGGATCGACGATCCTCGCCCTGGACGTGACCCAGGCCGACGGCCTGCAGCTGGTCTCCGGGGACGGACAGGTCGGCGTGGCCGGTGAGCCCCTGCCCGCGCCGCTGGTGACCCGGGTGGTCGGCGCGGATCCGGAAGGGACCCTGGTCACCTACCAGGCAACCCCCACCTCCGGGGACTTCGGATATCCGGACCAGCTGGCCTACACCGCCGCGGACGCCAACGGGCTCGCCCAGGCGACGTATACCACCGGCCCCGGAAGCACCCTGGCGGACACCGTGACGGTCCGGACGGTGGGTGGCGGAGTCAATTTCCTGATTCCGGTGCTTCCCGACACCAGCCTGGCTCCGCCCCAGATCGTTTCGGTATTCCCGAATCCGGCCGCGCCGGGCACGCCGGGGGTCAACACCTACATCGCGGTGGACTTCTCCAAGTCCATCGATCCGGCCTCGGTGAGCTCCTCCACCTTCGCGGTCCGCCCCGCCGGTGGGAGCGCCCTGACCGGGATCTACACCTACGCCAACCGGGGCCGCCGGGTGGTGTTCAAGTCGAGCGCGCCCCTCGCCTACAGCAGCGCCTACGAGTTCGAGTTGACCTTGGGGCTCCGCGACTACAACGGGAACAACCTGACGAACCCGGGTACCTATCCCTTCACCACCGCCGCCCCGGCCCCGCCGGTGCTCTTCGCGGCGGATGCCCCCGCCGCCCGGGCGGGATACCGGATCGTGCTCTCCGGGTCCGGCTTCGCCCCCGTGGCCGGAAACAACACCGTCCTCTTCGGCGCGGTGTCCGCGGTCCCGGTCCAGGCCGACCCCGGGGCGCTCCTGCTGGGCGTGCCCCTGGGCGCGGTCTCCGGACCGATCCGGGTGGTGGCGGGGTCCGACACCTCGAACGCGATCCCCTTCACCGTGCTCGCCCCGGTGTCCGCCCCGGTGAACGAGGTGGTGGCCAGCGTGGACGTTCCGGTGAGTGGACAGCAGATCGCGGTGACCCCGGACGGAAGCCGGGCCTACATGACCGCGCCCTCGGCGGACGCGGTGGTGCCCCTGGTGATCGGCGACCGGGTCTCCGAGCCCCAGGTTCCGGTAGGTCAGCACCCCTTCGGGGTCACGACCTCCCCCAGCGGCGACCGGGTCTACGCGAGCAACTTCCTCTCCAACACGATCTCGGTGATCGATGCGGTGCCTTCCCACCCCTCGTTCCACCGGGTGATCGCCACCATCCCCACCGGTCTCCAGCCTTCGGGGATCGCCGCCCATCCCGACGGCCGGACCCTCTACGTGTCCAACTACGGGGACAGCACCCTGAGCGTGCTCGACACCGACAGCACCAGCGCCTCGGTCTACTCGGCCAGGGCGTCGGCCCCGTTGGACGGATCCACCCAGTCGGTGGTGGTGACCCCCGACGGGGGACGGGTGGTGGTGGGAACGAGCAACGGGCTGATCATCCTCGACGCCGGCGACCTCACCGCCAGGGCTGCGGCCCCGATCGACGGGGGCAGCCAGTCGGTGGTGGTGACGCCGGACGGCGGGTTGGCGGTGGTCCTCACCACCACCCACCAGCTGGTCCTGGTGGACATCATCCCCGGGAGTCCCACCGAGGGCCAGGCCAAGGCGGCGGCGCCGGTGGACGGGAGCAGCCAGTCGGTGGTGGTCTCCCCCGACGGCGCGTTCGTCTACGTCACATCCTCGAGCGGCTTCGTCGCCGTCTACCAGATCGTGCAGACCGGCGGGGCGGCGGCCCGGGCGGACGGGGTGAGCTCCGGGCTCTCCCTGGTGTTCGTGAGCCAGATACAGGTCGGGGAGAACCCCACCGGGTTGACCTTCGATCCTTCCGGCTCCGGGCTCCTCCTGGTGGTGAACTCCGGGTCCAAGACCGTGAGCTTCATCAACGTCAGCGCGACCCTGAGCCGCGTGGTGGCGACGTCGAACGTGACCCCGAACACGCTGAACCTGAACTCGAACGGGAAATACGTCAAAGCGTCCCTCCAGTTCCCCGATCCCTACACCCCGGACCAGGTGGCGCTTTCCAGCTGCCGGCTCGAGGGGGTCGTGGAACCGGACACCGCCAAGGCCTCGATCGGCGATTTCAACGGGGACGGGGTGCCCGAGCTGTCGCTCAAGTTCGGCCGGCAGGCGCTCTTCGATGTCCTCCAGCCGGGACAGGAGGTCCCGGTCACGGTGACCGGGCTCGTGGCCGGCCATCCGTTCACCGCCACCGACACCGTCCGGGTGCTTCGGCCCCACATGGTGAAGCCGAAGAAGAACGACGTGCTGGTGGCCGGGGCGGAAACCGAGATCCGCTGGCTGCCGTCCCCGGACGGGCCGTTCGACCACGTGGACCTCTACTGGAGTTCGGACAACGGGGCGAGCTGGGACACCGTGGTGGTGGGGACCCCGGACGATTCGTCCTATGCCTGGACCGCTCCCGAGGTCGAGTCCACGGCGTGCCTGCTCATGGTGGTGGAGTTCAACGCCAAGGGGAAAGTGATGGGGATCGAGCTCACCGCCGACCCCTTCGTCATCGCCCACATCACCGGAGAGGGTCCGCGGGAGATCCCGGCGCGGTTCGCGCTGCTTCCCGCCGCCCCCAACCCGTTCCGATCCTCGACCCGGATCGCCTTCGATCTGCCGCGGGACGGAAAGGTCAGCCTCCGGGTCTACGGTCTCGACGGATCCCTGGTGCGGGTCCTGGCCGAGAACCGGCCGTTCCCCGCCGGAGAGCACGGGATCCAGTGGGACGGCGTGGACGAGAGCGGCCGCCGGGCGGCGAGCGGGGTCTATTTCGTGCGGATCCACGCCGGGAGCGAGCTCGCGGTGCGAAAGGTGATCCGCATCCAGTAGGTGGTGGGAGCCGTACCGCCGCGGGCCGCGGTGGTACGGCGTCGCCCTCCGCATCCCGGCGCGCGATGGCGAACCGGGGCAAGGGGACGGCGTCGCCCTCCGCGACCGGTGGCCTTGCTGTGGGTCGGCCCGGGGATTAGTCTTCCCGGGGCCGGCCCCTTTTTTTGCATCGGAGGAAGGCGTGTCCGAACGGAAAATCTCCCACTTCGAGCTGGAAACGCTCCTGGGAGAGGGCGCCATGGGTCGGGTCTATCGCGCCCGGGACACCGTGCTGGACCGGCCGGTGGCGATCAAGCTCCTCTCCGCCCGCACCCTCGGCGACGCCTCGTTCCTGGAGCGCTTCCGCCGCGAGGCCCGGCTCGCCGCCCAGCTCAACCATCCGAACATCGCCACCATCTACGCCTTCGGGGAAGAGGGGGGCGAGGCCTACATCGCCATGGAGTTCGTGGAGGGGGAGGACCTGGGCGAGCGGTTGAAGCGCGACGGCCCGCTCCCGGTGGCCGACGTGCGCCGCTTCGGGCGCCAGGCCGCCTCGGCGCTGGCTGCCGCCCACGCCCGGGGCATCGTCCACCGCGATATCAAGCCCCCGAACCTGATGATCACCCCCCAGGGCGACATCAAGGTCATGGACTTCGGAGTGGCCCGTCGCTCCGGGGACACCGAGCTCACCATGGCCGGGGCGCTGGTGGGGACGGCCAACATCATGGCCCCCGAGACCATCGAGGGTAGGGAGCCCACCCCGGCCTCGGACCTCTTCTCCCTGGGATGCGTTCTCTACGAATGTCTGGCCGGGCAACCCGCCTTCCCCGGCCGCGAGCTCATGACCGTCCTGAACCACGTGGTGAACCGCGAGCCGACTCCGGTGGAGCAGTTCCGGCCGGACACCCCGCCGGAGCTGGCCGCCCTGATCGCCGGCCTCCTGCGAAAGGACCCCGTGGCGCGGACCGGTCCCGCCCGGGAGGTGGAGCGGGCGCTCTCCGACGGAACCCTGTCCGGAGAGTGGAACGCGGGCGAGACCATGGCGATCGCCCCCGCCGGGGCCACGATGGTGCTCCCGACCGGAGCCGGGGCGACGGGGGCCCCGGGGTCGGAGGAGGGGGCGGCGACGTCCGAGCCGGGGGCGGCGGCATCCATCGAGACGGCCGGAGCCGGAACGGACTTCGGCGCGGTTCGCCGCGGGCGGCGCCTGCCCGCGATGTGGCTCTTCGTCATCCTCGCGGTCATGATCGCGGTGGGGGCGGGGGTCGTGTGGGTGGCGCTTCGCGGGGCGAGCCATGCGGGGGGGAACCGGGAGCTGGCGGTAACCCTGACCACCCAGGCGGTGAAGCTTGTCCAGAAGAACCCGGGTTCCGCCCCGATCCGCGACCAGGCCGAGGGCACCTATCGCGAGGCCATCGAAGCCGACTCCACCTACGCCGTTCCCCGGAACAACCTGGGCCGGATCCTCTTCGAGAAGGGGCAGGTGGACGAGGCGGTCACCCAGCTCCGGGCCGCCGTCCGTCTGGATCCCGAAAACGCCGCCGCCGAAGCCAACCTGGCCGACGCGCTGGAGGCCCAGGGGAATCGGGACGCGGCGGAGACCGCCTATCGCGCGGCGGTCCGGCTCGACCGCGCGCACAAGGTGCCGGCGGCCCCCAACAACCTGGCCCTCCTCCTGATCGAGGGGGGAAGGGGGGGGAGGCCCTGGCCGTGCTCGAACAGGCCGAGAGCGACTACCCGGTCCTCGGCGGGTCCGCGGCGTTCTGGAAGAACTACGGCCTGGCGCTTCGAGCGTCGGGCCGGGAGGCGGGAGCGGACTCCGCGTTTGCCCGCGGGGCGGCCATCGACCCGGCCTATATTGCGGTCAAGGCGGGGGAGGCCGCCGACCGTGGGGACACCGGAGCGGCCCGGGCGCTCTGGCTCGCGGTCTCCGAGGCCTCGGACCCCGGGCAGGCGGCCCGGGCCCGGGAAGCGCTGAAACGACTTGGGGATGCGCACTGAGAGGGGACAGGGTCCCCCCGACCGCGCCGCGGCTCGCACGGGATCGGGTCGCCTGTGGATTGAAGAAAATTCATGAGGGATGTAGTCTTTCCGCCGTTCCCGACGCCGTGCCCGAAAGGAGAGCCCCGTGAGACGACTCGGACGGATCGCCCTGTTCCTTGCCCTCCTCGTCTCGAGCGCCGCCGCCCCGGCCCTGGCCCAGCTCGAAGACAACCTCTCCGCGTATGCCGACGAGACGGCCAAGGGCTATCTCATGCCCCTGCAGGAGGCCTTCGGCCAGGCCCTGAACAGCAACTTCTACACCTCGGCCCACATCCCCCGGACGGGGCTCCGCTTCCGGGTGGAGATCCGGGCCATGTCGGTCCTGTTCAAGAACGCCGACGACACGTTCACCGCCGCCACCGGCGGGGATTTCGAACCCCCACAGACGGTGGAAGCGCCTACCGTGGTCGGTTCCGGGCAGTCGGTTTCGGTGACGGGGGACGGGGGGACCGAGTTCGTGTTTCCGGGGGGATTCGATCTCAGCTCGTTCACCATCGGGGTGCCGCAGATCACCGTCGGTTCGTTCGCGGGCACCGAGGCATCGGTGCGCTGGATCGCCTTCGACACCGGCGACTCGGAGATCGGCAACATCTCCCTCTTCGGGATCGGCGTCCGACACAACATCTCCCAGTACCTGGTGGCCGCGCCGGTCGACCTGGCCGCGGGGGTGTACTACCAGAAGCTGAACGTGGGGGACGATCTCCTCAAAGCCAACTCGTTCACGGTGGGCGTCCAGGGAAGCCGGGACTTCGGCGCGATCACCCCCTACGGCGGCCTCTCCCTGGACACCTTCGCCTTGAAGGCCAACTACACCGCGACCGCGGGGTCGGTGGACCAGGACGTCCACCTCGATTTCGGCTCCAGGAAGAGCCTCCACCTCGCGGCGGGGGTGGGGCTGAATCTGGGTGTGGTCCATCTGAACGTGGGCGGCGATATCTCGGACCGGGTCGGCGTGAACGCCGGGCTCGCGGTCGGACTGTAGGAGGCGGCCATGAAACGAAGCATCGTAGTGCTCCTGGCGCTGACCGGCGCGCTGTTCTCGTTGACCGCGGACAGCTGCTTCCTCTCCACCAAGACGGTCGAGGTGCCGGTGCGGGGGAGCGGGGACCTGCTCTTCACCACCCAGGGGAACAACCCCGACGACGCGGACAGCAAGCTCATCGACTTCGCCGGGCTCATCGAGGACCTGGAGAAGGAGAGCGACTTCGATGCCCTGGTGAGCGCCCACATCGAGAACGGCTACTGGCGGGTGGCGCGAAACGGCGGCGCGGCCACCACCATCGTGCGCGGCTCGATCACCGTCCAGCGGGAGAGCTCGGCCGCCCCCGGCGTGTCGCTCATCAGCTACACCGGCGTGGCGATCGCCTCGGTGCTGGGGGACTTCAAGGTGGCGCCCCTGAACAGCCAGGGGGTCGATCTCCTGAATCAGGGGTTCGACCAGTACCTCCAGGCCAGGGCCCTGGGCCAGCCTCTTCCCGATCTACGGTACCGATTCTTCTGGAACAGTCACTCCGACACCGTGCCGGTCGATTTCGACTGGGAGGGGAAGGTGAAGTTCACCCTGGTCGGGCTGACCAAGGTGGACGTGCCGGAGGTGTTGTAGGGGCGGTCACCCCTTCACCACCGCGATCGGCCGGAGGCGGGCGACCACCGCGCAGAGCCCCGCCGCCTCCACCGCCTCCACCACTCCGGCCACGTCCTTGTAGGCGTCGGAGATCTCCTCGGCCTCGGTTCGCCGGCTGGCCGAGCGCACCAGGATCCCACGCGCCGCCATCTCCCGCGCGATGGCCCGGCCCCCCGCCGCCTTCCGCGCCGCGGTCCGGCTCATCCGCCGCCCCGCCCCGTGGCAGCTCGATCCGAAGGTGTGGGTCATCGACCCCTCGCGCCCGACCAGGACGAAGCTGTAGCGCTCCATGTCCCCGGGAATGAGCACCGGCTGGCCCAGGTGGCGGTATTCCTCGGGAAGGTCGGGATGGCCGGGGGGGAAGGCGCGGGTGGCGCCCTTCCGGTGCACGCACACCCGGCGGCGCTTCCCGTCCACGATGTGGGTTTCGATCTTGGCGATGTTGTGGGCGACCTCGTAGATCGTGCGCGCTCCCAGCGCCTCCGCCCGTCCGCCGAGGCCTCGCGCCAGGCCCTCCACCGCCTTGGCGGCCAGGATCTGCCGATTGGCGAAGGCGAAGTTCACCGCCGCGTTCATCGCCTCCAGGTAGGCCTTCCCCTCGGCCGAGGCGATGGGCACGCAGCAGAGCTGGGGATCGGGGACCCGGACCCCGTGACGGTGCATGGCCGGCTTCATCCGCTTCAGGGAATCCGTGCAGACCTGGTGGCCCAGGCCCCGGCTTCCGGAGTGGAGGATCAGCGTAACCCGCCCGGGTTCGAGCCCCAGGGCCCGCGCGGCCTCGGGTTCGAAGACCGCGTCCACCACCCCCAGCTCCAGGAAGTGGTTCCCCGAGCCCAGGGTCCCGAGCTGGTCCTTCCCGCGGGCCATGGCCTGGGGGCTCACCTCGGCGGGGTCGGCGCCCTCGATCCTCCCGCCCTCCTCGATGTGCCGAAGCTCGGACGCGGTTCCGAATCCCCGGTCCACCGCCCACCGGGCGCCGCCGGTGAGCACGCGCTTCATCTCGGCGGGGCCGGCCTTGACGTCGCCCCCCCGGCCCACCCCGCAGGGGATGGTCTCGAACAGGCGGTTCGCGATCTCCTCGAGTCGCGGGCGCACCTCGGGCTCGAAGAGGTCGAAGGCCAGAAGCCGCACCCCGCAGTTGATGTCGTAACCCACCCCTCCCGGGCTCACCACGCCCTCATCGAGATCGGTGGCGGCCACGCCGCCGATGGGGAAGCCGTACCCCATGTGCATGTCGGGCATGGCCCAGGCCGCGCCCAGGATGCCGGGGAGGGTGGCCACGTTCTGGAGCTGGCGGAGGGACTCCTGGTCTCCGCGGATGCTCGGGAGCAATTCCTCCGAGGCCACCAGCCGGGCGGGGACCCGCGCGTCGGGGCGGGCTTCCACCTCCCAGATGTTCCGCCCCGCGGAGCGAAGCTGGATCGACATGCGCGCTCGCCTCCTCCACCCGTACCGGCCCTCGCGGCCCCCGCGGCCGCCGGGGCCGGCGGACCGGATCTCAAATGTCCAGGAGCACCCGCGCCTCCCATCCTCCGGGCGCCTCGCGGAGTTCGAGGTCGTGCCAGGTCACCGCCTTGACCTCGGTCCGGAGATCGTGGCGCGCGGGGTCGATCGGTTCGCCCCGGACCCGCGCCGAGAGCCGCGTGCCCTCGATCGCCACCTCGAACTCCCCGTACAGTTCCCCCTCGATCTGGTGGAGCGCGTTCAGTTCCTCCAGCCAATCGTGGAGGAGATCCGGCATCGACTCCGCCGCGAGCTCCACCCGGCGCTCCCGCTCCGGGCGGATCGACCCGGCCCCCGCGATGACCGCGAATAGGCCTCGGGCCATGTTGCGGAAGAGGTCGGGGAGATCACGGCCCCGGCCCCGCACCCCCACGTCCGCGGTGTGCTCCACGAACTCGAAGCCGGGATCCGCCTCGGTCACCGCCCTACCGGCTTCCGGAAAGCCGCACCACCCGGATCGCCCGGGCCGAAGACGGGATCCGGAGAAAGTAGACTCCGGGAGCGAGCGAACGCCCCCGATCGTCCTCGCCGTTCCAGAGCAGGTCCCCGGAAGCGGCGGCGAGCGTCCGCACCCGGCGCCCGCGCACGTCGTAGATCTCCACCCGTTCGGGAGCCCCCTCCCCCGGAGCGCCGGAGACGTGGAGGGTCCGAGCGAAGGGATTGGGCCAGGCCTGAAGCGCCGCGACCGGCAGGGTGACCGGCGCCGAGGTGGTGGTGTTCTGGATGTGCTCGTCGAGGATCTTGTTGGCGGGGTCGACGACCACGCTCACCGGTTGGGCCGGGACCGGGAAGTCGAGCACGTCGTGGTCGGTCTCCACCCACCCGGTCACCGTGGTGTCCCCGGCGGTGGTGGTGACGGTGATCTCCAGCGGGAACCGGAAGAGGGTCGTGCCCTGGGTCTGGCGGAGGTCGACCTGGGCGTGCCAGCCGTCGGGGAGATGAATCGGAACCAGGGCGTAGCTCAGGTGCGGGTGCCCGGTCCCGAGGAGCCACTGGTCGAAGAACCACCCCAGGGGCTGGCCGTGGCGGGCTTCCATCGCCGCCTGGAGGTCGGCGGTGGTGGCGTTTCCGAAGGCATGGGCGTTCAGGTAGTCCCGGATGGCCGCGTCATAGGCGCTCTCCCCGATCAGGTCGCGGAGCATCCGGAGCACCCAGGCCCCCTTGTAGTAGATGATCCCGCTGAAGGTCTGGGCCGGGGGCGGATCGAGGATGGGAAGATCGCCCCCCCCCGCCTCGATGTTGAACACCACGTTCTGGGCGTTCTGCATCCGGTCGTCGAATGTGGTCCCGCCGTAGAACTCCCCTTGCCAGACCGCCTCGTAGAAGGTGGCGAACCCCTCGTTCAGCCAGATGTCCTGCCAGCTCGCGCAGGTGACGAGGTCTCCGAACCACTGATGGGCGAGCTCGTGGGCCACCACCCACTCGTAGTTGTACCCGCCGGTCACGATGGCGCTCCCCAGGAGCGTCGCGGTCTGGTGCTCCATTCCCCCGCCGAGGTTCGACTCGCACATCGAGTACTTGTCGAAGGGATAGGGGTGGAGGGTGCTGTCGTAGAACGCGACCATCTCGTCCACGTACTTGAAGGTGTTCCGGGCGGCGGTGGTGTGGGTGGGGTAGACGTACCAGGTCAGCGGGGTCACGGCCGAGGCCTGGGTGATCGTCGAATAGTCGGAGATCGAGGCGCACATGAGGTAGGTGGCCAGGGGATGGTTCTCGTGCCAGTGGTAGACGAGGTCGCTTCCCACGGTGACGGTGGAGTCCAGGACCCCGTTCGAGACCAGGATCTTCCCCGCCGGCACGCGGCCGTGCATGGCCAGGGTCGCCTTGTCCCACGGCTCATCCTGGCAGGGGAACCAGTGGCGGGCGTCCTGGGGCTCCACGAAGGTGTAGGCCACCTGGCTGTTCACGTAGTACCCCGAGGTCACGGTGCCGCCGTAGTCGACCGCCACGGTGACGGTGTCGCCTCGAACCGGGGCGGGGACCACGGTGATGTCCAGACCGGTGGCATCCTGGGTGAAGGCGAGGGGGTTACCCTGGCCGTCCCGGACCGCGGCGGCGGCAATGCCCACGAGGTCCAGCCGGAGCACGTCGTCGGGATCGCTCCCCCAGACCAGGTTGAGGATGGCGGTGCCGTTCACGATCGGGTTCACCACGTCGAAGGTGACCGCGAGATCGTAGTGGAGAACGTCCACCGGGGGATCGGCCGCGGCCGGCGGCCAGTTCGAGAGCGGGTTCACCCCGCCGTGCTCCCACCGGGCGATATCGAAACCCTGGATGGAAAGCGGGGATCGGGTTCCCGGCAGGGGGGGGAAGATGTCCTTGCCCGGAGTCGCCGGCCGCACGGGGGCTCCCGCGGTCCAGGCGACGCAGAAGATCGCCGCGACCGCCGTGCCGAGGAGGAGGGATAGCCAGGAGGTTCGATGCATGGGAGGTTCCTCGAAGTAAGCCCGGGCCCGAGTCGCGTTCATTATAACCCAGAATCGGCCGGGCCCGACCCCGGGCCGGGCCGGCGCGCCCGGGCCTGGTTTCCCGGCGTCCTGCTAGAGTCATGCGGGATCCGACGCCCCCCCGGATCCCGGAAGGAGGAGTTTCATGACGGTGGCATCGTTCGAGGGCAAAACGCCCCGGATCGGAGCGGGAACCTGGGTGCACCCCTCGTCCGACGTGTTCGGCGACGTGGTGATCGGGGAGGGGTGCTGGATCGGCCCCGGCGCCCGGATCCGGGGGGACTACGGCCGGATCGTGATCGGCGACTGCACTGCGGTGGAGGACAACGTGGTGGTCCATGCCCGTCCCGGGGAGGAGACCCGGATCGGGAACTGGGTGACCCTGGGCCACGGTTGCGTCATCCACAACGTGAAGATGCTGGGCGACTACGCGGTGGTCGGGATGAAGGCGGTGGTGAGCGACTGGACCGTCCTCGGCGAATGGGCGGTGGTGGCCGAGGGCGCGGTGGTTCCGCAGAAGCGCGAGATTCCCCCCGGGCGGATCGCGGTAGGGGTGCCGGCCAAACTCCTCGACAAACCGGTGGACGAGGCCTACAAGGCCGAGTGGACCAAGTTCAAGGCGATCTACGTGGATCTGGCCCGCCGCTACCCGGAGGGGTGGCGGCCGATCGAGTGAACCCGGAGGGGGAGCAGCGATGAGCAAGCATCCGTCGGCGACGCACCCGTGCACGATCTGCGGGAAGTTGAAACCCCGGTCACAACTGGTTCCCGGCGAGACCCTGAGGGATTCCATAGCCGCTCTCATCCTCGGGGAGCGGCCGGACTGGACTCCCGAGGGCTTCATCTGCCGGGAGGATCTGAACCGGTACCGTGCGGCCTACATCGAAAATCTGGTGGAGACCGAGAAAGGCGAGGTGTCCTCCCTCGAGAACGAGGTGGTGGAGAGCCTCAAGCAGCACGAGATCCTTTCCCGGAACGTGGACGCGGAGTTCGAGCAGCACCTCACGGTGGGACAGCGGCTGAGCGACCGGATCGCCACCTTCGGCGGTAGCTGGCGCTTCATCATCATCTTCGGGGTGGTGCTGGTGATCTGGATGGCCGTGAACTCGATCGTGTTGCTCGCCAGACCCTTCGACCCCTATCCCTTCATCCTCCTCAACCTGGTGCTCTCCTGCATGGCCGCCATCCAGGCCCCCATCATCATGATGAGCCAGAACCGGCAGGAGGGCCGTGACCGCCTCGGGGCCCAACGCGACTACCAGGTCAACATGAAGGCCGAGCTGGAGATCCGCCACCTGCACGAGAAGATGGATCACCTGCTCTCCAAGCAGTGGGAGCGGCTGGCGGAGATCCAGCAGGTTCAGATCGAGTTCATGAAGGAGCTGATGGAGATCCGCGGGAGGGGAAAGGGCGCGTAGTGCCCGGTCTCCCGGCGGCGCCGCGGCCGCCGGGAGCCGGAGCCGGCTACTTGATGAGCCGGAGCGTGAGCGGATACCGGTAGGACTCTCCGCCGTTGGCCTTGATCGCTCCGATGATCGGGAAGATGACCATCATGAGACCCACCACGATGAGGAGGAAGATCCCGATCACCACGAGCATGAGCAGGCCGCTCACCGCCGCGGCGATGAACATGGTGATCTGGAAGTTCACCGCCTCCTTGCCCTGGGCGTCCACGAAGGGATCGACGTCCTTCTTGAGCAGCCACACCAGCAGCGGCCCGACGAGAAAACCGATGCCGTTGGCCAGCAAGCCCACCAGCGCGCTGAGATGGCAGAGCATCCCCCACTTCCGTGCGTCCGCCGACAGCATCGCTCCGCTCGAAACATCGGTCATTTTGTTCCCCCTCCTTGGTTTTTGACGACCTACGGCAACAGTACCATCTTTCTCGACGTCGCATGCCCCATGGCCATGACCCGGTAGAAGTACACACCCGAGCTCACCCGCCGGCCGGCGTCGTCGGTGCCGTTCCACGGGATCTCGTGGATGCCGGTGGTCTGATTGCCGCCGGAGAGGAGGGTGCGGACCAGGCGGCCGCGGTAGTCGTAGATCTGGAGCCCCACCGGACACTCCCGGGACAGCTCGAAGCGGATCACGGTCTGGGGCCGGAAGGGGTTGGGCGCGTTCACGAGGGTCACCACCGGCCCGCCCGTGTCCCCGTCCGGGGTTCCCGGCACGATCCCGCCCACCGGCTGGAGCCGGATGTCGGCCAGGACCGCCGGGGTGGCGCCGTCGAGGCGGATCACGGTGGGTCCGGCGTCCCCCTCCGCCCGGAAGGAGGCGGGCTCGTACCCCGGCCGGTCCGCGTAGGCGAAGTAGGCTCCGGCTGAGAGCCCGGTGAGGATCACCGCGCCGTTCTCAGCGCTCGTCCCCCCCGACACCGGAATATCGATCGGTGACGCCGAGAGCGCGTTCACCAGGTAGAAGAAGGCGCCGGGCAGGTTCTCCTGGTGCCAGGCCATGGCCAGAACGCCCGGGTCGGTGAACGTGGTGTCGTCGGGCGTCACCGTGCTCGCGATCCGCACCCGCCCGGCCTGGAGGAACGACCCGCCGTCCGCCGCCGGGTGGAGCGTCATCACGACCTGGGGCACCCGGAGGTTCGGCCCTCCGGTGACCACCCGCTCGGCGTTCCGCCAGCGGTGCGCGTTGGGGTAATAGGCGGGGATGAACCCCTCGGCGTCCACCGCCATCAATACCGAGGCCCCGGCGGGGAGACCCTGGACCATGAAGTTCCCGTCCGCGTCGGTATGGCCGCCGGCCGCCCGGCCGCCCGCCGATCCGGGCTCGAGAAACGCCCGCACCCGCGCGTGGTCCACGCCGTGGCCGTCGGGGTCGACGATGCGTCCGGTCAGGAAGCCCCCGGTCGGAGGCGTCGACGTCCGGCCCAGGACGATGATCCCCGCGCCGGCGGCCCGGTTCGGGTAGACCACCAGGGGGCGGGCCTCGGGGAAGGGGACCCCACCCGGGTAGTAAGCCAGCTCGTACCCCGGGTACTCCGCCGAGACGTAGTAGGAAAGCGACCCGTCGGGGCCCGCGGTGATTCCCGTGGCGTGGAAGCGTCCGTCGGGACCGACCTTGGCGCGGACTTCATAGGGCGCGAAGGTTGGGTAGGCGGGGACGATGTGCACCACCGCACCCTCGGCGGGAATCGAGCAGTCGTTGCCGATCGGTCCGACGCAGTCCGCCTCGGGGAGCACCCGGTAGACCATCCCCTCGATGGTCGCGGTGTTTCCGGGAGGGTACGACCCCCGAAGGGTGAAGTCGACGTGACGCGGTGGTGTCCTCCGGGGCCACGTCCACCCAGTCCGCCGAATAGGGATCGGCGAAGTTCCGGAAGTACACGCGGTCCAGACCGGGAGCCTCCGCGCTCAGGATGTAGGGCGTGTCGGCGGGAACGTTCAGGATGTAGCGCCCATCGGGACCGGTCACCGCCCGTAGGGGGGCCGGACGAGCCACCGTGGAGGGAAGGATGGAGACCGCCATCACCGTGGCCCCCTCCACCGGGATGGCCGGCCGGTCCAGGTTCGGGTCGTCATGCACTACGATACCGGTGATCGTGGCCACCGACGCGTTGGTGAGCGGGGCCAGGTCGAACCGCGGCTCCAGATAGGGCGGCATGGTGATATTCGGCACCCGAAGCGCCAACGCCTGGTCGAAGCGATCGGCGTGGTTCCAGTACTGGTACCGGTGGCGTCCCAGTTCCCCGGCCACCAGCCGGTAGTTGCCGGCCGGGACCTTGATCGTGAACCGCCCGTCGTTACCGGTGTACCCCATGAACCGTCCGCCGGGCCCGGGGCCCGCCGGATCGGTCTCGCCGTTCGCGCCGGGTAGCGGGAGGCTGTCGGGGAACACCCCCCCGGCGGGAACCGCCATGACCACCGCCCCGGCCAGGGGCGAGCCCTCCGGGATGGCGGAGATCTCGTTCACCACGCCGGTGATGGGGTAGAACTGCGGCGGGGGAGGCGTGCTCGCGAAGATGAGCCGGATGTCGTCCCGGTAGGCACCCGCCGCGAGGTCGAGCGGTTGGGCCTGGTTCGGGTCGGTCACCCCCGGCCACCAGATCAACCGGGCGGCGAAGTTCCCGGCGGGATCCTCCTCGGGAAGCTCGGCGTGGAGGTAGTAGGCTCCGGGGCGGATCCCCGCGAACAGGAACCAACCCTGGGCGCTGATCCGGGTCTGGTGCGTCTCGGCGGTCGGAGGCGGCCCGAGCGCCGAGGGGAGGCTGTCGGAGGGGACTCCGGTCAGGTACACGAATCCGGTGTGGGCCGGGCGCCCCTCGAACTCGAAGATTCGCCCGGAGAGATACGTCAGGTCGGGGTCCGGGTCCTGGACCCCGAACTCCACGGTGTCCGACCCCACCCCGCGCATCTCCATCACCACGAAGTGGGTGCCGGGGCCCAGCGGAAACTCGCGGGGCCTGAAGATCATCTGGGGATCGTCCGGGCCGAAGGTGATGCTCTGGCCCGGCTCCAGCTCGACCCGCCGGAAGAACTCCGGGCAGGCGCGGTTCGGGGTGTAGGCTCCGTCGATGGACCAGGCCACCGGGCAGCCGTCCACCCCGAAGACCCCGGTGGTGTCCCCGACGTTGGTGACCGTGCAGGAGAGGTTACGGTCGGCGCCGATCGGGCCCCGGTAGGGATCCACCGCGCCCCGCACCTCGAAGACCGCGTCGGTCGGTGGCGGCATCGCGTCCCGGACCTGGATCTGGACCTGGTTCCGGGCGTACCCGATCACCTCGCCCTCGATCCAGTGCGGGCCGGGGCCGAGCTGGTAGTCGGGGGCCCGGTGGGTGAAGGTGTGGATGAGCCGGGTCTCGCCCGGGGCCAGGGTCTGTCCGGTGAGGACGGTGAGACAGGCGACGTGGTCCAGGTAGCGGTACTGGCCGTCGATCACGTAGTCCGCCTGGCAGGACGAGGAGAAGAAGAGCCTGGCGGTGTCCGGGCTCGCGTTGATCGCGAAGACCTGGATCTGGATGGGTTCCCCGGGAGCGTACACCGGTTTGTCGGTGGACACCCGGGCGAAGATCGTCCCGGTGCTGTCGGGGGGCATCTGGGCCGCAACCGGGCCGGCCCCCATGACGGCCGCGAAGAGGATGGCAAACAAGAGCTTGAGCGAGGGTCGGTCGAATCTCATGACGGCTCCCCCTGCATCGTCGGTCGCCGGTCGGCGGGTGGGCATGGGTCACCCGAAGGGGATTTTTTCCAGCATCGACGATGACTGTGAACCATTCTACCGCAGATTCGCCGGGGGGTTCCAAGTCAGAGATAAAGTATTCCATGACATAGTCTTGTGACCCAGAGACTGCACGGCCGGACCGGTCCGCAGGACCCCGCGGCGGGGCCTCGGAGAGGCGGGCGGCGAGCTGCGGGACGATCCCGGGGCCGGTGGGCTCCCCCGGGCGCGGCGATCCTAATCATCCCCTAACAATCCCCGGGTATACCTTGTCGGCCGAGTCCCGGCCCCCCCGTGGCCGGGTCAGGGAGAATCATGGCCAGTCTGCCCCGAAACGCCGTCCCCGCCCGCGCCCGGAGCACCGGACACCACCGGCGGGCCGATGCCCTGTTCCACGGGGCGGCCCGGGTTTCCGCCGCCCTGGTGCTGGTGATCATGCTGGGGATCTTCTACGAACTGGTCCGGGATTCCATGCCGTCGCTCCAGGCCTTCGGAGCGAGGTTCCTGGTCTCGGCGAAGTGGAACCCGGTGACCGAGGAGTTCGGGGCGCTCTCCAGCATCTACGGCACCCTGGTCTCGACCGCCATCGCCCTCGCGATCGCGCTTCCCCTGAGCCTGGTGAGCGCGATCTTCCTGGTGGAGCTGGCTCCGCCCGCGGTGAGTCGCTACGTGGGCTACGGGATCGAACTCCTGGCCGCCGTACCCAGCATCATCTACGGCATGTGGGGGCTCTTCGTCTTCGCCCCGTACCTGTCCGACCACGTTCAGCCCTTCCTCCAGAGCGCGTTCGGCTTCCTGCCGTTCTTCAAGGGGCCGCCGATGGGGATCGGCATGCTACCGGCGGGGATCATCCTCGCGCTCATGGTCCTTCCCTTCACCACCTCGGTCATGCGGGATGTGCTCCGCATGGTTCCCCCCATGGTGAACGAGGCAGCCTACGGGATGGGAGCGACCACCCTGGAGGTGACCCGCAAGGTGACCGTTCCCTACGCGGTGCAGGGGATCCTGGGGGCGGCCTTCCTGGGTCTGGGGCGGGCCATCGGCGAGACCATGGCCGTGACCTTCGTGATCGGGAACGACCACGGGATCTCGGCGTCCCTCTACGCGGCGGGCAACAGCATCGCCTCGACCCTGGCCAACGAGTTCACCGAGGCGTCGGATCCGCTCTACCGGAGTTCCCTGATCGAGCTGGGCCTGGTGCTCCTGCTCATGACCCTGGTGGTGCAGGTGATCGCGCACTTCTGGCTCGCCCGGGTGAAGCGGGGGATGGGGAGGGGCCAGTGAAGCGGCGCTCGCTCCGCCGGCGGAAGGCCGCGGACCTCGCCCTCAAGGTGACGGCCACCCTCTCGTCCATGGTGGGGATCTTCTTCCTGGGCTGGATCCTCATCGTGGTGGTCCATCGTGGAATCTCCGCGATCAACTGGACCTTCTTCACCCACCTTCCCGCTCCTCCCGGGGTCGCGGGCGGGGGGCTCGGGAACGCCATCCTCGGGACCGCCGCCATGACCCTCATGGCCGCGGTCATCGGGGTGCCGGTGGGTATCATGGGCGGGGTGTACCTGAGCGAGTACGGGCGCCGGGGCCGGTTCGCCGGCTCGGTCCGGTTCCTCATCAACATCATGATGGGGATCCCCTCGATCATCATGGGGCTCTTCATCTACGCGCTCCTGGTGGTGCCGTTCGGCCACTTCTCGGGGTACGCGGGGGGAGTGGCCCTGGCCCTCCTCATCCTCCCCATCGTGGCCCGGACCACCGAGGACATGTTGACCCTGGTTCCCAACGCCCTCCGGGAGTCGGCCCTGGCCCTGGGGACCCCGCGCTGGCGGGTGACGGTGGAGATCCTCTTCCGGGCCGCCCGGACCGGGCTCATCACCGGGCTCCTCCTGGCCGTGGCCCGGGTGAGCGGAGAGACCGCACCGCTCCTGTTCACCTCGCTCAACAGCCCCTACTGGCCCACCAACCTGAGCCAGCCCACCGGGAACCTCACCGTGACCATCTTCAACTACGCGATGTCCCCGTATCCGGACTGGCAGCGGGACGCCTGGGGAGCCTCGCTCCTCATCATGGCCGGCGTGCTCTCGCTCACCATCCTGGCCCGCCTGGCCGCCCGGGAGAGACGAACATGAGGATCTTGCCCGTGGAAACGCCGCGAATCGTTCCCTCCCCGCCCGTTCCGGAAACCGCCGCCCGCGGTCCGGCCCCCGCTTCCGCCGGTTCGGCGGCCAAGGTCTCGGTGCGCGGGCTCTCGTTCTTCTACGGCGATCAGCAGGCGCTCTTCGACAACGACCTGGACATCGCCGAAAACCGGGTCACCGCGATCATCGGACCCTCGGGGTGCGGGAAGTCCACCCACATCCGGGTCTACAACCGCATCTTTCAGCTCTACCCCGAACAGCGCGCCTCCGGATCGGTGACCCTGGACGGGGAAGATCTCCTGGCTCCCTCGGTGGACGTGATCGAGCTTCGCCGCAAGGTGGGCATGATCTTCCAGAAACCGACCCCGTTCCCGATGAGCGTGTTCGAGAACGTGGCCTACGGGCTCCGCACCCATTATCGCCTCCGCAAGCACGAGGTCGCGGAGCGGGTGGAGAAGGCGCTTCGGGCCGCCGCCCTGTGGGAGGAGGTCAAGGACCAGCTGGGAAAGCCGGGAAGCGCTCTCTCGGGGGGGCAGCAGCAGCGGCTCTGCGTGGCCCGGGCCCTGGCGGTGGAGCCCGAGGTGATCCTCATGGACGAGCCGACCTCGGCCATCGATCCGGTGGCCACGTCCAAGATCGAGGAGCTGATCGAAACGCTGAAGGCCGAGTACACCATCGTGATCGTGACCCACAACATGCAGCAGGCGGCCCGTATCTCCGACTTCACCGCCTTTTTCTACAAGGGCCGCATCGTGGAGTTCGGTCCTACCGACCAGATCTTCACCAACCCCGCCCGGAAGCAGACCGAGGACTACATCACCGGGCGCTTCGGTTGATGCCCGGTCGCCGCGGGGAGGGCCCGGTCCCATGTCCAGGCGTTTGACCGGGAGTTCGGCGGCGGGCCTCCCTGGACCCCTGGGCCGGCGTCTCCCGGGACGGTATGATCGCTCCCGGAGCGATCGATCCCCAGCGAGGTGGCCATGTCCCGAGAGCGGATCCTGGTGGTGGACGACGAGGAGGACATCCTCGATCTCGTCCGCTACAACCTGGAAAAGGACGGCTACGAGGTGACCTGTCTGGCCTCGGGAGAGGAGGTCCTCCCCGAGATCCGCCGGCGCCCTCCCGATCTGGTGATCCTCGATCTCATGCTTCCGGGGGTGGACGGTCTCACCGTGATGAAGCTCCTCAAGCGCGACGAGGCTGCGCGGCGGATCCCGGTGATCATGCTCACCGCCAAGGGGAGCGAGGCGGACATCGTGACCGGCCTGGAGCTGGGGGCCGACGACTACGTGACCAAGCCCTTCAGCCCCCGGGTCCTGGTGGCGCGGGCGCGGAGCGTGCTCCGGCGCGGGGAGGGGGAGGGACAAGGTCCCGAGGCCGCGGTGCTCCGCCGGGGCTCCATGGTGATCGTTCCCGCCCGCCACCAGGTACAGGTGGACGGGGAGCCGGTGGATCTCACCGCCACCGAATTCGCCGTCCTGGCCCACCTGGCCGGCCGTCCGGGATGGGTCTTCACCCGGAACCAGATCATCGAGGCGGTGCGGGGGGACCACTACCCGGTCACCGACCGCTCGGTGGACGTCCACATCACCGGCCTCCGGCGGAAGCTCGGCCCGGCCGGGGACGCGATCGAGACCGTGCGCGGGGTCGGCTACCGGTTCCGGGAATGAGCTCCGGACGGGGCCCCGAATGCGTCCTCCGGGAAGGATCGGGTCCCCCGAGCCCGCGCGCGTCCTAACCGAGACCTAACACTCCCCTCAACACCCCCTAACACGGGAGCCCTAGTCTCCCTCCCCGAAGCCCGGCGGGCCGCGCGGCGCCCCGACCGGAGACGGGTCGAAGGTGAAAGGAGATCCCGTTTGATGCGCAGATCATTTCTGAAACTCGCTCTGGCGGTCGGTGGGGTGGCGATTCTGGTGGGAACCTCGGGCGGCGCCCTCGCCGCGGACCAGGTCGTCTCCGGGGCGGGAGCCACGTTCCCCTACCCCATCTACGCCCAGTGGGCCGACGCCTACAACAAGCTCACCGGCGTGAAGCTCAACTACCAGGCCATCGGCTCCGGCGGCGGCATCGCCCAGATCAAGGCCAAGACGGTCGACTTCGGGGCCTCGGACGCGCCGCTCACCAAGGCCCAGCTGGACGAGGCCGGACTCATGCAGTTCCCCATGATCATGGGGGGCGTGGTGCCGGTGGTGAACCTGAAGGGGATCGAGGCGGGCCGGCTCAAGCTCACCCCCACCCTGCTCGCCGACATCTACCTGGGCAAGGTGACCAAGTGGGACGACCCGGCGGTGGCCAAGGTGAACCCCGGCCTGAAGCTTCCCGGCAAGGCCATCACCGTGGTCCACCGGAGCGACGGGTCCGGGACGACCTGGATCTACACCAACTACCTGGACAAGGTCTCCCCGGCCTGGCACGAGAAGGTCGGCACCGACAAGGCGGTGGACTGGCCGGCCGGCGTGGGGGGGAAGGGAAACCAGGGCGTGGCCGCCTACGTCCAGAAGATCAACGGCTCGATCGGCTACGTGGAGTTCGCCTACGCCCTTCAGAGCAAGATGGCCTATGTGATGCTCCAGAACCGGGACGGCGAGTTCGTCGCCCCCACCATGGACACCTTCATGGCCGCCGCCGCCAACGCGGACTGGAAGGATGCCCCCGGGTTCTACCTGGTGCTCACCGACCAGCCCGGAAAAACGAGCTGGCCGATCACCGGGGCCTCGTTCATCCTCATGTACAAGAACCAGAAGAACATGGCCACCGCGGAAGCGGTGCTGAAGTTCTTCGACTGGAGCTACCGGCACGGCGACGAGATGGCCCGGAAGCTGGACTACGTGCCGATGCCGGACAACGTGGTGCAGCTGGTCCAGGAAGCCTGGAAGAGCCGGATCGCGGGCTCGGACGGGTCGGAGATCTGGCCCTAGATCGAGTTGCGGCGAGGGCCGGGGCGAGGGCCCCGGCCCTTCGCGCGAGCGCGCAGAGTTCTGAAGCGCGCGATCCACCCCCGGCAATCAGAACAAGGAGTCTTACGTGAAGCGATGGATGTTGGTGATCTCGGTGATCGGGATTTCCGCGCTCGGCATCGGTGGGACGGCGCCGGGCGCGGCGGCCGGCGAGGGACAGGGTTCGCCGGTCATCGGCGACGCGGGAGCGTTCCTGGGCGACCTGGCCCAGGCGCCTTCCGCGACGCAATACAATCAGGCGGACGCCGCGGGAGGCTCGACGGGTAACAACTCCGCCGAGCTTCCCAAGGCGCTTCAGGGGCTCAAGATCAAGGGCACCGTGTTCATCGCCTACGCGGCGCAGAAGAGCGGCGGGAAGACCAGCAACCAGTTCGAGCTCAAGCGAGGCTACCTGGACGTCCAGAAGACCCTCACCCCGTATCTCTCGGGACGCTACACCACCGACATCACCCAGCTCGGCTCCGGCGACTGGGAGACCCGGGTCAAGTACCTCTACGCCAAGTTCACCTTCGAGGGGAACTCCTTCATCACCCAGCCCAACGTCGAGTTCGGCCAGGGACACGCTCCGTACCACGACTTCTGGGAGGCCATCAACGGCTACCGGCTCCAGGGGACCATGTTCCTGGAGCGGAGCGGGGTCTTCACCAGCGCGGATCGCGGGGTGGTCTTCGGCTCGAACCTGGGTGGGGAGATGGACGCGACCTACAAGAAGGAGGTGAACGGCCACTACGCCGGGCGCCGCGGGTCGCTTCAGATCGGGGTCTACAACGGCGGCGGCTACCACGCCAAGGAGATGAACGAGAACAAGGTCGTCCAGGGCCGGGTCACCGTGCGGCCGGTTCCCGACCAGGTCCCCGGGCTCCAGGTCTCGGTGGTGGGGATGGACGGGAAGTCCAACGTGGCTCCGGGTGCCTCGGGCACGCTCCCGGACTGGCGGGGGGCCGACGTGATGCTCTCCTACCAGAGCCGCCGGGTCACCGCCACCGCCGAGGGCTACGCGGGGACGGGGAACCAGAGCGGCTCCGCGACATTCAACGGGCGCTCCCTGGATCAGAACGGATACTCGGTCTTCGCCTCGGTCCGGATCCCGGAGTACGAGGCATGGGGAGTCATGGGACGCTACGACCACTTCGACAACAACATCCACACCGGCACCAACGATGAGCCGGACCGGTTCATCGGCGGGGTGTCCTACGCCATGGCTTCCGGGAACATGTGGCTGGTGGATTTCGAGCACGTGAAGCACAGCGTGAGCGGGATGTCCGACGAGAACCGGGGCGAGCTGGCCCTGCAGCTCAGCTATTGATCATCATCGCCCCGGATCTCGCCATCATGGCGAGTGCGATGAGGCCCCTCCCGAAGGGAGGGGCCTTTTCCTTTCCTTTGACACCGAGGGGAGCCGGCGGGACCGGGAACGACCGGAGGCCCTACCTCTCCTCGTCGCTCCACTCCGCATTCCCGGGATCCATGGCGTGGAACTCGCAGAGGATTTCCCATGCCTCGCGCGCGGTTTCGGCGTAGCGGATGAGCTTCAGGTCGTCGGGATTGATGGTGCCTTCCTCCACGAAGTACTCCCAGTGGACCGCGTTCTCCCAGAACTCCCGCCCGAACAGCACCACCGGCACCGGCTGGATGGTTCGGGTCTGGAGGAGAGTCAGGGTTTCGAAGAGCTCGTCCATGGTGCCGAAGCCGCCGGGGAAGGCCACCAGCCCCTTGGCCCGCATGAGGAAGTGCATCTTCCGAAGCGCGAAGTAGTGGAACTTGAAGCAGAGCTCGGGGGTGATGTAGGAGTTGGGGACCTGCTCGTGGGGAAGGGTGATGTTGAGGCCGATGCTCTTGGCCCCGGCCTCGAAGGCACCCCGGTTGGCCGCCTCCATGATCCCGGGACCGCCGCCGGTAACCACCACGAACTCCCGCCGCCCCACCCGCTGCTGGGAGCCGGAGATGATCCGGGCCAGCTCCCGCGCCTCGTCGTAGTAGCGGGTCTTGGCCAGCACCCGCTCGGCGATCCGTAGGCGTTGTGCCGCCTCCGGGTCGTCGGGGTTCTCGCGGAGCGCGGCCCGGAATTCCTCCACCCGCGCCTCCGCCTTCGGCCGCTCCAGGACCCGTGTCCCGCCGAAGATCACGATGGTGGAGTTGATGTGGTGCTCCCGAAAGGCGAGATCCGGTTTCAACAGTTCCAGCTCGAGCCGGGCCGGCCGTAGCTCGTCCCGCTTCAGGAGCGCCGGGTCCTCCTCGGCCAGGACGTAGCTCGGCGAGCGGAGGATGGCCTGGAGGTTCTCCTCCGGGGAGCGCGCCTTCTGGGCTTCCTGGGTTTCCCGGTCGTGATTCGCTTTCATGAGTCCCTCCGAGGCCTCGGTGGACGGGCGGGAGCGCCCGGTAACCCGCCGCCGGCGGAGACCGTCACGGCTTTCCCAGCATCGACCCCAGCGCCTCCCAGGTAAAGGGCGGACGGGGCCGGGGCGAGGGCCACCAAGCGGCCGTCGGGGGAATAGGCGGGGGCGTAGGTCCGGGGGCCCTCCGAGGCCAGCCGGATCCGGCGCCGTCGGGAAGGGGCATGGCGTAGAGCCGCCCCAGGGCGGCGAACACCAGCCGTTCTCCGCCGGGAGACTGGTTCGGCCGGGACAGCATCCGCACCCGGATCGAATCCGGGGCCGGGTTCTGGGGGAAGCGAAGCGCGCGGGTCACGCTCTCTTCGACCTCGGTGATGAAGGGAATGTCGCGCACCGCCCCCCAGGCCGGCCAGGAGGGCGGCGATACGGGTCCCGGGGGATTTGGTTAGGATGATGGACATGATGAGATCCTCTGCGCGAGACGAGCGTCCGGTGGCGGGACCGGGAGGGTGAGCACCGGCGGAGTCTACACGGCGAACACGGCCGAAACCAGGGTCGCGCGGGCGGGGGTTGGGGGGGCGCCGGAGGCCCTCCGGACGACGCCCACGCCGGGCATTTCCGTGATCGTTCCCGCCCTGGACGAGGAGGCGGCGATCGCCGCCGCGGTCGCGTCCGCCCGGGAGCAGGAGCCGGCCCCGCTCGAGGTCCTGGTGGTGGACGGCGGCTCCGTCGATCGCACCCGGGAACGCGCGCGGGCGGCGGGGGCGAACGTCCTGGCCTCGCCCCGGGGGCGCGGGCGCCAGCTCCATGCCGGCGCGCTCGCCGCCCGAGGCTCCGTCCTCTTCTTCCTCCACGCCGACACCCGGCTCCCGGCGGGAGCGCTTGCCGCGGTGATGCGCGCCCTGAAGGCGGACGAGGTGGTGGGTGGCCGGCTCCGCCTCGCCTTCGATCGCCGCCACCCGGTGCTCGATGCGATCGCCTATCTGTCGCGTCTCGGCTGGGGGGCGGCCGCCTACGGCGATGCCGGCTTCTTCGTCCGGGCCGGAATGTACCGGCGTATCGGGGGGTTCGAGCCGCTTCCGATCCTGGAGGACGTCCGGTTCTACCGGCGGCTCATGGGCGCAGGTCGAACGGTGGTGGCGCGCCCCGCCGCGGTGACCTCGGCGCGGCGCTTCCTCCGCCGCGGACCCTTCCGCCAGCTCGCGCTCGACTGCGCCATTCTCCTGGCCCATCGGGCGGGGGTGGACCCGGAACGGCTTGCCCGTATCTACCGTCCGGACAACGGTCTGTCCGATCGGGGCGCCTCTGATTTGGCTTTAGTTGAAAATCCTCCCGATCATGTATGATTCAGGGGCTTGGTTCCGGGCACGAGGTGCGCGGCCGGGCAGGGTGGGCTCCGATTGCATCCCGGGATCGCCCAGGCGGCAACCGCGCCCGATTATTTGCGGCGCATGGGCCGCAGTGGAGTGGTTGAGCATGGCCAAAAAGATCTATGTGGGGAACCTTCCCTTCAGCGCGACCGAGGAAGACATCCGCGAGCTGTTCGAGGCCCACGGCACCGTCCACTCGGTGAACATCATCACCGACCGGGACACCGGCCGCCCCCGCGGATTCGGTTTCATCGAGATGGACGATGCCGACGCCGCGTCCGCCATCGGCGCCCTCGACGGGGTGAGCATGGGCGGACGGAACCTCCAGGTGAACGAGGCAAAGCCCCGCACGGAATCCCCCGGAGGACGCGGCGGCCCCCGACGGCGTCACTGATCGCCCTTCCCCTTCCCGACGCGCCGGGATCCCCGGAACCGACCGGGCCCGGCGCGGCGGACCCGCCTCACCGCCTCGAGCCCCGCCGGCGCCACCCGGCACGCCGGCCCTCCGGGAGCGATTCCCGTCCGGCCCTTCCGGCTCCTGCGCCCGCCCACCCGATGTGTTAGCGTGATTCGGAAGCCCTGACCGCCCTCCCGGGGCGGAGCCAAACGAAAAGAAAGGACTGCGACCCATGGCCGAACGCCTGATTGCCATTGAATACAGCCTCTTCCTCGACGACGGATCCCAGGTGGATACCAACGCCGGCGGGGATCCGCTGGTGTACCGCGAGGGGGCCGGCCAGATCCTTCCCGCCCTCGAGCACCAGATCGCCGATCTCGGTGCCGGCGAGACCAAACGGGTCGTGCTGGCCGCCGAGGACGCCTACGGTCCCATCCAGCCCGACGCCTTCCGCGAGGTCGAGGCGGAGGCCATTCCCGAGGAGGCGAGGGAGCCCGGGACCATGCTGGTGGCGGAGGACGGCGAGGGGCACAAGCACCAGGTGCGGGTCCATGAGGTGAAGGATGACGCCGTCGTCCTCGATCTGAACCACCCCCTGGCCGGCCAGACCCTCACCTTCGACGTCAAGGTGGTGGACATCAAGTAGGGCGGCGGTCCCGGTGCGGGGGAGGCCGGTCATGGCACACGCGACGCGGTTGGCCGTCCTGGTTTGCGCCTGGGTCGGAGCCCTCACTCCCGCGGTCGCGGGGGCATGGGAGGCGGACGGACCCCCCGGCCCCTGGACCTTCCGGACGCGGGTGTTTCTCACCGGGCAATCCGACGAGTCCGATCCCCCCGGCTACGTGGTGTACAGCGCCCTGGGGCTGGAAGCCGGCCTCGATCGCGCTCTCGGCCGCCGTCTCGCGGTCGCGCTGACCGTTCGTACCGAATCCCGCGAGGTCGACGTGGCCACGGCCGCCGGTCCCGATACCCGCCTGGGATCCATCGAGTTCCTCCCCGTGAACCTCTTCCTCCAGTATCGCCCGCGCCCGGACGGGAGCGTCCACCCCTACGTCGGGGCGGGGGTGAACCTCACCGTGGCCTGGGAGAAGAGCGGCGCACTGGACTCGAACGCCGTGAGCCCCGGGGTGGGTCCCGCGGTCCAGCTCGGCGCGGATTTCGACCTGGGCCCCGCGATGCTCTGGACGCTGGAAGCCCGGTGGAACGCCCATCGGACCGAACTCCGTTCCGGCTCCACGAAGCCGGTCTCCCTGACCCTGGACACCGTGGTCCTGGGGACCGGGGTGGGATTCCGGTTCTGACCCCTCGGCCGGCGCATCGCGGGTCGGGATCCATCCCCGTCGATTCCCCCCGCCTTGAAAATCCGAACCTCGCTATCCACAATGACTTGGGGAGGCGATTTCCCGCCCCGCAGTGGACCGGTCCACTCCAGGGATGCGCTTCCGGCTATTAGTCAATTCCAGATTCCGTAACCCTTGAAAAGCTCTATCGTTACGCGGTCGGGAGTAGAATCGTCGGTCGGACCGTGATACCAACGGTCGAACGCTTGAAGGGAGATCAAGAATGGCCCGACGCCAAGTGACCATGGACGGCAACGAAGCCGCCGCCTACGTGGCCCACCGAACCAACGAAGTGATCGCGATTTACCCCATCACCCCCTCCTCGGCCATGGGGGAGCTCTCCGATGAGTGGAGCGCCCGCGGCCAGAAGAACATCTGGGGGACGGTTCCCCAGGTGGTGGAGATGCAGTCCGAGGGCGGCGCCGCGGGGGCGGTGCACGGGGCGCTCCAGGCGGGGTCGCTCACCACGACCTTCACCGCCAGCCAGGGGCTCCTCCTCATGATTCCCAACATGTACAAGATCGCCGGGGAGCTCACGAGCACGGTGTTCCACATCGCCGCCCGCTCGCTCTCCGCCCAGGCGCTCTCCATCTTCGGCGACCACTCCGACGTGATGGCCGCCCGCTCCACCGGTTTCGGGATGCTGTTCTCGAACTCGGTGCAGGAGGTGATGGACTTCGCGCTCATCTCCCAGGCGGTGACACTGGAAGCGCGGATCCCCTTCCTCCACATCTTCGACGGCTTCCGCACCTCCCACGAGGTCCTCAAGATCGAGGTTCTGGACGAGGAGGACATCCGGGCGCTGATCGACGACGAGCTGGTCCGGGCCCACCGCCTCCGGGGTCTCTCCCCCGACCGTCCCTTCGTCCGCGGCACCGCCCAGAACCCCGACGTCTACTTCCAGGCCCGCGAGACCGTGAACCCCTACTACCTGGCCCTTCCCGAGATCGTGGAACGGACCATGGAGCGGTTCGAGAAGCAGGTCGGACGCCGGTACCGGCTCTTCGACTACGTGGGCGCGCCGGACGCCGAGCGGGTCATCGCGCTCATGGGTTCGGGGGCGGAGACCGCCGAGGAGACGGTGAACCACCTGACCGCGGAGGGGGAGAAGGTCGGGCTGATCAAGGTCCGCCTCTACCGGCCGTTCGCGGTGGAGCGGTTCCTGGCCGCCCTGCCCAGGACCGTCAAGACCATCGGGGTGCTCGACCGTACCAAGGAACCCGGCGCGAGCGGGGAGCCGCTCTACCAGGATGTGGTGACCGCGGTGAGCGAGGGCATGATGGCCGGGTCCGCGCCGTTTGCGACCTTCCCGCGGGTGGTCGGCGGCCGCTACGGGCTTTCGTCCAAGGAATTCACCCCGGCCATGGTGAAGGGGCTCTTCCAGGAGCTCTCCAAGCCGGCGCCCAAGAACCACTTCACGGTGGGGATCGTGGACGACGTCACCCACACCAGCCTCTCCTGGGACCCCGGCTTCAACATCGAGCCCAAGGAAGTCACCCGGGCGCTCTTCTGGGGACTCGGTTCCGACGGCACGGTGGGGGCCAACAAGAACTCCATCAAGATCATCGGCGAGGAGACCCCGTTCTACGCCCAGGGCTACTTCGTCTACGATTCCAAGAAGGCCGGGGCGAGGACGGTGTCCCACCTCCGGTTCGGCCCCAAGCCGATCCACAGCACCTACCTGATCGGCAAGGCCAGCTTCGTGGCCGTCCACCAGTTCGGCTTCCTGGAGCGGTTCGACACCCTGGCCCAGGCCGAGGAGGGGGCGACCCTGCTCCTCAACAGCCCCTACGGCCCGGACGAGCTGTGGGAGAAGCTCCCGCGCACCGTCCAGGAGACGATCATCCGGAAGAAGCTGAAGCTCTACATGATCGACGCCTACGGGGTGGCCCGGGAGAACAACCTGGGGGTGCGGACCAACACCATCATGCAGACCTGCTTCTTCGCCCTGAGCGGGGTGCTTCCGCGGGACGAGGCCATCACCAAGATCAAGGAAGCGATCAAGAAGACCTACGGGAAGCGGGGCGAGGCGGTGGTCAAGATGAACTACGCCGCGGTGGACGCGGCCCTGGCCCACCTCCACGAGATCGCGGTCCCGGCCACCGCGGAGAGCGCGATCGAGCTGCCTCCGGTGGTGGCCGCCGAGGCCCCGAAGTTCGTCCGGGAGGTGACGGCGCGGATGATGGCCGGCGAGGGGGACCTCCTCCCGGTGAGCGCCCTCCCCGCCGACGGCACCTACCCGAGCGGCACCACCCAGTGGGAGAAGCGGAACATCGCGCTGGAGGTCCCGGTCTGGGAAGAGGATATCTGCATCCAGTGCGGGAAGTGCGTGATCGTCTGCCCGCACTCGGTGATCCGCTCCAAGGTCGTGGAGGAGTCGGCCCTGGCCGGGGCCCCGGCCGCCTTCAAGACCACCGAGGCCCGCTGGCGGGAGCTCAAGGGACAGAAGTACACCCTCCAGGTGGCGGTGGAGGACTGCACCGGGTGCAGCCTCTGCGTCGAGGTCTGCCCGGCCAAGGACAAGAGCCAGGTGGGGCGGAAGGCCATCAACATGAAGTCCCAGCTCCCGATCCGCGAGCAGGAGCGGGCGAACTGGGACTTCTTCCTCGGGCTACCCGAGGTGGATCGGACCGGCGAATCGTCCGGGCTCCGCTTCACCAAGCCCAAGGACGTGCAGCTCCTGGATCCCCTCTTCGAGTTCTCCAGCGCCTGCGCGGGTTGCGGCGAGACGCCCTACCTGAAGCTCCTGAGCCAGCTCTTCGGGGAGCGGAGCCTCGTGGCCAATGCTACCGGGTGCTCGAGCATCTACGGTGGGAACCTCCCCACCACCCCGTGGTCGGTGAATCGCCACGGCCGCGGGCCGGCCTGGAGCAACTCGCTCTTCGAGGACAACGCCGAGTTCGGGATGGGGATGCGGGTGGCGCTGGACAAGCAGGTCGAGTACGCCCGGGAACTCCTGGAGCGGTTGAAGGGGGACGTGGGGCCGGACCTGGCCGAGGCCGTCCTCGGCGCCGACCAGTCCGCCGAGTCCGGGATCGAGGCCCAGCGAAAGCGGGTGGGGCGGTTGAAGGAGGCCCTGGCCGGCCGGACCGACGGGCCTTCCCGGGATCTCATGAGCCTGGCTGACGTGCTGGTGAAGAAGTCGGTGTGGATCGTGGGCGGCGACGGCTGGGCCTACGACATCGGCTACGGCGGTCTGGATCACGTCCTGGCCACGGGGCGGAACACGAAGCTCCTGGTGCTCGACACCGAGGTCTACTCCAATACCGGCGGCCAGGCCTCCAAGGCCACCGGCATGGGCGCGGTGGCCAAGTTCGCGGCCGGCGGGAAGGGAACCCCCAAGAAAGACCTCGGGCTTCTCGCCATGTCCTACGGCTACGTCTACGTGGCCCAGGTGGCGATGGGGGCCAACGACAGCCAGACCATCCGGGCGTTCCAGGAGGCCGAGGCCTACGACGGGCCCTCGATCATCATCGCCTACAGCCACTGCATCGCCCACGGGATCGACATGGCCAAGGGGATGAACCAGCAGAAGCTCGCCGTCGATTCCGGGCACTGGATCCTCTATCGGTACAACCCCCTGCTCCGGGCGGAGGGGAAGAACCCGCTGGAGCTGGACTCCAAGGCGCCGAGCATCCCGCTCAAGGACTACGCCTACAACGAGACGCGCTACCGGATGCTGGCCCAGTCCAACCCCGAAGCCGCCAAGCGGCTCCTGACCGCCGCCCAGGACGCGGTGAATTCGCACTGGAAGCTCTACGAGCGGATGGCCAGGGGGGAAGAGCCGACCGGCGAGGCGCCGGCCCCGGCCAAGGACACCGTCACGACTTCGTAGCCGCCGGGCCCGGCGGTGTTACCGGCCGCCGGGCAGGAAAGGGAAAGCCATGGACCTGACCACGACCTATCTGGGCCTCACCCTCAAGAACCCGATCGTTCCGTCGGCGTCGCCGCTCTCGGAGAACATCGACAACATCCGGCGGATGGAGGATCTCGGGGCGGCCGCGGTGGTGATGTACTCGCTCTTCGAGGAGGAGATCAACCGCCAGAGCCGGACCCTCGATCACTTCCTGAACTACGGGAGCGAGAGCTTCGCCGAGGCCACGACCTATCTTCCGGACCTCGAGAGCTACCGCATCGGGCCCGAGGAGTACGTGAACCACGTGCGCCGGGCCAAGGAGGCGGTGGACATCCCGGTGATCGGGAGCCTGAACGGGGTGTCCTCGGGCGGGTGGATCGAGTACGCGGGGAAGATCGAGGAGGCCGGCGCCGACGCCCTCGAGCTCAACATCTACTACATCCCCACCAGTCCCGAGCTCGGCGGCGCCGAGGTGGAGAAGATGTACCTGGACGTGGTCCGGGATGTGAAGCGGACGGTGGGGATCCCGGTGGCGGTCAAGATCGTTCCGTTCTTCAGCTCCATGGCCAACATGGCCGGTCATCTGAAGGAAGCGGGAGCCGACGCCCTGGTGCTCTTCAACCGGTTCTACCAGCCGGACTTCGACCTGGAACTCCTGGAGGTGGTGCCGCACCTCGTTCTGAGCAACTCGTTCGACATGCGGCTGGCCCTTCGCTGGGTGGCGATCCTCTACGGGCGGGTCGAGACCGACTTCGCCATCTCGCGCGGCGTTCACACCTACGAGGACGTGTTGAAGGGCGTGATGGCCGGGGCCAACGTCACCATGATGGCGTCCGAGCTGCTCCAGAACGGTCTGGGGCGGATTCCCGCCATCCTCGGCGATCTCGCCGACTGGATGGAGAAGCACGAGTACGTGTCGATCCAGCAGATGCGCGGGAGCATGAGCCAGCAGCACGTGACCGAGCCCGCGGCCTTCGAGCGCGCGAACTACATGAAGGTGATCCACTCCTGGCGGCCGGACCCGACGGGAAAGTTGATGTACTGAGACCGGCGCGGCCGCCGCGAGGGCGCCCCTTCCCTCCGCGGCCCGGCCGTGGCAAGCTTCCCGGCATGACGCGCTCTCTCTTCCCCGGGTGGGATGCCCAAAAACCGGTGATCGGCATGGTGCACCTTCTCCCCCTGGCCGGCTCGCCCGGCTACCGCGGGGACCCCGGCGCCGTCCGCGAAGCCGCCCTCCGCGACGCCGACGCCCTGGCCGAGGGGGGCGTCGACGCCATCATGATGGAGAACTTCCGGGACGCGCCCTTCTTTCCCGGGAACGTGCCGGCCTCGGTGACCGCCCAGATGACCGCCCTCGCCGTCGAGATCCGCCGCCGCTTCGACCAGCCCCTGGGGGTGAACGTCCTTCGGAACGACGGGGTGGCGGCGCTCTCCGCCGCCCATGCCGCCGGGGCCGACTTCATCCGGGTGAACGTCCTCGTCGCGGCCCGGCTCACCGACCAGGGGATCGTGCACGGGATCGCCCACACGCTCCTTCGCGAGCGGAAGCACCTGGGGGCGGAGCGGATCCGTATCCTGGCCGACGTCCGGGTCAAGCACTCGGCCCCTCTCGGCGACTACCCCCTGGAGGACGAGGTGGAAGACCTGCTTCACCGCGGGGGCGCCGATGCGGTCGTGGTCTCGGGAACCGGAACCGGGAAGGCCACCGATCCCGGAGAGGTGGCGCGGGTGAAGCGCGCGGCGGGCGACGCCCCGGTCCTGGTGGGAAGCGGGGTCAGCGCCGAGACCGTGGCGCGGCTGCGCGATCACGCCGACGGGTTCATCGTGGGCACCGCGATCAAGCGCGGAGCCTCGGTGGGCGAGCCGGTGGACCCGGAGCGGGTCCGGGAGCTGCTCGCCGCCCTCCGCGGCTGACCTCGCGCGCGGCGCGGCACCCTCCGCGGTCGATGCCGCCGGCCAGGAACCGCATTCGCCGCGGGTTGATCTCCCCGGTTGCCGGATTCCCGGCGTCGTGGCTATGCTCGTTCGGCCGCTCATTGTCCAAGCAATCGGAGGTGTCCCGTGTCCTTCCGCGCCGTCTTCATCGCCGTTCTCCTGAGCACCGCCCTCATCGCCGCCGCCCTGATCGTGAACTCGCGCCGGCCGGCCACGGAAACCGCCCAGCCCACCGCTGCCCTGGTCAAGGCGAGCGGGAAGTGCGCCGAGTGCCACCGCCAGGAGACCGAAGCCATGGTGGTGGAGTACGAGCAGAGCAAGCACGCGGCCAAGGGGGTGAACTGCCTGGACTGTCACCGGCCGGTGAAGGATCAGGAGGGGATGGAGCACCGCGGCTTCACCATCGCCAAGCATCTCACGGCCGAGAACTGCGCCCAGTGCCATCAGGCCCAGTACCAGCAGTTCCTGAGGAGCCGCCATGCCGCGCCCGCCTTCGCGGCCATCGTCGGGGACACCGCGTTCACCCCGGATCAGATCGCCTTCGCCGAGCGGTACCATCACGGCGCGGTGAAGCGCGCGGCCAACCCGCTGGTGGGCCTCGAAGGGGACGCCGCCGCGGTCAAGGGCTGCCTCTCCTGCCACTCCATCGGGAAGCCCAACCCCGACGGCTCCATCGGCTCCTGCACCCAGTGCCACTCCCGGCACCTGGCCTCGGTGCGCCTGGCCCGCCTTCCCGAGACCTGCGGCCAGTGCCACATGGGGCCCGATCACAGCCAGATCGAGATCTACACCGAGTCCAAGCACGGGGTGATCTTCAACGACCTCAAGAATCGGATGAACCTGGACGCGTCCCCCGACCGGCTCACCCCCGCGGACATGCCGGTCCCCACCTGCGCCACCTGCCACATGAGCGGTCTGGGGGGCCAGAAGGTGACCCACGATACCTCGGAGCGGCTTTCCTACTGGCTCTTCGCCGCGATCTCGGACAAGCGGCCGAACTACATGGAAGCCCAGGCCAACATGAAGGACGTCTGCAACACCTGCCACGTGAAGTCCCACACCGACCGGTTCTACGCCGAGGCCGAGTCGGTGGTGACCGCCACCAACACCAAGGTCGCTGCGGGGCTCGGGATCGTGGACGGGCTCCGCAAGGACAAGCTGCTCACTCCGGCCCCCTTCGACGAGCCGATCGAGTTCACCGCCTTCGATTTCTGGCACTACTACGGCCGGACGGCGAAGCACGGGGCGTTCATGGGCGGAGCGGACTTCGTTCAGTGGCACGGGAACTACGAGCTGCTCTCGCATCTGGTGGAGCTGAAGGCCCAGGCCGCCGAGCTCCGGAAGGACCATGAACGCCGTTGAGCGGGCCGGGCGGTGGTCCCGCCCGGTCCTGGTAGAACTTTTCGCCGTCGCCAACCTGGCCTTCCTCACCCTGGACGTCTTCATAGCCCACTCGATAAACGCGTTCCACTACCCGATCGAGCGGATCCCGGTGGGGTTCGGGATCGCCGGAGCTGCCGTGCTCTTCATCGGCCTGGCCGTCGACGCCTTCGACCTCCGCCGCGCCACCGTTCGCTGGGTGGGGTATCTCGTGGGCTGGTCGGCCATCCTGGTCGGGGTGATCGGGCTCTTCCTCCACCTCCGAAGCTCGTTCTTCGACCAGCAGACGCTGAAGAGCCTGGTCTACACCGCGCCCTTCGTGGCGCCGCTCAGCTTCGCCGGATTGGGTTTCCTGGTGCTGGTGAACCGGCAGGTGCCGCGCGACTCGCCGGCCTGGGCCCAGTGGGTGTTGTTCCTGGCCTGGGGCGGCTTCGTGGGGAACTTCGTTCTCTCGCTGGCCGACCACGCCCAGAACGGCTTCTTCGACGCGCGGGAGTGGATTCCGGTCTTCGCCGCCGCTTTCGCGGTGGGGTTCCTGCTTCTCGCCCTTCTTCGTCCCACCGACCGCCGGCTGCTCCGGGCCACGCTGTGGGTGCTCGGCGTGCAGGTCGTGGCGGGCGCCGCGGGCTTCCTCTTTCATCTCCGGGCCGACCTTCGCGTGCCCGGCCCGAGCTTCTTCCAGGACATCCTCTACGGCGCGCCCCCGTTCGCGCCGCTCCTCTTCGCCGACCTGGCGCTCCTGGCCGGGCTGGCCATCTGGGACCTCCACGTGAAATCGGCGGCGGGGGAAGCCGCGGGCGCCCGGGACGCCGGAGCGGAGTGATCCCGCGGCCCCGATCCTCGCGGCGCGACCCACATCGCCGCGACATATTCCGCCACGCGGCGCGTATTCCGTTTCGCCCCGCCGTCTGATATGTTCGCTGCCCGCCCGACCGCCGTGGCCGCCCATGAGGCGCGGCCGCCCCGCGCGGGGCCATCCCGCGAGCCGGGCCCACGCGTCCCACACTCCCAAGGGGAGGTCAAAGATCATGGCCGAAGGAACGAAGCCCGCGCCCTTCACCGTGGAGACCCTCTGGGCTCTCCGCCGGGTCGGCGCCCCCGCCGCCTCGGGCGATGGTTCGGTGATCGTGGTCCCGGTGACCACCTACGACATGGAGACCAACGACTCCAGGACGCGTCTCTATCGGGTGTTCGCCGACGGCGGGGATCCCCGCCCCCTCACCGGCGCCGACGCCTCGGCCGGGGATCCCGCGGTGAGCCCCGACCGCACCCGCCTCGCCTTCGTCCGAAAGGACGACAAGGGAAAGGGCCAGCTCGCGGTGATGCCGCTGGACGGGGGTGAGGCGGAGACCCTGACCGACATGCCGCTGGGGGTGATCGACCCCAAGTGGTTCCCGGACGGAAAGCGGATCGCGTTCCTGGGTTGGGTTCTGGGCGACGCTCCCACTCCCGAGGGCACCCGGAAGCTGGCCGAGGAGCGGGAGAAGGAACCGGTGAAGGCCCACGTCACCGAGGACCGGATCTTCCGTTTCTGGGACTCGTGGCTCACCGACGGGAAGGTACTCCACATCTTCGTGGTCGACCTGGCCACGGGCGCTCTCACCGATCTCACCCCGGACCTCCGACAGTGGTTCGATCCCATGGACCCCAAGGGGTCCTACGACATCTCCCCCGACGGCCGGGAGATCGCGTTCAGCGTGGACCGGAGCGAGCCGCCCCACGACCCCACCGATTGGGACGTGTTCACCGTCCCCACCGCCGGCGGCGAGATCCGGAATCTCACCCGGGAGAATCCCGCCGACGACATGCGGCCCCGCTACAGCCCCGACGGGCGCTGGATCCTCTACGGAATGCAGAGGATGCTCGACTTCTACGCCGACCGGCAGCGCCTGGTGGCCTACGACCGGAAGACCGGCGAGCATCGGGTGCTGACCGAACACTGGGACTTCTCGGCCTCGGGATGGGAGTTCGCCCCCGACGGCCGTTCGGTGCTCCTGACCGCCGAGGAGAAGGGGCGGATCTCGGTGTATCGCGCCGCGATCGAGGTCGCCGACCCCGAGCGGATCCTCCGCGGGGGGACCTTCGGTTCGCTGATCCCGCTCACCGACGGATCGTTCCTGGCGAGCTTCAACGACCTCTCCCATCCGCCGGAGGTGGTCCGGGTTTCCGCCGACGGCGCCAAGACCTCGCGGGTCACGGCCATGAACGACGACCTCCTGGCCGGCACCGCCCTCGGCGAGGTGCGGGAGTTCCAGTACAAGGGGTCGGAGGGGCGCACGATCCAGTCCTACCTGGTCCTTCCCCCCGGCTTCAGTCCGGACCACCGGTACCCCCTGGTGGAGGTGCTCCACGGCGGCCCCCACGGCATCACCGGGGACACCTTCCACTTCCGATGGAACCTGCACCTCATGGCCGCGCCGGGCTACGTGGTTCTGGCCCCGAACTTCCACGGCTCGACCGGGTGGGGACAGGATTTCGCCGCGTCGATCCACGGGGGATGGGGGGACAAGCCCTACCGCGACGCCATGGCCGCGGTGGACGCAATCCTCGAGCAGGGCTACGTGGACGAGCGCCGCATGGCCGCGGTGGGAGGCTCCTACGGCGGCTACCTGGTGAGCTGGATCGCCGGGCAGACCGACCGCTTCGCCTGCATCGTGAACCACGCCGGGGTGTCGGACATCCTGGCCCAGTTCGCCTCGGACGTGACCTACGGCCGCGAGCGGTCCCTGGGCGGGAATCCCTGGGACGGTCTCGAGGCCATCGACCGGATGAACCCCATCCGTTTCGCCGAGGGCTTCAAGACCCCCATGCTGGTGGTCCACGGCGAACGCGACTTCCGGGTGCCGGTGACCCAGGGTCTGGCGATCTACAACGTCTACAAGGCCAAGCGGGTGCCGGCGCGGCTGGTGTACTTCCCCGACGAGAACCACTGGGTGCTGAAGCCGCGGAACGGGCGGCTCTGGTATCGGGAGTTCCACGGGTGGCTGGCCCGCTGGTTCGAGGCCGCCTCCTCCTGAAGGGGCGGCCGCCGATCCTGTAACCCTTTGAAAGTTTGATGATTACGTAGCACGGGCGCTTTGCGCCGAAAAACATTCCTTGACAGAATCTTCCTTGGAAGATAAATTCCCATCCATGAGCCCCACCGTACGCGACTCCATCCGTCAGAAGCGTCCCTTCCGGTCGGTCCACGAGGAGACCCTGGTCACCCTGGTGCGCACCACCGATCGCGTGAACGCGCGGTTGTGCGCCGCCCTGGCCGCGGAGGGGCTTTCGTTGCCGCAGTACAACGTGCTCCGCATCCTTCGCGGGTCGGAACCGGAGGGGCTTCAGACCTACCAGGTCGCCGAGCGCCTGCTGGCCCGTGCGCCCAACATCACGCGGCTGGTGGACAAGATGGAGGCGAAAGGTCTTCTCGGCCGGTCCCGGTCCTCGTCCGACCGGCGGGTGGTCCAGCTTCGGATCAGCGCCCGGGGTCTGGAGGTCCTGGCCCGCCTGGACGCGCCGACCGCCGAGGCGGTGCGCGCGGCCATGAGCGGCCTCCCCGAAGCCGGCCTCACCGAGCTCTGCCGTTTGCTGAATCAACTCCGCGAGCCCCTCGAAGGGGGAGCGGTCTGATCCCCGGGCAGCCCCGGCCCGTCTTTCCAAGAGGGGGAATCGCCCCCTGTTGATCATCAGGAAGGAAGAACCATCATGAAACGCTTCATCGCATCGCTGGCCCTGGTCGCACTTGTCCTCGCCCCGGGGTTCGCCCGGGCGGAACCGGTGTCCTGGAAGATCGATCCGGTTCACTCGTCGGTCACCTTCAAGATCCGGCACCTGGTCTCCCGGGTGCAGGGGGAGTTCAAGGACCTGAACGGCACGATCGCGTTCGATCCCGCCGACGCGTCCGCCGGCTCGGTGGCGGTCACCATCGCCGCCGCCAGCATCGATACCAAGAACGACTATCGCGACAAGGATCTGCGGAGCGGCAACTTCTTCGACGTCGAGACGTACCCGGAAATCACCTTCAAGAGCACCGGGGCGGAGACGACCCCGGACGGGAAACTCCAGGTGACCGGCGACCTCACCATGCACGGGGTCACCAGGCCGGTGGTATTGGACGCCGAGTTCCTGGGCTCCGGCCCGCATCCCCGGGGGGGCCGGGTGGCCGGCTTCGCCGCCACCACCACCCTGAACCGGAAGGACTTCGGGATCACCTGGAACAAGGTTCTGGACGCCGGCGGCACGCTCCTGGGGGACGACGTCCAGGTGGAAATCAACCTCGAGGCCGTTCACGCGGAGGACGAGAGCGAATAGCCGCGCACCGGTTTTGCACGAACAATTGCTGCGGTGGAAACAATTCCAGGCCGCGGCGGGCGACCGTCGCGGCCTCGTTGTTTCCGCCCTCCCGGGACGGTTTTCCCGGCCGTTCCCGCCTTCTTCTCAAGCTTGAGTCCCAACCTGCCGATGAGCTAGAATACAGGACATCCAGGGCAGGATTCAGGCCAGCCTAATGAATCAATGGAACCTCGAGTTCTCGCCGAGTCGGCGCCCAGGTCCTCGTTGCCCCAGCTTCGCCGGACTCTTGGTCCGCGCGATCCTACCTCTTGTGATCCTCGCCCTCACCGCCCTTCCCGCCCGGGCCGGGGACGCCCCCCGCGACACCCTGCGCCTGGCCACCGGTTCGGTGGGTGGCACCTTCCTTCCCGTCGGCCGTGAGCTGGCCGCCTGGTGGGCCCGGTCGGTTCCGGAACTCGTGGTGGTGGTGGACACCACCGCGGGCTCGGTCGAGAACCTGGACCGGTTGGTGAACGGCGAGGCGGACCTGGCCATCGTGGGGGCCAGCCCCTTCCGGGAAGTGGTGGAGGGACGCCGGAGCATCGCCGACGAGGCCAAGCGCATCTGTACCATCGGGAGCCTCTACGACGACGCCGAGCAGTACGTGGTGCGGAAGTCGTTGGTGCGGGTGGGGAACCTGCTCGACCTGAGCGGTCTTCGCATGTACCCCGGTCCCCACAACAGCGGTGGGGAGATCGACACCCGGCTCATCCTGAGCGTGCTGGGGATCGAACCCCGTTACGCCTACGTCGAGGACCGGGACAAGGGGTACTCCGCCGCGGCCACCGCCCTGGTGCGCGGGGAATACGACGCCGCCACCTTCTCCGGCGGGGTGCCGATCCAGGCGGTGACCGATCTCTTCGACCTCTACCCCGACGAGTACATGATCCTGCCCTTCTCCCGCCACATGCTGAACAAGCTGCAGTACGAGGAGAAGGATTTCACCCCGGTCACCATCCACGCCGGGGCCTATCCCGCACTCGGGACGAACATCCGGACGGTGGGGAGTTCGAACCTCCTGGTCGCGTGCCCCCGCCTCGATCCGTCCATCGTGGCCAGGCTGGACCGCGCCGTCCGGCAGGGGATCGCCGTGCCTGGCGAAGGGCTCCGCGCCAAGACCTCCCACCCGGTGCTCCAGGTGCTGGATCTCGATCGCTGGAACGAGATCCCCGCCGGAGAGCATTGCGCCGGCTCCGCCTCCGCGGGGATCGAAGCCAGCCCGTGAGCCGGAGCCTCTCCGCCCCCGTCGCCCGGCCGTGACCCCCGATACCCCCAAGGGCGACCGGGCCGCCGTGTTCATCGTCCGCGACCGCCGTTTGCTGGTGCTCCATCGCCGGAAATCAGGGGAGGTCTACGATGCGGTCCCCGGTGGAACCCTGGAAGCGGGGGAGACCCCGGCCGAGGCCGCGGTGCGCGAGATCCGCGAGGAGACCGGGCTCGCGGTGAAGCTCGCCGGCCCGGTGCTGGAGCTCGTGAACCAGGGCCGGCGGGAAACCTACTTCGACGCGCTGGAGGCGGCGGGGGAGCCCCGGCTGGGCGGGCCCGAGGCGCGGCGGAATTCCCCGGAGAACGCCTACACCCTGGATTGGGTGCGGCTCGACGATCTCGGGAACCGCCCCATCCAGCCCGAGGCGCTCCGGCGGTGGGTCGCCGTCCGGGACTGGGCGCACCTCACCGGTTGAGCGGCGGACGGCGCCCGCGCGGCCTCACCGGGTCCGCAAGCCGCCGGCCGCGACCGGCTTCGACACCGCTCTCCGCTCCGGATCAGTCCAGGCCGGCCAGGCTGGCCAGCAGTTCCTCGTTGGTGGCGTGGCGTTGCATGAGCTTCAGCACGCCCAGCATGGCCTGATCGGGCGGGTAGGAGGCGGCCAGCCGGCGGAGCTTGTGGAGCCGCCCCACCTCCTCGGCCGGGTACAGTTTCTCCTCTTTCCGCGTGCCGCTCTTTCCGATGTCCACCGAGGGGAAGATGCGCTTCTCGAAGAGGTCGCGGGAGAGGATCAGCTCGGTGTTCCCCGTTCCCTTGAACTCCTGGAAGATGACCTCGTCCATGCGGGAGCCGGTGTCCACCAGGGCGGTGCCCAGGATGGTGAGGCTTCCCCCGTCCTCGATTTTTCGCGCCGCCCCGAAGATCTGGCGCGGGGCCAGCATGGTGGTGGCGTCCAGCCCGCCGGACAGGGTGCGCCCGGAGTTTCCCTGCACCGTGTTGTAGGCGCGGGCCAGCCGGGTGATGGAGTCCAGGAGGAGCACCACGTCGCCCCCCTCCAGGACCGGTGGGACGATGGTGTTCACGCAGTCCTCGGCGATCCCGATGTGGTCGTGGGCGGACATGTCGCTCGAGGCCGCGTACACCGTGGCGTGGCTGCTCCGCTTGAAGTGGGTCACTTCCTCCGGGCGCTCGTCGACCAGCAGCGCGTAGACCTGGACCTCGGGATGATTGGCGTGCAGGGCCTCGGCCACCTGGATGAGCAGCGTTGTCTTCCCCGCCTTGGGCGGAGAGACGATGAGCGCCCGCTGGCCGCGGCCGATGGGAGCGATCAGGTCCATCACCCGCATCGAGACCTGGTCGGGGGTGGTCTCGAGCTGATAGCGCTGGATGGGATCGATCGAGATCTGTTGCTGGAGGAGCTTCAGGATCTCCAGCCCCTTGGGGCGGTCCGATCCCTGGGAGCGTCCCTGGGACTGGGGCCGCCGGCGGGTGTTGGGGTGGCTCCGGCGATAGTTCTGGCCCTCGGCCGCGGCCATCCGCGAGGCGGTGGCGTCGCGGATCCCCTCCCGGCTGGGACGGGAATCCGGACGGCGGCGACGGCGCGGCGCCTCGGTTCCCCGCCCGTTGGAAGGGGTTCCTCGGGGCCGGTCCGGCCCCCCGTCCCCGGACGCGGGGCGGCGGGGGCGATGGCGGAGCCGCTGCCCCTGCTCCCCTTCCCCGCGCGGTCCGCGGGCGGGGCGGTCATCCCGGTTCCGGGGCGCCCGGCGGGCGGCGTCCCCCCTCTGTTCGTCCTCGGGGGTCTTCACGTCCTCCCGGGTCGGGTCGCTGGGTTTGGATTCGGAACGGACACGGCGGCGGCGCACGCGGCGCGGGCGCGTCGAGCTTCTATCTTCGGGCATGGTCTCTTTCGTCCTTTGATGACGGACCGGTTCACGTGGAGCGGGTCAATCCTGCGCATGCGGACATCGCGGCCTCGCCACGCAACTCCCAACCTCTCCTGGTCCGCCGGTTTCGGATCGGGGCCCGGAACGGTCCGGGCGCTCGAACCGGGCGAACCGGTCCTTGGCGCACAAATACGGTCCCTGTGCCTTCTCCCGCCGCCGCTCCACGAATCGGTCTCTGGCGCTCGGTAGCGGCGTCGCCGGGAAACGGCGGTCGTGCAAGTCTCGGCTCCGGACCCGGGATCGGGTCGCGGGCGCACATCGAAAACGTTCCGATTGATTGCTGATACCCCGGGTCGGGGTTTCCGGTCGAGCCCGATGCTCTAGCGGGCGGTCTCGAACCGGTCTTCATAATAAGGAGCCGATGACAATCGATGGAACACCGTCCGGGGCATCCCCGCCCCCGGTGCCGGCTCGACACGCCATCCTGGAGATGGGGGAGCCGGAACATGGGTTTGCGCCGCGGGCCGCGCTGCCTGGCCCTCGTTATCGGCAACTCCCACGGACACCCTTAGGATGCCTCTTCCGGGGCGGTTTCGTCCAGCAATTCGTGAGCCCGCCGGATATGGGGAATCGTGATCGACCCCCCCACCACCAGCCCCACGTCGAACACCTCGGCCAGCTCCGCACGGGTCGCCCCCGTCTGGAGCGCCCGCAAAACGTGATGGGAGATGCAGTCGTCGCACCGGAGGACCAGGGAGGCGGCCAGCCCCAGCAATTCCTTGGTCTTGGCGTCGAGGACCCCCGCCTCGTAGCACCTCGTGTCGAGGTTCATGAAGCGCTTGGTGACCAGGGTGCCCTGATCGAGGATTCGTTGGTTCATACGCTCGCGATGGGCCTGGAATTCCTCAACTTTGCTCATGGTTCCTCCCGGCGCCGGACGGGCCGGTCGGAGGCCCGGAGGATCCGCTTCCGAAGCCGGAGCGACTTGGGAGTCACCTCCAGCAGCTCGTCCTCGGCGATGAACTCCAGGCACTGCTCCAGGGACATCACCCGCGGGGGGACGAGCTTGGTGGTGATCTCCGAGGTGGAGGAGCGCATGTTGGTGAGCTTCTTCTCCTTCACCACGTTCACGTTCATGTCGTCGTCCCGGGAGTTCTCTCCCACGATCATCCCCTCGTAGACCGGGAGGGTGGGGGCGGCGAAGATCTCCCCCCGGGCCTGGAGGTGCTCCACCGCGTAGGCGGTCACCGCCCCCGAGCGGTCGGCCACCAGGGCGCCGGTGGTGCGGTGCGGGATCTCACCCGCCCACGGCCGGTAGCCGATGAAGAGATGGTTCATGATCCCGGTCCCCCGGGTGTCGGTCAAGAACTCGCTCCGGTAGCCGATGAGGCCCCGCGAGGGAATCTCGAACTCCAGCCGCACCCGTCCCGTTCCGTGGTTCACCATCTTCATCATCCGGCCGCGGCGCATGTTCAGCTTCTGGGTCACCGCCCCGACGTAGCCCTCGGGAACGTCCACCACCACGTTCTCCTGGGGCTCCTCGATCCGGCCGTCCACCTGGTGGGTGATGACCTGGGGCTTGCCGACCCCCATCTCGTACCCCTCGCGGCGCATGGTCTCGATGAGGATCGCGAGCTGCAGCTCCCCCCGCCCCGACACCTTGAACGCGTCGGGGGTCTCGCCCGGCTCCAGGCGCAGGGCCACGTTTCGCTCCACCTCGCGCTCCAGCCGGTCCTTCAGGTGCCGGGAGGTGAGGTAGGTCCCGTCCCGTCCCGAGAACGGCGAATCGTTCACGTAGAACACCATGGAGATGGTCGGCTCGTCCACGGTGATGGGGGGGAGCGGCGAGGGGCGTTCGGGGTCGGAGATCGTCTCGCCGATGTCGATGGCGTCCAGCCCGGCCACGGCCACCAGATCGCCCGGCGAACCCTCGGCGAGTTCCACCCGCTTGAGCCCCTGGAAGCCGAAGAGCTTGGTGATCTGGCCCCGGGTCACGCTCCCGTCCCGGTGGCAAACCGAGACCATCTGCCGGTTCCGGATCTTTCCCTGCACCACCCGGCCGAAGGCGATCCGGCCCACGTAGTCGTCGTAGTCGTAGCTGGCGATCAGGACCTGGAGCGGGCCCTCGTCGTCCCCGGTGGGGGCGGGGATCACGTCCACGATGGTCTTGAACAGGGGCTCCAGGTCCTCCTGCGGATCGGTCATGCTCAACGCGCAGGTGCCGGCCCGGGCCACGGCGTAGAGCACCGGGAACTCGATCTGGTGCTCGTCGGCTTCGAGATCGATGTAGAGGTCGTAGATCTCGTTCAGGACCTCGGCCGGCCGGGCGTCCTTGCGGTCGATCTTGTTCACCACCACGATCGACGGCAGTCCCAGCTCCAGGGCCTTCAGGAGCACGAACCGGGTCTGGGGGAGCGGCCCTTCCGAGGCGTCGACCAGGAGGAGGACCCCGTCCACCAGCTTCAGGATCCGCTCCACCTCGCCGCCGAAGTCGGCGTGGCCGGGGGTGTCCAGGATGTTGATCCGCGTCCCGCCGTGCACCACCGCCGTGTTCTTGGCCATGATGGTGATGCCCTTTTCCCGTTCCAGATCGATGGAGTCCATGACCCGGTCCACGACCTCCTGGTTCTCGCGGAACACGCCGCTCTGCCAGAGCATGGCGTCCACCAGGGTGGTCTTGCCGTGGTCCACGTGGGCCACGATGGCGATGTTGCGCAGGTCGCGTCGGACCACTTGGGTCATGGGCGTACCGATGCCTCCGAACCGGCGATCCGGACCGGACCGGGAGGGTCCGGCGGGTCGTCGGGAAAAGACGGGATCCCCGGGGGGGCGCGCCGGTCCAGGGACCAGGTGCGCGTCCGGGGGGCGGCCCTCCCTCTACGGGAAATCGGGCCGAAAAAACCGGGGTAGGCTAAATCAAAGCCGATCAAAGGACGCCCAAGGCTAACAGGCGCCGGCCGGGAGCACAAGCCCGGAAGCGCCGGCCCCGGACGGCTCCGGGACCGGCGCCGGATGGGTCCGCCCGGCGGACGTGCCGGTCCGGGGGCTCAGAGATCGGCCAGGACCTCGGCGGGGTGGACCTGGACGTCCACCTTGGCGTAGGCCTTGGCGATCGTCCCCTCGGGATCGATCAGGTAGGTGATACGATCCGCGTTGGCTTGGTCGGGATCGTGGGCGGCTTGGTAGGCCAGACCGATCTCGCGATCGGGGTCGGAGAGCAGGAGGAAGGGGAAATCGAACTTCTTCGCGAACGCCCGGTTCTCCTCCACGGTGTCGAAACTGATCCCGAGAATCACCGCGTTCTTGGACTCGAAGTCTCGGATTCCGTCCCGGAACCCGTTGCCTTCAATCGTTCACCCGGGAGTGTCGGCCTTGGGGTAGAACCAGAGAACCACGTGCTTGCCGGTGAAATCGGAGAGCGAAACCTCTTCGCCGGTGTGGGCCTTCGCGGTGAACCGCGGCGCCTTGTCGCCGACCTTGAGCATGAGCAACTCCTCTTGGATCGTCGCCGCGACCGGGCCGAAGCCGTGTGCTTCGCCCCCGCGCGGCGTTCCTGTCGCCGTAGCGCGGAAACCACGAGTTGCGCTTCCGCGCCGCGTTTCTTCCAGGATACCATGGGGGCGGGCCGGCTCTCCAAACGCGGGGCGGCGCTTCTGGCCGCATGCCTGCTCCTCGCGTTCCCGTCTTCCGGAGCCGGGACTCCTCTTCGCGGCGCCTCGATCCCCTCCGAGGCCTCGGCGTCCGCGGAACAGGCCCCGGAGTTCAGCCGGGCCGCCGATCCCCCGTCGGCGACGTTGCTCACCCCCGCGATCTGGATCCCGGTGGCCCCGGGGATCGAGTTCGCCCGGGTCGAGGCGCTCCGGGTCCCCCACGCCGGGAGCGCGGGGATCGCCGTGGTGCGCCTGGATCCCGCCCGGGTGCGGATCGAGCCCTACCACGAGGCCGAGTACCCCGGCGCCGTGCCGGTCACCATCGACGGGTGGCAGAAGCGGCTGGAGGCCCCGGTGGTGGTGAACGCCGGTCTCTACGACGAGTCACGGCGGCACCTGGGGCGGCTCCGGCGGGCCGGAACCGATCTCGGCGGGATCCCGCACAAGCGGTGGAACGGGGTCCTGGCCTCGGGGGCCCGGACCGACTCGCTCCCCCCCGCGGCCCTTCTGGATCTGTCCCAGCCCGGGGACTCCACCCGGATGGCCGGCTACGCAAACCTCGTTCAGTCCATGATGCTCTTCGATGTGAGAGGAAAGACCCGGGTCCGGGAGAGCGATCGCACCGCGCCCCGCACCCTGGTGGCGGCGGACGGCGACGGGGGGATCTACCTGGTGGTCACCGAGGGCGCCTACACCCTGACCGCATGCGTGGATCTGCTTCGTTCGGCGGGATGGGGGCTTCGCGCCGCCCTGGCCCTGGACGGCGGGAGCGAGGCCAACCTCGCCGTGGAGAGCCCGGCCATCCGCTACCGCTCCTACGCGGGAGTCGAGGGGCAGAATCCCGCGGAAGGGCTCTTCCGGGCGGGGGGGCGGCTCCCCGCGGTGGTGGCGGTGTGGCCGGTAGGAACGGACGACGGGTCGTAGCCTTGCCTATCTGCGGGTTTCCGCCGCGGCCCGTGTTGACCCGCGTCGCCGCGGTTTGTTACAACTGGAAGTGGACGAAATCAATTGCCGCGCATCGCGGCCCTCGTGCATTTTGCCTGGACGTCGCCGGGGGCGTCGACCCATCGGATAAACCCTTGGCCTCCCACCGTAGGCGGATCCACCGGCTGGCGGAGGACCACCGTTCACCGTCGAACTCCCGGGACCATTTTCCGCTCCCGATCCGGTACGGGTTCCCGCGGCGGGGCAAAGCGTGCCCTCGCGACGTCCGGAAAGGAAGGACCACATGATTACCCACACCCGGTGCATACCCGCAACGAACACTACGACCTGGTGAGCGTCCTCTACCACTCGCTCCGGAGCGCCAGCTCCTGCGAGCGCTACGTCCGGGACGCCAGGAAGTCCGACGATCGGGAGTTCGCCCAGTTCTTCGACGAACCGGGCGAGACCGACCGCCGTCGGGCAGACCGCGCAATGGAGATGCTCTCCACGCGCCGGAGCTGACCGGCGGCCGGGATCGGGGGACGGCCGTCGCGGCGTCCCACCGTTTCCGGTCCGTGCGAATTTCCGGTATCCCGGGCGGGCTGGAGCGTCCGCGCGTCCGGGGCCGGCTGAGACCGAATATCAGAGACGAGGAGGAACTGATCATGGCCGATAAACTCAAGGATCGACACATCGCGATGCTGGTGGACAACGGGTTCGAGGAAGAGGAGCTGACTCGTCCGAAGCAGGCGCTGGAGGAGAACGGCGCCCGGGTGGACATCGTGTCCCCGGCGGACGATCGCGTCCGGGCCTGGAAGCACACCGACTGGGGGGACGAGTTCCCGGTGGACCGGCCGCTCTCCCGGGCGCGCCCCGACGACTACGACGCCCTGGTGCTTCCCGGCGGCGTCATGAACGGCGACCACCTGCGCCGGAACGAGCGGGCGCTGACCTTCGTGCGGGGGTTCTTCGAGGAGCACAAGCCGGTCGCCGCCATCTGCCACGCCCCCTGGACCCTGATCGACGCCGGGGTGGTCAAGGGGCGGCGGATGACGTCCTACCACACCCTCCAGACCGATCTCAGGAACGCGGGGGCGGACTGGGTCGACGAGGAGGTGGTGACCGACCAGGGCCTGGTCACGAGCCGGAACCCCGGAGACATCCCGGCCTTCAACCGGAAGACGATCGAGGAGATCGCCGAGGGGAAGCACGCGCGGCAGACCGTGCCGGACCGGTAATTCCGGTTGATCCGGCGCACCGAAGTCGGCCCGGAACGTGGGGCCGGCTCCGGTGCGGCTTGGTCATTTCGGCCCGAAGCGCTCCAGGATCCAGGACTGCATCTTGTCCAGGGGGGCGTCGTTGAAGGTTTCCTCGTTGGTGTAGTACTCGCTCACCGCCCCGGTCTCCGCGGTCTGGAAGAGGTGGTTGAGCTTGGGGTACACCCGCACGGTGACGTCGTGGTTGCCGGCCTGCTTCAGCGCCTCTTCGAGCTCGGACACACTCTGGTCCGGCGGCACCTGGAGGTCCTTTTCCCCGTAGAGGGCGAGGACCGGCACCGTGACCTTGGCCAGGGTGGGCCGGGGGTCGTAGGTGATGAAGAAGCGCATCCAGGGGCTCATGACGCTCCGGGTCTGGCCGTCGACCAGGGTGTCCAGGTTCTTCTCCAGGTTGTCCCGCTCCGCGGGAGGCAGGGACTTCATCTGCTCCCCGACCACGGTCCGGACCATGTCCCGGACCTCGGCGGTGTCGGCCCCGGCGGCGACGAGGCCGGTGAGCTTCCGGTTCTCGGCCGCCCGCTCCTTCGCCTCCTCCTTGCTCGCGCCTCCCGCCCGGGCCAGGAGCTCGTTCTGGGCGGCCAGGACGTCGGCCCCGGGCACCGCCGGGCCGGCCAGAAGGATGATGAAGGCCACGTCGGGATCCTCGGCGGCGACCATCGGAGCGATGAGTCCGCCCTCGCTGTGACCGGCCAGGCCGATGGCGTCGCCCCGGATCTCCGGTCGACCCTCGAGGTACGCCACCCCGGCCTCGACGTCCTTGGCGAAGTCGGCGCTGGTGGCCCCGGCCACGTCCCCCTTGGAGCCCCCCACCCCGCGGTCGTCCGCCCGGAGCACCGCGATTCCGTGCCGGGAGAGGCGGTCGGCGATCACCCGGAACGGTTTGTGCTCGAACACGGTCTCGTCCCGGTCCTGGGGGCCGCTTCCGCTGATCAGCAACACGGCGGGAAAGGGGCCGTCGCCCTCGGGAAGGGTGAGGGTGCCGGCCAGGACCACGTCGCCGTTCGTATAGGTGACGTCTTCGGAGGCGTAGGGAAAGGGAGGCTTGGGGGTCTGGGGCCGCTTGGGCTCGGCCGAGGTCTCCCGCCCCAGATGGAAGGGGAACTCGGCTCCGTTCTGGGAGAACGTCCCCTCGATCTGCCCGAACTGAAGCGCGCCGTCGAAGGTGGGCTTGCCGGGAACGCCCTTGAGGGAGAAGTGAACCTTTCCTCCCTCCACCGAGATCTCGTCGAGCGCGAGCCCCTTTGCACCTTGCAGGGGAATGTCGATGGTACCGGTCCACGTCCCGCCGTCGTTCGCGAGATCCACCTTCACCCCCAGGGGTCCGGTGGGGATCTGGATCGCCCCCTCCCAGTGGCCGCTCAGTTCCTCGTCCGCGCCCCGGGCGGCGCCCGCAAACCCCGCGGCCAGGAAACACGCCAGCACCACCGCGCCGCACCACGCTCCCGTCTTCATCCTGTGCATCCTCCTCATCGTCGTCATCATCATCGCGACCCCAGGTCCAACCATCCTCCCGATGCTACCCCCAGAGCCCGACGCTGGCATAGCTCACCGTGCCGGTGTCGTCGGTGGCCTGCTCGTACCGGAGCACCTTGCCCTTCGCGCCGGGAAGGGCGGACAGGAGACCGTAGACCGGGCTCAGCCCGCAGACTCGGCGGGGATCCCCGCCGGCCATGATCGAAGCGTAGAACCCCGCCGGATCTCCGGCGGCGGCCCGGGCCAGGGTCTCACGGTCCTCCTTCTCCAGGTAGCTCAGTCCCTCGGGGTTCAGCGGGCCGGGATCCCCGAAGCGCAGGCCGATGTGGGCGAGATCCGCGCCGGCCACCACCACCGCGCGCTCCTCCCGCTCGGCCAGATACGCACGGAGCGCGGCAAGGAACCCGGAGTCGCTCGGAGTCTCGGATGCCGGGTCCCGAAGCGATCCGCAGAGCACCGGGACCATCCTGAGGTCGCGTCCCTGTTCCCGGAGCGCGGCCAGAAAGAGCGCCTGGAACTCCACCGAGTGCTCGCGGCGGTGGAAATAGAGGTCATCCGGGGAGACCGACTCCGTCGCGCCCAGCCGCCGGCAGGCTTCGGCGTCCACCGGCACCGGCCCGAGAGGGGTCTCGAAGGGCTTGTCGAGGACGATCCAGGCCGGTCGCGGACAGGCGTGGGAGGTGCCCAGCACCACCACCGTGTCCACCGCCGGAGCCTCGGCCAGGAGGCGGTAGGCGAGGGCGGTGCACGGCCCGCCCACCCGGAGATCGATGTGGGGGGCCACCACCCCACGCAGGGTTCCCGCCGGCCGCTCCCCCGGCTCCTCCATGGATGCCGCCTGCTCCTCGAACCGGCGCACCGCCTGGCGAGCCTCCCCGGGATCGGCCGGGTAGCTCGTTCCGGCGTGGGCGGCGGGACGGGTCGGCGCGGCCAGGAAGGTCTCGTGGCTCGACAGCCGGCGCGCCTCGAAGGCCTGGGTCTCCAGCATCCCCGCCCCCTCCAGACGGTCGAGGAGCATCTGCACCTCTTCCGGCTTGGGGGGCTTCCCGTAACGCTTCTCGAACGCCTGGTGAAGCTGGCCGCGGTCGTGGTCGCCGTCACAGTGGGCGGCGACGAACAACGCCGGCTCGGAGAGGATCAGCTCGTCGTCGGTATAGCCCTCGGGATCGCGGAGCACGTAGTTCGAACCCTCCTCCTCGGGGACGTGGAGCACTTCGAGGGCGCGAAGGCGGGGGAGCTTGGTCATCGTGGCATCTCGGTTTCCGGGTACGGGTTGTCGTTTCCAGGGACCGCGGCGGCGGAACCTCCTTGGTCTTGGCAAAGCGCCCGCGAACAGCTTCAATGAGGTCTGCGGTTCCCGCTGCCGGCAGTTCACGAGCGCGTCGTGTCGGGAAAGCCGCAAAGACGCGAGTATAGTGCAGCCGCCTCGGCCGCACCATGGGGAGGTCGTCATGGGGTCGTTTCTGAGATCGGTGCTGGCCACGCTGGTGGCGCTGGCGCTCCTGTTCCTGGTCTTTACCGGCTTCGTCTGGCTCAAGTGGGGTCGCGCCCCGGGCGTGGCGAGGGGATCGATCCTGGTCCAGAGCGTGGGCGGGGAGATGCCGGAGTACCCGATGGGTGGGGCGACCTCGGGGATCCTGGTCTCCGCCGCGCCCACGCTCCAGGGCATCCTCACCAACCTGGACAAGGCGGCGGTGGACGGGCGGATCCGGGGGGTGCTGATCACCCTCCAGAGCCCGGGGGCGGGGTACGGGAAGCTGGAGGAGGTCCGCGGGGGGATCGCCCGGGTGCGGGAGGCGGGGAAGCCGGTCTGGGCCTGGGCCGACATCCTGGACCTGAAATCGCTCTACGTGGCCTCGGCCTGCGATTCGCTGTTCCTCCTCCCCAACGCCTACGTGGAGATGGGCGGTATGTACTCCGGGCGCCTCTTCGTGAAGGATGCCCTGGGGAAGCTCGGGATCGACCCCCAGGTCCACCGCATCTCCCGCTTCAAGTCGGCGGCGGAGATGGTCACCCGGAACGACATGTCGGAGCCGGCCCGGGAGATGTCGCGATGGATCCTCGGGGACATCTACCCCCACGTGATCGGGGACATCGCCGGGGGCTTCTCGGTGGACACCCTGGCCGTGGACGCGGTGCTGGAGAAGACCCTCCTCCACACCGACGAGCTGGTGGAGGCGGGGCTGGCCTCCGGGGCCCGGTGGTGGGACGAGATGAAGGCCGCCCTCCCCCGTCCCGGCGGGAAGGACGAGCCCGCCCTGGTCACCGGCGCGGACTACGCGCGGATCGATCCGGCCAAGGTGGGGCTCAAGGGAAAGAAGACGATCGCGGTGATCCATGCCGAGGGCTACATCGGCGGGGCGGAGAGCGGTTTCAACCCGGTTCTGGGCACGACCATGGGCCACCGGACGGTGAACCGGGACCTGAAGCGGGCCATGGACGACGACGACGTGGCGGCGATCGTGTTCCGGATCGATTCCGGAGGGGGGTCGAGCCTGACCAGCGACCGGATCGGCCGGATGGTCGGGGTGGCGGCGGCCCGGAAGCCGGTGATCGTATCCATGGCCGACGTGGCGGCCTCGGGGGGGTACTCCATCGCCTACCGGGCCACCACGTTGATCGCGGATGGGAACACCATCACCGGCTCCATCGGGAGCATCACCGGGAAGTTCGTGATGAAGGGGCTCTACGACCGGCTCGGGGTGACCAAGGACGGGGTGGGGATCGGCCCCGACCCCGATTTCTACTCCGACGTCCGCCCCTGGACCCCGGAGGAAATGGAAAGGGTCGAGACCGCCCACTGGGGGGACTACGACCGCTGGATCGCGGACATCGCCGCCCACCGCGGGCTCACCCCGGCCGAGGTGGACTCGGTGGGCCGGGGACGGGTCTGGACCGGGCGGCAGGCGCTGGAGCGGAAGCTGGTGGACCGGCTCGGCGACCTCCACGCCGCGGTGGAGGCGGCCAAGGAAGCGGCCAAGATACCCGCCGACAAGAAGGTGACCGTGGTCCACTACCCCCAACCGTCGGGGCTGGCGGCGCAGATCTTCGGGGCCCCGCTCGGGACCGCGATGGAGCGGTGGGCGGCCGGCTGGGTGAGGGCGCAGGGGGAGGAGACGGAGCGGCTCACCCGCGGGGAGGTCGAGGTGATCGGGGTGCCGGTGCCCTGAACCGGGCGCTCAACCGAGGATCCCGCCGCCTCGGGTCAGAGCCCCTTCTTCCGGGCCTGGCGCACGTGGTCGATGAGCTTCACCGACTCCCAGGTGCGGGCGCGCTTGGTGGGGGCACCGAGCACCACGGTGATGAACTCGCCGCCGGAGTCGCTGACCGCCTCCACCATGCAGTACCCGGCCTCGTCGATATAGCCGGTCTTGGCGGCCAGGATTTCATGCCGCGCGCGCAGGAGCCGCGAGGAGTGGACGATGGTGCGGGGGCCGCGGCGGGTCTTCAGCTCGAACTGACGGGTCCCCAGGTACTCGCGAAGAATCGGCTCCTGGAGCGCAGCGGTGAACAGGAGCGCCACCTCACGGGCAGTGGAGACGTTCCGCTCATCCAGTCCCGTCGGCTCCACGAAGACGGAATTCCGGCAGCCCAACCCGTGGGCGGTCTCCTGCATCAGGTAGCCGTAGGCCTCGTAGGTGAGGCCGAACGGATGGGACAACGCCCGGGCCGCGCAGTTGTCCGAACACACCAGAGCCAGCTTCAGGAGGGTGCGGGCGGGGATCCGGTCCCCGATCCGTAGCCGGGTGCGCCCCACTCCGGTCCAGTCCTCCCGGGTAATGGTGATCGGGGCGTCGAGGTCCCCGTTCAGGCGGATGAAGGTCAGGGCGGCGGCGAGCTTGGTGAGGCTGGCCACCGGGACCCGGGTGTCGATCGACTGGGAATAGAGCCATTCCCCCGAGGCGGGGTCGTAAGCTCCGGCATTGTGGGCCCGAACCGAAAACGCGGCCGCCTCGCGGGGAGCCTCGAGCGTTCCCCCGAACGCCGTCAGAGCGGCGAAGGCGACCACGATCCAGGTTCGCTGCGATGCCCTCCACATACGCGAGAACCTCGATGGTGGTGTGGGTCGAGTGTCGACGGACCGGGACCTGGTGTCCGAAATAGATCGGCCCCGGCGCGGACGAACTGAAGGTACGGGGTCGGAAGCCGCTGCGGCAATGGAAAATGCCGCCTGGGAGCCCCTCAGGCGATCAAGAGGGGGCGGCGGACCGTCCCGCCGCCCCCGAGAGGCCGGTCAGGGCGCGCTCCGCCCGGAGGCGAGGCGGCCGGCGGCCTGGAACGCTAGTGCCGGGGGCAGGAGCAGTCGGTGGAGTCGCCCTTGTCGAGGTAGAAGTCCAGGTGGTTGGCGGCCTCGCAGGCGGCCAGCGTCGCGGCGGCAATGGCAAAGCAGACCGCCGCGCCGAACATTCCGACGATGGGGCCGATGGAGATGAGGCAGTTCTGGAGCGCGGCGTTGGCGATCGCCGCGCAGGCCATGTCTCCCGCACCGTGGGCGATCCCCTTGAGGATATCCTCGGCCCCGCCGCGGTCGATTTCATTCACGTCTCCCCGCCAGAGCACCTGCCCGGTGGCAGCGTTGGTCAGGGTGCCGGTTGCGGGGTCGACTCTCGCCCCGCCCAGGTAGCGGCCCCGATCGGTGACCAGGTTGACGGTAAGGGCGCCTCCCTCCTCCTCCCCGATCACCTTGAGCACGCGGCCCAGGCGGGAATGCCCGAAGACGCCGACCTGGATCGGACCGCTCCAGCGTCCGGGGACGGTCCGGTTCACCGCCCGGACCGCGCTCTGGGCCACGGTCGGGGTGAGTCCGGGGCCGGTGATGACGTCGGGCCCGGTGGCGTAGAGCGCCTTGATCCTCCCCCAGGTGGAGGGGACCGAGGCCTCGACCGGAACCACCGCGAATCCGATGCTGGTGACGAGGAGGAAGGAGGCGACGAGAGAACGATGGCGACGCATGATGAGGGTTTCCTTTCTTCGTGCGGACGGAAGAAAGGACGGGTCGACGGTTCCGCCATGCATGGAGGATGCCGGGCCGGTGCGACGCCCACAGGCGGGTGACCGGTCCGGCCGGAGGCGCGCGGGTGACGAGGCCTCGTCGCCGGGCGCACGGAATCCGGCGAAGGCGCCGGCGCCGCCGGTTCGGCGGACGTCGCCTCGTCGTGAGAACGGCGGGGGATCGAGCTTGCCGCCGGGGGACCGGATCGGCGCGGCCGCCGGCTCGTCCTGAATGGGCCGGGGGATTGAGCTTGCCGCCGGGGGACCGGTGGTGTCTGATAGCGACATGATTCGACGTGTGGTCATCCCCGACTTCGGGGACGTGGACGTGCTCGAGGTGCGAAGCGGTCCGCCCCCGGCGCTCGAACCGGGAACGGTGCGGGTGCGGGTGGCCGCGGCCGGGGTGAACTTCGCCGACCTGGTGATGCGGATGGGGCTCTACCCCGAGGCGCCCCCGCGCCCCTTCGTCCCCGGCTACGAGGTGTCGGGGGTACTGACCGAGGTCTCCGAGGAGGCGGCGCGGGCCCGGCCGGAGTTGAAGCCCGGGCTCCGGGTGATCGCGGGGACCCGGTTCGGCGGCTACGCGGAGGAGATCGTGACCCCACCGGGGAAGGTGTTTCCGCTCCCCGCGGACTGGTCCTTCGAGGAGGGGGCGGCCTTCCCGGTGACCTACATCACCGCGTGGTTCGCCCTGGTGGCCATGGCCCGGGTCCGGGCGGGGGACTACGTGCTGGTGCACGGGATCACCGGCGGGGTGGGCTCGGCCGCGCTCCAGATCGCCCGGGCGGCGGGGGCGCACGTGGCCGGCACCTGCGGCGGGCCGGAGAAGGCGCGGATCGCCGAGAGCTGGGGCGCGGAGCGCGGGATCGACTACCGGAGCGAGCACGTGCCCGCGGTGGTTCGCGCCTGGGCCCCCGACGGCGTGGACATCGTGCTGGAGTCCCGCGGGGGGAAGGGGCTTCGCGAGAGCCTGGCGTTGCCCAAGCCGACCGGGCGGGTGGTCACCTACGGGGTGAGCGAGATGGCCTCGGGGCGGAAGCGGAACTGGTTCACCGCTGCCCGCGCCCTCTGGCCGTTCCTGTGGATGAACCCCCTCAAGCTCATCCAGCGGAACCACGGACTCTTCGGCCTGAACGTGCTCGCGATGTGGGGGGAGGACACGGTGATGGACTCGGCGATCGCCGGCTTGCGGGCGGGGGCGGAGTCCGGCGCCTACCGCCCCGTGCTCGACCGCACGTTTGCGTTGGCCGAGGCCCCGGCGGCGCACCGATATCTGCACGAGCGGCGGAACCTGGGGAAGGTCGTGCTCACGACCGGGGTGGAGATGCCGGGCTGAGTCGGGTGTCGCAGTTCTTCGCCTCGCCGGAGCGCCGCGGCCGATCCACCGTGCATCCCCGGGATGCCTCGGCGCGGCGTTCACCCGGGGGAACGCTGGCCCCGGGCGGAGGAAGGTGAGTCCCGGGCCATTCCTCACGGTCCGCAACGAGGAGGATCCATGCAGCACCCCGAACGCAACACTCCAGGCAGCCGCATGGCGGCGCAGGATCTCCCCGGCGACCGCGCGCCGGGGCACGAATCCCCCGGCGACACCCTCGCGGTGATCGGCGCCGGCACCATGGGCCACGGGATCGCCCACGTGGCCGCCCGAGCCGGCTACGCCGTCCGGCTATACGACGTGGCCGGGGACGCCCTGGCCAAGGGCCTGAAGGCCATCGACGCCGACCTCCAGAAGGGGGTCGACAAGGGCAAGGTCTCTCCGGAGTCGCGGGCCGCCGCCCTGCACTGCATCCGGGGGGAACGGGATCTCGCCCGCGCGATCGACGGCGCGGACATCGTGATCGAGGCCGCCCCCGAGGATCTCGCCCTCAAGCGGCGCATCTTCGCCGACGTCGCCGCCCACGCCGCGCCCGGCGCGCTCCTGGCCACCAATACCTCCTCGCTCCCGGTGGGGGAGATCGCCGCCTCGGTTCCTCACCCTGAACGCGTGGCCGGGATGCACTTCTTCAACCCCGTCCATCTCATGCCGCTCCTTGAGATCGTCAGGGCCGAGGCGACCTCGGAAGCGACGATCGCCCGCGCCGTCGACGCCGGCGCGCGAATGGAAAAGGAGTGCATTGTGGTCCGCGATGTCCCCGGCTTCGCCACCAGCCGGCTGGGCGTGGTGCTGGGCCTGGAAGCAATGCGGATGCTGGAGAGCGGCGTGGCCTCGGCCCCCGACATCGACAAGGCCATGACCCTGGGTTATCGCCATCCCCTGGGGCCGCTCCGGCTCACCGACCTGGTGGGTCTCGACGTGCGCCTGGCCATCGCGGAGCACCTTCACCGGGCGCTGGGCTCGGAGGCGTTCCGCCCCCCCGAGATCCTACGGAGCATGGTGGCCGAGGGACGGCTCGGGAAGAAGAGCGGCCGCGGGTTCTACGAGTGGTGAGCGGAAGGCGTCCCGCCTCGGCACGGGGTGGGTGAGGGGGGGAGAAACGGGCGCGGCGATCGCGGTGAAAACGGGTGGCGCCGGGCGGCGCAAAGCCCCGCGCAACCCGACTTCCCCGGTTCTCAGCCCCATCCTCCCGGCGTATCATCGGCCGGAGGAGAATCGTCACCGCATGCTCAAGAACTACATCCTCGACACCAACGTGCTGCTCCACGACCCGGGATCCCTGGTCTCGTTCCAGGACAACACGGTCATCGTCCCGATCTACGTGATCGAGGAGGTCGATCACTTCAAGAAGGAGGCCTCGGAGCTGGGGCGGAACGCCCGCGAGGTCTCGCGCATCCTCGACCGGTATCGCGCGGAGGGGAACCTCGCCCAGGGAGTGGATCTCCCCACCGGCGGCCGCCTTCGGGTGGTGATCGATCACGATTACCCGCTCGAGGCGATGAACGGAAGCCCATCCAAGGTGGACCACGCGCTTCTCTCCCTGGCGCTCAAGATCCGGGGGGAACGGGAGGGGGAGCTGCCGGTGATCCTGGTGACCAAGGACACCAACCTCCGGATCAAGGCGGACGCTCTCGGCATCAAGGCCGAGGACTACGAGACCGGCCGGGTGGACCTGAACGAGCTTTATCGCGGTGCGGTGGACCTGACCCTGTCGCGCGAACAGGTGGAGGCGCTCCGCGCGGGGGAAACCCTGCCCGCGCCTCCCGGGGACTTCTACCCCAACGAGTACGCCTTGGCCCTCTCCGGCGGCGAGCCGGTGGTCTCGGCCCTGGCCCGCATCTCGGCCGACCTCGCCGGGCTCCAGCCGCTACACCTCCCCGACCGGCCGGTCCTGGGGCTGAAGCCCAAGAACAAGGAGCAGCACTTCGCTCTGGACGCGCTGCTGGACCCCGAGGTGAAGCTGGTGACCCTGATGGGAAAGGCGGGAACGGGGAAGACCATCCTGGCCATCGCCGCCGGACTCCAGCAGGTGGAGGAGCAGGGGACCTACGCGAGGCTCCTGGTATCGCGGCCGATCTTCCCCATGGGACGCGACATCGGCTATCTCCCCGGCGAGGTCGAGGAGAAACTCAACCCCTGGATGCAACCGATCTACGACAACCTCGAGTTCATCCTCGAACGCCAGCGGGGGCGCAAGGGGTTCACGATCGGGAAGCTCCTGGCCGGCGGCACCATCGGCATCGAACCCATCACCTACATACGGGGAAGGAGCATTCCCGGGCAGTTCCTGATCGTGGACGAGGCGCAGAACCTCACCCCGCTCGAGGTGAAGACCATCATCACCCGCGTGGGCGAGGGGACGAAGATCGTGCTCACCGGCGATCCCTACCAGATCGACAACCCTTACGTGGACGCCTCCTCCAACGGATTCAACTACCTGGTGCAGAAGTTCCGCCCCGAAGCCCTGGCCGCACACGTGGAGCTGGTCAAGGGGGAACGAAGCCTGCTCGCGGAACGCGCGTCGGACCTTCTCTGAGTTTCCCCCGGCGATCCGTGACCACGCTGATCGCTCCACGGGATCTCGCCATCCGCTCCGGAATTTCCCCCGCGACCCGTGCCGATGGTGATCGCTCCGCAACGCTCCAACCCCCACGTTGAGACTCTCCCCCGCGTCCTGGATGCGAGGCGGGACAAGGACTTCCGGTGATCTTGCCGTCTCCCGGCGATTCGCGGGAGCGCCGGTCAGGCCGCCAACGGCCCGCCGGACTTCTCAACAGACCCCCCGGCGGTTTCGCAAATTTTCCGCCGGCCTCCGAACCGACAAGCGCGCATGATGTTGGCTACCATGGGTAGGCGCGCGGCGAAAACCGGGAGGCGGGTTTCTCCACGACCCTTCCACACTTTCCACAGCCTTATGCACACGGGCCGATGGGAGAAAACTCCAAGACACCATGCGGCTTGCGCCGGACGCTTCAATCGGGGCGCGAGATTCCGGTGCGTTCCGCCCGCAGGCGCCGATTGTTGAGCGCGTTCGGAAGCCATAATGCGCGCATGGAGCGAAACTTTTTGACCTGGCTCCGGACCCGCGTTACCTTGGGTTCGAGGGTCGTGATCGACCTGTCCGGCACCGACACCCGGCTTTGCCGGGACAAGGTGCAAGAACCCCAGGAGGGGCGGCGATCTCTGCGGAGAAAGCCAAGGACCTCCGCGGTGAAGACTCCGAAGGGTGCGCCGAGGCAGGCGGCTTGTCCGCCGACCGGAGCGAAGCCCATGGGAGGAGGCGCTCGTGAAGAGCGAGGCCGCCGCGGGGGGAGATGAACCCCTGGAGGGGAAGAAGCCCAAGGGAGGCACGAGCCGTCACGGCGCTTCGGCGCCGGCACGGCCACGGACTTCCACGGAGACCAAACCCCGGAAGGCGGGCGAGGACACTGCTGAATCGAGCGCAGCAGGTCCGCTTGAGCCAACGTCAGGCGGGGAGGACCGAACCGAGAGGTCCGGACCATGCCGTGGAAGGGGAACCCTTCGAAGGGCGGAATCCCAGGAGCGTACCGGTCTGAAACACGGTCGGAAGGTTGCGGGAGGAACAAGGCGTCAGGAGGGTGCGAAACCCTGGAGACGCAGCGTACCCGGGCGAGGTAAACCCGGGGAAGTCGCTTCCCGCCTCCGGAAACGCTGTAGGGAGACAAACCCTGGTGAGGCGTGTGTCGCCGAGAGGCGGTGCGCGGCCCGGTTCGGTCAAACTCCGAAGGAGAGCGGAAGTCCAGGAGAGGCTCGCGACAACTTTCTCACGATGACCGTCGCGACGGCGGGCACCGGAAGGCCTTCGGCGGGGCGTTAAAGCGACCCAGGTCCGAAGGAAGCGCGGAACCGATGACCGCGCTACGGATGCCCGAGGCAACCTCTGAAGGATGCGTAACTCCACGGGAGGAGGCGTTGTCGGGGTGACCCGGCTTCGCAGTCGATCCGGCGAGAAGTCTCAGAAGGGGAAACGGACAGGCGGCGGCCCTCGTTTTTCTTGTAGCCAGCCCTCCCAGGGGGTCCGAAACCTCGGATCTCCGGCGCGAGGAGCCGGAAGCCGCCGCCAAGGTGCGCCGCCGACTCTCCCACCGCGCGGCGGCGCCGAGCGCGTCGCTCTCCCGGGTGCCGATCCGTCCTCAGGCACCCGTCTATCCGGTCCCGCCCGGATTTGCCGTCCGCGCTCCTCGCCCAACCGGCTCGGGCAACCGCCTGCCTGCTCGGCAGGGTCCCGAAACGCCCGCCGAGTCGTCGGCCTTTCCCCTCGGATCACTCCGGTCACCCCCCCCGCGTCAACGATCCGTTCAGCCTTCCCACTCCGGCAGCTCGCCCTCGGGGATCGCCCGCAGAAGTGGGTTCCCCCGGTCGCGCCCCGAGAGGATCGGCGCGTCGATTCCCCAGGGAACGCCCAGGTCGGGATCGTTCCACGCCACCCCCAGCTCGTCGTCGCCGTCGTAGTAGTTGTCCACCACGTAGGCCAGGGTGCAGTCGGTGAGGGCCAGGAAACCGTGGGCCACCCCCACCGGCACGAACACCCCCATCGGCTCCTGCTCGTCGAGGTCGATCACCTCCCGGCCCCCGCGGGTGGGGGAGCCGCGCCGGATGTCCACCAGGGCGATCCGGATCCGGCCGGCCATCGGCACCCAGTAATCGATCTGCCGCCGATGGTAGTGCAGGCCGCGCAGCACGCCCTCCCGCGAGTCGGATCGGTTGCCCTGGACGGCCTCCCAGTTCCGCTCCGGAAACCACTCCCGGCGGAAGGTTTCCAGGAAACGCCCGCGCTCGTCGGAGAACGGTTTCAGGACCGCGAACTTGACCCCGCGTATGCGGCTCGACTCCCGGATCTCGATCATGGTTTCCTCCGGCGCCTCGGCGCCGCCCCCCGCGGCCGCGCCAAGCCCCGACGCCCGGCCGCGGCCCCTGCGCCTCGACCGCGCCAATCTCTGCGGCCGGGGGCCGCGCCGGCCACCGCGGCTCGATCGTGTCCGCCGATCCCTGGTACTCTTCAGGAAGGCCGTCACCCCCGCGCTCGCCCGGCGCCCGGCGCCGACGGCCTAACTTTCACTTGAGCAAGCCGTTATCATAACAAAGACCGAAACCGCGAGGAGGCGTTCGATGGCACGTTGGGTCGAGGTGGGCAAGGATGGGGATCTCGCCCCGGGAGAATTCAAGCTCGTGGAGGCGGGGGACCTGGAGCTGGCGCTCTTCAACGTGGAGGGAAAGCTCTGCTGCATCGAGGACCTCTGCACCCACGACGGGGGAAACCTGGTGGAGGGGGACCTCGAGGGCCGGGTCGTGACCTGTCCCCGGCACGGGGCCACCTTCGACGTCTGCACCGGCGAGGCGCTGAGCCTCCCCGCGGTGGCCCCCACCCCGGTCCACGGGGTCCGGGTGCGGGACGGGGTGGTCGAGATCGAGGTCGAGGACGAGAATTGACCCGGGGCATTTGATTTCGAGGGAACGTCATGGCAAGCCGCAAGCAACGACAGATCGCCCTCCTCAAGGTCCTGGCCGCGGCGGCCTGGGCGGACGGACGGCTGGACAACGAGGAAGTGAACCGCATCAAGGAGCTCATGCTGGCCTACGAGCTGGAGCCCGAGGAGATGCACGGGGTGCAGGCGCTCCTCGAGGCCCCGGTCTCCTACGCGCGGTGCGAGGAGCTGACCCGGGAACTCCTGGGCATGGTGAGCTCCAAGGGGGAGCGGGAGGTGGTGCTGGAGGAGGTGGAACGGATCTTCCGCGCCGACGGCCGGGTGGACGCCGACGAACGCGAGGTCCTGGAGGGGCTCAGGGGCGTCATGGACGCCATGAACTCGGTGGACCATTTCATGGGCCGCATCACCGGGGTCTTCCGCCGGGTGTTCGCGGGACGCGAAGCCGGGTCCTCGCCGGGCGAGCTGAGCGAGTACCTCAAGAACACCGTGCTCCTGCGTCTCGACGACCTCTCCCACGGAGCCTGGCGGGAGGGATTCGACGCCGAGAGCCTGAACCGGTACACCCTGTTCGGGGCGGTTCTGGGCCGGGTGGCCGACGTGGAGGACGGGGTCTCGGACGAGGAGCTGGCCAAGGTCCGCGCCATCCTGGCCGAGCGCTTCGGGATCGAGCCGCCGCTCCTCGACTGGATCGCTCAGGCGGTGCGGGAGGCCGCGTCGGCCCGGATGGACCGCCAGGCGCTCCTGAGCGAGTACAACCGGATCGCCGACATGACCCAGCGGAAAGAGCTCCTGGACGCCGCCTTCGCGGTGGCCGCCGCCGACGGAACCGTCGGGAAGGCCGAGCTGGAGGAGCTCCGGCTCATCTCGAACTTCCTCTGGATCGATCGGCGCGACTTCGCCGACATCCGGCGGCCCTGGATGCGGTACGAGGGCTGATCGGGAAGGGGGGCGCCGCGGCCTCGGCGACCCCCATCGCGGTGCGGGCAGGCGCCGAGGCCCCGGTGACCGGCCCCGCGGAACGCGGGGCCCGGCCCCCTACATGAAGACCCAGATCTGGGCCGCGCGGTCGCGGGCCACCCGCTCGGGCTCGAATTCGCCGCCCTCGGCGTACTTCGCCCCCAGGCCCTGGGTGGAGATCCGCTCCGCCGGAATCCCATGGCTCACCAGGTATTTCTTGGCCGCATCGGCCCGGGCCCGGGCGAGGCTCGCCGCGTTCCCCGCCTCGCCGCGGTTGTCGGTGAGGCCCACCGCGAGGACGTGCCAGCGGGTGTTCACCTTGAGCTCCCGGACCGCCTCGATGAGCGCTCCCTGGGCCTCCTGGTTCAGTGACGAGGATCCCTGGGGGAAGGTGACGGTCTTCAGAAGCTTCTGCACCTCGAGCCCGGAGGGGACCGCCGGAGCCTCGGAGTAGGTCCAGGTGGTGACCGGGGGGGGGATATCGGGTTTCGTGGGCCGGCCCCCGTAGATTTCCTGTCCCTGGCTCGTCATGGGCCGCGGTTCGTTCTTGGACTTGTAGAGATTGGCGCAGCCGCCGACCGACAGCGCGGTGATCGCCAGCCCGAGGCCGACCCGGACCGCCACCACCGACCGCCTCGCTTGTCGCGGTGAGGCCTCGGCCGTAGAATGGGGACTCTCTCCATCCCTCTTCCCGAATCGGACTCGCATGATCGTTGATTCCAAGCGCATGGTTCCACTCCATTCCGGATCGATCCGTGGTGGACGCGACTTCGTACTCTATTGGATGCAAGTTCAACGCAGAGCCGAATCCAATGATGCCCTGAATTTCGCGGTCGAGCAAGCCGATGAGCTGGGGCTCCCGGTCCTGGTCTACGAGGGACTTCGCCACGACTACCCCCATGCCTCCGACCGCATCCATAGCTTCGTGCTGGAGAATGCCCGCGGACTCCGTAAGCGCCTGCACGAAAAGGGGATGAGGCATGCGTTCTTCCTCGAGCGCAACCCCCGGGACCGGCGGAAGATCGTGAAAGGGCTTCTGGCCAGGGCCGCCCTGGTGGTGACCGACCACTACCCCGCCTTCATCGTCCCCGGGCAGAATCGCGCCCTGGCCCGTCTGGCCGAGGCGGCCGGGGTGCCCGCGGTGGCGGTGGATGCCTGCGGGGTGGTTCCCCTGGCCGAGTTTCCCAAGCGGGAGTACGCGGCCCGCACCCTCCGTCCCAAGCTCCAACGGCTCCTGCCGTTCTACCTGGTCCCGGTCGCCGATCCCCGGCCCCGCCGAAGCGGGCTCCGGATCGATCCGGGGTTCCGGGAGGAGGACTGGCGGGAATCGACCTCGGCGAAGGTGGCCTCGTGCGCGATCGACCATCGGGTCCCCCCGGTGAGCGCGCATGTTCCGGGTGGCCGCGCGGCCGCCCTCGCCCGCCTCGAAGCTTTCATCCACCGGGGACTCGACCGCTACGCCGACGCGTCCAACGACCCGGGCGTCGGCGCGACCTCGGGGCTCAGCCCCTACCTCCACTTCGGCATGATCTCGGCCCGGGAGGTGGCCCTCACCGTGCGGGCCGCCCGCCCCCGCGCCGACCGGAACGTGGCCGCCTTCCTGGAGCAGCTCATCGTCCGCCGGGAGCTGGCGTTCAATTTCTGCGCCCGCGAGCCCCGCCACAACTCCCTCCGCGCGATTCCCGACTGGGCGCGGCGCACCCTGGCCGAACACGACGGGGACGAGCGCGAGTTCCGCTACCGGCGGGCGGAGTTCGAGGCGGCGCGGACCCACGACGAGCTCTGGAACGCCGGCCAGGACGAGATCCGGCTGACCGGGGTCATGCACAACTACGTGCGGATGCTCTGGGGGAAGAAGATCCTGGAGTGGTCGAAGAGCCACGCCGAGGCGCTCCGCATCATGACCCACCTCAACGACAAGTACGGCCTGGACGGGCGGGACCCCAACTCCTACACCGGTTTTCTCTGGTGCTTCGGGCTCCACGACCGGGCCTGGGGGGAGAGGCCGGTCTACGGCAAGATCCGGAGCATGTCGTCGGCCTCCACCCGTCGGAAGGTGGACGCCGACGCCTACATTGCTAGAATCCGGTCGCTGGGGGCGAAACCGGCCCTCATGAACGCGAACCGGATCGAAGGATGACGACATGGACAAGATAATCCTGGACTGGGACACCATCCGCGGCCTGCTCCTGACCCACGGCCTGCGGATTCTTCTCATCTTCATCGCCTCCTTCGTGGCCTACCGGGTGGTGAAGTTCATCGTGCGCCGGGTGGAGCGGTCGGTGGAGGACGACGACCCCGATACCAAGAGCGAGGTGGAGAAGCGCGCGGAAACCCTGGGGCGGATCGTGAACCAGGTGTCGATGGTGGTCATCGCGCTCACCGCCGGGATGCTGCTCATGAAGGAGCTGGGGTTCGAGATCGGCCCCATCATCGCGGGGGCGGGGATCGCCGGGCTGGCCATCGGCTTCGGGGCCCAGAACCTGGTCCGGGATCTCATCACCGGCTTCTTCATCCTCTTCGAGAACCAGTTCCGGGTGGGGGACGTGGTCGAGGTGGCGGGGAAGGGGGGGCTGGTGGAGGCGATCAACCTCCGGACCACCGTGCTCCGGGACCTCGAGGGGAACGTGCACGTCATCCCCAACGGGGCGATCGAGACCGTCACCAACCGCACCCGGGAGTGGTCCCGGATCATGCTCGACGTGGGGGTGGCCTACAAGGAGAGCGTGGACCGGGTGATGGAGGTTCTGGCCGAGATCGGGAAGACCATGGAGGAGGATCCCGAGTTCGGCCCCAAGATCATGGAGCCCCTGAGCATCCTCGGGGTGAACGAGTTCGCGGACTCCGCGGTCAACGTCCGGGTCGTGTTCAAGACGCGGCCGCTCATGCAGTGGGCGGTGGGCCGCGAGTTCCGGCGCCGCATCAAGAACCGGTTCGATGAGGAAGGGATCGAGATCCCCTTTCCCCATCGCACCATTTACATCGGGGAGGGGGTCCAGGGGACCCTTCCCCACCGGACCGAGGCCGCCCCGCCCGACCCCGAGCGAGGCGGACGGCCGGGCCGGGACCTCACCGACACCGGACCCCAGATGGGGCCGGGAGAGACCGTCGAGGAGGCGCACGACCGGTGAAGATCTGCGAGGCCCCGGACCGGATCCGGGACGTGGTGCTGAACGGGCTGAGCCTGAGCCTGGAAGAGATCGTGGCGGTGGCGCGATACCGCGCCCGGGTCAGCCTGGACCCCGCCGCGGCGCGCCGGGTGGGGTTCTCCAGGGCGGTGGTGGAACGGCTGGTGGCCGACCGGGCCAAGGTGTACGGGCTCACCACCGGATTCGGATCCAAGCGGGACATCCTGATCGATCCCGAGGAGTTGGGCCAGCTTCAGGAGAACCTGATCCGGAGCCACGCCTGCGGGGTGGGGGATCCGCTCCGCGAGGACGAGGCGCGGGCGGCCATGCTGCTTCGTGCCAACACCCTGGCCCGGGGAAATTCCGGGGTGCGCCCGGTGGTGATCGAGGCGCTGCTCGAGTTCCTGAACCGGGACGTCTTTCCCTGGATCCCCTCCAAGGGATCCCTGGGGGCGAGCGGCGACCTCGCCCCGCTGAGCCATCTCGCGCTGTCCTTGTGCAACGACCCCGAGGCCCGGTTCTACCGCCCCGATCCCGATGAGCCCGCCCCCGACGGTCCCCGGTCCGAGGGCGGCCGCGCGCCGGACTATGTGGCGAAGCCGACGGCCTGGCGCTTCGGGGCCGCCCCCGAAGGGCTCTTCGGCGGGCGGGACGGGCTCTCCCCCCTGGTGCTTCGGGCCAAGGAGGGGTTGGCGCTCAACAACGGAACCCAGGTGAGCGTGGCCATCGGAATCCTCACCCTGTTCGACGCCATCGTGCTGTTGGAGAGCGGGGAGCTGGCCTGCGCCCTGAGCCTCGAGGCCACCAAGGGGGTGCGCGACGCCTTCGACCCCCGTCTTCACGCCGCCCGTCCCCTCGAGGGCCAGCCCCAGACCGCAGCCAACATCCGCGCCTTCACCGAGGATAGCCAGATCCTCACCGTGCCTCTCAACACCGCCCGGCTCCACCGGGCCCGCTGGGCGCTGGCCGCGGCGGCGGAGATCCTGGAGGACCGGGAGGGAACGGGGCGAAAGGACCTCGTCGAGCGGGCGCGCGAGCTGGGGGACCGGCTGGTGGCGCTGGAGGACGACTCCCCCCATCTCCTGGAGCGGGAACGGGCCGCGCTCTCCGCCGCCGAGCGGGATCGCCTCCCCGAGCGTGCGGTGAACCAGCGCATCTACCGTGAGGCCCTGGGGCCGATCCGAAGCGAGGTCCTGGCCCTCTATGCCTCGCTCCTGGAGGCGCCCCTGGCCGGGGAGTCGGTCAAGGGACGGGACTTCCTGGCCGACGCGGTCTCCCAGCTCCAGCTCGCCCTCCCCGAGATGCCCTCGGTCCAGGACGACTACTCATTCCGCTGCACCCCCCAGGTGATCGGGACCACCCGCAAGGTGGTGGAGGACGTCCGTCGCACCCTGGTCATCGAAGCCAACAGCGCCACCGACAACCCCCTCATATTCCCTCCCCGGGGGGATGCCTTCGAGGGCACGGTGGAGGCCTACGCCGCCTCGCTCACCGTGAAGGAATGCCTGGAATCGGTGGTGAGCGGCGGGAACTTCCACGGCGAGCCGATCGCCGTCGCCCTCGACACCCTCGCGATCGCCCTGGCCGAGCTGGGAAGCATCTCCGAACGTCGCACCGCCCACCTGGTGGACGGGAATCTTTCGAACGGTCTTCCCTCGCTCCTGGTGGAGCGGAGCGGGCTCAACAACGGCCTCATGATTCCCCAGTACGTGGCCGCCGCCCTGGTGAGCGAGAACAAGGTGCTGGCCCACCCGGCCTCGGTGGATTCCATCCCCACCTGCGAGAACACCGAGGACCACGTGAGCATGAGTCCCCTGGCCGCGCTCAAGTGCCGTCAGATCCTGGAGAACGTGGAAATCGTGGTGGCCATCGAGCTCCTGACCGCCTGGCAGGGGGTGTATTTCCGCCGGCCCTTCCGTTGCGGGCGCGCCACCGAGCGGCTCTGGGAGGCGATGGAGGAGGCGGGGCTCCGGCCGGTGCGCACCGACCGGGTGCTGTACCGGGACATCGACTGGTCGCGGAGCTTCCTGAAGCGGGGCGGAGCGTGGCATCTGGCGCGCGCGTACGGCGCGGTGGGGGCCGTGGAGACGGGCGCGGATCGGCCTGCCGGGGGCGGATGAGCGAATCCGGGGCCCCGTGGTAGACTTGCCGGCCGACGCCCCTCGCGCCGGGAAATCCGCGGCCGGCGGGACCTCTCCCCACGGCCGGATCAGAGGAGTCAGCATGTTCGCCGAACGCCGCCGACGATTCATGGATCGGATGGGAAGCGGGGTGGCCCTGTTCTTCGCCGCTCCCGAAAAGACCCGCTCCAACGACACCAGCTACAAGTTTCGCCAGGACAGCTACTTTCACTACCTGACCGGTTTCAACGAACCCGAAGCCGTCCTGGTCCTTCTTCCCGGGCATCCCGAGCACGAGACGGTCATGTTCGTCAGGCCCCGGGACAAGGAAAAGGAGACCTGGAACGGCCGCCGGGCCGGACCCGAGGGGGCCAAGGAGCGCTTCGGCGTCGCCGAGGCTCACACCGTGGACCGGCTCCCCGAACTGCTCCCGGGGTATCTCGGAAACGCCGGGTCCCTCTATCACGCCCTCGACCGGTATCCGGAGCGGGACCGCCAGGTCATGGTCGCCCTCGACGCGCTCCGGGGGAAGCTCCGGCAGGGGATCAAGGCTCCGGCCTCCATCATCGACCCCGCCTCGATCCTCAACGAGATGCGGCTCATGAAGACCCCCGAGGAACTCGAGCGGATGCGGCGGGCCGCGGTCATCTCGCGGGAAGCCCATCGCGAGGCCATGCGGAGCGCGCGGCCGGGGATGATGGAGTACGAGGTGGAGGCGATCGTCGAGTACGTGTTCCGCCGGCACGGGGCCGCCGCCCCCGGCTACGGCACCATCGTGGGCAGCGGGATGAACGCCACCATCCTCCACTACGTGGAGAACGAGGCGAAGATGAAGGACGGCGATCTCCTCCTGATCGACGCCGGAGCGGAGGTCGAGGGATACACCGCGGATATCACCCGCACCTTCCCGGTGAACGGCACGTTCTCCCCGGCCCAGCGCGAGATCTACGAGATCGTGCTCGACGCCCAGGTGAAGGGCATCGAAGCGACCCGGGTGGGGAACGATTTCGACACCGTCCATCAGGCCTCGCTGCGCGCCCTGGTGGAGGGGTTGATCCGGGTCGGGGTGGTCCAGGGCACCGCGGACGAGGTGATCGAGAAGGAAACCTACAAGCCCTACTACATGCACCGGACCAGCCACTGGCTGGGTCTCGACGTGCACGACGTGGGGGACTACCGGAACGGCAAGGACTGGCGGACGCTGGAGCCGGGGATGGTGCTCACGGTGGAGCCGGGACTCTACTTCGGCGAGTTCCTGGAGACGGTGCCGGATCGCTATCGGGGGATCGGGGTGCGGATCGAGGACGACGTGCTGGTCACCGAGGGGGGGCCGGAGGTCCTGACCGCGGGAACGCCCAGAACGGTGGCGGAAGTGGAAGCGACCATGGCCGAGTCGCCGCGCGAGGTGGCCGAACGACCGGGGGTTTGACGCTCCGGGGAACAACCGGGAAAGGATCGAACATGCTGAGACCGTGGACGGCTTTGATGGTGGCGGGGACGGCCGCATTGCTGCTGGGGGGCTGCGGCCGGGGGCAGCAGGCCGCCGACGACGGCGATCGGGCCGCGGTGACCGACCAGGCCGCGGCGGGCGACGAGGCTTCGGCCGCCGCGGAGAACGCGACCCCCGACGCCGGGGGCCGGATGGTCAAAGTCCCGGAAGGGACGGAACTCGCCGCGACGACCCTGGAGGGGACGATCGGCTGCGGGCACTGCACCTATCACCTGACCCCCGAGTGCGCCCTGGCCATGAAGACCGCGGACGGCGTGGTCTACGTGATCGAGAACGATCCCGAGCACGAGGCCCACATGGGTGAGCGGTTTTCGGGAAAGCCGATCAGCGTGACCGGAAGGGTGGGCGAGAAGGACAGCATGAACGTCATCTACGCCGAAAAGGTCGACCTCCGCTGACACGCGGAGTATGGACCGCGCGACGCCCCCGCCCGGAACGATCCGCGGGGGCGTCGTCTTTTGGGGCACCAGGGGGAGAGAGCGATGGCGGGCAAGACCTACAAGGTGATGGTGGTGGGGACCGGGTTCGGACGGCGGGTGCAGATGCCGGTGTTCCGGGACCATCCCCGTTTCGAGGTCGCGGCGGTGGCGAGCGGCCACGCCGAGAGCGCCCGGGAAGCCGCCCGGGAGTTCGGGATCTCCCACCACGGGGACGATTGGCGGAAGCTCCTGGAGTCGACCCCGGTGGACGCGGTGAGCGTGACCAGCCCGGTGGTCTTCCACCGGGAGCAGGCGGTGGGAGCGCTCCGGGCGGGCAAGCACCTGCTCCTGGAGAAGCCGGTGGCCCGGGACGCCGCCGAGGCCGAGGCGATCCTCGGCGCCGGGATGGAGAGCGGGAGGGAGGCGGCGGTGAACCACGAGTTCCGATACCGCCCCGACGTCCTGACCCTGAAGCGCATGATCGCCGACGGCCGGTTGGGTGAGCTTCGGGGCATCGAGTTCCGGGACGTCTTTTCGGCATGGGCCGACCCCGCGCGCGCCACCCACGGTTGGTTGAGCCTGGCCGAGATGGGGGGCGGGATGCTGGGCGCCATCGGATCCCACAACGTGGACATGATGCGATTCCTCACCGGACGCAAGGTGACCGCGGTCTGCGGCTCGACGTGGACGGCGGTGAAGCGCCGGGCGGCCGCCGGGGGCGCCGTGCGCGAGGTGACCGCGGACGACGCCTCGATCGCGGTTCTCGACCTGGGGGACGGCGTGATCGCGCGCATGGACATCCGGGCCTCGGTGTGGTGGAACGAGCACAGCATCCGCGCATTCGGATCCCGCGCCACCGCCACCCTGGACGGGAGCTGGAGAATCCATTTCCGGCGCCCCGACGGCGCCGAGGAGACGGTCGATGCCGATCCGGACCTCGGATGGACTTCGGAGGACCAGGACATCCGGAGGCCGCTCTTCCGACGCCTCCTCGACCGCTTCGCCCGGCGACTGGACGGGGAGGCGGTTGACGATCTCGCCACCCTCGAAGAAGGGACGGAGGTGATGCGGGTGCTGGACGCGGTGCGAAGGGGGGGGCGGTGAGACGCGGCGGGTGGGGGCCGGCGGGGTCGCGGGCGGCCTCCCACGGTTTCGCGATCGCCCTGGCGGTGGTCGTGGCCGCCATGACCGCGGTCCCCTCGGCCCGGGCTCAAAGCGTCCAGGACCTGGTCCGGCAGGCGGCCCCCGAGGACAGCATCTCCCCCGGTCCGCCCCCCTCCCCGTGGACGGTGGTGGCGGGTGAAGTGGGGTTGGGCTCGACCCTGGCCGCTGCGGCCGGCTACGGGGTGGGGCTCCTGTCCGAGATCTTCTGCAACACCTGCGATGCCTCCAGGCCGGGAGGGGACACCCCGGGCATCCTGGTGGGCCTCCCCGCGGGAGCGATCGCCGGGGTGTGGCTGATCGGCCGCACCGATCCTCCCCTGGGAAAAGCCGGTGACACCGTCCTGGCCGCCTTCGCGGGCGCGGCGGTCTTCGGCGGATTCACCAAGATCCTCGAGGAACAGAGCGACGGCGTGCGGTGGGCGGCGGTGGTCTTCCCCGGCGCGCTGGCCGCGATGGGGTGGAACCGAAGCCGCGCCCTGGTGGAGCCGTCGGTGACCCTGCGGCGCGACCCACCCTCCCGGTGGGGAACGGGCGAACTCCACGCGGAGCTTCAGGTAGTCCGTCTACGTTTCTAACCCGGGACACCGGGCCTACGGTCGCGGTCTACTTGATGGGCGTGAACCGTTTCTTGAGGTTCAGGAGGTTCTGGTCGGGGTCCCACGGATCGTAGCCTTCCCCCCCGCCGAAGTCGAGCCAGCCCAGGTTTTCGGGCTTGATGTCGTCGACCTTCTGGGCGGAGTTGATCGAGTTGATCCCGCAGGCGACGGTCCGGGCCAACCCGTCCACCGGCCGGGGGATGAGCTTCAGCCGGTCGGGGGAGTGGGCGTTGAGGGTGAAGTAGCCGACGACGAGGGGAGTGACGTGCTGGCAGTAGTCCCACTGGCTCCAGGTGAGGAGGTTCCCGCTGTTGGCGCCCGGCCACTCGTCCATGGGCCACTCGAGGAGAACGCAGTGCTGCCACGCGTCGATGTCCACCCCGGCGTCCAACGTGTCGTTGTAGGAGATGCCGAACTGCACCCCGGCCATCCCGATCGTGGTGTCGTAGTCCGCGAGGATGACGTAGGCGTAGTAATCCTGGTCGAGATCCCCTTTGGTGAGCACGTCCTTGAAGGTGGATACCTTGTGGCTCACGCAGGTGACGCGCTTCACGTTGTCGACGGGGACCAGGTGCATGATCAGCTTGACGTTCGGGTTATCGGAGGCGCGGCTGGGGACGGAAAGGACCGAGGCGGCGGCGAGGACGCTCAGGACGAGCAAGAAACCCCTTGTGAGTCTGGACATCCGAAAGACCTCCCGGGACGTGGCCCCAACCCCGTACATTTCCTTTGAGATAACAGGGGATAAGAGTATAGGGTTCCGTTGATTTTGGGTCAACAAAGCCCGGCCTCCGCCGGGAGGCACGAGAGGAGTTCCGGCCAGGATGGACATACCCCGGCCCGCCCGTTTCGGGGGAATCTTCGCACTTGTACTCCTTGGCCTGGCCGCCTCCCAGGCGGCCGGCGCTCCCCACGCGGAGCTGCCGCGCGTGGTCCTTCACGGCGTTCCGTTCACCCTCAAGCTTTCCGATCCCGACCTCACCCCCGGCGACACTCTCAGGATTCGAGTGACGGCGGGAGAGACGGTCCGGAACGTCCTCGTTCCGGCGGGGGAGACGCTGGAACTCGATGACCTGGCCCTGGGCCGGGGGGAGAACCTGGCGCTGCGCTGGGACGGGGGGGAGTCGAGTCCCCCCGTGCATTCTCTACCCGGCTGGACCAGCCTGCTTCCCCCCTTGGTGGCGATTTTATTGGCCGTGCTCTTCCGCCAGGTGGTGCTGGCCCTTCTGGCCGGCGTCTGGTTGGGGGCCGTCCTGGTCTTCCAGGTGGATCCGTTTACCGGCCTCCTCCGCACCATGGATACCTACGTTTCGGGGTCGCTCCAGGATTCGGGACACGTGAGCATTCTCCTCTTCTCCTTCCTCCTGGGGGGCATGCTGGGGGTGATCCAGCGCGCGGGGGGAACCAAGGGGATCGTGAACACCGTCGCCCCTCTGGCGCGTACCCCGAGGAGCGGCCAGATCACGGCCTGGGTCCTGGGCATCCTCGTCTTCTTCGACGACTACGCGAACACCCTCCTGGTCGGTCCCACCATGCGTCCGATCACCGACCGGCTCAAGATCTCCCGGGAAAAGCTGGCCTATATCGTGGATTCCACCGCGGCCCCGGTGGCCAGCATCGCGGTGGTCTCCACCTGGATCGGAGTGGAGGTGGGGCTCATCCACGACGCGTTCGTCCACTCCGGGATCGAGCGCGACGCCTTCGGCGCCTTCGTGGCCTCGTTGCCCTATCGGTTCTACCCCATCTTCGCCCTGTTCTTCGGGTTCCTGGTGGCGGCCACCGGCCGCGATTTCGGCCCCATGCTCCGGGCCGAGCGTCGGGCGCGGCGAACGGGGCGGGTCCTGCGCGAGGGGGCCATGCCCCTGGCCGATTTCGGCGGAGACGCCCTGGAGCCCCCCGCGGACAAGCCTCACCGGTGGTTGAACGCAGCGCTGCCCATCCTGGTGGTGGTGGTGAGCGTGCTCGTCTTCATCTACGTGGGGGGGCGGAAGGCGGCGATCGCGGATGGAAAAGTCCTGGATCTGAAGACGATCGTGGGAAGCGCGGACTCCTATTCGGCGCTCTTATGGGCCGCGTTTCTGGGGTCGTTCTCGGCCGTGGCGCTCGCGGTGGGCCAGCGCATCCTGAACGTACATGCCGCGATGGAGGCATGGCTCCAGGGTGCGAAGTCGTTGTTTCTGGCCGCGGTGATCCTCACCCTGGCCTGGTCCATCGGCATGATCACCGCGGAAATGGGGACCGCCGGGTACCTGGTTCACGTTCTGAGCGACAGCCTGAAACCCCACTGGGTGCCGGTCCTGGTGTTCATCTTCTCCGGGATCACCTCCTTCGCCACCGGTTCCTCCTGGAGCACGATGGCCATTCTTATTCCGCTGGTCATTCCCCTGGCCCACCGACTGGCCCCGGGGAACGATCTCATCCTGGCCGGGACCATCTCCAGCGTCCTGGCCGGCTCGGTGTGGGGGGATCACTGTTCACCCATTTCCGACACCACCGTGCTCTCCAGTATGGCCTCGTCCTCGGACCACATGGATCACGTCACCACCCAGCTACCCTATGCGGTCGTGGTGGCGCTGGTGGGTATGGCGGTGGGGGACATACCGACCGCGTTCGGCCTGCCCTTCTGGGTATCGTGGATTCTGGGAGCGGCGGCCCTGGGGGGCATCCTCTACGTCTTCGGAAGGAAGGACCAAAACGCGGGGGTGGAGGTGTCCGAGTGAACCGGCGGAAGGGAATCGCGATGAGGAACGGGAAGGCGCCCACGACGCACGCGCGCTTCCGCCCCCAAGGCGAAAGCGCCCGGCGGCCCCCGTCGGGGGGGCCGCGCCATGGCCGCGTTCGTGTCCGCCGGCGTGGGGCCGGCTTCGAGGACGCTACGGAGCTACGGACTGATCGGGGAACCCTTCTGGAGGCTGCCGTTGGCGCCCGCCTTGATCTTGTCGGCGGAGTCCGCCATCGGCGCCCCCGACACGGAGGCACCCGAGGTCTGGTTCTTCACTTCGCAGCGCAGGAGGACCCCATCCGGATCGAAGTAGAGGTTGGTGATCGTTCCCCCGACGAAGTAGTTTCCGTAGATCCAGTGCTTGGCGGCTTCTTCCTCGTTCACTTCCTCCACCCGGACCGGCTTTCCCCACGCGACCTGGACCATGTCCTCGGACATACCGACCATGATCTGGCCGTTCAGGATGGCCTCGGCCATCTGTTCGCTGAGCATGGGGTGCTGGTCGACGTAGAGGCTACGCTCCATGGCGGCGCGGTTGGTGCTGGCACATCCTGCCAGCAGGATGCCCCCGGCAACGCCGGCGACGAGGATGAATCCGAGGTATCGACGCATCGTCAACCCTCCCGGGGGTCGCGCCACCGGCGAGGCAGCTGTGACACGACTCCGGTTGTTCCCCCCTGGGTACAGGGGCTGGACCTCGCCAGATCGGACCTCGAACGCACCGGGACGGTGAGGCGCCTTGGCCCGTCACCCGAGAGTGTATGCACATCCCGGACCGTTCCACGGCCCGACGATTTCAAGCTACTCCTGGAGCGGAGGGGAGACAACGAAAATAACGACATAGCCACCCTCGTCCCCTATATCGCAGGTTTGCGAAATGCTTACAAACGCGCGTAACCGGGTGAATTCCCCCATCTTGTGGGGGATATGCCTCGCCCTGCTGCTGGCCCTGTTGGGCTGGTCGCTCCTTGTGGATCCCGGCGCCGACCCGCCCTCCGGCGCCTCCGCCCTGGAGGGCCAGCTTCTCATCGGGGCTCGCGCCATGCTTCCGGGTCAGGACATCCCTCTGGGAGACTGGGCGCCGGAGGTCCTCATACCGATCCAGCTTCGGACCGATGCGCTGGCGTTTCGGCTGTTCGGGGTGAGCCTGATCGCCGCCCGCGTGGTCAACGCGGTAGCGGCGCTGTTGGCCGTGCTCCTGTTCTTCTTCCTCGTGCGGATGAGCTCCGGCCCGGGTATCGCGCTACTGGCCGCTCTCTTCCTGGCCGTGAACCCGATGTTCTTCGAGGTATCGCGAACGGCGCTCCCCGCGGTCTTCGACATCCTGCTCATGCTCGTTGCCATCCGGGTCTGGATCGCCGGCCGGAGGAGCGGCCTCGCCGCGTTCCTGTCCGGGGCCCTGGTGGTGACGGCGGGCCTCCTGGAGGACGGGCCCTCCACCGCATTCTTCCTGCTTACGGGGCTCATCATGGCGCTCTTCCTGACCTTGCACGCCTGGAAGATGCCCTGGAGGGAAAGAACGCACTATCGCCTGCGGTTCTTCTGGATGGGAGTGGGGTTCATGCTGATCATCTTCGTGCTGCGGGTGGTCACCCACTGGGCCCAGGTGGGAGCGATCTGGAGACACATGAACCCGGCATCCATCCAGATTCTCGCGGCCAACGTGGTCCTGACCCCCGTCCACGCCGCATCCATGGTCCGGCACATGCCGCTCCTGTCGGCGGTGGCCGTGGGATACTTTCTGTTCTTCGCCAAGAGCGGCGTGCGGCCCCTGGCCCGGCACCGCCGGCTCGATGAAGTGAGACTCTGGTTCCTGGCCTGGATCCTCGCCGCGGTTCCCTTCATGCTCTTCGGTGGACGCTTGGACCTGTACCGGCTGGCCCTGTTGGTGCCGCCGACCTGCCTGCTCGGGGCCGAGGGGATCGCGCGGCTCTTCGCCCTACGCCGGATCGAGCGCCCCCGGATCGACGTGATGATCGTCATGGTGATGATCGCCCTCTTCACGTGGTTTCTCTCCGCCTGGCTCGTCCACCTCCTCCTTCCCCGGGTCGAGCTCACCGGCTACTGGAACCGGCATCAGATCCGAACCTCGGTGATCACGATGTTGGCGGGCTGGCTCGTCCTCACCTATTTCCTCGGCTGGGCGTATCTCAAATGGAAGCGTTTCACCCTCCCCCTCCGCCCCCTCCCGATCACCGGGCTCGCCGCTCTGCTCCTGGGCGGGATCATCCTGCTCGGGGTTTCGGCATCGGTGTCCACGTGGAGCCGCCGAACCCACGAGGTGGAGAAGGCCTCCTCCCTGGTTGCGGGGCTCGGCCCGCGGAGCCTCGTGGTTGGATCCTGGGCCCCGCTCCTCACCCTCGGCCACCCGGCTCGGGCCGCGATCATCTGGGACGGGGTAAACGACGAACCCGCCTCCTGGCACCGGGAGGTCGACTACCTGCTCCTCCAGGACAACCGGGAACGCGATCCCGGCGAGGCCCCGATGCGGCTCTTCCTAACGGGGGAGGGACGGCCCCGGGTGAAACCGGCCGGAGGGAGCGCGGTCATCGGGGGGGGCACGATCCAGCTGTTCCGCGTCGAGAGAAACCAGCCCGGGCCGGCTCAGGGCCGGTAGCCACCCGGGCCACGGGGAAGATTCCGACCGGGCCCGAATTTCCGGCGGGCTGCTATACTCGCCGGTCATGTTGGGAAGGCGTTTGACCACCGATGCCGAGCTTCGGGACCTTCTATCCCGGGTGCGGACGGTGGCGGTGGTCGGGCTCTCACCAAAGCCCCACCGGGACAGCTATCGGATCGCCGAGTACCTCCAACGAGCCGGGTACCGGGTCGTCCCCGTGCATCCCGCGGGGGGAACGATCCTGGGGGAAACCGTCTACCCCTCGCTGGAGGCGGTTCCGGCCGAGCGGGAGGTGGATCTGATCGACGTGTTTAGGCGACCGGAGGCCCTTCCCGGGCTGGTGGTCGAGGTGAAAGCATGCCGGGCGGGGACGCCGATATGGCTCCAGCTGGGCGTGGTGAACGCGTCCGCCGAGGCGGGGGCGCTGGCCGCCGGCTCCGACGTGGTGGCCGACCGCTGCATCCTGGTGGAACACCGCCGGCTCATCCCGGGGTGAGTGGGCCGGCCCGGCGGGAGGGAGCGGACGCGGCGCGGGTCGGGAGGGAGAGGAAGAGGAAGAGGAAGAGGAAGATGGGGTTGATGAAACGATCGGGACGGGACGACAAGGAACGGGCACGAGACGCCGGGGCCTCGAACGGGAGACGGGGGGAGAGGCGCTTCCCGGGCGGATTCCGATGGATCGCCGGCCTCTGCGCGTCGGGGATCGGTCTCCTGGCGTGGGCGGGGCCGGTCCTGGCTTCCGAGGCCGGGGGCGAGGGCCCCATCCACGTTCCCCCGATCTGGATGATGGGGTTCTTCGGGGCCATGCTCCTGGCCATCGCGGTTCTTCCTCTCACCCCGCTCAATCACTGGTGGGAGAAGAACCGGAACCGGCTCCTCGTCTCGGTGGTTCTGGGAGCCTACCCGGCCATCTACTACGTGCAGCACGATTTCCCGGAGCTGAGCCACGTGATGCTCCACGAGTACGTGCCGTTCATCGTGCTCTTGGGAAGCCTGTTCATGATTGCGGGAGGAATACGGCTCACCGGAGATCTGCAGGCGTCTCCCGGGGTCAACACCAGCTTCATCGCCATCGGCACCCTGTTGGCCTCGTGCATCGGGACCACCGGGGCCAGCATGCTCCTCATCCGGCCGCTCCTCCAGACCAACCGGGAGCGGACCTACCGGGTCCACACCGTCATCTTCTTCATCTTCCTGGTTTCGAACATCGGGGGGTCGCTCCTTCCCATCGGGGACCCGCCGCTCTTCCTGGGCTACCTGGCCGGCGTCCCGTTCTTCTGGACCCTGAACCTCTGGACGGTATGGCTTCCGACCTCCCTGGTGGTTCTCCTTCTCTACTACCTCCTTGACCGGGTGTACTACGCGAAGGAGCTGCCCGCGGTGCGGGAGTGGGACCGTCAGGCCATCGAGCCCCTGCGGCTCCGCGGCGGACTCAACTTCCTGTGGCTTCTGGGGATCGTGGCCGCGGTGATCACCATGCACGCCCACTCGCCGGTCGCCCTCCTCCGGATCCCGTACGCCCGGGAGGCCACCATGGTGCTCATGGTGGTTCTGGCCTTCGCCACCTCGCCCCGGCAGAACTGGAAGGACAACTACTTCACCATGGGGCCGATCGTCGAGGTCGCGGTGCTCTTCCTGGGGATCTTCATCACCATGACGCCCACCCTGGCCATCCTGAAGGCCAACGGGGCACAGCTGGGGGTCGATTCCCCGGCCAAGTTCTTCTGGAGCACCGGTGCGCTTTCGAGCTTCCTCGACAACACGCCCACCTACATGGTGTTCTTCAAGGCCGCCTCGGGGGCGGTGGCCGAGGGGGCCATTCACGCCGGGACCCTGATCGGACACGGGATCGACAAGGTACCTCACCGCATGCTCATGGCCATCTCCGCGGGAGCGGTGTTCATGGGGGCCAACACCTACATCGGGAACGGTCCCAACTTCATGGTGAAAGCCATCGCCGAGGAATCCGGAATCAAGATGCCGTCGTTCTTCGGCTATATGCGCTGGTCGCTGGCCATCCTGATGCCCATCTTCATCTTGGTGAGCCTGATCTTCTTCCGGGGAGCGTGATTTCACCCAACGCCGGCTGCTCTAGCCGGACCTTCGCGAACCGGGGGCTCCGTGGGGACCGCCGGGCACCCTCCCCCAGGTTCCGTCCGGCCGGGCGAATGTGATATTATTAGCCGTCACTTTCACATCGAAACCCAAGCGCAGACACCGGGCCGCACGAGCCGTGGGAGCTTCCACGTAACCACCGCTTCTTTCCGGCGTCTATCACCCCACGGACCCTCGTCGGCCGAATCGTGACCGCACCGACGCCCTCACCGATAGGAGCAGCTTCATGCGCAGGCGCTTATTCCCCCTCGTCCTCGTGATGACCTTCACCGCGATCACGGCGGTCTCCGCGTTCGCGGGACCCGAGAAGGTCGGGCCCCTCCTCCGGAAATACGTCGATACGAACCTCCAGGTGGCGGTCGACCCCATCCGGCACCAGACCGCGGAGGGGGTGATGAGCGCCGCCGACGCGGGCCTCGGCGTGCGTTGCCTCATCCAGGGAGACGTGACCCGGCAGGAACTCGAGGCCCTGGGGGTCACCGTGACCTCCCAGGCCGGTCCGGTGTTCAGCACCTACGTCCCGACCTCGGCCATCCTTCCCGTCTCGGACTTGCCGGGGATGGTGCGGATCCAGGCGGCGCGGATGCTCAAGCCCAACCTGAACGCCGCCACCTCGGAGACCAACATCGTCCCCGAGGTCCACGGCCAGTCCGGACCCGCCTACGGCGGAAACACCGGGAGCAACGTCATCGTCGGCATCGTGGATTCCGGGTTCGACTACAAGCACGAGGACTTCAAGCTGAGCGGGGGCACCAGCCGCTTCGACCGCATCTGGGACCAGACCAACTCCTCCGGCCCCGCCCCCGGCGGTTCGTTCACCTACGGCACCCAGTATCTCCAGGCGGCGCTCACCGCCGGGACCCCGGTCATCACCAATCCCGGCGGCCACGGGACCCACGTGACCGGGATCGCCGCGGGGAACGGCCGGGGCACCGGAAACGGCCAGGCCGCCTACCGCTACACCGGGGTGGCCCCCGACGCCACCCTGATCGGGGTGAAGACCGATTTCTCCGACGCGGGGATCGTCGACGGCGTGAACTACGTCTTTCAACGGGCCGCGGCCCTGGGCAAGAACGCGGTGGTGAACCTGAGCCTGGGCGGTCAGTTCGGGCCTCACGACGGCACCGATCCCCTCGACGTGGGCATCTCCGCGCTGACCGGCGCGGGCAAGATCGTGGTCGCCTCGGCCGGGAACGAACGGGGCGCGGCCATCCACGCCCGCGGCCAGCTTCCGGCCGGCGGATCCCCCAGCGTTCTCAACATGACCTACTCGGTGGGGAGCTACTCCGCCAACCCCGGCACCCAGAATGACATCGTGCTCTTCGACGGCTACTACGAGAGCACCGACAACTACACGGTCACCGTGATCAGCCCCAACGGAATCGTCACCGGCCCGATCACCCGCGGGAACAACACCGGGGTGGACACCAACGACGGCGCGGTCCAGATCGAGAACGGTCTCTACACCAACACCACCGGGGACTACGAAGTCTTCGTGGCCCTGTTCGACTACACGGTGGCCCACAAGCCCGCCGCCGGCACCTGGACCATCCGCTACACCCGGACCACGTCCACCAACTCCAACATCGATCTCTGGAACTACGTGAACTCCAGCAACATCCCGGGCAACTTCACGTCCAACGTCACGGACGACGTGACGATCGGGAGCCCGGGCAGCGGCCTGGACGTGATCACCGTGGCCGCCTACGCCACCAAGACCGGCTGGACCTCGATCGACGGGAACAACTACACCTACGTCTCGCCGCCGGCGTACGGCGACCTCGCCGGCTTCTCCAGCCGGGGGCCGCTCCGGGACGGAACCCAGAAGCCGGACATCTCCGGGCCCGGGTTCGGCGTCATGTCTACCCTGGCCACCGACGCGAACACCGCGGGGAACCAGCCCTATATCGATCCCGACGGTAAGCACTGGATCCAGGCCGGTACCAGCATGTCCTCGCCGATGGTGACGGGACTCTGCGCCCTCATCCTGAACAAGGACGGCGCGCTCACCCCGGCTCAGATGAAGACCAAGCTCTACAACAGCGCCCGGACGGACGCCTACACCGGAGCGGTGCCGAACGCCGATTGGGGGTACGGGAAGATGAACGGCCTTCCCGCCGACATGACCAATCCGACCGTCACCGTCACCGCCCCCAACGGGGGAGAGACCCTGGCCGCGGGCTCGAGCGCCAACATCACCTGGAGCGCCAGCGACAACTTCGGGGTGGACCACGTCGATCTCTACTACTCGACCGACGGAGGATCCACCTTCCCGAACATGATCGCTTCGGGCGAAGCCAACGACGGGACCTACTCCTGGAGCGTGCCCTCGGTTTCCACCTCCACCGCGCGGGTGAAGGTGGTGGCCTCGGATGCGGGGTCGAACACCGGCGAGGATCAGAGCAACGCCAACTTCACCATCCAGGTGCCAGACACCACCCCGCCCAGCGTGGCGGTGACCGCGCCCAACGGCTCGGAGTCCCTGGTCGAGGGTTCGTCCGCCAACATCACCTGGAGCGCCAGCGACACCGGTTCCAAACCCTCCGGGGTGACCGGGGTGGCGGCCATCGCCGGAGTGGACTCCGTCACCATCTCCTACTCGAACAACAACGGGGGGAGCTGGATTCCGGTCGCCTCGGGCGAGCCCAACGACGGGACCTACTCCTGGACCGTCCCCAACGACCCGACCACTCAGGCTCTGGTCCGGGTCCAGGCCTACGATCCCAGTCTGAACGTGGGGAGCGACGTGAGCGACGCGGTGTTCACGATCTCCACCTCCACCGCGGTGCCGGGAGGTGCGATCCCGACCGTGCTCAACCTGGCTCAGAACCGCCCGAACCCGATCACCGGCGCCACCACCACCCGGATCTCCTTCGGGCTCACCAAGGAGGGTCCGGCGACCCTGCGCGTCTTCGACGCTTCGGGACGCGAAGTGGCGGTCCTGGCCCACGGGACCTATTCCGCCGGAACCCACGCGGTGGACTGGAACGGTCTCACCCGGGACGGGGGCCGGGCCTCGTCCGGCCTGTACTTCTACCGCCTGGAGACCCGGGAGGGCACCATCACCCGGAAGCTCATGGTGCTCAAGTAGAGGACAATTTTCGTCGAGGAACGACGGCCGGGGCGGGTCTACCGCTCCGGCCGTTTCTTTTGCCTTGAGCCCCTCCCTCGGGGTTGCCATGATCGAGGCACCCGCGCGCGGCCGGGAGGCCGAAGCGCGCCTCGGCTCCTTTCGGCCGCGATCCCACGCGGCCCGGTCGGCTTCGCCCGAACATGGGTTCCGGGCCGGGACGAAGCCGCACCTCCGCCTTCGACGGCGGGGATCCACGGCCCGGAGACGGAGGGGACGACGGATGACGCAGTACCTCTACAGCGCCGAATCGGTGGCCGAAGGGCATCCCGACAAGCTGTGCGACCGGATCTCGGACACCGTGCTGGATGCGGTCCTGGAGAAGGACCGTTTCGCCCGGGCCATCGTGGAGACGGTGGTCACCCGGGGGATGGTTCTCCTCACCGGCGAACTCACCACCAACACCTACGTGGACCTCGACCGCATCGTTCGCGACACGCTCCGCCGGGTGGGCTATGCGGATCAGGAGGCCGGGTTCGACCACCGGGCCTGCGCGGTGGTGAGCCTCCTCCGGGAGCAGTCCGACCAGATCGGCGCGGTGGTGGACAGCCGGAAGGCCGGGGACCAGGGGATGATGGTGGGGTTCGCCACCGACGAGGCGGCCGAACTGGGCACCGACACCGCGCTCATGCCAATGCCCATCGCCGTCGCCCACGCCCTCATGCGCCGGCTCCGCGACGTCCGCCGCGACGGCGCCCTGTCCTGGCTCCGCCCCGACGGCAAGTGCCAGGTCAGCTTCGTGTACGAGAACCGTATTCCCCGCGCCCTGGCCTCGATCTCCCTGTCCGCCCAGCATGCCCCCGGGGTGGAGGTGGCCCGCGTCCGCAAGGAAGTGGAGGAGGCGGTGATCATGACCACCCTTGCCGATCTTCGCCTCACCCGGGGCAACGAGGCCCGGATCGAGGTGAACCCCGCCGGATCGTTCATCGAGGGAGGTCCGGCCTCCGACGCCGGTCTCACCGGCCGGAAGATCGTGGTCGACGCCTACGGGCCCATGGCCCACCACGGTGGGGCCGCGCTTTCGGGGAAGGATCCGACCAAGCTGGACCGCTCCGCCACCTACGCCGCCCGCTGGGTGGCCCGCTCGGTGGTGCAGGCGGGGCTGGCCCGCCGGTGCGAGGTGGACCTGGCCTATACCCTGGCCCACGAGCATCCCGAGAGCGTCCGGGTGGAGACCTTCGGAACCGGGGTGATGGCGGACGAGGATCTGGCCGGGGCGGTGACCCGGACCTTCGATCTCACCCTACCCGGGATCCTCACCGCGCTCGATCTCCTGCGACCCATCTACGCGGAGACCTCGGCCTTCGGACACTTCGGCCGGACCGACGTGACGTTCCCCTGGGAACGAAGCGACGAGGCGGCCGCCCTGTCCGCCCGCTTCGAGGGGAGGGAGCGGCCATGAGCGGAACGCGGAAACGGGGCTTTTCGACCCTGGCCATCCACGGCTCCAAGCACGTGGACAAGCACGACGTGTCGGGTCCCCCCCGGGCGGTTTCGCCGCCCATCTTCATGAGCTCCACCTTCGCCTTCGAGAACGCGGACCAGGGGGCCCGGATCTTCGCGGGGGAGGAGGAGGGCTTCGTCTACACCCGCCTCGGGAACCCCACCACCGCCGCCCTGGAGCGGGAGATGGCGTTTCTGGAGGAGGGGGAGGCGGCGCTGGCCTCCGCGTCGGGCATGGCCGCCACCACCCTGGGGGTTCTCACCGTGACCCGTAGCGGGGAGAAGGTGGTGGCTTCCAACACCCTCTACGGCGGCACCCATCAGCTCTTCTCCCAGACCCTCCCCCGGCTGGGGATCGACGTGGCGGAGGTGGACGCGGTGGACCCGGCCAACATCGCGGAGGCCATCGACGACCGCACCCGGCTGGTCTACGTCGAAACCCCGGCCAACCCGACCCTCACCGTGGTGGACATCGCCGAGACCGCCCGGATCTGCCGGAAGCGGGGGGTGCCGCTCATGGTGGACAACACCTTCGCCACCCCGTACCTCCAGCAGCCGCTCACCCTGGGGGCGGACGCGGTGATCCACTCCGCCACCAAGTACATCGGCGGCCACGGGGACACGGTGGCCGGGATCCTGGTGGGGAAGAAGGCGTTCATCGACGAGGCCCGCTCGGAGATCCTCCGGGACCTGGGTCCGGCGATCAGCCCCTTCAACTCCTGGCTCCTGCTCCGCGGGCTCAAGACCCTGCCCGTCCGCATGGACAAGCACTGCGAGAACGCCATGGAGATCGCCCGCTACCTGGAGTTCCACCCCGCGGTGGAGCGGGTGCTCTACCCCGGGCTCCGGGTCCATCCCCAGCACGCCCTGGCCAAGACCCAGATGCGGGGGTTCGGGGGGATGGTGAGCTTCATCGTGAAGGGCGGGCGCGAGGCCGGCCGGAAGCTCATGGACCGGGTCGAGCTCTGGACCCTGGCGGTGAGCCTGGGGGACGTGGACAGCCTGATCGAGCACCCGGCCAGCATGACCCACTCCACCTACAACGAGGCCGCGCTCCGGGAGGCGGGGATCGAGCCGGGGCTGGTGCGGCTCTCGGTGGGGCTCGAGAACGTCGAGGACCTGGTGGAGGATCTGAAGCAGGCCATGGCCCCGCTGCTCGGTGGGTAGGCCGTTCATCGGGGCCGGGGCGCCCCCGCCAATCCCGGGTCGCCGGGGCGGTTCCGGGGCGCTCCGCCCGCCCCTCCGAGGCCTCGGAGTTCGCCCCGAAAAGCGACGGTTTTGGTCGCTTCCTTTGGACCGGTCCAAAGCGAGGCGCGCCGATCCGTTCCCGTCCCACCGGGTATAATCACCGGGAAGAACCTGCCGATTTCCGGGGTAGCTTCAGTACCCGCATCGAACCGGACCAGGCACGATTCCGGACGGGACGCCGGCCGCATGAGGCGCCCGCTCCCGGGAGACCCATGAGGCTTCCGACACCAGAGCCCGACTACGCCGCCCACGCGATGCTGGACCCCCATTACCTGGAGCGCGACCACATCGGGGCGCGGGCTCTGGCCCGGGCCTACCTGGAGATGTCCCGGAGCGACGAGATCCACAACCGGTACCTGAACCGGCTCCTGAACCCGATCGAGCGGCCCCGCCCGCTGGCCGAGAACCTGGAAGCGGCCCGCCGGTACCTCGTGGACGTGAACGCCTACGTGCGGGAAGTGCTGAGCCTGCTTCCCGCCGCCCTCCGCAAGCCCCTCGCCCCCGACCCCGAGGTGGCGGCCCGGAATGAGATCCTGGGCCTCTTCGACCTCGCGTTCCGCGGCGACAACCCGCGGATGCGCTTCGAGGCGCAGCGGAAGCTCTACCTGGCCAAGCTCCTCTTCGACGTCGACCACGACCCCGGGGTGCAGATGGGGGGCGTCCACAAGGAGTACTTCGAGCGCATCCTCGACGACGAGCTCTGGGGGGGAGCGCGCCGGATGAAGACGGTGGACGTCTACTACGACATCGCCGCCGACGGGATCCGGATGGATATCGGCACCCGGAAGACCGGAAGCCGCCAGGAGCGCTGGCGGTTCCACCTCATGCGGGTGCGGCGGCCGGGGAAGCGGGCCATGCACGTGTACCACTACGCCTGCCGGTTCAAGCAGGAGGTGGCCCCGTTCCGTTACCAGGAAGGGGAGCCGGAGTACGAGGTCCAGGAGAAGCCGATCTGGGAGACCCTGCACGAGCGGCGGAGCGGGTCCATCCTCTCCAAGATGATCCGCAAGGGCGAGGTCCACCCCCGGAAGATCCAGGACATCATCGGCTCCATGTTCATCGTGAAGGACCTGCGGGAGGTGAACGATCTCCAGGAGGTGCTCTTCGACATCTTCGGGGGGCCGCTCCGCTGGAAGGATCGCGTCAACACCATCACCCATCCCGACGACCGCTCCCGGCTGAACGCCTACTCCGGCCGTGGGTACGAGGTTCTGAAGAGCGACGTGGACGTGATCTACGCGCCCCCCAAGAACGGGCGAAAGCCCTACATCTTCTCGGTCGAGGTGCAGATCTACACCGTCGAGGGGTTCCTGCGGACCGTGCACAGCGGGCACTACGCGAGCCATCAGCGGCTCAAGGTCCGCCAGTTCCTCGTGGGGCTCCTCCCCTACCTCTTCCCCACCCGGATGTACGAGCCCGAGGTCATCCAGCGTTGCCTGGCGAGTTTCGAGGAGGATCCCGCGGATCTGGGAGCGCGGCTCCCGGCAAAATGAATCCCGTCCAGGATCACACCGGGGCGAGCTGAGCGATCGACGAGGCGAGCTTGAGGGTGTGCACCGCCCGGAGCGTGACCCACGGACTGGTCACGTTGGGCTTCCCCACCCGGATGGGCATGCGATCGTTGTAGTCGAACTCCAGCTTCCACCGACCGTTCTTCATCTGGCGGGAGAGGATGAGTCCGAGGGCGGGCTGCATGGCCTCGTGGGCCCCGTAACCCAATCGCGCCAGGATCCAGGCCACCTCGAGGATGTCGGTGTTCCAGAAGCGGGGGAATCCGAACTCCGTCCACTCCGGCTTGGGCGCGGGTTCGCCCACCGGCGAACGCTTGTACATGTGAAGGTGGTAGGTGAGAAGGGCATGGGCGGTGCGCTCGATCAGGAGCCGGATCTCGGGGGTCCGGCGTCGCGCGGGCAGGGAAAGCAGGGCGAGAAGCGGCTTCACCGATCCCATGTAGCAGTTGAACGGGAGGGTGGCGGCGTTGGGCTGGAAGTTCTCGCAGGGATAGAGCCCGTCCCCCTGCTGGCGACTCACCAGGAAGCCGATGGCCCGCTGGGCGCGCGCGTCGCCGGTGTAGCCGAAGTGGATGAGAGCCTCCACGATCGCCCCGGTGAGGCAGGCCCATTGGCCGCCGATGGTGCCCCCACGCCGGAGGCTCCCCTCGTGGCTGAACCCGCCGCCGTCCCGGCTCTGGGCGACCGAGAACAGGAACTCCACCGCCCGGTTGATCTCCGGCGTGCGCTCCCCGCCCAGCTGGGCGGCCAGGTAGAGTCGCCAGGCCGTTCCGTAGTAATAGTCGTCGGCGTAGACCGTCGGCTCCTGCCATGCCCCGTTGGGCTTCTGGCCGGCCAGGAGCTTCTCCAATCGCGGGTGCCGTGCGGCGGCGGCCCGGGCCTCGCGCACCGCGGGGTCGGTCTCGGGGCGCTCCCGGATCCAGGTCAGGGCGCGGTAGCGCACCATCGGGTCGTCCTGTTCCAGAAGCCACCCGGTCGGGTCCTCGTTCATGCGGGCGAACCAGTTCGTGGCCACGGTGTCTCCTTCCGAAAACGGAATCAGGCGGCGAAGAGGAGATCGACGCCCTCCCGATACCCTCGACTGCGGGTCTCGGGACGGATGAGGGAGCGGGCGCCGGGCGCTCCGACCGCCACCACCAGGGGGGCGCGGCCGGCCGGCTCCAGCTCGGTCCAGGAATGCACGGGGGAGCCGAGCGTGCGGCCCCCGATTTTCCTCCGGTCCACCTCGTAGAAGCGGGTGACGTGAACGCCCCCGGCGGTCAGGAGCCGGGCCAGGCGGCGACCGGTCCGGCCCGCTCCCCAGATCGCCGTCTCGCCGCCGGCCAGGACCCGGTGTCGGGCCAGGTAGTGCGCGCGGGCGGCCAGAAAGGCCCGCGGGTGGTACCGGGGAGAGGTGAGGGAAAGCCGGTCCGGGGTCTGTCGCCAGGCCAACAGCACCGCGTCGACCTTGGCCAGGTCCCAGCCCGCTTCCAGCAAGCGGAGCCACAGATCGTAGTCCTCGGCCCATTCGGTTTCCCGGTAGCCGCCCACCGCGGAGAGGGCCTCCGCGCGCATCAGCACCGACGGGTGGGCCAGGGGGGACTCCACGAAAACCTCCCGGGCGTGGTCTTCGGGCGTGGTGAGGCCGTTCAACCACCCCTGGTAGCGCCGCCAACCGGGTCCGAGGCTCCGCCGCGGAAACATGGCGACCCGCGATCCCACCGCCGCGGTCCGCGGGTGGGCGTCGAGGTGATCGGCCTGGCGGCGGAGCCGGTCGGGATGGCAGATGTCGTCGGCGTCGAATCGGGCGAGATAGGGCGCCTGGGTGGCCAGGCGGGCGGACTCCAGGGCGGCCACCAACCCGCGCCGGGCGCCGTCGAGGATCCGGAGACGCGGCTCGTGCCGGGCGTTGGCCTCGAGGATCGCGAGGCTCCGGTCGGAGGAGCCGTCATCCACCGCCACGACCTCGAAGTCCGGGCGGGTCTGCCGCCACAGGGAGCGGAGGGCGCGGTCCAGGGTGGCCGCGGCGTCTCGGACGGGGAGGAGCACCGCGATGGCCGGGGGGGACGCGGGCCCGGAAGCCCCTTCCGCCGGGCCTCGTCTGGGGAGGTCCGGGGCGGCTCCGCGGCTCAAAGTGCGGGCGGGAGCATCCTTCCGCATGATCGCGCACTATAGCAGAGGCTCCCCGGCGGGGGGAGGGGTTGCGCATTTTGGGGCTCGCGGATATTCTAAACGGCATGTATGCAATGGCTTAGCCGTCGGGAGGGATCCCCGCGGCGGCCCCGGGGATCCGGTGGCCATGAAATCACGCGCGAACCCGGGTTATTCGTGAAACCTCCGGCCGGACGGCGAACCGGTTCGACGTCGCGACCGCGTGTTCAGGAACGACCCGGACCAAAGGAGAGCCGGCGATGCTGCTCGACGTGGGCAAGAAGGCCCCCGCCTTCACGCTCAAGAACCAGGACGGAGAGAAGGTCTCGCTCAAGGACTTCGCGGGGAGGAAGGTGGTGCTCTACTTCTACCCCCGGGACATGACCCCGGGGTGCACCCGCGAAGCCCAGGGATTCCAGGCCATGCTGGGCCGGTTCCGGAAGAAGGGCGCCGCGGTGATCGGGGTCAGCAAGGACTCGCCGGAGAGCCACCGCAAGTTCTGCGACAGGTACGATCTCGAGTTCACGTTGCTCTCCGACCCCGAAGGAACCGTTCTGGAAAAGTACGGGGTCTGGCAGGAAAAGAACATGTACGGGAAGAAGAGCATGGGGGTCGTCCGCACCACCTACGTGATCGACGAGCGCGGGGAAGTCCAGATCGTGTTTCCGCGGGTCAAGGTGGACGGCCACGCGGACAAGGTGCTGGAGGCGTTGTGAGGCCGAAGGGGTTCGAGCCGCGGGACGTCGACTCCGGGAGCGGGAAGGGGGCGGATCGTTCCCGGGGGGGCCGGGGCTCGCGGGGTGGGCGGGGATCGCGTACCGAGCAGGGATCGCGGCGCGAGCGGGGTTTGAAGGTCGTGCCGGGCACGCGGGGCCCGCAGGGTCCCGTGCCCCCGGTCCGCCGGATCATCTGGTTGGCCTTCATGGCCGCGGTGCTCATGTACGCCGCGGTGGGCTACGCCATGGTGAAGCAGGCCGAGACCCCGGTCGCTGCGATCCCCGGCTGGCTGTTCCCCGCCCTGGGGGTGGCGCTGGCCGCCGCCGCGATCTTCATCCCCGGCCTCCTGGCCGGGAACGCCCCGACCGCGCGCGACGGGGTGGTGCTCATCACCTCGGCGGAGCTGGTGGCCTGGGCCCTGGACGAGGCGGTCGCCCTGGTCGGGCTGGTGGCGGTCCTGGTGGGACGGAGCTTTTCCGGCTCGTTGCTCTATTTCCTCGCGTCCTGGGTGTTGCTCTGGATCCACCGGCCGCGGAGCTGAAGGGAGGCGCTCTTCCCGCCTACCGGGCGCCTCTCCGAAGTCTTCGGCCGGGAATCGACCGCGGGGCGATTCGTGGACCGTTCGAGCCGGCGGCGTCAGGGGGTTTCGGCGGGCGGGGCGTAGCGGCGGCGGAGCCTCGGGAGGAAGAGCGCCGAGGCCGAGAGCAACGTGAAGAGCGCCACTCCCCCCAGGATCGCCACCAGGCGAAGCCACGGCTCCCCCAGCGCCCGCCGTTCCGCCGTGAACACGAACAGCGTCCGCACCCACTCCGCCGCGCCCAGAACCAGGACGATCTGCACCGCGCGCGCCGCCCAACGCCGCCGGATGAGGAGGAGAAAGGGGAAGAGGAGGCTTGCCGCCACCAGCTCGTAGCGCCCGGCGCGGAGGAAATGGGCGGCGAGAACGAGCGCGCTCAGGAAGATGGGGACGAGCGTGACGACGATCATGGGGTTCTCCTCGGGCGGCTTGGGGTGCGCCATCCCCCTGGGGGGTGGCGGGGGCGAGTATATCCCGGCGGCCCGGGGCGGGGCCCGTGGTCCGGGGGGGGCGGCATTTCCGCCGCCGCCGTCCCGCGTCGCTGAAGCCCTTGGCCGGGAGGAGGTTGGGGGGGGCGCCGAGGTCTCGGAGGGTCGGGCCTCGAAGCCCAGGTGCCGCGTAACGTGTTGTATGGCTTGGATTTTTGGCCCCACCTCTTGTGTCCTGCCGCCACCGGGCGTAACCTACTCATGTGTTTGGATAACAAGTGATGAGTTGTCACCGGTGCGTGGAGGGCGGCCGGGAGGAGGCGGCCATGCGGCTGGAGCGTTTGGACGAGGCGGTCAAGGTGCGGGCGGACTTCCAGGGGGGGAAAGTCACGCCGCTGCTCATCAAACGGGGGGCGCGGGAGATCAGGGTGGCGCGGGTGACCGCGCGTTGGGACGACCGGCGCGGGGCCCACAAGGTCCACTACTTTTCGGTGCAGGCGAATTCGGGGGACGTATATCAGCTCGAATTTTCGAGCGGAGACCTGTTGTGGAAGCTCGACTCGGTGATGCTGGAGGGGTGATGCCGGAGGCGGGCGACCGGAGCGCGGAGGGGGTCGAGGGACGGTTCGCGGATGACGCGGGCGACGAGCGCACCGTGCTCCACGTGGACCTCGACGCCTTCTTCGCCTCGGTGGAGCAGCTCCGCTATCCTCAGCTCCGGGGAAAGCCGGTCATCGTGGGGAACGGGGTCATCGCGTCCTGCTCCTACGAGGCGCGGCGCTTCGGCTGCTACGCGGGCCAACCCTTGAGCGAGGCCCGGCGCGTCTGCCCGGGGGTGGCGATCCTGGACGGCTCCGAGGCGGTCTACCGCGCCTTCGCCGAGAAGACCTTCGCGGTATGCGCCGATCTCTCGCCGGCCATGGAGACGTTCCTGGACGAGGCGTTCCTGGAGCTCACCGGAACCGAGCGCCTCCACGGCGATCTCCGGCAACGCGGGGCGGCGCTCAAGCGCCGGGTGCTCGAAGAGGTGGGTCTCCCGGTCACGGTGGGGCTCGGCCCCAACCGCATGCTGGCCAAGATCGCCAGCAAGTCGGTGAAGCCGGACGGGCTCCGCTGGATCCGGGCCGGCGAGGTGGAGAAGGTCCTGCCCGCCCTTCCCATCGACCGGCTTCCCGGGGTTGGGTTTCGGGTGGGGCGCGAACTGCGAAAGCTCAACGTCCGCACCATCGGCGAACTCCGCGCCTTTTCGTCCGAAGTCCTGGAACGCATGTTCGGGGCGTCGGGACGGGCCATCTACGAGCGATGCCGCGGCCGCGACACCCGTCCGGTGGAGGCGCGCGAGGTGCCGCATTCGGTGAGCCGCGAAACGGCTTTCCACCGGCCGGTGACCGATCCCGCGGAGATGGAGGGGATGCTGTATTACCTCCTGGAGCGGGCGGTCCGCCATGCGCGGGGGCTCGGGCTTTCCGCGCGGACGATCCAGGTTTGGATCGACTACGAGGACTCGGGGCGGGCGGCGGCCGCCCGGAGCCTGTCGGCGCCGTCCGACCAGGACGCGGTGTTCTTCGAGCGAGCGCGGGCGTTGTTGGCGGCGCTCCACGTCCGTCGCGAGGCGGTGCGGCGGGTCGGGACCGCGCTCTCGCGCTTCTCGGCCGACGCCGCCCACCAGAGCGAGCTCTTCGAGGCGGGGGCGGACCTGGAGCGCGAAAAGCTCTACCGGAGTCTCGACCGGGTGCGTTCGCGCTTCGGGCATGCGTCGGTGGTGGCGGGGCCGTCGGTGAGGTTGTTGGGCCGGCTCGAGCAGGACCGGAACGGGTTCGTTCTGCGGACGCCGTCGCTGACGAAGTAGGGGGCGCGGGGGGGGGCGTGATTGCCGGGATGCGGTCGAGTGGGGGCGCGCGAGTCTGCGCGGGCGCGCCGAGGGCGTGGTTGCGGACCATGTTCACCCGGGTGAATACGTGGCGCGGGGTATTTATTGCGAACATTGCTTCCCCGGGGAAGCACGGGCATGTATTCCAGCGCCGACGCCCGGCCGCGTGCCATGTCGCCGGGCGGAATCGGCGGCCGCGTCGTGATAAGGACCTTGTCGCGAACATTGCTTCCCCGGGGAAGCACGGCCGGGGCTTTATTGCAAACATTTTGCACCCGGGTGCAACTCTGCGTCCGCGGGGAAGTGCGAACCGTGCCGGTCCGTTGCTCGATGACGAAACGTCCGTAGGGGCTTGTTCGCACCGCGCCCGCTACGAGTTCTCTGTCGCGTACCTTGTGCACCCGGGGGAACACGCGGGGTATGCTGCGGCCCTGTGTCTGCGAGCAGGGTGAACCCGGGTGCAACTCCACGGGAGAGGCGAAATCCTGCCGGCGCGGCGCTACCTCAGCAGATCCGTGAGCGCCGCCCCCAGATCCGGAAACCGGAACGCAAATCCCAGCCCGCGGGCCTTCATCGGCACCAGGCGCTGGCTCACCAGCGCGGTCTCCTCGGCCATCTGGCCCAGGGCGAGCTTCATGGCGAAGGCGGGAACGCGAAACAGCGCCGGCCGGCCAAGGGTCGATGCGAGCTCCCGGGTGAACGTCTCGTTTCGGACCGGGTTAGGCGAGGACACGTTCAGGGGTCCCCGGACCGCCTCGCGGTCCAGGGCCATGAGGATCATCTCCACCCAGTCCTCGATATGGATCCAGGGAAGCCATTGCCGGCCGTCACCGAGCTTCCCCCCCAGACCGAGCTTGAAGAGCGGCAAGAGCGGTTTCAGGAACCCCTCGCCCGGAGCGAGCACGGGGGGGATGCGAAGCAGCACCACCCGCACCCCCAATTCCCCGGCCGCCCGGGCCTCGGTCTCCCAGGCCTCGCAGAGGCGGGCCAGGAAGCCGGTCCCCGACGCGGCGTCCTCGGTCAGCTCCTCGTCCCCGCGCGTGCCGTAATAGCCCGAGGCCGAGCCGGAGAGGAGGACGGCCGGGCGCTTGGCCGCGTCACGAAATCCGGTCACCACGTGCTCGGTCCCCCGAACGCGCGAGGCCACGATCCGTTGCTTGCGGTCCTCGGTCCAGTACCCGATCAGGCTCTCGCCGACCAGGTTCACCACCGCGTCCAGGGTTTCCACCGTCGCGGCGGGGAAGGGCTCCACGCCGGGCCGCCAGCGCTCGAAGCGGATGGGGGAGGACGGCGTCGCATGGCGCTCGGGATTGCGGGAGAACACGGTCACCGTGTCTCCCCGCCCCACGAGGCGATCGGTCAACCGGCTCCCCAGAAGCCCCGTCCCGCCGGTGATGCCGATTCGCATGGTCCCTCCTTGGCGGGCAAGCGTCGCCGGGGATGTTCGCCGACGTCGCCGCGCCTTCACCGTCCAGCATGGGGAACGCTCCTCGCGCGGTCAACCGGCCGGGCAGGTGCTTCACCGGCCCGTCGCGCGGTCAACCAAGTGAGCAAGCGCCTCACCGGCTTGTCGCGCGGTCAACCGGGGGCCGCGAACCGCCCATCGGCCCGCCCAACGGCCAACCGGGGCCGCGGACCCGCCCGCGCCGCTTCCCCAACCGCACCCTCGCCGGGTTAGAATGCGGATGCCCGCCGTCCCGGCCTCGGGCGGATGTCGCCGAAGGCCGGGGGCGGTGGGACGCGGTCCCCCCGCAACCGGAACTCGAGCGGACCGTGCTCGACGCGGCTTCCCCCGCCGCCAACCGGAGGAGGTCCCATGACCCGGGAAGACGCCCCCGACGCCGACCGCGATCACCCCGCCGACGAATCCGCCCCGGTCGACGCCGGCCTCGATCGCCGCGCCCGTGAGTCCATCCTGGCCAACGCCAAGCTGGGGATCCGCGCTCCCGAGTTCGGCCTCGATCAGACCTGGCTCAACGTGGACCGGCCGCTCTCCCTCCGGAACGACCTCGCCGGGAGGGTCGTGGTGATCGACTTCTGGACCTTCTGCTGCATCAACTGCATGCACGTGCTTCCCACCCTGGCCAGCCTGGAGCGCCGCTTCGCGGACCGGCCGTTCACGGTGGTGGGGTGCCACTCGGCCAAGTTCGCGAACGAGACCGACGTCGATCAGATCCGCCAGGCCGTGCTCCGCTACGACATCGTGCACCCGGTGGTGGTGGACCGCGAATTCGGGATCTGGCGGAACTACGCGGTTCGGGCCTGGCCGACCCTGATGCTGGTGAGCCCCGACGGCCGGCTCCTGGCCCAGATCGCCGGCGAGCCCGCGCCCGAAGTCCTGGATGCCCTGGTGGGGCAGGCGCTGGAGATCTACGCCGCCGAAGGGAATCTCGACCCGCGCCCGCTCCCGCTCCGACCCGAGAGCTCCCGCGAGTTTCCACGGGAACTCGCCTACCCGGGGAAGGTGGCGGTCGAACCCGCCGGCGACCGCATCCTGATCGCGGACACCGGGCACCACCGCATCGTCGAAACCACGGGCGCGGGCGCCTTCCTTCGCGCCTTCGGCTCCGGTGAGCCGGGCCTCGCCGACGGCCCCGCCGACCGCGCCCGCTTCCGCGCCCCCCAGGGCATGGCGTTCCACGACGGCGCGCTCCTGGTCGCCGACACCGGGAACCACGCCGTCCGGCGGGTGGATCTTGCGACCGGCGAGGTCACGACCCTGACCGGCACCGGGGAGCAGGGGCACGCCCGGGAAGGGCGGTTCGCGGGACGCGAGGCGGCGCTCAACTCGCCCTGGGACCTCGCGGTCCGCGATCACGAAGCCCTCATCGCCATGGCCGGGGCGCACCAGATCTGGCGGCTCGACCTCAACACGAACGAGATCGGCCCCCTGGCCGGGGACGGGAGCGAACGGAAGGCCGACGGCCCCTTCGAGCACGCGGCCTTCGCCCAGCCGTCGGGGCTGGCCCTGGTGGGCACGAACCTGTACGTGGTCGATTCCGAGTCGAGCTCGATCCGGACGGTGAATCTGGTCGAACGCACCGTGACCACCCTGGCCGGTGGGAACGACGACCCCCGCGACCTGTTCTTCTTCGGCGACGAGGCGGGTCGCGGCTACGGCCGCCGGTTCCAGCATCCGCTGGGGATCGCCGCCCACGCCGGGTGCCTGTTCGTCGCCGACAGCTACAACCACAAGCTCAAGACGGTGGACCCGTCGCGCGGCGCGGTGCGTGCGCTATCCGGGACCGGGCGGCCGGGGACGAACGACGGGCCGGGAAACGCGGCCTCATTCGGCGAGCCGGGCGGCCTGGCCGCGCTCGGTGACCGGTTGCTGGTCGCCGACACCAACAACCACCGCATCCGGATCGTGAACCCCAAGACCGGCGCGGCGGAGACGCTGATCCTCACCGGCGTGGCCATCCCCACCGCGCGGGTGGCCGGATCGGGGAGTGAACCGGACGCCGGGCCGCTACCCGAGCTTCCCGGCGCCGTCCGCCTCACCCCCGGATCGGCGCGGCTCGCTCCCGGGGACGCGATCCTGGTGGTGCGGGTACTCCTTCCCCCGGGCGAGAAGACGGTGGCGGACGCCCCGTCCCAGGTGCGCGTCTTCTCCGAGACCCCGGCGATCCGCGTCTCCGCTACATCCGCGCGTTTCGAAGGCGCCGAAGCCCGCGTCCGGATCGGAGTCGACGGTCCCGGAACCCTCACCGTCCAGGCCCTGGTCTATCACTGCGGGGACGGCGACACCTGCACGGTATCGTCGGTGCGATGGGACCTCGTGGTGGAGACCGACCCCGCCGGCGGGCACGAACTCGCGCTCACCCACACCGTCGATCCGGACGCCTGAACGGACGGCGGGCGGCCTTGACCCGGCCGGGGGCGACGGCGGGCGAACGTGCGAGGGAGGGGCCGACCGGGGGCGACGGCGGGCGGGCTTCCGGAGGATCGCGCGGGCGGGGGCGGGTGAGTCCGGCCGGTCAGCGCCGGTTCGGATAGAGCGTCTTGATCCGGCTCCAGGAGACGTCCTCGGTGGGCACCGAGCCCGCGGGGCCGGCCTTCACCCGGCCGGTGGCGGGGTTCATTCCGAAGTCGTAGTCCCCGATCGCCGTCACCACCAGCGGGAGGTTGTGGTCCATGTCGCGGATGCAGTAGCCCTGGCCGCTCACCTCCTGGATCATCCAGTCGAGGTCGGCGGTCCACTTGTACTCCAGGGCGCCGGGGGAGTTGATGTGGACGTGGGCGAGGTAGATGCCGCTGGGCTGGAGAAACGCGTCCCGGCCGAAGGGCGGCGACCAGCTCCCCAGCTCGGGGATGCTCCCCACCACGCACCAGCCGATATCGGGCTGGACCAGACGGTCGCTCCAGATCATGTGGGTCACCGGGAGCCAGCCGTCGTCGTAGACGTTGGTGTCGAAGGTGACCAGAACCTCCTGGTTGGCTTCGGCGAGCCGGACGTGAAGGTTGATGTTGTACCCGTCGGGATACCCGGTGGACCAGGTGAGCGTCCCCACCTTGAACTCGTAGGTCCCGGCCGGGACATTGGCGATGACCATCCGGCTCAGAATTCCATCGCCGGCCACCGCGTCGCCCCCGGTGCCGTCGTCCCGGAGGAGGTTCCCGGAGTCGGCGCCCCAGGCGCCGGGGGTGGCCAACTCGGAGGAGGCCTCGTAGAAGCTCCCGCGCGCGTACCAGTCGGCGGCACGGGCGGGCGCCGAGGTCGCCAGGACGGCCAGCCCGAGGGGAAGGAACATCAAGAGCGGTCGGCGCATGGCGAGGTCTCTTCGATGGGCGGTCGGCGCGGCGGGAACCCCGAGTTCGGGTTCAATGTAGCAAATTGCAGGGGGAGCCGGAAGCGGGGCGGCACGGTAGGATCCCCCCATGGACGCCGACCCCTGGGGCCCCCTGGGCCTCGCCCTCCTCGACTACTATCAGGGCGACCGGACCGTCCGGGTCACCGTCCACACCGAGGGGATGAAGACCGAAGACCTCCCCGCCCGGCACTTCTTCCGCGAGCCGGACGACTTCCCCCCCGCCGAGGTGAACGCGCTCGCGCTCTGCCGGGGGCGGGTGCTCGACGCGGGCGCGGGGGCGGGGGATCACGCCCTGGTCCTCCAGCGCCGGGGCCTCGAGGTGGTCGCCGTCGACATCTCCCCCCTGGCGGTGGAGATCATGCGGAAGCGCGGGGTCCGGGACGCGCGGCCGGGCGACGTCTTCCGGCTGGACGGCGAGCGTTTCGACACCGTTCTCATGATGATGAACGGGATCGGGGTGGTGCGAACCCTCGAGGGTCTCGACCGATTCCTGGAGCACGCATCCGCGCTCCTCGAGCCTCAGGGCGAAATCCTTTTCGACTCCACCGATCTTCGGCGGAGCCTCGATGTGAACGAACACCGGGCCATGGAGGCGCGCCGGCGCGAGGGGCGCTACGAGGGCGAGGTCCGCTTCCAGATGGAGTACCGCGGACGGAAGGGCGCCCCCTTCACCTGGCTCTTCGTCGATCCCGAGACCCTGGCCGAGCACGCCGGCCGGCGCGGGTGGCTGACCCAGGTGGTGTTCGAGGAGGAGGGGGGCGAGTACCTGGCCCGGCTCCGGGCGGCGGTCTGATCCAGAGCGGCCACCCCGCCCGCGGCGGGCTCCGCCAGGAGCCGGATCCCGGCCGGCTCGAGCCGGGGGAGGCTCCCTCCCCGCTCACGCGATCGCCCCCGGCTTCCCGAGAATCCGCCGGAGCAGCCCGGTCTGCCCCACGTGATACGCCTCGTGGAAGGCGAAGAGGCCGAGGGCGATCTCCAGCGGCACCGTCTCCTCGGGCCGGACCGGATGGGGGACCGGCTCGGCCAGGCGCGCGGTGTCGAGGCCCGACACCGCGGCCACGATCCGCTCCTGGGAGCGGTTGAAGGCGCCGAGGATCATCTCGAACCGGTGGCAGTCCGCGTCCTCCCTCGGGGGTTCGCCGCGGCGGTACCCGCGGGCCTCGTCGTCGGTCCAGAGCGGCGGCCGGCCCAGCCGGCTCAGGATGCCGTTCCGGGTGGCGGTCACGTGCCCGGCCACGTAGTTGATGGAGCTTCCCCCCGACGGCGGGTGGACCAGGCTTTCGGCGTGGGTGATTCCGTCGACGTTGGCGTTCAGGACCAGGTGGGTGAAGGCGAGCTGGGAGGCGAGCACCTCGGGCGTCATCGTGAGTTCCTTTCCGGACGGTTCAGCGCAGGAGCGGCACCGTGCCCTGTTCGTCCAGCGGCGCGTGGAACGACCCGAACTTCGACCCCAGGGTCATGTCGCCGGCCAGCCGGTAGGAGGCGCTCTGTCCCTGGAGGAGGCTCAGGGCGGCCGCCCCCAGTTGAAGCGGGTTCACGTGGATGGCGAAGTCCACCTCGTTGCTGCCGTCGGCGACCAGGTCCACGGAACGGTCGAGGCTCCCCTGGGCCAGGTCGTGACCGCCGAGGGTGAGGGCGTAGTCCAGGTCGGACAGGGCGGTGGCGAAGGCGTTCTTGTTTCCCACCAGCAGCGTGAAGTGCCCGTCGGCCGAGGTGGGGGAGAGATTGTCCCAGCGGATCCGTGCGAGGCTGACGCTCGGCGGCGCGGGGACCGGGAACTCGCCGTGCTTTCGGACCGGCACCGTGACCCGGCCGAGCGCGGGGACGTCGAAGCCGAGCTGGATGGTCGCGTCGTAGGGGATCACCGCTCCCGGCGACACGCCGGAGAGGGTGTTGAGGACATTGGCGAACCCGAGGGTCACCGGGATCGGCACGACCTTCGATCCGTGGCCGGGGATGGACCCCCCGGCCTGGGCGTCGCCGGAAAGGAGCGACTTCCCGTTGCTCGCCAGGCCGAAGGTGACCGCGCTCAGCGGGATGTCCGGCGAGTAGGGGTTTTCGACCATGACGTCGAAGGTGAGGGTGACCGCCGAGAGGGTGAGCCCGGTGAGCGACACGTCCTGAACCTTCGCGCTCGGCCGGGGGACGCCCGGCTGGAGCGCGGCGCAGCCGGGGAGGGCGACGAGGAGCAACACGGCCGCGGCGCCGCGGCGAAGGCTTCGGGTGTGGGCCGGCGGGACGGGTGACGATCGCATAACTTCATGACTCCTTGATGATTGGCGCGGCGGTGAGCGCCGGCCGAGGCCCCATCTTAGCAAAGCGGCTTCCCGCCGGGCACAAGGCCCCGGCAAATCCTTGAATTACTAAACAAAAATCTGGTACTCTGAGAGTCGCCCGCTTCCCCGGGAGACCCCCATGTCGCTCTACGTTCCCCTCCACGTCCAAAGCGCCTGCTCCCTCGGCCGGGGAACGGCCCCGGTGGACGCGCTGGTCGCCGCCGCCGCCCGCTACGGGCACGACGCCCTGGCGCTCACCGACCGGAACAACCTCTACGGCGCCGTCCCCTTCACCCGGGCCGCGCGCGAGGCCGGGCTGAAGCCGATCCTGGGCGCCGAGCTGGGCGGCCCCGAGGGCTTGGTCACCCTGCTCGTCCGGGACGCCGAGGGCTACGCCAACCTCTGCCGGCTTCTCACCCGCCGGGGCCTCGAACCGGGTTTCCGCCTGGTGCCGGCCCTGGCCGAACTCCACCGGGGCCTCCACGTGCTGGTGGCCGAACCGAAGTTGCTCCGGGCCCTGGCCCGCTTCCTCTCCCGCGAGACCCTGTGGGGGGAACTCCCCGCGCCGCGCCTGGGGGAACCCGCCTTCGCCGCGGTCGAGGACGCCGCCCTCGCCCTGGGGCTCGAGACCGTGGCCACCGGGGCGATCGTGACCCTCGCCCGCGAGGACCACCGGCTCCACGCCACCCTGACCGCGATCCGCGAGAACACCCTGGCCGCGCGGCTCGAAGCCAGGGACCTCGCCCCGCGCGAGAGCTGGTTCCGGGCGCCGGCCGCCATGGCCTCGATCTTCCGCCGCCGGAGGCGGGCCCTGGCCAACACCCGCCGGATCGCCGACGACTGCCGCTTCACCCTGGAGCGCACCCGCTGGATCTTCCCCGACCCGCCTCTGCCCTCCGGCGAGACCGCCGCCTCCCACCTCCGGAAGCTCTGCGAGGCGGGGCTCGTCCGCCGCTACCCGCAGCATCCAACCGCCGCCCGCCGGCGGCTCACGACCGAGCTTCGCATCATCGACCGGCTGGGCTTCTCGAGCTACTTCGTGGTGGTGGGGGAGATCGTCCGCTGGGGGCGGGAGCGCGGGATCGCCACCGTGGGGCGGGGGAGCGGGGCCAGCGCGGTGACGTCCTACGTTCTCGGCATCACCAACGTGGACCCGGTCCGCTACGGGCTCACCTTCGAGCGCTTCCTCCACGAGAAGCGCCCGGACTGGCCGGACCTCGACGTGGACCTCTGCTGGAAGCGGCGGGACGAGGTGATCGAGCACGTCTACGCGACCTACGGGCGGGACCGGGTGGCCATGATCTCGACCCACAACACCTTTCAGCCGCGTTCCGCCTTCCGCGAGGCGGCCAAGGCCCACGGGATCGCCAACGCCGTGGTGAACCGGCTCAGCCGCTGCGTCCCCCACGCCGCCGACGCGCCGCTTCGCGAGGCGCTCCGCGCCGCCCCGCGCGGGGACGAGATCCCGCGCACCGAGCCTCCCTGGCCGCGGATCCTGGAAGACGCCGAACGGCTGGTGGGGCTCCCGCGCCACCTCGGACTTCACCCCGGGGGGATCGTGATCTCCGACCGGCCGCTGGCCGAATACGTGCCGCTCCAGGAGGCGGCCAAGGGGATCGTCTCCACCCAGTTCGAGATGCGGGCGATCGAGGCGGTGGGGTTGGTGAAGATCGATCTCCTCGGAAACCGCGCCCTCTCCACCATCCAGGAAACCGTGGAGCTGGTGGAGGCGCGCCGCGGAGTGCGCCTCGACCCCGACCGCTTCCCCCACCAGGACCCGGCCACCGCCGCGCTTCTCGCCACCGGCGACACCCTCGGCGTCTTCCAGATGGAGTCGCCGGGGATGCGGAACCTGAACCGGATGCTCGGGACCCGCGACCTCGCCACCACCATCGCCGCGGTGGCGCTCATCCGCCCCGGCCCCGCGGCGAGCGGCATGAAGGAGCGCTTCTGCCGGCGGGCGCGGGGGAGCGAGCGGCCGGCCTACGCCGACCCGCGGCTCGAGCCGGTGCTCCGCGAGACCCACGGGGTCCCGCTCTACGAGGAGGACGTGATGCGGGTGGCGGCCGAGGTGGCCGGGGTGTCGCTGGCCGACGGCGACGTGCTCCGCCGGGCCATCGCCGGGACCGACGAGCGGGAGCTGGCGGACCTGGCGCGCACGTTCATCGCGCGCGCCCGGCGCCGGGGCTACCGGCCCGAAACCGCGGAAGCGATCTGGAACGGGCTCCTCCGCTTCGGCTCCTTCGCCTTCTGCAAGGCCCACGCCGCGGGCTACGGCATCCTGGCCTGGCAGGCGGGGTGGCTGAAGGCCCACTACCCGATGGAGTTCGCGGCCGCGCTCATGAACCACCACGCCGGGATGTACGACAAGCGCACGCACCTGGAAGATGCCCGCCGGCGCGGGGTGCGCGCGCTGCTCCCCGACGTGAACCGCTCCCGGGACACCTTCACCGCCGACGGCGAGGGGATCCGGATCGGGCTCGAGCGGGTGCGGGGGCTGAGCCTCACCGCCCGCGAGGCGATCCTGGCCGGGCGCGCGCGGCGCCCTTTCGCCGGGCCCGAGGACCTCGCGAGCCGGGTCGCTCTGGCCCGCCCGGAGCTGGAAGCGCTGGTGCTTGCCGGCGCCTTCGACTTCGCCGGACGCACCCGCCCCGAGATGCTCTGCGCGGTGGCCTCGGGGTTCGATCTCTTTCGCCGGAGCGGCCGCGAGCGAAGCTCCGGCGGCGACCTCTTCGAGGACGCCGCCCCGGTTCGCGCCCCGTGGGCCACGCCCCCCCTGCCCGAGTTCAGCCCGGTGGAGCGGCTCTGGCTGGAATGGCACGTGCTCGGCCTCTGCGTGGACGGCCATCCCATGGAGGCGTTCCGGGCCGAGCCGGGCGGGCTCCCCCGCGGCACGGTGCCGGTGGCCGACGCCGAGCGGGTGCGCGGACGGCGGGTTGCCGCCGCGGGGATCGTGGCCGCGCGCCGCACCGTTCCCACCCGCCAGGGCCGCCGCATGCAGTTCGTCACCCTGGAGGACGAAACCGGCATGATCGAGTGCACCCTCTTCCCCGACGCCTACGAGCGTCACCGCGGCGTGGTGCGGAATCTCGGCCCCTACGCGGTCACCGGACGGATCGAGGAGCAGCACGGGGCGCCCACCCTGAACGTGGAGCGCCTGGTGAAGGTGGCGCTTCCGCCCACCCTGGCCAGGCTCCTGGCCGGGAGCGTCCCGATGTTGGAGGAAGGCGCCGGGGGAGGCTCGGGGCGCGGCGGGACCGGCTCCGAGGCCTCGGCGACGGCCTGACCGGGGCGCGGGCGATTCCGGGCCGGGCGGGCCGGCTCCGGCCGTCCCCCGCCGCAACCGGCGCACCGGCGCCGGGGGCTACCGCCGGCCGGATTCGCCCCAGGCGTACTTTCGCTGCAGGAAGGAGTGGATCCACTCGAAGTCCTGGATGAACTTCGCCCCCATCTGGGGCATCTGCATGCGGACGAGGATCCGCCCCACCGACGCCGCGTGGGAGGGGACGGTCGGGTCCTCGAGGAGGGCCTGCCAGTAGGTAAGAAGCGCCTCGCGGTACTCGCTCTCCCCGTCCAGATACAGCCCCTCCTGGTAGAGGGCGGGGGCGAAGGCCGGATGTTCGGCGAGGACGTCGGTGAGAATCTTCCGGGCTTCGGGCTTCTTTCCCTCGTCGAGAAATATCGAGGCGCGGAGCACCCGGGCCGCCGGGAAGTCGGAGCGGATCCGAAGGGCCCGCTCCGCCCCCCGCTCCGCCTCGGCCAACGCCCCCGCGCGCCGCGCCGCGTCGCCGTAGAGGTACCAGAGGGCGGCCTGGGTGGAGTCCCTCTCCAGGGCCTCCTGGAAATCCTGTACGGCCTCGGCATGGTTCTCCAGGTGCATGGCGCGGATGCCCCGGAGCGCGGCCTCGCCGGTGTCGGGAAGGGAGTAGCCGGCCCGGGCGGCGGCCAGGCCGAGGGCCTCGTTCATGTCGCGATCGGCCCCGGCAAAATCGCTCAGGGACGTATGGGCGATCCCCAGGAAGAGCACCGGGCCGGGGTGATCCGGCTCCAACGCCGCCGCCTGCTCCAGTTCCTGGATGGCCTCACGGGGCTCGTCATCGATGAGGATCACCCCCAGCCGGTAGTGGGCGGGGAAGGACTTGGTGTCCTTCTCCAGGATCGTTTCGAGGGTGGCGCGCATGCCGGCGAGGTTTCCCTTCGACCACTGCTCGTCGGCTCGCTTCAGGGCGTCGGTGTCGGCGAGGGCGTTTCCCGCCGAGGTTCCCTTCCCGCACCCCCAGCCCAGGGCCACGAGCGCGAGGATCAGGATGCCGAGGTTCCGGGTCATGACGAGGCCTCCTTGCCGGTCCGGACCGCCCGCGAGGCCGCCACGACGGGGATATCGCGAGCGACCCGGGGCACGGGGTCGGAGAGACGCTAGGAACGATACCGGGCCGCGTCAAGAGCGGCCCCATCACGATCCGACGGCCATCCGTTCCATCGTGCGACGCGCGCCCAGGAATGGCGCGGACCACAGAGCATGCTACAATCCGCGGTCCGCAAACGCGAGCGGGAGGATGCCGGACGTGACGAACTGGACGCGGGGGCTCGCCGCCATGCTGTTCCTGACCGCAGCGGCCGCTTTTCCCCTGGGATGCTCCAAGAAAGTGGATCCGCGACTCACCGGGCTTCCCGGCTATCCGGTCTACCGGAAGTACTGCAAGCGCTGCCACGGGGCCGACGGGGCCGCGAGCAAGGCCTCCCGGGTGGCCGAACGGCCGGTGGATCTCGCCGCCCCCGCATTTCGCGACAGCACCACCCTGGAGTCCCTGGAGCGGGTGATCGCGACGGGGAAGGGGAAGATGAAGGGCTACGACGAAAAGCTCGGCCCCGGGGAGATCGCGGCGGTGGCCCGTTTCGTCCGCGCGCTGTCGGGGCCGGACATCCGGCCGAAGTAGAGACGCCGCCCTTGGGCCGGTGCGGCCCTGGGACCAGCGTCCCTCCGCCCCGGCGCTCGGATCGCGCCGGCAGGCGACGACCGTCACCCAGCACGACCGTATCCGAGGTTCACCCGGGTAAATTCCCCGCCACACGCGCCCCGCGCTCCGGCACGCGCCGCAGAAGGAGCGCTCCCGCCACCACCATGATGGCCAGGGTGCCAACCGCGAGCCGGTAGCGAGCCGGCCCCAGCCCGCCCCCCGCCAGCACGATGACCCCCCAGATCAGCGGCCCCACCACCGCCGATGCCTTGTTGGTGAAGGCGTAGAGCCCGAAGAGCCGGCCCTCCTCCCCCGGCGGGGTCAGGGTCAAGAGGAGCGGGCGCGACGCCGTCCACAGGGAGCCGAGGAGCGCTCCAATGAATCCCCCGATCACGTAAAACACGACCACCGAGGGCACCAGGGCCACGGCCAGAAGACACCCCGCCCAGAGCCACGCCGTGGCCAGAAGCGTTCGGTGGGCGCCGATCCGGTCCACCACCCATCCGGCCAGGAACGAGCCTCCGATGGCCGGGATCGTGGCCAGCATGAAGAACACCACCTTGGCGCTGTCCGGCATTCCCAGCACCTTCTGGGCGTAGACCGCCATGAAGATGATCACCGTCTGCACCGCGTCCAGGATGAGGAGGTTGGCGGCGAGGAAGGTCAACACCCCGGGATAGCGGCGGGAATCGGCCAGGGTGGCGCGGATCTCCCCCAGGGCCTCCCGCCAGGAGGGGCGCGGCCCGGCCGGGCCCGGCTGTTCCCGCACCCGGAGGAAGATCGGAAGCGCGAACAGCGCGAAGAGGGCGGCGGTGGGAATGAAAGCCGCCGACCGGCCCCCGGCATGCACCCCGGGAAGGCCGAGGTTCAGGATCGGCATCTTCCCCTCGACGAAGGGGGTCACCAGCAGCATGCCGATGAAGGAGCCGGCGTACCCCAGCGCGACCCCGAACCCGCTTACCCGTCCCCGGGTCTCCGGCCGGCTCACCGCGGGGAGGAGCGCGTTGTAGAAGACGAGCCCGCCCTGGAAAGCGTAGTTGGAGAGGGCGAAGACGGCCAGGGCAAGGACGAGGCCCGGGAGCCCGGGAAGTTGCGTCACCCATCCCAGGCTTGCGGTGGCTCCCACCGAGACCGCGGTGAAGATTCCCAAGAACACGAGCCGCCGCCCGCCTCGATCCGACCAGAGGCCCAGGTAGGGGAGGGTGAGGGCCACCAGGGCCATCGACCCGCCGTAGAAGAGGCTGTACCAGAGATCCTCCCGCCCCCGGTCCACCGTGACCCACTGGGCGAAGAAGAGCGTGATCACGTTCATCGAGTAGATCGTGTTGGCCAGATCGTAGAGGGCCCAGGCCACCGGGCCTCGAGGCGGGGATGGGGGGGAGCCGGAGCCAGCCATGGGCGGGAGTCTATGAACCGCGGCCCGGGGTCGCAAGGGTCGGGCGGGGACGCGGCCGCGGCGCCCATGGGCGCCGGCGAATGCCCGGAAGTCCGGTGTCCGCTGCGTCGAGGCCTCGGAGGGGCGGGCGGTGGGGCACGGACGGCGCCGTGGCGGCCGGGGGACGGAACCGATACCCTTGCCCGATCCCCGCCTGCGTTCATGCGGGGCCCGGGAACGACGACCGGAACGGCGGACCGGCTGGATGGCCATGAGAGGAGACACGGTGGACCGGAACCTGGACGAGACGCATCCGCCGGACATCGATGTGGTGGCGGGAGTGGTCGTCGAGGCCGGCCGGGTCCTGGTCGCCCGGCGGACCAGCAGCCAGCGGTATCCCCTCCTCTGGGAGTTTCCCGGGGGCAAGGTGGAGCCGGGGGAAACCCCGGAGGAGGCCCTCGACCGTGAGTTCGCCGAGGAACTGGGGGTGCGGGTCCAGGCGATCGGGGGGTACGGCGAGATTCGCTACCGGGCCGACTCCGGGCGGTGGATCCACGTCCGGTTCCACCTGGCCCGGCGGACCGGGGGAGAGCCGGCGCCCCTGGAGGTGGACGCCGTGGAATGGGCGGGGAAGGACCGGCTCGAGGCCCTCGATTTCGTCCCCGCGGATCGGGGGATTCTGGTCCGGGTGCTGGAGGACCTCGACGCGGGGCGGCTGTAACCGGGGCCGGGGGAGGCGTTCACCGAGCGTGACGCGTGACGGACGGGAACGCGGTGAGGAGGGGGAGGGAAGCCTGGGGGAACGGAACCGGCCGGAGGACGGCTAGCTAGGGGCGGGGGCTTTGGGGGCCGCCCTCGAAGAGCGTCTTCAGATAGCTCCAGGTGGCGCGCTGGACCGGCGAGGGCACGTTTACGGTGATCGAGCCCTGGATGGAGACCTGGTCGCTGGCGAAGTAGTGGATCACCCCGGGATCGTTGAAGGTCTTCTGGAGGGTGGCGTCGGTCTTCGAGAGCTTGAACTCGAAGATCTGGCCCAGGTTCTGGTCGTCCGGGGACTCCCCGCTCACCAGAGTGTGGGAACCGGACTCCCAGACCCACTGGACGACATCCCCACGGTTGATGGTGATGTCGGCGGGATCGAGGCCGTCGGTCTTCACCGTCACCTGGACGGTCGCGCCCAGGGCAAGCGCCGGTACGAGCAGTGCGATCGCGCACAGCGCACCGACAAGCCGAAGGCGCATTCCGACCTCCTTCCCAGCGTAAAGGACCTCAAAGCAAGTATATGCCAAGTGATCGGCCGGGGCAAGGTTCGGCTTGAAGGGCCCTAACTCGAAGCGGGAGAGCGGGCTAGAGTTCGATCTGGGCTGCAAAATACCTCAACCCCACCCCAGGGCCTGACGATACCAGAAATGGCCTCCCCTGCAGGGAGGCCACCAAGGGGTTGGGTTTGAGCCTATGAGACGCTGCCGCAATCGATCCATCGCCAGGGGGGCCCTCGTTCCGGGGGCCCTTGTGCTCGCGTGCCTGGCCGGGTGCCGGGGGGAGGTCCCCCAGGCTTCGGTCGCCGCCGCCGCCTCACCGGTCCATGGAGGGGTCTTCCGGCTGGCGCTGGAGTCGCCCGCTACCCTGGATCCCGCCCTCACCGCGGATATCTACGAGGCCACGGTGACCAACCAGATCTTCAGCGGGCTCCTCAAGTGGGATGGGGACCTGAACGTGCTCCCGGACGTGGCCCAATCCTGGACCATCTCCCGGGACGGCCGGGAATACGTCTTCGATCTTCGGCGAAACGCCCGCTTCCAGAACGGACGCCAGGTCACCGCCGAGGACTTCATCTACTCCTTCACCCGGCTCTTCAACGCCGCGGAGGTTCCTCCCGGGATCATCCAGGACTACATGCACAAGATCGTGGGAGTGGACGACTTCATGGCCGGCCGGGCGGATCGCATCAGCGGGCTCTCCGCCCCCGACCCGTTCACCCTGGTCGTCCGCCTCAACAAGCCTTACGCCTCGTTCCTCTCGGTGGTATGCATGGACCAGGCCCGGGTGGTGCCGCGGGAGGAGATCGAGCGGATGGGAGCGGCGGAGTTCGGTCTTCACCCCGTGGGATGCGGGCCCTTCCGGCTGGTGCGCTGGGAGCCCCAGAAGGAAATGGTCCTGGCCGCCAACCCGGACTACTTCGGGTCCCCCGCCAACCTGGACAGCGTGGTGATCTATCACTACCCCAGCGACCAGGGACAGCGCCAGAAGCAGCAGTTCCGCGCGGGGCGGCTGGACGCCTGCGAGGTTCGTGAAAACGAGATCGACGCGCTCGCCCGGGACGGTTCCGTCTCCATAGTCCGACGGCTCGAACTGAGCATGGAGTTCATGGGGATGAACGTGGATCTTCCCCCCTTCAACGATACGCGGGTCCGGCAGGCGGTCAGCATGGCCGTGGACCGGGAGAGCCTGGGGCGGATGGCCGGAGCCGGGTTCCACGTTCCCATGGGGCTGCTCCCCCCCGGGATGCCGGGATACGCTCCCGAGTCGAAGATTCTCCCCGAGGATCTCGCGCGGTCCCGACTCCTTCTTGCCGAGGCGGGGTACGGACCGAAGCACCCTCTGACCTTCGACATCACCACCTCGAACCGGAGCCGCCACGCGGTGGTCCGGGACAGTGTCCTGGTGGCGTCCCTGGCCCGGGTGGGGATCGAGGCCCGTCTGGACGAGGTCTCCTGGAACGAGCTCATCACCAGGGTGGATGGGCGCCACGCCCCCGCCTTCGAGCTGACCTGGATCGCCGATCTTCCCGATCCGGAGAGCTTCCTCTACACCCTCCTGGCCTCGGACGGCGGGTACAACCTCTTCAACTACCACAACGAGGGGGTGGATTCCCTCCTCAACGCGGGCCGGGACGAGCCGGTGGTGCAGACCCGGCTCGAGCTCTACCGCGAGGCCGAGCGGCGAATCCTCCGGGAAGCGCCCCTCATCCCCCTCTTCAACGTGATGACCCTGTACGCGTTCCAGCCGTACGTGCATGGGGTGGAGATGTCTCCGTTCGGGATCTGCAGCGTGCCGATGGAAAAGATCTGGCTCGACCCCCGACCCCGGGAGGGCATATATGCTGGGCTTTAGCGAGCGGCGCCGCCTCCGGCTCCAATACCGGATCCTGGTCGCCTTCATCGCCATCGTCACCGGGGTGATCGCCCTGGTCATCATGGTGGTGGACGTCCGCCAGCGCCACGTGATGATGGAGCTCAACCGGGAGCGGGGGCTGGCCATCGGGCACAGCCTGGCCGCGGCCTCCTCCAACGCGCTTCTCTCCTACAACTACGTCGCGCTCCAGCAGCTGACCCAACACGCGGTGCGCGAGGACGGCGTGCGCTACGTGATCGTGCTCGACAAGGAGGGAAAGGTCGCCGGCTACAGCGGGCGTCCGGAGTGGCAGGGCCGGGAGCTCTCGGACGGGGTGAGCCTGGCCGCGTCCCGATCCGGCGACATGCTCATCCAACAGGTGCATACCAAGGAAATGGGACCCCACGCCGGTCTCGACATCGCGATTCCGGTGTTCGTCGAGGGCTCTCCCACCAAGTGGGGGCTGGTCCGGGTCGGTCTCTCCCTGGACGGAATGTACGATGAGCTCTACCGGACGCGATTCTGGCTGCTCGCCCTGGGGGCGGGAGTGCTTTTCCTGGGCTTCATGGTCGCCCGGCTGCTGGCCCGCCGCATCGTCGGGCCCATGGATCGTCTGGTCGAGGCCACCGCCGAACTGGCCAAGGGAAATTTCGACTACCGGGTGGGTCTCACCACCGGGGACGAGTTCGAGGATCTCTCGCGCAAGTTCGACTGGATGGCCCGGGAGATCCGGGAGAAGCAATCCCAGGTCGAGAGCACCAACCGGGAACTGGCCGCCTTGAACGCGAGCCTGGAAGAGAAGGTGGTCGTTCGCACCAAGGCCCTCACCGAGGCCGAAGAGAAGTACCGGCTCCTGGTGGAGCAGTCTCCCAACCCCATCTGCATCATCCAGAACGGCCACCTGGTCTTCTTCAACCAGGCCTTCTGTGAGACGTTCGGGCATTCGGCCGGGGAACTGAATTCACCCGAGTTCGATTTGGCCGCCCTCTTCGACCCGGAGGAGACCGACGTCGAGAAGCTCTTCTCTCCAGGAGTCGGGGACCACTCCGGCGTGCTCAACGCGCCGCGGGAGGTCCGGGCACGCCGGCGGGACGGAACCTGGATCCACCTGGACATGCGCTCCACCGCGATTTCCTTCGAGGGCGCTCCCGCCCTGGAGGCGATCCTGGTGGACGTGACCGAACAACGGGAGCTCCAGGAGAACATCGTGTCCTACGAGCGCCTGCGGGCGCTGGGGGAGATGGCCAGCGGGGTGGCCCACGACTTCAACAACGTCCTGGGGGCGATCCTGGCCCGGGCCCAGTTCCTTCGTCGTCACACCGCGGAGGATGAACTGCTTCGGGGTCTGCGCATCATCGAGAAGGCCGCCCAGGACGGGGCGGAAACCGTGAAGCGGATCCAGGAGTTCACCCGGGTCCGTACCGACCGTGATTTCGCCGAAGTCAACCTCAATGACGTTCTGGAAGACGTCCTGGAGATGACCCGGAGCCGATGGGTGGACGAAGCCCACCGCCTGGGGAAGAAGATCGAGGTCAAACGCGCCCTGAACGAGGTTCAGCTGGTGGCGGGGAACATCTCGGAGCTGCGCGAGGTGTTCACCAACCTCATCCTGAACGCGGTGGACGCGATTCCCCGCCAGGGCGCGATCACCGTCTGCACCTACAACGAAGGTCCGAACGTGGTGGTCGTCATCTCCGACACCGGCGAGGGGATGTCCCCCGAAGTCCAGCGCCGCCTCTTCGACCCGTTCTTCACCACCAAGGGGGCCCGCGGAAACGGTCTCGGTATGAGCATCGTCTACGGGATCATTCGGCGGCACGGGGGCGACGTGGTGGTGAAGAGCGAACGCGACCAGGGGACCCTGTTCGAGGTCACCCTGCCCGCCCTGGCCGCCTCACTGCGCTCCCCGGATGCGGAGCCGCCGGAGACGAGATCCTTCACCGGCTCGGGCACGGTCCTGGTGGTGGACGACGAGGAGGATATCCGGACCCTGGTATCGGAGATCCTGGAAGACGCGGGGTACCGCACCACGATCGCTCCGGGGGGAGCGGAGGCGGTGGATCTGCTGCGGTCCCGGTCCTTCGATCTGGTGGTCACCGATCTGGGCATGCCGGTGGTGGGCGGATGGGACGTCGCCCGCGAGGCCCGGAGCGCCTGGCCCGACGTTCGCCTGCTCCTTCTCACCGGATGGGGCTCCACCCTGGATTCCGCGGAGGTTGAGCGCTACGGGATCGATCGGACGCTCAAGAAGCCGTTCGAAATGAACGAGCTGCTGGGGGTGATCCACGAACTCCTGGACGATCCGGAAATCCGAAAGAGCGCCTGACCCGACCGGTTCAGGAGACCGTGCAGCGAGGGGGCGCAGATGGCCGTCGGATCGGGCTAGCTCTTCGTCTCCTCGTCCACGAACTTGTAGCCGACCTTGTGGATCGTACGGATGAATCGGCTGCGATCCCGGCCTCCCTCGAGCTTGCGGCGGAGGTTGGCAATGTGGGTATCCACGGTCCGGCTGGTTGGAAGGTCGTCCGCGTCCTTTCCCCAGATCTCGTCCAGGAGCCGCTCCCTCGTGATGGTCTGACCCACGTTGGTGATGAACAGGCGCAGGACCTCGAACTCCTTGAACGAGAGTTGAATCTCCCGACCGCGCTTCCGGCACTCGCGCCGCGCGAGATCCACCTCGACGTCCCCGAAGGAATAGGTCTCCACCGGCTCCTTCTCCCGGTCGGCCTGGGTTCGGCGGAGCACCGCGGTGATGCGGGCGAGGAGTTCGCGGATGGAAAACGGCTTGGTCACGTAGTCGTCGGCTCCCAGGCGGAACCCCTCGACCTTGTCCGCCTCCATACCCTTTGCGGTGATGAGGATGACCGGCACCTCCCTGTCCTCGGCGCGAATGGCTTCCAGGACCTCGAACCCGCTCATCTCGGGAAGCATGATGTCCAGAAGCACCATGTCGGGGCGCTCCCGCGACCAGGTGCTGAGGCCCGCGCGGCCGGTGGTGGCGGTCAGCACCGAGAAGCCCTCGAAGGCGAGGTTGTGTTCGAGTCCGATCAGCATGTCCGGTTCGTCCTCGATGATGAGGATCCTGGCGGGAGCCTGATTCGTGACCGCTTCTGGATTGCTCATGCCTGGTGTCCCTCCTGGCCGGGATGGTTTCCATCCGGCGTCCTGGACGCGTCCTCGATGGGGAGGAAGATCATGAACGTGCTGCCCTCGCCGAGCCGGCTCTCCAACGTGATCCGGCCGCCGTGAGCATCGACAATATGCCTGACCAGCGTCAGCCCCAGCCCCGACCCCTTGACGTCGTGGATCAGTCCCCTTTCGACCCGGTAGAACTGCTCGAATATCTTATCCTGTTCCCGGGGGGGTATGCCCACCCCGTGATCCTGGACCAGGATACGGGCCTCGCCGTCCTGCCGGCTGAGTTCCACTCTAAGGTATTTCCTGTCTCTCGAGTACTTGATGGCGTTGTCCATGAGGTTCAGGAGAGCCTGGGTGACTCCTTCGCCGTCCGCGGGGACCGGGGGGAGATCCTCGGCCAACCGGATCTCCACCTCGAAACCCTGCCGGCGGAGCTGGAAGTCGTAGGCGGAAAGCGTCTCGTTGATGATGGCGGCCAGGTCCACCGGTTGCATCTGGTAGGTCTTCCGCCCCTGTTCGATCCGGTTCACGTCCAGGACGTTGTTGATGAGGTGGGTGAGTCGCTGGCTCTCCTTGTGGATGACCCGGAGGAACTCCTTGCGTTTCTCCGGGTCCGGGACGCGATCCAGCTCCAGGGTCTCCGCGAACAGACGAATCAGGGCGAGGGGGGTCTTGAGCTCGTGGGAAACATTGCTCACGAAGGTCGACTTCACCTCGGCCAGCTCCATCTCGTGGAGGACGTAGCGCAGCGTGAAGGCCACCGCCACCAGGATCACCAGGAACATGGTCACGATCACCGCGAGATCCGTGATCACCACGCTGCGCACCCAGCTCTCGAACCGGTCGTTCTGGAGCTGGATGCCCACCCGGTAGAAGGGGAGCACGCGCGTGAAGGGGCGAACGCCGATGTATCCGGTGTGGAGCCCCGGTTCGGTCTGGAAGAAGGGCGTCCCCTCCTCGTCCATGAGGGTCACCGCCACCGGGGTCGGCGAAAGGGCCCCGCGAAAGACGTCGGGGTTGCTCACCAGCTCCTTGGTCAGGGTCTGCTCCAGGAATCCGCTCTCGCTCTGGACGTAGGCCAGGTTCCAGACGAACGCCGCCACACCCAGGAGTTCCCCGTCGTCGGAGTGCAGGGTGAAGTAGGTCACCTCGGCGGGGGCAAGGGAGTCGGGGGACGTGATGTGGCTGAGGGGGCTGGGTAGGATCTGGTGCTTGGGCAGGGTGGCCATGATCGGGCGCATGACCCAGTCGGGGGGGGGTACGAAGGCCAGGGGGAGGCTTGCGTGAATGTCCGGGTAGTAGACGAGACCCACCGGGCTCACGAAGAAGGCCTGCCGGTAGAGAGGGTTCTCGTCCTGGAACCGGTTCAGGAACTCCTTGACCTCCACCGGGTTCTCGGGAGGCACGAGCCGGGCGGAGACCATGTTGAGCTGTTCCTTCTCCCAGTAGGCGTCTTCCAGGGCGTTCACCGCAATGCGGGCGGTGTAGTCTCCATAATCGGAGCGTACCGTCCGGGTGATATTGGTGAAGTCGCGGAGCAGCCTCACGCCCAAGAGGCTCAGGAACAACGCAGGCAACGCCAGCCCCGCGGCCAGGAGAACAAGGAGGAGCCTCTTCCGGGGGCGTTTCATGGGAGGGCGGGCTCGGCGGTCACCGGGGTCAGAACCTCACCGTGGTCCTGGATCTCACCGCCAGGGAGGCTTCGAGGTGGAGCCGGTGAATGATCGATTCCCGGTCGGAGGTGAGGATCGCGAAGACTCCGTGGGCCCCGGTGGAGATCTGGAGCTGGACCAGGTTGGATCCGAGCACGTCGTGGCCGCAGGCCTGCCCGAGCCGGGACCGGAGCTCGGGTTCGGCGGCCAGCCGGGTGGCCAGTTCCTGTCGTTCGTAGGCGAATCGGAGGAGGGGCTCAGCCACCGAGGGATCGTTGGAGTAGTAGTAGTAGACCACCCCGCGGCGGAGGGAACCCACCTCCTGCTGGGCCAGGGGGAATACCTCCTGGTAACGGCTCCACAGGTCGCAGACCGGACACCCCGGAACGGTAGGGCGCTCCGCCGCATTGGGGACCTGGCCGGAGGAAACGCCGGTCCGCGCCCCCAGAAGCAGGCAGAAGGCCAGTCCCGCCCCCAGGCCCGTCCGGATCGTCTTCCGCATGAATCTCTCCTTCGGCCCGCCACCGGGTGCCAGGACCGGTTCCCGCCGTCCCGCTTTCCCTTCATAATGGTACGCGTCGGGGGATCTCCCCGGAGGTGCCGATAGGAACTATAACCCGTCCGGGGCCTTTTCATGGATGGGGGGCGCCGTTCCCGGTGACCGGGGCCGGCGTGCCGAGGACAAAGGAATGTATGAAGCCCACTTCGGGTTGAACGCGAATCCATTCAGCTCGAGCCCGCTGCCGGAGTTCGTCTACGAGAGCCGGGAGCACCGCGAGGCCCTCGCCCATTTCCAGTACGCTCTGGCCAACCGGGAGGCGTTCGTGCTCCTCACCGGCGAGGTCGGGACGGGGAAGACGACGGCGATCCAGGCCCTCCGCCGCCTGCTCCCCGACGGGACCCCGGTGGCCGTGGTCACCCACACCACCCTGGAGCCCCGGGAGCTTCTCGACGAGATCGCGCTCCGGTTCGGCTTGGAGCCGGCGACCGGCGAGAGCAAGCCGATGCTCATGCGCCGGATGGAGACCTTTCTGGAAGACCACCGGCGGGGAGGAGGTCAGGCCCTGGTGGTCCTGGACGAGGCCCATCTCCTGAGCCCCTCGCTCCTGGAGGAGGTTCGACTCCTCTCCAATCTGGAGAGCATTCACGGAGGGAAGCTGATCCAGATCTGCCTGGTGGGCCAGCCCGAGCTGGAGTCCCATCTCCACCAGCCGCAGCTCCGCCAGCTTCGCCAGCGCATCAGCGTGCGCTACGCCCTCAAACCCCTGAACCGGGAGGAGACCCGGGGCTACATCCACCACCGCCTCGCCGCGGCGGGCGCGAGCGATCCGGCCGCCATCTTTCCCCCGGAAGCCGCCGGCGCGATCCACGCCCTGAGCCAGGGGATTCCCCGGGAGATCAACGTGCTGGCCGGGCAGGCCCTATTGAACGCCTACCTGGAAGAGGCCCCGATCGTATCCCGAAACCACGTCTTCTCCGCCAAGTCGGACTACGGGTTCGAGGGGATCGTGACCGGAGCCGCCGCCCTCTCGCCGGAAGGGGCCCCGAGTCCTCCTCCCCCGCGCACCCTGCCCGTCGCGCCTCCCCGGACGTCGGCGCCTCGAAGCGTTCCGCCTCCCCCAAGCGAGCCTACCCGTACCGCTCCCCCGGCCGGGGACGTTCCGCGCCCCGCGCGCCGGCCCATTCCGCTCCCGCCGGCCTCGCTCCGCCCCCCGCCCCGGGTGGAGCCGTCCTCTGCGGCTCCGCGCCCCGCTCCCGCCCCCGCCGCTCCCCGCGCCCGGCTGAGCGCCGGTCCCGGACTGGCCGCGGCGCCCCGGCGAAAATCCAGGCGGACGGTCTGGATAGCGGGGCTGGTCGTGCTGGTGGTCCTGGTGGGCGCCGGGGCGATCTGGCTCCGGGGAGGAGAGCCCAAACCCGAAGCGGATCTGGAAATCGCGTCCCTGCCCGGCGGGAACCCCGGTGGGACCGGCCCCGAGGCCTCGGAGAGCGCGCGCACCGGGGCCGGCATGAATCCGGTGATCGACACCACCGCCGGCGTTTCCCTCCCCCCCGCGGCCGTCGCCGCCGGGTATCCGGCCGCCGAGGCGGAGTCTTCGGGCGTCGCGGCCCCCTCGGCCATGAGCGCAGCGCCCGACACCCAGGGCGCCGCGGCCGCTCCGTCCCAGGACCTTTCGCCGCCGGCCGCCGCCGGCGGCGACGGGGAATCCGGGCTCCTCGCGGTCCAGGTGGCGTCGTTTCAGACCCGGCGCCGGGCCGAAGCGGTGCGGGACGCGGTGAGCCGGAGCACCGGCCTTCCGGCCGCGGTTCTCCCGGCCGAGGTGGACGGCGCGGTGTGGTACCGCATTCTCATGGGGGCCTTCGACTCCGAGGCTGCGGCCCGGTCGGCGGCGGAGCCGCTTCTGCGGGCCCGGACCATTCGCGTGGTGGTGGTGCGGCAGATCCCCGGGAGCTGGGAGCCGTTCCTGAGCGGGACCGGGCCCGCTCCCCCGGGCTGATCGGCGCGTTCACCGGCCCTGAGGCCACCTTCGTTGACATCCGGGGGGGAACCGGGATTTAATCGGGGGCTCCATGATCGAACTCATCGTTTTCTCCAAGCCGTTCCGTGCCGCTTCCGTCGCGGTGGCGCTGGCCGCCGTGCTCCTGGTCTCATCCTGCGGAGGGGGGGGGAGAGGCGGGTTCCGCACGTCTCCGTACCGCCCGCGGACACCTTGCGGGTCCCGGGTGAGACTCATCTCAAGAACGTGCGTCAGCTCACCTTCGGGGGGGAGAACGCCGAGGCGTACTTCTCCCCGGACGGGAAGGAGCTGGTCCTCCAGTCCACCCGCCCGCCCTACCAGTGCGACCAGATCTTCCGCATGACCACCGACGGGAAGAACCTGGAGCGGGTGAGCAACGGCGAGGGGCGCACCACCTGCTCCTACTTCCTCCCCGACGGGGCCTCGATCCTCTATTCCTCGACCTTTCTCGCCTCCCCCGACTGCCCGCCCCGGCCCGACATGAGCCACGGCTACGTCTGGGCCATTTATCCCGGCTACGACATCTTCGTCCGCTCCCCGGAGGACAGCCTGACGCGGATCACCAAGACCCCGGGCTACGACGCCGAGGCCACGGTGAGCCCGACCGGGGACAAGATCGTCTTCACCTCGATGCGGAACGGGGATCTCGACATATACACCATGAACCTGGACGGAACCGGGGTGCGCCAGCTCACCGATCTCCTGGGATACGACGGCGGTCCCTTCTTCTCCCCGGACGGGAGCGAGATCGTCTACCGCGCCTATCATCCCGCCGATCTGGAGGAGGAAGAGGACTATCGGGGGCTCCTGGCCCGTAATCTCATACGGCCCGGGAAGCTGAACCTCTACGTGATGAACGCGGACGGGAGCGACAAGCGGCTGATCCTGGAGAACGGGGCGGCCAACTTCGCGCCCTATTTCTTCCCGGACGGGGAGCGCATCATCTTCAGCTCGAACCTGGACGATCCCAAGGGGATGAACTTCGATCTCTACATGATCCACAAGGACGGCACCGGCTTGGAGCGGATCACCTTCAACAAGACCTTCGACGGTTTCCCGATGTTCTCGCCGGACGGGCGGCAGTTGGTCTTCGCTTCGAACCGCAACAACCGTGCCCCGCACGACACCAACATCTTCATCGCCGATTGGGTGGAGTAGAACCGAAGAAAGGAATCGACATGAAGGTATCGAGCGCCTGGTCCTGGCTGATCGCCGTCGCGCTGGGAGCGGTTCTGGCCGCGGGTTGCGGGGGCGGGAAGCTTCCCGAGAACCAGCAGACCGATGGCCAGAGCGCGAACCAGCTCCCGGAGGGACACCCGCCCCTCAACGGCCAGGGCGGGCCGATGGCCCAGAGCCAGGGTATGCTGGGGAGCGAAGGCCCCACCGACGACAACCCCCTGCCCCTGAAGCTCAGCGGTCTGAACAGCGTGGAAGAGCTGAAGAGCGGCATGGCGGCGACCAGGAACGAGCAGGCGGCGAAGCTGTTCGAGGACGGTTTCCGGAAGACCTTCACCGCGGACAACTCCAAGCGGGACTACGCAGGGGCGGCCGCCGATCTGAAGCAGGCCATCGCCCTGGATCCGAAGTACGCCCAGGCCTACCGGGCCCTGGGCTACGCCGAATTCAACATGGGCTTCAATGTGGACGGGGCCATGGCCGACTATCAGAAGGCCATCGAGCTGGACCCGAACTACGGCGAGGCCCAGTACGCCATCGCCTTCATGTACGCGATGACCGACCGGGAGAAGGGCGCGGACCACTTCAAGAAGGCCATGGAGCTGGGAGTGCCCGACGAGCGGCATCTCGGTGAGCGCTTCTACCAGGACGTGAAGGTGAAGTAGGCGCGGTGACCGGGCCGATCGGTCCGGTTCCGGGCATGAAAACGGCGGGGGCCGCCCTCGGGCGACCCCCGCCTTTGTCGTGCCTTGCGGCGCCTGCGCGCCGGGCGTTACCGGACCAGCACCGCCCGCCGCACCAGTTCCGTCCTGCCGCTATGGAGGCGGATGAAGTAGATGCCGCCGGCCAGGGCCCGGCCGCGATCATCCCGCCCGTCCCAGCTCACGGTGTGACGGCCCGCCCCCCAGTTCCCCTCGGCCAGGGTGTTCACCCGGCGGCCGGCCAGGTCGTACACCTCGACCCGCACCGTGGCCGGCTCGGGCAGGGTGAAGGCCACCGCGGTCCCCCTGGAGAAGGGGTTGGGGCTGTTCTGGGCCAGGGCCAGAATCCGAGGCTCTCCGGCCGGCTCCTCGGGCACCCCGGTCACCGTGACGTTCACCGGCACCGTGGCCTGGTTCATCGCCACCGGTGGCGCCATCCCCTGGTTCACCCATGCGTTGTAGAGGTCCAACCCCGCGTTGTTGGTGACGTTGGCGTCCCGGAGGAACTCCACGTACTCCTTGCTGGTGCTCTGATAGTAGAGGGTGACCCGGACCGATTCCGCGGTGGCGGGAAGGAAGTAGCGCGTGTCGTCCCAGTACTGCCCGTCGGCGTAGCTGTAACCCACCGGTGGCGACTGGATCGCCTTGAAGGCGGCGTTGGTGAAGCCGCGCGGGGGGATCCGGTCGTCGAAGTAGACGGTGTCGTTCAGCACGAAGTGGAACGAGGGCCCGGCCGGGAAGCCCAGGGCGCCGGCCAGGGACGGGCTCAGGCCCCCGTGGATCTCGTAGATCTTGAGGTCCGCGTCGTGGTCGAGAACCCCGGTCCCGGAGTCGTACGTCCCGGATTCGTAGACGGGTTGCCCACCCGAATCGATCGCCTCGACGTGGAGCCACACCCGCCGCCCTTCCGGGTAGCCGGAGGGAAGCCGGTGGCCGGTCTCGTTGGTGACCCGGACGGTGATCCCGGCCGAGTCCGGGGTCACGTCGAGGGTGGCCGCGAGCTGGAGCATGTGGACGACCCGCGCTTTCCCGGCCTGGAGGGCGGCCGGGTCCACCACGCCCGGGTAGAAGTCGGGGATGATGTCGGGGACGAAGGTGTTCCCCCCGGTGAAGTCGTGGAGCCCCAGGTCGGTGCGGTTCGGGGAGCCGCTCACGTTGGACCCCCGCCCGGTGACGTCCCGCATGTGGCAGTCCTCACAGGTGGAGACGATCCCGTCCGGCTTCCCGCCCGCGAACTGGGGCGCGTAGACCCCGGTGGCGGCGTACTCGCTGTTCGACCACTCGCTGAAGGTGCGCTCGACCGGCGCCATGTTCCGGAGGTTTCCGTCCGGATGCTCCTGGTCGAAGCCGTTGGGAGAGTAGTCGAGGGTGTCGTTCCGGACGAACACCGGGTTGCTCACGTCGTGGCAGGTTCCGCACAGGTTGCTCGAGAGATGGATCGGAGATTGCACGAACTCGTGAGCGGCCTGGGAGTCGGCGTAGGGGCCGCGTTTGAGCGGCGAGGGGTCGTTGATGAACTGCCCGTTCCCGTACTGGAGGGGAAGCGGGGAGATCGCGGCCAGGACGGCCGCGTCCTGGGCGGGGCTCACCCCTTCCACGTAGTTCCGGTCCACGATGCGGTGGCAGAAGTCGCACTGCACCCCCCAGCGGTCCCTGGCATTCAGGAGTCCGCCGCTCGTGTCCACGGACCGGCCCTCCTGCCAGCCTCCCGGGGAATGGCAGCGGATGCAGAGGTCACCCGACGATGGCGCGTCCTGGTTTGCGACGGCCATGCAGGCGTAGAAGAAGGGATCGCGGGCGGCCTGACCCATCATGGATCCCCGCCAGTTGTACCAGGGCTCCACCGTGGTGTCGTAGCCTCCGTGGCAGGTGACGCAGGAGTTGGAGGGGTCGTCCAGGACGGCCCCCTCGAAAGGCTGGGTCCCGGGCATTTCCATATCCCGGAGCGTGGTGGGAACGAGCCCCGGCGCCGCGGTCACGGTGAAGTCGACGTCGCTCACGTCGTCGCCTTCGTTCCCGGCGTTGTCGTAGGCCTCGACCTCGATCCGGCCCTGGGTGGTGGGCAGGTTCGGCACGAACCAGCTGAAGCTCCCCGTGGGGGGTTGGTTCTTCCCTACCGGTTTGAAGCTTCGCCCCGCGTCGTCCGAGAAATAGATGTCCACGTGGGAGATCCCGCTGGCGTCGTTGGCGGTGTAGCTGACCGTGATGATCGAGTTTGCCGCGTAGGATCCACCGCCGTCGGGGAAGGTCACGGTCACCGTGGGGGGGTCGTGTCGCTGGACCCCATCGGGGTGAGGTAGGGCTGGATCTCCGAGAGCAGGATGTTCACCGTGCTCGTGGCATTGGTGCTCGTGAGCCCGGGAAAGGTCGGGGTGTTCGTGAACAGGGTGCTGGTGATCTCGGTCAGGTTGGTGTAGCCGTCGTTGTCGGAGTCTTCGTTTTCAACCGCCGCGATGGCCTGGTCGTTCGTGAGCCCGTTGTTGATCCCGACTTGTATCGCGAGACCGTAGGGATTCCGGGGTCCGCCGCCGTTGAAATCGAAATGGCAGACCCCGCAGTGGCGGGAGTTCGACGGAAGACCGTCGAGCTGGGTCCCCACCGCGTTGGGATAGCGGGCGAAGAAGGCCTTGCGGATGGGCGGCCGGGCCGAGGCGGGATAGGTGACGGAAATACTTACAAAAAGAATTGCAGGCAGGCAAAGCACGAACGGGATGGTCCTGGTCTGCATGGTGGCACCCCCGAAGATAGTGCAAACTGCCCGACGGCGGATCTCGTCGGTACTACTTATCCTAGGCCTCGAAAGGGTCGCGGCTGACTATTGAAACTGGATGGGAGATTTCGGCAAAAGAGATATGGATCGGTCCATTTCTTGGCGATAAAAACGATCAAGATATCCGTAGAATCGACTAACTGGTTGCCGGAACGTTCGATCCGGCCGTCTGTGGTAGCATGTCCGAAGATCTGCCGGAATCGGGACCGTCCGGAACCGACGCCGGCGGGAACCGCCCGGATCGGTCGCTCAGCGCGTCTTTCCGGGCTCCGCGGGAAAGGGGAACCACGTGAAGGTCAAGTTGGTCTACTGTTCGGCTTGAAACTACGAGCCCAAGGCCGTCAGTTTGGCGGCCGAAGTCCTGCCGGTCTTCAAGAAGGACATCGAGGAGCTGGTGCTGGTCCCGTCCGACGGCGGTCGCTTCGAACTCTTCGTGGACAATGAGCAGATCTACTCGAAACTGGAGACCGGCCGATTCCCCGAGAATCGGGACGTGATCAAGAAGCTCGAGGCGCGATTGAAGAACTGACCGGATACGGGGATGTCCTGGGGGCCGAATCGAGGAGGTAGGGTATGCGCGGGTTCTTTCGGGCGGCGGTCGGGGTTCTCCTGGCGGTCTCGGCGGCGGGTTGCGCCTCCAAGACGGTGAGCCGGGTGGACACCGACACCACCATCGATCTTTCGGGGAACTGGAACGACACGGATTCCCGGCTGGTGGCGGAGAAGATCATCGACCAGGCCCTCAGCGGTACCTGGTACACCGATTACATGCAGGACGAAGGAAAGAAACCGACGGTCATCGTCGGCACCATCCGGAACAAGACCACCGAGCACATTCCGGTCACCACCTTCATCGGGGACATCGAGCGGGCCTTCATCAACTCCAACAAGGTCCAGGTGGTGGCCACGGCGTCGGAGCGGGAGGAGATCCGCGACGAGCGGATGGACCAGGGGAAGTTCGCCTCGGACGAGACGATCAAGAAATTCGGCCTGGAGCATGGCGCCGACGACATGCTGATCGGCACCGTGTCCTCGGTCATCGATCAGGAGGGCGGCACCCAGGTTCGCTACTACCAGGTGGACATGACCCTGGTGGACATCGAAACCAACATCAAGATCTGGGCCGGACAGCAGAAGATCAAGAAGGTCGTCGGTCGCGGCAAGTACCAGCCGTAGGCCGGCCGGTTACCAGGTGAACCGGTGACCTTGCGTTCGGCGTTCATCGCCGCAGTCATGCTCCTCACGACCGGTTGCGCGGGGGCGCGTCTCGACAACGCCGCCTTCCAGGCCGAGGTCGCCCGGGGCGACTACCTCACCGCCCTGAAGCAGCTCGAGGCCGCGAAGGGGAAGAACGACGTCTCGTTCCTCCTGGACCGGGGGCTCCTGCTTCAGAGCCTGGGCCGGTACGAGGAGTCGAACGCCGTCTTCGAGAAGGCGGACGCGCTGATCGCCGACCTCTACACCCGGAGCCTGAGCAAGGCAGCGGCCTCGCTCCTGGTGAACGACCTCGCCCTGGACTACCGGGCTTCGGGCTACGAGGCCGCCTACATCTCCTACTATCGGGCCTGGAACTATCTCCAGCTGGGACGCGTCGACGACGTGCTGGTGGAGGCGCGGCGGATCAACGAGCACTTGAACTTCCGTTCCGCGTCCTGTCCGGACCGGAAGGGGGCGTGCGGGCACGACGTCTTCCTCCGGTACTTCAGCGGCCTTCTCTTCGAATGGGGGGGCGAGCTCAACGACGCCTACGTGGCCTACAAGCAGGCGGACCTGGCCCGGGCGTCTTCCGAGGAGCGATTCGGCGTACCGCCGCCTCCCGACCTGGGCTCCCGCCTCGTGCGGCTGGCCTGGACCCTCGGGTTCAGCGACGAGGAGGAGGACTACGCTAACCAGTACGGGATAGACCCCGCCGCGGTACCCCGGTCGCCGTCATCGGTGGTGGTGATCTTCGAGAACGGGATGGTCGGCCGCCGCCAGGAGACCTCGGTCACCATCCCCATCCTGAAAGGTGAGACCCAGGAGATTGCGGGAGACCCCGACCGCTGGTCCCGTCGCCTGGCCGAACGGAGCCACGAGCACTACGAGGACGTGAAGCTCGACTACCTCCTGCGCGTGGCGCTTCCATCCTTCGTGGAGCGCCCGCCCGAGGCCCGGCGCGCGGAGTTCCGGCTGGGCCCCGTCACCCAGGACACCGAGACCGCGGAACCCTTGAGCGCCCGGGCCGCCGCCAGCCTCGACGAAGCCATGGGGGGGATCCTGGTGCGCGCGGTGAGCCGGGCCCTGGTCAAGTATCTGGCCAAGCGGACCGCGGACAAGGAGATCGGCGAGGGAGCCGGGCTACTCGTGAACCTCATCGGCGCGGCCACCGAGGCCGCGGACACCCGCTCCTGGCGCTCCCTGCCCTATGAGATCCAGGTGGCGGCCTTCTCCGTTCCGCCGGGGGAATACCGCGGGGACCTCGTCCTGTTCGACTCGGGCGGCCGGACGCTGAATCAGCAGGAGTTCCCGGACGTCCGGGTGCCGGAGGCGGGGGTGGCGTTCGTCCGGTACCGGTCGGGGTGGTAGGGGGGCGGGGTGTCGCGTGGGGTCCCCGGCGCAGGCCCGCGGTTCGCGGCGCGCCCGGCCCGGAGTCCCCGCTCGCCGGTCGGGCGGGGTGAGGCTCCCGGGACGGTAGCCCGCCCGGGAGCCTCCGCTCAGTCGTTCTCGCCCCAGCCTCCGTGGAGATGTCCGTTTCCGGCGGTGGGGGCGGTGGACCGGATGTCGTCGTCCGGAAGCTCGGCCAGCACCGACTGCCAGTCGCCCCCCCGGTCTCCTTCGGGTTCCATCGCACTCGAGGCGTCGGCGCGAAGGCCCGCCCGCTCGTGGGAGTGGCGGGAGAGCAGCTCCTCGGCCAGCGACTGGAACGCCTTTCCCACCCGGCTCCGGGCGCCGGCGGCGACGGTGGGGCGGCCCTTCACGGTCTCTTCGGCCACCCGGATGCTCCGCGGGATCACCGTCTGCATCAGCTCACGCGGATAGTCCGCCGAGAGCCTCTGGATGACCTCGTTGGCATGCCGGGTTCGGGTGTCGGCCATGGTGACCACGACCCCCTCCATGGCCAGCTCGGGATTGGCGCCCGCCCGCACTTCCTCGGCCAGATGGCGGAGGCGGGGGAGGGAGGCGAGGTTCATGGCCTCGGCCTGGACCGGCACCAGGTAGCGGTCGCAGGCGGCGAGGCTGGCCTGGGTCAGGGGTCCGAGGGCGGGGGGACAGTCCAGGAGCACGTAGTCGTAGTCGCTCTGGATGTCGGCGACGATCTCCCGCAGGGCCAGTGGATGGCGCTTCACCGCCTCGACGAACTCGAGTTCCTCCTGGTGCGACCAGACGTTGGCCGGGAGGAGTTCGAGCCCTTCACCCATGCCGCGTTCCACTGCGTCGGTCGCCGGGAGACCGGCGGTGAGGCAGCCGTAGAGCCCGTGGTGAAGGTCGAACCGATCGATTCCGAAGCATCCGATGAGGCTCCCCTGCGGATCCACCTCGATCAGCAGGGTCTTGAACGTCAACTCGGCGAACGCGGAAGCGAGGTTGGCGGCGAGCGTGGTCTTCCCCACCCCGCCCTTTTGCGAAACGATGGCGATGCTCATCCCCATGGTAGCTACAGTCTCCCTCCTGACCGGGCCCGGGGCGCACCAAGAGTGTGGAAAACTCCCTGCTTGGGTCCCGACGTGCTGTGGATAACCTGATAAACCGGGGTTCGGGCGGAGGTTTGGAATCCGCGCGCACCCGACACAGGTTGTTGATTACACAAGATGGCGCTCTGTTTGCAAAGGGCAAAATCGACTTCAGCTCGATTTCCCGCCGTTTCCGGTCACGCGGCCGTGTGTGGAGAGGCGGTGGATGGAGTGGGGAGAACGGTGGAGGAGTGAGCGGGTCCGGCAATCCCCGAGATCTCCCGGGTGCGCCGCGAAGGGATTTCATCCCGGGGCCAACCGGTGGGAGAAGGAAGTGACCGATCATGCGCGACGTCGCCGGACCTCGCGGCCACGGGGCGCGGGGCGGCGCCACCGCTTGGCTCATGCCGGCCCGTGCCCGCGTTCCCCCGAGATCCCGACCGGCGCGCATCGGAGGGTGGGGAACCTGCCCGGCCGAGGCTGGACAATTCCTCCAAATCGGTAGAATATGGTCGGGTTACGCGCAGACCCATTCCTCGTCCAGACGCAAGGGGGCAGCGAGATGGAAATTACCGAGGTCAAGGTCCGCCTGTGGAGCGACCAGCGGCTCCGCGCCCTGGTCACGGTCGTCTTCGACGACTCCTTCGTGGTTCGGAACATCAAGGTCATCGAAGGCCGGGACGGAAAGCTCTTCGTGGCCATGCCCAGCCGCCGGATGTCGGACGGACGCTACGGCGACATCGCTCATCCCATCACCCGCGACTTTCGCCGGCAGATGGAGTCGAGCATCCTGGGGGCTTACCTGGAAGAGTGCGAGCACGTTCGCCGAAGCCCGGAGTACGCGGGGAACCGAGCCCAGCGGGATCATCGCGAGTTCGACGAGTTCGACATGGACTCCGAGGACGAGGGGCCATCCGACGAGTGGGCCCAGAGCCACTGACCCGGTCCCGCCTCGATCGCTCCCCTTCCGCGGCTCCCCGAACCTCCCCAGCTCCCCCCCCCGGATGAACCTCTGAAGCCCGGCGGCCAACGCGGTTTCCGCCCCGGTTCGCGGGCCGATGGCCACCCATGACTAGAGGGGGCTCCGCGCCCCTGAAGGGAGATTCCGCTCCCCCGGGCCCGGATACCGGGGGCCCCGTCCGAGGAGCGCCTGGGTGGTAGCCCGGTGGAGGCCGGCCCGGACCAACTCTTCGGCGAACCCCCGGCGAAGGTCCCTTGCAGTCCCCCGGGGCCAGAGCCCGCTCCGCCGGGCGGCCCGCTCCAGGGCCCGCTGGGCGGCCCGTGGGGTCAGGGGGGCCTCCCCTGCGCCGGGGAAGACCGGATCATCGGGCTTCCGGCGGGCCAGGTAGCGGCGGAGATCCGGGGCGAGCCGGGGGGAGAGCACGCTCAAGCGCTCCGGTCCGTGTTCCCTGCCCGCCACCCGCACCGTTCCGCGGGTCGGGTCCAGATCCTTCGCCCGGAGCGCGAGGGCCTCGGCCAGCCGCAGACCCGAGCCGAACAGGAGCCCGATCAGCAGGCGGTCCCGAACGGCGGGCGCGGCCCCGATCAGGGCCAGAACCTCGTTTCGGGTGAGAGGGGAGGCTTCGGGTGGGGGCCGTCCGTGCCTCCGGGAGAGGCTCTCGGCCAGGTCGGGGCGCTCCACGACGTCCCGAAACAGGAACCGGAGGATGCTTCGCGCCTGCTGGAGGGTGGCGGCGGAAAGGCCGTCCCGGCGGGCCAGGATCTCCAGATAGTCGCGGAGGTCGCGGGGACCGAGGGAACCGGGGTGTCGTCGCGAGGTCGTCGCCAGGTGGCGGATTCGCGTCAGGTAGATGGCGCGGGAGCGGGCGCAGAGGCCGCGGGCCGCCAGACGCTTCTCCGCCGAGGCGAGGAGCGCAGGAAGCCAGTGCCGGGTGGGGGGTTCCGGTCGGGAGTCGCCGGGATCGGAAATCGCGATGCGGGCGCGTTCCATGGCCGAGGACCTCCTTCCACGGGGACGGGGAGTAGGGCTACGCCAGGAACGAGAAGCAGGATCCGGGCCGGTTGGGCGTGGAGCGATCGGGCGGCGAAGCCTCGGCGGGCGCGCTCAGCCGGCGGGGACGTGCTCCGGGGTGACCGGCGTGCCGAAGCGCGTCCCCAACGCCTTGAGGTAACCGTCCAGGGTGGAGTGGTAGTGGAAGAGGAAGCGGGCCAGGAAACGGAACACCGCGTTGTGAATCGTGCCACGCTCGGTGATGGTGAGCCGGGTGCCGCCCGGGGCCGGGGTCACCTCGTAGTCCCAGGAGCCGGAGAACGGGAGGTCGGGGGCGGCGATCCGGGTGGTCATCCGGCGGGGGGGATCGAGGGCGGTGACCTCGTAGGGAAGCTCGCCGGTGGGCCCGACCTCGAGCCAGACCGGATGCCCGTCCCGGTCGGGGAGGCGCTCCACGCGCACGAGGTCCGGCCGCCACGATGCGGCGTGCTCGAAGTCGCTCACCACCGCCCATACCGTGTCGGGGGAGGCTGGATAGAGCGCCCGGCTGGCCACGACGTGGGTGGCGGGAAGGAACGCCCCCACCGCGAACATGATGGCCAGGGCGAAGACGGGAAGGCCCAGGACGAGGAGGATCCCGCGCCGGGTGCGCCGGTTCATCGTGCGGCTCCGCTCAATAGCCCATCTTCCCGATGTCCACCTTGCCCCGGAAGACCCAGTAGATCACCGCGGTGTAGGCGAGCACGAAGGGCATGCCGATGAAGGCGATGTTTCGCATGATGGCCAGGGTCTTGGCCGAGGAGGCCGCGTTGTAGATGGTGAGGCTCAGGCTCGGGTCGGTGCTGGAGACGATGAGGTTCGGGTAGAGAGCGGCCCCGAAGAGGAAGATGAGGGCCGCGATGGTGGAAACCGACGAGAAGAACGCGTAGAACGGCCGCCCCTGGAAGATGGCCCGGGGGATGTTGGCGATGGCGAGTACGTTCAGCACCACCACCCCCCACATCCAGGGGTGGCTCCCGAAGTTCCGGTGGGCGTGGGGGAGGATCACCAGGGTGGCGATGGTCACGAAGAGGTAGGCGACCAGGAAGATACCGAAGGTGCGCCACATCCACCTCTGGACGCGTTGCTGGAGGTCCCCCTCGGTCTTCAGGTACAGGTAGATGCTCCCGTGCATGAGGAAGGTGGCCACGGCCAGGGCGCCCACCAGGACGGAGTAGGGGCGCACCAGATCGAGCAGGTTCCCATGGAACTCCATGTCCGCGCCGATGGGAAGCCCCATCATGGAGTCCCCCACCGCCACCCCGAAGAGGAGGGTGGCCAGGCCGCTGGCCCCGAAGAACGACCAGTCCCAGAACCTGCGCCATCCGGGGTGTCCCTGCTTGCTCCTGAACTCCATCGACACCGCCCGGAAGATGAGGGCGAAGAGGAGCACCATGAAGGGGAGGTAGAACGCGGAGAAGGCGGTGGCGTAGGCATTGGGGAAGGCGGCGAAGAGCGCCCCCCCAAAGGTCACCAGCCACACCTCGTTCCCGTCCCACAGGGGGCCGATGGAGTTCATGAAGATGCGGCGCTCCTGATCGGTTCGAGCCAGGGGATGGAGCATGCCCACCCCCAGATCGAAGCCGTCGAGGACGGCGTACCCGGTGAGGAGCACCCCCAGAATGCCGAACCAGAGCAGATGCAGGTCCACGATGATTCCTTCCCGTCGAGCCGCCGGCGCTCGGGCCGGCGACCGTTTCCGTCGTCCCGGTCCGGACGCGCCGGTGCCCGGGACCGATTTCCAGCCTCCCCGCTAGGGTTCCTGCGGTTTCCCGCGCTCCCCGTGAGCCTCGGTCATGGACGCCCCCCCCGCCCCGGCCAGGGCCGCGGCGGTATCCAGCCAGCTGCGGCTCCGCTTCGCCGAGGGCTCGATCTCCGCGTACTCCTCCCGCGGACCGTCCTGGATCTTGTGGTTGAGCACGAAGATCCATACCAGGAAGAGGAGGAAGTAGATCACGCCGAACAGAATGATCGAGGCGAGGATCTGCTCGCCGGGTACCGCCTTGGAGACCCCGTCCTCGGTGCGAAGGAGCCCGTAGACCAGCCAGGGCTGGCGGCCCACCTCCGCCGCCACCCAGCCCAGCTCGTTGGCGGCGAAGGGGCCGAGGACCGAGACGGTGAAGAGTGCCATGAGCCAGCGCTTCTGGAACAACGATCGTCGCCAGACGAAGAACCATCCGGTCAGGCAAAGGAGAACGAAGTAGAGCCCCAGGGCGACCATGAGGTGATAGGAGTAGAAGGGGATGGCCACCGGCGGCCGGTCCTCGGGGGCGAACCGGTCGAGGCCGGGCACCGGCTTCGAGGCGTCCTGGTACACCAGCCAGCTCAAGAGTCCGGGGACGGCCACCCCGTAGCGCACGGTCTGGGCGTCCTCGTCCACGATGCCGAAGAGGCTCATGGCGGTGCCGCCGGTCCCGGTCTTGAAGTGACCCTCGAAGGCGGCCAGCTTGGCCGGCTGGTGCTCGGCCACCTCGTCGGCCTGGAAATGCCCGGAGATCGGGGCGGCCAGGGAGAATACCGTCGCCACCACCAGGCTCAAGATGAAGGTGCGGTGGGCGAACCTCAGGTGCTTTCCCCGAAGGACGTACCAGGCGGAGATGCTCATGCCGAAAAATCCGCCCAGGATGTAGGCGCCGATCAGGACGTGGACCAGCCGGTGGACGGAGGACGGATTGAACACCATGGCCCAGAAGCTGGTGATCTCGGCGCGGGTGGCCAGCCCCTGCCCCACGATGTGGAAGCCCGCCGGGGTCTGCTGCCAGGAGTTGGCCACCACGATCCAGATGGCGGAGAAGACCGCGCCCGAGGCCACCATCCAGGTGGAGAAGTAGTGCACGCGATCGGATACCCGGTCCCACCCGAAGACCAGCACGGCCAGGAACCCCGACTCCAGGAAGAAGGCGAAGATCCCCTCGGAGGCCAGCGCCGACCCGAACACGTCCCCCACGAACCGCGAGTAGGTGGCCCAGTTGGTGCCGAACTGGAACTCCATCACGATCCCGGTGGCCACCCCCATGGCGAAGTTGACCGCGAAGACCCGGGTCCAGAACCGGGCCATGGCGCGGTATTCGGGGTCCCGGGTCTTCATGTACATGCTCTCCATGAAGACCAGGAGGGCCCCCAGCCCGATGGTGAGCGGGGGGAAGATGTAGTGGAACATGATGGTGAGGCTGAACTGGATGCGCGAGAGAAGGACGGTGTTCAAATCCATACGATGGTCTTCCCCTGTTCCGGGGGGTCGCCCGCCGAGCCACCCGCGCCCCAAACCGTATCGAATCGATCGGTTTTCCGCCGCCACGATGACGAGTATCGAGAAAAGAGAAGCGGACCCGCGCCGGGAGGTCAACCCGCCCCGGACAGGTTTCGACCGGGAGCTCAGAGAAGGGCGATGAGCTCCTTCAGCCGGGCGAGCGCGGCGGGATCGGCCCGATAGAGCCGCCGGGGTCCGTGGGAGGCGCCGCCGACCAGGCCCGCCGCCTCCAGGGCCCTCAGGTGCTGGGAGACCGTGGACTGGGCCAGGGGCAGGGCAGCCACCAGCTCCCCACAGGTTCGGGCCTGGCCGGGGGCGAGGAGCCTCAGGATCCGGATCCGGGCCGGGTGGGCCAGGGCGCGCGCCAACCGGGCCAGATCGGCCTCGGCCGGACTCGAAGCGGCCGACTTGGGAATCCAGCGGACGGACATCCTGATCGCCTCCAGTGACCACTTATCGTATATCGACGATATACGATAATACCCATCATGGCTTTCAGGTCAAGACCCTGCGTGAGACTGATCGGGGAGCTCCTGGCCGGGAAAGGCTTGGTGGGCCGTCACCCCGCCGGTAGCGGGCTGCATCATCCGAGGCAGGGGAGCCGACAGGAGGACACCCACTCGCCCCCCGGATCGGCGAAGCCCCGCCCTCCACGTTGGCCGGCGCGTGGGGTAGACTGAACCGCCGCGATCGAGTTCGAGGCCCGGTTCGCGGACGATGTCCGGCCCGGAGAGGGCTTTCGGCAAGCGACCAAGGGGGGGCGATGGTCTTTCTCGTCACGTTACACGGTTTCATCCGCTGGCTGATCCTCCTCGCCGCGCTGATCGGCCTCGGGGACGCGTTCTACGCGCTCTACGGGGGCAAGCGCGAGGGAGGCGCCCTGGGGCGCCCCCTTCCCCCGATCTTCCTGGGGCTCCTGGACCTCCAGCTCCTCCTGGGGATCGTGCTCATGTTCGCGGTGCCCGGGGCCCGCCAGCATTTCATGGTGCACGGTGGGGTGATGATCGTCGCGGTGGCGCTGGCCCACGTCCTTCGGGTGCGGCTCAAGAAGGCGCCGGAAGGGGGGAAGGCCCGCGCCCAGGCCCTCCTCTACCTCCTGCCCCTGATCGTGATCCTGTTGGGGCTTGCCGCCCTCGGGCTGGGAGCCGGATCGACGATCTAGACGCCGGATCCGGGCGCGTTTGAGGCGCGGCGGTCTTTCCGCGGAGAACCCCCACCGGCGCCCGCCGACGCGCCGTGATAAGCTCATCTGGACCCATGGACGGCCCCTGCCCGACTCATTTCCCAACCGGAGAGGACCAACCATGAGCCTTATGACCTTCGATCAATTGCCGGACCACGCCCGGCTCTGGGTGTTCGGGGCGGACCGTCCCATGACCACGGCTGAGAAGCAGCTCGTGCTGGACTCGGTGGAGGACGGCCTCGCCGCCTGGAACGCCCACGGAAGCCCCGTCCACTGGGGCCATCAGCTCGTCCACGACCAGTTCCTGATGATCGGGGTGGACGAGGCGGTGACCGAGCTCTCGGGGTGCTCCATCGACAGCGCCACCCGCGCGCTCAAGGCTTTGGAAGGGCGGCTCGGACTGTCCCTCCTCGACAATTCCCGGGTGTTCTATCGCGAGGCGGGCCGGGTCGTGCGAGTGACCCGCCCCGAGTTCCGCGACCTGGCGCGCTCCGGCGCGGTGACCGAGGACACTCCGGTCTTCAACAACGTGCTGGCCACGGTGGGGGAACTCCGTCAGGGAAACTGGGAGGTGCCGCTCCGGCGCTCCTGGCACGCCGAGGCCTTCCCGGTGGCCCGGTCATGAGCGACGAGGAGCACCTCCCCCTCTGGGAACGCCCGGAGATGGTGGAGCGGTTCGCCTCCCGTGACCCCGACGTCCGCCTGGTGAAGCTCGTCCCGGGCTACGCCCGGCCCGGGGCGGTGCGCGTGCTCGACCTGGGGTGCGCGGGAGGGCGGAACGCGGTGTACCTCGCCCGGCTCGGCTTCGACGTCACCGCCCGGGACAGCTCCCGCGCCATGGTGGCCGAGACCCGGCGGCGCCTGGCCAAGATCCTGGGTGACGAGGAAGCCGGCCGCCGGGTCCAGCCGGGACCCATGGACCGCCTCGCGGGGATCGCCGACGGCTCGATCGATCTCCTGGTCGCCCTCGGCATCTTCCACCAGGCCCAGAGCGAAACCGAATGGGACGCCGCGCTCGCCGAGGCCTACCGGGTGCTGGCCCACGGGGGGCGGATGCTGGTGGCCAACTTCACCGACGAGTTCGATCCCGACGGAACCGGGCTAGGCCCGGTCGAAGGGGAGCCGCACATCCGGGAGCGCGGAGAACAGGGGCGGGTCCACCTGGTCGACGCCCCCACCCTGGACCGCGAGATGCGCGTGCACGGCTTCGAGCCGTTGGTTCCCACCGAGACCGTCTACCACAAGACCGACGCGGGCGGCCTCCGGGTGACCGCCAACGCGCTCTACCAGAAGCCCTGAGCCGGCGGTGAAGGGGGGCGCGGTGACCGGTCGGGTGCGGGCGTGTCCGCACGTGCCCGCCTGTCTGGCCGCGCTCGCGTGGGCGGCGCTCCTGTCCGCACCCGCCGAGGCCTCGGCGCCGGCGAACCGAAGCGGAGGGGAGGCCCCGGCCCGCGGGGCGGAGGCGGCGCCCGCCGCCGCGACCGCGCGAACCGCGGCGGATCACCTGGACGCGGAGATCGACGGCCTGGGGCTCGATCGTCTCGGCATGAGCCTGGGGGTGGAGATCGTCATCGAGGGCCGGGGGGTGGTCTACAGCCGCGACGCGTCGACTCCGCGCCCCGCGGCCAGTGCGATCAAGACCGCCATCGCCCTCGACCTCCTGGCCGAACGCGCGGAGGTGCTGGACGAGGTGCCGGTGGGAGTGGAGAACCTGCTCTCGCCGGGCATGCACCCGGCGTTCCGCGGCTTCTCCGCCGCGCAGCTCGACGAGGCGCGGCGGGCGCTGGCCGGGAAGACCTACCTGGAGCTGGCCCGAATCATGATGGGGCGGACCGAGGCGCTGAACGACGTCTACAACGCGGCCTGCAACGTGTTGATGGTAAAGCTCGGCGGACCCGAGGCCATCAACCAGCGGCTCCACCAGCGCGAACCGGCCTTTGCCGGCTTCGATGTGAACCGCTACATGCTGACCTGGAACGGGGACGGGGACAACATGGCCACCCCCGCGGCGCTGGTCACGCTCTACCGCATGACCGCCTCCGGCCGGGTGCAGGGCCTGGACCCGGCGCGGGTGGATCTCCTCCGCCAGTTCATCCTGGACACCGGTCCGGGGGGGGCCGGATCGGTGTACGAGAAGGCGGGGACCCTCTACCCCAAGCCGATCGCCCGCATCCACGCCGGGTACGTGGAGCGCCCGGAGGGGACCCTCATCTACGCGATCATGGGGGAAGTGGAGAATACCGGGGACCGCGATCCCGGCGACGTCTTCGTGGAGCTGTTGAACGCGGTGGACACGGTGACCATGTACTGCCGGGACCTGGCCGACTACGGGACCCGGTAGGCTTCCCTCGCGCCGGCGCGCGGTGTCCGTCCACCGAGGCGCCGCCGGCCGCGGCCCGGGGCCGCGCCGCCCCGGGCGAAGGGTCCGGGGCCCTTGGCCCGCCGCCCCCGCTCGCGTATTCTCAAGGATATGAACACCTTCGGCCGTCTCTTCCGGGTCACCACCTTCGGCGAGTCCCACGGGGGCGGGGTGGGCTGTGTGATCGACGGCTGCCCGCCGCTCATGGAGCTGACCCCCGAGGACATCCAGCGGGAGCTCGACCGCCGCCGCCCCGGCCAGAGCCGGCTCACCACCGCCCGCCAGGAAGCCGACCGGGTGGAGATCCTCTCCGGGGTTTTCGAGGGACGCACCCTTGGATCCCCGATTGCCCTCCTGGTCCGGAACACCGACGCCCGTCCTCAGGACTACGAGGAGATGAGGGACCTCTTTCGCCCCTCGCACTCCGACTACACCACCGAGGCCAAGTACGGCGTGCGGAACTGGCAGGGAGGCGGCCGCTCCAGCGCGCGGGAGACGGTGGGGCGGGTGGCGGCGGGCGCGGTGGCGCGGAAATTGTTGGCGGAGGTGTGCGGCGCGGAGATCGTGGCCTGGGTGGCCGCGGTTCACGGGGTCGAGGCCTCGGTGGACGCGAGCGCGGTGGCCGCGGACGAGGTGGAGGCCACCCCGGTTCGCTGCCCGGACCCCGCCGCCGCCCAGCGGATGATCGAGGCGATCGACCGCGCCCGGGCCGACGGGGACTCCCTGGGCGGGGTGGTGGCCTGCGTGGCGCGGGGGGTGCCCGCGGGCTGGGGGGAGCCGGTATTCGGAAAGCTCGAGGCCGAGCTGGCCGCGGCGATGCTGTCGCTCCCGGCGGCCAAGGGGTTCGAGAGCGGCGACGGCTTCGCCGGGACGGCCCTGGCCGGAAGCGAGCACAACGACGCCTTCGTGGTCCGCGGGGGGCGGATCCGCACCGTGACCAATCGCTCGGGCGGGATCCAGGGCGGGATCACCAACGGCGAGGAGGTGTTCCTCCGGGTGGCCTTCAAGCCCACCTCGACCATCCGCAAGCCCCAGCAGACCGTGAACCGGGCCATGGAAGAAGTGACGCTGTCGGCGCGCGGCCGCCACGATCCCTGCGTGGTCCCACGGGCGGTGCCGATCGTGGAGGCCATGACCGCCCTGGTCCTGGCCGACGCGTACCTCCGCCATCGGGGGCAGACCGGCCGCGAGGGCCCGGCGTTCTAGCGACGGGTTGGGCCGGTCCGGCACGGGTATGTGCCGGTTATAACTATTTGATTCGTTTATGGTTATCCGGGTATGGCCAGGAAGTGCACAGAGTCGCCGCCCGCGCGGGCAGGCAAGTCGAAAAGAGAACGGCCAGAAGCACCCCCGCCTGGAAACCGCGTGGAATAGGTTGATGTGTCAAGAGTCCAGGATTTCGGAGCGAATCATTCGGATTTTCGAATCGGCCTGCGCCGCGCCGGGTGTCTTTCAGCCTTCCTCACCCTCGAGACGCGCCACATCGGCCAGATCCTGAGGGCGGCCCGACACCTTCTTGTTGCGGATGAGATCGGCTCGACCGATCACTCCGACGTCGATTCCCTCCATGGCCACCTGCTCACGATTCGGCCAGGCCTCGCCAAACTTCACCCCGTCGATCCCGGTCAGGATGTCGATGCGGCGGGGAGTCACGCCGAGCTGGACGACGGTATCGGGCATGGTGAGGTCCACCTCGGTGATGTCGGTCATGGGAGCCCCGAACGCAGCCAGAGCACGCATGATCCGCTGGGCGTTGTCAGGGGTGGGCCGGACCCAGATGTCCAGGTCGCCGGTGGCGCGGGGGGTCCCGTGGGCGGCCAGGGCATAGGCCCCGACCAGGAGGAACTCAACCCCTTCCGCGGATAACGCGGACAACATGTCGCGGAAGTCGGGATTCAGCATCGGCGTCTCCCTTGAAGGCCCAGGCGTCGAGGGCGAGCTGCCACATCATGGAAAGCCTCTCGGCGGGGGTCAAGTCGCAGACGTCGTCCTCGCTCGACCGGCCGCCGTCGTGGTGCACTTCGACCCGGATGTTCCGCGTTGCCATAGGATGAGAATACCATGTTCCAGGCGAACCGAGGCGTTGCGCGAGGGCGTCTCCGCCTCACCGGTTCCCCGAAGCCATCTGCGCGGCCTCGGGCATGCGGCGGAGCGACAACATGCTCCAGATCCCGAAGACCGGCCCCAGCGCCAGGACGGGAAACACCCGCGACCAGCCCCACGATTCGGCCAGCGCGGGCAACACCCAGATGGTAATCATGGTCAAGAGGAACCCCATGCTGGTCTGGAGGGTCAGCGCGGTCCCGACGTAACGCGGATCGGTGAGCTCGCTCACCGCGGCGCTGAACTGGGCGCTGTCCGCCACCACCGCGAACCCCCACACGATACAGAGCACGGTCAACACCACCGGTCGGCCGAAGAAAAGGCCGGCCAGGAGACAGCACGAGCCGCTCAACCCCAGGCTCCAGACGGTGATCGTGGTCCGGCCCAGGCGGTCGGCGAGCAGCCCGGCCGCAATGGCTCCGGCGCCCCCGGCGGCGATCACCGCGAACCCCGCCACCCGCGCCGACTCCACCCGGAATCCCGCCGCCTGGTAGCTGGCGATGAGGAAGATCGGCACCCAGGCCCACATCGCGTAAAGCTCCCACATGTGACCCAGGTAGCCGAAATTCGCCAGGCGGGTGGGCCGGTGACTGAGGGCCTTTCCCGCGAAGCGCCAGTTGAAGGGCGCCGCTCCGGTGAGGTACGGCCCGCTCCGGATCCCGAACCCCCCCACCAGCGCCCCGGCCAGGGCCATGGCGCTGGTGGCGTAGAGCACGGTCCGCCAGGGGGGCATGCCGTGGCCGCCGAACGCGTTCAACCCGTTCAACAGGTGCGGGCTCGCCGTGCCCACGGTGATCGCCCCGACCAGGAGCCCGATGCCGAAGCCTCGGTCCGAGCGGCACCAGCTGGCGATCAGCTTCATTCCCGGCGGGTAGACCCCGGCCAACGCCACCCCCGTCGCGAACCGCAATCCAAGCGCCGCGGCCGGACCCCGGCAGAAGAGCGCGATGGCCAGGTTGGCCGCCGCCCCCAGAAGCGCGCACCACCCGAAGAGCGCCCGCGCCGAGACCCGGTCGGCCAGGTTCAGGAGCGCGCTCGCCAGAGCCCCCACCACGAAGCCGAGCTGGACGCTCATGGTCATCCAGGACTTCTGGTTCGCGCTCAGTCCCCACTGGGCCTGGAGCTGGGGCACCACCGCGGAGGCGGAGAACCACAGGGTCATGACCAGGAGCACCGCCAGGGCCAGTGCGCGCAGGTTCGGCCACTTGCCCTCGGGCGCCTCGTCCGGCACGGGCCCGAACAGGCGCTTCACGCGTTCTTCGAATGCCGGCATGGGGGGACTCCCGAAAACGAACGGCCGGAAAGGAAAAAGCGGTCAGTAGGCCAGCATGAGCCGGAGCATGGAATGGGGGCGAAACCCCACGCGCTCGTAGGCGCGGACCGCCGGCGTGTTGGCCGCGTTCACGTGCAGGGTGAGTACCTCGAGACCGTCCCGGAACAGGCGTTCCGCCCAGGCGGTCAGGGCCCGGGTGGCGTGCCCTTTTCCCCGGTAGTGGGGATCGGTGTAGACCCCGCCCACCAGGACCCCCTCCTCGGACCGGGCCGCTTCCTCGGTCTTGAAGATCAGGGTCTTTCCCTCGATCACCACCCACACCTTCCCCCGCGCGATCCGCTGGCGCGAGATCTCGCGCAGCCGGGACATGTCCAGACGGGTCCTCGGAATCTGGAGGTCCTCCTCGGTCATGGCGGCGTGGGCGGGGGCCACGAGTTCCAGGTCGTCCGGTTCGGCGGGGCGAACCGGTGAATCCGGATCGGGCTCGGCCAGGGTCTCCGGGGTGAGGACGTAGTAGGCCTGGGCGCGGTCCACGGTGGGGGCGGCGCCGGTCCGCGAGAAGAGCCCGCGGATGAGCCCGGCGTGCTCGGCGGGCCCCACGAAGAGCCGCGGTCCGTCGGCATTCTGGACGGCGCGGTTGAGGATCCCCTCGACCGCGGCCTCCGGTCCCCAGGTGGTGAGGTTCCGCGAGTTCCCCAGAAAGGCCACCGCGTGGAATTCCCCGCTCCGGCTCGCCCCGAAGAATCGGCCGTGACCGGTCTGCGCCGTGGGGGATACCCCGAACTCGTGGACCAGGCTCCGGAGGTAGAGGGTCCCGCACCGGTCAGCGTCCAGGAAACGCCCGAGCGCCTCCCGGTCCTCATCCACCAGGAGGCTGACATGGAGGCCACGAGTGCGCGACACTGAGGGCATGGAGTTCCTCCGCAAAGACGACCAGTTTAGCAGGGAGGTCGGGCCCCTGGAACCGCCGGTTCCGGTGACCCGGCTCCCCACGCCCGCCCTCCTGGTGGACCGGACGCGGCTCCTTCGGAACCTGGCCGGCATGCAGGAGCTGGCCCGCCGCCACGGCGTGCGTCTCCGCCCTCACGCCAAGAGCCACAAATGCACCGCCCTCGGCCGCCGGCAGATCGCCGAAGGCGCGGTCGGGCTCTGCACCGCCAAGGTCTCCGAGGCCGAGGTCTTCGCCGAGGCCGGGTTCAGCGATCTCCTGGTGGCCTACCCCCTGGTCGGGGCCAAGGCCGACGCCCTGGCCGCTCTGGCCGAACGGTTCCCGGAGGCGCGTTTCGCGGCCGCGGCGGATTCCCGGGAGGGGGTGTCCGCCCTCGCCGAGGCGGCAACGCGCCGCGACGTGACCCTGGGAGTCTGGCTCAAGGTCGACAGCGGGCTCCACCGCGCCGGCCTTCCTCCCGACGACCTCATGCTGGTGGACCTGGCCCGGGCGGTCCGCGGCGCGGACGGCTTGCGGCTGGTCGGCCTCCTCACCCATGCCGGCCACGTCTACAAGGCGGCGCCGGCGAAGGTGGCGCGGATCGGGCACGACGAGGGGGAGACCATGGTGCGGACGGCCGAGCGGCTGGCGCGGGCGGGACTCGGCCGGCTCCAGGTGAGCCTCGGCTCCACCCCCACCATCCGCCGGGCCTCCGCGGTGGAGGGGGTGGACGAGATCCATCCCGGGGTCTACGTCTTCGGCGACCGCCAGCAGGTGGCGCTCGGGGCCATGACCCCCGAGGACGTGTCGCTCAGCATCCTGGCCACCGTGGTGAGCCGCCCGGCTCCCGGGCGCTGGGTGCTCGACGCCGGATCGAAGACGCTCTCCAGCGATCGCGGGGCCCACGGGAGCGAGACCATCCGCGGCTTCGGCGAGGTGCGACGGTTGGAGGAGCACGGAGACGTTCCCCGAAACCACCCCATGCCCTTCGCCGAACCCACGGGAAGCCGGCGCGACTCCCATACCGCCGACCCGCCGGTCCTCTCCCGCCTTTCCGAGGAGCACGGGGTCCTGGAGGACGAGCGCGACCCGGGGTTCGTGCCCGGAGACCCGGTGGAGGTGATTCCCAATCACGCCTGCGCGGCAGTGAACCTGGCCGAGACGCTCTATCTCACTCAGGGGGAGGGTCGGGGGCGGACGGCGGTCGAGGCCTGGGCGATCGAGGCCCGCGGCCGCGTGCGCTAGGTGCCGGCCGCGAGGCCCCGGCCGCGAAGCGCGCGACCTCCAGCTCTCTCGTCCGGGCGGGCCCGATCTCCAAGCGGCGCTACCCGGCTTTCGGGCCCGGCTTCCCGTCGGCCGATCCCTCCGCCGGGACCTCGGCGGGCGGGCGCGGGTGCGGCGGGCGGGCGAGAGGCGCGCTCCCCAGCGATTCGGTTTCGTCCCCGCCCTCGGTCAGGTAGTGGGCGATGGCTTCGCGGCCGCGGATCTCCAGGTAGCCGAGGTTCCCGCCGTAGTCCTCGGCGATCCCGATATCGATGTTGATCCGGCGGCCGTCGGAAGTCTGGCGGAAGCGGGCCCCCTCGTATCCCTCGGGGGTGTGGCCGAAGACCTGATGGATGCGCGGGGCGCGGGCCGGCGCCATGAGTTCCTCGTCGTAGTCGGCCCAGAAGATCCCCCCGGTCGCGTCGTCCCCTCCCCGGGCCAGCCCCACCGCGAAGATCGGATCGGAGTAGTCCGCGGCGGTCACCGCGGCCCGGAAGCGGCCGTTCAGGTGGGCGGCCAGCCGCCGCGGAGTGAAGCGCCGTGGCGTCTCCCCGCTTCCCTGCATCTCCGCCCGGAGCTGCTGGAGGAGGTTGTAGTGGACCCCGGCGTGGGTGAAGAGCCAGCCGGCGTGGGCGAAGGCGGCCTGCACGCGACCGTCGAGCACGTCCTGGCGGATCCGCTCGGCCAGCTTCTCCGGCTCGGGGAAGTCGGCCAGATCGAAGTAGCCCTCGAGGAGCGCCACCTCGTGATTTCCCAGCAGGCGCACCACCTTTCCCTTCCCCTTCCGCGCCCGCACCTGGATGCCGGCCAGGAACTCGTAGGTGGCGATGGAGTCTGGACCGCGGTCGACCACGTCGCCGGTCTGGACGAGGATGGCGCGGCCGCCCCTCCAGGAGTCATCCTCCAGGAGACCGGCCCGGGTGAGAATGGCGCGGAAGGCGTCCAGGCTTCCGTGCAGGTCACCAAGGACCACCGTTCGCAAAGGAGTTGTACGGGGGGCCATTTCGACAAGCATGCCCGGATTGGAACCGCGCGGCAACCGGAAACCGCTCCCGGACAGCGACCGCGTTGCATCATCGTTCCGGCCGACGGCCGACGGCCGCCGGAACGCGATCGAAGGCAAGCGTGCGCGAGACGGAGCCGTCGTCTACAATCAACCCGACCGCCGCCCCGCCCCCGGCCGGCGGGGAAGCAATACATCCCGGACGGAGCGATCATGAACGACCGCATGTTCGAGAAGCTGGTGCGCGAGGCGGTGGAAGACCTTCCCCGCGAGTTCAAGGACGCTCTCAAGAACATCGAGATCGTCATCGAGGACTTCCCTTCGCCCGACATGCTGGAGGAGTACGGCATGGAACCGCCGCTTCTCGGGCTCTACGAGGGGACGCCTCTCACCGAGCGCGAGCTGGGAGAGGTGGGGATGCCGGACAAGATCACCATCTACAAGGGGGAGCTGCTTCGGATGGGGGTCAAGGGGCGGGAGCTGGTGGAGGAGATCCGCATCACCGTCCTGCACGAGATCGGCCACTACTTCGGCCTCGACGACGACCAGATGGAAGAAATGGGGTACTGACCATGACCTCCGCCTCCTTCACCGTGATCCGCCAGGCCGATCTTCCCCTGGAACCCGGGACCGGCATCGTGCGGTTGGCGTCGGTGCAGATGGACACCGCGATTGCGGAACCGGAGCGAAACCTGGACCGGGTGATCGCGGCCATGGAGGTGGCGCGGGACGAGCGAGCCTCCCTGGTCGCCTTTCCCGAGTGCGCGCTCACCGGCTACTGCTTCGACGGACCGGAGGAGGCCCTGGCCGCGTCCCTCGATCCCGAAGGCCCGGTGCTTGGCCGGCTGGTCGAGGCGACCGCCCGGCTGGGCGTGTACGCGGCGGTGGGGTACCTGGAGCGGGTGGGGGACGCGCCGGCCAACGCGGTCTCGGTGATCGGTCCCCGAGGTATCGTCGCCCACTACCGCAAGACCCATCTCCCCTTCCTGGGCGTGGACAAGTGGACCGCCCCCGGCCGCGGGCCGCTGAAGGTCCAGGAGGCGGCCGGTCTTCGCCTGGGACTCCTGATCTGCTTCGACGCCTCGTTCCCGGAGGCGGTGCGACTGCTCGCCCTGGACGGCGCCGACCTGATTCTCCTTCCCACCAACTGGCCGGAGGAAGCCGACGTCAAGGCGGCCTGGCTTCCCAACACCCGCGCCTACGAGAACGTGATCTACTTCGCCGCGGTGAACCGCATCGGGCGGGAGCGGGGCTTCGTCTTCCACGGGAAGTCGCGGGTGTGCGGGCCTTCGGGGGAGACCCTGGCCGAGGCGCCGGCCGACCGGGAGGTGATCCTGGTCACCGACGTCGATCCCGCGCGCGCCCGGCAAAAGCGGATCGAGCGGCGGGGGAGCGACTACTGGGTGGATCGGATGGGACAGCGCCGCACGGATCTCTATCGCCTCGAACCGGGACCCGGGAGCGACGGGGAGGGCTGACGGTGACCGCCCGCGGGCTCAACCTGACCCCCAAGCGCCAGGACGATGCCAAACCCGCCCTGGGTTACGGGTTCGCCTTCCTCTGCTCCATGGTGACCGCGGTGGCCTTCATCGCGGCCAAGCCGGTGCTCGACTACCTGGACCCGCTCTCCTTCAGCATCAGCCAGTTCGGGATCGCCTCGGTGTTCTCGGGCCTCTGGCTGGTGGCCCACCGGAAGCTCGGCGACCTCGCCCGGGTGACCCCTGGGCAGTGGACCTTCCTGACCGTGGTGTCGCTCCTCTTCCTGAGCGCGATCTACACCATGTGGATCGGCCTCTCCATGATCCCCGCCACCGCGGCAAGCCTCCTGAACCGGTTGGAGATCCTGGTCACCGTGCTCTTCGGGATGGCGTTCCTGGGGGACCGCTTCACCCGCCGCGAAGGCCTGGGGGCGGCGGTCATGTTCCTGGGAGTCGTGGTGATCCGCTACCAGGCTCCGCCGTCCTTCTCCGCCGGGTTCTGGATGATGGTGCTCTCCAGCACCCTCTTCGGGTTCACCGAGGTCCTGGTCAAGAGCCGGGTCCAGGTCATCCCTCCCGACGTCTTCGCGTTCGCCCGGAACGCCATCGTGTTCGTGCTGTTCCTGGTGGCCGGGGTGTGGCGGATGTTCATGCAGGAGGGGCCGTGGTGGCACGGCATCGCGGACTGGGACGGGATCCGCCGTGGGCTTCCCCTCATCGCCACCACCGCCCTGGTGGGGCCGTTCCTGGCCCGCACCATCTACATGTACAGCCTCAAGCACCTCGCGCTCTCCAAGGTGGCGTTCATCAACCAGTCCCAGCCGCTCTTCGTGGCGGTCTACTCGGCCATCCTGCTCCATACCCTCCCCAGCCGGCGCGAGTGGACGGGAGGTCTCCTGATCCTGGGGGGCGCGCTCCTCCTGGTGCACTGGCGGCAGGGGTATTCCTGGTGGAAGGCGCGGCGGGCCGCTCCCGAGGACCAGGAATGAGCGTCGAGACCGGCGGCGCGATCGTGGTGGCGGTCCTGGCCGGCGTGGCCCTGGCCGCCGCGGCCGGCCTTCGCGCCTTCCTGCCGCTCCTGGTGGTGGGCGTGGCCTCGCGACTGCATCTCTTCCACCTGAACCCCGACCTCGCCTATCTCGAGAGCAACACCGCCCTGATCGCGCTCGCCGTGGCCGCCGTGGTGGAGCTGGCCGCGGACAAGATCCCCCTGGTGGACCACGGCCTGGACGCGATCTCGGTCTTCGTTCGTCCCGCCGCGGGATTCCTGGCCGGACTCGCCGTTCTGGGGCGGCTCCCCGAGCCGGTGGCGGTGGCGGTCGCCCTCTTCTTCGCCATGATCACCCTCGGCACCCATCTCGCGCACTCCAAGACCCGGGTGGGCTCCACCCTGGTCACCGCGGGCTTCGGGAACCCGTTCCTGTCCGTGTTCGAGGACCTGGTCTCCGCGCTGCTTTCCATCCTGGCGGTGGTGGCCCCCATCCTGGCCGCGCTTCTCGTGTTCGGCCTCGCCGCGGTCTTCTGGCGGCTGGTCCGCCGCCTGCGTCGCCGCCGGATTCCTCCCGCCGAGTCTCCGCGGTAGCCGATTTCCGCCGGTCCCGGTATGGTTGAAGCACGCGTTCAACGCGGCGTCGGATCATCGTCCAAGCAGTCGTTCGGAAGGAGACTCCGGTCATGAAGTTCGTCCTCGGTCTGGTCGTCGGCGCGGTGCTGGTGGTGGGGATCCCCCTTCTCGTCCTGGCCACCGGCGCCTACAACGTCGCCGCCACCTCGGCGCCGGGGGCGCTGGAGACGTCCCTGGCCGGTTGGGCCATGGACCGTTCGGTGGAGAAGCACGCCCAGGACCTCATCAATCCCCATGCCGGTGACGCCCAGGCCGCGGCGGTGGGACTGGACGACTACGCCGAGACCTGCGTGACCTGCCACGGGGCGCCGGGGGTGGAGCCGGCGGAGCTGGCCAAGGGGTTGAATCCCCCCGCGCCGGAACTGGACGAGGCGGCGGGGGACATGAGCGACGGGGAGATGTTCTGGATCATCTCCCACGGGATCCGGATGACCGGGATGCCCGCCTTTGCCCCCACCCACACCGAGGACGAGATCTGGAACATGGTGACGTTCATCCGCCGGTTGCCCCACCTGACGCCGGAGGAGAAGGCGGTGCTGGCCGCGGCGACCCGGTGAAGAACCGGCGCCCGATCGCCGGACGGACCGTCAGGGGCGGGCGCTCAGGCGGACCAGCTTGAGGGTCTGGAGGCGGCTCCCCTCGCGGATGCGGGCGTAGTAGATCCCGGGGACCACCTCGCGTCCGTCGCGGCCGACGCCGTTCCACTCCATGTCTCCCGCGCCGTCTCCGCCCATGGCCGCCACCAGCCGCCCCCGCACGTCGTAGATCTCCACCCGGGCCGGGGTTCCCGAGGCGGGGGGGGCGAAGGTGACCCGCTTGGCGAAGGGGTTGGGGTAGGCGGTCCAGACGGGTGCGGTGGGCGCCGGGGGCTCGGGGGCGTCGGGCACGAACAGGGGGCAGAACGCCGGGTCGCTGGGCGACACCGTGCCGAACGCGTCGGCCAAGGTCACCCCCCACACGTAGCCGCCGGGAGGGAGGTCGAGCACGGTGTCGGAGGCGGCCAGAGTGAAGACCAGGGTGGATTCGCTCTCGGCGGAGAGCGGAGACACCCGGAGCTCGAACGTCCCCGCTCCGGGGAGCCGCGGGTCGTCCCAGCCCAGCCGGATCGGGCGCGTCCCGGTGGCCGCGTTCAAGGAGTCGATCCCCGCGCCGTGGAGATAGAACGACCGCGGGTAGCAGACCGGGTAGGTGCGGTTGACCGGGAGGTTCTCGGCGGTTCGCACCGTGCCGTCCCGCCAGGTGACGGTGACCCGGTCCACCCGGGTCGCGTCGTTCAGGCCGAACCACGTCTCGGGGTAGGGCTGGGAGGCGAAGCTCCCGCCGCCCAGGATCTCCCCCGCGGTCACGGTGTCCCGTACGGTGATGCGGACGCGGGCCCCGAGCGCGATCGGCCCGCCGGCCTTGTCCTGGGGGACGAAGCTCACGTGGTTTCCCACCGGCCCGTCGTTCCTATAGAGCATGGTCCGGGCGGGGTTGTAGGGGGCGCCGGAAGGAACGAGGATGTCGAGGTCGCCGTCCCGGTCGAGGTCCAGGGTGGTGGCTCCGTGGCCGGCGGCGCGATTGAGGACGTTCAGCTCGTGGGCCGACTCCTGGAACTTCAGCCCGCCGAGGTTCCGGTACAGGAGGTCCCACTCGGTGCGCCCGGGCTCGGGTCCACCCCGGGCCACCAGGAAATCCACCCAGCCGTCGTTGTCCACGTCGGTGAAGGTTCCCCCCATGCACCCGCTGTACTCGGTGATTCCCGCTTCGGCCCCGATCTCGCGGAGGTATCGTCCGCCGCTGTTCACGTAGAGCTCGTCCCGGATCCCGGGAAAGTAGACGTGGTGGCGGAGCATGTTGAACACCCCGATGAAGATGTCCAGGTCGCCGTCCCGGTCGATGTCGGCCACGTGGGCGGCAAACCCGGCTCCGGCCTGGTCCATGCCCGAGGACGCGGACAAGTCGGTGAAGTGTCCGGCGCCGTCGTTCAGGAAGAACTGGTTGCCCTTGGCCTTGAAGCTCTCCTCCGCGCCGGGGAAGTCCCGGTTGGCCAGGACGAGGTCGGGGTCCAGATCCCCGTCGGCATCGAAAAAGAGACACTGCTGGGACTCGCCGGCGACGTCGAGGCCGGCCGCCTCCGTGATGTCCTCGAAGCGGGCTCCCCCCAGGTTCTTGAACAGGCGGCCGTCGGCGGTGGCCCGGTCGCTCAGGACCCGGCTCACGAAGACGTCCACCAGCCCGTCTCCGTCCACATCGGCCCAGGCGGCGGAGAAGCTGTAGCCGAGGAGCGAAAGCCCGCCGGCGTCGGGAACCTCGGTGAAGTGGGCGACGCCGTTGTCCTTGAGGTAGAGGCGGTTCACGTCGGGAGCGGGGGTGCGGGCCTGGAACCCTCCGCCGGTTATGAACAGATCCAGGTCGCCGTCGTTGTCCACGTCGATGAAGTTGACCCCGAAGATGCTCCCCTCGACGTGAACCCCCACCGAGTCCCCGATCTCGGTGAAGGTGAAGTCCCCGTTGTTCCGGTAGAGATGGAAGCCGCACTCCTGGCAGCCCAGGCCGACGTCGGGGAGGCCGTCGCCGTCCACGTCGGCCCAGGCGCTTCCGCGCCAGCGGCCCAGTTCGAGGAGCCCCGCCGCCTCGCCCACCTCCTCGAAATGGGGGAGGGCGGCGACGGGCGCGGGGCGAAGGACGGCGCCGGACGCCGCGATCAGGCCGGCGAGAAACGCCGCCCGCGCAAGACCGGGAACGGGTCCGAGGAGCTTCATCGAGGGGTAGCCTTTCCCGGCGCCAGCCGGGGGGACGAGATTCAAGGCGGTCTGAAGCCAAAGGACACTAGATTTGTAGCATATCGGCGGGGGCGTGATACCGGCTCTCTTGTAATTCAATGGGGCTCAAGTAATTGAACGGCCCGAGGCCGCGACGCCGAACCTCGGGAAGGCGCCGCGGCCGGACCCGGCGCCGGGCGATCGGGCCCGGCGCCCTCTCCCCGGACTCAGCGGCCCGAACCCATCCTTCCCATGCTGCTCCCGGTGTCGTCGCTCCTGGGGACCAGGTCCATGCCGCACTTGGGGCACGAGCCGGGATCTTCGGCCAGGACGTCGGAGTCCATGGAGCACGTGTAGAGCGTCTGACGCATCAGGGAAACCGAGGTCTGGAACCCGATCGGCTTCTTGGCCAGGCCCTGAACCTCGAACGTGGCCCGCATCGTCTCCGGCTTCATCTTGCTGAACTCGTAGGGGGCGGCGAAGCAGGGCTGGGTGCGCCCGGCCTTTTCATCCAGGGAGAGCGGGTCGAGCGGGACCGATTCCGTCTTCCCGTCCTTGGTCTCGAGGACGACGGTGGCCTTGGCGTCCTTCAGGACGTCGACGGGCTTCTGGTCCTGGTCGTAGACGTAGAGCCGGATCCCCTCGGCGGTGAAGAGCGTCTCGAAGTGATGGCCCGCGGTCATGGTGACCTCGCCGCCGTGGATCCCGGCCATGGCGTGGGCGGCGCCTTCTTCGGCCTTCTCGTGCATGTTCTCGTGGTTCATCTTCATGCCGTGCCCGCTCGCGTCTCCCTGGGCCAGGGCAGGCTGGGCGAGAAAGAGCACCAGGCCGGACAGCATCCCACCGGCGGCGATGATGGTCTTGATCGTTCTCACGGGGTGGTCCTCCTCCCTCGGGCGCATCGGCGCCGGAGGTTTCCGGAATCGGTCGATGGGTTCCTGCGCGACTCCCACGCCCGGGGCGTGTTGGCTTCGCGCCGATGTCGTATGGTGAAAGCAAGCTTCCTGCCAACTTCTGCAACCCGGGACCTGAACCGCCTCCGGCCGGGTAACTCGCGGCGGAACCATGCCCTTCGCTCGCCCCGAGCCTGGCGCGGCCGGCGCGAGGTCGGCGGCGACCCGCCAGCCTCTGGGGTGCGGGGACCAGTTCCTGACCGGAGCGAACGCCCTCCGGCTCCGGCGGTCCGCGCTCTGAACCGGCCGGAACCGGGGAAGGGGCGTCCACCCGGCCGGGTATCCCCGGGACCGCGGCGGCTCCGCGGGTGGTCCCCGCGGGTGGTCCCCGCCCCCGTTCCGTCGTAAGCTCCTATGGGAAAAGGAGGAACCGTCCCGGACCGCGGACATCGGGTCGGACCGATGACGCCGTGGTCGGGAACCATGATGGCCAGGACCCCGGCCGCCCCGACGGCGGCTCCCCCCATCCATCGAGGCGCCAGCCTCGGCGCCAGCATCCGGGCCTGGATGCTGGTGGTCGGGCTCATTCCCCTGGCGGCGCTCTTCCTTTCCGGTTATCTCTCCTCGCGCGCAGCCCTGGTCGAGGCGAGCGACGACCATCTGGTGAGCGTGGTGGAGGCCCGGCGGGCGCGTATCGAGGCCTGGCTCCAGGAGCGCACCACCGATCTCGACGTCATCAGCGGGAGCCAGGATTGCATCCTGCTCGTTCACCAGGCCGCATCCCACGAGAACCACGCCGACGTCTGCCGGTATCTGGGATCCTTTCAGACCGGGGCCCGGGACTACCGCACGCTGGCCCTCTACGATCTCAACTGGAACTGGGTGGCCTCGAGCACCGGCACCCACGAACCGCTGGAAGCGGCCCGGAAGGCGTGGCTCGAAGAGCGGCTTCCCGCGAGGCGCGGGCCGGTCATGGGCCCGGTCCGGATGGGGCCCGACGGACCCACCCTGGCCGTGGCCAACGGGCTCTGGGCCCCGTCGGGAGAGATGGTGGGGTACGTCGTGGCCACCCTCGATCTCCGGGCCTCCCTCGCCCCGGTCCTCATGAACCGGGCCGGGCTCAAGCACACCGGCCGGGTGCTCCTGGCCGATTCCACCGGCACCGTGCTCCTCACCTCCGGCCCGCAGTTGCAGGCCGGGGCCTCGGTCCTTCCCCCCGCCATCGTCCGGGAGGCGGCCGGCCGGGCGGTGGGAAACGCGCACCTCCGCGGCGCCGATGGAAGCGTGTTCTCCGGGTTCACCCACGTGGCCGGTCCCGCCTGGCTCCTGGTGGCCGAGATGGACCAGAGCGAGGCCCTGTCCCTCCTCCACGCCCTTCGACGGGCCTTTCTCATCGCGGGCCTGCTCACCGTGGTGGCGGTCATCATCCTCTCGTCGCGGATCTCCAAGCGGCTGTCCACGCCTCTGGCCGAGCTGGCCGGGGCCGCGCGCCGAATCAAGGAAGGGCGGCATCACGAGCGGATCCCGGAGTTTGCGGGACGCGAGGTGGGCGACGTCGGGAAGGCCATGAACGAGATGCTCGACGCGCTGGAGGAGATCCAGCGCCAGCGGATCCAGGCCAGCACCCTGGCCGCGGTGGGGGAGCTGAGTTCCAGCGTGGTCCACGAGATCCGGAACCGGCTTTCGTCGGTGAAGATGAACGTTCAGGCCCTGGAGCGCCGGGTGGGCGACGACGAGACCTTCTCCGAGCTGGCCCGGATCGCGGTGGACCAGGTGCGCCGCGTGGAGGAGATGCTCTCCGATCTCCTCAACTACGCCCGGCCGGTGTCGCCGGCGTTCGAGCCGGTCCGCGCGGTGGAGGTCCTGGAATCCATCGCCGGCGTGTTCAAGGCCGAGGCGGCTTCGCGCGGTCTGGGGCTGGTGGTGGAGGACCGGTCCGGGGGGGCGATGCTCTCGGTGGACCGGAAGCTCATGGAGCAGGTCCTCTCCAACCTGATTCGAAACGCCATGGAGGCCTCACCGGAGGGTGGAACGGTGACCCTGAGGGTGGTCGCGGGCCCCCCGCCGGACGCGAAGATCTCGCTGGAAGTGCAGGACGAGGGTCCCGGATTCGACGGCATTCCCCCCGAGGACCTCTTCCGCCCCTTCTTCACCACCAAGGAGACCGGGACGGGACTGGGGCTCGCCCACGCCCGGAAGATCACCGAGCTCCACGGGGGGCGCATCGAGGCCGGACGCACCGACCGGGGCGGGGCGCTCTTCCGGTTGGAGTTTCCCGAATCCGGAGGTAGCCGGTGAGCCGAATCCTCATCATCGACGACGACAAGGCGCTGGCCCGTTCCCTGGAGATCCATCTCTCCGGGGAGGGCCATGAGACCCGGCGGGCCCACACCCTGGCCGAAGGCTGGAAGCGGTTCGAGGAAGAGCCCGACGACATCGTCTTTCTGGACCTGAAGCTCCCCGACGGGGACAGCCGCGAGCTCCTCGGCCGGATCCGCGAGCACCGCCCCTCGACCTCGGTGGTCATGATCACCGGCCACCAGGACATGCAGGCCACCATCGACGCCATCCGGGCGGGGGCCTTCGACTACATCCGCAAACCTCTCGATCTCGACCAGATCCTGGGCGCGGTGGCCAAGGCGGAGGCGCATGGGAAGCGGGGCTCGGAAGCCCCGGCGGCCTCCACGCTCCCCGAGGGCGCGGCCAGGCCTCGGGAGATCGTGGGAAGGAGCCCGGGGATCACCGAGATCCTGAAGCAGATCGCCATCCTGTCCCAATCCCGGGTCACCGTGCTCATCCAGGGCGAGACGGGAACCGGAAAGGAGCTGGTGGCGCGGGCGCTTCACGAATCCTCGGGGACCCCGGGGCCGTTCGTGGCGGTCAACTGCGGCGGAATCGTGCCCACCCTCCTGGAGTCCGAACTCTTCGGTCACGAGAAGGGCTCCTTCACCGGCGCGTCCAACCGCAAGATCGGGAAGCTGGAGCTGGCGGGAACGGGGACCATCTTCTTCGACGAGGTGGGGGACCTTCCCCTGGATCTCCAGGCCAAGCTCCTTCGCTCGCTCCAGGAGACCGAGTTCGAGCGGGTCGGGGGAACCCAGACCCTCCCCATGAAGGCGCGGGTGATGGCCGCCACCCACCGGGACCTGGATCGGCGGGTGGGGGAGGGAACCTTCCGGCAGGATCTCTTCTACCGGCTGGCGGTGGCGCGGATACGGGTCCCCCCGCTTCGCGAGCGTCCCGAGGATATCCCGCTCATCGCGGAGTTCCTCCTGCGCCGGATCGGCGACCAGCTCGGCCGTCCCCCCGCGCACCTCACCCCCGCCGCGTTGAAGCAGCTCCAGGCGCACCCCTGGCCGGGGAACGTTCGCGAATTGGAGAACGTGCTCACCCGGTCGGTGGCGCTGCTGCGGGGCGGGGTGGTCGGGCCCGAGGACCTGGCCATCGAGTCGGCCGCCCCCGGGCCGGTCCCGGCCGGGTCGGTGGAGGGGGAGATCGTTTCCCTCCGGGACATGGAGAAGCGCTACGTGGCCGGTGTTCTCGACCGGCTCGAATGGAACATCACCCGCACCGCCGAGGCCCTTGAGATCAGCCCCACCACCCTCAGAAAGAAGATCGCCGACCACGATCTCAAGCGGACCCCGCCCGGGGGGGCGGCGCCTCCTGGCCGCTGAGGTCACCAGAAACTGGTGGGTGGGACCGGGAGAGTTCTCGGTGGCGCGTCTATAACTCATTTTCCTGCAATTATTTAACGGTCGAGCGAAGTTGGCATGCGACGTGCAAAAGTCATCTATCGCATGCCTGGTGAGATGGATCCCAACCACTTCGGGGAGACTGGCTTGGTGCAAAGGAATCAGTTCAACAAGAGACACGTTGTGTGGATCGCCGGAGGTTTGATCCTCCTGGGCGCGGCCGGGGGATGCGCGAGCAGCCGGGAGCGGACGGAGGTGGATCTCTGGCGGGTCGAGGCGGCCCGGGCCGAGGCCCCGGTGGACACCGCCGCGGTTGCGGTCGTCTCCGGTCCGGGCGCCAGTCTTCACGATCTCATGGCCCTGGCCTTCGAGCGGAACCGGTCGGTGGCCGCGGCCCGGCAGGATTGGAAGGCCGCCCTCGAGCAGGTTCCCCAGGCCCGCGCGCTCCCGGACCCGATGCTCACCTACGGCTATTTCCTCCAGTCGGTGGAGACGCGGGTGGGCCCGCAAAAGCAACGGGTGGGGGTGAGCCAGTCGTTCCCCTGGTTCGGCACCCTGGGCGCCAAGGGCGACGTGGCTCTGGCTTCCGCCCGGGCGGCCCGGGAGAAGTACGTCGCGGCCATGCAGAAGACCTACCGCGAGGTGAGCACCGCCTACGCGGAGTACTACTACCTGGGGTCGGCGATCGGGATCGTGCGGGACAACCTCGACCTGCTCCGCCAATGGGAGGAGATCCTCCGGTCCCGCTACAGCACCGGAACCGCCCGGTTCAGCGATCTCATCAAGGTCCAGGTGGAGTTGGGGAAGCTCCAGGACCGGGTGACCACTCTGGAGCAGCAGCGCCCACCGCGCCGGGCCCGTCTCAACGCCCTGCTCGATCTCCCCGCCGACACCCCCATTGCCTGGCCCGATTCGCTCCCCGAGGTGCCCCGGCCCGATCTCCGCGATTCCCTGGAGGTGCGTCTCCACGAGCAGAATCCCGAGCTCAAGGCGCTCCGGGCCATGGTGGAGAAGGAGACGCACGGAATAGGCCTGGCCCGGAAGTCCGGGCTCCCAAGCTTCACCCTGGGGGTGGACTGGGTCCAGACCGATCCTCGGGACGTGTCCGGCCTTCTCGACAACGGCAAGGACCCGGTCATGGCCATGGTCGGGGTCCGCATTCCCCTGTGGAGGGGAGCCGTGTCCGCGGGGGTGCGACAGGCCGAGGCCCGGCGGGCCGCCGCCGAAGCGAACCTGGCCGACCGGAGCAATTCCCTTCAGACCGACCTCGAGGACGCCCTCTTCCGGTTCGACGACGCCGGTCGAAAGACCGTGCTCTACCGCGACTCCCTCGTCCCCAAGGTGCGGCAGTCTCTCGACGCCGCCTACTCCACGTTCGAGTCGGGCGGGGGCTCCTTCCTCGACGTGATCGACGCGGAGCGCGTTCTTCTCGAGTTCCGGCTGATCCTGGAGCGCGCGCGGGCCGACCTGCTCGAAGCCCGTGCCGCGGTCGACGCCCTGACCGGAGAGGGAGGCCTCGACCGATGACCGCTTCCACTTCGCCGGCCCCGGCGGCCGGCCGGTCCGATCCATCATCGAAAACGGAGTCTTGGACATGAGCAACCACGAGAACCCGATTCACCCCGAGCCGACGCCCACGTCCCGGCCCCAGGACGTTTCAACGGCGCCTCCCAGCCCGCCCCCCCCGCGGGGTCCCCGGGTCGGGAAGCTTCTGCCGGTGGCGGGTCTGGTGGTGGTCGCCCTCCTGGTGGGCGCCTTGTGGGGGGGCGCGCTCCACAGGGGACTGGATGGGCTGTGGCATTCGGTGAAACCCGGTACGGAGGTCGAGGCCTCCTCGGATTCCAAGGAAGGCACCACCCAGTACTACACCTGCGGCATGCATCCCTGGGTGATCCTGCCCAAGCCGGGGAACTGCCCGATCTGCGGCATGGAACTGGTTCCGCTCGATGCGAGCAAGTTCACCGGCGAGGTGACCATCGACCCGGTCGTGGTGCAGAACATCGGGGTCCGCATCGCGAAGGTCGCCGACGGCACCCTAACCCGCACCATCCGAACCGTGGGAACCGTGGAGTACGACGAGCGCCAGGTGCGCGACATCAACACCAAGGTCTCGGGCTGGATCGAGAAGATCCAGGTCGACTATCTGGGCGCCGAGGTGAAGAAAGGCGAGCCCCTGTTCGAGCTCTACTCCCCGGAACTCTACGCGGCCCAGAAGGAGTACCTCGTCGCCTACCAGAACCGGAGGAGCGGTGCGGCCGACTCGGCCGCGGGCATGGTGCCGGGCGCGGGCTCCCTGATGGAGTCCGCCCGCCGGCGGCTTCTCTTCTACGACATCACCCCGGAGCAGATCGCCGCCCTCCAGAAGTCCGGCGAACCGGCCAAGACCATGGTCATCCGGAGCCCCTACGCGGGCGTGGTCACCGAGAAGCACGGAAACGAGGGGATGAAGGTCGATCCGGGAATGCGGGTCTACCGGATCGCCGACCTCTCCAAGGTCTGGGTGATGGCCACCCTCTACGAGTACCAGCTTCCCTACGTGCAGGCCGGACAGAAGGCGGTCATGACCCTGCCCTACATCCCCGGCCAGGAGTTCGAGGGCAGGATCGTCTACATCTACCCGTACCTCAGCGAGAAGTCCCGCGAGGTGAAGGTCCGGATCGAGTTCGACAACCCCTACGGGGTTCTGAAGCCCGGGATGTTCGCGAACATCGACCTCCAGAACACCCTCCCGCGGAAGCGGGTCCTGGTCCCCCGGGAGGCGATCATCGACACCGGGGAACGGCAGGTGGCCTTCGTCAGCCTCGGCGAGGGGCGCTTCGAGCCCCGCGAGGTCAAGATGGGGGCCGAGGACGGCGAGGGAAGGGTCGAGGTCCTGGCCGGACTCGAGCCCGGCGAGGACGTGGTGGTGAGCGGGCAGTTCCTGATCGACAGCGAGTCGAAGATCCGGGAGGCGCTGGCCAAGATGATCCGGGGAAACACGGCTTCGGACCAGAAGGCGGTGGTCGCCCAGGCGGCGCCGGCGCCGGCTTCGGACGAGGCGGTGAAGCTGCCGGATGCGGTCTCCGCGGCGCTGGGACGGGTCCTCGACCACTACCTGGCCATCGGAGACATCCTGGCCGGCGACGAGGTCAAGGGGATCGGCGGGCATGCCGGGCGGATCGCCGAGGAACTCCGGGCCGCGACCGCGGTGGAGATCCCCGGCCGGCCCGGATTCTGGAAGGAGCACCCCGAGGCCGCCGCCGCCTCGGCCGCCGCCCGGGCCCTGGCCGCCCCCGGAAACCTGGAAGAGGCCCGGAGCCGGTTCGCCGACCTGAGCGAGGCGCTGGCCGGGCTGGTGCAGACGACGGGAGTTCCCGCCTCCTATCCGAAGCAGGTGGACCGCCTTCATTGCCCCATGTTCCAGAAGGAGCAGGGCGGATCGGTGTGGCTCCAGACCGAGGGGGACGTCCACAACCCCTACTTCGGGAAAGCCATGCTCAAGTGCCACGACGCGAGGAACGCGATGCCGGTCTCCGGCGCCGAGGCGACGGAGCCCGGTGGGTCCGACGACCGGGTGCATCAGGATGCCGGCGCGGGCGGGGAGTGAGCCGTGATTGCCAAGCTGATCGAACTGTGCGTGCGGAACCGGGGGATGGTCCTTCTCCTGACCGCCTTCCTGGTGATGGCGGGGATCTGGTCCGCCTATCACATCACCATCGACGCCATCCCCGATCTCTCGGACGTCCAGGTCGTGATCCGGACCGAGTACCCCGGGCAGGCCCCCCAGATCGTGGAGGACCAGGTCACCTACCCGCTGACCACCGCCATGCTCGCGGTCCCCTACGCCAAGGTGGTGCGGGGCTACAGCATGTTCGGCACCAGCTTCGTCTACATCATCTTCGAGGACGGCACCGACCTCTACTGGGCCCGGAGCCGCGTCCTCGAGCAGTTGAGTTCGATCACCGGCAAGCTCCCCTCGGGCGTTTCTCCCCAACTGGGACCCGACGCCACCGGGGTGGGCTGGATCTACGAGTACGTCCTCACCACGGGTAAGTACTGCCCGGACCATCCGAACGGCGCCTGGCACGACGCGGTGACCGACACGTGGTACGCCAAGCCCGAGGACGCCCCGGACGAACCCGAGGTGCGGGCTCGCCTGGTGCATCACCGGGTGTTCGATGACACCCGCACCGTCTACGTGGACCGCCGGGAGAACCGCCGCTACGAGACGCTCCAGGACGTCCCGGCAGCCATGCGGGCCAGCGTGGAGCCGGTGGTTCTCCAGAAGGGATACGACCGGTGCCCCCTGGACGGAAAACCCCTGCTCCGCCCCGACGCCGACCTCGCCGACCTGCGAGGGCTTCAGGACTGGTATCTGCGCTACGAACTCAGTTCGGTGGAAGGGGTGAGCGAGATCGCCTCGCTGGGCGGGTTCGTGAAGCAGTACCAGATCGTGGTCGACCCGGTGAAGCTCCTCGCCTACAACCTCCCCCTGAGCAAGGTGCGGCACGCGATCCAGCGATCGAACATCGACGTCGGGGGTCGGCTGATCGAGCAGAGCGAGACCGAGTACATGGTCCGGGGGATCGGCTATCTGGGATCGCTCACCGACTCCGAGATCGCCGCGGCCAGAAAGGCGGGGAAGTCGGTCAACGCCCTGCGCACCCGGAAGGCCCTGGATGAGCTGCGCAAGGTGTCCCTGGGAGCGACGACCGAAGGAACCCCGATCTACCTCTCGAGCGTGGCCGACGTGCGGGTGGGCCCGGAGATCCGGCGCGGGGTGGCCGACTGGAACGGGCAAGGGGAGACCGTCGGCGGCATCGTGGTCATGCGTTTCGGGGAGAACGCCCGCCGGACGATCGAGAACGTGAAGGAGAAGCTCTCGAGCCTCGAGGCGGGCCTCCCCCCGGGAGTGGCCCTGGACGTGGCCTACGATCGGAGCGACCTCATCGACCGGGCGGTTCACACCCTCAATCACACGTTGATCGAGGAAATCGCGATCGTCTCGCTCATCTGTATTCTCTTCCTGCTCCACGCCCGAAGCGCCCTGGTGGCGGCGTTCGTACTGCCGACCGGGGTGCTGGCCACCCTCACCATCATGAACCTGCTGGGCATCAACGCCAACATCATGAGCCTCGGCGGGATCGCCATCTCCATCGGGGTGATGGTCGACAGCTCGATCATCATGGTCGAGAACGCGCACAAGCATATCGAATACGAGAAGCACAAGGTGGAGGCCGGAGGACCCGTGCGGAGCCGGGCCGCGATCATCGGCGAAGCGGCGGCCGAGGTCGGGCCGAGCCTGTTCTTCGCCCTCCTCATCATCGTGGTGAGCTTCCTCCCCATCTTCGTCCTCGGCGAGCAGTCGGGAAGGCTCTTCAAGCCCCTGGCCTACACCAAGACCTTCGCCCTGGCCTGCGGGGCCATCCTGGCCGTCACCATCATCCCGGTCCTCATGGTGTTCTTCATCTCTGAGCGGGTGGTGCCTGAGGCCTGGAGTCTGCGGAAGCGCCTGTCCCTATACCTGGGGATGATCCTGGGGCCCGCGGCGGTGCTGGCCCTGATTCCGCTGCCCCATCTCCATCCGTACCGTTGGGGTATGGTGCTGGCGTGGGTCGTCCTGAGCGGGTTGATGATCCTCCCCCAGAGGATCCCCTCCGAGCATCGGAACCCCCTGAGCCGGGTGCTGGAGGCGGGGTACCGGCCCTTCTTCATCCTGGCCATGAGGTTCCGCTGGCTGGTTCTGATCGGGGCCGTGGCCGCGGTGGCGGTGACCGTAGTTCCCCTCCGGCACCTGGGGAGCGAGTTCATGCCACCGCTCGAGGAGGGGGACCTCCTCTACATGCCGACCACCGACCCGGGCATCAGCATGACCAAGGCCCGGGAGCTGGTGCAGCAGACCGACGCCCTGATCAAGGCGTTTCCCGAGGTCGAGACGGTGCTGGGGAAGGCCGGGCGGGCGGAAACCGCCACCGACCCGGCTCCCCCCAGCATGCTGGAAACCACGATCACCTTGAGGCGCGACAAGGACCAGTGGCGCCGGATCCCGTTGCACCGTTTCTTCAGCGGCTGGCCGGGAATACTCCGGGCTCCCCTGAGGGCGATCTGGCCGGAAGCGCGGCCCATCACCATCGACGAGCTGGTGTACGGCTACAACTGGCCGGACGGGACTCACGTTCCCGGTCTGAACGAGGTCGTGCACATACCCGGGTTGACCAACAGCTGGACCATGCCCATCAAGACCCGGATCGACATGCTCTCGACCGGCATCAAGACCCCGGTCGGGGTCAAGATCATGGGCCCGGACCTGGCCACCTTGTCCGGTCTCGCCAACCAGGTCGCCCAGGTGGTGAAGACCTCGAACGGCACCGGCCCCTACACGGTGAGCGCCTTCCCGGAGAAGAGCGTGGGGGGGAACTACTTCGACATCCATGTGGACCGGGACGAGATCGCCCGCTACGGCCTGACCGTGGGGGACGTCCAGGACGTCATCATGTCCGCGATGGGCGGAATGAACGTGAGCGGAACCGTCGAGGGCCTCCAGCGCTACCCCATCAACCTGAGGTATCCGAGGGAGCTCCGGGACAACGAGCAGGCATTGAAGCAGACCCTGATCTCCACCCCCTCGGGGGCCCAGATTCCGTTGGACCAGGTGGCGGAGTTCCGCATCCACAAGGGGCCGCCCATGATCAAGAGCGAGAACGCGAGGCTCACCAGCTGGGTGTTCGTGGACATCGCGGGCATCGACGTGGGAACGTACGTGGCCAACGCCCAGAAAGCGGTGGCCGCGCAGGTCGCTCTCCCCGCCGGATACAACATCGTGTGGTCCGGCCAGTACGAGTACATGCAGGCGGCGCGGCAACGGCTGATGATCGCCGTTCCCCTGGCCCTCGTCCTGATCGTGCTTCTCCTCTACATGGGCACCAGGAGTTGGGTCCAGGTCGCCATCGTGCTCCTGTCCCTGCCCTTCGCCCTGGTGGGGGCGATCTGGCTCCTGTGGGCCATGAAGTACAACCTGTCCCTGGCGGTCTGGGTCGGCATGATCGCCCTGGCCGGTCTGGCCACCGAGACCGGAATCGTCATGCTCCTCTACCTCCAGACCAGCTACGAGCGGTTCAAGGCGGAGGGGCGGATGCGGGACGCCAACGACCTCTGGTACGCGGTGTACGACGGAGCGGTCAAGCGGATCCGCCCCAAGACCATGACCGTGGTCGCCATCTTCATGGGCCTGGTCCCGCTCCTCTGGGCCCACGGAGCGGGGGCGGACACCATGCGCCGCCTGGCGGTGCCGATGATCGGCGGGGTGGGGACGAGCTTCATCCTGGAGCTTCTGGTGTTCCCGGTGATCTTCTACGTGGTCAAGGGGCTGAGTCTTCGCCGCCGGCTCCACGCCGAGTCGTCGAAGACCTGACACGCCTCCAAGAAAATCCCCCCGGGGCGGTGGCCCCGGGGGGTGCCCCCCCCGGGCCGGGCCCGGGAGGGGGGTGCAGTTCGGCTGCGCGATGGTGCCTCGCCGGCTACTTCATGAGGAACATCCGCTTGGTGGCGGTGAAGGAGCCCGCGGTGAGGCGGTAGAAGTAGATCCCCGAAGCCAGGGAATGACCGGACCCGTCCCGGCCGTCCCAGGCACGGATGTGGGTCCCGGCGGGTAGCTGGTTCCGCTCCAGGACCCGCACCGCCCGTCCGGACACGTCGTAGATCACCAGGTTCACCGTCTCGTCCGCGGGCAGATCGAACGCGATCCGGGTGGCCCCCAGGAAGGGGTTCGGAGCGTTCTGCCTGAGCGCGTGCGCGATCGGGAGGACCGGGCCGGTCCCGGTGAAGGCCCCGGTGATCTCGAAGGGATCGTCGCTCGAGTCGTACCCCATGATCCCCTGGTTGTCGTAGAGGTAGACCCGGAGCCGGGCCGTGCTCGAGATCGCGTCCGGGACCATCCAGGTGTAGGTCTCGGCCTGGATGTCCTGGGCGACCACGTTCCAGCTCACCCCGTCATCGGCGGTGTAGTAGAGATCGGCATGGTCCACGTTCCAGCCCTGGGGGTTGGTCCAGACCACGTCGACCGCTCCTCCGACCGGCAGGCGCTCGCCTCCGTTGGGAGACAGCACGTGCGGGTTGATGACCCGGATCACGTTTTCCGCCCGGAAGAACGCGGTGTCCAGGATCTCACCGGTCACCACCACGACGACCGAGTCACCCTCGCCCAGCACCGCCTCGACCGCGGACCGGCTGAACTTGAACTGGATAGCCGCGCCGATGTAGGAGACCTTGTTGGGATCGGCGGGCACGGTCCCGTTCAGGCGCACCGTCTCGATCACGATGTCGTGCGGATCGAACTCCGGCGGCAGCTCGACCTGGGCCGTCACGTACTTCCCGTTGCTGGACAGGTTCAACGTGTTCGGATTGACGCTGCTGCTGACGGCGTAGACCGTCCGCACGTGGAAGACCACCGCCATGTCCTCGCCGGCAGGATTGGCGGGGTCGTTGCTCGAGGCGTGAACGTTGCCGAAGTAGTCGTCCTCGGCCAGATCGGTGGCGTCCATGGTCACGGTCAGATCGACGCACTCACCCGCCGCCAACACCCCGGACTCGGGGGAGACGGAGAGCCACTGCGGCCGGGAGCTGAACAGGATGGCCAGGTTCTCATGGGCGTAGGCGTCGTTGTACGCCACGGTCAGCCCGTCGTCCTGGGTCCCGTTCTGGATCCCGATGGTGGCACTGTCGAGCGGCCCCGTGAGGCTCAGGTACTGGTACAGGATGTTGCCGTTCGGATAGAGGATCACCTCGTACGAGAAGTACGGAGCGGTGAAGTACCCCAGCTTCCGGACGTGGTCGAACTGGAAGACGGTCCTGGTGCCGTCGTAGTAGTAGTACGCGGCGCCCCCGTTGCTCTCGTCGTAGACCATGTCGTCCCAGAACAAGGCCAGCAGGTTCTCCGGAGCCCCGCCGTTGGGCAGCGGCTGGTTCGAGTAGCTGGTGGCGCTCGATGTGAAGCTCAACCACCCGTTCGTGCAGGCGCGGACGTCCGAGAAGCTCTGCCCGTAGAAGGGGAAGCTGAACCCGATGGGCAGCGCCCCCGAGTTCGCGTCGTCCCGGTAGCTGCCGCCGAAGTCGATCGGCGTTCCGACCCCGCTGATGTCGACCCAGTCGAAGGCCGGCCCGGTGGGATCGTCGCTGTCGATCCAGGTGTAGCCGTAGGCGTCGGGTCCACCGCTGCCCAGGATTCCGGGCCGGGGATCGACGGGTTGGGCGGCGCCCTCCACGTCGGTTCCCTTGGGAATCTCCTGGTAGCCGTAGGCCTGGACGCTCTGGCTCCCGCTCGTCTCACCCCAGGTCATGCTGTAGGTGAGGTCGCTCCCGCCGGTGTTGCAGAGGGTCATGGTCTTGGTCTGCACGTCGCCGGGGAGGGAGGCTCCGATCATGGTTTCCGGGGCCATGGTCATGGCCGGCGGGTCCACTCCGACCCCGGCCAGATTGACCATGTGCGGCGAATCCGGATCGTTGCTCATCACCGTGAGCAGACTGTTCCGGGGTCCGGATGCGCTCGGGGAGAAGGCGACCCGGACGGTCTGGCTCTGGAGGGGCTCCAGCTCCAGGGTCGAGGGATCCACGCTGTAGTCCCCGAGTCCCGGCGTCATCGACGACACCGAGAGGTGATCGGTCCCGATGTTGGTGACCACGAGGTCCAGGGTGTCGGGGTAGCCGACGTAGACGTCCCCGAAATCCACCGTGGTGGGATCGAACCCGATCCGCGCCACCCCGGTGACGTCCAGGGTCGCGGCCACGCTCAGGAGCCCGTGGGCGGGATCGTTGGAGAGGACCTGAACCGCGCCCTCGTAGCGGCCGCCGAAGAGGCCGGCTGCGTTGAAGAGCACGTTGATCGTCGCGCTTCCGCCGGGGGGAATGATCCCCGAGGCCGGGTTGGCGCTCAACCAGTCCGGGGACGTCGCGAGGCGGATGGCCATGGCGTCGTGCAGGTAATCGTCGTTGTACACGACGTTCAGGCCGTCGTCCCTGGCGTCGTTCTGGATCCCCACCGTGCAGCTGTTCAAGGTCGATCCGAGGGTGAGGTACTGGTAGATGATCGACCCGTTCGGGTAGAGCAGGATCTCGAACGTGTAATACGGCGGAGTCGTGTTGTTGTACTTCAGGACGCTGTCGTACTGGATGATCAGCTTGGATCCGTCGTACTCGTAGTACACCTCGCCGCCGTAGGCCGGGTCCACGACCATGTCGTCCCAGAAGGGGGCCAGCAGGTTCTCCGGCCCGCCCGCGCTGGGAAGCGGATCGTTGCTGAGATCGGTGGTGGTGTTGGTGAAGCTCACCCAGCCGTTGCTCGACACCCGGAAGGTGTTGAACACGTTCCCGTAGAACGAAAAGTCGAACCCGATCGGGAACGGGCCGTGGTTGACGTCGTCGGACCGGCTCGAGAACACGGGAGTGCCCGTGCCCGAGATGTCCACCCAGTCGAACACCGGCCCACCCGGATCGTCGCTGTCCTTCCAGCTGTAGCCGAAGTTGTCCGGCCCGCCGCTCCCCAGGATCCCGAGGCGCGGGTCGACAGCGTCCTTGGCCAGATCCAGGGCGTCGGCCACCACCACCTGGGTTCCGAAGGCGGTGAGGGAGCGCGTATCGTAGGTGAGATCGCTCCCCCCGGTGTTGGAGAGCACGAAGCTCTGGCTCTCCGCCTCGCCGGTCAGGAGATCGGCGTAGAGGCTGTCCGGACTCACCCCGGCCACCGGGGCGATCAGTCCCTCTCCGGTGAGATCCACGACGACGGTGGCTTCGTCGGCGTCGTTGCTCCCGATGGAGAGATGCCCCACGTCCGGACCGGCCGAGGTCGGTCCGTAGCGTACGGTGATCAGAGCCTCCTGGAGCGGGCTCAGGTTCAGCGGCAGCGAAACGCCGCTGAAGTCCACCGTGAAGTCCGAATCGTCCGACGTGATCGAGCTCACGGTGAGGAGGTCGGTCCCCACGTTGGCGATCCGGAAGGTCAACAGGTCCGGATAGCCCACGAACACCTGTCCGAAGTCCAGGGCCAGAGGGTTCACATCGATGTCCGGAGCCCCGGTCACGTTCAGGGTGGCGGGCACCTCCACCTGGGGCGCCGCCGGGTCGTTGGTGTTCACGTTCACGAACCCCTCGTAGCGGCCGCCGAAAAGGCCCTCCGCATTGAAGCGAACGTTGACGTGGGCGGTGTCGCCGGGGGCCACGGTCCCGGCCAGGGGATTGGCGCTCATCCAGTCGGGGGAGGAGGCGATGCGGATGGCCATGTCCTCGTGTACGTAGGTCGCGTTGTACACGACGGTGAGCCCGTCATCCTTGGTCGCGTTCTGGATCCCGATGGTGACGCTGTTCTGGATGGCCCCCAGGGTGAGGTACTGGTAGAGGATGGTGCCGTTCGGGTAGAGCTGCACCTGGAAGGTGAAGTAGGGCCCTCCCGACTGGCCGTAGTGGATGACGTTGTCGTACTGGACGATCAGCTTCGATCCGTCGTTGTAGTAGAAGACCTGCCCGCCCTGGGCGAAGTCCACCTTCATGTCGTCCCAGAAGACGGCCAGGAGGTTCTCGGGAACGCTGGAGCCGTCGTTGGGCAGGGCCACGTTGGAATAACCGGTCAGGCTGCTCGTGAAGCTGATCCAGCCGTTGGAGCAGACCCGGAAATCGCTGAACGTGTTCCCGTAGAAGTTGAAGTCGAAGCCGATCGGGAAGGGACCGGTGTTCCCGTCGTCGGCGGTGCTGGTGAAGACCGGCGTGCCGACGCCCGAGATGTCCGTCCAGTCGAAGAGCGGCCCGCCGACTTCGTCGCTGTCGATCCACTGGTAGCCGAAGCTGTCGGGCCCCCCGCTTCCCAGCACGCCCGGGTTGGAATCCGCGGCGCCCTTGGGCAGCTCCCCGGCCGAGGTGTACTGGGTCACCTGGGTGCCCAGATCCACCGCGATGTCGTAGTCCAGGTTCGCCCCGCCGTTGTTGGCGATGGTGAGCACCTGGTTCTCGGTTTGCCCGGTCAGCAGGTTGGAGGTCAGCGACGCCGGGTCGACCTGGAACTGGGGCGGCTCCACCCCCTCGCCGGCCAGGGACACCACCACCGAGGGGTTGTCGGGGTCGTCGCTGGCCAGGGTCATGGTGGCCGGGTACAGCTGGACGAGGGTCGGCGCGAAAATTACGTCCAGCCCCAGGCTCGACCGCGGCGGTACCGCGAACGAGGTCATGCCCGGCGTGTACGCCGCATCGCTCATCGAGACGCTCGACACGTGGAGGGTGTCGGTCCCCGGGTTCCGCACCGCGAAGGTGTGGCTCGGGGTGGCCCCCAGGAACACCTGACCGAAGTCGAAGGACAGGGGCTCCACCGCGATGTCGGGGGCGCCGATGACGGTCAGGGTCACCGGGATGTCGAACGGGTTCTCATCGGGATCGTTGCTCCCGACGTGGATGGTCCCGTCGTAGGTCCCGCCCAGGAGCCCGCCGGCGTCGAAGGTCACGCCCAGGGTGGTGTTCCCGGGGCCGAACACCGTGCCGGCCGAGGGGCTCACCGTCATCCACTGGGGAACCGCCTGGATACGGACGGCCAGGTTGTCGTGGACGTAGGCGGTGTTGAAGGCGACGTTGAATCCGTCGTTCTGCGCCGCGTTCTGGATCCCGATGGTGGCGCTGTTGTTGGGGCTCCCCATGGAGAGATACTGGTACTCGATGCTCCCGTCGTCGTGCAGGATGGCCTGGAAGGAGTACGGCCCGCCGCCGCCGTAGTGGGCGACGTTGTTCCACTGCACGATCAGGGAGGACCCGTCGCTCTCGTAGTAGACGCCGCCTCCCGCAGCCACGTTCAGGTCGTCCCAGAAGGGGGCGATCAGGGTGGGGGGAGCGCCGGTGTTGGGGAGCGGCTGGTTGCCGTAGGCGGTGGAGTTGCTGGTCAGGCTCACGAACCCGTTCGAGCACACCCGGAAGTCGCTGTAGTCGACCCCGTAGAACGGGAAGGTGAATCCGATCGGGAAGGGACCGTTGTTGGTGTCGTCACCGGTGGTGATCGCCGCGGTCCCCGTGCCCGAGATGTCGGTCCACTGGAAGACGGGTCCGTAGGACTCGTCGCTGTCCACCCAGCGGTACCCGAAGGCGTCGGGGCCGCCGAAGCTGTCGATCACCGGATCCCCGGTCCGCGCGTCCACCCCGCCCTTCGGAACGTCCACGAAGGCCTGGACGACCACCGGGTTGGTGATCAGCTCGGGGAGCGGGATCTCGAAGTCGAGGGTGGTGTTGGAGTTGAGGTTGCTCAGGGTGAGGTTCTGGAGCGAGGTGGCCCCGGTGAGGAGAGTCTCGGTCAGCGAGGTCGGCGTCACGTCGATGTCCGGCGCGCCCAGGGTGGTTCCCGAGGGGACGTTGGACAGCGGGCCGGCGTTTCCGAACTCGTCCAGGGCCTTCACCGCGAAGTAGTAGGTGGTGCTGAAATCGAGTCCCGAGACCTGCATGGATTCCGGGGTTCCGGCGGCGCCGGGATCCGGAGGATTGTCGGCCGAGGTGGCCGACGAGAAGTTGGCCGGAGTGATCGCGCTCGTGGAGTAGCGCACATCGTAGCGGCTGGCGGTCCCGGTGTTGCCGTCGTCGCCCGGGGCCGTCCACGCGACGGTCATCCAGTTCGAGGCGGTCCCGGTCACGGCCAGGTCGGTGATCGCGCCCGGCGGAATGCTGTCCGGTTCCGCGATGGGCAGGAACGCGTTCAGCCGTGCCCCGGTGATGCACTTCCCGGTCAGGGACGGAATCGGGTCCGCGAAGTTCATGAGCAGGTTCTTCGCGTCGAGCGCCCCGATGTTGGGGAAGCGCCCGAAGATGAGCCCGAGGGCCCCCGAAACGTGCGGGGTAGCCATCGAGGTGCCGCTGATCGAGCCGTAGGAGTTTCCCGGGAAGGTGGATAGGATGTCCACGCCGGGAGCGCCGAGGTCGACCGTGGTGGCGCCGTAGTTGGAGAAGTCGGCCAGCAGGTCGTCGTGGTCGGTGGCGGCCACCGAGACGATGTTGGGAAGATCGTAGGCCCCCGGGTAGTGGGGGTTCACATCCATGTTGGCCCCCTCGTTCCCGGCCGCGGCGACGAAGAGGATGTTGTGGGCCCCGGCGTCCTGGATGGCGTCGTAGAGGGTCTGGGAGAAGCCGCCGCCTCCCCAGCTGTTGCTGGTGAGCCTTACCCCCATCATGGTGGCGTAGTAGACGGCGTCCACCGCGTCGTCGGTATAACCGGAGCCGCTGGAGTCCAGGAACTTGAGCCCCATGATCCTGATGTGCCAGTTCACACCGGCCACGCCGATCCCGTTGTTCCCGACCGCCCCGATGGTCCCGGACACGTGGCTCCCGTGTCCGGCGTCGTCCATGGGATCGTTATCGTTGTTGACGAAGTCCCATCCGTGGATGTCGTCGATGAACCCGTTCCCGTCGTCGTCGATCCCGTTCCCGGGGATCTCGCCGGGGTTGGTCCAGATGTTGGCGGCGAGGTCGGGATGGGTGTAGTCCACGCCGGTGTCGATGACCCCGACCAGCACCGAATCCGACCCGGTGAAGACGTCCCATGCGTTGGTGGCGTGGATGTCCGCTCCCGCGGTGCCCCCGGTCTGTCCGGTGTTCTGCATGCCCCAGAGCTGCGGGAACATGGGGTCGTCGGGCACCTCATCGGCGGTGAGGACGTAGTTCGGTTCCGCGTACTCGACCTTGGGGTTTCCCTGGAGGCGGGCGATGGCCTCTTCCACCGTCATCCCGTCCTCGAGGTGGTTGAGTTCCGAGCGGATCCGGCCCCATGCTTTCATCTTCTGGCCGTGGATCTCGCCGCGGATCTGGTCCTTTTCGGCATGGGTGGTGTTCACCTTGTACTTGACGATGATTTCGTTCGATGCGTGCGGGATGCCTCCCTGGTCCGCGGGCACCGGCGTCGCCGGTATGATCGCGGCGACCACGAGGAGGGCTAGCATCAGGGAAAAGAAGATCCCCAGCCTGGACATGGTTCTACCTCCGACTGGAATTGAGGGGATGCCGCAACAGGAATGCACCGATCCCGTGCAGGCAAGCACGTGGCATCACGACGACCCCCCCGGTGGGTCCTTGTTCGACGAACAGGTCGGGAGGCGGTTCAGGGGTCGGAGGCCGTTTCCGTACGGGACCGGGGAGGGCTATCCAAGTTGCCGGTCCCGGAGGTGAGGGCCCAAGCTTCGGGATCCGAAGCGCCTGACCAAACTCCCCAGCGTAGCCCATTCTTACTACTTTCAGGCTTGAACTGGCAATGATTTTTACAATCAGTACATACTTTGTCACCACCCCGCAGGAGCGAAGTCAATTTCAGCGCAGTTTCCGGCAGCGGAAGGAGTTCCCCGGCCGGGAGGCCGGCGCCGGACCGCCTGTCTCCGTTCAAAACAGGGTGAGCTGGGGGCCGGGAGGGCGCCGAAAGGCTTCGGTGGAGAGCTCCACCCGGGCCGAGTCCAGGCCGGCTCGCTTCCGGGCCAGGTCGAACAGGGTCCGGATTTCCCGGGCGTAGACCCCTTCCCCCTCCATGCGCGCCCCGAATCGGGGGTCGTTGAGCTTCCCGCCCCGCAGGGCCCGGATCCGGTTCAGCACCTTGTCCCGGCGGGCGGGAAAATGGGTCTCGAGCCAGCGCTCGAAGAGCGGCGCCACCGCGTGGGGAAGCCGGAGCACGGTGTAGGAGACCCCGCTCGCGCCGGCCTCGGCGGCGGCGGACACCAGGGCGGGGATCTCCGGCTCGGTCAGCCCCGGGATCACCGGCGCCACCATCACCCCGACCGGGATCCCCGCCTCCGCGAGCGCGCGCACCGCGTCCAGCCGGCGACGGGGGCTCGAGGTCCGGGGCTCCATCACGCTCCGCAACGCGTCGTCGAGGGTGGTGATGGACACCGACACCGAGACCGCCCGGTGGCGGGCCAGCTCGGCCAGAAGATCCACGTCCCGGGTCACCAGGTGGTTCTTGGTGATGACCGCGACGGGATTCCGGAATTCCGCCAGGACCTCCAGGCAGCGCCGGGTGAGCCCGAGTCGTTTTTCCACCGGCTGGTAGGGATCGGTGACCCCGCTCAAGGCCAGCGTCCTGGGTTCCCATCGGGGCGAGGCGAGCGCCTTCCGCAGGAGTTCCGGCGCGTCCTCCTTCACCATGATCCGGGTCTCGAAGTCGAGCCCGGCGGAGAGGCCGAAGTACTCGTGGGTGGGCCGGGCGTAGCAGTAGATGCAGCCGTGCTCGCACCCGCGGTAGGGATTGAGGCTGGCGTCGAATCCCACGTCGGGGCTCGTGTTGGTGGCGATCACCGACCGGCCGCGGTCACGGTAGAAGCGGGTGGGCACCCCCGCGCTCATCTCGTGCTCGGTCTCGGGGTCCGGGACGACCCCGATCTCCTCGAACCGATTGGGCGGGTTGGCCCCCGCCCCCCGGCCGCGGACGCGGGGGGGCGGCCCCGCGGATTCCTGGAGTTCTTCGTGCATGGTTCTCTTTCCGGGGGAAAGCCGGCGAGTCGGCGCGCTCCGGGTCAGGGTAGCAGGGACCTCCGAAAAAGCCAAGCATGCGTTTAGTATTCCGCCGCCTCCCGCACCGCCCGCCGAGGCCTCGGCGGGGCGGACACCGCCGTTTGGGGTCGGGAAGGAATCGGAGCAACTTCTCCCGCGCTTCCCGCGTCTAGAACGAAGTCGAAGGAGAAGGTGCGCCGGCCGGCGGCGCCGGCGGAGGAGCCGGCGACGGCCGCCCGAAGGGCCGACGATCGCCGCCGGGCCGGGACGCGTTACCATCCCGACTTCCCGTCTACCCGGCCCAAGCCGCGTCGCCAACCGGAGAGAAGAGGTCGTCATGCTCGAGATCCGCGATCTGGTCAAGGTCTACCCCGGCCCCGTGGTCGCCCTCCAGGACGTGAGGCTGGACATCCCCACCGGCATGTTCGGGCTCCTGGGCCCGAACGGCGCGGGAAAGACCACCCTGATGCGCATCCTGGCCGGGCTCCTCGAACCCACCTCGGGATCGGTCACCCTGGACGGCGATCCGATCCTGGAGAACCCGAAGCGGCTCTGGGAGCGTCTCGGCTACCTCCCCCAGGACTTCGGGTTCTATCCGCACCTGACCGGGGACGCCATGCTCGCCTATCTCCTGAACCTGAAGGGGGTGCGGGGGAACGGCAGCTCCAAGGCGCTCCGCGCCGAGCTCCTGGAGCGGGTGAACCTGACCTTCGCCGCCAAGCGCAAGGTGAAGTCCTACTCGGGGGGGATGCGCCAGCGCCTGGGGATCGCCCAGGCGGTGGCCGGCGACCCGCGGCTGATCATCGTGGACGAGCCGACCGCCGGGCTCGATCCCGAGGAGCGCATCCGCTTCTACCGCATCCTGGCCGAGCTGGCCGAGAACCGCACGGTGATCCTCTCCACCCACATCGTGGAGGACGTGGCCGTCCTCTGCCCCCGCTTCGCGGTCATTCGCGAGGGGCGGGTGATCGCGCGCACCACCCCCACCGCGGCCCGCGAGGCCATCGAGGGGGCGGTGTTCGAGGGCCGGGTCGCCGGCGGCGACCTGGAGGAACTCGGCCGGAAGCACGTGGTGACCCAGGCCATCCTGGTGGAGGGGAAGAACCGGGTGCGGATCTACTCTCCCGACGCACCCCCGCCCGCGGGCTTCGATCCGGTCCCCGCCACCCTCGAGGACGCCTACCTGGTCCTCATGCGGACGGGTAACGCGGGCCTGGCCGAGACCCTGGCCGCGGCGGGAGCGGAATCATGAACCTCCGCCGGATCCGCCAGGAATTCGGGATGGAGTTCGCCCATGACCTGAAGCGCCCCCTGTTCTGGGTGCTGATCGTCATCCTGGGGCTCACCGCCTGGGGCCTCTCCTCGGGGCAGATGCGCATCTCCTCCGGGGATTCCACCGTGGGGGGCACCAAGGCCTGGATCACCTCGATGTACGCGGTGAGCCAGATGATCTCCATGGTGGTGATGATGTTCTACGCCTTCTTCGTGGCGGTGGCCGCGGGGATGACGGTGATTCGCGACGATGAGCTCAAGGTGGGCGAACTCCTCCATGCGACCCCCCTCACCCCCGGCGAGTACGTCTGGGGGCGCTTCGCCGGGGTGACGGCCACGTTCCTGGTCGCCCTGGCTCTCCAGATGCTCCTGATGATCTTCTTCGCCTACGTCTTTCCCCACCCCGGCAAGGAGGAGATGTTCGGCCCCTTCACGGCGGTCCACTACGCGGTCCCCGCCCTGGTGTTCGCGCTCCCCACCATCCTCTTCTTCGCCGGGGTCGCCTTCGCCCTCGGAATCTTCACCCGGAAACCCATCCTGGTCTTCATGTTCCCCCTGGCCGCGCTTCTCATCGTGGCCTTCTTCATGTGGGATTGGTCTCCGACCTGGCTTGCCCTCCGGTGGAACCGGCTCCTCATGGTGCTGGATCCGTCCGGGTTCCGCTGGTTGAACGAGACCTGGCTCAAGGTCGACCGCGGGGTGGACTTCTACAACACCGCCCCCGTCCGCTACGACGTCTACTTCCTGGTGAACCGGCTGCTCTGTCTGGTTCTGGGGTTCGCGGCGGTGGCGCTGGCCGGGTGGCGCTTTGCCCGTACCCTCCGAGGCTCCGCCGCGCCCCGGGGCCGGCGTTTCGGCCTCGGGCGGGCGCACACCGGCCCGTGGGGCGTCTCCGAGACCGGGGGCGCGGCCGAACCCGCGACCCTCCCCACGGTCCGCCGTCCCCTGAGCGAGCTGGGGATGCGGGGCTCCGCTCCGGGTTTTCTCCGGGGAACCTGGGAAGTGCTGCGGGTGGAACTTCGCGAGCTTCGGAGCCAGCCCGGGCTCTACCTCTTCGTGCCGATCATCCTCCTCCAGGTGATCGGGACGGCCCTGGTGGCCAACGGGGCGTTCTCGACCCCGCTCCTCCACACCCCCGGCACCCTGGCGGTGCGGAGCATGAACACCCTGACCCTGTTGATCGTGCTCCTGGTGCTCTTCTACACCGTGGAGTCCCTGGAACGGGAGCGGAACACCGGCTTCGGATCGATCTTCCACGCCGCCCCGCTTCGCACCGGTTCGATCCTCCTGGGGAAGACCCTGGCCAACAGCGTGGTGGGGCTGGTGGTGGTGCTGGCCACCTTCGTGGCCTGCGCGATCGTGCTGATCATCCAGGGGCGGATCGCCTTCGATCTCCGCCCGTTCCTTCTCGTCTGGGGGGCGCTCCTCATCCCCACCGTGGTGGCCTGGACCGCCTTCACCGCCGCGCTCTGGGCGATCACCCGGAACCGGTTCACCACCTACGCCCTGGGTCTGGGCGTGCTGATCCTGACCGGCTACCTCCAGACCATCGGGAAGATGAACTGGGCGGGGAACTGGGACATCTGGTCGGCGCTCCGCTGGAGCGACATGGGGACCTTCGAGCTGGACCGGACCGCCATCCTCCTCAACCGGATCGAGGTCCTGGCCCTGGCCGCGTTCTTCCTGGGGCTCACGGTGAAGCTCTTCCCGCGCCGGGACCTCGACCCGATACGGACCCTGGGGCGGCTCCGGCCCGGCGCGCTCCTCCGGGGATCCCTTCCGCTCCTGCCGGCCCTGGCGGTGGCGGGGATCGCCGCCGGCATGCTGATCCACGACGTGAACGCGGGATTCCAGGGGGGCGCGGCCAAGAAGCTGGCCAAGGACTACTGGCGGAAGAACATCGCCACCTACAAGGACTACCCGCTCCCCTCGTTCACCCACGTGGACCTCAAGGTGGACCTCACGCCCCGGAGTCGCGGCCTGGCGGTCGAGGGCGCCTACCACTTCGTGAACCGGGACCGGAAGACCCTGGATCGGGTGCCGCTCACCGGCGGGCTCCACTGGAAGGATCTGGAGTGGACGATGAACGGGGAGAAGGCGACTCCCGAGGACCGCTCCCACCTCTACGTGTTCACCCCGCCCGCGCCCCTGGCCCCCGGGGACTCGCTCATCATCGGGTTCCGGTTCCACGGCCGCTATCCGGACGGCATCACCAAGAACGGCGGCGGGAACGATGAGTTCATCCTTCCGTCGGGGGTGGTGCTCACCAGCTTCCGGCCCACCATGGCGCCGCTCCTGGGCTTCCAGGAGGGGGTCGGGGTGGACAAGGACAACTCCTACGACTCCAAGGAATATCCGGACGATTTCTACGTGGGACGAACCAAGAGCGCCTTCGGAGTCGACCGGCCCTTCACCACCCACATCGAGGTCTCGGGGCCGGCCGGGTACACCCTGAACTCGGTGGGGACCCTGGTGAGCGACACCGCGGACGGCGACCGGCACACCGCGGTGTGGGTGAGCGACCGCCCGGTGACGTTCTTCAACGTGGTGGCCGGACGATGGGACGTCCGCGACGGCGAGGGGACCCGGATCTTCTACCACCCCGCCCACCGCGTGAACGTCGAGGAGATGGGTGAGGCTCTGGACGCGGCCCGGAAATACTACTCGGAGTGGTTCATGCCCTTCCCCTGGAAGGAGCTGAAGCTGAGCGAGTTTCCGGACATGGCCCGCTACGCCCAGGGATTTCCCACCGACATCACCTTTTCCGAGGGAATCGGGTTCCTGACCAAGAGCGATCCCAAGACCAATCTCGCCTCCATGGTCACCGCCCACGAGTCGGCCCACCAGTGGTGGGGAAACATCCTGAACCCGGGGGAGGGACCGGGGGGGAACATCCTCTCCGAGGGCATGGCGCACTACTCCACCGCCCTCCTCCTGGAGCAGATGAAGGGGGAACGGGGGCGGATGGAATTCCTGAAACGAATCGAGGAGATCTACGGGGACAACCGGCAGGCCGACTCCGAGCGCCCGCTGGTCAAGACCGACGGCAGCCGGGCCGGCGACAACGCCGTCGTCTACAACAAGGGCGGCTGGGTGTTCTGGATGCTGTTGAACCACCTCGGACGGGAGCGCGACCTGGCCGGGGTGCGCGACTTCATCACCACCTACGCGGACAACCCGGACCACCCGGTGCTCCAGGACTTCGTGGCGGTGATGCGGAAGCAGTCGGCCGACACCACGGCCTACGACGCCTTCGTCCACCAGTGGTTCTTCGAGAAGGTCGTTCCCGAGTACCGGATCTCCGGGGTCAAGCGCGCCGAACTGAACGCGGTGGCCGACGCCTCGGGGGCGGCGGGAGCGTCCTGGGAAGTCACCGCCACCGTGGAGAACGCGGGAACGGGAACGATGCCGGTCGAGGTGGCGGCCACGACCGGGAAGCGGTTCGACAAGGAGGGAAAGCCCGGGACGGACTATCGCGACGCGCGGACCACGGTGACTCTGGCCGCGGGGGAGAAGCAGGACGTGACCATCCGGTGCGGGTTCAAGCCCGAGAAGCTGGTGGTGGATCCGGACGTGATGGTGCTGCAGCTGGAGCGGAAGCACGCGGAAGCGGGGCTGTAGCCCGGGAGCGGATCAGCGAAGCCGCACGAGCTTCAGCGCCCCCGCGTCGAGGCCTCGGAGGCGCGCGTAGAAGACCCCGGAGGGAAGCGCCCGGCCGCGGGGGTCGTGGCCGTCCCGGCTCACCCGCCGCGATCCGGCGGAAACCGGGAGCAGCGCCACCGGGATCGTGAGGGTTCAAGTCGGCGTCCATTCCAGGCACGGCGCGAGGGACGATCGAAGGCGTGACTTGAGAATTGTACCAGGGAGTGGGATCTTGTGTCCCGATCCGTTCCCGGCCGCGCACAGAGGAAGGACACGCCGTGAGACGCTGGACCGCATGGACCCTCGTTCTAGCCGGTGGGTTGCTCCTGGGAACCGCGGCGCCGGCTCGCGCCCAGGAGCGCGCCGATTCGGTGTCCGTCCCCGGCCCGGGCGGCACCCCCGGGCTCACCTGGCCGCTCGCCGCCCCCGCCTCCCCCGCCGCCGCCCGGCTGGTGCTGGAGGCCCGGAACCCCACCCTCCTCGCCCATTTCTACCGCGACGGCCTGCGCCTTCGCGTTCTCGCCGAAGACCGGGTCTCCGGGCGGACGGTCCTCGCTGCCGGCGGAACCCAGCTCGTGATCATCCGGGGCGCCGGTGATCGCGATCCCGGCGTCACGCGTCTTCTTCTTCCCTCCGCCGACCTCGAGGCCTCGGCGCGTCTTCTCGCCGGACTGGAGCGCCCCTACCGGGAGATCCGCACCGTCGAAGGGGAACTGGTCGCGCTCCACTTCCGGGATCCCGAGGGAAACCCCGCGGGCTACGTGCTGGGATCGCTTCCCGCCCGCGCCTGGCTGGCGCCGTTCGAGGCGCCAAGCGGCGGCCGGGGGCACGACCGGAGCGGGCGGGTCGGTCTCATGGTCTACGGCGGGATCTACGGCACCTGGCTCGGGGTGGCGGTCCCGGTCGGGCTCGGTTCGGAAGACGCGTCGGTGATCGGCCTGTCCATCATCGCCGGAGGTCCCCTGGGCGTCCTGGCCGCCGACCGCTTCGCCCGGGGCCGTGATCTGAGCAAGGGACGCACCGGAACCATGACCCTGGCCGGGAACTTCGCAACCTGGCAGGGGATCGGTTGGTCGACGGTGGCCGACGCCGATGCCAGGGACGCGGTGCTGGTGGGCGCGACGACCGGGCTCGGGAGTCTCCTGGCCGCGGGGCTTCTCACCGAGCGCGTTTCGGTTTCCGAGGGCCAGAGCATCGTCATGCACGGGTCGGCCTCCTGGGGAGCGTGGTACGGGCTGGTGGGGGCGGAGCTGGGGGATCCCTCCGGAGACGGCGTCGTCACCACCATGCTCCTGGCCAGCTCGGCCGGATTGGCCGCGGGAACCCTGTGGGGACTCGGGCACGACATGAGCCCGACCCGGGCCAGCCTCATCAACCTGGGGGGGATCCTCGGCACCGCCCTCGGCTTCGGACTCGATCTCGTGTTCCGGATCGACAACGCCCCCGCCGTCTTCACCGTGGCCGGGCTGGGAACGGCGGCCGGGTTCACCGGAGCCACCCTGATGACCCGGGATCGCCCGGATGACGATCGAAGCGAGGGCTTCCGCCTCACCACCCCCGCGCGGTTCGCCCTGGGTCCCGACGGCGCCCCCCGGGTGGAGCTCCTGAGCGCGTCGTTCTGATCGCTTTGACGGAGCATCCATCCGCCTGCTAAGTTCAAGTTCACATTGGTCATTGCCTCGAATGTCTTGATCGCCGCTCCAAAGGCGGCCGCGCGCGCCTCCCGGCGCGAATCGAGGGCCACTTGCCGGCCCCTGCGAGCCCGGGTCCCTTCCGACCCCTCGCTCTCGAGGCGGACTGGAGGCCCGGCCGGAACCCGTTTTCGGCCCGGGGGCCTCCGGGAGCGTTGTTGATGAACGAGCATGAAGGAACCCGGCGGGCGGTGATCGACCGCGTGGAGCCGGAGATCGACGGCGGCCGGTTCCCGATCAAGCGGACGGTCGGGGAAGCGGTCACCGTCGAGGCCGACGTCTTCACCGACGGCCACGACCTGGTGAGCTGTGTGCTGCTCGCCGCCGACGAGGGCGCGGAGTGGGCCGAGATCCCCATGGAGCGGCTCATGAACGACCGGTGGCGGGGAACCTTCCGCGTGGAGCGGGTGGGGCGGGCCCGCTACACCGTCCTGGCCTGGGTCGACCGGTTCAAGACCTGGCAGCGGGACTTCGAGCGGCGGGCGGAGGCCGAACAGGACCTCGCGGTGCCCCTGGCGGAGGGGGCGGCCCTGGTGGCTGAAGCGGCCCGGCGGGCCCGGGGCGCCGATGCGCGCCGCCTCGAGGCCTGGGCCAAGACCCTGGGGGGGAGCAATGAGATCCCGGCCCAGGTCGACCTCGCCCTGGACCCGGAGCTGACCGCGACGGTAAACCGCTACCCCGACCGGAGCCGCGCGGTGCGCCATCCGCGGGAGCTTCCGATCACCGTGGATCCGGTCCGCGCCCGGTTCAGCGCCTGGTACGAGATGTTTCCCCGCTCGGCGAGCCCCGATCCCTCGCGGCCCGGCACCCTGGCCGACGTGGAGGCGAGGCTACCCTACGTGGCGGAGATGGGCTTCGACGTCCTCTACCTCCCTCCCGTCCACCCCATCGGGCGCACGCGGCGAAAGGGCCCGAACAACGCCCTGGCCGCCGGGCCCGAGGACGTGGGGAGTCCCTGGGCGATCGGGAACGAAGACGGCGGCCACAAGTCGATCGATCCCGCGCTCGGCACGTTGGAGGACTTCCGCCGCCTGGTTACCGCGGCGAATTCCCAGGGGATCGATCTGGCCATGGACGTCGCCTTCCAGTGCTCGCCCGACCATCCCTACCTGGTCGAGCACCCGGAGTGGTTCCGGAAGCGCGCCGACGGCTCGGTGCAGTATGCGGAGAATCCCCCCAAGAAGTACGAGGACATCTACCCCTTCGATTTCGAGACTGCGGACTGGCGCTCTCTCTGGGCCGAGCTCAAGAGCGTGTTCACCTTCTGGATCGGGCAGGGGGTCCGGATCTTCCGGGTGGACAACCCTCACACCAAGGCCTTTCCGTTCTGGGAGTGGGTGATCGGGGAGCTCAAGGGGGAACAACCCGACCTCATCTTCCTGGCCGAGGCCTTCACCCGGCCCAAGGTCATGTACCGCCTGGCCAAGCTCGGGTTCACCCAGTCCTATACCTACTTCGCGTGGCGGAACACCTCCTGGGAGATCACCCGGTACATGGAGGAGCTCACCCGGACCGAGGTGCGCGAGTACTTTCGTCCCAACCTCTGGCCCAACACCCCGGACATCCTCCCCGAGTACCTGCAGTTCGGGGGGCGCGCCGGGTTCGCCGCCCGCCTGATCCTGGCCGCCACCCTGGGGGCGAGCTACGGGATCTACGGCCCCGCCTACGAGCTGGGGGAGGGGCGGGCGCGGGAGGCGGGGGGCGAGGAGTACCTGGATTCCGAGAAGTACCAGCTCCGCCACTGGGACCTCGAACGGAAGTCGAGCCTCAAGGATCTGATCGCCCGGGTGAACGCGATCCGGCGCGGTAACCCCGCGCTCTGGAGCGACGCCGGGCTCCGGTTCCACGGGAGCGACAACGAGCAGATTCTCTGCTACTCCAAGACCGACCCCGACGGGGGCGACCTCGTCCTGGTGGTGGCCAACCTGGACCCTCACTACCGGCAGACCGGGTGGGTGGACCTCGATCTCGCCGCCCTGGGGATCGATCCCGACCGGCCGTTCCAGGTTCACGACCTCCTGGGAGGAGGGCGGTTTCTCTGGAACGGAACGCGGAACTACGTGGAGCTGGCCCCGGATTCCCTCCCCGCGCAGATCTTCAAGGTTCGCCGCCGCGTGCACCGGGAGCAGGACTTCGACTACTACCTCTGATCGGGCGGCCGGGAAGGAGATGCTAGGCATGGCGAAAAAGGATTCAGTCCCGGTGCCGGACGATCCCCAGTGGTACAAGGACGCGATCATCTACGAGGTCCACGTCCGGGCGTTCTGCGATGCCGACGGGGACGGAGTGGGCGACTTCCAGGGCCTGACCGAGAAGCTCGATTACCTACAGGATCTCGGGGTGACCGCGATCTGGATCCTCCCGTTCTACCCCTCGCCCCTCAAGGACGACGGCTACGACATCGCCGACTACACCGCGGTCAACCCGACCTACGGCACGCTCCGGGACTTCAATACCTTCCTCCGGGAGGCCCATAAGCGGGGACTCCGGGTGATCACCGAGTTGGTCCTGAACCACAGCTCGGACCAGCATCCCTGGTTCCAGCGGGCCCGGCGGGCCAAGCCGGGGAGCCGGCTCCGCGACTACTACGTGTGGAGCGACACCCCGGAGAAGTACAAGGAAGCCCGGGTCATATTCAAGGACTTCGAGGCCTCGAACTGGACCTGGGACTCCAAGGCCGGCGCCTACTACTGGCACCGTTTCTACTCGCACCAGCCGGACCTCAACTTCGACAACGCCGAGGTGCGCCGGACGCTGCTCCGGATCCTCGACTTCTGGCTCTCGCGGGGGGTGGACGGGCTCCGACTCGACGCCATCCCCTACCTCTACGAACGGGAAGGGACGAACTGCGAGAACGTGTCCGAGACCCACGGCTTTCTCCGGGACCTCCGGAAGCACGTGGACCGGAACCACGGGGACCGGATGCTCCTGGCCGAGGCCAACCAGTGGCCGGAGGACGCCATCGCCTACTTCGGGGAGGGGGACGAGTGCCACATGGCCTTCCACTTCCCGGTCATGCCGCGGCTCTTCATGGCGATCCGCATGGAGAACCGGTTCCCGATCATCGACATCCTCCAGCAGACCCCGACCATTCCCGAGAACTGCCAGTGGGCGATCTTCCTCCGGAACCACGACGAGCTGACCCTGGAGATGGTGACCGACGAAGAGCGCGACTACATGTACCGGATGTTCGCCCACGACTCGAAGATGCGGATCAACCTGGGCATACGGCGCCGGCTGGCCCCGCTCCTGGGCAACGACCGCAAGCGGATCGAGCTCATGAACAGCCTGCTTTTCTCGCTCCCCGGGACCCCGGTGCTCTACTACGGGGACGAGATCGGGATGGGCGACAACTTCTACCTCGGCGACCGGAACGGGGTCCGCACCCCCATGCAGTGGAGCGCGGACCGGAACGCCGGATTCTCCCGGGCCCTTCCCCATCAGCTCTACCTTCCCATCATCATCGATCCCGAATACCACTACGAAGCGATCAACGTGGAGACCCAGCAGCAGAACCCGCACTCCCTCCTGTGGTGGATGAAGCGGCTCATCGGGCTTCGCCGGCGTTTCCAGGCCTTCAGCCGGGGGGAGATCGAGTTCCTCCAGCCCGAGAACTACAAGGTGCTGGTCTTCACCCGCACCTTCGAGGACGAGAAGATCCTGGTGGTGGCCAACCTCTCGCGGTTCGCCCAGGCGGTCGAGCTGGAGTTGGAGGAGTACAAGGGGCTGGTGCCGGTGGAGCTTTTCGGGGGCACCCGTTTCCCTCCCATCGGGGACCTGCCCTATTTCCTCACCCTGGGGGCCCACTCGTTCTACTGGTTCTCCCTGGAAAGCCAGCCGGGGGAGGAGATCGTCCGGGAGAAGCATCCGGACGAACGGCGGCTGTTGACGGTTTCGCGATCGTGGACCGAGGCGCTCCGGGGCCGGGGTCGGAGCGCCCTGGAGAACCTGCTCCCCGAATACCTCTCCGCCCGGCGCTGGTTCGGGGGGAAAGCGCGCCGCATCCGCGGGGTGGAGATCCTGGACACGGTTCCGGTGTCCACGGTAGGGGAGGCAGCCAAGACGTTCATCACCGTGCTGGAGGTGGAATACGCCGAGGGCGAGCCGGAGAGCTACGTGCTCCCTCTCACCTACGCGACGGGGAAGACCGCGGTCCACGTCAAGCGGACCGCTCCCGAGGCGGTGGTGGCGCGGCTCCAGGTGAAGGGGGAGCCGGAGGTCGGGATCCTCTACGACGCGCTCCACGACCCGAAGCTGGCCGCGTCGCTCCTCGAAGCGGTGGGCAAACGCCGCCGTTCCAAGGGAATCCGGGGAGAGATCCAGAGCTGGCCCACCGCCGCCTATCGCACCCTTCGCCGGGAGGCGAAGAAGGACCTCGAGCCCCACGTGATGCGGGGAGAGCAGTCCAACACCTCGATCGTCTACGGCGAGCAGTTCGTGTTCAAGCTCTTCCGGCGCCTGGGCGAGGGTCAGAACCCCGATCTGGAGGTGGGCCGGTTCCTCACCGAAAAGACCCGGTTCGAACACATCGCGCGGGTGGCCGGGGCCCTGGAATACCGGCGGCCCAAGCAGGATGCGCTCACCCTGGGCATTCTCCAGGCCTACGTCCCCAACCAGGGCGACGCCTGGAACTACACCCTCGATTCCCTGGGGCGGTTCTTCGACCGGGTGAAGACCTGGCGGCCGGACGGGGACGCCGACGAGATGCCCCTGCCCGCGGATTCCCTGGAAGAGGCGGCGCGGGAGGAGGTGCCGAAGGAGGCCCACGAATTCCTGGGGACCTACGAGGAGAGCGCGGCGCTCCTGGGGCGGCGGACCGGGGAGCTCCACCTGGCTCTGGCCTCGGAAACCGAGGATCCGGCCTTCGCCCCCGAGCCCTTCTCCGCCCTCTACCAGCGTTCGCTCTACCAGTCCATGCGAAACGCGGCGCGGAAGACCTTCCAGCTCATGCGGGGACGCCGGGCCTCGCTCCCGGAGGAGCTGGAGGACCGGGCGCGGAAGATCGCCGATCGAGAAGAGGACGTGCTCAAGCGCTTCCGGGCGGTGGTGGACCGCAAGCTCAGCCCCACCCGGCTCCGGGTCCACGGGGACTACCACCTGGGTCAGGTGCTCTTCACCGGGAAGGATTTCGTGATCATCGACTTCGAGGGGGAGCCGGCGCGATCCCTGACCGAGCGGCGGCTGAAGCGGTCACCCCTCGTGGACGTGGCGGGGATGCTCCGCTCCTTCCATTACGCGGCCTACGCGGGACTCCGGAGCGGATTGGAGTCGGGCCTCGTCCCCCGGGACCAGGAAACCCGGTTCGAGGCCTGGGCGGACTTCTGGTACCAGTGGGTGAGCGCGGTGTTCCTCCGGGGGTACCTCGACGCGGCGGGCGACGCCGCCTTTCTCCCCCCCGACCCGGAGGACCGGGACCTCCTTCTGGAGGCCTTTCTCCTGGAAAAGGCGGTCTACGAGCTCGGATATGAGCTTAACAATCGACCCGAATGGGTCAGGATCCCGCTCCAGGCGGTCAGCCGCCTCCTGAGGATCAGGATCTGACGATCAAGACGCAGGCAAAGGATGGAATCATGGCAGACCGAAAATCCAAGGAACGTCGCGAGCGGGACGCCTTCGCCCCGGTAAAGGGCCAGACCGCCACCCCCGAGGTCTCGCTCCTGAGCGACGACGACATCTTCCTCTTCAACGAGGGCACCCACTTCAAGCTCCACGAGAAGCTGGGCTCCCATATCATGCGTTCGGGGGACGTTCAGGGGGTCTACTTCGCGGTCTGGGCCCCCGACGCCGATCGGGTGTTCGTGATGGGGGACTTCAACGCCTGGCGGAAGACCAGCCATCCGCTTCGTCCCCGGGGAAGCTCGGGGATCTGGGAGGGGTTCATCCCCGGAATCGGCAAGGGAACCGTCTACAAGTACCACATCCAGTCCCGGTTCAACGGCTACCAGGTCGACAAGGCCGACCCCTTCGCGGTGCACCAGGAGACGCCTCCCCGGACCGGATCCATAGTGTGGGACCTGGACTACGACTGGCAGGACGGCGACTGGATGGCGAACCGCGGGGGGAAGAACGGCCCCGAAGCCCCGATGTCGGTCTACGAGATGCACATGGGCTCCTGGCGCCGGATTCCCGAGGAGGACAACCGCTCTTTCACCTACCGGGAGCTCGCCCCGGTCCTCTCCGACTACCTGAACGAGATGGGCTTCACCCACGTGGAGTTCCTGCCCCTCATGGAGCATCCCTTCTACGGCTCCTGGGGATACCAGACCACCGGCTACTTCGCCCCCACCAGCCGCTACGGCACCCCCCAGGACTTCATGTTCCTGGTGGACCATCTGCACCGGCACGGGATCGGGGTCATCCTGGATTGGGTGCCCAGCCACTTTCCCGCGGACGAGCACGGCCTGGGCTACTTCGACGGCACCCACCTCTACGAGCACAGCGATCCCCGGAAGGGCTTCCATCCGGACTGGAACAGCCTGATCTTCAACTACGGCCGGAACGAGGTGCGGTCGTTCCTCCTCTCCAGCGCGCTCTTCTGGCTGGAGCGCGGCCACGCCGACGCTCTCCGGGTGGACGCGGTGGCCTCGATGCTCTACCTCGACTACTCGAGGAAGGCGGGGGAGTGGATCCCCAACAAGTTCGGGGGACGGGAGAACCTCGAGGCCATCGACTTCCTCCGGCGTTTCAACACCGAGGTCTACGGCCACTTCCCGGACACCGGGACCGTGGCCGAGGAATCGACGGCCTGGCCCATGGTCTCGCGCCCCACCTACGTGGGCGGGCTCGGGTTCGGCACGAAGTGGGACATGGGCTGGATGCACGATACCCTGAGCTACATGTCCAGCGACCCCATCCACCGCCGGTTCCATCACGGCCAGATCACCTTCCGCATGATCTACGCCTTCAACGAGAACTTCGTGCTTCCCCTCTCCCACGACGAGGTGGTCCACGGAAAGGGCTCGCTGATCGGGAAGATGCCCGGGGACGAGTGGCAGCAGTTCGCCAACCTCCGGGTCCTTTTCGGGTACATGTACGCCCAGCCGGGAAAGAAGCTCCTGTTCATGGGGGGCGAGTTCGGCCAGCGCCGCGAATGGCACCACGACGAGAGCCTGGAGTGGCACGTGCTGGAGTTCGCGCCTCACGCGGGGGTAAAGCGGTGGGTCCAGGACCTGAACCGCCTCTACCGGGAGCGGCCCGAACTCCACGAGAAGGAGTTCGACGCCGGGGGCTTCCAGTGGATCGACGCCTCCGACGCGGACAACAGCGTCCTGAGCTTTCTCCGCCGCGGGAACGACCCGAACTCCGAGGTCCTGGTCCTCTGCAACTTCACCCCGGTCCCGCGCCCGAACTACCGGGTGGGGGTGCCCCGCGGGGGGATCTGGAAGGAACTCCTGAACGGCGATGCCGAGATCTACGGCGGGAGCGGGCAGGGGAACCTGGGCGGCGTGGAGGCGGCGCCCCTGCCGCTCCACGGGCAGACCCATTCCCTGACCCTGGTGCTACCGCCCCTTTCGGTGCTGTTCCTGGCGCCGGCCTAGTCCGGGAGCACCTGCGGGACCCGGCGGGCCACGGCGTAGGAGATCCCGATCAGCCCCGCGTCCGCGCAGTTGCTGTTGTAGTCGACCGCCTGGGCGGTGAAGCAGTGGACCACCCACGGATCGAGATCGGCGCTCTCTCCCTGGTACACGGTCACCGAATCCGAGCCGTGGACCACATGGAAAGGGGCGTTCCGGATCGAGTCGTAGCACTTGTTGTGGGGACGGCTCTCGCAGGTGGCGGGAAGCAGGGTCAGGGTGAACCCCGGAACGCCGCCGGTGAGCACGGTCGTCCCCGGCCGCTGTTCCGAGGCCGCGGCGAAGAGCAGTCCCACCTCGTCGACGACCAGGATCCCCTGAGCGGTCGGAAACCCGCCGACGTGATCCAGGGTGACGGTCACCACGTCTCCGACCCGAAGGGGGAGGGGAGGCGCGTCGGTGGAAGGAGGAGCGCCGTAGGCCAGGGTGTCCGTCTCCGCGCTCGCGGTGTCCCGGACCACCACGGTTTGCATGCCGCTCCCGTCGAATCCGGAGATGGAGAGCACCCGGACCGTGGCCTGGAAGTGCATGATCTCCGGGTGGGCGACCACATAGGTCGTGATGCTTCCGGTGGGCTCGACCCCGCAGGCGGGGTCCGCGTCCTCGCAGGAACTGGGACCGCTGGCGGCAGCCATGGCTCCCAGTCCCAGCGCCAGCCCGGCGAACCAAGGCCTTCGAAGCAGGTGGGTCATGATTGTTTCAACTCCCGCGGCCGGGTGATGGTGATTTCCCCGCACATCCGATCCTAGCAGGATACCCGGGGTTCGGTCCCGGGTTCCCTCCCAACCCTCCCGACCCGCGTCTCACCGCCTCCTGCTAGGATAGCCGGGCTGCGGGACCCCGGGATACGGCCCGGACACCGTCGCGGCGCACCGGGGAGCGAAGGACGGCGGGGGTGTCATGGACCAGGATGTGCGGAACATCGAAAGCGCGGAGAATCCGGTCTTCAAGGATCTCCGGAAGCTCCTCGGCGCCCGCGGGATCAAGAAGCAGGGCCGGGCGCTATTGGCCGGCCCCCGGCTCACCGCCGAGGCGCTGGCCCGCCACCCGGATCGGTGCCGGGCCTGGCTCGTCCCCGCCGGGAAGGACCCCGAGGCGGCGTCCGGAGCCGGTGCTCCGGTCTACCGCCTCGCCCCCGCCCTCTTCCGGGAGCTGGACCTCTTCGGCACCCGCGCTCCCATCCTGGTCCTGGAGGTTCCCGGGATTCCACGGTGGGATCCCGCGAAGGGGCTCCCCCCCGGGTCGAGTCTTCTCGTGCCCTTCCAGGACCCCGAAAACACCGGCGCGGTCATCCGCTCCGCCGTCGCCTTCGGGGTGGACCGGGTGATCCTGCTCGCCGAGTGCGCTCACCCCTTTCATCCCAAGACGCTCCGAAGCTCGGGCGGCGCGGTGCTCCAGGTCCCGCTCCTCGCCGGACCGTCGCTGGGGGCGCTTCCCCCCGACCCGGCGATCGTCCCTCTCTCCGCCGAGGGGACGGACATCGGGACGTTCGCGTTTCCGGAGCGGTTCGGGCTCCTCCCCGGGATCGAGGGGGAGGGGCTCCCTGCGCCCTGGCGGGAGCGGTCGGTGGCCGTACCCATCCGTTCCGAAGTGGAGTCCCTGAACGCGGCCGCGGCCACCGCGGTGGCCCTCTACGTGTGGTCGCGGGGGAGAAGCAGGGAGAGATCGTCGACCGAGAGCCGCGGCGGCTCGTGATCGGGATCGCACCGGTAAGGGGTGAAGTCGGTCCAGCCCCGCTCACGCAGGAAATCCTCGTCGATGAGCGCCCGCCCGGTGAGCTCCGCCGGCGCCGTGGCGACGATCTCAAGCACCGCGTCGGCCATGATCGCGGGTTTTCGCCAGGAGGCCGGTGAGCCGAGCCGGTAGTTGATGGTGGCCTGGCTCTCGACCGCGGTGGCCGGCCAGAGCGCGTTCACCGCCACCCCGCGGCCCCGAAGCTCCCCGGCCAGGCCCAGGGCCAGCATGGTCATTCCGAACTTGCTGATCAGGTAGGCGGTCTTTCCCGGCAGGGCGGCCGGTTCGACCGGGGGCGAGATCATGACCACGTGTCCGCCGCCCCCCTCCAGCATCGGCTCCAGGGCGGCCCGGGTGAGCGCGAAGGGCCCCCGGAGGTTGACCGCCATCACCAGGTCGAAGCGCTTCATGGGGGTGTCGAGCACCGGGGTCCACCACAGCGCCCCGGCGTTGTTGACCAGGACGTCGATCCGCCCGTACTCGTGCATGACGGTCCGGACCAGGCTCTCGATGTCGGCATCGATTCGAAGATCCAGCCGGACCGGAAGCGCCTCGCCCCCGGCGTCCTGGATCTCCTCGGCCACCGAGTGAATGGAGCCGGGGAGCTTCTCGCGGGAGCGCTCGCTCTTGGCCGCCACGACCACCCGCGCCCCTTCCCGGGCCAGGGTGAGGGCCACCGCCCGGCCGATGCCCCGGCTCGCTCCGGTCACCACCGCCACCTGGCCGTCCAGTCGTCGGGTGCTCACGGGATCTCCTCCGGGCCGGCGGGTCTTCCTACCGCTTCCGCGGCTTTCGTCCGAAGGTGGGGCGCGCAGGCTTGGCCCCCGGCTCCACCCGCTCGGTCTTCTCCGGTCGCGGGGTGTAGAGGGAGAGGATGACCGGCGCGCCGTCGTATTCCTTGCGGGGCAGGCGATGGCCCACCGCGATCTCGATCTTCTCCAGGGCGGAGTGATCGGTGGGGCACGCGAAGGTGATGGCGTCCCCCTCGGCGTCGGCCCGTGCGGTGCGGCCGATCCGGTGGAGGTAGTCGTCGGCGCTGGGGGGAATGTCGTAGTTGATGATGTGGGATACGCCCTCGATGTCGAGACCCCGGGCGGCGATGTCGGTGGCCACCAGGATCTTGAACTCCCCGTTCCGGAACCCGTCCAACGCTTCTTCGCGCTGGATCTGGGAGCGATCCCCGTGGATCTCGCCCACGCTGTAGTTCGCCTTGTGCAGGGCGCGGGCCAGCCGCTCGGTGCGGATCCGGGTATGGAGGAAGATCACCGCGGAGTGGATCTCCTCCTCCTCCAGGATCTTGAACAGGAGGGTCATCTTGTCTTCCGGACGGACCGGATAGAGGATCTGGTGGACGCTGTCCACCGGCTTCCTCACGTGGCCCACTCGAACCCGGACCGGGTCCTTGAGCATGCGGTCGGCCAGGTAGGCGATCTCCTCGGGGAAAGTGGCCGAGAACATCAGGGTCTGCCGCATCTTGGGGAGCTTCCGCATGATGCGCTGGATGTCGGGGAGGAAGCCCATGTCGAGCATCCGGTCCGCCTCGTCCAGGACCAGGATCATGAGGTTCTCGAAGCGGATGTTCCCCCGGCCCATGTGGTCCAGGAGCCGTCCGGGGGTGGCCACGGTCACCGCGCGGCCCTGCTTCAGGGCCTGCTTCTGCTTGTCGAGGCTCACCCCGCCGTAGACCGCGACGCTACCGATCCCCAGAGGTCTTCCGACCTCCTCGATCACCCGCTCCACCTGGACCGCCAGCTCGCGGGTGGGGACCAGGACCAGCATGGAGTTTCTCTGAATACTTCCTTGGGCCAGCCGGGAGAGGCTCGGGAGGACATAGGCCAGGGTTTTCCCGGTCCCGGTCTGGGCCAGACCGATCACGTCGGTTCCTTCCAGGGCATGGGGGATGGCCTGCTCCTGGATCGGGGTGGGGGTGGTGATTCCCATCTGTTCGATGACCTGCAGCTGGCGCGGGTCCAATCCAAAGGAATCAAAGGACATAGAGGGACCTTGGGACTCTCTCTGGGAGAGCGTGGTTTCTGACATGTTGTTTGATTTCAGTGTTGGTACTCAAGGGGATCAGGATGACGGATAACGGGGTCTCGAGGACGTTCCTCGGGTTCCGAGATTGCCGATATGACGCGATAGAGTTTACGCCTTCGGAACCCCTTGTGCAATGGCCACTTCCCCTATTGGAAAACCGCCTTCAGAATAGCCCCATGGCCGAATCCTCCCGAAAAGCGGTACTCGCGGCGATCGTGTCCAACCTCGCCATCGCGGTGACCAAGTTCGTGGCCGCCGGGATGACCGGAAGCTCGGCCATGCTCTCCGAAGGGATCCACTCGGTGGTGGACACCGGAAACGGCGCGCTGCTCCTTCTGGGCATGCGGCGGAGCCGGAAGCGTCCGGATGATCTCCACCCCTTCGGCTACGGCCAGGAGCTCTACTTCTGGACCCTGGTGGTGGCCATCCTCATCTTCGCCCTCGGCGGCGGGATGTCGGCCTACGAAGGCATCAAGCACCTCCACGAGACCGGCGCGGAGATGCGGGACCCCCGGGTGAACTACATCGTCCTCGGCCTCTCGTTTCTCTTCGAAGGTGTCTCGTGGGTGGTGGCGGTCCGGGGGTTCCTCAGGGTCAAGGGCCGGCGGACGATCTGGCGGGAGGTGCGCGCGAGCAAGGACCCGACCACCTTCGCCGTGGTCTTCGAGGATTCGGCCGCCCTCCTGGGGCTCATCGTGGCCTTCCTCGGCATCTTCCTCAGCCACCGGCTCGACGCGCCGTATCTGGACGGCTGCGCCTCGATCGTGATCGGGCTGATCCTGGCGGTGGTGGCGGTGGTGCTGGCGGTGGAGTCCAAGGGTCTCCTGGTGGGGGAGAGCGCGGACCTCGAGGTCGTGGCCTCGATCCGGCGGATCGCCTCCGGCCACGACGGCGTGGAGCGGGTGCTGGAAGTGCTGACCCTCCACCTCGGGCCGGAAGACGTGCTCCTGAACCTCGACGTGCAATTCCGGCGGGGACTGGCCGCCTCGGACGTGGAGCGGGTGGTGGACGAGCTCGAGGAGGCGGTGCGGGCGGCCCACCCCGAGGTCCGGCGCATCTTCATCGAGGCCCAGGCCATCGCGCGGCGGGAGGGCAGATAGGGGTCGAGCCCCGGAACTCCTTCCGGCCGCGACCGTTCTCCGCGGCGACCGGCCGGTGATCGACGCGGCTTACCCCCGCACGAGCTTCTTGTACTTGATCCGGTGCGGACGGTCGGCCTCGGCGCCGATCCGCCGGTGGAGGTCCGCCTCGTAGTCCTGGTAGTTCCCCTCGTACCACACGGTCTGGCTCTCGCCCTCGAAGGCCAGGATGTGGGTGGCGATCCGGTCCAGGAACCAGCGGTCGTGGCTCACCACCACCGCGCACCCCGCGAACTCCAGGAGCGCCTCCTCCAGCGCGCGCAGGGTGTCCACGTCGAGATCGTTGCTGGGTTCGTCCAACAGCAGCAGGTTCCCGCCCGAGCGGAGCAGCTTGGCCAGGTGGACCCGGTTGCGCTCGCCACCGGAAAGCCCGCCCACCTTCTTCTGCTGCTCGCCCCCCTTGAACCCGAAGGACGCCACGTAGGTTCGCGAGTTGATCTCGCGACCGCCCACGTTCAGGGCGTCGCGGCCCTCGGAGATCTCCTCCCAGATCGATTTCGACGGGTCCAGGGCGCTTCGCGACTGGTCCACGTAGGCGGGGACCACGGTGTCGCCCACCTGGAGCTCGCCGCCGTCGGGGCGCTCCTCGCCCATGATCATCCGGAAGAGCGTGGTCTTGCCGGCGCCGTTGGGGCCGATCACCCCCACGATGCCGCCCCGGGGAAGGGAGAAGTTGAGGTCCTCGGTGAGCAGCTGCTCCCCGAACCCCTTCACCACGTGCCGCGCCTCCACCACGACGTCCCCCAGCCGGGGTCCCGGCGGAATCACGATCTCCGAGGTCTCCACCCGCTTCTGCATGTCCTGGTTCAGGAGGTCCTCGTAGGCCTTGATGCGGGCCTTGCCCTTGGCCTGGCGCGCCCGCGGGGCCATCCGGATCCACTCCAGCTCCCGTTCCAGGGTCCGCTGGCGCTTGGAGTCGGACTTCCCCTCCTGGCGGAGCCGCTCGTCCTTCTGCTCGAGCCACGACGAGTAGTTTCCCTCCCAGGGGATCCCGTGGCCTCGATCCAGCTCCAGGATCCACCCGGCCACGTTGTCCAGGAAGTAGCGGTCGTGGGTGACCGCCACCACGGTGCCCGGGAAGTCCTGGAGGTAGCGCTCCAGCCAGGCCACCGATTCGGCGTCGAGATGGTTGGTGGGTTCGTCCAGGAGCAGCATGTCGGGCTGGCGCAAGAGCGTGCGGCAAAGCGCCACCCGCCGCCGCTCGCCCCCGGAGAGCTTGGTCACGTCGGCCTCGGGGGGCGGACACCGGAGCGCGTCCATGGCGATCTCGATCCGGCGGTCCAGCTCCCACCCCTCGGCGTGATCGATCTTCTCCTGGACCTCGGCCTGCTCGGCCAGGAGCGCATTCATCGCGTCGTCGTCCATGGGCTCGGCGAAGGCGGCGCTGATCTCCTCGAAGCGGGTCATGAGCCCCCGCACCTCGGCCACGCCCTCCTCGATGTTCCCCCGCACATCCTTGGCCGGATCGAGCTCCGGCTCCTGGGGGAGGTAGCCGATCCGGATCCCCGGCGCGGGACGGGCCTCGCCCAGATGATCGGCGTCGATCCCGGCCATGATCCGGAGCAGCGACGACTTCCCGGCCCCGTTGGCCCCGAGCACGCCGATCTTGGCCCCGGGGTAGAAGGAGAGCCAGATGTCCCGGAGGACCACCTTGTCCGGGGGGTGGACCTTCCCGACCCCCTGCATGGTGAAGATGAATTGATGCGCCATGGTTGAAGCTCCGTGTGGGTTGAAGAGGAGCGAAGGAGAATACCGGACGCGCGGGCTTCAGTCCACCCAGGGGGAGGTCGGGGGGGTGAGGAGCCACGCCAGCACCGCACCGAACGCCACCCCGGCCAGCTCCGCCCGCCAGGCGAGGCCTCGGCGGGCGCCCGCCGGGGCGGGGCCCTGGTGAAGGAGGGTGACGGCCACCCCCGCGGCGCCCCCGATCGCCGTCCCCGCCGCCACGTCGGTGGGGAAGTGGACCTCGGAATCCACCCGGAGGATGGAGGTGGCGGTGGCGAGCCCGCCTCCCACCGCTCCCGCCGCGAAGTGGACCGGCCAGGGCAACTCCGGCCGCCGGGTGGCCAGGAACCCCACGCCGGTCATCGCCGAGGCCCAGGCCGCGGCGGCGTGTCCGGAGGGAAAGGAGCGGAAGGCGTCCTCGGCCCCGACCTGGTAGGCGGCGCTCCCGGGGCGCCGGTCGGCCGGAAGGTAGGTGTAGGGCCGCGGCCGGGACACCGCGTTCTTGAGGATCAACGTCGCTCCCCCGGCCAGAAGCCCCGCCTCCAGGTGGTTCCGCGCCACCTCGGACTCGTTCTCCCAGAACCCGCGGCCGCAGTTCAGGGCCAGGGCGGCGGCTTCGGGATAGACCAGGGAGCCGGCGAGAAACGCGTCGGCGCCGGTGACCGCGCGGGTGGAAGGGCGCCGGAGGGCCCGGCGGTCCCAGCCGATCCCGATGTCCGCCCGGTCAAGACCGGCGGGGGGAACGTCCCTCAGCCGCGGGGAAAGCAGGAACTCCCCGGTCGCCGTGGCCGCCCCTCCGAGGCCGGCCAGCACCCAGTCCCGCCGCTCCACCAGGGAGCGGGCGGTGTCGGGGGAAGCGGGCGCCGCCGCCCGCGCCGGCGCGGCGAGGACCAGCGCAATCAGGATGAGGACGAGCGCGGAGATCGAGGAGCGGTTCAAGCGAGGGGCCTCCACAGCCGGTGGTTAGAGGACGAGCGATCATAGCCCACGCTCCGAGGGCCCGCCCACCTCCGGCCGACGACCGGTCGTGCGCGGGAGCGGGCGCACGCTTCGCCACACCCCGGACGGCGTCGCGGGACCCTGGATTCGCGACGGGGGTCGGATGGTAGTACCCTTCAGGGGGAGGGCGGCAAACAATCGACAAGGAGAGACAATCATGACGCGGCACCTCAAGACTTCACTCATCCTTCTGGCCGGAGCGGCCCTCGTGGTCCCCGGAACGGCGGCGCGGGCCCAGAGCCCCAAGCTCGAGCAGCAACAACAGGACTTCGAACCGTCCACCCAGCGCGACCGGGACACCTTCAACGGTGGGTTCATGACCCTCGACCAGGGGCTCTGGGAAGCGCTCTCCGACAAGCCCCAGGACGAGTTCCGGAACGCTCTCGACGACTTCGCCGCCGGGAAGAGCCACGAGATGGCGGGAAGCATCTACAACGCGGCCGCGGTCACCCGACTGGCCGCCACGCGCGCCCTTCCCGAGCCGAAGAAGCGCCTGGTGGCCTCGCTCTTCGAGCTCAAGGACCTGGCCGAGCGGGCGGAGAAGGGAAAGATCGACTCCCGGGACCAGCTGATCCATCCCTTCGGCCGGACCCTGGCCGCCCTCTCCCAGTACTACGCGGCCCGGGCCGAGGAGGAGTGGACCCAGGGGAAGGCGGGAGACGCCGGGAAGTCGCTGGCCTCGGGGGTCAAGGATCTCGAACACGCTTTCGCCTGGGCGGGGTACCAGCCGGACCCCGATGAATCCAGCCAGGTCGAGGCCGCCCGCACCACCGCCACCCGGCTCAGCACCACCAAGGACTACGATCGAACCCAGGTAAACCACGCCCTGGCCGCGTTCACCGGGTTCGTCCGCGACTACACCGACGGCATCTGGAAAGGGGTTCCGGACCTGACCCCGGCCGAGACGGGGAAGCCGAAGCAATCCTAGAACACTGGAGGAGGACGGATGCGATACCGGATCCTGGGACGAAGCGGGCTTCGGGTGTCGGAGCTGGCGTTGGGGACCATGACCTTCGGGGAGGATTGGGGATGGGGGGCCTCCCGCGAGGAGTCCCGCCTCATCTTCGACGCCTTCGCCGAGGCCGGCGGGAACTTCATCGACACCGCGATCAACTACACCAACGGGACCTCGGAACGGTTCGTGGGAGAGTTCCTGGCCTCGGACCGGGACCACTTCGTCCTGGCCACCAAGTTCACCCTCTCCACCCGGCCCGACGACCTGAATTTCAGCGGTAACCACCGGAAGAACCTCCGGCGGTCGGTGGAGCGGAGCCTGGACAGCCTTCGCACCGACTACATCGATCTTCTATGGCTCCACATGTGGGACTACACCACCCCGATCGAGGAGATCATGCGGGGGCTCGACGACCTGGTGCGCTCGGGGAAGGTGCTTCACGTCGGGGTGTCGGATACCCCGGCCTGGGTGATCGCCCGGGCCAACACCCAGGCCGAGCTTCGGGGCTGGTCTCCCTTCTGTGCGGTCCAGGTCCCTTACAGCCTGGCCCGCCGCGACGTGGAGCGGGAGATCCTCCCGGTGGCCAAGGCCTTCGACATGGCCGTCACTCCCTGGGGGCTCCTGGGGGGCGGGGTCCTGACCGGGAAGTACAACCGCGGCGGCGACGAGCCCAAACGGAGGGACCCGGCGGGGATTCCCGAGGCGCAGCTGAAGCTGGCCGAGGAGGTGGTCCGGGTGGCCGGGGAAATCGACCGCTCCCCGGCCCAGGTCGCGGTCGACTGGGTGCGCCAGCAACAGGAGCGGGCCCCGATCGTCCCGATCCTGGGCGCCCGGAGCGTGAGCCAGCTCAAGGACAACCTGGGCTGCCTGGAGTTCGAGCTGGGCCCGGCCGAGCTGGAGCGCCTGGAGGCGGCCTCGGGGTTCGAGCCGGGATTCCCCCACGACTTCCTGGAATCCGAGAACATCCGGAAGCTCATCTACGGGGAGAACTTCGCGCTTCTGGACGATCCCCGGCGGGGGGAGCGGACCTAGGCGCGCGCGGTCCGGGGACCGCCCCGGTCGCCTTTCCAAAAGCGAGAAGCGGTTTATCAGCGGTTTGTCGGTCGCCCCCGGCCCCGCTACACTCTGCGGCCGGAGGAAGCAACCATGAGCGAACTCGGAACCGCCGCCCGGCCCCTGCGCGTGGCCGTGGTCGGAAGCGGTCCTGCCGGCTTCTACGCCGCCGAAGCCCTGTTCAAGTCGGAGAAGGTCGTGCACGTGGACATGTTCGACCGGCTCCCCACCCCTTTCGGGCTGGTGCGCGGAGGCGTGGCCCCCGACCATCAGAAGATCAAGAACGTCATCAAGGTCTACGATCGCATCGCCGCCGCCGACGGCTTCGCCTTCTTCGGGAACGTCATGGTGGGACGGGACGTGGACGTCGAGACCTTGAAGCGCCACTACGACGCGATCATCTTCTCGAGCGGCGCCGAGACCGACCGGCGCCTGGGCATTCCCGGCGAGGATCTCCCGGGAAGCCACACCGCCACCGAGTTCGTGGGGTGGTACAACGGGCACCCCGACTTCCGGAACCGAGAGTTCGACCTCTCCGCCGAGGTCGCCATGGTGATCGGCCAGGGGAACGTGGCCATGGACGTGAGCCGCATCCTGGCCAAGACGGTGAAGGAGCTCGAGGACTCCGACATCGCCGGCCACGCCCTGGAGGCCCTCTCGCGGAGCAAGGTGAAGCACGTGCACATGGTCGGGCGGCGCGGCCCCGCCCAGGCCAAGTTCACCCCGCCCGAGATCAAGGAAATCGGCGAGCTGGCGGACTGCGATCCGGTGGTGGACCCGGCCGACCTGGACCTCGACCCGGCCAGCCGCGCGGAGCTGGAGCTTCCCGACGCCAAGCTCAACCGGAAGAACGTGGAAACGCTCCAGGAGTACGCCGCCCGCCCCGCTCCCACCAAGAGCCGCCGCTATCACATCCGCTTCTTCCTGAGCCCGGTGGAGCTTAGGGGCGACGGTCGGGTGGAAGAGGTGGTGTTCGAGCGGAACGCGCTCAAGGGCGAGCCGGGGAACCTCTGGGCCGAGGGGACCGGCGAGCGCTTCGCCGAGCCCTGCGGCATCTTCTTCCGGAGCGTGGGGTATCGCGGGGTGGCGATCCCCGGCCTCCCCTTCAACGAGCGGAAGGGCATCATCCCGAGCCGCGAGAGCCGGGTGGTCGAGGGAGAGGTGGTGCTTCCCGGGATCTACGTGGCGGGTTGGATCAAGCGGGGCCCCTCCGGGGTGATCGGGACCAACAAGCCGTGCAGCTACGAGACGGTGGCCTCGCTTCTCGAAGACCTCCCCAGGCTCGAGCCCTGCCCGGTCCCCGACTCCGACGCGCTCCGCGGTCTCCTGGAGGCGGGCGGGGCGCATGTGGTGAGCTTCGACGACTGGCGGAAGCTGGACGCGGCCGAGATCGCCCGCGGAAAGGAGCGGGGGAAACCCCGGGAGAAGTTCGTGACCATCGAGGAGATGCTGGCCCACCTCGCCCAAGGCTGATCGCCGCGGTCCGGCTCCGACCCCTTCACGCCCTGGCGATCCCCACGGGCAGGATGTCTCCATGAGCGAACCGGTCTCCATCGAGCTGATCGAACGGGTGCGGGAGGCCGTTTCCCGCCACACCCGGCGGACGCGTGGAGAGAGGTTGCTATCATCCCGCATGTCGAACCAAGCGCCGACGCTCCCACCTCGCCTGGTGAGAAGGTGCGGCCGACCGTCGACGCGGCGCCCGGCGCACCCCGCTCCTGCACAGTGAATGGCTCTCGGCGCTGGTCGGCGGGGAAGTTCGCCTGAAGTGCGAGAACCTCCAGGTGACGGGGTCCTTCAAGATCCGGGGCGCGATCGCGGCCCTGGCCGGGATGTCGCCGGAGGAACGCGCGCGGGGGGTGGTGGCCGCATCCGCCGGAAACCACGGCCTGGGGCTGGCCCGCGCGGCCTCGATCTTCGGCGTCCCCCTGACGGTGGTGGTCCCCCGCGGCGCCCCCCGGGTGAAGGCGGAGGGGATCGCCGATCTCGGCGCCCGCGTGCTCCGATCCCCTCACGACGGCTACGACGCGACCCATGCCTGGACCCTGGAACGCCTGGAGGAGTGGGGGGGCCGGTTCGTGTCGGCCTTCGAGGACCCGCCGATCATGGCCGGAAACGGCGGCACCACGTTCCTGGAGGTGCTGGAGGAGTTTCCCGACCCGGACGTGGTGATCGCTCCCTGCGGGGGGGGCGGGCTCTCGATCGGGATGGGGGTCGCGGCGCGCGCGCGAAGTCCCCGCACCCGGATCGTGGGGGTGAACACCGACGCCTCGCCGGGGATGTGGCTCTCCCGCCGGGACGGCCGCGCCTACCTGGAGGTCGAGAGCCGGCCGACCATCGCCGAGGGCCTGGAGGGCGGGGTGGGGGAGCGGAGCTTCGCTCTGGGCCGGACCTACATCGACGACGTGATCCAGGTCCCCGAGGCCACGATTCGTCGCGCGGTGGTGGACGTCCTCCGTCACGAGCACGTGCTGGTGGAGGGCTCCGGCGCGGCCGGGGTCGCGGCGATCCTGGACGGCGCGGTGGATCTGGCCGGCCGGCGGGCGGTGGTGATCCTGAGCGGTGGGAACATCGATCCGCCGCTTCTCACGCAACTCCTCGCCGAGGCCTCGGAGTAGCGGGCGCGGACGCCGCGGACCGGCGTTCCACCGGGGGGTCCGCTGGGACGTCCCCGCCCGCCATGAACCCTGCCCCCATGAAGAAGCGGGCCGCGGGATGAACCCGCGGCCCGCCGTTCGTTCAACGCATCCGGTCCGGGCACGCTCCGGCGTCCCCGGCCCCGGAGTCTATTGGGTGAGCACCAGCTTCTGCACCGTGGTCTCCGAGCCGGCCTCGAGCCGGACCACGTAGAAGCCCGCGGCGGCCCGGCCGCCGGAGTCCAGACGACCGTTCCAGGTCGCGGTATGCGATCCCGCGCCCTGGATCTCGTCCACCAGCGTCGCCACCTTCCGGCCCTGGGCGTCGAAGATCGAGAGACGCACCGGGCTCGCCCCGGGGAGGCCGTAGGCGATGGAGGTGGAGAAGGTGAACGGGTTCGGCCGGCCCGGCGCCATGGTGAGCGCGCCCGGAACGGCCGAGGCCGCCTGGAGGGTGAGGGGGCCGTGCCACTCGATGCCGCCGGCGCGGCTGATCTCGGCCAGCCAGTAATCCACCCGGGCGGTGGGCGCGGAGGCGTCCACGAACTCGTAGTGGGTCTGCCCGGAGAGGAGGCCGGTGGAGATCATCTCCCGAGCGGCTCCGGGAAGCTGGCGGTAGACCTGGAACCCGGCATGGTCGACGGCTTCCGCCACCTCCCAGCTCAGCACCGCGCCGCGCGCGTCGCGCTGGACGGAGAACGCGGAGAGCTTGACCGGAACCGGGCACTCCACGGTGATCACCGCGGCGCAGGTATCCGAGCGCCCGCAGGCGTCGGTGGCGATCAGGAGCACGTTCGTGTTCCCGAGGGCGTAGGGCCCGGGGGGAATGAGGCTGAGGGTGAACGGGTCGCCGTCGGGATCGTAGCTCCCGTCATCCACGTCGGACGCGGTCACGTAGCGGGCGATGCAGGAGACGGTGGAGTCCCCCATCACCACCACGTTCTTGCACAGGGCCACCGGCGGCGCGTTCAACTGGAACGCGCCCCAGCGGGTTCCCCACCGGCCGTATTCCCGCAGGGTGTCGGGAGGAGACGTGGTGATGCAGGCGGTGGGAGTGCCGCGGTTCAGGGCGTACTCGTTGAACACCCAGAACGTGCTCTGGTCGGCGGGATCCAGGGAGATGCCGCTGTAGTCCCCCCAACGGTTCCGCGACCCGCAGAAGGTCCGCCGGTAGCAGTCGGCGCCGGCGGCCAGGATTCCGCTGGACTGGACGGTGCCGGCGGCGTCGGTGACCCGGCGGCCGGTGTAGTAGGCGCCGGGGTGGATGGTCTGGTTCGATGCGGCGAACCCGAAGGCGAGGTTCCCGCACACGTCCACGTCCACCGACGGGAAGAAGGTCATCATGCCGGCGTCGATGTCCTCACCCCCGATGCTCCCCTGGTCGCTCAAGGCGATCGCCGCCAGGACCTGGGTGTTCATGTTCCACCAGTGCGCGGTGGCCTGGGCGGCGTCCACGCCCGCCGCGGGGCGGATGATGCTGGCCGCGTAGAGGTGGTTGTTCCTCCACACCACCGAGTAGGCCCGGCGGTCCCCGGTGTCCACCGGTGCGCTGGGGGGGAGCTCCTTGGGGTGGACGAGGCTGCAGCCCATCTGAGGGGCATCCGGCACGCCGATCCGGGCGTCCTCGATGTTCCCCACGAACACGAACTGCTGGCTGAAGCTCGGAGCGCCGAGGGGATTGTCCACCCGGGTGACGCTCACCGCCTCCTGGCCGGCGCCGGACCCGAGACCGAAGTCCTGGGACCAGCCCGCGCTCACCAGGAAGATGCCGTTTCCGGCCGGGTTGGGGCCGTACATGCGGCTGGGCATCTGGGTGAACTCGCCGGCGATGACCGACGGGTCGTAAACGTTCACCGAGGCCGCTCCGCCGGCGTAGAGGGGGTTCTTGTCGATGATCCAGAGGCGGGTGTCGGCGAAGTACCCCCGGTTCAATCCGCCCGGATCCTCCGAGGCGAAGTTGAACATGTTGGCGGTGATGTAGATGGCCTCGTCGTCCACCGCCAGGCCCGGATAGTCCGCCCAGTGGAGGAGGGGGACGCCGAAGGCGGTGCTGGTGATGGTCACCGCGCTGTTGACGGAGGTGTAGTACCACGTTCCGTTGGGGTCGCTGTCGTCGGAGACCGCCACCAGGATGTGCGAGGTGTTCGCGGCCGCCCCGAACGCGGTCTCGGTCTGGTCCAGGGCGATCGCCACGAAGCGGCCGCTGTACTGGTCGTAGATCACCTTGGGATCGAAGCAGGCGGTGAGGGGGCTCACCGGGGCGAAGAAGCTCGCCAGGTCGGTCCGGAACTGCTCGGTCCCGCCCTTGTCGAACGCCTGGATGATCGTGTTGACGATGTTGACCACGTGGCCCGGCCCCGCGGCTCCGTTCGGATCCGGGGGGATGAAGATGTAGCCGTTGAGCGGAATACTGGAGTCGAAGTTCACCCCCTCGATGGTGGTGAGGAGCGAGGGGGCGCCGGCCGGCGGCGCGGGAGGGGCGAGGTTGGGGATCTGGACCTCAACCGCCCCCACCTCGGACTGGGCCGGGGGCGACGCGGCGAAGGCCTCCGGGTCGATCGAGGGGACGGGGGTCACCGAGGGCGCGGGATCGAGGGCGAAGGCCGGGGCCGCCGTGACGACCGCGAATACGAGGACCGCGAGGAGCCCGATCGCGACACGCGGTCGTGGGCCGGATCTGTGAGAGATTGGCAAGGCTAACCGGATCGACATGGTGTCTCTCCTTCCCGATGTGCGAACGATGGATGGATGTGCGGGCCGCCGGGGCCGGGGACGTGGCGCCGACGCTAGGAACAGATACGAAGATGTTCATACCATGGATCGCGCCTGCATAATATTACATTTTTGTAATGCATTGAAAAAACAACGGTTACGCAAGCCGGTCCGCCTGCGGGCGAGGTCGTCTTTGGAAGACCGCCTGAAAGATTTCCGACACTTCGCAACTCTTGTCCTTGACCTTGCGTATGTATCAATATGATATCATATCGGTATCAAGCATCGGCGGTGCGTCTCCGCGACCGCCGTACATGGGAGGTGTGAGATGGTTCGTGAACGTGAGGTCAAGTACAGCTCGGGTTACTTCGCGATCCTGGTGGGGTTCGCGCTCGGCGCCCTCGCCGTGACGATGTTCATCCACTCCATCAACCGGAGCGTACCCGAGCTCTTCGGCTCGTTCGGGGTGCTCTTGGTGGCGATCCTGGTGTTCGTGGGGCTCTTCCTGGTGAACCCGAACGAGGCCAAGGTGCTCCAGCTCTTCGGCAAGTACGTGGGGACGGCCCGGCAACCGGGGCTTCGCTGGGCCAACCCGTTCTTCTCCAAGACCAAGATCTCCGCCCGGGTCCGGAACTTCGAGACCGGCAAGCTCAAGGTGAACGACAACACCGGAAACCCCATCGAGATCGCCTCGGTGGTGGTATGGCGGGTGGTGGACACCGCGGAAGCCATGTTCAACGTGAACGACTTCGAGGACTTCGTGCACGTCCAGAGCGAGGCGGCGCTTCGGAACCTGGCCACCGGTTACGCCTACGTCTCCCACGAGGAGGAGAGCCAGTCGCTGAGCGGCCACACCGCCGAGGTCTCGGAAAAGCTCAAGGTGGAGATTCAGGACCGGCTGGCCCAGGCGGGGGTCGAGGTCCTCGAGGCGCGGATCAGCCACCTGGCCTACGCCCAGGAGATCGCCGCGGCCATGCTCCAGCGCCAGCAGGCCAGCGCGGTGGTGGCCGCCCGCCAGAAGATCGTCGAGGGCGCGGTGGGGATGGTGGAGACCGCCCTGGAGATGCTCTCCGAGAAGAAGGTCATCCACCTGGACGAGGAACGGAAGGCAACCATGGTCAGTAACCTCCTGGTCGTCCTGTGCAGCGACCGGCACACCCAACCCGTGATCAACACCGGCAGCCTCTACCAGTAGGGCGTGATGGCCGAGCGCAAGTCCTTTCCCCTCCGGGTGAGCCCGGAGATCTATGAGGCGCTCCGGGTGTGGGCGAACGACGAGCTGCGCAGCGTGAACGCGCAGATCGAGTTTCTCCTCACCCGGGCGATTCGGGACGCCGGGCGGATGCCGGGACGGCGGGGGCCCCGGTCGGGGGATGCGCGGAAGGAGTGAGGAGGGACGGCGGCACGCCGCTGCCCTGGGGGGGTGGCGGCGGGGTGCGCCGGGACCCGGCGGACACGCGAAACGAGGCGCCTCGGTGGCGCCTCGTCTCGGAGCACGGATCGGATCACCAGCTCGCGCGCTGGAGTCGTCGTTCGATGTCCTTCAGGTTCTCAATGCTTGAAGCGGCGCCGGCTTCCCCACGCGGCAAGGAGTCCTCCCCCCAGGAGGAGCAGGGTCGAGGGTTCCGGGACCTCGGGGACGGAGCTCTCGTTGGGCCGCTGGGCCACGAGGAAAGGCTGGTTGAAGCCGCCGTTGTCGCGGAGCCCGTAGCTCAGCACGTTCGTGCCGCCGTCTCCGGCCACGTACCCGCCGTAGAAGTCCAGGAAGTCCCGCTGGTCGGTGAGCTCGTCCGCCAGGCAGCTCTGAAACGCCGTCGAGGTGCGGGGGATGTTGAACGCCTGGGCGAAACTCAAGCCGTCCTGGTCGTTGGAGGTGGTGAACCCCGACGGGACCCAGGCCGGCTGGGGGCTGGGGTCGTAGCGGTCGAAGTAGTCGCCCATAGGATCCAGCAGTTCGTTGGCGAAGCGGCCCCAGCCGACTCCGGTGAGATTGGTCAGGTGCTTGTTGAGGGTGTAGTCCACGCCGGCGGCAAGGCCTGTGAACTCGAGGAAGCCGTAGCCCTGGGCCCCCCAGGTTTCGTAGACGTCGATGGTGTTGCCGCTCACCGAGTACGTCATGCTGGTGATGCCGACGTTGCTCGAATAGAGCGTCACGGTCACGGCCTGGGCGGGAACCGCCCCCAGAATTACCAGGGCGGCGCCCAAGACCAGAATCCTGGTTCGCATGACGATCATCTCCTTGCGCGAGGATGGGTAATCCGCCCTGACAGCGCACGTGCCCGCTGGCTGATATTGCAATCCGCGGGCCATCGGAGCAGAAAAGGTGCAGCTCTAACCCGATTCTGAACAACCGCTTAGGAATTGGTAGTAAATCAATCACTACAGTCTCCCTGAAAGTTGTAATCAATCTCGACAATGCGGGTCGATCAGGGCAAGTTCTTGAGCCAGCTAAATACTTAACGCTATGATTGTATGCGTGTTACTGGTGTTCTGGGTTCAGCATCGTTCCCATCTAAATTCGTAAACTTTGGAGACGGCTCGAATCCCCTAGGTAACCCGTGTTGCCGATGTGGGTTGTGGGCTCCCTGGTCCGGGGTAGGGTCCGGGGCCCCAGAGGGGAAGCACCCTAGGCTGCGGGTTGACCCCAGTGACCGCTTCCCCCTCCCGTAAGCACAGCAGATCCGCCCAGAGTGAGGACGCCCCGCGGCCGCGGTTTGGCGCGGCGAAGGGCGACTCACCTACCTCGACATACCGATGCTCGCCTCTCCGGTTTCCCGGCGTGAACGCTCCCTCTTCATCCAGCATGGAGGTTGCGATCGTGCTTTCGCCCCGGACTCGACTTCGGCCGGCCGGTTTTCGATGACTCGAGGTAGACCAGACTCTCCCGGGACCGTGCACGATCAGGCACGCATTCAGGACCATGCAACTCACCTTTCAAGGCGCCGTTTGTTACGAAGCTTTCGAGCGGACCGGGTAAAATAGCGGGGTAGACCGGGGTCGCGCGGGGGGCTTGTGTCGCCTGAGGCACCCGCAGGGTAGAAGGGATCGCGCTTCGGCGCGCACAGGGAGGATGCATGAAGTCGAACAACCTGGGATTTACTTCCAAGCTCGTTCACGCGGGAACCGAAAAGGACCCGATGGGAAGCGTGGTCACGCCGATCTACCAGACGTCCACCTTCGCGTTCGAGAACACGCAGCAGGGAGCGGATCGATTTGCGGGCCGGGATGACGGTTTCATCTACACCCGGATCGGAAACCCCACCATCCGCGCTCTCGAGGACTGCGTGGCCGCGCTGGAGGAGGGGGTCGGGGGAGTGGCCACCAGTTCGGGGATGGGGGCGGTGAACACCGTGTGCATGGCCCTTCTCGAGACCGGCTCCCACGTGGTCAGCACCGCCTCGGTCTACGGTCCCTCGCGGACGTTGATGGAGAAGCATCTGCGGAAGTTCGGAATCTCGGCCACGTTCGTGGATACCTCGGATCTTCAGGCCGTCCGCGACTCCCTCCGGCCGGAGACCCGCCTGGTGTACGTGGAGACGCCGTCCAACCCGATGATGCAGGTCACGGACATCGAGGCGATGGCCGCGCTCGCCCACGAGCACGGCGCGCTCCTGGCCGTGGACAGCACCTTCGCCTCGCCCTACCTCCAGAAGCCGTTGCTCCTGGGCGCGGACGTCGTCCTGCATTCGGTGACCAAGTTCATCAACGGGCACGCCGATGTGGTGGGGGGGATCCTGGTGGCTCGTGACGAAGCCGTGCTCCGGCAGCTGCGGAACGTGATGGTGCTCACCGGGTGCAACATGGACCCGCACCAGGCGTACCTCGTCCACCGCGGAATCAAGACGCTGTCGCTGAGGATCGAGCGGTCCCAGGCCAACGCGGGGACGATCGCCCGGTGGCTCGAATCCCGCCCGGAGATCTCCTGGGTCCGCTACGGCGGCCTTCCCTCGCATCCCCAGTACGATCTGGGCCGGCGGCAGATGAAGGGCCCGGGCTCGATGATCAGCTTCGAATTGAAAGGCGGGCTGGAGGCCGGTATCCAGCTCATGAACAACGTGCATCTGGCCGCCCTGGCCGTCTCCCTGGGCGGGGTGGAGAGCCTGATCGAGCATCCGGCGTCCATGACCCACGCCGGCGTTCCCCGGGCCGACCGGGTGGAAGCCGGGATCACCGACGGCCTGGTGCGCTACTCGGTGGGCATCGAGGAACCCGTCGATCTCATCGCGGACCTCGAGCAGGCCCTGGAAGCCGTGCTCGAGCCCGCGGAGACCTAGACGAGGGTCCGGACGGCGCTCTTGGGAACCCGCCGGATGGCGGAGGGGGACGCCGCCGGCGCAGCGAAGACCGCCTTCACCCCTGGCGCCCGGCCACGCGGTTCGTGGTCGGGCAGACGTGCCGATGCAGGGACCGCTCATCCGGGCCGCCGGATGGCGCCACCTCGCCGCGCACGGTCACCAACCAGAATCGAGCCCGTAGCTTGGAAACCCCCAGATGAAGGCGCTTGTCGTGTTGAACCGGGCGGCCGGGCAGGAAGCCCACCAATCGGTGCGGGTGGCGCTCGGCCGGCGGTTCGGGGCCTCCCCGATCCGGTACGTGGTCCACGAGACCGTGAAGGACGAGAAGACCGGTGAGATCGTGCGGGCCCGCCTGGGGGATGGCTTCGATCTGGTCGTGGCCGCGGGGGGGACGGGACGGTTTCCGACGTCATCGATGGACTGGTGGGAACCACGGTCCCGCTCGGAATCATCCCGACCGGGACCGGGAACCTGATTGCCCGCGAGCTCGGTATTCCAACCGACGTCGACGATGCGGTCGCCCTCATCACCGCCCCCCACCGGTCGAGAAGCATCGACGCGATGCGGATCGGCGAGCGTGTGTTCATCCTGAACGTCAGTGTCGGGGTCAGCGCATCCGTCATCGGAGGCACGACGCCCAAGTACAAGAGCCGCTTCGGCCGCGTCGCCTATACCTGGACCGTCATTTCGAAGCTCTTCACGTTGAGGCCTCGGCGCCTCACCGTCGCGGTAGACGGTACCGCCCATGAGTATCACGCGTTCGAGGTGGCGGTCATGAACTGCGGGATCCTCGCCAAGATGCTGTATCCGAAGGGGCCCGAGATCAGCATCGACGACGGTCGTCTGGACGTTCTGGTCCTCGGGATCAGGACCATTCGCGACTATCCCCGCTACGTTCTCGGTGTCGTCTCGGGCCGGAGGCCGGACATCGTGTCGCGTTTCCTCACCGCGGAAAGAAGCGTCACCATCCGGAGCGCCCAGCCGGTGCCGGTGCAGGCCGACGGGGACATGATCGGTAGCAGCCCGATCGAGATCGAACTATTGAGGGGTGCGGTCAGCGTGCTCGTACCGCTTTGAAAGCGGGCGCGGGTGCCCTCCGACCCGCGCCCGGCACTTCCCTTGCACCGCCCGGCCGCGCCGTCACGTGATTTCCGGCACCCTCATGGCCGCGACGTGAACGGCCTTGTCGCCTAGGACGGCTTGCCCTTCAGGGCGAGAATCGTCGGGGCCACCAGGCCGATGAGGACGCCGGCCCCGACTGCGATCCCCAGGGCCATGAGCGGGTGGCTCACAACCCGGCTACGGAAAGCCGTGGTCGCGAGCCTGTCGTGCGCCCTCGCCGTCCGGATCGTGATCCGTCCGGTTTCCTTGACCGCGGCCGCTCCGGAGTCGGCCACCTGGCGTGCATCCTTGGCCATTCTGACGAAGTCGCTCTGCAGCCGTCCGAAATCCATGCCGAGTGTCTGCATGTTGCTCGGGGGTTGTGTTGCGCTGGTGGGTCCGCCGTCGGTCCCCGGCTCGCTCGTGGTCAAAGTACTCGCCTTCGGCAAGGAGTGCCTCTTCGTTCCGCGCGTTCATGGGCCGAGCACGCTGTCTACCGTCTCCTGGGGCACCCGCGACTGCCCCCCGCTCCCTCGACGCAGCCCTCTCCGCGTCGGCGGTGACCGACGAACGGCCGCCTACGGCTTGACCGGGTTTTCAAGGACGATTTCGACTCGCCGGTTGTTGGCCCGCCCCTCGCTGGTGGCGTTGCTGGCAATCGGGTGTTCCTCGCCCATTCCGTTCGCCTGCACGCGACCCGACGGATAGCCCTTGTGAATGAAGTAGTTGCGAACGGCGTCCGCGCGCCGCTGCGACAGCTCTTGATTGTATTGATCGGACCCCTGGGAATCGGTGTAGCCCTCTACCACGATGTTGCGATCGGGGATCGAGACCAGGGCGGCGACGACCTGATCGAGCTTCGACTCAGCGCCGGGCATGAGCCGGGCCTCACCCGAGCGGAAGAGCACGGTTCCCGAAAGGGTGATGATCATCCCGCGGGCCTCTTCCCTGACCGCGGCGAGCTTTGCGAGCGCGGCCTGGGCATCGGCCGCCTGCTTCTCGGCCTGGGCCCGGGCGCTCTGCTCCGCTTCGAGTTGAGCCTGAGTCGCCTGGCCGCTCTGTTCCGAGAGCGCCAACGCGGTCCGGGTCTGGTTCAGATCCTGCGCCACCCCTTGGGTCCGCATGCGTTCCGCCGCGGCCTTGTCATCCGCGACCGCCCGGGCCCTCTTCTCGGCCGCGAGTTGCGTCGCCGTCTCCTGGCGGTTCTGCTCCGACGCCGCGAGTGCGGTCTGCGTCCGGTTCAGGTCTTCGGTCTTCTCCTGGAGAAGATTCCCTTGAGTGGCCTGATAGGCCTTGTCCGCCTGCGCCGTGCGCGCCTGCTCGATGGCGATGGATGCCTGCGCCTCGGCGATCTCGGCCTTCCGCTGGGCTACATAAGCGAGGTCGCGGGTACGGTACGACTTGGCGTCCTTGGAGAAGGATGCCTCGGCCTGGGCCAGCGCCTTCTCCGCGGTGTGCAGGTCCGCGGGGGCCATCTGGGCCGCCGGTCCCTCGCTGGCATGAGCGTAAGCCAGGCGCGCACTGGTGAGTTCGCTGGGGACGGTGGCGGCACAGCCGAAGAAGGAGGCTGCACACGCGATGGCGATCAATGCTCCGGTGATTCTCATGAGATGCCCCTTCCGGGTGGTCATCGGTTATCGTTCTGAAGCTGGCGCACCCGCGCCATGGCCTCGGCGGCCGCCGTCTGCTCGGTCTGCTCCTTGGAGAGCAGGGCGGCCAGTTCCGCGTCAGCCTCGGCCCGCAGCAGCATCGAGTCAGCCTTGTCCTTGTCGCCCTTGTCCGCCAGGCTCTTGGCCTGAGCCAGCTCTTCCCTTGCAAGCTGCAAGTGGAGTGCGGCCTGGGGAACGTCCTTGGCTCCGACCGCCTCCGCCGTGCTTATGGCCGACGTGGACGACTCGGTTTGCAGGGGAGGATCACTGCCCGCGCAGCCGGCGGCGACGAATGCGAAGAGAAGAGCTCCGTACGTCAATCTGAATCTCATTCGGATTTCCTTCCTTACCGCCCATGGTGGCGTCAGAAGTTGTAGCCCAGCGCCAGCGTGGTGGTGAAACCGTTCAACTCGAATCCGTTCAGGGTGTATTCGGTATCGTTCAGCTTGATCTTCTGATCGCCGAACGACGGGTTGGCCCAGACGTAACGCCCTTCAACTCCCACGAAGAATGCGGGGCTTACGTTGACGTTGAGACCGACTCCGGTATGAAGCCCGAAGGTCGTGCTTCCGTTGAACGTGTTGAGATTGTTGCTGACATCGACCTTCGTGAAATAGGCGCCGATGCCCAGCTCACCGTAGGGGTCGACCGGTCCCGCCGGCATGAAGGCCTTGGCCGAAACCAGGACCGGAACCACGTCGAAGTCGACCTGATCACTGGTTGCGAGCGGGCCCGTTCCCGCGACGGAGCCCGTACCCCGGAAGTATCCGATGCCCAGCTCGAGGGCGAAGGTGGGAAGGAAGAAGTGCCCGATGGCGAGTTCCCCGTCCACGCCGGTTCTGGTATTGCTGTCGAAGGTGGTCTCGACGTTGACATTCGAGAGATTGAAGGACTTGCTGGGCGAGTAGATGCCGCCTTTGAGGGCAACATAGCTGCCGAGCCGGCCGGCCTCGGAAGCCCGGGGCGCAAGACCGATCACGCTGAAGATGATCAACAAGGCCAAAGAGGATTTCGTCCTCATGGTCGCTCCTTTTGAGGCAACGCGTGAGTTGCGTCGCCGGGGGCTCCATTCAGGAGCCCTTCGCGGGGGGGATGCCGTGAGGTCAGCGCCGCCTGTTCTCAATCGCAGGCTTGGCGTGCCGCGCTCCATTCTCCCCGCACGCAGCATTCGTTGAGCAATTCGCGTGCCGGGTGGGAGACCGCATAAGAATCAATACGGCAACCACTTGGAAACGAGGGGGTCCGGCTTGGTCCATCAAAACGATGGGGTGAGCATCATTGTGATGCGGGTCGGGATGCCGCGGTGGGGCGGAAACCTGATCCCGAACGGCACGAACAACGGGTGGTCCGGCGGTCGACCGGGGGCCTGGTCGCGGGCAGTTCGGCGATGGCAAAGCCGGTTCACTCCTTGAGGTTGACCCTCATCCGGCGTCGTCGGGATGCTTCAGGCGTCCGGGGTTGGGGGTTGCGTTCCAACGAGTGGATTACGGGGCAAGGCCGTCCCGGCACACTGGTTGCAGTACCGGATGGTGATCCAATCACGAAGGGCGCCGGTTCAAGGAGGACCGGGGCGCCCCGCCCGAAAGCATGCCGGGGTCGCTCCCGGACAAGGCTTCGGCCCAACCAAGAAATTGGAGCATCTCATGAGAATGTACCAAAGGGTCACGTTGGCCTTCATTACCGCCGGGGTGGTTGCGGTCGGCGCCGCAGGGTCCTGCCTTGCGGGAGAGCCGCAACGCAACGTCGTCGGCGACCAGGAGATCCAGGCCACGATCGACCAGCAAGTCGGCCAGGCCGACGCCGACCGGCTGGCGATTCAGGTCCTGTTGCAACGGGAGGATGTCAGCCGGATCGCCGGGTCGGCCGGATTGGATCTGGAGCGGGCCAGCGCCGCCGCCGCCGGCCTGTCGGGACCCGACCTGGAAAGGCTGGCGGCTCAGGCCAGAGGGATCAATGAAGGGTTTGCGGGCGGAGACGGCACCGTCGTGCTTTCCACGACCGCGATCATCATCATTCTGCTGATTCTGATTCTTCTCCTGAACTGAACTCTTCGATCGTGAAATCGTGGCGGACAGCCGGCGTTTGCGTGGCGACGGCCGCTCTGGCCTGGCTCACTCCCGCCAGCGCCGAAGCGAAGTCGGTTCGGAAGAGCGCTCCGGAGACGGTGGAGCTTCTCGACGTACCGTACGTCCCCCAGAGCGGAGAGCTGTGTGGCGGAGCGGCACTCGCCATGGTTCTGCGCTACTGGGGGAAATCCGGCGTCCTGGCGGAGGATTTCGCCCCGCTTGCGGAGCCGGGAGCGGGCGGTATCCGTACCGGCGCACTGGTGAGGTGGGTCGAGGCCCATGGGTGGTCCGCGCTCCGCTTGCCGGGAGCCCCGGCGGAGGTCGAGAGTCATCTTGCCCGGGGCCGCCCGGTCATCGCTCTGATCCGGACCGGTTCGGGCTCCTACCACTACGTGGTACTCGTGGCCTGGGCCAACGGGTGGGTGATCCTCCATGACCCCAACGTGGGGCCGTTCCGAACCGTTCGGGAAGGGGAGTTCGAGACCGCCTGGTCGGGAAGCGACGACTGGGCACTCCTGGTCCTGCCGCCTCCCGCGCCTCGGGAGCCGGTCCTGCCGGATTCCGGAGGCGCCGACCTCCCTCCCCGCGTCATCCCCGATGGATGCGGCGCCTTGGTGGACGCGGGGGTCCTCTTGGCCCGGGAAGGAGACATCGCGGAAGCGGAGCTCAAGCTTCGTGGCGGCTCAGTCCCTTTGCCCCGAGTCCGCCGTCCCCGCTTCGGGAACGGGCAGGGTTGAGATTTCGTGCCGAGGACTGGGAGGGGGCGGCCGGCTCGCGGAGGAGGCGCTGGCTCTGGATCCGGGCGATGCCCACTCCTGGCGGCTTCTGGCCGGAAGCCGCTTCCTGGCCGGGGACGTGGAAGGGGCGCTCACGGCCTGGAATCACCTGTCCGAACCCAGGATCGACCTGACCCACATCGACGGCCTGAATCGCATCCGCTACTCCGCGGTGGCCGGCCAGCTCGCCTTGCCTCCCGGGCGGCTCCTCACGCCTCAGGCCTTCCTCCAGGCGCGCCGTCGTCTGGCCGAATTGCCCTCCCAGTCCGATTTCCGGCTGAGCTTGCGGCCCTTGCCGGACGGAAGGGCTCAAGTGGATGTGTCCGTGCTGGAGCGCCCTCCGCTGTTCGGCGGTTTCTGGGACGCCGGAAACCTGGGCATCCGGGCGCTCCTGGACCGGGAGATCACCCTCGACGTCGTGAGCCCCACCGGGAACGGGGAACTATGGAATGCCGGATGGCGGTGGCAGAGGCAACGGCCGCGCGTCGCCCTGGACCTGGCGGTGCCGGGGGCCGGAGGCCGGCCCGGAATCTGGCATGTGGCCGGATTCTGGGAACGACAGACCTATGCCTATCCGGGGTTCGCCGGCTCGGGTGGCGCGACTCGTTCCCGGTCGATCCAGGAAGAGCGCCGGCGCACCGCCCTGTCCATTTCCGATTGGATCGGCCCGAATTTCCGGCTCGAGGTCGGGAGCGCCCTGGACGAGTGGGTGGGTCGGGGATCCCATCTTTCACTGGAGGGTAGCGTCGAGACCCGATGGGCACGAGACCGCCTGGCATTGGGGGCAAGGGGAGCAAGGTGGATGAGCCTCGCGGACGGCGCCCCGTTCGGCGCCGGCGGCCTCTCGCTCACCTGGTGCTCGGATGGTCTCGAGAGGCGCGAGGGGTGGCAGGGCGGTCTGGAAGTATCCGCCGCTACCCGGGAGGCTCCACTGGCTCTCTGGTCCGGAGCCGGAACCGGGTCCGGGCGTACCCCGCTCCTCAGGGCTCACCCGCTGCTGAACGGGGGGGTTCTGGAAGGGCGGGTGTTCGGGCGGGCGCTTGCTCACGGGACGATCGAGAGGCAGGTGTGGTCGCACAGCCTCGGTCCCTTCCGTCTCGGCTGGGCGGTCTTCGTCGACGGGGCCAAGCCATGGGACCTGGGGCGCCCGGGCCGGGTCCCGTGGCAGGTGGACGGCGGAACGGGGCTCCGGGTTCACGGTCCGGGAATGAAGGGGAAACTCAGGGTCGACGCCGCCCGCGGGCTTCTCGACGGGAGCTCGGCGGTATCCGTCGGTTGGAGCATTCCCTGAGCGGGGGCACCCTTCTCGATCTCGCCCAGAGCCTTCACGGGGCTGGCGACAATGCTGCTCCGCACACCTCCTGACCAGAGTCTCTCCTATCGCAGAAGTACAACTCTCCCCCGGGCAAGCGCCACGCCGCGGCGGGAGGCCTCGAGGAAGTAGACACCCTCCGCGAGACGCCGCCCCACACTGTCCCGTCCGTCCCAGGCAATCCCGTGGTCCATGTCAACGCCGGCAATCGCTAGCCGACGAACGAAGTGGCCAACCGAGTCGTACACCACCAGCGCATCCAGGTTGCCATTCACGCCGGACACTCGAATCAGCGTGTGTCCGCGGAACGGATTGGGCCGGGCAGTCATCAGCATCGGCTGGGTAGGAGGTGCCAGATCCGCACCCAGCGTGGGAAGGGACAAGTCGGTCATCACCCAGATGCCACCGGGACCCGCAAACGCGATCGCCGTTCCATCCGGGGACCAGCATGGCTCCCGGGCGAGGTCCTCGCTCGAGGCCTTGATTTGGACGGGATCTCCTCCGGACGCAGGAATGGTCCAGAGGGTGTAGCGCTCATTGAGTCCGGGCTGGTGGAATCGAATCGCATAGAGGATCCATGACCCGTCCGGGGACCAGTCCGGATCGCGAACTGTGTAGCGATTGTCGGGATGAGAGTAGAGCCCGGTTGGGGCGGCGCTGCCGTCGGCGGGGACCGTAAACAGAGTGCCGCTGCTGGTGTTGTTCACAAAGGCGATCTTCGAGCCATCCGGTGACCAGGACGGTGCCGTCGACTGGTTGCCGATTCCCTCGATCGGGACACGCGCGGCATAGCCACCGGGGGTGGCGGGGCAGACGAATACGCGGGAGTTGACCGTGAATGCGAGCTGATCGCCGAGCGGCGACCAACTCAAGTAGTTCGTGTTGCCCCCGAGGCCGGTTCGCAGCGTGTCCCCGGCCTCTACTCCCGGGCAGATCACTGTCCCGCCCGGGGACTCGAAGGCAACGCTGCTGCCGCCGGGGGACCAGGTGGGGAACCACGCGATCGAGCCAGCGAGATCATAGGTGACCTCCACCGGCGCTCCGCCGGAGCTGGGGACGATCATGATGTGATAGCCACGCGTATAGACGATTCGATTGGATCCGTCCCGTGACCACTGAGGGTCATAGCCGCTGTCGAAGGTGATCTGGGTAAACGTGGCGGCGGTGGCGGGGCCGCTGACGAAACCGAGTGCGGCAAAGAGGAGAAAGAAGAAGGGCAAAGCACGCATCCAGACCTCCTCGAATCAACGCGATCTTGGGATCGCAACCCCGAGAGTGCGGAACCGCCAAGAATTTATCATATCAAAGATGCGCAGGGGCACGATTGGAGACGTTCGAGCCTCGCGGGTCCGGATACCGAGATCTCTTCGGGCGGTCAAGACCGGGGCGATTGAGCCCAATTCCCTCCGGGGATGGCGCACCGGCGGGTTCCCGTCCAGAAGGGCCTCACTCCCGGCAATTCCGCGACTCCGGAGCTGCCAAGTTACTGGCCAGCCCCGAGTTCAGGCCCTATGGGAGCATCTTGAGGAGAGAGAGTATTTCCCAGACAGTTGGAATCCTGGCACCCGATCCTCAATCTCCAGACCTCCCGCCATCAGCCGACCGAGCCAGGGGTACCCTCCAATCAGCTTCGGCTAGCGAGCCCGCTTTCCCCGTCAAGAAACTGTCGAGCTTCAAACTGCTCCCTGGGCCAGCCTCGGCCCCGGTGAACGCCATGATGACGTGGAGGGTCGAAGACCGGATGCACGATCAGAATGCGAATCCCGTTGCGAAGCAGCCTTCCTCTGACTCGTCTTACACCAACTCCATGCGACGAGGTCGGCCGTCTCGGTGAGGCCATCGTGCGATTGTGCCGATGCCTGCGGAGACCGCGGGAGCGACGAACCTCGACCCCCTGAAGATCGACTCTCGCCCCTGTACGAGATGCAAGCGCCGGATCGGTTGCGACGATGACCACCGTCCGGAGTGGGCCAATCAGAGGCTCTCGGAACTCCAGCACGAGAAGGCGGCACTGGAGCCCCAGGAGCCGGCCTTGAAGAAGCCGCCGAAACTAACGGCCGGAGACGTGACCGAGTACACCCGGAACCTGTCCGGGCTGCTGGGCCACGCTAACCAACGGGAAAGAAAGGAGTTGGTGGGTATGATCGTGGAGAAAATCAAACTGGCCCCGGAGCGTCGGGAGGTAGAACTCGTCTACCGCGCTCCGGAGCCAGTCATGAATAGGTTGGTAGCGGGGGTGCGTTACGGGGCCCGACAGAGGAATCTCGGAGGCGAATTCGAGGTCATCGAGCTGGCGTTCGAGCCCCGGGGGAACACGTTGGTCCTGGTGGGGGCGGCCGGCGGGTAGGAGAGCGGGTTCGCCGGGACGTCCTTGACGTCTCGCGATGGCCCGGATAGAATCACCAGCAGATTCGCATAACCGCTGGTATTTCTATTCATGAAGACAGAACATAACTCAAATCAGGACAGCACGTTTGCCAGGGCGGTGGCCGTCTTCCGCGACCACGGAGGGGTGCTCAGGACAATGGAGGCGGTCCGGCTCGGCGTCCACCCGCGAACGCTCTATGCCATGCGGGATGCCGGGGTGCTGGAGCAACTCGGGCGGGGGCTCTACCGGCTGGCGAACCTGCCGCCACTCGGGAACCCCGACCTGGTGGCGGTAGGCCTCCGCGTTCCGGAGGGGGTCCTCTGCCTGATCTCGGCGCTGGCGGTTCACGAGATCACGACCCAGATCCCTCATGAGGTCCATCTGGCTCTCAAGCGTGGCGCCGAACCACCACGGCTGGATCACCCCCCGGTTCGGGTGTTCTGGTTCTCGGGAAAGGCTTTCACGGAAGGGATCGAAACCCACGAGCTGGACGGGATCGAAATCCGCGTCTACGGGGCGGCGAAGACCGTGGCGGACTGCTTCAAGTACAGAAACAAGCTCGGACTGGATGTGGCCCTCGAGGCGCTGGGACTCTACCTGCGAGAGAAGCACGGACCCCCCGACGATCTCGTGCACTTCGCTCGCGTATGTCGTGTCGAAAAGGTGATGCGCCCCTACATCGAGGCCCTCCTGTGAAGCGCCGGCAGGTGGGAAACGTGGCGGTCTCCGTTCATCAGCGCCTGCTCAACGAGGCGCGTGCGTCCGGCCGGCCATTCAATGAGCTACTCCAGTACTTCGCCATGGAGCGATTCCTATTCCGGCTGTCCGCGTCGCCATACGCCGAGAGGTTTGTTCTGAAGGGGGCGCTCATGCTCGCGACGTGGGAGATCTCCCTCACGCGTCCCACCAAGGACATCGACCTACTGGGCAACGTGACCAACGACGTCGATCACATCGTGGCGATCGTGAAGGAAGTGTGCCGTCAAGAGGTCACGCCGGACGGCCTGGACTTCGACCCGGAGAGGGTGCGTGGGGAGCAAATCGCCGAGGAAGCCGAGTACAACGGGGTGCGTGTCCGCTTTCAGGGGCGCCTCGGTACGGCGCGGATTTCCATGCAGATCGACATAGGCTTTGGTGACGCCGTGGTACCAGGCCCGGTGGCGGTCGAGTATCCCACGATGCTGGACCTTCCAGCTCCACGGATTCGCGCCTACACACAAGAGAGCGTGATCGCTGAGAAGTTCCACACCATGGTTCGCCGGGGACTCCTCAACAGCCGAATGAGGGATTTCTTCGATGTCTGGGCCCTATCGCGGCAGTTCGACTTCGATGGGCCGGTTCTGGCGGCAGCAATCCGCGAGACGTTCTCGCGGCGAGGGCAAGGCTTTGCTCCACACCCCGTGGCGCTGACAAAGGAGTTCGCGGAGGATAGGTCGAAGGTGGCGCAGTGGCGGGGTCTTCTACGGAAGAGCCGCCTGCAGGGCGCGCCGGGCGAGCTGGCGGATGTGGTTGACGCCATTGCCGTCTTCCTCGGCCCGGTTGCAGAGGCCCTCTATGAGGATCGGGAGTTCCGAGGCCGTTGGGATGCGCCCGGTCCCTGGACGTTGGCGTGAAGTCCGGTTCTCCCGCGGGAAGCGGGCGCCCATCTTCCCGGACGGGGGGACGACGCCGATGGGGTCATCCGGGGCGCAGAGCCAGCCCAGAAGGCAGCGGTTCCTTTCGGGCCCAGTTTCTCGCGGGTGCCGGCGACCTCGGCTTTCGTGGCGTGGGAGAGCCGTGAAACAAGTTCCCATCCGTACCACCGGTGCCGGGAAACGCCCTGCCGAACTGGTCTCCCTGCGTGAATACGCCCGCCGGCGGAGCATCTCCCACGTCGCGGTGATCCGTGCCATCCGCTCGGGCCGGATCTCGACCGTTGGCGGGAAGATCGACCCGAAAGTGGCCGACCGGGAATGGCGGGAGAACACCGACCCGTCGAAACCCCGAAGCCGGATCACCGGCAGGCCGAATCACCGGCGACGACCCGGGGAACCGTCCACCCCGATGAACCTCGACGGCTACGGGGCCAGCGACACCACAGCGGCCGGTTACGCGAGGGCCCGCGCGGCGCGCGAGCTTTACCGGGCCCAGCTCCCGAAACTCGAGCTCGATTGCCGACGCGGAATCCTCGTCCGGGCCGACGAGGTCCGGCTCGGCGCCTTCAACGTGGCCCGGAAGGCCCGGGACCAGCTGATCGCTCTCCCGGGCCGTATGTCGGCCCGTATCGCGGCGGCCGGGGACCCGGTCGAGATTCGGCGGATCCTCAAGGAGGAAATCGAGCGGATCTGCCGGGAGATCGTGGACACAGGACCGCCGTGAGGTCGGCGAGGCGGCCCGCTGCCCCGACGGGGGAAATGGACCCAGGGGAGGGAGTACCCTCCGAGGCAGGGGCCGGCTCGGGTCACTATTGGGCGGACTTCCCCATCGAGCTGGTGTTCGTGCTACTGCGACGCTCTTGCCGACCGGAAGTAGAAGTCCAGCATGGCGCTCAGCGGGGCGGCATCCCGCTTCAGCCGGCTTCGAAGCGCCGCACCCTCCCAGCAGTCGACCAGTAGGCCCGCCATCTGCCGGGGATCGGAGCCGGCCGGGATGTCCCCGTTCCGGCGGGCCTCCTCCAGGCAGGCGGCCAGCCGCTCGGCGATCCCGGAGAAGCACTCCTCGATCCTGGCCCGGAATGCGTCGCTGACCCCCGAGAGTTCCTGGCCGAGACCGCCGAGCAGGCAGCCCATGTAGCCCTCCTTCCGGTAGTGCTCCCGGGTCATCTCGAAGAAGTGACGCACCCGCTCAAGCGGGGGGCGGCGCGTGTCACCCAGGCAGGCATCCAGGCCGGCGTGCACCTCGCGCATGTACCGGTCGACGACCTGGAGCGCGAAGTCCTCCTTGTCCCTGAAGTGGTGGTAGAAGGAGCCCTTCGGGATCCCCGTGGCCTCCAGCAGGACCTGGACACCCAGCCCGTTGTACCCGTGCTCCAGGAGCATGGCCAACCCGGCGGTGAGCAGGCGATCCTTGGTCGGGTGCGTCGACTCCATTCTCGTGCGCGTTCCTACTTCTTGACCTTCTCGATCATGTGGTTGATGACGTGGGTGTGTTCGGACTGGGGGCTGAACATCACGATCTCGGCATCGGCCTCGACGCGGACGTTGTGCCCGGGAGGCCAGTAGAAGAGGTCGTTCGCGTTGACCGACTCCTCCGCGCCGCTCGCGTCGATCGTGGTGATCCGGCCCCGGAGGACGTAGCCCCAGTGGGGGCACTGGCAGAGGTTCCCCTCCAGCCCTTCGAAGAGGGGGGTGGTATCGACACCCGCCGACAGGGTGAAGTACTCACCGCTGATCGCGCCGAACCCGCTCGCGTCTCCGAACCCCTTCTGCTGGCGGACCACGGCGCCGGGGATCTCCATCTGGACCTCGACATTGTCTTTCGCTATTCGCATGCCGGACTCTCCTTCAACTGGTTGTGGGGGCCTGACTAGACCGATCAGTCTAGTGGGGAAGGGTACACCACGCTCTGGCCGTGTCAAGGAAGATGCGGGGTGACCCGGCGGACCCGGGCGGGGATGCACGCAGCTCCGATGGCCGCCGGTGCGATCCAGTATCCTCCACCGGTAAAGAGGGTTACGAGGTCGGGATGGCCGGATGACCGGGTGGCAATTGGCGAGCGCCGGCTCTCTCCGGGTGGAATACAAAGGTGCACGGGTGTACGTCGTCAACCCAAATGAGACAGCTCCGGTTCTGGGTTAAGAGAGACTTCGGTTCGGTAGAGCGCCGGCAGGATCCGTTCCTCCGGCGTGACCGACAGGCCCTGGTTCAGGCGGCACCGACGGCGTAGGGTCTGCCGCTTGAACTTCTCCCGGGCGGTCTCGATGTCCCGTCCCCGCCCGTAGTAGACATCCGCCGGCGTCAGGTTGTTCAGCGACTCGTGCACGCGCTCGTGGTTGTAGTACCTCACGAACCGCTCCAGCTCCGCCTCCAACTCCCACGGCAGGTAGTAGTTCTGGAGCTTCACCACGTTCTTCATCGTCCGGTGGTACCGCTCGATCTTCCCCTGGGTCATCGGGTGATAGGGCTTTCCCCGGGTGTGGGTCATGCCATGGCTCTGGAGGTACTCGGCCAGCTCCTTCGAGATGAAGCACGGACCGTAGTCGCTCAGGAGCCGGGGTCGGTGCCGGACCTCCACCCGGCGGACTCCGGTCCGCTCCAGGGCCACGTCCAGGACCTCGGTCACATCCTCGCTCGACATCCCGGTGAAGAGCTTCCAGGCCAGGATGTAGCGGCTGTAGTCGTCCAGCACCGTGAGCACGTAGTACCAGCCCCAGCCTACCACCTTGAAGTACGTGAAGTCGGTCTGCCAGAGCTCGTGGACCCGCCGGGTCGGCTGGTCGAACTGGTCCTTGGCCGAGATCAGCACGTAGGCCGGGCTCGTCACCAGGTCGTAGCTCTTCAGGATCCGGTAGACGCTGGACTCCGAAATGAAGAACCCGCCCCGGTCGGTGATCCGCCAGGCCAGCTCCCGCGGGGACAGATCCGGCTCCGCCAGCGCCTCTTCCACAACCTTCTCCCGCTCCACCTCTGGGATCCGGTTCCAGAACGGCCGGGGCCCGGCGGCTTCGGCTCCAGCCCCGCCGGGCCGCCGTCCACGTACGCCCCGTCCGGCGGATCGGCGAAAAGGGGACATTTCAGTTCGGCGAAATCGGGACAGCCGGGACCGGCGTTGACACCTCCACCAGGCGGATCGTCTACATCCGCTCCGCCGCCGTCGCCCTCACCGCGCCCCCAGGTCCTCGGGGTCCTCCCCCAACCCGGCTAAGTTTCTTTTTAACAGCTGGTTCCGCAGCGATAGGTCCGCCACCAGGTGCTTCAGCCGCCCGTTCTCCCGGCGCAACTCCGTCACGTCCCCGCTCGAGGCTTCCCGCTTGGTGTCGCCCATCAGCCGGCGCTTGCGCGCCTCCAGGAACTCCTTGCTCCAGTTGTAGTAGAGGTTCGGGCTGATCCCTTCCCGGCGGCAGAGCTCCGCGATGCTCTCCTCGCCCTTCAACCCCTCCAGCACGATCCGGATCTTGTCCTCGGCGGATTACCGGCGGCGGGTCTTCCGGCGGATCTGACGAACTCGAGCCTCTGGATCGGTTTGCTTCTCGGCCATGAAACACTCCTTTCGTGGCACCAATGTACCGCAGAAGTGTCTCTTAACTCAGGCCCTGACTCTGTCCCACTTAGTCTGACGCCGAACAAGGGAAGAAAGCTCCTGCCTGACACTGTGCCGCCCCCCCGCCTATCCGCTACAATCCGGTGTCCGCGCCATCCGTAGACGCGAGCTTCCGTACGTCCGAAGACTCATCGTTTCCTTCTTGGAGACCAGCAGGCCGTGAATGTGTATACGGTCCTCTCAGCTCTGCCAGCTGTCCTGGCCTTGGCTGGATTCCTTGCATACCAATTGCTACGGTACACCCATGCTGGTGATAATATCACCAGGGACATTGTTGCGAAATTGCGACGAGAGCAACCCGAGATCGCAGACCGCTACGCACGCCTTTCACCCTCTCAGCTTCACAATCAACTCAAAGCAGATAGAGCATTACAACAAAAGATTAGCCAAATTGACTTCGAGCTTCTTAGGCAAGCACTGAGGCAACGGTTTCTTGAGTCTCTCTCAGTGTACGGCGCAACGCTCATTCTCTTCACTGTCGGCATTGTCGCGTTTGTCCGCACGATCTCGGCACGCCCTCTTCGTCTATCCGATTTCCACATCGAGAGCATAGATGACCACGCGAAGGGTCTTGCTGTCGACACCGACACCTTGAGGGTTACCTGGAGGTCAGAAGGAACGTCCGCAGATGTGAGTTGCTATTTGCAAAATCTTCAGACTGGACGACGGTCGGACATTGAGCGCACTTCAGCAACCGAGCAAAATCTACTCTTTTCACCGACCTCCTACGTTGCTGTCCTTGATGCTCGGACCCGCGGATCATTCAATCGTATCCGGGCGGTTTTCACAGCCAGCAACAGTACATTTCAGTCTGAGGAATTCAAGCTGTACGTTGGGTTAACAATTCTCGCTTTCTATGATTCCACAGACAATTAGCTATGTGCCGCAGCACTGATTGATAACGCTTCGATTCCGTGGTACCACTTTCGTGCCAAACTGATAGTACAAAGGATTGGACCTACCTTGGATTGGATTGGCTTTGGGGACTCGATGGCAAGCCCCAAGACCTGCTATCACGTGGCGTCGCCTGACTCCTTGGAGTGGTCAACCCTCGCTGTTGCATACTTTGGACCGGATGATGATCGCCTGGTTCGTTCTGAGATTTTGGTCGGTGACACAACCCCCGGTGTATCACCTGATTGAACTTTCATCCCGGATCGTCGCTACATAGACCTTCTCGGCATCCCGGGCCACCCGGCTCTCCATGTCACCGCAAAGACGTAGGCCTGCTCATAGACCTTCTGCGGGTTCCCGGCGAAGTTGGTAACGACGAACCGGGGGTTGTCCTTGGGCCTTTTGCCGGGGGGCCAGTAGCCGCTCCGCCTTGTAGTCCACCGGGCGGCAGCGAGGCCAGGCTTGGGGTTAGTTGCTAGGTCTGGCCGTGATAGCGTTGCGGCAGGTCCTTGCCTGAGGTTGAGGGCTTGTAATTGCCGATGACACAATGAAGTCGAGGATTTGTGTAATCCTCTTGGTAGATGACGAGCGAGCCCGGGCGGGCAGGGGGGGGGTGCCACCCAGCCCCTTGGCAAAGGCACCCGTCCTGAGCGACACTCCCCACGCAGACATTGAGCCTCTGTCAGCGGAGGTAAGCGTGGCGCGCAAATCGGCAGTAAAGAAGCGGATCAGCTCGGAACAGATTGGCCGAGCCTTTGAGACGCTCAACGGTGATTCGGAGACTCGTCTCAAACGCCTCATGGACGAGACGGGTTTGGAGGCTGCGAAGCTCATCAAGATCCTGGTCACATATAGGGCGCGGCACTGGGTCCAGCAGGAGTTCCCCGGCTACGCCAGTGCAGGCGAAGGCCGGAAGCCGGCGAAGGACAAAGTCACAGTGTTGGCCGCACTCAACAAGGCTGGTTCCATCGTCCAAGCCGCGAAGCTGCTCAAGACCACCCCGATCACGCTCAACCGTTGGATCGGCTACTACAAGCTGAAGCAAATCATCGAGTACGGGGGCGAGAAGAAAATCTCCTGGAAGTAGGGCGGTCAGTCGTCCTCGTTCTCGAAATTGAGTTCGATATCCTCCGGTTGCAACCTGGGCAACGACCGATCAGGGAACGTCTCGCGTGCCCAGTTCTCGGCGTAGCGCACAGCCACGGCACGAATCACGGCCCGCCCCGGGAGCCCCGTGTGCTCCACGATCCGGGCGAGACGGCGCTCCGAGGGACCTTTCAGACTGAAGTACAGATCCGCCAACTCCCTACCGGTGAACGTCTTCGAGGCGTCGATCGGTAACATCGTACCCCCAGTCGTTGATCGCCCACCCCACCTCTCTGAAAACGACTGGGGAGACACGATTCGGAAAGAGACGTGTGGGCAGGTACAGAGAGTGTCTAGCGAGGAGCAGCGAGAACCGCTTCAAACCCGGATGGGGTCCGGTAGGTCACGGCGAGGAAGGTCCGCCCGGACGTTTCGCTGCCGACGGGCGTTCGAATCTGGAACCGGTCGCCCTCGGCTGGCAGTTCGCCCCAGGAAAGCGTTAACGCTGGCAACCTGAGGATCGCCAGCCGACAGTCCGAGGCCTCAGGAGGGATGGATGCCTGATAGGTGCCGCCTCCCTCGGTCCGGAACGAGACCGTGCGTCCGCCCTGGGTGGTAGCGGGCGGGACCGGCTCCCCCTCGACGACGATTCCCCCCTCAGTCCATCGGAGTCTCTGGCGGAAGGCCAAGAGAGCGGCTTCTCGGAAGTCTTGAGGTGGTCGTGTCTGGGTCGCCTTGGACCCACGAACCGCGTCCACTTGGAACTGCTCACCGTAGTAGGGCGTATCCGCCACGAAACTAAGGGCTTCCCCGGATGGGTGCCGGACGCCACGAGCCAGGCCAATGGCGACGGCCAGCACGGCCGCCAGGCCCATCAGGAGTTGGATCGTCCGGGAGGGCCTGCGCTTGCGCCGCCGTTTGGGCACCACGGGGCGCGGCAGGGTCTGGAACTTCAGGGTGCCGCGCGCGATGGCGGCCAGGCCGACAAGCTCCTCCCGGAGCTCTCCGGATTGCGCGAGGAGCTGTGTGATGCGCTCCCGGTCCTCGGGAGTTACCGTTCCGTCAAGATAGTCCTCCAAGAGCTCGAGATCCACCTCCTCCGGGGACGACCGGAGGGCGAGGGATCGGAGGGCCGCTGAGAGTTCGGTGTCCGTCATGTGCTTCGCTTCACGCGCCATCGGTCATACCCTCTACCGTCCGAGTTCCACGGAGATCCCCGTCCGCTCCAGTTGCTCGGTGAGCTTCCTCCGGCAATAGCGAACCTGGTCCGAGAGCTTCTTGTTCTCACTTGGCCCGGCTCCCAGGAGAATCTGAAGCTCTTGGGGTGTGTAGCCCTCGGCCGCGGCCTTGAGGAGGAGCTGACACTGTGGCGAGAGATGCTCCAAGGCCACCTCGACCTGCCGGAGGAGCTCCGCGAGTTCGGCTTGAACCTCGGGATCTGGCTCGGAGCTCTCAAGGGCCTCCAAGAGCTCACTTAGATCTTCGTGCCGGCGGTGCTGCTCGTATTTCATGCAATCCCGCGTGCGATTGCGAAGCACCGTCCAAAACCAGGAGGCGAAGGCCCGCCCCTTGTTTTCGTAGCTCCGCAACCGCCGGAAGTCATCCTCTCGAAGATCGAACAGAAGTTTTTGAAAGAGGTCAGCTTGATCCTCTTCGGACAGAGAACGAAAGATGGCTGGAGGTCGGAGCTGAACCAGCCGCCACGCATAGACATAAAGCTCTTCCCACGCCTTCTCGGGATTGGCGTCGAGCCAGTCCATGAAGGACGGCCAAGGATCAGCGAGGATGGAAAAGGCGACAGGGTCCGTCCGGCCTGTCTCGACCTGAGACATGCGCCAGACTGTAGTGACACTCGGCACCTCACTGCAATGCACAATGCTGAGCCTCGCCTGTTTCCCCCATCGAGATAACGTTTCAGGCGGCGGATTTCGGAATAGAAACCGCCAAATGTGCTGCTTTGAGAGAGTTCCAGGGGCAGCCCAAGTCCTCCGCCTGCCCCGTGGCCACCCCCTGTAGCCACGGGGCCAATCTACCGGGATCGAGGACAAGGGTTCCGTCGGGGTTGATCCGGCCGACCCGGTTCCGGGAGTCGGTAAGGGCGACCGTGCACTTGTTGAGGTCTCCGTTCGCCCGGATGACCCAGGATGTGGCCATGGCCGCGTAGCAGATTGGAGGCGGTGGTGGGGCGGCATAGAGCCCAAGTTCCTCTGCTCTGTGCCGCAAGACCGCGATCGTCTCGTGCCCGTTGTGCCCGTCTAGTACGGGCAAGATCGGATCGTTCACTCCCCCGAGTCGCTCCAACGGCCGGATGAAAAAGGAGAACCGTGCGTCGTGCGCGAACGCCTGGGCACACTCCGTGAGGAGCTCTGGCAAGCGTTCGGCATTGGCCCGGGTGACATGGATCCGGACGATCACAGAGAAGGGCAAGCGCTGGTCCTTTAGCGCGACGAGGCTCTCCCAGACTTGGGCGAACGTCCCCCTGCCGTTGGGGCGCTTCCTCACCGCATCATGGTCGGGCTCAACCCCATCGAGGGTGATCTGGTAGTGCATGACACCGAGCCGAATGAGCTCCTCGGCGGTTCCGGGGGAGAGAAGGTCGCCGTTTGTGGTCATGTCCGAATCGACTTGGACCGCGGGATGCCGAGTGCGCAAATCTTGGACGTGGGCCATGATCTCACGCACGACGTCAAGGGCGACGAGCGGTTCCCCACCGAACCAGGACAGATCGAGCCGGCAGAGGTCGGGCACGCGAACATCGAGCAACCGTTTGATCCCCTGCACCACGGGCGGAGGCATGCGGGACAGCCGGAAGTCCTCGTAGCAGTAGTGGCAGCGGAAGTTACAGCGCTCGGTCGAAAAGAGGACGAGATGGAGCCGTCGGGACGAGAGGGCCTTCCCGTACCCCGAAGCTCCGCTCTGCTTGGTGGGTCTCACTTGGCGCGTCAGCACTTGTAGTTCGGAAGGATCGGCGGCCAGTCGTCTCCGTTGGGCTCCTGTAACGATGTGGTAAGCGTGGACACCACGCGGCCATGCGCGTCGAATTGGAGTTCGTGGCGGACAGGCATCTGGGCGTGCGCGGGCCGAGTTCCGAGGAGAAGGGTGACAAGCATGGCGCCTTGGAGCGTATACGTCGCAGATCGTTCCACAGCAGACCTCCGGTCGAAACGGACACCGCCCCACGGCGGAGGTCGCTAGTCTCCGACCGCGAGGAAACAGGCCCAGTAGTAGGGATGAGTTGGTCTACCCGTAGAACGCCTGATCTGGAGAGTTTCGGACGAGGTATAGAAAGCCGCAACACTTGCCGAGCCGTCACGGTCCAGGAAGTGATCGTAGAAGCGCAGGCACCAGTCCCGACTCGGGTGATCTCCGATGTCCCAGATGGAAAGGATCGCGCTGTGTGCACCGGCGAGACGGAACGCGCGGTAAAGGCCAGCCACGCGCTCGCCCGGGAGCGCCGTTCCCTCGGATGACCGACAGCTAGAGAGGAAGACCAGCTCGACCGAGGAGAAGTCCTCCAAGGCGATCTCCCGTTCGCCCCAGACTCCGTCAAAGCCGCTCGAGTCAGCTAGCGGCCTGACTAGTCGCAAGCCGGCGCACGGCTCTCCGGTGAGCGGATCGGTCCAGTCGACGCCGTGGGCCGCAAGGTGCACAACGCGGGAGCCCGGGATGCGGCGAGGAAGGACACTCTCCCGCGCGGACGTCCCGGTGAGCAATGTCACTGGTTCACCCGGTCGGCGCTTCTTCCAAAGGGTAACGACTTGCTCCGCCTCATCGAGCGAGGCGGGGAGCTCAGCCGGGGCTCCTGACCCCCATGCGGAGTAGTCAACACCACCGACGGCCAGAAGCCCCTTCCCGGTGGCCTCGCTCGCGGGCGAGATGAGCTCCCGCTCGCTCTCGGCGAGCCGGAAGCTTCCGAGCTCTTCCACGAGGTACGAGGTACGACCACGGGGGAGGGCAAGGACATTCACGTTCCACAGCGGCCCCGTCGGGATCAGCACGAGATCTTTGGGGAGGTTGCCGCCGAAGATGGGGTCCAACAACAGGTGGCGGAGGGCGGCGCCGAGGGATCGGTACGCCGCTTCTGCCCCGTCGGGGTCCAAGATGAGTTCCTCGGGGGCTTGCTCCATGAGGGTCTGTTGGCTGGTGACGAGGGTGTCAATCCGGCTGGCGGCCCCCAGATCCTGGAAGCGGACGTCCTTCTCAGGCTCCATGAGAAAGGCTCCGTAGTGAGGGGCGTTGCCTTTGCCGTACTGGACGTAGGCGATGAGCGTTGTCTCCGGGGGGAGCCCTTTGCGGAGGGCCTGAGTATCCAGGGTCGGACGAGTTGGGGTGATCGGCCGGGAGGCAGCCAAGCGTTCTTCGAACCGCGCGATTTCGCCGTCCAGCCGCTGAAGCAACTTGGGAGAGACGGGTGCGAGGCCCTCGACCGGGTCCATGGTGAGCAGGTTGGCCAGGTGCCGCTTGAGAGTACGGAGCGTGTCCGGTTCCGCTCCTAGCTCTCGTCGGCGCGTGAGTTCGTCGAGAAGTGAGCCGCGCGAGCCGATGGCGAGCGTCCATGCCGCCTCGACGAAGCGACTTCCCTTGCATGCGTCGTCGCTCAGGAGAGAGAGGAGGAGATCCAGGGAGGAGACCTCCTCCTTCCAGTAGGCGCTGATCTGCTCGGAAGTCATCGCCTGGAGGTTGAGCTGGTACCGATGGAGAGAGGCGGAGGCGGCATCATAGGCGAGCTCCCAGGCCGCGCGCGGATGACCTTGGGCGGAGCGAAGCTCACCCGCGGTTTCGTCCACTTTGGACCGAACGATGTGGTCCCGTGGTAGGGCCTTGACGGAGCTCAGAGCCTGAGCCGCCCAGCGCTCAGCCTCGGGCAGCCGGCCCCGGGCGGATAGGAACCGCACGTAGTCGGCGGCCAGGGAGCCAAACAAGGCCGGCTCTTTGGAGGGGTCCGCGTTCGCAAGACCCTTCTGGAAGAGCGAATCGGCACGGTTGGTACGACCGAGGCGCACGTCCAAGCGTGCGAGACGGGCCAGGGTGGGAACGGTCAAGGGGGAGTTGGCTCCGTAGATTCCCGTGAAGTATTTGAGGCTCGCCCGCAGCGTGTCGACCCCAGCCTGAAAGTGACCCTCCCTCTCCAGGATGTATGCCTGGATGGAGTAGTTCCGATTTCTCGTGCGCTCATCGGCGCCGTAGCGCTTGGCCACCTGCCGAAACCGCTCCTCGAGCCGTTTGGTACCCGGGAGGTCTCCCAGGCGGCTTGTGATCTCTGCCGCCGTGACCGTTGTCCCCGCCGCGAGGGCCTTCTCGAGGTCCGGATGCCGCTCGATCGTCTCACTCACCTCGGTGATGACTTTGAGGGCGTCCCGGAAGTCTCCCTCCGCGGCGAGGCAAACGGCATATCCCCATCCGGTCTGGCAGAACAAGTGCGGCAAGCGGTTGCGGCGTGCCTCATAGGCCTGACGATAGAGATCCTCTGCCTCCGGCAAGCGACCCATTCCATGGAGGATCACGGCATAGTCGTTACTCGTCCAGGCGAGATCGAGATCTTGCGGGGAAAGGACACGCTTCCTCACCTCGTAGACATGGGCGATGTGCTGGAGAGCCTCGGCGCGTCGCTTGAAGTGATCCAGGGTCTGTGCAAGCCCATGCTCGGCCCACAGGGTCTCGCGGTCGTCCGGTCCCAGGGTCTTGACGAGGATCTGCCAGGATTTGAGGAAGTCCCGATGGGCGGCTTCGAAGTTCCCAGTTGACAGATTCCAGCGAGCGTACCGCTCCAGGGTTATGTCGTAGCCGGCGGAGGAGTCGCCGGCGACCGCGGCCCAGTCCGTCAGGGCGCGAGAGAGGTACTTGCCGGCCTCCTCAGTGCTGTCACCCCGGGCCAGGGCCCAGCCGTAGTCTCGGTGGAAGCGGGCGGAGAGGGAATCGGGTGGGCCCGAGGAGTCTAAACACCCGAGAAGCCGAGTGTAGGCAATGAGCGCCTCGGGGAAACGGCGGTTGGCGAGCAGGCTGTCCGCCACCGTAAGTTCTTGACGTATAACGGATTTGCTGCATGGCCACGACACCTCCTGGCAGAGACCGGGTACAGAGGTGATGCAGGGGGACAGGGCCAAGGCCACCACGGCGATGCAGCGGGCTGGCCACGTGGCTGGAGAGGCTGTTTTGGGGTTCACAGGATCCGGTTGTGAAAAGATTCCGAAAATGGTCCCTCTCAGTCGTTACAAAAGAGGTGGGCCGGTCCAGCTCGGTAGTCACTCGCCGAGCGGTGGGGCCACGGCCCAGAGAGGATATCACGTGGTGCCGGCCCCCAGTCGATGGTGGAGAAACGGGGGAAACTAGGCTTCTTCACGACCGTGGGGGAAGTTCTAGGTTTCTTCACTGCGGGGGCTGGCGCCATCTCCCGCAATCGGATCCTGCCCGGGAAATGGAAGCGGCTCTGTGACGCGTCGAGGGGGGAGTCATTGCCTAAGGAAGGCCAGAAGAGCGTGGCAAGCAAAGGGGTCAGGCCGGAGTACGGCACCCGATCAACGGGCGAACCCGAAAACACCCGGGTGCTAACAAATCCCGTGCGGCGCATGACCATAGGGAGCCCGCTCTTGATCGTTACTCGGACGGGCTCCTAGGTCAGAGAAGGACGCCAAGCCCCCTATTCGGCCACTTCTCTGGGGGCATGTAACTCCGCCAGTCTACTGCCAGCGGAACAGCAGGCGCAGTTGCGAACACGGACAGTTTGGAGACTTGAGTCCCGAGGCTTACCCTCGCACTCGCGCCCCAGAGAATACGAAAGCCCCCATCCCGCAAGGGGATAGGGGCTTCCTAAAATTGGTAGCGGGGGTTGGATTTGAACCAACGACCTTTGGGTTATGAGCCCAACGAGCTACCAGACTGCTCCACCCCGCAACCTTCAAACTCTTGGTGGGCAAAAGAGAGTACTCAATCGCCCGGGGGGCGTCAAGCCCCATCCGGATCCGGACCACGCCCCGGCAAGCTCCACCGGCCCACCGGCATCCGGCCGCTCGCCGGAGCGCTTCACCCCGGCCCCGATTCGGCTAGGGGGCCTCGGGCGGCGGCGCGTCCCCCGGCAGGGGAGCGTCGGCCCCGCCCGCCGGGTCCCCGTCCCCGCCGGCGTCCCCCTCCACCTTCCCGGAAGCCGACACGTCCGGGGCCACCCCGTCGTCCTGAAAGCGGTAGATGATCTCGTCGGGGCCGATCATCCAGTACTTCTCGCGCGCCACCTTCTCCAGGCTGAAGGGGTCGTCCTCCTTGAGCTTCACCTCCTGGACCAGGCGCTCCTGCTCCAGGCGCATGCGGACGTTCTCCGCGGTCACCTGCTGGAGTTCCTTCCGGAGCTGGATACGGCGGACGATGCCGCGGTCGCCGCCCACGAAGTTGGCGACGTAGACGGCCAGGGCGAGCGCCACCAGCGCCCAGCGAAAACGCCGGGACGAGGCGAGCCCTTTCCCCTGATATACCGTGCGCAGGTAGCGGTAACGGATCGGCTCGATCCGTTTACGATGCGGAACCAACCGGGTGCCCTCCTGAGTTGGTCCAACCAAACTGAATGCGGTGGAAGGCACTATAGGCCCGACGGAACCCGGAATCAAGCGGCGGCGCGAAAACCCCCGCCGAGCTCTAGTCCTTCCCCCCCAGCGGGAACGCCTCGAACCCCGGGAACACCGCCAGGTCCCCCAGCCCGTCCTCGATCCGGAGCAGCCGGTTGTACTTGGCCATCCGGTCGGAGCGGCTGGCCGAGCCGGTCTTGATCTGCCCGGTGTTGAGGGCCACCGCCAGGTCGGCGATGTAGGAGTCCTCGGTCTCGCCGGAGCGGTGGCTGATCACCGCGGTGTAGGCGTTGTGCTGGGTCAGGTTCACCGTCTCGATGGTCTCGGTCACCGTGCCGATCTGGTTCAGCTTGATGAGCACGGAGTTGGCGATCTCCTCGTCGATCCCCTTCCACACGCGGTCGAAGTCGGTCACGAAGATGTCGTCCCCCACGATCTGGATCTTCTCTCCCAGCCGCTCGGTGAGGACCTTCCATCCCGCCCAGTCGTCCTCGGCCAGGCCGTCCTCCACCGAGATGATCGGGAACCGCCCCACCAGGTCCTCGTAGAACCCGATCAGCTCCTCGGAGGACATGGTCTTGCCCTCGCCGGCCAGGACGTACTTCCCGTCCTTGTAGAACTCGTTGGCCGCCGAGTCGATCCCGATCGAGATCTGATCGCCCGGCTTGTAGCCCGCCTTCTCGATCGCCCGGAGCAGGTACTCCACCGCCTCGGTGTTGGACCCCAGGTTCGGGGCGAAGCCCCCCTCGTCCCCGACCGAGGTCGCGAGCCCCTTCGCCTTCAGCACCGCCTTCAGGTGGTGGAAGGTCTCCACCCCCATCCGGAGCGCCTCGGCGAAGGTGTCCGCCCCGTGGGGAATCAGCATGAACTCCTGGATGTCCACGTTGTTGTCGGCGTGCGCCCCGCCGTTCAGGACGTTCATCTGGGGAACCGGCATGGTCCGCGCCCCCGTCCCGCCCAGGTAGCGGTAGAGCGGGAGCCCCACCGCCTCGGCCGCCGCGCGCGAGACCGCCATCGACACCGCGAGGATCGCGTTCGCCCCGAGCTTCCCCTTGTTCTCCGTCCCGTCCGCCTCGCGGAGGATGGTGTCGATGAGCTCCTGCTCCCGCGCGTCCTCCCCCAGGACATGCTCGCTCAACACCTCGTTCACGTTCTCGACCGCCTGGGTCACCCCTTTCCCCTGATATCGGCTCTTGTCGCCGTCCCGAAGCTCCACCGCCTCGTGCTTGCCGGTCGAAGCCCCCGAAGGAACCGCGGCCCGTCCCACCGCCCCGCCCGTGAGCTGCACCTCGCACTCCAGCGTGGGATTGCCGCGGCTGTCCAGGATCTCCAGCGCGTGAACCGATTCGATGAGGGTCATGACGAAAGCCTCCTCCCCTTGGGTCCCTGAATGTTTAGCCAGGCCCGCCCGGCGGCCCCGGAGCCTCGTCCGAGGCGCAATGCCCCGGGAGAAAAAGCACGCGGCTGATCTTGAAGCCTTCCCCCCGCCTGCAACCGGGGGAGAGTGTCCGGCCCCCGGCCCGCCCCGTCCGCCCGTCCGGCACCGGCCCCGCGGCCCCATCCGGCGTCCGGCCGCCGACCGACCCCCCGACTCCCCCCCTCGCCCCGAATCCACCTCCCCGTCCCGCCCCGCCTGTGCTATTACATCTGTAGTTGATTCATGATGCGGTTTCGTGGGACGGGAGCTGGACCCGGGGGCGCCCGAACCCCGTAGCCTGAAACTGCCCCGCCACTTGACCCGGCTCGAATGCCTCCCCTAGTTTGGCCCGCGGTCCGCGGACGGCGGGGGGGAGCCCCCGAACCCGCCTCGTTCCTGCAACCCGGCCGGCCTGGAGTCCGTAAATCCAGGCGAGAGCGGAGGACGCGCGAGTTGACGCCCGAGGTGAACGAAGATCGGGAGCTGGTCCTCCGGTGCCTGAAGAACGATCAGGCCGCCTTCGAGCGGCTCCTGGAGAAATACCGGCGTCCGGTCTACGGGATCGTCCGCCGGATGGTCCGTACCGACGAAGACGCCCAGGACCTGGCCCAGGAAGCGTTCATTCGGGCATTCAAGAACCTGAAGCAGTTCGACCCGGACCGGAGGTTTTCGAGTTGGCTCTTTCGTATCGCCAACAACCTGTGCATCGATCACTATCGGCGGCGGAAGCTCAGCACGGTGCCGATGGTGCGATCGCCGGACGGGGAGAGCGAGGAGACGTGGGAGTTCCCCGACGACTCGCCCGACCCCGCGGAAGCCTTTTCGGATCGCGAGCGGAGCCGGCGGCTTCTGGCCGCGGTGGAATCGCTGCCCCCGACCTACCGGGCGGTGATCCTGCTCCGCCATCAACAGGGTCTGGCCTACGAGGAGATCGCGGAGACCCTCGACGCTCCGCTGGGCACGATCAAGGCCCGTATCCATCGGGCCCACCGGTTGCTCAAGGAGAAGCTCGTGCGACAGGGACTGGACTGGCTCCCCGAGGAGCACTGAGGCGGTCATGAACCACGACATCCACGAAACCCATCTTCCGCCCCGGATCCTGGAGCGGTACGTGGACGGCGATCTCGCCGCCGGGCCGCTGGCCCGGGCGGAGTCGCACCTGGCCGCCTGCGCCGCCTGCCGCCGGGAGACCGGCCGCTTCCGCGCCCTCTTCGCCGATCTCGACCGCCTTCCCATCCCCGAGCCGCCGCTCGGTTTCGACGTCCGCATCCTGAACGCGGTGATCCGGCGTCCCAGCGAGGAGGCCATCCTCCTCCGCCTGGCCGGCCGGGCCTACGCGGTGCTCGCCGCCGTTCTCTTCGCCCTGGCCGCGGGCATCTTCCTGGTCGAGGGCCCCGCTCCCTTCGAGAACGCCTTCGCTTCCGCGGTGGCCAGCGGAGTCAACCGCGGGATCGAGGCCGTCCGGTTCATCGGGGTGAGCTTCCTCGATCTCATGAAAACCGCGCTCCATCTCATCACCCTGGCCGACGCGGCCGGCGCCCTCGGCCGCGGCCTCGAAGCCGCCGCCACCTCGCTGGCCCCCCAGGTGGTTCTTCTCACGGTGCTGACCCTGTCCCTGGCGACCCTGGTCCTGGTCTGGGCCCTGTCGCCCGCCCGCGAAAGGGGTGTTCCCCATGTCTCCCTCTCTCTCTAGGCTCCACCGGATCCGCGCGGCCCGGGCGCTTCTCATCGGAGGCGCGCTCCTGATCGCTCCGATCTGGGTATTGGGGGCGGCCGCCCAGGGCACCTCGGGGACCGGTGCGGACAGCGCCGAGGCCTCGGCGCCCAAGCACGAGGGCACCCTCAAGCGGATCCAGTTCCAGGTCGACACCGGCGACTCCTCGCCCACCCGCATCAACATCGACCTGAACCAGGGACGGGTCACCAAGGCCGCCGACTACGTCCGGTTCGGCGAGAGCATCCACGTGAAGCCGGACGAGCACATCGCCGGCGACGTGGTCTCGATCGGCGGGAACGTCACCGTCGAGGGAGCGGTGAGCGGCGATTGCGTGGCGGTGGGGGGGCGGATCGAGATGACCCCCGGGGCCACCGTGGCCGGGAACGTGGTCTCGGTGGGGGGGAGCGTCACCCTCGACGACTCCACCGAAGTGGGCGAGGACGCGGTGAGCGTGTGGGGGAGCCTCGACGTGGCCCCCACCGCCAAGGTCCACGGGGAGCAGGTGGAGGTGAGCGGCCTGGGGCTGAACTTCCCCTTCGCCGCCATGACGGGAGCGGGGCAGCACGGGTTCGGCCACGACGTCTGGCGGTTCCTCCGTCGGCTCATCTGGGTGCTGGTCCTGGTCGGGCTCGGCCTTCTGGCCTTCCAGATCTTTCCCGGCCGCATGCGCCGGCTCTCGGATACCGCGGGGGAGCGCGGTCTGGTCGCGTTCCTGGCCGGCTTCGCCGGGTGGATCCTCTGGCTTCCCGCTTTCCTGATTCTCTGCGTCACCATCATCGGGATCCCGGTGGCCATCCTGCTCCTATTCCTCACCCCGCTGGTCACCCTGCTTGGCTACATCGCGGTGGCCGAATCGGCGGGACGCCGGATCTCGCACCGCTTCGGAGGCGCGGTCCCGGGCTCGGCCAAGGCGGTCTTCCTGGGGGTGCTGGGGCTGGAGGGGGCGCTCCTGGTGGCCCGGCTCCTGGCGGTTTTCGGCTCCATCTTCAGCTTCATCGGCTGGATCCTGGCCATGGTCGGCTACTGCGTGATCTTCATCGCGTTGACCATGGGTTTCGGGGCGTTCCTGATGAGCCGCTTCCGCGCGCCGGCCACCGAACCGCTGAACGCGATCCCGCCGCCCGCGTCTCCGCCGCCGGAGGGGCCGGGCGCGCCGCTGGTTTCTCCCACGCCGCCGACCCCTCCCGTCGCGCCGGCTTCGCCGCCGCCGCCACCCGGGCCCTCGGCTCATTCCGCGCCGCCTTCCTCGCCGGGGGCGGGGACCCGTCCCCCGGACCCGCGCCCGGTGGACCCCCAGAAGGCCCAGGCCCTCCTGGAGGAACTCCTCCAGCTGGACCGGGAGTTCGCCGCCCAGGAAGGGAAGTTCATGGTGGCGGCCCAGCCCGCGCGGCAGGCCATGGCCCATGCGCGGATCGCGTCGGAGGGCTTCAGCCGGAGCGGCAGCTTCCGAGCCGACGACATGGGCCTCTTGGAGTCGGCGAGGAACATGCTCCGCTCCGGGCAGTCGGTCATCATGCTGGCCGATCCCGAGGACCCGAGGTACTTCGTCCTCTGGAAGCGGATGTCGTGACCCGGCCGGGGACCGGAGGCCGCCCGACCGGGCCCCGTCTCCAGGCCACGGACGTCCGCGCGCGTTGTGTCATCGCGACGGCCATGGTCCTTCCCGCCGCCTCCGCGCGGGCGCTTGTGATTTCCGCGGCGGCCATGGTTCTCCTCGTTGCCGTCGCGCCCGCCGCCACCTGGCGGGTTCCCCGGGACGAACCGACCCTGGACCGGGCCATGCTCCGCGCCTACTCCGGAGACACCGTCCAGGTCGCGCCCGGGGTCTACCCGGGCCCGCTCACCGTGAAGGGTGGGGTGCGCCTGGAAGGGGTCATGGGCCCCGCTCTCACCGTGATCACCGCCGGGAAAGGCGAGACCGCGGTCACCGTCCTCCCCGGCGGGTCCGCCACCGCCCTGGTCGGCTTCACCGTCCGGGGCGGGTTGGTCGGGGTCGATCTCCAGAACGGCGTGGTCGCCCTCTGGAACGTGGATGTGGCGGAGAGCGACTCGATGGGAGTGCGCTGCGGGCCGGAGGGCCACCTCCGCCTCTTCGCCTCCACGGTTTCCCGCGCTCCGGTCGGGGTGGACCTCGAGCCCGGCGCCGACGGCCTGGTGATGAGGAACACCTTCGAGCGGTGCGGGGTCGGGGTGCGCGCGGCGGCGGACGGAGCGCGCGTCTTCCGGAACATCTTCGCCGGGAACGACGTGGGGGTGGAGGTCACGGGAAAGATCGCGGTCGTGGTGGGTGGGGCGTCGCGGGAAGCCAACGACTTCCTTCCCGGTAACCGCATCGCGGTGCGCGCCTCCCCCGAGGCCTCGGTGGAGGCGGGCAACAACTGGTGGGGGAGCGCGAACTGCGATTCCATCCGCGCCCGCATCCAGGGTCCGGTGACCTTCCTCCCCTTCGTGGACGCCGACCACGGCCACCCGGTGGATTCCTGCCCCTAGATTGAAGGCCGAAGCGGCTCCGGCACTTTAGCTCGAACCGCGTATCGACCCGGCGGTTTGGGAACCTTCCCCCAGCGAGATGGGCCCCCTCGCCCAATCGGCGGATTTCCGCCGCGTCCGCCGGGGGACCCAAGAGCTCCGCAATGCCCGGTCAACCCGTTTCCGGACAGGCCATTGGCGCGGTTTCAGCCGCCCCATATCCGCTTCCCCGAGGTGCAGTTTGCATGGCACGGCGCTTGCGGATTGGGGGGGCATGAAGCTCCAGCGCGTCCCCACTTGTTACGCAGCGCCACGAGGCGACAGGCGTGTCCGGAGCCCGCTTCCGGGGCTCCTCTTCCTCCTCGCGGTATTGATCCCGTCGGCACCTGCTGCCGCCGCGGTCACCGTCCATGCCGCGAACGAGGTGCTCGCCGACTGGACGGTGCATCATGGGGACGCGCTCTTCTTTCATGGTCCCCAGAGCGAGGAATGGGAGTTCGTCACCGACATCGCCGATCCGGTGATCGCGAACAAGGGAATGGGGGGGTTCTTCCCGCCCCACGCCGACGCGGTCCGGGAAGCGATCGAGGCGGTGAGCTACCCGCTCAACGCGATCGACCTCGAGGTATTCATCCTGCCCTATCCACGTCGCGACCTACTGCCCTCCAACGCCGGGGAGAGATGCATCTATCTCTCTCCCGGCGTGGCCCCCATATCCAGCCAGCAGCTCCATGCACTCGTGGCGCATGAGTTGGGGCACATCGTGCAGCACCAGCTCCTGCCCGACGGTGACCGCGGAGGGTGGGCCGACTACCGTGCCCTCCGCGGGATCACCGACGGTTCGATCTACAACCAGAACGCCATCCATCGGGACCGCCCCCACGAGATTTTCGCCGAGGACTTCCGCTTCCTTTTCGGGGGCGCCCTGGCCAACTACTCGGGGAGCATCGAGAACCCCGGGCTGGCCCTGCCGAGCCGCGTGCCCGGCCTACGCGACTTCCTTCTGGGGATCCCCAACTCGATCGCTTCGGTGGGCGACCTTCCCGTCCGCCGGGAGCTTCACCTCTTCCCGAACCCCACCCGGGGCGCGGTCACCATCACCTTCGCCGAAGCCTCGCCGGAGGCGGGTGCGCCGCTCACTCTCCAGGTCTTCGACGTCCAGGGCCGGGAAGTGGCCCGGCGCGAGATCGTGGCCGGGGGGTTGGCGGGATGGGACGGCCGGAGCGACGCCGGAGCGGCCGCCCCGCCCGGGATCTACTTCGTGCGCGTGAGCCGGGACCGCGACGCCTGGACCGGAAAGATCCTGGTCGCGCCGTAGGTTCCCCCTCCCGCTTGCCGGCCACGGGTCGGCTTTCGGTACGCCCTCCGCCGGTTGTTCGCGAGGTACCCCTTTCGTGAGGCGGCCCGCCGGTGGGGTCGCGCTAAATTCTTTATTGCGAACATTGCTTCCCCGGGGAAGCACGGCGACCACCACATCGCTTGTGGGATCAAGCCGGTGGACGCGGGGCTGGTCACCGGGCTGCTTTGTCGGTGACGTCGCATTAAAGAATTTTTCGCGAACATCTTGCACCCGGGTGCAAACCGGTTCACCCGGGTGAACTTCGGGTGCGCGGCCGCGGGATGGCCGGCTCGTCCGCGGGGTCGCACTAGAGTCTTTATTGTGAACATTGCCTCCCCGGGGACACATGCAATCACGTCCGCTGCTGCATTTCCCAGTTCACCCGGGTAAACTCTCATGGTCCTGGTTGATTGAATTCGCGTTTCAGTCCATCCCTGTTGCGGCGCGGTCCCGCCGGGCCACCGTTCTCCGCCGCTGGAGGCCCCACCGATGTTCGGTTGCCGGCGCATCATGCCGACCTGGCCGCCAAGCCCGACTTCACCGCCGCTTTGCCGAGGCCGGGAGGTTTGGTGAAACCGCCGACCCTCTTCCTGGCGGGGGTGCTGCCTCTCGTGGCTCTCCTCTGGGGATGCTCCGGCAAGTCCCCCGGCCCCGATGTCACCCCCCCTTCGATCCCGGGCGCGCTTCACGTGGCTGCCGCCAACGACACCACCATCACCCTGGCCTGGACCGCGCCCGGGAACGACGGGGACCGCGGCCAGGCCGCCCGCTACGACCTCCGGATGCACCCGGACACCCCGGCCGCCCCCTGGGACTCCGCCCAGGCGGTGGAGGGCCTGCCCGCCCCGCAGCCGGCCGGCCAGGCCGAGTCGTTCACGGTGGGGGGCCTGGCCACCAACCACGTCTACGTCTTCGCCCTCCGGGCCTTCGACGGGGCGGAGAACGCCTCGCCTTTCAGTGATCCCGTCCAGGGGGAGACCGGGGACCCGGCTCCGCCAGGGGCGGTGACCGACCTCCGGACCCTGGACCTCCAGCCCCACGCGGTCACCCTGGGGTTCACCGCCCCCGGGGACGACGGAGCCCAGGGGACCGCCGCCGCCTACGTGGTCCGGAGGTCTCCGGACCCCATCACCGAAGCCACCTGGCCCGGGGCGGACTCCCTGGCCCTGGCCATCCCGCCCCGGCCGGGGGGAGACACGGTGGAGGTCCGGATCACCGGCCTCCAGCCGGGGACCACGGCCCACTACGCCGTCCGGGCCCGGGACGACGCGGGGAAGGAAGGCCCCGTCTCGAACGACCTGGAGGTGGATCTCCCCCCCGACACGGTACCCCCGGCGGGGATCACCGACCTCGCCGCCCGGCCGGCGGGCCCCTACAAGGTGGCCTTGACGTGGACGGCGCCGGGGAACGACGGGAGCGAGGGCCGGGCCGCGAGCTACAAGGTGCGCTACGCGAACGCTCTGATCACCGAGGTGACGTGGGAGTCGGCATCCCGGGCCTCGGGGACTCCCCCGGAACCCGGGCCGGCGGGGGAGCGGGACAGCATGACGGTGCTGGTGCTCGAGGGGGGGACGCCGGTCTGGCTGGCGGTCCGGAGCCTGGATGAGGCGGGGAACCGGAGCGGGGTGTCGAACGGGGCGACGGTGGTCCCGGAGGGGGCGGCCCGGACGTGGGAGGTGAGGGTGGACGGGACAGGGAACGCTCCGACGATCCAGGCGGCGATCGACAGCGCCGCGGACGGGGACGAGGTGCTGGTGGACCCGGGGACGTACTACGAGAACCTTGTCATCGATGGAAAGCAGCTGACTCTCAGATCGTCGCAAGGTGCCGAGGTCACGGTGATCGACGGTAGTGGAGAGACTGAGTCTGTCATTCATTGCCTGAACGGGGCCGGGGCGGAGGTGATCATCGAGGGGTTCACGATAACCGGAGGGTCGGGGAGCAAGATCCGATCGTCGGACATCTACGGCTACGGAGGAGGGATTCTCTGTGTTCGCTACAGCCCGATCATCATCCGCAACATCATATCTGAGAACAAGGCAACTGGCTCGGCAGGTGGTGGCGGAGGGATCTTGACGACCCACGATGGGAACGGAGTCGAGGTGCAGATTGAGGACAACATTATCCAGAATAATGAAGCAGGTGGAAATGGCGGGGGCATAATCATTGCGCACTTTCAGCCATGCAGCCTGACGGGCAACACGATCACGGGCAATCGAACGCTTCACGGAGACGGTGGTGGAGTCTATGTGAGCGTCCCCTACATAGATTTGAGCATTAGCCGAAATCTTATCGTAGACAATGACGCGTACGACCATGGCGGAGGCATTCAAGTTAGCACAGAACAGCCTCGCCAGAGTCGGATCGACATTACCAATAATCTCATCGTCAACAACCATGCAAGAGGGTTGGATGCGTACGTCCTTGTCCACGACTGCCGGGGTGGAGGAATCTGGCTAGAAGGCTCGGGTCACATTGCCGGGAACACCTTCGCCTTCAACTCGGCTGACACCCCGTTCGTGTACCCCGACGCCGGATGCGTCTGCCTGCTGGACTCCACGCCTCTCATGACCCTGGTCGAGCGGAACATCATCTACAAGAACAACGGCGGAGGGGTATCGACCTACGCGTTCAACGGAGACCCCTACCAGGCAACCCTCCGGGACAACCTGATCTACGCCAATACCGATAACCCGATCTCGGTCACAAACTCGAACTACACCCTCGACCAGGAGGGAAACCTGTTCGTGGATCCCCTGTTCTGCGAGGATGATGTGGGGACGGACGGCTCCCTCGGCGCCACTTCTCCGGCGCTCAATCATTCTGGCGGAACCATCGGGGCGGTCCCAACCCCCGGGTGCAACGGAGCCACCCAGACGCAGAACACGTGGGCCCGAATCAAGTCGCAGTATCTGTCTGCCCCCGAAGGTCAGTAGTGCCCAGCGTCAGGCTGCCTTCGCAGGAGTTGCAATGACGCGGGCGACTTCCTTCCGCGTTGCGCCCAGGATGAGCAGGGCTCTCACGAGCAGATCCAGAGAGACCGTGGGGTCGGCTGCCTCCATCTTGGCCACCCGCGACTGACTCGACTCCAGCATCTTAGCCAGGGCGGTTTGAGTGAGTCCCATTCTCATCCTTCGGTTCTGCAGACCCCGGGAGAGGGCCAGCCTCATCTCGACCAGAGCGGCTTCCTCGGCAGTGAGTTCGAGGAAGTCCTCGGCGGAACCGATGGTCCAGCCGGCCTTCTCGAGGAGCGCTTTCTTCGATTTCTTCATTTCACAGGCTCGTCGTACAGGCGCAACCGCCGTTTGCAGTTCTCGATGACGGCCACCGGTGTCGTCTCGGTCTTCTTGGAAAATACCTCCAGGATCAGATATGTCAAATATGACATATTTGTCAAGCCTTCAAACCGCTCGAACCCACCTACCCCGGGAGTGGAGGCGTGGACCGGGAGGAAACCCCGCAAGGGAGAGCCCGCGTGGGAAGGAGACCGCGGGGAACCTGTCCGCGCTAACGGCCCGGGTTCGGCACGAACGCCCTCGACCGGCCGGTCGCGCTCCGGTCCCCGAGCCCGCTCAGGTCGACGGCCATGTTGGCCAGGGACTTGGGGATTCCCAGGAGGCCGCCGCCGCCCCGGCCCTGGGTGACGTCGCCGTTCAACCAGGCGCTCACCTCCTCCAGGTCGGCCAGATCCAGCGGTTTCATCACCGCCCGCACGGTGAGGTAGTAGCTCTTCCCCCGGTCGAAGCGGTCGGGGGTCCCGAGCGGCACCTCGTGGATGCGCTCCAGGAAGGCCCGAAGCGCATCGGGATCGCCGAGGGTCACCGTGCTCCGGTCCGGGCCGATCATCTCGTAGGTTCCGCGCCAGACGTCGCGGCGGAACCGGTAGACGTAGGGTTGGCTGTGGATGAGGGAGTCCCACCAGCCGCTCCGCTCGCGCCAGAGATCGATGACCAGGGTGAGGGTGGCCGGGATGCCCTCGCCCAGGGTTTCGTTCCCCTCCTCGAGCACCCCGGAGAGACGGAACGTCGCCACCAGGGTGTCCCCCGGCGCGTAGCGGACCCGCGGCGCCGGAATAACCGCGCCCGAGTTCGCTTCGTCGGGGGAGCCGGCCACCGAAGACGCCGGCGGGAGACTGTCCCCGGGAGCGGCCACCGTCACGCCGAACGCGGCCGCGGCCGACCCGGGAAGGGCGGCGACCAGCCCCAGGCCAAAGAAACACAGCACAACCAGGCACGGCACCGTTGGGGACAGCGCAACCAGGCGCCCCGCAGACCGACGGCGCCCCGCAGACCGACACCGCGCCGCCGCCGACGTGGCAACCCGCCTCCATGCCTCCGGGCCAAGCCCCGCCGGCCGCAACACAAACCTGCGCCCCGTGACCGGGCCCCGCGCGCGCGGGCGCACCCCGGCCCGAACCCCGGCGCCCGCATCCGCTCATGTCCGGCCCCATGCGCTTCCCTAGAACGATTCCTGGAAGCGGAGGAACGCCTTCACCTCGGCGTCGGATCGGTTCACGCTCCGCCCCACCAGGAAGGAGATGCCGTCTTCGCCCAGGCGGAAACCGGTCCCCAGATCCACCGGAATGAACTGATCGGTGAGCGAGCCCTTGTCCCAGGCGGTGCCCGCGTCCAGGAAGACCAGAGCCGAGCTGGTTCCGCCCACGTGGAAGGCGTACTCGAGGTTGGCCAGCGCCATCCGATCCCCGGTCAGGCTCCGGTAGTCGTGGCCGCGGAGCGTCCCCAGGCCGCCGAGCACGTAGCGCCGCTGCAGGGGCAGCATCCCGCCCCCGGATTCCCCGGTCCCGGCCAGGAACCGCGTCGAGATCGACTGCCGTCCGCTCAGCCGGAAATAGGTGCGGAGATCCGCGGCCACCCGCCAGAGGTCGAAGTCCCCGCCCAGGCCGGCGCCCGCCCGCTCCCAGCCCACCCGGTAGTAGTGCTCCACCCCGCCCCAGGCCGAGCGGGAGAGGGGATCGGCGCCGGGGAGATCGCGTTCGCGCGGGCGGCTGTCGTAGGCCGCGGTGACGTCGTAGGCGTGATAGTCCCCCTCGGCGATCGCCGGGTTCTCGCCGAAGTTCTCGGTCTGGCGGAAGAGCGACCAGTCCGCCTCGTTCCGGAGCGTCTTCTCGGTTCGCGAGGTCACCCCCACCGAGAAGCTGAGGAAGGGAGAGGGGTAGACCCCCACGAACGCCCGGCCCCCCTCCGCCTCGTACCAGTCGCGATAGTCGCGGTGGAGGAAGAAGGCGCTGGCCGAGTTCTCGCCGTTACCGATCACCTCGTCGCCGTAGAAGGTCGGAAGCACCGACCGGTAGGCGTCGATACCCACCGTGGCCTTGTGCCGGGGGGCCACCGGCTGCTCGAACCCCAGGCCGTAGTCCCCGCGCCGGGAGGCGAAGCCGTAGCCCAGCTCCGCGTGCCAGGCGGGAACGTACTCCCTTCGGGGAAGCGGCCGCTCGACCGCGGCGTAGACCGCGAACCCCTGGATGCGGTTGTAGCGCCCCCAGCTCCGGAAGATCGCATGGTCCCGGTCGCCCCAGGCCAGGCGATCGGACTCGAAGACGATGCGGGGCTGGGGCGCCGGCTCGCCCGGCGGTTCGGGACGGGTGTCCCCGTCGAGGAAGGTGAGGCGCACCCGCGCGGGAGGCGCGGCAGCCGAGTCCGCGAGGGACCGGGGCGGTCGAATCGCCCGGCGCGGCGGCGACGGCGGCTTCCGCCGAATCGCCCGGCGCGGCGGCGACGGCGGCTTCCGCCGAATCGCCCCTCGCACCGGCGACGGCGGCTTCCGCCGAATCGCCCCTCGCACCGACGACGGCGGCTTCCGCCGGTTCCCCGCCGGCCACCTCCGCCGTCACGGCGGCGGCCAAGTATTCGGGCGGAGTGACCGCGGCGTCCGCCCCCGCGGCCGCGGCCCTCCCGGGATCCGGTGCGCGCCCCGCCGAGGCCTCGGCGGGCGAGCCCAGGGCCCCGGAGACCCAGAAGAGGACCATGGCGGCGAGGAGGAACACCCCCGCCAGGATGCCCAGCCCGGAATCACCGGAAACCGGGCGCTGGTGTCTCGTGACCGGCGCTTTGTTCATGACGCATGGACCCCCAGGAAATGTGCGGCGCGTGCCGCGGCCCCCAGGTCCCAAGAGCAAGCCTCGTTCCACCCGTCGGTCCCCCTTCGTCATCCAAAACCGGCTTTCCGCCAAGGGGTTGGGATCGCGCCTCCCGGTCCCCCCGCCGCCCCCCTGTGGCCCGCGCGCCACGCCTGTGGCGGCGGCGCCACGGTTCGCGCCACCGGTCGCCCCGGGGCTATCCCCGCTCGATCCCCAGCCGCCGCATCTTCCGGTGGAGGTTGGCCCGGTCCACCCCCAGGGTGCGCGCGGCCTGGCTCACGTTCCATCCCGCCTTGACCAGCTCCGCCTCCAGGATCTCCTTCTCCGCCGCTTCGAGGAGCCGCTTCAGGAGCCCCTCGTCGGAGTCGCCCCCGGCGGCGTCCAGCTCCAGGCTCACGTTCATCGTCGCGGACTCGGGGCTCTCGCCGAGGAGGCTCGCGACCTCGGCCGGTCCGACTTCGTTTCCCGGGGTCATGATCACCAGCCGCTCCACCAGGTTCCGGAGCTCGCGCACGTTCCCCGGCCAGCCGTAGCGGCCGAGAATGTCCATGGCCCGGTCGGTCAAGGTGAGGTCCGGCCTCCCGTACTCGGCGCGGAAGTAGTCGAGGTAGTGCTCCACCAGGAGCGGCACGTCCGCGGCGCGCTCGCGAAGGGGCGGCACCCGGATGGGAATCACGTTCAGCCGGTAGAAGAGGTCCTGGCGGAAGCGGGTCTCGGCCACCTCGAGGTTCAGGTCCTTGTTGGTGGCGGCGATGATCCGCGCGTCGAAGGAGAGGATCCGGGTCCCTCCCACCCGCTCGAACTCGTTCGACTCCATGGCGCGCAGGAGCTTGGCCTGGGCCTCCAGGTTCATGTCGCCGATCTCGTCCAGGAAGAGGGTGCCGCCGTGGGCCAGCTCCAGCTTTCCCCGCTTGAGCGCCGAGGCCCCGGTGAACGCCCCCTTCTCGTGCCCGAAGAGCTCGCTCTCCACCAGGTCGCGGGGGATGGCCGCGCAGTTGAGCCGCACGAAGGGGCCGTCGTTCCGGGGGGAGAGATCGTGGATGGCCCGGGCCACCAGCTCCTTCCCCACGCCGTTCTCGCCCAGGATCAGCACCTTGGCCGGCGTCGGAGCGGCCCGGCGGACCGCGGCCCGGAGCGCCTCCATGACCCCGCTCTCGCCCACCATCTGGTGGAGCCCGCTCCGCTCCTCCCGCATGGCGCGGTTCTGCCGCTGGAGGGAGGTCATCTGGAGTGCGCGCTCCACGGTGATGGCCAGCCGCTCCGGGGTGAACCCCTTCTCCAGGAAATCGAAGGCGCCGAGGCGCACCGCCTCCAGAGCCAGCTCGATGGTGCCGTGGCCGCTCATCATGATGACCGGGTGCTCCTGGGGGACCTCGGGCCGGCGCTTGAGGAACGCCACCCCCTCCTCGCCGGGCATCCGCACGTCGAGGAGCAGCAGATCCACCGTCCCGCCCTCCCGGGCCAGGACCTTCTCCAACCCGGCCACGTCCTGGGCCTCCAGGACCCGGTAGCCCTCCTCGCCCAGGTACTCGACCAGGGATTTCCGGACCCGGGCCTCGTCGTCCACCACCAGGATCGTGCGTTTCGGTTCGGCCGCCTCGCTCATCATGCCTCCGTTCGTCGGTCCCCGCCGCCCGGGCCGCCGGCTTCGAGAGGAAGGGTGAGGACCACCCGGGCCCCGCCGCCGGGCCGGTCCTCCAGCTCCACCGAGCCCCCGTGAAGGAGCATGGTCCGCTGAACCAGGCTCAAGCCGAGCCCGGTCCCCTGACTCTTGGTGGTGAAGTAGGGCTCCAGCACCTGGTCCCGCGCCTCTCCGGGCCATCCCGGCCCGTCGTCCTCGACGGTGATACGGGCCAGGGTACCCTCGCTCTCCAACTTGATCCAGACGTGACCTTCGGGGCCGACCGCGTCCGAGGCGTTCCGGATGACGTTGGCCAGGGCCTGTCGGAGGAGCGTCCGGTCGCCGTCCACCTGCACCGGGGCCTCGGGGGGCGACCAGGAGAGCTTCAGATCGTCGTCGTCCGCCCCCGCGACCGCGGCGTCCACCACCTCCCCCAGATCCATGCGGGCGAACTCGGGGACGGGGAGCCGGGCCAGCTCGCTGAACGAGCCGGCCAGCCGCTGGAGCCCTTCCATCTCCTCCATGATCGTGACCACCGCGCCCCGCATCCTCTCCCGCTCGCCCTCCGGAACCAGGGTCTCGGCCCGCTTCAGCTTGTGGAGGGAGAAGGTGATGGGGGTGAGGGCGTTCTTCATCTCGTGGGCCATGCGGCGGGCCACCTCGCGCCAGGCGGCCAGCCGCTCGGCCCGGGCCAGCTCCCGGCGCGACCGCGAGAGCTCGCCGCTCATCGCGTTGAAGGTCTCGATCAGGTGCTCGACCTCCGCGCTTCCTTCGGGGGACACGCGGACCTGGTCCTCGCCCCGGGCGACCCGCTCCATGCCGCGACCGAGGTTCACCACCGGCCGGCTGACCCGGTCGGCCAGGCGGCGGGCGATCCACACCGAGCCCAGCCCGAGCCCCACCACCACCAGCCCCAGGGCCAAGAGCACCGCCTTCTGGTTCACCCGCTTCAGGACCGCGACCTGGCGGTAGTAGGCGACGCCGCGGGAGAGATCGTCGAGGCGCTGGTAGAAATCCGGCTCCAGGTAGATCCCGGCCACCAGGATCCACTCGGTGGACCCGGGCTCCCCGGCGTAGCCCACGTAGGCCAGGAGCCCCCGCTCGCTGTCCTCGACGAAGGGATCGGTGAAATCGGCCAGGCGGGTCACGTCGGGGATCGGCCCCGGCCCGGTGAGGAGAGGATCGCGGGTGAACTCGCTCAGGAGCTTCCCGTCGGTGCTGTAAAGCTGAACCACGTCGAGGTTGTAGGCCCCGGCCAGGCGCTGGCGGACCCGTTCGGGATCGATCGGGGACTCCAGCGCGGGATCGGCGGCCAGGAGCTGGCCGCGCTGGCGGAGGTCGTTCTTGGTTCGGGCCATGAGGTCGCGGGCCACCTCGAGGCTCCCCTCCAGCGCCCGCTGGACCCCCGGGTTTTCCCAGCGCTCGAGCGCGGCCAGAAGCCGGTGGGTGGCGAAGCCGGTCAGCACCAGGGACGGCGCCAGGGTGAGCACCAGGAAGAGAAGGGTGAGCTGGCCCTTGAGGGTGCGCGGCGCGAAGGGCATGGCCGGGTCAGGCCTCCCCGAAGAGGCGGTCGACGGCGCCGGGTTCCGCGGGGGAGACCCGGGTCAACCGGAGGTTCTCCGTGACGTGGTCGGGATCGCTCATCCCCACCAGCGCGGTGGTCACCCCGGGAATCGAGCGCGCGAACTGAAGGGAGCGAAGGGCGTCGGTGGGGAGTTCGGGAAAGGCGTCCGCCACCGCGCCGGGGAGATCGCGGGCGAGCCGGGCCTGGAGCAGGCTCGCGCTCGCGGCCACGTTCATCCCCAGGACGCGGGCGGCCTCGAGGAGGGTGGCGCCGTCCCCCTGGTTCCGCGTGAGAAGGGCCTCGGTCAGCGCGAGGTTCACCGGGAGCTGGATCCAGCGGAAATGGTGGCCGGAACCGGCGACCTCTTCGGCCACCTCGGCCAGGGCGGGAAGGTCGAGGTGGTCCGGAGCCTCGGGGGGGCGGCGGAAACCGTTCCAGGTGGCCAGGCCGTACTCCCGGATCCGCCCCGCCGCCACCGCCAGTTCCAGGAAGGCGAAGGCCTCGCGGATGCGATCGAGGAACTCCTCGGTCCCCACCACCGGCCGCTGGGTCTCGGGGTTGTGCAGGTAGTAGACGTCCACGCAGTCCACGCCCAGGTTCCGGAGACTCGTCTCGAGCTGGTTCATGAGGTAGGGCGGAGCGAGGCAGTGGGAGAGCTGGACGAAGTCGTCGAGGCTCGCGATCCCCGGGGTGACGAAGGTATCCTGGATGTAGCGGACCAGATCCTCGCGAGAGGCGGGGGGGCCGCCGTCGAAGGGAACGTAGCCGCCCTTGGTGGAGAGGACGATCTCGTCGCGCCCGAACCCTTCGGCGGAGAGCGCGGCCAGCGCCGCCCCCACGCTCCGCTCCGAGCGCTGGAAGCGGTAGTTGACCGCGGTGTCGATGACGTTCAGTCCGCCCCGGACCGCGGCGGCCACGGTCCCGGCATAGGCCCGGTCGGTGGCCTCGTCCGCCTCCCCCAGGTAGGTCCCGATCCCGAAGCTGGCCAGGGTCAGCTCCCCGGCCCGGCGGAAGTGGCCCTCTGCGGCCTCGGAATGCCGTGTGGCGTAGCGGATTGTGCCTTCGGTGGTGGCGTGGCCGGAGATCGGCATGGTTCGGCTCCCGGTGGTTCGGTGACGCCCGGCTTCGGGGGACATTGAACCCCATGGGGGGCGCGGGGTCCAGGGTCGGCAATGTCACCCCGCCGGTTCGGCGCCGTACTTCCTCACCGAGGGACCGGAAATCCGCGCGGCCCGGCGATCCGGAAACGCCGACCCTGCGTGAACCGGGGGCCGACTTGCGCGAAACGCCTCCCGGTCCCTATCATTGACCGATTCTATCCGGTTTGTCCGTCCGTCTCCGGGGCATGTCACCCTGCGGGACGGGTGGTGACCGTACCCCCAGGAGGTTCTGATCATGAAACGTTTGCTGAGCGTGTTCGCGCTCTCTGCGGTGCTTGCCGTATCGCTCTCCTTCGCCGCCCTCGCCCAGGAAGGCAGCGGCATGGGCATGAAGAAGGGCGAGGAGGGCATGAAGAAGGACGCCCCCAAGACCATGACCGTGACCGGCGAGATCGTGGACATGGGCTGCTACATGGGCCACGGCGCCAGGGGCGAGGGCCACAAGGAGTGCGCGCTCAAGTGCATCGCCAACGGCATGCCCATGGGGCTCCTCACCTCGGACGGCACCCTCTACGTGCTCACCATGAGCCACTCGGACGCCGATCCCTTCAACAACGCCAAGAAGATGGCTGCGGACATGGTGGAGATCACCGGTCCGGTGTCCGCGCGGAACGGGGTCAAGTCCATCGAGGTGGACAAGATCGCCGAGGCCAAGACCGACAAGGGCGAATAGCCCGCCGCTCCGTCGACGGACGGCTTGCCGGAAACCGTGTCCGGCCGGCAAGCGGGAACCCGGGGGCTCTCTTGAGCCTCCGGGTTTCTTCATCACGTCGCTGGATGGCGTAACCTCGGCCTGACCCCGATCCCCCTCGCGAGGAGCCGTTCATGAATCGAAGCCGCATCCTGATCCCGGCCGCCGTCGTCAGCATCCTGGCTATCGGCGTGGCGGCGGGGTGGAAGATCGTCACCCGGCCCCACCTCCCTCCGGCGGAGCAAGGGAGACGGCTGGCCGAGAACCTGGGCTGCTTCGGCTGCCACGGCCCGGAGGGGCTCCACGGCGCCGCCAACCCCGGCCGGACCGATGAAACCGTGCCCGGGTTCGGCGGGGTGGTCATGATGTACGCCCACGGCCCGGAGGAGATCCGGGAGTGGATCGCGAACGGGGTCAGAAACTCCGAGGCGGGAAGCGCGAACTGGAAAGCGCAGCGCGCCAAGGGAGCCCTGGTGATGCCGGCCTTCGGGGACCGGCTCTCCCCCCGGGAGATCGACCAGCTGGTGTCGTTCGTCATGGCCGCCACCGGCTGGCCCCAGCCCCAGGATCCGGATGCCGCGCACGGCCTGGAGCGGGCCCGGGATCTGGGATGCACCGGTTGCCACGGCTCGGGCGGGCGCTTCGCCCGACCCAACCCGGGATCGCTCAAGGGCTACGTCCCGTCCTGGGACGGCGCCGACTTCGCCGACGTGGTTCACGATCGCGCGGAGTTCGGGGAATGGGTGGAACGGGGGGTGAGCCGCCGCTTCGAGCGGAATCCTCTGGCCCGGTGGTTCCTGGGTCGCGCGGTGCTCAGGATGCCCGCCTACGGCCGCCACCTGAAGCCGGGCGACGTGGACGCGCTCTGGGCCTACGTCCGGTGGCTCAACACCGACGCGGCGAAGCTCCCCGGCTACGGAGCGGCAGACCTGGATTCCGAGTACGATTTCGAATAGACGGGCTCATCCCGAGCGCTCGGATGTCGAATTCGAATAGCCGGCATCGTCCTCAGCGTTCGGATTTGGCCGCCTGGCGGGCCGCCGGCTTCCCCTTCACCTGCTCGTAGCCGAGCTGGCCGCAGGCGGCCAGGATGTCGAGCCCCTTCGAGTACCGCACGGTCACCGTGGTCCGGTAGGGCCAGAGCCGGCGGGCGAAGGCGTCGACCGCCTCCGCGTCGGGGCGCTCGTAGGGGAAGAACTCCGAGGGGTTGAACGGGATGACGTTGACCTTGGAGGGGAACCGTTCGGCGATCCGGCCCAGCCGGTCGGCGTCGGCGGGGGTGTCGTTGAGCCCCCGGATCAGCACGTACTCCAGGGTCACCCGGCGGCCCGAGAGCGCGGCGTAGGCCTCCAGCGCCCCCAGGACCGACTCGATGGAATACTTGCGAGTCACCGGCATGAGGATTTCTCGCACCTCGTCGGTGGTGGCGTTCAGGCTCAGGGCCAACCCCACCGAGAGGTTCTCCGCGGTCAGGCGGCGGATCCCCGGGGTGACGCCGACGGTGGAGACGGTGATCCGCCGGCCGGACACGTTCAGCCCCAGCTCATCCTGGAGGATCCCGATGGCCTTGAGGAGCGCGTCCAGGTTGTCCATGGGCTCGCCCATCCCCATGGCCACCAGATTGACCCCCAGGTTGGGTTCGCGGCGGAGGAGCTTCAGGTGCTGGATCTGGGCCACGATCTCTCCGGCGGTGAGGTTCCGGATGCGGCCCATCTTCCCGGTGATGCAGAACGAGCAGCGGAACGCGCACCCCACCTGGGTGCTGAAGCAGATGGTCTCGCCGTAATCGGCCTGCATGAGGACGCTCTCGATCTCCCGGCCGTCGGATAGCGTCCAGAGGAACTTGACCGCGCCGTCCTCCGGGCTCTCCAGCTTCTCGCGGAGAGTGAGCGCCTGGAGATCGATCGCCCCGGCCAGCTCCGCCCGGAGCGCCTTGGGGAGATCGGTCATGGCGTTGAAATCGAGGATCCCCCGCTGATAGACGTTGAGGAAGAGCTGGCGGGCGCGGTAGCGGGGGTGTTCCCGCTCCTCGAACCAGGCCTCGAGCTCGGGCCGGGTGAAATCGTAGAAGTTCGTTCGAGCGTCCATGGTCCTCATTCTACTTCGTGGGCGGGGTCGGCCGTCCGGTTCGACACCGTCCCCGGGCGACACGGGACGAGAGAGCTTACCATCCCGGTCCCCCCCACGACGCGGGAAGCGAAAAGGGGCTGTTCATCCGGGGCGCCCTGCTGTATGAATCTTCACATATATTCACATGCGTGTATTCAAAGGATCGGAGGGGACCATGGATCGGGACCGCCTGCTCGCCCAGCTCAAAGCTCTCGGAGAGGTTGGCCGCCTCGAGATGGCGATCACCCTGGCCGGGGGAGAGTACGGGGTATCCGAGCTCCTCGAGATCCTCGGCGTGACCCAGCCCAACCTGTCCCGGCAGGTCAAGGTCCTCCGCGAGGCCGGGGTAGTGGTCGAGCGCCGGGAGGGTCGCAATGTGTTTTACCGGTTGGGGGACAATGAGTTGACCGGCACGGTGGTGGAGTTGGCGGCCCGGAGTACGCCCGCCGAGGCCTCGGAGAGGGCGGGCGGTGGGCGCCGGGACGACCGGTGCGCCGGGGCCCTCAGTCGCCGGCAAATCACATACATAAATCTGCATATATAGCCCCGGAGGACTCGGATGAGTCCAGCGCGGACGACGATGAGGGGCCCCGACGGAGCGACATCGAGGAGTGGCTCCTCTGATCCGGAGGGACCGGCTCTCCGGGCTCCCGGATCGTCTCCCCCGGCGTCTGGTCCCAAGGGTCGCAAAAAAAATTTATGATCCCGGTTCCGTCTCTTTCTGACCGGGGAAGGTTCCGATATACTGACCACCGGAGGGAGGCGCGAGGAGGGTCAGGCTCTCCCCGCAAATCCCGACTGAAAAGCTCTAGTTAGGACGGTCCTCTTCCGGTGGAGGGACCTCCGTCCCTGGTTCGATTGCGAAACAAGCCAGCGTCCCGATCCGTCTTCGACTGGTGTCCCCCCCGGAGACGGTTTCTGGTCGACTGTCCTAGGGAGCTCGTCGTCATGACCTCCAAGCGTTTGGGCATCGTGGTCGTCGCCCTGGCCGCAGTGTGGAGCCTGGCGGGGCTCAACTGGTTCGCACCTGCTGCCAGTTATGCACCTCGCTCATTCCTCACGGTTGGCACGGCCCAAGCAGGGCTCGCGGACTTCACGCATGGAACCCAGTACACAACGAACACGATGGAGGGGGACCCGGATCAGTACGCCAACGGCGCACAGGGGGACCCCGATCAGTACGCCGGCACCGCCGGCCAGGATTCGACCCAGAGCCAGACGAGCGACAGCGGCTCGAGCGGCTCCTCGCATACCGGGTCGTGGATCCAGCAGATCACCAGCATGGCTTCGTGGATGTACGGTGCGTTGACTGGGTTTCGGTATTAGTTTCTCAAGTGAGGGGGGCCGGTATCGCGGGATACCGGCCACCGATCGAGGACGTACGTCGTGAACCGTTCGAGTAAGGCAGAGCGGCGCCCCGAGGGTGTCCCGAAGGCGCTCGAGCCCGACACGTGGCAGGATATGCCTGAGGCCGTCAAGTACGGCGACGTCTGCTACCAGGCGGAGCGCTACGCCGACGCCCTCGATGCCTATGCCGGGGCCTTGAAGACCGAGGGTCGCCGCCTTCCCGCCGAATTGCGCGCCCGCCTCCACTATCGGATGGCCGAGTGCTATCTCCGCCGTTCCAACTACATCCAGGGCCTCGATCAGCTCGACCGCGCTCGCGCGGTCCTTCCCCGCCATCTCGACAAGGTCCGCCTGGCCAAGATCTACGCCCGCCGCGGTCAGATCATCATGGAGATGGGGCAATATTCCCGGGCCGAGCGATACCTGAGCTGGGCCAAGAAGCTCCTCTCGGGGACCAACGAGCACGAGGAGCTGGGGGCGATCGAGATTCACCTCGGCACCGTTCACGCCCGCCTGGGAAACTCCGGCGAGGCGCGCCAGTGCTTCCTCAATGCCCTGGCCACCTACCGCCGCATCGGCGACGGCAGCGGCGAGGCGAAGTCCTTGAACAACCTGGGACTCCAGTACAAGAACGCCTGTGAGTGGCGGGAGGCGGTCCGGTACCTGGAAGAGGCGCGCACCCTCTTCGAGCGCATCGGTCACCGCCAGCACCTCGTGACCACCCATCTGAATCTGGGGATCGTCCACCTGAAGCTCGGAAAGTGGGAGCTTTGCGAGGAGAACCTGGCCGCCGCCGAGCACATCGCGCGCGAGCTGGGAAGCCTCCAGCCCCTGGTCCGCATTCAGCTCGCCCAGGGAAACCTCATGCTTCGCCGCCGGCGCTGGGACGAGGCGCGGGAACTCTACGACGAGGCCCGGCGGGTCTCCGAGGCCCAGGGCTACGGTCGCGAAGCCATCCTCGCCCAGGAATTCACCGGCGAGATGCTCCTGGAGATGGGGGAGATCGAACGATCCTCCGAGTTCCTCGAATCCTGCCTCGCCGAAGCCCGGGAACTCGCCCCCGACGGCGACCTGGTGAACGAGATCCTCCGCCGCCTGGCCGAGACCCGTCTCGCCCAGGGACGGGCCGAGGAAGCCCTGACCTTCGCGAAGGAGTCCGCGGCCTCGGCGAGCCGGATCGGCGATCGCTACGAGGAAGCGGTCGCGCTTCGGGTTGTGGGGCTCGCCATGATGCACCTGGACCGGCGCACCGAAGGGGAGCGCCTGGTGGCCATGAGCCTCGACTCCCTCGGCGACATCGGCGAGTCCTTTCAGAAGGGCGTGACCCACTACCGCTACGGGCGGCTTCTGGCCCGTTTCGCGATCGAAACCAAATCCAACCAGGAGCTTGAACGGGCCGCGATTCATCTCCAGCGGGCTTACGGGGCGTTCCTCGATCTCGACGCCCGGGTCCAGGCCGCCGGCGCCGCCCACGAACGCGCGGCGCTGGAGTGCAGCTTCCATCGGTTCGAGGAGGCGGCGACCTACCGGGCCAAGGCCCGCGAGGTCCTGCCGGCCGGGGCCGATCCCGACCTTGAGAGCGCCCTGGAGCGCCTGGGCGGAGAGCTGGAGAACGCCTTCGCCGAGCGCTGGGCCGCCGGCGGGGACGTGCTGGCTTCGCTTCGCGAGATGAAGCGGCTCTTCCAGGGAGCCACCGATACCGAGGCGGTGCTCCGCGAGCTCATCCGTCTCGCGGTCACCCGATCCGGCTCCACCCGGGGATGCGTGGCCCACGCCTCGGGGAACGGGGACGTCCGGGTGGTCGCGGCCTACGGGTGGACTCCGGACGAGGCGCACACCCTGCTTCGGGCCATGGGCCCCACCCTGGGGGCGACCCTCGATGAGAACCGCCCGGTCTGGTCCAACGATGCGGCCGAGGACGATCGCTTCCGCACGATGAGCGAGGACGAGCGATTCCGGACCCGGAGCCTCGTGCTCCTGCCCCTGGTGCTCACCGAGGAGAAGCCGGGGCTTCTCTACGTGGACAAGACCCCCGAGAACTACGAAGGGGCCTACCACCAGGGCGAGCTCCATCTCCTGACCATTCTGGCCAACCTCGCCGCGCTCTCGATCATGGAACGCTGGAACTCGAAGCTCATTCGCGAGAACGAGGAGCTTCGGGCCCGGATCGCCCTCGGCGAGGGGGACAATCGCTTCGTCACCGCCAACGCCAGCCTGAAGGAGACCCTCCGGCTGGCCGGCAAGGTGGCCAACAGCCCGGTTTCGATCCTCATCGAGGGTGAGACCGGGACCGGCAAGGGGCTCCTCGTGCAGATCATTCACGAGGCCTCGAACCGGCGGAACAAGCCCTTCGTGCAGATCAACTGCGCCGCTCTGCCCGAGCAACTACTGGAGAGCGAGCTGTTCGGCCACGTGAAGGGGGCCTTCACCGGCGCCACCTACAACAAGGTGGGGCTCTTCAAGGAGGCCGAGAACGGGACCCTGTTCCTGGACGAGGTGGACAAGACCAGTCTGGCCGTCCAGGCCAAGCTCCTCCACGTCATGGACTCCAAGGAAGTGCGGCCGGTGGGGTCGGTCAAGCCCTACCGGGTGGATACGCGGATCATCTGCGCCACCAACGCCAACCTCCGCGAGAAGATCCGGGCCGGCGAGTTCCTCGAGGATCTCTACTACCGCCTGAACGACTTCATACTGAACGTCCTCCCGCTCCGCGAGCGTCGCGAGGACATCCCGCTCCTGGTCGACTACTTCCTGAAGAAGTTCTCGAACCAGTACGAGCGACCCGAGGTGAAGCTCAGCCCGGAGGTCCGGCGCGTTCTCCTCGATCACCCCTGGCCGGGGAACGTTCGGGAGCTGGAGAAGGCCATCCGGCGTCTGGTGGTGCTGGCCGACGAGGAGCTCCCCGCCGGACTCGACCTGCTCCCGGTGGAGATCCAGACCGAACCGGCGAGCGATCTGCTGGGGAAGACCCTGCGCGAGGAAGTGGCGAGAACCGAACGGCGTGTGATCGCCGACGCGCTCCGCGCCGCCAACTGGAACAAGTCCCAGGTCGCGCGTCAGCTCAAGGTCTCGTACCCCTGTCTGCTGAAGAAGATCAAGGAACATCACCTGCTCAAGCCCGCCTCCTGACCCGGCCCCGCGCTCCAATTATCAATCCCGCTCATATAAACGGAATTAATAGGCTCAACCTCCTGCCGGTAGTGGGGTTAGCGGTGAGTAGCCCGTTCCCTGTTCACCATGTTGACAATCGCTGGAGCCGAGGTATCTTCCCCGACCCTCGAATCACCTCTCGATCTCCGTTCCACGCCGATGACCCGTAAGGCCTTAGGGAGTTTCTCCGGAGACCCGGGTGTTTTGGCACATCGCCTGCATTGAGCAATGCGTGGAGGGGGGACCTCCAGAGCCGTCTGCCGTCGGGTTCCAAGGACAACGTGCCCTGCACCGAGTTTCCCACCGGACTTGGAACCCGATGGAGCGGCCTTGACCCGGCGGGTCGGGCCGCGGATCGGACGGCGATCCAAGGCCCGTATCCCGAACATCGAAATGGGGTGAGGCTCGGTGCGGCGCGAACGATCGGAAGCCTACCGCGATCAGTTCGAGTACCTTGCTGACTACTTCGATCTGATTCGCAGACGGGGCGACGCCTACAACATCCGGAACGAAGCCCTCGAGACCGAACGCATGGCTTGCTACAGCGAGCGTTCGGGCTACGAGTCCCAGCGCAGCCAGCTGGTGGAGATCTTCCGAGGCATCGAGGCCGAGGCGGACCGTCAGGAGATGCTTCTTCGCGGACGTAAGGAGGCTTCCGACCAACTGGGCGTCCGGTTCGCCCTCGACACTTTCATCGAACGACATCAGCTCCGTCCCGAGGAGATCCAGATCCTGATGGTCCTCCTCTACAACGAATCCGTCGGGCGCACCCACGCCCGATTCACCAACGGGAACGAGATCCTGAACCTTCTCTTCCCGAATCCGGTCAGCGCGTTGAAGGCCTCCCGTTTCCTGGATGTGGGGGCGACACTCGTAAACGAAGGACTGATTCGGTCAACCTCTGATGACGACGGCTCGAACTTCTTAAGGGCTGCCTACGAAGTCACAGAGAAGACCCTGCACGAGGTGTTGGGAGCGGGTAACCGCAGCACTCTCCGGGATCCGCAGCAGACCTCCCACACGTTGAGCAGTTCTCTCGACGGTCCTTTCCGGGTTGTCGCCCCCCGTATTCGCCTGGACCAGGTCGTGCTCCCCCCCGACGTCCGCAAGCGGGTGGACGAGGTCCTGTGGCAGGAGGAGCACGGCCGCGCCCTGTTCGAGGAATGGGGTTTGAACGAGGTGGTGGAGAAGGGGCGGGGAACCATCGTGCTGTTCAGCGGGGTCCCCGGGACCGGCAAGACCATGACCGCCGAGGCCATGGCCGAACGGCTGGGACGTCCGCTCCACGTCGCCGACTACGCCCAGCTCGAAAGCAAGTGGATCGGCGAGACCGAGAAGAACATCGTGACCGTGTTCCGGTCCGCGGCCGAGGCCGGCGCGGTCCTCCTTCTCGACGAGGCGGACGCCATTCTGGCTTCGCGCCTGGACGGCGGCCACTACAACGACCGGGCCTACAACCGCCAGGTGAGCATTCTCCTCGGCGAGCTGGAGTCCTGGGAGGGGATGTGCATCCTCACCACCAACCGGTCGGTGACCCTCGACGACGGATTGGCCCGACGCATCGCGGCCTCGTTCGAGTTCACCATCCCGGAGGTCGGGGAGCGGACCCGCATCTGGAAGTCCCTGCTTCCCGAACGGCTGCCTCTGGCCGGTGATGTCGACATCGACGACTTGTCCCGCCGCTTCCCGATGGCCGGCGGGCACATCAAGAATGCCGTCCTCACCGCGGTCCGCAAGGCCGGGGTGCGGGCGGGCCGGCGCGCGCGCGTGACCCAGCGGGATCTGATCGAGGCCGCGGCGGCGGAGCACGAAAGCTTCCGCCCGTGTCCCCGCCCGATCGGGTTCGGAGAGGCTCCGTCCGCCTCCTACTCGTAGATCCCGAGGCGTCGGCGCGCGCGTCGCAGTTTGGTGCTGTACCGATGGTAAGCCGGGGTTTCCCGGCGATTCCAGGTCTCGTCGGATCGCGTGTCTGAGACCCGACGAGACCCCTTCCCGGGCGGACCCTCCGGGGGTCGCCGAACGGTGGAGGTGCGACGAGGGGGCGGGGCCATGATCGAGCGCAGGCTTCGTCCCCGCCATCCGGCTCCGCCGGTCTCCGGCGGAGTGGTTCGGCGGGCGAGATGGACGCCCGGCCGGACGGGGATAGGAACCGACCAAGGTTCCATTCGGATACCGGCTCCTGCAGTTCTCAGACCATAGATGGGGGATGTCCAGGCTGGTGCTGCGGAGAAATCCGGTATCCGAACTCGGCGCGACGCCGGACTGAAATCCGGCGTCGCGTTCTTTTGGGGCGCGTCCTCCGGGCCAGGGGCCAGTCGACCCACCCCACACCGGCCGCGATCGGCTCCGAGGTTGACCGCCGGGACCGGCGCGCCGATAGTCATGGCATGCAGGAATCCTCCACCCCCGACGCCGCGCCGGTCGCCCCGGTCCGCCCCCCCTTTCCCGGTATCGCCCAGGCCTGGGGCCTGCTCCTTCTGGCCTGGGCGGGGATTTTTCTCGCCGCCATCGTGGTGATGGCGGTCACGGTGGCCCTCCGGGGGGGCGAACTCGCCATGCCCTCGAGCGCCGCCCTCATCCTGGTGGCCAACTCCGCCGGATTCGCGGTCGCGCTGGTGATGGGGTGGAAGTTCACTCGCCTTCCCCTCCGGGAGATCTTTCCCTTCCGCTCCTTCAATCCGGTGATCCTCATCCCCCTGGCCCTGGCCGCGGTGGGGGGTGGGGGGCTGCTCTCGGAGATGGACACCCTCTTCCGGCTCCTGCCCCTTCCCGCCGGCCTCCGCGGCTTCATGGAGACCGTCGATCGCTCGGTGCTGGACATGATCCTCCAGTCGTTCTGGCCGTCGGTGGTGGCGGTGGTGGTGATGGCCCCGCTCACCGAGGAGCTTTTCTTCCGGGGTCTTCTCCTCCAGGGCTTTCTCCGCCGCTATTCCACCCGGAAGGCGCTCGTCGCCTCGGCGTGCTTCTTCGCCCTGGCCCATCTCACCCCCAATCAGCTCATCCCCGCGCTTCTGGCCGGGGTCTTCCTGGCCTGGGTGGTGATGAGGACCCGGAACCTCTGGCTCTCCATGTTCACCCACGCGGTCTTCAACAGCCTGAGCGCGATCCAGGTGGGGCTCATGGGGGACTCGGCCTCCGAAACCCTCACCGCCAAGCCGCACTTCCAGCCCTGGTGGTTGGATCTCCTCTTCCTGGTGATCCTCGTCCTCGGCATCCACTGGACCCGGGCCTGGATCCGCTCCCGCTACCCGGAGCCGGCCCCGTACCCCGAAACCACCTCCTCCGCCGGCGCCTGATCCCGTAGCGCCACCGACACACCCCGGCGCGGCCGCATCACGGCCCGTCCCCTCGCCCCCGTCGGTTTCTTGGCCATACCCGATCTCCCAACCCATTGTCCCTTAATCGGTTGAAGGGTTCGAGGTCCCCCCCGCGGGTTCTGGCACCGGGCTTGCGTTACAGGTGGGCGACCCCGACGGGGGCCGCGCACACGAGCCACAGATCGGTTCGTGGCGCCGAGGCCCCGGGGCAAGGAGGTGGGTGATGACGAACGCGACACGGATCCCCTGGAAATTCGGCCGGCTTCTCCCGGTGGCGGTGGGGATGCTTCTGGGCGCCTCGCTTCTGAGCGGGTGCGATGAGGAGCTCTTCCGGCGCGACTGCGGCGATCCTCTGGCCCCGGTGGACGTGAACTCGATCACCGGGGACGGCGAGGTCTATCTCTACTGGACCCCGGTGGACGAGGACAACGTGGACTACTTCGTGGTCTACCGGTCCTCCACCGCCTACGGGACGTATTTCGAGGCCGGGCACACTTCCGGCGAGGATTTTCTCGACCGGGACGCCCGAAACGGACGCACCTATTTCTACGCGGTGTCCTCGGTGGACTACTGCGGGCACGAGTCGGAGCTCTCCCGGGAGATCGTCCACGACACTCCCCGGCCCGAGGGTTTCGGGGACTCGATGGCCGATGCGGACGGCGCGAACTGGCGCCGGAGCGCGTGGGACTTCAGCGCCTACCGCGCCCTGCCCTGGGACCACGCCGAAGCCGACGTCTATTTCATCGTGGCCGACGGGGTGCCCTTCCTGGTGGCCGTCGACCTGGACACCGACATCCAGGACGCGGGCTACGCCGGATTCGACGAGGTGAGCTGGGCCCCCAAGAGCGGGTGGAACCCCAGCGGCGCGGTGGAGGTGATCGCCGGCCACGTCTACGTGGTGTGGACCCGGAACGACCACTACGCCAAGGTGCGGGTCACCTCGATCGGCAACGGCACGCTCCGCTTCGACTGGGCCTATCAGGTGGACCGCGGCAACCCCGAGCTGGCCCCCAGGCCGCCCCGGGAGTCCGCGCCCCAGAGCGTGATCCCCTCGGTCCGCCCGGCGGCGTGACCGCGGAGGCCACACGGGTGAAGGCGATGAAACGATCACACGGTTTTCTCCAGTGCAGATCTCCCCAGGAGGGAAGAGCCATGAAAACGAAACGCACGATGATCTCGATCCTGGCCGGGCTCGGCCTCGTGGCGGGGGCGGCGGCCGCCTCCGGCTCGGCCTCCGCCGGAGCCTCCGGCTCGGTGAGCGCCGCCTATCGGTCCGGCGGCGTGGACGCCCAGGTGGTCCTCGCCGGCCGCGACGGTTCCCGCACCCTCGACCCCCGGCTGATCCCGGTGCCGGTGGACCGTTCCCGCGATCTCACGGTGGACGTGTGGACGGATGCCGGGAACGGCGCCGCCCTCCGCCCCGGTGAGGACGTGACGGTCGATTTCCGGGTGACCCGGAGCGCTTACGTGGTGGTCTACGACATCGACACCAACGGCCGGGCCAGGCTCCTCTTTCCCACCCGCCGCGGCGACGACGGCTGGGTGCGCGCGGGCGAGCTCATGCGGCTCCCCGAGCGGGGCGACGGGTACCGGCTGATGGTGACCGGGCCCGCGGGGACGGAGCGGATCGTCGCCCTGGCCTCGGACAAGCCCCTGGTCGGCCGGTGGGAACGGTTCGCGGACGAGGATCTGCGGAGCTCGATCCGGGACGACGATGAGGGTTACGCCCGCTACCGGACCTACGGGGAGGGAATGGATCTCTCGGGCGATGCCGACGTCTCGGTCCGCCCGGTCGGGCGTTCCGGAGGGACCGTCGCCCCGCGGGTGATCCCGGTCCCCACCGCGCCCCGCCTGGTCCCGGTCCCGGTCCGCCGCACCGGGATCGCCCGGGACGAGACCTGGTTCCACGTGACTCCGGCCCGGCGGTGGCGGTAGAACCGGCAGTGAAATAAAGACTTCGGGGGTTCCGGCTCCGGCTCGCGCCACTCGGGCGCACCGGGACCCCCGATTCGGACGCGCGCGTCGGGGATAGATTCGGCCCCATCTCCGGCGGGCGGGGGGCCCCCATTCGGGGGGCCCCTTCTCTTTGGGGGGGACGCCGGGGAGGCCCGGACCCGGCGGCACCGGCTTTTCGGGAACCGGAGGCCCCCGCGAGGGGTCCAACCTCCTGCCGACCCGCGCTTTGCCGCGTCGGAGATTTGGGTTAGGGTGTTGTGTCCTGAAACCGCCCTGACCCGGATGCCGACCCTCCCCGACCCAAAGAGCCCGCATGAAATTTCAGCCAGCGTTCCTGTGGATCTCTCTCGCCGTGCTCGGGCTGGGCGCCTGGATCGCGCCGCCGTGCGCGCGGGCCGAGGCTCCGCCCGCGGGGACCGTGCCCCGTCCCTGCTTCGTCCCCTCGCCCCCTCAGAAGCTGGGCCTCAACCGGCCGGTGGTGGAGGCCCCGTCGCCGTCCCGGATGGCGTCCGCCGCGGCCGGGATCGGCGGGCCGGCCTTCCACTACCACGACGACCACCTGACCGAGGCCGGCATCCAGCTCGGGACCGGGGATCCCTTTCCCCGGCAGGTCCACGCCATCGCCATCCTGGTAGACTTCGACGACGAGCCCATGGGGAGCGGGTTCAAGGATCAGGCCGCCGACTCCACCCAGCTCTACTTCAAGCGCGTGCTCACCGACCTGGGTCAGATGTACGACGAGATGTCGGGGGGACAGCTCAGCGTCGACTGGGAGCTGACCGGGAAGGTCTACCGGCTCCCCCAGACCATGGCCTGGTACGGCCTCGACGACTCCATCGCCACCCGGGAGGCCGCCCTCTGTCAGGATGCGATCCGGGCCGCCGACCCCGACGTGGACTTCGGCCGGTACGACCGCTTCATCCTGTTCCATGCCGGGCCGGGCCAGGAGGCGGACATCAACGACGACTCGCGCGAGGAGATCTGGTCGGTCTTCTTCCGCCAGGTGGATTTCCAGTACTGGCTGGACACCCCCGACGCGGCGCGGGGCATCCGCACCATGGACACCGACGCCGGGGGGGACACGATCTACGTTCCCAACGTGGTGGTCCTGCCCGAGACGGAAACCCAGGACGGCTACGAGTTCGGCATCATGGGCACCACCGCCCACGAGTTCGGCCACAGCTTCGGGCTTCCCGACCTCTACGACACCACCGGACCCGCCGACTTCATCTTCGCCGACAGCCAGGGGATCGGCGCCTTCGGGCTCATGGGCTCGGGGATCTGGAACGACAACGGGTTCTTCCCGGCGGAGTTCTGCGCCTGGAGCAAGTTCTACATGGGGTGGCTCCGCCCCGCGGTGATCCGCCCCGACGGCGCGGGAGGAGAGCGATCGGTGGCGGTCCGGGCGGTGGAGATCGCGCGCCGGGACGGGGCGGTCCGGATCCCCATGGGTGGGGACGAGTACCTCCTCATCGAGAACCGGCTCCGCGACTACAACGGGAACGGGAAGTTCGACTTCAACGACGTGGACGGCGACTCCGTGTTCACCTTCTGGGGGGACGACTACCAGGGGGCCGAGCTCGATTACTACCTTCCCCGGAACATCGAGGGCCCATCCGGCCGGCTGTACGACGGTTCCGGGCTCCTCATCTGGCACATCGACGAGTCCATCGTCCGGGACCTCCTCTACTACAACCTGGTGAACGCGGACGCCCGGCACAAGGGAGTGGACCTGGAGGAGGCGGACGGGATCCAGGATCTCGACAAGCTGGAGTTCACTTTCGAAGCGTTCGGGGATGCCCGCGACTCCTATTGGGCTCCCAACGCCACCGAGTTCACGCCGGCCACCACGCCCAACACCGACGGCTATAACCACACCCGGACCGGGATCTGGATCACCGACATCTCGGCGCCGGCGGACACCATGACCCTGAAGGTGCGGTTCACCTCACCGGAGGGAGGCGCGACCGGCGACTTCAAGCCGGGTTGGCCCCGGGACCTGCCGGGGCGGGTGGGGAATTTCCAGCCCGTGACCGGGGACCTGAACGGGGACGGCCGGGTGGAGATCGTCGTCTCCGCCACCGACACCGCGGGGATCGGCGGACCGGTGATCCTGGGCGACGACGGGACCTCCTATTTTCAGCCGGGGGGGGCGCCGCGCCTGCTCTCCCACGGCCGCCTGCGCTCCGACCCGATCCTGGTCAACCTGGATCCGGACCGGGACCCCCATCCCGAGGTGGTGTGGGTGAGCGGGGACACCCTGTACGCCCTCGAGGGGGACGGGATGTTCCTGGGCTCCGACGGAGCGACGGGACCCGACCCCGCCCCGTTCTACATCCTCCCCCCGGGAAGCGGCCGGGTGCATCTCACCGCGGGGAACCTCGACCGGCCCCTGGACGACCGTCCCGAGATCCTGGTTTCGGCCCCGGCGGGAGCGGCGGCCGAGAGTACGGAAGTTCTGGCCGTGGCCTACGCCCCCGGGGCCGGGAGTTCACTGCGGACCCGCGTCACCTACCCCGGCGACGCCTCACTCTCCAGCACCCTGGCCGACGAAGACGACGTGGATCGCGGGCTCATGGAGATCGCCACCTCGGTGAGGACCGCCGGGGGCGGCTATCTGGCCGTGGCCCTTCTCTACGAGCACATCCAGCCGAACGGGCAGTACATCGCCGTTCCCTACAAGTATTCCTTCGGGGACACCGTGGCTTTCAACGCGCCGGTGGTGGGGGACCTGAACCGCGACGGTCTGGACGATATCGTGGTGGTGGATTCCCGGGGCTGGCTCCACGCTCTCGACGTCAAGGTCTCCTCCAGCGACGGAATGACCAAGAACCTGAGGGATCCGGGCTACTTCCCGCCCGCGGGCTCCGACGACCACGCCGATTTCAACGAATTGGCCGGCTTCCCGGTGAAGTTCCGCACGGTCTACGAAGGCGAGGTGCTCCCTTCGGAGGACGCGGTGAGCCTGGCCGACCTGGACGGCGACGGCTATCTGGAGATCCTGGCCTTCACCCCGCTCAACGTGCTCCACGTCTACAACTACAACGGGACCCCGGTTCTCTCCACCCCGACCCTCGTGCCGGGAGAGGACCGGTTCACCCGCCCGTTCCTTTCCCCCCTGGTGGCCGATCTGGGTAACGGCCTCGCGAACCAGCTTCTCCTCCCCCTGGCCGACGGCCAGGTCCGGGGTCACGACCCCCGGGGTCGCCCGCTTGCCGGGTGGGCATATCTCGGTGGCGGGGAAGAGGGGACGTATCCCGTCCTCACCGATCTCGACCAGGACGGCGTCCTGGACCTGGTGACCGTGGAGGACGTGACGGTGGCGGTTCCGTTCGAGAACGACCGGGGCGACGAATCGCCGGATGCGGTCAAGGTGGGCCGGGTGGTGGTCCGCGAGGTGGGGGCGGGAACCCCCGGAGGCGCCTGGCCGGTCTACCGCCACGACGCCCTCCGGTCGGGCCGGGCCGTGGCTCCCCAGACCGCGGGCGGGGAACCCCGCGGCAGCGGACTCTTCGATCAGGCCTTCGTGATGCCGAATCCGGCGGTGCGGAAGACCCCGGAGATCCACTACCGGGTGCGCTCCAACGTCCAGCGGGTGACCATCGAGATCCACGACATGGCGGGGGAGAAGGTCCGAATACTGACCGGGACCGTCTATCCCAGCACGGACAACCTGGTGTCCTGGGACCTCACCAACGAGCGTGGGAACGGCGTGGCGCCGGGCCTCTACCTGGCGCGGGTCCAGGCCGAGGCGGGGAACCGGGTGGAGGTGAAGATGCTTCGGTTCGTGGTGGTGCGATGACGGCGGAGGACACGATGAAGTGCTCCGCCGCGGCCGCGCCGGGAAGGTCCCCCGGCGCCGCGCGCACCGAGGTTCCGGATCATAGCGCGTTCCCGGCGGTTCCCCGCACCGCGCGGAATGCCTGCCTTAAACCCGCTCCATCGTCTAGACTGGGCGGCGTGACGGCCGGAGGCCCCCCCGGGGGCGATCCGGTCCGACAACCTGGAGGTTCGGAATGACACGACGCGTGGGGGCGATCGCCCTCGGTATCCTGGCTCTCTGCCTGATCACCGCTCCGCCGGCGGCTCTGGCCGCCGACCCGGGGCTTACCGTGCTGAGCTTTCTCAAGCTCGGCGCCGGGGCACGGGCGGCCTCGATGGGGGACGCCTACGTGGCGGTGGCCAAGGACGCCAGCGCCGCCTACTGGAACCCCGCCGGCCTCCTGGGCATCGAGCGCAACGATGTGATGGGGGTCCACAACGCGTGGATCCAGGACCTCAACCATGAGTTCGTCGCCTTCGGGGCGCATCGGGGACGTCACGCGGTGGGGCTTTCGTTCATCGGGCTCTACACCCCCGATCTCGAACAACGAAACGACCAGGGGGACTTCACCGGTCACTTCGGGTTCTCGGACAACGCTTTCGCCGTGTCCTACGCCTTCCAGGCCGCGGAGCGCGTGGGGGTGGGGGCCACCGCCCGCTACGTGAGGGAGTCCATCGTGGGAACCACCGACGGGGACTTCGCCCTCGACGGCCTGGCCTTCGACCTGGGCGGCACCTGGGACACCCCCTTGAACGGGGTGAGCGCGGGCGCGGCGCTCCGGAACCTCGGCGGGCAGCTCTCCTATAATTTCGCCAACGCGGGGAGATTCGATCTTCCCACCACCGTGCAGGCCGGTCTGGCCTTCCACCGCGCCGACGTCCGGGGCGGGATGATCACCGTCTCCGGCGACGTCCTGGCGGTGAGCGGCGCCGACGCCTCGGTCCGGGTGGGCGCGGAGTACGCCTACCGCGGGGAGTTCATGGTGGGCGCCGGCTACAAGACCGGCCTCGAGAACGAGAACGTGAGCTTCGGGGTGGGCTACGAGAACGGAGTCCGTGTCCACTACGCCTTCACCCCGCTCTACGCCGACCTCGGAAACAGCCATCGCATCTCCCTCGGCTACGCCTGGTAGGCCCGGGAGTTCCGGGGTGCGCCGCCTCGCCCTCGCCCTGATCCTCTGTGGGATCGCGGCGGGGGCGTTTCCATGGGTCACGCGCGGCCTCGGGGCGCCGCTTCCCCCCGATGTCCCCCGGGTCGTTCCCGGCGAGGTGGTGGTGATCGGGCGGGAGACCGCGGGGAAGGCCGGGGTCCTCGGGCAGGACGCCCCGGGGATCTGGAAGGAGCGGGCGCGGGGGCTCGGGATTTCGGTGGCCGCGGTGAAGGCGGTGGCGCCGGCAGGTTCGGCGGGAGGGCGCGCGACGTTTCCGGGCGGGGCCTGGGTTCTCCGCTACGACGGCGCGGCTTCTCCCGAGGCGGTGGCGCGGCGGCTGGCCGCCGATCCCGCGGTGGCCTACGCCGGGCCGAACCACGTGCTGGCGACGACCGGGGGGATCCCGCCCCTCGCAGCCGCCCCCGACGACTCGCTCTACTCCCAGCAATGGGCCCTTCCCGCGGTCCACGTTCCCGAGGCCTGGGACCGCACCCGGGGAGCCGGGGTCCTGATCGCGGTGATCGACACCGGGGTCGAGCTCACCCATCCCGACCTGGCCGCGCGGATCGCGGTGAACGACGCCGAACGGGACGGGGAGCCCGGGGTGGACGACGACGGGAACGGCTACGTGGACGACGTCCTCGGCTACGACTTCACCGATGCACCCGGTCTGCCCGGGACCGGGGACTACCTGGCCCGCGACCCCGACCCCACCGACGACTTCGGCCACGGAACCGCGGTGGCCGGGACGGCGGCGGCCACCCGCAACAACCGCATCGGGATCGCGGGGGTCGCTCCCGAAGCGCGGATCCTCGCGGTACGCGCGGGCTTTCGCACCACCCTGCCCTTTCTCCCCGCGATTCTCCAGGAGGACGACGCCGCCGCCGCGGTGATCTACGCCGCGGATCGCGGGGCGCGGGTGCTGAACCTCTCCTGGGGCGACGTGGTGGACGCGCCGCTCATCCGGGCCGCGGTGGCCTACGCGGTCGACCGGGGGGCGCTGGTGGTGGCCAGCGCGGGGAACACCCCCGGCGACACCGCGTTCTATCCCGCCGCCTATCCGGGGGCGCTCTCCATCGGGGCCATCGGCTCCGATTTCCGGCGGGCGGGCTTCTCCACCTGGGGCCAGGACCTGGACCTCCTGGCCCCGGGAGTGCCGATTCTCACCACGGCCCTGGGCGGCGGCTACGCCAACACCGGGGGCACCTCCTTCAGCGCCCCCATGGTGGCGGGGGCCGCGGCCCTGGTGTGGAGCGTGTTTCCTTCTTGGACCGCGGAGGAGGTCGCCGCTCGCCTGCGACTCAGCGCGGGAGGTGCGGCGGAGGGATGGACTCGCGAGAAGGGATGGGGGCTCCTCGACGCCGCCGGGGCCGTCGCCCCCGGCCCGGCTCCGCCGCTGGTGGGCTTCACCGGGGTGGATCGCCGCCCCGATGGGTTTCATCTTGCGGGCACGGTGAGCGCGGTATCGCTTTCCCGCTGGACCCTGACCGTCCTTCCCGAGGCCTCGGCGGAGGTCTCTCCGGCCGGCGGACCGGCGGACGATCTCCCGGGCGAGCGGGTGCTGGTCGCCGCATCCCCCCGCCAGGTCGTGGCGGAAGGCCTGGGGGTGTTCGTTCCCGCCGTCCTGGACACCGGGACCTGGGTGGTCCGCCTCCGGGCGTGGGTCGGGGGCCCGGTTCCCCTGGAGAAACGGTTGCGGTTCCGCGTCCCCCCCGCCGAGCTTCCGATCGACGATCTGGTCCTGGAGCTTCAGGCTTCGGCGGATCGGGGCTGGGACGCGGTCGCCACCTGGCGGTCGTCCTCCCCCTACCAGGGGTCGGCGCGTCTGGCGGTGGGCGAGGTCGAGTCGGACTTCGCCCGTGAGGTCTCGGTGGCCACCCATCACGCGGTGAGACTCCGCGGGCCCATCCCGGTGGGGACGCACGAAGCGCGGATCTACGGGAGAGCGGGAGGGAGCGGAGAGGAGGCGCTCCTGGCCACCCGGACCCTCGAGGTTCCGCCGGCTCTCCAGACCGTGGATGCGGCCGGACTGGTTCGGACGCCGCCCGGCACCCCGATGCGGCGCGCGGTGGATTGGGACGGCGACGGCCTGCCCGAGTTCCTGGTCGAGGGGCCGCCGGCCGGGGGGGACCCCTACGGAACCGTGCGCCGGTTCGAATGGGCGGGGACGGTCCTCCCCCCCGCGGCGGTAGACTCCTCGTCCGGGCTTTTCACCGGCATCCCCGTGGACGCTGCCGATGCCGACGGAGACGGCCTGGCCGAGCTGGTGGTGTACCGGCTGGACGGCTGGAGCGTGTGGGAAGCGGAGCATCCCGGGGGGTTCCCGGACCGGCCGATCTTCCAGCCGGGGATGGACGACGGCGTGCCGGTCGGCTTCGTCGACACTCCGGAGGGGGTGCGGCTTCTGGAGGTGGAGGAGAACCGCCTTCGTATCCTCCGGTCGGATCCGGTCGATGGCTACGTGGTGACCGCCGACGTGGCCGGGACCGGAGGGAGGCTGTCCACCCGGGGGACGGCGGCGGACCTGGACGGAGACGGCCGCCCGGAGGCGGTGTTCCCCGACGAGAACGGAGCCCTGGTGCTCTTCCGGCTCACCCCGGACGGAGCGGTGAGTCTCGGCGGCGCGAGCCCGCCCGGCCCCAGGATCCTCGCCGCGGTTTCGGTGTCGCGCGCCGGGCGCCGACCGGCCCTGGTCACCGCCGAGATCGATCCCTCGACCCCGGGCGCGGAGGGTGACCTGGAACGCGGGGCGGTCCGGGTGCGGCGATGGGGCTGGACGAGCCTGGGGCCTCTCCCCGGACCCTCGCTGGCCTTTGCGGGGCTCATCTCCGCACCGGAGCTGGAGCTACTGGCCTGGCCTCCCGCCCGGGACACGGATTCCTCGCGGGTGGTTCTCCGCCGCGGAAACCGGTACGACGCGGTCCGGATCGAGGGGAACGGGCTTTCGTGGGAGCCGCTCTTCACCAGCGACCTGGCTCATGTGGAAGGGAGCGGGATCTTCCCGCATGGGGTCTCGGTGGGCGGCCGCACCGCGATCCCTCTCTGGACGGGGGCCACCACCGGGATCTCTTCCCCCGGCGAAGCCGTCGTGCTGGTGCCCGGAGGGACGGCGGGAGTGGGCGGCTCGCCGCTTCGCGTGGTGCGGGCCGGGCCGACCGCCGATTCCCGGCTGCGCCTCGTGGTGGAATGGGAGGAGGACGGATGCGCTCCCCTGGGCACGATCTACCGGAGCAGCAATGGGGACGGGTTCCGGGCGATCCCGGTCCCGGCGGGGGCGCGATCGGTGGTCGACACGGTGTCGCTGGGGGCGCGGGTGCGCTACGAGACCCTGCTCGTCGACTGCGACCGGGCGCCGGCGATCCTCCTGGCGCGCGAGCCCCAGCGCCCGGTTCCGACCTGGCTCGCCCCCGGCCGGCTGGCCATCTCCTTCGACCCGCCGGTCGCGATGGGTCCGGAGGAGGTGCGGGTGTGGGTGGGGGGCGTCGGGGAACCCCCCGACGCGGCGCAGGTGGACCGGGACGGCGCCCGGATGCTGGTGTCTTTCAGCGGTCCCCCGCCGGACTCCCTGGAGGTGGTCGGGGCCTGGGACACGGACGGGCTCCCCCTGGGGGGTGCGGTTCGTGCGGTGTTCCCGGTGCCGGCGATACCGGCCGACGCCCGCCCGCCGGTGCTGGCGACGGTGGCCTACCGGAGCCGCGCGGAGGGGGGAGTGCTCGAGGTGACCCTGGGGGGAGGCCCCTTCGCCGCGTCCTGCCCGGAGCCCTTCCGGCTCGACCCGCCGGGGGAGCCCTTGGCCTACGAGGAGACCCCGGAACCGGGAACGCTTCGGATTCCGCTGGCCGCCCCCCTGGCTCCGGGGGCCTACACCCTGGCCTTTGCGCCGGATTGCCTGGCCGGGACGGCGGTGGGCCCGGGGCGGGAGCGCCGGTTTCTGGTGGGGTTGGCGGTCTATCCGAATCCGGTGCGGGCGGGCGCGGAGCTGACGGTGGAGAACGCGGACCCGGGGACCCGGGTGGAGCTTCTGGACGTGAGCGGACGCCGGGGGTGGACCTGGCGGCTTGGGAGCGGGACGGACCGCCGGCCGATGACCGACACCGCCCCCGGGCTCTACTTCCTGCGGATCGAGAACCCCGAGGGACGTCTCCAGGAAGTCCGGAAGCTCGTGGTGTTGCGGTAGGCCGTCGCCTGATTGGGCCATAACCCATTATCGATCAAAACAGTACCATTAATGCAGATAAGTGAATGATAATCATCCCCTCAAGAACAGATCAGTGTTTGCGTATAAGTGCAAGATGATCCGCGCGTCCTAGTCCTCCAGGGGCCAGGTCAGAAGCCGGAATCGCCCCTCCCGCAGTCGAACGCAGGTGAAGTTCCGGAACCAGTCCCCGAGGATCAGGAACTCCCCCAGGTCGCGCTCCCAGTGGATCGGGACGTGGTGGTGGCCCATGAGGACGGCGTCGGCCCCGGCGACGAGCTCGGGCGCCGCCACGGACTTGTAGAGTCCCTCCACATCCACGTCCCGGTCCCCGGTGTGCCCCCGGCTCACGTCCGAGCTCCGGAGTCCCAGGGGAATCCCCAGGTCGGGATGGATCCAGCGAAAGGCCCGGATGGCCAGGGGGTTTCGGAGCACCCGCTTCAGGATCTTGTATCCCACGTCACCCGGACCGAGTCCGTCCCCGTGAAACAGACGGGCCCGCCGGCCCTGGGCCAGGAGCAGGGTTCCGTCGGCCAGGACCTCGATCCCGGTCTCCCGCCGGAGGAAGTCGCACATCCAGAAGTCGTGGTTTCCCCCCAGGTAGCGGACGGGAAGAGCCCCTCGGGCCAGGGATTCCAGCTGCGCCAGGGTGGCGAAGGCCGCCCGGGGGATGACCGTGCGATACTCGAACCAGAAATCGAAGAGATCGCCGAGGATGAAGAGCGCGGCGCCCTCGCGTTCCACCCGGGAAAGGAGCGCGGCGAAGCGCTCGCGCTTCACGGCCTCCCGGTCGGGGGGAGAGCCCCCGAGGTGGACGTCGCTCACGAAATAGAGGACCGGGCGCGATTCCTGGAGCGTGGGTGGGGAAGGAGGGGTCATCATGTTCTCCGGGCCGGAGGCTATCACGAATGAGGCCCCGGCGGCCCGGGCAATGGTGGCCGGCCCGATCCGGCGCGGGACGGTCCGGGTCCATCCGGGCGGCCGCGGGGGGTGTCCGGCCGCGGAACGGCCCGGGTCGCCCCCCGGAGGGCGGCCGAACGGCCCCGCGAGGGAACTTTCTGGAACGCCGTGGGATCGCCCCCGTATGATAGATGCACTACGGTGATCGAGGAACGGCCACGCAGAATGGCAGAATGGAAGGTCCGGGGTATCCGGACCGGAAAGCGATTTCATGAGCGATCTCTGGGAACGGGTCAAGAAGACGGCCAGCGAAATCTACTCCACCGCGTCCGAGCGAACGGTGGAGGGGGTGAACCTCGGGGTGAAGCACCTCGACGTGGTCTCTCTCCGCCGCGACCTCTCGCGGGAGTTCACGGGACTGGGGGGCCGGGTCTACCAGCTGTTGCGCGGGGATCAGGCCGGGGACATCCCCGACGACCCCACCGTGCTCCACCACCTCCGGCGCCTCGAAGAGCTGGAGGAGCGCCTGGAGGAGCGGGAGGCGGAGATCCGCCGGATGCGCGAGGGCAAGCCCGAGCCGGCCGGAAGCGACTCCTCCGAGGCCTTGCCCCCTCAGGCCGATTCAGCCGAAACCGAACCCCTCCGGGAAAGCGCCGCCTCCGATGAGGGGCCGGACCGCCCGGCGGCCGATACCCCCCCCTCCGGCGAGGGCGATCCGAACTTCACCGACCCCGACCGGAACTGATTTCTTGTACCCCCACCCCTCGTCCGGAGAACATCATGCGGGACCTCAATGACATGCTCAGGTCGATCAAGCTCCTCCTGATCGGCCTCACCTTGATTTCGGTGGGGGTGGTGTCGGGCCTTCTTCTCTCCACCACCCTTCCCCTGGGCCAGCCCCGGACCAGAGCGACGCTGGCGTCGCCGGCCGCGGTGCCGCCCCCCGTCCGGTCCGAAGCGGCCCCGGACCGGCCGGACGCCCGCAGGCTCTCCGTCCCGGGGGCGCTCACCACCCATCCCGAGGACGCCGAAGCCCCGCTCACCAGCCCCTTCACCGGGCTGGCCAAGCGCGTGGTGCCTGCGGTGGTTTCGGTGGAGAGCCGAAAGATGATGAACCACCCCCACATGACCGGCCCCCAGGCCGATCTCTTCCGGCGGCTCTTTCCCGATCGTGGGGGTGACGGAAACGACGAGGGGGACGATCAGATCGAGGTTCCCTCCTCGGGCTCCGGGTTCATCATCGATGACGCCGGCTACATCTTCACCAACGACCACGTGGTCTCGGGCTCGGACAAGCTGACCGTTCACCTGGCCGACGGACGCACGTACGAAGCCTGGCTGGTGGGAACGGATCCGGGTACCGACGTGGCCATTCTCAAGGTGGATCCGGCGGAGGGGGATCCGCCGCTTCCTACCCTTCCGCTCGGCGATTCCGACGAGGTGGGGGTCGGCGACTGGGCCATCGCCATCGGGAATCCCCTGGGCGAGCTGGAGGGAACCCTCACCGTGGGGGTGATCAGCGCCAAGGGCCGAAAGGACCTTCGCATCGCCGGAGGCGGACCCGCCTACCAGGACTTCATCCAGACCGACGCCTCGATCAACTTCGGGAACTCCGGGGGACCGCTCATGAACGCCCGGGGCGAGGCGATCGGGATCAACTCCGCCATCAATCCCACCGCTCAGGGCCTCGGTTTCGCCATCCCCATCAACATGGCCCGCAAGAGTGGGGATCGAGCTGATCCGGACCGGCACCGTCCGCCGCGGCTACCTGGGGATCGTGCCCCAGGAGGTGACCCAGGACGTCCGCGACGCCTGGGACATGCCGGGAGTGGGGGGAATCCTGGTGGGGAGCGTCGAGGACGGCACCCCGGCCAAGGAAGGCGGTCTCGAGGTGGGGGACGTGATCCTCGAATTCAACGGGAAGACGGTAGGCGACGTCTCCGACTTCCGGGAGGCGGTGGCCGAGGCCGGGGTCGGGGTGGACGTGCCGGTGCATTTCCTCCGGGACGGGAAGAACCTGAACATCCACGTGGTCCTGGCCGAGCGCCCGGACACCGTGGAGCCGCCGCCGATCCACGACGCCACCGGGGAGGGTCACTGGCTGGGGGCGGAGACCAAGGATATCGATTCCGGCCTGGTGGACCGGTTGGAGCTCTCGGTCAAGAAGGGGGTGGTGGTCACCGACGTCACTTCCGGCACCCCGGCCGACCGGGGAGGGCTCCGGGTGGGGGACGTGATCCTGGAGGTGAACCGCCACGACGTGAAATCCAGGAAGGAACTGGACCGGGAGCTTTCCGCCGCCAAGGACGCGGGAAAGCCCATGGTCTTCCTGGTCCGGCGGGGGACGACCACCACCTTCGTGGCCGTCCGCCTGGAGCCGTGATCTTGCAACTTGTTACAGTGTAGTCAGGTAAGCGTCGCTGTCGGCGCCGGCGGCTTGACAGGGGACGGGGCCGCTGGTAAGATCTGTCGGGTTTTTGAGGGAATCCGAGTGGCTCCCCCGGGTTTCCTTTCCACGAGCGGGTTCCGCTCGCGCGGACGGGGAGGAGCGGGGGATGAGTCCCCCGGGAGGATGTCGGGGTTCCGCGCCCTGCCGCCGCATCGGCCGCGGTCACCGTGCCCCCGGAGAACCGGACGAGGGGCCTGAGCCTCGGGTCCGATCCCCACTGAAATGAGGCTTGGAGGCCGCGTTGGCGCACCAGCAGGGTCAGCACCACAATCCCGTCCCGATCACCCGGTCGGCCGCGCGGATCGGGCGGATCGCGGCGTTCGGACTCAACCTCATGGTGGCGCTGAGCATCCTGGCCCTGGCCAGCGGCAGCTTCGCGGTCCGGACCCACACCCGCACCCTCGACACCGACGACCTCCGCCAGGAAATCGCCACCCACAAGGAAGCCCTCCAGGTGGAGCTGGTCGATCTCAACCAGAGCCTCGACAGCGTGTTCCAGGAGCTTCTGGCCGCCCGCGGGGTGGCCGGGAGGGCGCGGTCCCTGATCGGCCTGAGCGGCCAGCCCGAGACGGACCTCCCCGTCGGTTCCCCGGAGCTGGTGGGGGCGGCCAACCTCGTCGCCCTCTCCGACAGCAGCCTGGCCGGCGCCATGCTCAACTCCGCGGTTCAGGTGGAGGAGACGCTCCAGGAGGCACGCCAGCTCAAGTCCTCCTTCGAGGAGATCCTGGCCGGCATGGAGGCCCAGGGGGCGAGCTGGGCCCGCATCCCCTCCCTTCGCCCCGTGGTTCACGCCCGCCTGAGCAGCGACTTCGGTTTCCGCCGCGATCCCTTCACCGGGCGGATCGCGCTCCACAAGGGGCTGGACCTCGCCGCTCCCCGGGGCACCGCGGTCCACGCCCCCGCCGAGGGGCGCGTGGTCCGGGCCGGCCGCTACCACGGCTACGGCCTCCTGGTCGAAATCGACCACGGAAACGGCATCCATACCCGCTACGGCCACAACTCGCGGTTGGCGGTGAGCCCCGGGCAGATGGTGCGGCGCGGCCAGGTGATCTCCTACGTGGGAGCGACCGGCCGGGCCAGCGCCCCCCACCTGCACTACGAGGTTCTGGTTCACGGGAGCGCGGTGAACCCCGAGCCCTACATCCTGCCCGATTTTCTCCGCGCCGATTGAGCGCCCGCCCGCGACGCGCTAGAGTCACCCCCGACATGACCCGGAAGCTGTTTGGATCTTCAACCGCCGTGCCCGGCGCGCCCGGGCCGCGGATCCTGTTTGCTCTCGTCGCCCTTCTCCTCACCGTGGGAAGCGCGCTCCCTCTGCTCGCCGCCACCGTGACCGACATCCGCTATTCCTCCAACCGGGAGCGGACGCGGATGGTGCTCGACCTCGACTCTGCGGCGAACTTCACCCACCGCCCCCTCGACGACCCACCCCGGGTGGTGGTCGAGCTTCCCGGATCGAGCTTCGGGTCCGGGGCGGCCCCGTTCTCGATCGGGGACGGGTACGTCCAGCGCGTGCGGTTGAACGATCTGCGGAGCGGGAAGATCCAGGTGGTCCTGGATCTGGAGAAGCCGCTCGACTACTCGGTGCTGGTGCTCAAGGGCCCCGACCGGATCGTGGTGGACGTGAAGCACGCGGGGGCCCCGGCCCCGCCGGCCGCTGCTGGGTCGGGCTCCGGCTCGGCGACGCGAAGCAGGGCGCCGGTTCGGGGGATCACGCCCCGTCCTCCACGAAGCCGTCCCCGGACGCCGGCGCGCCCGCCGAGGCCTCGGAGGAGGAGGCGCCGAGCGTTCCGGTGGCGATTCCCGCTCCCCCCCGAAAGGGGCCCTGGGTGATCGCGGTGGACGCCGGGCACGGGGGCGACGACACCGGAGCCCACTACCTGGGCACGAACGAGAAGGACATCACCCTGGACCTCAGCCGGGAGCTGGTGGACGAGCTCAACCGGCGCTCCGGGGTCCGGGCCTACATGGTGCGGCGGGGGGACTACTTCATCCCGCTCTACCAGCGGCGGACCATCGCCCACCAGGACTCCGCCGATCTCTTCGTGAGCCTCCACTGCAACGCGAGCCGGAAATCGGCGGCCAAGGGGACCGAGGTGTACTTCCTGTCGCTGAAGGGGGCGAGCGACGAGGCGGCGAAGGAATTGGCCAAGCGCGAGAACGAGGTGGACGAGAGGATGGGGGTGGCCCCCGAGGCCCCCGACCTGGACCAGATCCTCTTCAACATGCGCCAGACCGACGTCCTGGCCAAGAGTCAGATCCTGGCCGAGACCTGCCTCCAGAGCCTCTTCAAGCTGGGCACGGTCTACGACCGGGGGGTGAAGCAGGCGGGGTTCGCGGTGCTCAAGTTCACCGACATCCCCTCGGTGCTGGTGGAGGCCGCGTTCATCTCCAACCGCCAGGAAAACCGGCTGCTTCGAAGCGGCAAGTGGCAGCGGGACTTCGCCCGCACCATGGCCGACGGGATCGAGTCCTACTGCAAGAACGTGGACCGGGCCGAGCACATCGATCACCGGTAGGGCGCCGGGACGTCCCCCCCTCGCTTTTCCGACTTTAGTTCTTTTGACTCCGCCGGTGGCCGCCCTCCTCCCTTTCCCGACTTTAGTGTTTTTGCCGCCGCCGGTCGTGGAGGCAAATTTTTCGCGGGATTGCGCGCACTCGCTGACCTTTGATTGAAATGCCCCGCTTTTTCCCCTTCCGGAGCGGCCTCGTCTTAAGTCCCGTGAAGCCCGGGCCGATACGAACGGGACACGGCGGCCCGAGCCCGGACCATGAGCCGTAGTCACCGCACCGGAGGGATGGGATGAAGATCGAAGTCGAACGCCAGGAGCCCTGGACCGTCCTCGCCCTGGACGGCGACCTGGACACCGACGCCGGCCCCGGCGTCTATCTCCAGTTCCAGCGCGAGCTCCTGAGCGGCCGCACCCATTTCATGATCGATCTGGACGGCGTGCGCTTCGTGGACAGCTCCGGCCTGGGAGTGCTGGTGCGCTGCTATCGGGACGCCCGAAGCCGTGGGGGCGAGGTGTGCTTGAAGAAGGTACCGATGCCGATCGAACGCATTCTCGAGTTCACCCGCCTCGACTCCATCTTCCGCATCGACGGAGAAGGCGTCGGCGACGCCGGCGCGACCGGGGGGGCGGGCGGGGTGAGCCGGAAGGCGGCGTGATGCGCGTCGCCGTGGCCAGACTCAAGAGCCCGGTCCTGGAAGTGCTTCTCTTCCGGGTGGGTGGAGTGCTCTACGGGGTGGAGCTGGGACAGGTCGTGGGCCTGGTCCACGACGTTCCCGATGCCCGGACCGAGAGCACCGGGGGCGATCCCCACATCATGCTCTTCGAGGGGCGGCCGGTTCCGGTCTTCCCCCCCGAGGACTTCCTCTACACCACCGGGCCCGCCGGGGACCGCCACCACGAGGCGATCATCTTCGACGACGGCTCCGGCCTCTACGGGATGTCGGTGGAATCCACCGAATCGGTGCGCGAGGTGACCGCCGGGGACGGTCTCTACGTGTTTCCTCCCCAGGAGGCCACCGACGACGCGCCCTGCCGCACCTGGGGCATGCTGAACCTGGGGCAGAAGCCGGTCCTCCTCCTCGACATGAGCCGCGTCGCGGTCCACTGACCGCCCCCGCCGCCGCCTTCCAACCCGCCGCTTTCGTCCCCGATCTCCTTCCCGCGTCACCTTGCGCCGGATCCCGCGTCCCTCCGGGAGGACGTGGACCTCCGACCCGAAAGAAGGCGCCTTCCGTCTCCATGGTACGATTCGAGATATGAGCCAACGCAATGGAGCCGTACGTATCCCGGTCAAGGGGATGACCTGCGCCGCCTGCGCGGCCACGGTGGAGAAGGGGTTGAGCGGCCTCGCCGGCGTGACCTCGGCCGCGGTCAACTTCGCCACCCGGGAGGCGCAGCTTCGGGGGCTCCCCGAGGGCGGCCTCGACGCGGTGGTGAAGCGCGTCCGGGATGTGGGCTACGACGTCGACACCGAGATCCGCCGCTACCGGGTGGAGGGCATGCACTGCGCCTCCTGCGTGGCCAAGGTGGAGGGCGAGGCGGCCAAGGTCGATGGGGTGCTCGAGGCCTCGGTGAACCTGGCCGCCGAAGAGCTTCGGGTCAAGGCGCTGGGCGGGGTGGTCACCGACGACGCCGTCGCCCGCGCCATCGAGGCTGCGGGCTATCGCATGGTCTCCGTCGCCTCCGACGACGCGCCGGAGCGGGACGAGGCGCGCCCGTGGCGGCGCCGGTTCCTCTTCGCCGCCCTCTTCACCCTTCCCATTCTCCTGGAGATGGTGCGGGGGTGGATACCGGGGGCCCGCGACTGGCCCCAGAGCCCGGTGTCGTGGGCGCTCCTCGTTCTGGCCACGCCGGTCTACCTGGCGGCCGGCTACCCGTTCCATCGCGCCGCGCTCCGGGGGATCCGCCACGGCGCCGCCGACATGAACACCCTGATCTCGGTGGGCACCACCGCCGCCTACGTCTACAGCGCGATCGCCACCGTGGCTCCCGGTCTCCTCGCCCGCCACGGCGCGGTCCCCGGGGTGTACTTCGACAGCACCGCGGTCATCATCACCCTGATCCTCCTCGGCCGCTGGATGGAGGCGGGCCAGCGGGACCGGACCCGCTCGGCGATGAAGTCCCTGGTCGGGCTTCGCCCCGACACCGCCCGCCGGGTGACCGAGGGGGTGGAGGAAGACGTGGCGGTGGCCGCCCTTCGCGCCGGGGACCAGGTGCGGATCCGACCCGGCGAGCGCGTCCCGGTGGACGGGGTGATCCGCGAGGGCTACACCTCGGTGGACGAGTCGATGGTCACCGGGGAGCCGATCCCGGTGGACAAGGAGGCGGGGAACGAGGTCATCGGCGGCACCCTGAACGGCTCCGGCGGCGTCCTGGTCGAGGTGACCCGGACCGGCGACGACACCACCCTGGCCCGGATCATTCGCCTGGTCCGAGAGGCCCAGGGCGCCAAGGCCCCCATTCAGCGCCTGGCCGACCGGGTGGCCGCGGTCTTCGTTCCCGCGGTGATCGGGGCGGCGGTCGTCACCTTCGCCCTCTGGCTGGTGTTCGATCCGAGCCACAGCGTGGCCCGGGCCCTGATCCCGTTCGTGGCCGTGCTCATCATCGCCTGCCCCTGCGCCCTCGGGCTTGCCACCCCCGCCGCCATCATGGTGGGGACCGGAGTGGGCGCCCGCCGCGGCATCCTCTTCAAGGGCGGCGACGTCCTGGAGCGGGCGGGGAGGGCGCGGACGGTGGTGCTGGACAAGACCGGCACCGTGACCCTGGGGCGCCCCGCTCTCACGCTCATCGAGGCTTCGGCGGAGGTGGCGGTTCCCGCCGGGGGTCCGGCCCCGGCCGCCGACCTGCGCGCCCGCGAAAACGAGCTCCTGGCCCTGGCCGCGGCGGTGGAGCGCGGATCGGAGCACCCGATTGCCCGCGCGGTGCTGGCCGAGGCACAGGCCCGCGGGCTGGTCGTCCCCGAGGCCACCCTGTTCCAGGCCCGGCCCGGACGCGGGGTCGTGGCCATGGTGGACGGCGAGGACGTGCGGGTGGGGACCGAGACCTACCTGCGCGAGGAGAAGGTCGATCCCGGGGAATGGGGAGAGAAGGCCCGGGCCGCCGCCGCGCGGGGGATGACTCCGCTCCTGGTGGCCCGCGAGAAACGGATGCTGGGGCTCCTCGGGGTCTCCGATCCACTGAAGCCGGAAGCCCGCGAGGCGGTGAAGCGGTTCGCCGACCTGGGCCTCGAGGTGTGGCTGGTGACCGGGGACCGGGAGGAGACCGCGCGGACGGTGGCCGAGAGCCTCGGGATCGAGCACGTCCGGGCCGGAGTGCTTCCGGGGGAGAAGGCCGAGGTGGTAGCCGGGCTCCAGGCCGGGGGACGGGTGGTGCTCATGGTGGGGGACGGGATCAACGACGCCCCCGCCCTGGCTCAGGCCGACGTGGGGATCGCCCTCGGCACCGGGACCGACGTGGCCCTCGAGACCGCGCCGGTGGCGCTCCTCTCCGAGGACCTTCGCGCTGCCCCCGCCGCGGTACGGCTCAGCCGGGCTACCCTCGCGGTCATCAAGCAGAACCTCTTCTGGGCTTTCGGCTACAACGTGGTGGGGATCCCGCTGGCCGCGGGGGCGCTCTACCCGATCCTGGGCTGGCAGCTCAGCCCCATGGTGGCGGCGGCGGCGATGGCCATGAGCTCGGTTTCCGTCCTCACCAACTCGCTCCGGTTGCGCGCGCTCGATCCGTGGAAGTAGGCCCCCGCGGTTCGCCGGTCGCGGGGCGGCATTCACCCGGGTGAACTCGAGGCGCGGCCTCCCAGGCCCCCGTTCGCGCTCCCACGCCCGGCTCGGGAGGAGCGGGCGCCTGCCCCGATCCGACGAGCGGCCTCTTCGGCGGGACGGGTGTGAACGGGCATGCTCGGCAACGACGACGTGGTTGCCACGGCCGAGTGAACGGGCCCCGTTCCGTCGAAGGAGAGCGCGAAGGAGCGTCCGGTGGACGGTCCGAGCGCTCGCGCCCGAGGAGGATTGGGGCACGGCCGGGACGATCCGAGCCGGGCGGTGCGGGTCGATCGAGCCGCCGACCTTCGGCGCTGTTCCAGGAACGCGGACCCGGGTACACTCGGTGATCGTCGCCCTCACCACACCTCGATCCATGGACGGGAGCGCTTCATGCACCTCGAATTCCACGGCGCCGCGCGGGGCGTGACCGGCTCGCGCCATCTGCTCCAGGCCAACGGACACAAGATCCTCCTCGACTGCGGCCTCTTCCAGGGGCGGCGCGAGGAATCCGAGCGGTTGAACCGGAAGTTCGGCTTCAACCCGCGCGAGATCGACGCGGTGGTGATGAGCCACGCCCACATCGATCATTCCGGGGCGCTGCCGAGCCTGGTGAAGAACGGGTTCGAGGGCACCATCCACGCCACCCTGGCCACCGCCGACCTCCTCACCGTCATGCTCCGGGACAGCGCCAAGATCCAGGAGCACGACATCAAGTACGTGAACAAGAAGCGGAAGCGGAAGCACGAGCCTCCCAAGGTGCCCCTCTACACCATGGAGGACGCCGAGGAAGCGATCGCCCTGGTGGAAGGCCACCGCTACCACCGGCCGGTGCCGGTGGTCCCCGGGATCACCGCCACCTACTACGACGCCGGGCACATCCTGGGCTCGTCCACGGTGCAGCTCGAGATCACCGAGGGAAACGAGAAGCGCGTGCTGGTGTTCAGCGGGGATCTGGGGCGAAAGCACCTTCCCATCCTCCGGGACCCGGAGACCCCGCCCGAGGCCGACGCGCTGATCATCGAGAGCACCTACGGCGATCGCGAGCACGCCCCCATCGAGGACGTGGACGACCGGCTGGCCGGGATCATCAACCGGGTCCACGCGGAGAAGGGGAAGCTCATCATCCCCGCCTTCGCGGTGGGCCGGACCCAGGAGCTGGTGTACTCCATCGCCCGGCTCATCCGCGCCAAGCGGATTCCGCCCTCGGGGGTCTACGTGGACAGTCCCCTGGCGGTGAACGTGACCGACATCTTCGCCCGCCACCCCGAGTGCTTCGACGCGGAGATCCGCGCCGTTCTCCGCCGGACCGGAGACCCTTTCGGGTTCGATCTCCTGGAATACGTGCGGAGCGTGGAGGAGAGCAAGGCGCTGAACCTGCGGAAGGGTCCCTTCATCGTGATCTCGGCCAGCGGCATGATGGAAGGCGGCCGGGTCCTCCACCACCTGAAGAACGCCATCGGCGACCCCGCCAACCTGATCCTGATCGTCGGCTACCAGGCCGTTCACACCCTGGGTCGCCGCATCCAGGACGGGGCGGACGAGGTCCGTATCTTCGGCGAGCCCCACGAGCGGAAGGCCCAGGTCGAGGTGATGAACGAGTTCAGCGCCCATGCCGACCGGAACGAGCTCATGGCCTGGGTGCGGGAGTTCAAGCGGATGCCGAAGAAGGCGTTCGTGGTCCACGGGGAGGAGAGCCAGAGCCTGGCCTTCGCCAGGCGGCTCCAGGACGATGCGGGAATCGGCGAGGTCGTGGTCCCGGCGATCCATCAGAAAGCGGAGCTTTGAGCATCGCCCGCCGGGGCATCGGCCGGCCGACACGGGACCGCGGGACCACCCGGCTCAGGGCAGCGCTTCCACCCGTTCCGCCGCCCGCAATCCGTCCGACGCGCTGGACATGATCCCCCCGGCGTAGCCCGCCCCTTCCCCCACCGGGTAGAGCCCGGCCAGGTTCACCGACTGGTAGCTCTCCGGATCGCGGAGGATGCGGACCGGGGCCGAGGTGCGGGTCTCCATTCCGATCAGCACCCCCTCGGAGCCGTCGTAGCCCCTCACCAGCCTCCCGAAGTGGCGGATGCCCCGGCGCATGAGCGCCACCACGAAATCGGGGAAAAGGGGCGTCAGGTTGGTGGCGCGCACCCCCCGCCGGAACGAGGTTTGGATCTCGCCCTCGGAGGCGCGGTCGTCGAGGAAGTCGGGGATCCGCTGGGCCGGGGCCACGTGACCTCCGCCGCCGGCCTGGTAGGCCGCCCGCTCCAGCCGCTCCTGGAATTCCAACCCGGCCAGGGGGCCCTCGCCGCCGTAGTCCTCGGGCCGCACCGTCACCACCACCGCGGCGTTGGCGAACACGTCTCCGCGATGGCTGTAGGACATGCCGTTCACGGTGAGGCCCTCCGGATCGGTCCCCGCCGCCACCACCTCGCCGCCGGGACACATGCAGAAGCTGTACGCGGAGCGGCCGCGCTTCCGGTCGTTGTAGGCCAGCATGTAGTCGGCGGGCTCGATGTCGGGGGTTTCCGTTCCGAGCTGGGCGCGGTTGATGAGCTTCTGGGGGTGCTCGGCCCGCGCCCCCACCGCGAAGGGGCGCGCCTCGAGCGCCACCCCGAGGCGGTGCAGCATGTGGTAGACGTCCCGCGAACTGTGGCCGGTGGCCAGGAACACCGCATCGGTCTCCACGCGCTCGCCGTTCACCACCGCGCCCCGCACCCGCCCTTCCTCCACGACGAGATCGTCGAGCCGGGACTCGAACCGGATCTCCACCCCCTCCGCATCCAGCCGCTGATGGAGGTTCAGGAGCGCCCGGCTCAGCCGGTTGGTGCCCAGGTGGGGCTTTCCCGCGGTGAGGATCTCCGGGGCCTCGGCCAGCTCGGACAGGGTCTTCAGGATGTGGGGGTTCCGGGGGTCGTTGCGCCGGGTGTAGAGCTTCCCGTCGGAGAAGGTACCCGCGCCGCCGTCCCCGAAGACCACGTTCGACTCGGGGTTCAGCTCCCCGCGGTGCCAGTAGGCGTTCACGTCCTGCCAGCGGGCCCGGACCGGCTTTCCCCGGTCGATGACCAGGGGCTTGTAGCCCATCTCGATCAGGGCCAGGGTGAGGAAGAGCCCCGAGGGGCCGGTGCCGACCACCAGGGGCTGGGAGCCCAGCCGCGCGCGCGGTCCGGCATAGACCACGTCCTTGAGCTCGGGAGCAGGGCCGATGTGGGCGTCGCCCTTCGCTCGCCGGAGCACCGCCTTGGGGTCGTCCACCTCGAGGTCCACGTTGTGGACCCGGACCGGACTGCGCCCCCGCGCGTCCACCGAGGTCTTGACGATTTCCAGGGAGCGGATCTCCTCCACCGGAAGGCCCAGCCGCTGGGCGACGACCCGCTTCAGATCGGCTCCCGGACGGCTCATGCGGAGGTTGGTGATGCGGATCTTCATGGGCTCCTCGGCCGGCTCCCATGCCGGAAAGGTTCGGGGACTTACGAGGCTCCCGGCGGCGGCGCCCGGGGGGATGCACGGGAGAGGAGTGTAGCGCACCCGGGAGGCGGCCCGGGGCCGCCTTGGCAGAAACGGGAGCCCGGCTTAGGATTGCCGCGCCCGGCATCCGCCGCCATGGAGGAGGAATTCGTGATCCCGCCCCGTCCCCGAAGCCCCGTCGCCGTCCCGCGCCGTCCATATCCCCGGCCTCGGGGGGGAAATCCGGTTCGAGGCCTGGGGGGGGGCCTCCTGGTTCTGGCGCTCGCCGGGGCGCTGGGCTCCTGCTCCTCCCCCCCCAAACGGACGGAGCCGGTGATCGCGGCCAGCATGCCCCCCCTGGCGGCCATGGTGCGGATGGTGGCCGGGGACCGGCTCCCGGTGGTTTCGCTGCTTCCCCCGGGCCGGAGCCCCCACGACTTCGAGCCCACCCCCTCCGAGGTGGACCGCATCCGGCGCGCCGTTCTCTTCGTGGACACCGGGGGCGACGCCGACCGCTGGATGCGGCGCTCCGCCCGGGCCGTGGTCGGCGACTCGGCGCGGGAGCTGGCCATGACGGCGGTGTCGCCCGATCCCGGCTACGATCCCCACCTCTGGCTGAACCTGGAGGTGGTGGAGCGGTTCATCCCGATGCTGGCCGAGAGCCTGGCCGCGGTGGATCCGGGCGGCACCGCGGGCTACCGGGCCCGGGGGACGGCGGCCCTGGACAGCCTTCGCGCCTTCGACGCCTGGGCGCGACAGGCCCTGGCTCCGGTGAAGGACGTTCCGTTCGCCCTCCTCCACCCGGCGTTCCAGGACTTCGTCCGCCGCTACGATCTGGACCTGGTGTCGATCCTCCAGATCCAGCCGGAGGGGGAATTGCTTCCCCGAAGCCTGGGCAACGTCGTCGATATCCTGACCCGGAGCGGGGCCAAGGTCATCTTCGCCGAGCCCCAGCTCAGCGCGCGCGGGGCCGAGGCGGTGGCTCACGAGACCGGGGCGCGGGTCGAGATGCTCGATCCCCTCGGTGGACCGGATCTCCCCGGACGCGAGACCTACCTCGAACTCCTGCGCTGGAACGCGCGGTCCCTGGCGGAGCAGCTCGGTGCCGCGAAACCCTGACCCCCCGGTGATCGAGGTCGCGGGGGTATCCCTGCGCCGCGACGGCCGGCAGGTCCTCCGGGACATCACCTTCTCGATCGGCGCCCAGGAGCTGGTGGGGCTCATCGGGCCGAACGGAGGGGGCAAGACCACCCTGCTCCAGGTCATCCTCGGCGTGCTGAAGCCCGACCGGGGTTCGGTGCGGATCTTCGGACGCGACCCCCGGCGTCTCGACGGCCATCGCGGGGACGTCGGCTACGTGGCCCAGGCGAAGCACTTCGAGCGCGAGTTCCCGGCCCGGGCCAAGGACGTGGTGCTGATGGGCACCTTCCCCCAGGTCGGCTTCTTCCGGCTCCCGCGGGCCGCCGACCGGACCCGGGCCATGGAGGCCCTGGGGCAGGTCGGGATGAACGACCGGGCCAACCGGCCCATCGGCCGCCTCTCGGGAGGCGAGCAGCAGCGGGTGTTCATCGCCCAGGCCCTGGTCTCCCGGCCGAAGCTGCTCATCCTGGACGAGCCCACGGTGGGGGTGGACCGCGAGGGGGAAGAGGCGCTGCTCCACCTCCTCCGCCGGCTGAAGCGCGAATCCGCGCTCACCATCCTCATGGTCAGCCACAACGTGAGCCTCATCCGTTCCCACACCGACCGCATCCTGTGCCTCAACCGCGAGCTCTGCTTCACCGGGGACGCCGCCGGGCTCACCGACCAGGTTATCGCCCAGGCCTACCACGCCCACCGGCCGGAGGATTGGGATGATTGACCGCCTGGGGGACATGCTCGCGCTCGGTTTCATGCAGCGGGCCTTCGTGGGAGGGGCCCTGATCGGGGCCACCTGCGCCTTCCTCTCGGTGTTCGTGGTGCTCCGGCGGATGGCCTTCGTGAGCCAGGGGGTGAGCCACGCCTCCTTCGGCGGGGTGGCCCTGGCCGTGCTCCTGGGGGTGAGCCCCACCGCGGGGGCCGCGGTGTTCGCGGTGGGCACCGCCCTGGCCATCGGCGCGGTGAGTCGCCGCCGCCGGGTGGCCGAGGACAGCTCCATCGGGATCTTCCTCGCCGTGGCCATGGCCCTGGGGGTGATCTTCCTGGGGCTGAAGAAGGGGAGCACCTCGAACCTCTTCGGCTACCTCTTCGGAAACATCCTGGCCATCCTGCCCTCGGACCTCCCCTGGATGCTGGGGATGACCGGCGCGGTCTTCGTGGTGCTCCTCCTCTTCGTGAAGGAGCTCTACTTCTACGTCTTCGACGAGGACATGGCCCGGGTGGCCGGGATCCCGGTGGACCTCCTCTACTTCGGGCTCTTGACCGTGCTGGCGGTGACCATCGTGGCCAGCATCAAGCTGGTGGGGGTGATCCTGGTGACCGCGCTCCTGATCATTCCCGGCACCGCGGCCCGGCTGGTGACCACCAACATCGTGGCCCTGATCGGGATCTCCATCGGGTTCGGCGTGTTCGGCGTATTGGCCGGCCTCACCGGCGCCTACCTCCTGGACCTGAGCCCGGGGGCGAGCATCGTGCTGGTGCTGTTCGGGGTGTTCCTGGCCTGCCTGCTCCTCTCCGCGCGCCGCGGCCGCTGACCCGAGGCTCCCCCGGAGCGCGTGCCCCTCCCGTTCTGTTCCAGTACACTCCTCTCATGCCCGCCGGTGAACCCACGCCATTTCCGCAGGACGCCTTCGCCGAAGCCGCCCGGATCTACGCCCGAGGTCACAACCTCGCGGCCCTGGCCGCCCGGTGCGGGACCGGCAAGCCCGGCTTCAGCCTGGGGCGGCTCCCCCTGGACGAGGTCGTCACCCTCTTCGCCGAGCAGGTGTCCAAGGTCCCGGAGGCCCGCCGCCGGGCGCTGAAGGAGCTATCGCGGGGGCTCGGAGGGGACCTCGAGGGGCTGGCGGAGGTCACGCCGGCCGCGCTCCGTCGGAAGATCCGCGCCCTCCCCGACCTCGCCCCCCCGGAGCGGGCGCGCTGGCTGGTGTTGCTCCTGTCCGACCCCCGACCCGAAATCTGGAAGCTCGCCCGCCTGCTCGAACCGAAGTCGCGCGCGGTCGGCAAGGAAACCCCGACCGTGAAGCTTCGCCGCGAACGCGACGAGGCCCGCGCCGCGATCGAATCCGTGGAGCGGGACCGGGAGGCCCTGGCCCGGGAGCGGGACGAGGCCCGGGAGGGACTCGAACGAACCCTGGCCCGGGCGGCGCGCCTGGACGGGGAGGTGACCCGGCTTCGCCGGAAGGTGAGCCGGGAGGTGGAGCTCCGGAAGCTGGCCGAAACACGGGAGGAAGCCGCCGAGGAGACCGCGCGGCTTCGCGCCGAGGACGCCTCGCTCCGGAAGGCGGAGGTGCTGGACCTCCGCCGGCGGCTCCAGGTCCGCGACGCCCCCGGCGCCGCCCGCCAGCGGCGGGATCTCCTGGAGAAGAAGTCGGAACTGGAGGAGAAGTACGAGGCGTTGAGCCGCAACTACTCCGTGCTCAAGGTGGCGCTTCGGGCGCTCAAGACCCGGATCGGGGATTCGTGGGAGGCGCGGAAGATCCGGGAGAAGGACCTCCGCCCCCGCGACCCCGGCGAGGCGCTCGCGGTCACCGAGCCCGCCGAGAAGGATCCCCGCCCGGTGGGGGAGAAGGTCCGCATCCCCGCCGATCCCCACCACTGGCCCGGCGGGCGGGAGCGTTTCGAGCGCTTTCTCGGTCGGCTGGCCCGCTCCCCCTACGTGACCCGGGTCGTGCCCCAGAGCTTCCAGCACGCCACCCATCACGGGCTGGCCTTCGTCTCCGACGAGGGAGATGTGGTGGCGCGGGTCTCCGAGGGCGATCACGCCGCCCGCATCCTCATCCTCACCACCGCCGTCCACCGCGGGGAGGGGGAGTTCGTGCGCCGGGCGCTGGAGACGGTGTTCCGGGAACACGATCTGTAGACGGCTATCCCCAATGCACTTAGGGGCTTCACGGCTCCATCCGGCGGGCGGCCGCCCGCCTCCCCCGAGGCCTCGCGATGGGTTTCCGTCCGGACCGGTCCGGCGCGGCGGTTTTTCTTCTACGCCCGTCGGACTAAGCCCGGCATATCGCCGGTATCTAGCTAATGGATCGTGCGGGAGAGGTCCCGCACCCCCATCCGGATCGTGATCCGGATCGGCGTTCGGGACCGGGCGGGGAATCAACGCGTGACGACCCGTTCCGCGCGAATCGGTTGTTTTTGTGGAGGTACGACTTCAATGAGAAGGAAATTTTGGGTCCTCATTTCGGCGGCTCTGGTGGTGGCCTTCGTGGCCGGGGGCTACGCGGTCCCCAAGATCTGGTCCGCGGACAGCCCGAAGCCGATCGACAGCATTCCCGCCGCTCAGCTCCCGGCGGTACAGAGCCTGAGAACTCTTTCCCAGGGATTCGAGGCCGTGGCCAAGGCGGTGACCCCCTCGGTGGTGACCATCACCAGCGAGAAGCTGGTGAAACCGGCCAACGGGCCGGCACAGATGTTCGGCAACGATCCCTTCTTCCAGCATTTCTTCGGCATGCCCAACCAGCATCAGCAGTCGTTCAAGGAACGGGCGATGGGTTCGGGCGTCATCGTGAACTCCGACGGCTACATCCTCACCAACAATCACGTGGTTCAGGGGGCGGACGAGCTCACGGTGATCCTCTCCGACGGGAAGCACCTCAAGGGAGAGGTCGTGGGCACGGACCCCAAGAGCGACCTCGCGGTGGTGAGAGTCGATGACAAGGGTCTTCCGGCCATGCCGTTCGGCGATTCCGACCAGGCGAGGGTCGGGGAGTGGGTGCTGGCGGTGGGGTCTCCGTTCAGCGAGAACCTCCAGCACACCGTGACCTCGGGGATCATCAGCGCCACCGGCCGGTCGGGCATGAACTTGAACGACTACGAGGACTTCATCCAGACCGACGCGGCCATCAATCCCGGGAACTCCGGGGGCGCCCTGGTGGACCTCGACGGCGAGCTGATCGGAATCAACACCGCCATCGCGTCGCGGAACGGCGGTTCCAACGGGATCGGCTTCGCCATCCCCTCGAACCTGGCCATGGACGTGATGAACGATCTCATCACCAAGGGCAAGGTGACCCGGGGCTGGCTCGGAGTCAGCATCCAGAACGTGACCCCGGATCTCGCCGCCGCCATGGGGCTTCCCAACACCGATGGCGTGCTGGTGAACTCCATCCTCGACAACGGGCCGGCCAAGGATTCCGATCTCCAGGAAGGCGACGTCATCGTGGGCCTCGACGGGAAGGAAGTGAAGGATTCCTCGGAGCTCCGGTTCGCGGTGGCCCGGGCGAACCCGGGGGACCGGGCGAACCTGAAGGTCCTGCGGAACGGCAAGGAAAAGTCGGTCACGGTCAAGCTCGGGGAGTACCCGGAGAACGATCAGGCCCTCACCCGGAACCAGGGGTCGTCGGACGAGAACAAGCTGGGGATCACCGTGGCCCCGATCACCCCCGACATGGTCCAGAAGTACAACCTGGACAGCGATACCCGGGGCCTGGTGATCACCGAGGTCGGCTCGGGAAGCCCGGCCGAGGACGCGGGCATCCAGCCGGGGGACGTGGTGGTCAAGGTGAACCGGCAGAAGGTGAGTACGCTGAAGGACTTCCAGGACGCGCTCTCGGGCGCGGCCAAGGACACGCCCGACCTCTTCCTCCTGAACCGCGGCGGAAACACCTTCTTCGTGGCCCTCCGGCCGGGGTCCTGATCCCGGGGAACCGACCGACAGGAACGGACACGCGCGACCGCATCCCCCTCAGGGTTGGCCGAGCGAAAGGAGAACGGGGCTCCCGAAGGGGAGCCCCGGTTTCCTATACTCTCCGGATGATCTCCTTCCGACCGGTGTTCGCCCCCCGGGCCGCCGGCTTCGTTCTGGCCCTTCTTGCGGTGGGGTGTGCCGCGGCCCCCGCGGGGGGCCCCGGGAACGGCGCCCCTCCCTGGCCCTATCCGGGAGTGGCTTTTCCCGACCGCCCCCCCGCCGATCTCCAGGGGCAGGCCCTCTTTCGCGGCGGATGGATCGCCTCCGATCCCGCGGGCGACGCGGCCTACACCGAAGCCGAGAACCCGCGCTACCTGGTGCGGGTGCCCTTCGGGAACGGCCACCGGCTTTCGTTCCTGGATCTCGGCGCGGGTGCCCTGGTGGAGAACCTCGCCTTCACCGGAGACGGGGGGAACCTCTTTCTGGTGGCCGCCCTGGGCTCTCCCCATCAGGGTCGCGCGGTGGTGACCCGGGCGCTCCTCCAGGTGGATCTCAGGAACCGGCTTCTCCTGAACAGCTTTCCTCTCGACCGGGATGCGATCACTCGCGGATTCGCGATCGATTCCTACACCCAGCGCGGATTCCTGCTCGAGGATTCCGGAGACGGGAGCGGGGTGGTCCGCATCGTGGACCTCTACCAGGGCCGGAGCCTGGGCCGGGCCGGGGTGGGGGAGATTCCGGCCGCGGTGGATCGGAAGGGGATCTCGGTGGACGAGAACGTCCGGCACGTCTTCGTCCTCACCGGGGGGGAGAGCGCGCGGGGTGACTTCCAACCCGTGGGGGGGACAGCCTCTCCGAGCCCGCTCTGGTCGTCCTGGACGCGGAGAGCCTCCGGGTTGAGGCCCGGGTCCCCACCGATCCCCGGTTCGATCTTCGCGCCGTGCACTACGACACCGATCGGGACCGGGTGTACGTGCTCATGTCGAACCGCAAGCAGAGCCGGCTCCTGATCGTGGACGGCGCCTACTTCGACATCCGGAACCGGGTGGACCTCCCCGAGACGGTCACCGATCTCGTGGTGAGAGGGGGGTACGCGTTCATGCCCGGAGCCCACGGCATCTACATCGTGGACCTGGGCGCCGAGACCTGGATAAGCCGCCCCAACCTCTACTTCGAGTTCCCCGGGGAGATGGCGGTCTCCGCCGACCTCTCCACCGCCCTCGTCCTCTTTCAATCCGCCTCCACCGGGGTCGTCCCCGGGCTGGCCGCGGTCGACCTCCACACCGGAACCCTTCTCGAGGTGCTTCAATGAGCGAATCGCAGCTGCAGAACCTGAATCAACTCGAGGACGCGTTGGAGCGCGGGGGGATCGACATCGCCCTTCACCGGCCCCTCCTGGAGTCGGTGCGCCGATTCCTGCGCCGGTACGCGGAGCTCGAGACGCGCCTGCTCGATCACGTGTGGGTCTCGGTGCCCACCCATCTGCTCGACCTCCGTCTCTCCGAGGACCCTGCGGAAGCCGGCGAGGAACTGGCCCGGCGGGAGCGCGCGCGGCTGGGGCTCGAAGGGCGGGAAACCGGCGACGTGATGGACCTTCTGGATCACGAGGGGCTCAAGGTCTACCGGCCCGTCTTCCCCGAAGGATCCCCCCTCGAGGGCATCTTTCTCTTCGACCAGGAGGTGGGCCCGGCGTTGGTGGTAAACGGGGGGCTTCCCCCCCTCGACGTGGACTACGTGCTCGCCCGGCTCTACGCCCACTACCTGGTGGACAACGATCCCTACCGGATCCGGCTCGCGGTTCGCGGGGCGGGGGAAGCCGCCTCGCCCGAGAACCTGCGGGCCCAGGCCTTCGCCGCCGCCTTCCTGGTGAGTCCGGAGGCCATGGGCACCTACCTGAAGGCGCTGGGCTGGCGTCCCGGGACGGCCATCGACCGGGAGGCGGCGATGCAGCTCGCGGTCTACTTCGAGGTCGGCTACAGGACACTCATGGCGCGGCTGCTCACGTTGCGCCTCGTCCAGCCCGCGGAAGTGGCCCCGCTCCTCGAATCCCTGGCGGGGAGCGAGGTGAGCCCGGCCTCCGGGCGCCGGGTCACCGCCACGGGAGAGCGGTACGTGCGGCTCGCCCTGGAGGCCCACGCCCGGAAGATGATCGACGATAAGACCCTGGCCGAGACCCTGGAGAGCGATGCGGCCTCGGCTCGGGAACTGGCCGCCCGATTCGCCCTCGAACCCCCTTTCCCCGAAGACGAGGATGGGGAGCCGGGAGACCGGAAGGGCGCGAAGAGACGTCCGGGCAAACCGGGAAACTGAGAGGGATCGAGGACATGAAGGAACGACACGATTCCCCGGAGCCGGGGCTTCGCCCCACCGGCAAGATCCTGGCGGTGGGAAGGAACTACGCCGACCACGCCCGGGAGATGAAGGCGCCGGCCGAGCCGGTGATCTTCATGAAGCCTTCCACCGCCCTCCGCTTCCCCGGGCAGGAGGTGGCGCTTCCCCGGGACCGGGGCTCGATTCACCACGAGTTGGAGCTGGTGACGCTCCTGGGAAGGGGCGGGACGGGGGTCGATCCGGCCCGGGCCTCGGGCCTGGTTTCGGCGTACGGACTCGGTTTGGATCTCACGCTGCGGGACGTCCAGGACCGGGCGAAGGCCCGGGGCGGCCCCTGGACCCTGGCCAAGGGGTTCGACGGCTCGCTTCCCCTGAGTCCCCTGATTCCCGTCGACCGGATCGGCGACCCCGCCGCCCTCGCCTTTCATCTGGAGGTGAACGGCGAAGTGCGCCAGCGCGGGAGAGCCGCGGACATGCTGCTTTCGGTGGGCGAGCTCCTGGCCTACATCTCCGGGTGGATCACCCTCGAACCCGGCGACCTGGTCCTGACCGGCACCCCGGCCGGGGTGGGACCGCTCTCGCCGGGCGACGAGGCGCGCATGGTGCTCGAAGGCCACATGGAGACCCGCGTACGCTTCGTCTGAGCCGGGCCCTCCGGGTGTGCGCCCCGACCGGCGCGACGCCGTCCGGGCGGCGCGCACTTGATCCGCGATCAGGCGGGCGCTAGACTGCGTCTCGACTCGAAGCGGCTTCCGGCGGCTTCCGCCGCCGGCTCCGCGGGCCTTCCTCCCCCGGCCCGGTCCGGACGGCGGCCCCGATCCTCTCCCAACATCCTCGTTCACGATGGGCGGGCGATCATGGATGGCAACCCGTGAAAATCTGGAAGATGCTGTTCGGCGGCGGCGGCGCGGAGAAGCTCGAGGACAAGGGGGACGAACTCCGGTTGGACTTCGAGTATCGCGAGGCCGCCTTCAAGTACGGGCAGGCCATCGACGCCCTGGATGCCGAGGACGTCGAGGCGGGGGAGCGCATCCGGCGGAAACTCCGCGAGGTCCGCCGCCAGGCCTTCGAGCAGCTCCTGGATGAAGCGGAGGAGCTGGTTCAGAGCGACGCCCTGGATCTGGCCCACGAGAAGCTCGAGATCGCGGCCAACTTCGCCGACGAGGAGTCCGCCCGGGCGGAAGTGGACCGCCGGCTCGAGGCCCTGGCCGAGCTGGCCCCCCCTCCCGCGATGGCGGTGGAGGAGGACGCGCCGGAATCGGTGACCGGGACCGAAGGGGATCTCTTCGAGCTGGCCATGGCCGGTTTCGAACCGGCCGAGCGGGAACGGGCCCGGGCCCTGGGCGACCCGTTCCGCGAGGCCTACGAGGCCTGCCAGAGCGAGGAGTGGGAGAAGGGGCTGGCCCTCTACGAGAAGCTCCTCGAGTCCCACCCCGAGGAATCCCTGGTCCTGGAGCTGGCCGCCCTGGCCGCGGAGAACCTAGATCGGGACGAGGCCGCGCTCGATCTCTACGTGCGCTCGCGGAAGGCGGAAGGCATGCGCCCGGCCACGGTGCTGGGGTTGGCCTCGCTCTACCGGAAGCTCGGTCGGCCGGCCGAGGCCCAGAACGTCCTCTCCGAGGCCGCTGCGTCCCGGGAGGTGGCTTCCGATCTTCCCCCGGCGTGGGTCGACATTCACCAGGAGCACGCGCTGGCCTTGAGCGACGGCGGTCATCAGGAGGAGGCCGCCGCGGTACTCCTGAAGCTTCTGGACACCACGAGCGGTGACCGCGCCTCGATCCTGCACAACCTGGGTGGAGTGTTCGAAAAGGCGGGCCGGGAACAGGACGCGCGCACCGCGCTCGAGGGGGCGATGGAGGCCTCGCCCCGGCATCCCCTCTATCGCGAGCGATTTGCGGATTTCCTGACCCGGCGCGGGGAGGAACTCGACCGGGCCATGCGGCTTCTCATCGAGGCCAACTCGATCGAGACCACCGCCGCGGCCGGCATGCTCGGCGGGGGAGGGGGCAAGGTGACGATGAGTCCCAACCGGCCGCGCTACCTCTACAAGATCGCCCGGATCTATTTCCTGAAGGGCGAGGACCTCGAAGCGGAAAAGACCATCACCACTGCGCTCCACATCTCCAAGGATCCCGAGGTCACCAAGGCCCTGGAAGACCTCCGCCGCGAACTCAAAGAAGTGCGGCAGGCGAACTGAGGCCGGAAGGCCTCCGGTTCGCCCGGTCCCCCGCCCCCGGGCGGCCTCGGAGGCCCGGTGCGGCGCGCCCGGCCAAAAGCTCATAACCTGCTGTATTGTAAAGAATTACGACCATCCTATCCCGAACCCCGCCTTCACCCCGGGGGCCGCGGAACCCGTTTCGAGGGCCCGTATCACCGCGAGGATAAATAACCTCGCCGGTCAACCGATGATTAGGGAGGGAACTGGAGGCCCCGGACGTCCGCGTCCCGGGCCGCGGGGAGACTATCCCCTTGAACCGCAACAACTCATCTTCGTGAGGGGAACCGTGAGGCTCTTGCTCCTGGCCGACGTGCACCTGGGGGCCCGACTGCTCGAGTGGGGCGACCATGCGTTGGCCCGCCGGACGGAGCTCGGACGCACCTGGACCGAGGCCGTCGAGCTGGCCCTCGATTCCTCCCGGAGCATCGACGGGGTGCTGGTGGCCGGCGATCTCTTCGACCGGCCCGACCCCGAACGGGAATGGGTGGACCTGGTGGTCGACGGGGTCCTGCGGCTCATCGCCGCGGGCAAGCCCACCGTGCTCCTTCCGGGGGTCTACGACGGGCTGGCCCATCCGGGCTGCGTCTACCGGAACCTCATCCTGCCCGTGGAGGCGGCGGTCGTGACCTGGACCGACCCGCGCCGGCTGGACATGAAGTTGGGGGGCGAGTTCCTGCACCTGACCACCTGGGCTGCCGGTCCGGGGGCCGAGCCCGTCGATCCCGCCGTCGCGCTCCGTCGCGGCGACGGCACCGGCTACCACGGAGCCCTGATTCACGCCGCCCTGGAAGCGTCCGGCGACGTCCCGACGTCGTCGTTCGGCCGGTCCTTTCTCCCGCCCGCCGCGGTGGAGTCCAGCGGGTTGGACCTCGTGGTGGCGGGTGGGGATCACGGCTATCGGGAAAAGCTTTTGGGCAGGACGTTGGCCGTGTCCCCCGGGGCCCCGTTGGGCCTTCGTCCCGGCGATTGGGGAGATCGCTACTTCGTCATCGCCGATTTCGGGCCCGACGGGGTCCAGCTCGTGCAGGAGGTTCGGGACGTGAGCCCGGTGGTGGAGATCCGCGTGGACGTCGCCGCCGCCGGGATCACCGACGCCGCCTCGTTCGCCAGACACCTCACCCGCGCGCTCTCCGGAGCGGCGATGGCCCGGGTGCACCTGACCGGGGCCAGCGAGTTCCCCCTCGAGGACGAGGACCTGAAGGGCGTCCTGGCCGATCTCCCCGCGGCGATAGACCTCCACAACGAAACCGTGCTCGCACCGGACGGGGAGTTCCTGGCCCGGGTCCGGGGCGAGAGCACGATCCGCGGACTCTTCGCCCGCCGCCTCGAGGCCATGCGGGCCGAGGCGGGCAGCGATGATGAATGCCGGGCCCTGGACCGCGCGCTGGTTCTCGGCCTGGCCGAGTTCCGTCGCCTGGAGACCTCGCATGTGGGTTGAGAGCGTCCGGGTGCGCGGGATCGGCGGCTTCGCCGACGAGCAGACCATCACCTTCGGGCCGGGGCTGACCGTGGTGGCGGGGGAGAACGAGTCGGGGAAGACCACCGTCGCTGCGGTGATCATCGGCGCCCTGTTCGGCCGCGCCGAGGCCTCGGTGCCGGCGGCCCCCGAAGGGGACGCCCACGCCGAGCTGATCCTTCACGTGGGGCGCAGTCGATACGGGGTGACCCGTGACTTCCGCACCGACCACGTGCGCCTGGTCCAGCTGGAGGGACCGGGACGCGAGACCCTTCTCTTCGAGGGCGATCCCGCCGACCCCCAGTGGGACCTTGCCTACCGCACGCGCCTGGAAGCGCTGTTCGGGCTCGGCGACGCAACCGCGTGGCGCCGGGGCGGCCTGGTGGTGGACGGCCGCGTCGACACCGCGCTCGACGGGGGGGTTCGGGCCTGGATGAGCGGGAGCCCGCGCGGCGAGTACGAGACCGTGCTGGGCCGGCTGGACGAACAGGTTGTTCGCCTCTGCGCGGGCGACCGCGAGGGCCAGCCCGGAGAGCTGGACGAGGTGCGGGAGGAGATCGAGCAGTGCCGGGCCGAGGCGGAGTCCTGGGAGGAGCGTTCCCTCGCCCTCATCCAGGTGACCTCGGAGCTGGCCGCCCGCAGCCGGGAGCGGGATGCCGCCGAGGACGAGGCGCGCCGGCAGGAAGAGGTCCTGGTCAACATCACCCGCTTCGACGAGCTGACCCGGGATCGGGCCCGGCTCGAGGAGAGCCTGCTGGCGCTCCGCCACGAGCAGGACCGGATCCGGAAGCAGGTGGAGGCGGTGGAGGTCAACCAGGTTCGCCTGGAAAAGGAATTCAAGGATTTCCTGGACGCTCCCGGCGACGTCGATGAATGCCTTCAGATCTGGACGGAGACCGTGGCCCGGCGGGGCGATCTCACCCGTGACCTGGAGCGGGCGGAGGAGACCATGGTCCGGCTTCCCGCCACCCGCACCCGGCGGAACGGCGGCCTGGCCGCCGCGGTGGTTTCGATCCTGGGCTGGCTGGCCTGCGCCGGAGCCGGGGCGATGGGAGTCGGCTTCTTCCTCATCCCGTTCTTCGCGGCGGCCGGCTACGCCGCGGTCTGGTATCTCGACCGGAATGCCGATCGCATCCGGATGAACGGGCAGGCGGATCAGGTCCGGCTGGCCGCCGAGCTGGAGGAGCTGGACCGGAGGGAGCACGAGGCTCGGGCCGGGCTGGGACGGTTGGCCGCCTTCGGCGAACCCGCCACCCTCCGAATCGAGTTCAAGCGCTACCTGGAATCCCAGGCCGCCCTGGACCGGGCGCAGAGCGCCCGCGACAGCCACCGCCCCTTCAGCGAGGTGGTGGACGCCTACGAGGGGGTCTTTCGCGAGCTCCAGATCCTCGATACCCAGACCCGCGACCTGGTGGCCCGTGCCCGCTACCTCTCCGGTCTCGACGCCGACCTCCAGACCATGGCCGTCGAGATGGAGAAGGCGCGGACGGGCGGAGCGGAGGCGCGGGGGCATGCGGAGTTCCTGGCCGGGGACGTGGAGCGTTTGAGCGCCGAGGCCGCGCGGGCCGAGGCGGAAGCGGTCCTCCCCGGGCGGGCCTGGGACGACCTCTCCCGTCTGGAGGAGCGCGAACGGATTCTGGGCGCGCGCCACCGCGCCCTCACCACCGCGATCGCCGCCCTGACCGACGCGGTGCGCACCTACCACGACGGCCACCTCGACCGGGTGACCCAGCGCGCCAGCGGGTACTTCGCCCGGTTCTCCCACGAGCGCTACCAGGGAGTGCGGTTCGACGACCGGATGCGGATCGAGGTGCGGGACGGCCGTCCGGCCTGGACCGGCGAGAGCGACCTGAGCGCGAGCACCCGCGACCAGCTTCACCTGGCCGTGCGCATCGCGGTCAACGAGGAGATCCAGGGGGACCGCGGGCTTCCCCTGGTTCTCGACGGGGCGTTCACGGCCTGGGACGAGACCCGGCTCGATGGAGCCCGGCAGGTCCTCGCCGGTCTGGTTCACGAGGGACGCCAGGTGATCGTCCTGAGCGCCGATCCGCGCCTCAACGCGTGGGCGGACGACGTCCTTGCCCTCCCCGCGCCGTCCGAGGCCCCGTCGCGGGCGACCCGCCGCGCGGCCTGAAACCGCCGGCGACCCGCCGGGCGTCGAGACTGGCCCCCCGGATCGCGCCAAGCTACAATCCGTGACTATGCAATTCCCCCGGATTCTCACCTCACTGTTCGTTCTCGCTCTGCTGACGCCCCCCGGTGCCCTGGCCGCCTCGGAATTCGAGGTTCCGGTGAACCTCGCCCCCGGACCCGTCCGCCTGGCCCTTCCCTCTCCCGACGGCACCCGCCTGGTGGTGGCGGGAGGCCCGGGGGTCGCGGGGAAGGAGCACACGGTCATGGTGGTGGACCTGGCCTGCGGCCGGGACTCGGCCCGGGTCGTGACCCTTTCCCGGAGCGCGCCCTACGACCCGGTTCCGGCGGGAGTGCCCGAGGATTTTCTGAGGCTTCAGTGGAGCCCGGACGGCCGGCGCGTCTACGCCCTGGGCGGGGTCTATGAGATTTCCGAGAAGGAGGGCGCCCTGACCGGCAAGCTCCTCCGCCGGACGCCGAAGCCCCTGTTCGATTTTCGTTTCGGTCCCGGGGACGACGCGGCAGGAGTGGCCATGCGCTACGCCGAGGAGCGCCAGATCACCCGGAGCCGCAAGGGGTTCGTGGTCGGGATCGAGTACGCCATGTATCCCCTGGATCGGGAGCTGGTGATCCCCATTCCGCCCCGGGAGAAGTACGGGGTGGCCTGGATCACCGAGGAGTGGCCCGAGCCCCCGATCCTGGACTACGACGCCGACGGCCGGCTCCTCATCTTCTACCCGTACCACAGGATCACCGAACTCTACGCCCCGGGAGGCGTCCGCGACGAGGTGAAGGACCGCAGACCCGCCCCCCGGCCCGAGCCGGGCCTGGGCCCCTTCAGGTTCAAGAAGCCGTGCTCCCGGGAATGGACCCTGATCGCCGACGGCAAGTCGGACCGGGTGCGGGTGAGGTTCGAGTAGCGATGCTCGAGGCCCGCGGTCTCACCCGGGATTACGGCACCTTCCGGGCGGTGGACCACCTCGACCTCGCCGTGGACCGCGGGGAACTCTTCGGATTCCTGGGAACGAACGGGGCGGGAAAGACCACCACGGTCAAGATGATGGTGGGGCTGTTGCGCCCGACCGAAGGCACCGTCCGGGTGGACGGGGTGGACGTGGCCCAGAACCCAGCCCAGGTGAAACGCATGGTGGGCTACGTGGCCGAGGAGCCCCAGCTATACGACAAGCTCACCGTCCGGGAGTTCCTCTGTTTCTGCGGCGAACTGTACGGGCTGGGGGCGGGGGAATCCCGCCGGCGCGCCGAGGAGTGGATGGAGTTCATCCAGCTCCGGGGCCGGGCCGGGCAGCTTCTGGAGGGGCTCTCCCATGGGACCAAGCAGCGGGTGGCCCTGGGCGCGGCCCTCATCCATCGCCCCCGGGTGCTGTTCCTGGATGAGCCCACCGTAGGGCTCGATCCCCGGAGCGCTCGCCAGGTGAAGGACCATCTCCGGGCGCTCTGCGAAGGAGGGACCACGGTCTTTCTCACCACCCACATCCTGGAGATCGCGGAGCGGATCTGCGACCGGGTGGGGATCCTCCATCGGGGGAAGCTCCGGGCCCTGGGGACGTTGGATGCCCTGCGCGGCCGCTCCCACGACCGGAGCCTCGAGGACATCTTCCTGGAGCTGACCGAGGGGGGCGAGGGCGCGATGCCCCCCGCCGAGGGCGGAGACGGAGGGGAGCAACCGGCATGATCGGCTTCCACCGCCTCCTCGGCTACCGGTTGAAGGCGCTCTGGAACGGCACCCTTTCCGGCCAGGCCCGACACCGCGGCCTGAACTGGGCCATGATGATCTTCGTGATCCCCCCGTCCCTCCTCTTCTTCTGGGGGGCGGGCGCGGCCATGGGGATCGAGGCCCGGAGCCTGTCCAATGGCCCCGAGCTCATGAACTGGCTGGTGGTCGGGCTTCTGGCCGCCGAGTTCCTGCTCATGCTGATGGGAGAGGTGGGAGGCTTCGCGAACCTGATCTTCTTCTCCAGCCGGGGGGAGTGGCTTCGCCGGGCCCCCATCACCGGCCGACGCTACCTCTACTACCAGATCGTGGAAGGGGTGCTGGTGATGGCCGCCGTACCCACCTTCTTCCTCTTCACCATCTACCTGAGCCTCATCCTGGGATACCACGCCACCCCGGCGGCGCTGGTGGCGGGGGTCGTCTCCTTCGGGCTGGTTCGTCTCATGCCCCTGGGGCTCTCCCTGGTCATGGTCTGGGCGCTCATTCCCCGCACCAACCGCGAGACCTTCCGCTGGCTGGATGCGGCCTTCGGAATTCTCTTCGGGCTTCTCATGCTCGGTCTGTGGCGGCTCCACTACCAACCCGACACCTTGCCGCGGCTCATGGAAGGAGCCTACGTGCCGGAGGTTCCCCAGGTCCTGGTGGTGTTCTTCCCCCCCGCCGCGGCGGGCAGGATCGTGGCGGCGGTGCTCGAAGGCCGAGGCATTCCCCTGGAAACCCTGGCCCTGGTGGTGACCCAGTCCGCGCTTCTCATCGGGCTCCCCCTGGCCCTGGCCGGACGCATGATCGACGAAGGGCGATTCCCCGAGCCGGCTCCCACCACCAGCCAGCAGGTGCGGAGCTGGTTGCTGCGCGGTCCCTCGGGTCCCCTGGCCGCCATGGTTCGCAAGGACCTCCTGGTGTTCATCCGGGAGGGGAGATTGGGACTCAGGCTCCTCTCCTCGGGGGTGGTCACGTTCATCTTCCTCTGGTTCCTGGCCGGCGCGGCTCCCATGGGTCCGGCCGCCCCCGCCCTGCTCCTGGTGTTCATCCTGAGTTCCGAAGCCGGGACCCTGGTCGTTCCCTCCGAGGGGAGGGCGGTGGTGTGGCCCGCGGTGGCCCCGCTCTCCCCGTTCCGCTTCATCCTGGGGAAACTGATCGCCGCGCTCCTCCTCTGCGGCTTTCTCTCGGCCGGCTTCTTCGCTTTCCTCGCCGCGGTCCAGCACTGGTCCCCCCGGGCACTGGGCGAGCTGATCCTGCTTTCCCCGCCGGTCGCGCTCTTCGGGGCCTCGATGGGGGTGTTCCTGGCTGCCCGATGGGGGCGCTTCGACTGGGACGATCCCCGCCGCATGCTTCATCCCGCCGCCCAGATCTTTCACGCCCTGATCATGGCCCTGGGCTTCGTGGTCACGGTGGCGCTCACCGGGCTCGATGCGGAGCTGGGCACGTATCTCCATAGGACGGTGACCGTGGTGGCGCTCGCGTTGTGCCTGGGATTCATGGCCGTCGCCTTCGCCGACGCGGTGCGGACGGCGCGCCGCCGGGAGTGGACCCTGTGACCGCCCCCCCCCGTCCCCGCGGCGTGGTGGTGGACAAGGACGAGGCCCGTGGACGGGAGCTGACCGCGTTCCTGGACGAGCAGGTGGGGATCGACGCCACCCTGGTCCGGGACGGGGAGGCGGCCTACAACGTTCTCGACGGCGAAACCGTTCACGTGCTGGTCACCGATCTCAAGTCCCAGCGGATCGACGGGATGCGCCTGTTGGAGATCGCCCGGGCCAGGAACTCCGAGGTGGCGGTGGTCATCATCGCCTCCGAGGTCGAGCTCTCCACCGCCACCGAGGCCATGCGGCGCGGGGCCTACGACGTTCAGACCCGCCCCATCAACTTCGAACGCTTGAAGGCGGTCCTGGAACGGGCCATCTCCCACCAGCGGCTGGTGGTGGAGGTCACCGATCTCCAGGCCCGGCTCGATCATCGATACGGGGTCGATTTCCTGACCGGGAAGTCCCCGCAGATGATCTCGGTCTACGACCGCATCCGCCAGCTGGCCAACGCCCGCACCACCATCCTGGTTTCGGGGGAGACCGGCACCGGGAAGGAGCTGGTGGCCAAGTCCATCCATCACCTGAGCCCCCGCCGGAACGAGCCCTTCGTGGGCCTCAATTGCAGCGCCCTGGCCGAAGGGGTGGTGGAGAGCGAGCTGTTCGGTCACGAGCGGGGGGCGTTCACCGGAGCGGTGGCCGAGCGGAAGGGGCGGTTCGAGATCGCCGACGGCGGCACCCTGTTCCTGGACGAGATCTCGGAGGTGAGTCCGGCCATTCAGGTGAAACTGCTCCGGGTGATCCAGGAACGGGAGCTGGAGCGGGTGGGGGGAACCCGCACCGTCCAGGTGGACGTGCGGCTCATCTGCGCGACCAACCGGGACCTCGGCGCGCTGGTCCGCGAAGGACGGTTCCGTGAGGATCTCTACTACCGCCTCAACGTGGCCTCGATCCATCTTCCCCCCCTCCGCGAACGAAGATCCGACATCCCGCTCCTGGTCGACGAGTTCATCGGTCAGTTCGCCGAAGAGAATCGAAAGCGCATCAAGGGGGTGACGCGGGGGGCGATGGAGCTGCTCATGCAGTACGACTGGCCGGGAAACGTGCGCGAACTCCGGAACCTCATCGAGGGCATGGTGGTGTTCGGCCACGACGGGGAACCTCTGGATGTCGGGGATCTCCCCAATCACCTGCGGGTCCAGCCTTCCGAGTCACGGGACCTGGGCCTCCGGGTGGGAATGACCATGGAGGAGATCGAGAAGCGGGCCATCGAGGAGACCCTGAAAGCCACGGGCTACGACAAGCAGCGCACCGCTCAGATCCTGGGAATCGGACTCCGGACCCTGTACCGTAAGATGAAGCAGTACCAGGGAAACTGATCCTTCCGCAAGAATCCGATAAACATTAGCCGCTGTGTCGTTGATCCTTCCGGGAGGCCGGGGCATCGCCCGGCGGTGTCCGTTTCCTGGATAATATGATTATCATTGTTTGAAATTGGCCTGCAATTGCTAGTCTGGCCTCCATCGACGGGTCTCCCGCCGATCCACGGTCCTTTCGGGGGGAGGGGCTGCCGGCAGGACGGCGATCGCCCATCGCTCCCCGGACGACGCGATCCCTTTCGTGGAGGAGGTGTGGTGATGCCGCTCTCGAACATGGAAACCCCCGCATCCGCGCGTCTCGTCGACGGCTCCCGGGTGGGCGTGGTGGGAGGTGGTCCCGCCGGCTCTTTCTTCGCGTATTTCCTGCTCACCACCGCCGAGCGACTCGGCATGAGCCTCGACGTCGACCTCTACGAGTACCGGGACTTCGGGAACCTGGCCCCCCTGGGATGCAACATGTGCGGGGGCATCGTTTCCGAGTCGCTGGTGCAGATGCTGGCCGCCGAGGGCATCGAGCTGCCGCCCTCGGTCATCCAGCGGGGGATCGATTCCTACGTGCTCCACATGGACGTGGGAAGCGTACGGATCGACACTCCGATACACGAGATGCGGATCGGGGCGGTGCACCGCGGGGCCGGCCCGAGGGACGTCAAGACGCCCCGGTGGGGAAGCTTCGACGGTCATCTCCTCGGTCTGGCGGTGGAGAAGGGGGTGAAGGTCCGGCGCGAGCGCGTGGAGCGGATCACCGGAGACGGGGACCGGCCGGCGATCGTGAGCCGGGGCGGCGGGTCCCAGACCTACGATCTCGTGGTGGCCGCCGCCGGCGTCAACTCCTCGGTCCAGAAGCTTCTGGCCGGGACGGACCTCGACTACCAGGCGCCGCGCACCACCAAGACCTTCATCCGCGAGTACTTCCTGGGGGAGGAGGCGATCAACCGCCTCCTGGGGAGTTCCATGCACGTCTTCCTCCTCAACATTCCCCGGCTCGAGTTCGCCGCGGTCATTCCCAAGGGGGACTACGCCACCGTCTGCCTGTTGGGAGAGGACATCGATACGGAACTCGTGGAGGCCTTCATGCACGCTCCCGAGGTGAGGTCGTGCCTTCCCGCGGATTTCCCGATCGAGGAGCGCTCCTGCCAGTGTTCGCCCCGGATCAACGTGGCGGGAGCGATCCGCCCCTTCGCGGACCGGATCCTGGTCATCGGCGACGCCGGGGTGACCCGCCTCTACAAGGACGGGATCGGCGCGGCCTACCGGACGGCCAAGGCCGCGGCCACCACCGCGGTCCTACACGGCGTGTCCGCCGCCGCCTTCGACCGCCACTACTGGCCCACCTGCCGGGCCATCCTGGACGACAACCGAATCGGGAAGCTCACCTTCGCGGTGACCCGGCAGATCCAGCGCCGCCGTGTGGCCCGGCGGGCCGTCCTTCGGATGACCGTGGACGAGCAGGGCCGGAAGGGCTCCCGGCGCCGCATGAGCCGGGTGCTCTGGGATGTGTTCACGGGAAGCGCTCCCTACCGGGACATCTTCCTGCGGAGCCTCCACCCGTCCTTCCTCGGCCGCTTTGCCTGGGACCTGTGCGCTTCGGTCGTTCCGCTGCGAACGGCCGGTGAGGAGGTGGATCGATGAGCGGGGATGGTTTGGGCCGCACCTTCGAGAACGGTGAGGTTATCGTGCGTCAGGGGGAGGAGGGGGACTGCATGTACGTGGTCCAGGAGGGCCAGGTCGAGGTGTACCTGGAGAAGGAAGGCCGGGAGCTTCCGCTCCGCGTTCTGGGCAAGGGGGAGTTCATCGGGGAGATGAGCATCTTCGAGCGGGAGGTCCGCTCGGCCTCGGTGCGCGCGGTGGGCAGCGCCCGCCTCCTCACCGTGGATCGGGTGGGGTTTCTCCGCCGCATCCACGAGGATCCCTCCCTGGCCTTCCGCGTCGTGCAGACCCTTTCCCGGCGGGTCCGCGACCTGAGCGACGAGGTAGCGCGACTTCGGACCGACGGCTGAGCGGGGACATGCCCGAGGCGATCCGCTACGCACCGCTCCCCCCGTCGGGATCCGGGACCATGGAGCTGGTTCTGGGCGAGGGAACTCCGGAGGAGCGGCGATTTCCCTTCGATGCTCGTCTCCAGATCGGTCGGGGCGTCGGAGGCGGAACGCCGCTGCCCGGGGTGCTGGCCATCGACGACCCCACGGTTTCCTCCCGCCACTGCGTCCTCAACCGGACTCCCGACGGCCGTTGTTTCGTGCGGGACCTGAGCCGGAACGGAACCAAGGTGGACGGCCGGCGCCTGGTCCCGAACGTCGAGGTGGAGCTTCGGGTGGGAGACGTGCTGACGGTGGGGGAGGGGCACGCGTTCCGTCTCCGGGGGGACCCGGCGGGAGCCGCCGCGGCCGGCGCCGCGGAATTGCCGGGAACGCTCCTCGCCTCCGGCATCACCGAGGCCACGGTGCTGGTGGGGGACATACGGGACTACACCCGCCTCATGCGAACGGCCTCCTCCTCGAGTACGCAGCAATCGGTGGTCCGGGTGTTCGCGGAGCTGGAAAAGAAGGTGGTTGAGTACGGGGGCACGGTCAAGGAGTATCAGGGGGATGCGGTGTTCGCGTTCTGGGAGGAGGGTCCCGCGGCTCCCTCGGCGGCGGCGGCCTGCCGGGCCGCCCTCGCCCTCGAGGAGGAGGGCCGCCGGTTGGCCGCGAACCGCTCGGTCTGGGACGTGGAGGGATTTCCCCTGGGTCTCGACTGGGCCCTGGCCACCGGATCGGTGATCATCGCCAGCATGGGAGGCGAGCGGCCGATCGGTCTCTCCATGGTCGGAGAGCCGGTGGTGCGCGCCTTCCGTCTGGAGAAGTTCGCCGACCGGGAGACCGGGCCGATCCTGGTGTGTCGCACCACCCGGGAGCGGGCGGGGAAGGAGTTCCGGTTCCGCGATCTGGGGGAACGACTGGCCGCCGGATTCGATGCTCCGGAGCCGATCTACGCCCTCCTGGGTCCGGCCGGGGAGCCGGAACCCGGCAACGACCCGCGTGAGGATACCCTCGGGAGACAAGAACCGTGAGGATCCGGATCCTTCCCTCCGCGTCCGAGAGCGCGGCCCAGAACCACTATCTCACCTCGTTCCTGGTGAACGACGAGCTGGCGGTGGACGCCGGCTCGTTGGGGATCTATCGGGAGCCCCGGGATCAGGCGCGGGTGGATCACGTCTTCCTCACCCATACCCATGCCGATCACATCGGAACCCTCCCGGTGTTCGTGGGGAACCGTCACGGGTATCCGGTCGACGAGGGAGGGGAAAGCGCGCCGCCGGTGGTGATCCACGGCTCATCCGAAGTGTTGCGCTCGCTCAAGTCCGACGTGTTCAACGACCGGGTATGGCCCGACCCCGAGCGGATTTCGGAGCCGGGGCGGCCGATCCTGGTGTTTTCCCCCCTGCACCCCGAGACCCCGGTGGAAGCGGGGGGGCTTCGGGTCACCCCGGTCCCGGTGGACCACGTGGTGCCGACGATGGGGCTCATCGTGGACGACGGCGTCTCGGCGGTGGTATTCGGCGGGGATTCCGGTCCCACCGATCGCATCTGGGAGCTGGCCCGCGGCCTCCCTCATCTCCGCGCGATCTTCCTCGAAGCGACCTTTCCCGACGCGTTGGTCGATCTGGCCGGCATCACCGGGCACCTGACGCCCCGCCTCTTCCGGGAGGAGGTGTCCAAGTGTCCCGGCCAGGTGGCGGTGGTGGCGGTCCACATCCGACCCCGCTATCGTCGCGACGTCGAACAGGAGCTTCTGGAACTCGGGATTTCCCGGCTGATCCTGGGCGAGCCCGGCCGGGAGTACCGCTTCTGAGCCGAGCTTCCCGGCCCGTCGAGGGGCCGGAACCCCTCCCGGTGTCCCTTCCCGTTCGGACCCTCCCCCCCGGATGTCCCCAACGGTACGCCGCTCGAACCGGGCCGAGCCGTCCGGTTTTCCAACTACTTGTCGTTCAATCAATTAAGGCCGCACCGGGCGGGTGGTCGGATTGGCACCGGGGTTGCAATCCAATCGGACATCCAGGGGTGGAACGAACCCGGGCCTTCCGAGCGGAGGCCGGTCAAGACGACACACGTGACGGAGGACCCAACCATGAAATGGACCACGAGGCGGCTTTGGGCCGTTGGATTCTGGAGCGCGGCGGCGACGGCTTTGGTGATCGCGGGGTGCGGGCAGGAAGCCGCCGCGCCGGCCGCCTGGACCGGCTACAACGAGCCGGCGACCGAGATGTCGATCGATCTGGCCCGGGTGGACGGGGGGATGAGCGTTGCGGACGAGAGTCCCGGATTCGGGGACGGTTACTTCCGGTCGTTCCTGGGGGACGATCAACCGCTTTCGTTTTCGGATCCCTTGGAGCGGGACCCGCGGATGACCGGTCTCGAGAACCGAAACGGAGCCTCCGTTCAATACCTGCGCGTCATCTGGGGAGATCTCGAGCGCGGGCCGGAAGCGGCTTCGGGAGACACTTCCGCGGGTTCCGTTCTGGACTGGACCGGCGGGGCCTCGGTGTCCGACGGGCTCCTCCTGCCGATGGGCACCCTGGGCTTCGAGCGCGCCGACCGGCTCGTCCGGCCCCGAACCGACCGGCAGGTCGTGGAATGGGTCTCCCATACCGGGCCCTGCTGGGACGGGGTCATTCTCAAGATCCTGGTGCCCCCGGCACATGACACCACCTTCGCCGCCAATCGCAAGAGCGCCAAGGGAGACGGGTTGACCGCGGACGATCTCTTCACCTTCACCACCGGACCGCTTACCGTGTCTTTCCCCATCGACGGGATCTCGGATCTCGATTCAACGGTGTGGATCGACGACACCCACGGGGTGAGCTTCAGTGGATTCGAGCGCGGAGACGTGGATCTCTGCCCCCGGGGCGGGATGCTGGGAGCGTGGGTCGAGGTGGCGGACGATTCCCTTCAGGGCGGGTTCTTCCGGGCCAAATGGGTCAATCCCCTCGGCCGCCTGCAGGGACAGGTCCGAGGCCGCTGGGGCGTGCTCCCCGACAGCGGGCAGGTCTTCGTGGGCAAGATCATCGGCCCCCAGGGGCGCTATCTCGGACACGTCCGGGGCCGGTGGGAAGAGAGTCCCGACCATCCCGGCCACGGCCTCTTCCGCGGAGTCTGGTTCACGGTCAATCGCGACAGCAGCCGCACCGCGGTGGGGCAGGTGCGCGGGGTCTGGGGGGTGAGCGACCGGGTCGACGACGGAGGATTCCTCCGCGGGTTGTGGATGAAGGATTGCGCGCGCGACGCGGGCGGCGCCTGAGAGAGAAGCGCCGGGGCGTCGTTCGCCCGGGCGAGAGCATCGGGAACCTGCCGATGAGGCGGGAGGGCGGCCCCCATTGGGCCGCCCTCTTTCCTTGCCGGGACACGAATGCAGACTCGATCCGACGCGCGCCGCGGTCGGAGTGAACCGGGCGCGGTCGGGTTCCCTGCGTGCTATCCTCACCCCTCGACCGGAGCATCGACGAAAGCAGTGATTCACGCGCGATCCGGACCGATTCCCCGCGAGGAGACACCGTGGAATCCAAAGCGCCGCGTCTCGGCTGGGACCAGTACTTCATGCAGATTTGCCGGGTGGTGGCCAGCCGATCCACCTGCAATCGGGCCGCGGTGGGAGCGGTCATCGTGCGTGAGCGCACCATTCTGGCCACCGGCTACAACGGCTCGCCCGCCGGACTCCCCCATTGCACCGAGGTGGGCTGCCTCATCTATACCTCCGAAACGCCCGGCGGCGGGACCGAGGAGAACTGTTTCCGGACCATCCACGCCGAGATCAACGCCATCGCCCAGGCGGCGCGGAACGGGGTGTCCATCGCCGGGAGCCACGTCTACATCACGCACAGTCCGTGCATCCATTGCCTGAAGACCCTGATCAATACCGGCATCCGGCGGGTGTGCTACGAAAAGCCCTACAAGCTGGAGCGGGTCGAGGAGATGGTTGGCCAGTCCGGCGTCGTCCTCGAACAGGTGCCGATGGAGGGGGTTTCGGGCTTCTAGCCCGGCGTCCCCGCTTCAGCCGACGCTCAGTCCCCGACCCGCGGCGCCTCGTAGGTCGCGTCGCACTTCAGGTCGTAGGCGTAGGGGCTCGTCCAGAGATCGTTGAAGTCGCGATCCAGCTCCGCGGGAAGCTCCCGTCCGTGGACGATCACCCCCACGTTCCGGGTGGCGTAGAAGTAGGTCTTTTCCCAATTCGAGGTGCCCAGCCAGCAGACGTCGCCGTCCACCGTGAGGTACTTGGCGTGGGTGACGCGGGCATAGGGAATGAAGCCCGATGCGGCCTGCGGGATGGTCACCAACCGCACCGAGAGACCTGGGATCACCACCAGGCTCTTCAGGTGGTCGATGACCGGCTTCCGCTTGGACCAGTCGGCGACCATCAGCTCCACCTTCACCCCGCGCACCGCGGCCCGGCGGAGGGCGTCGTCAAGCTCCGGCCAGTACACGTCGTTCCGGGCCACCGGGCTGTAGGTGAGGACGGTCACGTGGATGGAGTCTTGCGCTGCGTCCAGGGCGTCGATGATCCGGGGGAGGTCCCAGGTGGTGCTGTCGGGGAGGAAGCCGGTGGGGCTCATGGCCGGCCAGAGCCGCGCCGTATCTCCCGAGGCCTCGACGTAGGGATAGGGTGGCGAAGCGGCGGTGGGCGGCCCCGGGGACGCCGTCCCCGCGGCGGGCTCGCCCGAACCCAACCTCTCGGCCACGCTCCAATCCATCTCGAACACCCGATCCAGCACCCGGGCGTAGTCCGGAATCCGGATCCTGAGGCCGATCTCGTGGATGTGCTCCAGGGAGCGCCAGTCCATGTTCTGGCTCCCGATATAGGCCTCGGCGCCGTCGACCACGAAGTACTTGGCGTGCATGACCCCGCCGGTCAGGTTCCGGTAGTCGATCAGCCGCACTTCGACTCCCGGGGCCTTGGACAACCGGTCGAGGGTGTGGGGGTAGGTCTTGTAGAACCCCGCGTCGGCCAGGACCCGGACCGCCACCCCGCGGGCCCCCGCCTCCTCCATGGCCCGGATCACCGGCTCCAGCCGGCTCCCGGGCTCGTTGGAGTAGTAGAAGCTGGCCACGTCGAGCCGCTCCCCGGCCCCGGCGAACATCTCCGGCCAGAGTTGCCAGGCATCGGGGACGTCGGGGTGGTTCAGGCTCGTCCCGGTCGGCGCGGTCTCGACCAGGGTCACCGCCGGGGGGACTGCGGCGGCCGCGCCCCCGGCCGAGAGCGCAAGGAACGCGGGGCCGGCGGAAAGAATCGCGACAAGGCCGGCCAAGGCGGCCGGAAGCCGTCGACGAAGGACCGGGGCCGGGCTGGTGTTCACCACAAACCTCCGTTAGATTGAAACCGTCGCTCGAACGAGGGTTCGATGATACGCGCTTCCATTCCCGGAGGGGAACATGGCGAAACACGGCGGAAGTTTCGCTCCGGCAACGTTCCGGATCCTGGCCGGCCTCCTCGCGATCCTGTCGCTCCTGGTCCCTCTCGCACCGGGGGCCCAGACCCGGACGGTCTGGGACAAGTTCCGCCGTGGGCCGACCGGCCCCATCGTCTACCCGGAGATCCAGGTCGAGGCGGCGTGGTTGCGGGAGCATCTCGACCGGGTGCGGGTCGTGGACGCGCGGGAGGGCGGCCGGTTCGCCCGGGGGCATGTCCCCGGCGCGGCGTCCTTTCCGTCCGCATCCTTCGACGGCGATCCGTGGCGCCTGGCCGACCTCCTGGCTCACGCGGGCGTTCCCTCCGAGGGAACCGTGGTGTGCGTATCCGACCGTGAGGATCCCGCCGCCGCGGGTCGTCTCTTCTGGATCCTGGAACTGGCGGGCCAGGGCGACCCCCGGGTTCTGGACGGCGGGCTCGAAGCCTGGATCGCCGCCGCCGGGGACCTCGAGCGCGGGGCGAAGGCGCCTCCCTCCGCCGCCTTCCGCGCCGCTCCCGACACCTCCCGGATCGCCGACTATGCGTACGTGAAGGCGTGTTTCGGAACTCCGAGGGCCAACGTGCTCGATTGGCGGGCGGCTCAGGTCTGGGCCGACGGCCACATCCCGCACAGCCTGCCCTTTCCACTCGGTGAGCTGGTCACCGGTGAAGGGCGGATCCTCTCCGGGAAGGCCATGCGACCGCTCTTCGAGCAATGGGGCCCGAGGCCTCGGGAGACCGTCGACCTCTCCGCGGAGCTGATCGTGTGCGGGGACGCGCCCCCGGGAGCGGTGCCGGTGGATCCCTACTTCGCCGCCCGGCTGGCGGGTATCGAGCACGTCCGGGTCTATCCGGAAGGGTTCGCGGGCTGGCGCGCCCACGGCGACGCCCCCGTGGTCCGGCTCGTCAACGCGGAGGAGGTGAGGCGCGACCTGCATCGCGAGTGGAAGGGGACGCTGCGTGATCTCCCTCCTCCCGACCTCATCCTCTTCGACGTTCGGGGGGAGCGGGACTATCTCTCCGGCCATCTTCCCGGGGCGGTTAACCTCGCCCCCCACCTCTTCGAGGCGCAGCTCGAGGGCACGGTGGCCGCCTTCTGGCCCGGTGCGGACCGGTCCACCATCCCGGTGGTGTTCTATTGCTACGGCCCCGGCTGCACCCGGAGCCGGAACTGCTCCACCATGGCCGCCCGGCACGGGTTCCAGAATCTCCTCTGGTTCAAGGACGGGACCGCGGGGTGGAGAAGCGCGGGCGAAGAGCTGGTGCGGGGGCGTTGAAGGGTGGAAACCAGGGCCCACCCGGTCTCCCGGGCGGGCCCTCGTTGGTCGATGCGATCGCTCGGACTCCGCAGAAGGGGTTCAGCTCTTGAAGAGGTTCTTCAGGAGCCCCCAGGTGGTCTGCCGGTTCGGCACGCTGCTTCCCGGCTCGATGATGATATTGCAGCCGATCCGGTCGATGTGGTACTCGCGTACGATCCCATCCGTGCCCCCGGAGTAGACCAGGTCGCACGGGCTCAGGACGCCGTCCCCGTTGTCCTGGAAATCGTCCACGTGGGTCTCGGCGCAGAAGTTCGGATAGACCTCGTGCCAGGTCTCGCAGACCGGACTCTGGGGGTTGGGATCGGCGGTGGGTTCGTAGATCACCTCCTGGGTCTGCCCGGTGGGATCGGTGCACGTCGTGAAATAGGTCGGCCCGGCCCAGGTGATGTGGTATTCCATGCCGTTCAGGACGATGATGTCGCAGGCGGAGATCACCCCGTCGCCGTTGTCCCGGTAGTCATCCTGGCTCCAGTCCCCGCAGTAGTTGGGCCAGAGCTCGTGCCAGCGGGAACCGGGAGGCGGCACGTCTCCGATGGCCAGGCCGGTCACGCCGGGGGTTGGCGCCGGAGTCTGGAGATCGAGGTAGATATCCTGGGCCACCGCCTGGGTTTCGGAGTGGACCGGGATGAGGAAGAAGGAGAGCACGATCGCGGTGGCCAAGACCGCCGCTAGGGGTAGCCGTCTGGTCCTCATGGGGCAGCTCCTTTCTCGAAATCGGAGAATTTCACCGAAGCCTGAAACGGCCATAATGATAATTAATTCGTGTGTGTAATTCAATACCGATTTGGTCGGCCGCTCCGCGCCGTCGCGATGGGCGGCGAGTCCGGGCCCGGTCGATCGGTCCCACCCGGGGCCGGTCCGCGTATGACATCCAGTTGGAGAGCCGGTTTCCGGATCGGAGGACCGGCCCGGAGCGGGGAAGGGTGGGGGAAATGACCCGGCCTCGGGACGGCCGCATCCGCGCCGACCGTCCCGGAACCGGCCCGAGGAGGAACGCTTGGCGAATCTCGTAAGCCGCTACGCCCACTGGCTCCACACCCGCTGGCCGGCGGGGACGGTGGAGAAGCTCCCCGAAGTCGCCGGGGACGGCCGGACCGCGGTGCCCGGTCTCTACGTGACCGGCGACCTCACCGGAATCCCCCTCCTCAAGTTCTCCCTGGACAGCGGGGCCCGGGCGGCCCGGCGGATCGCCGAGGAGCTCGGCTCCTCGCCCCGGCAAGGCGACCTCCTCGACGTGGCGATCGTGGGGGCGGGGGTCTCGGGCATGGCCGCGGCCATGGAGTGCCGCCGGAGGGGCCTCGGGTTCCGGGTGCTGGAGTCCGCCGAGACCTTCTTCACGATCGTGAACTTTCCCCGCCGCAAACCCATCTACACCTACCCCCGGGCGATGGAGCCGGCCGGGGACCTCCAGGTCCGGGCCGAGGTGAAGGAGGATCTCCTGGAGGAGCTTCGGGCCCAGGTGCGCGACGCAGGGATCGAGGTCGAGCCCGCCCGCGCCCTCTCGGTCCGCCGCGCCGCCGGGGCGCTGGAGGTGATGCTGGCCGAGGGCGAGCCGGTCCGGGCCCGCAGGGTCATCGTGGCCATCGGCCGGAACGGGGAGTTCCGCCGGCTCGGGGTACCCGGAGAGGATCTCGACACGGTCTCCAACCGCCTTCACGATCCCGCCGATTTCGCCGGGAAGCGGACGCTGGTGGTGGGAGGGGGAGACAGCGCGCTCGAGGCCGTCGTCGCCCTGGCCCGGGCGGGGGCGCGGGTGGCCTTGAGTTACCGGGGGAACGAGCTCTCCCGGCCCAAGCCGGTGAACGTGGAGATGGTCCAGGCCCTGGCTGCGGGGAAGAGCGTGGGGGAGGCCCGCGCGCGGGTCGAACGCCCCAGCTCGGAGCGGGTCGCCGCCGCCGCGGACGACTTCGCGGGAGCGGCGCCCTTCGCCGGGACCGTGGAGCTCCTGCTCGGGAGCCGGGTGAAGGAGATCCGGCCGGGGGAGGCGGTCATCGAGGCCTCGGAGGGCGAGCGCCGGATCGAAAACGATGCGGTATTCGTCATGATCGGCCGGGAAGCCCCCCTCGACTTCTTCCGCCGAAGCGGGATCCCGGTGGCGGGAGAGATGCGGGCCCGGAACTGGGCCGCGCTCTCGGCCTTCGTGCTCTTCTGCGTCTGGCTCTACAACTGGAAGTCGGGCGGGTTCCTGGCCCGGCTCTGGGAGGGGCACGGCTGGTTCCCCTACGGCCTGGCCGGGGCGGCGGAACGTTGGGTCGCCGATCCCCATTCCCTGGCCGGGGTGACGGTCCACTCCGCGCTCGGGCATCCGTCCTTCTGGTACACCCTGGCCTACTCCACGGTGGTGGTGCTCTTCGGCATCCGGCGGATCCGGCGCCGCCGGACCCCCTACGTCACCGTCCAGACCGTGACCCTGGCGGTCATCCAGGTGGTGCCGCTGTTCCTCCTACCCGAGATCATTCTCCCGTGGCTGAACTACCACGGCTGGCTTCCCCAGGGGCTGGCCGACGCGCTCTTCCCCCAGGTGAGCTACGGTCACGGACGGGAGTTCTGGCGGGCCTACGGACTGGTTCTGGCCTGGCCGCTCAACGTCTACAACGTGTTCACCCCCCACCCGCTCCCGGCGTGGTTGGTCATCTGCGGGGTCCAGACCCTGGTGCTCATCCCGGCCGCGATCTTCTTCTTCGGAAAGGGGGCCTACTGCGGGTGGATCTGCTCCTGCGGGGCCCTGGCTGAGACCCTGGGAGACGGCTTCCGCCACAAGATGCCCCACGGACCGCGGTGGAATCGCCTGAACATGCTGGGGCAGGGGGTGCTCCTGGTCGCGGTGCTCCTGTTGCTGCTCCGCATCGCGGGTTGGATCTTCCCCGGCGTGGGTTGGCTGCAGGCGGTGTTCAACGTGGCCCTGGACGGCGGCGGAACCCATTGGCCGAGCTACAAGTGGACGGTGGACGTGTTCCTGGCCGGGGTCCTGGGCTACGGGCTCTATTTCTGGTTCTCGGGCCGCATGTGGTGCCGCTTCGCCTGCCCCCTGGCCGCGCTCATGCACATCTACGCCCGGTTCAGCCGCTTCCGGATCTTCGCCGAGAAGAAGAAGTGCATCTCCTGCAACGTCTGCACCTCGGTCTGCCACCAGGGGATCGACGTCATGAGCTTCGCCAACAAGGGGCTTCCCATGCAGGATCCCGAATGCGTGCGCTGTTCCGCCTGCGTCCAGAGCTGCCCCACCGGGGTGCTCTATTTCGGGCGGGTGGACGCCGCGGGACGGCCGGCCGCGGTGGACCGGCTCGCCGCCTCGCCGGTGCGGATGCGCGAGGGGGACGGCTGAGCCGGCGACTTGCTCAGTGTCCTCCCGTCATCCAGGCGCCCGCCCCGAACACCAGCCCCACCAGCAGGGTGATCACGATCAGGGCGATCCAGCCCAGGATCACGGTGGCCACCGCGCGCCCGGTGGTGAAGTCCAGGGCCTGGCGGATGGCCACCACTCCGGCGATCAGTTGCCAGACGAGGGCCACGACGGCGAGGAACGAACCCAGGACGGGAACGAACACGAAGAAGGCCAGGATCCTCGGCGTGTAGGAATAGCCGAGGACCCGGAGCATCTCCCCCATGTCCGAGCGGGTCTCCGGTCCCCGGGTGACGGTGGTGCCGATCCACAGGGTGATTCCGGCCCACACCACCCACCCGATCAGACCCGAGATGATCTCACGGATGAACGGGGAGAACCCCCCGTAGAGGATCGTGGAACCCAGACCGGACACCGCCGAGACCAGGATCACCACCCACAGGGCCTCGATGGTGTACTTCGGGTCGGCTTCCACCATCTCGTAGAATGCGGCGTCGAGCCGGGCGGCCCGGAGCATTCGCTGGAGCATGATTCCCCCCTTCGCCGTTCGAATCCATGGCCCGCCGCGGGACGCCTACTTGGCGGTCCCGTTTCCCGAGGGTTCCTCGCTTTCCGGAAGCAGGGTCACCACGGTGTGGTTGTCCAGCGGGTAGTAGCGCGACATGACGTCCTTCAAGGACGCGGCGGTGATCTTGTCGATCCGCTCCCGGCGGTGGAGGATCACCGAGGGGTCCCAACCCAGGACATCCACGGTGAGGAAACTCCCCAGCCAGTAGCCGTTCTGCTCCAACCCCTTCTCCAGGGACCGGGTTTCCAGCTCCTTGACCTTCGCCACCTCCTCCGGGGTCGGGCCCTCCGCCTTGAACCGGGCCACCTCGTCGAACACCACCTGCTTCATCCTGTCCGCGTTCTCGGGGGAGGAGCCGAAGCTCACGCTGGTGGTCCCGTAGTGCGTGTAGGGGAGAAGATGGGTTCCGGACACGTTCACCGAATAGGTCGCGCCCAATTCCTCGCGGAGCTTGTCGCGGAGCCGGATTTCCAGGACGTCTCCGGCGATCCGGAGCAGGTACATCTCCAGCTCGTTGTTCCCGGTCAGGGCGGGCCAGGTGATCGCGGTTGAGCTCTTGGGGTCGGCGCCGGCGTAGACCTTCCTGTCGATGATCCCCGGCGGGAAGCGGAGGTTCCGCCCCTCGAGGTGGGGGGTGTCGGGTGAGGGCGGAAGCGAACCCAGGTAGCGGGCGGCCAGGGTTTCCACCCGGGCCGGGTCGAAGGCCCCCACGAAGTAGTAGCGGAAGCTCGATGCTTCGGCCGCCCGCGCCTTGTAGAAGGCCAGGGCCTTCTCCCGGTCCACCCGCTCAAGGTATTCGGGGGTGGTGGGCTGGAACATGTAGTTGTCCGAGTAGTTCACCCGCATGAGCTCGTCGGAGAATCGGGCCCGGGGATCGGCCAGCCGGTTCTGCACCAGCTCCCGGTACTTGGCGATCAGGACCCCGTAGGCCTCGGGGCGGTCGTTGGGGGCGGTGAGGTCGAGATAGACGAGCTGAAGCGCGGTTTCCAGGTCGGCCGGGGTGGCGTTGCCGCGCAGGCCCTCCACGTAGGTCTGGAGGAACGGGGACTCCGAGGCGATCTTTCCCGACAGCAGCTTCTGGTAATCGGTGGGGGTGAATCCCCCCGACCCCGCCTCGTTCAGGTAGGCGGTGGCCAGCTCCGCCGAAGGAAAGTCGGCGCTGTCGGCCAGGCAGGTCCCGCCGGGGGACTGGGCCCCGAACAGCACCTCGTCGTTCTTGAAGTCGGTGGGCTTCATCCAGACTTCGACCCCGTTGGCGAAGGTGAGGGCGGTCACCCCCAGGTCCGGGTGCTCCTCGCGCTTGACCACCCGGCCGGGGGTGGGGAGGTCGGGGATGAGGGCCTGGGAGACCAGGCTGTCCATGTAGGCGGGCGGGGACGAGGCCTCGGCGTCCCGGGCCGCCGCCAGAAGGGAATCCGGGGTGGGCATGCTCACCGCTTCCTTGTCCGGCCCCGAGACCAGGATGACCGTGTTGCCTTCGTGCACCAGGCGGCCGATCGATCCCTGGACCTCGTCGAGGGTGATCTCGCCGGTGAGGGCCTTGGCGAGGCCGAACTCGTAGTCGATCCCGGGGATCGGCTCCTCCTCTAGGTAGTTGTTGATGTATTCACCGACGTAGGAATTGCTCTCGGTCTTGTCGCGCTCGTTGTAGGCGCTCTCCATCCCGGCCAGGAACCGGGCCTTGGCGCGGTCCAGCTCCCCGGCGGTGAAGCCGTGGGCCCGGACGCGGGCAATCTCGGTCATGAGCGAGCTCAAGGCCCGGGTCGCTCCGCCCTCGGGAGCCACCGCGAAGGCCTGGTACATGTCCAGGGTGCGGACGAAGGATCCCGATCCGGTCCCCGCGAAGAGGAAGGGGGCGTCGGGCTTCTTGGTGATCTCGGCCAGTCGGGCGTTCAGCATGCTCGAGAAGAAATTGGTGACCAGCTGGCGGCGGTAGTCCCGCACCTTCCCCTGTTCCTCCACCGGACGCTTGAACACGATCGAGACCTGGGTGTAGGGCATCTCCTTGTCGGTGGCCACCGTGGCCAGCATGTCCGGGTTCGGAGGGACCGGGTAGTAGGGGCGCTGGATCGTGGTCGCGGGAGCGGGGAGGGGTTCGAAGTGGGTGCGGATCAGGGTCTCCATGGAGTCCGGGTCGAAGGCGCCCACCGCCACCACCGCCATGAGCGGGGGCCGGTACCACGAATCGTAGAAGCTCCTGACCGTGTCCACCGGGGCGTTCTCGATCACCTCGGGGAGGCCGATGGGGAGCCGCACGGCGTAGCGGGAGCCCTCGAGCAGCACCGGCCACTGCACCTTGCGAATCCGCTCCTGGGCGCCCCGGCCGAGCCGCCACTCCTCCATCACCACCCCGCGCTCCTTCTGCACCTCCTCGGGGGCGAAGGTGATGCGGTGGGCCCAATCGCTCAACACCAGCACGCCGTCGTCCAGGAGCCCGGGCTTGTCGGTGGGGATCTCCAGCATGTAAACGGTCTGATCGAAGCCGGTGTAGGCGTTCAGATCGGCTCCGAACTTGGTGCCGATCGATTCCAGGAAGTCGATCAGATCGTTGTGGGCGAAGTGCTCGGTCCCGTTGAAGGCCATGTGCTCCACGAAGTGGGCGAGGCCGCGCTGGCCCTCGGTCTCGAGGATCGAGCCCGCGTTCACCACCAGCCGCAGTTCGGCCCGATTCTCCGGCTTGTGGTTGGCCCGGATGTAGTAGGTCAGGCCGTTGTCCAGGTGCCCGATCCGGACCGCGCCGTCGACGGGGAGGGCCTGGTCGGGGGCCGGGGCCGGGGCGGCGGAACCCCGCACGGGGGTGAGGAGGACGGCCAGGAGAGCGGAGACGATCAGCCGGAGTTTCATACCGGGCTCCTTGTCGAGGGGACGGAAAGTCGATATTCGAGGGCGGTTCGCCGGGTCGGTTTCCCCGAAGCGGCGACCGCCGGCCCCATTGTGTACCATTCGGGCCTGCTTGCCCATGCCGGGGGATGGGGATTCGGCGCCGAATACAGGGAGGCCCCCCGGTGGGGGGGCCTCGTCGCTCAGCGCCGGGGATGGGCCCGATCAGGCCGCGTTTTCGGCGTCCCGTTCGGCCAGGGCGGCGTCCAGTCGCTGGATCGTCTGGCGCATCCAGTCGGCCTGCTCGGCGTGTCGTACGGCGATGCCCGCGTTCTCCGCAAAGACCTGCAGGGCCTGGAGGTCGTCCTCGCCGTAGTCCCGATCCCCGGACCGGCTGCTCACGTTGAGCACCCCCACCAATTCCCCGCGGACCTCGATCGGCACCACCATGGCCGCGCTGATGGCCTCGCTCTTGGGCTTGAATCCCGGGTACTTGGCCGCATCCACGGTCTTGCCCAGAAGAAGGGGTTTGCGATTCTCGCCCACCCAACCGGCGATTCCCTCGCCCATCTGGATGCGCGCCCCGAGAACCTTTTTGGGGTCCCGATGGCCGGTGGCCGCCCGCACCTCGAGGGCCCCGGAGGCGCGATCGACGAGCATGAGGGAGACCTGCTCCCCGTCGAAGGTGTCGAGACAACTCCGGGTGATGACGTCGAAGATCGCCTCGGGATCGGTCTCGGTCCCCACCGCGCGGCTCACGGTGAGAAGCGAGAAGAGTCGATCGCAGTGCCGGCGGACCCGCTCGTTGGCCGCCTCGCGTTCCCGCCGCAGATGGCGGCGGAGGGCGCCGAGGTGGCGCTGCTGGATGGTGAGGTAGAGGGTGAAGAGGACCATGACCACCGAGAGGCTGACCATGAGCGCCACGTCGGTATTGGCCCAGGGCCAGATCTGGGCCACCCGTTCGCGCATGACGGTCAGAGCGCCGGTGGCGAGACCGAGCGTGGTGAGGACCGAGACGCCGGCGATCATGATCCAGTTCCGCCACGAGAGGCGGTCCAGCTTTCGATCGGCATCCAGGGTCGGGATCGAGATGCGGCAGCTCCCGATTGGCTTCTCCTCCAGGCCGGAACGGGCCATTCTACGCTCCTTGGGTTCCCGTATCTGACGAGGGCGCTCGGCGCCGGAGGCCCGGCGATCGGCGGCCCAGGATCCTGAGTTCCTTCCGTGCGCATGCGTGGAGCGGCTGAGGTGCACGTCCGGGGTGCCGTGGCCCGAAGGTATGGCCACGTTACCGTCCACGATCACTTATCGGCGGTCCTCGCCCTTTTCCCATGGGGATTCGCCGTTTACCGCGTTCCGGGTCCGAATATGGGGGGGAAACCCCCGCCGGGCAGGAATTGCGGAAGGGTTCCTTTGGATTGCAGCCAGACCGCAACTCATCCAGCCATCAGGACCAGGACGCCTCCCCCTCCCGGCGGAGGTAGGCATGGGCCAGGAGTCCGCTGTTCAGGTCCACGAACGCATGGAGGGCCATGGGGAGCCAGAGGCTTCCGCTCAGGACGTAGAGGAGGGCCAGGCCGAGACCGACCAGACCGGTCTGAAGCACCCCCCGGGTACCCTGGTAGGCGTGGGCCATCCCGAAGAGGAGCGCGGCCACGACCACCGCGACGGGGAAGGGGACCAGGAGCGCCAGGTACCAGATCAGGAATCCCCGGTAGAGCACTTCCTCGCAGATCCCGGCGGTGAGGGAGACCCCGGCGAAGTGGAGCATCTCCCGGGAGGAGTGGGGGAGGATCGGGCGCAGGTTGTCCAATTGGCGGAGCACGAGATCGCGCATCTCGTCATCCCGGCGCCGGCCCAGGGAGATCCGCTGCCAGGTGGCGAAGACCGCGAACCCCACCGCCGCCCCCAGCCCGACCCAGAACCCCCAACCCGAGGGTGCGGAGAATCCGAGCGAGCTCCAGGATCGATCCACGCGACTCCAGTAGATCAGGGCCGTCGCGAGCAACACCCACTCCACCCCCATGCTCTCGAAGTAGGCTTCGTGCCGGGCGCGCCCCGCGTTCCCGGCCGCGGCCCGGACCATGCGCGGATACCAGAAGAGGAGGTCGTGGAGCGGCAGAACCACGGTGATGAGACCGACCAGCACGTGGTCCAGAGGCGTAGGCATGGCGCGAGAATATCAGAGCGGGCGGGGCGCGGGGCCCCGGTCAGCGATCCGCGTCCTGTCCCTTTTCGAGCTCGAGGAGCCGTTCGATTTCCGACTGCAGCATAGGCGTCGGGGGCTTCTGAAGCGCCCGGGTCAGGTACTCCGTGGCCTCCTGGTGGCGGTCCATGAGCCGGTAGAGATAGCCGAGGTGGTAGTAGATCTCCGAGAGATCGTCCCGCCCCGCGGCGTGGGCGAGCTGGATGGCGCGAAGCAGCGTCTTCTCCGCGTCCTCGTACTTCTTGAGCCGCACCTCGGCCCAGCCCAGGGTGTCCAGATACCCCGGGTTGTCCGGCGACAGGCGGTTGGCCTTCTCCGCCAGCTCGTAGGCGCGCTCCGGTTTCTCGTCGCTGTCCGCGTAGCTCATGGCCAGGTTGTTGTTGTAGATCGCGCTCTCGGGATCCTTGCTGAGGAGCATCTCCCCCACGAAGAGCGCGTCGTCGAAGCGGCGCATGCTGGCCAGGAAGTAGCCGGCCATCTCCAGGAGCTCGCGATCGGTGGCGCGCCCGCTGTCGGCGGGGGCCAGGGCGGTGTCGACTTCGGAGATCCTCCGCAGGGTGTCGAAGGCCATCTCGTCCTTCCCCACCCGCAGGTAGGTCACTCCCAACCGGAAGAGCACGCCGGGATCGGGTTCGGCCCGCTGGAGATACCGCTCGAAGTGGACGATCGCCTCGCCGCGGCGTCCCGCGTCATCGGCCAGGAGCCCCAGGCCGAGCTCCGCCGGGGTGTTGTCCGGGTGCTGGGCGAGACAGCTCTCGTAATCCCGGTGGGCGTCGTCGGTCCGGCCCAGGCGAAGCTCCATGGGGGCGAGAATGCACGGGAGATCGTCGGTACTTGCCCCGAGCTTCGCCGCCCGTTGGAGGAGTTCGATGGCCTGGGACTCGCTTCCCGGCTGCTCGGACAGGGTGAGCCCCAGAAGCCGGAGCGAGCTGGCGTCCTCCCCGTTCTGAGTGAGGGCCTTCCGGAGAAACTCCTGCCCATCCCCGACCCGCCCCTGCCGGATCAGGGTCGCGGCCAGGTAGTAGAGGGTCTCCGGGTCCTCGGGATCCTCCTGCTGGGCGCCGGTGAGGAGAATGGTGGCCTCGGTGTCCTGCTTGCGGAAGAACTGGCAGATGCCCAGCGCCTTCCGGTTCACCAGGATCGGGTCCTCGGCGGTGGCGTCCTCGAGGTCCTTGAATGCGGCTTCGTAGCTCCCGGCGGCCAGCTCCGCCCGGCCCCGGAGCGCCAGTTCATCGGTGGAGAGGAGCGAGCGCTCGCGGGCGCCGAGGATACGGGCGATCCCCTCGTAAGCGGGCCGGTAACGGTTGTTCAGGGTGAACGCGCGCCGGTAGTGGACCAGGGCGGCGGCGGTGTCCCCCTCCGCCTCGAGCGTCTGCCCGAGGCCGCCGTGGGACGCCGCGTCCTCGGGGGCGATGGCCAGGGCCTTCTCGAAGGCCGATCTCGCCTGGTCGGGCTTCCCCGCCCGCCGGAGGGCGTCACCCAGGGCGCGCTGCACATCGGGGACCGTAGGCTCGACCTCGGCGGCGGCGCGGAAAGCCTTCGCCGCGGCCTCGAAATCGCCCTTGGCCAGCGACCGCTGGCCCGCCAGCCAGGACTTCCGCCCGCGGTCGGTGGTGAGCGGGACCTCCATCCCCTGGAAGTAGGACTTGGAGAGGATGGCCATGCCCTCGTGGGCCTCGCGATTTCCGGGGTCGTGGTTCAGGACCCACCGGTACTGGCGGACCGCTTCCGAGGCCGCGCCCTGGACATCCTGGATCTGGTTGTTCACCAGGGCGGAGGTGAGCGCCCGTCCGAGGAGGAGGTGGGCGTAGGAGCGGTCGGGGGCGTAGCTCGTGACCTTGGTGAAGATGGCCGCCGCCCGGAGGTAGTTCCCCTGCTCGAGGTAGATCTCCCCGTCGAAGATCAGGAGATCGATGGCGTCGGAGTCGGGCGCGGCGGGCTCGCCCTCGATCTGGAGGGGAATCGTGGTCTCCCCCTGGGCCCGCACCGCCGGGGCGTGGACCGTACCGAGAACGAGGAACGCGATGATGAAAGCCAACTGTGAATATCGCATGGACATACCATTGTACCCTCCCCGCCCCGGCGCCTTCCCCAAAAGCTGGCCGCGGATGGAAAAACCGGGCCGGGCCGCGGCGGGCGGCGGAGGGATCGGCGGCTCCGGGAGCGCCGGGAGAGCCCCGGGGGGCCGGCCCGGAATGACACCGGCGTGGACGCGGTATCCGGGGTGATATAGTGCCGGGGATGGAACTTACGGCTTACGGAAAGAGGAAGATGACGCGTTCTTTCGCGTGGATCGGGCTGGCGGGCCTCCTCGTCATCGGCGCGGCCGGCGCCGTCGAGGCCACCGACGGGGTCCCCTCCGGCAATTACTATACCCGGCTCCGGGCCAACGACGCGCCCGTCGGCGGCCGGTTCACCGTCTACGGCTACCTGCTCGACTCCCTGGACGCGGCGGTGAAGCTGCCCGGCCCCGGCCGGATCATGGCGGTGAACTTCCGGGAAGCCAACGGCAGCAACTCCTTCGTGGTATCCGGGGATCTGTCCCTGCTCGGCGCCCGGAACCAGGCCTGGCAGGAGGGATTCCTCTCCCTGGACGGCCGGCGGCTCTCCGGCTTCATCGGTAAGAACGACTCGCGATGGGCGCTCTGGTGGGTCCCCTGGGGTGGGGACAGCCTGAGCTGGAACTCCATGCGCGATCTGCGCCTCGCCTATGGACTCTCCAAGGAAGGCTTCGCGCGCCTGAAGGACGAGGATGCCGCGGCCACCCTGAACGCCCTTCCCTGGGACTCGATCCGCGGCGCCTCGATCGAGCCCGGCCGGTCGGTCGCCGATCTGTCCTCGTCCATCGATCCCGCCGCCTTCGACCGCCCCCCCGCCGTCCTCGCCCAGAGCGCTCCGACCTATCCCCGGGCGGCCCGCAAGTGGGACTTCCAGGGGACGGTGAACGTGGTGGCCGAGGTGGACGACGCCGGCCGGGTGACCGACGCCTTCGTCCTCCAGTCCAACGCCGCCCACGAATTGAACGTGGCCGCGCTGGTGGCGGTGATGAAGTGGACCTTCGCCCCCGGCATGAAGGAAGGCCGGCCCGCCTCGGGAGGGGTGGTGGTCCCCATCCGCTTCGATCTGGGTGGGGAGAGGTGATTCGAGGCCAAGTCGGGGACGCGCGCGGGAACGCCGCCCGAAGCGCGGTGAGGGCGGGGTGCGCCGAGGCCGGGTGGCCGGGGCGCGCGATCGCGGCGTGGATGGTCCGCGCGGCAATTTCCCTTCTGGCCGCCATGGGCGCCCTATCGGCCGCGGCTCCGGCATCGGCGAGGGCGGGGACGGCGCCCGCCGCCCCGTCCACGGCAACGGCTTCGGGGGGGAGGCCGCCGCGAGCCCGGCCCCCGACGCCCCGCCCCCGTCCGAGGCCTGGGTGGCCGATCTCGACGTCGAGGAGCTGGGCTTCGACGGGGCGCTCCGGATCCGGGTCTTCTACGCGCCGGATTACATCGGCTTTCCCGCCGCGGCCGGACACCTGTTCCTGGTTGCCGCGGACAGCTCCCGCGGCGCGGACGCGTTTTTCATCTCCAGCGATCTCGCCTTCGAGTTCGGAAGCCGGGGAGTCTACCCGGTCCAGTTCGAGCAGGCCTCGGATCTGTTCGGGCAGGCGCTGGGAGGAAGGCTCCGCCCCGGCGAGACCCAGCTTGGCTTCGTACTCGTGCCCTCCGAGGCCCCGGTCGGGGACTTCCTCCCCGGAAACCCCGACTCCCTTCGCATCCGCTACGCCAACCGCCGCGCGTCCTTCCGGCGGGCCGACCCCGGGGAGATCGCGGCGTGGACGAAGCGGATTCCGCGCCGGGTGCTCGCCATCGGACTCAACTCCTGGTGGGACTGGACCCGGAGCATGCAGGAAGCGCCGCCCATGAACGAGGGGGAATCCCGGTTCTTTGCCGAGCGGATGTTCCCCGGCCAGGGGAGGATCCTGGCCACAGGAGGGGATGAGCCCCGAGGCGCTCCGGAACGCCATCCTCCGGGTGGGGGAGCGCCGGCTCCTCGAAGGGCCGGCCCGCCAGCGGGTGGGTCCCCGCTACCCGACCGCGGTCCGCCAGATGGGGATCGGAGGGCTGGTGGTCGCCCTCTGCTACATCGACGCCAAGGGGGAGGTGGCCGACGCCGTGCTCCTCGCGTCGAACACCGTGCATCTCCTGAACCTCTCCGCCCTTTCCGCGGCCATGCAGTTCCGCTACCCCGCCGCCGAGGGCGAGGACGGAAAGCCCGCCGACGGATGGCGGATCCTCCCCTTCCAGTTCCGCCTGGAGAAGCCGCCCGCCGCGGTCGCCGCCGGGAGCGGCGCGGCGGGGGACACCACCGGTCTCGGGGAGTTCCGGCCCCCGCAGATCGTGAGGGGGGAGGAGCCGGAGTACCCCGAGCGCGCCCGGCAGAAGGGAATCGCGGGGACGGTGGTCTACCGCGCCACCATCTCCCCGGAGGGGAAGCTGGTGGAGGCCGCCCTGGAGAAGGGGGTCGATCCGCTCCTCGACCAGGCCGCCCTCACCGCGCTGGAGCACACGCTGTTTCTTCCCGCCAGCCGGGGGGGCGTCTCCGTCGAGGGGGAGATCCTGGTCCCCTACACCTTCGGGAAGCCGCGGAAGCGGTAGCCCGGGTTGTCCGGGAGCGATTTTCCCGGGGCGCCGGACGGCGGCCCGGCCGGCGTGCCCCGCCGGCGTCCGGCACGTTTGCGGACCGCCGGGGCGCGGTGCCCGCCGCGCCGGGGCCTCGGGGTGGCGAGCACGTAATTGGCTGCCGGGCATGGAATTGCGGGGTGGACCCCCACCCCGGCTCCCATCATCTTGACGCCCCGCTCCCGGCGGGGCACCCTCGGCCCGCCCCTTGCGATCCGGTCCGTTCCCCGCCCAGTGAACGGCCGGGTTAAACCCCACGCCTTCCGCGGGCGTCCTAGAGGCGAGAACGTGAAGAAACCGACGGGTCCCGATCCCGAGCTCCCGAAGGAGGATGCGGTGGCTTCGACCGCGCCGGTCATCGACGTGGGCGAGCGCCGCCTCATCCGGCGGGCCCGGGAGGGGGATGTCGGGGCCTTCGAGACCTTGTACCGGGCGCACGTGGGCCGGGTCCACGCGGTCTGCCGCCGGCTGGCGGGGGACCCGACCCGGGCCGAGGAACTCACCCAGGACGTGTTCGTCCGGGCCTGGGAGCGGCTCCGGAGCTTCGAGGGACGGAGCGCCTTCGGGTCCTGGCTCTACCGGCTGGCGGTGAACCTGGTGATCGACGCCAAGCGGTCGGAGATCCGGCGATCCGCCCGGGAGACCGCGGCCGAGGATCCGGCGGCGTGGGGGAACCCGCGGCCGCCGCGGGACCCGGTGGCGGGGTGGGACCTGGAGCGGGCGATCGCCGCCCTGCCTCCGGGAGCGCGGATGGTGTTCGTGCTCCACGAGGTCGAGGGGTATCGCCACGAGGAAATCGCGGGAATGGCCGGCCTGGCCGAGGGGACCTGCAAGGCGCAGCTCCACCGGGCCCGGCGGCTCTTGAGGGAGATGCTGGAGCCATGAACCACGAGACGGCCCGGACCCGGCTGGATGCGCTCGTGGACGGGGAACTGACCGCGGGGGAGCGGGCGGAGGTCGATGCGCACCTGGCCGGGTGCCCGGAATGCCGGGATGAGGCGGCGGCGCTTCGGCGGCTTCGGTCCGGCGCGAGGGCGCTGGTGGATGCGGTGGAGCCGGTGCGGGATCTCTGGCCGGGGATCGCCACCCGGATCGCGGGGGCACCGGTCGCGGCGCCGCGGCGCCGCTCGTGGTTCGAGGGGTGGACCCAGGGGTTGGCCTGGGCGGCGGTTCTGGCGGTGGCGCTGGTCGGAGCCTACCGGCTTCTTGCTCCGGTTCCCGAGGCCCCGCCGCGGACCGCGGCGATGCCGGCGGGCCTGATTCCGGCGGTGGGGGCCCTGGAGATGCAAACGGCGGCGGCGGGGAAGGAGCTCCAGGCGGCCCTGGCGCTCCGCCCGGAGGGGATGGACGCGGCGACCGGAGCCGCTCTGGCCGCGAACCTGGATGTATCTGGAGCGCGCGATCGCCGAAACCCGGGAGGCCTGGGTGGCCCATCCGGAGGACCCGGCGCTCATCTACGAGCTGACCGATCTCTACCGGCGGAAGCTCGATCTGTTGCACGGGGCGACGGATCTCGTGACCCGGAGCTGGACCTGAGTGGGACCCTGGAAGAAGAGGTGACGTGATGCGAAAGACGATGGCCGTGATGATGATGGCGCTCCTGTTGGCGCTGGTTCCCACGACGCTTCTCGCCGGCCAGCCGATCGACGAGACCCGCGACGCGGCGCCCGACGGCACCGTGGACATCAACAATCTGAACGGCTCGGTCACGGTGACCGGTTGGGACAAGAACCAGGTCACGGTGACCGGGAGCCTGGGGGACGGACCGGACCGGCTGGAGGTGACCGGAACCAAGTCGCGCACCGTCATCAAGGTGATCTGGCCCCGGGAGACCCGGACCAGCTCGCGGGAATCCACCGAGCTGAACGTGAAGGTCCCCCGGGGGAGCCAGGTGCGGGTGGAGGGGGTGAACCTCACCATCGACGTCTCCGAGGTGACCGGGGTGGTGGACGCCCAGACCGTGAACGGCGGGATCGACGTGAGCGGAAAGCCGGCCGAGGTGGACGCCAAGACCGTGAATGGCCGGATCGAGATTCACGCGGAGACCGACAAGATCGAGGCCGAGACGGTGAACGGCGGGGTGAAGGTTACCGGAGGCCGGGGCGAGGTCTCGGCCCGGAGCGTGAGCGGTGGGGTGGAGGTGAAGGGCGACGCCTTCACCAGCGCGGAGCTATCCACGGTCTCCGGCTCGGTGGACTTCGAGGGGAGCCTCGAGGGGAAGGGGACCTACGACTTCGAGAGCCACAGCGGCGGGGTCGTGGTGCGCCTACCCGCAAACGTGAACGCGGATTTCGACGTGAACACCTTCAGCGGGGACATCGTGAACGAGCTGGGACCGCCGGCCCGACGTACCAGCAAGTACGCCCCGGGGAAGAGCGTGGAGTTCACCGTCGGCGACGGCGGGGCCCAGATCTCTATCAACAGCTTCAGCGGGACGGTGCGGTTGTTGAAGCTGTAGGTCGGGGTGGGGGCGGGCCCCGGATGTTCACCCGGGTGAACCCGAACGTACACCGGCGGACATGGTCGTGTGTGTCCCCGGGGAAGCAATGTTCGCGATGAAGGTGTCGCAACTAGATGCCCGCGCGCGTTCAGCCGTCCAGCGCAAGACCGGCCCGAGCCGCCCCCGCCCCGGACGCGGACACGAATCCCCCCTGGCATACCTGAGGTTCACCCGGGTGAACTCGTGCTTCCCCGGGGAAGCAATGTTCGTGTTAATGGCTTTAGTGCGACGTCGCCGGCGAAGCGGCCCATCCCGCGCCCGCGCACCCAGGGTTCACCCGGGTGAACCCGTGCCTCCCCGGGGAAGCAATGTTCGCGATAAAGGTGTCGCACCGAGAGGTCCGCGCTCGTTCAGCCGTCGAGCGCGTGACCGGCCCGAGCCGCCCCGGCCCCGGACGCGGACACGAATCCCCCCTGGCATACCTGAGGTTCACCCGGGTGAACTCGTGCTTCCCCGGGGAAGCAATGTTCGCGATAAAGGTGCCGCACCGAGAGGCCCGCGCTCGTTCAGCCGTCGAGCGCGTGACCGGCCCGAGCCGCCCCGGCCCCGGACGCGGACACGAATCCCCCCTGGCATACCTGAGGTTCACCCGGGGGGACCGTTTTGCACCCGGGTGCAAAATGTTCGCGATAAAGACTTTAGTGCGACGTCGCCGGCGAAGAGGCCCATCCCGCGGGCGTGCACCCGAAGTTCCCCGGGTGTACTCGAATGATCACCGGTGGGCCTGGTCGCGTGCTTCCCCGGGGAAGCAATGTTCGCGATAACGGCTTTAGTGCGACGTCGCCGGCGAAGCGGCCCATCCCGCGCCCGTGCACCCAGGGTTCACCCGGGTGAACCCGTGCCTCCCCGGGGAAGCAATGTTCGCGATAAAGGTGTCGCACCGAGAGGCCCGCGCGCGTTTAGCCGTCGAGCGCAAGATCGACCCGGGCCAGCCCTCCCCTCGGACGCGGACACAAAGTCACCCAGGCGTACCCGAAGTTCACCCGGGTGAACTCGTGCTTCCCCGGGGAAGCAATGTTCGCGATAAAGACTTTAGTGCGACTCCACAGACGAACCGGCCCGTCGCCGGCTGCTAGACTCCCGGGGTAGGTCCACGGCACCGAGTCCCGGGAGATTCCATGAACGCCGCCGGCAACGAATTCGAACACGACGACAGGATCCTTCGCGCCGACCCCGTCTTTCGCATGCGGGCGGTGACGATCCTGGTGATCCTGGTCGCCCTGGGGGCCGCCTCCCTCATGGCCACCAGCCGCTACCTGGACGGGCTCCGGGAACTGGCTCAGGCGTCGCCGGAGGATGCGGCGGCCAGGGCGGCCACGCTCTTCCGGGTGATGATGTCGGCCACCGCGCTCATTCCGCTCCTGGCCGGCGCGTATCTGTCCCGGCTCGCCTGGCGGGGGTGGATCGAGGGCGTGTTCCCGCCTCCCGGCACCCGGGTGCTCATGGACACCGCGGTGGTCTCCGGCCGGAGCGCCCGGCGCCTATCCGCGCTCACCTTCACCCTCGGGGTGATCCTGGTGCTCTCGGCGGCGACCCTGGTGATCTTCGGATGGTGGATGGCCGCCACCCTCGCCGCGCCCCACGGAGGCTGAGCGCACCTCGCGGGAAAACCCCGCGCCCCACGGGGGTTGAGCCCGGGTTCGGCGATGCGCCCCCCCGCGGCACGAACCGCCCCGGGACCGCCCGCCCGGCGACCGGCGGCGCATGGAACCCGGCGGCGCTCGTCGGCGCCTCAAACCCGCCGGCGCTCATCGGCGCTTCGAATCCGCCGGCCCTCGGCGGCGCCTCGAACCCGTCGGCGCCCGGCGCTCGTCGGCGCCTCGAATCCGCCGGCCCCCGAGTCACTTCACCGGATGCATCACGTAGCGGATCTGCCAGGCATGAAAGAACCCCGAGAGCCGCCGCTCGTAGAACTCCTGCGACCCGTAGCTCCGGTTCACCAGGAACGCGAACCACGGGGCGAGTACCTTGTCCAGGAGCCCGTTCCGGTAGAACTCCAGCCGGACCGACTCCACCCGGAAGCTCACGTCGGTGTAGAACGCGGGGACCTTCCGCCGCCGCGGCTGGCGCTCGGGGGCGACGAAGTAGAACATGGTGTGGAGGCCGAAGAAGCGGACGTGGGTGGGATCCGAGTACCCGTAGACGTTCGAGAAGTGGGGGACGGTGATCTCGATGGTCGCGCCGGGGCGAGCCACCCGGTGGATCTCCCGCATGAGGGGGAGGAACTCCCGCACGTGCTCCAGGGCGTGGCGGCTGTGGATCCGCTCCACGCAGTCGTCGGGGAGAAGCTCGAAGGGCGCGTTCAGGTCGGCGAGGATGTCCACCCCGGGAAGGGGGAGGTGGTCCACGGCGTAGAGCCCCGGCCGGGGGACGCCCCCCGAGCCGAGATCCAGGCCGATCGCCCGCCCCGCCGCGAGGTCCGCGGCCACCTTCGGGTTCAGTATCTCCATGGACTCCGCGCGTCCTCCCCCGGGCCCGGATCGCTCGCAAGCGCCGCCGGAGGCCCTCGACCCGCCGGTCAGCGCTTCACGTAGATCTCGGCCCCCTGCTCCTTGAACTCCTCCGCCTTCTCCCGGAGCCCCAGTTCCACCGCCTCGGCCTCGGCGACGTGATGGGCGGCCGCGTAGTCCCGGACCTCCTGGGTGATCTTCATCGAGCAGAACTTCGGCCCGCACATCGAGCAGAAATGGGCGACCTTGGCCCCCGGGGCGGGAAGGGTCTGGTCGTGGAACTCCCGGGAGGTCTCGGGATCAAGGGACAGGTTGAACTGGTCCTCCCACCGGAACTCGAACCGGGCCCGGGAGAGCGCGTCGTCCCACGCCCGCGCCCCCGGGTGTCCCTTGGCCAGGTCGGCGGCGTGGGCGGCGATCTTGTAGGCGATGAGCCCGTCCTTCACGTCCTTCTTGTCGGGGAGCCCGAGGTGCTCCTTGGGGGTGACGTAGCAGAGCATGGCGGTTCCCATCCACCCGATCATCGCCGCTCCGATGGCCGAGGTGATGTGATCGTAGCCGGGAGCGATGTCGGTGGTGAGCGGCCCCAGGGTGTAGAAGGGCGCCTCGTGGCAGACCTCGAGCTGGCGGGTCATGTTCTCCTGGATCAGGTGCATGGGGACGTGGCCGGGGCCCTCGATCATGACCTGGCAGTCATGCTCCCAGGCGATCTTGGTGAGCTCCCCCAGGGTGTCCAGCTCGGCGAACTGGGCCGCGTCGTTGGCGTCGGCCACCGAGCCGGGACGGAGCCCGTCGCCCAGGGAGAAGCTCACGTCGTAGGCCGAGAGGATCTCGCAGATCTCCGCGAACCGCGAGTAGAGGAAGCTCTCGGTGTGGTGGGCCAGGCACCACTTGGCCAGGATCGAGCCCCCGCGCGAAACGATCCCGGTCACCCGGCTCGCGGTGAGGGGCACGTGCTGGAGCCGGACGCCGGCGTGGATGGTCATGTAGTCCACCCCCTGCTCGGCCTGCTCGATCAGGGTGTCCCGGAAGATCTCCCAGGTCAGCGCCTCGGCCACCCCGTCGACCTTCTCCAGCGCCTGGTAGATCGGCACCGTCCCCACCGGGACCGGGCTGTTCCGCAGAATCCACTCCCGGGTCTCGTGGATGTTCTCGCCGGTGGAGAGGTCCATCACCGTATCCGCCCCCCAGCGCACGGACCAGAGCATCTTCTCGACCTCCTCCTCGATGGAGGAGCTGACCGCGGAGTTCCCGATGTTGGCGTTCACCTTCACCAGGAACTTCCGTCCTATCACCATCGGCTCGGCCTCGGGATGGTTCAGGTTGGCCGGAAGGATGGCGCGGCCGCGCGCCACCTCGTCCCGCACCAGCTCCGGCGCGACCCCCTCGCGAAGGGCCACGAACTCCATCTCCGGGGTGATCTCGCCCCGGCGGGCGTAGTGGAGCTGGGTCGGGCGGCTCCCCGGCCGTCCCCGGCGCGGCTTCAGGAGCTGGGGGTAGCGGATGACCGCGAGGGCGGGATCCCCCTCGCGCCGCCGCCGGTAGTCCGAGGTCGCGGCGGACAGCGCCTCGGAGTCCTCGCGGGCCTCGATCCAGGCTCGGCGAAGGGGCGGGAGCCCCCGCGCGATGTCCGCGTGATGATCGGGATCACCGTAGGGGCCGCTGGTGTCGTAGAGCCGGACCGGCGGATGGGGCTCCTCGAGCACGACCTCCCGCGCCGGGACCCGGACGCCGGGGCGCGATCCCTCGAGGTAGACCCGGCGACCGGCGGGACGGGTGATGGAGAGGTCCTTCATGGCGGCGCTCCTTTCGTCCGTTGGCAACGGATGCGCGTTCGAAATGTGGGGGCCGTCGGCGGCGGGCCCGGCCGCACCGGACAACACAATAGCCGCCGGATGATGCCGGCGGCCGTTCGGCCCAAAGGGGGCTACGCTCCCTGCGCTGGCATTACCCAGATATCAGGTTCCGACGGTCGGCGGCGGTCAGCCGCCCTCTCAGCCCGGTTCCCCGAGCTCCCGTGGCGAATACGCCAGTCTACCCCCGGCCGGGGAATCGCGCCAGCGGCGTATGGGGGACGGGCGGACCCGGGGAGAGGGCACGCGTTTCGGCCCTCCCGGGTTGAGCGGCGGGGGAGCAACGCCTACCATGAAAAGAGCGCCCGGCGGCCGCGACGGCCCCGGTTCGTCCGAACTCATCGAAACTCCCGGAGGCACCATGAAGCTCGGATTCATCGGCACCGGTCTCATGGGGCGCCCCATGGCGGGGCGTCTCCTGGACGCGGGCCATCAGCTCACCGTATTCAACCGCACCCGGTCGAAGGCCGCGTCCCTGGCCGAGCGGGGGGCCGCGGTGGCCGTCGACCCGGCCTCGGTGTTCGCCGTCTCCGAGGCCACCGTGCTCATGCTGACCGGCGGTCCCGCGGTGGCGGCGGTCCTGGGCGGCGACGGCCCGGCCCCCGATCTCGCCGGGCGGACGGTGATCCAGATGTCCACCATCGGCCCCGACGAGAGCCTGGCCTTCGAGGAGCGCGTGCGAACCGCGGGGGGCGACTACCTGGAGGCCCCGGTCCTGGGGAGCACCCCCCAGGCCGAACAGGGGGAACTCCTGATCCTGGCCGCGGGGCCCGAGGCCCGGATCGAGCGCTGGCGCGAGGTGCTGGCGGTGCTGGGGAAGCCGACCCGCATCGGCGACCTCGGCCAGGGGGCGGCGGTGAAGCTCGCCCTGAACCAGCTCATCGCCTCGCTCAGCGCCGCCTACGCTTACAGCCTGGGGCTGGCGGAGCGCCGCGGGGTGGCGCCGGAGCGGTTCATGGAGATCCTGCGCGGCACCGTGCTCTACGCCCCCACCATCGACAAGAAGCTCCCCCGGCTCCTGGAGCGGAACTTCGACGACCCGAACTTCCCGGTCAAGCACCTGCAAAAGGACGTGGACCTGGCGCTGGAGGAGGGGCGGAAGCAGGGGCTCGGCACCGACGCCCTGGAGGGGGTGCGGCGGATCCTCGAGCGGACGATGGAGGGCGGGCTGGCCGAGGCGGACTACAGCGCGCTCTACGAGACGGTGAATCCGCGGCGGTGAGGGCCGGACGGAACGCTCGCGCCCGCAGGCGAGCCGCGCTACGGCCGGGCGCCGGGTCCGCGAATTCTCCCCGGCCGCCCCGCGGTTCCGACCGGCCGGTCAGCGGGCGAGGAGGCCGTACTTGAGGATCACGAAGACCGCCCGGACCCCGTCCTTCCAGTTGATCTTCTTCCCTTCCTCGTAGGTGCGTCCGTAGTAGGAGATGCCGACCTCGTAGACCGGGCAGCGGAGCCGGGCGATCTTGGCGGTGAACTCCGGCTCGAACCCGAAGCGATCCTCGGTGAACCGGACCGACCCCAGGATGCTCCGGCGGAAGACCTTGTACCCGACCTCCATGTCGGTGAGGTTCAGGTTCGTGAACATGTTGGAGAGCCGGGTGAGGAAACGGTTCCCGGCCGAGTGCCAGTAGTAGAGGACCCGGTGGGACTCGCTGCCGATGAACCTCGAGCCGTAGACCACCTCCGCCTTTCCGTCGACGATCGGCTGCAAGAGCCGGATATAGTCCTTGGGATCGTACTCGAGGTCGGCGTCCTGGATGATGATGACGTCCCCGCCGGCATGCTCGAACCCGCTTCGGAGGGCGGCCCCTTTTCCCCGGTTCCTCTCGTGGAGGACGACCCGGCAATCGGGCAGGTCGGACAGATCCCGGAGGACCTCCCGGGTGCCGTCGGTGGAGCAATCGTCCACGACGATGATCTCCCGTTCGAACGGCAATTCCACCGCGGCCACCGCCTCCAGGATGGGGCGGATGGTGGGGCGCTCGTTGTAGCACGGGATGACGATGGACACTTTCACGACGGATCCCTCGTGATGTTGGGCTTCCCGGATCGTCCTACCGCGTCAGGAGATCCGCCTCGGCCGAGCGTTCCATGAGCTCGCGCACCCCCCGGTGGAGATGCCACGCGCGGAATCCCGATCTCCGCATCAACCCGGCGAGATGGGCGCTCTTGTACCCGATCTCGCAGTAGAGCACGTAGGCCTTCTCCCGGCCGAAGGCCCGGTAGGCGCGAAGCGCTTCAGTGTACTCCAGGTGGAGGGCCCCGGACGGGTGCCAGGCATCGTAGGCGGGGCGGGAGCGGAGGTCCAGGAGCACCGCATCCTCGGGAATGCGGTCCGCGTCGAGATCCAGGCCGGTGCCCTCCAGGTTGTCCAGGCTCAGGGCCCGCAGATCGACCTTTCCCCGCCCGGCCCACGCCGCCTCCAGCACCGCGGGATCGAGCTTGGCCTCTTCGGCTTCCAGGGCGCGGAGCGGCGCGCTGGTGGAGGGGCTCCGCGAGAGGAGATCGCAGTACTCGTCCACCTTCGCCGAGGACTCGAAGGTTCCGATCCGGCGGGCCAGCTCGGTGATCTCCTCCTTGTTGTTCCCCACCAGGGGACGGAGGATGGGAAGGTGGGTAGCCCGGGAGATGACGGCGAGGTTCTGCAGGGTCTGGGAGGAGACCTGACCTACCGCCTCGCCGGTCACCAGGGCATGGGCCCCGATGCGGGCGGCCAGCCGGTCGCCCGCCTGGAGCATCAATCGCTTGAGGATGACCTGCCAGAACCGGGACGAGGTCTTCTCGCGAAGCTCCCGGACCACGGGGGCGAAGTCCAACTCGTGGAGGATCGGCCGGTCGCCGTAGCTCCAGAGATCGGAGACGATCTTCATCACCCGGAGCACGCCTTCCCGGTGCTCGGACCCCCCCAGGTTCAGGAAAAGATAGTCGAGGGAGACGCCGCGGCGAAGCATGAGCCACGAAGCCACCGCGGAGTCGAACCCGCCCGAGACCAGGGACAGCGCGCGTCCCTCCACCCCCAGGGGGAGGCCGCCGTGGGCGGGAACCACCCGGCGGAAGAAGTAGGCGGCCTCGGGCTGGACCTCGAGCCGGGCGGTGAACTCGGGGCGGCCGAGATCCACCCCGGCCGACCCGGGGAGGAGCGCGGTCCCCAGCGCCCGGTCCACGTCCATGGAGTCGAAGGGGATCCGTTTCACGTCGCCGCCTCGGCGGGCGCGCACCGCGAACCGTTTGCCGGCCACGTCCTCGCGAAAGATGGATTCGCCCGCCCGCACCACGTCCTGGAGCGTGGTCCACGGGTGTCGCTCCACCGGCGAGATGGACTGCACCCCGAAGACCCGGGGGACGACGTCCAGGGCGATGGGGCTCTCCGCCTCCAGGTAGAGGCGGTGCCAGTCGCGGCGGATCCCGCCTCCGATTCCGGCGGCGGCCAGGGCGTCGCGCAGGTTTTCCTCCAGGCGCCGGACGAACCGTTGCTTGGTCTTGGATCCCTTGGTGGAGATGTCCCCGGAGAACCGGATGAGGATCAGCGGGCCCGTCTCATCGGGGCTCTTCACGGGCATGGGCGAACCTCCAGGACGCAATCTGGACCAGGACCGGGCATGGCGACGGCACCGTGCAGGGATTCTAGCAGAGGCCGTCGGGTCTCCCGAGACCCCGCGTAGGCCCCGCTCCCCGTCAGGCCTCCATGGTCAGACAGAAATGGCTCTGGAGGAAGTACGCGGCGAGCCGGTTGGCCAAGAGGACCCGTCCGACGTCTCGGAGAGGGTTGAACGAGGTCCAGCGGATGCGGGGGTTCCGGAACCCCGCCTCGGCCAGGAGCGCGGCCCAGACCTCCGGGGGCTGGTGCTTGTCCCACTCGATGGTCGGCATGATCGGATTCTTGAGGCCGAGCCGGGGGAAGAAGTTCCGGCTGGAGCAATCGGTGGCCACGAGCTTCGCGCCCGGGGCGCAGAGCTCGTGGAGCTTCCCGAAGAGCTCGATGTACCGCGCTTCGGCCGCCGGATCCTTGCCGAGATTCAGACACGCTTCCTCGTCAACGTGATTCAGGGAGTTGTTCAGCAGCACCACGTCGAAGCGGATCCCGCCGGGGTCGAAATCCTGGATGGTGGTTCCCTGGATCCGAACGTCGGTGGACAGCCCGAGGAGCGAGTGCATTCTGTCGAACTTTGCCGTCACCCCCGCGGTCGAGCCCATGGCCTCCGGCTCCAGGCACCGGGCCTCCGATGCCCCGCGAAGCGCGGCGTAGAATGTATAGACGCCGCTCCCGCCTCCGATATCCAGGAAACGCCTGCCCTCCAGCGGCACGCCGTCGAAGATCTGCTTGGTGTAGAAGAGCAGGTTCTCTCCGGAGGAATACATTCCCTCGGTGGAGACCGCCTGGAGAAAGGTCTTCATTTGCCCGGTGTCAGGAGTGACCATTTGGGTTCAGTTCCTTACTGCCTTTCCGGAGGCCGTCGTGCCCCCGGCTTCAAGACGCCAGAAATACACTCCGGGCGGGGTTCCCTTCCCCTCCCACCGAAAGCGGTTCGTCCCCCTCGGCCACCAGGCGTCCAGGGTCCCGAGGATCCGCCCCCGCACATCGTAAAGCATAAGGTGCGCGGGGGCATCGCGGTCCGTGGTGAACTCCACGTTGAAACCCGAGAGGAAGGGATTGGGAAAGCTCCGGACGGTGGTGGAGAGGGTCACGGGGACCCCGAGCGCCGCCCGGGTCCGGAGGTGGGCGATCACGTTCCGGGTGAGCTGGGCCAGGGGAGGGTTGGTGGCCAGCTCAATTCCGTACCGACGGTAGGACCCGGTGAAGACCGTGCCCCCCTGGGTGTAGATGGTCATGGCTCCGAAGGTGGTGTCTTGCTGGCTGTAGCGTTGCGCGGGGGCCAGGGCGAGCACTTCGGTGGAGGGGGGAGTGCCCATCGCGTAGGCCGACGGAGCCGGATACGGGCGGCCGTCGTCCCAGCTCAGCAGCATCCCGTCGATCTCGTCGTTGGCGATCATGGTGAGGCCGAACTGGTCGCCGAAGCCGAGGCCGGTGTTCTCGAAGGCCCAGTGCTCGGGACGGTAGACCGTGTAATCGCTTCCCGGGAGCCCGGCGTTGGTCTGCCCGCCAGTTGACCCCCGTCAGGCTGTTGGCGGGACGATCGGCGGGGGGGGCGTCCCAAAGATACGTGGTCGAATCCAGGCCGGCGTTCTTGTAGCAGATCTCCTGGGTGCCGTTCCAGCGGATCCGCCACCAGCAGATGTTGCCGGAGAGGAACATGGCGTTGCCCCCGCCGGCGATGAACGCCTCGACCGCGTCGCGCTGGGTGTCCGACCAGTACTCGTCGTGACCGGTCGAGATGAAGAGATCGTAGTTGTCGAGCAGCGATGGATCGCGGTCGAGATCCTCCGAGTCGCAGTATTCCGTGGCCACCCCTTCGTTGTAGAGGTACTTCACGACCCCAATGCCGAAGTTGGCGAAGTCCGACTTCCCGAGGAAGATGTTGCTCGGCCGGTCCAGGGAAACGAAGGCGCTCGCCACGTGATCAGTGGAAGACGACGTGTACAGGCTCTTCCCCCCCCAGGAATTGTAGGCGTTCCAGGTCGAGCTCGAGGCTTGGACGAGAATCCGCGAGGTCGAGCCGGGCTGGTCTTCACGGACCACGAACACGCAGTAGCGCCGGTCGGTGAGCGGATGGCCATCGGGCAGAAGTTCCGCGTAGTAGACGCCCGAGATCCAGCACTGAGGCACCCTTACGCTCAAGGTGACCGGCCAACCCGCACCGTAGGCATACGAACTCTCAGGTACCGCGCACGAGGCGGTCGACACCGCTGTGTAGGTGGCGATGGCCACGTTGCTCCAGGAAGTCAGGATTCGGATCTGGGACGTCGCGTTGGCCGAGCTCACGTGAAAACGAAGGGTGTCGCCCTGGGCCACCGAAAGAGGGGTCGCGTAAGCCTCGATCGGTTCCGCGGCCCGTGCGGTTCCGGCAAGGGCCGTGAACAGGAGAAGGAGAGCCGCCACTGAACCACGCATGATCAACCTTTCGTCGGGCGGATAGGCGTCGGTCCGGTGCCGGGTGCACGAGATCTCTGGGTACGGATCACGTCCCGGGTCGACCCGCGTCAGTGGGCCCTTGGGGAAGATGGGCCGCGGGTCCGCGCTCTTCATGAAGAGTGCGGGCTTGGGAGGGGGGTTCTCCATGTTGTCGGGTCGGGGAAGCAGGATGTCGCTACTGGTTGATCGGATTCTCCGCCGGTCGTGGTCCGGGTCGGCGCGTCCCGCGGCCGGGGGCGCGTCAAGCCAGAATTCGATCGTCGTTCAATCGAATATTATAACACTGAAACTCACATCCGGACCTCGGGGCCCCGGCCCCGAGGTCATTTCCCGACCACGTTCCCCCTCTCCCTTCACGCCCCCCTCCAGCAGGAGGGACATGGGAAGGCAGGCCAGGAAGAGAAGCGCGATCAGGTAGAACGCGTGGTTGTAGGCCAGGATCGAGGCCTGCCGGGTCACGCTCAGGTCCAGGAGCCGGAGCGCCCCCAGCCGGGCCGAGGAGGGATCCATGCCGCGGGAGGCCAGGGCGCCGGAGACGGACCGGATCCAGGCCATGGCGGTGTCGTTGTAGGGGGTCAGGTTCCGGGACAGCACCTGGTGGTAGGCGGTGGTGCGGCCGGTGATCACGGTGGCGGCGAGGGCGATTCCCACGCTCCCGAAGACCTGGCGGACCACGTTGTAGAGCCCCGCGGCCTCGGTCATGTTCGGCTTGGCGATGGGGGCGAGCGCGGCGGTGCTCAACGCCACGAAGATGAGCCCGAACCCGACCCCCTGCCACACCTGGGGCAGGACGAGGCTCCAGGGCGAGGTGGTGGGGGCGAGCATGCCCAGTTGCCAGAAGGACCAGGCGCTCACCACCAGCCCCGATCCCACCAGGAGGCGCGGCCCCACGCGGTTGTAGAGCCGGCCGGAGATCGGCATCACCACCGCCATGGCCAGGCTCCGCGGCATGAGCGCGAGCCCGGAGTTGTAGGCGGGATACCCCAGGATCTGTTCGAGGAAGAGGGGGAGGATGAAGAGGCTTCCGTAGAGCCCCATCCCCAGCACCCCGCCGATCGCGGTGGCCGAGGTGAAGGGGAGGTTCTTGAGCAGCCGGATGTTGACCGCGGGGTTGGAGACCTTGAGTTCCCTCCAGACGAAGAACAGGAGTCCCGCCGCCGCGATCAGGGTGAGGTAGACGATGGTGGCGGAGGCGAACCAGCTCTTCTCCTGGCCCTTCTCGAGCATGAGCTGAAGCGAGCCCAGGCCCACCATGAGGAGGGAAACTCCGAGGACGTCGATGACCCCGTGGCGGCGCGCCATGTAGGGCGGGTCGTGGATGTAGCGGGAGACCAGCATGAGGTTCACCACCCCGATGGGTACGTTCACGTAGAACACCCAGGGCCAGGAGTAGGTGTCGGTGAGCCAGCCGCCCAGGGTGGGGCCGAATGCCGGGGCCAGGACCACCCCGAGGCCGTAGAGCCCCATGGCCATCCCCTGCTCCTCGGCCGGGAAGCTCTCCCGCAGGACGGCCTGGGAGATGGGGATGATCGCCCCGCCCCCCGCGCCCTGGATGATCCGGAAGATCACCATGGACGGCAGGTTCCAGGCCATGCCCGCGAGCATGGAGGCGACGGTGAACACCCCCACGCTCATCATGTAGAGCCGCTTCCGTCCGATGCGGAGGGAGAGGAACCCGATGAGGGGCATGATCACGACGTTGGCCAGGATGTAGCCGGTGGCCACCCAGGTGATCTGGGAGACGGTGGCCCCGAGGCTCCCCTGCATGTGGGGGAGCGCCACGTTCACGATGCTCGAGTCCAGGACCGCCATGATCGTCCCGGTGAGCATCGTGCCCGCCACCACCCACTTGTTGACGTCGGGGACGGCGGGCGAACCGGCCCTCAGAGCGGCGGATTCAGCTCCCATGACCGGCGGCCGAGGCCTCGGAAGAGGCGGACACGTCCACGTGGACGGTCACCGAAAGCCCGGGCCAGAGAGGGTGCGCCGGATCCGCCGATCCGGTGAACGCGATCCGCACCGGCACCCGCTGGGTGGTCTTGATGAAGTTTCCGGTGGCGTTGTCGGGCGGGAGGAGGCTCAGGACCGCCCCCGTCGCCGGCTCGAAGCTCTCGACCCGCCCCCGGAAGGTGGTTCCGGGGTAGGCGTCCACATCGAGGGTGGCCGGCATTCCCACCCGGATCTTCCGGACCTGGGTCTCCTTGAAGTTGGCGGTCACCCAGACGGTGTCGGCATCCACCAGGGCGAGGAGCGGCTGGCCCACGGAGACGTACTTCCCCGGGTCCACGTTTCGCACCGCCACCGTGCCGGAGAAGGGAGCCTGGACCGTGGTCCGCCCCAGGTTCCGCCGGGCGGTCTCGAGGGCGACCTCGGCCGAAGTCGCCGCGCTACGCCGGACCTCGAGATCGGCCCGCCGGCTCTCGAGGTCGGCCTCCGCCGCCTCCAGCTCCGCCTGCGCCGCCTCCTCCCGGGCCTGGTCCAGCTTCCAGGTCGTCTCGGCGTCGTCGTACCGGCTCTGGGACACCGCCCCCCCGGCCAGGAGGTCGGCGTAGCGATCCTTCTCCTTGGCCGCCAGGGCGGTCTGGGCCCGGGCGGAACGGAGCTGGGCCCGATCGGCGGCGATGGTCTTCCGGCCCTCTTCGATCCGCGCCGAGTCGGCGACCGCCTCCGCCCGGGCCTCGCTCAGGGCGGCCGCCTTCGCCGCCACCACGCTCCGGTAATCCTCGGGGGCGATCTCGACCAGAGGCTGGCCGCCGACGACGCGCTGGTGGCTCGACACCAGGACCCGGAGCGCGGTCCCCGAGACCTCGGCGCTCACCGGGACGATCGTTCCCGCGACGTAGGCGTCGTCGGTGGTCTCGTGGGAGAAGCCGAAGAGGATCCGGGGGAGGAAGCCCGCGGCCAGGGCAACGAGGATCACGCCGCCGATGAGGCCTCGGACGAGCCAGCGATTGGATCTGAGGGCGGCCAGGCGGCCGGTATCGGTATTCGCCATGAAATTCCGCTCCCGCTAGGGTTCGGGTCGAACCGGGGCCCCGCGCCCTCCCCGCCAGTCCGCGACCACCGATTCCAGGCGGTCGATCAGGATGTCGTAGAAGCGCTTCATCTCTTCCAGGCGCTCCCGCGCCGGGGACGGGCCCTCGGGGAGCGCGTCCAGGGCCTCCGTCACCACCTCGCGCGTCCGTCGCCGCCGGGCCAGGCGCCCGGTCACCAGATGATCGAAGGGATCGGCGGTCAGGCGGTAGCGGGCCTTCCGCTCGCCGGGACGGGTGGTCCGCTCCAGAACCCCGCGGGACTCCAGGAACCGGGTGTTGGCGCTCACGCCGCCCCGGCTCACGCCGAGGTCGCGGACGATCTCGTCGAAGGTCACCGGCTCCCCGGCCAGGACGAGGTAGGCCATCAACCGCCCCGCGGTGCGGGGGAGGCCTTCCGCTTCGGTGGTGAGGCCGAGATTTTCGATGAATCGGGACGCGGCGGGAGCGACTCGGGTCGGCATCGGACGGCTCCTTTTGTTCAGTCTGTTCAGAACATACTGAACAAATACCGACCGGATTCCAAGTCATTTGATGGTTGGAAGTTGACCGACCCCCGCCACCGGGAGGGAATGCCGGGCCCCTCGGCCGGGGAGGCCCCCCTCTACATTCCTTGAAGCCCGGCGGGTCCATCCGGTATACTTCTTCGGTTTCCCAAGCCCTTGTCTTTCGGGAAGTTGACCGCGGATCCGGTCGTCGATCGAACCCCATAGCCCCCGCCGGGGCCTCGGCGCCCCGAGCCCGGCGTGCCTCCGGAAAGCACCACCCATGTTTCGAGGACCCCTCTTCATCGTCGGCGCGCCGCGCTCGGGCACCAAGCTGCTGCTCAAGCTGGTGGGCCAGCACCCCCGGGCCGCGATGCCCGGGGGCGAGACCGAGTTCCTTCCCTACGTGGCCCGGCGGTGGGACCGCTTCGGTGATCTATCCGACCGCGAGACCTTCCGGGCCTTCGCGAAGTGGATGAGCCGGTTCATCTATTTCAGGGACCGGGCCCGCTGGAAGCGGCCGATGCTCGGCCCCGACGCGTGGCACGAAGCCTGCCGTGACTACACTCCGGCCGGGGTGTTCGAGGCCCTGGTCCGCCACGACAACGACGTCCCCCTCGAGTCTGATCGCATCTGGGGGGACAAGTCGCCGACCTACATGGTCTCCCTGGATCTCCTTCACGAGCTCTTTCCCGAGGGGCGCTTCCTCCACATCATTCGCGATGTTCGCGACGTGGCCCTTTCCGCACGGGAGACGTGGGGGAAGAACATGCTCAGGACCGCCCAGCGCTGGGTGGACGACGTCGAGCGGTGCCGGGCCCAGGGGCGGGCGCTGGGCGACGCCTATCTGGAGATCCGGTTCGAGGACCTGATCGCCGACCCCGAGGCGGTGATGCGGCGGGTGTCCGAGTTCATGGAGGTGCCCTTCGACCCGGCCATGACCGCCCCCGCCCGCCCCACCGAGTTCGTCGGATCGGCCAAGGGACAGGCCCGGATCGTGAAATCGGCGCGGGAGCGCTGGGTCGCCCAGATGCCCGAGAAGACCCGGAGGCGGATCGAGAGCCTGGCCGGGCCCTTGCTCGAGGATCTCGGCTACCCGCTCCCCGACGGTCGGAGGAACCTGAAGCGCCTCTCCCGCCCTCATCTCCTGGCGCTCCAGGCCATGGACGGGGCCCACATCTGGGGAAGCCGGCTCCGGTCCTGGGGGGTTCGGGACGTGGTCCGCTACGGCTATCGCACATTCATCGCGCCCCGTTGACCCGGGGACACCGCTCACCGCAGCGAACGCCGGAGGCCGCGAGCCCCGGGCGTTCCCAGGAAGGGGAATCAGAGTGCCGCATCGACTGATCGAACCGCACGGGGGGATCCTCGTCGATCCCATGATCGGCGCCGACCGCGCCGCCGAGCTGAAGGAACAATCCCGGGACTGGCCGAGCTGGGACCTCTCCCCTCGACAGATCTGTGACCTCGAGCTCATCCTCTCGGGGGGGTTCTCGCCCCTGGCTGGATTCATGAACCGGGCCGACTACGACGCGGTCTGCGAGGGCATGCGGCTGGCCGACGGGACGCTCTGGCCGATCCCCATCACCCTCGACGTAACCGAGGAGGCGGCGAAAGGACTGGGGGAGGGCTCGGTTCTGGCGCTTCGCGATCCCGAGGGGGTCATGCTCGCCGCGCTCCACGTGGACGAGGTGTGGCGGCCCGACCGTGAAGCCGAGGCGAATAAGGTCTACGGCACCGCCGATTCCGCGCACCCGGCCGTGGCCGATCTCCTCCGTCCCGCACGCCCGGTCTACGTGGGGGGGCGGGTCGAGGGGATCCAGTCGCCGGCCCACTTCGACTTCAGCGACCTCCGCATGACCCCCCGCCGGCTCCGCGAGGAGTTCGAGCGGCTGGGCTGGAGGAAGATCGTGGCCTTCCAGACCCGGAATCCCATGCACCGCGCCCACCAGGAGATCACCCTGCGGGCGGCCCTGGAGCACCGGGCCAACCTGCTCGTCCATCCGGTGGTGGGGATGACCAAGCCGGGCGACGTGGACCACTACACCCGGGTCCGCTGCTACCAGGCCATCCTCGACCGGTACCCCCGCGAGACCGCCATGCTCTCGCTCCTTCCCCTGGCCATGCGGATGGCCGGACCCCGGTCGGCGCTCTGGCACGCCATCATCCGGAAGAACCACGGCTGCACCCATCTCATCGTGGGCCGCGACCACGCCGGTCCGGGGAACGACTCCACGGGGAAGCCTTTCTACGGCCCCTACGACGCCCAGGAACTCTTGAGCCGGCACGAGGAGGAGCTGGGGGTGACCATGGTCCCCTTCCGGATGATGGTGTACGTGGAGGATCTCGACGCCTACCAGCCCGCGGACCAGGTGGCGGAAGGCTCGCGGGTGCTCAACATCTCGGGCACCGAACTCCGCGACCGGCTGGCCCAGGGGCGGGACATCCCAGAGTGGTTCAGCTTTCCCGAGGTGGCGCGGGAGCTCCAGCGGAGCCATCCGCCCCGCCATGCCCAGGGATTCACCGTGTTCTTCACCGGGCTTTCGGGGGCGGGAAAGTCCACCGTGGCCAACGTGCTCATGGTGAAGTTCCTGGAGATGGGGGGCCGACCGGTCACCCTTCTCGACGGGGACATCGTGCGCACGAACCTCTCCTCGGAGCTCGGTTTCTCCAAGGAGCACCGGGACATCAACATCCGCCGGATCGGCTTCGTGGCCTCGGAGATCACCAAGAACGGTGGGATCGCCATCTGTGCCCCCATCGCCCCCTACGACGCGGTGCGGAAGGAGGTGCGCGGGACGGTGAGCCCCGGCGGCGGTTTCGTGCTGGTCCACGTGTCCACCTCTCTCGAGGTGTGCGAGAGCCGCGACCGCAAGGGCCTCTACGCCAAGGCCCGGGCGGGGATCATCAAGGAGTTCACCGGCATCTCCGACCCCTACGAGGCGCCCGACGACGCCGAGGTGATTCTCGACACCGCCGAGCTCTCCCCCGAGGAGGCCGCCCACGAGGTGCTTCTCCACCTCGAGCGCGAGGGGTACATCGGGGCCGCATCCGGCGATCCCGTCCGGGACCCGGCTTGAGCGCGAGGGCCCGGCGCGACGATCTCGATCGGATCCGCGACGCTCTCGAGACGGCGCGGCGCGTGCTGGCCGGTCTGGGGGGGGAAACCGATCCGGTGGCGATGAAGGAGCGGGGCGATCCCCTGACCGCGGCGGACCTGGCGGTGGATGAGGCCCTGAAGGGACTTCTCCCGCGCGACGGCGAGGGCTGGCTCTCCGAGGAGACCGCGGACGACCCCGGCCGTCTTCGCGCCCGCCGGGTCTGGGTGGTGGACCCGGTGGACGGGACCCGGGAGTTCGTCCAGGGAATACCCGAGTGGTGCGTCTCGGTGGGTCTGGTGGAGGACGGGGAAGCGGTGGCCGGGGGGATCCTGAACCCGGTCGCCGATCAGCTCATCCTGGGGTCGCTGGATACGGGGGTCACGGTGAACGGAGAACCCGCGCCCCGGCGGAACCGTCCCGAGGCCCCGCCACCCACGGTGCTGGCCAGCCGGAGCGAGGTCCGGCGGGGGGAGTGGGAGCGCTTCGCCGACGCCTGGTTCACGGTGAAGCCGATGGGCTCGGTGGCCTACAAGCTGGGGCTGGTGGCGGCCGGCCTGGCCGATGCGACCTGGACCCTGGTGCCCAAGCACGAGTGGGACGTCGCGGCGGGGACGGCCCTGGTTCGGGCCGCGGGGGGGGTGGTTCGGGTGCGCGACGGCTCGATACCCCGTTTCAACCGGGAGCGCCCGAAGCTCGACGGGCTCATGGCGGTGGGCGACCCGGCCCTCCTGGAGCGGGTGATCCGGATCCTGGACGGTTTCGGCCGGCCTCCGGACGGTTTAGAGTAGCCCTCCGATGAGCACCAACCCGGCCGGACGTCTCCCCATTCGCACTGCCCTGATCGTGTTTCTCCTCGCCCTGGTCGTGCGGATCCTGTTCGTCCACTTCGTGTTCAAGAACCAGTTCTACTTCAGCGACGAGCGGAACTACTTCCTCCAGGCGGACGAGGTGGCCGGGGGCCGGTGGCTGGGCACCAACACCCTCACTCCGCCCGGGCCTCTCTACTTCATTGCGGCGGGACGCGCCCTGGGCCTGGACATCGCCGGCCTTCGGGTCGTGCAGGCGGTCCTGGGCGCCGCCGCCGCCGGTCTCACCGTCCTCCTGGGGACGGTGCTTTTGGGACCGCTGGTGGGTCTCCTCGCCGGCCTCGGGGTGGCGATCTATCCGTACCTGGCGTACCTGGCCGGCGTGTTCTACACCCAGAACGTGGTCATCCCCCTCCTGCTCTTCCTGCTCCTGGCGCTCTACCGGCGTCAGGCCGGCTCCGGTCGCGGCTGGGTGGCCGCCGGCGGGGTGGCCCTGGGCTTGGGGGGCATCTTCATGGTCCCCCTCTTTCTCACCGCGCCGTTCCTGGCGGTGTGGCACGGGCTCCGGGTCCGCCCCCTCCGCCGGGGGTTCGTGGACGTGGTGGTCCTCACCGCGGTGACCGTGCTCATGCTGGTTCCGGTCACGCTCCGGAACTACGCGCTGGACCACCGGTTCGTCTTTGTGAGCTCGATGGGGGCGTCCTCGTTCTACGGCTCCAACAACCCCGAGATCGATGCCCGGAGCCGCGACGCCGAGCAGTGGATCGAGATCAACAAGGTCGAGGTGAAGGAAGAGCAGAAACGGATGGGATGGTCCGACGCGGAGCTCGACTCCGCGCTGACCGCACGGGCCTGGTCCTACATCCGCACCCAGCCCGGGCGGGCGCTCCGGATGTATCTCCTCCGGGTGGAGAACATGTGGGCGTTCAAGCCGCACCCCTGGACCTCGAACGCGCACACCGGGAGCCGGCAGTTTCTGGTCGCCGCCCTCACCTCGGGTCCGACCATCGTCCTGGCTCTGGTGGGGATGCTGGTCTTCCTCCGCTTCTTCGGAAGGCTCTTTGCCCTCTACGCGGTGCCGGCGGTGCTCACCCTGGGCTTCTCCCTGTTCAACACCACCGTCCGCTACCGGCTCACCTTCGAGCCGCTGCTCCTGATCTTCGCCGCGGGGCTGTTGGTGTGGGTGTTCGCGCGGGGGCGCCTCGGCGGCCTCGTGAACCCGGCCCCGGTGCGTGCCCGCGCCGAGGCTCCGGCCCCCGCCCCCCATCTCCCCCCGCCGCCTCCGCCCTTCCGCCCCCACGAGCGGAAGCCCAAGCGCTGAGCCCCGGCGCCGTCCGGCACCGGGGCCCGCAGGTCTTGCGTCGGTTGCCGGCGGAAGGCCAGGGCCGCCGGCGGGACTCGGCTGAAGGAGGCCGATGCCTCCCCCGGCCGGCCGCGGTCAGGGCACCCGGGTGATCTTGGACGTCCCCGCGTTCTTCCCGTCCACCACGACCCGGGTGAAGAAGATCCCGGCCCCGGCGTCGACCCCGCTCTCCGTCCGCCCGTCCCAGCGGAGCGCGTGCTCCCCGGCGGGCATGCTGCCCGAGTAGAGCACCCGCACCCGGCGCCCGGAGAGATCGAACACCTCCGCCCGCACGTTGTAGCGATCCTTCCCGCCCTGAGCCGGGCCGGCCAGGACGAGAGGCACCGCGGTCGGCCCCATGGCCGGGTTGGGGAAGGCCGCGCGCACCCGGATTCCCGACGGACCGGCGTCCGGCGGCGCGCCGGTGGTGATGTTCTTGGGGTCGGGGAGACCGTTCCCGTCGACGTCCACCGTCACCGCGCAGAAGTTGTCCACCTGGGGGAGCGTCGCCGAGACGTTGTTGGGGCAGACGTCGCCGCCCAGCTCTCCGTCCGGCTCGGGGTCCCAGCAGACCGAGGCCACCACCGCGATCTTCGCCCCGGCCGGGACCGTCCCCGGTCCCAGGCCGTAGATCACGTCCCAGGGAATCGCCAGCTCGCTCCCGCCGTTGTTGCCGTTCAGGTGCTGGGGGTCGAAGGCCATGATGACCTGGGAACTCAGATCGGTGCTGGTGGTGGGACCGGTCAGCCGCCAGAAGCTCTGCCCGTCAAAGGAACCCTGGTGCTGGTAGGCCCCCAGCTGGAAGTCGGGCCGGAAGCCCGGCCCGCTGAAGGACGCCCCGCGCTCCCAGGCGTCGATGGCGGTGAGATCGGTATAGCCGTTCGGGCCGTCGAGGTCGGAGTCCAGGTAGAGGAGCCAGGAATTCCCCTGCACCCGCCCCAGAACCCCCAGGTAGAGATAGGTGTCGTCCCAGTCCACGTAGAGGGCGTTGATCTCGTTGGTGTCCCCCGGCGCGCTGCTGTTCCAGGCCGAATCCCAGAAGTCCTCGCACGACCAGCGCGGGGACGACCAGTCGGCTGCGTTGATCAGCCCGTCGATCTGGATCGCGGTGGGGGGGGTGAAGTTGATGGCCACGTTGTCCAGGTTGGTGATCTGGAGGTTGGGGTTGGAGGACGCGTCCTGGACGCTCCCCGCGGCCAACAGGAGCTCCAGGCTCGAGGTGTTGAGCGCCTCCAGGGCCGAGGCGGTGCCCGGGGTGAGATCGAAGTCCAGCCGCTTGCTCGAGGTCCCGCCGGTGGTCAGGGTCTCGGAGCCGGTCAGGGTCACCTCCGCGGTCCCGTCGTCGTTGTCGTCGACGGCGAAACCGGTCTGGACCACCGAGGCGATCTGGACCGCCTCGTCGAAATACAGGGTCAGATGATCGGTGCCCGGGTAGTAGACCCCGTAGGTGGGGGAGGGGCCGATGGTGTCGGTCAGCCCGTCCCGCAGGGCCTTCAGCTCGGGGACGTGGCCGTTCCCGTCCAGCGCGCTCGTGTAGCCCCCGTAGAGGTAAACCTCGAAGGGGCTGTCCCCGTACAGCTCGTCTCCCTCGAGGAGGGTGGCGGAGAACTGGAGGTTGTGGTGGGCGCCGGCGCTCCCCACCACGATGGCCGCGGTGGCGTCGGTGTCCGGGTTCTTCTGGCCGAAGTAGCCGCCGCCGTCGGGATCCCAGACCCGGTCCAGGGTCCCGCTCCAGGTCATGTCCAGGAGATCGGGGCTCATCCCGCTCTTCACGTACACGCGGTTTCCGTCCGCGCGGTAGACCACGTCCAGGTAGGGATCCCCCAGGGTGAGGGACACGGTCTTCGAGATCCCGTAGGCGGTGAGCTCGGCGCTCACCGTGTTCCCGGCGCCCGAGAGGACCTGGAGCCCGTAGAGGTCGCCCTCCCGGTCGGTCCCGTTCACGCTCACGTCGGAGAGGGCGGCGACGTGGTTGGTCTCGTTGTAGTCGCCGTCGGTGTCCGCCCAGTAGGCGTTGTCGTTCGACACCACGCTGTAGTTGTAGTCCACCCCCTTGCAGAACAGCCACTGGAGCTTCCCCCCGATGGTGTCGAACACCGCCATCAGGCGGTCGTTGTACATCACCAGCTCGTCCACCCCGTCGTCGTCGATGTCGGAGAGGTAGGCCCCGGTGGGGTTGGCGTAAAGGCCGGCGGCCCAGCGGGCGGCCTCGGCGTGGGGGTTGGCGGAGCGGATGTGGTTCGAGTAGTGGTTCTCCCATCCCGAGATCTCGCCGTTGTCGTGCCAGCCCGTCTCGTGGAGGTTGGTGACCAGGATGTACCAGGCCATCTCGGAGAGGTTGTTGACCGGCGCGGCCAGGATGTTGTCGAGGGCGTTGTTCCACTGGGTGCCGTAGTCCAGCTTGGGAACGTGGTTGTCCAGGTTCGACGACCCCGTGTAGCCGGCCCAGTCGCCGTACCAGAAGTTGTTCCCCCCGCCGTAGCCATCGAATCCCCCCAGGAGCCCGTAGGTGCCGCTCTGGAGGGTGATGGACTGGGTGGTGAAGCCGGGATCCTGGAGCACGTCGGTGAGCTTCCAGACCCCGACCACCCCGCTGTTGGCCGAGCACTGCTGGAGCACGTGTATGTAGTTGTTCAGGGCGTCGGGGTTCCCGGCTCCCTGGGAGACCTCGGCCGCGATCTCCGCGTCGTTCCCGTAGATGATGATCTCGTCCGAGGTACCGGCGAGGATGGTGTTCCAGGCCGCGCCCCAGTCGTAGTTCACCTGCCCCACGAAGTCGTTGTCGATGGGGAGCACCTTCAAGCCGTTGTAGGTGTAGATGTGGTGGTCGTTGAAGGTGTTGTCGTTGTACCCGCAGTGGATGTAGTCGTCGAGGATCACCGCCCAGATGCCGTTGTTGGTGAAGTTGTCGCCGATGTAGTCGATCACGTTCCCGCTGGCGGTGTGCCCGTTCCCGTCGTTGTCGGGGTTCTCGCACCAGACGCGCTCCGGCACCCAGGCCACCCGGGGGGTGAAGCCGTAGCGCTGGACGATCATGCTGTTCTCGACCGCCACCGCCTTCCCGTTCACCTCGTCGCGGAGGAACGGCATCATCTGCTGGCCGTAGGCGGAGGTGATCATTTCCACCCAGCCCCCGGTGACCCCGGCGGCCAGCCAGTCGTTGAAGCTCTTGTCGTGCCACTGGGCGGCGGAGATCAGGGTGCCGGCCTGGTGCCAGTTCACGGGGAGGTTGTAGTACTGGTGGGCGGCCAGGAGTTCGTCGGCCCCGTCGTCGGGGTTGTTCGGGTCCCCGTCGTAGGCCGCGTTCTCCCCCCGCTCGCCCCGGAACACCGTGGTGTAGGTGAGCCCCTGGTTCAGGTGCTGGACGAAGGCCACGTTGTGGGTGCTGGAGGTGGGGGCGTTGGTGGCGGTGATGGAGTCGAGCACCCGGCTCCCGTCGGTGGTGATGACGTAGAACCGCACCGGGGTGGCGTCGTCGGCGGCCGCCCGCGCGGCCACCGCGTCGTAGTCCGCGGCCGGCTTTCCCGCCGCCCGCGCCGCGGCCTCGGCGAAGCCCCCGGGGAGCCAAAGGCTCCCCTCCAGCATGTCCCAGCTCTTCGACTCGCGCACCGAGCGGAGCCGCTCGGTCTCCCGCGCGTCCCCCCGGTCGTCGAGGATCCTTCCGGTCAGGGTCCCGCCGTTCTCGGTGAGTTCAACCGCCCGGTCCCAGGCGAAGGGGGCCTCACCGGCGATTCCGTCGGGCAGCGCCTTCGTTCCGCCGGGGGCGTAGTCCATGAGGACGATGGCCCGCACCCCGGGATCGAGAACCGGCGCGGAGTCCTTCACTCCGGCCTCGCGGAAGAGGTTCACCCGGAAGTTCAATCGATCGATCTCCTGGTCGTAGTAGAACCCCATGAGATCGCCGCGGGCGGCGCGGCCCTCGGCTCCGTCATAGACCGGGTCGAGCGCCTTGGCCTGGGTCCGGCTCCAGAGGTGGGGATTCCCCTGGATCTCGAGCCCGGGGGCGGCGACTGCGGGGGCGATCCAATCGTGGGCGTCCACCTCGCCGACGCCGTGGCTCGCCAGGGGAAGAGTGCCCAGAACCAGAAGCAGGGGAAGGAGACGGCGGGTGACCTTCATGAAGGTGACTCCTTGTGGGTTGGACCGGTCCAACTCCTCGGGATAAAGCAATGATGCCGGCATGGTCGAGTTCGTTCCAGGATCGGGTGGGCCTACCGCCACGGGGTTCGGGGGAACGGCGAAGACCGCGTCTATTTTACCAAATCGCCTGCCCGCCAACCAAATAGACGTTCGGTAAGCCCGCGGGAATTCCGTTGCCCGGGACCCGCGCCTGTGCCATTCTCGCACCGGATTCACTCTTGGAGGTCCCCATGGTATCCGGTCGCCCCCCCCGTAAAGTCCACCACATTCTGCCGTTACCCCGGCTCGACGTGGAGAAGGCCCCGCCCTTCGGGAGAGAGGTGAGCCAGGAAGTCGACTTCCTGATCGAGCTCATGGATCTCCGGCCGGACGAGGAGATCCTCGACGTGGCCTCGGGCGCGGGGCGCCACGCCCTGGAACTGGCGCGGCGCGAATACCGCCACGTCACCGCCATCGACCTCTCCGACCAGCTCCTGGGAATCGGCCGGCGTTGCGCGGAGGCGCTCGGCCTCGCGGTCGACTTCATCAAGGGCGATGCGCGGAAGCCGATGGAGGCGGAACGCTTCGACGCCGCGCTCCTCCTGGGGGGCGGCGCGTTCGGGCTCATGGAATCGGACGCGGAGAACTACGCGATCCTGGACGCCACCTACGCCGCGCTCAAGCCCGGCGGCCGGCTGGCCCTGAGCGCCATGAACCTCCTCCACCTGATCCGCCAGCGCCAGGATCTCTCGGGGTTCGACCCCCAGACCAACTTTCTCACCACCACCGAGCGGGTGCAGATCGAGGGGGACGTGGTGGAGGAACTGCCGCTGCACGAGCGTTACTACGTGCTGCCGGGACTCCGAAACGACCTGGGGCGGGTGGGATTCCGGAACATCATGGGCTTCGGGGCGGACGCCGGCCGGTTCTCGAGCCGGGCCATCGCCACCGACGACCCCGAGATCCTGGTCTACGCGGTGAAGCCCAAGAACTGAATGTCCCGTCCATTCCGAGAGGTCCGGCGCGCATGAGTCGTTTCGGCGTTCAGGCGCTCCTCGCCGCCAACCGCTTCTTCCCCTCGCCCGCGCTCCCCGGGCTCCCCGGCGGGACCACCCACGCCGACTGGCAGTACGCGACCAGCGACTTTCTACTCGACCTGTGGAAGAACATCGGGGGGGACCCGCCCGCGTCGCTCCTCGACGTGGGCTGCGGAAGCGGTGGGCGCACGCATCGCCTGGCCGAGGCCACCCCGAGCCTCGGGCGGATCGTGGGGGCGGACCTCTCGACGGTCCATCTCCGGCGGGCGATGGACTACCACCGTTCCCAGGGATGGGAACGGATCGTCAAGGTGGCCGCCGACGCCGTCCGGCTGCCCTTTGCCGACGCCTCCTTCGACCGGGTGGTCTGCACGGATCTCCTCGAGCACGTGGGGAAGCCGAGGGAGATGCTCCGGGACTTCCGCCGGTGCCTCCGTCCGGGGGGGCGGTTCGTCCTGGTATTCAACCCCTGGGGATCGCCGCGGGGGAGCCACCTGTCCCAGGTGATCCGGCTCCCCTGGTGCCAGCTCCTGTTCGGACGGGGCACCCTGGAGGCGGCGGTGGTCGCCCAGTGCCGGCTCGACGCCGATCGTGCGTCGACCGCCGAGGACCGCGCCGCCGCGGAGGCGCTCTCCCGCGACATGGTGGAGTTCTTCCGGAACCACGTGCACACCACCCGGATCGCCGATTTCCGGAGGTGGGTGCGGGAGGACGGCGTCTGGGCGCTGGAGGCCGAGCGCTGCTACGGCCCGGGGCCGATCCGGGAGCGGGGTTGGCTTCGAAACCCCGTCGTCGAGGAGTGGCTCACCTCGAGCTACGGGGCGGTGCTTCGGCCGCTGTAGGTCCCGGACCGGTGAGCCCGCGCCCCGCCGGCCCCGAACATGCCGGGGAGGGGCCCGGCGTGCGGACCCCTCCCCTTCCGTAGCACCCCCCAGGTCAACCCAGGAAGCGGATAGAGTCGGTCAGTCGTCGATGCGGTGGACCGGTCAGCGAAGGACGATCGCGTCGGTGGAGACCAGATCCACGCCGTCGACCCGCCAGATGTGATACGGGCCGTTCGCGCCGCCGGTGGCCACGATCTGGTCGCCGTCGCCGAGGATGCGCAGGTTGCCCGCGATCGACGCCACCTGGTAGGACAGGGATTTCCCCGGCAGGTCGGTCACGTCGAACGAGGATCCGTTCACCGCCCGCACCTCCTGGGTGTACGTTTGGACGAGCTTGTCGCCGTTCACCTGGTCGGTGCGGTGATCGATGAGCACGAGGGTCCGCACACCGTCCAGGCTGCCCAGGGCCGAGCGACTGACGTTGTAGTCGGTGCCGTCGAACGAGAACGCCGAGCTTCGCATCTCGGTCGTCGGGCCGGTGAATCCGGCGAGGCCGTCGATGGCGGTCACGCGAACGACCGCCACCTTTCCATCCGGGATGGCCGCCGCGGAGGCCGCCGGAGCAAGCCCCGCGACCACCACCAGAGCCGCCAGCGCGCACATTGCGAATTTCATGATGAGTTCCACCTCCGAAAAGGGTAGTCGGGAAGGGTTCTGCACGAATCATAGCACTCTAAGTTGTTGTCCTGCAATGGGTTAATTTACCCACCGGGATAATTTCCGGAAAGCCAACAAGTTGCGTGCAGTTTGCAAGGCGGCGATTCGGGGCGGTGGGCAAAATGCCCCACACGTCCTTCCCGGATCGGGGCCCTTCGCATCGCCCCTCGAGGCGTCAGCCGGCGATCCGGGCCGCTCGCACCGTGTCGGGTTGGGTCGCCCCGATCCAGAGCAGGGTGTCCACGCTCCCGCTCGGCCCGGAGACCGCGGTGAGGTGATACCAGAAGAGGGGAGAGAACCACGTGTCGGCGGTCTCGGGGATGAGCCGCGAGACCTTCCCCTCGTCCCCGCGGAGAACGAAACGGTCGTCCGCGAGCACGAGGGAGAACCCGAAGCCGTTGGGGAGCCGGTACCGCCCTGCCGCCCGCCCGGCCAGGGCGCGGTCGAAGGCGTCGGGGCTGAACCCGGGGAAGGGGGGCGTGGGCAGGCCGAAGACGATCGCGGACACGCCGTCGGCGATGATCTGCTGAATCTGGGCGTCGTCGTTCATCAGGACCACCACGAAGACGTCGTCGTCCAGATAGTGGTTCAGGTCGGCGCTGTAGCCGGGGAGGCTGCCCCCGTAGAGCACCATGCGCCGCTCGAGGCGCTGGCGGACCGCGCCGATCTGGGCTTCGCTCGAGGTCAGGGCGCCGTGGACCAGCGCCCGGTTGAACCGGTGGAGATCCGTCGCCGTCGAGTAGAGGGATGCGCTCCCCGCGCGGGAGGCGAAGTCCACCGGAGGCGCCGGGATGGTCCCGGGGCCGTCGGGATCGGGCATGAGCCCGACCGCCTGGCCGGAGACCCGCCCGGTCCGATTCTCGTCCCCGGTCCCGGTCATTCCCGCCGGCTCGAAGACGTGCCGCTGCAGGTAGGCGGCGTAGGGCATGCCCGAGACAATCTCCATCACCCGGGCCAGGAGGAGGAAGCCGGAGTCGCTGAACCGGGCCCGGCTCCCCGGCGAAAAGAGAAGCGGCTTTTCCCGGAGCCGGGCGATCAGGGAGTCGAGGTTCGGGGATCCGGGAGGGCTCCCGCCGGAGGAGGAATCGTCCAGGGGGGGGATGCCGCCCCGGTGGTTCAGCAGGTCGAACAGTCTGATCCGGTCGCCGTGGGGGTAGTCGGGGAGGTACTTGGAGAGGGGATCCCGGATGTTCAATCGCTGCTGCTCGGCGAGCTGGATCACCGCGAGGGTGATGAAGGCGTGGGTGGCCGAGCCGATGGGAAACCGGGTGTCGGGGGTGTTGGGGAGGTCCCCGGCCGCGTCGGCGGACCCGTACCCCTTGGCGAAGAGCACGGTGTCCCCCCGGGCGACCAGCACCACGCCGCTCATGGCGTTCAGGTTCACGTAGGGCTCGACGAAGGCGTCGATCCGGCCGGCGAGGTCGGACGAATTCGAGGCACGGCGGCGGGAGGCCCGGCGGCGCGGGCGGGGGCGGTTCCGGAGCACGCGGCCCCGAAGACGGCCAGGAACAACGCGGCGAGGATGGGACTCAGCGGGTGGTTCGACACGATTCGGCTTCTCTTCCTTCGGCTGGACGGGTTCGGTCGCCGCGGCGCCCGCGAGCCGGAGAAGATGATACGCGATCCCGGCGGATGTTCCCGCGCCGCCGCCCCGTCCCGCCCCCGCCCCCGGCGGTCAGAGAGACGGCAGCTCGTATCGCAGTGACGAGTGGGTGACCAGGCTGTTCCCCTCGCCGCGGCTCCCGTACTCGACCCCTCCGGTGAAGGTCAGCCAGACCCCGGCCCCGACCGCCATCTCGCCCCGCTTTCCAGCGTCCAGGTCGGCCGGATACCGTCCTCCAGTTCCCCCGGCCCCGGCCAGGAACTTGACCGTGCTGGTGCCGAAGTAGAGGCGGGACGAGAGGCTACCCTTACCACGGAAGACGTCCGATTCCGGGTTCGCTCCGCGCGCCCGTTCACACCGAGCAGAAACTGCCCGGATCCGCCGATGGGGAGTCCGAAGGTCCCCCAGGCGGCGTAGGACCGGGTGTGCAGGTTCGAGCCGGTGGAGTCGGCCGAGGCGGCGAGGACCGCGGCGGCGACCTCGAGCTTCTCCTGGTTCCAGCTCTGGTCCGAGTATTCCCGGATCGTAGCCTTCAAGGAATCCTGGAGCGCCTCGACTTCCGCCATGCCACCCGTGGGTATCTCGCCGATGGTGTCCGATCGTTGGGTCTGCCGACCTGGGGCGACAGCGCCAGCACCATCCGTTCAGCAAGCCGGGTGATGGCCTCTCTGTACTCCTCGCTGGCGCGGAGGTCCCCTCCGTCCCGGAGCGTGACCCGGATCCCGAGGGCGATCTGGGTGGCCGTGCTCGCACACCGGCCGGCGGGTGGCGAGGGAAACACGGGTCCGGTAGAGGGCCGGTCGCCTCAGGTACCTCTGGACGGTGAGGTGCCGGCCCCGATCAGGAGCCAGGGGAGACCTACACCACACGGTCGGGGGATAGAGAAGCGGTGGTGAGCTGGATCCTGGAGGCGATGGGGTCAGCGTTGAGAGAGGCGCAGGAGCTGATCGGGCTCCCGCCGATGAGAATGAAGGCGGGGGACTGGGCACCGCGAAGTCGCCGCGGATCCGGTAGGCCAGAACCGGCTTCCGCTCGTGCCGGCGGCGAGGGCCGGCGTTGACGGAACGGTCAGGGCAAGAATCGCGAGCATCAGCTGGAGCTTGCGCATGGGACCCCTCGACTCACCAGACGGCAGGAGACGTTCAGGGCGACGCTAGACTCGTCCGACCTCCCTCGAGGGACACCCGATCCAACTCGCGGCCGTCCTGTTTGACGATCAACGCCACGCTGTACTGATCGATCGGCGGGGTCAAGACCACCACGATGAGGGCCTGGACGATCCGCCGGTCGTTGACCCTGGCGGGCTGGGGCAGGGGGTACTCGTCGTCGGCGGGATTCAGGAAGTTTCGTGCTCCGGGAGGATCATCGTATTGTCTTCGGCCGCCCATAGCCGGAGCTCGTAGGCGCCTTCCTGAGCTTGGCCGCGGGTGACCTCGGCGGACATCCGGACGCCGGTCGGGGGGAAACGTATCTCCTTCATGGGTCTACCTCCGAGGCTGGCGGGATGATGTCCGGGGAAGTATCGGGAATTGCGCGGGATCAAAGATGTGCCGATACGATTTAGTACTGAAATGGATATATATTCCAGTTCCGGATCGGTGTCAATGGATGCATAAGAGCGGAATCTCGCGTTGAATCGGCCGTCGGGGCGGGAAGCGTCGTGGAGCGGATCTGGGGCGGATCCGAGGCCGATGGGGTCAGGCGGCCCGGGCGTCCTCGGCGGATCCGGACCCGGTGAGGGAGCCGGAGCCCTCGCCGGCCTCCACGGTGAACGTCGTCTTGGCCATGTAGACCGGGCACCGCTCGCACTCGGGCTGGGTGACCGCGGGGTCCTGGTGGGCCAGCTGGCGGAGGGACTCCCAGCAGCGGTGGCCACGCCCCTCGCGGTAGATCGCGCAATCCTCCCGGCCGGCGATCTCCGGGCGGCAGTCGCGGACGCAGTCGATCATCTCCCAGCACGGCTGGGCCTTGCGGGTGGGAAGGAAGATCCGGAAGGTCGCGCCCTCGCCCGGCTGCGACGAGACGTCGATCTTTCCCCCGTGGTCCTGGACGATCCCCTGGGTGATGGAGAGTCCGAGGCCGGTTCCCGCCCCTTCGGGTTTCGTGGTGAAGAACGAGTTGAAGATCTTGGGCAGGACGTCGGCGGGGATCCCCGGGCCGTCATCGGCCACCGACACCATGAGGTAGGTCCCCTTGCCGACCGCCCGGGTCTCCACCCGCAGGCGCCCACCGCCGCGTTCGCTCAGGGCATCCCGGGCGTTGGCCACCAGGTTGGTGAAGACCTGCTGAAGCTGGTTGGCGTCTCCGCGGACCCAGGGCGCGCCGCGGTCGAGGTTCACCTTCAGCTCGATGCCGCGCGAGCGGAGCTGCGCCCCCATGAGGAGGCCGGTGCGTTCCACGACGTCGTTCACGTCCACTTCCTTCAGCTCGAAGCTCGAGGCGCGGGCGAAGTCCTTGAGCCCCTGGACGATCGCCGTCATGTGGTCCACCGCCTGGATCACCATCTCCAGATGCCGGCGCGAGGCGGTGGCCCGCTTGGAAAGGCGGGACAGGACGAGCTGGGAAAAGCCCCGGATCGAGGTCAGGGGCTGTCGAAGCTCGTGGGCGAGCCCCGCCCCCAGCTCGCCGAACGCCGCCATCTTTCCCGCCTGGATGAGCTGGGCGTGCGCTTCGTGGAGGGCCTCGTTCACCTTTTCGGTTTCCTCCTTGGAGCGGCTGAGCTCGGCCACCGCTTCCTCCAGCTCGTGGCCCCGCGCCTCCAGCACCTCCTTGGAGCGCTCGAGACGCCGGCGCGATTCAGTGAGGTTTCCGGCCATGCGGTTGAAGGCATTCCCGAGAACGGCCATCTCGTCCCCGGTCCCGATGCGCACCCGCGCCGAGAGATCGCCGGAGCCCACCCGCCGGGTGAAGGCCACCAGCTCGCCCACCGGGTGGGTGATCTGGCGGGCGAAGAACCAGGAGAAGAGGAGCGCGATGAGGATCGCGGTGAGGGCGATCACGGCCAGCCCTTCGCGGATCTGGGAGAGGAAGGCCAGCGCTCGACCCTCGGAGCGAAGCACCACGAAGGCGCCGGGCATGGAGGCGTCGGGTCCGTGGAGGGGAACCCAGAGCGTCCGGTAGCGGGCGCGGTCGATCTTCACCATCGAGGTGCCGGCGTTTCGGATTCCCCGGCCGGTAAGCCCCTGCCACGCCTCGACCAGGGAGGCCTCGGCGTCGGCGGGCACCCCGCTGCTCCGGGCCAGGAGCCCCCGCTCTCCCACCAGGGCCACCGCGCTCCCCGACATCCTCTCCAGGTCGCCGGCCATTCGCGAGTCGAGGCTGGTCCCCAGACAGAGCGCACCCAGCTGCAGACCTCCCACCTCCACCGCGGTGGCGGTCACGTGGGTGAGCCCGCCGCTCAGGGCCACGATGCCGTCGGCGTACTCCCGGTCCACCGCGCTCCGGGCCAGGGTGCTCACCGGGCGGAGGTCGTTGACCCCGCGATCCAGAGCGGGTCCCACCGCCACCAGCGGCGCCCCCCGGGTGTCGGTGAGCATGAGGAGATCGACGTCCACCCCCTCCAGGATCCGCCGGGCCATGTCGGTCACCGTGGCCAGGGCCTGTTTCTGGTCCTCGGGGGAGAGGGTGGGGTCGTAGACCGCGGCCGCGGCCTTGAAATAGGGGAGTTCCGAGACGAGGCGGCACCGCTCCAGGAGCTGGCTCCGCCGGTATTGCTGAAGCGCCTGGAATGCGGCGCGGGTGTGCTCCAGCCCCTCGTCCTCGTCCACCTGGACCTCGCGCACCACGGTGAGGTCCACCAGGAGCGACATGACCAGGGCCAGGGCCGCCGCCCCCGCGCCCACGGTCAGGAAGAGCTTACGGCGTAGCGACCAGCGCACGGCTCAGCGGCCTCCCAGGGAAGCGGTGAACTCGACCGACCCGCTCGCGGGCACCTCGACCGCGCCCAGGCTCACCATGCGGTGAGCCCGTGGAACACGGGGTCGGAGTTCACGAACTTCACCGGGGTCCGGGAGGAGCGGCCCGATGGGTTGTTCGCATACCGTGCCTCCCGCCGGTCCGGGGCCGGGGCTGGAGGGGGTTCCGGCCGGCCCCGGATCGCTGCTACAGGACCTCTTGGTTCCGATTTGTAATCGGACCGTCCGCGTTGCATCTTGAGAAGTTTCGGGGGGTTGGCATGTTGCGGGCCCGGACGGGAGGGGCCCGGAGCGCCCTCCAGCTTGACTCCGGTTGGGGGGAGGCGTAGCCTTTATTCCTTGCCAACATAGGGTTGCCGGCCACCGGGCCGGGATCCCGGGAACCGGCGTCAAGTCGGTTCAAGACCGGACCTTCGGGGCGGGGTGCAAGTCCCCACCGGCGGTGATAGCCCGCGAGCGAGGGGCCCATGGGCCCCGAGCAGGATCCCGTGGAATTCGGGAGCCGACCGTATAGTCGGGATGAGAGAAGGGACCGGGTGTCGTCGGGCGCCGTGCGCTCGGGGATGCCGCTTGCCCTGCCCCGAAGTCCTTCACTGGATTCGGGGTTTTTGTTTGCCCACGGACGGGGGAGCGGGGCGAGTCGGGGGGACGGGGAGAAACCGGATGAACCGGATGCGATCGGACGAACCAGGGACGGGAAGCCGTTGATCACCCCCGAGCGGGCGATGGCCCGCGCTCTCATTCTGGCCCGGAGCGGGATGGGCGGCACCCATCCCAATCCCCCCGTGGGCGCGGTCCTGGTGCGGGACGGGAAGGTGGTGGGGGAGGGCCGGCACCGTCGGGCCGGGGAGCCCCATGCCGAGGTCCTGGCCCTGCGGGCCGCGGGGGCCGGGGCGCGCGGCGCCGATCTGTTCGTGACCCTCTCGCCCTGCAACCACGAAGGAAGGACCCCGCCCTGCGTGCCGGCGATCATCGATGCGGGGGTGAAGACGGTGTACGTCGGCGCAACGGATCCGAACCCGCTATCCGGGGACGGGCCGGCCGCGCTCTCCGCCGCCGGGGTCGAGGTGCACGCGGGCCCCGGCCGAATACGCGCCGCCCATCTGGTCGCGGGGTTCGCGTCGACGGTGGAACGGAAGCGCCCGCGGATCATTCTCAAGGTGGCCACCTCCCTCGACGGGCGGATCGCCACCGCGGAGGGGGAATCGCGCTGGATCTCCTCGGGTGTGGCCCGCGCCTGGGTGCATCGCCGCCGCCGGGAGGCCGACGCCATTCTGGTCGGTTCGGGAACGGCGATAAAGGACAACCCGGCGCTCACCACCCGGTTCGTGAAGGGGCGCTCCCCGGACCGGTTCGTGCTGGACTCGCGGCTTCGCACTCCGGACTCCGCGCGGGTGTGGGCGGATGACGGAACCCGCCGGGTGGCGGTCGCCACCGAAGCCGCTCCGGTCGCGGCTCGGCGGGCGCTGGAGGCGAAGGGGGTAGAAGTGTGGACGCTCCCCGCCGGCCCCGAGGGGCGGGTTTCGCTCCCGGCCATTGCCGCCCGGATGGGGAGCGAGGGATACACCACCCTTTTGGTGGAGGGCGGAGGCACGGTGGCCGGGTCGTTCCTGGCCGCGCGGCTCGCCGATGTGGTCTGGATGGTGGTCTCCCGGCAGCTCCTGTTGGGCGGGGGCGGACCGGGCTGGACCGAAGGGCTCCGGGTTACCGGGGTGGCGCGGGCGGTGCGGGTGGCGCGAACCGGGATCCGTTCTCTCGGGGCCGACTGGCTGGTGACCGCGGTCCCCGAGGCCGCCCAGTGGTGGGACCCGGGTCCTTGTGATCGATAGCGGGATCGGGAGCGTCGGCGGCGGCGCCCGGAGGAACGACATGTTCAGCGGGATCATCGAAGGCACGGGACGAGTGGTGCGGGCGGAGCGCCGCGCCGGAGGCGTGAAACTCACCCTTCAGGTCCCGGAGTCGCTCCGGGACCTCCCGCCGGGGTCGAGCGTGGCGGTGAGCGGCACCTGCCTCACGGTGACCGAGGCCTCGGGCGGGACCCTGAGCTTCGACGCGGTGGGCGCCACCCTGAAGCGGACGCTGCTCGGCGGCGTGGCGGTAGGGGACCGGCTGAACCTGGAGCGGAGCCTGTGCCTGGGAGCCCCGGTGGACGGCCACCTGGTCACCGGGCACGTGGACGGCCTGGGCACGGTGGCCGCGCGCCGCCCCGGGGAGGGTGCGGTGTACTTCGACATCCGGGCGCCGGAGGATCTGGCCGGGCAGATCGCCCCGCGGGGGTCGGTGGCGGTGGACGGGGTGAGCCTCACCGTGGCCGAGACCCGGGGAACGACGTTCACGGTCTCGATCGTTCCCTACACCCTGGAGCACACCGTGATGGGCGACTACCGGCCGGGCCGGAAGGTGCATCTGGAGACCGACGTATTGGCCAAGTATGTGCAGAGGGCGTTGAGCGCGGACGGGAGCCGTGAGGGCCTCGCCGCCTGGTTCGCGGAAACGGAGATCCAACCATGAGCAGTATCGATGAAACCCAGGTGGATCGCGAGTACCGCTTCGATTCCATCGAGGACGCGCTGGCCGACCTGAAGCAGGGGAAGATGGTGGTGGTCCTCGACGACGAGGACCGGGAGAACGAGGGCGACGTGGTGTGCGCGGCCGAGACCATCACCCCCGCCCACGTGAACTTCATCATCCGGGAGGCGCGGGGGCTCCTGTGCGTGCCCATGTCCGCGGAACGGCTTGCCCATCTGGGCCTGGATCCCATGGTGCGGGACAACACCGCCCCGATGGGGACCTCCTTCACCGTCTCGGTGGACGCGATCCGCGGCTGCACTACCGGAATCAGCGCCCAGGACCGCGCGATCACCATCCGCGCCCTGGCCGACGAGCGCACCCGGCCCGAGGACCTCGCCCGCCCCGGGCACGTGTTTCCGCTCCGCGCCGCGTCCGGGGGGGTGCTCCGCCGCACCGGGCACACCGAGGCGGTGGTGGACCTGATGAACCTGGCCGGCATGAAACCGGTGGGCGCGCTCTGCGAGATCCTGGACGAGGACGGCACCATGGCCCGGCCGCCCTACCTGGCGCGGTTCGCCCGGAAGCACGGACTCCGGCTGATCCGGATCGCCGACCTCATCGACTACCGCTTCCGCAAGGACCGCCTGGTCCGCCGCATCACCACCACCCGGCTTCCCACCAAGCACGGCTCCTTCGATCTCCACCTCTACCGGAGCGTGGCCGAGGACCAGGACCACCTCGCCCTCACCAAGGGGGACGTGTCCGACGGGAAACCGGCGCTGGTGCGCGTCCACTCCTCGTGCCTGACCGGCGACATCCTGGGGTCGAAGCGATGCGATTGCGGGGATCAGACCGCCGAGGCCCTGCGCCAGATCGAGGCCGAGGGTCGCGGAGTCTTCCTGTACATGATGCAGGAGGGGCGGGGAATCGGCCTGGCCAACAAGGTCCTGACCTATGCTCTCCAGGACGAAGGACTGGACACGGTGGAGGCGAACCTCCACCTGGGCTTCAAACCGGACGAGCGCCACTACGGGGTGGCCGCGCAGATCCTGAGCGATCTCGGGGTGCGCGAGGTGCGCCTCCTCACCAACAACCCGGCCAAGACCCAGGGTCTGGATCGGATCGGGATCAAGGTGGTGGAGCGGGTGCCCCTGGTGGTGGGAACCAATCCAGCCAACGAACGCTATCTGGCCACCAAACGTGAGAAGATGGGACACTTGCTGGACTTATCCGAGGTGATGCGGGAGGCGGAGAGGCCGGCCGAGAGCTCCGGGAACGGAGAGGCCCGGCCACGGAGGAACGGACATGAATGAGTACAAGGGCTCGTTGGACGCGTCGGGGAAGCGGTTCGCGGTGATCGCGGGGCGTTTCAACGAGAGCTTCACCGGCAACCTGGTGAACGGGGCGGTGGATTGCCTGGGTCGGTTGGGGGCGGACGAGGAGGAGGTGGACCTCTACTGGGTCCCCGGATCCTTCGAGTTGGCCCACGCCGCGCGGGGGGCGGCGACGAGCGGTCGCTACGACGCGGTCATCGCGCTGGGGGTCCTCATCCGGGGCTCCACCCCGCACTTCGACCTGGTGGCCGGGGAGACCATACGCGGGTTGTCCGCGGTCGGCCGCGACACCGGTGTTCCCACGATGTTCGGGGTGGTGACCGCGGACACCCTGGAGCAGGCGGCGGAGCGGTGCGGCTCGAAGATGGGGAACCGGGGGTGGGATGCCGCCTCGGCCGCGGTGGAGATGGTGAACCTCGGGGAGGCGTTCGGAGGCTGGGGATCGCCCGCGGCGGAGGAGCCGGTTCACGCTCACGCGGAGGCGGCGCCGGCCAAGTCCGCCAAACGGGGCGGGCGCCGGCGGGCGACGACCGGCGGGAAGCGTGACGGTTCCCGCTAAGGGGCCGGTCCGGCCGCCGCATCCGGGAAGCCACGGGCCGCGCCGCCGGGCGCGGGTGGCCTGCGTGCGGGCTCTCTATCGGGCCGAGGTGGTGGGGGATGCCCCGGCCGAGCTGGCCCGGGAGCTGGCCTCGGAGGAGACGATCACCGGAGAGATCCGGGACTACGCGCACCGGTTGATATCGCTGGTGGTCGAGCACGCCGAGGAGATCGACCGGATCCTGAGCGAGGCGCTGGTGCGGTGGGACCTCAAACGGCTGGCGGTGACCGACCGGTGCGTGCTTCGCATGGGTGCGGCGGAGCTCTTGTACGAGCCCGAGCTCCCCACCCGGATCATCCTCGACGAGGCGATCGAGATTGCCAAACGGTACGGCTCGGGGGAGTCGGGCCGGTTCGTGAACGGGGTCCTGGACCGGGTGGCCCGGGAAGGGCGGGGCGATGCCGGCGGGACGGACGCCCTGGATGCGCCGGGTGAGGTGGATGAGCGGGGTGAGTAGGCCGGGCTGGGTTACGATTGGAAATTAAGCAGTTGAAATACACGACTCCATTGGTCAAGAATCATGTTGTCATGATCCGGGTCCGGCCCAGGACACCCACCGCCGACACACTCGCGCCGTCCCGCCGCATCAAAGCTCTCCGTCCGGAGGTTCATCGTTGAAGACGGCATTCATTTCCGACATTCACGCCAACCTGGACGCCCTGGATCTGGTGCTGGCGGATATCCAGGCGCGGGGGGCGGACCGGATCGTGTGCCTGGGGGATATCGTGGGCTACGGGCCCGAACCCAACGAATGCGCGGGGCGGGTGCGCGAGGCGGCCCAGGTCACCGTGGTCGGGAACCACGATTACGCCGCCCTCGGGCTCCTGGACACCCTCGCTTTCAACGAGTACGCGCGGGCCGCCGCCGACTGGACCAGCGATCACCTCTCCGAGGCCGCGCGTGATTTTCTATTGATGCTTCCGCTTTCCCTGGAGCTGGACGGCATGCGCCTGGTGCATGCCAGTCCCCAGGAGCCCGAGGCCTGGACCTATGTGCTCTCATTCCACGAAGCCGAGCGTCAGTTCGAGGCGTTCGAGGAGAAGCTCTGCTTCATCGGCCACTCTCACCTCCCGGTGGTGATCGAGATGGGGGAGGAGCTGGAAGCTCTTCAGTACCCCGCCGACGGGGCGGGGCTCTCCCTCGATCCCGATCGCCGCTACATCGTGAACGTGGGGAGCGTGGGCCAGCCGCGGGACCGCGATCCCCGCGCGGGCTACGCGATCTACGACGACGCGGTCCATGAGGTCTCGCTTCACCGGGTCGAGTACCCGGTCGCGGTGGTGCAGGAGAAGATCGTGGCCGCAGGGCTGCCGCCGTTTCTGGCCATGAGGTTGGCCGCGGGGATGTAACGCCCGGCATGGCCCATGGGCGGTGCCCGTTCGTCTCGGCGCTCGGCAAGGGACCACCGTTCGCCGGTCATGGGACGGTGCCCGCCCTCATCGAGGGGCTCCCCTGGCCGCGGGCTCGACCCAACCCCGACGCTCGTAGCCCTCAAAGGCCCTCCGATGTCGATCGGGCGCCGGACCCGTCCCGCCTTGCTGGTCGTCGCGGCCCCGGGTACACAAGAGTCGTCCGCCTTGCTGGTCGTCGCGGCCCAGGGTGCACGGGGGTCGTCCGCCGGAACGGTGATCCGGTCTCCCCGGGTCGGTTCGCCCGCGGGGTCGCACTAAAGAATTTATTGCGAACATTGCTTCCCCGGGGAAGCACGAAGACAGCCACACGCGCATATCTTGGTACACCCGGGTGAACTCCGGGTTCGCCCGGATGTGCGGCATCTCCGCGTCCGGGGGTGGGCCGGCTCGGGACAATCACGCGCTCGACGGCTGAACGCGCGCGGGCACCACTTTGCGACCCATTTATTGCGAACATTGCTTCCCCGGGGAAGCACGGGTACACCCGGGGGAACTTCGGGGCCGCGTCCGTGGGGTGATCCGGGGCGGACGGGCCGCCTGTCACCAGGCCGCCTCGTCCTCGGGGTCGCACTAAAGACTTTATCGCGAACCTTTTGCACCCGGGTGCACCCGGGTGACCATCGGATGCCGTCCGGGTGAACTCCCCGAGCCCATGCCGACGGATCCGAACTAGGTCCCCGCGCTCGGGTCCACCACCCGCCCCAGGAACAGGATGCTCCCCGTCACGTTGTCCCGGATCAGGAACAGGAACGGATGGTCGGCCCGGAACTCGGGGGGAAGGCTGGTCCGGTCGATCACCACCGCGGTGGCGGCGGCGGCCTCGGTGCCCTCCTCGTCCACCGTCACGAACGCCTTGTGGTAGGCGTCGCTGATGAAAAGGCCTCCGCCCCCGTTCATCCCCGAGAAGTCCGCACCGGGGCCGAACGCGATCGGCATCCCCAAGGCCGAGAGGGTCTGCTTGAGCTTGAACTTCGAGGTCATCGTGAACTTGGGGAGATAGACCTCGATCTCGGTGTCGTGCATCGAGCCGAGCCAGAGATCCAGGTCTTCGGGGGTGAGACGGCTCTCCAGGTCGGTCAGCCCGTTCCCGGCGCTCGGAAGCAGCACGATCATCGAGAGATCACGCCCCTGGTAGGGAAGCTCGAGGAGCTTCACCCCCTGGGCGTATCCGACCGCGAACGTCTGCTTCTGGTGCATGATCGGAACGGTGACGTCGTTGCCGGCCGCCACGTGGAAAGGGGCGTCCTCGGTCTTGGCCGCGTCGAAGCGCGCCGCCCAGTTCCCCTTGAAGTAGATCGCGTTGGTGAGGACCAGGGTCGTGTTCGGGGTGATCGAGTTCTCCGGGAGCAGATCCTTGATGCGATCCTCGGTCCGGTCCTCCACCCAGGTGTTGATGTGACGGCGGGAGCCTTCGGGGTCCGCGCCGAAGTCCAGCCGCTCCAGATAGGCGGCGTAGTGATCGCGGGTGAGCGCCAGGTAGGCGTCGAGGAAGCCGTATCCTTCCTGGCCGAACAGGCGGTTGGCCAGGTTCAGCCGGTACCCGTCAAAGCCCATCCCGGTGTCCAGGCTCGTGAGGAGCGCCCCGAACACCGGATGGAGCCGGTCCTGATCCAGGGGGAACCGGAACACCGCGGCCATCTCCGACTCGGTCTCGCCCCGCGCTCCGCCATAGGTCATGGCGAAGGCGGTGGAGATGCTGAACGGCGAGAGGAAGAGGTTGCCGTCGTCCACTTTGGCGAGCCGGTGGTAGAGGTCCAACGCAAACGTGTTGTTCCCCCGCACCAGGTCCGAGGCTTCGCCGCGGAACTCCTCGGGCAATTGGCGCTCGACCATGGGATCGGGACGGGTGACGGAATCGCCGCATCCCGCTCCGGCCGCGACCACGAAGGAAAATCCGACCAAACCGGTGAGCATTCTCATCTTTCACCCCCATGAACTGCGGCCGAATTCACTACAGCCCGAACCGTCCCTCACGAAAACACGGAACGGGGTACGGAGGTTCCAGCCCGGTGCGTACACCAACTTCGTGAACCGGCCGGGTCGAGCCCCCGTCCGGTTCGAACGGCGCCCGCCGCGTGGGCGGGCGCCCCCCGTTCCTTCTCAGTTGCCCCGCTTGAGCTGCGGGTAGTCCTGGTCCGGTTCCCACTTCGGGCGTACGTCGTCGCGCCACTGGGGCTTGTCGCCCCGCGGCCAGAGCCTCCAGGCGGTCTCGGTGAGGCCGACCAGCTCCTCCACGTCCTCGCGCCCACCCAGCTCGCGCCCGGCTTCCTTGGCCAGGCCGACCACGCCGGCCAGGTCCCCGTCCTTGGCCCAGTAGGAGTGGCGGAGGATCTCCGCGAACTCCGCCGCCGCCGCGTCCATGCGGAAGGTCGGGTCGGCGTCGCGAAGCCGCCGCTCCACCTCGGAGAGCCGGAGGCCCCGCACCTCCTCGGTCACCTTGCCGGTCTCGGGATCCTCGTAGCGGATCCGGACCGTGGCCAGGTCGCGGGTGCGTGGGTTCTTCTCCAGCTTCACCTCGAAGAGCGCGGTCACCTCGTGGCCGGCGCCGACTTCCCCCGCGTCCACCTTGTCGTTCCGGAAATCCTTGTCGGCCACGTCGCGGTTCTCGTAGCCCAGGAGCCGGTAGCGGCGGACGGTGCCGGGGTCGAACTCGACCTGGATCTTCACCTGGCGGGCGATGGTCTGGAGCGTCCCGGTCAGGTTCTCCACGAACACGCGCCGGGCCTCGCGGATGTCGTCCACGTAGTAGTAGTTCCCATCCCCCTGGTCGGCCAGCTGCTCCATGAGAACGTCGTTGTAGTTCCCCATGCCGAAGCCGACCGCGGTCAGCTCGATCCCCTTCCGGGCCTCGGCCTTGATCTCGGCGAGGATGGTCCCGGCGCCGGTGTTGCCCACGTTGGCCACCCCGTCCGAGCAGAGGATCACCCGGTTGATGGCCCCACGCCGGAAGGCCCGGTCGGCCATGGCGTAGCCCTGGCGAAGTCCGGCCTCGGCGTTGGTGGCGCCCTCGGGGTGGAGCCCGTCGATGGCCCACTCGATCCGCTCGCGGTGAGCGGAGCGAGGTGGGTTCGATCACGGTGCGGGCGTCGGTCCCGTACACCACGATCCCCACCTCGTCGCCGGAGTTCATCTGGTCGAGCAGGAGATGAAGGGCCCGCTTGGCCAGCCCCAGCCGGTTCTCGCGCCCCATCGATCCCGAGACGTCGATCACGAAGGTCAAGACCGCGGGCTTCCGGTCGCGGACGTCCACCTCGCGCCCCTTAAGCCCCACCCGCATCAGGGTGAGCCCGGGCCCGAAGGGGGAGGGTGCCGCCTCGAGGTGGATGGCGAAGGTGCCGTGCTCCGAGGGCGCCCCCGCCCGGTCGGCGAGGAAGTTGCGGTCCGGCGGCGCGTAGTCGTGGCGGAAGGAGTTCACGAACTCCTCCACCCGGATGGCGTCGGGCGGGGGCAGCTCGCCCCGCTCCAGGTAGGAGCGCGCCATGGAGTACGAGGCGTTGTCCACGTCCACCGCGAAGGTGGCGTAGCGGTCGTCCTCGGGGTCCACGAAGGGGTTCACCCCGTAGTGCTGGAAGAACATGGAGTCGAAGGCCCGGCCGTTCACCGGGTCGGTGCCGCCCACCGAGATCGGCCAGCGGCCGTCGGGTGCCGGCGGTGCGCCCGGCCGGAAGCGGTTCGGAGGAACGTCGGCGATGTTGTACTGGACCTCGCCGGCCCGCCCCCCGCGGAAGTGCTTCTTGTCCGCATCGCTCGTCGCTCCCGACTTGAGCGAGGCGGACTTCTGGAACTCCTCCTCGGTCATGGGTCTCAGGGCGTCGCCCTCGGCGGTGCCGGCAGGTCCGACCTCCTTCCGACTGAGATCCTTCGCGCCCACCATCACCGGCTCCATGGTGGCGGCCACGGTTTCCACCAGGGCGAACTTCACGCGAACCTCGCCGCCGCGGTCCACGCTCACCGTCCGATCCTGGGACGCATAGCCCAGGAAGCTGACCCGGAGGGTGACGTCACCGGCGGGCACGTTCTCGATCGTGAACTCGCCGCGGCTGTCGGTCATCGCTCCCAGCCTGGTCCCGAGGACCACCACGTTGGCGAACTGCAGGGCCTCACCCTGTTCGCTCGTGATCCGGCCGCGAACGGTGCCGGTCCCGACCCGCGCGGTGGAACGGGCCTCGGGAGCGGCGCCCCCCGCGCTCACCGGAGCCGGAGTCGGAGCCGGCAGCCCGCGGGCCTTCTCCGCGAAGCCGCTCGCCGGAGCCGGCGCGGCGCCGCCCTGGTTGTCCGCCAGGTCGCGCACCCGAAGCCGGGGCTTCTTGGCCTCGGCCGACTTCTCCTCTGCCCCCTTGTCCTTCGCCGCGCGGAGGCTCGCGGGCAGCGAGTCGTCCACCCGCGCGATCTCCGGCCTCACCGGCCGGGGAGGACGGACCTCCTGGCGGCGGTCGGGGGCCACGGCCACCTCGGGCCCCGCCTCATCGCTTTCCGGTGGCGGGGTGGAAATCCCGCCCTCGGCGGCCGCGGCCACCCCGGTCTTCTTCCTCGCATTTGAGCCCTCGGCGCTCCGGGCCGCCTCCGGCTTCGAACGCGACGACTCGACTCGTGATACCTCCGGGATGCTGTTTTGAACCTCGGACCGGCTCGCGTCCGCGGAAAGCGCGCCGTCGCCGCCCTTCGTCGCATCCGAAGGCAGCTTTCCGGGGGCGCCCGCGTCTGCCCGCTCCGGCTCGGCTGCGCTCGGAGCCTGCGCCACGGGCAGGGACGATTCCGCCCGCGCCCGGTCCAGCCGTTCGGTCACCGCGCGATCGGCGGGGCCTCGGACGGCCAGGGCCACCGCCACCACCGCGGTCGCGGCCAGCGCCACCGCGGTTCCGGGCACGCGCCAGCGCCGCCACGCCGGCCGGTGCTTACGGGCGATCACTTCATCGTGGAGCGCGGCCCACACCCGACGGTCTTCGGCGTCGGTGAGCCGGTCCTGGTGCCGTTCGAATTGCTCTTTCATAGCCTCTGCTCCTGCATGCGGGGGGAGGGAAGCGGGTCGGGGGCGGGCCCGAGGAGGGCGCGGAGGGCCTCGCGGGCCCGGAACGCGTGCACCCTCGCCGTCGCCTCGCTCACCCCCAGCGCCTCACCCACCTCGCGAAACGAATACCCCATCCATTCGTGGAGGAGGACCGCGCTCCGCTGTCGTTGCGGAAGCTTGGCCAAAGCCTGCCGCAGCCGGCGCCGCTGGTCGGGATCCGGCTGGGGAAGACCCTGGTCGGGTACCGGGTCCCCCTCCAGGGTGTCGGTCTGCTTGAACCGCCCGAGGAACCTGCGCTTCCAGTCCCGGGCGCGGCGGAGGGCGATCCCCGCCAGCCACGCCTCCAGGCTGCCGTCGCCGCGGTAGCCGCCGATGCCTTTCACCGCGCTGGCATAGGTGTCCTGGAGCACGTCCAGGGCCTCGTCGCGGTTTCCGACGTGGTAGCTCACCAGGGCGAAGAGGCGTTCCCGGGTGGCGGTGTAGATCTCCCGCCAGGCGGCCTCGTTTCCCTCCGCCGCTCTTCGGGCAAGCTCGAGGTCGGGATGTGTTGCTTCCATCTCGGTATCTCCGTCCGGCGCCGGCTCGACCCGGAGCTGACCGCTTCGGATCTGGTTCGCGCCTCGTTCCGGGCGTTCACCGGTAGAGTCGCCGGCGGGGGCCGATTCGTTTACAGGAGCTTCGCCTCTTCATACCCCGCCGGAGGGGGTCCCGGCGCCCGGAATCTCCATCCCACCGGTAAGGCGTTGGGGTGGAAGGGATTGGCGGCCGACAAAAAGTGCCGCCGGGCGGCGGCATCCTGCCCCGCCGGGGCACAATCCCCTGGTTGGATATCGGGGGCCTGTGGGACCATTTCGCCTCGGAGAGCGTTCGCGACCGAAGCCCGTCCACGGTCCGCCGCGCCCGGGCGGGCGCCTCACCCCAACTTCCGCGAGGCACCATGGGCACCAACCGACTCGAGGCCTTCAGCGACGGCGTGCTGGCCATCATCATCACGATCATGGTGCTGGAGCTGAAGGTCCCGCACGAGGCGGACCTCCGCGCCCTCCGCCCGATCCTCCCGGTCTTCCTGAGCTACATCCTGAGCTTCGTCTACCTCGGCATCTACTGGAACAATCACCACCACATGCTTCGCGTCACCGAGACGGTGAGCGGGAGCGTGCTCTGGGCCAACCTGCATCTCCTCTTCTGGCTCTCCCTGATTCCCTTCGTCACCGGGTGGATGGGGGAGAACCACTTCGCTTCCGCGCCGACCGCGATCTACGGGGTGATCCTCCTCATGGCGGCGATCGCCTACTTCATCCTCCAGGGCCGGATCATCGCCGGGCAGGGGCGCGATTCCCTCCTGGCCCGGGCCCTGGGGCGGGACGTGAAGGGGAAGATCTCCCCGATCCTCTACCTCACCGCGATCCCCCTGGCCTTCGTCGAGCGGTGGGTCGCCGGAGGAATCTACGTCCTGGTGGCGCTCATCTGGCTGGTTCCCGACCGCCGGATCGAGCGGGCGCTGGCCGGAGCGGAGCGATCCCGGCCTCCGGACGGCTCGGTGGACTGACGTGGACGCGGACCCGGAGGGCCTGGGCCGGGCACGACCGGCGCACCGGTGAGATTCAAAACCCGACAACGGAAACGGAGACCCATGGAAGAGAACACCTGGACCGCAGTGGACCGATACTTCGAAGACCTCCTGCTTCCCCCCGATTCCGCGCTCGCGAGCGCGGTCGAAGCCAGCGACGCCGCCGGGCTCCCGGCCATCCAGGTCTCGCCGGCCCAGGGGAAGTTCCTGTCGCTTCTGGCGCAGGCCTCCGGCGCGCGGTCCGTGCTGGAGATCGGCACCCTGGGCGGGTACAGCACGATCTGGCTGGCGCGGGGCCTCGCCCCCGGCGGGCGCGTGGTCACCCTGGAAATCGACGCCCGGCACGCCGAGGTGGCGCGGGCCAATTTCGACCGCGCCGGGCTCTCCGGTACGGTGGAGGTTCGCCTGGGACCGGCGGCGGACACCCTGGCCCGGATGGCGCGCGACGGGGAGGGCCCCTTCGACCTGGTCTTCATCGACGCCGACAAGCCGGGGTACCCGGAATACCTCGGCGGGGTCCTGAAGCTGGTCCGGCGCGGGAGCCTCATCGTGGCCGACAACGTGGTCCGGAAAGGGGCGGTGGCCGATGGGGAGAGCGGGGACGCGAGCGTCGAGGCCGTGCGCCGGTACCTCGAGCTTCTGGCCGCCGAGCCCGGTCTCAGCACCACCGCGATCCAGACCGTGGGCCGGAAGGGCTACGACGGGTTTGCCATCAGCCGGGTCATCGCCGAGCCGGCATGAACGCCGCCGACCTGACCCTCGACCGGCTCTGGAAGGCGGAGGGCGCCCCGGAGCGCGAATCCGGGGGAACGTCCGACCTCCCGGAGCCCGCCCGCCGCTACCTCGAGCACGCTGTCGCCCCCGGCACGCCCTCCGCCACCGCGGTACGCCTTCGCATGCACGGGGAGATCAAGCTCGGGGGCTGGCTGCCGTTCCGGGCCGAAGAGGTCATCCACCGGACCCGGGGAATGATCTGGAAGGCCTCGACCCGAATGAAGGGTCTCCCCGTCCGGGGGTCCGACCGGATTCTGGACGGCGAAGGGGCGCTCCGCTGGAAGCTCCTCGGGGTGATCCCCGTCATGACCGCGGCGGGGCCGGACGTGTCGCGGTCGACCGCGGGGCGGCTGGCGACGGAGTCGGTTTGGCTTCCATCCGTCTTCCGAGACCCCGGCATCGCCTGGTCGGCCTCGGATGGGGTTCACCCCAAAGCCCGCTTGACGGTGCAGGGACGCGAAACCGTGGTCACCCTGACCGTGGACGGCGAGGGGCGGCTCGAGGCCGTCGCCTCGCGCCGCTGGGGGAATCCCGAGGGCGCGGAGTTCCGGGAGGTGGACTTCGGCGGGTACGTGGAGGAGGAAGCCGCATTCGGCGGCTTCACCATTCCCACCCGGCTTCGGATCGGCTGGCACTTCGGATCGGCGCGATTCGAATCCGAGGGAGAGTTCTTCCGGGTGACGGTGGACGAAGCGAGGTTCCGGTAGCCGGCCCCGGCCCGAGGATCGAGTCGGTGGAGCGACGGACCCGGAAGCGCCGGAAGCCGGACTCGCGGCCGCGCCCTACGCCACCGCGACCTTCACGCAGTTGATCGGCGGGAGCGAGTCGAAGACGCACTCCCACCCCTCGCCGCCGTCGCGTCCCATCCAGAGCTGTCCGGTGGTGGTGCCGACATAGAGGGCGGGGGTGGGGAGCTCGTCGACGTCCATCGCGTCACGCAGCACGGTGAAGTAGCTCTCCTTCCGGGGGAATCCCTTGGCGAGCTTCTTCCAGGAGTCCCCGCCGTTCTCGCTCCGCCAGACCGCGGGCACGCCGCCGGGGCAGGTCCGGGTCATCGGCTCCAGCGGCAGCACGTAGACCGTGTCGGGGTCGTGGGGGTGAACCACGATGGGAAAGCCGAAGTCCGACGGCAGCCCCTTGGCGATGGAGCGCCACGACTTCCCGTGGTCGTCGCTCCGCAGCACCCCGATGTCGGGCCGGCGCCCGCCCGGCCCGTCCCACTCGCTCCAGCCTCCGTGGTTCTGCATGTACAGCCGGCCGGGGGCGTCCTTGTGCCCCGCGATCTTGTGCACGCACTGGCCGAACTCGGGGTACGGATCCGGGGAGAAACCGGCTCCCACCCCCCGGTTGGACGCTTCGAACGTCTTTCCGCCGTCCTCGCTCAGGTAGTGGCCGCCGGTCGAGATCCCGAGATGCACCCGGTCTCCGTCCCGGAGAATCGTGTGCATGCAGAGACCGCCGGCTCCCGGCTGCCACTTCCCGGCATGCGGGTGCTTGCTGATGCTCTCGACCATCTCCCAGGAGTCGCCGCCGTCGCCGCTCCGGAAGAGCGAGGCCGGCTCGACTCCGGCCCAGACTTCCTTCTTGCCCGGCCCCGGTTCCAGGGACCAGATATTGGCCAGGGCGCGTCCGTCGTCCTTCGGAAACGCCGGCGCCGACTTGGTTTCCTTGAACGTCTTTCCGAGATCGCCGGAACGCAGAACCTTCATGCCGAAGAAGGGGTTGCAGCTGGAAGCGTAGATCCGCGGCTTCCCGCGGGTGTCGATGAGCGCCGAGTAGACCGGCACCCCGGGCCCGAACGGCCCGCGGAGGGTGAACCTCCGTCGGGGCTTGGCCCCTTCCGCGATGAAGAGCCCCTTCTTGGTTCCGATGGCCAGGACGACGTGGTCGGGCATGTTCAACCTCCTGAAACGGCGGGCACGATCAGAATCACATCGCCGGGGGAGAGCGCGGTGTCCAGCCCATCGAGATCGCGTACGTGGGTCTTGTTCACGAACAGGTTCAAGTGGCGGCGCACCGCGCCGGTCTCGTCGCAGACGTTGGGATAGAGCGCCGGATGGCTCACGGCGAGCCGCTCCAGGGCGGCGCCGACGGTCGGTGCGGACAGGGCCAGGTTCGAGGCCCCGCCGCTGTAGGAGCGCAACACCGTCGGAAGCCAAACCGTGATCGCCGCTGAGTCCACCATGTGCGAATACGGACTCCGTAGAAGAGGAAAAAAACGACTGGTCGTGTCGGGAATTGTACTCCACCCTCGAGGGGCGGTCCACGATCACGGGGAAGCTCCTGCCCCCATTGGGGTAAGACGCCGAGGGCGGCCGTCCGAAGCCGAGCCATCCGGGGAGGTCCCGGTCGGGAGCCGGGAGGGCGCGCGTTTGGCTTCTGGGGTAAGATCGCCCCGGTTCGGGACGCCGTCGGCGCCGGTTTCCGTTCGCGTCGAGAGGGGGTTGGGGCTGCAACCGAGGATCGGCCGGTTTCATGGGTTCCCAGCAAAGGCGGCGGCCGCGCTGCTGCTCCTCGGGGCGTGCGCCGGGAAGAGTTCGCTCCCGGGGGCCTACGAGCTCCAGTCCTACTCCCCGGAGGGGCCCTACGGGCAACCGGTGACCCGGGACGGGTTTTCGATCCGGCTTCTCCTCACTCCCGAGGCGGAGTTCTCCCTGACCGTTCACGACAACGACGGTACCGAGGTGACCACCACCGGGTCCTACCAGGTCGAGGACCGCAGCCTGGTCCTGAGCGGGGACGACGATCGGGGGACCCTCCGCGTGAGCTACGTCGTGTCCCGGGACGGTCTCGTGCTCACCCTCCCTCGCGCGGAACTCGGGGTGTGGGGGATCGATGCGATCGCCTTGAACTTCAAGCGCCGGTAGATCCCGTCAACGTTGTAGCAGGCCCGATCCGTGCCCCCAGTCCCGCGGGGACGGGAAGGAGACACCCCGACGGTGAAATCCATCGCCCGCGCTCTCGTTCCCGAGGCCCACTGGAACTTCTTGAGCTGGCACCGCGACCGGTTCGGCGTTGCCGCCTCCCTCCGGAGCTATCTCCGGTACCTGGGCGGCGGCCGGGGCCTCGCCCGGGTCGCCGCCGGTCCCGCCGGCCCGGTCTACCTACGGCCGGGGACGTCGGACCAGAGCGTCTTCGACGAGGTTTTCGTCGGGAACGAGTACGCGGTGGAGGCGGGCGACCCGCGCTACATCCTCGACGCCGGCGCCCACATCGGCCTCGCTTCGGTGTACTTCGCCTCGCGGTACCCCAAGGCCACGGTGGTGGCGCTCGAGCCCGAGCCGTCGAACTTCGCGCTCCTGGTCCAAAACTGCGGCCGGTTCCCCTCCGTCCGCCCGGTCCAGGCCGCCCTCTGGTGCCGGCCGGCGACGCTCCGGGTGGAGAACCCGGAAGGGGCGACCTGGAGCTTTCGGGTTACCGAATCGCCGGACGGATCCGGGATCGAGGCGAAGGGGATCGAGGATCTCATGACCGCCCACGGGTTCCCGCGCATCGACGTCCTCAAGATGGACATCGAGGGCGCGGAAAGGGAAGTGCTCCGGGGATCGGATGCCTGGCTGGACAAGGTGGGTCTCCTCATCATCGAGCTCCACGACCGGTTCGCCCCGGGGTGCAGCGAAGCCCTGGACCGGGCGATCCGGGGGCGGGACTTCGAGCGGTCGGTGTCGGGGGAAAGTGTCGTGTTGAGGCGGCGGTCCCGGGCCCACGACGGGGGAGCGAAGCCGTGACCCGGATCGCGCTGACCCGCGCGGTCAGCCCGAGCCTCGCCCGCTGCGAGCTGACCCACCTCGACCGGACCCCGATCGACGTGGAGCGAGCCTCGGCTCAGCACCGGGCCTACGAGGGGTTGCTGGAGGAACTGGGTTGCCGGCTGGTGCGCCCAGCCCCCGAGCCCGACCTACCCGACGCGGTGTTCGTGGAGGACACCGCGGTGGTTCTCGATGAGCTTGCGGTCATCACCCGGCCCGGTGCCGCGTCCCGGCGGGCGGAGACCGCGTCCGTGGCCTCCGCTCTGGCCGCCCATCGGGAGGTGGTGGCCATCGGCGAGCCGGCCACCCTGGACGGGGGGGACGTCCTGGTCGTGGGGCGGCGGGTGGTCGTAGGCCGCTCGACCCGCACCAACCGCGACGGCTTCGAAGCCCTCCGCGCGATCCTGGGCCCCCGCGGGTACACGGTCGCCGCCGCGGATGTCGGCGGTTGCCTTCACCTGAAGTCGGCGATCACCCGGGTGGGGGAAGACACCATGCTCCTGAATCCCGAGTGGGTGGACCGGGCGGCGTTTCCCGGCGCCCGGTTCGTGGAGACCCACCCCGAGGAACCGGCGGCGGCCAACGCGCTCCTGGTGGGGGCGACGGTGGTCTTTCCCGAGGCCTTCCCCCGGACCCGGGAGCGCCTGGAGAGGGCGGGGATCGGGATCGCGCCGGTCGACGCCTCGGAGCTGGCCAAGGCCGAGGGCGGGGTGACCTGTTGCAGCCTGGTGTTCACGACATGAGCGACACGGTGCGTTCCCTCGTCGCCGGGCTGGACCTCGCCCCTCATCCCGAGGGAGGGTTCTTCCGGGAGTTCCATCGCTCGAAGCGGAACGTGCTGCTTCCCGCCGAGCCGGGGAGCGCCGGGGGGAGCGGAGCGCGGGAACCGGCATCTACTACCTGCTGGGGGCGGGGGATTTCTCCGCCTTCCACCGGATCGGCGGTTCGGACGAGATCTGGCACTTCTACGCCGGGGATCCCCTCGAGCTTCACCTGCTCCGAGCGGACGGCCGCCACGAGGTCCGGGTCCTTCACGGGAGCCTCCGCCTTGGAGAGCCGGCGGCGGTGGTGGAGGCGGGAACCTGGCAGGCCGCCCGTCCCCGAAAAGGCGGCCGGTACGCGCTGGTCGGCTGCACGGTGTCGCCGGGATTCGAGTACGCCGACCACGAAATGGCGGAGCGGGAGGACCTGGCCCGCCGGTTCCCGCGGCACGCCGCGCTCATCCGGGAATTCACCCGGCCTTGAGCGGGGCGCGCGCGTCGGTCCATACTTGGGCGGCCCCAGACGGGCCGCGCGCGGAGTCCACGGGTTCGAATCGAGTCGACTCATCCCGAAGGAGGAAGATCCGGTGCGATTGACGAAACGGATGACGGTCGGGGCGGTCGGGTTGCTTCTTCTGGTTTCCGGCGGCTGCGCCTCGAAGGCGCTGACCCCGGGCGAGGGCACCATCCCGGTCACCGGGGGCAAGGTCTGGTACCGGATCGTGGGGACCGGGAAAGGCACGCCGCTTCTCGTCCTGCACGGAGGCCCGGGGGTTCCCAGCTACTATCTCAATCCGCTGGCCGCCCTCGGCGACGACCGGCCGGTGGTCTTCTACGACCAGCTCGGGTGCGGCCGCTCCGACCAGCCCGCCGACACCAGCCTGTATACCGTGCAGGGTTACGTGGAGCGGTTGGGACAGGTACGTAAGGCCCTGGGCCTGGACAAGGTGGACATCTACGGGCATTCGTGGGGATCGATGCTGGCGGTGGACTACATGCTGACCCAGCCCAAGGGGGTGGAGAAGCTCGTCCTGGCCGGCCCGGCCCTGAGCATACCCCGCTGGGTCCACGACGCGGACAGCCTCCTCACCACCCTCCCCGACTCGCTCCAGGAGGCGATCCACCGGAACGAGGCGGCGGGGACCTTCGACTCCCCCGAGTACCAGAACGCGGTCGGCGCGTACTACGCTCAGTACCTGTGCCGGGTGCAGCCCTGGCCCGCCGACGTCGACAGCTCCTTCGCGCGGATGGGCGAGCTGGTCTACACCTACATGGAGGGGCCGAGCGAGTTCACCGTCACCGGGACCCTCAAGCACTACGATCGCACCCAGGACCTGGGGAGGCTCCATCTCCCGACGCTGTTCATCGTGGGGCAGTACGACGAGGCCGTTCCCTCCACCGCGGAGTACTACCGGAGCCTGGTGCCGGGATCGAAACTGGTGGTGATCCCGGGGGCCGCCCACCTGGCCATGCAGGACAAGCCCAAGGAATACGTGGAGGCGCTTCGGAGCTTCCTGGACAGAACCGACGCGGGGGCGAACTGACCGTCCGGGCGGGGAGGGACGATGACGTCGGAGGAACTGGCGCACCGGCTGGCAGGAGGGGAAGTCGTTCGGCTCCCCGCCGCGGCTTGGGACGCGATCGCGGGATCTTTCGAGGAGGTCGAGCGTCACGACACGAAGATCGCCGGCGACATCGTGATTCTGAGATTGGAGGCCGGGCTGGCCGCGGTGGAGGAACCGGCCGCGGGAGAGCGGGTGGTCCGCCGGCTGAGCGACGGGGAGGCGGTCCGCCGCTTCATCGAGGGGCGGATGGAATCCTACGATCGCATGTGGGATGGGTGCGGATGCCGGATCGACTACGACGTTTGAAGCTGGCTTCCTCCCTGGGAACCGGTCTCCTTGTCCTGGGTCTGGGCGCGGGATGCGAATCGGACGCCGAGCGGGAGCGGTCCGGGAAGAAGGGGGCGGACTCCTCCCCGACGGCCGGCCTGGTCGATGTCGGAGGCCACCGGCTGGCGGTGCGCGCGCTGGGAAAGGGCTCCCCGACGGTGGTCATCGATTCCGGGCTCGGGGAGACCTGGGAGGGGTGGCAATCCCTGGCCGAGAGGATCTCCGCGCGGGCCACGGTATGTCTCTACAACCGGGCCGCCTACGGCCGGAGCGAGCCGGGGCCATTTCCCCGCACCGCGTCCCGCGAGGCGGCGGAGCTCCATGCACTGCTGCAGAGGTCCGGACTCCGGCCGCCCTTCATCCTGGTGGGGCACTCCCTGGGTGGGCTGAACGCGCTGGTTTTCGCCCGGAGCAACCCGGAGATGGTAGGGGGAATGGTTCTCCTCGACCCGCCCCCCAGGGAATTCATGGCCGGCCGCCGGTTCCAGGAGCTCAGGGCGATGGCCGAGGGGAAGACCCTCGTGTTCCAGCGTAGGGCCGCGCAGGAGCGCGACGCCGGGGAGTCGGCGGCCGCCGCATTCCTCGCGACCCTGGCCTCCGAGCACGAGATGTTCCTCGCCCAGGGCGCCTCGGAGATCGAGCAGATCGCCGCTGGGCAGCCTGCCCCTGGCCGTACTGGCGTCGGGAAAGCCCAACCCCGAGTTCGGGGATTCCGCCGCCGCCTTCGAGGCGTTCTGGATCGAGTCGAACCGGGCCCTGTCCAGGCTCTCCACCCGGGGCGGCTCCGGCTCGCGCCGGAGCACCCCGCCCTCCACCGGGACGAGCCGGCGGTGGTGCTGGAGACCATCCTCGATGTGGTCGACGAGGTTCGCCGGGACGGCGTGGATCCGGCCGGCCCCCGCTAGGAGCGCTCTCCATGGCCCGAATCGTTCTCATCCACTGGCAAGCCGGGGAAGGCGGGGAACGCGCGGTGCCGTTGCGGAGCGCGGGACATCGCGTCGACTGCCACACCGATCCCTCCGGGCCGTCTTTCCGGGCCTATCGCGCGAACCCCCCCGATATGTTCGTGATCGATCTCGACCGGCTTCCCTCCCAGGGCCGCGCGATCGGCGTGGCGCTTCGGCAGGGAAAGGATACCGGCGCATTCCCCTGGTGTTCGTCGCGGGGATCCGGAGAAGACGGAGCGGGTGCGCGGCCTCCTTCCCGACGCGGCCTACACCGACTGGAGGCGCGCGCGGGGCGCGGTCACCGACGCGCTCCGGCGTCGGCCGCGGGAAACCCTCGGTCCCCGGGACCATGGACGAGTACGCCGGCACCCCGCTTCCCCGGAAGCTCGGGATCCCGGCGGATGGCCCGGTCGCCTTCGCCGGGGCGCCCCCCGGGTTCGGACGGTCCTGGGGACTTTCCCCGCCTCCGCGCGCCTCAAGCACGGCCTCCGGGGCGGCGCCGAGGTGATCCTCCTCTTCGCCCGCCCCCGGGCGGAGCTCCGCCGCCGGTTCCCGGCCGCGGCCCGGGCCCTGAGCGACCGCGGCAAGCTCTGGATCGCTGGCCCAAGAAGAGTTCCCGCCCCGCCGGTGACTGTCGCAAACCGAGGTCCGGGCCCACGGCCTCACCCACGGGTTCGTGGACTTCAAGATCGCGGCGGTGGACGCGGCGTGGTCCGCCCTCTGTTTCAGCCGCCGTTCCCCATGCTGGCGCCCGCGACCTCCGAACCGAATCTCCCGGGACTCGGTCCGGGGCGGCCCCGGCGACCGGATCCGCGCCTTGTACCAGGGGCCGGCGAAGGGGCCCGCCGGACCCGCGCGACAGGACTCCAGATCCACGCCTACCGACGCGCGTACCGACGCGGAAGCGGATCGTGATAGACTCGCGCCTCGGGCCCGTCCGGCCCGGCGACGCGCCGCCGCCGGCGGAGGCCGGCTCCCCGAACCGCGAAGAAATCCATGCACTTGAACCTCTGGACCGTGGCCCTCCTGGTCTTTCTGGTGAACCTCCCCTTCGGCTACTGGCGGGCGGGGGTGCTGAAGTTCTCCCGCCCGTGGTTCCTGGCCGTGCACCTCCCGGTGCCGCTGGTGATCGCCCTCCGCCTGGTCTCCGGGCTCGGCTTCCAGCTCGCCACCTTTCCGGTCATGGTGGGGGCCTTCTTCGCCGGGCAACTGGTGGGGGGGCGGCTCCGGGTCTGGCGGAGGGCTCGTGCGTAGGGGGGCGCGCGTGCCCCGAGGCCTCGGAGGGGGGACACCGGGACGCGGGCGGAGCGCCGCGTGAACCGGGTGTGCGTGTTCGCCGGGTCCGCCGCGGGCCGCCGCGCGTCGTACGCCCGGGCCGCGGAGGCGCTGGGCGAGGCGCTCCTCGAGCGCGGGATCGGGCTGGTGTTCGGAGGCGGGCGGGTCGGCCTCATGGGGGTCCTGGCCGACCGGATGCTGGCCGGCGGGGGAGAGGTGATCGGGGTGATCCCCGACGCGCTCATGCAGCGCGAGGTCGGCCATCGCGGGGTGACCGAACTCCGGGTGGTGGACTCCATGCACGAGCGGAAGGCGACCATGGCCGAACTTGCCGACGGGTTCATCGCCCTACCCGGTGGGAGCGGCACCCTCGAGGAGCTGTTCGAGGTCTTCACCTGGGCGGTGCTCGGCATTCACGGGAAGCCCTTCGGGCTCATGAACGTCGATGGGTACTACGATCCCCTGGTGGCGTTCCTGAACCACGCGGTGGAGGAGGGGTTCCTCAGGCCGCAACCGGTCCATGCTCTTCGTGGGAACCGATCCCGCCGACCTCCTGGATCGTTTCAAGGGCTACCGCCCGCCGGAGACGGTCAAGTGGACCGAACGACCCGGGATTTGACGCGCCGGTCCGAGGGCGGTGGAAAACTCTCTCGACGCATGCTGACCCTCGCTCTCATCATCGCCCTCGCCGTCTATCTCTGGTGGCGCCTCCACGGAGGGAACCGGGCCAGCCTGCGGTTCGTGGAGGGAAAGCTCGCCGCGGAACGGGGAAAGATGGCCGACGGCGAGCGGCGGGCGATCCTCGACGTGGCCGAGTTGTGGAAGGTCACCGGGCGGGTGACGATACGGCACGGGGGCGGGTTGGTGTTCTCCCGCTCGGTGAAGGGCGCCGACCGCCAGCGGTTCCGGAACGCGTTCCTGACCACCCAGATGCAATGAACCTGACGGCGCGCCGCCGGGGAGGAAGGTAGGACCACGATGAACGACGGACCCCCGGGCGGGTTCATGATTCGCCCCGCCGCCATGGAGGATGTTCCCACGATCCTGGCCATGATCCGCGGCCTGGCCGCCTACGAGGAGTTGGCCCACCAGGTCGAGGCGAACGAGGACGACCTCCGGCGGACGTTGTTCGGGGAGCGCTCCGCCGCCGAGGCGCTCCTGGGCTTCGAGGACGGTGTCGCGGTGGGTCTGGCCGTCTACTTCCACAGCTATTCGACGTTTCTCGGGCGGCGCGGGCTCTATCTGGAGGATCTCTTCGTCCTGCCCGAGCACCGTGGCCGGGGGTACGGAAAGGCCTTCCTCCGGCGACTGGCCGCCATCGCCCGCGAGCGCGGCTGCACGCGGATGGAGTGGGCGGTCCTCGACTGGAACCGGCCGGCCATCGAATTCTACGAGGCCCTCGGCGCCCGGCCTCTCGACGAGTGGACGACCTTCCGGATGACCGGAGACGCCATCGACGCGTTGGCCGGGCCCAAGCAGTGACCGGGCGGCTCCCGGCCGGCGAGGCGACCGGACCGGCGAACGCGCCCCAACCATGGAGGAGCGGATGACTGAATCGAACCAGCCGGACCACCGGGCGGTGCGCGGGATCGGCGGGGTGTTTCTCTACTCCGAGGATCCCCAGGCGTTGGCGGCCTGGTACACCCGGTATCTGGGAATCGAGATGGAGTGGGGAGGGCCGGAGAACTGCGGGGCCTCGTACTCCATCCGGGACGAGGACGCCCTCGACGTGAAGGCCGAGTTCGTATGGGCGATCCTCGCCGCCAAGAAGCCCCTTCCCGCCGAGCGCACCCAGTGCGTGATCAACTACCGGGTCGCGGACCTGGACCGGCTGGTGGCCCAGCTGCGATCGGCGGGGGTGGTGATCGAGCGCACCGAGGAGGGGGAGTACGGGCGCTTCGCCTGGATTTCCGACCCCGAGGCGAACCGGATCGAGCTCTGGGAGCCCCCCCGGGGCGCTGAACCGGGCCGGGCCCCGGCCTCGCCGTCCGGGGCGCGCCCCCGGCGAGCCGGCCGGTTGCCGCAAGGAAACCGGTAAACCGAAACCCCCCTTCCCCCATGGTGAGCCCGCCGCGTTCGGGGTTATGATCGAACCCGTCTTGACGCTCACCTAGAGGCGCGGCCGGGAGGCGGCATCCGGGTTTCCGGCGGATCGACCGGGCCGGAACCGGTCCCGGGCCGGACCGCCGGAGGGGAATGTGATGGGATCGATCGCGCTCATTACCGGGGCCACCGCGGGATTCGGGGAAGCCTGCGCCCGCCGCTTCGCCGGCGCCGGATGGAAGCTGGTGCTCACCGGGCGGCGGGTGGGGCGCCTGAAGGCGCTCCAGGAGGAGCTGGGGAAGCAGACCGCCGTGCACGTGGAGGCGTTCGACGTCCGGGACCGCCGCGAGACGGAGTCCCGCCTCGCCACCCTTCCCGCCGAATTCCGGGACGTCGATCTCCTGGTCAACAACGCCGGGCTCGCCCTGGGCCTGGAGCCCGCCCACCGGGCCGATCTCGACGACTGGGAGACCATGGTGGACACCAACATCCGGGGGCTCATGGTGGTGACCCGGGCTCTCCTCCCCGGGATGGTGGAGCGGGGGCGCGGCCACGTGGTGAATCTCGGCTCCGCCGCCGCGAACTGGCCCTATCCGGGAGGGAACGTGTACGGGGCCACCAAGGCCTTCGTGGCCCAGTTCTCGAGGAACCTCCGGGCGGACCTTCTCGGGACCGGGGTGCGGGTGACCGACGTCCAGCCCGGCCTGGCCGAGACCGAGTTCTCGGTGGTGCGATTCAAGGGGGACGCAGGGAAGGCGGCGAAGGTCTACGAGGGGACGAATCCCCTGACCGCCGCGGACATCGCAGAGATCGTGTTCTGGGTGGCCACCCTCCCTCCGCACGTCAACGTCAACGCGCTCGAGGTGATGCCGGTCCGGCAGACCTGGGGCCCATTCGCCATCCATCGCGAACCCTGAGGGAAAGCTCTGGAGGAACCCATGGACTGCGTCCACGGAAACACGATCTATACCGGGACCTCGGTGGTGAAGAACGCCTACCTGCTCTTCGAGGGCCGGAAGCTGGCCGGGGTGGCCAAGGCGAAGAAGGGGACCGTGCGCGGGGAGTTCGAGACGGTGACCCCGGCCTTCGTGGATCCCCACAGCCACATCGGCATGCACCGCGCGGGCGAGCCCGAATCCGAAGGGGAATCGAACGAGCACATGGAGGCGCTGCTCGCCCTGCCCGATGCTCTCGACTCGATCCAGATGGACGACGCGGCGTTCCAGGACGCGGTGGAGATGGGGGCGCTCTATTCCTGCGCGCTCCCGGGAAGCGGCAACATCATCGGCGGGCTGACCGCGGTGGTCCGGAACTACGCGAAGAACAGCACCGACGCCCTGGTGGCCCGGGCCGGGGTGAAGGCGGCCTTCGGTTACAACCCGATGTCCACCGTGGAGTGGAAGGGGAAGCGTCCGAGCACCCGCATGGGCGCCCTGGCCCTCCTCCGCGGGAAGCTCATCGACGTCCAGAACAAGCTGGAGAAGCGGGCGCGGGCGCGCGCGGACAAGAAGCTGGAGCTGGCCCTGACCGCCGAGGAGGTGGTCCTGGTCGATCTGCTCGCGCGGAAGCAGGTCCTGCGGACCCACGTCCACAAGATCGACGACATCGCGGCGCTGCTCCGGATCGTGGACGAGTTCAAGCTCCGGATCACCGTCGAGCACTCCATGGACGTGCACCAGCCCGAGATCTACCGGGAGCTCGCCCGGCGGAAGATCCCGGTCACCTACGGCCCCATCGACGCCTTCGCCTACAAGGTGGAGCTCAAGCACGAGAACTGGCGGAACGTGAAGCACCTGATCGACGCGGGCGGCGCCTTCGGCCTCATGACCGACCATCCGGTGACCCCGGCCCGCCAGCTCTTCCTCCAGACCCGCTGGTTCACCCGTCACGGCTACACCAAGCAGCAGGCGGTGGAGCTGGTCACCCGGCGGAACGCGGAGCTTCTGGGCCTGGGGAAGATCCTCGGCACCCTGGACAAGGGCAAGTGGGCCTCGTTCGTGGGGTGGAACGGCGATCCCTTCGACTTCACCGCGTATCCCACCGCGGTGTACGGCGAGGGAACGCTCGTCTTCGGGGAGTAGCGACGCGGTCACCGCGGCCCGGAGGCTCAGGCCCGAGATCCCCGAGCGCGGCGTGGGCGGCGTCCCGATCGCCGACGAGATCGAACTGGAGATGCTTCTGGATGAGTGAGAGCGCTTCGGCGGGCTCCTCCCGTGACCCCGCTGTCCCCCGGGCGCGCCCGCGCGATCTACGATCGCATCGGCTCCCGCCAGGACACCCAGGTCTTCTACGAGAACCCGGCCGTCCGGCTCCTGCTGCGGCACGGCGATTTCGAGCATGCCCGCCGGATCTTCGAGTTCGGCTGCGGCACCGGGCGGGTGGCGGCGGAGGTGCTCTCCCGGGCGCCCGGCGCGTCCTATCGAGGCCTCGATCTGAGCCCCCGCATGGTGGCGCTGGCCCGAACGCGGCTGGAACGGTTCGGCGCGGCCGCCGAGGTGGACGTGAGCGAAGGGGGCCCGCCGGCCGGGGAGCCCGCCGCCTCCTGCGATCGCTTCCTCTCGACCTACGTCCTCGACCTCCTGTCCGAGGAGGAGATCGGGTCGACGATCGCCGCGGCTCACCGCGTGCTCGAACCCGGGGGGCGGCTCTGCGTCTGCTCCCTCACCCACGGGATCACTCCGGTCTCCCGGTTGGTCGTCGGGATCTGGGAGCGGGTGTACGCCCACCGTCCGGCCTGGGTCGGCGGTTGCCGCCCGCTGGAGCTGGCGGGGTTCCTGGACCGGGAAGACTGGCGGATCCTGGTCGACGAGAAGGTCTCGGCCTGGGGAGTGCCGTCGGAGGTCCTGGTGGCGGCTAGAACCGAAACCGTTTCACCGTGACCGTGCCCTGGTCCAGGACGTAGGCGTCCCCCGCCGGCCCGTAGGCGATCCCCACCGGGGTATGGAACGCGGGGAGGCTCTCGGGGCCGCGGCGCCAGGCCCCGGGGGAGGGGATCTCCAGCGCGCCGAACTGGAGAGCCGTGGGAGGCGGGATCGGGGCGCCCAGCCCGCGGGACCAGCCGCTCACCAGGGCGCCCTCGCCGATGAAGCAGAGCACGGAGCTCGACCCGGGATCGGTGACCATGACGTAGCCTCGGGGATCGACGGCCACCGCGTAGGGCCAGAACCCACCCGCCTCCGGGGGAGGCGCGACCTCCCACCCCCCCACGAACACGCCTTCGGTGGTGAACCGCTGGACCCGGCCGTTTCCCGGGTCGGTCACGTAGACGAAGCCTCGGGGGTCGATCGCGATGCCCATGGGGCAGCGAAACCGCCCGGGACCGGCTCCGAAGCCCCCCCACGACGTCAGGAACCGCCCCCCGGCGGTGAACTTCTGCACCCGGTGATTCAGCTCGTCCACCACGTACACCGCCCCCGCCGAATCCACCGCGATCCCGGTGGGCTTCAGGAACCGTCCGGGGCGATCCCTTACGAGCCCCACTCCCGGACCAGGGCCGGCGGGGTGAGGGGGAGGGGGCCGGCGGTGGACGTCGCGGCCCCGGAGATCACCGCCCCGCCGGCGGCCTGGATGTCCGCCGCACCCAAGGCTCCGCTGTCCGCCGGGGTCAAGACCGCGCTGGCCCCCCGGGGAAGGAGGAGGGCGGCCAGAAACCCCAGCAGGTGGAGGAGGCCGAGGGGGCGGCGGGCGGAGCCATGACCGGAGAGGCGGGTATCGCTCATGGAAGTTCTCCACGGATGGAAGTCGAAGCGCCGTAAGCAAGTATGACACACCGAGGGCGGGCGGGAAGCAGGGGGCCCGATTGCGGCCCCCCCTTTCCCGTGCTATCCTCTTACGCCTCAATTCTCTAGGTGTAAGCATGACGCGATGCCCGCCCTCGGCGGGATGGCGACCGGGGCGCCCGGACAACCCCCGTGGAGGACCACGTCCCCCCATGGCCCGAGCATCCACCAAGGCGCACTGGGACGCGTACTGGAAAGAAAACGCCGATCCCCACGTCACCTACGACAACGACAACCGGGTGATCAACGCGATCCTGGCCCTCGGAGAGGTGCGCGGTAAACGCATCCTCGAGGTCGGGGCGGGCTCCGGCCGGGACTCCATCGAGCTGGCCCGCCGCGGGGCGCGGGTCACGGTGATCGACTACGTGCCCTCCTCCCTGGACGTGGTGGCGCGGAACGCCGCCGCCGCCGGGGTGGCCATCACCATGGTCTGCGCCGACGGGACCCGCATGCCCTTCAACGAAGGGACCTTCGACGTCGTGTTTCACCAGGGGCTTCTCGAGCACTTCCGCGATCCCGTCCCCCTGGTGGCGGACAACCGGCGGGTCCTGAAGCGCGGCGGCCACGTGGTCATCGACGTTCCCCAGCGCTGGCACGTCTACACGGTGGGGAAGAAGATCATGATCGCCCTGGACCGGTGGTTCGCGGGGTGGGAGACCGAGTTCTCGATCCGTGAGCTCTCGCGGCTGGTTGAGGCCCAGGGATTCCGGGTCGAGGCCCGTTTCGGGGACTGGATGATCCCCGGCTTCTTCTACCGTGCCGCCCGCTACGGCCTCCGCGCGGTGGGGGTGGGGATTCCCCGGAATCCGGGGGGGCTGGGGCCGCTGGGGCGGATGAACGACGCCTGGCGGAACTGGTTCCGGCGGCGGCCCCTGGCCTACTGGACCTTCGCCATGATCGGCGTGGTGGGGAGGAAGGTTTGAGCCGGCGCATCTGCCTCCTGTCCTATCGGGACATGAAGCACCCGGAGGCCGGCGGGGCCGAGGTCATCATTCAGGAGGTGTTCTCCCGGATCGCCGAGCGGGGGAACCAGGTCACCCTCCTCACCGGGATGTTCCCCGGGGCCTCGCGCACCGATCGAATCGGTCCCCTGGAAATCCACCGGACGGGAAACCTCTACAACTTCAACTTCGCCGCTCCCCGGTACTTCAAGAAGCACCTCGAGCCCCGGGGATACGACCTGGTGGCCGAGGACCTGAACAAGATCCCGTTCTTCATGCCGCTCCACACCCGGCTCCCGGTCCTGACCATCGTGCCCCACCTGTTCGGCACTACCGTGTTCCAGGAGGCCCCCTTCCCCCTCGCGACCTACGTCTACCTCTACGAGCGCTTCATACCGAGGGTGTACCGGAACTCCCGGTTCTCGGTTCTCTCCGAGAGCACCCGGGATGACCTGGCGGCCCGGGGGATCCCCCGGCGGAACCTCCGCGTCATCCACAGCGGGATGGACCACGACCTCTACGGCCCCAGCCCGGTCCCGGTGGCCGAGCGGCCCAAGCGGATCGTGTACCTGGGCCGGCTCAAGAAATACAAGCGGATCGAAAACCCTATCCTGGCCCTGCCCAAGGTCTTGGCCCGGGTGCAGGGCGCCGAGTACTGGATCGTGGGAGAGGGGGATTTTCGAGGGGAGCTGGAGCGTATTGCCAGCCGAACCGGGGTGGCCGATCATGTTCGCTTCCCGGGGTACGTGGGGGGGCGGGACAAGGTGAAGCTATTGCAGGAGTCGCGGGTGCTGGCCTATACCTCGCCCAAGGAAGGTTGGGGGCTCTCCGTGATCGAGGCCGGTGCCTGCGCCACCCCGGTTGTGGCCAGCCGGTCCCCGGGGCTCCGGGAGTCGGTGGTGGACGGGAAGACCGGGTTCCTGGTGGAGCACGGCGACATCGACGAGTTGGCCGCGAAGATCATCACCCTTCTCACCGACGACGCCCTGGCGTCGTCGATGGCCGGGGAAGGGGTGGGCTGGGCCCGTAACTTCAACTGGCAGGCGTCCACCGAGAAGACCCTGGATCTCATCGAGGAGATCCTGGGAGAGCGTGGCGAGGCGCGCGCCGTACGCGGGAGATAGCACGTTGACCACGTTGGAGCGGTATACACAGGACAAGCAGAACACCCTGGTCGCCGTGTTCGTATTCCTGTTCAGCCTTGCCATCTACACCATCACCATGACCCCCACCGTTCCGTTCTGGGACAGCGGGGAGTTCATCGCCACCAGCTACATTCTCGGCGTGCCCCATGCCCCCGGCACCCCGCTCTACGTTCTCCTCGGGCGCATCTTCACCCTCATTCCCATCGCCACCATCGCCCAGCGCGTGAACTGGTTTTCCGCCCTCTCCTCGGCGGTGGCCGTGCTCTTCACCTATCTGGTGACGGTCAAGGTCAGCCGCAAGATCTTCCCCTGGGAGGAGAAGTCGATCAACCGTCCCCTGGCCTATGTGGCCGGGGTGGTGGCCGCGTTCATGGCCGGCTTCGCCACCACCTTCTGGGACAACGCCGTCGAGGCCGAAGTGTACGCCGCGTCCTGCGCGCTCATGGTCTTCGTGGTGTGGCTCGCGCTTCGCTGGGAGGAGCGGTTGGACCGGGGGAACGAGGACGGTCTTCTCCTTCTTCTCACCTACCTGGTAGGTCTGGGAATCGGCATCCATCTGGGGGTGGCCATCGCGGCCTGGGCGGCGGTGATCTTCGTCTTCGCCACCCGCCCCAGCTACATCTGGCGGTGGGACTACTTCGGCTGGGGGCTGGTGACCCTCTCCCTGGCCACCGGCATCCACATCGGAGCGTTCCTGGTGGCGCCGGTGGTGCTGGGGATCACCCTCCTGGTGTGGATCGTGAGCGGGAAGTTCCACAAGCTGGCCTTCTGGAGCGCGCTCCTCTTCATGGTGGGCGTGTCGGTCCACTTCTACCTGCTCATCCGCTCCAACCTCCACCCGATGATCAACGAGGCGGCGCCGGAGACCTGGCACTCCCTGTGGCTGATGCTCATCCGCGATCAGTACAAGCCCCCGCCCATCTGGGAGCGCAAGGCGGACTTCTGGTACCAGCTGAACCACATGTACTTCCGGTACATGAGGTGGAACTTCACCCTCTTCTTCCTGAAGGGGAGGGGCTTCTTCCAGCTCCCGATTCTCCTGGCGGTGGCGGGGGCGTTCATCCATCTCGTTCGGGCGCGGCGGAGCGCGATCCTCCTCGGAGTGCTCTTCGCCCTCCTGGGACCGGCCATGGTGGTCTACCTCAATTTCCGGGTGGGGGAGGTCCGCGAGCGGGACTATTTCTTCGTCCAGAACTTCCAGTTCATGTCCATCTGGGTGGGGATCGGCGCGGCGTGGCTGGTGATCTGGGCCCGGGACCAGTTCTCGAGGGAATCGAGCCGCCGGGTGGCCGTCGGCGCGACCGCTACCCTCATGCTGGCCATGTCCCTGGCCCCCGTGTTCACCAACTGGAGATCCCATGACCGGCGGGGCTTCTACGTGGCCCGGGACTACGCCTACAACATGCTGATCGGGCTGGCCCCCAACGCCATCATCTTCACCAACGGGGACAACGACACCTTCCCGCTCTGGTACCTCCAGGAGGTGGAGAAGATCCGCAAGGACGTCCGGGTGGTGAACCTGAGCCTCCTCAACACCGACTGGTACATCAAGCAGCTCCGGGATCTGAGCCCCAAGGTGCCCATCGGCTGGACCGATGCCCAGATCGAGCAGGCGCAGCCCTACCGCGACCAGAACGGGAAGATCTGGTACGTGAAGGACATCGCCGTCCGCCAGATCGTGAAGGAAAACAACTGGCAACGGCCGCTCTACCTGGCGGTGACCGTGCCCGACCAGATGGGTCTGGAAAAGCAGCTGGTGATGGAGGGGCTGGTGTTCCGGATCGAGCCCAAGCCCACCGACCAGCACATGGACGTGGAGAAGACCCTCAACAACCTGAACCATGTGTACACGTTCAAGGGCCTGGTCCTGAAGGACACCACCGCCGACGGCAAGGTGAACTGGCTCCCCGACACCACGGTGTACAAGGACGAGAACGCCACCAAGCTGGTGCAGAACTACGCCGCCGCCTTCAGCCGGGTGGGGGTCTCCCTCTTCGAGAAGGGAAAGACCCAGGAGGCCCTGGACGAGATGCAGAAGGCCGAGGCGGTCTCGCCGGACTTCCCGGGGATCCCGCTGGCCAAGCTGGTCTTCCTGGAGCAGCTGGGCCGGATCGACGACGCCGAGGCCTACGGCAAGCGCATGATCCAGCGGTACCCCGGCGACTGGCAGTTCTACCAGCGGCTGGGCCAGCTCCTCCTCGACCACAACAAGGCCGAGCAGTCGATCCAGTACTTCGAGGGTGCGTCGAGAGCGGCCCCCGACGAGTACTACCCCTACCAGGGCCTGGTGAGCGCCTACTACAAGCTGGGCCGCTACCAAGACGCCCTGACCGCGCTCCAGCGCCTGGCCGACCAGCACCCCGAGGACAAGAGCATCATCCAGTACATCGGCGAGCTCCGGGAATCGATCAAGAGCGGAGAGCTCCTGCCCGGAATGGCCGCCGACACCACCGCGGCGGGGGACACCACGGTTGGGGGCGCTCAGGCTCCGGCGGGATCCGATGGAAACTGAAGCGCTGGTCACCGGGGTGGCGGGCTTCTTGGGCTCCCACCTGGCCGGTGCGCTTCTCGATCGCGGCCACGCGGTGCGTGGGGTGGACTGCTTCACCCCCTACTACGGCCGGACGCTCAAGGAGGCCAACCTGGCCGGGCTGCGTTCCCACCCGGGCTTCCGCTTCCACGAGATCGATCTGAGGACCGCGGACCTGGCGCCGGTGTTCGAGGGGGTGGACTGGGTGTTCCACCAGGCCGCCCAACCCGGGGTGCGGGCTTCCTGGGACGAGGGCTTCGCCGACTATGTCGGGCACAACCTCCTGGCCACCCAGCGTCTCCTGGAGACCTGCCGCCGGGCGGGAACGTCGCGGGTGGTGTTCGCCTCGTCCTCTTCGGTGTACGGAAACGTCTCCGAGGGTGAGGTGGAGGAGGACGCGCCGCTCCGCCCCATGTCTCCCTACGGGGTGACCAAGCTCGCCTCGGAGCGGCTGGTGGACGTCTATCACCGGGAGTTCGGTCTCCACACCGTGAGCCTTCGCTACTTCACGGTCTGCGGACCCCGGCAGCGCCCGGACATGGCGTTCCACAAGATACTGCGGGCGCTCCACCTCGGGCAGGAATTCCCCCAGTACGGGGACGGTTCCCAGCTTCGCGACTTCACCCACGTGGGGGACGCGGTCGAGGCCAATCTCCTGGCCGCGGAGCGGGGACGGGCGGGGGCGGTGTACAACATCGGCGGGGGAAACCCGATCTCCCTGTCCGACGCGATCCGCACCCTGGAGCGGGTGACCGGCCGCCGGGCCAAGCTACGGGTCCTGCCCCGGGCCGAGGGGGACCCCGACCGCACCGCGGCGTCGCTGGAGCGGGCGCGGCGCGACCTGGGCTACGAACCGAAGGTCCCGGTGGACGAGGCCCTGCGGCGGGAGGCGGAGTGGTTCGCCGGTTCCGACGGACCGCTGGCCCTGGAGGCGGGGAGACGAACGTGAGCGTGGACGTGAGCGTGGTGGTGCCCGCCTTCAACGAGGCGGAGAGCCTGCCGGAGCTGGCGGATCGCGTGCGCGACGTGCTCGCGGGCACGGGCAAGACATGGGAACTGCTGGTGGTGGACGACGGCAGCACCGACGACACCCGCGAGGTCCTGAAGCGGCTCGCCGCCGGGATCCCGGAGTTCCGGTATCGCTCCTTTCTCCGGAACTACGGCAAGGCCGCCGCCCTGGATGTGGCCTTCCGCGAGGCGCGGGGGGACGCGATCATCACCATGGACGCCGATCTCCAGGACGACCCCGGGGAGATCCCCGGCCTCCTGGCCGAGCTCGACCGGGGCTTCGACCTGGTCTCGGGTTGGAAGCGAGTGCGCCACGATCCCATCTCCAAGACCCTCCCCTCCAAGCTGTTCAACGCCACGGTGAGCGCTTTCGCCGGGGTGCGTCTCCACGACTTCAACTGCGGTCTCAAGGCCTATCGCGCCGGTACCGCCCGAAGCCTTCCGGTCTACGGGGAGCTTCACCGTTTTCTCCCCGCCCTGGCCCACTGGCGGGGCTACAAGGTCACCGAGATCCCGGTGCTTCACCACGCCCGGATCCACGGCCGGAGCAAGTACGGCCCCAGCCGCTTCGTGAACGGGTTCCTGGACCTCTTGACCGTGACCTTCGTCTATTCGGGGAAGCACAGTCCCCTCCACTTTTTCGGCCGGATCGGACTGCTCCTGGGAGTGATCGGGGGGGGGATCTTCACCGCCTTCGTGGTTTCATGGGGACTGGGCCATCCGGTTCGCATGCGGCCCATCTTCTTCATCGGGCTCATCCTGATCATCCTGGCCATCCAGTTCATCTCCCTGGGACTCCTGGGCGAGCTGGTGGTCAAGGGCCAGGCTCGGACCCCCTACCAGTTCCGGGAGGAGGCATGACCGATGCCGCCATGCCCCGCGCGGCGCTTCTGGCCGGGGGGTTGGGGACCCGCATCCGGGCCGTGGCCGGGAGCACCCCCAAGGTGCTCCTCCCGGTGGAGGGCCGTCCGTTCATCGCCCACCTCCTGGAGTACCTCGACCGCCAAGGGGTGACCGAGGCGGTGCTCTGCCTGGGCCACGCCGCCGACCAGGTCTGGGACGCCGCCCTCTCGGCGGCTCCCCCCACCATGAAGCTCACCGCCTCCCGCGAGGAGACGCCCCTGGGGACGGGAGGCGCCCTCCGGTTGGCCGTCGAGCACCTCGGGGATACCTTCTTCGTGGTGAACGGCGACACCTTCCTGGAGGCCCCGCTCGCCCCGTTGCTCCAGTTTCACCGCCGCTCCAAAGCCCTGATCACCCTCTCCCTGGTGCGCTCGGAGCAGGCGGCGGAGAAGGGGACGGTGCGGGTGGACCCTTCGGGTCGGGTGCTCGACTTCGTGGAGAAGGTCCCCGACGGCACCGGCCTCATCAACGGCGGGGTCTACGTGGCCGATGCCCCGGCGCTCGAACACTGCGTCCTGGGCAAGCCCTGCTCCCTGGAGCGGGAGGTGATCCCCGCCGCGCTCCGCCGGGGCGAAACCATCATGGCCCGCCGCGCCGACGCCCCCTTCGTGGACATCGGGCTCCCCGAGGACTATCTGAGAGTGCGGGACCGCCTCCCCCGGGCGGGGGGCCGCCGGTGAAGATCTACCGGGCCAAGGCCCCGCTTCGGATCTCCTTCTGCGGTGGCGGCACCGACGTCTCGCCCTATCCCGAGGAACGGGGCGGGGTGGTGCTCTCCAGCACGGTGGACAAGTTCGCCTACGCCACCCTCCGCCCCCGCAAGGACGACCGCCTCCGCATCCGCTCCCTGGACTACGACATCGTGGCCAACTACGACCGCTCCAAGCTGGAGTACGACGGGGAGCTGGACCTGGTGAAGGCGGTGGCCCGGTACTTCACGCTTCCTTCCGGGGCCGACCTCTTCATCCACTCCGATGCTCCCCCCGGAAGCGGGCTGGGCTCCTCCTCCACCATGTGCGTGGCCCTGGTGGGGGTGTTCATGGAGTGGCTGGGCATTCCGATGACCAGCTACGAGATCGCGGAGATCACCTACCGGATCGAGCGGGAGGAGCTTCAGATCGCCGGCGGCCGCCAGGACCAGTACGCGGCCACCTTCGGCGGGTTCAACTACATCGAGTTCCTCGAGAACGTGACCGTGGTGAACCCGCTCCGGATCCGCCCCGATCTCCGGGCCGAGCTGGAGTACAACCTCCTCCTCTGCTACACCGGCCAGACCCGGCTCTCCGCCAACATCGTGGCCAGCCAGACCCGGGCCTATCAGGCCAAGAAGCAGGCGGTGGTGAAGGCCCTGGACCGGATGAAGGCGCTGACCCAGGAGATGAAGACCGCGCTCCTGATCGGGGACCTGCCCACCTTCGGGAAGCTCTTGCACGTGGCCTGGTCCGAGAAGAAGCAGCTCGACGAGAAGATCAGCTCCTCCCGCATCGACAACCTCTACACCATCGCCCGGCGCTACGGCACGCTGGGGGGGAAGATCCTGGGCGCGGGCGGGGGAGGCTATCTCCTTCTCTACGTGCCCTTCACCCGCAAGCACAACGTGGCCCGGGTCCTGGAGGAGGCGGGCGCGAAGGTGGTGCCGTTCGCGTTCACCGAGGGGGGACTGGCCACCTGGAGCGTGGCCGGGTGAGGTTTGTCCTCGTAGGAACCGCCTATCCCCAACGGGGAGGCATCGCCCACTACATCGCGCTCCTCTCCCGGGCCCTCGAGGCCGCCGGCCACGAGGTCAAGGTGGTCTCCTTCACCCGCCAGTATCCCGGGCTGTTCTTTCCCGGCCGGTCCCAGGACGAAGCCGGCCCCGAGACCATCCGGGTGGATTCCGAGCGGTTGATCGACTCCGTCGGCCCCCTCTCCTGGTTCCGGGCCGCCCGCCGGATCCGCGCGATCGCCCCCGACCTGGTGGTGTTCAAGTACTGGATGCCCTTCTTCGCTCCCGCCTACGGAACCATGGCCCGAAGGCTCGGGAAGGCGGGGATCCGGACCTGCTTCCTCCTCGACAACGTCATCCCCCACGAACGGCGCCCCGGCGACATCGCCCTCACCCGCTACGCGCTGGCTCCGGTGGACTGCTTCGTGGCCCAGTCGAAATCGGTGGCCGCCGAGCTCCGCCGGTTCCGGCCCCATGCCCCGCTCCGGGAAGTGGCGCATCCGGTCTACGACATCTTCGGGGAGAACTCGGACCGCGAAGCGGCGCGGCGGCGCCTCGGGGTGCGAGCCGAAGAGGTGGCGCTCTTCTTCGGCTTCATCCGGGGGTACAAGGGGCTCCTGAACCTCTTTCGCGCGGTGGCCCGGATCCCCCGCGAGCGGAGCTTCCAGCTCCTGGTGGGAGGGGAGTTCTACGAGGATCCCGGGCCCTACCGCGACCTGATCGCCGAGCTGGGGATCGCCGACCGGGTGATCCTCCACGACCGCTACATCCCCAACGACGAGGTGGCGGACTTCTTCACCGCGGCCAACGTGGTGGTGTTGCCCTATCAGAGCGCCACCCAGAGCGGGATCATCCAGATCGCCTTCAACTTCAACCGCCCGGTGATCACCACCGACGTGGGGGGGCTCCCCGAGGTGGTGCGGCCGGGAGAGCTGGGGGAGGTGGTCCCTCCCGAGGATCCCGCCGCCCTGGCCGAGGCGATGGTGGACTACTTCGAGTCGGGGAAGGAGGCGCGCTACACCCCCCAGGTGGCCGAGGAAAAGAAACGTTATTCGTGGGGGAAGCTGGTCGAGGCGCTGGCGGCTCTCGCCGGCGGGGAGGGCGGGACGGAGGGCGAAACCACCGGCGCGTCCAAGGGAGCCTCCGCGTGACCCGCCGCCGGGTGCTCATCGTGGCTTATTACTTTCCCCCCTCGGGCGGCCCCGGCGTCCAGCGGGTGCTCAAGTTCGCGCGCTACCTTCCCGATTTCGGGTGGGATCCGGCGGTGCTCACGGTGTCGGGGGCGGACTACCCGGCCCGGGACGAGTCGCTCCTGGCCGAGATCCCGGACACCGTTCCCGTGGTCCGCACCCCGATCCCCGAGCCTTACGATCTCTACCGGATGCTCACCGGAAGGAAGAAGGGGACGCCGGTCGACGTGAACGTGAACTACGCCGCCGGACGCAGGGTCACGGTGAAGGAGCGCGCCGCCCAGTGGGTGCGGGGGATGTTCTTCATCCCCGACGCCCGCGCGGGCTGGCTCCTCACCGGGATCCGGCCGGGGGTCGACCTGGCCCGGCGCTTCGGGGCCGATCTGGTCTATTCCTCGTCCCCCCCCTATACCTGCGCGCTCCTCGGGCGGGCGGTGGCCCGCCGGGCCGGTATTCCCTGGGTGCCCGAGTTCCGCGATCCGTGGACGGGGTTCCTGAGCGCGCCCCGCCGGCCGGAGCCGGCCCGGAGCTTCGAGCGCCGGCTGGAACGGGGGGTCTACCGCGACGCCCCCCGGATCGCGGTGGCCTGGCGGGGGATCGCCGACGATTTCACCGGCAAGTACCCGCGCGAGGACGCCTCGAAGTTCCGCCTCGTCCCCAACGGGTATGATCCGGAGGACCTGGAGGGGATCTCCCCCCGGGCCAACCCGCGGTTCACCGTGGTCTACACCGGATCCATGTACGGGGTGCGGAACCCCGACGCCTTCCTTCGGGCGGCGGAGACGCTCCTCGCCTCGGGCCGGATGGACCCCGACCGGGTGCGGCTCCGTTTCGTGGGGCGGTTCGGCGACGAGGTGCGGGCCATGTTCGGCCGCCCCGGGGTGGCGGCGGTGGTGGAGGAGGTCCCCTACGTTCCCCACGCCGAGAGCGTGGCCGAGATTCTCGGCGCCCACGCCCTCCTCCTGGTGGTGGACGACGTGGCCGGATCCGAGGGGATTGTTCCGGGCAAGGTGTTCGAATACATTGGCGCCCGCCGGCCTCTCCTGGCCCTGGCCCCCGAGGGGGCGGTGGCGGAGCTGGTGCGGCGGACCGCGGCGGGCCGGGTGCTGGCCCGGGACGACGTGGGCGGGATCGCCGAGGCCCTGGCCGCCCTCTACCAGGAGTGGCTCCGAACCGGGACCACGGCCTTCGAGGGGCGTGAGGACGAGGTGAAGCGGTTGAGCCGCCGGGAACGCACCCGGGACCTGGCCGCCCTCTTCGACGAGGTACTGGAGGAAGTACATGGCGCGTAAGGAACCGAAGAAGGCGTCGAAGGCCCGGCCCGCGCCGCGCCGGACCGAGGATCCCGAAACCCGCCCCCTGGAGCGCCACGCCTTCTGGTGGGCGCTGGGGGGGATGGCGCTTCTCCTGGTCATCTTCTTCCACCAGATCTTTCTCGGCGGGAAGACCTTTCAGCCTCCCGATACCCTGGCCAGCATGGCCTTCCAGCCCTTCGTGAAGGAGGCCTTCCACGGCCCGGGATCCCTTCTGGCCCGCTATCCGCTCTGGTCGCCCTACATCTTCTCCGGCATGCCGTCCTACGGGAGCATGATCACCGCGCCCTACGTGAACGTACTGAGCCTGATCTTCTTCCTGGTCTCCGGATCGTTGAAGATCATCATCTACTACCTCCTGACCGGCGTATTCACCTGGCTCCTGCTTCGTCGCAAGGGGGCCGGGACCCTCCCCGCCCTCCTGGGGGCGGTGGGGTTCGTGTTCTGCACCCACGTCATCACCTGGATCATGTTCGGGCACAACACCAAGGTGGGAACGACGGTGTTCCTCCCCCTGGTGCTTCTGGCCACCGACGCCCTCTGGGAGAGGCCGAGCCTGCGTTGGACCTCGGTCCTGGCCCTGGCGGTGGGGATGATGATGCTCTCCTTCCACCTCCAGATCGCCTACTACACCTTCCTGGCCGCGGGGCTCTACATGGTCACGGTCACGGTGATGGGAATCCGGAGGAAGCTGGGAGTGGGTCCGGTCGCCGGGCGCTGGGCCCTGTGGGGCGCGGCGGTGGCGGTGGGGCTGGTGGCCAGCTCGGTGCTCTTCCTCTCGGTTCACGAATACGCCGCCCACTCCATCCGGGGCGGCTCGGCCGGAGGGTTGAGCTACGGCTACGCCACCAACTGGAGCCTCCACCCCCTGGAGATCATCACCTTCCTCGTGCCCTCGTTCCTGGGCTACGGCGGGGCCACCTACTGGGGATGGATGCCCTTCACCGACTTCCCCCACTACATGGGGATCCTTCCCCTCTTCCTGGCCGTGTTGACCCTGACCCTCTGGCCCCGGGAACGGCTCCACGTGTTCTTCCTGCTCCTCGCCGGGTTCTCTCTCCTGGTGGCGTTCGGGAAGCACCTGCCGGCGGTGTACAACCTCCTCTTCGACTATCTCCCGTACTTCAACAAGTTCCGTGTGCCGAGCATGATCCTGGTGCTGGTGCAGTTCGCGGTGGCGGTCCTGGCCGCGCTGGGGTTGGAGCGGCTGGCCCGAACCGCGCCCCCCGAGGAAACCGCGCGGCGGCTCAAGCGGTTCTGGATGGTGGGGGGGATCCTCGTGGGGCTGGTGGTCCTGATCGGCTTCTACACCGCGAGCAGCCTGGAGGGAACCGCGGCGCGGCGGATCGCCGAGCGCGCCCCGGGCATGGGGGTTCCCGCCGGCCAGGCCGCGGCCTTCGGAGCCCGGGAGGCCGGGCAGGTGGTGGGGATGGCCGGTCGCGACGTGTTCCTGGCCCTCCTCTTCCTGGCCGCGGGACTGGGGCTGGTTTGGGCGAGGCTCAAGCGCCGGATCCCCGCGGCCGCGCTCACCGCCGGCATCCTGATCCTCACCGTGATCGATCTCTGGAGGGTGGACGTGAAACCCGCCACCTACCATGCGCGGAACCAGGCCCCTTCGGCCTTCGCGGCCACCGGCGCGGTGGAGTATCTGAAGCAGGACCCCGAGCCCTTCCGGATCCTCCCCCTGAGCGGAGGCGGCCAGGCCAACAACAGCTTCGCCTACTTCCTGATCCCCAGCATCCTGGGCTACCACCCGGCCAAGCTCCAGATCTACCAGGATCTGATCGACGACGAGGGGCCGGTGGGGATGTACAAGACGCTCCGGCAGGGGAATCTGAACATCCTCGACATGCTGAACACCAAGTACGTGGTGAGCGATCGGGAGATTCCGCTCGCGCCCCTGGAGACGGTGTACCGCGGGGACCAGTTCGTGATGCGGAACCCCGAGGCGCTCCCCCGCATGTGGTTCGTGGACCGGGCCCGGGTGATCGCCGACCCGAAGGAGCATCTCCAGGCCCTGGCCAACCCCGCCTGGAAGCCGGCCGAGGAGGCGCTGGTGTTCGACGATCCCGGGCCCCTCGACCCGGGCACCGGCGGCACCGCCACCGTCACCGAGTATCGCGACCGGGAGATCCACGCCGAGGTGGACTCCCCCGGAAACTCGCTCCTGGTGATGAGCGAGATCTACTACGAGCCCGGGTGGAACGCGAGCCTGGACGGGAGGCCGGTGGACATCCGGCGCGCGGACTACGTGCTGCGCGCGATCAAGGTGCCCCCTGGACGCCACCAGCTGGTCATGCGGTTCGATCCCCCGTCCTTCAAGCAGGGGGTGCTTCTGAGCGTCGGCGCCTTCGCCCTCATCCTGCTCGCCCTGGCCGCCTCCCTGGTCTTCGAGCGGGGGAGGAAGCGGGACGAGCCCGCGGCCCCGCCCGCCGCCGGCGAGGCGTAGGCCCTTGTGCGGCATCGCGGGAGCGTTCCATTTCGGCCGGGAGACCGGGGTGGATGACGGCGTGCTGCGCGCCATGGCCTCGGCGATCGCGCACCGGGGCCCGGACGACGAGGGGTTCTACCGGGAGAGTGACGGCCGCCTCGGGCTCGCCTTCCGGCGGCTCTCCATCATCGACCTCTCCGGGGGCCGCCAGCCCATGGAGAGCGAGGACGGGCGCCACCACCTGGTCTTCAACGGCGAGATCTACAACCACGCCGCCATCCGGGGGGAGCTGGAGGCGAAGGGCCGGCGTTTCCGCACCCGCTCCGACACCGAGGTCATCCTCCAGGCCTACGCCGAGTACGGCGCGGACTGCGTCACCCGCTTCCAGGGCATGTTCGCCTTCGCGATCTGGGACCGGGAGCGCCGGACGCTGTTCCTGGCCCGGGACCGGGTGGGGATCAAGCCGCTCTACTGGGCCTCGGTCGGCGGCGCGTTCGTGTTCGGGAGCGAGATCAAGGCGCTCTTCGCCCATCCCGATCTCTCCCCCCGGCTCGACCGGGACGAGCTCGCCCGCTACTTCACCTTTCTCTGCGTCCCCCCCCCGAACACCCTCTTCGAGGGGGTGCGAAAGCTCCGCGCCGGCCACACCCTGACCGTGGAAGCGGGGCGGGGGCCGGGGGAGCCGGTGCGGTACTGGATGCCGGTCACCGGGCCGGTCTCCGCCGCTTCCGAGGAGGAACTGGCCGAGGAGGTGCGCGCGACGCTGACCGACGCGGTTCGCGCCCGGCTCATGTCCGACGTCCCCTTCGGGGCGTTCCTGAGCGGCGGGGTGGACTCGAGCGCCATCGTGGCGATCATGGCCGCCGCCCTGGACCGGCCGGTGGAGACCTTCAGCGTCGGCTACAAGGACGACCCCGGTTTCAACGAGTTCGAGAACGCGCGCCGCACCGCCCGGCTCTTCTCCACCAACCACCACGAGGTGATGATCGACCACGAGGACTTCCGCCGGTTCCTCCCCCGGCTGGTCCACCACCAGGACGAGCCGATCGCCGACCCGGTGTGCGTCCCCCTCTATTACGTGGCCGATCTGGCCCGGCGAAACGGGGTCATCGTGACCCTGGTGGGGGAGGGTTCGGACGAGCTCTTCTTCGGCTACACCTGGCTCGAGCGGGTGCGACGGATGGTGGATCGGTGGTGGGGACCCCTGGGGGCGGGACCCGCCGTCCTGAAGTCGGCGGCCACGCGCCTGGTCGAGCCCTTCGTGGATCTTCCGCGTCGTGATTTCCTCCGCCGGTTCCGCGAGGGGGGAGAGCCGTTCCTCGGCGGGGCGGTGACGTTCTATCCCGAGGAGCTGAAGCGCCTGGCTCCGTCCCTGGCCGGCGACCGACGCCGGGACGAGATCGTCCGCGCCATCTACTCGGAGATCGACGCGGTCCGCCCGGGGGCGGACTTCCCCAACCGCTCCGCCTACCTGGAGCTCATGTATCGCCTGCCCGAACTCCTCCTCATGCGGGTGGACAAGATGACCATGGCCGCCTCGGTCGAGGGGCGGGTGCCGTTCCTCGACCACCGCATGGTGGAGCTGGCGTTCCGCATCCCCGGCTCCATGAAGGTGAAGGACGGGGTGACCAAGCACATCCTGAAGCGCGCGGTCTCCGGCCTCATCCCCAACGAGATCATCCACCGCCCGAAGGTCGGCTTTCACGTTCCGGTGACCCGCTGGTTCGAGGACGTGCTGAACCCCATGGCCGACGAGGTGCTCCTGGATCCGCGCCTCGGCGCCCTGGGGATCTGGGATCCGGCCGAGGTGCGGCGGCTCCTCGAGCGGCAACGGGCGGGGAAGGGAAACTACGGGATGCGGGTGTGGGCCCTGGTCAACTTCGCCCTCTGGTACCGCCACTGGATGCTGGGCGAGGACCTGGGATGAGGATCGGCCTGAACGCCCTTCCCGACGCGCTGGCCGGACGGCGCGGGCCCGCGCTCCTCATCACCCGGAACAACCTGGCCCTGGGCCGGCGCCTGGCCGAGGCGACCCCCGCGCTCGACTGGACCGTGCTCACCAAGGACGACTTCCGCGAAGGGGCCGGGGTCCGTAAGCTCCTCCGCGAGCTTCGCTCCCGATCCTGGTCGGTCCTGGCGGTGGAGGACCGGCTGGAGGAGATGGGTCGGCGGCGGGATCTCTACCGCCTGGTCCTCATCCTGGGACGCGGGGGCGCCCGCTGGCTCCTCTCCACCGGCGAGGACGGGACCGAGGCGGTTCACGTCCCGCGTCTTCGCTCGCTTCCCCGGCTCCTGGGCGAGCTGGCCGGCGAGGCCGCCACTGCGCTTCGGGCGGTGGCCGGGGCGTGGATCCTCACCCGCTCCATGGCCCGCGGTACCGGTCGCGGCGCGGCCCCCCGGACGGCGGGCGCCGGCGAGCCGGCCCGGATCGCCTTCATCAAGACCGATTTCTGGTTCGGGCTCCGGGCGGGGGGCTCCATCTCCCATGCCCTGGGGGTCCTGGGCGGGATGCGCTCCCTCGGCTTCACCTGCCGGCTCTGGGCGCCGGCGCTCCTCCCGCGGGTTCCCGAGGGGGTGGAGCAGGTGGAGGTTCCCCCGCGCGCGCGCCCGTACCTTCTCGAGGAAGCGGCCATCGCCGGGTACAACCGCACGTTTCTGGAGAGCGCCGTGGCCTCGGTGCGCGCGTTCCGCCCCGACCTGATCTATCACCGGCACGGCATCTTCAGCCTGGTGGGGCTCGCCCTGGCCCGCGCCCTCCGGGTCCCCCTGGTCCTGGAGGTGAACGCGAGCGAGGTGTGGGCGCGGCGGGCCTGGAGCCGGCTCTTCTTCGGCAGTCTGGCCGAGGCCATGGAGCGGGCGGCCTTCGCCGGGGCGGACCGGCTCTCCCTGGTCTCCGAGGAACTCCTCCCGGTGATCGAGGCCATGGGGGGAAGTCCCGACCGGATGGTGGTGAACCCCAACGGGGTGGACGTGGGGCGGTTCCGCCCGGCGGAGCGGGGGGAGGCGGTTCGAGAGAGCCTGGGGATTCCCGCCGACGCGGTGGTGTGCGGGTTCCTGGGGACCTTCACCCGCTGGCACGGCGTCCAGTTCGTGGCCGAGCACGTTCCCGAGCTCGCGGCCCGCGACCCCCGGCTCTATTTCCTTTTCATCGGGGACGGCGACGTGCGGCCGGCGGTGGAGCGGAGGCTGGCCGAGAACGGGGGCGCGGAACGGGTGCGGATCACCGGGCTTCTGGATCCGGAGGAGGTGCCCGCCCGCCTGGCCGCCTGTGATATTCTTCTCAGTCCTTATCTGCCCTTCGACGACGGCAGCCCCTCGTTCTTCTCGCCGGTGAAGCTCTTCGAGTACATGGCCGCGGGACGGCCGGTGGCGGCGAGCCGGCTCGGGCAGCAGGGCCGGGTGGTGGAGGAAGGGCTGACCGGAGTGCTCTTCCCGCCGGGGGACGGCCCCGCGTTCCGCGAGGCGGTGCTCGGGTTGGCCTCGGATCCCGGGCTCCGCGAGCGCATGGGCGCGGCGGCCCGGGCCCTGGCCGAGGAGCGCTACACCTGGGAGGCCAACGTCCGCCGGGCGGTGGTGGGGCTCCTGCCCCTCGCCGAGCCCCGGTCCGGTGAACCGGAACCATGACGGAATCCGCACTCAAAGACGCAGTCCGCGCCTACTGGAACGAGCACCCCTGCGGGACGCAGTTCACCGAGCTGGACTGGGGCACCCGGGAGTTCTACCGCTCGGTCGAGGAGGAGCGCTACCGGCGCCAGCCCTTCATGGAGGAGGCGGTGGGCTTCCGGCGCTACCGGGGAAAGCGACTCCTGGAGATCGGCTGCGGCCTGGGCACCGACCTGCTCCAATTCGCCCGGAACGGGGCGGTGGTGACCGGCATGGACCTCACCGCCCAGAGCGTGGCCCTGGCCGCCGGCCGCTTCCGGACCGAGGAGGTTCCGGGGACCTTCCTGGTGGGGGACGCGGAGAACCTCCCCTTCCCCGACGCCTCCTTCGACGTGGTCTACTCCTTCGGGGTGCTCCACCACACCCCCGACACCGCCCGCGCCTTCGCCGGAATCCACCGGCTGCTCAAGCCCGGCGGGGAAGCGGTGGTCATGCTGTACCACTCCCGCTCCTCCCACTACTATATCGGCTACCCCCTCGCCCTCCTCTCTCGCCTGCGCCGCGGAGAGGGCTGGATCTCGAGATCGGAGTATTTCCGGGTCTACGACGGCGACGAGAATCCCCTGGGAAAGGCGTACTCCCGGAAGCAGGTGCGCGCCCTCTTCCGAGGCTTCGAGATCCTCGATCAGAAGAGCTACGAGACCTGGCGGCCCAAGCTGGGCCGGACCGCCAACCGGATCCTGGTGGGTCTGGGAAGCCGCCTCGGGTTCTACCTCGTGACCCGGGCGCGGAAGCCGGCCGGGCGGTGAGCCCGGGGTGAAGGAGGGGATGCGTGCCCGCAGGTGACGTCGCGGTCGTTCTGGGGGGGGCGGGCTTTCTGGGGTCCCACCTGGTCGAGGCGCTCCTGGCCGCGGGCCGCCCGGTGCGGGTGTTCGACCGGAAACAAGCCGACCTCCGGAACCTCGCTCACCTGGGTTCCGGCTGGACGTTCACCGGCGGGGACTTCGGGAACGAGGCCGACCAGCGGGCCGCGCTCGATGGGGCGGGCACCGTATTTCACCTCATCTCCACCACCCTTCCCGCAACGTCGGCCTTGAACCCGGTCTACGACGTGGAGACCAACCTCGTCTCCACCCTCCGCCTCCTGGATCTCGCGGTGGAGACCGGGGTCGGGCGGGTGGTGTTCGTCTCCAGCGGCGGTACGGTGTACGGACTCCCCCGCGAGCTTCCGGTCTCCGAGGACCATCCCACCGACCCCCTGGTGGCCTACGGGGTGGTGAAGCTGGCCATCGAGAAGTACCTGTGGCTCTACCGCCGCCACCGCGGCCTCGACTACCGGATCCTCCGCCTCTCCAATCCCTACGGCCCCCGGCAGGACCCCGCCGGCATGCAGGGGGCGGCCTCGGTGTTCCTGGGCCGGCTCCACGCCGGGGTTCCCATCGAGATCTGGGGGGACGGAACGGTGGTGCGGGACTACCTCTACGTGAAGGACGCGGTGGCGGGAATCCTGGCCGCCGAGGGGACCGGAGCCGGGGGGGGGATCTACAACATCGGATCGGGCCGGGGGGTGAGCCTGAACGAGCTGGTGACGGCGATCACCGAGGCCACGGGGCGCGAGATCGAGGTCCGCCATCTTCCCGCCCGCCCCTTCGACGTGCCGGCGAACGTGCTCTCGATCGGGAAGGCCCGCCGGGAGCTGGGCTGGGAGCCCCGGATCGGGCTTCGCGAAGGCCTCGGGCTCACCTGGGCCTGGCTCACCGGGAGCGCGTCCTCGTGACCCGGGCCGCGGCGGGCGCGTCCGGACGAGCCCGGCCGCCGGGGGGACCACCGGCGTGACCCCCCCCGTCGGGAAGGACGGCCGGCCGCTGGCCCTCTCCCTCTTCTTCCCCGCCTACTACGACGAGGCCAACATCTCGAAGGTGGTGGAGGCCGCGCTCCGGGCGGTGGGGGAGCTGGGGATCGCCGACCACGAGATCATCATCGTGGAGGACGGGAGCCCGGACCGGACGGGCGAGGTGGCGGACGGGCTGGCCGCCCGGTATCCCCGGGTGCGGGTGATCCATCACCCCCGGAACCTGGGATACGGGATGGCGCTTCGCACCGGCTTCCGGGAGGCGGCCAAGGACTACGTCTTCTACACCGACGGGGACAACCAGTTCGACCTCGACGAGCTCAAGAAGCTGGTGGCCCTGGCCCCCTACTCCGACATCGTCTCGGGGTTCCGGGTAGACAAGCAATACTCCACCTATCGCAAGTTCACCTCCTTCGTGTACAACCTCATCCTGAGGATCCTGTTCGACATCACCGACCGGGACGTGGACTGCGCGTTCAAGCTCTATCCCACCGCGCTCTTCCGGCGGGTGGAGCTCACCTCCCGGGACGCGTTCATCGACGCCGAGATCGCGATCAAGGCCCGGGCCCTGGGGTACGCGTCCACCGAGGTGGGGGTCCGCCATCTCCCGCGCACCGACGGGATCTCCACCGGGGCCCGGCCGAGCGTGATCTTCCGGACGCTGCTCGAGATCTATCGGTACTACCGGAAGTACCGGGTGGACGGATACGACCCGGAGGTCAGGACGACATGAAACAGGTGGTCACCAACAAGGCGGGGGCCCTCGAGGTCATCGAGGTCCCGGCTCCCGGGACGCGTCCGGGGTTCGTCACCGTGCGGACCGCGTGGTCCCTGGTCTCGGCCGGGACCGAGGGGGCCCAGGTGCAGGAGGGGAAGGCGGGGATCCTGACCAAGGTGCGCGAGCACCCGGAGCAGGTCCGCCAGGTCCTCACCAAGCTCAAGAAGGAAGGCATCCGTTCGGTGGCCGCCCAGGTGAAGGACAAGCTGGACCAGTGGCGGCCCCTGGGCTACAGCCTGGCCGGAACCGTGGCGGAGGTGGGGGAGGGGGTGGCCGACCTCGCTCCCGGGGACCGGGTGGCCTGCGCGGGGGCGGGTTACGCGGTACACGCCGAGTTCGTCTCCGTTCCCCGGAACCTGGTGGCCCGGGTGCCCGAGGGGGTGGATCTCCGCCACGCCGCCTTCGTGACCCTGGGGGCCATCGCGCTCCACGGGGTGCGCCGCGGCGCGCCGGCCCTGGGGGAGAACGCCCTGGTGGTGGGTCTCGGCCTGGTGGGCCAGCTGGCCGCGCAGTTCCTCCGCGCCTCCGGCGCGCGGGTGGCGGTGAGCGATCTGGATCGCGGGCGGATGGATCTGGCGGCGCGGCTGGGGGCGGACCTGGTCCTCGACCCGGACCAGGACGCCGGGGCGTCGATCGCGGCCTGGACGGGAGGGGCGGGGCTCGACCTGGCCCTGGTGTGCGCGGCGACCCGCTCCAGCGATCCGGTGCGCGCCGCCTCGAGGCTCCTTCGCGACCGCGCCCGGCTGGTGGTGGTGGGGGACGTGGGGATGGAGCTGGAGCGCGGCCCGTTCTACGCGAAGGAGCTGGACTTCACCCTGAGCCGCTCCTACGGCCCCGGCCGCTACGACCCGCTCTACGAGGAGGGCGGGGTGGACTACCCGGTGGGCTACGTGCGCTGGACCGAGGGGCGCAACCTCGGGGCGGTGCTGGCGCTCATCCAGAGCGGCGACCTCCGGGTGGAGGAGCTGGTGACCGACGAGGTCGCGGTGGCCGAGGCCCCCGCCGCCTACGAACGCATTCTTTCCGGGGCGGGCGCCCTCGGCACCCTCCTCCGTTACGACCATGCCGCCGAGGCCCCGGCGCGGACCCTCGATCTTCCCCCCGCCCCGGCGGCGGCGGGAACGGTGGGGGTGCTCCTGGTGGGCGCGGGGAGCTTCGCCCGCGCCTTCCATCTCCCGAACCTCGCCGCCGAGCCGCGCTTCCGCCTGGCCGGGGTGGTCTCGGGCTCGGGGGCCAACGCCCGCCACGCGGCGGAGAAGCACGGGGCGGCGTTCGCCGGCACCGATCTCACCGAGGCGCTGGCCCGCCCCGAGGTGACCGCGGTCCTCATCTCCACCCGCCACCACCTCCACGTCCCCCAGGCCGCGGCGGCCATCGCCGCCGGGAAGCACGTCCTGGTGGAGAAGCCCCTGGCCCTGGACGCCGAGGGGCTTCGGACCCTCGCCTCGGCGCTGCGCGCGCACCCGGTGCGGGTCGCGGTGGGGTTCAACCGCCGCTTCGCTCCCCTGACCCGGGCCCTCATGGGGCTCCTTGCCGGCCGGCAGGGGCCGCTCCACGGGGTTTACCGGATGAACGCGGGCCGAATCCCTCTCACCCACTGGGCCAACGATCCGGTGGAGGGGGGCGGTCGGATCCTCGGCGAGGGGTGCCACATCTTCGATCTCATGAACGCGCTCACCGGGAGCGAGCCGGTCTCGGTGGCCGCGCAGAAGCTCCGCTCGCCCGATCCGGAGGTGGTCGACGACGACAACCTCACCGCCACCGTGAGCTACGCCGACGGATCGCTCATGACCCTCATCTACTCCACCCAGGGACCCAAGGGCTACCCCAAGGAGCAGCTCGAGGTCTTCGCCCCCGGGCTGGCCGCGACCCTCACCGACTACCGGCGGCTGGAGTGGACGGGCGCGCGTTCGGGGCGGAAGGCCCTGCGGGCCGAGGACAAGGGACAGGGGGCGGAGATGAAGGCCTGGGCCGGGTACCTGACCGGCGGCGACGCGGCGGCGCTGGGGGTGGCCGACTTCGACGCCGCCGCGCTTTCCACCTGGCTCACGCTTCGCGCCCTGGAGGCGGCCCGGACCGGCGCCGTGCTTCCGGTGGCCGCGACCCTGGCCGAGGCGTTGGGCGCGCCCGGTCCCTCGTAGGATGGGCATTCTCGCCGACCTCCGGTACTTCGGTCCATCGCTGGGTCTCGGCCGCGGGGCCTCGCTGCTCCAGGCGAAAGCGAAGAAGGCGGTCGGGAAGTCCCGGGTCCACCGGGCGCTGCGCCGCGGCGAATCCGACCGGGCGCTTCTCGACCGGCTCGGCCTTCCCGCCGAGGCCGCCGCCCGCCGCGAACGGCTCCAGCAGCTTCTGGAGCCGCTGGCCCGTCTCGGCCTCCCCGACGTCCCGCCCGACCCGGCCGGCGTGGAAGCCCGGGCGGAGGCGGTCCTGGCCGGGCGGCAGGTCCTCTTCGGGCGCGAGGTGGAGACCGGCTGGCCCCCGCGATGGAGCTGGCGGTGGGAGGGGACGGAGAACGCCGCGCTCCTGGCCGCCGACGTCCGGAGTACCTGGGAGATCCAGCGTCTTCAGGGGATCCTCCCGCTGGCCCGCGGGGCGCGGCTCGCCGCCGATCCCGGGTGCGGCGCGCGCTACGCCGAGGCCTACGTCCTGGCCCTGTTCGATTTCCACCGGGCCCACCCCGGCCCCGACGGCCTCGCCTGGGAGAGCGCCCTGGAGCTGGGACTCCGCCTGGTCGCCCTGGTCCAGGGGCTGGCGCTCATCGCCCCCAGCGCGGCCTTTGCCGCCTCCGACGTGGCGCTGGTGAAGCTGGTGGACCGCCACGCCCGCGCCCTCGCCGCCGACCTCTCGCTCGACAAGGTGGTGCGGGGGAACCATCTCCTGGGGGAGCTGGCCGGGCTCCTCGCCGCGGGCCGGCTCTTCCCCGAGGCCGCCCCGGCCTGGTGGGGGAGCGTTCCGGTGGCCGAGATCCTGGAGGCGGAGATCCTCCGCCAGTTCCATCCCGACGGGGTGAGCGTGGAGCAGTCGCTCACCTACGAGAAGTTCGTGCTCGAGTTCCTGGCCGTGGCCGGAGAGGCGTCGGAGCTTCGCGGCGCGCCGTTCTCCGCTCCGGTCCGGGAGCGGCTCGCGGCCGCCACCGCCCACCTCGAGGCGGTAACCGCCCCCGACGGCGCGCTCCCCCGGGTGGGGGATTGCGATTCCGGCCGGGGAGCGGACTGGGGAGCCCCCGACCCTCATCGCCCGGGTGGGCTCCCCGCGCGGCTTCGGCGGGTGTTCGGCCCCGGCACTACCGGCGGCGCCGACCCGCCCCGGCCTTCCGGCTCGCCCGCCGAGGCCTCGGCCGGCGGACACCGGGGCCCGGCGGCCTCCGGCGCCGGGGGGAAGCGGAGGCGATCCACTTCCCCCGGGGGGGGCATGCGACGATCAGGACCGCCGCCGGGGATTTCCTGTTCGTCCGGGGCGGGCCCTTCGGCTGGGGAATCCCGGGACCGGCCAGCCACAGCCACGCCGATCTCCTCGCCCCGGTGCTGTACCTGGGGGGGAGCCGGTGTGGATCGATCCGGGGACCGCGGGCTACCGGGCGCCGGCGCCGCTTCGGGATGGGCTCCGGGGGTGGGAGGCTCATACCGCGCCGGTCTTCGAGCCGCCGCGTGGGCCCTTTCCCGAGGGGACGTTCCGGTGGCGGGGGATCGCGGTGGAGGCCGCTCTCACCACCGCCCGGGACGCCGACGGCCCCGAAATCGAGGGAGAGGTCCGGTGGGGGGATCGCGCTAACCCTTTGCGCTGGCACAGGTCCATACGCTACAATGAATTACATAGAACCTGGCTACTCCTCGACCGCTTTTCCCAGTCGCATCCCGGGCCCGTCACATGGGCCTTTCGCTTTGCTCCCGGCATCCAACTTGAACGGCTCGACTCCGAAGGGAGCCATGCGGTTATGCTTCCTTCGGGGAAGCGGTGGCATCTGGATCTCACGCCGGGAGGGGGATCGCGGATCGAGGAAGCGACGGTGGCCCCGGCCTACGGAACGGTCGTGACGGGGCCGGTGCTCCGCCTTAGGCTTGGGGCGCCGCCGACGGAGTTCAAGGTGTTCCTTACGCCCGAGTCGTGACAGGGTCCCGGGGAGAGGCTCTCTCCCCGCTTCAGGAGACAACGTGAACATCCTCATCACCGGAGGGGCCGGGTTCATCGGGTCCCATCTCTGCGATTTCCTCCTCGCCAAGGGTCATCGTGTGGTGGCCATGGACAACCTTCTGACCGGAAGCGTGGACAACATCGCCCACATCCGGGAACCCGGCTTCAGCTTCATCCAGTACGACGTCACCAACTTCATCTACGTGGACGGCCCTCTCGACTACGTGCTCCACTTCGCGAGCCCGGCCAGCCCGATCGACTATCTCCAGCTCCCCATCCAGACCCTCAAGGTCGGGGCGCTGGGCACCCACAAGGCGTTGGGATTGGCCAAGGCCAAGGGGGCGAAGTTCCTGATCGCCTCGACCAGCGAAACCTACGGAGATCCCCTGGTCCATCCCCAGCCGGAGACCTACTGGGGGAACGTCAACCCGATCGGACTGCGCGGGGTCTACGACGAGGCCAAGCGCTTCGCCGAAGCCATCACCATGGCCTACCACCGCTATCACAACCTGGACACCAAGATCGTCCGCATCTTCAATACCTTCGGTCCGCGGATGCGCAAGAACGACGGTCGCGCGGTCCCGACCTTCATCAACCAGGCCATGCGGGGCGAGGACATCACGGTGTTCGGCGATGGATCCCAGACCCGCTCCTTCGGCTACATCTCGGACCTGGCGGAGGGCATCTACAAGCTCATGCTGTCCACCGAGAACGAGCCGGTGAACATCGGCAATCCCGAAGAGATGACGGTGCGCGAGATGGCCGAGATGATCATCGAGCTCACCGGATCGAAGAGCCGCATCGTGAGCGGCCCGCTTCCCGAGGACGACCCCAAGGTGCGCCAGCCCGACATAGCCAAGGCAAAGCGCACCCTGGGATGGGAGCCCAAGGTGCCGGTGCGGGAAGGCCTCATAAAGACCGTGGAGTGGTTCCGGGGCAATCACCGGAGTTGACTCGGGCGAGGTGACGTGAAATCGCTGGTCATCGTTCCCACCTATAACGAGGCGGACAACATCCGGCAGCTCGTTCCCCGCGTGCTGGAGCAGGACTCCGGGGTCGAGATGCTGGTGGTGGACGACAACTCCACCGACGGCACCGGGACCATCGTGGACGAGATGCGGGAGACCGAGCCGCGGCTCCACATTCTCCACCGTCCCCGGAAGATGGGCCTGGGGACCGCCTACGTGGACGGGTTCCGTTACGCCCTGGAGCGCGACTACGATGCCGTGTTCGAGATGGACGCGGACTTCAGCCACGACCCCGACGCCATCCCCGCCTTCCTGGAGGCGATCCAGGAGGCGGATCTGGTGATCGGATCACGGTATCTGAACGGGGTCACGGTGGTGAACTGGCCGCTGTCCCGGCTCATTCTTTCCTACGGCGCCAACGTCTACACCCGCATCGTCACCTGGATGCCGGTCAAGGATGCCACCGGCGGGTTCAAGTGCTTCCGCCGCTCCACCCTGGAGCAGCTGGACCTGAACGGGGTGAAGACCGACGGTTACGGATTCCAGATCGAGCTGAACTTCAAGGTGTGGAAGAAGGGGATGCGCATCCGGGAGATCCCGATCCTCTTCGTGGATCGCCGGGTGGGAGTCAGCAAGATGAACAAGAAGATCGTCTGGGAAGCGATGTGGCTGGTGTGGAAGCTCCGATTCTTCGAACTGACGGGAACCCTCTGATCGTGCCCGAGATCTCGATCGTAATCGTGTCCTACCGGACCCCCGAGCATCTGCGGCGGTGCCTGGAGGTTCTGGCCGGGGACCCCGTCCGCCGGAGCCGGGAGGTCCTGGTGGTGGACAACGACTCCGGGGACGAGAGCGTGGAGGTCGCCCGCTCTTTCGAGGGCGTACGGGTGATCGAGACCGGGGAGAACCTGGGGTTCGCGGGGGGGGTCAACCGGGGCCTGGCCGAATCCCTGGGACGGTTCATCACGGTGATGAACCCGGACGTGGAGGTCCGGCCGGGAGCGCTGGACGCCCTGGCCGATTTCCTGGAGACCCATCCCGAGGCCGGGCTCGCCGCTCCGAAGCTGCTGAACCCGGACGGCACCCTCCAGCATTCCTGCCGCCGCTTCTACACCCTCACCACCCTGCTCCTTCGGCGGACCTTCCTCGGCCGGCTCTTTCCCGGCGCCGCCCCCCTCCGCCGTCACCTGATGCTCGACTACGATCACGACACGCCCCGGGCGGTGGACTGGGTGGCCGGGGCCATGATGACGGTGCGGCGGGAGGCGCTGGACGACGTGGGTCCGATGGACGATCGCTACTTTCTCTACTTCGAGGACGTGGACTGGTGCACCCGCATGCAGGCCCGGGGGTGGTCGGTGCATTACGTCCCCGACGCCACGGTGATCCACCACTGGCAGCGGGCGAGCCGGAACTTCGGCCCCGCCGCGCGGAGGCACCTGCGAAGCGGACTCCGGTTCTTCGACCGGTGGAGCGGATTCCTCCTCGTCCTCCGCCAGTACGGCGGTCTCTGGCGGACCGCGTCCCTCCTGGCGCTGGACCTGATCGCGGTGGCCGCGGCCTTCCTCGCCGCCTACCTCTTCCGCCAGCAGATGGCCTTCATCCTCCACAAGCCGGTCTGGGGGCTCTCCTTCTACGGGGGGTTCTTCGCGGCCAGCGTGGTGGTGTACGTCGCGGCGTTTTCCCTCCAGGGGCTCTATCGCGAGATTCGGGAAGGGGACTGGGTGGACGTGGCCTTCCGGGTGGGGAAGGGCGCCATCCTGGGCGCCCTCATCCTGATGGCCAGCACCTTCGTCCTCGACATGCGTTCCTACTCCCGGCTCATCGTGATCGGGATGTGGCCCCTGGCCGCCCTCCTCGCCTTCGCCGGCCGCCGGGGCCTGTACACCCTCTTCGCCCGGGCCCGCCGTGACCGCTGGAATCTTCGCCGGGTGGCGCTGTTGGGGGACGACCCGGCGTTCGACGGTCTGGAGCGCGTGCTGCGCGAGAACCCCGAGCTGGGGTGGGAACCGGTCCGGCTCCGCCGGACCCCCTGGCGCGGTCGCCCCGTTGCCGAGGCCGGGGCTCTGATGGTGAAGCGGCTCGCCGGAGAGCGGGTCTCGGAGGCGGTGGTCTCTCCCGAATCCCTGGGGGTGGCGGAAGAGGATCTCCTGGCCACCGTCCTTCCGCTTCGTCGCGCCGGTTTCGGGGTGCGGGTGGTGTCCTCGTTCCTGGCCGGACTACCCCCGCGGGCCCGCCTGGAGCGGGTGGGCGGGATTTCCTGGCTCACCCTGGAGCGTCCGGCGCTCCGGCCGGCCCGGGCCCAGAAACGGGCTTTCGATCTGGTCGGGGCGGCGGTTTTCACCGTCATCGGTCTCGTCCCCTTCCTGGCCGGGGCGGTGGCCCGCGCCCTGAGCGGGCGCCCGGTCAGGGGACCGGGGGAACAATGGCAGGGGCGTTGGGGTGAGACGCATCGGGTGCGCCCGGTGTCGGGGTCCGGCTGGCTCCGGCTCTACCCGCTGATGGCCGAGGTCTTGCGCGGGCGCTTCAGCCTGGTCGGCCCGCGGCCCCTCCATCCCGGGGAAACCGTCCCCGGTGGGGAGACCTGGCTTCGGGTTCGCGAACACCATCGTCCGGGTCTGGTGGGGCCGTGGAGCCTGGCTCCGGCCCCGTCCCCCCAGGAGGAGATGCAGCAGGAACTGCGCTATCTGGAAGACTGGTCCCCCGAGCTGGACCTCAAACTTCTGGCCCGCGTGGCGCTTCGGCGCCCCCGGCAAGGCGGCGGCAAGGGGTCCGCCACCCCGGTGACGCGGGCCCATCCCGAGAGCGATGCCACGCCGGCCACGACGCCGCAGCGTGCGCAGTCGATGGGGATCCCCACGTGATGCCAAGAAACCGTTCCGACGCGCGCGGTGCCGGACGAAGGGGTCTGGGGCCCCTTCTCCTTCTATTCGCGGTCTGGGGGGCGCTGGGGCTCGCCGCCGCCCGTCCCGCCCCGGCCCAGAACATCGCCGGGGCCATGACCCCCTACCTGAATGCCTCCGACCTTCACGAGATGGACCAGGACGACACCGGGGCGCTCTGGATCGCGTCCAACGGCGGCGCGCTCCGCTTCGAGGTCGGGAACCGCACCTGGACCCGGTTCCCCAAACTCTCCGGCACCGGCCCCCGTGGGAACGATCTCACCACCCTTTGCGTCGACCCCTCGGGGAGGGTGTGGACGGGGAGCGCCACCCGCGGGGTCACGGTCTACGATCCGCTTCTCGGCGGCTGGGACCGGAGTTCCCCGGAGGACTGGACCGATCCGAGGATCCGGGTGGTGCGTTGCGTGGGCCAGGCGATCTACGTGGGCACCCAGAACGGGCTCACCATCAAGCCGACTCCCTCCCGGTCGGATCTCTGCGCTCCGGATCTGCCTTCCTGCGTGATCCCGTCCTACGTGGTCAACGACTTCGCCCGGATGGGGGACACGGTGTGGGTCGCCACCCAGGGAGGGTTGGGCCGCTACAACGGCGAGGCCTGGGACGAGCCGTCCTCCCTCCCCGCGGGATCGATCGGGCAGGACTCCCGCTCCCTGGCCGTGTTCCAGGGAAACCTGTGGGAAGCCACCGGCGGAGCGGTTCGCCGGCTGGAGGGGGGCCAATGGCAGAGCACCGCGCTCAGCGGGGCGCGGGCGCTCAGGGTGGTGGCGGACTCGCTCTATGCGATCCGGGGGAGCGCGGTGTACCGGTGGGACGCCGGGGCCTCGGACTGGAACGACCTGGGCCTTCCCACCGGGGGCGCCGAGGTGAGGGATCTTCGCCGGATCGCCGGCTCCTACTACCTGACCACTTCGGACGGACTCCTGGTGGTGCCGGACGGAGGGGGGTCGGCGGAACGGCTCCTGCCGCCCGGCCCCGCCCTCACGACCCCGGTGGGCGGTCTGGCCGTGGACGCCTCGGGGACGGTCTGGGCGGGGACCCAGCAGGGCGAGATCGGGCTCATGAGCTTCGATGGAACCTCCTGGTCGCTCACCGGATCCGCGGACGGGCTCACCGACCGCTGGATCTGGAACATCCTTGCCGTCCCCGACGACAACCTCTGGATCGGCCACTGCTGCTGCAACGAACTCCCGATGGGTTGTGGGACCGACCTTCGGGTGTCCGGAAGCCTCCGCACCGTGCCGGACGTGGGCGACGTGTTCGCCTTCGCCCGGGACCCCTCCGGCCGGATCTGGGCCGGCACCGACGGATTCGGGGCGGTGGTCCTCGAGAACGCGGGCGGCGACCAGTGGGTGCCCACCTTGAACCTCACGGTGGGAAACCTGGGCTCGAAGTTCGCATCGGACTTCGTGACCGCGGTGGCGGTGACCTCGGACGGGACCTACTTCGGGCACTTCGCCGGGGGCGTGGACTACTGGCGGCACGGGCCGAGTCTCGAGGGCGGAACCTGGACCCACTACTCCGCGCTCACCGGATCGCTCCTGGACGACAACGTGCACACCGCGGTGGTCTCCGGGGACGACGTCTGGATCGGAACCACCACCGGAATCCACCGTTTCCGGAACGGCTCCCTCGTGAGCGCCTGCGAGACCCGGGTGGCCGGGGATCCCAACGACGGTCCCCGGACGGTGCGGGCCATCGTCCCCGACCGGTTGGGCAATCTGTGGGTGGGAACGGAGAACGGGCTCTTGTTCCTTCCCCGCGGGGGAACCTGCGACGTCAGCGGGGGACAGTTCATCCCCTATAACGAGAACAACTCGGCCCTCCCTTCGAGCCAGATCTTCTCCGGGGCGCTCGATCCCGTCGACGGCTCGGTCTGGTTCGGCACCGGCGGGACCGATCAGAGCAGCTCCGGGTTGGTCCGGATCGATCCCCTGACCTTCGTGGGGCGGGAGCCGCCGGCCGACCGCTACGTGCTCTACCCCAACCCTCTCGATCTCCGCTCGGTGAACGAGACGCGACGGGTCACCTTCGGCCTCCTGGTCGCCGGTCTGAACGTCCAACCCGCCTCGGGCGACGCGACTTCCCGGCCCGAGGTGTTCGACCTTTCCGGGGCCCGGGTAGGCCGCTTCGACGTCGACCTCCGGGACAATTCCTGGGTGTGGAACGGCAAGAATTCGAACGGCAACGTGGTGGCCCCGGGGATCTACCTGGTCCGCGCCCAGACCCCCGACGGTCCGGTGGTGCTCCGTCTGGGGGTCATCTGGTGAGCGAGACGCGAGTCCTGGTGGTAGGCGCGGGGAGTGCGGGGCGGATGGCGGTGGCCGCGATGCGCGCCCATCCCGATTCCGGTCTCCTCCCGGTGGGGTTCATCGACGACGATCCCGCCAAGCGGGGGACCCGGATCGAGGGGATCCCGGTCATCGGGGGGCGGGACGACATTCCGCGCGCGCTCGGTGAGAGCGGCGCCGACGAAATCCTGATCGCGCTTCCCTCGGTGCACGGCGGGGTGATCCGCCAGATCGTGGAAACGTGCCGGGCGCACCGGGTGCGTTTCCGCATCGTTCCCGGGATCTGGGAGATCATCCGGGGAGACGTGAAGATCGAGCAGATCCGGAACACCGAGCCCGAGGACCTCCTGGGCCGGGAGACGGTGGAGGCGGACATGGGGCTGGTGGCTCCCGCCTACCGGGGAAAGCGGGTCCTGGTGACCGGGGCCGGTGGCTCGATCGGACGGGAGCTGGCCCGGCAGGTGATGGCCCTCGAGCCGCGTTCCCTGGTGCTGCTCGGCCGGGGAGAGAACAGCCTGTTCGAAACCGAGGTCGCGCTCCGCCGGGAAGTCGAGGGTCCAAAGCCGGAGCTGGCGCTGGTGAACCTCCGCGACGTTCCCGCGGTCCGGCGGGCCTTCGCCCGGGCGCGTCCCCAGGTCGTCCTCCACGCCGCCGCCCACAAGCACGTCACCTTCATGCAGCGCTATCCCGAAGAGGCGATCGTCAACAACATCCTGGCCACCCGGGACCTCATGGACGCGGCGGAGGGAATCGGGGCCGAGCGCTTCGTGATGCTGAGCACGGACAAGGCGGTGAACCCGCGGAGCGTGATGGGCGCCTCGAAGCGGGTGGCCGAACTCCTCATCTCCGAGCGCACCACCCGGGGATCGAACACCCGGTTCATGGCCGTCCGGTTCGGAAACGTCCTGGGGAGCCGGGGCTCGGTGGTGCCGCTCTTCCTCCACCAGATCGCCGCCGGCGGTCCGGTCACCATCTCCGATCCCGGGGCCGCCCGCTACTTCATGACCGTGAAGGAAGCGGCGATGCTGGTCCTGGAAGCGGGGGCGTTGGGGGAGGGCGGCGAGGTCTTCATCCTGGACATGGGGGAGCAGATCCCGATCCTGGAGCTGGCCCGGGACCTCATCATCCTCCAGGGGCTTCGCCCCGACGACGACGTGGCGCTCAAGATCATCGGGCTCGCCCCCGGAGAGAAGCTCCGCGAGGAGCTGGTGCACGACTTCGAGGAACTCGCTCCCACCCGGGTGCCCAAGATCCGCGCGGCGAAGCGGAAGGCCGGAGAGCCCCCGGTGGTGGAGCCGGCGCTGAAACGCCTGGAGGCCCTGGCCGGGACCGCCGACCGCGCGGGGATCCTGGCCGCGCTGGAGGCGCTGCTTCCCGAGGCCCGCCTCACCGGGGCGGAGGAGACCCCGCCCCGATCCGACGGGGCCTAGCGGTGCGCGTCCGCCTGGTCGACCGACCCCCCGAAGCGTGGGACGCCCTGTGGCGGGCCGACCCCCGCGCCACGCTCTTTCAGCACTCCCGCTGGATGGAGGCGATCACCCGCGGGTACCCGTCCTACCGGCCGCTCTGGCTCACCGCGGAATCCGAGGGCCGGGTCGCGGGCGTGCTTCCCCTGGTGCGACACCGGAAGTGGGGCCTGGACCAGTATCTCTCCATGCCCTTCGGCACCCACGGCGGTCCCTTGGTGGATCCCGCCGCGCCGGGTCCGGTCGTCGCCGCCCTGGCCGGGGGATTCCGGAAGCTCGGCCTCGGCCTGCGGGTGATCCGCTTCGAGATGTCCGTGTTCGATCCCTCCGAGGCCGTCCGTTCCGCCATGGCCGGCCCGCTCGGCGCCTGGTTCCAGGACTTCCGGACCCACCGGATCGATCTCACCGTGGGCTTCGACGAACTCTGGAGCCGGCGCTATCACAAGAACACCCGGAACTGCGTGCGGATGGCGGAGCGGGCCGGGGTCACGGTGAGGGAGGAACGGGGGGCGGAGGCGGTGGAGATCCTCTGTCGCTTCTATGCCGCCCAGGCCGAGGGCTGGGAGGGGATCCATCCCTACCCCCGCGAAGCGGTGGAGCGGATCGTCGGGGTTCTGGGCGCCGACGCGCGCATCTACATGGCCCGGAACGCGGAAGGGGAGCCCTTGGGCGCGGTGCTGAACCTGGAGCACGACGGTCGCGACGTTCATCCCTGGATGAGCGGGACGGTCCCCGCGGCCCGGCCGGTGCGGGCATCCCATCTTCTCTACAACCACGCGCTCCGCGACGCCTGCGACCGGGGGCTCACGAGCTGGGACTTCGGCGGAAGCGGCGGCAACGAGAGGATCGAGTTCTTCAAGGCCTCCTTCGGGGCCCGGCCCGCCCCGGTGCTCCGCTGCTTCCGCGCGGCCGGCTGGTATCGCCGTCTTCGAAAGGGGCCGGCGTGGGACTGAGCCCGCGCCTCCACCCGCCGCTCCTGGCCCTGGCCGCGCTCCTGGTGGCCATGGCCCTCCTCGCCCCGTACCACACCCGGCCCTTCGTCCGGGCGGACGGGGTCACGGTGCCCCTTCTGGCCCCCGACCGCCTGAGCCCCCACTCCGACGTCTGGGACTACCTCCAGCTCGGCCGCCGGATCCAGCAGGGACACGGGCTGACCAGCCGCTTCACCTACGTGCCGTTCCTTCCCGAGTCGGTGCGCGGGACCGCGCCTCCCCAGGCGTTCCCGCTCTACTGGCGTCCCCCGGGGTTCCCGGTCCTGGTGGCCGCGGCGTTCACCCTGGCCGGGGAACCGGATCCGGAAGCCTTCCTGGCCGTCCAGGCCCTGTCCGTCCTGCTGCTGGTCCTGGCCGCGTACTCGCTCGGCCGCCGGGCGCTCACCCCGGGGTGGGCGGCGATGGCCGCGCTATGGACGCTCTTCTCCCCGGTGGTCCTGGGCGCGGAAGCCCCCATGGTCGCCACCACGTTCTTCGCCGCCTGGATCACCCTGACCCTGACCGCCCTCCTCGCCGCCGAGCGCCCCCGGGCCCAGCTCGGGGCGGGGATCCTCCTCGGCCTGGCCGGGCTTCTCCGGCTCGAGACCTGGATCCTCGCCCCCGGCCTGGTCCTGGCCTTCGCCCTGGCCCGCCGGGAGAACCGGATCGGCGGCCTCGCCCGGGTTCTGGGCGCCGCGGCGGTGGTGGCGGCGGTGTGGCCGATCCGCCTCTACCATCTCACCGGAAACCCCTTCTACAACGCGTCGTCCCTCCTCTACCACGCCACCGCCGCCTTCCCCTCCTGGACCGCATCCCGTACCCTCGCGGTCCGTGAGATGGAACCCTTCGGCTTCGTGCTCCAGAACTTCGGGAACGTGGCGATGAAGAGCGCGCTCGACCTGGCCCGCTTCGCCCGCGATCTGGTCTTCCTGCCCTCGCTCTTCCTCATGCCCTTCTGGGCGGTGGGGATCCTCCGTCCGCCGAAGGAGCGACGGGGCCGGGCGCTGGTTATCGGCGCGGCGCTGGCGGGAGCGGCGCTCCTCCTCGCCCTGGCCCCGATGGAGTACAGCCGGCGCTTTCTGGCCCCGGCGGTCCCGGTTCTGGCGGTGGTCGCGGCGGGGGTCATGGCCCGGCTCCCGCGGTACCGGGGCTGGTCGGCGGCGGTGGCCACCGGGATCGGGGCGGCGACCCTGATCGTCGCGCTGGCCGGGCGGACGGCCGACGGCCGGACCGGGGCCGCGGCCCGCGAGCTGGATCGGGCGCTCGCCCGTCCCGAGGCCTCGGCGCTCGCACACGGAGCGGTGGCTCTCTCCGACGCCCCCACCCTCTACGCCTGGATATGGGACCGCCCCGTGGTGGGAGCCCCGTTGGCCGCCGATCTCCCCGCGGTCCGGAAGCTGCTCGGGGATCGGGTCGAGGGGGTCTTCACCTGCGGGCTGGGGGCCGACGGATTCGTCGAGGAGGACCTGCTCCGGACCTACGCCGCCGCCGGAGGCGTGGTGGTGGGCGCGCCCTGCCCCGCGCTGGTGCGCTTCGCTCCCGCGGGGGGGCCGGAGCGATGAGCGCGCGGGTTCGGTTGTTGCGGTTTCCGCCGCCGTACCGGGCCGCGGTCACGATCTCCAACGATCTCGATGATCTTCTGGAGCCCCGCGGCTGGTGGGAGTTCCTCCGATTCCTCAACACCGGCGAGACCACCCGGTTCGGCGAGGGCCTGGATCTCGAGATCGGGGACTCGTTCTGGTTCTGGAGCGACCACTACGACGAGCAGCCCGGGGCGTGGTTCGATCACCTCGGCGCCGAGCCCTCACCCTTCGCCCCCTACTTCGCCGCCCTCGGCCGCTCCGGCCATCTCGACACCCTCCATAGCTACGGAAATTTCAGCCGCCACGGGGGATTCAACCGCGAGCACGCGCGGATCGCCGCCGGGGTGCTGGCCGAGGAGGGATTTGTCCCTCCGGTATGGGTGAACCACGGGGGAGCCCACGATTTCCAGAACCTCTGGACGGGCTGCGGCGACGTGCCGGAAAACCCCGAAGCGGAGGGAGCGCCCGCGCCGGAGTATCACCTCGACCTCACCTGGCCCCTGGGGTTTCGCTACGCCTGGATCGGGGAGCTCACCGCGGTGCCGGGGCAGGACCGGCGGTTGGGCGCCGGGGATTGGCTGGGATCGGATCCGGCGCTCCGGCGGGAGGCGACCGGCTACTGGCTTCGCTCCGCGGTGCGCCGGCTCGCCTACCGAGGCCTTCTCGAGCGCGCGCCGAACTATCCCACGCTTCGGAACCGCCTGATCCGCCCGCGGGTGATGCGGGACGGAAGGACGGTGGCCACCTTCGTCCGCTACGGGGATTTCGGCCGGGCCACCTTCGCCGATCTGGCCTCGATCCTCTCACCGGGAATCCTCGACGCGATGGAGCGCTCGGGGGGGATCTCGATCGTCTTCACCCACTGGTGCAAGCACCCGGGGCGCCGCTTCGAGGATCTCGACCCCGGCGGGCTGGCCGCGCTTCGCGATCTCGGGCGGCGGGCCCGGGAGAAGCGGCTCTGGGTGATCGCCGCCGCGAGGCTCCTCCGCTACGCCGAGGCCCACCGGGCGGTGCGCTTCACCGCCGGAACCCAGGACGGCGTCACGATCGTCCGGCTCGCCGCCGACCCGCTTCCCGACGGGAGGGTTCTCACCGCCGGGGACCTGGCCGGGTTGAGCTTCAGCGTCCCCGATCCCGCGCGGGTAAAGTTCCTTTTCGCCGATCGTCCGGTGGCGGTGGAGCCGATCTCCGGCGAGCCGGGGGCGGTATGGGTTCCGCTCACGCCGCTCGGGTTCCCCGACCCGCCGCGGGGGGCGCGCGGATGAGCGGATGGACGGTGCGCGAGGCCACCGCGGCGGAGCGCGCGGAGCTGGGCCGGACCGAAGAGCGGCTCTTTCCCGCCGGGGCAGCCCCCGACGCGGCGTGGCTCCTGGACCGGAACCCCGCCGGAGCGGGGGCGGTGTTCGTGGCGGTGGGTCCGCACGGGGAGCTGGGCGGCACCCGCTCGCTCTTCCCCTGGCGGTTTCAGGTCGACGGGCGCGAGGTCACGGTGGGACAGGCCGGGCGCGCCTGGACCGCTCCCGAGTTCCGCGGCCGGGGGGTGAGCGTCACCATCGGCCGGCGGCTCCGCGAGGCGGCGGGGGAGCGCGGGCTTCCGTTTCTCTTTTCGTTTCCCAGCGCGGCGGCGATTCCCGGCCATCGCCGGCTCGGTCACGATGTGGCGCCGGTCTTTCGCCGCCGCCAGGCGATCCTGAGCCCCCGCGCGGTGGTCGGCGCCCTCCCCCGCGTTCTCGATCTCCCGGTCGCCGCGGGGCGGAAGCTCCTGGTCCGCCGCGGCGGGGGAAGCTGGGAGCGGACGGCCGATCTCGCCGGCGATGCCGATCGCCTGTGGCCCGATCTGGCCGGTGAACCGGGGATCCGCGGGGTGCGGGACGCGGTCTTCACCGCGTGGCGCTATTCCGCCGACTCCGGGCGCGCCTACGAGTTCTGGCGGTTCCCCGCCGGGGGCGCGGCCCGGCTTCTGGCCGTGGTGCGCTTCATCCGGCGGAGGGCGCGGGTGGTGGACCTCTGGGGCCGGTGCGACCGGTCCGAGGCCCCGGCCGCGGTGGCCGCTCTGGTGGAGGCCCTGGCCCGGGAGGGCGCGTGGCTGGTGGACTGGTCGGAGCCGCTCCACGGGTTCTGGGCGGGGGTGGGGCCGAGGGCGGGGTTTCTCCCCCGGCGCCAGGAAACCTGGATGGCCCGCTGGATCGGGGCCTCGGTGGGCGATCGGAGCCCGTTCGGCTCGCCGCGGGCGTTCGCGCTCACCGAAGGGGATACCGACTATGCCTGAGCGATTCGGCCCGGGGGGCGCACGACGGTGAGCCGCATCCGCACCAACACCATCTCCCTGGGAAGTTCCTTCTTCATCACCGCGTTTCTGGCCTTCGTCCAGGTCAAGCTCATCACCAACTACCTGAGCCAGACCGAGGTCGGGGTGTGGTCGGCGGTGACCGCGGTGGGGGCGCTCCTCACCGCGTTCTCGGAGCTGGGGATGCCCCAGGTCCTGGTTCGCTACGGGGCCAAGTACGACGTCGAGCGCCGGCTCGCCCGCCTGCGGCGGCTCCACAAGTTCACTCTCTCCGTCTACCTGGGAGCGATGGCGGTGGTGGTCGGGGTGCTGATCGCGGCCGGGCCGGTGGTGGCTCGTCTCCTGGGCGGATCCGAGGTGGACCGCTGGCTGCTCGTACTCGGCTACTTCGCCTGGGCCTCGGGGACGCTCAGGGCGCTCAACAACGCCTCGTTCCGCGGGCTTCGCCGGATGCCGGTCATGGCCGCCCTCGAGATCGCGTTCTCGTTCATGGTCACCCTCTCGTACTTCCTCATGCGGCGGCACCTCTCGGTGCACCTGGCCCTGGTGGCGTTCCTGGCCGCCAGCGTCCTGGTGGGGTTGGCCGGCCACGGGCTGTTGGTCCGGCTCCTGGCCACGCTACGGGGGGAGGAGAGCGCCGCCGGCGAGGCCTCGCCGATCCTTCCCGAGATCCGGCGGTTCTGGGGCGGCGCGGCGGCGGCGGGGGTGCTCCTCATCTTCATCGAACAGCTGGACAAGACCCTGATCGCGGGGCTGGTGTCCTTCGCCGCCCTGGCCATCTTCCACGTGGCGGCGCGGCTCGCCCTCTTCGCGCGGCGGCTCCTCTACGTTCCCTTCCAGGTCATGTATCCCGAGATCACCCACAAGTGGGAGGGAACCCGCCGTGATGAGCTTCCGGCGGACATGGAGCTCTTCATCAAGCTCGAGCTGGGCCTGGGGCTCATGCTCATGGTGTTTCTCACCGTGTTCGCCCGGCCGCTCCTGCTCCTGGTGAGCACCCCGGAGTTCCTGCCCGGGGCCCCGGTGCTCTGGGTCTTCACCGGGGTGGTGCCGTTCCTGTGCCTCTACCAGCCGCTGGTGCTGTTTCTCCGGGCCATCGGAAACGTGTGGTACGCCTTCGCCGCCGACTGCTCCTGGCTGGTGATCTACCTCACCCTGGGTTCGCTCCTGGTCCTGCCCCTGGGGCTCCCGGGTTTCGTGGCCGGGCAGATCGTGGCCTCGGCGGTGGTGCTCACCTACGCCCTGACCATCTTCCGGCGCCTCGGTCTTCCGCGCCCCCCGGTCCCGTTCTTCCTCAAGCGGCTGGCCCTGGCCGCAGTGGTGTGGGGGGGCTCGGTGGCCGCGGGCTCCCGGCTGCCCGCGCTGCCCTGGTGGGAGCTCGGGGTCCTGGCCGCCGCGCTGGCGGTGGCGGGGAACTTTCTCCTGGTCCGTGGCGGTTTTCTCACCCGCCGCGAGGAGCAGCGCGCGGTGATCATGCTGGCCGGAAGCGGGCCGGCGGGGCGGGTGGCGCAGTTCCTCCTGGCCTGGCCGAGGGGTGGGGTGCGTGCGCTCTCGCGGGAGGGGTAGCCTTGACGACCGCCTCCCTTGTTCAGGTCACCGCCGCCCTCTAGACTTGTAAGGTTTGGAGACAAGGAGCGCCGGTTTGAAGGGATACGACACCATCACGGATTCCCCGCGGGGCCGGGCGCCGGGCCGCGTGGCGCGCGGCCCGGGGGGCGCCCTCCGGATCTGGGCCGGGCCGGCTCTGGCCGCCGCCGTTCTTTTCGGGGCGGTGGCGCTCGCCGGTTGCGGAGGCCGGGGAACCGCTCTGGCCCCGGCTGCTCCACCGGCGATCGGGTGCCCACCGCGGTCCGGGCCGCGGTCGAGCGGGCGGCCGGGGACTTCTACGATCGGGCCCGCCGGGGGGAGTGGCACGCGGTTTACGAGAACGTGGCTCCGACGGTTCGGACCGGCACCACCGAGGACCGGTTCACCACCCCGCTGGCCCGGGTGGCCGAGAGGAACGGCTATCCATCCGAACTTCACACCGAATCCCTCCGCGTGGTGAAGTTCGGCGACGGTTTCCCCTATACGCCCCACGTCTCCTGCCCCACGCCGGGGGAGGAGGATCCCACCACCCTCCTCCTCACCCAGTTTCCGGTCCAGGCATCCCTGGTGCAGACCGGGATGCAGGGGGGAGAGCGCTTCTACTACTCCACCCTCTGGTTCCGGGTGGATGGAGGCTGGAAGCTCGCCACCTTCTTCACCAAGCCGGCCACCATCGCCGGCCGGGATTGGCGGGACTACGACCAGGAGGCCGGGGCCCAGAAGCTGGCCCAGAACCTCCGGAACGCCGCGCTCCTCTACAACGTGGCCATCGACCTGTCCGTTCCCGCCGCCTGGGTCAAGCCCGGAGCGGTGTCGGAGCTCCAGCGCCGGCAGCGCCGGATCTCGGTGGAGGGTCTTCCGTCGGGTCGGATCATCCCCTGGATCGCTCCACCCGACACCTTCCTCGTCCGCAGCGTGGGCTACACCATTCAGCCCTCGGGATTGGGGCTCATCGTGCAGTATCCGGTTCGCGCGTCGATCGCCGACACCACCGCCCAGGCCGCCTACGCGGACCGGATGGTGGCCTACGTGCGGCGGATGTTTCCGGAATTCAAGGCGGAGTTCCGGACGATCACCCTGCTGGGCTACGAGCCGAAGGACGAGAGCTTGACCTGGAGCCGCACCCAGCCCCTGGTGGAGTCGCGGTGAGCGGCCGGAAGCCGCTCCGATTGGCCTATCTCTCCATCGGCCGCCACATCCACACCGAGCGCTGGCTCACCTGGTTCGCCCGCCGGGGCCACGACGTGCACCTCCTCACCGTCCAGCCGGGGCCCATGCCGGGGATCTTCGTTCACGACATCACCTCCGGGGCGGGGCCCAAGCCCCTCCGCTACGCGGTCAGCCTGGTCAAGGTCCGCTCCATCCTGGGGGCGCTTCACCCCGACCTCCTTCATACCCACTTCCTCACCGGCTACGGCTACTGGGGGGTGTTCAGCGGCTGGCATCCCTTCGTGCTCACGGTGTGGGGGGACGACGTCTACGTGACCCCCTTCGAGAATGCGGTCAAGAACCGCCTGGCCCGGACCGCACTCCGGAAGGCCGACTACGTGACCGGTGATTCCGAGGACATCGTGGCCGCCTGCGTGAAGCTCGGGGCCGAACCCTCCCGATCCGAGGTGGTGCAGTGGGGGGTGGACTTCGGGAAGTTCCACTCCGGGATCTCGGGCCGGGAGGTGCGAGAGCGCCTCGGCATTCCGCCCGAGGCGCCGGTGGTTCTCTCCACCCGCTCCTTCACCCAGCCCTACTACAACATCGACCTGGTGGTGGACACCGCCCCGAAGGTGCGGGAGCGCTTTCCCGACGTCCACTACGTGATCGCCGGCAACGAGGGGGACGACGCCGCGCTCCGGGCCCGGGCGGAGGCGCTGGGGCTCACCGACCGCGTGCACTGGGTCGGCCGGATCCCCCACGCCGAACTCCCGGCCTGGCTCGCCGCGAGCACGGTGTTTCTCACCGTTCCTTCCGTGGACGCCACCGCGGTGAGCCTCCTGGAGGCCATGGCCTGCCGCTCCGCGGTGGTGGCCACCGACCTTCCCTCGGCCGCGGAGTGGATCCGGGACGGCGAGACCGGGCTCTCCGTCTCCCCGCGGGACGGGGACGCCCTGATCGAAGCCATCGTGCGGTTCCTGGCCGACCCGGACCTTCGCGCGCGAACCGGCGAGGCCGCGGAGCGGGTGGTGCGGGCCAAGGCCGACCACGACCGGAACATGGCCCGGGTGGAGGAGATCTACTACACCCTGGTGGAAGGCCGGATCCCCTCGCCGCCGGCCGGCGTGGCCTGAGACCGGAGCGCTTCCGGGCCGGCGGGGTTAGACTGTCCTCCATGAAGATCAGCGTCGTCACTCCCACCCACAACAAGCAGGCGCTCCTCCGCCGGACCCTGGCTTCTCTCGAAGCCCAGGACGTGGGGACGGACGCCTTCGAGGTCGTGGTGGTGGACGACGGGTCCTCGGACGGGACCGCCGGGCTTCTGGCCGGGCTGCGGACCCCCTACCCCCTGAAATCGGTCCGGGTGGAGCAGAACCGCGGGCGGGCGGCGGCCCGGAACCGCGGCCTGGAGCGGGCCGAGGGCGGCCTGGTGGTGTTCCTGGACGACGACATGGAGCTGGTGCCGGGATTTCTCCGCGCCCACCGCGAGCTGCACGAGACCGGGGAGAGGGTGGCCGGGGTGGGTAACGTGGTGAACCATCCCGAGATCACCATGGCCCCCATAGACCGCTACATGTCCACCCGGGGCGCCCAGAAGATCGGGACGCGGGGCCCCCTCCCCTGGCGATATTTCAGCACCAACAACTCGTCGGTGAAGCGGGAGGATCTGGCCGCGGTGGGGGAGTTCGACGAGAACTTCGTCCACTACGGCTTCGAGGACCTGGAGCTGGCGCTGCGCCTGGAGCGGGAGCGGGGCCTCGCCTTCCGCTTCGTGCCGGGGGCGCGGTCCCTCCACATCCATCCCCACACCTTGAATGAGGTTCTGGAAAAGAAAACCTTGTGCGGAAGGGCTTCCTTGCCGTACTTGTTCCACAAGCATCCCGAGACGCGCCGCAGTCTCGGGTACCACCGGTTCGATCCCCCCCGGGCCGGCGATCCCTTGTCCCTGAACCTGGTCCGCGTCGTTTGCCGAACTCTTTTGACGCGTCCGGTGTATAGGATGGTAAGGCCCCTGGCCGAACTGAACCTGGGAAAGCTGACCGATCGAGTCCTGGATTACCTGGTCCAGTACCATTACCTGGAGGGGCTTCGGCACCCCTTTTGAGGGACGATCGGCACGGACCCGTTTGGGTGGGCGAGCATGAAGATCACGACCCTGGCTCTCGATCGACGCTACCCGGTGGACCTGGCGGAGGAGGCCCGGGGCCTTCTGCGTCTCGTCCCCCCCGAGCATCTGGTCGGGATCTCCCGCATCACGGTCTCCGGGAGCCGCCCTCTGGACGAGATGGCCGGAGAAGAGGTGCTGGGGCAGTACTTCGAAGCCTACGACGGCGAGCCCGCCTTCATCATGATCTATCCCCAGGAGATGGCCCGCGAGGTGCCGTTCCTCCTCCGTCCATTCCCGGTGGTCTGGCGGGTGCTCCTGGCCGAGACCCTCTTTCACGAGGTCGGGCACCACTACCAGCGATTCACCCACGGCATCCGGAAGCCCGCCCAGGAGAACCACGCGGAGTCCTACGGCCTTCGCCATGCCCGGGCGGCGTTTCCCGGCGTCTACCGGGTCCTGGACCAGTGGGACCGCGTCCGGCGGGTGGTGCGCCGGATGAGGCTCTGGGGGCTCGAGCGGAAGCGCGCCCTGGGCCTGGCCTCCGCCCCCATCCTCTACGAGCTGGGGCGGCTCTACTGGGAAGAGGAAGACTGGTCTCGGGTGGTCGCGGTGTGGGAGGAGGCGTTGGCCCTGGACCCGGGCTTCGCTCCGATCAGCGAGTGGCTTCCGAGGGCGCGGCGCCGGCACCGGGTCCAGTCGCGGAAGCACCTGGCGGCGGGAGGGGTCCGGCGCCGGGCCCAGCGCCGCCCGGCGCGGTCCGGCCACCGGCGCTGACCCGGGGATAGACCGCCGCCGGCTCGGTTCGTCCGGGGGACCGGTCCCTTCGCCGCACGGCCGGCGCACGTCTCCCGGAGGATCCCCCGCCGGTCCAGGCGGCCGGCGCCCGCGGGTGTCCTCGCTCCGCGTTCTCGGGTATCCTTTCCCGATGCTGAACCCGAACCGCTCTATTTTCCCGCGCCTCGCTCGGAGCCTCGAACCATGACCCGCCGGGAACGCGCCGGGCACGTCCTGGCTCGGCTGAAAGACGCCTACCCCGAGGCCCGCTGCGCCCTCGTCCACCGGAACCCCTTCGAGCTCCTGGTGGCCACCATCCTCTCCGCCCAGTGCACCGACGAGCGGGTGAACATGGTCACCCCGGGACTCTTCCGCCGGTGGCCCACCCCCCAGGCGATGGCCGCGGCCGATCCCGGGGAGCTGGAGGAGACGATCCGCTCCACCGGGTTCTATCACAACAAGGCCAAATCGATCCTGGGGGCGTCCCGCCGGATCACCGAGGAGTTCGGGGGGCGGGTGCCGGAAGCCATGGAAGACCTCCTCACCCTCCCGGGGGTGGCCCGGAAGACGGCCAACGTCGTCCTGGGGACCGCGTTCGGCCGGAACGAGGGCGTGGTGGTGGACACCCACGTCCAGCGCCTGTCCCAGCGGATGGGACTCACCACCGAGCAGGATCCCCCGAAGATCGAGCGCGGGCTGATGGACCTCTTCCCCCGGGAGGAATGGACGGACCTCAGTCACCGGCTCATCATGCACGGCCGCCTCATCTGCAATGCCCGGCTCCCCAAATGCGTCCAGTGCGTGATGGGGGCCGAGGTGTGCCCGTCCTACCAGCCCGACGCCGCAGCCTGGCGATCGGGGAAGGCCGAGCGGGCGGGGAAGCCGGGGAAGCCCGCGGCCGGGAAGAGGGCGGCGGAGAAGGCCGGAGCGAAGACGGCCGGGACGGCGGCGAAGCAGACCGCGAAGACCGCCGGAGTGAAGGCCGGAATGAAGCCCGCAAAGAAGTCGGCCCCGAAGACGAGGAAGAAGGCCGGACGCGCGTCGGGAAACCGGGCGAAGACCAGCCGCCGCGGATCGCGCTGAGTCCGTCCGCGGTCCGGCCGGCGGAACCGTCGGCCGCCGCCGGTCGTCTCCGCGGAGTCCTGGGGCGGAGATCGACCGGGCGGCGCGCGAACAGAGGTTCAGTCCATGAGCGGGCCGCTCCCCCCGCCCCCGGTTACGGGTATTGCTCGCGCTCCGGGGCGGCGGAGGCCGTGGGGCTGTGCGCCTCGAGTTCCTGTCCCAGCTTCTCCATGGCCTGCATCTGCCGGTCCATCTGCGCGCCCAGGGAGTCGGACTGGTGACGGAGGTAATCGAGGTTGGTGCGCATCTGGGGATCGTTGGTGATGCTCGGGCTTTGCAGCATTTCGGCGTAGCGCCGGTCGGTCTGCTGCATGAGCTGAGCCATGGCGCTCATGGTCCCGGCCATCCGCTGGACCATCGCCTCGTACTTGCCGGTGGCCCCCGGGGTTTCCTTCATCATTCCGGCCATGGTGTCGTCGAGCTCACGAGCCCGTGCCGCCATGCTCTTCATCGAATCCATCATCGTGTCCATCTGGGTGCCGCGGGCGGCCATGGTCTCGCCCATGCGGGAGACGTCGCTCTCGTTCATCATCGCGCCGGGCGGCATCATGCCGCCGTGCATCGAGCCGCCCCGCATGGCGCCCGAGCCGCCGCCGGGCTTCGTCCCGTCGGCCTTGGCCTCTCCCGTGGTCAGGGTGAACGCCACCAGCGCCAACCCCAGAATGGAAAGCAAAGCGATTCGGATCGTCTTCATGATCGTGCTCCTTGATCGATTCCATCGTGGCAGAACCAATGGTTTGTCAACGGGGCGGGTGCCCGCCCGGCCCCACGTCTCTCAATACCCGCGCCGGCCGGACTGTATTCACGGATTCTTTTTCCCGGGGTCATTGGGATATGTAACGTCCGGGGAGCGCGCCGGGGCCGGCGGCCGGAGGGTTCAGGGGAGGTGGCGCAGGGAGGCCGCGACATCCTCCAGCACGGCGAGGATCATCGCCGAGGCATCCGAAGCCGACGATCCGCAGAGGAATTTCAAATCCACGTTCAAGGGGAAGAACGAACTCGGGCTCACCGGAATGTAGTCCACCACGGCCCTCGCCTCCGGGTCATCCAAAGCATCCCGGATCCGGTCCCGGCCGATGGTGACGATGTCGATGGAGCCCCAGTAGTTTCCCTCGGCGAGGAGCGTGTCGCCGGGAGGAGCGTAGGCCCGCGCCTCTAGATCGACCCCGTTCTCGTAGAGATCGTTCTGGGTGAAATCGGGCCGGGTTCCGCTCTCCAGGAGCACCCCGGTGCGGGAATTGTTGCGGAAGACGTTGTATCGGAGAATGGGGGTTCCGGCGAGGGCGCCTCGGAACCCGATCCGGTTGCGGCAGCCGACGTTGGCCTCCAGGTAGGGGGTCCCCGGGCCCAGGACGTCGATCCCCACCCCGCAGTTCCGAACGAAGTTGGCTCCGTAGCCCCCGTCGTCCCGGTCGCTCCGGATCCCCGCGTCGAGGGCGTCCTCGACGAGGTTGCCGATCACCAGGGGATCGACCGCCCGGAGCACCCGCACCCCCACCGAATCGCCGCTCACCCGGCAGCACCGGAGATAACCCCCCTGGCTCCGGATCAGGACTCCGGTGCCGAAGGACTCCACCGCGAGGTTCTCCGCCTTGGTTCCGTTTCCCACCGAGACGAAGACGATGCCCACGGTGCTGTCGGCGGCCGCGGTGTCCCGGAGAACCGCCGTCCCGGGATCGCCCACCCCGGTCACCGAGACCCCGTCCTTCATGAACAGGGCGGCGCGGATTCCCCCGGGAAACTCCTCCGGGTCGACGTCACGCACCTCGGTGTGGGTGTAGGTGCCGGGTTGAACGATCACCAGCATGCCCGAAGAGGCGGAATCGACCGCTGCCTGGGGATAGGGGAAGTCCTCGGGCACCCGAAAGGCGGCCGGTCCCGGCACGATCAACGGCTCGTTGTTGCTGCAGCCGCCGGTGAACGACGACGCGGCGGCAATGAGGAGCAGGGTGGAGAGGCGGACGGACACCGCTCGACACCGGCCGAGGCGGTCCGGCGCCCCGGGCGACGACGGCATGACGCAAAGGTAGGGTTTGGGGTCCCCGGCCGTCAATCACCGTCATCCGGTCCGCCGGCCGTGCCGCTCAGAAGGTCCGGAGCTCTCCGGTCAACGTCTCGACGCGGATGCGTCCCGCGCGGCGGGTGAGGAACTCGCCGTCCACGTAGACCGGAACCCCCGCCGGGGCCTCGATCTCGAACCATGGGCTCTGGGCGGTCCGGACCCGGCCGGAGCGCACGTGGCTGCCGCCGAAGGTGCGGGGGAGGAGGGCCATCATGCGGGGGAGGCTCATCCGCCCGGTGAACACCAGGTCGAGCTTCCCGTCGTCGATCCGGGCGGCGGGAGCGAGGAGAAACGCGCCTCCCACCCGCTTCCCGTTCTGGACCGTGGCCAGGGCGACCGGCCCCTCGTGGGTTCCGCCCTCCCACGAAACCCGCAGCGGGTAGGAGCGGAAGCGGGGGAGGCAACGCATGAGGGCCAGCACGTAGAGGAGAGGGCCATTTACCGCGGTCGTCCGGTGGCTCGCCTCGTTCACCAGGGCCTCGAAACCCAGGCCCACGTTGTTGTGATAGCGCCCGGTGAGGATCCCGATGGGCGGACTCGATCCTCCAGGAACCCAGATCCACCCGGCGCTCTTCGCCGGCGGCGATCCGATCGAGGCACCGGTCGAGGTCGGACGGCCAGCCGGTCATCCAGGCGAAGTCGTTGCCGGTTCCGGAGGGGATGAGCCCGAGCCGGTGGCGGGCCAGGTCCAGGGTCTGCAGGACCTCGTGCAGGGAGCCGTCGCCCCCGGCCACGATCACCGCGTCGAACTCGGGGCCGCGCTCGGCGACGATCTCACCGGCGTGCCCCGCGTGCTCGGTGTGGGCGATCTCGAACTCCAGCCCGCGGGCGCGGAAGGCGTCGCTCACGGCTTGGGGGGGGCGGCCCCGCCGGCGCCGGCCCGCGGCGGGGTTCATGACCACGAGGTGGCGCATGGGGGGAGCATAATCGCCCGAGGCGTCTTCGCCAGCCCCGTTTCTCAGCCCTTCTTCAGGCGCGTCTCCACCTCGTCCACGATCGATTGCGCCCGGTCGCGGGCCCCGGCCACCAGGCGGGCGGCGCGGTCGCCGATCTCCGCCACCCAGCCTCGTCGCCCTCGATCCCGCTCAGGTTGATGAGGACGTTGTGATAGGCGCCCTCGGCCGCGGTCCGCGCGGTCATGGCCGCCACCGCGGCGTCGCTCACCGAGTTCGGATTGCCCCGGGCGGCGACGTCCGCGGCCAGCTCCAGCGCGGGGAGGGTCCGCTCGAGCACCGAGAGGGGAACCAGGGTGGCCCCCCGGTTGGCCTCGCGGATGGCCTCGGACTTGGCGCGGCGCTCCTCGTCGGAGGCGGCCTTCATGCGCATGGCGTCCATGACCCGGGTGAAGGCGTCGGTGTCCTCGTCCACCGCGCGGAGGAAGGCATCCTTGGCGGTCTGGGCCTCCTCGGCCACGCGGACCATGTCCGGCCACACCTCCTCCTGGCCCTTCCGGCCCACGGTGAGGTTGGCCACCATGCTGGAGAGGGCGGCGGAAAGCGCCCCGCAGAGGGCGGCCACGCTCCCGCCCCCGGGGGCGGGAGACTCGGTGGAAAGCTCATCCACGAAGCCGGTGAGGGTGCGGTCCACCAGCCGCTTCTTCCCCTGCTCGCGGACCAGGCGGTACTCGATGATCTTCTCGTCGGGATCGAAGGGGGAGATCTCCCGGAGACCCAGGGATTGAATGGCGGTTTCCACGATGCTCCGTTCGGGGATGCCGGTGGAGCGGCCCTGGCGCTTCAGATAGTGACGGCCGGCCAGGAGCACCGCTTCCCGGGGGATGAGCCCCACCAGCTCGGACCCGGTCACCCGGAGGCCGCGCTTCCCGGCTTCCTCCTCGATCACGTCGAAAGCGAGGTGGGGGGGCGTGGTCTCGTAGTCCACCAGGTTCATCGAGACCTGGGCCCGGTCGTATTCCTCGATGAACCAGCCCACGCCCTTCACCGCCGGGAGCCGGCCCGCGACCTTGACCGCGGTGCCGTCGTCGTGGCGGACGATCTCGCCCCGGTCGTCGCGCTTCGCCCGCCCCGCCTCGCGGACGTCGAGGGCGATGTCGTGGGCCAGACGGCGGTCGCGGGTATTGAGGTTCACGTTGTAGGCGATCAGGAACGGGCGCGCGCCGATGGCGGTGGCGCCGGCGCGGGGGTTCAGGGCGGCCGGACCGAAATCGGGTTTCCACTCCGGGTTTTCGAGCTTGGCCGCGAGGCCCTCGTACTCTCCCTTCCGGACATCGGCCAGGTTCTGTCGCTCGGGACGGCTGGCCGCGTTCTCGTAGAGGTAGACCGGGATTCCCAGCTCCTCGCCCACCCGCTTCCCCAACCGTCGCGCCAGCTCCACGCAGTCCTCCATGGTGAGGCCGGAGACCGGAACGAAGGGGCACACGTCGGTGGCGCCCATCCGGGCATGGGCCCCGGTATGAAGCCGCATGTCGATCAGCTGGTTGGCGGTCCCGATGGCCTGGAACGCGGCCTCCACCACCGGCTCGGGCTCGCCCACGAAGGTGACCACGGTGCGGTTGGTGGCCTGACCGGGATCCACGTCGAGCAGGATGGCGCCCTCCACCCCCTGGATGGCCCGGGTGATCTGGTCGATGACGGCTCGATTCCGCCCTTCGCTGAAGTTGGGGACGCATTCGACGATCGGCATGCGGACTCCTTAACTCGTTGATAAGCAATCAAGTACAAGATACTAAAATCGAGTGTAGGGGAGGGGCAAAGGCCGGTCAAGGCCCGGGGGGGACCGAGTCGCCGGGAGCGAAATCGGCGTCCGGACGGAGCGTGATCCCGGCGTCGGCGCCGCCGGCGCGCCTGGGCCCGGTCATTCTCCATGCGAGTTCATTATTTTTATCTGAATTTTTGAGATTTGCAAAAACTCGGCTCGGGTCCACTCCCCCGGGGTCGATAACTCATCACGAGGCAAGGCCATTCCCCGCCCGTGCCGAGGAACCGGGGAAGTTCATCATGCTATTCGGGTTCAGAAGCTTCACGCAGGTCGTCCTGACCGTCTATCTGCTATTCGCCATGGCTGCGGCCTGCGTGACGGCGCTGACGATACATGCCCAACGCGATCGCGCCGCCGAGCAGGTCCGGACCGACCTCATCGAGGTCGCGGACACCCGGGTGGGCCAGATTGTCGCCTGGCGCGCGGAGCGGATGGGAGATGCCCAGACGCTCCAGCGAAGTCCGTTCCTGAACCAGGTCCTGACCGGAGGGCGCCGGCAACTCTCGAATCCGACGTTGCGTCGGACTTTGGAGGAGTGGATAGAGGGCCTGAGCCGTACCTACGGATATTCCGGCATCTACGTGCTCGATCGGAAGCTGAACGTCCTCGCCGCCGTCGATCGGGAGGATGCCGTCGGAGTCGACGAGCTCAGGCGCGAGATTCAGACGTCCGCGGACACAGACGCGGTGGTGTTTCTGGACCCGCACTGACGGGGAGGCGGGTTACGAGAACCACATGGATATCCTGGTGCCGATCATGGCTCGCGAGGCCCCGGCGGGGGAGGCCAAGGGCTGGGTGGTCCTGGCCGTCGACCCGGAGCGATTCCTCAATCCCTTGATGCGCACCTGGCCGTACCCCAGCCGCACTGCGGAAACGCTCATAGCCGATCGAAAGGGGGACGTGACCCAGTTCCTGACGCCCCTCCGGCACACCGACGCGGAAGGTTTGAGCCTTCGCCTCGCTCCCGAGCGGAGCGACCTGCCCGCGTCTCGGGGGACTCCTCGGCTACGACGGGTATCTGAGTGGACGCGATTATCGCGGGGCGCGGGTCCTGGCCGTGGTGCGTCACGTGCCGAACACTTCCTGGGTCCTGGTGGCCAAGATCGACGCCGCCGAAATCTACGATCCTCTCGACCGGCAGGCGTGGCAGGTCTCCGGACTCCTGGGTTGTTTGATCGCGGTCGCGGGGGCGCTCTTGTTTCTCGCGGCCCGGGCTCACCAGAAGAAGTTCGAGCGGCGGGACGCCCTCGCCCGGCACTACGAGCACCTCAGCCGTTCGGCCGACGACGTGATCCTCCTGGTGGACGAGGACCTGAAGATCGTGGATACCAATCGGCGGGGTGAGGAGCTGTTCGGATACGAAAAATCGGAAATGGTGGGATCGGATGCGGCCATGCTGGCCGCTCCGGAGGCCCATGAGCAGCTGGCGGAGATGTTCGCCCGGCTCAGCCGAGGGGAGTCGGTCCGCGAACTGATGGACGGCATTCACCGGAACGGCACCAGGGTGCCGATGGAGGTCCACGCCGCGCCCATCGAGGTGAGGGGACGCCGGTACTTCCAGGGGATCCTCCGGGACATGACCGAGTGGGTCCGCGCCCGGGATGCATTGCAGGCCAGCGAGGTCCGATTCCGGGAAGTCGTGAATCGCTACCCGGGTATTTTCGTCCTCCACGATCGTGAGTTTCGGGGCCTCTACGTGAACGCCATGGCCCTGACCATCACCGGCTTCACCGAGGACGAGGTGCTGGGAAAGCGCTACGAGGACCTGTTCCCCCGGGAGATCACGGAACGATTCATGCCCGCCCTCCTCGCGGCCCGGGACACCGGCAGGATCCAGACCGTCGAGTTCGAGATCGAGCTGGGCGGAGCAGGCTATTTCTTCGAATCCACCTGCATTCCCGTGACCGACGAATCCGGAGAGGTGACCCAGGTCATGAGCTTCGCCCACGACCTGACCGAGCGGAAACGGATGGAGGTGGAGCTCAACAAGCGGATGATGGCCCTCGAATACAGCCCCATGGCCATCGTCATCACCGATACCGCCGGGGCCATCGAATACGTCAACCCCAAGTTCTGCGAGAGCAGCGGCTACCGAGAGGAGGAGCTGATCGGGCGGAACCCGAGCATCCTGAAGTCCGGCCGTCAATCGGCGGAGTTCTATCGCGGCCTGTGGGAGACCATCGCCGCCGGCCGGGAGTGGCGCGGGGAGTTCTGGAACCGGCGCAAGAACGGCGAGCACTACGCCGAGCAGGCGTCGATCGCGCCGGTGGTGGATACTCAGGGCCGGATTACCCACTACGTGGCCACGAAACAGGACGTCACCGAGTGGCGGGAACTCGAGGACCAGTTCCGGCAGGCCCAGAAGATGGAGGCGGTGGGGAGGCTGGCCGGGGGCGTGGCTCACGACTTCAACAACCTGCTCACCGCGATCAGCGGATTCGGCGCTCTCGCCCAGAGGGGATTGACCGAGGGCGCTCCGGCCCACAAATACCTTACCCAGATCCTCCGGGCGGCGGATAGGGCGGCGGGGCTCACCCACCAACTTCTGGCCTTCAGCCGGCGGCAGGACCGAAAGCCCAGGATCATCGACCTGAACGATGTGATGGTCGACATGGTCACGATGATCCAACGATTGATCGGTGAGGACGTCCATCTGGAGTCGGTTCCTTCTCCGGTCCCAAGCCGGATCCTGGCCGATTCCGGGCAAGTCGAGCAGGTGATTCTCAATCTGGTGGTGAACGCCCGGGACGCCATGCCGGACGGGGGAAGGCTAATCATGTCGACCAGCGTCCAGGACCTCGACGGGGCGTTCACCCGGGGACACCCCGAGATGTCCACGGGACGGCACGTGGTGCTCTCGGTGCGGGACACGGGGATCGGGATGACCGACGACGTGAAAAACCACCTCTTCGAGCCCTTCTTCACCACCAAGGGTCCCGAGCGGGGCACCGGGTTGGGACTGGCCACCACCTACGGCATCGTGACCCAGAGCAAAGGGTGCATCGAGGTCGAAACCGAACCGGGCCACGGAACGACCTTCCGCATCTTCTTCCCCGAGGCGAGCCGGGAGAAGGCGAACGCCGAGGCAGTTCCGGCCCTCCCGGCAAGCTGGCGGGGCGGGGAGGAGACCGTGCTTCTGGCCGAAGACAACGAGGGGGTTCGGGATCTCGCCCGCGAGGTGCTCACCTCGTGCGGGTACACCGTCCTGCCCGCGGAAAACGGCCCCGAGGCCCTGGAACTGGCCGCCCGGCACCCCGGTACGATCGACCTCCTCGTCACCGACCTGATCATGCCGGAGATGAACGGACGGGAGCTGGCCCGCCTCATCGTCGAGAGCCGGCCCAAGATCAAGGTGCTCTACATGTCGGGGTTCACCGGGGACACCGTGGCCGCGGACGAGACGGCCCGCGGCGATCTCGCCTTCATCCAGAAGCCCTTCATGCCGGTCGACCTCGCCGCCCGGGTCCGCGAAACCATCGACGGTCCGGAAGCCCGGATCGCCGCCTGACAGCCGCGCCGCCCGGCGTTGGTGAGCCGGGCGTGACCGGCTACTGGATGACCGGGACCGTTCGAACCGCCACCGCCGAGGGCCCGTCGCCGGTGGTGAACTCGCCCACCTTGGTGAGCGTGGCCAGGTCCACCACCACGACCCCGTCCAGGTCGAAGTTGGCGGCATAGAGACGACCGTCGAACACCGCCACGTCGGAGTAGCCGCTCTCGGGCAGGATCGGATCCCCGGCGTCATGGAGCGCGACGAAGGACCCGGTATCGTAGGACATGAGCCCACCGTAGTAGGACGCCACGTAGGCGGTGCCGTCGGGACCCAGGGTGGCGCGATAGGCCGACCCCCCCAGGACGAGGGTGTCCCGGACCGCCGAGGCGTCGGCCTCGATCCGCACCACCCGCCCGGCGACGTCGTCGAAGTTCCCGGTGCAGATCACCTGCATGCGCCCATCGGCCCCGACGAAGGCAACCTGCGGATTGGGGGGTACGGGCAGGCGCGCGGTCTCGGTCAGGGACGCCTTGTCCAGGACGACCACGGCGCCGTCCTTGAACTTCCCCTCGGCGCCGTCGTAGCCGGTGAGGGTGACCCATACCCGGTCCGCGGTCACCACGAGTCCCTCGGCTCCCGCGCCCACCGTGTGGCGGCGGGCGACCTTCATCGCGGCGAGGTCGAGTTCCATGACCTCCCCGCTCACGAACGAGCTCACCCAGCCCCGGTCGGCATCGGCGGGGTCGGGAGCGAACTCCCACGGACTCACCCCGGTTCCGAGATCGATGCATCCCACGGTTTCCCCGGTCGCGAGGTTCACCACCGACACGTTGTTGTCCACCGAGTTCACGATGTAGAGGCGGTCGCCGACGACGTCGAGGTCGTTGGGGGCCCGGCCGGTGAGGCCGTGCCCGGCGAGGACCGCGGGGACGGCGGAGCCGGTGATCGGGGCCGCGGTCCAGGTCTCGCCCAGGCTGTTGGCGGTGAGAAGGTAGACGACGCCGGGGGTCAGCGCGGGCCCCCGGTCGCCGATCAGGGGGCAGGTGGAGCCGGGCTTCTTGTCGTTGCCGCAGGAGGCCAGAAGGACGAGGGTCAGGCAGGCGGTCAGGAGTCGGGCGGGACGCTTCATGGCGTTTTCTCTCCGGTAAGGGGGCCGACGTTCAAGGGGGGAGCGGGGGACGAGCCGCCTCAGGTTCCTCCGCGGCCCGGGGAGAACCGCAGTCCCAGGAGCACCTCCCGGCCGGGGACCGCGTAGCCCCGGATGTCCTCGTACCGGGTGTCGAACAGGTTTCGCCCCTCCGCTTCCAGTCGCAGGTCGGCGGACGCCCGGTACCGGAACCCGGCATGGATCAGGGCGTACCCGTCCGCCCACTTGGTATTGGCCGCGGTGAGGGGCACCCGGCCCACCGCCCGCACCCCCGAGGCCACGGCCCAGCGCCCCCGGGTCCAGGAGAGATCGGCGAAGGCGGTGCGGGCGGCGCGCCCCACCAGCCGGCGGTCTCCGGTGATCGGATCCCCGGTGGCGTCGGCGGCGTCGAGCAGGGTGAACGCGGCGTCGAGCCGGAGAGGAAGACCGAGCCCGCCCAGGTCGAGGGAGCCGTCTCCCTCCAGGCCGCGGATCCTCGCCTCGCCCACGTTGTGCGGACGCCACACCCCGTCCGCCCCCGGAGTCCACTGGATGAGATCGGTGAGCCGGGAGTCGAACGCGGAAACCGAGAGCCGGGACGTGCGCAGCCGCGCGTCGAGACCCAGGTCGAGATCCCGGGCCCGCTCCGGACGGAGGTCGGGATTTCCCGCCGCGCTGGCCCGGGCCGGCCAGAAGAGATCGTCGAAGGTGGGCGGGCGAAACGCGTTTCCGAGTCCGGCGCGGGCGGCGAGAAAGGCCACGCTCCCGGGGTTGCCGATGAGCGCGCGGGAGATGCTCACCCGGCCCGAGGGATGGGGGGCGAACCCCTCCAGAGCGTCGAGGCGGATCGCCGCCGATGCTCCCCAGTCCCGCCACCGCTCTTCCGCGTAGAGCGCGGCGGCGGCGCGATCGCGGCCCACCCGTCCGTCGGTGGTGCTCCGGAGGCGGTCCCGGACGGCCTCGGTGCGGGCGATCACCGTGCCCCGTCCGAGAGCGCCGTGCCAGCTCGCCGAGGCGCGAAGCCGCCGGTTCCGATGGCGGTCGGCCACCGGCCCGAAGGGGTTCCGCGGGTCGGCGTAGTCCCGATCGAAGATCGACCGGGAGACGTCGAGATCGAAGCTCCCCGGTAGCGACGACGACTCCACCCCACGCGCGCCCAGGCTCAGCTCGGCATAGGTGTCGGTCCGGCCGGCGCCGGGGGTGGGGAAGGCGCGGCTCCCGGGCACGTCCCGCCGGTCGTTGCGTCGCTCCGCCGAGGCCTCCACCGCGGCGGCCCAGGGCGGGTGCCAGGCCAGCCGCGCCTGCGCGCCGATCCCGTCGGCGTGGCCCTCCCGGCTCTCCAGGCGGGGCGAGGCGGTCTCGACCCGGGCCACCCCGTCCGCCGTCCATCGGCTGCCCGACAGCCCGCCCGTCGCCCGGATGAGGGCGCGGTCGCCGTTCCCGGCCAGGACCCGAACCGAACTCTGCGGCGCGCGATCGGAGCGCCGGACCAGGTTCACCGCCCCGCCGAGGGCATCGGGCCCGTAGAGCGCTCCCATGGCTCCGCGGGCGACCTCGACGCGGTCGAGCCCCTCCACGTCGAGGGGCTCCAGATCCACGCCTCCCCCCTGGGCGGTGTTGATCGGGCGCCCGTCCACCAGCACCGCGGTGCGGTCGGAACCCAGCCCCCGGAAGGACACCGCCTGGCTCACCCCGTCCCCCTGGGTCAGCACCCGGAGACCGGCCACGTACTGAAGCGCGCGACCCAGGTCCGCGGGGTCGATTCGGTCGAGCCACGCCCGGTCGAGGACGGTTCGGGCGCCGGGCCGGAGGGGGAGGGGGGGAATTCGGGGCGCGGACTTTCTGAAGGGAGGGAGGGTGTAGGTGGGCAGCGCGGCGATCGAGCTGTCGTTCGCGGCGAGGGAGGCCGCAGCAGGAGCGGGGGAGGCCGCGGCAGGCGGGGAAGAAAACGTCGGCGCGGGAACGGATGCGGTCGAAGTCTTACTGGGAGTGGTTCTTTCGCCAGGCGAAAGTGAAAACTTCGGCTTGGATGTCAGCTCGGTCGCTCCCGCACCGACAGAACAAATGATGAGCCCGGCGAGCGCCAACGTCAAGGCGCTTCCGGCCGGCGCCCCGAAACGGTAGAAGGACACGGCAAGAGCCTCCCTTTCCACGCAAGGGTGGGTCTTCGAAGGGAGGAGAGGGGGGCTCGGGGCCCGGGACCGGCGAGGCGGGCAAGAAACAACCCGCCTCGAGGGAAATCGAAGGCGGGCTACGCCGCCGATCGCCCTCACCTCCTCGAAGGTCTCGATCGAGAGCGTCCACAGCCGGTCTCCTGACTCGCGGGTCATCCTCCGGTCGCCCCTTCCCGAGGGACCCGGTCCCTCAGTGGGTTTTCCCGCCGCTCTCCACCGCCTTTGGAGACGGTAACCGACAGCGGGACTGCGACCTTCGTCGCCGCTCACAGTGGCGGGTCCGTGCCGGATTCACACCGGCTTCCCGTACACTGCGGACGTTTATTTCGGGCTCCCCATGGAACCCATTCCCGGCATCATAGGGAGCCGGTCCCCGCCCGTCAACCCGGGGAGACCGGCCGGGCGCCGCATGCTTCCCTCGTGGGTTACAATGGATCCCGTTCCGCCTCGTTGGTATCGAAACGGGGGAACGAGCTGCGTCGTCGGCGGCGAGGCGGTGGTCCTCGCCCCATGCGTGGTGGGAGGTGCCGACATGATCAGGTCCGCGTTATTCAGCCTCCGGAACCGGATCCTCGCGCTCGTTTTCTTCGTTCTCCTCCCCTCCCTCGCGCTGGTGATCTACACGACCTCCAAGGAACGGGGTCGGGAGATCGCCGAGTCCCGGCAGAACGTCTTCCATCTCGCCCGCTTGGCGTCCCTGGAAGAGCAACGACTCATCGAGGATACCCGGGAGCTCCTGGTGGTGATCTCGGGATACCGGGCGATCCGGGAGCACGATCCGGTCGAGGCGAGTCAGGATCTAGCCGCCCTTATCGCCGCCTTCCCCCGGTACACGAACTTCGGGGTGGCGGACGCCGACGGCATGATGTGGGCGAGCGCCCTTCCCATGCCCCGCCCGGTGGACATCTCGGACCGCGACTACTTTCAACGCGCGGTGCTCAACAAGGGGCTGGGGATCGGCGGGTTTCAGATCGGACGGGTGACCGGGGTGCCGGGACTCAACCTCGGGTACCCGATCCTGAGCGACTCGGGAGACGTGGAAGCAGTGGTGTTCGCCGCCATGAGCCCGACCTCGATGAACCGCTTCGAGGTCGAGGTGGCGGCCTGGCTCCCCGACGGCTCGACGCTCACCCGGATGGACGATGAGGGCCGGGTGCTCAGCCGCTGGCCCGGTGGGGCGACGGATGCGGGGCGGCCGGCTCCGGAGTTCACCCTGCTCATGAACGCCCGGGCCCGGGGGGAGGACTATACCCGCGCCACCGACTCCCGCGGACGCAACTTCCTGAACGTGTTCGCCCGCGCGCCCACGAACCTGACCGCAGGGGACGTCTTCGTGGTCCTCAGCATCCCCGAACACGAGGTGTTCAGCGACGCCCGGCACCTGCTCCTGAGCGGTCTCCTCGGCCTGGGGCTCGTGGCGCTGGTGTCCCTGACCGCGGGGTGGATCGGCACCAACCTGTTCGTTCTTCGCCCGGTTCGCTCCCTCCTGGGGGCGACGAAGCGGTTGGCCCGGGGCGATCTCTCCGCGCGGACCGGCCGGGAGCACGGGCGCGGGGAGCTGGGCGAGCTGGCCTCGGCGTTCGACGGGATGGCCGAAACGCTTCAGGAGCGCCAGAACGAGCGGGATCGGGCCGAGGAAGCGCTTCGTCGCTCCGAGGCCGACTACCGGTCCCTGGTTCTGAACTCTCCCTACGGAATCATGCGGTCCACGCCGGAGGGCCGTATCCACCGGGCCAATCCGGCCCTGGTCAAGATGCTTGGATACGATACCGAGGAAGAGGTCCTGGGGTTGAACCTCCTCCGGGACATCAACGTCACTTCCTCCGGAGACACCGCGATGCTCGGGAAATCCACCGAGGAGGACCCCCGGGATGTCTCGCTGTGCTTCCGGCGGAAAGACGGGAAGGAGATCCAGATCCGGGCCAGCGGCCGCTGGGTGCGGGACGAATCGGGGCGGGTCCACTACATCGAGAGCATCCTGGAGGACGTGACCGAGCGGAAATCCCTGGAGGCCCAGCTCGTCCAGGCCCAGAAGATGGAGGCGGTGGGGCGGCTGGCCGGCGGCGTCGCCCACGATTTCAACAACCTGCTTGGGGTGATGCTGGGGTACAGCGAGCTGCTCCTGGGGGAGATGGACGCGGCCGATCCCCGGCGCCAGCGGGTGTCGGAGATCAAGCGGGCCAGCGACCGGGCGGCGTCGTTGACCCGCCAGCTCCTGGCCTTCAGTCGGCGGCAGGTTCTGACCCCCCGGGTGGTGGACCTGAACGCGGTGGTGGACAGCCTGGACAAGATGCTCCGCAGGCTGATCGGGGAGGACGTGAACCTGATCTCTCGGCTGGGGGCGGAGGTGGGACGGGTGCGGATCGATCCCAACCAGATCGACCAGGTGCTCATGAACCTGGTGGTGAACGCCCACGACGCGATGCCCGAAGGGGGGAAGATCATTCTCGAGACCGCCAACCTCGATCTCCGCACCTCGCAGGTCTACGAGAACATGATCATCCCCCCCGGTTCCTACGTCCGCCTGGCGGTGACCGATACCGGGATGGGGATGGACGACGAGACGCGGGCCCACATCTTCGAGCCGTTTTTCACCACCAAGGAGGTGGGGAAGGGCACGGGGCTGGGGCTCTCCATGGTCTACGGCATTGTCCGGCAGAGCGGGGGGCACATCCTGAGCCGGAGCCGGCCGGGAAAGGGGACCACCTTCGAGATCTACCTGCCGCGCGTCGACGAATCCGCGGAGGCGGGCGCCCAGGCGCGCTCCCCCCAGGATCTTCCCCGGGGGAGCGAGACCGTGCTCCTGGTCGAGGACGAGGACGCCCTACGGGACCTGCTGCGCGAGTTCCTGGCCAGCGGGGGCTACACGGTCCTGGAAGCCTCGAACGGATCGGTGGCGGTCCAGATCGCCCGGAACTTCCCCCGCCCGATCCATCTCCTGGTGACCGACTTGAGCATGCCGGGGATGCAGGGCCGCCAGGTGGCCCAGGAAATCATGGGCATCCGCCCCGAGGTGCGGGTGCTCTACATCTCCGGGTACACCGACGACGCGGTGCTCCGGGACGGCGCCCTGGACGAGGGCACGTCGTTCCTGGGGAAGCCGTTCACCCAGGAATCCCTGCTGCGCAAGGTGCGGGAGGAGCTGGATGGGGGGAGGGCGGGGGATGGCACGGGTTCCGTCCGGAAAGGCCCCGGGCGCGGGTAGATAGGGGACGCGGTCAAAGTGACTGGGAGGATGCGAGGTGTACCCGGGTACCTGGGGTTGGGACGCGGGCGCCGGGGGAAGGGCGCGGTAGGGGTCAGCCCGAGCGGGGCTTTTCGATCCCGAGTTTCTTGATCCGTCCGGTCAGGGTGGTGCGGCTCATGCGGAGGAGCCGGGCCGCGCCGGATGTGTTCCAATCGGAAGCCTCGAGGGCGTTGATGACCCGGGCCCGCTCGATCTCTTCCAGTTCCTCGGGGAGCGAACCCGATTCGGAGGAGCCGGAAAGACCGATGAAGTGCTCGGGTCGGAGGTCGGCTTCACTGGGAGCGAGGGCGGAGGCCCGTTCCATGGCCAGACGCAGTTCCCGGATGTTTCCGGGCCATGGCTGCCCCATGAGCCATTGTACGGTTTCGAAGCTCAGCTTCTGCTTCCGGCCATAGTTGTGATTGAGTCGCCCCAGGAAGAAGCGGGCAAGGGGAGCGATGTCGGACAACCGATCCCGCAATGGGGGCAGGTTGATTTCGAGGCCTCGAAGCCTGAAGTATAGGTCCTTTCTGAACTTGCCGTTCTGAACTCCCTTCTCCAGGTCTGCATTCGTGGCCGCGACGATCCGAACGTCGGCCTTCTCGTAGCGAGTGCCGCCGACCGGACGGAACTCGCCGGTCTCGATAACCCTGAGAAGTTTGGCCTGTGCGGATGACGTCATCTCCCCGATCTCATCCAGGAAGAGGGTCCCCTCATGGGCCTCCCTGAAGAGCCCGGGCTTGTCGAAAATCGCGCCGGTGAACGCCCCCCGGCGATGTCCGAAGAGTTCGCTCTCCATGATCTCGGCGGGGAGCGCCCCGCAGTTGATGGCCAGGAAGGGGCCGTCACTCCGGCCGCTCAAGGTATGGACGAGCCGGGCGAACAGCTCCTTGCCGGTGCCGCTCTGTCCTCGGATCAGCACGGGTACTCCGGAAGGAGAGATTTTGGAGATCCAGGACGACTGCTCTCTGAGCCGGGGTGACCGGGTTATGATGCCGTGCGCTTCCAGGTCGACCCGGGGGAGATCCTTGGAAATCGGGCTAAGAGGGAGATCCCCGCCGGCCGCCTCGCCGAGCGAATCATCGATCATGTCGGCCGGCGCATCGACCGGATCATCGACTCCGAATCCTTCCTTCTCCCGCTTATTTCGCCAACGCTCGAGAAGCGGAAGGGCGCCGCAGCTCTCGGCGAGGAATTCCGTGCGAGCCCACCATTCGGATGCGTCCTTCGTCCTCCCGCTGCGACTCATCATGGTGGAAATCTCGTGGGAGGAAAGCAGGTACTCATAGCCGAATCCGAGCGTCCTTGCCTTTTCTGCATGCGCTAGGAGCCGCCCCGTCACATCATCCGTGTCCCCCTGATACCACGCGAGCAACGCGCCTATCCGGTCGAGAGCCAGAGTATCCTCGGGCTCACTGGCGGAAGAGGCGAAGGCGGTGGCAGCTTCAAGATGGAATTGAGCCTTGTCAAAATCACCGAAACCGATGTTGGCCTCGGCACTCCTGCGGTGGAGCTCGATTAGAAGATCCGAAGATCCTGACAACTCCTCGGCGCACTCGACGGCGGAGGCAAACGCGTCATTCGCGCCACCTTCATCGCCAAGCAACACCAGGGCGTCCGCGAGATATTCCAAAGCCAGGGCCCGTTCTCTCAGCAGCTGCAGTTCAATCGATTCGGCGAGCGCCTTCTTTGCATAAGACTCTGCTGCAATCCCATCCCCTTGCCGCAGGGAGACCATCGCGAGCCCAAGCGTTCCCCTGAGCGCGCGCTTTCGTGATCGGATCAGCTCGGACGCGCGAGTAGCGAACTGATACGACTCCTTGGCGGTCAGGAACTCACCGCTTTCGATAGCCAATGCACCGAGGTTTATCGAGACCCCGGCAAGCATGGGGGCATCTTCCATCACGAGGCACAGGCCCCTGGCGCGTTCAAGTACTGCCCGGGCACTCCGTCTATCAGAGTCCAACCGCAGTGCAGCTGCAAGCGGCAGACTTGCTCGGACGACATCGTGTGTGTTTGAGCCAGTGGATTGGTAGGTTGCCCGAGAGAGATCCAGGAGGCGTACCGCTCCCTGAGGATCACCCTCGGCCAGACGGCAGATTCCAAGGGCCAGCAAGCCCTCCGCTTCCATCTCCGGGCGAGCGGTCGAGGTGCCCGTCTTCTTGAGAAACTTCGCAATTCGAGCTGCACGCCCCACCCGGCCGGCAATCAGATGGTGATTCCATGTACCGGAAAGCAATCGCATGTACTTACTTTGACTCTCCGTTGGCAACGATCTCCAGGTCCGAGCCGCTCGCTTTGAAGCAAGGCGTCTTCCCGAGTCCGCTTCCACTTCAAAAGCAATTCGCAAGAGTTCGGTCGCACGGGAAGGATCAAGATGATCCGTGCTCGGTGTCGAAGCTTCCGAGGTGCGGAGTGACGTCAGATGGTGGAGCAACTCACTTTCATTGTGTACAGGCATTGTTACAACCACCTGAAGGTGATCAGCAGAAACATCTCGAGGCGGAGCGCCTGGCGACCCAGGGCGACGATGGGCCAATTGGCGTTGCCCAACATCGGAAAGTGAGTAGGGGAAGACCATTCCTCGGGTTTGCTGTCCCATCCCCCGGATGTTCCAGGCAGCTGCATGACCTGTGAGGAATTTGCCAGGGCGGCCATTGGGTTGACCGTTAGGGCAAGGAGGCTGAGCGAGAGGAGAAGAAGAACGGCCATGAGGGTTTTACCCGCACGCCGCTTGAGTCCCTGTGCCATGAAAGGGTTCCCCCTTCACGTCCCTCGGGAACGCCGAATGGAAGTGAGCAGTTCGCATCCACACCGCAGTTGGGTGCCACCGGTTACGGTGAGAAAATATATCGAAAACATGGATATGTCAATTCTGTTTTCAACGGGACCCCCTTCGCCCGCTAAGTGAATGTTGTCCATTTGGTTGTAATATGTATCGTGGCAAGGAATTGGACATCCTGCCGCGCGGTATGGGAACTCCCGGGGCGGAAGAGCGTGGCTAGTTGCCGATGGGCCCCTCGGCCGTGTCTCGCCGATCGGAAGGTGAACCAAAGTCCGGTGATTGTCGGACCGGGACTGAGAGTTCAGTTCGCCCGAAGAAGCGATACAAGGATGAGCGAGAAGAACGACGCAAGAGAGCTCCCAGTCCGCGTCGTCCACCGGTCAGGCTGACTGTCTCCGGCCTGACCACCTTGGCTTGTGGTCACATGTTCTGCCCCAGCAGGCTGCAACGCTCTGCGAGTTTGGGGTTGACCCCACCAATCAGGCTTGCTCCCCCACGCCTCGTGCGTAGTACTCGAGGTGACGTGGGCTGGTTTGGCGATCAACACATCCGGCAGGGCCGCCAACGCGACGAAGAGGACAACGGCCAATAAGAGTGAAGTGGGGTGCGCCGGTCGATGAGCATCTCGGCGAATCATGGGGTGCTCCTTTCACTGGCCCGTGCCCGCTTTCCCAAGAGCGGCGATCCGGGCCAAATCCTGGCCGGGTCGACAAGGTAGGGTCGTCTTCAATCGCGACTATAAAGTAGATTGCCGGGAAGAAAGTACCCAAAACAGTCGGTTTTCGTGGGTTTCAGGATAGGAAGTGCCTATTTCATGGTTTGGATGTTCGCAATAAAGTCTTTATTGCGAACATCAAGATCCGATCGGTCCGGGGTGAACTAGGGTCGATAGGTGAGTGTGGCTTCGGCATACGTCCCCCCGAACCACCCCGACACCGCGATGGGAGGCCCCGGTCTGACGACCTTCGGCTTCTCGACGTGGTCGTTGGCATAGACGAACTGGTGAAGCCCCAGGTCGATCCCGACGCCGCGGCACGCGAGCGACCCACCCACCGACACCGCCCCCAGCGATACCCGCCGCGTGGCCAGGTGGGTGACCACCCGGTCCGTCTTCCCGAAGACCACCTTGGTCCAGGAGTCCACCGTGGCGTTGGGGTGGATCTCGTACCAGCTCAACCCCGCCGACAGACTCCCGCGCGTCCGCAACCTCTCGTATCCCACGTGGTAGCGCTGCATGCGCCCGTCGGCCGAGACCTGGGCGATCTTGGAGCCGTTGATCCACGCTTCCTGCCATGAGAGAAACGGCCAGCTCTCGACCTTGGCCCGGCCGAAGGCGTCGCCCTCGGTGTGGGCGAAGTCCACGAGCAGCCGGCTGGCGCCTTGGACCGGGATCTGCACGGCCCCCGACCAGGTGGTGAGGTTCGCCTCGCCATAGTTGAACAGGAGGTAGCGCTCGCCCGACAGGTATCCCTGGGCGCTCCCCCGCGCGCGGAGATGCGTGTAGCGAGCCAGGACCCTGCGCCCGTCCGCACGGCCGGCCCCGATCTCGTGCTCCCGAAACGCCCCCGAGCCGTCGGGGAGGAACGCGTACCCGGATGAGCCGCTCAACCCCCGGTCGGGCTCCACGGTGGTCTCGTGGACCCGGGACTCCACCGCCACGGTCCGCCAGATCCGGATCCGGGCCCCGTAGTTCAGCTCCCGCGCCCGGAGGTTGAGCGGGGAGTCCACCAGCTCGGACTCGACCCGGGCCGCCACCCCCGGCGAGCAGGTCGAGAGCGACCGGTGCGCCTCGACCCGGATCCGGTCCCGAAACCGGTACCGGAGCCCGTACCGGACCGGCGTCTCCGTGAACTCACACGAGGCGCCGCCCAGGGGGGCCTCGGCCTGGAGGTCCAGACCGGGGAGGAGGCCGGTGAGCCGGGCCAGTCCCCGGTACGCGGTCCCGTTGTCCTCGGCGTCCACCCGGCTCTGACTGGTCCGGAGCGCGTGGTGGGCGGTTCCCCACGTTCCGGCGAGCTGCACCTGGAGCCGCCGGCCCCGGGCCGTCCAGCCGTCCTGGGCCACCAGCTCCACCACCGTCCGGTCCAGGAGCATCTTGTTCCGGGTGAGCCGGCGGGTGATGGGGGAGGAGCTTCCCTGGCGGAGCGAGACCGCCCGGTCGCGGTCGAGGAGCGGCCGGCGCCACCACCCGGCCTGGCCCTCCAGACGGGAGAGAAACGGATCGCCCCCCAGGGCCAGGTCGGGCCGGCTCCCGAGCTGCAACAGCTCCAGCGGGTAGTCGGCGGGAAGGGCGGCGCGGGCGACCGCCGGCGCCGCGGCCAGGGCCAACGCCACCAGCAGCAGCCGGGCGGGAAGCTTCGTGCTCCCCGCCCGGAACCGTTCTCGCAGGGCCTCATCCCTAGCCCGTCCGCGAAGCACTACGGAGCGCTTCGGTGTGCCGGCTTCGTCGCGGGAGGCGCGAACTCCACGCCGTTGGTCCAGTCCAGGCGCAGGGCTTTGTTCCAGCCGTCGGTTTCGATCCCGAAGAGCTGTGCGAGCTGGTCCACGTTCTGGATTCCCGGGAACAGGCCGTTCACGGTCGCGCTCGGGAACTGGCCCGCCCACTGGGCGTAGGTGTTCGCGCTGAACGTGAGGACCGGGATATCGACCATCCGATCCGCGATCTCGTAGCCCTCGGAGTAATCGACCGTGATCGATTGGGTCCCCTCTGCAAAGTTACCGCTGTAGGTCACGTAGACGTCGAGGTATCCGGACCAGTTGGGTATGGCCTGGATCGCCGAGATTCTCTGGTCTGCGAGGCTTTGGAGCGTGCTCGTGAGCCAGGCTGGCCCCGAGCAGTAGGAGTAATCCTCTCTGCCGTTGTAGTAGTACACGCTGCAGTTCGCGCTGTAGGAGCCGGCGGAGGGAGCCGTGACGGCCCCGGTGAGGGTGCCGTCGTGGTAGAAGTAGCTCTCGTCGTAAGGAACCGTCTCCAGGGAGACCGTGTACGGCGGCACCATCTTCTTCCAGTCCTGGACCGGGGTGCCGAAGAACGCGGCCAGGTTGATGGTGAGGGGCGCGTCCGGGGTGGACGAGTTCCCGTCCCAGTCCTCGGTCCGCGTCACCGGCCCCAGGAAGGCGGCCCGGATGTCGGGCAGGTCGTTGTTCTGGAAGTCCTCCAGGTCGGAGCGGTTGAGACCGTCGGGGCCGATCTTGATGAGGTCGTGGGTCTGGGCCGTGCCTCCCGGCTCGGCCAGGAGCGAGGTGATGGCGGCGTCCACGTCGTCGGCGGCGGCCACCAGCTCGGAGGGGACGCTCTGCATGTAGCTCTGCCCACCGCTCCGGAGCTTCCCCAGGCTTCCCGAGTTCTGGTTCAGTCCCGCCGTCACGCTTGATCCGTCGTAGGCCGGGAGATCCGCATCGTAAGCCATGGCCGCATAGCAGCCGGCCCGGAGCCCGTGGAGCGCGGCCCGGAGAGCCAGGAAGTCGGTCCGGTCCGCGGTCACCGGGTCCTCGTACTCGTCCCCCTGCATCCGGGGGGAGATGGTGAACTCGAAGGTCGGGGCGGCGAGCACCTTCTCCAGGTGGTCCAGCCCCGAGGCCGCGAGCGGCAGGACCTTGTTCTTGAGAATGTTCTGGGTCCGCGAGATCTCCGGCACACCGGCCTGCGGCTCCATGGCCGCCAGGAAGAGGTTCCTCTGGATGAGCGCCAGGGGAAGCGCCAGCGCCCCGCTTCCGGCGGGGAGGCTGGGGGTGACCCGCGCGAGGCCCTTCGACGCCCCGTGCTCGAACGGGAGGTAGTCGCTCAGGTAGCTGTCCCACTCGTCGAAGGCGGCGTTCACCTCGTCGTCGGCGAAGAGCGCGGCCAGGTCCAGGATGGCCAGGGCCAGGTTGGCCTCGGGGTCGTCGGGCTCGCACGTGAGAACCTGAGCGTAGAAGTCCCGGGGCTCGGTCAGATCGATATCGGCCGGTCGCTGCACATACAAGTCGTTGAGGAGGGGGTAGAGCTGGTCCTCCAGCGACGCGTAGGCCCGGGCCCGGAGCAGATCCAGGTTGCCGCACCCACCGCCGCCGGGAAACAGGGTGGGATCATCCGGGATCCGGGACGGATCCAGACCGGGTACGTTCGCGGAGGCGTAGGTCTTGGTCGCCGCGGCCAGGGGTTTCACGCCCTCCGTGTCGATCCCCGGGAAGCCCTCGTCGGTTCCCCCCGGAACTGCACGCCGGAGGGCGTTGCCCTGCGCGTCTCTTCCGTCCAGGATCCCGTCCGAAAAGTCGTCGGCCAGGAGCACGATGATCTGCCCCATGCCGGATTCCGTGACCGCCGCGGCGAGTAGGGCGTCGTCGTGGACCAGGGTGGAGATCCCCCCCAGGAACGCGGCGTAGCGCTTTTCTCCGTCCGTCGCCCCGTCGCCGGTTGCCGGGATCGTCCGCGTGGCGTCGAAGCCCAGGGCGAGCAGCATCTCCGCGGTGACGTCGTCCCAGGCCTCCCGGACCCCGGTTCCGGTGGCGATCCGCGCCCGGGCCGCGCCGTCGAGCGCCTGGGTGAAGGGGGAGACGACCACGAAAGGCGTGCCGGACCGGAGATCAAGCCGTCCGGTGAGCTGGTCCTCCCCCCCGAAGGACTCGGCGTGTCCGGTGGCTTCGTCGGTATAGGCGCCCCCGGTCGAGACCACCAGGAGATCGTCACCCTGGTTGGTCGGGACGCTCACCGTCCAGGTTCCGTCCGAGGCGGTGTTGACCGGGCCGGCGGCCCGGGCGCCCGGGCGCCCGTTGGTGTTGATGGCGAAGACGGAGACGATGGCTCCGCTCACCGGAGCCTTGGTGACCAGGCCGGAGACCTGTTTGGAGGCAGGCCCGGTGGGCCCGTTGTCGCCGCCACATCCGAGCGCGAGGGAGAGTGCGAGGATCCCTCCGGCACAAACGAGAATCAGCGAGAGTCTTCTCATGCTATGGCCTCCTCATCCCCGTTAGATTGAGTGCCTTGCGCCATCCGCGCCCCGGAGGGGTGGAGGCGACCCGGGCGGTACCTTAACACAAGAAGTTCGCTCTTGATTTCAATTTCGGGCGTGGCGAGCCAGGTTTGGCGGGGGGGGGCAGGGGGGTTGGTCTCCGGAGAGTTCACCCGGGTGAATTCTGGCTGGGGGAGGGGGGGTGCCGGCGGCCGGGGACTCGCGCCGGCCGGCAGGAACGCCGCGCCCCCCGGGGAGAACGGGCCTGTGGATGGCTCCTTTCCCAACCGGTGCGCCGGGCTATCCGGATTATCCGGCCTTCGAACTGTTGGCCGTGCAGATTCCGATATCCTGAGCCCGCGGGTTCTTGAGGAAGATTCGAGGCGGACCGAAGGTCAACCGAAAGCAATGCGGGGAGGGTTTGGGCGTGTGCAAATCGGATAACGACTATCCTAGCCCGGTCCGATAGGCTAATTGCTTGACCCGACCTGGATGCAATTTTGTTAGGTGGACAGCGGGAGTGAGATCGAATGAGGCCGGTGAGGTTCAGTTGAAGGGCGTACGAGTTGCGATTCGAATGATGAAGAGTACCGAAGCCCACGACTGCGAAGCGATCCTCCGTTCTCTCCCGGATTGGTTTGGGATAGAGGCGGCAATCGTTTCGTATCGTCGGGACATCGAGTCAATGGACACCTACGTGGCGGAAGCCGCGGGACAGCTCGTCGGATTCATCACGGTGCGCATCCACAATGAGTACTCAGCGGAGATCCAGGTGATGGCGGTGTCCGCGGCTCATCACAGGAAGGGCATTGGCCGCGAGCTCGTGGTCCATGCAGAGCAAGTTCTTCGCGCGCAATCGGTGGAGTATCTTCAGGTCAAGACTTTGGGGCCCTCGCGGCCGAGCGAGCACTATCAGCGCACACGGGAATTCTATGCTGACGTCGGCTTCCGCCCCTTGGAGGAGAACCAGCTTTGGGGAGAGGTCAACCCCTGTCTCATGATGGTCAAGCATCTCGGAGGCGATTTGGGACAGGCCGATTGACAAGCCACTGCAGCCGGCAAAGTTGCCCTGTGACGCTCGCTGCTTGCGCAGCCAGCGCGCCAGGCCGCCTTTAAAGCTGAGCGGTAGCGCGTTAGCTTGCAGGTTGTCCCGGGCACTATGCCCCCAGGGTTGGCTCCAGCATCTGCATGGGCCCACAGTCACTAGAACAAACCAAGGAGATGGTGATGAAAACCATGACCTGCGCGCAACTAGGGGGCGCCTGTGAGAAGGAGTTCCATGCCGCGACGTTCGAAGAAATGGCGGAGTTGAGCAAGCAACACGGAATGGAAATGCATCGGAAGCAGGAACCAGCGCACCTGGAAGCGATGCAGGAAATGCAGGGGTTGATGAAGGACCCGGAAGCGATGAAGCGGTGGTTTGAGTCAAAGCGCCAGGAGTTCGATGGGCTACCCGAACAGTAAAGGCAAGGTGTTCTGATCGACCTCCGGCGCCCAGCATGAAGTTGAAGGGGACGTGGCAACCCGTGGCAATAGTTGCTTGCGCAACTTGTCCGCCGGAACGTCCACGCCGCAAAGACTTGGCGTCAGAGCGGGGGGCCTCCGCGAGTAAGCGCCGCTGGCCCGGACGCATCGGCCCACGGTGGAGCTAGGCGATGACCTGGAAGCTCTGGGTACGAAAAAGAGCCCCGACCTGCGGGCCGGGGCTCTTCGTCTGGACCAAGGAGGGCGCCGCTTCCATACTCTGTCGGCGATCACCCTGTCTGCTCTACTCCGTTATCGGTGGGAGGCCGGCTCGATTAAAGAAAAAATGCGGAACGGTCGCCCGGGCGACACATGACCCTCCGGTGGAAACAGCCGCCGTCTTGACGCCGCGGGCAGTCGGCGACAGCACGCCGGCAACCCGGAGGGAGGCCCCGGCCGCCGGTTGCTGTACCCGGGTAACAGACCACGCGACAAGAGGATAAGGGGCGGCCGGCGTGCGGGCGGGCCGGTTCGGGATCCGAACCGCCCAGGGACAGACACCGGATCTCGAGAGTGTTCAATTCTCCGACGGGTAAGCGGTAGATTTCCCGGCACCTTTCCCCGTCGACGATGCCCTCGCAATTGATTAGAATGCGGCCAGCATTTTGGGGGTTTCTGTTCTATCTCCGAGGAGGGCCAACGTCAGTGGGGGTGCCCGTAAGGCGCGGGATCGGACCGGCCGGCAGGGGCCGGACGAAGCGTTGCGACGCCGGGTATACCGCCACCCTCCCTGCTCCCTTCTCGCCCTCGACCCTCTCCTCCCAGCGAAGGAGTCCACGATGAGGCGCTATCTCTTCCCGATCGTCGTCGTTTCCCTGGCCCTGGCCATGGTGGCCGGTTGCAAGAAGGTGACCAGTACCAGTGATGGAGGGGGCATTGTCTCCGGCCCGCCGAGCATCCCGGCGGCGCTGGCCCAGGCCCAGACCATCCCGCCCATCCTGGCCAACGGGGTGAGCCAGGCGGACGTCTACGTCACCGTCGTGGATGGAATCGGTCGCTCGCTCGAGGGGATCGGCGTGAGGTTTGTCACCGACCGCGGTAGCATCGAGCACTACGCCACCACCAACCAGAACGGCCTGGCCAGGGTCACGTTCACGAGCCAGGCGAGCGTGAACGACCTCTCGGCCACGATCACCGCCAGCGCTTCCCAGGACACCTCGGGCACGGCGGCCGCGCCGTCGGGCTCGGTGGCCCTTCTCAGCAAGGAGCCGCTCGCGCCCGAGCTGATCCACGAAGCGCTGCGCCAGCGCCGCGAGGCGGTCCACGAAGGCGTGCTGAACGCCGCCGCCGACATCAGCACCACCATCCCGATTCCGATGATCGGCGTCACCCTCACCGTCTCCGCCACCCCGGCCACGATCCCCGCCGACGGGAAGAGCACGGCGAAGGTGAAGGCGAACCTGATCGAGACCACGAGCCGGGTGCCGTTGGCCGGGGAGACCGTGCGCTTCGGGGCCACCGCGGGCTCGGTGACCGGCTCGGTCCAGACCGACGAGACCGGGACCGCCACCGCGCTCCTCACCGGGACCACCAGCGGCGCGACCTCCGAGGTCACCGCGTTCTACGCCAAGCTCCCCTCCAAGAAGGCCAGCGTGAGCTTCAGCGCCTTGAGCCTGGACCTCCTCGTGGGAACGCCGGCGGTGCAGCCCGACGGCTCCACCCGCACCCCGGTGAGCGCGCGGCTCCTGAACGCCCAGCGGAATCCGGTGGACGGGGCCGAGGTGAGCTTCGCCACCGACCAGGGGACGATCCTCTCTCCGGTCACCACCGATACGGACGGGATGGCCATGACCACCCTGGTCACCCCGCTCGGCTCGCCCCAGGCCCAGGTCACCGCGGCCTTCGGGGCCCTGAGCGCGAACGCCACCGTGACCTTCACCACCCTGACCTTCACCCTGGCCTCGGAGAAGGCGAGCATCCAGGCCGATGGGACGTCGACCACCGGAATCGTCGCCACCTTGACCAATCCCGCCCACAATCCCGTGGCCGGGGTGCCGGTCCAGTTCAGCACCTCGCTCGGCACGGTGACCTCGCCCGCGGTGACCGATGACGACGGCCGGGCGGTGGCCGTCCTGACCTCCAGCGCCTCGACCGGGACCGCCACCGTGACCGCGAACTACGCCGGCGGGACCCAGAAGACGGTGCAGGTGCAGTTCGCCGCCGCCCCCGCCGCGGCCTCGATCCTCGTTTCCGCCGATCCCGCCACGCTCCCCGCCGACGGGGCGAGCCAGGCCGTCCTCACCGCCACCGTGCTCGACGCCGCGGGGAACCCCGTCCACGACGGGACCCTCGTGGCCTTCGCGGTGCCGGACGGGAACGGCAGCGTGGTCACTCCCGATCGCCCCACGGTGGATGGCGTGGCCACCGGTACCTACATCGCCGGCACCGACGCCGGCACGGTGAACGTGAGCGCGACGGTGAAGAACACCGCGGTCCAGGGATCGGTGGGCCTGAGCCTGGCCCGGCTCGAGGTCGGCGCGGTCACGGTGAGCGCGGCCGCCGACTCGGTGCTCGCGGACGGGCTGGCCTCGACGATCGTGACCGCGACGGTGACCGACCCGCTCGGCCACCCGGTGGCGCCAGGGACGGCCGTGCAGTTCACGACCAGCTCGGGAGCGCTGGAGGACGTCCAGCCCACCGATGATCAGGGCGTGGCCACCACTCGGCTCCGCGCCGGCCGGTTCGTCACCGGAATGGGGCGGGTGACGGCGAGGGTCGGCACCTACCAGACCACGACCGACGTGCGTTTCGTCTCCGAGGCCCCGGCCCAGATCGTGATCCTCGAGGTGAACAACCCGCGGATCGGGATCCAGTCGACCGGGGCGAACGAGACGTCCCAGATCACCTACGAGGTCCGGGACCGGAACGGCATCCCGGTGGACGGGAACCACAAGGCGACCCTGAACTTCACCGTGGTCGCGGAGAGCGGCTTCTCCGACGCCACCGTGAACCCGACCACGGCGACCACCAATGAGCGCGGCCGGGCGATCGCCAACGTGCATTCGGGGGTGAAGGCCGGGGCGATCGAGGTCCAGGCCGCCGCGGGCGGGCTGCTCTCCAAGCCCATCCGGATCGCCATTCACGGCGACCTTCCCGATCCGGACCACTTCTCCCTGGCCTTCCAGAAGGTCAACATCGCCGGCCTGGTCTACGACCAGATCCAGAACGGGGTCACCACCCTGGTCGGCGACCAGTACGGGAACCCGGTCCCCGATTCCACCGCGGTCTGGTTCTCGGCGGACTTCGGGGTGGTGCAGGGAAGCGCCTTCACCGACGAGCACGGTCTGGCCACGGTGTGGGAGGTGACCGGCGCCCCACGGCCGGACATCCCCGGTGGCGACGGCCTGGTCACCATCACCGCCCAGACGGTGAGCAAGGCCGGCGACGCGATCTTCACTTCGGGCCAGGTACTCTGGTCCGGGCCGACCATCATCGAGTTCACCAGCCCGACCACGGGTCAGGGTTTCAATGTCCCCAAGGGCGGTTTCACGACGCTCACCTTCCGGGTGCGCGACGCCAACAACAACCCGCTGACCAGGGGCACCCAGATCGAGGTGAGCACCACCGCGGGGAGCATCGCCGGGGACACCGACATCGTCCTCCCCGACACCCAGTCCTCGGAGTACACGACCTTCCAGGTAAGCCTCTCCGACGACACCCCGGACGAGGATGTGGCCCGGCCGGTGACGATCGCGGTGCAGGTGACGAGCGAGAACGGCAACCGGACCGCGGTCATCAACGGAACCGTGCACTAGCACCGATTCGCGGAATCGCAGAGACGGCTGAAGGGGAGGGACGCGCGGCGTCCCTCCCCTGTTATCATGGGCCCTCACCCCCAGTCTCCGGAGGTATCCCGTGCCCGACACCCGTCCCGCCGCCTGCCCCCTGGACTGCCCCGACGCCTGCTCGCTCACCGTCACCGTCGCCGACGGCCGGGTGACCGCGGTGGACGGGAGCGAGCGGAACCCGGTCACCGCGGGCTACATCTGCGCCAAGGTGCGCCGCTTCCCGGAAGCCATGTACGGCGAGGAACGGGTTCTGAAACCGCTCCTCCGCGTCGGTCCCAAGGGCGAGGCCGCGTTCCACGAGGTGAGCTGGGAGAAGGCGCTGGACGTGGTGGCCGAGCGCCTGGACGAGACCCGCCGCGTCCACGGGGGCGAGGCGATCCTGCCCTTCTCCTACGGGGGCTCCAACGGCCTTCTCTCTCAGGACACCACCGACGCCCGGCTCTTTCGCCGGCTGGGCGCCTCGAACCTGGCCCGCACGGTGTGCGCCGTCCCCACGAGCCGCGCCGCCCAGGGCCTTTACGGGAAGATGGCCGGGGTCGCCTATCCCGACTATGTCCACGCCCGCCTGATCGTGGCCTGGGGGGTGAACCCCGCGGTCTCCGGCATCCATCTCATGCCCTTCATCCAGGAGGCGCAGAAGCGCGGAGCGAAGCTCGCGGTGATCGACCCCCGCCGCACCAAGCTCGCCCGTCGCTCCGACCTCCACGTGGCTCCGCACCCCGGGACCGATCTTCCGCTGGCCCTGGCGGTGGTGAACCTGCTGTTCGAGAACGGCTGGGCCGACGAGCGGTTCCTGGCCGCGCACGCGGACGGGGTGAGCAATTTGCGGGAGATCGCCGCATCCTGGAACGTGCACAAGGCGGCCAGCATCTGTCGCATCACCCCGCTCGAGATCGAGCAGCTGGCAAAGCTTTATGCCGAGTCGTCCCCGGCGGTGATCCGCTGCGGCTGGGGCCTGGAACGGAACCGGAACGGCGGCTCGGCGGCGGCGGCGGTCCTGGCGCTGCCGGCGGTGGCGGGGAAGTTCGGGGTGCGGGGGGGAGGCTACACCCTCAGCAACTCCTCGGTCTGGGGCCTCTCCTCCGAGGCCTCGGCGGGCGAGCCGAAGCCGGCGGTCCGGACGGTGAACATGAACGAGCTGGGAAAGACCCTGGCCCCCGACGCCCACACCCCGGTCATGGCGCTCTTCGTCTACAACTGCAACCCGCTCGCCACCATGCCCGAGCAGGAGAAGGTGCGGAAGGGGCTCCTCCGCGAGGACCTCTTCACCGTGGTATTCGATCCGTTCCTGACCGACACCGCCCGCTACGCCGACGTGGTGCTCCCCGCGGCCACGTTTCTCGAACGGCGGGAGCTCTCCAAGGGGTACGGAGCGTTCGCGCTTCAGGCCACCGAGCCCGCCGCGTCCCCGGCGGGGGAGTCGCGCACCAACCACGAGGTGTTCGCGGATCTCGTGCGGCGGCTGGGGCTCGCGCGCCCCGGCGACGCGGAGACCGAGGACGAAGTCCAGCGGGCGATCCTTGCCGCCCACCCCGAGGGGGAGCGGCTGGCCGCCGAGCTGGTCGCGGGCGGCCTGGCAGTGCCGGGTTTCGGGGCGACGCCGGTGCAGTTCGTGGACGTCTTTCCCGGGACCCCGGACCGCCGCGCGCACCTCTTTCCCGACGACCTGGACCGCGAGGCACCCGAGGGGCTCTACGCCTACCGCCCCGATCCCGGCGACCGGCGGTATCCGTTGGCGCTGATATCGCCGGGCTCGGACAAGACGATCAGCTCGAGTCTCGGTCAGCTCCGCCGGGACCCGGTGCCGCTTCGCATCCACCCCGTCGACGCGGTGCCGCGAAGGATCGCCGACGGCGACCGGGTCCGGGTCGTGAACGACTCCGGCGAGGTCGTCTGCCGCGCGGCGATCGATCCCGACGTCCGGGCCGGGGTGGTGGAGCTCCCCAAGGGGCTCTGGAGCCACAACACGGAGAACGGGGCGACCGCCAACGCGCTGGCCCCGGACACCCTGACCGATCTCGGGGGCGGCGCGTGCTTCAACGACGCGCGTGTCCAGGTGACGCGGCTCGGGGAGTGAACGGACGGCGCAACGGGATCCGACCCGGCGCGCCGCCGTTCGGGGCGCCTCGCCATTTCCGAGCGGCGAACCTCCGTCGCCGTCGCGTCTACACCCGCCTAACGCTGAACGGAATGGTCGCGGTACCGAAGATGTTCCCGGTCCTGGCGTTCACCAGGTCCTGGCGGAAGACCACCTGCGCCTCGCCCGGGCTCACCTTCTGGAAGTAGAGGTAGCCGGAGATGTGTCCGTTCGGCTCCACCACGCCCTCGGGCAGGGCCTCGCGGACCATTTCCCGGGTGGGGAGGTTGATGGACTTCCAATAGGTGTAGTAGTTGTCGTAGTAGAGCGGGTCGTAGTAGAACGGACCGGCCCAGTGCGCGAGCGTCGGGTACATCGGCCCCAGGTAGGGCGCCACGTCGAACCCGTCCTCGTCGAACTCGGGCTCCTCGACCGGGGGGTAGAGGTTCTCCACCACCGGCTCCTGGACGGTGCCGCTCACCCCGTAGGGCGGGAGCGCGGCGTAGCGGACGCCTCGGGGGCCCACCAGGGAGAAGTCGGTATAGCGGATCCGGACCGGCCGGGTGCCGTGGTTCTGGATGGTGACCCGGACCGGGGTCACGTCCTCGAGGATGGCCGCCCGGCCGATCCACACGTTGGGTTCGGCGAGAACGTCCACGCTGTCCACGTTCGAGACCGCGGCGAAGGGTTCGCCGACGACCTCCTGGGCGCCGGGGGCGGGGGTGAGCTGGGCCTGGGAACCGCAGCCGGCCAGGGCCAGAAAGAGGGCCGCCGAGAGGCCGGCGGCGCCGATCGTAAATCGCGAGCGACCGTGAACGTGCTTCATGATGATTCTCTCCTTCATGACGAGTGCTTGATTCCAAAACGATGTCTTGATCAATCCCACCGGTTGTCCGATCCTGAGTGGGCGTCCGCACACCTGGAATATCCGAAAACATGGCGACCTATTTCGTCCTTTGTGGGGCCGGGTCGGGAGCAGATTGCCGGTTGACGGGCCGGAGCCTAGATGGTAATAATTAGCACATGAGAAACGGTCGTAAGAAGGACTCCGGCGGTGCGGGCGTCCGCGCCGCGGAGTCGGTGACCCGGTGGTGCGAGGCGTTCGGGCAGACCTGCCGGGACCGGGGGATCCGGGTAACTCCCCAGCGGCTTGCGGTTTACCGCGCCCTGGCCGAGGACCTGAGTCACCCCACCGCGGACCAGGTGCACGCGCGGCTCCGCCCCGAAATGCCGAGCCTCTCCCTGGCCACGGTCTACCGGATCCTGGAATCCCTGGAGGGGGAACGGCTCATCCGCCGGGTGAGCACCCTCGACGGGGTGGGGCGGTTCGACGCCAACCTCGATGCCCACCAGCACCTGGTGTGCCGGGGCTGCGGCCGCATGACCGATTTCGACGAGGCGTCCCTGGCACGGATCCGGTTGCCGCGGACCGCCGCCTCCGGCTTCACCGCCGAGGGGCTCGATATCCGGATCATCGGACTTTGCGACGCGTGCCGCGACTCCGCCGGGAAGGCCGGCCGGAGCTGACGGCGCACTTTGAACACCGGGGCGGTGGACGCCTCCCCGGATCATGAGGAGACATCGAACATGGCAGAGTTGAAGGGCTCCAAGACCCACCAGAACTTGAAGGACGCGTTCGCCGGCGAGAGCCAGGCCAACCGCCGCTACCTCTACTTCGCGAAGATCGCCGACGTCGAGGGCTATCCCGAGGTGGCGGGGAACTTCCGCGAGACCGCCGAGGGCGAGACCGGCCACGCCCACGGCCATCTGGACTACCTGAAGAAGGTGGGCGACCCGGCCACCGACCTCCCCATGGGCGGCACCGACGAGAACCTGAAGGCGGCCGTCGCGGGCGAGACCCACGAGTACACCGACATGTACCCGGGAATGGCCAAGACCGCGCGCGAGGAAGGCTTCACCGAGATCGCCGACTGGTTCGAGACCCTGGCCAAGGCGGAGAAGTCCCACGCCGGGCGTTTCACCCAGATGCTGAAGTCGATCAGCTGATCGGGGTTTGCAATCGCGGGCGGGGGGCCGGCGAGGCCCTCCGCCCGGACTTTCTCCGGGACCCGGGCGCCGTGAACCGGCCGGGTCGGGGAGGCGATGCCGGGAGGGGAGCGCCATGAGCGAAGCCGGGAAGAACGTCTCGTACCAGCCCACCGAGGGCATCTCCTACGACCCCGCCGAGCCGGTCTACTGGGACCGGGCGGGCCTCGCCAAGGAGATCACCCGCACCTTCGAGATCTGCCACGGGTGCCGCCTCTGCTTCAAGTACTGCGACACTTTCCCCGATCTCTTCTCGCTCATCGACGACAAGTACGACGGTGACGTGCGGAAGATCACCCCGGGCGAAACCGAGGCGGTTCTCGACACCTGCTTCCAGTGCAAGCTCTGCGAGGTGCAGTGCCCCTACACCGAGCGGGACGGCCACGAGTACCGGCTCGACTTCCCCAGGATGGTTCACCGCCAGCGGGCGATCCGGGCCCCGAGCAAGGGCGTGCCGCTCCGCGACCGCATCCTGGCCGACCCCGACCGCGCCGGGAAGATGGCCCGCATGAGCTTCGGGATGGCCAACGTGGCCAACCGGACCGCGATCCACCGGTGGTTCATGGAGAAGGCGCTGGGGATCCACCGCGAGAAGCTCCTCCCCGACTTCGCCGGCGAGACCTTCGAGGCCTGGGCGGAGAAGAACGGCCGGATGGCCGCCGAGCCCGGCGGCGAGGCGGTCCTCTTCCAGACCTGCTTCGTTCAGAACAACGAGCCGGAGCTGGGGCGGGACACGCTCGAGGTGCTGGACCGGAACGGCGTGGACGTGAAGTGCGCCCGCGGGCTCCAGTGCTGCGGCATGCCGGCGTGGGAGAAGGGGGACCTGGCCTCGGTCCAGGCCCAGGCCCGGCGGAACCTGGAGATCCTGGAGCCCTTCGTGGCCAAAGGGGCCAAGGTGCTGGCCATCAACCCCACCTGCTCCATGATGCTTCGCCGGGAGTACCCGACTCTCGTGTCCGCGGCGGACCGCGAGCGCGCGAAGCGCGTGGCCGGGGCGGTCATGGACCCGAGCGAGTTCCTGTGGTCCATCCGCGACCAGGAGCGGTTCAACACCGACTTCAAGAGCACCCCGGGGGGGAAGGTGAGCTATCACGCTCCCTGCCATCTCCGGGCCCAGGGGGTGGGGTTCAAAGGACGGGACCTCTTGCGGAAGATCCCGGGGGTGAGTCCGGCCTTCGTGATGGAGTGCTGCGGCCACGACGGCACCTTCGCCATGACGGTGAAGGGGTTCGAGCCTTCCCAGAGGGTGGGGAAGAAGGCCTTCGATGAGATGAAGGAGGTGGGGTCCGAGGTCTGGTCCACCGACTGTCCCCTGGCCGCCCTCCAGTTCCAGCAGCATGCGGGGGTGAAGCCGATGCACCCCATGAGCATCCTGGCCCGGGCCTACCGGGAGGACGGCTTCCCCGGGAAAATCAAAGACACTCAGGACGACGACAAGAAGGATTGAGAGAGCCATGAAACCCATCAGCCGAGACGACATCGTTGATTTCGAGACCTACGAGGAGACCCGGCCGGAGTTCCGCGCCCGGGTGATGCAGGTCAAGGACGCCCGCCGGATCCACGTCGGCGAGGATCTCACGTTCCTCTTCGAGAACGCCCTCACCATGCGCTACCAGGTTCAAGAGATGATGCGGGCGGAGCGGATGGTGAAGGAAAGCGACATCCAGCACGAGATCGAGACCTACAACGGGCTCCTTGGCGGCGACGGCGAGTTGGGGGCCACGCTCCTGATCGAGATCGACGACCCCGACGAGCGGAACGTGAAACTTCGGGAGTGGATGGAGCTTCCCGAGCACCTCTATGCGCTTCTCGAGGACGGCGCCAAGGTGCGCCCGACCTTCGACGAGAGCCAGCGGGGGGAGGGACGGCTGAGCTCGGTCCAGTACCTCAAGTTCAAGGTTGGGAAGAGCGCCCCGGTGACCCTGGGGGTCGATCTCCCCGGCGCCGAGGCCGAGGCCCGGCTCACCGACGCGCAGCGCCAGGCGCTGGCGGAGGATTTGAAGGGCTGAGTTCAGGCTCCCCGTTGCCCGGCCGCGATCCGGTCGGGAATGCCGACTTTAAGAGTACTAGGATATTTTCCTGGCACATTTTGATTTCATGAGTAGTTTTCAGTAGGTTAATGCTAGCCTCTCGCCTTGTACCCCCTCACTTTCTTTCCCTGCCGAAAGTGAGGTCGAGTGATGCGGTGGTGGTTGGGCCTTCCTCGGGTATCCACTTTTCTTATCGCCCTAGTCGTGTTGATTGTCGTTCCGCCCGGGTGCAAGGACGATCAGCCGGCGCGAAACAGCCTTCCCGACATCGGGATCGTGAGCTGCCCACCCGAAGCGATGCCCTTGGGGAGCGACTGCGCTTTCTCCTGGTGGGCCTCGGATGAGGATGGGCAGGTCGTGGGCTACTACTACGGCCTCGACGACGACACCCCGGGGGTCTGGATCACCGCCACCGCCTGTACGGTTCAGGTGACGTTATCCGGAGCGCACACCTTCTACCTCCAGGCCGAGGACAACAAGGGCGGCCGGTCCGAAGTCGACTCCTGCGGCTTCACCATGGGCGAGGCCGTTCCCGGCTGCGTCGTCGCGCCGGCCAGCCTTGATTTCGGCAGCCTGACCGTCGGATCGACCGCGGAGCGGTCCTTCACCATCACCAACGACGGGACCGGTACCCTGGCCGGTACGGTGACCGAGAGCTGCGGCGAGTACGAGCTGGTGAGCGGGGGAGGCGCTTACTCGCTCTCCCCGGCGGCCGTTCGGACGGTCACCGTGAGGTTCTCCCCGTCCGCCTCCGGCACCTACACCTGCTCGATCGATCTCGGCGCTGAGGCCTGCACGGACGTCTCCTGCAGCGGCACGGCCACGGACGTGACCGCCTGTGGCGTCGGCCCCACCAGCCTCGATTTCGGCACCGTGGACGTGGGATCGACCGCGGACCGGACCTTCACCATCACCAACAACGGGACCGGTACCCTTGCCGGTACGGTGACCGAGAGCTGCGACCACTACCAGGTGGTGAGCGGAGGGGGAGCCTATTCCCTCGCCCCGGCGGCGGTTCGTACGGTGACGGTGCGATTCGCCCCGACCGCCTCCGGAACCCATGCCTGCACCGTCAACCTTGGGGCGGCGGCCTGCACCGATGTCTCCTGCAGCGGCACGGCCGTGGACGTGACGGCGTGCGACGTTAACCCCACCTCGCTCGACTTCGGTAGCGTGAGCGTCCAGTCGACGGTGGACCGGACCTTCACCATCACCAACAACGGGACCGGGACCCTGGCCGGTTCGGTGACCGAAAGCTGCGACCACTACCAGGTGGTGAGCGGAGGGGGGGCCTACTCCCTCGCTCCGGCGGCGGTTCGCACGGTGACGGTGCGATTCGCCCCGACCGCCTCCGGAACCCATGCCTGCACGGTGGACCTGGGGGTATCGGCTTGTTCCGACGTCGCGTGCACCGGGACGGCCACCGATGTAATCGCCTGCGACGTCTCGCCGGCCAGCCTGGACTTCGGCAACGTCGACATCGGGAGCCTGGCCGACCTCACCTTCACCATCACCAACAACGGTACCGCCTCGGTGGCCGGGATGGTCAGCGAGGGGTGCGAGTTCTATCACGTTGTCTACGGTAATGGCGCCTACACCCTGGCCCCGGGCGATTCGCGCGCGGTGATCGTCCGGTTCGTTCCGCTCCAGGCCGGGTCCTTCTCCTGCCAGATCGACCTGGGCAGCGGCTCGTGTGGCGCGGTGTCCTGTTCGGCGACCGGAGTGGCCCTCGGCGGCACCGAATTCAAGGCGAACGTGATCTTCGCCTATCAATGGGCGATGGACCTGATCAGCGCCGTCGGCAACACGTTCACCTTCGAGCTTGGCGGCATGGTGCCGGATGTCAACGTGGGAGACGTGATCCTGGGGCTCAAGTCGGATCTGACGCCCTATGTGCGGAAGGTGGTGTCGGTGGTGCGGTCGGGGAGCCAGCTGATCCTGGAGATGATCGAGGCCTCCCTGGTCGACATCTACAAGGAGGTGGACAAGACGAACCAGTTCACGCTCCCGATCACCGATCCCGGGTCGGCGGGGGAGATTCTCGACGGGGTGAGGATCGCCGACGGTGGGCTGGAGTGGGACGGCTTCACCGTCGCCGTCCCCAGCCTCGGCTACGTCGCGGTGAAAGATGCCTACGTTCACCTGGACAACTTCACCATCGACACCGGCTACCGGATCGCCAACTCCTCGGTGGCGGAGCTTCAGAACCTGATCAACGTCGACATCACCTTCGGGTGCGACCTCAGTGCCGGTCTCGACCTGGGGGCGCCGGGTGTCACCAGGACCGGGTCCTACACCGCGCCGGAAGTCAAGATCTACGAGAACACCAAGACGTTCCAGAGCCAGGAGTGTGCTCCCCCCCTCGACTGCCCGTTTTCCATCCTGCCTCAGGTGGCCTGCGTGAATTACGGTCTTGGCGTTCCCGAGCTGTGTACCCAGCAGGGGGTTGACGCCGCCTGCGCGAGGTGGGCCGCGTCGCAACCGGACGTGTGCGTGAATCTCTGCCACGAGGTGACCTACACCGTGTACCTCGGCGGGGTGTACGACTGGTCCTTCACCAACGCTCCGGGTGAGGCCGGACCGGGGGCCGCGCCGTCGGGCTCGACCATCAACCTGGGCAACCTGGATGGCGGGGTCTCGCTCGAGGTCGGCGAGAAGTACCTGAACGGAGCCTGGGACTTCATCCGGGACAGCGCGAAGATCCCGAGCCAGGTGAACCCCAGCTTCGGCACCTACTCGGTGATCGACATGAAGCCCTACGTGGTGGTGAAGATCCGGGACAAGGTGCACTTCTGCGACCTGGCTCTTCCTCCGTTCACGGCTCCGGTCACCCGGATCACCTACTACCTGCACTCGACGACCACCACGAGCCTGACCGAGTGGTGCCTGGACGTCCAGGGGGGCCGGACGGTCGAGATCCTGAACACCGAGATTCCGCCGGCCTACGCGGACTATCTCGGCGAGAACATCTACCAGAACTGGAACGCGCCCGGGGTAAATCCGGACAGCTGGCCCCAGTACCACGGCTGCCATTCGTGGCTCCCGTTCGCGCCGAAGGAGGATTGAGTACCGCATGGGTGCTTCTTCGCCACCCCGGCGGGGAAGCGAGTGTCGATGGGTCGCGCCGGCTCCGGGTCCTGGACGGCCCTGGGCCGGCTTGGGAGAGACAACATGAGACGAACATCATGCATGCGGGCCGGAGTGATCGCTCTGGCGGCCGCCATGCTCTTCGCACTTGCCGTGAGCTGTGGCCACGACGAGCGGCGGAACCGAGCCGCCGTCACCGAACCGTCGGTCTCGCCGTCCGCCACGACGATCCCCGAGCACGAGGCCGGCGCTTCGAACCGTGTGGCCCTCTTCGGGACCGCGGCCTCCTTCGACGGCGGGATCCTGGTCGTGGAGATGCCCCCGGCGGTGGTCCCCGGCCGGGAACCGCCGGTCCGTCGCTGGATCCCCGTCCCCGGACTGGGTGACGTCGCCGGAAAGCGGGTGCGCGTGGCGATCGACGACGCGACCACTATCCAGATCCAGGACGGCGGTTCGGAATCCGTTCCCCCCGGAACCCCCGTCATGGTCGCGGGTGTGGTTTCTGGCGACCGGGTACTGGCGCGTCTCGTGGCTGACATGCGCATCATCGACGCCTACTTCCGTTCCCCCGAAGCTCCGGCGCTTCCGCAGATCGAAGGGACCTGGCGGGAGCTGGCACCGGACGAGCTGCCGGCGATCCTCCCCCCTCCGGGGTCCGGATTCGCGGGGGAGCGCGCCGCCCTGCAGGCGATCGCGGTTTCCGACCGCTCCCAGACTCTGGAATTCAAGGGTGAGATCGATTCGCCGCTGGGTGGGGGGTGGAATTCGGGGTCGCTCTTCATTCCGATCTCCACGATGCCCGGACTGTTCCTGAAGTCCATCGCGGTGAAGGCGAGTGTCGGTGGGGGCCACTTCAACTTCCCCTTCACCTTCGACCTCGATTCCCCCGCGCCTCTGTTCGTGGACTCCAACGGGCTCCTGGACGTATCGGTGACCCCGAAGGAGCCGGATGGAGGGGCCACCAGCTACGACTGGCTCCAGGGTGTCCTGCTCACGGTCAAGGTCACCTACTGGGGTCTGGACTTCAGCCAAGACGTGGGCGAGGCACAGTCGTTCGAGATGACCGACGCGGCTCCCATGCCCGGAGAGACCATCGAGGTTCCTCATCCCGACTGTCTCAAGTTCCAGATCCTCAAGATCAAGGATCTTCCGTCGCCGTTCGAGGTGAGGGTCTGTCTCGACCAGACGTTCCACGGCGAGCCGTTCGGGGTGGACACCCTGGTCGTGGACGGCTCGACCCACCCGGCAATCGAGGACCCACTCGCATACTTCAAGTGCCCGCTGTTCGGGGGAGAGCCGGGCAACTGGGAGCTCAAGCCGGAGTGGCCGTTCGATGGAACCACGCCGCTGATATTCCCGGTCAGGCCGTCCACGAACCCGCTCACCGTGGATCTGAGAGGGTTTCTCTATCGGCCCACTCGGGATCTGGGCATGAGCCTGGAGCTGTCCTTCCTGGGGCATACCTACTTCGACACTCCGACACTGACCCTCACGAGGGACGGCTGCGAGAACTACGTCCCGCCCGACCAGGAGGATTGCCCGCCCTACCTGGGATCCGGAACCTGCGGCGAACAACCCAAGATGGTGAGCCTGGCCCTGCCGGTGATCCCGGTGGTGACCTCGGTCACCGCCACGCCGTACCTGTCCCGGGTGGGCGACACCGTGGTGCTCGAAGCCCTGGTGCGGGGCGCGAACGGCCCCGGATTGAGCCCCAGGGAGGTCTCGTTCTACGACGACGACGCGCTCCTCGGCGTGGCCCCGATCGACGGGGCGGACGTGGCCAAGCTGAGCGTCTCCACCTTGAGCCCGTGCCGGCATGAGATTCGGGCCGTGTTCATCGGGATGGACGACGAGGGCACGGCCTATCCCAGCGAGAAGAGCACGCTGGCCCTGGTCACCGGTGACGCCGACATGGCCCGGTCCGAAGGTTACTGGCAGCATCAGATGAAGGGGAACGGGGCGATGGCCTACGAAGCCGGCACCCTCTCCTGCTACCTGGCGGTGGCCGGTGAGCTGAGCGCGGTGTTCGGCGAGCGGCGGGATGCAACCACCACCGCCCATGCTCACGACGTGCTCTTCCTCCGGCAGAATCACGGTTCGGCCCTGGAGCAGCTCGACCGGGAGCTTCTGGTCGCCTGGCTGAACGTGGCCTCGGGCGGCTTGCGCTGGGACCACGGGGTGGACCTGGACCGCGACGGGATCGCTGACGTGTCGTGCATGGACGTGCTGAACCGCGCCGAGAGTGTTCGCCTCGATCCGTCGGCCACGGAGTCCGACTGCCTCAGGTACGCCCAGATCGTGCACACCATGAAGGCCATGGCGCCGGATGGGCCCGGCATGCCGGAGACCCAGGTCGTGCCCGGTAACAAGCAACGCCCGGGGGAGGTGACCTCCGGGTTCTGATCCAAACGAAGGTCCCCGCCTTCCTCCTGGGAGGGCGGGGACGCTTTCTCTGCCTCGAATCCGCGGGGGGAGCGGCGTGGCCGCTTCCCCCGCGATCGTCAATGATTCCGGCTAGTAGATATCCAGCGGCACGTCGTGAACCGGGGCGGGGAACTCCCGGTTCAAGCTTGCCAGGTCTTCCCGGGTAAGCTCGATCTCCACCGAGGCCGCGTTGGCGCGGACGTGCTCCTCCTCGGACGCCTTCACGATGGCCACCACCCCGCGGTGGTGGACGGTCCAGGCCAGGGCGATCTGCTCCGGGCTCAGGCCGTGGCGCTCGGCTACTTCACGCAATCCGGGCTGCTCCCCAAGCTGGCCGCGCTCGAGCGGGGAATAGGCCATGACCACGATCTGGCGCTCGGCGCACCAGGGAAGGAGCCCCGGCTCGATGTTCCGCCGCTCCAGGTTGTAGAGCACCTGGTCCGCGGCCATCCGGTCGCCACCGGGCAGTTCCTGGGCTTCCTTCATGGCCTCGAGATCGAAGTTGCTGACCCCGTAGTCCATGATCTTCCCCGCGTCCACCAGCTCCTGAAAGGCCTCGAAGGTTTCCTCCAGGGGATGATTCCCCGGCCAGTGGAGGAGATAAAGGTCCAGCCGGTCGGTCCCGAGGCGCTTCAGGCTCCGCTCCGCCGCGTGGACGATTCCCTTTCGCGACGCGTTCTGCGGCGACACCTTGGACACCAGGTAGACCTCGTCCCGGCGGCCGCGGATCGCCTCGCCCACCACCTTCTCGGCGCCGCCGGAGGCGTAGGACTCCGCGGTGTCCACCAGGGTGAGACCCAGGTCGAAGCCGAGCTGGAGCGCCCGGACCTCGTCCTTCTTCCGGGCGGCCTTCTCTCCCATGTGCCAGGTGCCCTGACCGAGGACCGGAAAATGTGCGCCGGTCCGAGCCTCGATGGTGCGCATCGTGAACCTCCCCTGGGTACTTCCCCGCGAGGGGGACAGAACCTAACCCCCATGAAGCCAAAGCGTTAGCAGTCTACCGGGTAAAGCCGGGGCGGCCGGGTTCACCGGCCGCCCCCCATCTTAGCGCGAACGCGGCCGAGTTCCCAATCAGTCGAAGAGGGCCTCGACCTTCCGGTACTGGTCGTGAACCGACTCCACCGCCGCCGCCGCCGGCTCCCAGGAGCTGCCGCCGGCGGTTTCCTGGAGGGCCTGGGTGCGCTCGCAAAGGGTCGGCGATCTCGCTCTTCAGGGTGTCGGACTTCTCCGCGAACCAATCGGGCACCGAGGCCTCGGAGAGGCGCGCACACCGTTCGGACAGAGCGGCGGACGCTTCCCGCAACGACTCCAGATCCTTGGCCGGCAGGTGCCGGTGATAGATCTTGTAGAGCTCCACGTGATAGGCGTCGAGTTCCTTCATCACCGGCCGCACCACCCGAACCTGCTTCTCGAAGTCGGTGTGGAGCGACTCCACCGCCCTCATCAGGGCCTCTTCGTCGTCGGCCGCCGCCGCGGTCTCGTAGGCCGCGAGGTCGGCGCGGAGGCGATCCAGCCCCTCCGCCCAGGCCGCGCTCTTGTCCCGAAGTATCCCCGGCAGCTCCGCCGCCGCCACCGCCTCGACGTGCTCCCGCACCTGGGGGAGAAGTTCCTTCATCATCGCGGTGTCCTTCTCCGGCCAGGCGGTGTGCCAGAGGGGAAAGATCACCTCGTGGAACGCGGTGAGCGCGGGAACCTCGGCCTTGAGTTCGGTCTCGCCCGCCGCCTCCGCCTGGTCCCCCTTGTCTCCGCCCGCCGTCCCGTGGGAGGGGCAGGGAGGCTCCGCCGCGGCAAAACCCCAGATGAAAGCTCCCAGCAACGCCGTCAGCACCCAGATCCGACCGATCATGTCGTCTTTCCTCCTCCCCGCCACGGGTTCACCACACGGGGACGCCCCCCGGTGAGCCGTATTGTTCCGATTCCGGAGGCGAAACTCAAGCGCCATCGGCGGGGAGGAATCGTGACCTTGCCGGGCCGAAACGCGTCTACACTGTGGGCCACGCATCTCCCCGCCCGGGTGAGAAAGGGGTGTTCGTGACGGAGTCGGTCGGGATACGGCCGGGGATGCGACGCGTCCTCGTCCTCCTCGCGGTCCTGGTGGCGGTGGCGGCGGTCCTCGCTTGGGGCACCGTGCACGAGGTGCAGTCCGGTGCGCGCGAGGTCGAGGCCCTGATGACCGCCCACGCCCGCTCCATCGCCGACGTGGTGGCGGAGAGCGGCCGGCACAGCCTCGAGGCCTATCTCCGGTGGGAGAACGAGATCGCCGGGCGCCTGGTCGACAACGCCCGGTGGGTGGCGCTCCAGGACTCGGAGTCCCCCCTGGACTCCGCCCAGCTCGCCCGCTTCGCCGAAGCCCACCATCTCCACCGCATCAACCTCTTCGACGCCCGGGGGGACCGCGTGGCCACCAGCAGCCCCGAGGAGGACCACGGCGACGTCCTTCCCCGGCACCATCCGCGCGATTTCATCGCCCCGATCCTCGAAGGCCGGACCGCCGTCCTCCGGATCGGGTTCAAGCCCGCCCGGTTCCTCCCCGGCCGCCGGTTCGCGGTGGCGGTGGCCCGCCCCGGCGGGGGAGCGGTGGTGGTGAACGTGGACGCCGACACCATGCTGGCCGCGCTCGAGACCATGAACCCCGGCCACCTCTTCCGCACCCTGGGCGAGGCCCACGGAGTGCGCTACCTGGCCATCCAGGACCGGGATGGGATCCTGGCCGCCTCGCCGGGCGCGGCGGACTACGCGTTGAGCGGCGCCGGCGACTCCGCCTTCGCCGGGCTCCGCACCGAACAGGACCTCCTCACCCGGGTGCTCGACTCCCCCGTGGGGAAGGTGTTCGAAGTGGACCGCCTGGTGCAGTTCCCGGGGGAGAAGCCGGCGGTGCTCCGGGTGGGGCTCGACGCCGCGCCGCTCATGACCGCCCGGTCCGACCTCCGGCGTCGGGCCTGGATGCGCTCCGTGCTCTTTCTCCTCACCGCCGGGCTCGCCGGGGGGCTCCTCCTGGCCTGGCAACGTCACGGGCTCCTGGACCGCGAGATGGCCCGGACCCGGGTCGAGCTCACCGCCGCCGCCGAGGAGGCGCGCCGCACCGAGAAGCTGGCCGCGATGGGGGCTCTGGCCTCGGGGGTGGCCCACGAGATCCGAAACCCCCTCAACACCATCCACATGATCGCCCAGCAACTCGGCCGCGAGCGGGCGCTGAGCGCCGAGGTTCGCGAGGAAGCGGGACACGTGCGGTCGGAGGCGGAGCGCATCGAGGGAATCGTGCAGCAGTTCCTGGAGTTCGCCCGGCCCCGCGCGCCCCGGCCCGAGAGCTTCGATGCCGGCGAGGTGGTGGCCGGCGCCGCGCGCGCCCAGGAAGCGGCCTTCGCCGCCGCCGGGTTGACCCTGGTGGTGGAGGCGGACCACATTCCGGTGCGGCTCGACCGGGAGTTCCTGGTGGAGATCGTGGAGAACCTGGTCCGGAACGCCCGGGAGGCGAGCCCCCCCGCAGGGACGGTCCGGGTGTCCGCCCGCCGCCGGCGCGATGCGGCCGAGATCTCGGTCGCGGACGAGGGGGCGGGAGTGCCCGAGGAGATCGGGCCCCGGATCTTCGACCTGTACTTCACCACCAAAGCGGGGGGGAGCGGGCTGGGGTTGAGCCTGGTGTCGCGCATGGTGTCGGACCTGGGGGGGACGGTGCGACGGGACCCGGCGCAAGCGCCCGGAGCGCGATTCGTGGTGCGCCTGCCCCTGGATGGAGGCGGACGATGAACGCGGCGACGATCGTGGTGGCCGACGACGAGACCCTTCAGCGGAAGACCCTGGCCGGCTTCCTGGCCAAGGCCGGCCATCGGGTGATCGAGGCGGCCTCGGGCGAGGAGGCGGTGCGCGCGGTCGAAGGGGGGCCGGTGGATCTGGTGCTCACCGACCTCCGCATGCCCGGCCTCTCCGGGATGGATGTGGTGCGGCAGGTGAAGGCGATCCAGCCCGAGGTCGCGGTGGTGGTGCTCACCGCCTTCGGCACCGTCCGGGGGGCGGTGGAAGCGATGAAGGCGGGAGCCGCCGACTACCTCACCAAGCCGGTGGACCTGGACGAGCTGGATCTGGTGGTGGCCCGCGTGCTGGAGACGCGGGACCTGGTGCGGGAGAACCGGGAGCTTCGGCGGCGGCTGGAGGAATCCACCGCCGGGTTCCGCCTCCTGGGGCGGTCGGCCGCGCTCCGCGAGGTGCTCTCCCTGGGCGCCCGGGTGGCCGGGACCGATGCCACCGTCCTCATCCGGGGAGAGAGCGGAACCGGGAAGGAGCTCCTGGCCCGCTCCATCCACCTCCTGGGGCGACGGGCCGAGGGGCCGTTCGTGGCGATCAACTGCGCCGCGCTTCCGGAGACGCTCCTGGAGAGCGAGCTCTTCGGCCACGAACGGGGCTCCTTCACCGGGGCCGAGCGCCGCCACCGCGGCCGGGTGGAAGCGGCCGAGGGGGGAACCCTCTTCCTGGACGAGATCGGGGACGTGGCGCCGGCGGTGCAGGTCAAGCTCCTCCGGTTCCTGCAAGAGCGCGAGTTCACGCCGGTGGGGGGGAGGCCGCCCTCCGCGCCGACGTCCGGGTCATGGCCGCCACCCATCGCGACCTCGAGGCGATGATGCGCGACGGCGGCTTCCGCGACGACCTCTTCTACCGGCTGAACGTGGTGAGCCTCACCCTCCCCCCGCTCCGGGACCGGCGCGAGGACATCCCCGAGCTGATCGAGCACTTCCTGGCCCGCTTCGCCCGGCGCCACGACCGTCCGGTCACCCAGGCCAGCCGCGAAGCCACCGACGCCCTGATCAAGTACGCCTACCCCGGAAACGTGCGCGAGCTGGAGAACATCGTGGAGCAGGCGGTGATCCTGGCCCGGGGGCAGGTGATCATGGTGGAGGATCTTCCACCCGCGGTGCGGCGGCCGGGCGGCGGCGGCCCGGCGGACCCGCTCTCCCCGGATGCCGTGGAAGGAAATCTCCCCGCGGTGCTCGACGACCTGGAGCGCCGGATCGTGCTCGAGACCCTGGCTCGCGAGGGGGGGAACCAGAGCGAGACCGCGCGGCGGCTCGGCCTCACCGAGAGCGGGCTTCGCTACAAGCTCAAGCGCTGGCAGGGGTCGGAGTAGCCGGGTCGTCAGAATCCTGCGAGCGGAAGCCTCGAGGCCTCGGTGATCCCTGCGAGGTGACGGGCCGACGGCGCGGCCCGGACGGCGCCCCCCGCGAGCCGCGATGCCCCAAACCCCGCCCCCCCAAGCCCCAAGCCGTTCTGTTCCTGGCACCCGCAAAACCGGCACGTTCGATGCTCTATGACCGGGCAGGCCCCAACGAACAGGTGCGGTCCGAGGGTTCGGGCCGAACCGGAAGGAGATGGATCATGGCACGGTGGACTTTGGTTTCTCTGATGGCGGTGGGGCTCGTGGCGCTGTTCGCTGCTTCCCCCGCGTTGGCCCAAGGGAACGGCTTCGGGCACGGGGTGGGCGGGTTCGTGGACGAGAACGGTGACGGTTTCAACGACCTTGCGCCTGACGCGGACGGCGACGGGATCCCCAACGGGCTCGATCCCGACTACCAGCCGCCCCAGGACGGCACCGGGGCGCAGTTCGGCCATCGCGCAAACGGGGCTTCGATGGCCACCGATGGGTACGCGGCGTGGTTCCGGTACCTGCTTGCGCCCCGGTGCGTTCTTGCCGGAGACCCCTTCGCCTTCGGCATGACGATGAACGGGGCCGGACGCGGCCACGGCTGGGGGCCGGGTGACGGCACCGGTTTCGGCGGCGACGGGCCCCAGGACGGGACGGGGTTCGGCCCCGGCGGGACGACGGGGAACCACGGCGGCATGAACCTCGACGGCCCCGACAACGGAAGCGGAAACGGCAACGGACGACGCGGAGGACGGTAGCGAGACGACCGTGGCGGGGCCGGTGGGTACCGGTCCCGCCCGGTTCTTTCCACGGACGTAAGTGGAGGCGGAAAGGATCGGAGGCGGCGACATGGGCGCGACGAGCGGGCGGTTCAGAGCGGCGGCGGTGGGAGCGATGCTCGCCACCGCGTTCTCCGTCGCTTCGGCGTTCGCCGGGACCTCGGTCCAGGGGGCGCTCACCGTGGGAGGCGGCTACCTGGCCCACCCGCTGGGTATCGCCGAGGACCGGGACGCGGGCTACCTCCATCAGTCGCTGCGGTTGATCCTCCTCCGGCAGGGGAGTTCCGATGCGTGGCGCTTCCTCTACGAAGGAACGGGATACGAATTCGAGGTAGGGGTGCCCCTGGGGCAGATGCGTCACGCGGCGGGCGTCGAGTGGTTCGGAGCGTCGGGAGCCGGTTCCTGGGGACTCCGCGCCGGCGCCCAGGCCGCTACCCGCGCGCACGCCGACGCCTACGGAAGCTACGACTTCACCGAGGGCGCCTCCTACCTCTCCTTCAAGCACTACCTGGCCGAAGGATTCCTGTGGCGGGGGGCCGCGCACCTCCGGTATCGCGGTTATCGCGAGCTGCCCGAGGAACGCTACCTGGAGGCCCGCCTCGAGACCCGCCTCCAGCGTTTCCTGGTCAATCGCACCACCCTGGAGGTCCGGCTGGAAGCGGGGAGGAAGGCCTTCACCGATCCCGCCGCCTCGCGTCTCTGGGAGACCGCGGGAACCCCCACCACCTCCCAGCTTCGCTTCGGCGGACGCGTCGCCCGGGGGCTGGGGGATCGGACCTCGATCTGGGCGGACGGCGAGGCGCGGCTCTCGCTGACCGGGTTTCCCCACGTGGTCCGGGAGGATCTCTACGACAGCCCCCTGCTCGACGCCTACGCGAGCGACGGGGCGCGATTCGAGCTGGCCGCGCGCCGGCTTCTGCCCCACCAGGTTTGGCTCGAGGGAGGGGGCGCCTACGGCTTCTGGGACTACGGCGAACTCGAATTCTCCTCGATTGAAGGGGGAGCGGTCCGTAGCGATCGGGTTGCCCAGGCGTACCTCTCCCTCGACCGTCAGTTCAACACCGGGGGATCCCGAAGGGTGAAGGCCACGCTATGGATGGGCTGGACGGACCAGCGCTCCGAGCTTCCGATCTACGACATCGCCGGCCCGAGCTTCTCCACCTCCCTGGCGGCGAGCTTTTGACCGTGTTCCTCGCGTGAGGCGACCGGGCTCCAGGTCCGGCCGGGGATCGGGTATGCTCTCCCACCAACCATGCGCGTCACCTTCCTGTACGACCATCCCGTCCCCGACGGCGCCGCCGCTCTCATCCAGATCCTGAACACCGGGCGGGCCCTGGCCGAAGCGGGAACCCACGTCTCCGTTCTCACCGGGCCCTGGCGCGCACCGGACGAGGCCTCGGCCCTCGCCTTCTACGGCCTGGAGCCCCACCCGCGGCTCACCGTCCGCCCGTTCTTCGACGGACGCCCCTACGGTCGCGACCTGGACCGCCGGCTGGCGCCGATCCTCGACCGGGGAAGCCCGGAGGAGCGGCACATGCTGATCCTTCGCGGCGAGCAGGGCCTGCTCCTCTACGCGCGCCTCCCCCGGCGGCGGTCCGATAGCCTCCGTGTGGTCTTCGAGGCTCACCGCCTCTGCGCCCCCCAGGTGACGGAGTGGGCGGCGCCCCGGGTGAAGCGGTTCCGCCTTCCCCGGGTGGGTTGGGAGCGGGCCCGGGTGCGCGGGCGGGAAACGCGGATGGTGAGGGAGGCGGACGGGTTGGTGTGCGTGACCGAAGGCGTCCTGGCCGCCTATCGCGAGATGGCCGGGACCGTCGCGCCCGCCCTGGTGCTCCCGGGGGGCGCGCGAATCCCCGACCAGGAGATCCCCGGGGACGACGCTCGCGACCTGGACGTCCTCTACGTGGGAAAGCTCGTCCGTCGAAAGGGGGTGGACGATCTCGTTCGCGCCATGGGCCGTCTCCCCGGCCGCGTCCTGACCCTGGTGGGTGGGGACGGGGACGAGGAACCCGGGCTTCGTCGTCTGGCCGCGACCGAAGGGGTGGAAGACCGCGTGCGGTTCACCGGTCCGGTTTCCCCGGCCGAGATCCCCGCGTTTCTGGGCCGGGCCCGGGTCGGGGTCTGCCCCCTCCCCACCGGGGTGAGCGTCATCTCCGATCGCTTCACCTGCCCTCTCAAGGTCCTGGAGATGATGGCCCACGGGGTTCCCCAGGTCGGCACCGACGTGCCGCCGCTCCGGGCGATCCTCCGGGACGGCCGCACCGCGCTCCTCGCCCGCCCCAACGACCCGGCGGACCTTGCCGCGGGGATCGGATCGCTCTTGGCGGATCGTCCGCGGGCCCACGCCCTAGCCGCGGCGGCCCGGCTCGAGGCCCCCCGCTACGCCTGGAGCGAGCGGGCCGCGCGCTACCGGGACTTCCTCGAAACCCTCCCCTGAACCCGGCCGAACGCCGGCCGATCAAATGCGACCGGTTCTGTCGTTAATGTTTTCTCCATGTCCGGATTCTGACGTTGTCAGCGCGGTCCCGACGACCTAGCTTGAGGCTCCGGACCACACTGCGGCGTCGGGGTCTCGGTCCCGCGCGCACCACCGCCACGGGAGGGTTTCATGTCCCGAGACCAGCGCCGGCCCGAGCATCCCCACGGTCTGTCCCGAAGGAAATTTCTCGCCACCATGGGAGCGGGCGCCGCCGCCGCCGCGGTGACCGGGGGGATCGCCCCCGCGGTCTACCAGGACGGCGAGGTCATGAGCCCCGAGGAGCTGGTGAAGGTGCCCCTGGTGGTGAACGGGCGCACCCACCGGCTCCTGGTCGAGCCGCGATGGACGCTCCTCTACGTGCTTCGCGAGCGGCTGGGGCTCACCGGCACCAAGGTGGGTTGCGAGCGCGGGGAGTGCGGGGCGTGCACGGTGCTTGATCGACGACGAGCCGCGCTACGCCTGCTCCACCCTGGCCCTGGAGGCCGAGGGGACCCGGATCACCACCGTGGAGGGACTCCTCCGCGGGGAGGACCTGGGGGAGACCCAGCGCGCCTTCGTGGAGAAGGACGGGTTCCAGTGCGGCTACTGCACCTCGGGGCAGATCATGGCCGCGGAGGGGCTGCTCCGGGCCCGGCCGGACCCCTCGGTCGACGAGATCCGGCGCGGCATGAGCGGGAACCTCTGCCGCTGCGGCGCCTATCCCCACATCACCGAGGCGGTGAAGCGCGCGTCCGAGCTCAAGCGAGGGAGGTGAAGCGGTGACCGACGAGAACGGACAGGAATACTACCGCGAGGGGATCCCCATCCCCGAGACCCCGGACCCGGGCGAGGACCCCGCGCCCTGGAAAAGACGGCGGTGGTGGGAAAGCCGCTTCCGCGCGTGGACGGCTACGAGCGGGTGAGCGGCACCGCGGTCTATCCCTCCGACCTGGTGCTCCCCGACATGCTCTACGCGGCGGTGGTGCGCTCGCCGCATCCAACGCCCGGGTGAAGCGCGTGGACACCGCCGCGGCCCGGAAGATGCCCGGCGTGCGTGCGGTGATCGACGCTCGACCCCCGGCGCCGGCCTCGAATGGCGCTACCGGGGCTCGGTCACGAGCCGCCTCTTCGACCCGGCCTGCCGCTTCGAGGGGGACGCGGTGGCCGCGGTGGCCGCGGATACCCCCTACCAGGCGCGGGACGCGGCCAAGGCGGTGGTGGTGGAGTACGAAGTGCTTCCCTTCGTCTCCGACGAGCGGGACGCTCTGAAGCGCGGCGCCCACGCGGTCCATGAAGGCGGAAACGCGGTCTCCGACGAGCAGGTGTACGAGCGGGGCGAGGTGGAGCAGGGCTTCGCCGGGGCCGACGCCGTGCTGGAGGCAACCTACCGCACCGCGTGCGAGATCCACACCCCGATGGAGCTTCACGGCTGCGTGGCGCGCTGGGACGGGGACGCGCTCACGATCTGGGAGTCGACCCAGGGGGTCTACGCGGTCCAGTCCCAGGTGGCCGGAATCCTGAAGCTCCCCCTGGCCAAGGTGCGGGTGATCGGGCACTACATGGGGGGCGGGTTCGGGAGCAAGCTCCAGGCCGGAAAGTACACGATCATCGCCGCGCTCCTGGCGCGCATGACCGCCCGGCCGGTGAAGCTCTTCCTCTCCCGCGAGGAGACGTTCCTGGCGGTCGGGAACCGTCCTCCGACCACCATGACGCTCAAGGCCGGGGTGAAGCGGGACGGGACGCTGACCGCCCTGGAGTTCAGCGGAACCGGAGCCAGCGGCGGCTATCCGGCCGGAGGCGCCGGCGCCGCTCTCGACTGGCTGGTGCGCGACCTCTATACCTGCCCCAACGTGCGGACCAGGACCCAGGACGTCTACCTCAACGCGGGCCCGGCCCGCGCCTTCCGGGCACCCGGCCATCCCCAGTGCGCCTGGGCCCTGGAGCAGATGATGGACGCCCTGGCCGAGGCGATCGACATGGACCCGGTGGAACTCCGGCTCAAGAACGTCCCGACCGTGAGCCAGGGGCGGGGGGGAGTCTCCCTATAGCACCACCGGGTTCGCGGAGTGTCTGCGGAAGGGGGCCGAGGCCTTCGGCTGGGCGGAAGCGCGGAAGCGCGCCGCCGGGGCCTCGAAAGGGCACCTGAAGCGGGGCGTGGGGATGGCCGGCGGACTGTGGGCGGGCGGAGCCGGCGGCCCCCCGTCGACGGTGATCCTCAAGCTCTTCTCCGACGGCAGCATGAACCTGAACCTGGGGGCGAGCGACATCGGGACCGGGACCAAGACGGTGATGGCGATGGTGGTCTCGGAGGAGCTGGGGATCAAGCCCGAGCTGATCCAGATCGAGCACGCCGACACCGGGACCACCCAGTACGCCACCCCGAGCGGCGGGAGCAAGACCGTGCCCACCGAATCCCCGGCGGTCCGGGCGGCGGCGGTGGAGGTGAAGCGCGAGCTGCTGAAGATGGCGGGGGAGGAGCTGGAACTCGATCCCGACGCCTTGATCCTGGACGGCGCCCGCATCGTGGCCCGGGAGGACCATGCCAAGGGCGTGGCCATCACCGACCTGAAGGGGCTCCAGCGGCGGGGCGTCGTGGTGGGGATCGGTTATCGCGGCCCGAACCCCGCGGGGAAGGCGGTGAACCCCTTCGCCGCCCAGTTCTGCGAGGTGGAGGTGAACACCCTGACCGGGGAGACGCGCATCCTGCGCTTCCTGGGCGCCCACGACAGCGGCCGGGTCATGAACCGGCTCACCTACCGGAACCAGGTGTTCGGCGGGATCACCATGGGGATCGGCCTGGGCATGACCGAGGCGCGGATCCTCGACCGGAACGGCACCGGGAAGATGGTTAACCGGAACTGGCACGACTACAAGCTTCCCACCATGCTCGACACCGCGCCGGACAACGTCTGCCTGCCGGTGGAGCCCGGGGGATACCGAAGCCAACACCACCGGGGCCAAGGGCCTCGGCGAGCCGGCCACCATTCCCACCGCCCCCGCGGTGGCCAACGCCATTCATCACGCGACCGGGGTGCGGGTGACCGACACCCCCGCCGACCCCGTGCGGCTGGTGGCGCTCCTGGCCGGCGCGCGAAAGGAGGAGCGATGACCGCGAACTTCGCCTACCTGCGGGCGCGGAACCTCCGGGAAGCCCTGACGCATCTGGATGCCGAAGGGGCCCGGGTCCACGCCGGCGGCACCGATCTCCTGGGCTGTCTCCGGGACGGGGTGTTCGACGCCCGGACGGTGGTGAGCCTCAGCCGGATCGACGCCCTCCGCGGGGTCGTGGAAACCCCGGAGGGAGGGCTTCGGATCGGGGCGCTCACCTCGATCGCCGCGGTGGCCGTCGACCCGCTCGTGGCCAAGCGCTACCCGGCGCTCGCTCAGGCGGCGGTGGCGGTGGCGAGCCCCCAGCTCCGGAACCAGGGGACGATCGGCGGGAACCTCTGCCAGAAGCCCCGCTGCTGGTACTACCGGGGGGAGTTCGACTGCCTGCGTAAGGGAGGCGACCTCTGCTACGCCTATGAGGGCGAGAACCAGTACCACGCTATCCTCGGCGGCGGCCCCTGCTTCATCGTCCATCCCTCCGACACCGCGCCGGCCCTGGTGGCGCTTTCGGCCACGGTTCGGATCGAGGGGCCGAAAGGAAAGCGCGAGGTTTCGGTGGAGACCTTTCACGTGCCGCCGGGGGTCGACCCCCAGCGGGAAACCGTCCTGGAATCGGGAGAGATCGTGACCGACGTCCTGATCCCCCCGCCCGTGCCGGGGCTTCGAAGCTCCTATCGGAAGGTCCGGGGGCGCGAAGCCTGGGACTTCGCCCTGGCCGGAGCGGCCTTGGCGTTGGTGCTTCAGGGCGGGCGGGTGACCCGGGCCCGGGTGGTCCTCTCGGGGGCGGCCCCGGTCCCGTGGCGTTCCCGGGAGGCGGAGGCCGCGCTCACCGGTAAGGTACTGGACGCGGCGACGGCCTCGGACGCAGCGGCCAAGGCGATGGACGGGGCCGATCCCCTGGCCCAAAACGGCTACAAGCTGCCGCTCTTCCGCGGAATGCTCGAAGAGGAACTCCTCAAGATCGCCGGGGGTTGACCGTTCCCGGCCCATCTTCCCGGAATCCGGCATGATCGAGCGGATCTTCCGGATCCGGGCCCAGGGGAGCACGGTGCGGCGGGAGACGCTGGCCGGTGCCACCACGTTTCTCACCATGGCCTACATCGTGTTCGTGAACCCGGAGATCCTTGCCTCGGCGGGAATGGACTTCGGTGCGGTGTTCACCGCGACCTGCCTCGCCGCCGCGCTCGGGACGCTCCTCATGGGCTTTCTCGCCGGCTACCCGATCGCGCTAGCGCCCTTGATGGGCGAGAACGCCTTCTTCGCCACGGTGGTGGTGACCGGGATCGCCGGGGTCCGGGTGAGCTGGGAGGCGGCCCTGGCCGCGGTCTTCATCTCCGGGCTGATGTTCCTGGCCCTGACCCTGTTCCGGATCCGCGAGATGATCATCGACGCGGTGCCGGCGAGCCTCAAGCACGGGATCGCATCGGGGATCGGGCTCTTCATCGTGTTCATCGGGCTGGTCAATTCCGGGGTGGTGATGCGCCGCGGCCCCGAGGATCCATCCCTGGTGCCGGTCCGGCTCGGGGACCTCGCCTCGGGGCCGCCGCTCCTGGCCCTGGGCGGAACTCTCCTCACCGCGGTGCTCCTAGTACGGAAAATCCCCGGAGCGATCCTGATCGGCCTCGTGGCCACCGCGCTCGGCGGTTGGGCCCTGGGCTACGTCCACTTCCAGAGCGTGTTCGCCGCCCCGCCCAGCCTTGCTCCGACCTTCCTCCGGATGGACCTCGGCGCGGTGCTCAACTGGTCGCTGCTGCCGGTGGTGCTGATCTTCCTCTACATGGCGGTCTTCGACGCCATCGGCACCCTGGTCGGGATCGCCGACCGCGCGGGGTTCCTGACCTCGGCGGGAAAGCTCCCCCGGGCCACCCGGGCGCTTCTGGCCGACGCGGGGGCGACCACGGTGGGGGCGCTCCTCGGCACCTCCACCACCGGGGCCTACATCGAGAGCGCGGCGGGAGTCCAGGCCGGTGGGCGGACCGGATTCGCCAACCTGGTGACCGGGGGCCTCTTCCTGGTCACGCTCTTCTTCAGCCCCATCGCCGCCGCGATGGCGGCGCCGGTCCCGGCCGGCGGCCACGTGTTCAGCCCGATCACCGCCCCGGCGTTGATCCTGGTCGGGGTGCTCATGGCCCAGGGCATCCCCCGGATCGCCTGGGACGATCTCACCGAGGCCATCCCCGCGTTCCTGGTGATCGTGATGATGCCCTTCACCTGGTCCATCGCCGACGGGATCGCCGCGGGGTTCATCGCGTATCCTCTGCTCAAGATCGCCTCGGGTCGGGCGCGCGAGGCTTCGTGGCTGGTGCGGATCCTGGGGCTGCTGTTCATCGCCCGATACGTATTCCTGCCGACCTGATCCCCCCGGGTCTTCTGGCCGATGCCCGCGGGGGACCGGGCGGTTTACGCGCAGGTCCGCGCGGGAGACGATGTTCTCTGCACCCTGCGGCTCGGTACCCGCCCCGCGGCGATCCGCGACGTGGCCTACGCACCCTTTCCCAACCCGAGCCGTCTCGGAGCCCAATGGCGGGTGGACCTGGTGGGGCCGTCGGATGCAACCTTCGAGGTGCTCGACGTGGCCGGGCGGGTGGTGCATGGGCCGGAGCGCCGGCGCCTCCAATCGGGGCGGAACGATCTCTGGTGGGACGGTCGCCTCCGGGGCCGGCCCGCCGCGGCCGGGGTGTACTTTCTGCGGCTCACCGCCCCCGGGGTGGCGTTCCGGAGTAAGCTGGTGCTTCTCCCTCGCTGAGACGCACCCTGGACCGAGGAGCAACGGCATGAAATCCCATCGTGAGACCCTGACCCTGAACATCCCGGAGCGGATGGACTTCGTGAACATCACCCCGCAGGTGGAGAAGGCGGTGGGGAAGAGCGGGGTCCGCGAAGGGCTCTGTCTGGTGAACGCCATGCACATCACGGCCAGCGTGTTCATCAACGACGACGAGCCGGGGCTTCACGAGGACTACAAGCGGTGGCTGGAGGCCCTGGCCCCCTTCGACCCCAGCCCCGAGCGCTACCACCACAACCGGACCGGCGAGGACAACGGCGACGCCCATCACAAGCGCCAGGTCATGGGCCGGGAGGTGGTGGTGGCGATCACCGGGGGGAAGCTCGACTTCGGCCCCTGGGAGCAGATCTTCTACGGTGAGTTCGACGGCCGCCGCCCCAAGCGGATCCTGATCAAGATCATCGGGGAGTGAGGCGAAGGCCGGTCTCCGAGGGCAACGGAGTAGCGCCCGACGCGCTCGGGGTGAGCGCGCCGGGCGCGGTGCATCGAACGGATGAGCCGGGGGATCAGGGGAGGAGGATCATCCTCCGCGAGAACCGATGTTCCCTCGTGCTCAAGGTGTAGAAGTAGACCCCGGGCGAGGTTTCCCGCCCGAACGCGTCCCGCCGGTCCCAGGTCAGGGTGGTGAGCCCGCCGTCCCTCGGTCCGTCGAGGAGCGTCCGCACCAGTCGTCCGGCCGGGTCGTATACCCGGACCGACACCATCTCCGGCCGGGGCAGTTCGAACCGGATCACCGTGGTGCTCCGGAACGGGTTGGGGAAGTTCTGGGCCAGGGTCGGCCGCGGCACGTCGCCCCCCGGATTCCCCGGGAACCCCGTCGCCCCTCCGGCCAGGGTGAACGGGCTCACCGGCAGCATGAACTGCACGAACCCGTCCTGGTAGAAGATCTGGCCCTGGATGGGAGCGGTCATGAACCGCGGATCGGTGGGCGGGAAGAGGTTGTTGGTGAGGACCAGCTGGAGGGTTCCGGAGAATTCCCCCGTGACATCGTCGATCATCCCCACGTTGGGGGCCTCCGGATCCATCCCGGTCAGGTCGAGCTGGTTGGGGCCGGTGAAGACCCCCGGAGACCACTCGAAGGATGGGATGTCCAGGTGGAAGGTCTGGAAGGTGATCCCGGCGAACTGGGGATCGTAGGTGGGGTTCAGCTCCGGCTCGGGGATGGTGTCCAGGTAGACGTCGACGAAGCCCCCCACTCCCGGAACGAAGGCGCTGTCCGCCCCGGTATCGACGGCCGGGTAGAACAGGAAGAGGCCCCCGCTGGGGAAGATGTTGATGTGGGCGTTGCTGGTTCCCTCGCTGGGACGCTTCACCGGGCCGCCGGTATCGCCGCCTCCGGTGGTGGCTCCCCCCGGGGTGGTCGTGGGCCAGCAGTTCTTGGGGCAGGTCAGTCCCGCCTTGTCCACCAGGGACTGGATCGCGGCCTGGGTGATCCCCCCGCCCAGCTGGGCCATCTTGTCGTTGGCGTGACCGGCGCAGGGGGTGGTCTTCCGGCTCCCGTCGGGATTCCTTCCTTCCTTGTAGGTGTCGGGGAGCCCGGCCAGGTGTCCGACCTCGTGGGCGAAGGTGTTGTTGGGTTCGTTGTTGTCCCAGGTCCCGTCGCTGTCCCCGCCGTTCACCGTTCCCAGGTGGCAGCTCGAGATGTGATCGTCCAGGCCGCCGGCGCTGTCGTCGTAGACGTAGATCGAGTCGTACCCGGCGGTGCGGCCGCCGCTACCGATCTTGAAGTTCACGACCACGCTCACCGGGCAGCAGCCGATCTTCTTGCCGGACCAGCAGGTCTCGATCTCGGTCTTGGCCGCCTGGGCGAAGGCGCTGTCCCCGCCCGGGCCGTAGAACTCCAGGTTGAAGGTGATCTTCATCTTGCAGTTGCCGTCCTTGGCGACGGTGACCTTGGCCGGGCTCGTGCCCGGCGAGGCCGCGAGCATCATCGCGGAGAGAACGGCCGGCGCCAACCAACGCAGGATCTTCATGGCGGTTCCTCCTCTCATGGCGCGATGGCGTTGTATTTGAGAACGGCGGTGGGCGGCAGCAGGGAGTTCAAGGTCAGCATCACCGCGTCGAACGGGGCGACCGCCATGTTCTGGGTGATCACCTGCTGGGTGCCGCCGTTGGCGGTGACCGTGAGCTCGGCGAAGCTGCCGTCGGCGATCCCCGGATCGAGGTAGTACGGGGAAAGCAGGGAAAAACCGTTGGACTGGATCGAGCTCCACAACGTGTTCATGTCGTCCACGGTGAGGCTGAAGCTCGAGACGAGGCTGCAGACTCCGGTATCGCGGTCGATCGGATCCGTCCGGCAGAACGTGCCGCTGCCGCTGGGGTCGATGGTCACCAGCCGGATCGGATAGGCGGGCGAGACGGCGCCGGCGTAGGCGGTCACCGCGAAGTCCGGGGGGTACAGGGGAGGCGCCGCAGACGCGGACACCGAGGCAAGCCCGGAGGCGAGGAGAACGAGAAGCAGGATACCGGGGGCTCGGCGCGCTCGGCGGAGGATCCGCGCGCCCAAGCGCCGGCTCGGGGAGCTACCAGGAGTCGCATGGGGTTCCTCCACGGGAATGGGGACGGAGGGGTTCCAGTGCTCACGTGAGAGTCATGTCGATTCAAGCCCAGACTAGCGCTCTGAACACGGGGTCACAAGACAAAAATGATAAATTTGATTTGATAACGTAACCACCTGAAACCCGGTGAGATAGAGGCTCGGCGGCCCTCCCGCCCGCTTCCCGTGGCAAGGCGGGAACCCTTGCCGGCTCCCTCGAAACGTCTCGCCAGCCGATCCCCCGGCGAGTAGGCTGGTGCGCTGATCTTTCCCGGCGGACCGGGCTGCGCCCTCAGGATGGGCCATCGCTCCGCGACGCCTTCGTCGAATCGCCGCAGCGGTAGTCGCACATGAGCACGTATCTCGAGATACACCCCGAGACCCCCCAGCCACGCCTGGTGCGCCAGGCCGCGGAGATCGTGCGGGAGGGCGGGGTGATCGTCTATCCCACCGACTCGTGCTACGCCCTCGGTTGCGCCATCGGCGAGAAGGGACCCCTGGAGCGGATCTGTCGCATCCGGGCGATCCCGATGGATCACCGCTTCACCCTGGTCTGCCGCGATCTCTCCGAATCCGCCACTTACGCCGTCTTCGAGACCTCGGTCTACCGGCTCCTCCGGGCCAACACCCCCGGGGCTTACGCCTTCGTACTGAGGGCAACCCGGGAAGTGCCGCGCCGTCTCATGGACCCCAAGCGGAAGACCATCGGCCTCCGCGTGCCCGATCATCCCGTGGCCCGGGCGCTCCTCACCGAACTGGACGCCCCCATGATGACCTCGTCCCTGATCCTCCCCGGCGAGACCGGAGCCTTGACCGATCCGGTGGAGATCCGCGACCGGGTGGGAAAGCTGGTGGACCTGGTGATCGACGGCGGGATGGGGGGATCCGATCCCACCACCGTGGTGGATCTCACCGGGGACGCGCCCCGGGTGCTCCGGGTGGGGAAGGGCGATCCCTCGCCCTTCGAGTAGCGGCCGCTCCTCTCCGGGACCGCGGTGTCCGCCCGCCGAGGCCTCGGCGCAAACAAAACGGCCGCCCGGAGGAACCCCCGGGCGGCCGCAAGTTGACTGCCGCAACGCGACTAGTGGGCCAGGAGCTGGCGCACCATGTCGGGGCCGTTCTCCACGAAGATGAGGATCACCCCCATCAGCGCCCCGCCGGCGATGATGCCCGAAGCCACCGGGAAGAGGAACTCCTCGGCTTGCTCCTTGTTCCGGGATTCCCAGATCCACCCGAATATCGCGCCCAGGGTGAAGAGCAGGCTGTAGAAGAAGTGGAACGTCCAGGCCAGACCGATCCCCGCCGCCGAGGGGATGTACTTCTGCTTCTTGGGGAAGGCGAGGGCCAGAAGCGGCAGGATGATCCCCACCAACCCACCGATGGCGATCGACCACACCTTCACCGGGTGCATGGTGGACAGCCCGTGGGACATCGCCTCGGCCACCCCGCGCCAGGTCTGGGCGGCGGGGGCCGGGAACTGGTCCGATCCCAGGGACTGGGCGTTGGGGACGAGAACGTTGAAGGCCAGCACGGTCACGACGGTCCCGATGAAGATCCCCGAAAACTGGGCGATGAACTGCTTCCGGGGATGGGCCCCCAGGAGGTACCCGCTCTTGAGGTCGGTGAGGAGGTCGGCGGAGGAGCCGGCCGCCCCCGCGGTGATGCCCGCGGCCATGAGGTTCACGTTCATGTTCCCGGGGGACAGCGACCCGAAGGTGAGCTGCATGATCTTTCCCATGGCTCCCACCGGGGTGGTGTCGGTTTCTCCGGTGACGCGGCAGGCCACCAGGGCCAGGGCGAAGGTGAGGAGCACGGCCAGGACGCTCTCCCAGTAGGCCATCCCGAAGGTGCGCTCGGCCAGCCAGGCCAGGGCGACGAGCGAGACCACCTGGCCGATCACGAACCAGGAGCCGGGGGTCTCGATGGCGTCCATCTCGTTCCGCCCGCCGCTCTTCTTCTTTCCGAACATCTCGCCGAGGCTCCGGAAGGCGCTGAGGGCGCTTCGCCACTGCAGCCCCACCGACAGCAGTCCCGAGGTCACCATGCAGGCCGTCCCGCCCCAGAGCGACCACTGCACCAGCTCGCGGTAACCGGAGACCCCGGCCAGGGCGGGAACGTGGGCCTGCACCAGGGGGATGAAGATCATCCAGCAGGTGACCGCCCCCAGCATGATGCTGAGACTTACCCGCAATCCGACGATCGAGCCGGCGGCGATGAAGATGGGGTCCCAGGCGAACATCACCGTGCGGCCGATCCACTTGTCGCCCAGGACGGCCTCGTTGAACTTGTTGATGAGGTTGGAGGCCTGGAACGGCTCCAGCGAGGCGCCGATCCTGGGAATGAGCCGGAGCCCGTCGATCCAGACCTGGTTCACCACCGCGAATGCCGCGGCCCAGCCCAGGGCCTTGGCCGCGCGCAAGCCCTTCTCGCCGGTGGCGTGCAGCGCGCGCAGGGTCTCGGCGGCGGCGATTCCGCTCGGGAACCGGAGCTGCTCCACGTTGATCATCTGCCGCTTCATCGGCACCGCCATGGTCACGCCGAGAACGGCCAGGAAGAACACCCACCCCAGCATCATCCCGATGGGAAGGGTGTGGTTGTTGATGAGGATGTAGGCCGAGAACGCGGAGACCAGGGTGCCGCCGGTGGAGTAGCCGGCGGAGCTGGCGGTGGACTGCATGCAGTTGTTCTCGAGCACCGTCATCTTGGTCCGGACCAGCCCGATCTTGTGGAGGGTGGTCCAGATCGCGTAGGAGAGGATGCAGGCGGTGATGGCCACCCCGAACGCCCACCCGGCCTTGAGCCCGATGTAGAGGTTGGTGAGGGAGAGGATGCCGCCCAGGACCGACCCCATGATGATCGCCCGCCAGGTGAGCTGCTTCATGGTGTCGCCGCGGCCCACGTAGCACTGGTTGTACCACTGCCGCTCGATCTCGTCCGGGGTTCCCTTGAACCCGGCGATGGGGAGTTCGTAGGCTTCGTCAACCGGAGGCGCTTTGACGGCATCTGTCATGGGAGAAGCTCCCTCGATGGAGGTTGGAGTGACGGCAGGGCCGGGCGGGCCCCCGGATTCGAGACGGCACATTCTTGCCCCAACCCGACGGTGATGCAAGGGAATAGGGGGTTTCGAGATCGGCGGGGGCGGGAACCGCGATCGCGGCTCAATTCATGACTTCGACGGTCGCCTGTCCCGCGGTGCGGTCGGTGATCTCGCGGAGAAATGCGGGGAGGAGCCCCACCGGCACATCGAACTCCGCCCGCACCTCCGCACCGTACTCCGAGGCCTCGGCGGTGAGCCCCAGGGCCACCGCCGCCCCACTCACCGCCCCCGACAGCTCGTAACCGTGGCTCACCCGGACCCGGCGGGTCACCGCCACCGTCCGGATCCCGACCCGGTCGAGAACCTCCGCCGCGGCGGAGCCGTAGGCCCGGACCAGCCCGCCGACTCCGAGCTTCACCCCCCCGAAATAGCGCACCACCACCACCGTCGCGTCCACCAGGTCCCGACCCTCGATCTCGCGGAGGATCGGGCGGCCGGCGGAACCGGAGGGTTCGCCGTCATCGTTGGCCCGGAACGTCCCGCCCGCCGGCCCGATGCGCCACGCCGAGCAATGGTGCCGGGCGTCGGGATAGTCCCGGCGCGCCGCCTCCACCAGCGCTCCGGCTTCGGCCGCGCTCCGGGTGGGAGCCGCCCGGGCGATGAATCGCGACCCCTTGATCTTGGGGATCTCGTGCTCCGCCGCCCCGGCGGGAGTGCGGTATTCCTCGATCATCGGTTCACGTCCCGCGGCGCGGGCAACGGCCGCCTCGGCCTACCGCCCCGACTTGTCCGGGTAAGGGGGCGGGGTCGGCGCCGGCACCGGGTTCTCCCGGATCTCCTGCTGGAGGAGCTTCACCGCCGCCTCGATCTGCGCGTCCTTCCCCCCGAAGGTGGCATGGGGGAGGTTGTCCACCGTGATGTCCGGCTCCACCCCGTGTCCCTCGATCAGCCACGCCCCCTGGGGGCCGTAGACCCCGTACTCCGCCGCGGTGGCGATGCCCCCGTCCACCAGGAAGTTGCTGGAGCTGAGCCAGATCTCCCCGCCCCAGGTGCGGGTGCCGATCACCTTCCCCAGCCCCAGCCGGCGGAACCCCTCGGAGAAGAGCTCGCCGTCGGAGGCGGTGCGCTCGTCGCAGAGCACCACCATGTGGCCGCGGAAGGCGTACTGCATGTTCCAGGTCGGGGAGCTCCCCACCGGCTGGCTCCAATAGGACCACGCCTTCCGCATGAGCTTCTCCAGGATCCAGCTGTCGATGTTCCCCCCGTTGTTGTGGCGGACGTCCACGATCAGCCCGTCCCGGGTGAAGACCGGATAATAGTCCCGGGCCCAGTTGGTGTAGTCGTTCGCTCCCATGGCCCGGAGGTGCACGTAGCCGATCCGGCCGGTGGAGAGCGAATCGACCATCAGCCGGCGGGTGTACTCCCACTCGTCGTAGCGGAGATCGGAATCCCGGCGCGAGGTGATCGGGACCGCCACCACTTCCCGCTCGGAACCCGACGCCGGCTTCACGTGGAGGAGCACCTGCTTTCCCGCCTGGTTCCGGAGCAGCGCGCCCAGGTCCGGGGCGGAGAGCGCCGGGGTCCCGTTCACCGTGGTGATCACGTCGCCCTCGACCACGTTCACCTCGGGGCGGGCCAGGGGGGCGGCGGATTCGGGTTCATCGGGATCGGTGCGGTACACGTGGGTCACGCGGTACCCGCCCGAGGCCTCGTCGCGGGCGAACACCGCGCCCAGGGATGCGTTGCCGATCTCGTCCTCCCCTTTGCGCATCTCCCCTCCGTACACGAAGATGTGAAGGGCGGAGAGTTCGGAGACCATCTGGCCCAGGATGTCGGACAGCTCCTCGCGCGAGGTCACCCGGTCCACCAGGGGGCGGTACTTGGTCCGCATGGCCGGCCAGTCCACCCCGTTCATCCCCGGATCGTAGAAGTAGTCACGCTCCAGGCGCCAGGCCTCGTCGAACATCTGGCGCCACTCCTCCCGGGGAACCACCGACAGCATCCACCCCGAGAGGTCCACGCCGGCCTTCTCCAGGTCGGCGGGCTTGGGCTCGGCGTCGACGACGAAGAACCCGTCTCCCTTCCGCACCAGGAGCTTCTTCCCGTCCTGGGAGAGTTCGTAGCCCGTCACGTCCTCGAGGACGGTCTTGGTCTCGAGATCCCGGTTGGTGATGGGGGCGCCCGTGAGCTTCCGCTTGGTCTCGGTGGGGGGGACGGAGATCCAGAACAGCGCCTTGTCGGTGGCGGTGAGGCTCCCGTAGTTCCCGGGGGGGACCGGCACCTGTTCGATCCGGGCCTGGATTCCGTCCCGGTCGATGGTGACCGTGGGGGGGCCTTCGGCCGCCTTGGCCGCCTCTTTCTCCTTGGGGGCGTTCTTCCGTCGCGACGCGGCGGTGTCCTTCTTCTCCCCGGGTTTCGCCGCCTCGTCCTTCGATCCCTCCAGCTCGTCGGGAGGGGCGAAGGGGGAGCGAAGGCCCTTCACCAGGGGGATCTGATAGATCTCGGTGGTCTTGGCGAGGTAGGGCTCGGGCTGGTAGCTCCCCCACACGCTTCGGACCGAGGAGGTGAGGTTCCGGTCCGAGAGCAGGTAGAGCCGCTTGCCATCGGGGCTCCAGGCCGGGCTATAGCTGTCGAAGCGGTCGGTGGTGACCGGGGTGATGGATCCGTCGGCCAGGCTCAGGACCATGATCCGCCGGAACTGGTTCGGGGCGACCTTCACGTAGGCCAGCCACCTGGAGTCGGGGGACCAGGCGAGGCCGGAGATCCGGTCCAGCTCGCTCGAGTCGACCTGGCGGTCGGCCTTCCGCTCCACGTCGTAGAGGAAGAGCCGCTGTTTCTTGTCGTCGTGGGCGATGAACTTCCCGTCGGGAGAGGGTAGCGCCTCCCAGCGAAGCGTCGTCCCGTCGTGGGTGAGCTGGGTCGGCGCCCCCACCCCGTTGGCGGGAAGCGTCCAGAGCTCGACTTCCCCCGACTGGTCGGAGAAGGCCAGGATCGACTTCCCGTCGGGCATGAACCGGGCGTCGCGGTAGCGGACCCCTTCCGCGCGCTCCACCTTCACGAACCGGCCCCGCTCCTTGGGGGCCACGAACACCTCGCCCCGGGCGGTCAGCGCCACCCGGTCGCCGTCCGGCGACGCGTGAGCCGCGGTGAGGTAGTCCATGGGCTTGTCGATCCAGTGCTCGCGGGTCTGGTCGAGATCCGATTCCAGGGAGATGGGGATCACGGCGTCCCGGTCGGCGGCGATGTCGTAGAGACGGATGTCCGCGCCGAGCTGGTAGACGATCCGGCCGCCGTCGAGATAGGGCGACTGCACGTCCCAACCCTGATGGTGGGTGTGCTGCACGAGATCGCTCCCGTCCGGCTTCATGGACCAGAGGTTCATGGTCCCGTCCCGGTCCGAGGCGAAGTAGATCCTCCCCTCCCACCACATCGGCCGCTTGCTGGTTCCGGGGTAATCGCCGGTGAGGGGCTCGGCTTCCGTCGCCCCCGCGGTGAACTTCCAGATGTTCTGGGCGGTCCCCCCCTTGTACCGCTTGGTATGGCTCCCCTGGAAGGCGAGCCGGGTGAAGTAGAGGGTGGCTCCGTCCGGATCGTAGGTTCCGTCCGCGGCCTGGGAGAGGGGGATCATGGCGCCCACCCCCGCGACGTCCGCGCCGCTCACGTCGATCAGCGCCAGCTGGTAGTCGGGGAGGGTGGCTCGCTCCCGGGTGTGGTAGATCACCTTCCCGTCGGGGGTCCACCCCACCACCACCGGCCGTACGGCCCCGTAGGTGCGGCGGACGGGGAGCCCTCCGGCCAGGGGCATGGTGTAGACCTCGGCCGGGCCCTCGTAGGAGGCGGTGAAGGCCAGCACCGTCCCGTCGGGGGAGATCGCGGGGGTGCCCTCCTCCCCGGGGGCGGTGGTGAGCCTCGACGCGGTGCCGCCGGACACCGGTACCTTCCAGAGGTCGCCTTCGACGGCGAACACCAGGGTGCTTCCGGCCAGGGCGGGCTCCCGGTAGTACCCCATCGGAGAGGCGGAAACGAGGGAGGGAGTGACGAGGGCGAAGCCCAGGAGAGCGGCCAGACGGAGTCCGAAGCGCATGATGTTCCTCTTTGGAAGTGACAGGCAGCGGGCGGCGGGAGTGGGTTGGGGACCGTCGCGAGGCCCGAATGTCCAGGGCGGACCAGCCGGTGGATTACACCCGATTCAGGGAGGGAAGGCAAGGGGGGTGGGACCGGGGGCCCGGCCCTCCGGTGATCCGGAGAGCCGGGTCCCGCGTCCGGATCAGCGGAGGACCAGCACCTTGGCCGACGCCGTGCCGCGGTCGGTCCGGAGAAGGTAGAAGTAGACCCCGTTCGGCGCGCCCGCCGCGTTCCACTGGGCGGTATGGCTCCCCGCCGGGAGCGTCTGATCCACCAGGGTCTCCACCAGGCGGCCGGTCACCGCCACCACGTCGAGTCGCACCGTCGAGGCCTCGGGGAGATCGAACCCCGCGGCCTGGACCGGCGACGAGGGCCGGCTCATTGCGGTGACCGACGGAACGGGGCTCACCGAGGCGGCGGCCGCCTTCTTCCCGTTTCCGGGAAGGCGCAGCGTCGCGCAATCGGAGGCGGCGAGCGGCGTCCCGTCCAGGAGCGTCCCGGACAGGCTGAGCGCGCGTTCCTCGCCGTCGGTGACCGGGCCCAGGGCCGCGACCAGGTCCGAGGCGTCGAACTTGAGCTCCAGGTCCGTGAACCCGTCCTTGTGCCGCTTGCCGCAGGCGCATCCCTCACCCTCGGCGGGGGAGGTCACGTCGCGGAAGGACCACGCGATGGGGGCGATTCCCTCCAGGCGCAGGCTCATGGGATCCACGTCGTCCACGGAAAGCGCGCCGGTCCCCAGGAGGGCCGCCCACACCGTGCCCTGCTTCCGGGCGTTGAAGGAGTTGGGACAGGCCTCGGGCTGGAAGTCCATGGGGAACACCACCTCGCTCGGACCCTCGGCGGTGATCCAGACCCCGTCCGCCTCGTAGCTCACCTCGAAGGTGAAACCGGAACCGTCGCCGGGAAGGGTGACCGCGTCGAAGGCGCCGGCATAGCCCGAGGCCGCCACCACCTGGTACCGGTCCCCGTCGGCGGGGGCGTATCCCGGGGCCAGCGCCGCCACGAGGTTCCCACCCAGGCTCACCCCGCGGCTCCCGTCGGCGATCCGCAGCTGGTCGAAGCCCGTTCCCGGGTCGGTCCCGGCGAGATCGATCTCGAGCGTCCCGGGACTCCGCTGCTCGTAGCCGGCGGGAAGATCGCGCCCGATCCAGAGCACGCCGGTGGCGCCGGGGGCGAGGCCCGGGCTTACCGTGCCGAGGTTCCGGAGCACCTGGCCGTCCAGGGAGCCGCCGTCCCCTTCCAGCCGACCTCCGGGCTGGAGGTCGAAGCCGAAGGTTCCGCCGGCCCCGTCCCGGAGGCCGGTGCCCGGCCGCAGGCAGATCGTGCCGTCGGCCCCGATGGTGTGGGGGCCGACCCCGTCCACCACCCCGCCGGCCAGGGTCAGCTTGGCCGGGAGCCCGGCGATCCCCACCGAGAGCATGGTATGGAAGGCGGCGTAGGTGGAGAGCGTGACCTCGCCGCTCACCACCTGGACCCCGGCCACCCCGCCGATGAGCGCGGCGTTGGAGGCGTCCACGGAATAGGAGCCGTCCAGGTTGAAGACGGCGAAGTCGAAGAAGAGGGAAGGATAACCGGGAGCGTTCCAGTTCCCGCTCTGGGCCCAGTTTCCGCCGTCGGGGTTCACCCAGCGGTAGGCGGCGGCTTGCGTGGCGGACGGAACCGAGGTCCCCAACCCCACCGCCGCCGCCACGACCACGAAGATGTTTCGGTGAAGAGCGCGCATGGCGGACTCCTTTTTCTTCACCGCGTCTTTCCGGCGACCGCTACTCACGCCCTCGCAAGTCGGCGGGAAGAAGCGGCAGACATGACAAGTGTTCGGCGGGTTGAGACGGGAGTTTGGGGGGAAGTCGGGGAAATCATTGTCCGGTGGGGCTTATCCCGCGCTTCCTAGTGCGCATTTTCCGGGGTTGCGCCGGTTATTCCCGAACCTGGGATCGTGCGTATCGCACCGCGCTCCCGAGGATCTTCTCTTCTGCAAGACGGCGAGGCGGGGTGGGGAGAGGCGGCGGATGAATTGAGCCGGTCGCCGGCCGGGATGAGCCAAGTTTCCGGCATCGAGGCGTCAGAACCCGGATCAGCTCTCGAAGGCCAGCCTGGCGTTCTCATTCTTGGAGAGGTAGACCAGGATCATGATGCCGGCCACCGTTCCGAAGGGGATGAGGATGAGCTGAATGATCGCCATCATCTTGGCCGCCCCCCGGGACCAGTCCTTGAGCTGGAGAAGCCCCCATCCCACCACCGCGAAGGCGGCCCCGGTTCCGGCGATGGCCATCACCCCGATCATCATCCCGAAGGTACTGAGGAGCGCCCCGTGGAAGTCTCCGCCGGACCAGAGTCCGAGGAGCCCCACCCCCATTCCGGCCAAGCCGAGCACGCAGCCTCCGGCAAGGATGAAATACCACACCGCAATCATGGTGACACCGTCGGGTCTACGTGCCATGGCCAGCTCCGTGGGAATGGAAGGAGGGTTCATCGAAACGCGGACGTCGCCGGCCCCGGCGATGCCCGGATCCCCCCAAGGAATCGATGAAACGCCCTTCTCGTCGACGACTCGCATTCTAGTCGGGGTATACGTCGGCCACAACCTCCGGGTTGCACGATCTGGGAGCGGTCCGGCCGGCGGCCTCCGGCCCGGGGTTCCGGCCTGCCGGGGGGGTGCGCTCTCCCCGCGACTGCCGGTAAGGTAAGAGGAGAGCCCGCCGAACCGCAGAGACCACCAAGGAGCCGGCTGATCCGATCCGCATCAATGCCCGCCGGAGACTTCCCGGGGGCCGAGTCCCATCCCCTGGACTACCCCGGGTCCCGGCCGCCCGGGAGCTACCTCTATGCCGCGGGCCGGGTCCATCCGTTCCGGCCGGGAGCGGGTGGAGCCGCGGGGATCGATCGCGCCGTCGCAGTTCGGGGCTCGGCGCCGGTGGCCGGGCGGGTCGCCGTCCTCGCCGTGGGATCCAACGCCTGTCCGGGCCGGCTCCTGGAGAAGTTCACCGCCGCGCCGGGGATGGTGATCCCGGTGCTCGCCGGCCGCATTCCGGAAGTGGCGTCGGTCCACATGCCGCGGCTCTCCGGGTACGCCGCGCTTCCCGCCACCGCCTGGCCTGTCCCCGGCGGCGAGAGCCGGCTCTGGGTCACCCTGCTCGACCCGGACCAGCTTTCGGTCATGGATGCGAGCGAGGGGGTGGGGGAGACCTACAAGCTGATCGCCCTCCCCGGGGCCTTCCGGCCCGAGGGGGGAGGCCGGGTCGGGCCGGTCTACGCCTATGCCTCGGGGAGCGCGCTCGCGATCGGCGGGGGACCGGTGCGCCTCTCGGCGTTCGAGAGCACCGCCCCATTCCCGGCCATGGACCAGCGCGAGGCGCTGGGACGGGCGCTGGATCTCGTGGGGGTGCTCCCCGGGCGACCGATCGAAGAGCGTCACCGCATGCTTCGCCTCGATCCCGGGCTCCGGAGCGAGGTGACCGAGGGGCTTACCGCGGAACATGCAGCGCCCGCGCCCGGGTTCGAGAGCGTCCCGATCCGGCCGTCGGCGGTGGAGCCCGCGGCGTGGGAGGCATGATCGCCGCATTCCTTGTGAACCGTATTGAGAAGGAGCAACTCATGAATCAAACCTGTCTCGTCCTCGGCGCCACCGGAAGCTTCGGAGGCGGCGTGGCCGCGGAGATGGCCCGGCGCGGATGGACGGTCCGGGCCGTGGCCCGAAACCCGGAAAAGGGAAGGCGCATTCACGGCGATCTTCCCATCCAGTGGATCCAGGGCGACGTCCAGGACCCCGAGGCGCTCCGTCGCGCGGCGGAAGGGGTCGGGGTGGTGGTCCACGGGGTGAACTACCCCTACGACCGGTGGGTCCCGGCCATGGAGACCGCCACCGCCGGCATCGCCGCCGCGGCGGAGGGGGCGGGGGCGACGGTGGTCTTCGCCGGAAACGTCTACAACCTGGGGGACCAGCAGGACGGGCCGCTGGCCGAGGACGCTCCCCACCGACCCCATACCAGGAAGGGGAACCTCCGGGAGAAGCTGGAGCGGTTCCTGGAGGAGAAGGCGAGGACGGGGGCGATCCGCGTCCTGATCGTACGCGCCGGCGACTATTTCGGGCCCACGGTGCGAAACGGCCTGGTCGATCCGGTGTTCGGAAACGCGGCCAGGGGGAAAGGCATGCAGGTCCTGGGGAACCCCGACATCCCCCACCAGTGGGCCTACATCCCCGACGTGGCACGGGCCACGGTGGATCTCCTGGGCCGGGAACTCGAACCGTTCGAGGTCGTCCATTTCGCGGGTCACGTGGCCGATCCCAACCGGGAGTTCCTCCGGCGGGTGGCGGAGGCGGCGGGCCACCCGGGGCTTTCGATCCGGACCATCCCCTGGTGGGTGCTCCGGATCATGGCTCTAGGGAACGGGGTGATCCGGGAGCTTCTCGAGATGCGCTACCTCTTCGACCACAGCATCGTGCTCGACGGCGCGAGGCTCCGACGGCTGCTCCCCGACTACCGGGACACCCCGGTGGAGGAGACGATCCGGGCCACCCTGGCCAGCTACCGGTGAAGCGGCCGGGGCTCAGGTGGCCCGGTGATCACCCTCCGCTCCTGCCCGGCAGGAAGAAGATGCTGTTCAGGAACAACCGGTTCAGCCCGTACCAGAACAGCCGGAAGTTGGGATCCTCGACGTAGAGGACCACGTGGCCCCGCCCGCGGGGCTGGTCCACCAGGAACGGGCGGTTCACCAGCCGGTCTACCGCTTCCGGCGATGCGTACCCCGAGACCTTCGGCGACTCGGTGAACCAGGCCACATTGGTGCCGGGAGGCCCCAGCTCCAGCGCGCGGTTGGAAATCTTGAGCACGCGGGCCTCGGTGGTGTATCCGAAGCCCAGGGGCTGCCGGGGATCGACCCGCACCCGGAAGATCGTTCCAGGGAGCTCCTCCAGACGTTCCCGCCGCTCGCGCTCGGCCAGGGTTTCCAGCTTCCGCTCCCGGTCCCTGGCCTCGCGGTCCTCCTCGGAGAGTCCCTCGTCGCTCTCCAGGGGCGGCGCCTCCTTGATCTGGACCAGGGCGGCGTGATCGGCGTCGGCGAAGAACGCCCCGCCGCCGAGCCCCACGAACACCCCGCCCCGTTCCACCCACCGCCCGATGGTCGCCACCTGGGCGGAATCCAGCGCGGCGGCGTATTCGCTTCCTCCCGCCTCGTCGTCCGGAAACACCAGCACGGTGTAGCGGGCCAGGCCGGATTCGGTGATCTGGGAGAGGGGTATGAGAGAGTGGGGAATGTCGTAGGCGCGGTCCAGCAGGAACCAGCACGCCCCCACCGAGGTGGGGGAGGCGGGAGCGTCGGCGATCACCGCCACCCGCGGCGTGTCCATGCGCTCCACCCGAAAGCTTCCCAGATCGGGTCCCTCGTCGGTGAGCCCGGTTCCCACTCCGATCGCTTCCACGCCGTCCCGGGTTGCCGCCTCGTTCACCAGGTCCCCGAGGTCGGCGGGGTTCCCGTCCCGGAAGATGACAAGCGTTCCCGGATCGAACTTCCGCCCCGCCGCGGTGAACCCCCGGGTGGCGTAGTGGATGCGGACCCCCCGCTGGAGGAGTCGCGACGCGGCCCGGGCCGCCCCGTTCCGCCGCCAGGAGATGAGATAGGCGTAGCCGGCATCGGGATTCACCACCGCGCCCGCGGGTCGGGGGGCGGATTCCAGGAGCTCCAGGTTTCCGTCCACCGGCGCGTCGATCCAGTAGGCCTCGATGCCGAACGCCAGGGGGAGCGACCAGGCGCTCACGTCGTAGAAGAACGTGTCGGGGAGCGCGGTCTCCGGCTCCAGCACCGCGCGCAGGAAGCGGTTGAGGGGCTGGGAGAGCGGGACCACGTAGGTTCCCCGGGGGAGAGGGGTCGAGACCGGCGTCCCGTCGTAGGCGTGTACGCCGCGAGGGCTGATTTCTCCCGGCGTCCGGTAGACCTCGGCTCCGTGGGCCATGAGGAGACCCACCAGCTCGGCGGTCCGGGGTGGATCCTCGCCGGGGGGGAAGAGGTACGCTCCGGGGGAATGGTCCCCGTCCGCCTCGAAGAAGCGGTGGAAGTCGAGGAGCCGCGCCTCGCGATTGGCCGCCGCCGTACGCACCGTGGCCAGGGCCGCGGCGTAATGGTGTTCCGCGCGGACGCCCAGGGTGAGGGTGTCGCCTCCGGCCCGGACCAGCGCGGTTCCCGCGAACCCGTGTCCCGCCTGCTCGTAGGTCATCCCGACCGCGCCGTGGAAGGTGGGCCAGGAATCCCCGTAGCCCGGATAGTAGAGATCGAAGGCCTCGCCGGTGTAGTACGCCCAGCCGCGGGCATCGAACGCGGCCGCATTCCCCCGGCCGAAGATGTCCGCCCACTTGAGGACCTGCTCCGGGAACTCGGGATGGATGGGCCGCTCGGGGGGGAAGAAGAAGTAGGTGCTTCCCGCGTACATCTCGTGGAAGTCCACGTGGACCTGGGGCCGCCAGGCCAGGTACGTCGCCGCGCGGGCCCGGGTTTCCCGCTGGGTGAGCCAGGCCCAGTCCCGGTTCAGGTCGAAGAGGTAGTGGTTGTATCGTCCGCCGGGCCAGGGCTGATGGTGCTCGCGGCCGGCGGGGAAGGGATCGGGGCTCTTTCCGGTCACCCCCTCGATCCAGTTCACGAAGCGGTCGCGCCCGTCGGGGTTCAGGCAGGGGTCCACCAGGACCACGGTCTCGTCCAGGAGCTTCCGGATTTGGGGGTCGCGGTCCGCGGCCAGCCGGTAGACCAGGGCCATCGCCGCCTCGCTTCCCGAGGCCTCGTCGCCGTGGATGTTGAAGGAGAGCCAGACCGCCACCGGGAGGTCCCGCGACAGCCCCCGCGCCTCGGCTGAAGAGGTCTCCCGTGGATCGGCCAGCCGGGCGTATGACCTCTGGAGCTCTGCGGCGCGGGATAGGTTACCCGGATCGGAGACGGTGACGAGGAGGAGCGGGCGCTCCTCGTAGGTCTTCCCGTACTCCTGGATCTCCACGCGGTCCGAGGCTGCGGCCACCGCCCTGAGGTAATCCACCAGCCGGTGATGCGGGGTGAACTGCGTCCCCAGCGCGTAGCCGAGGTAGGACCGGGGGGAGGGGACGGCGGGGTCGAGATCGCCTTCACCGTAGAAGGGGGTCGCCGCCCGCGCCTCCACAGCGGCCAGGGCCGGGCCGAGGAGCAGGAGCGCGACTAGAGCCGGGAGCCCTCGGGAAAGGGCGAATCGAATCATGGATCCTGGGTTCCTTTCCGGTCGTCCCGCCGGGATGGGTCACACGGGCGGCAACCGGCCAGAAGATAGCAGGTTAGATGGGCTTTGGGGCAGGGGGATCCGGGCCTGGATTATCGTTGGGACAAATCCCCACCCTATGGCATAATGTCCGTGTTTCGCCCTGGTACGACCGAGTTTGCCGTTCCCGACGGACATATCGGGGCCGGCTTGACCTCGATTCCGGGGCAGCCCAAACGGGTTTGCGGAAGGCCCTCAACCGCACGGTTCGAAACGCATAATTAATTTATGCACAGGCTGTTAGTCTTTGTGGAGAAGAATCTCCTGAAAGCAGGTGATTTACGTTGACTCCCTCTCTCCGCTTGAGTATTTTCAGCTGTGGAGACCGTTCCCAAATCTGACCAACCGAAGGCGCGGCGGACGGGCTGCGGCGCTGCCTCGGGGTCGGGGGACGGTCGGGGGCGAGAGTGGTGGATCTGTTCATTGGGAAATCGGAGTGTGCCGTCGATGAGAAACGACGGTTCAGCCTGCCTCCCAAGTACCGTCCGCTCTTCGGGGCGGATGCCTCGCCCTCCGGCTATACCCACCAGGTCGTGGTGCTCCCGTGGTACGGGGGGGCGCTGGCGGTCCTGCCGGTCAAGCGCTGGCAGGAGATCGAGACCCGTCTCCTGCTCATGGAATACACGACCCCCGACTTTCTCGAAGCCAAGCGGCAATGTCTTTCGCGCATGGAGTACGCGCGCACCGACCCCGAGGGCAGGTTGCTGCTCTCCGCCGACCATCACCTCTGGCTGCGCTTGAATCCCAAGGGCAAGGACAAGCTGACGGCGGTGGGAGTGGGTCAACACCTGGAACTCTGGAACGCGGCGGAATGGGCGGAGGTGGAGCGCACCGGCAAGAACCCGGCCTCCCGGCCCGCCGCCGACGTGGAATACGACAAGCAGCTCGAGGTTCTCATGCGGGCGGCCCTGGAAAAGCAGGAACGGGTCGGGGCCGCCGCCGCCCGCTCGGTCGAATCGACCGGCGAGCTTCCGGACACGGATTAAGAGGCGTCCCGCCGCTCGGCCGGCCCCGAAGGAGGGCTCGGGGCAGGCCGGAGGCGGGACGCCGTGGACAGGGCGTCCGGCGCCCCGCGGCACCCGACCGCGCTGGGAGGCTGTGGGGTGGCCGGACGAGTATCGCGCCGAGCCGCGCGGGATCCAGATCGCGCGACACGGGCGGGACCGGGCAGTTGGACGGGTCCGGGCCCGCGGACGGCGAGGGGACCTCTGGGCGGGTCCGGGAGCCGTCTACGGAGGCCGGACCCCATGGTGTTCGGACCTCGGCCGCCGGTTTCGGCGCCGGTTGGAACGACAATGCGGCCCCGCGCCGCGTGACAATGAGGAGGGCGCATGCTCCGGACCGACCGGTCCAACGAAGGACGTATCTGTCTCTTGGGACTGGAGGGCAGTCTCACGAGTTCCGATCTCGTCAACCTCGCGGGGCGGCTTCGCGGGCTGGCGGCCCGGGGCATGTTGCGGGTGGTGGTGGATCTGCGCGAAGTGGATCACTGGGATTTCCGCGGCCTCAAGTGCCTCGCCGAGGCGGTGGACCATCGTCGCCGGACGGGGTGCTCGACCGCGTTCATCACTTCCGACCGCTACCTGCGCGACATCGCCGCCGCGGTGGGGGTGGCCGACGGGCTCGACTTCTACGACGAGCTTCGGGTGGAGAACGAGATCGAAACCCTGCCGCTGGTGCTCACCGAGCCGGTGGGCGGGATCGCGGAGCTCAAGCGGGCCTGATCGTCGGTCGTGGGACCGGCGGTGCGGGACCCGGAGGGGGTGAGGTGGCCGGAGCTTTCTATCACGAGCCGGTGCTCGTGGAGGAGGTTCTCGCCGTCTGGGTCACCGATCCGCGGGGGAGGTATCTGGACGGGACGATCGGCGGCGGAGGGCACGCCGACCATCTCCTGTCCCGCTATCCCCAGGCCGAGCTGATCGGCCTCGATCGGGACCCCGAGGCGCTGGAGGCGGCAAGACGGCGCCTCGCACCCCATGCCGGGCGCGTGGATCTTCACCGGGCGGATTTCGCGGACATGGAGGACGTTCTCGCTGAAGTGGGCGGACCCGCGCCGGCGGGCGTCCTTCTTGATCTGGGCGTCTCGAGCCGACAGCTCGACGACCCAGGACGCGGGTTCTCCTATCTCGCCGAGGGACCGCTCCGGCTGACGCTGGACCGGGAGGCGACGCGGGGGGCGGCCGAACTACTGGCCGACATCGAGGAGGGCGAGTTGAAGCGGATCTTTCGCGAGCTGGGGGAGCTGCCGGGGGCCGGCCGAGCCGCGCACGCGGTGGTTGAGGCCAGGCGCCGGCATCCCCTCGACACGACGTCCCGGCTCGTGGACGCCCTTCGCTCCGGCGGGGTGGGAAGCCCCCGCCGACTTTCCCAGGCTTTCCAGGCATTGCGCCTGGCCGTGAACGACGAGCTGGGTTCCCTGCGCCGGGGCCTCGACGCTTCCGCCCGCGTGCTTCCGCCGGGGGGCGCCCTGGCGGTGATCTCCTTCGAGAGCCTCATGGACCGGATGGTGAAGCACACCTTCCGCCCGCCCCGCCTGGACCGGCCGCTCCCCGGGGTTCCCGATCCCGAGCCCCGGTGGGAGCTCCTCACCCGCAAGGCGGTGCGGCCCGGATCCGGGGAGCTCGCCGGAAATCCCCGTTCCCGCAGCGCGCGGCTCCGCGCGGCGAAAAGGACGGCCCATGCTTGATCTCAGATCTCTTCGCGCGCGGACCCGGCGCCCCCGGTTCGGATCCACGCTCCTGTTGTGGGTGGGCGGCTTCACCCTGGTGATCCTCTTCGTCTGGGAGCAGGCGTCGGTGGACCGGCTCCTGGTCCGGCTCGAGGCGGCCGGGCAAATCCATGACGACCTCCAGACCAAGGTCAGCTCGCTCAGCCTCGAGGCGAACCGGCTCTCCAGCCTGGTGCAGGTGGAGAGTCGCGCCCGCGAGGAACTGGGGCTCCGTCGCCCCGCGACCGACGAGATCGTCCAGCTCGACTTCGAGGCGCCCGATCTCAGGGATCAGCATTTCGCCCTCGGCACCATCGTGCCCGACGCCAACGCCGCGGTGAGGCCGGAGGACGATCTCCGATGATCCGCCGCGCCTCCACGACCCGGATCAACCTCGTGGCGGCGCTCGGAATCCTCCCCCTGGTGGTGGTGCTCTTCCGCGTGGGGTGGCTCCAGGGAGTGAGGGGCGCGGACCTCCGTGCCCGGGCCGATTCCCAGCACGAGTTCCGGGTGCGGATCCCTCCCCATCGGGGCGCGATCAACGATCGGAACGGCGATCCCCTGGCCTACACCATGACCAACTACTCCATCGTGGCCGATCCCTCCCGGGTCACCGATCCCGCCAAGACCGCGCGCACCCTGGCCTCGGCCCTCAAGACCTCCCCCGCCCGCATCGAGAAGCTGTTGCGCACCAAGCGCCGGGAGGTGTACCTGGAGCGCAGGGTCACCCCCATGCTCGACCGCAAGGTGGACATCGAGAGCCTGCCCGGGATCAGCGAGCGCATCGAGCTGAAGCGGGTCTACCCCCAGGGGGAGTTCACCGCCCACGTGGTCGGGTTCGTGGACGCGGAAGGCGAGGGGATGGCGGGGATCGAGGCCGAGTACGACGGCGCGCTCCGGGGCCAGCCGGGCTGGGCCACCGAGCTTCGGGACGGGCGTGGGAACTCCTACCAGGCGCTGGGCCGCCGTCACAAGCCGGCGAGACCCGGCCACGACGTCGCGCTCACCATCGACTCCGCCCTCCAGGACGTGGCCGCCTCCGAGCTTCGCCGCCAGGTGGAGAAGCTGGACGCCAAGGGCGGAGTGTTCGTGGCGGTGGACCCCAAGACCGGGGAAATCCTGGCCATGGTGTCCTGGCCGTCCTACGACCCCGAGCAGGTCCGGCGGGCCGACCGCAACAACCTGAGGAACCGGGTCATCGTGGATCCCTACGAGCCGGGGTCCACCTTCAAGGTGGTGGCCGCCTGCACCGCGCTCAAGGACCACCTCCTGGAACCGGGAACCCCGATCGATTGCGAGGAGGGCCGGTACAACTTCGGCGGCTACGTCATCACCGATCACCATCCCTACGGCATCGAGACCTTCCGCCACGCCTTCGCGGTGAGCAGCAATATCGCGTTCGCCAAGGTCGGCAACCTCTGCGGCTCCCGCCTCTACGACATGGCCCGGGCCTTCGGCTTCGGGAGCGCCACCGGGATCAGCCTTCCCGGCGAATCCTCCGGCATCCTCCACGACCCGAGCCGGTGGTCCAAACGCTCCGCGGCCACCCAGGCCATCGGCTACGAGGTCATGGTCACCCCGCTGCAACTGGTGATGGCCTACGCCGCGGTGGCCAACGACGGCGTGCTCATGCGGCCCCAGATGATCAAGGCCATTACCGACGGGGACGGGCGCGTGGTCTACCACAGCCGCCCCGAACCGGTGCGGCGGATCCTGGATCCCGCCGACGCCAGGACCATGCGGGGCTTCATGCGGGAGGTGATGGTCGACGGCACCGGGAGCGGGGTGGACCTCGACTGGATCAAGGTGGGGGGAAAGACCGGCACCTCCGAGAAGCTCGTGGACGGACGCTACACCGGGTCCAAGCACTACGCCTCCTTCGTGGGGATGGCGCCCATCGACGATCCCCGGATCGTCTGCCTGGTCATGATCGATGAACCGCGGGGTTCCACCTTCGGCGCCTCGGCGGCCGCCCCGGTCTTCCGCGAGGTGCTCGACGCCTCGGGGCGCCTCCCCGGAGCCCTCCTGGCCCCCGACTACGCCACCGTGCGGGTGGGCCGGGAGGCGGGGCGCCGGAACCTCCTTCTCCCCGACACGCTGGAGGCGTGGGACGACGGTCTCCAGGTGGCCCTCACCCCCTCGCCGGACGAGGGAACCCCGGACGTGCGTGGACTCTCGCTCCGCCGCGCCCTCCTGCTGCTCCGGGCCTACGGGGTCGACGCGAAGGTGTCGGGAAGCGGCCGGGTGCAGAGACAGGTTCCGCCTCCGGGGAGTTCCCTGGACGGCGTGGTTGAGCTTTCGTGCGGAGAATCCGGGGCGGGGGTCACCGTGGCCGCGCCGGATCAGGCGGTGAACCTGAGCGAGCGTGCGGATCGGCGGAGCCGGAGCCGGACGGGGCTTCGCTGAGGGATGAAGCTCTCGAAGCTTCTCGAAGCGCTCCCGCGTCACCGGCTGATCGGCTCCGCGGACGTGGATATCGAATCGATCGAGCTGGACTCACGGCGGGTCGGCGGCGAAGGACTGTTTGTCTGTCTGGAAGGGCTGGCCAGGAACGGGCACGACTTCGCCGCCGCCGCCGTGAACCAGGGTGCCGCGGCCCTCGTGGTGCGGCACCCGCTGGAAGGGGTGGGGGATGCCGCCCAGGTGGTGGTGGACGATCCCCGTGAGGCCTTGGCGCGGCTGGCTGTCGCGTTTCACGGGCATCCCGCGCGCTCCCTGGAACTGGTGGGGGTGACGGGCACCAACGGCAAGACCACCGTCACCCACCTCGTGGAGGGGGTGGCGCGGGCGATGGGGGAGGAAGCGGAGGTCCTGGGCACCCTGGGGAGTCTGGCCGGGGGCGTGTATCGCTCCACGGGCTTCACCACCCCCGAGGCTCCGGAACTCCAGGCCCTCCTCGAGGCGGCGGTGGCGCGCGGAACGCGCTGGGTGGCCATGGAGGTATCGAGCCATGCCCTGGCCCAGAAGCGCGTGTTCGCCACGGATTTCGCGGCCGCGGTGTTCACCAACCTGACCCGCGACCATCTCGACTATCACGGGGACATGGCCTCCTACCTGGAGGCGAAGTCGCGGCTCTTCACCCGCGAGGGACGCGGGTCGGATCGGGAGGTGGTGGCGGTGGTGAATCTGGAGGATCCGGCCGGCCGGCGGCTCCGGGCTCTCGCCGACGGCCGGGTGGTGAGCTACGGCCTGAAGGGAGGGGTGGACTACCGGGCCCGGCGGGTTCGCAGCGGCCCCCGGGGGACCCGCTACGAGCTGGTGAGCCCGCGGGGAACCGCTCCGGTGTCGCTTCCTCTCCTCGGCCGGTTCAACGTGATGAACGCCCTCGCCGCCCAGGCCGCGACCATGGAGCTGGGAGCGCCGATCGAGGCGGCGGCGGCCGGCGTGGAACGGGTGCGCCGCGTGCGGGGCCGGATGGAACCGGTGCACGGGGCCCAACCGTTCCTGGTTCTCATCGACTACGCCCATACCCCCGACGCCCTGGAGCGGGCGCTGGGGGCCGTGCGCAGCCTGACCTCGGGGCGGGTCACCCTGGTGTTCGGGTGCGGGGGGGACCGGGACCGCGGAAAGCGTCCGGAAATGGGGCGGGTGGCCTCGCGCGGGGCGGACCGGGTGGTGATCACCTCGGACAATCCGCGCTCCGAGGATCCGGAGGCCATCGTCGCCGGGATCATGGAAGGAGTGGAGAGCGGACCGGAAGTGGTGAAGGAACCGGACCGGGCCCGCGCCATCCGCCTGGCCCTTCGGGCGGCGGAGCCCGGAGACACGGTGCTGGTGGCGGGAAAGGGCCACGAGACCGTGCAGATCGTGGGTACCGAGAAGCGGCCCTTCGACGATCGTGAAACGGCCGAACGCATCCTGACCGAACTGGGTTTTCATGTTGATGACGCACACTGAACCGTTTGAACCCGAATTCCTGAAGGACGCCGTGCGGGGCACCGTGGTGGGGGTCCCCCGGGGGCGGCGCGTGGTTATCGATTCCCGGGACGACGTCCGGGACGCCCTCTTCTTCGCTCTCACCGGTCCCCACTTCGACGGCCACGACTTCGTGGAGGCGGTCTTCGCCGCCGGGGCGGCCGGGGCCGTGGTCTCCGCTTCGTGGTGGGGCAAGGGGGGCCGCGACCGCGCCCGGAATGTGCTGGTGGTCCCCGACACCCTCCTGGCGTTGCAGGATCTGGCCCGGGCCCACCGCGCCCGGTACCCCATTCCCCTGGCCGCGATCACCGGCTCCAACGGAAAGACCACCACCAAGGAACTCCTGGCCGCCGCGCTCGCCCCCCTCGGTCCGGTGCTCAAGACCCGGGGGAACCGGAACAACCACGTCGGCCTCCCCCTCACCCTGCTCGAGCTCACCCCCGATCACCGGGCCGCGGTGGTGGAGATCGGACTCAACCATCCCGGCGAGCTTCGCCTGCTCTCCGAGATCGCCCGGCCCCGGGTCGGCGTGATCACCAACGTGGCCGCCGCCCACCTCGAGGGCCTGGGGTCGATCGAAGGGGTGGCCCGGGCCAAGGCGGAGATCATCGCGGGATTGGAGCCCGGGGGCACCCTGGTGCTTCCCCTGGGAAACCCCGCCCTCGAGGCCGCCCTCGCCGGCTACAGCGGCCGCCGCCTCACCTTCGGATTTTCCCTGAAGGCGGACCTCCACCCCGAGGAGACGGAGCTTCTGGGCACCGACGGGGTCCGGCTGGTGCTTCCGGACGGAGTGGCGGTGCGGGTGTCCCTTCCGGGCGAGCACACCGCGCTGAACGCCCTGGCCGCTCTGGCCGCCGCCCGAGGCCTCGGCGTGTCCCCCGCCCAGGCCGCCCCCCACCTGGCCGACGTGAAGCCGGTGCGCGGGCGCCTCGAACCCCGGCGGGCCGGCGGGATCACCGTGATCGACGACACCTACAACGCCAACCCGGCCAGCCTCGAAGCGTCCCTCGCCGTGCTTCGCCGGGCGGCGGGACCGGGGAAGCGCTGGGCCATCCTCGGCGACATGCTGGAGCTGGGACCCGAGGCCGCCGATCTCCACCGGCGCGCGGGGGCGGCGGCGTCGTTCCTCGACGGCCTGGTGGTGGTGGGACCCCTGGCCCACGAGCTGGGCCGGGGCGCGGTGGATGCCGGGCTGGAGATGGACGCTCTCCACCTCGCCGACAGCGGGGAGGAGGCGGCCCGCCTGATCGTCCACCGGCTGCACCCGGGCGACCGGGTGCTGGTGAAGGGGAGCCGCGGCGTGCATCTCGAGACCGCGGTGGAGGCGCTGGTGGCGGCGCTGGAGGTGGACGGGTAATGCTCTACCACCTCCTCTACCCCCTCCACGAGCTCTTCTCGCCCCTGAACGTGTTCCGTTACATCACCTTTCGCGCGGCCTACGCCACCGTGACCGCGCTCCTCCTCTGCTTCATCTTCGGACCGCCCCTGGTGCGCCGGCTCCGCCAGTTCAAGATCAAGCAGATCATCCGCCAGGAAGGGCCGAGCACCCACCGCACCAAGGAGGGCACCCCCACCATGGGCGGGATCCTCATCGTGGCCGCCATCGTGGTTCCCACCCTCCTCTGGGCGTCGCTGGTGAACCGGTACGTGATCCTGGCGGTGGGGGTCACGGTGATCCTGGGCGGGTTGGGTTTTCTCGACGACTACCTCCACGTGGTGCGGAAGACCCCCAAGGGGCTCCTGGGGCGGTACAAGCTGGTGGCCCAGGTGGGGGTGGGGCTGGTGGTGGGGGCGATCCTCTACTTCTACCCCATCGATCCCCAGATGGCCGGCAGCACCTCGGTGCCGTTTCTCAAGACCCGGGTGCTGAGCCTGGGGCTCTTGTACATTCCCTTCGTGGCCCTGGTCATCACCGCCACCTCGAACGCGGTGAACCTGACCGACGGGCTGGACGGCCTGGCCGCCGGGCTCATGGCCCTGGCCGCCGCCGCCTACGCCGGCCTGAGCTACGTGAGCGGCAACGTGAAGATCGCCGGGTACCTCAACATCCCCTACTTCGCGGGGAGCGGCGAGCTCACCATCTTCTGCACCGCCATGTTCGGAGCCGCCCTGGGATTTCTCTGGTTCAACTCCCATCCCGCCGACGTGTTCATGGGGGACACCGGCTCCCTGGCCCTGGGCGGAGCGTTGGGGACGGTGGCGGTCATGCTCCGGAAGGAGCTGCTGCTGTTCCTGATCGGGGGGATCTTCGTGGCCGAGGCCCTCTCGGTGATCATCCAGGTGACCTCGTACAGGACCCGGCGGAAGCGCGTGTTTCGCATGGCGCCCATCCACCATCACTTCGAGCTGAAGGGTTGGCCGGAGTCGCGGGTGGTGGTGCGCTTCTGGATCGTGGGAGTGCTCCTGGCGCTCCTGTCGCTGAGCACCTTGAAGCTGCAATAGGAAACGGATGCCGACGACGATGACCGAATCGACGATGGACACCCGCCCGGATTGGCGGGGAATGCGGGTGGCGGTGATCGGCATGGCCCGAAGCGGCCGCGCCGTGGCCCGTCTCCTGGCCCGCCACGGGGCGGTGGTCCGGGGGGCCGACCGGAAGGATCCCGGAGCCCTGGGACTCGATCCCGCCGCGTTCGCCGCCGAGGGGATCGAGCTTCGCCTGGGGGGTCACGACCCCCGGGACCTGGACGGGATCGACGTCGCGGTGGTGAGCCCGGGAATCCCCAAGACCGCCCCGATCCTGGTCGAGGCGCGCGGCCGCGGCATTCCCTTTCTCTCCGAGCTGGAAGTGGCCTCCCGCTTCGCGCGCGCCCCCATCGCCGCGGTCACCGGCACCAACGGGAAGAGCACCACGGTCACCATCCTGGGGGTCCTGATCGAGGCGCTGGGCCGGCCGGCTGCGGTGGCCGGAAACGTGGGCACCGCGCTCAGCGAGGTGGTGGAGTCGGTCCCCCCCGAGGGGGCGCTGGTGGTGGAGGTCTCGAGCTACCAGCTCGAGGACGTGGACCGGTTTCATCCACGGGCGGCGGCGGTCCTGAACGTGACCCCCGACCACCTGGACCGCTACGACTCGCTGCGGCACTACGCCGACACCAAGCTCCGGATCTTCGACCGCCAGTCGGCGACCGACACCGCGGTGCTTCCCCTGGGGGATCCCTGGCTCGAGCCGGCCGCGCCCCGGCTTGCCGCCCGGCTCATCCGCTTCGGGGTGGACGCCCTGGTGGTCGAGGGCGCGGCCGCGGTCGGGGGGCGGCTGGTCTGGCGCGCCGACGGGGTGGAGCGCGAGGTGCTCCCCCTCGGCGAGCTGCCGCTCGCGGGTCCCCACAACCATGCCAACGCCGCCGCGGCCCTGTGCCTGTTGAACGGCCTCGGGTTCGACGTGCTCGACCCGCGGGTGGCCGGGGCGCTCCGCACGCTCCGCGGCCTTCCCCACCGCCTGGAACGGGTGGGAGAGATCGAGGGGGTGGCCTTCTACAACGACTCCAAGGCCACCAACCCGGAATCCCTGGAAGTCGCCCTTCGCTCCTTCCCCGAGCCGGTGGTGCTGATCGCGGGAGGGCGGCCCAAGGAGAGCGACTACGCCCGGCTGGTCCCCCTGATCCGCGACCGGGTCGCCGCCATCGTGCTGATCGGGGAGGCGGCCCCGGCGCTGGAGTCCGCCTGGCGCGCCGCCGGGGCGCCCATCACCCGGGGGGGAACCGATTTCGAGGCCTCGGTGGACGCGGCCTACGCCCTCGCCCGCCCCCGCGGCTTGGCCGTTCTTCTCTCCCCGGGATGCGCCTCCTTCGACATGTTTCGCGACTTCGAGGACCGGGGGGATCGCTTCCGCGCCCTGGTCCGGGAGCGGGAGGCCCGGCGTTGACCGCGCCCCGGGCCGGAGCCCTCACGGCGTCCCTGAAGCACCTGGGGGTCTCCCTGTGGCGGGGGGACACGGGGGGCGGCACCCTCCTTCCCTCCGAGCTCCGGGGGGCGGGTTGGGACAAGTGGTTGGTCTTCGCCACCTTCGCCCTGGTCCTCTTCGGACTCGCCATGGTCTATTCCGCGACCTCGGTGACCGCCGCCCGGCCCACCGCCTACCTGGAAAACCAGGGTTTCAAGGTGCTTCTGGGCGTCTTCGCCTTCGCGGTGGGGACCCGGATCGATTATCATCGATGGGGTCGGTGGGCTCCCTGGGCCTACGTGTTCGGCCTCGTCCTGCTCCTCCTGGTCTACGTGCCGGGAATCGGGCACAGCGCGGCCGGCGCGCGCCGATGGCTCTCGGTCGGCGGGGTCACCCTGCAGCCGGCGGATTTCGCGCGGCTGGGGCTGGTGGTCTATCTGGCCTTCCTGCTGTCCAAGCCGAGAGCGCGCCTGGAGCGGATCCAGACCGGCCTGATGCCGTGTCTCATCGCCCTGGGCCTCATGTGCGTCCTGGTGGTCAAGCAGCCCAACCTGAGCACCACCCTGGCCCTGATCTGGATCACGGCCCTCATGTTGGTGGCGGGACGGGTTCCCTTCCGGCACCTGGCGATCCTCACGGCGCCGGTGGCGGGGGCGATGCCCTTCATCCTGAAGAGCTATCAGTTCACGCGGCTGGTGAACTTTCGGACCTTCTGGATCGACGGAGGGGATCTCCGGGGCGGCAACTATCAGCTCTACCAGTCCATCCTGGCCATCGGCTCGGGGGGATGGTGGGGGAGGGGGTTGGGGGAGAGCCGGCAGAAGTGGTTCTTTCTGCCCGACGCCCACACCGATTTCATATTCGCGATCATAGGAGAAGAGCTTGGCCTGATTGGGGCGGTTTTCTTGATCGGACTGTTCGTGATTTTGCTCTGGCGGGCGTATGAAGCGGCCCGCCGGGCGCCCGATCGATTCGGGTCGCTCCTGGCCGTCGGGATCGGCGCGACCATTGCCGTCTATGCGGGAGTGAATCTCCTGGTGGCGACCGGATTGTTTCCGACCACCGGGCTTCCCCTGCCGCTCGTGTCCTACGGCGGCTCCGCCGTCCTGGTCATGCTCTTCTCCCTGGGAATTCTGAACAACATCGCCTCCCAGGGCGATTCGACGCTCCTGGTGGGGATTGGAGAGCAGGACTAAATGTCTGACGAACGCGAACAAGGAGCCCCCACGGGGCTCGCCGCCGACCAGGGGTCGGCAGATGAATCTTCCCAGGGCCAGCGTAGCGGGCGGCGCCGGCGCCGGGCCCGTCGGGGTTATGACGGCCGGCCGGAGTGGAAGCGCGAGAACGGCGGGGATCGCCCCGAAGGTCGTGAGCGCCCGTCCGAGGCTGCGGCCCCGCCTCCGGCCGATGCCGGCGGGGGGCGGCCCCCGCGCCGGGAAGACGACCGGGAGCCGGATCGGCCGGGCGGAAGCGGCGGGAGCGGTGGAAGCGGACCCTCCCGGCGGAGCCGCGAGGACCGCCCGGGGGGGGAAGGCGGAGATCGAGGCCGCGGCGAGGGATCGCGGGCCGATGCCCGGCCCGAGGGGTCCGGGCGGCGGGAACCCCGGGAACCGGGTCCGGAACGCCAAGCCCAGCGCGAAGGGGATGAGGGCCGAGGGGAGCCCCGCGAAGGAGAGCGGGAAGGGCGCGACCCACGCGCGGGCCGCGAGCGCGGCGGGCGGAGACGCCGGTCCCGCCGGCGCCCCCGGGATCGTTCGGGATCCGAAGCCGCTTCCGGCGAGCGGGCGGCGGCCGAGAGTCCGGCCGCGGCCCCGGCCGAACCCCGGCCCGAAACTTCGAGCCCGCCCCGGGCCGAGGCCCGACCCGAGCGGGTGGCGGAGCCTCGGGGGGGACGATCGGGCGAGCCCCGGGGGGACCGGCGGCGCTCCGGGAGTTCCCGCGGCGGCGGTGACGACAAACGACGGCGTTCCCGCGCCGGCGAAGGAGGGCGGGACCGGGACCGGGATCGCGATCGGAGCCGTGGCGCCCGTGGAGGGGAGCGCGGCGCGGTGCGTGAGCCCCGAGGCCGCGGAGGCCGGCCGGAGCGCGGAGGGCCCCGCCGGATTCCGGTGAATCGCGCGCGGCCGAGCGGGCCGCTGGCCAGCCCCACCTCCACCCTCATGCTTCCCCCCAGCCGGTGCGGGTTCTGATCGCCGGCGGGGGAACCGGCGGCCACATCATCCCCGCCCTCAGCATCGGCGAAGCGCTCCGGCGGCGGAACCCGGAGACCGAGGTGATGTTCCTGGGGTCGGACCGGGGGATCGAGCGGGAGATGCTCGCCGGCGCCGGGTACAAGCTGGAGGAGTTCTCCCTCCAGGGGCTTCCCAGCCGGCCCACCCTGGGCTCGGTCCGGGCCGCCCTCGCCATGTACCGGGCCTACCGGCGCATCCGCCGGATCATCGACGAGTTCCAGCCCAAGGTGCTGGTGGGGACCGGAGGGTACGTGACGGTGCCCGCGGTGATCGCCGCCCACCGGGCCGGGGTGCCGGTGGTGCTCCAGGAGCAGAACAGCGTTCCCGGGCGGGCCAACCGGTTCCTGGCCCGGTACGCCTCGGAGATCCACGTTCACTTCGCCGAGTCGCGCCGGTTCTTCAAGGACCGGGCCAAGCTCCGGCTATCCGGGAACCCGGTGCGCGTTCGGATCAGCGAGGGGCGCGCGCTTCGCACCCTGCACAACCTCCGCCTCTATCCCGACCGGAAGACGGTGCTGGTGCTCGGAGGCTCCCAGGGAGCTCACAGCCTGAACCTGGCCTTCATCGACATGCTCGATCAGTTCCGCGGGGATCGCACCGTCCAGTTCGTGGTGCAGACCGGGAAGGAAGACCTGCGGGCGGTGCTCGACGCGGTGCGGACCACCGGAGCCAAGGCGGTGGTGCGGGCGTTCTTCAACGACATGGAGGAGATCTACGGGATCGCCCACCTGGTGGTGGCCAGGGCCGGGGCGATGACCATCTCCGAGATCTCGGCCTGCGGGATCCCATCCATCCTCGTGCCGTATCCCCACGCCATGGACGATCACCAGACCATGAACGCCAACGCCCTGTCCTCGAAGGGGGCGGCGGTGCTGCTCCCCGATCGGGGGCTGACCGGGGAACGGCTGACCGAGGAGATCCGCAAGCTCCTGGCCGACCCCAAGGCCCTCCGCGACATGGCCCGGAACGCGTTCGCCCTGAGCCGGCCCGACGCGGCCCGCCGGATCGCCGAGGCGGTGGAGAAGCTGGGCGGAGGCGCTCCCCAATCGCAGCTCCACCTCCCCGAGGATTACGACAAGGAAGGTGAGGCGGAGGACGTGAGACAGGAGGAGAACGCCTAGGTGTACGGCAGGATCGGTCGCATCCACATGATCGGGATCGGGGGCTCGGGGATGAGCGGCATCGCCGAGGTGCTCCTCACCATGGGTTACGAGGTGAGCGGATCGGACCTCCACCGCACCCCGGTCACCGACCACCTGGTGTCCCTGGGGGCACGGATCGCCGAGGGGCACCGGGCGGAGCTGGCGCGTGGGGCGGCGGTGGTGGTGGCCTCCACCGCGGTCCGCTCCACCAACCCCGAGGTCGAGGAGGCGCGAAGGCTCAATATCCCGGTGATCGCCCGGGCGGAGATGCTGGCCGAGCTCATGCGGATGAAGCACGGGATCGCGGTTGCGGGCGCCCACGGCAAGACCACCACCACCTCGTTGGTGGCCTCGGTGCTGGCCGCGGGGGGCTTCGACCCCACCGTGGTGGTGGGGGGGCGGGTCCGGGCGCTGGGAACCAGCGCGAGGCTCGGCACCGGGGATTTCCTGGTGGCCGAGGCCGACGAGAGCGACGGCTCGTTCCTGCGCCTCACTCCCTCCATAGCGGTGATCACCAACATCGACGAGGAGCACCTGGACCACTGGACCGGCGGGATCACCGAGATCCAGGACGCCTTCGTCACCTTCGCCAACAAGGTCCCCTTCTACGGGCTCTGCGTGGCGTGCATGGAGGATCCCCGGGTGCGGGAGGTGTTCTCCCGGCTGGAGCGTCGCGTGACGACCTACGCCGTCACCCAGCCCGCCCACTTCCGGGTGAGCGAGATCCGGACCCACGACGACTACACCACCACCTTCGACGTGTTCGAGAATGACTTTCTACTGGGACGGGCGCGGATTCACATGCCGGGCCGTCACAACGCCCTGAACGCTCTGGCCGCGGTGGCGGTGGGACGCGAGCTGGACATGAGCGCCCCGGCCATCTTCGGGGCCCTGGACGCCTTCGAGGGGGTATCCCGGCGCTTCGAGATCAAGGGGGAGGCGTCCGGGGTCATGGTGGTGGACGACTACGGCCACCACCCGAGCGAGATCCGCGCCGTGCTCCGGGCGGCCAAGGAGCACGGGGAGCACCGGGTGGTTGCGCTGTTCCAGCCCCATCGCTACAGCCGCACCCGCGATCTCATGGCCGAGTTCGGCACGGCCTTCGCCGACGCCGACCTGGTCTACGTGACCTCGATCTACGCCGCGGGGGAGGATCCCCTGGAGGGGGTGAGCGCCGAGGGCATCGTGGCCGCGATCCGGCGCTCGGGTCACCCGGCCTGCCGGCTGGTTCCCGATACCGCCGATCTCCCCGAGGCGGTGCGCGCCGACCTCCGGGGAGGCGACGTGGTGATCACCCTGGGGGCGGGCAACATCCATCAGGCCGGCCAAGAGCTTCTCGACGAGCTGGCCTCCCACGGCGCCGGAGCGGCAACCCCGTGAGCCGGGGAGTCGCCGCGGCGCTCGAAGCCGCCCTCCCCGGCCGGGTACGGCGCGAGGTGCCGCTGGCCTCCTACTCCTCCTACAAGGTGGGGGGAGCGGCCGAGTACTTCGTCGAACCCCAAAGCGAGGCCGAGGTGGCGGCGGCGATCGGGGCGGCACGGGAGCATTCTCTCGCTCTCTTCGTCCTCGGCGGCGGGACCAACGTTCTCATCCGCGACGGCGGGGTGCGGGGAATGGTGCTCCGGCTCGGTCGGCCCTTCCGCACCGCCGAGGCGCGCGGGGTCGAGATCCGGGCGGGGGCGGTGGCTCCCATGTCCGCCGCGGCCCTGGCCGCGGAGCGGGCTGCCCTCGAGGGGCTGGAGTTCGGCTTCGACATTCCGGGCACGGTGGGCGGAGCGCTCCGCATGAACGCCGGCGCCCACGGCGGGGAGGTCCGGAACATCCTGAAGGAAGTCCACGGGGTCGATCTCGACGGCAACCCGATCCGGACCGTCGCCGCCGACATCCGCTTCGCCTATCGAACCACGGTATATCCGGTGGAGATGATCTTTCTCGCCGGGATCTTCACCCTTCACCCGGGGGATCCGGAGATCCTGGCCGCCCGTCGCCGGGAGTACCACGAGTACCGCCTGCGCACTCAGCCCAAGGGCAACAGCGTGGGCTCGGTGTTCGTGAACCCCGCCGGGGACCATGCCGGCCGGCTGATCGAAGCGGCGGGGCTCAAGGGCTTCCGGATCGGGGGGGCGGCGGTCTCTCTCAAGCACGCCAACTGGATCCTCAATGAAGGGGACGCCACCGCGGCGGACATCGAGGGGGTGATCCGCGAGGTCCAGGCCCGGGTGCGCGACCGTTTCGGGGTGGAGCTTCGGACCGAGGTCCGGATCGTGGGCGAGCCCGAGCCCCGGGGAGCGGTGCGGTGACCGGACCCAACCGGCGGGGAATCGACTCCCCCCGCGACGACGGTGCGCGGCGGGCGTTGGCCCGGCGCCGGCGCCGCCGGCGGGTGCACCGGGGGGTGGCCTGGGCGGTGGTGGGCGCGGTGGCGGTGGGGATTGGAATCACCGTGGCCCTGGGCTGGCACGCCGGCCTCGGGTGGGCGCGCACCCACACCCGGATTTTCGCGGTGCGCCAGGTGGACGTGGCGCCGACCCGGTGGGTCCCCCCCTGGGAGATCATCGAACGGACCCGGGTGTATCCCGGCGACGACATCCTGGCCGTGGTCCCGGACTCGGTGGCGGCGCGGGTGGCCGCGATTCCCCGGGTGGCCGCGGTCAGGGTCCGGCGGACCTGGAAACGAAGGATCGAGGTGGAGGTCACCGAAAAGGTCCCGGTGGCCCTGCTCCTGGACGGACGGCCCGAGGAAGTGGCGGCGGACGGCACCGTGCTCGGCCCGCCGCCCGCTCACAGCCGCCCGGAATGGCCGCTCCCGGACAGCGCGGCCCGCTACGCCCGAGGGGTGGAGCTTCCGCTCCTCACCGGGATCGGGGGCCGGCCTCCGGCCTGGGGGCGCCGGCTGGACGGCGAGGGGGCGCGCCAGGCGCTGGCGTTCCTGGTCCGGCTCCGCAGCTATGGGGACCGGGGCGAAAGCTGGATCAGCGAGGTGCGGGTGGAGCGGCCGGGAGAGCTGACGGCGGTGACCCTGGCCGGGGTCACGGTGCGGATCGGGGACGGAAGGCTCAGCCGGCGGAAGGTCGAGGCCCTCCTCGCGGTCCTGGAGCGGGTGCGGAAGGACGGGACGGAGGTCCTGTACGTGGACGCCCGGTTCCGCAACCAGGTGATCATCAAGCAAGGATGAGGGAAAGGCAGGTGAGCGTCCGGATGCGAAGCTACGTCGGACTGGACATCGGGACCACCAAGGTGGCCGCGGTCATCGCCGAGCCGGATGAAAGCGGGGCCCTAAAGGTCGTGGGGGTCGGCCACGCCCCCTCGGGGGGGATCCGCCGCGGGGTGGTGGTGGACCTGGAGAACACCGTGCAGTCCATCCGGACCGCGGTGGCCGAAGCGGAGCGCATGTCGGGGATCCCGGTGCGGACGGTGACCGCGGGCATCGCCGGTGAGCACGTCCGCTCCATCAACAGCCGCGGGGTCATCGCGGTGAGCCGCGGCGGGACGGAAATCGGCCCCGACGACGTGGCCCGGGTGGTGGAGGCGGCACGGGCGGTGGCCATTCCCGGGGACCGGGAAGTGCTGCACGTCATTCCCCAGGAATTCGTGGTGGACGATCAGGCGGGCATCCGCAATCCGGTGGGGATGAGCGGGGTCCGTCTCGAGGCCGAGGTGCACATCGTGACCGGGGCCGCCACCAGCGCCCGGAACGTGGAGAAGGCGGTCCAGCGGGCCGGGCTTCGGGCGACGAGCCTGGTGCTGGAGCCCCTGGCCTCCTCGGCGGCGGTCCTGGCCGCCGACGAGAAGGAACTGGGGTGCCTCCTCATCGACCTCGGGGGCGGGACCACCGACGTGGCCCTGTTCTACGAGGGAGCGGTCCGCCATACCGCGATCATCGGGCTGGGCGGGAACAACGTGACCCACGATCTGGCGGTGGGGCTTCGCACCCCCACCGAGTCGGCGGAGGAACTCAAGATCCGCCACGGCTCGGCCATGGCCTCCCGGGTCTCGTCGGAGGAGACGGTGGAGGTACCGGGGGTGGGGGGGCGCGAGTCCAAGCCGATTCCCCGGCAGGTTCTGGCCTCGATGATCGAACCGCGTATGGAAGAGATCTTCACGATGGTATATCGTGAGGTCAAAAAGAACCTCTTCAGCGAGTTATTGGCGGGCGGCGTGGTCCTGACCGGGGGTGGAGCGGGCATGGAAGGGGTCGAGGACCTGGCCGAACGCATCTTCGAGATGCCGGTCCGCCGCGGGATTCCCCGCGGGGTGGTCGGCATCCTGGAGGCGGTGGAGGATCCGCGCTACGCGACCGCGGTGGGGCTCGTGATCTACGCCCGGGAGAAGGACGGGGAGGAACGGTTCGACGACCCCCGGCTCCTGACCCGGATCGCGGCGCCGGTGCGGCGGTGGCTGGGGGAGTTTTTCTAGAGGGGAGCCCGCGCCGGCCGAGGCCGACGATGGTTCTCCGCGGGCAGGTGATGGCCCGACGTCAAGCCCCTGAGGGGCAAAAGGAGGGTACGCGATGATGTTGGAACTGGTGGAGCCGAAGACGCACGCCGTGCTGAAGGTGATCGGGGTGGGTGGCGCCGGCGGCAACGCCGTCAACGGGATGGTCCAGGGGGGCCTCGCCGGGGTCGAGTTCCTGGCCATGAACTCGGACGCCCAGGTCCTGGAGCAGAGCCTGGCCGGTCACAAGGTCCAGCTGGGGAGCGCGGCCACCCAGGGGCTGGGCTGCGGCGGGAAGCCGGAGGTGGGGGCCCAGTCCGCCGAGGAATCCGCCGAGGACATCCGCGACGCGGTCCGCGGGGCGGACATGGTGTTCATCACCGCCGGAATGGGCGGCGGGACCGGCACCGGGGCCTCGCCGGTGGTGGCCCGGGTGGCCCGGGAGGAGGGGGCGCTGACCGTGGCCGTGGTCACCAAGCCCTTCATCTTCGAAGGCCGCCAGCGGGGCCGCCAGGCCGAAGAGGGGCTGGCCGCGCTCCGGGACGAGGTCGACACCCTGATCGTGATCCCCAACCAGCGGCTCCTGACCGTGACCGACAAGATGACCACCCTCCTGGACGCGTTCAAGCGCGCGGACGAGGTCCTCTTCCACGCCACCCGCGGGATCAGCGATCTCATCACCGTCCCCGGCCTCATCAACCTCGACTTCGCCGACGTGAAGGCGGTGATGTGCGCCCGGGGGAACGCTCTCATGGGCACGGGCTACGCCTCGGGCGAGTCCAGCGCCGAGGACGCGGCCCGCATGGCCATTTCGAGCCCGCTCCTGGAGGACGTCTCCATCGCCGGGGCCGAGGCGGTGCTGGTCAACATCTGCGGCGGCCAGGATCTGGGCATCCACACCGTGAGCGAGTCGATGAACATCATCAACGAAGCGGTGGGCGGCGATGCCAACGTGATCTTCGGCGCGGTCATCGACCCCGAGATGGGGGACGGCGTGCGGATCACGGTCATCGCCACCGGATTCGGCCAGCCCCCGGTCGAGGAGCGGGCGAGCGATGCACCGAGGCCTCGGACCCGCGGCGAATCCGCCCTGGACCGGTTGATGAACCGCGCCCCCGTCGATCCCGACCGCGCGGGCGATCGTCCGGCGCCCGGGCCGGCCTATCTTCGGGAGCGGTGGGAACGGGTTCACGGCCAGGAGAGCCTGGACGTGCCTGCATTCATACGGAAGCAGATGGATTGAGCCGGTCGGCTCCTCCCGGAGGTGGACCGAAGGTGTCGTTTCTGAGTCGGATGTTCGGACGGTGGGGGAATCCCCACTATGCCCGCGGCATCATGCACTTCAACCGCCGGGAATATGCCGAAGCGGTGGCGGAGTTCGAGGCGCTCCTGGCCAAGGGAGCCGATCCCTCCAACCCCGACGTCGAGCTGGCCCGATTCTACGCCGCCGAGGCTCACGCCAAGCTGGGGCTGGCCCTCTACGCCAAGGGGGACTATGCCCCGGCCGAGGCCCAGTTCCGGAGCGCGGTGGAGGTGGAGGGAGACTATCCCGATCTCCACTACTACCTGGGCGTGTTGGCGGAGCGGCAGGGGCGGGCCCCCGAGGCCCTGCCCCACCTGGACCGGGCCCTGGAGCTGAACCCGGACTACGCCGAAGCCCTGGCCTACCGGGCGATCGTGAACCAGGCGATAGGAGAGCCCGAGGCGGCGTCGGCCGACCTGGACCGTCTATCCACCCTGAATTTCCAGATGCCCCCCTCGCTCAAACCCCCGCCGCGTCCACCGATCCCCGCCCACGCCCTCGAGGAGCTTCGGGCCGCGCTGGAGACTCGAACCCGGCCCGACGACCGGCTGGCCGCGGCGGCCGAGGCCTACGACCGGGGAGACCTGGAGGCGGCCCGCTCGGCCCTGGAGGCGGCGGTGGCCGAAAAGCCCGGTTATGCCGATCTCCGGTGCCGCTACGGCCAGGTCCTGGCCGAGCTGGGCCGGCAGGAGGAGGCGGTCGCCGCCTTCGACGCCGCCCTGGCCCGAAATCCCGACTACGTGGAGGCCCTGCTCGCGCGGGGTCTGGCCCTCCTCGTGCTCGACCGCCCGTCGGAGGCCTGGGATTCCCTCCGGCGCGCCGGAGGGCTCAAACCCACTTTCGCGGACATCGCCTGCTACGAAGGGATCGCCGCGCTGCGATCCGGCCACCCGGCGCAGGCGGTGACCGCGCTCGGGCGCGCCCTCGAGCAGAACCCGCGCTATTGGCGCGCCCGGTTCGCCCTGGGTCAGGCGCGGGTGGCCCAGGGCGATACCGAGACCGGGCTCGCCGATCTCAAGGCCTCCCTGGATACGGATCGGCGCCTGGACGTGGCCCGGGCCTATCTGGGCTCTCTCCATCTCGACCGGGAGGAGTTCGGCGCCGCAACCGATCACCTGACCTTCGCGGTGAGCGCCCACCCCGACTACCCCGATCTCCGGCTCCAGCTCGGCTTGGCCCACCTCGGGTCGGGGATGCTGGACGCGGCGCGTCGGGAGATCGGCGAGGCGATCCGGCTCCATCCGGGCTACGTGAGCGCCCATACCGCGATGGGACGCACCGAGATCGCGGCGGGGCATCCGACCGAGGCGATCCCGCACCTCGAGCGTAGCCTGGAGCTGGATCCCGGTCTGGCCGACGCGCGGCGGCTTCTGGCCGAGGTCCGGCTCGCCGCCGGGGACGAGGGACGGGCGGAGCAGGATTTCACCGCCGCCCTCGCCCTCAACCCGCACTACGTGGACGCGCTCCTCGGGCTGGGAATGCTGCGGCGCCGGCAGGGCCGGGACGCGGAGGCGCGGGAACTCTTCGGGCGGGCGCTGGAACTCCGGCCGGGGGATCCGGTCGCGGGGGCGTTCCTGGGACGGGTGGGCGGGGATGGCGGGTCGGAGGAGGGGCGGGGCGAGTGAGCGGAGGAGATCCCTCCGCTCAGGCCTCGACGGCCGTCCGGACCGGACGGATGTTCTTCTGGACCTTCCCCGAACGCAGGCAACGCGTGCAGACCCGGATCTTCTTGGGCACCCCGTCCACGATGGCGCGAACCCGCTGGAGATTGGGCTCCCAACGCCGGCGCGACGTGTTGTGCGCATGGCTGACCTTGTTGCCGTAGACGGGACCCTTCCCGCAGATTTCACAAGCCTTGGCCACGACCGAACTCCTTTCCCGAATCAAGACCGGGCCCCGACCGGGGTCCGGCGCAAAGCCGAAAGAGCGTAGCACACCCCCCTCCACCGCTCAACCGCGACCTCGAACCGGGTCCCGCCGTTGTCAGGACCGCCGGCCGGCGCGTAGGCTCTGGCCATGACCGCTCCCGGCCCGCCCACTTCGGCTCCCTCCCCGGGAGACGCCCCGGTCGAGACCCTCCCCGGGGTCGGGAAACACTATGCCGAGGCCCTCCTCCGCCTGGAAATCCACACCGTGGAAGATCTCCTGCGTCATTTCCCGGCCCGATGGGTGGACCGGCGGGAGATCCGGCCCCTGGGTTCCCTCCGCCCCACCGACGTCCGGTTCGAGGAGGGTCCCGACGGCCGGGTGCGCAAGGCGGTGGTCACCGTCCTGGGGACGGTGGGGACCGTCCATGTCCGGGGTCGGAAAGCCCCCGGAAACCCCCGGCGGCAGGCCGCCCGAAGGACTCCCCAGCGGCTGGAAGTGGGTCTCGAGGACGAGAGCGGGGAGGTGCGGATCGTCTTCTTCGGGGGAAGCTGGCGGGAAAGTCATTTCCCTCCGGGCTCCCGGATCCTGGTCTCCGGCCCCCTCTCCACTTTCATGGGGAAGCTGCAGTTCCAGTCCCCGGAGTACGAGGTGCTCGATCGCGACGAGGAGGCGGAGATCCACACCGGCCGGCTCTTTCCGGTCTACCCGGGCACGCGGGGGGTGACCCAGCGGAACCTCCGGACGTGGGTGCGAGCCGCGCTCACCCGGGTACTCCCCCGGATGGAGGACCCCCTTCCCGACGCTCTCCGGGGCCGCTATCGGCTGCTCCCCCTCGAACGGGCGCTGACCACCTATCATTTTCCTCCCGACCCCGAGACCCGGGGGGAGGCCCGCCGCCGTCTGGCGTTCGAGGAGCTCTTCCTGGACCAGCTCTTCGTCTACGCGGCGCGGCTCCGCCGGGAGCAGGGCCGGCGGACGGTGGCGGTTCCCGCGGACAGCCCGCGGCTCCGGCGCATCCGGGCCGCCCTTCCCTTCCGCCTCACTCCGGACCAGGATCGCGCCCTGGAAGAGATCCTGGGTGATATGGCCTCGGGACGGCCCATGAATCGCCTGCTCCAGGGGGACGTGGGCTCGGGGAAGACGGTGGTGGCTCTCCTGGCCGCCGCCGCCGCCGCGGATGCCGGGGTCCAGATCGCGTTCCTGGCCCCCACCGAGATCCTGGCCGAACAGCATCTGCGCACCCTGCGCGAGCTGGGGGGGCCGTTCGGGCTGGAGCCGAGGCTCCTCACCGGGAGCACGGGGGCCGCCGCCCGGCGCGAGGTGCTCCGGTCCCTGGCCGACGGGACCGCCCCCCTGGCCGTGGGCACCCACGCCCTCTTCCAGGAGGAGGTGCGGTTTCGGGACCTGGGCCTGGTGGTGATGGACGAGCAGCACCGCTTCGGGGTGCTGCAGCGGGTGGCGATGACCGGGAAGGGGAACACCCCCCACGTGCTGGTGATGTCCGCCACCCCGATCCCCCGGAGCCTCGCCCTGGTCCGCTTCGCCGATCTGGAACTCTCGGTCATCCGCCACCGCCCCGCCGGCCGGGGGCGGGTGGTTACCCGGGTCACCCCCGAGCACAACCGTCCGGCGGTGTACGAGTTTCTCGCCGAGCGTTTGAGAGAAGGACGCCAAGCCTATATCATCTACCCGCTGGTCGAGGAATCGGAGAAGTCCGATCTCAAGGCCGCCACCACCATGGCGCGCCGCCTGGCCCGGCGCCCCGAGTTCAAGGGGTTCGGGGTGGCCCTGCTCCACGGTCAGATGAAGGCCGAGGAGAAGGAAGCGGCGATGAACCGCTTCACCAAGGGCGAGGTGAGGGTGTTGGTGGCGACCACGGTGGTGGAGGTGGGGATCGACGTTCCCAACGCCTCGTTCCTGATCATCGAGCATCCCGAACGCTATGGATTGAGCCAGCTCCATCAACTTCGGGGCCGGATCGGGCGGGGACGGCACACGTCTTATTGCGTGTTGATTCGTGACGACAAGCTGGACGAGGAGGCGGTGAAGCGGCTCGATCTCTTCGCCGACACCGACGACGGCTTCGTTCTGGCGGAAATGGATCTGACCCTGAGGGGACAGGGGGACGTGGCGGGCACCCGTCAGAGCGGGCGCCCCCGCTACCGGATCGCCGATCCCTGGCGGGACGTGAAGATGACCGAGGTCGCGCGCGAGGAGGCGCGAAAGGCCCTGGACGGCGGGGCGTTTCACGGGGAGATGGGGCCGGGATGGGAGCCCCTCCGCCGCCGCCTGCGGACCATGCTGGAGATCGCCGGGCCCCTGGTGGACGCCGGCTGAACCGAGGGGGGAGCGTGATCGTTCGTTGTCCCGACTGCCGCTCGAAGTACGAGATCGCCGCCGATCGGATGCCCGAGGACGTGACCAAGCTCCGCTGTCCGCGGTGCAAGGCGGTTTTCCCGGTGAGCTGGGCCGCCGACGGATCCGCGGTGGCGGCGGGCGCCGTCGAGGCCTCGGCGTCCGATGCGGACGGCATCAGGCCGGCGTCCGCGCACTTCCCCGCCGCCGATCCCCCACCCCCCCGCCCACGTCCGCGCATCACCGACCCCGGTCTGGCCCGGCGGATGGCCCGGGCCATGATTTCGGAGATGGTGCTCAACCGACGGGGCGAGCGGGACGAGGCGCTACGCGAGGGGATGGTGCTCAGCCGTTTCGGTCCGGCCATCGCCGGAGCCTTCTCTCTCTACCGGACCAAGGTCTCGGAGGAACTGGAGTCGGGGCCCGTCTACTTCCGCGAGGCGGTCAACGAGATCCTCGGGGAGGGGAAGCGGATCCTGTAGCGCCCCACCGCCCGTTCCGGGAGGGCGCCCGGCGAGTCCGGCTTCCCGGGCGGCCTCCTACCGCGCCTTCCCCTGCGCCGTGGTGCAGTTGGGTTCCCTTCCGCCGATCCTCCCGCAGTCCCCCGAGTTGGCCGCGGCGCAGGGAGACGAGTCGAGGATGGTGTAGTCCCCGCCGGGCTCGTTGCAGAAGGTCGGGTCCAGGTGGAGATCGCTCTCCGGCCCCGTGCAGTTCAGGTAGGGGGCGAGGCCGCTCAGAAAGACGTCGTTGCAGCCCGAGGAGTCGGTGAGGGCGGCGTTCGTCTCGCAGGCGATGCCGTAGTTCGCCGAGTCGTAGATGAGGGTCTGCCGGATGTCGCCCCGGGCTCCCGATTCCAGGAGCATTCCGCAGTCCCCGGCCCCGACGAGGGTGTTCTGAAGGCTCGCCAGCGTCGCCTTTCCGGTGAGGTTCACCGAGAACCGGGCGGCGTCGGTCATGAGGCACTGCTCGAGCTCGATCCGGAGCCCCTTGCCCGATCCGGTCCCCCGGACCTGGATCGCCCCCCGCCGGAAGATGCAATCGTCGATGGTCAGGGCCCCCTGCCCGGTTATCTCCACCGAGTTCGTCCCGCCCTGAACGAGGAGGTGCTCGATCCGCGTCCCCGCCCGGGGGTTCACGAAACGGAAGATAGCGGTGGAGTCGAGGTTCACGCTCACCAGGGGGTAGTTCTTGGTTCCGCGGATGAGGAGTGGGGTCTGATCCGCTCGGAATTCCAGGGTTCGGGGCAGGGGGAGCAGAGGACTCTGAGTTACCCACAGGGTATCCCCGGCGATCACCTGATCGGGGGCCTCATCGAGGGTGATGTCGGTCGGGATGAAGAAGGCCTTGGGGATCCGTCCGGGACCGGGTCGGGTCGAGGAATCGTTGCAGCCGGCCGCGGCCAGGACGATGAGGCCGGCCACGAGCCCCAGGAAACCCCTAGAGAGTCGGGGGTGGGGATGAACAGGTCGTACCATGACGGGATGTCTCCGGAAGCCCTGGGAGCGCGCTGCGTTCGGGGCCATCATACGAAGCCCGGAGGGCGTGAACAAGGGGCAGGGCGGGGATCCTTTTGGGGACAAAGGCGAGGCCGACCCGGGGGCTGGGCCGGCCTCGATTCGTCAGTGGCGGTAGAAGCCGGGCCGAGGGGGTCCGGCTCCAAGGATCGCTCGTCCCCGGGGGGTCAATCCTTGACGCTGGCCAGGAGCGAGCGGACCTCGGGCGCCACCATCTCGGAACGGGTGACCAGGAGGAGCCGCAGCTCGTCGGCCCCGACGTTCCGGATGATCTGGTCCTTCTGGGCTTTCACGAAGATCGAGTCGCCCGGGTCCACGACGTAGTTGTCGCCCTGGATCTGGACCTCGCACTTTCCACGAAGGACGTAGAGGAAGTACTCGTCGGGGACGCTCGGCCGGGGACTGAGACGCAGCTCGCCGGAGCTGAGCTCCAGGAAGAGCACGTTGAACGCCCCGGCGGTGGAACGCGCGGTAAGCACCTCGATGCTCACGTTCTCATTGGTGTTCCCCACCTTGCGGCCCTTGCCCTGGCGGATCAGGTCCACTTCCTTCATGCGCTCGTCCTCGAAGAACTCGGTCATGGGGACGTTCAGCGCCTGGGCGATCCGGTGAAGGGTGGCCAGCGAGGGCGATGAGACGCCCCGCTCGATCGTGGAGATCTGGCCGTTGGTGATCCCGACCTGCTGGGCCAGCTCCAGCTGGGTCAGGTTCTGCTCCTTGCGGAGCTTCCTGAGCTTTTGGCCCAGGTACATCATGTGGACTCTTTCGTCATTCGTGTACATCGTCTTCTCTCCGTAGCAGCCCGTTGGTTTTGGGGGAAAGGGCCACTTCCGACCCTGCTTCCTACTTGTGGAACACCAACTACAGCATTCAGATTCCGTGCCATCTTTCATATTTTGCCGCAGAATCAGTAACTAATTACCTGACAACAAATTACGGCCGGACGAAATCATGAGGGGTTCGAGCTTTGACCGGTCAGGTAGAAAGTTCGTTCAACTACCAGAAAAAGTTTCTTTCAATCCGTAGTCTCGAATCTTCTTCCGGAGGGTCGGCCGGGAGACCCCCAGAATCTCGCACGCCTTGCCCTGGTGCCAGCCCACCGCCCCCAGGACCCGGGAAATATGCTGGGCCTCGACGTCCTCGAGGCTCCGGAAGGGCGAATCCTCGGCGGCCATCTCCGAGGGAATCGTGTCCTCGAGGCTGTGGGCCTGCAACTCCAGCACCTCGCCCTTGCTGAGCACGACGGCCCGGGTGAGCACGTTCTCGAGCTCCCGGACGTTTCCCCGCCAGTCGTAGTGCATGAGCCGCTTCATGGTCTCGTCGGGGACCTTGTACACCTCCCTGTGCACCTCGGCGTTGATCTTCTGGAGGAAGTGCTCCACCAGCAGCGGGATGTCCTCCCGCCGCTCCTTCAAGGGGGGGACGTACACCGTGATGACCTTCAGGCGGTAATAGAGGTCCTCGCGGAACCGGTTCTCCGCCACCAGGGTCTCCAGGTTGCGGTTGGTGGCGGCCACCAGCCGGGCGTCGGTGCGCAGGACCTCGCTCCCGCCCACCCGGGTGTACTCCCGCTCCTGAAGCACCCGGAGGAGCTTCGTCTGGAGTCCGGGAGACATGTCCCCGATTTCGTCCAGGAACATGGTGCCCTTCCCGGCCAGCTCGAATTTTCCGGGCTTCCGGTAGGACGCGTCGGTGAACGCTCCCTTCTCATGCCCGAAGAGCTCGCTCTCCAGGAGGGTGTCCACGATGGCCGAGCAGTTCACCGAGATGAAGGGTTCCTGGGGGGCGGCGTTGGCGTGGATGGCCCGGGCCACCAGTTCCTTCCCGGTCCCGCTCTCGCCGGTGATGAGGACGGTGGCGTTGCTGGAGGAGACCGCGCCGATGGTCTTGTAGATCTCCAGCATCGGCTTGCTCTTTCCCACCAGCACGTTCTGTTTCAGCGGCATGATCCGCTCGGCCTGGAGCCGTGAGACAACCTGGGTGAGCCGCCGGTTCTCCCGGGCCTTGTTGACCACGATCTCCAGCTTTTCCGGATCGAAGGGCTTGTCGATGTAGTCGAACGCGCCGTGCTGCATGGCCGAAACGGTGGTCTCCATGTCCTGGTAGGCGGTGATCATGATCACATAGACGTCGGGATCGATGCGACAGACCTCGGACAGGATGGAGAGCCCGTCTCCGTCGGGGAGGCGGACGTCGCAGATCACGTAGTGGGGGTGAACTTCGTGGAAGTTGCGGAGGCCTTCGGCCTTGGAGAGCGCGGTGTAGGTATCGAAGCCCTTGCTCCGGAAGAATAGCGACAGCTCCCGGCACAGGTTCGCCTCGTCGTCGATGATGAGCAGGCGTTCCGCTTCCTTCATGACCCGGCCTCCGTCTCGGGAAGTTTGAGCACCACCACCGTTCCCCGCCCCGGAGTGGAATCGAGGGAGACCGAGCCCTGGTGGAGGTCCATGATGCGGCGCACGTTGCTGAGCCCGAGGCCGAGCTGGTGCCCGGTGGTGGTGAAGAACGGCTCGAACACCCGTGCCTGAAGATGGGGGGCGATGCCCGGTCCGTTGTCGCGAATCTCCACCAGCCATTGAGCCCCGGTTTCCAGGGGTTGGCGCTTGAGCACCACGTGGATCTCTCCCTTGTGATCCATGGCCTCGGAGGCGTTCTGCACCACCTGGCTCACCGCCTGGGCGAATTGGCCGCGATCGATGCGCACGCGCGGCGGACCGGCGGGGAACTGCCGGAACAGGGCCACCGATTTGAGGTTCAGAATCGGGCGGGCGTCTTCGAGCCCCTGGTTCACCGCGTCCACCAGGTCCACCCAGTCGAACCGGGGTTTGGGGGGCTTGGCGTAGTTCACCAGGGTTCGCAGGAAGAGCTCGATGCGGTTCAGCTCCTCCCGGGCGATGGAGAAATGGAGGGTCTCATCCGGGTCGGGAACCCGGGCTTTCTCCAGCATGTAGAGGCTGAGCTTGATGGCGGAGAGGTGGTTGCGAATCTCGTGAGCCATGTTGTGGGCGATGAGCCCGAGGGTGCCGAGCTTGCCCTCGGCCACCAGCCGCTTTTGGAACGCGCGTTGCTCGGTGATGTCGCGGGCCACCCAAACCACGGCGATCGGTTCCCCGGCCCGGTTCCGCATGGCGTTGGTCTCGATGAACACGGGAAGGCCGGAGCCGTCCTGCCGGTAGCCGGTGAGCTCCCCCTTCCAGCCCCCCTCCACCGACCGGGTGAGGATGCGCTGCACCAGGTCCGCGTCCAGGGTCACCCGGCTCATGATCCCCACGTCCTGGCCCACCAGCATGTCCCGCGAATAACCCAGAGCCTTCAGGATGCGCTGGTTGACGAAGAGCAGCCGGCCGGTGAGATCGGTCACCGCCACGCCGATGGGGACGGCCTCCATGGATTGGAACAGCTCGCCGATGTGGTCGGTGAGGGACTCCGCGGAAAGTGGTGAATCGGGGAGAAAGCTATTTTCCAAAATCGGCCCTCAGGCCCGGGTTCGGGAAGACATTCGAATCACCTGAGAGAATAGAAGTAACTCCGGCGGGATTCAAGGCAAAGGGGTCGGCTGGGCAGGGGGGGGGTAGGGAGGAATCAGCCCTGGGCGGACCGGGGGTCGCCGGTCGTCGGAGGGGCGGCCTGGCCGGCGTAGGCCGGGCACTCCCGGCGGAGGGGGCAGCTGTGCGGGCCCTGATCGAGCGGGCATCCCCCGACCACCCGGTTGTGGTTCCGGCAGTAGAACGAGTAGGTCGAGCCGTCAGCCGCAGGTCTCTTGATCCGGAACGCTCGCATGCCGCCTCCACGCTTCGGTCTGCCATCAGGGGTCAGCCATTGGTCTTAGCAACCTTCGTGCCCGGATCGCCCCCATTTGCCCCAAATATCCCGAATCCAGCTCAACGTTTTGAACAACAACGGGTTTCATCGGTCGTGGACCGGCGCCGGGTGAGGGGATGGTTGGCCGGCGGGGAGTCGGCCGTGCAAAAAGACCCACCGGTGGTGGTGGCTTATCACGCACCGTCCGATCGCCGTGGCCTCGGCGGGGTTTTCCCCCCTCGCCTTCAAGTTCGGCGGCAGCCCGCCGATATCTCCCGGTACGTGCGGGTCCGCTCAGCGAGGGCGGGCATGGTCCATGGCTTCAGTGCACCAAGGGGGTTCGACCCATGGTCGTAGTGTCCTACTCCGGGAAAGAAATCAACGCCAAGCTGGTTTACTACGGCCCGGGACTCAGCGGTAAGACGACCAATCTCGAGTACATCTACCAGAGCGTTCCCTCGAACAACCGGGGGAAGATGGTCTCCATGAAGACCCGGACCGAGCGCACGCTCTTCTTCGACTTCCTGCCGGTGGACCTCGGGGAGATGGGCGGGTTCAAGACCCGGTTCCTCCTCTACACCGTTCCCGGCCAGGTGTACTACAACGCCACCCGGAAACTGGTCTTGCGCGGGGTGGACGCGGTGATCTTCGTGGCCGATTCCGCCCGCGGGAAGATGGACGAGAACATCGAGTCCCTTCGGAACCTGCACGAAAACCTGAAAGAGTACGGGCTCAGCACCGAGGACATCCCGGTGGTGATGCAGTACAACAAGCGCGATCTCGACGACGTCTATTCGGTCGAGGAACTGGAAGAGGCTCTGAACCCGGACGGCCTGACCTGCTTCGAGGCGGTGGCCACCACGGGGCAGGGGGTCTTCGAGACCTTCCGGGGCATCGCCCGGGTGCTTCTTCAGAAGCTGAACAAGGACATCAAGCTGGGAGACGGGCGCGGGTTGGCGGCCAAGATGGGAGGGGTGGACGGCACGGCTCACCCCGCCCCGGCTGGAGTCCCCACGCCGACGTCCGCACCCGCGGCCGCGAGCCCTTCGAAGGTCCCGGAGACCCCGAAGCCGGCCGCCCCGGCTTCCTTCCGGCCGCCGAAGCCGGAACCGGTCGCGCCGCCGCGTCCGGAGCCGAGGCAGAAGCCCGCGGCGCCCGAACCCCAGCCGGTGAAGGCGTCGGAGCCCGCGACCCCGCCGACGGCGCCCAAGCCGGTCGTGGCCCCCGCCCCGGCCGCGGCCTCCAAGCCCGAGCCCCCGGCCCCCCGGCCGGAGCCCGAGCCGGTGGAAGCCCGGTCGGGATCCCGTCCGAGCCCGGCTCCCGAAATGCGTCGCGTGGAGGGCACCCGGCCGGCCGACGTGCTGGAACTCCCCGCCGAGAGCTTCAGCCCCGCCTCCGAGGAGGGCGAGAAGCCCGGCTTCTGGGGCCGGTTGTTCGGCCGAAAGGCCCGGGCAGACCAGGGCGCCGAGACCCTGGTGGCCGAGGCGAGCCTGGCCCCGGTGGAGATTCCCGCGGTGGGGGGCTCCGGCGACACCTCCCCGGTCTTTATCGAGCGCCGTATCCAGGTGCCGATCACCCTGGGCCCCGACGAGATCGTCCGGGGGGCGAAGCTCCGGCTGGTCCTGGAGATCCGGGTGGATCCGGCCCAGAAACGGGACTCCAAGGTGGCCTGACCTCGAATTCCGCATCCGAGTGAGCACGAACCCGCCGACGGGGACCCAATGGGTCCCCGTTGGTGTATATGGGTCAGGGCTCCCGTGGGAGACCGGCGCGGTGTTCGGTTGACGAGGCCCCGGCGCTTGATTACTCTTGGAATCGGCTTGATGCCGACGCGGGAGGCGTACGCATGTTCCGGAAGCACAACACAGCCATCTTCGCCCTGATTCCGATGGTCGCCCTTCTGGCTGGCGCCGGAGCGGCTTCGGCCGGGATCCCCGACGCCACGCCCCCCGCCCTCCAGGGCATCGGAACCGAGCCGTCGGCCGGGCTCCTGAACTCCGGACTGCTCGACTTCTCCCGTTTCGACGTTCGGAACAGCCTCAGCTACTCCTATTCCTCATCGTCGCAGTTCGGTTCGCAATCCGCCGGACTCTGGATGACCGAGATCGGCTACCGTATCTCCGACCCGCTCCGGGTCTCGGTGGACGTGGGGGCGACCCTCGATCCCTCCTCGGAGAACCTGTTCAGCGAGAAGAACATCTTCCTCCGAGGCTTCAATCTGGACTACCGGCCGAGTCGGAACTTTCAGTTCAACGTCTCCTACGTGAATACGCCTCCCGCCGCGGCCACCGCTCTCGGTTATCGCGGCTGGCCTTACGCGGGGGGATTCCGACCCTATGGGTCGCCCCTGAGTATGGGCCATTGAAATTTCGGTCCTCTTCCTCCTCCTCTCCCGCCGTCGTTTCCTCGTCGACCCGTGGCCTACGTGACCGGGCCGAGGACACCGCCCGCCGCCTGAAGGCGGAGCCGGGCCGGTTGGATCTCGTCCTGGAGCTGGCCCAGACCCTGGAGCGGCTCGGGGAACACCGTGACGCGCTTCGCGTGGTGGAACGCATGTCCAAGCGGGGGGCGTCCACTCCCGAGCTGGTCCGGTTGCGGGCGGAGTGCCTGCGCCGGGTGGGCCGGGCCGAAGAGGCGGTGACCGTGCTCGACGAGGCGGCGGAGATGCTGGCGGACGTCCCCAGCGCCTGGATCACCCGGGGCCGGTGTCTGGCCGCGGCGGGGCGGCTCGAGGAGGCGGTCGAGGCCTCGCAGAACGCGGCCCGCCTCGATCCCGGGAGCGCCGACGCCCAGTATTCCGTCGGGGTGACCCTGGCCCGGGCCGGCCGGGGCTACGAGGCCGAGCAGGCCTACAACCGGGCGATCCGCCTGGACCCCGACATGGCCAAGGCCCACATCAACCTCGGCATCCTCTACGACACCCTCGGACGGAAAGAGGACGCTCTGGCCTCGCTCCGGCGCGCCACCACCTGCGACCCCGAGAGCGCGGTGGGTCACGCCAACCTGGGAGCGATCTACGGGGAGCAGGGTCGGCGCGAGGAGGCGTTGGCCGAGCTCAAGCGGGCGTTGGAGATCGACCCGCGCTCCGCCGAGGCCCACTTCAACCTCGCGCTCCTCTACCTGGACGAGGGCCGGCTGGAGCAGGCGACCGAAGCGTTGACCGCGGCCCGGGAGACCGCTCCCGAGGACACCCGCATCCTCTACTACTCCGGGGTGCTCGCGCTTCGCCAGGGGCGTCACCAGGAAACCGTCTCGGTGTTCACGGAGTACGTGCGGCTCCAGAAGGAGGACGCCCGCGGCCACTACCACCTCGGGGTGGGGCTCCTGCGCCTGAGCCGCCTGGACGAGGCGGTCCAGAGCTTTCAGCAGGCGGTGAAGATCGATCCCGGCCACCAGCGCGCCCACTACTACCTCGGGGTGGCCTTCGACCGGAAGGGCCTCAAGCACGAGGCCCGTCTCGCCTACCATGCCGCCGACCGGCTAGACCGGGGCGGCCCCCCGCTCGGATAGACCCCGATGTCCTTCATCGACGCCCTCGTCCTGGGCCTGGTCCAGGGCCTGACCGAGTTCCTTCCCGTATCCTCCTCCGGGCACCTGGTGCTGGCCGGGCGACTTCTGGGGTTGGGTCAGGGAAGCGTGGCCTTCGATGTCTGGCTCCACCTCGCCACCCTGACCGCGGTGGTGGTGGCGCTCCGGAGCGACGTCTGGATGATGCTCCGGAGCCTCTCCCCACGCGCCCCGGAGCCGGAGGCCGGGCGGGGCCGAAAGCTCATCGTGGCCATGGTGGTCGGGACCATTCCCGCGGTGATCGTGGGATTGGTGGCCAAGGACGCGGTCGAGGCCGCGTTCACCAGCGTGCGGCTGGTCGGGGTGGACCTGCTCCTCACCGCGTTCATCCTCGCCCTCTCGCGGCTCTTTCCCGGGCGCGGGATGCCGCTCACCCCGATCAAGGCCCTGGGGATCGGGATCGCTCAATGCATCGCCATCCTGCCCGGGGTTAGCCGCTCCGGCTCCACCCTCACCGCCGGGCTCATGTTCGGGCTCTCCGGCGAGGACGCGGCGCGGTTCTCGTTCCTGCTGTCGGTGCCGGCCATCCTGGGAGCGGCGGTGCTCGACGCTCCCGCGATCGTCCACCTGGGGGGAAACCCCGGGATCCTGATCGGGAGCTTCCTGGTGGCCGCGGTGAGCGGGTACGTGGCCATCCGGCTGGTGTGGAAGGTCATGGAACGGGGGAAGCTCGCCGCCTTCGCGCCCTACTGCGCGCTCCTCGGCCTGGCTGCGCTCCTTCTGGGCGGCTCGCTTCCGGGGTAGCCGGCGCCCCCACGAAGCCCGTGCCCGACCGAAGGATGCACGCGACCCGGGGACTCGCCCCCCACAACCCGAAGCACCCGCCGACGACCCGGAGGCACGATGACCGAGCGCGACCCCTCGTTCCTGGATCTGGACCCCGAAGCCATGCGGCGGCTGGGCTACGCCGCGGTGGACCGGGCGGTCGATCACCTCGCGAGCCTGGAGCGGGAGCCGGCCTGGGGGATGATGACCCGCGAGGAAGGGGAGGCCCTCCTTCGTGAGCCCGTCCCCGAAACCGGCGCGCCGCTCGATGGGCTCATGGCGACCGCCGAGCGCGATGTCCTCACCCGCTCCGCCCGGGTCGGCCACCCTCGCTTCTTTGCCTACGTTCCGGGGGCGGTGACCTTCCCCGGGGTGCTGGCGGCTCTCCTGGCCGCCGCCCACAATCCGTTCGTGGGAACCTGGCTCGGGGGGTCGGGTCCCTCGATGATGGAACTCACGGTGGTGGACTGGATCCGCGAGATGACCGGGCTCCCCGAGGGCGCCGGGGGTCTTCTCACCAGCGGCGGCTCCGCCGCGAACCTCATCGCGTTGGTGGCCGCGCGCCACGCCCGCCTCGATGACCGGACCGAAGCCGCGGTGATCTACGCGTCCGACCAGACGCACACCGCGGTCACCCGGGCGGCCTGGATCGCCGGTTTTCCCCGCGAAGCCGTCCGGCTCCTCCCCGCCGACCGAGACTACCGGCTGGATCCGGGCGCTCTGGAAACCGCGATAGCCGAAGACCGCGCCGGCGGCCGGCGACCGTTTCTCGTCGCGGCCAACGCCGGGGCGACCAGCACCGGCGCGGTGGACCCCCTCGAAGACCTTGCCGCGATCGCCCGCCGCGAAGGACTCTGGCTCCACGTGGACGCGGCCTACGGGGGCTTCGCCGCCATCACCGAGCGGGGGCGCCACGCCCTGGCCGGGATCGGCGACGCCGACTCCTGGGCCTTCGATCCCCACAAGTGGCTCTACCAGGGCTTCGAGTGCGGCTCGGTCCTCCTTCGCCGGCCGGAGGAGCTGCGCGCGGCCTTCACCGTGGACGCCGCCTATCTCCAGGACACCCGTCTCGGCGCCGAGCGCCCGAACCTGTCCGATCACGGCATCCAGCTCTCGCGCTCCTGGCGGGCGCTCGGGATCTGGCTCTCGGTGAAACACTTCGGCCTGGCCCGGCTCCGGTCCGCGGTGGATCGCACCCTGGATCTGGCCGCCCACGCCCAGGCCGCGGTCGAGGCCGACCCCGCGATGGAACTCCTCTCGCCGGCCCGGCTCGGGGTGGTCTGCTTCCGGCTGGCGCCGTCCGCGAAACCCGGTGCGCGCCCCTCGGAGGCCGACCTGGAGGCCATGAACCGGGCCGCCCTCGAGCGGCTGAACGCGAGCGGCTACGGGTTCATCTCCTCCACCCGGCTTCGGGGAACGTTCGCCTTGAGGCTTTGCATCCTGAGCCACCGCTCCACCGCCGCCGACGTGGGCGGGGTGCTGGCCCGGCTCCGGGAGGCGGCGGAGTAGCGGGGCGGGCGCGGGTCAGCCGGTCGGGTTCCGCCGCGCCGTCTGGGAGTCGATCATCCAGCGCGGGTAGCGGGGCGCGGGCCGGCTCACCTCGTCGAGCGCGGCCAGGTCCTCCGGCGCCAGAGCGATCTCCGCCGCCCCGACGTCCTCCCCCAACTGCTCGATTCGCCGCGCCCCGACGATCACCGAGGTCACCCCGGGCCGGACCAGGAGCCAGGCCAGGGCGGCCTGGGCGGGGGTGATTCCCCGGCGCTCGCCGACCTCGCGCAAGACGTCCAGAATCCGCCACCCCCGCTCCCGGTCGAAGGGCGGGAAGTCGGAGCCGGTGGTGTCCCACCGCGAGCCATCGGGAGGCGATTCGGCCTCCCGCCGGTACTTCCCGCTCAGGAACCCGCCGGCCAGGGGCGACCACACCAGGATCCCCACTCCGGCGTCCAGGCAGAACGGGGCCACCTCGTCCTCCAGGTCGCGCCCCACCAGGCTGTAGAACATCTGGGCGGAGACGAAGCGCTCGAATCCGCGGAGCGCGGCCACCCCGTCCGAGCGGGCCATCTGCCAGGCGGCGAGGTTGCTCATCCCCAGGTAGCGCACCTTCCCCTGGCGGACCAGGTCGGTGAGCGCGGAGAGGGTCTCCTCGATCGGGGTGAGGGAGTCCCAGCCGTGGATCTGGTAGAGGTCGATCCAGTCGGTGTCGAGCCGGCGGAGGCTCTCCTCCACCGAGGCCATGATGTGCGCGCGGGAGAGCCCCACCGCGTTCGGCCCGTCGCCCATCCGGCCGCGCACCTTGGTGGCCAGCACCACGTCCTTCCGGCGGGATCCGAGCGCCCGCCCGAGGAGGGTCTCCGCCTCTCCCCGTGCATAGACGTCGGCGGTGTCGAAGAGGTTCACCCCCGCGTCCAGGCAGCGCGACACCAGCCGGTCGGCTTGGGCCTGCTCCAGGCCCCCCAAATGCCACGGGTCGTCGCCGAAGGTCATCGCCCCGAACGCGATCTCGCTCACCAGGAGGCCGGTGGATCCCAGCGGTCGGTACTTCACGGTCGCTCCTTCCCCATGGGTCGAGGGCCGATTGTAGCGAAAGAACGGGGGGTTGGTTACAATGCGATCCGTCGCATTGTGGCTGACAAGGGGGAGATTGGTGAACGCAAAGACCTGGACGATGCGGGCGGCCGCGGTGGTGGTGCTTGGATCGGGATTGAACGCGTGTGGCGCCGGGGGCATGCCGAACCTCCCGCCCAGCTCCGACTATACGATCTCGGGGCAGGTGAAGGGAGACGACGGCTCGCCGCTGGCCTACGCCAGCCTGGCCCTGGCCGGGAGCCCGCTCGGAACCCTCGCCGACGGCCAGGGGAACTTCGGATTCAACGGCGTCCGGTCCGGGAGCTACGGACTCACCGTCATCTACCTGGGCTTCCGGTCGAACGCGGTGCGGTTCACCCTTCCCGGCGCCTCCGACAGCACCGCCACCCTGAAGACGGCGCGCGATGCCGGGCTGGGACCGGCCCTGGTGGACAGTCTGGGTCCGGTGACCGTCTCCTACCGGATCCGCGCGGCGGGGCAGCCATGAGCCGCGGCGCGCGCCCGCCGAGGCCTCGGAGGAGGCGGGCGGCGGGGGGCGGGTAATCGCATGTCCGACACGCCGGCCTCCAACCCCGGGCTCGTCAAGTCCACGCTGATTCGCGAGCTGGTGGACCTGTCCCGGTTCACCGAGGGGATTCTTCGCACCATGGGGTCGGCGGTGGTGGCGGTGGACGACGGGGGGACGGTTACCTACGTGAACCCCGCCGCCGAGTCGCTTCTGGACCGTCCCGCGGCCGCGCTCCTCAACCGGCCCTCCGGGGAGGTGCTCCTGACCCGAAGCGGCGCCGGGCTGGTGGGCGACGTCGCCGGTGAAGCGGAAGGGGAGGTGGACCTGAAGCTCCACGACGGCCGCCTGGTCACCGTGGAGGCGCGGGTGAGCCGCCACCAGGGAAAGCGCGGCGAGGAGGAGGGGCTGGTGGTCATCCTCACCGACCGCACCGACGTGAAGCGGGCCGAAGAGGAATCGCGGCGGAAGGACCGGCTGGCCTCGTTGGGCGAGCTCTCGGCCGGGGTGGCCCACGAGATCCGGAACCCCCTGGCCGGGATCGCGGCCGGGGCGCAGCTCTTGAGATCGCGCCTGGAACCCGGGGACGATCGGGTGCGCCTGGCCGACATGATCCTGGAGGAGGCGGCCCGGTTGGACCGCATCGTGGACAGCCTGCTCCATTTCGCCCGGCCTCCCCAGCCGCGTCTCCGGGAATCGAGCCTGGAGAAGTGCGTGGAGCGGTCGCTCAGGCTGGTGCGCGAGGAAGCTTCCCGGATCGGGGTGGAGGTGGCGTTCGAGGCCGCCGGCGACCTCCCGCGGCTCTGGATCGACCCGGACCAGATGGAGCAGGTCGCCCTCAACCTGGTCAAGAACGCGCTTCAGGCCATGGAGGACGGAGGGGGATCGCTCCGGACGGGGGTCCGGAGGGTCTCCCGGCGGCCCTACGTCCGCCGGCGGGCGGGACGGCGGGACGAGGATCCCGACCGGCTTCCCGGGCCCCAGGGACCGCTGCAGGATTGGGTGGAGATGGAGATCACCGACACCGGCCAGGGCATTCCTCCCGGGGAAGTGGAGCACATCTTCAACCCGTTCTACACCACCCGGCGGCAGGGCACGGGTTTGGGGCTCTCGATCACCCAGGCCATCATCCAGGAGCACGGCGGGATGATCTCCATCTCCAGCGAGCCGGGCCGGGGAACCACGGTGCTGGTGGACCTTCCGGTGGAGAAGCGGCGGCGACGGCGGCGGGATGAGGCGTAAGCTCCCCTCCGCGCCCGCCGGACGGGACGTCCCGCAAACCGGAACGAACGGAGTGGAACCGAGAGCATGACACCGGAGGAACGACAGAACGAAGGCCGGAGCGCGGGGGTGCTCGTGGTGGACGACGAGCGCACGCTCCGGTTCACCCTGGCCGAGAGCCTGCGCGACGAGGGCTACCGGGCCTACGAGGCGGCCGACGGCTCCGAGGCCTTCGCCGCCCTCCGCGAGAAGGACGTGGACGTGGTGCTCCTCGACATGCGCCTCAAGGAGTCGGGGGAGGACGGCCTCACCATTCTCAAGAGCATCAAGAAGGATTACCCCGGGGTCGAGGTGGTGATGATGACCGCCTACGGCCGCTTCGACCACGCGGTGGAGGCCACCAAGAGCGGCTGTTTTCAGTTCGTGGGAAAACCCTTCCAGCTCGACCAGATCAAGCTGGTGGTGCGGGGGGCGATGGAGAACGCGTCGCTCCGGAAGGAAGTGGAGGTGCTCCGGCGGGGGAGCCCGGGGAGGTTCCCCACCGATCGGATCGTGGGGGAGAGCGTGGGCTTCCGCGAGGTTCTGGACACGGTGGAGAAGGTGGCGCGGAGCCGCACCACCGTGCTCCTCACCGGGGAGACCGGAACCGGCAAGGAGGTGGTGGCCCGCGCCGTCCATCGTTCCTCGGACGTGGCCGGCGGACCGTTCGTGGCGGTCAACTGCAGCGCGGTGCCCGAGAACCTCCTGGAGTCCGAGCTGTTCGGCTACGAGAAGGGTGCGTTCACCGACGCCAAGACCCGGAAGAAGGGCATGTTCGAGCTGGCCGACCGGGGGACGTTGTTCCTGGACGAGATCGGGGACATGGCGGGAGGGATCCAGTCCAAGCTCCTCCGGGTGCTGGAATCCGGGACCTTCAAGCGGCTGGGCGGCACCGGGGACATCACCGCGGACGTCCGGGTCGTGGCCGCCACCAACAAGGACCTGAAGAAGGAGGTGGCGGAGGGACGCTTCCGCGAGGATCTCTACTATCGCCTGGCGGTAATCCCCATCGCCATCCCTCCCCTGCGGGAACGCACCGAGGCCATCCTCCCCCTGGCCCGGTTCTTCCTGGATATCATGAACAAGGAGATGGGCCGAAGCGTCGAGGGCTTCACCCCCGAAGCCGAGCGGGCGATGCTGGGCTACCGCTGGCCGGGTAACGTGCGCGAGCTCAGGAACATGGTGGAGCGGGCGGTGCTGTTGAGCGGGGGGTCGATGATCGAGGTCTCGGAGCTTCCCCGCGACGTTCTCTCCACCGGGGGCGGCGCGCCTCCGGCGGATGCTCCGCCGGGCGAGGGAGGGATCTGGACCCTGGTCGATGCCGAGCGCTACGCCATCAAGCTCGCCCTGAAGCGGTTCGAGGGGAACAAGACCCGCGCCGCGGAGGCGCTGGGAGTTTCCCGTCAGACGCTTCGGGCCAAGGTGAAGGAATACGGGTTGGCCGAGGGGGCGGCGGCGGAGTAGGTCGCAGCGGGCCGGCCCGGCCGGTTCAGGGGGGCCGCTTCCCCAGGGGGATCGCGTCGGGGGCGCCTGGCGGCACGCCTCCCTCCCCCGGATGATCTCTTCCCGGCCCGGGCGGAAATTTGCCGGTCCGGAGCCGTCCGCCGGTCCTTCTCCTGCCCCTCACTCCCCCCACTCGGCTGAATTGGGCCGAATCCGCCACCGGGCTCCTATCTTCCATCCTTGCCGGAGAGTATCCGTCCAAACCGCCCGCCGGAACCAGGCAGGCGGGCGGTGTGCCCGGGTCCGGGCGGGGCCGTCCCGGATCGCAACGCCGCTGGCCTCCAATTTGCATGAATCAACCCTCTGCGACCCGATGCGTCGGCCGATCGGCCGCCCCGGGTCCCCGAATCAGGCGCTTCGGGCGGAGATCGGAGTCATCCGAACCGGCCGCCGGGAGCGAAGGGGGGAAGGACGGACATGCACTCCATGGACGGGATTGGCGAGAACGGCGGCACGACGGCGGCACGACGGCCACGGCTCAAGCTCGTGCCGGGCGGACGGCCCGGTGACGGGCTCGAGCCGGCGCCCCCGCTCCGGCCGGTTCGCACGGTGGCGGTGGCCAGCGGCAAGGGCGGGGTCGGGAAGACCAGCCTGACCGTGAACCTGGCCATGGCCCTGGCCGAACTCCAGCAGAGAGTGCTGGTGGTGGACGGGGACCTCGGGCTCGGAAAGCTCGATCTCATGATCGGGGCCGCCCCGCGGTTTCACCTGGGGCACGTCCTGGCCGAGGAGTGCGACGTCACCGACGCCGTGATCACCGGGCCCCGCGGCGTGCGCTTCCTCCCCGGAGCCTGCGGCGGCGGCCAGCTCGCCGTGCTGGACCCGGTCCGCCGGCGCCGTTTCTTCGCGGCCCTGGACCGGTTCGCCGGCTCCACCGACGTGGTGCTCCTCGATCTCGCGCCCGGGATCGGTCCCAACGCCCTGGACCTGGCCCGCCACGCGGACGAGGTCCTGGTGGTCACCACCCCCGAACCCACCGCCTACGCCGACGCCTACACCGTGATCAAGATCCTTTCCACCCCGGGGGCGCTCCCGCCCCGGGTGGTGGTGAACCGGGCCCGGAGCGAGGAGGAGGCCCACGACACGTTCCTACGGCTTTCCGGCACCGCCAAACGCCACCTCGGGGTGGCCCCGGTCTTCTGGGGGCTGATCCCCGAGGACGAGACGGTGGGCACCGCGGTGCGTCGCCAGATCCCCTTCACCTTGAGCTCCCCGGACACGCCGGCCAGCCGCCACGTGCGAACCCTGGCCTGGCGCTTGCTACGGGGAAGGACCCCGGACGGGGGCGATCGCGCACCCGTCCTCGACTCCCAGGGGGGCCCGAACGGCGGGCGCCCCGGACGCGGACCGTCGGTGAGCCGCCCGCGCCTTTGGGAGGCCGCGTGACCCGAGCCCGGATGACTACCAAAAGGAGAGACCCCTCCATGTCGACCCCGCGAGTTGCCGCCACCGCCAAGCCCGATGTCGCCGCGCCGCCCGCCCTGTGGCGGAAACCCACCAAGGACGAGGCCTACCGTCGTTACGCCCCGCTCATGAAGTACGTGGTGGATCGCGTCGCCTCCAACGTGCCCAAGTACGTGGAGCGCGACGACCTTCTGAACGCCGCCGCCCTGGGACTCTTCGACGCCCTGGAGAAGTACGACAGCGGGAAGGGAACCAAGTTCGAGACCTACGCGGTGTGGCGGATCCGGGGAGCGGTGCTGGACGAGCTTCGCGCCATGGACTGGGCCAGCCGCTCCATCCGGCGCAAGGCCCGCCACGTGGACACCCTGACCCGGGAACTCGATCAGCGCCTTGGTCGGGCAGCCAGCGACGACGAACTGGCCGAGGTCATGGACATCTCCTCCACCGAGATGGCCCGGGTTCTGGAGGAAGTGCGGGGTGTGGTCCTGCTCTCCCTGAACCAGTCCTCCAGCGAGACCGACGACGGGCACTCCGGCGGCCTGGCCGAGGTCATCGAGGATCCCCATTCCGAGGACGCCCTGGACGAGATCGAGAAGCACCAGCTCTCCGATGTGCTGGTGGACGTGATCAGCGATCTCTCCGAACAGGAGAAGCTCGTCCTGGCCCTCTACTACTACGAAGAGATGACCCTGAAGGAGATCGGCCAGACCCTGGGGATCTCCGAATCCCGGGTATCCCAGATCCACACCAAGGCGATCTCCCGGCTCAAGGGCCGGATGCGCCGGGCCGCCTGACCGGCCTCTCCGACGGGGGAATTCGGGCACGTAGCTTGCAAGATGCACGGTCGGGTGGGCAATCGACCCGCCCAAGTCCCAGTCGAATCGAGGGGGGGGAGTCCCGAGGCCGGCCAGGAGCCGGCCGCTCCCCGGTAAGATTTCGTCCAATCGGCACCAGGGAGATGACACCACATGAAAACCGCCAAGAAGGCCGCGGCCAAGAAGACGACTCAGAAGAGCGCCCCCGGCAAGGGTACCGCCCAGAAGACCGTCCGGGAGAAACTCGCGCTGGTGGAGAGCCTGGCCGGATTGGGGCTCCTGGACTCCGACACCGCCGCGCGGCTCCAGAAGAAGGCGGAATCCCTGGCCGAATCCGGCAAGGACATCCCCGCGCGGGCCACGGGATGGGACCGCGCGCTTCGGTCCGGTCTGGAGGGGTTCAAGGCCGCCGGAGGGGATGGGAACGTGGGGCACTCGCTCCAGGGGCTCATGGTCTGGCAGGGGAACCTGGCCGAGGCGCCGCCGGATCCCGCCGGGATCCACGCCGCCCTGACCGCCCTCAAGAAGGTGTTCCCTTACGACGGCGCGACCCTGTTCCTGCGCGACCCCGACCGCAAGACCGTTGATCCTCTTTTCAGCGTGGACCAGCCGGTGGACCTCATCAGTCGGATCCGGTTCACCGAGGGAATGGGCTTCTCCTCCTGGGTGGCCTGTCGGCGGAAGCCGGTCCTCTACGGCTCCCTGCATCGGAACGAGGCCCCCGGATCGGAGCGGATGCGCTCCTTCATGGCGATTCCCCTGGTAGTGGGAACGGAGTGCGTGGGCGTTCTCAACTTCGGGCACACGGTCGACGGCGCGTACACCCCGGTCCATCTGCGGCTCGCCATCCTGGCCGGGGGCATGCTGGCCGGCCTCGTTCAGCGATTCGTGGCCCTGGGCCAGATCGCGGCCCGCGAGATCGCCGATCCGGTGACCGGCCTCGCCACGTCCCCCTATCTGCGGGCCCGCCTGGCCGAGGAGGTCGTGCGCTGCCGGGAGTTGGGGCATTCCATGAGCCTGGTCGCGTTCCGCCTGAACGAGTTGGACGAGCACGCCGAGCGCTTCGGCGGGGACTACCGGGAGCGCGTGCGGGTCGAGCTGGCCCGGATCGTCCAGGACTGGAAGGCCCCGGCCGAGATCGCCGGCTACGACAACGACGACCGGGTTCTGGTGCTCCTTCCCGCCACCCGGAGCGAACGGGCGGGTGAGCGGGCGGCGGCGCTCCAGGCCCGCCTGGAAAAGCACAACTTCCCGCGCCGCAAGCGGATGACGGTGGGGGTGGGGCTGGCCACCTACCCCACGGATGCAGAAGGGGCTCAAGAGCTCTACGACTTTGCCGATAAGAATTTGAACGAGGCCGCCCAGTCCGGGCCGGCCGGCGACGACGTTTATCAACCCATGGCCATTTCCTGACCTTCACGGGGGAAGGCGGCTTCATGATTCAGGAAGCGGGCGCCCAGGGGGTCGGTGAGCCCCGGCCCAGACTCCTCGTCGTGGACGATGAGGAAAACGTCGTGCAGATCCTCCAGGACCTGTTCAGCGAGCGTCCCTACGACGTGGACACCGTCACGTCCGGCGAGGAGGCTCTCGACCGCCTGGAAGCCAACCGCTACGACCTTCTTCTTACCGATATCAACCTCCCCGGAGTGAACGGGCTCAAGGTGGTGGAGGCGGCCAAGGCCGCCGACCCGGACATCGTGATGATCGTGATCACGGGTTACGCTTCGACCGGGACCGCCATCGACGCCCTCCGCCATGGGGCCTACGACTACATCACCAAGCCGTTCGATCTCTGGGAAGTGGATCAGATCGTCGCCCGGGGATTGGAGAGCCGGCGGCTGGTTCACGAGAACCGGCGGCTGGTGCTCGACCTCCAGGGGGCCAACGAGGAGCTTCGCCGCCACGAGGAGATCCTGAAGGAGAAGGTGGCGGTGGCCACCCGCCGGATCCGCACCCTCTACGAGGTGGGCAAGGACGTCAACGCCAGCCTCGACGTGACCCGGACCCTGAACTTCATCGTGAGCCAGGCCGCCACCCTGACCGGGGCGCGGATGGGGCTCCTCTTCCGGAGCCGGGAGAACACCGGGACCCTGGTGGCCGAGGTGGGCTACGGTCCGGCCGAGGCCCTGACCGGCACCGCCACCGTGCGCGTGGGACAGGGGGTGAACGGCCGGGTCGTCGAGACCCTGGAGCCGGCCCGCGTGGAAACGGACACCCCCCAGAGCTTCGGCGAGGAGTGCATGGCCGAGCTCGGAGTCCGCATGCTCCTGGCCGTGCCCCTGAAGCACAAGGGGAAGCTCCTGGGGGTCCTGAATGTCATGGAGAGGGAGCATGGCTCGTTCACCGACGAGGACCAGGACCTTCTCGAGTCCTTCGCCTCCCAGGCCGCCCTGGCCCTGGCCAACGCCGAACTGTACGAGACCGCCCGCCAGCTCGACCAGATGAAGTCCGAATTCGTGGCCGTGGTGTCCCACGAGGTGCGGACCCCGCTCACCGCCATCCAGGGATCCCTGGAACTCGTGCTCGACGACCGGTACTTCCAGATGGTCCCCAAGATGCGGGAACTTCTGAGCATCTGCCAGGCCAACGTGGAGCGGCTCCGGATTCTCATCAACGATATTCTCGATTTCTCCAAGATCGAGGCCAATCGCTTGAGCCTCGACTTCTCACCGGTGGATCTCTCCGACGTGGCGGTGGAGGTCGTGACCTCGATGGAAACGATCGCCGAACAGAAGAAGATCCGCCTCCGGCTGGACGCCGCCGAGGACCTCGAGGCGATCCCCGCGGATCGGATGCGGGTGGGCCAGGTGCTGACCAACCTCGTGGGGAACGCGCTCAAGTTCACCCCCGACGGTGGGCAGGTGGAGATCACCCTCGATCGCCTGCCCGAGGGCGGAGTGGTCTGCGTGGTGAGCGACTCCGGCCCCGGAATCGCCTCCCAGGATCTGGGAAAGCTCTTCCAGAAGTTCCAGCAGATCGACAGCTCCCTCACCCGGCGCCAGGGCGGCACCGGCCTGGGGCTCGTGATCTCGAAGGGACTGGTGGAAGGACACGGGGGCCGGATCTGGGTGGAGAGCGAGGTCGGGGTGGGGAGCCGGTTCTGCTTCACCCTCCCCGAGACCCCTCCCGGTTACGTCGCTGCGCCCCAGGCCGGACCCGCCGGGCCGGATGCCGACGCCGACGAGTCCGCCCAGGCCGCCTGATCTTCGTCCGGCCGGCTACCGGTCGTTTCGGGTCGGGTAGCTCGGCCGCGCCGCGCGCGGCGGCGTCTTGGCCAGCTCCGCCTTCACCAGCTCGATCGCCTTTTCCAGCTGGGGATCCCGGCCGGCCGCGAGCTCCTCGGGAAGGTTGATCACCTCGTAGTCCGGGTCCACCCCGTGATTCTCGACCTGCCAGCCCTTGCCGGGGATCCAGAACCCGAAGTCGGGGATGGTCACGCTCCCGCCGTCCAGAAGACGGATCCCCCGGCTGATTCCCACCAGGCCGCCCCAGGTGCGGGTGCCCACGATGGGTCCGAGCCCCGCCTCGCGGAAGAAGTAGGGGATGGCGTCGCCGCCGGAGCCCGCCCAGCTGTTGGTCACGCAGACCTTGGGGCCCACGATGGCCGCCTGGGGGGTGCGGAAATCGCGCCCCTCGCGCCGGGACCAGAGGCCGAGGAACGGCCGGGACAGCCGGTCCACCATGTAGTCGGGGATGAACCCGCCGCTGTTGAATCGACCGTCGAGGATCACTCCTTCCTTGTCGGTCTGATTGTAGAAGTCGCGGCTGAAGCGCTTCACCCCGGCCATGGCCGTGTTGGGCATGTGGATGTAGGCCACGCGGCCGTCGGTGGCGTCGTAGACCCGCTGCCGGTTGGCGGCCACCCACTGCTCGTACCGGAGCGCGCCCTCGCTGCCGATCGGCGTCACCGTGGCCTCGCGCGTGTTCTTCCCGTCCGGCGAGGGACCGACGGTGAGCTTCACCTGCTTCCCGGCCAGGTTCTGGAACCACGCGTAGACGCTCCGGTCGGCGGTTACCGACTCGCCGTCCACCGCGATCAGGTAGTCCCCCTCGTGGATGTCGACCCCCGGCCGGGCCAGGGGGGCGATCACGTCCTCGTCCCAGTTGCTGTTCTCGAGGATCCCGGCGAACCGGTAGCGTCCGGCGCCCCGGTCCAGGGAGAAGTCTGCGCCCAGGAGCCCCACGTTCACGTGACGGACCTCGGGTTGGTCCCCGCCGTAGACATAGGTGTGGGAGGTGGAGAGCTCGCCGATCAGCTCCCCGATCACGTAGTTCAGGTCGGCCCGGCTCCCCACGTGGTCGACCAGGGGCTCGTACCGCGCGCGCATGGCCTTCCAGTCCAGGCCGTGCATCCCGGGGTCGTAGTAGAAGTCGCGCTCCAGCCGCCAGGCGTCCACGAAGATCTCGTGCCACTCGGCCCGGGGGTCCACCACCGTCATGAGGCCGCCGGTATCGAGCCGCCCGTCCCCCACCTTCTGGTTCTCGGACGCGTCCACGATGCCCCAGGTCGGCCCAGACCGGTAGAGCACCTTGGCCGCGTCGGGGGTCAGCTCGTAGCCGCCGATCCCGACGAGGACGGTCTTCACCTCCCGCTTGTCGGAGTCGAAGTAGAGGAGCTCGTCGTGCCCCCGGGGCGGTCCTTCGTCCCCGGCGTCGGCCGACCCGCGGCTCAGGTAGAAGAGCTTTCCGTCGGCGGGAATGAGATCGCTGTAGTCTCCGGCGGGCACCGGGACCTCGGAGACGCGGCCGGCGAGACCGTCGACGTCGATCATCACCGGGACGGATTCGGCCGACGCCTCCTCATCCTTGTCCTGCTTCTTTCCCTTGGCGCCCTCCTTCGCCTTGCCGCTGTCCTCGGACTTCGGGGTCTCCTCGTCGCTCAGGGGCGGGAAGGGGCGCGGGGTGTCCTTGGCCAGGCTCACCGCGTAGAGCCCGGAGGCATCCTCGAGCACGTACTCGAAGGCGAAGTCCCCGAAGGTGGGGTTCAGGTGGCGCTTGGACAGGAAGTAGAGGTACTTCCCGTCCGGGCCGAAACCGGGAGAGAAGTCGTCGGTGAGCCGGTCGGTGACCCGGGCGCCCTTCCCCGAATCCAGCGAATGGACCCAGATCGAGCCGTAGTCGTTGGGATCGAGCTTCACATAGGTGAGCCACTGCGAGTCCGGGCTCCAGGCATACTCCCGGATGTCGTCGATCTCGCTCTTGTCCACCGGGGTGACCTTCCCGGACTCGACGTCCACCCAGAACAGCGACCAGGTCTTGTCGGGGAAAGCGATCTTCCTGGAATCCGGGGACCACTTCTGGCTGAACATGAAGCTCGAGCGGCCGTGGGTGACCTGGCGAGGCTCGCCGGAACCGTCCTGGGGACGCACGTACAGCTCGTATTCACCGGTCTCGTCCGAAAAGTAGGATACCCACCGGCCGTCCGGAGACCAGGCGGGAAACCGCTCGTAGACCCCGGGGGTGGAGGTGAGCCGGCGGACGTCGCCGTGCTCGGCGGGGACGGTGAAGATCTCGCCCCGGGCTTCGAACACCGCCCGTTTGGCCGAGGGGGAAAGGCCGGCTCCCCCGATGAGATCGGACACGTTCTTGAGTTCGGGCCGGGCGGAGACCGCGTCGGTCTCCAGGCTCACATCGATCTTCCGGGGCTTTCCGTCGGGGAGGTCCAGCACATAGAGCCAGCCCCCGTTCTCGAACACGATCGAGTCGCCGCCCAGGCTGGGCCAGCGGACGTCGTACTCCTTGAAGTCGGTGACCCGGGAGAATTGCCGGGTGTCCACGTCGTAGGCCCAGAGGTTGAGCTTCCAGTTCTCGCGGTCGGAGAGGAAGTAGATGGTGTTCCCGTGCCACATGGGGAAGCGATCGGTTCCTTCCCAGTCGGTGACCCGGCTGGACTTCTGCCGCTTGAAGTCGTAGATCCAGATGTCCTCCGCCGTCCCTCCCCGGTAGCGCTTCCAGGTGCGGAACTCGCGATTCAGCCAGGTGAACGCCGCCCGGTCCGTGCCCTGGGGGGAAAACGAAAGGCGCTCGCAGATGGGAAGCGCCACCGGCTCCGGCCACCCGCCCTCCACCGGGACGTGGAAGACCCGGTCGTAACGCCGGGTGGAGCTCATCCGGGACGAGCGGAAGTAGATCTCCTTCGAATCCGGAGACCACGTGATCACCTGGTCGGCTCCAGGATGGAAGGTCAGCCGGCGGGGCTCCCCCCCTTCGGCGGGCATCACGTAGACGTCGGTGTTCCCGTCGTACTGCCCGGTGAACGCGATCCATTTCCCGTCGGGGGAGATCCGGGCGAGATCCTCGTCTCCGTCGTGGGTGGTGAGCCGCCGGGCGGTGCCGCCGGAGCGACCGACCGTCCAGAGGTCCCCGGCATAGGTGAAGACCACCTGGTCGCCGTGGATCGCCGGCATCCGCAGGAGCCGTCCTTCCCCGGCGCGGGCGTCCGGCGCGGACGTGAGAAGGGTGACGGCGGCCAGACCGCAAACCAATAGGAACGTGCGCATGGGTCGGTTTCCTTCTTGATCAGAGAAGCGACCGGACCGAGGTGGTAGTGCGAGGGTGACGCCACCCTACACCAAACAGTGCGGCCGGAAAACCGGTGAGGTGACCGTCGATACCCGGGTGGAGGTCAGGCTTCAGGAAATTCGAGTGCGGCCGCCACCGCGTCTCCGGGGGGGAGCCGCCGCCCGGCCCGCCGGTTCGCCTCGACGGCTTTCGCCCCCAATCGCGAACGGACCGGAGCCAGGCGCCGCTCGAGCCGTGCCCGGTCCGCTTCAGGGGCGGGGAGCCGTTGTTCCTCGCGGAGCGCTCCGGCCGCCCCGGCCAGGCGGAGGGCCGCCTCGGGCCGGCGTTCGGCGAGGCCGGCCGCCGTCGCCTCCAGGGCCAGGGCCACGCCTCGCAGGTCCCGGAGCTCCCAGAGCACCTCGAGGCCCCGCCGGAGGTGGGGGAGCGCTTCACGGGGTTCCCCCGCGCTCAGCTCGGTCAGTCCTCGGTAGAGGGTCGACCACGCCTCCCCCTGGCGGGCTCCCAGCTTCCGGCTCGAGGCCACGCTTTCCTCCAGGAGAGACCGCGCCGCGTCGAGATCTCCCTGATAGAACGCGACCCGGCCGAGGCTTCCCACCGCCGCCGCCACCACCTGCCGGTCGCCGAGCCGCCGGAACCGCTCCAGGCTCTCTTCCAGGAGCGCCCGCGCGCGGGGGTAGTCTCCTTCGTCCTTGGCCGTGTTCCCCAGGTGATAGAGGGAGGTGGCCGCGCCGCGTGCGTTCCCCAGCCGCTCGAATCCGGCCAGGCTCGCCTCCAGGCGGCTTCGCGCCGTGGCGTAGTCGCCGGTCTCGGAGGCCAGGAGCCCCAGCTCGCAGAGCGAGGCCGCCTCGCCCGGCTTCGTCCCCCAGTCGCCGCGAAAGGGTCAGGCTCTCCTCGTGGCAGGGCCCGGGCCGCCTCGAAATCGGAGCGGTCGTCGGCCAGGGCCCCCGCCCCCCGGAGGGCCCGGGCGCGCTCGGGCAGCTGGTCGTCGGAGGCGGGAAGGGCGAGAAGCCGGTCGAACCAGGCGCGGCCCTCGTCGGTACGCCCGCGCACCGACCACCAGCGCCAGAGCGCCGCCCCCATCCTGAGCCCCCGTCCCGCGTCCCCGGACTCGGCGAACCGGGCCAGGGCCCGGCGCAGGTTGTCGCGGTCCCGCTCCAGCCGGTCCATGCGCTCGAGTTGGCCGGGGCCGGTGAGCTCGGGCGCCGTCTTCTCGGCCTCGGTCAGGAACCACGAGGCATGACGCTCGCCCATGGAGTCGGTCTCGCCCGACGCATCCAGCCGTTCGGCAGCGTACTCCCGGACCGTTTCCAGGAGGCGATGGCGGACGCGTCCCCCCGGCTCGGGAACCGGGAAGAGCATCGACTTGTCATGAAGGCGGACGAGGAGCAGGGGGACGTCCTCCGGATCGACCCCGTTCCCCGCGCATACCGCCTCCGCCGCGTCCAGGTCCGCCCCCCCCGCGAACACGCTCAAACGAGCGAGAAGGATGCGCTCCTCGGGGGCGAGATGCTCATAGCTCCAGTCCATGGCCGCCCGCAGGGTGCGATGGCGCTCGGGAGCGGTGCGGCTCCCCCCGGTGAGAAGGCGGAAACGGTGTTCGAGGCCCCGCCGGAGGCCCTCCGGTCCGAGGGCGGGAACCCGGGTGGCCGCCAGCTCCAGGGCCAGCGGGATCCCGTCCAGGAGCCGGCAGATCGCCGCCACCGCCGCCGCGTTGTCCGCGGTGACCCGGAACCCGGGTTGCGCCGCGCCGGCCCGCTCGGCGAAGAGACGCACCGCATCCGAGGCGGTCGTGGCCTCGAGGGTGAACTCCGGACTCCGGGGACCGGGAGGGAGATCGAGGGAGGGCACCGGGTAGACCCGCTCCCCCTCGACCCGCAGGCGCTCCCGGCTGGTGGCCAGGACCCGGAGGCCGGGGGCGGAGGAAAGGAGCCGGTGGACCAGCTTCGCGCATCCTTCCAGCAGATGCTCGCAGTTGTCGAGGACGAGGACGGCGCGCCGGGAGGCCAGGGCCGCGGCCAGGGCGTCCTCCACGGTTTCGCCCGGCCCCGGTCGGGCGTCCAGGACCGCGGCGGCGGTGGCCGCCACCAGGCCGTCCCCCCGGACCGGGGCCAGGTCCACCCAGATCGCGTCGGCTTCGAGATCCGGGGGCGGCCGCCGGACCGCCTCCACCGCCAGGCGGCTCTTTCCCGCGCCTCCCGGCCCCAGGAGGGTAACCATCCGGGACGCGGCGAGAAGGGCCCGGATCTCGCCGAGTTCGCGGGCCCGGCCCACGAAGGCGCTGGCGAGGGCCGGAAGATGGGACGGGGCGGCGGGCGCCGCGGCGAGGGAATCCGGGGCCTCGATGGAGCGTTGGAGATCGTCGCGAAGCTCGGCCGCGGAGGGGTAGCGATCGCCGGGGTCGCGGGCCAGTGCGCGGTCCACCACCCGGGCCAGGGCCGGAGGGATCCCCGGAGCCGCCTCGCCCACCGACGGCGGGGTTTCGGTGAGGATCGCCGCCATCACCGCATGGGAGCTTCCGCCGGTGAAGGGTCGTCGTCCGGCCAGCATCTCGTAGAGCATGACCCCGAGGGCGAAGACGTCGCTTCGAGGGTCCGCTTCGATCCCTTTCCAGATCTCCGGGGCCATGTAGGCGGGGGTGCCGAGCAGGGTGTGGGGTTCGGTGAGGAGCGCCTCGGTCGCGGCGTCGGGGGAGGCGGCGGCGCCCGCCGCGCGCTTGGCCAGGCCGAAGTCGAGCACCTTGATCCGCCCATCCGGGGTGAGCATGACGTTGGCCGGTTTCATGTCGCGGTGAACGAGGCCTCGTGCGTGGGCTTCGGCGAGGGCGTCGGCGACGGCGGCGCCCCAGGTCGACGCCTCGGTCACGCTCACCGGAGCCCGGCTCATCCGGGCGGCCAGGGTCTCGCCCCTGACGCACTCCATCGCGATGAAGACCCGGCCGCCGGCTTCACCCGTTTCGTAGATCACGGCGATGTTCGGATGGGTGAGGGAGGCGGCGGCGCGGGCCTCGCGCAGAAAGCGGCCCCGGGCCTCGGGATCGGCGGCCAGGGCGGGGGAGAGGAACTTGAGGGCCACGGTGCGGCCGAGGACGGTGTCGTGGGCTTCCACGACCTCGCCCATCCCTCCCGCGCCCAGGGAGCGGATCAAGCGATAGTGGGAGACGGTTTCCGGTTTCATGCTCCGGCCCGGGAGCTTCCCCGGCCCCCTGGTCGTCCGGCGGCGGCCCCGCCGGGGTGGATCACCGCAGGACGACGAGTCGGACGGTGCTCCGCCGGGCCGATGTTACCGCAGTCGCGAAATAGATGCCCGAACCGAGCACGCGCCCCGCGTCGTCCCGACCGTCCCAGGTGAAGACGCGAAGACCCGCCTCGACCGGGCCGTCGTGGAGGGTGCGGACGATGCGTCCCTGGAGATCGTAGATGCGGAGGCGGAGGGGCCCCGAGGCGCCGGCCTGAACCTGGAGGGTCCCGGGGCCTCTCATCGGGTTGGGGCTGGCGGAGAGAACGACGGCGGTGGGCCCGGGAGCGGGAAGGTCTCCGACTCCGGTCTGCTCCCCCACGCCGTAGGCGTAGTCCATGGACCCGTCGGTTTCGTTGTACACGCCCAGGTTGGGAAGCCCCTGGGGGTCGAAGGCGATGGAGCTGAAGCGTCCCACGTTTCCCGCGGTGAGCGGGGTGTTGTAGATCCAGGTGCCGTTGAAGCGCGCGGCATAGCGCAGGTCGCCCTGGGCCCGGTCGTAGTAGAGGACGTGGGGCCACCCGCCCTGGCCGCAGGCGATGCTGCAGCCCTCACCGAGGTCCCCCGCGCCGTCCACCGTGAGCACGGTCCACGGACCGCCGGGGGTCTCCCGCGACGCCACCTTGAGATCGAGGTGGGTGACGTCCTGGTAGGCGATGTAGGTCGCCTCTTCGAAGGAGGCGATGGCGACGTTCCGCCCCACGTCCCCGATGCTGTCGATCCGCGCGGTGCGCCAGGTGCTCCCGTCCAGCCAGGCGTACTTCAGGTCCCGGCGGTCCAGGTCGTAGTAGGCCACCTCGACGCGCGGCTTCACGACCAGGGCGGTATAGAGCCCCACCGTCCCGTCCACGTCCGGATAGGTAAAGCTCCAGATCCCTCCGGGGGGCTTGGTGGCCACCTTGAGCCCCGGCCGGGTGGCGTCGAAGTAGGAGATCAGGATCGTGCCTCCGCCGGTGACCCCGATCGAGGTGTACTGCCCCACCGAGCCCGACTGGTCCACCACCTCCCGCCTCCACTGGCCGAAGGTGGAGTCGAACCATGCGTGTTTCAGGTTCCGGTTGTAGGAATCGTAGTAGGAGAAATGCGGGGTGCCGTCGAGGGCCAGGGCCATGGAAGCGTAGAAACCGGTGGACGGGCTTCCGTCCACGGTGACCGTCGACCAGGCACCCGCCCCCAGGGGAGACGGATTGGTGGCGTACTTCAGGTTCTGGTTCCCGTCGGAGATTCCGTCGTAGCGGAAGTACCCCAGGTGGAGGCGGCCGAACGGGTCGATGCGCAGGGTGCAGAACTGGCCCGGGCTGTTCCCGTTGGAGTCCACCGTCACCTCGTTCCAGTCCCAGGCGACGGCCGGAGCCGCGGTGACGAGGGACAGAAGGCAGACGACGGCAGCGCGTCGGAGGAGCGAGCGGGCCGGACTCCGGTGCGGACCCTTGGCCAGGCGCTTTCGAAGGAAGGTCACGGCGGCTTCCCGATCGACGCCGGACGGAACCGTGGCCCCGAGCGTCGACCCGTTGGATGTTCGGGCTCCCATTCTGCCGGAGCCATAGACAGGTGGAATGCAATTCTACCATGGGGACGGAGCGCTTCGATGCGGCGGCTACGGGCCCGGAGGCTTCGGTTGACCCGGGGTCCGAACCTGTCACTTCGGCCCATTGGCGCTGGAGATTGGATGGTAGAAATGCCGACAGTTCTTTGAGAAATTTTGTAAAGCCAGCCAACTTAATCTTCGACTACCGGAATCGATCGATGATACTATCTGCCATGAGTCAAAACTGAGCGACAAGCCTGTTGTCATTTGCTGTAGATGAACTTAACCGACATGGAACCTGCTGTTTCCGGGCGGTGAATTGTAATTGAACTTGAACAGCGGCCGCTTCGTTGGTATAAATGAGAATCGATTGAGGAGCAGATATTGAACTCCGGGCCGGGGAGAATGCTCTTCATCAAGCGCGGCGTATCTCCCCAGTTCGGTCGGGCCGGCGCCACCCCGGCGCCACCACGGTTTCCAATCGCGCTTGAATGCCTCGCCGCCAAAGATCTCAGGACGGAGGAAACGGGTGCCCTCTCGATTTGCGACGTGGATGCGGTCTCTCTCACGCTCCACTCCATCGACCTCCCCCCACCTCGCCCCTCCTCGATGCTGGGTCCCCATACGGACGAAGGAGGTCCCTCATGTGTAGGCGTCTCACGCGCAGCTCCAGTTCGATTCTGACCGGATGCGCGATGCTCATGCTCCTGTTCCTCGTGGTCGGGGCGGTGCCAGCCTCGGCCGACAACGGGGCGGTTCCTCCGGCGTTCGGCGGCGTCACCGCCGCCATGGTTCGGACCAACGCCCAGCAGATCCAGTACGACCCGCCGTTGGACGTATTCGGGAACGGCGGGTCGTGTCCCGACCCGACCAATTACGGCTTCGACTACGGCGACAGCGTCTACGTCTGGCTCGCGCCGAGCGGGGACCTGTGGTGGGTGATCGAAACCCACGGAAACGTCGGGGACTCCAATCAGGACGGCGGTTACGACACCAACACCCCCGATTGCGGGGGCCATCCGGGCTGCGTCAACACCGAGGCCGACGCTTTCAACAACATCTTCGCCTCGGGGGTGGAATCGGTCACCATCGGGGTCGATCGCGACTGCAACGGGGTCAACGACCTCCGCTTCACCCTGACCGGCGCCGGTGACCGCGCCGCGGACGAGGTCCGGGTCACCCTGGACGCGATGACCAACTACTTCAACTCCACGCTGGGTGAGCAGGGAACCGCCTGGAGCGGCGACCCCATCCAGGTGGGCCCGGACGCGGTCTGCGTGGTCCAGCGGAACGGCGCGGTCATGATCAGGATCCCGGATTGGCAGAAGTACTTCCGGGACCCGAACACCAACGCTTTCTTCGCCTCTCCCACCGTCTTTTCCTGGCTGGTGGACTCGGGCAACAACTCGGACTTCTACACCGAGGACACCGTCGTCGGTCTCTTCGACGTGTCCGCTCCCAACATCTCCATCGACAAGCAGGCCAATCCGACCCTGGTCTGCACGACGGGGGACTCCACCCGGTTCACGGTGACCGTGACCAATACCGGAAACACCCCGCTCACCAACGTGCAGCTCACCGATGTGCTGCCCGCTGGGCTGACCTACGGAAACGCCTACATCGACGACCCCACTCTTCCCCTTGGGGCACCGACGGTTCTCTCGAACAACCTGTCCTGGGGCTCATTCTCGATGGAGCCCCTGGAGTCCCGGACCATCTCCTACCGGGTGCTTACCGATGGATGCTCGGGGACGGAGGCCAACCAGGCGGTGGTCACCGCCGAGTTCAACTCGGACTGCCTGCCGCTTCCCAGCGGCCTGCGCGAGGAGAGTTCGGCCCAGGTGACCTGTGCGGAACCGGGGATCTCGGTCACTCCGCCCGCCGACAGCCGGCTCTGCGTCCTCTCGCCGGTGTCGCTGACCTTCGTGGTCACCAACACGGGTAGTCACACCGAGGACCTGAACTTCACCGGAATGTTCGACGGGTCGCCGGCCACGGTTGCTCCCACGTCGCGGGCCGGCGTGGCCGCCGGGGACACCGTCCACGTGGTCCTGACCGCGGTCATGCCCGGAACCTGCGCCGGGGACCTCACCGCCCAGGTGTCCGCCTCCGGCGACATCCCCGGGCTCACGAACTGCAGCGCGGCGGACAGCGCCCTGGCCACGGTGCAGTGCTCCGAGCCCGGGGTCACGGTGACCCCGCCCACGGACCTGACCGCCTGCGTGGACACCCCCCTCAACCTGGAGTTCGTGGTGACCAACACCGGGAACTCCACCGAGAACCTGACCTTCAGCGGGATGTTCGGGGGATCGCCGGCGACGGTGAACCCGGCGTCGCGGAACGGCCTTGCCGCCGGGGACACGGTGCACGTGGTGGTGACGGCAACGATGCCGTCGACGTGCAACGGCGACATCACGGTGTCGGTGACCGCGAACGCCTCGGTGGACGGGGTCCAGGGTTGCGACGACTCGGACAGCCAATCCTCGATCGTTCACTGCGCCGACGCGGGGGTCTCGGTAGCCGCTCCGCCCGATACCAAGGCGTGCGTGGACTCGACGCTTCTGATGACGTTCGTGGTGACGAACACCGGGAACGTCACGGAGGATCTGAGCTTCACCGGGATGTTCGGGGGATCGCCGGTCGCGGCCAACCCGGCCTCGCGGAACGGCGTTGCGTCGGGGGACACGGTGCACGTGGTGCTGGCCGGAGTGATGCCGGCCCAGTGCAGCGGGGACGTGATCGCCCGGGTGGACGCCTCGGCAACCATTCCGGGGGTCGACCTCTGCGATGCCGACGCCGCCGACAGCGCCACCGTGCAGTGCGCGGAGGCGGCGGTAGACGTGGCTCCGGCGGGCCAGATCTTCGCGTGTCTGGACTCGGACATCGCGTTCGAGTACGTGGTGACGAACACCAGCGCGGAGACGGAGAACCTGACCTTCGCCGGTCTGTTCGACGGATCCCCGGTGACGGCGACCCCGGCGTTCCGGAACGGGGTGGCGGCGGGGGACACGGTGCACGTGATTCTGTCCGGGTCGTGCAGCGGGCGGACGATCAACACCCAGCTGACCGCCACCGCAGTGGTGGACGGGTTGCCGGGCTGCGAGGCCCAGGACTCGGCGGAGGGGTCGGCGACCTGCGCGACCCCGGGAGTGGGGGTGACGCCGCCGACGGACATCACGCTGTGCGTGGACAGTCCGGTGGTGCGTGAGTTCGTGGTGACGAACACCGGGAGCGATCCCGAAGACCTGACGTTCAGCGGGATGTTCGACGGGTCGCCGGCGACGGTGAACCCGACGTCGCGGAACAGCGTGGCGGCGGGGGACACGGTGCACGTGGTGGTGACGGGGACGATGCCGTCGACGTGCAACGGCGACATCACGGTGTCGGTGACGGCGAACGCGTCGGTGACGGGTCTCCAGGGGTGCACGGACAGCGACACCCAGCCGACGACGGTGCACTGCGTGGACGCGGAGGCGAGCGTGACGCCGCCGCCGAACACGAAGGCGTGCGTGGACTCGACGCTTCTGATGACGTTCGTGGTGACGAACACCGGGAACGTGACGGAGGACCTGACGTTCACCGGGATGTTCAACGGGTCGCCGGCCACGGTGAACCCGGCGTCGCGGAACGGCGTTGCGTCGGGGGACACGGTGCACGTGGTGCTGACCGGGTTGATGCCGTCCCAGTGCAGCGGGGACGTGACCGCCCGGGTGGACGTGAGCGCGTCGGTTCCTGGCGTGGGAGCGTGCGACGCGGCCGACTTCGCCACCGCCACCGTGCAGTGCGCGGAGGCGGCGGTAGACGTGGCTCCGGCGGGCCAGATCTTCGCGTGTCTGGACTCGGACATCGCGTTCGAGTACGTGGTGACGAACACGAGCGCGGAGACGGAGAACCTGACCTTCGCCGGTCTGTTCGACGGATCCCCGGTGACGGCGACCCCGGCGTTCCGGAACGGGGTGGCGGCGGGGGACACGGTGCACGTGATTCTGTCCGGGTCGTGCAGCGGGCGGACGATGCGACACCCAGCTGACCGCCACCGCAGTGGTGGACGGGTTGCCGGGCTGCGAGGCCCAGGACTCGGCGGAGGGGTCGGCGACCTGCGCGACCCCGGGGGTGGGGGTGACGCCGCCGACGGACATCACGCTGTGCGTGGACAGTCCGGTGGTGCGTGAGTTCGTGGTGACGAACACCGGGAGCGATCCCGAGGACCTGACGTTCAGCGGGATGTTCGACGGGATCGCCGGCGACGGTGAACCCGACGTCGCGGAACAACGTGGCGGCGGGGGACACGGTGCACGTGGTGGTGACGGGGACGATGCCGTCGACGTGCAACGGCGACATCACGGTGTCGGTGACGGCGAACGCGTCGGTGGCGGGGCTCCAGGGGTGCACGGACAGCGACACCCAGCCGACGACGGTGCACTGCGTGGACGCGGAGGCGAGCGTGACGCCGCCGCCGAACACGAAGGCGTGCGTGGACTCGACGCTTCTGATGACGTTCGTGGTGACGAACACCGGGAACGTGACGGAGGACCTGACGTTCACCGGGATGTTCAACGGGTCGCCGGCCACGGTGAACCCGGCGTCGCGGAACGGGGTGGCGTCGGGGGACACGGTGCACGTGGTGCTGACCGGGTTGATGCCGGCCCAGTGCAGCGGGGACGTGACCGCCCGGGTGGATGTGAGCGCGTCGGTTCCTGGCGTGGGAGCGTGCGACGCGGCCGACTTCGCCACCGCCACCGTGCAGTGCGCGGAGGCGGCGGTCGACGTGGCTCCGGCGGGCCAGATCTTCGCGTGTCTGGACTCGGACATCGCGTTCGAGTACGTGGTGACGAACACCAGCGCGGAGACGGAGAACCTGACCTTCGCCGGTCTGTTCGACGGATCCCCGGTGACGGCGACCCCGGCGTTCCGGAACGGGGTGGCGGCGGGGGACACGGTGCACGTGATCCTGTCCGGGTCGTGCAGCGACCGGACGGTGGCGACGTCCTTGACCGCGACGGCGGTGGTGGACGGGTTGCCGGGCTGCGAGGCCCAGGACTCGGCGGAGGGGTCGGCGACCTGCGCCACCCCGGGGGTGGGGGTGACGCCGCCGACGGACATCACGCTGTGCGTGGACAGTCCGGTGGTGCGTGAGTTCGTGGTGACGAACACCGGGAGCGATCCGGAGGACCTGACGTTCAGCGGGATGTTCGGGGGATCGCCGGCGACGGTGAACCCGACGTCGCGGAACGGCGTGGCGGCCGGGGACACGGTGCACGTGGTGGTGACGGGGACGATGCCGTCGACGTGCAACGGGGACATCACGGTGTCGGTGACGGCGAACGCGTCGGTGGCGACGCTCCAGGGGTGCACGGACAGCGACACCCAGCCGACGACGGTGCACTGCGTGGACGCGGAGGCGAGCGTGACGCCGCCGCCGAACACGAAGGCGTGCGTGGACTCGACGCTCTTGATGACGTTCGTGGTGACGAACACCGGGAACGTGACGGAGGACCTGACGTTCACCGGGATGTTCAACGGGTCGCCGGCCACGGTGAACCCGGCGTCGCGGAACGGGGTGGCGTCGGGGGACACGGTGCACGTGGTGCTGACCGGGTTGATGCCGGCCCAGTGCAGCGGGGACGTGACCGCCCGGGTGGACGTGAGCGCGTCGGTTCCTGGCGTGGGAGCGTGCGACGCGGCCGACTTCGCCACCGCCACCGTGCAGTGCGCGGAGGCGTGCGTGAACGTCATTCCGCCCAACCCGATCACCGCCTGCGCGGACGCGGCGGTCTCGGCGGAGTTCGTGGTCCAGAATTGCGGGAACGACACCGAGGACATGACCTTCACCGGCCTCTTCCTGGGGCTTCCGGCCACGGTCACCCCCGCCTCCCGTAACGGGGTTGCCCCCGGGGACACGGTTCACGTCGTGCTCCACGGGGTGATGCCCGCGAACTGCGACTTCGGCGTGGATCCCATCACGATCCAGGGCGGGGGCGCGGACGTGGGCGTCAAGGCCATCACCATTCCCACCGTGGATCTCTCCGCGGTGGCCACGGTGTCGGGTCTCGCGGGTTGCGAGTTCCGGGACTCGGCCTCGGCCGACCTGGATTGCGTGAACCCCGACGTCCTGGCCGAGGCGCCCCCGCGGACGACGTTCTGCGCGGACGCTCCGGTGAGCCTCACCTTCGTGGTGACCAACACCGGCAGCGACCCCGAAGACCTGACGTTCGGCGGGATGTTCAACGGCTCTCCGGCGACGGTGACGCCGTCCTCCCGGAACGGGGTGGCCGTGGGCGATACCGTACACGTAGTCCTCTCGGCCACGATGCCGGCGGTTTGCGACGGTCCCTACACCGGACGGGTCATCGTCGCGGCGGCGACCGGTCTGGTCGCCTGCGACGCGGCGGATACCGCGGACGTGCTGGTGGACTGCGCGGAGCCCGGAGTGGACGTCGCGCCGCCGGATCCCTCCACCGCATGCGCCAGCTCCATGGTGTGGCTCGAGTTCGTGGTGACCAACACCGGGAACCTCGCCGAGAACATGATCTTCGGCGGGTCCTTCGGGACGGATCCCGCCACGGTCACCCCGGATGCGCGAAACGGCGTGGCCCCCGGGGACACCGTGCACGTCATGGTGCACGGGGAGCTTCCGGGCAGCTGCAACGGACCCCTCCAGGCCCGCCTGGCGGTGACCGGCCAGATCGTCGGCGTGGACCTCTGCGCCGCCGAGGACATCGACTCCACCCAGGTCTCCTGCGCCGGCCCCTGCGTGACCGTCACCGGACCGCCGACCGATGAGGTCTGCCCGGGAAGCGACGTGTGGACCACCTTCGTGGTGGAGAACTGCGGCAACGAGACCTCGAACCTGAGCTTCACCTCTACGTTCAACGGCAGCCCGGCCGCGCCGGTTCCGGCCTCCCGGAACGACGTGGCCCCCGGGGACACCGTGCACGTGATGATTCACGGCACCATGCCCGCCGACTGCCAACCCATCCCGGAGCGCCGGGGGTGGTGAACGCGGCCGCGGGCGGCCCGGCGAATCCGCCCGCCGCGGGAGCGCAGGTCAAGCTGGTGGCCCTGGCCGAGATCGCGGGGACGACCGAGTGCGCGGCCTCGGACAGCGCGTAGCGCCTTCATCCCTGCAAGATCCCGAGCGTCTCCCTGGTGAAGGACACGTCGCCCGACACGACCGAGACCACTTCCAAGGTCACGATCGTGGTGGAGAACACGGGGAACTCGGTGCTCGACCCGGTCCTGGTGAGCGACCATCTGCCGTCGGCGCTGGGCTTCGACACGAACCAGATCATCGGCGGGACCTGCGGGGCCAGCCTGGATCACGTCCAGACCGTGGGTGACGTCTCCTGGGTGTTCTTCAGCGGGTTCTCCCTCGATCCGGGACAGTCCTGCACGATCATCTACGACGTCAATTGCCGGTCCACGACCGGGGAGGCCAGCATCGACACCGCCTACGTGGAGGCCTGGTGCGACGGCACCTTCGGCATCGTCGAGCCGGTGACCGACTCCGACACCGCCAGCGTGGTGTGCCGGACCCCCGGCGAGGCCTGTCCCCGCACGATCGGGTTCTGGCGTCAGCAGTGCGCGCAGAAGTTGAACGGATCCACCAAGATCTGCGAGGCCGGCATGGAGTCGCTGTGGGTGTGCGTGATCAATGCCACCGACGTCGTCCAGTGGAAGAAGAACGACGGCAGCTACGAGACGACGGCCAGCCTCCGGACCTTGGGAGGAGCGAACCCGACCGGGCTGTTCGACGCACTGTGCTCCCAGCTCCACGGTCCTCGTCCGATGACCATCCGCGACATGACCGAACTCCAGTACCTGGGACTCATGCTCAACGTGTGTTCCTCGGCCATCGCCCGGGGCATTCCGGTGAGCAACTCTTTCGTGGGCACGGTGGGTGAGGCGATCGACGGGATCGAGAACGCCCTCGAACACCGGACCAGAACCTCGGTTACTGGGAGGGCATCGCGGACCAGATCGACAACGGGATCGGCGTTCTCGCCGCGGAACTGCCCGGATCGAGAACGGGATCTTCAGCAATCTCCCGGGCTGCAGCGCTGCCACGGTCGGGCAGACCAGGGAGCTCGGGTTCCTGAGCGGGATGACCGAGATGCCCACGATCTTCAACTCGAGGCCGTACCCGAACCCGGTCTTCTCGGGCCAGACCATCATCCTGGTCGAAGTCCCCGAGGCGATGGGTGTGCGCGACGTGCGGGTCGAGGTCTACGATCTCAAGGGCGCCAAGGTCCGTCAGCTCTACAGCGCACCCATGAATCCCGGTCGCCACACCGTGAACTGGGACCTCCGCGACGACGGCGGTTCCGACGTGGCTTCGGGGATCTACTTCTACCGGGTGGTGGCGGGGGACACCGCAATCACCCAGAAGATGCTGGTCATGCGCCGCTAGGACGGCGCGATTGAGGGAGGGAACGGAGGGCCTGAGGGTCCCCCGTTCCCGGGCCCTTCGAACTCTCCGGACGAGGCTCCGCCCCAGGGCGGGGCCTCGTTCTTTCAGGGACGCGGCGGAATCCGGTCCGGGAGTCGACCGCTCGAACCGGGGGACCCAAGAGCGAAGCCGACTCCGGTCCATCCCGGGTCCCGAGGCGATGAGGAGTGTGCCGGTATTGAAGGAACCTCGACGCTCAGGATGCGCGGGCGCCGGTCGCTCCAACACCTGCGGGCTTTCCGCCGCAGGAAAGCCGACGTGGACCCGGCAGTCCGGCCTCATTTGTCTGCGGATCGTTTCAGGATGTAATCATTTGATTACTATCACGGCTAGAAAGGTCATAAGTGATTGGTTTTCGGACGTTAGGTCCCGAATTCTGCGAAATAAATTAGTCAAGAATATTGACTTTGCCCACCCATTCTTGATATCAATTCAATTCGTTGACAGATAAGCCGCACTTGCAGGGAGGTGCAAGGTCGGGGTTTCGTCGTTGGGCGATGCGGATAGCCATGTTGGCGCTGCGATCCGGGAGCGCGGCGCCGAGGGGGGGATCCCCCAGCATCCATCCTGCAATCCCGCCCGTGTCTCTCTCCGGAACCCCACTCACCGAGCCCTCCGATCGCGTCTTCCGCTCTTCCGACGCCACCTGCAGGTGTAAGTAGCGCTTCGCGGACCACAGACTTCGCGGATGGAGGAAATCACAATGTCGAGCAAACTCATGGGCCTCCGGAGAGCACCGCTCTTCGGCGTCGGCCTCATTCTGGCGGTGGCCATCGCGCTCCTCGGCGCGGGTCCCGTCTTCGCCAACAACGGGATCAATACCCCGCCGGTCGGCGGCGTCACCGCCGACATGGTTCGGGCGGCGGCCCAGAACATCGTGTTCGATACGGAGGGCGACGTCTTCGGCGGCGGCGGCAGCTGTCCCAACCCGGTGAACTACGGCTTCGACTACGGCGACAGCGTCTACGTCTGGCTGTCTCCGGCGGGGGACCTTTACTTCGCGGTCGAGATCCATGGAAACGTGGGGGACTCGGACCAGGACGGAGGCTATGACACCGAGGGATCGACCTGCGGTGGGCATCCGGATTGCGTGGCCGCGGAGGCCGACGCCTTCCACAACATCTTCGCCTCCGGGGTCGAGTCCATCACCTATTCGATCGACCGGGACTGCAACAACGTCTTCGACCTCCGGTTCACCCTCACCGGGGCCGGGAACATGAAGGCGGACTCCGTTTCGGTGACCCTGGATTCGATGACCGGCACCTTCGGGGACATCCTGGGCGGACAGGGCACCGCATGGGCCGGCGCGCCGCTGCAGGCCGGTCCCGACGGGGTCTGCGTCGTGGCGCGGAACAGCACGGTCGTGGTCAGGATCCCCGACTGGGGCCGCTATTTCGAGGATCCGGTCACCCACGATCCGATCCCCGGCATCGTGTCCAACATGTTCACCTGGAGGGTAAACTCCGGAAACAACTCGGACAGCTACACCGAGGACGAGGTTCTGGGGGTGTTCGACACCTCGAACCCCCAGATCGACCTGTCGAAAACCACGTCCAAGAACCAGCTCTGCGGGAACGGGGACACCGCCCGGTTCACCCTCACCGTGACCAACACCGGGAACACGCCTCTGACCGGCGTCACCCTGAGCGATCAGCTTCCGACCGGTCTGGGCTACAACGATTCCTACATCGACGATCCGACCAACGCGATCGGGAGCCCGAACGTGGTTTCGGACCTCCTGACCTGGACCCCCTTCGACCTGGAGGTCGGCGGGTCCCGGGTCGTCTCCTACCTGGTCGTGAGCAATGGGTGCCAGGGCCAGGTGTCGAACGCCGCCGTGGTCCAGGGGACGTTCGACGTGGACTGCCTGGACGTGCCGGTGAACGTGGGTGACCAGGACGCGGCCACCGTGACCTGCGTCGACCCCGGGGTGTCGGTGACCGCTCCGCAGGCTCAGAGCCTCTGCGCGGGGTCGCCGTGGACGGCTACCTTCGTGGTCACGAACACCGGCGACGCGACCGAGAACCTCTCCATCGCCTGTACGATCGGCGGCGCGCTCCAGACGCCGGTAGTCCGCAACGGAATCGCGGTGGGGGACACGGTCCACGTGGACGTGGCCGGAACCCTGCCCGCGACCTGCGGCTCTCCGATCACCGTGAGCTGTGAGGCTACCGCAACCCTGCCCGGGGTGGATCCCCAGGCGTGTTCGGACGTCGACAGCGATCAGACCACGGTGAGCTGCACCGCGGCGTGCGTGACCGTGGCCGACGCCCCCAACGACACCGCCTGCGCGGGGACGACCCTCTGGATCGAGTACGTGGTGACCAACTGCAACGGCCAGGGCGGCGACGAGAACATGACCTTCTCCGGCATGTTCAACGGATCCCCGACCACGGTGAGCCCGACCTCTGCCTCGAACGTGGCCGACGGGGACACCGTGCACGTGAAGCTGCTGGCGGTGCTGCCCGCGACGGACTGCAACCCGGCCGGACACCTCGGCACCCTGACCGCGAACGCGGCCCTGGCCAACGACGCCGGGTGCACGGACTCGGACAGCGGCGACGGACGGGCCTTCTGCGACGTCCCCGACGTGGACATCGTGAAGACCACCAGCCCGACCACCACCGACTCCGGCTCCACGGTGACCATCACCGTCACCAACCCGGGCGGCGCGGCCCTCGACCCGGTCCTGGTCAGCGACCACCTGCCCGCCGGCCTGACCTTCGACGCGGGCCAGACCCTCGGTGGAACCTGCGGCGCGACGGTGGATCACGTGCAGACCGTAGGGGATCTGACCTGGGTCTTCTTCACCGGGTTCTCCCTGGACCCGGGCGCGAGCTGCACCATCTCCTATGAGGTGGGCTGCGGTCAGTTCGACAACGCGGCCCGCGTGGACACCGCCTACGTGAGCGCCTGGTGCGCCGGAACCTCCCAGACCACCGATCCGGTGACCGCGTCGGACACCTCGGCCGTGGTCTGCGAGCGGGAGGAGATCTGCTGCTGGATGACCACCGGCGGATTCGAGAACGGCGGCTTCAGGTCCGGCAACAAGGACGACAACTTCGGCGGGAACGTGGGTCCGCCCCCCAGCGGGCAGTGGCAGCACGTCCAGCGGTCCGGGAAGAAGGTCGTCTTCAACTTCCACAGCCACGACGCCCGCGTACGCGCATGCGGGAACGACGGGACCGCCGGTCCCTGCGTGCCTCGCGGCCACTCCAACTGGATCGAGTTCGGCGGGCCCGGGGCCTACAACCTGGGGAACGGCCCCCGGAAGTACGCTGCGTACTTCACCGCCCGGGCCGAGGATCACGGGGAGCCGGGTCGTCGCGGGAACCAGAACGGCGGCTGCGGCACTCCGGACTACTACGAGATCACGGTCTGGGACGGCGCCACCAACGAGGTCGTGTTCACCGCCTCCGGTCTCCTGGACGGCGGGAACATCCAGATCCGCGACTGCAAGGCCAAGAAGCAGGAGGACGAACCACCGCCGGTCACCGACGGTTCCGCCCTGGACGGCTCCGGCAACCTGGGCAGCCTGGAGACCGGACAGGATCTGGGGCTCGCGACCCTGAGGCTTCGGGCCTATCCGAACCCGGTTTCCCAGGCTCCGACCCTGATCCAGTTCAACGTTCCGTCCCACTTGAGTGGGAGCCAGGTGGACATCTCGGTCTACGACATCACCGGCCGCAAGGTCCGGGCCCTGGTTTCCGAGACGATGAACGCCGGTCAGCGGACCGCGAGCTGGGACCTGCGTGACGAGTCAGGAAACGCGGTGGCGACCGGGATCTACTTCTATCGACTGCGGGTCGGGAGTGAGTCCCTGACCCAGCGGATCCTGGTCATGCGGTAAGCGACGGGGCCCTTGGGCCCGTCGGCGATCGGCGGGCGATGCCGGCCCGGGTCCAGCGCCCGGACCGGCGCCGTCTCGACCGAATCGGGGCGCTCCCTCACCGGGGGCGCCCCGAGTTTTCCTTCCCCCATCGCAACGTCCCCGAAGTCGGTCCGTGCCCATTCGAACGCATGGGATCTGAAGGGGGCCGAATCGACGGTTCTCCGACGTCGCCGCGGTCTGACGCGCGGAGTTTCCGACGCTGGCTGGAGACAGTGGAAAATACTCTGACGTTCTGGAGAGTCTATGTCAACGAATGACTACATGTTCTGCGTGCAAGTCTGTAATAAGTTGATTTCAATGGCCGTTATAACGCCCAGTCTACAAAGTAAATCGTAAGAAAGATTGACTTCGTGGATTTGATCTGATAATTTTTGTGGATCACATCGACTCATCTCACCTCGAGGGGGGGGTCACCTGAGTCCACGGACGGGGTCGCTTCATTCTCTGCAGTCGTGCGCGGACCGCGCTCATCACCGTTCTATGGGTTCTCCACGGATCCTCCCTCCCGGCTCGCCTCCGGCCCGCACGGCGGAAACGCCTTGGGTTCCGGAGGGTTGTTTTCAACAGGGCGAGCGGCGCTCATTCCGCCTCGGGAATCGCTTCAAAGTGGTTCGACCATGCGGATGGAGGAATTGAACATGTCAAGCAAACGAATCGGCGAGGGTAGGGCTTTCCCGCTCCTCGTCGGGCTCACTATTCTGGCTCTGGGCTGTCTGGCCACCGCCGGCATGGCCCTCGCCAACAACGGGGTGAATTCACCGGCCGTGGGCGGCGTTACCGCCGACATGGTCCGTGCCGCCGCCCAGCAGCAGGTCTACGACCCGCCGATGGACGTCTTCGGCAACGGTGGAAGCTGTCCGGACCCCGTGAACTACGGGTTCGACTACGGGGACAGCGTCTACGTCTGGTTGAGCCCGGGCGGGGACATGTACTTCGCGATCGAGACCCATGGCAACATCGGGGATTCCGATCAGGACGGCGGCTACGATACCGAGACCGCGACCTGCGGCGGCCACCCGACCTGCGTGAGCGCCGAGGCCGACGCCTTCAACAACGTCTTCGCCTCGGGGGTGGAGTCCGTCACCATCTCCGTCGATCGTGACTGCAGCGGGACCTCGGACCTGCGCTTCACCCTGACCGGCGCCGGCAACATGCGCGCGGACTCGGTCAGCGTGACCCTGGACGCCCTAACCGGGTTCTTCGGCTCCATCCTGGGCGGCCAGGGGACCGGCTGGGCGGGGGCGCCCCTTCAGGTCGGCCCCGACGCGGTCTGTGTGGTCCAGCGCGCGGGCGTGGTGGTGATCCGGCTCGCCAACTGGAATCAGTACTTCCAGGACAACACCCCGGCCCACAACTTCCTTCCCGGTATCTCCCCGACCACCTTCGACTGGATCGTGGACTCCGGAAACAACTCGGACTTCTACACCGAGGACCTCGTGACCGGCCGGTTCGACATCTCGAACCCGCAGGTCGACCTGGTGAAGTCGGTGTCCCGGTCCCAGATCTGCGCCTCGGGGGACACCACCCGGTTCACCCTCACCGTGACCAACATCGGGAATACGCCGCTCACCGACGTGATCCTGACCGACCAGCTCCCGGCCGGCTTGGTCTACGACGACTCCTACATCGACGACCCGTCGAACCCGATCGGCGCGCCGAACGTGGTTTCCAACAACCTGACCTGGACGGGCTTCACCTTCGCCCCCGGGGATTCCCGCACCGTCTCCTACCGCGCGGTGAGCGACGGGTGCCAGGGGCAGGTGGCGAACAACGCCGCGGTGCAGGCCCAGTTCGACATCGACTGTCTGGGCGGCCCGGTGGCGGTTGCGGACTTCGATTCGGCCGACGTGACCTGCGTGGAGCCGTGCGTGACGGTATCCGCGCCGGACGCCGCAGAGCCTCTGCGCCGGGTCCCCGTGGAGCGCGACCTTCGTGGTGACCAACTGCGGAACGGTGACCGAGAACCTCTCCATCGCCTGTACGATCGGCGGCGCGCTCAAGACGCTCCTGGTGGTCCGGAACGGCATCGCCGCGGGGGACACCGTCCACGTGGACGTCTCCGGGATCCTGCCCGGAACCTGCGGCCCGCCGATCGCGGTGAGCTGTGAGGCCACCGCGACCCTGCCCGGCGTGGCGCCGCAGGGCTGCTCGGACGTGGACAGCGACCAGGCCACGGTGAGCTGCACCGCGGCCTGCGTCACCGTGGCCGACGCGCCGGCCGACTCCTCCTGCCCGGGAACCGACCTCTGGCTGGAGTACGTGGTGACCAACTGCAACGGCCAGGGCGGCGCCGAGAACATGACCTTCACCGGCGTGTACAACGGCTCTCCGGCCACGGTGAGCCCCACCTCGGCCTCGAACGTGGCCGACGGGGATACCGTGCACGTGAAGCTCCTGGCGTCCCTGCCGGTGGACTGCAGTCCCAACGGCTACCTGGGAACCCTGACCGCAAACGCGGCCTTGGCCACCGACGCCGGGTGCACGGACACGGATTCCGGTGACGGCCGCGCGTTCTGTACGAATCCGAACGTGGACATCGTGAAGAGCACGAGCCCCACCACCACCAGTTCCGGGTCCACGGTCACGCTGGTGGTCACGAACCCGAGCGGTGTCACCCTCGATCCGGTCCAGGTCAGCGACCACCTGCCCCCGGGGATGCTGTTCGATGACACCCAGACCATCGGCGGCACCTGCCTCGCCTCGGTGGATCACGTGACGGACCTGGGCGGGATCGTGTGGGTCTACTTCACCGATTTCACCCTGGGCCCCGGCCAGAGCTGCACCATCACCTACGACGTGGACTGCGGTGAGTTCGACGGCCAGGCCAGGATCGACACCGCCTATGTCGACGCCTGGTGCGACGGCACCTTCGGAATCGCCAACCCGGTGTCCGATTCCGACACCGCGGTGGTGGTCTGCGAGGGTGGCCAGGCTTGCCCGCGGACCATCGGCTTCTGGCGCCAGCAGTGCGCCCAGAAGGGGAACGGCTCCACCAAGGTCTGCGAGGCCGGGATGGAGTCCCTGTGGGTGTGCGTGATCAACGCAACCGACGTGGTGCAGTGGAGGCTCAACGACGGCGGTTACGAGACCACCGCGTACCTCCGGACCCTGAGCCCGTCGGATCTCTTCGCGCATCTCTGCAGCCAGCTCCAGGGACCGCGGCCCATGACGCTTCAGAACATGGCCGAGATCCAGTACCTGGGGCTCATGCTGAACTACTGCTCCGAGGCGGTCTCGGGCGGCATTCCGGTCCAGAACTCGTTCACCGGCACGGTGGGCGCGGCGATCGACTCGATCGAGGCCGCGATCAACAGCGGCGTGAACATCGGCTACTGGAAGACGGTCGCCGACGAGATCAACAACGGGATCGGCGTTCTCGCCCCTGCCTGCGACAACGAGAGCACCTTCTTCCGGAACCTGCCGGGCTGTGCGCTGGACGCTCCTGGGTCCGGACAGACCGACATCCTGAAGGAAGGGTTCGATCCGAATGCCCTGGTGGCGCGGTCCTATCCCAACCCGGTCCTGCCGGGGAGCGGAACCGTGATCTACTACCAGATCCCGCCGGACATGGGCCGGACGACGGTGGAACTCAGCCTCTACGACATCGCCGGACGGCTGGTGAAGCGGCTGGTCTCCGAAGGCAGGGATCCCGGCTCCTACACGGTCAACTGGAACCTCACCGATCAGACGGGGAGCCAGGTGCCGTCGGGGGTGTATTTCTACCGCCTTCGGGCCGGGTCCGAGGTCTTCACCCAGAAGATGCTGGTGGTTCGCCACTAGGCCGAGTTTCGATCCGTATGGATTGAAATCATGCGCAACCCGGAATGGGGGGTCGGCACCGTGCCGACCCCCTGTTTCTTCTTGCAAACTTTCCCGCCAACCCTGAACTTTACCCGCGTTCAGCGGGTATCCAAATACGGTCCCTTGCGTCTTTCCGTACAAGGATCACCAACGGCGCAAGCGGCTTCGGTCCGGATTTGAGCCCGAAGCACCCAAGGAGGGCCGGTGCCAGGGGGCCAGATCTACAGCGGCAAAGAGCCGAACGCTTTCGGCAACTTGCTGCATCATAACAACTTGAAGGTGACGCGGTCTCTTCGTGGGCGCGACGGGGGCTGCGTGCTATTTCCCAAAGGGCGAGCGTATCGCACGCCCTTGACTCCAGGTCCAGCCTCGCGGACCGAAAACCTGGTTGCGTGGGTTCCGTCCCAAGTAATCGATCAAGTCCCTGCGAGGAGATCCAAGTGAGAAACGCTCTGTTGGGACGGATCCGTGTATCCGTCGGTTTGGCGGCTCTTGCCGGCCTGATCGGGGCGGCCGTCGCGCTCGGCGCCCCCGCCCCCGCCCCCGCCGACGGTAAACTCGATTCCCGACTTCAGGCTCTGCTGGATCACGCCGGCGTCCCGGCCGCTCCCGGCATGGTGGACCAGGACGGGACCGTGGAGGTGATCGTCCGCGGCGACCTCGACCGCGAGTTCCTGAAGGGGCTGGGCGCCGAGCCTCAGACCGTCCTCTCCGGTCTCGTAACCGCCCGGGTCCCGGTGGCCGCCCTTCCGGCCCTCGTCGCCTCGAGGCGGGTTTCCCGCATCCAGGCCGGGTCCGGAATGGAGTATCTCCTCGACAAGAACCAGGTCGAGACCGACGTCGAATCGATGTGGGGAGGAGCACCGCCCCAGTACCCCACCGGCGGCTACACCGGCCAGGGCGTGGTCATCGGCATCGTGGACACCGGGATCGACCGCAATCACCTCGACTTCAAGAACGCCGACGGCACCACCCGCATCCGCTACATGTGGGACCACACCGGGGGCCCGGAGCCTCCGCCCGCCGGCTACACCTACGGCCAGGAGTGGACGGCCTCGGAGATCAACGCCGGCCAGTGCATCGAACAGGATGCCGTCGGTCATGGGACCCACATCGCCGGGGTGGCGACCGGGAACGGCCGGGCCACCGGGAACGGGGTCCCGCAGTTCACCTACGTGGGCATGGCCCCCGAGGCGGACATCATCGCGGTCAAGCTGGACTTCCCTTCGGATGTGGAGGTCATCGACGGGGTCTCCTACATCTTCCAGAAGGCCGACCAGCTCGGCGAGGACGCGGTGGTGCTGCTGGCGGTGGGCAAGCAGTCGGGGCCCCACGACGGCACCGATCCCCTGGATCTGGCCATCGACGCCATGACCGGTCCGGGCCACCTAGTGGTGGCCGCCGCCGGCAACGAGGGCATGAACAAGATCCACTCCGAGATCGCGATCACTCCCCACCAGACCACGAGCACGACCTTCAACGTCCCGAGCTACGGCTACGCCAGCAACCCGTTCATCGCGGTGGACGGATGGCTGACTCAGGGCCCGACCATGTCGGTGACCCTTACCACGCCGTCGGGATACAACCTCGGTCCCATCGCCGTCGGGCAGGTCAACGTCTGGAGCAACGCCGACGGTTCGGTCCGACTCGAGGTTCCTGCGGGGAGCCCCACCCAGTTGCACCTGTCGGTCAGCAATCCGGGGGCGGGGACCTGGACGGTAAGGGTCAACGCGGGAAATTCCAGCTCCGGCACCATGGACTTCTGGATCTCGGATTACGACCTGGCCGGCTCCAAGCCCGAGATGGTCCAGGGGCAGACCTTCGCCAAGTGCGTCGCGTCGCCGGCCACCGCGACCAATGTCGTGGCGGTGGGGGCCTACACCACCAAGAAGTACTGGACCGACCAGTACGGCGGGACGAAGTTCTATCTGAGCGCGGTCATGGACCAGATCGCCGACTTCTCGAGCCGGGGCCCCCGGCGGGACGGCGTCCTGAAGCCGGAGATCACCGCGTCGGGCTACGGCGTGGCCTCCGCCCGCTCCACCGCCGCCACGATCTACTCGGGTTACATCGTGTTGGACAAGGTGCACTGCATGATGTACGGCACCAGCATCGCCGCGGCCTCGGTCGCGGGGGCGGCCGCACTCCTGCTCGAGGAGTTCCCGGGACTCGATCCGTCCTCGCTGAAGACCCTCCTCCAGGGGCGGGCCAACGTGGACCAGTACACCGGCGCGGTCCCCAACCCGACCTGGGGATACGGGAAGCTCTGCTTGACCGCCGCCACCACCGCGGTGGGGGACACCGGACCGGGGACCGGGCTTCTGACCCGCATGCTGGGCGCGCCCTATCCGAACCCGACCGGGGCCATGACCCGGGTGCCGGTGAACCTCGACGTCGCGGGGGACGTGACGGTCTCGGTGTACGACGTGACCGGCCGCACGGTGAGGGTCCTCTATTCCGGCTCCATGGACGCGGGCCCGCATCTCCTGAGCTGGGACGGCACGAATCAGATGTCCCAGGCCGTTCCTTCGGGGAGCTACTACGTGGTCGCGGTGAATCGGACGGCTCGCGAGAGTCGCGCGGTTCTGATCCTGCGATGATCTGATCCTGCGGGCGGGTCGCGGCACCCGCCCCACCGCCATTCCGATCGTCGGCGGCGGCCCGGCTCTCTCCGGGCCGCCGCTTCATGTTGTCCCGGCGCGTTCTGCCCCCCAACCGTCGAGCCGTCCAGACCGGTGGTCGGCCCCAAATGTGGAAGCCGTACTCGATTCCTTCCGCAGAGACTGTGTTCTTCTCGATTTCCCTCCAGGTCCCGGTTCCGGGATTAACCCGTAATTTATTGTTAAGAAATGACTTGAGAGACATTGAACGAATCCCATCCGATGGCATCCGGGTTGCAATGCAGGGGGGCATACAGGTCGTTTCGGGGTCTCGGAAAACGGAGGTGGAGGCCATGTCTCGCAAACAATTGCCGGTCTTGATCGGAGCGGTCCTTTTCTCGGGGGCCGTTCTCCTCGGTGGGCAGCGGGCCGAGGCGGTCTCGGACACGGGTCTGGGCCGTGGGCTCGGCCATGAGGTGTCCTACTGCGTTCTGGAGCAGGGGCGGGACGGCCCGTGGATGAGCTCCATGGTGCGGCTCTTCTCCTGCGAGGCGGAGTGGGACGCAGCCATGTCCGATCTCGCCTCCCGGGCGCTCCTGGTCATGGCCCCGGTCTCCGCGCCCCGGGACGTCGATTGGAGCCGGCAGGCGGTGATCCTCGTCACCATGGGAGAGCTTTCCGGAGGCGACTACTCCGTTCAGGTCCGCGACATCATCCGCTCGGGTCCGGAGTGCGTGGTGGACCTCGAATGCAGCGGATCCTCACTCCGCGGCTGGGGCCGGAGCGTCTGCCGTCCCTACCAGGTGGTCGTGATCGAGAAGCACGGGGTGAAGGAGGCCCGGGGACGGTTCCGCTGGACCGGTGAAGGGATTGCCTCCGCCCGGGCTGCGGTGCAGGGTTGGGGTCTCACCGGGGACGCGGACGCCGGAAGCGTGCGCCGTCTGAGCTGGGGCGCCCTCAAGGCCGGGGGATACTGAGCCCGCCGGACCCCCGCCGCCGAATTCGCTTCAGCCCCCCGCACGGGCGCCGAGAACAGGATAGGGCCGCCGGCCGAGCCGGCGGCCTTTCCGGTTGACTGGCTGTGTAAGTGCAGTTATGTTCAGACTTTACCGCTTACGTTCATCGAGGGCCCTGGATGTTCTCCGGACGCCTCCGGGCCGGCTGGGCCGGTCTGGTCATCCTCGCCGTCCTTCTCCCCTTCCGGGGCGAGGCGAGCCCATCGTCCGCCGGGTCCGAGCCTCCCGCCGCCCGCGCCCTCGTCGCCCACGGGTTCGAGAACGTCGTGATGGATGCGACCCCCCAGGCGGTCACCGTCTGGTACGAGAACCGGATCTATCGCTACGAGATGGCCGGACTGGGTGAGGCGGCGGCCCTGGCCTCGGCGGATCTCGATTCGGAGCGCACCCTGATCATGGTCCCCGAGAACCGGGGGGTACCCATGGTTGCGGTGGCGGCGGCCGCGGGGGACTGGCGGCGTTTCCTGGCCGGCGACGCCGACGCCTCGTGGTTTCGAGGCCGCATCGAAGTGCTCGCCGACGGAAGGGTTCCCCGCCCCCCCGCCGGAGCCGTCCGCTCCAACCCGCGTTGGTGGCGGACGGACCTGAGGCTCCGCCCGCTTCTTTCCTTCGAGCTGGGGATCGCGGACGACCCCTTTCAGTACTCGCTCTGGCTCGCTCCCGAGGCGGTCGTGAGCCCCGTCACCGGCGTGCTGGTCACCGGGCAGGCCCAGGTCCGGCTGCACGAGGACTTCGACGAGTTCGGCCGCGACGTGGTTCCCGGCCGGAACACGGTGAGCTGGGGAGGACGGCTCCCGGCGGGATGGCTCGGCGCGGCCAGCGCCGGCCTCTTTCCATCCAACCGCTACGGCGTGGCCGCCCGGACGGGACGGCTCTTTCGCGGGGGGGCGCTCGAGATGCAGGTGGGGGGGGACCTCTCCGGGTTCCTGAAGTTCTCGCGGCACGTGGTTCTCTATTCCCGCCTCGAAACCTGGTCCGCGTTCGTGGCCGGAACCTACCGGACCCGCGGCATCGATCTGGAGACCACGGTGACCGGAGCGCGGTTCATGGAGAAACGGCTGGGAGGACGGCTCGACGTGGCCCGGCGGTTCGGGGAGACGCGGGTGGATTTCTTCGGCATCAAGACCCGGGACGATTCGGTGGTGGGGATGGAATTCGAGATCCCGCTCCCGGTCCGCCGGTGGTCCCGGCCCCGAACGGTGCGGCTCGCCACCGTGCCCGATTTCCCGCTCGTCTACCGGGAATCCGTGCAGGACGTCGGCCGCCAGGTCTCGATGTTCGACGACATCGAGCGCCTGCGGATGGGGCTCTATCCCACCTTCATTCTCAACAACCTCGATGACCTGCGATCCGGACTTCCGCGGGGGGAGGGTGGGGAATGAAACGGTTTCAGAGCCTTCTCGCCCTCTTCCTGGTCCTGGCCGCCGCACCGGCCGCCCGGGGCGCCGAACCCCTCCCCGGCCACGCGTCCCTGGGAGGAACCACGGGCCTCATCAACACCCCCACCGCGGACGTCCTTCCCGACGCCACCTTCCGTTTCGGGTACTTCCGGATCGACAGAAAGTGGGCCTACCAACTCCGGGGGGTCTCCGACAACGACGTCTACTTCGTGAGCTTCGGGTTCCTGCCCCGGGTGGAACTCACGGTCCGGGCCACGGTGTTCAAGGACGTCACCCTTCTCCCGGACACGGACTTTCCGCAGGTGGACCGGATGGGATCGGCGCGGATCCTCCTTCTACCCGAAGGGAGGGCGCCGGCGGTGGCGGTGGGTCTGGACGATCCGCGCGGCACCCGGCGATTTCACAGCCTCTATGTGGTTGGAACCAAGACATTTCCAATTCCGATGGGGCAAATCACCCTCCGGGCTTCGGGCGGATACGGGTTTTCCGCGCTTTCCGCGGCGCGGCGGGTCCTCGACGGAGGCTTCGGCGGGGTCGAGCTGGGAATCGCCGGCCGGGCGACGGGAATGCTTGAATACGACACCGAGAAATGGAATACTGGTGTAGGTCTGGTGTTCCTTGGACGCCTGAGCATCCACGCAGCCTTGCTTCATCTCGACACCCTGTCCGGGGGTGCGGCTTGGACCCAGTCGTTCTGACGGTTCTTCGGAACGTCGGGACCGGGTCGACATCCAGGATGCCCGCCCGTGGATGAGGGTGGTCCAAGTACACCGTGACGCTTCGGTTCGATCCATTCTCTCGTTAGCGAGTCACAGCCAAGGGGGATCAGGCTCATGCGCTCCAACCAGCCCTATCGCCGTATCTCTTTCTTCGCCATCGCCGGTCTGGCCTTCTTCGCCCTGGCCGCCTCGGAACCCCAGTGCGCGCGGGTGGGGGATCAGGTCGTGTCTCCGGACGGCGCGTCCCTCAATAGCAACAAAGGTGGGGTTTCGCAGTGCGTACGCGCCTGCGTCGACGAAGCCCAGCAGCGTCGTGCCGACGAGCTGGACCTTTACCAAGCCAACCTCGCGAGCTCTGGGGGCGACTGGCAGGCTATTCAGGAAGAGGAAGTCCGTCACAATACGGTCATGCAGCAGATCGCCATGGACCAGCGTGACTGCAAGGCCCTTTGCCACAATCAGGGAGGCGGGCACGGCGGGCAGTAGCTCCGGTTCCGTTCCCCCTCTGCTGAAAGCATTTGTGACCGTGGCACGCGGGCCCTACGCCGTGCGCCACGGTTTTTCTGTGCCGGCGCCCGGAGCGCACGGCGCCCCGACCGCTCTCGATGGCCGTCCGGTCTTCCGGGGCATTCCCGTCCGCTCGAATGTCCACCGCTCCGGCCGGTTCGTGACGGATCCGGGCCGAATTCTCCGCCCGCCAATGGATTTGTGATAAAATCCATCCTCGTTCCGGTCGATCACCTCTTCACCAGGGCAACATGACGCGAACCATTCCAGACCACGCCACGGACACTCCGGCGCCCGGGGCGCCTCGGGAACCCTTCCACGCCGCGGCACCGGGATCCGCTCCCAAGGGACCGGGACCCCGTCCGGATGCGCCACCGGCCCCGGTTCCGGATTCCCCCTCCCTCTTCCGCCACGCCGCCGCCCATCGGCGCATCGTGCCCGAGGACCTGCTCCTGGTCCTCACCTACCGGTGCAATTCCCGGTGCGTGATGTGCGGGATCTGGGAGGCGGACCAATCGGGCAAGGGGGAACTCACCCCAGAGGACTATGCCCGGGTCATCCCCGATACCCTCCTCAACGTGAACCTCACCGGAGGCGAGGTGTTCCTCCGGAACGACCTTCCCGCGGTGGTGGCCGCGGTGCGCTCCGCCGCTCCCCGGGCCAAGATCGTGATCTCCACCAACGGCCTTCAACCGCGCCGGACCCGTAAGATGATTCCGGAGATCCTGCGGGCGGATCCCGGGATCGGCTTCGCGGTCTCGATCGACGGCGAAGAGGATGTTCACGACCGGGTACGCGGCATCCGGGGGGGATGGAAGAAGGCCTACGAGACCGTGCAGGTCCTCCAGGAGGAGGGAGTCACCAACCTCCGCATCGCCTTCACCGCCACCGTGAACCAGGTCGCCGACAACACTTCGCACCTGGGGAAGATCTACGACCTCGCCCGCCGCACCGGGGTGGAGTTCACCTGCGCGGTGGCTCACAACTCCGACCACTACTTCAAGACGAGCTCCAACAAGGGGGTGAACGTCGACGAGCTGACCCGGCAGCTGGACTACGTGGCCGGGAACGAGCTCCGAAGCGGGAAGCTAAAGAGCTGGCTCCGCGCCTACTTCCACAAGGGCCTGGTGGAGCACGTCAAGGCCAACGTCCGGCCCACCCCGTGCGAGGCGGCCCATACCAGCCTCATGATCGATCCGGTGGGGGACGTCTATCCCTGCAACATCCTGAACCTGCCGGTGGGTAACGTCCGAAAGACCCCTTTCATGGAGATCTGGCGCTCCCGGAGGATGGAAGAGGTCCGGGACGTGGTACGGGGGTGCAACCAGCCCTGCTGGATGGTCTGCACCGCCCGGGCCAGCATGCGCCGCGACAAGACCCAGGTGCTCTCCTGGGTGGCCGGGAACAAGGTCAAGGCCCATCTGGGTCGTTCCATCATCCGCTGACCCCCCACCACGGCTCCTCGGTCCCGCCTTCCCTTCGCCGACCTTCCTCCCTCGCCACCGACCTGCCGTCAGCGTTTCCGCGACAGGGCCTCGGACCGGTCGGAGGAGCCCGAGATTCCCGGCCCCTCCCGGCTGCGCCAAATGGCGCAATTTGCCATCGCCGCCACTCCGGGATCAAGTTCGGAGCGAACCAGGACGATAGTTGAAGGGACAGGGGATCGTGGCCCTGGGCCCCCGCCCACCTCCGACAATGGGATCTTGACTGGCGTGAATATCGAAGCCCTCATCCTCGCCGAGACCGGCAGCCTTCGACTCCGTCCACTGACGGAGCATCTTCCCACCTGTCTGGTGCCGGTGGGGGGGACCCCCATCCTCGATCACGTGATCCAGGCGCTCCACAGCGCCGGGGTGGACCACATCACGGTCATCGGAGGATACCGATCGGCCCAGGTGGAGCAGGCCTGCCGGGCGTACGGCGACGTGCGATTCTGCATGAACACCCGCTATTCGCGGGCGGAGCCCCGCCTGAGCACGCTCCGGGCGGCGGGGGCCATGCCGCCGCGCTCCCTGCTCCTGGTGAGGGGCGAGATGGTATTCGACGGAGTCATGATCGAGCAGCTCGTGCGGGGAGGCGATGGGAATCGGGTGGTGGTGGACGCGGCGGGTGATCCGGCCGGAATCTGGTGGCTGACCGCCCGCACCGCCGCGGCTCTGTTCGCCGCCGCCGGGGACGAGGGAGCCCAGCTCGACTCGGTGGAAGGGCTCTACGACGCGCTTCGGGACGTCCTGGAGCGGCACGGACACGAGCCCGTTGCGGTCAACGGGCATCCCTGGGCCCGGGTCGACACCATGGAAGACCTGGCCCGGGCGCTCAAGGCGCATCGTCAGGTGGCCGAGGCCCGGGTGGCCCGCCACCAGGAGCGCCTCCGGGTCGAATCCCCCTCAATGCACCCCGCCCGGCCCAACCCTCCGCGGCTTCCCACCCCCCCGATCCCCCCGGCCCGCGCCAACCTGCCCCGCACGGAGATGAAGCCGATCCACCCCTGATTTCGCCGTCCTTGCCGGGCGCTCGAGTCGCGTTACGGCTGTTGTTGGATAAGGTTGCGGCATGGTACGCTCTATGGCGAATAAGCCACGCCAACCGGTGCAAAATGGGGTTTCAGGGGGGCTGTACACCCCGCTCTTCCGCCCAACCGGGAGACCCCCCCAAGGACGAAATCACAGACCATGACCGCCTGGATCCGAGACCTCTCCGCGCGACAGGTCGCCAGCACGGATTCGATCAGCCCCTCTTCCTTCCCGACCCCCCCGGTGATGGAGCCCCTTCCCCGTACCCGGGTCATCGTGGCCTTGGCCCTGGTCGATTTCGTGGCCGTAGCCGCCGCGTTCTGGGGAGCGCACCTTCTGCGCGATTCCTCCCAGGCCCTGGGGCACGCCGCGCGCGTGGCCGTCGCCTCGCTGGCCCTGGCGACGCTGGGAGTGGGCGTGTTCGGGGTGAACGGCCTCTACGACCCGAGGGTCGTCGCCCGCGGTGGACGGCAAAGCGCGCCGCTCTTCGGATCCTGGATGATGCTGATGGGCCTGGCCATCCTCGGCATCTTCCTGGCCAAGGCCGATTCCCCGCTCCGTTCGCGCCTGGCTCTCTTCCTCTTCTTCCTCTTGGGATCCGCCCTCACCTCGGCGGTCCGCGCGGGTGGATGGCGGCCCTGGCTCACCGCCCGCTATGGACGGCGGCTCCGGGGAGCCCGGGTGATCGTGGGCACCGGCAAGCTGGCGCGGCGAGCCGCCTCCCTCGCCGCCGAGCAGGGGGAGGCCGAACCCTATCTCGTGGGATTCGTGGACGACCTGACCGATCCCGGAACCGGATTCCGCAATCCCGCGCCCCGGGGGCTCTCCGAACCCTTCCTGGGAGGCCTCAACGAGGTGCGTCATCTCGCCCGGGAGCATCGCATCACCCAGGTGATGGTGGCCCGGGAGGACCTCTCGAGGGGCCGGCTGGTGGAGCTGGCCCACGACTGGCTCGACGAGGGGCTTCGGGTGATCCTGGTCTCGAGCGCGTTCGAGGTCATGGTGGCGCGCGCCTCGGCGGGACTCCTGGGCGGCGTTCCCCTGGTGGAGCTCCGCCGATCGCCGCAACGGGGCTGGGGTCTCACCGCCAAGCGCGTCCTCGACGTTACCTCGGTGACCGCCGGGGGGATCGTGCTCCTTCCCCTTCTGGCTCTCATCGCCGCGGCCATCAAGCTTACCTCGCCCGGCCCGGTACTCTACAAGCAGGAGCGGGTGGGGCGACAGGGCAGGCGCTTCGTCCTGTACAAGTTCCGGAGCATGGTGGTGAACAACGATGACGAGGCCCACCGGAACTACGTGAAGTCGCTCATGCGGGGGAATGCGGCGGGGGTCGATGAGCGCGGGCGCAAGGTCTACAAGATGATGGACGATCCCCGGGTGACCCCGATCGGACGCTTCCTCAGGCGGGCCAGCCTGGACGAGCTGCCGCAGCTCTGGAACGTCTTCCGGGGGGACATGAGCCTGGTGGGGCCCCGGCCCTGCCTTCCCTACGAGTGGGACCTGTACGAGGAATGGCAGCGTCATCGCCTCGACGTGGTTCCCGGCATCACCGGCCTGTGGCAGGTCACCGGCCGGAGCCAGGTCTCCTTCGAGGAGATGGTCCTTCTCGACCTGCACTACATCACGAATTGGTCCCTGGGCCTGGATCTGGCCCTGTTGACCCGCACCATACCCGTCGTGATCCACGGAAGCGGGGGGCATTGAGAGATGGTGGGGGGGGCGCGGCAATCAGGAGTGTGCGCATGGTGAAGGTCGGCGTGGTCGGATGCGGATATTGGGGCCCGAACCTGATCCGGAATCTGGTGGAGAACCGCCGGTGCGAGGGCGTGGTGGTCTGCGACCTGGAGCAATCCCGGCTGGACTACGTCCGCCAGAGGTTCCCGGTGGCCGGCACCACCCTCGACATCCAGGAGATCCTGGACGATCCCGCGATCCCGGCGGTGGTGATCGCCACCCCGCTCTCCACCCACTTCGACCTGGCCCGCCGCGCCCTCGGCGCGGGGAAACACGTCTTCGTGGAGAAGCCCTTCGCCCACACCTCGGTCCAGGCCCAGGCGCTGATCGACCTGGCCAAGGCCTCGGGGAAGGTGATCATGGTCGGTCACACCTTCGAGTACTCGCCCGCGGTTCGGAAGATCGGCGAGGTGATCCGTTCCGGTGAACTCGGCGACGTGTATTACATCTCGTCCACACGGGTGAATCTCGGACTGCACCAGAAGGACGTCTCGGTGGTCTGGGATCTTGCCCCCCACGATCTTTCCATGATCTTTGCCTGGCTGGGGGAGCACCCGGTCCAGGTGGTGGCGGTGGGACGGGACTACGTCCAGCCCGGGCTTCCCGACGTGGCTTTCATCGACCTCATCTTCGGTTCCGGCGTCCTGGCCCACGTCCAGGTGTCGTGGCTCTCTCCCTCCAAGCTCCGGAACACCACCATCGTGGGATCCCGGAAGATGCTGGTCTACGACGACACCGAACACCTGGAAAAGGTGAAGATCTTCGACAAGGGAGTGAACTACCGCGATCCCGAGACGTTCGGCGAGTACCAGCTTTCCTACCGGGCCGGAGACATCGTCTCCCCCAAGCTCGACTCCTACGAACCGCTCCAGGCCGAAGTGGACGACTACCTCCGGGCCATCCAGGAGAAGGGGACCCCGGGGGTGGACGGATATTCGGGGCTCCGGGTGGTGCGGGTGCTGGAAGCGGCGGAGCGCTCGCTCCTGAACGGCGGTCGCCCCGAGACCCTGTCCTGGGAGGCGCCGCCTTCTCCCTCCCGCATCAAGGTCTGAGGGGAGCGCGCCGGTGGAATCCCGCATCTACGAGAACGTGCGCCTGGGCGAGGGCGCGATCGTCCACCCGCCGGTCATCCTCGGTTTCCCTCCGCGGGGACGCGAGGAGGGTGAACTTCCCCTGATCATCGGCCCCGGGGCGGTGATCCGCCCCTTCACCACCATCTACGCCGGCAGCACCTTCGGGGCCCGGCTCAACACCGGCCAGGGCGCCTCCATCCGGGAGGAGAACGTCCTCGGCGACGACTGCTCGGTGGGGACCCACGCGGTGCTGGAGTATGGGAACCGGGTGGGGAACGGAAGCCGCATCCACAGCGGGTGTTTCCTGGAGCAGGTGACTCTGGGCGAGCAGGTATTCCTGGGTCCCAACGTGGTCTTCACCGACGATCCCCATCCCCCCTGCCCCCGTTACAAGGAGTGCAAGGGGGGGGCGATCGTGGAGGATCTGGTGAAGATCGGGGCCAACGCCACCATTCTCCCCGGGGTGCGGATCGGACGGAACAGCCTGGTGGGCGCGGGCTCGGTCGTGACCGCCGACGTCCCGCCCGGAGTGGTGGTGGCCGGTTCCCCCGCCCGCATCGTGAAGCGGATCGACGAGCTCACCTGCTACCCCGGTCTCTTCGAACATCCCTACGAGTGGGAACCCTACGGCTCCGGCGGCAAGCGCTGACGACCTGCTTCCCGTGGGCTGCTAAGATGGACTCCGGGTTCCGCGCCGGCGGCTCGGGACCGCGCCCCCGGCACCCGTAGGGAAAGGAGCCGCTTCCATGCAGTACACCCCGCGCTCCGAGCTCGAGGCCCGTCTGGTCAAGGTGCAGTCCAAGCTCCGGAACCGGGAACTGGACGGCGCCCTGATCCTCCAGAAGGCGGATCTCTTCTACCTCACCGGAACGGTCCAGGCCGGTGCGCTGTTCGTTCCCATCGACGGGGAGCCGATCTTCGCGGTGCGGCGCTCGGTGCACCGCGCCCGCACCGAGAGCGCGTGGCGGGAGATCGTCCCCCTCCCCCGGATGTCGGATCTTCCCGCGATCCTCTCCGGCCGGGGCTACGGGTCCTTTTCCCGGTTGGGTCTCGAGTTGGACGTGCTCCCCGCCGCGATCTATCTCCAGCTCACCCGCCTCTTCGAGGGGACGGAGTTCGGCGACGTGAGCCCGATCCTGCGCGAGGTGCGCATGGTAAAGAGCGCCTACGAGATCGAACGGATCGAGCGGGCGGCCGAACAGCTCCGCACCGTCTTCGCCGAGATTCCGGAGATGATGAAGGAGGGATGCGAGCGCGAGATCGACCTGGCCGCCCGGATCGAGGGCGCGCTCCGCCGCCGCCGGCACCAGGGGCTCATCCGGGTGCGCCGGTTCGGCATGGAGATGTACATGGGGGCGGTGAGCGCGGGGGGCAGCGCGTCCTATCCCACCGACTTCGAGGGGGCGGACGGGGTGGAGGGGCTCTATCCCGCGGTGCCTCAGAGCGGGGGAGAGCGCCTGCTCCGCCGGGGAGAGCCGATCATGGTGGATCTCTGCGGGGGGTACGACGGGTACATCGCGGACAAGACCCGCATCTTCGTTCCCGGCGGCCTCCGGGACGAGGAGATGCTTCGCGCCCACCACTTCTGCCTCCAGCTCCAGGCCGAGGTGAAGGCCCGCATGCGTCCCGGGGCCCACACCGGGAAGCTCTACCAGGCCATCGAGGAGATCGCCCGGGAGTCCCCTTTCGCCGCCAACTTCATGGGATACGGCGACAACCGCACCCGGTTCGTGGGGCATGGGGTGGGGCTGGAACTCGACGAACTCCCCGTCCTCACCGCCAAGAGCGACGTGGTGCTGAAGGAGGGGATGGTGGTGGCGGTGGAGCCCAAGGTCTTCTTCGGCGATCGCGGCGGGGTGGGAATCGAGAACACCTGGCTCGTCACCCAGGATGGGTGCCGGAACCTGACCGCCGATTCGGACGAGATCGTCGCGGTCTGAACCGGAGTCCGGCGTGGTCCGGATCGGCCGGAGTCCGGAGGCCGGTCAGGCCAGGTCGGCTTCCATCCACCGGCGGACCTCCGCCGCCGCCTCCGCCCAGTCGACGCCCGGGGAGAGATGCTCCCGTTCCAGGTGGGTGGCCAGGGCGGGCATGGGGGATACCAGGCGCCGCCGCGGAAACCGGAGCCGGTAGCCCCCCAATCCCTGGACCGCCCGCCAGATCCCCCGGTCGTCGGGAATGGGCCCCCGGGTCTTCCATCGGTGGATCCAGGCGTCCCTCCGGAGCGCGCCCAGACGGACGCCATAGGTGAGGCAGGTGCTCTCCACCGTCCGCCAGTGGCGCCCCCCCCCGAAGAAGATCCGGACCCGTCCGCGGTCGGCGTCGTCGTCCCGCCGATAGCGATCGGGATGATCGTAGAGGGTGAAGTAGGAGGCCGCCGGGATCTCCCCCGCGGCCCTGGAAAGGGTACCAAGGGCCTCCGGAAGGTAGAGATAGTCGTCTTCCGCCAGATAGACCAGGTCGTTCTCCGGCCACTCCCGGGAGAGGGCCTCGTCGAGCGCCCGGCGATAGGAGCCGCTGTTCCCGAGCCCGGGAAGCTCCAGGATCTCGCCGGCCGCCCGCATCCATCCCACGAGATCGCCGGAGATGGGGCCGTCGTTCAGGAAGAGCACGTCCGCCTCCTGACCGGCTTCCCGCAGTGCGCGCAGAAACGACGCCAGGGCCGTGGCCTTGTCGAAGAAGTGGGGCCGGTTCTTCCGGTTGGCGGCTCCGGCGGATCGATAGAGGATGTGGATCATCGCTCCAGACGATACAGCGGACGGCCGCGCGGGCCAACTCCAAGACGGCCGGGACGCCGGCTCCGCTTTTTGGTAGACTCCTCCGGCCATGTCCGACCGCACCGGGCCCGCCGCCCCTTCCGGGCCCCCTCACCGCTACGTCCTCATCTCGGTGGTCCGGGACGAGGAGGCGTTCTTCCCTCGCACCCTGGCCTCGGTCGTCGCGCAGACCGTGCTCCCGGCGGCGTGGTTCGTGGTGGATGACGGTTCCCGGGACCGGACCCCCGCCATCCTGGCCCGGGCCGCCGGCGAACACTCCTGGATCACCGTGCTCACCGAGCCCCGGAGCGAGTCCCGGGTGGCGGGCGAGGCGGCGGGGCGGGGTTTCAACCTGGCGCTCCCCCGGGTGTGGTCCCAGGAACCCGATGCGGTGGGGATGCTGGACGGGGACACCGAGCTCCCCCCGGCCTACTACGAGACCCTGTTGGGCGCCCTGGGCGACGATCCGGAGCTGGGCATCGTGGGGGGGCATGCGGTGGAGCCCCATCGGGACGGGAGCTGGGGTCGGGTGCGGATTCCCGGGTACCACGTGCACGGGGCCACCAAGTTCTACCGGCGCGCCTGCCTCGAGCAGATCGGGGAGCAGGTGGTGGGGACGGGATGGGACACCGCGGACATCGTGCGCGCGCGGCTCGCGGGGTGGACCACGCGGACGGTCGGCGAACTGACCTTCCGCCATCTGCGGGTCTCCGGCACCGCGCTGGGGGTTCGCCGCGGCCCCTACAACCGCGGCCGGGCGGCCTACCTGACCGGATACCATCCCCTCTTCGCCGGGCTCCGGGCGGTGAGAAACATGTTCCGCCCTCCGTACCTGAGCGGGGGGGTCCATTTCCTCCGGGGTTTTCTCTCCGGGTACCGGGAGCGGGCGCCCCGGGTCCTCTCCCCCCGCGAGATCCGCTGCTTCCGCCGGGAGCAGATGCGGGCCCTGACCGGACGGTCGTCCTGGTGGCGGTAAGCGTGCCGCGACGCCGGAGGGCCCTCCACGTGGCCTACAGCCACTACGCGAGCGATCCGCGGACCCGCCGTCAGGCCGAGGCGCTGCGCGACGCGGGTTGGGAGGTGACGGTGGTGGGCCTGGCCCACGCGGGGGAGGCGGGGCGCGGGGAGCTCGACGGCGTGCGCCTCATCCGCACCGCGATTCCCCGCTACCGCGGCGCCTCGGTGGGGGGGTACCTCCGGACCTACGCCGGCTTTCTGGCCCGGGCCGCCGGCGAGGCCTCGTTCCACCCCCGCCGCTACGACCTCGTGCACGTGCACAGCCTGCCTGACTTCGCGGTCCACGTGGCCCTTCCCTCCCGGCTGAGCGGAGCGGGGGTGATCCTCGACGTCCACGACCCGGTTCCCGAGCTCTTCCGGGAACGGTTCGGCGACCGGCGCCGGGCGCTCCATCGACTCACCCTTCTCTCGGAGCGGCTTGCCTTCGCCTCGGCCGGCCACGTGCTCACCGTGAACGAGCCGTGCCGCCGGATCCACGTGGGACGGGGGCTCGCCCCCAGGAAGATCTCCATCAACCTGAACCTCCCCGACGAGGCGGTTTTCTGGCGGGAGGAGCCGCTTCCTCCCCCCGAGCACCCCGTCCTGGCCTATCACGGGACCCTGGTGCCCCGCTACGGCCCGGACCTGGTCCTGGAGGCGGCAGCGCGACTGCTCCCGCGGTTTCCCGACCTCACGGTGACCATCCTGGGAGACGGGGACCAGCGCGACGCCCTGGCCCGGCGGGCGGCGCGGCCCGATCTGGACGGACGGGTGCGTCTGAGCCCGGAGCGGGTGCCCATCCACCGGATCCCCGAGGCTCTGGGCCGGGTGAGCGCGGGGGTGGTGGCCAACCGGCCGGAGGGGTTCTCGCGGCTGGTGCTCCCCACCAAGCTCCTGGAGTACCTCGCGCTGGGAATTCCCGCGGTGGCCACCCGAACCGAAACCCTCGATGAGTACTTCGAGCCGGGGGAGCTGACCCTGGTGGACCGCCCCGACCCCGACGAACTGGCCCGGGCCCTGGTGCCGATCCTCGAGGACGCCGCCGAAGGCGGCCGGCGGGTCGTGCGCGGGCGGGGGTTCTTCCGGCGCCACTCCTGGGCCCGGGAGCGCGCGGCCTACGTGGCGCTGGCCGAGCGGCTTGCGCGCCCGGCGGTGCGATGATTGCCCTTGACCCCTACGCGACACATGGTTAGCTTGTGGGGCCGTCCGGAGCGGCCCCGAAAGGGTGTATCCCAGGAAACGAAGATCTACCCTATGAAATCCAGAAACCCCTTGTGGGCGCTCGGCTTGACCTTGGTGCTCCTCGCCCTGGCCCTTCCCGTCGCCGCCCAGGTTTTCACCAACCCCAGCTCCCAGGGCGGGGCCTCGGACCAGAAGTCGCTGACCCTGGCCGAGATCCGGCTCATTCTCCTCTCCCGGGACGTCTCGCCGGAGGTCATCGACAAGGTCCTCGGCGACTTCCCCGAGGACCGGACCTTCACCCAGGACGAGGCCCAGATCCTCATCGACAACACCACCGCCCTGGCCGGGCAGCGCGAGACCACGGCCCGGATGTCGACGGGACAGGCGGCGGGAACGCCCAAGGTTCAGGGTCCCGAGGCCGGCACCGCCGAGCCGATCCTTCCCCCCGGGACCGTTCCTCTTTTCGGCCAGTCCATCTTCCGCGGAGCGCCCGAGGAGTTCCAGCCCGCCCAGGACATCGCGGTGGGCCCGGACTACATCCTGGGAGCGGGGGACGAGCTCTCGATCGTGATCTGGGGAAGCGTCCAGAAGAACTGGAATCCGGTGATCGCCCGGGACGGCACCGTCGCCCTCCCGGAGGTCGGCCTCATTCCCGTCGCCGGGACGAGCCTCGGCGAGTTCCGGGAGACCTTGAAGGCCCGCCTCTCCGGCGTGTATTCCGGATTCAACCTGAGCGTGACCTTGAGCACGCTCCGGAGCATCCAGGTTTCGGTCCTGGGCGACGTACGCCGCCCCGGCACCTACACCCTGAGTCCCCTCTCATCCTCCTTCAACGCGCTCTACTACGCGGGGGGACCGCTGGAAACCGGCACCCTCCGCCGGGTGAAGGTGTTCAAGGGGGACAGCCTCCTCGCCACCGTGGATCTCTACGGCCTTCTGCTCCGGGGGGAGAGCAAGGGGGACGTTCGCCTGGGGACCGACTACCGGGTATTCGTGCCGCCGGTCTTCGGCGTCGTCACCGTCCGGGGGGACGTCCGCCGGCCGGCGCGGTACGAGGTGAAGCCGACGGACACGGTCGCCGACCTCATACACTACGCGGGAGGGCTCACCGCGACCTCCTACGCGCCGCGGGCCGTGCTGGACCGGGTGAACGGGCCGGGAGGGCGAGTCACCATCGACGTGGATCTGGCCACCGAGGCCGACACCGTCCTGGTGCGGGACGGCGACGCCCTCACCGTGTATCCGGTCTACCACGTGGAGCCCCGCCGCTACGTCTACGTGAGCGGGCAGGTCCAGAGCCCCGGCCGCTACGAGCTCTATCCCGGGATGACGGTGAGCGACCTCATCTACCGGGCGGGAAACACCCTGGAGGGTGTCTTCCTGGCTCGGGCCGAGCTCTCGCGCCTGTCCTCCGCCTCCGGGGATTCGGTGGCCTTTTCGGTGTTCTTCAACCTCGAGATTGCCCTGAAGCGGCCCCATTCGGAAGCCGACCTGACGCTCCTTCCCCATGACCACCTCTACATCCGCCGTCGGCCGGGTTGGGCGCCGCAAGCCACGGTGGATCTCACCGGGGAGGTCCAGTTTCCCGGCACCTACACCCTGACCCGTCAAGGCGAGAAGCTGAACGAGATCCTGAAGCGGGGCGGAGGGTTCACCCTTCACGCATTCCCCTCGGCCGCCGGTCTCTTCCGCAGGGGGCAGGGACGGGTCATCGTGGATTTCGAGAAGGCCCTGAACCGTCCCGGGAGCCTGGAGAACGTGGCTCTGGTCGAAGGCGACTCGATCTTCGTCCCCCGCTACAACCAGACCATCCAGGTGGTGGGGGCGGTGAGCCGGCCCGGCGCCCTGGTCTACCAGCCGGGCAAGACCGCCGACTACTATCTGAGGCGGACCGGGGGGCTGGCCGAGAACGCCGACAAGGGGAGGATCCAGATCGTGCGGGTGGACGGGGTGGCGCAGAACGCCCGCCGCTCCCTCTGGTTCGATCCCGAGGTCCCGCCGGGCGCGGTGATCGAGGTGGACACCAAACCGACGGGGGAGGAAGTGGACTGGATGGGGGCCATCCGGGACGCCACCACCATCATGAGCGGGCTCGCCACCACCATCTTCATCATCACCCAGATCAAGAAATGACCGTGGACCGGCCCCCCTCCGGGATCACCCTCTCCGACTACGTCGTCATGGTCAGGCGGTGGTGGCGGACCGCCGCGGCGGTGGTGGGCGTCACCCTCCTGGTGACCCTCGTCCTCACGGTTGTCGCCGACCCGATCTACACCGCGCGCGCCACCCTGCTCCCCGAGTCGTCCGGTCCGGACGCCTCCGGTCTCACCAGCCTTCTCATGAACAACGTGGGAGTGCTTCCGGGCTTCGCCAACGGTCCCGCCACCGCGGGGGACGTGGCCATGTCCCTCCTCCAGAGCAAGTCCCTCGCCGGCGAGGTGGTGGACACCCTGAAGCTCGTCCAGGCCTGGGATCTCCACGAGGGGAACGACGTCGTTTCGCGGGAAGTCGCCATCGACAAGCTGCAGAAGGCCATTCGCATCACCCAGGACGAGCATACCCTGGTGAAGTTGTGGGTGGAGGACACCGATCCCGTCCGCGCGGCGGCCATCGCCAACGCCTACCTCGATGCCCTCGATCAGTCCAACCAGCAGTTCACCACCGGCTCCGCCGCCCGCACCCGTCGCTTCGTGGAGGAGCGCCTGAAATCGACGGAGGCCGAGCTGGCCCAGGCCCAGGCCGATCTGGAGGCGTTCCAACGCAAGCACGGGGCTCTGGCCATGGACGAGCAGACCAAGACCTCGGTCCAGGTGGTGGCCAAGCTGCAGGGGGAGATCGAGGCCCTGAAGGCCAAGCGGGACGCCCTGCGGTTCTCGATGAGCAATCGTTCCTCCGAAGTGGGAACCCTCACCGCCCAGATCAACGCGCTCCAGGCCCGGGTCAAGAGCCTGGTCGCTCCGGAGGAGGGAGCGGAACAGAGCCACGGCGTGCTCCTCTCCCTTCAGGACGTTCCCGCCCTCGCCGCGGAGTACGCGCGCCTGTACCTCGCCGTGGAGACCCAGTCCACGGTCTACGGAATGCTGTCCCAGCAGCTCGAGCAGGCCAAGATCGAGGAGGCCCGAAACACCCCCACGGTGCGGATCCTGGATCGGGCCTCCCCGCCGCTGTACAAGACCCGGCCGAAGCGAAAGCTAAACCTGGTCGTGGGTCTGGCGCTGGGGTGCGCGTTCGCCCTCATCATCGTTCTGGTGCTGGACCGGCTGGCGCCGCGCGACGGGAGCGAGGCTTCGCGGTGGAGGAAGCTGCTTCGGAGGCCGCCGTTCTTCCGGGCGGCCTGAGTGATCGTGCGCACGGGCAATGCCGGCGCTCCCCCGGATGGCCGGGCGGCAGCTCGGGGACGGCGCCCGGGGGGGCGGCTAGGCCCCGAGTGCGGCCAGCTCCTCCTCGGCCAGCCGGACCCAGGCCCGGGCGAACCGCTCGGCGGTGAACTCGCGGGCGAACGCACGGCCGCGTTCGACCAGGGCCCGGCGGCCCTCCAGGGCTTCGGCCACCGCCCGCGGAAGGTCTTCCGGCGCCTCCACCGTGATCTGGCCGGCTCCGGCCAGGAGCTCGGCCAGTCCGCCCCGGGGGCGCCCGACCACCGGGGTGCCGCAGAGAAGGGCCTCGTGAGCGGTCCGGTTCCAGCCCTCGAGGAAGCGGGAGAAGGCGATCACCACGTCCGAGGCGGCCAGGAGCCGCCGGTAGTCCCGGGCGGAGAGCCGCAGGTTGGGAATCGGGAGTTCCACCTCGGGGACACCGCTGGTGACCAGCTGGAACGGGAAATCCCTGAGCGCTTGATGGGCCTCCACCACCCCCTTGGCCGCCTGGCAATTCCCCAGGTAGACCAGGGGGCGATCGTCGAAGCCCATCTCGCTCCGGAAGGCGCGCCGCCCGGCGGCGTCCAGCCCGTAGGCTTCCACATCGAACCCGTTCGGGATCACGGTGGCCGGAAGCCGGGGGGCCAGGGGCGCCAGAGCCCGCGCCCAGTATTCGGCCACCACCACGAGTCGGTCGGCGCGGGGGAGCGCCCGGGCGAAGAGCCGCTCCAGCCGCCGGCTCACCGCCGGGCGGGGTATCTCCCGGGAATCCAGGTGGTGGATGAGAACGATCTGGCGGCCCCGGGGGCGACGAAGGCCCAGGGCGAGGGCGGGCAGGTAGGTCCGGACGGTAAGGTCCCAGCCGGGGTCCCGGAGTCCTCCCAGGACCGGTCGCAGACGACGGCCGGGGAGGCCGGTCAACCGGCGGGGGTAGACGCTCCGCACCTCGAGGGGGAAGGCTTTGCCGAGGGCGGCCTGAACGTCGTTCTCGTACGCGGAGCCGCCGGTGAGGCCGCTCCGTGCGTGCAACAGGCCGACGCATGGGGACGATGAGGGGTCGTGAGCCAAGGAAGTTCCGAGGGAAGAGGACCCGTGAACACCAGCACGCGGCAGTCTAGCAGCGCCCCCCAGGGGGGTCAACGCGCCGAGCTCCGCCGCCGGATGATGGCGGGGACGGCGGGTTACGTGGCGCTCCGAGCGACCACCGGGGCCCTGGGGGTCCTGGCCAGCCTCTTTCTCTACCGCCTCCTCGGGCCGGACCAGGCCGGTCGGCTCCAGCTCGTGCTGGCCATGGGGATGACCCTGGGCGCGGTGGCCGGGCTCGGCTTCTACGATACCCTGGCCCGCTTCGTCCCCGAACGAAGCCCGGAGGAGGGCCTGGGCCTCTTCCGTCGCGCGCTGAGCCTGAACGGCCTGGCCATCCTCGCGGGGGTGGCGGTCTTCGTTTTCCTCTGGTCCCTCGGGTGGGGGATTCCCCCCGAGGTGCGCCGGGTGGGAGGGCTCTTCCTGGTCTTTGCCGCCGCCTACGCCCTCTACACCACGTCCCTGGGGATGCTCCGGGGCCGGGGAATGCTCACCACCATTCCCCGTCTGGATCTCGGGGTCAACTTCGGATCCAAAGCGGCGGCGGTCGGCGTCGTGCTTCTGATCCCGGGCTACGTCTCCGCCTTCACCGCCCACGTCGTGGTGCAGGTGGGCATGCTGGTCCTGGCGTTCTGGCTCGTGCGGGACGTGGTCCGGCACCCCGCCATCCGTCTGGGGCGGGTGGAGAGCCGGTTCGGTTTTCTCATCCTGGTGGGGACCGTGCTCCAGCTTCTCCTCAGCACGGTGGACATCTACGTCCTGAGGATTCTTCTCGGCCCCCACGAGGTGGGACTCTTCGCCGCGGGTTCGCGGGTGCCCCTCCTGGCCGAGCGCATCGTGCTCTCTCCCATGGGCGTCCCGCTCCTCTACTACTTCAGCCATCCCGAGTACGGCGGAATGAGGGAGGCGGTGGTGCGGCAGGGAACCCGGCTCTCCGGGGCGCTTCTCGGCTACGCGGCGCTTCTCCTGGCTGCGGCCGCCCCCCTCATCATCCGGATCCTCCTCGGTCCCGCCTACCTGGAGAGCATCGGCATCGCCCGGGTCTACGCGGCCCACGCCCTCGGAATGGGGCTTCTCATCTTCTCGGTGCCCCTCTACGGGAGCCTCAACCGGCCGGAGTACGGGATCATCCAGGGGCTCGTCACCTTCATCCTCAACCTCGGTCTGGACCTGCTCCTCATCCCCCGATACGGTCCGATCGGCGCCGCCTATGCCGGGGTGATCGCGGTCGGGACGACCGCCCTGGGAGCGACGTGGTTCTTCCATGCCCGGCTGGGCATCGATGTGCGCTGGCCGGTGGCCGGAATCGTGCTCCTCTACGCGGGTTGCTTCCTGCTCCTCACCACCCCGTTCTTCTGGGCGGGGTTGGTGGTCTACCCCGCCGCCCTCTGGCCGCTTCGGCTGCTCCGGCGCGGGGACTTCCGTCTCCTGCTCAGGCGGAGGGCGGAGGCATGAGCGGGGTGGAGATGGTGGTGGTGTCCTACAACACCCGCGAGCTTCTGGCCGCGTGCCTGGACGGAATCGCCCGGGCGACCCCGGAACCTCCGGTCACGGTGGTGGACAGCGCTTCCACCGACGGGAGCGCGGAGATGGTGCGGGAGCGTTTCACCGGGGTGAATCTCCTGGCGCTGGAAGAGAACCGAGGGTTCGCCGCCGCGGTGAACCGGGGGGTCGCACAGGGAACGGCGCCCCGGATCCTGCTCCTGAACGCGGACACCGAGTTCGTCGGGGACCCGTTGACCCCGTTGCTTTCCGCGATGGACGCGCATCCCGGCTGGGCGGCCGCCGCCCCCCGGCTGGTTTACCCCGACGGAAGGGAGCAGGAGAGCCGGGAGCCCTTTCCCGAGGTCGGCTCGGTCCTCACCGGCTTCTTCCGCCGGGATCGGCGTCGCTCCACCCGCGGATCACCCCGGGGGGTGGAGATCACGTCCGACGCGGGAAGACGCCCGGCGTGGTATCCGATGGGGGCGGCGCTGCTCCTCGGTCGAGAGGCCCTGGAGGCGGTGGGCCCCCTCGACGAGTCGTACTTCTTCTACCTGGAAGAGGTGGACTGGTTTCGTCGCGCGGCGAGGGCCGGCTGGGGGTGGGGTCTCGTCCCCGAGGCCCGGGTGGTTCATCATCTGGGGGCGAGCCTCCGCCGGGCCGATCCCCTCCTGGAGGCCCGGATCAAGCGCAACTGGTACCGCTCCCGGCTCCGCTACTTTCGCCGGCACGAGGGAGGCCTTCGGTATGCGCTCCTGCGCGGAGGGTCTATCCCGTTCCTGGCCGCCAATGCCCTCCGCCATGGTCTCCGCGCCTGGCGGAGCCACGACCCCATCGAGCGCGAGCGGGCGCGGCTGGCCGCGGAGATCCTCGAGGATTACCTGCGCCGGAGGATCGAGCCGTGCTGAGCGGACGCGTCACCGCCGAACGCTGGTCGGGACCGGTGACCTGGTCCGTCCTGACCGCGGGGACCCTGGCGCTGCTCGGGGTCTTGGGCGCCATGGTGGTCCGCCACGGTCCGGTGGTGCTCCTGGTGCCCTTGCTCGTTCCGCTCACCGTCATCGCGCTCACCCGGCCGGTGTTCGCGGTCTACGTCCTCGCCTTCACCTCACCCCTCACCTCGGGCATGGCCCGGGGCCTGGTGGTTCCGTTCTTCCGTCCGAACGAACTGGTGCTCTTTCCCCTGGTCTACGTGGCCGCGGTCACCTTCCTGGCCCGGAAGCGTTCCTACCGGTTCACCTGGGGGGACGGGGTCCTTCTCTTCTTCCTCTTCTTCCGGGTGGCGCTCCCCACCGCGATCTTCCTCTTCCGGGGCGAACCGTGGAGCTTCTTCGCGGCCAAGACCCTCTTCGGTCCCCTGCAGTACTACGTGATCTACCGCATGGCGGTGGAGTGTGTGGAGGACCCCCGGCAGGTCCGCCAGGCCGTCTTCCTGATGCTCCTGGCTTCGGGAATCGTCTCGTTCGTGGGGATTCTCCAAGCCCTCCAGGTGCCGGGCATCAACGTCTTCCTGGAGACGTGGTATCCCTCGAACAAGAAGATCTTCACCTTCATCTTCGCCCGGCGGGTGACCAGCCTGTGGGCGGGGGACTGGAATGGGGTGGCGGTGTACCTGTCGATGTGCACCGTGCTCGCGCTCGGTACCTTTCATCTCTTCGAGCGACGCTGGCGACGCATGCTGGTCGTCTTTCTGGGCACCCTCGATCTGGTGGTGGTCTTCCTGACCGCATCCTTCACCGGGACCGTGGCCCTCTTCCTGGGCCTCTTCGTGCTCCTCTTCAAGAGCCCTCCGGCCAAACGGTTGGTGAAGCCCCTCCTCGTCCTGTCGCCGCTGGTGGGCATCGTTCTGGGCACGGTGTTCTGGAAGATCCTGAGCGAGCGGTTCCAGATCCAGTTCGGAAGCGCCGCTTCCTCCCTGATCCCCCTCTCCTTCCGGATCCGGATGACCATGTGGCGGGAGCTCATGTGGCCCTGGGTGGAACGGTTCTGGGTGTGGGGACTTGGTCCCTACCGCTGGGGATGGCCGGTGGAGGAGAGCTACTACATGTTCCTGATCCTGAAGGGCGGGTTCCTGGCCATCCTCTCCTACTTCGCGCTCGTGGCGGTGATGCTGGTCCGTCTCCGCCGCTACTTCCCCTGGACGGGCCGGTGGCAGGGGGCGGTGGCCCTGGTCCTGTGGATCCAGCTCCTCCAGATCCTCATTTCCAACATCACCGGGAGCCATTTCGAAGCGAACGGGGTTGCGGAGATCATGTTCCTTCTGTTCGGATTCCTGATGGCGGGGGAGGTCCGCGGCCGGGGCCTGGCCTGGCTCCGCGAAACCGGCCGTCGTGGCCTCGGGCCGGGGTACGATCCGCTCGAGGCGACCGGGGAGCCCCATCGCCCATGACCGGAAGGAAACCAGCGAGCGTGACGCGATCCACCCTCATCCTCATCGTGACGGCGGCGTTCTGGGGGGCGATCGTCCCGCCGGCCGGGGCCACCGACATCTCGGCCGGGGTGATGGCCGGGGACCCGAGCTACCGGGAGCTTCGGTTGGCCGCCGACCTGGGGCTTCTGGCCGGGCCTTACCCCGGGGGTCAACCGATCTCCCGGGCCGAGGCCTTCCGGCTCCTCCGGCCCCTGGCCCTGGAGCTTCAGCAGGGGACGGCGGTGGACCCCACCCGGGGCGTCACCCCCGCCCTGGCGCGGCGCCTGGACCGGTTCCGTCTCGAGATCTGTCCGTGGGAGGACTTCTGGGAGAAGGGGGAGTACCCGGTCACGCTGTGGGCCTGGTTCCCCCGGCGGGTGGCCTTGAACGGGAGCGAGGTCGAGCGCGGCCGAATCGCCCCCGACTACCTGGGCTACGGCTACGACCACCGGCAGGGAGCCACCGCGGAGGTCGACAACACGCTCTTCGTGGAAGGCGTCGGGTTCGCGGTCCAGGAGTACGGGCGTCTCCGCTTCGACGCCGGCGCCCTCAGCTACCGGCCGCTGGTGCTGAGCCTCCGGACGGGCTGGAAGAACTTCCGGGTGATCTACGGACGGGAGCCCTTGACCTGGGGCCCGGGGGTGCATGGAAACCTTCTCCTCACCACCAACGCGCGTCCCCTGGATCAGCTCCGGTTGGAGTCGGACTCCCCCTTCCCGCTCCCCGGCCCGCTCCGCGGGATCGGGCGCTTCACCGCCGCCGCCTTCATCTCCCACCTCGGCGACAACCGTCGCGTCGACGCCCCCGATCCCTGGCTCACCGGGGTGCGCTTCACCTGGTCCCCGGCCCGCTGGCTCCTCCTGGGAGCGAACCGCACCGTGCTCCTGGGGGGAAAGGGCCACCCGTTCATCATCACCCCGCGTTCGTTCTGGGAAGTGCTCTGGGCGACCCACGAACACGGGGTGGGGGACTCCCGAAACGACGCCGATCAGATCGCCTCGGTGGACTGGAGCCTCTATCTGTGGCCGGTGCTCCGGCCGCTGCCCCTCCTGGACGGGGGGCGGATCTACGGGGAATACGGCGGCGAGGACAGCCGGCAAAAGGGGCCGTTTCCCGCGGTTCCCGGGCACACCTATGGGATCGAGCTGGTGGCCGGGGGGGGCGTGCTCGTTCGTGCCGAGGCCGCGGCGAATCTCGACGACAAGAACCTCTGGTACTGGCACACCGTCTACCGGGACGGCTATACCTACCGGGGACGGGTGATCGGCCACCCCATGGGAGGGGACAGCCGGGCCCAGTCCTACGATCTGGAGGTCCCGCTGGGCTCCTGGGGCCTCGCGGTGGCGTCGATGGAACGCCAGGAGCACGGCTTTCGGGCCCGCCCCGGAATTCCCCCCATCGACGCCGCCCCGCCCATTCCCCACGGCGTCCAGGACACCTTCAAGCTGGCGGTGGAGCACTACGTGGGCCCCTTCCCGGGAGGGATCCGCCTGGAGGGCCGGGTGCTCCGGGAGTGGGGGGCTCCCGGCCGCCTGGGATCCCTGGAGAAGTGGGGGGTGACCCTGTCATGGTGGCGGTGATCCCGGCCGCCGGCGCCCCCGCGGACCCGCCGGTCGCCGGCGGGGAGGGTCGCCGGTGAAGGAGTGCCCCAACTGCGCGGTGGACGTCCCCGACGCGGCCTCGGTCTGCCCCATCTGCCGCTACGAGTTTCCCCGCCGTGGCGCCCTCCCCTGGAAGCCGGTGGCGGCGGTGGTGCTGGTCGCCTTCCTGCTTCCGGTGGTCTGGCTTCTGCTCCGGCTCCTGGCCCGCTGATCCGGGGCCCCTCCCGCTTTCCCGACCGAACCGTTCTCTTTAGTGAAATTGTTCTATGTTGTTGTTTCGGAGTGGAACGACTTGTTAAATGTTGAACCGGAATGCAACAGCCGCGGGGCGTCGCCCGGTTCCTGTTCCGGCCAAGTGGGGAACCGGGGCGCCTGCGGCCGGAGACCGATATGGCCAGCATGCCCTTGGACGCCGGCCGCGACTTCCGCGGCGGGCCCGGCTTCGATCATCTGCTCCAGAACATCAACGAAGCCCTCTTCGTGGTGGACGCCGATTGCCGGATCACCGCGTTCAACCGCGCCGCCGAGGAGCTGACCGGCTACCAGGCCGCCGAGGTCATGGGCCGCCCCTGCACCGAAGTGTTTCGCAGCGACGCCTGCGAGGGCCGGTGCGCGGTGAAGGAGTCCCTCTTCCAGGGGAAGCGGATTCCCTACCGCAAGGTTCTCATGCGCCGCCGGGACGGCCGGATGGTTCCGATCTCGGTCTCCACATCCCCGCTTCACGATGATTCCGGTCGCTTGATGGGCGCGGTGGAGACGATCCGGAACATGAGCGAGGTGGAGCGGCTGAACGAGGTCCTGGCCCGGGAGACCGCCCAGAAGATGGCCATCCTGGACAGCCTGGCCGAGGGAGTGATCACCATCGACCAGGAATGGAAGGTGACCTCCATGAACGCGGCGGCGGAGCGGCTCCTGGGGTGTCGATCCGCGGAGGTGATCGGCCGATCCTGCTCCAACGTCCTTCGCACGGACCGCTGCAACGACGGCTGCCCGGTGGCCCGCACCCTGGAGGCCGAGGACCCGGCCCGGGATGAGCTGGTGCACCTGACCGGAGCCGACGGGCGGCCGGTGGAGGTGTCGCTGAACGTGGCCGTCCTCCGCGGCACCGACGGCGAGGCCCTGGGGGGCGTGCTTTCCTTCCGGGAGTTCACCGAGGTGGACCGTCTTCGGGCGGAGTTGGCCGGCGAGCATCATTTCCACGGGGTGATCGGCAAGTCGCCGGCCATGCGCGCGGTGTTCCGGATGATCGAGGACGTGGCGCCCAGCCATTCCACCGTGCTCATCACCGGCGAGTCGGGGACGGGGAAGGAGATGGTGGCCAACGCCATCCAGCAGTGCGGAGCCCGCCGCGGGGCTCCCTACGTCAAGGTCAACTGCGCGGTGTTCTCGGACGGGGTGCTGGAGAGCGAGCTCTTCGGCCACGTGCGGGGCGCCTTCACCGACGCGGTGCACGACCGCCGCGGTCGTTTCGAGCTGGCCCACACCGGCACGCTGTTCCTGGACGAGATCGGCGACGTGAGCCCCCGGATCCAGGTGAAGCTGCTCCGGGTCCTCCAGGAACGGTGTTTCGAACGGGTGGGGGGGGAAGAGCCGGTCGAGGTGGACGTCAGGATCATCGCGGCCACCCACCGCGACCTCGGGGAGATGGTGCGGAAAGGCGCCTTCCGCGAGGACCTCTTCTACCGGTTGAACGTCATCCCGGTGGTCCTGCCCCCGCTTCGCCAGCGCCGCGAGGACATCCCGCTCCTCGTCGATCACTTCCTCCGCAAGTACCAGCTCGTGACCGGAAAACGGGTGGAGCGCATTCACGATCGGGCCATGGATGTCCTGGCCTCCCACCTGTGGCCCGGGAACGTACGTCAGCTCGAGAACGCGATCGAGTACGCCTTCGCCCGGGCCCGGGGAAACGTGCTCACTCTCGACCTCCTTCCTCCCGAGGTGCGCTCGCCGGCCTCGGCCCGCGCCGACAGCGCCGCCTCGGAACCGAGCGAGATCGTGGAGATCCGCCGCGCCCTGGAGCGCCACCACTGGCACCACGGGCGGGCGGCCAAGGATCTGGGCATCTCCCGCACCACCCTCTGGCGGAAGATGCGAAAGCTGGGGCTCGATCCCCAGGGATGATCTCCCGCCCGGCGGTTGTTTCGCCGCCGGTGTTTCATTGAAACCTTCGGTTGCACGCCGAGGACTCGGCGCCGGACTTCCCCCCCAAATCATTGACCGGAAGAGCGATGGGCGGTTCCCGATCCCCTCGGATCCTCCACGATCCCCATCCCTGAAACAACCTGGTGCGACACGGTAGGGTTGGCCAATTTTCAAGTCATTGTCCTGTAAATAGTTAACTTATGGCACGGTCGATGCTTTTCAGGTCCTGCGATGGGAACGCACGCCGTCCCCCCCGAGGGTGACCAGGGAGAGTCCGCGATGTCCGAGATGCTGGCCAACCGCCACTTCGCCTCCGGCCACTACGAAGAGGCCCGCAAAGGCTTCGAGGCCGTGCTCCGGCGGCGTCCCGGGAACGTGACGGCCAGGAAGAAGCTCACCGTGTGCTACGTGCAGACCGGCCGTCTGCGGGAGGCGGTGGACCTGGTTCTCGGGCTCATGGAGGAGAACCCGGAGGCGCTCCGCAGCGCCGATGCCGGGTCGGAGGGCTTTCCCTGCCGGGCGGCGCTGGACGCGTTCGCCGAACGGGGCCGGTCGCTCGATCCCGGGGACTACCACGCGGGGCTCGGCGTGCTCCAGCTCTACTGCAACGCGGAGGCGGCTCTCGGGGAACTCGACCGGGCGGCCGAGGAAGACCCGTCGAGAATGGAGATCCGGGCGCTCTTGGCGGTGGTCCGGAGACACCTGGAGGCGAAACATGTGGGTTGGGCTTAGAGCCGGATGGCTCCTTCTGGCCACCGCCGCTCCCGGGGCGATCCCGACCGTGGGCGGCGCCGACCAACAGCTATCCGGTGGTGCAATAGAGAAGCCGGGTCGTTCACGGGGCCGCTGGTGAACGACGCGGCTGCAGACAGGGTGCGGCAGCCATAGCCGGAAGCTGCCGCCGCACCCGACCGGCGAATGCCGGGGGGAGGGGTCCGCGAGAGCGGGCCCCTCCGTTTTGTCCGCGAGGCGGCCCGGCCCGCGGGGGGAGCGTGCAGGCGGGGGCCCGGGCCCTCCCTTCGCCTCCGGGCTTTCCTCCGGGAGAGCCCATGGGCTAGTGTCCGGTCCCATGTCACCCCCCAACCCACCCGTGTTCTCCACCCCCCGGACCCGCGGGCGCGACCCGGCCCTGGTCATCATCCTGATCGCGGCGGCGATCATGGCGGTTCTGGCCGGCCCGGTCCTCCAGCGTTTTCCCCACTCCGGAGACGAGTACGCCTACCTCTACCAGGCGCGCACCTTCCTGGCCGGCCGGGTGGTGAACCCTCCCGCGCCGGATCCGGCGGCCCTCGCCCAGGTCCACATCGTCTCCACCGCCGACGCCATGTACTCCAAGTATCCGCCGGGGTGGCCGGCGGTGCTGGCGGTGGGGGCGGCCGTCCACCTCGCCTTCCTGGTGAACCCGATCCTGGTCGCCCTCACCCTCTGGATCGCCTACCGCCTGGCCCGGCGCCGGGCGGGGGAGACCGCGGCCCGGGTCATGCTCGTGCTCCTGGCCGGGGGCGCGTTCGTACTCCTGAACGGAGCCGCGTTCTATTCCCATCCCCTGGTGGGGCTCTCCCTGGTTCTGGCCCTGGACGCCCTGGACCGCTACGCGCGGCGTCCACGGGCGGCGTATGCACTCCTCGGCGGAGGGTGGCTGGGGGCGATTCTCCTCGCCCGCCCCCAGGACGCGGTCCTGGTCGGGATCGGGCTCGCCGTGATGGCCGCGCCCCTCCTGGGAAGAGCGGCCGCTTCCCGCCGGGCGGTCCATCTGGCTGCGGCGCTGGCGCTCCCCCTGGCCGCCGCCGGGATCTACCTCCTCTACAACCGAGCCACCACCGGCCACCCGTTCCTTCTCGGCCACGTGGTCTATGATCCCGCCGACCACCCGGCCTTCGATCTCCCGGAGATGGTGGCGGCCTCCGTGAACAGGCTCCAGGATTATCTCATCCTGGGGACGGCCGGGCTGGCCGCGCTGCTCCTCCTCCGCCGGCCCCCCCGGCGCCCGCCCGACCGGCTCCCGGGACGGCTCCTGGGCGGCCTGGCGCTCCTGGCCGCGCTCTTCTGGATCGGCTACGCGCTCTATCCCCGGCTGAACGGCCCCCCGCGGTTCGGCCCGCGCTACGTCTACCCCGCCCACCTCGTGCTGGTGTTCCTGGCCGCGGTGGGCCTCACCCGGGCGCTCCGCCGGCGCTACCTCTGGACGGTGGTGGGGGCGGCGGCGGCTCTCGGGCTGGTCCAGACCGCGGTGGTCGCGCATTCCGCGGCCAAGACCATACGGGCGGCGCGGGGCCCCGAGCGCGCGGCGGCGGCTCTGGCCCGGGCCATCGCCCCCCACCGGACGCTGGTGCTCCTCGAGGGACCGGCCGGCTCGGCGCCGGCCTTCGACCTGGACCGGAACGACCTGGACTACGAAGCCCCCGTTCTCTTCGCGCGGCGGCCGACCGCGGCTCCCGCCCTGGCGGACCGGGCCCGCTACCTCTGGGACGGGGCCGGTGGCATCGGCGTGCTCACCGCCCGGGACCCCGAAGCCGCGGTGCGGGCGGTGGCGATCACCGATCCCCCCACGGTGATCCGGCGGGGGGGCGGGCCGGGGTGGCTGGTGACCTCGGGGTCCGACGCCTGTGCGCGTTTCTTCTACGCGTTCCCGGGTTCGCGCCCGGTGGACTGGGCGTTCTGGGGCCCCTGCGCGGGGAGCGAGGCCTCGGTGGGGCGGCCACCGGGGCCGGGGGAGCGATGGCCCCTGGCCGCGCGAAGGAGCGTTTACGCGCACTATCGTGGGTTCTTCCACGTCGATGAACCGGGAACCTACACCTTTACCGTCCGGGTGGGGGGACATGCCGCGGTGCGGGTGGACGGCCGGCTCCTGGGGGAGTGGGATGGGGAGCGCGCACCGGTGTCCTCGCCCGACCTCGGGGTCCGGCTCGACCCCGGCTGGCACGCGGTGGTCCTCTCGACCTGGCACCGGGGCGCGCCGGGGCTCCTGGAGTGGACGGCGCGGGGTCCGGGCGGGGCGCCGCTCGCCCCGGAGCGGTTCTTTCCCTCGCCGGGGGAGTGAACGCGGGGCGAGGGGGGGCGATCACGCCGGGAGACCGGCGGCCCGGAGATCCGAAGCGCGGCGGTGGGGCGGTTAGGCCGGCTGGCGCGTCGCGTCCAGGACGGTCTGGCGGCCCTTCCCGAAGCCCCGGATGTTGAGTTCGAGGTACTTGGCGGGAATGCGCTTCTCGATGCTCGAGATGAGCACGTCCTCGTCCAGGTCCAGCTCCACCGAGAGCGCCCCCAGCATGATCGCGTTCACCACCTTGAGGTTTCCCAGGTCCTCGGCGATCCGGTGGGCGGGGACCATGACCACCCGCCCCGCGCGCTGCTTGAGGATCCCCTCGATCTCCTCGGGATAGGGGCTCTTGCTCCATACCAGCATGCTGGGGTCGATCCGCTGGTCGTTCACCAGGGCGGTTCCCCCCGGGCGGAGGTAGTCGCGGTAGCGGAGGGCTTCCAACCGCTCCATGCTCAGGAGCAGGTCGGCCTCGCCGCGGCGGATCAGGGGGGAGTAGACCTCTTCCCCGAAGCGAACCTGACAGGTGACGCTCCCGCCCCGCTGGGCCATCCCGTGGACCTCGCTCTTCCGCACGCTGTGCCCCATGAGCATGGCCGCCTCGGCGACCACGTCCCCGGCCAGGATGATGCCCTGGCCCCCGACCCCGGCCATGAAGACGTTGGTGATCATCGGCCCGCCCCCGTGAGATAGGCGTGAACGGCTTCGGCGGCCTTCTTTCCCGAGCGGACGGCGTGGGACACCGTTCCGAACCCGGTGGAAAGATCGCCGGCCGCGAAGACTCCCGGCAGGTTGGTGGCGGTGGAGAAATCGGTGGTCACGATTTTCCGGTCGTGGAGAAGCTCGGGGGGAAGATCGCTGAAGCCGGCCCGCTCGCCCACCGCGGTCACCACCTGGTCGTACTCCTCGGTGTATTCCGAGCCCTCGACGGGCACCGGCCGGCGCCGTCCGCTGGCGTCAGGTTCCCCCGGCCGCATGCGGGTGAAGGTCACCGAGAGCCGCCCGCCCTGCATCCCGATCCGGATCGGGGCGGCGTAGGTTACCACCGGGATGCCTTCCTTCTGGAGATCCTCGACCTCTTCGGGGATGGCCGGCATATCCTCGACCCCGCGGCGATAGACCACCACCGGAGTGGCCCCGCGCCGCTTGACCGAGCGGGCCACGTCCATGGCGGTGTTCCCGCCCCCCACCACCAGGACGTGCTTTCCCACCTCGACCTTCCGGCCCAGGTTGAGATCGCGCAGCAGTTCCACGCCGTGGACCACGCCGGCCAGATCCTCCCCCGGCACCCCCATGGGGGCGGTCTCGGAGAACCCGGTGGCCAGGACCACCGCGTCGAAGTCGCGGTCGATGAGGCCGAAGGCGAGCTCGCGTCCCACCGCGATGTCGGTGCGGAAGGTCACCCCCTTCTCTCCCAGCCGGACCAGGAACCGGTCCAGGGTCTCGCGGGGGAGGCGGAAGTCGGGGATTCCCGCCCGGAGCATGCCGCCGATCTCGGGGAGCTGCTCGAGCACGGTGACCGCGTAGCCCATCCCGGCCAGGTACCAGGCGCCGGCGAGGCCGGCGGGGCCGCTTCCCACCACCGCGACCTTCTCGGTCCGGGGATCGGGCGCCTGTCCGTTCCCGTTCCGGCGCCCGTGCTCCAGCCCCCAGTCGCCGATGAACTTCTCCACCGCGCGGATGGAGAAGCGGGCGCCGTCGCCGGTCCCGAACTCCCGGGTCAGCTCGGCGAAGCGCTGGTCGTAGACGCCGTGGAGGTCCAGACCCAGGGTGTTGATGTCGGTCTCGCAGGGATGCGGGCACACCCGGCCGGTGATGGAGGGAAAGGGATTGGTCTGGGTGAGGAGATCGTAGGCCTCCGCGTACCGCTTCTGGACCGTGAGCTCCAGGAATCCGGCCACGTCGTTCCCCGCCGGGCAGTCGTAGCACACCTGCTGGCACATGGAGCAGCCGTTGCAGAGTTCCTGGTTCACGGTCGGGGAATCGGATACGAAGCCGATGGCCGGGCACCCGATGGACAGGCAGGACTCGCAGTGGGTGCACTGGTCGGCCCGCACCTGGACCGGCGGGGCAAAGATCAGCTTCTCGTTCAGGACGCACCCGTTCTGGACGACGATGACCGAGGGCTCGTCCGCCTCCACCTCCTCCCGCACCGCCTTCTCGAGGTCGAGGAGCCGGTAGGCGTCGGCGGTCCGCACCCGGCGGATCCCCACCGCCCGGGCCAGGGCCGGGATGTCCAGCCGGGGGGCGTCCTCGCCGTTCAGCCGCTTCCCGGTGGCCGGATGGGGCTGGTGGCCGGTCATGGCGGTGGTGCGGTTGTCCAGGACCAGGATCGTGCCGGTGCCGCCGTTGTAGACCGCGTCCACCAGGCCGGTGATCCCGGAGTGGACGAAGGTGGAGTCGCCGATCACCCCCACCACCCGGCGCCGGTCCTCGGGAGGGAGGGCCCGGGAGAGTCCGGTGCTCATGCCCACGCTCGCCCCCATGCAGAGACAGGTGTCCATGGCATTCAGGGGCTTCAGGGCCCCCAGGGTGTAGCACCCGATGTCTCCGGTCACGATCAGGTTCAGCCGCTGGAGCACCGTGAACACCCCGCGATGGCCGCACCCGGGGCAGAGCACCGGGGGCCGGGCGGGGAGGGACGCGTCCACCACCGGCGGCGGGACCTCGGACCGGCCCTTGAAGTCGGCCATGGCCGCCACCAGGTCGGGGTCCAGCTCGCCCGTTTCCGGCCGGAGGTCGCGGCCCTGGACGTCGATCCCCAGGGACCGGATCTGCTCCTCCAGATACGGATCCAGCTCCTCCACCACGATGACCTTCCTCACCGAGGCGGCGAAGTCCCGGATCAGGGTCTCGGGGAGGGGGTTGGTGAGGCCGATCTTCAGGTGCGAGGCCTCGGGGAAGGATTCCATGGCGTAGAGCCAGGCCGCGCCGCTCGAGATGACACCCAGATCGGCCCCGCGGCGGCGGATCACGTTCAACCGCCGCATGGACGACGCGTCCACCTTGAGCCGCTGCATCCGCTCCTCCACCAGCACGTGGCGCCGGCGGGCGTTGGCGGGGAGAAGAACGTACTTGGACGGGTCCTTCCGGAAGGGCTTCCGCTCGGGGGTCTTCGGCTCGCCGAGATCCACCTCCCCCTCGGCGTGGCAGATGCGCGTGGTGAGCCGCAGCATGACCGGGGTGTCGTAGGCCTCGGAAAGCTCGAAGGCCAGGCGGGTGAACTCCTTGGCCTCCTCACTGGTGGAGGGCTCGATCATGGGGATCTTGGCCGCCCGCGCCAGCCAGCGGTTGTCCTGCTCGTTCTGGGAGGAGTGCATGCCGGGGTCGTCCGCGGAAACCACCACCAGACCCCCGTTCACCCCCATGTAGGAGTGGCTGAACAGGGGGTCCGCGGCCACGTTCACGCCCACGTGCTTCATGGTCACCAGGACCCGGGCCCCGCCCAGGCTGGCCCCCACGCCCGATTCGTAGGCCACCTTCTCGTTGGGGGCCCAGCGGGCGTCCACTCCGGGGTAGCCGGTGAGGGCCTCCAGGATCTCGGTGGAGGGAGTCCCCGGGTACCCACTGGCGAAGGTGACCCCGCACTCGTAGGCTCCGCGGGCGACGGCTTCATTTCCGGTCAGGAGCTTCTTCATCGAACCTCGGCCTGGTGTGAAAAGAGGAGAATTCTAGGCGCGTATCCATCCTAGTGGGTCGGGCCCGGCTCAAGGTCAAAGATAAGCGGGATAAACGCTATTCAAATCGTGGATGTATAAGCCTTGTACGCGGTTGGCCCCGCCCTGGGGCGGCCGGGAGGCCCTCGCGACCCGATCCGCCTCGTGGGGGCGGGCAGGTCCGGGCCGGGCCCGGGACGCCCCGGCCCGGGGGAGCCGCGTTCCCCGGGATTGGGACAGACACCGGCGTGGAAACGGCATATATTCTAAAGGTTGCGGGTTTGTTCCGAGGGCGCGGGTTACCCTATCAAGGGATTCCGCCGACAGCGCGGGACCTTCGAATTTTCAGGCGGCGTGAGCGTCCCTCGGGAGGGAAGGAAGGGAGTCGGATCATGGCGAAATTGAAGGACATCTTGCTCGAGAAGATCGAGGAGCACCGGCCTCGGACGACCGCGCTCCTCAAGGACCATGCCGACGTGAAGCTCGGCGAGGTCACGATCGGTCAGGCCATCGGGGGCGCGCGCGGGGTGCGCTGCCTGGTCACCGACATCTCCTACCTGGACCCCATGGAGGGCATTCGTTTCCGGGGAAAGACCATCCCCGAGACCTTCGCCGCCCTCCCCGAGGTCACGGGTCAGGAGTATCCGTACGTCGAGGGATTCTGGTTCTTCCTCCTCACCGGCCGGATCCCGACCGCGGCCGAAGCCGATGAGGTGGTGGAGGATTTCAAGCGCCGGGCCGAGGTCCCCCAGTACGTCTTCGACGTGCTCCGGGCCATGCCCCGCGACACCCATCCCATGACCATGTTCTCGGCGGCCATCCTGTCCATGCAGCGCGAATCCCGGTTCATCCACGAGTACCACAAGGGGATGAACAAGATGGACTACTGGGATCCGATGTACGAGGACGCCTCGACCATCCTGGCCCGGCTTCCCCGGATCGCCGCCTACATCTACCGCATGAAGTACCGGGGCGATACCCACATCGCCGCCGATCCCAACCTGGACCTGGGCGGAAACTTCGCCCGCATGATGGGGATTCCCAAGCCCTACGACGACGTGGCCCGGATGTACTTCATCCTCCACTCCGACCACGAGTCGGGGAACGTCTCCGCCCACACCGTGCACCTGGTGGCCTCGGCGCTGTCCGACTCCTACTACGCCCTCTCCGCGGGCATGAACGGCCTGGCCGGGCCGCTCCACGGGCTGGCCAACGAGGAGGTGCTGCGCTGGACCCAGACCTTCATGGACAAGCTGGGCGGGAAGCTCCCCACCGAGAAGGAGCTCAAGGACGCACTGTGGGAGACCCTGAACAGCGGCCAGGTGATCCCCGGTTACGGCCACGCGGTGCTCCGGAAGACCGACCCGCGCTACATGGCCCAGCGTGAGTTCTGTCTGAAGCACCTGCCGGACTTCCCGCTCTTCAAGCTGGTGAGCATGATCTACGAGGTCGCGCCGCCCATCCTGAAGGAGCAGGGGAAGGCCAAGAATCCCTGGCCCAACGTGGATGCCCAGTCCGGGGTCATCCAGTGGTACTACGGGGTCACCGAGTACGAGTTCTACACCGTGCTGTTCGGGGTGGGGCGCGCGATCGGGACCCTGGCCAACATCATCTGGGACCGCGCCCTGGGTTACCCCATCGAGCGGCCCAAGTCGGTGACCACGGCCATGCTGGAAGAGGCGGCGAAGAACGCCATGGCGGGATCGGCCAAGTAGCCGGGTTCCCGCGTCGATGAACGGGCCCCGGGGCGCGACGGCGTTCCGGGGCCCCTTGCTATAATCCCCGCTCTCATTCACGCTCCGCGTCATGTTGTGCCATTGGTCCGGGAGGAGATCTTCTCGTGAGCGCTGAGAGCGAATCCGGCCGCGAGTTCCTCACCCGGCTCCGCGAGGGTTCGGCCGGCGACGCCGCGGAGAGGGTGGGGGAGGACCTGAACGCCCTCCTCGGCCTGATCCTGGCCGGGCCCCCTCCCAGCGCCGGAGACCTCGGAAATCTTGCCGTCGCGGACGAATTCCTCGGGTTCGTGGCCGACGGCCGGCTGGACGAGGCGGTGTCGGCGGATCTCGACCTGGACGCCTTCGCCGCCCTTGGTGAGCGCCTGGCCGAGGCCATGGAGCCGGCCGGTGGACCGGCGGGCGAGCCGCTGCGTCCCCACGGATGGGGATGGCTCGACGCGGTGCGCCGCCCCGCGCTCCTGGCCCGGATCACCGCGGCCGGGGCGACCGAACGCTTCCTGGATCTCATCCTCCGGCTGATCGACGCCTCGGGCTACACCCTGGCCCGGATGTTCGCCCAGCGGGTCGAGAGCTACGGACCCACCACGCTCTTTCGGACCGCTTCCGCGGGGCGGGAGATCCGACACACCTGGCTCGCGGCGGCCGCCCAGGCCGACGGCATCGCCCGGGGCCTCCTCGCCCTCCTGAGCGAAACCGGACGTGGCCCGGTGGCCGTGCTCTCCGAGAACCGCTTCGAGATGGCTCTGGTGGACATCGCCTGCCTCACCACCGGCATCGTGAACGTGATGATCCCGGCCACCGCCACCGATGCCGACGCCGCCTACATCCTGGAACAGACCGGGGCGACGGTCCTGATCGCCTCGGGAGAGCGGGAGCTGGACAAGGTCGAACGCCACCGGGCGTCGCTTCCCGCTCTCCGGTCGGTGGTGACCTTCGATCGGGTGCGGGAAGGCCGCGAGGCACGATCCCTCTCCGAGATCGTGGCCCGGGGCCGCGCTCTCGACCGCGACCGTCTGGAGCGTGAGCGGCAGGGGATCGAACTGGACGCCCTCGCCACCCTCATGTACACCTCGGGAACCACCGGGAAGCCCAAGGGCATCCGCTTCTCCCAGCGGAACCTGGTGTCCAAGCGCTTCGCCCGGGCCCTGGCCCTCTCCGAGATCGGCGACCACGACGTGTTCCTGGCCTACCTCCCCCTCTACCACACCTTCGGGCGGTACCTGGAGCTCTGGGGCTCGATCTTCTGGGGGGCGGCCTACGTCTTCCTCCCCGACCCGTCGATCGAGAACCTGCGGGAGAACCTCCGCCGGATCCGTCCCACCGTGTTCATCAGCGTGCCGAAGAAGTGGATGGAACTCTGGGAGGAGATCGGCCGGCGGGTCGACGTGGAGCTCGATCCCGACGAGAAGCTCCTGGCCGCGACCCGGGAGGTGGTGGGGGACCGGCTTCGCTGGGGGATCTCCGCCGCGGGATATCTCGCCCCGGAGATCTTCCGGTTCTTCGCCCGGCAGGGGGTGGAGCTGTTGAGCGGCTTCGGCATGACCGAGGCCACCGGGGGGATCACCATGACCCCGCCCGGCGGCTACCGTGACGAGAGCCTCGGGACGCCGCTCCCCGGGATCGACGTGGACCTGGCCCACGACGGCGAGATGCTGATCCGCGGCCCCTACGTGATGCTGGGCTACGAGGATCCCGAGGGCGGGGCGAGTTTCGACGACCGGGGCTGGTTCCACACCGGGGACCTGATGGAGCGGGACGAGGACGGTCATTATCGCCTGGTGGACCGGAAAAAGGAGATCTACAAGAACATCAAGGGGGAGTCGGTGGCCCCCCAGCGGGTGGAGAACCTCTTCCGGGATTTCGACGAGATCGCCCGGGTGTTCCTGGTCGGGGATCACAAACCCTACAACACGCTCCTCATCGTGGCGAATCCCGACTACGACGAGGTGGACCTCGGGGCCATGAGCGAGAGCGAGCGGCGGGATCATTTCCGGTCGCTGGTGGTCTCGGTGAACCGGTTCCTCGCCCCCTACGAGCGGGTGGTGGATTTCGCCCTCGTGGACCGGGACTTCTCCGCCGACCGGGACGAGCTCACCCCGAAGGGCACCTACCGCCGAAAGACCGTGGCCCGGAACTTTGCCGCGGTGATCGACACCCTGTACCGGCGGGTCCACCTCAAGTCGGACGACCTGGGGGTGGAGATCCACGTTCCCAACTGGCTCTTTCAGGCCCTGGGTCTGACCGCGGGGGACGTCCGGCTCGCCGGCGGCCGCCTCACCCTGGCCCCCACCGGGGCCTCGCTCACCGTCGAGAGCCGGTCGCGGGACGCGGAGGGCGAGGTGGTGCGGATCGGCTCCTGCCGCTACCTGGCGCGACGACGGGTGGTGGATCTGGGGGCGCTCCTCGCCTCGCCCGCCCTCTGGCTCGGTAACGAGGAGCTGGTGGGTCTGGCCCCGCTCGAGACCTCGGCGCGGGTCCGCCGGGCGCGCCCTCCCCGCGATCTTGCGCTCCTGGGGCGCGCCGTCCCCTATCACCCCGGCGGCGATGAGCTGGACCGCCTGCGGCATGCCCTGGTCGATCCCGGCCCGGGGCTGGAGGAGCTGGATCTGGCCGCCCGCGCCCTGGCCTCGCCGGCCGAGGAACACGGCCTCCTGGCTCTTTCGGTGATGGCCCGGGCGCTGCGGAGCGAGGAGGGGCTCCTTCTCGACACCGCGCTCACCGCGCTACGCGGGGCCTCGGACGTGCGGACGCCGGCGATCCGGCGCCGCGCCTTCGAGATCCTCTTTCCCGCGGAGCGGGAACACCAGGTCCCGGCCACCCTGGATCGGTTCCTGGGCGGGGCGGAAACGCTTCTGGACGAGCCCACCATCGCCCGCCTGTGCGGGGAAGCGCTGAGCGCGGAAAAGATCCAGGCGTTGATCCGCCATGCCCGGATCGCGGTGGAGGCGGCGGCATCGGAAGACGACCCCGGCCTCGGGACGGCGGCGTCCCTCCTCCGGCTCCTGGCCGCCTACGGAACCGGCCATCCCGCCGCGTTCGAGCCCCTCCGCGCGGCCCTGGCCCGGGCCCAGGTCTCCGCCTTCCCGCCGTCGCTCCGGGAGGAGGCGGCCCGGGGACTGGACCGCCTCACCGAGGGGTTCCGGGACTGGCTGGGACCGGTGCGGCCCATCGCGGTCGATCCCGACGAGGGGAACGAGTATCGCTGGGAGGACGTGGTGACCTTCGAGGACACGGTGTCCGAGGAGGACCGGCGGCGGATCCTGAGGGCGATCTCCACCACCGGGCTCGTCCGCGAGGCGGTGTATCTCTTCTCCGGCGAGGCGCTCCTCCAGCTCTCGGACATCCCCCGGGGGGGAATCTGGGTGAGCCTGCTCGGAGCCCGCCACGGCCGGGCGGTCTACCGCCTCACCGCGCACACCCGCCGGCAGGGCTCCTTCGACCTGGCCCTGAACGTGAACCACCGGGAGAGCGCAGCGGAGATGATGGCGGAGGTCCGCTGGTTGGTGATCACCGGCGAGGGCGAGGGCCGCGGCCCATTGGTGGAAAAATTCGGGGGCTACTGGCCGGAATTCGATCTATGGACCGAGGAGTTCATCGCCGGGGAGACCCTGGACCGGGTGGTGGCCCGCCTGGCCCAGCGGCGGGCCGAGGACCCGGTGGACCGGCTGCGGCTGGTCTGGCCCTTCTTCGTGTACAGCGCGGCGGGGGCGTTCCTGGACTTCTGGAACCGCACCGGACGGCGGTACGCGCTCGCCGAGCCCTCGGCGGGGGACATCATCGTCCCCACCCACGACTACCAGACCGGAACCCGCATCGTTTCCATCGCCCGCCGGCGTTCCGCCCCGCCGGTGGGAGAGCTCCTGGATGAACTCTGGAACCACCTGGTGATCCCGATGGTGGAGCGGCACCCGGTCCTGGACGGAGTGGCCCCTCCGGACGAGCTCTTGACCGCGTTCCTGGAGGTGGTGGGGGTTCACGCGGGGACCGCGCTTCTCGCCGACGCGCAAGGAGGGACCGGACCGGTGACCGGCGCGGTGGACGGGTATCTTCGCGAGGTGGAGCGCGAGGGCTTCGTTCCCCGGCGCCTCCGCTCGGCGATCGATCGCTACCATCGATGGGCGGCCCTGGCTCCCGACGCTCCCCCTCCGGCCCTGGCCCAGACCGTGCAGGAGCTTTTCGAGACCTATCGTCTGGCCGATCTCCTCCGCGAGTACCCCGACACCCGGGTGCGGTTCTTCCGGGAGACGGTGTTCAGGGAGGGGCCGGAGCCGGTGACCCGGGGGCTGGACTCGCTCCTTTCCACGCTCCGCGAGCGCACCCTGGAGGGGGACGATCTGGTGGACCGGCTGAGCGAGCTCCGAATGCACCTCGAACCCGGTTCGCCGGGGGAGTACTTCCTGGCCCGCCTCACCTACCCGCACCTTCGGCCGAGCGACGAGGCGGGCTTCCTCTCCACCGACCTCGGCGGCGTCCGCCAGACCGACATCGTGGTGTCGCTGGAGGACAACCAGGGGCGCCCCTACCAGGTGCGCCAGCCGGTGAATCCCAAGGAGGTCGGCCGGCTCCACCGGCTCTTCCTGGGGGCGAAGCTCGACGTGCAGTTCCGCGCCGAACACCGCTACCTGGTGGCGGTGAACGAGCGAGGAAGTCTCATCGGCGGCATCTTCTACGACCCGGACGAGGAGAACCGCTCCGCCCACCTGGAGAAGATCGTGGTGGCCGAACGGTACCGGAAGCTGGGGGTGGGGGAGGGGCTCATGAACGAGTTCTTCAACCGGTTGAAGACCGCGGGGGCGGAATCCGTCACCACCGGATTCTTCCGGCCGAGCTACTTCTACCGCTTCGGCTTCACGGTGGGGAAGCGCCGGGCCGGTCTGGTGAAGTCCCTGTGAGCGGACGATGACCAAACCGCGCCCGGACGGTCCGGCGAAGCCGTTGATCGGGGTGACCGGGGCCACCGGCTACGTCGGGGGCCGCCTGATCCCCCGGCTCCTGGACGAGGGCTACCGGGTGCGCTGCCTGGCCCGAAGCCCCGAGAAGCTCGCCGGCCGCCCCTGGCGGGACCGGGTGGAGGTGGCGCGCGGGGATCTCCTCGACCCCGGTTCCCTGGCCCCCTTTCTGGACGGGCTCCACGCGATCTACTACCTGGTCCACGCCATGGCCGAGGGGGAGCGCGGGTTCGAGGAGCGTGACCGGCGCGCGGCGCGGGGACTGGCCGAGGCCGCCGGACGCGCCGGGGTCCGGCGCATCATCTATCTCGGCGGGCTGGGGGAGACCGGAGCGCACCTCTCCCGGCACCTGGCCAGCCGGCTCGAGACCGGGCGCGCCCTTCGCGAGGGCCCGGTGCCGGTGACCGAGCTTCGCGCCGCGGTGATCGTCGGCTCGGGGAGCATGTCCTTCGAGATGATCAAGGCCCTGGTGGAGCGGCTCCCCTTCATGATCACCCCGAAGTGGGTGAACACCCGGAGCCAGCCCATCGCGATCGGCGACGTCCTCCGGTATCTCACGGGGTGCCTCGAGGAGGAGCGGACCGCCGGCGGATCCTTCGACATCGGAGGCGCCGACATCGTCACCTACCGCGACATGATGACCGGCTACGCCCGGGCCCGCGGGCTCCGGCGGATCATGGTGCCGGTCCCGGTCCTGAGCCCAAGGCTCTCGTCCTACTGGGTGGATCTCATCACGCCGATCCCCGCCTCCTACGCCCGGCCGCTCATCCAGGGGCTCCGGAACGAGGTGGTGGTGCGCGACGACCGCATCCGCTCCCTGGTGCCGTTTCAGCCCATGGGCTACGACGAGGCGGTCCGGCGGGCGGTGGCGCTCACCGACCAGGGCCAGGTGGAGACGCGCTGGACCGAGGCGTCGCTTCCCTACACCCATCTCGGCCGGATGGGGGGGGCCGGTCCGGGCGCCTCCGGCGGGGGCCCGGCGGCTTCGGGGGCGGGGCTCGGCCCGGCGGGGCCCGGCGAGATCGAGGACGTTCGGAGCGCGCCCTCCGCCGCCCCCCCCGAGGCCGCGTGGCGCGCGGTGTCGGGGCTCGGCGGCCGCCGCGGGTGGTACGCCTACGACACCCTCTGGAACCTTCGGGGCATCATGGACCGGATGATGGGTGGGGTGGGAATGCGTCGCGGCCGGCGCGACCCCGACCGGCTCCGCCCTGGGGACGCCCTCGACTTTTGGCGGGTCGAGACGGTGGAGCCGGGTCGCCTGCTGGTGCTTCGGGCCGAGATGAAGGTGCCGGGGGAGGCGTGGCTCGAGTTCCGGATCGAGCCGGAGGGGGACGGGTCCACGTGCCGGATCTTCCAGCGCGCGCGGTTCCGCCCGGTTCGGTTCTGGGGGCGGGCGTACTGGACGGCGCTGTTGCCCGTGCACGCGGTGGTGTTCCGGGGGATGCTCCGGGCGGTCTGCGAGCGCGCGGAGCGGATCGCGGGGGGGAAGTAGTCGACGGTCGCCTACGCCAGCCCCTCGGTCTCGAGCTTGGCCCTGGCCATCTTCCCCGGCTTGGTGCGGGCGCCCTTCTTGACCAGCGCCTCCAGGAGCTTCGCCCCCAGGACCTTGAGCGCCCCGGGCCGCTCGACCAGGTTGAACCCGATGAGGTACTGCCCCTCCGGCCCCAGCGCGCGCGCCTCCTTCTTGAGCCGGGCGGCGAGGCTGAACTTGGGGTCTTCGGTCAGGCCGGCCAGCGTCTTCACCGCCTGGCGGACCTTGGGAGACTGGGGCTCGGCCGATTTCCCCGCCCCGAGGAGCATCATCAACCCGAGCTGGAACCGCGCCTCGGCATCGAACGCGGTCTCGCGCGAGATGAGCCGGAGGTCCCGTTCGCCGTCGGCGTAGCGCCGGGCGGTCCGGGCCTTCATGGCCCGGGCATAGAACGCCTTGTAGTAGGCGGCGGCGTCGGCGTTCCGGAACAGGTGGAGCAACGGCTCCATCCTGCGGTCCCCCTTGTCGAGATGCTTCATGGCCGCGTCCGCCACCTTCTTCCGTTCCGCCGGGGTGAGCGCGGCGGCGTGGGGCTTCACCAGGTGGACCAGCTCCCACGCCCGGTCGGGATCCTTCTCGGCCAGGAGCTTCGGGAGCAGCAACCCCGGTGCCTGCTCGGAGTTCTTGAGCGCGAACACCGCCGAGCGACGGAGCTGCTCGTCGCCCCCCTCCAGGAGCCCCACCAGGATCTCCGCGCCGCGCTTGCCCTTGGATTCGGCGATCTTCCGCACCGCGAATTGCCGCACCTGGGGGAAACGCCCGCCGATCAGCCGCTCCAGGTCCTTCCCGTGACCCGCGGGGAGCGTGGTCCGCTCCAGGATCAAGAGCGTGGGGTCCACCACGTCGTCGAAGTTGGGGTCGTCCAGGTAGGGGAAGATCACCTCCACCACCTTGGCCGGAGCGCTCCGCCCCTGGAGCGTGTGGCGGATGGCGTGAAGGGCGTGGCGGCGGGTGGCCCGGGGAAGCTCGGGGGCGGTGTGCTTGAGTAGTTCGGGGATCGCCTCGCCCTGGGCGAGGTGGCCGAGGTAGATGATCGCCGAGTTCACCGCCGAGCGTGAATCGGAGGCCGCCTTGCTCTTCAGAAACGTCAAGACCGTCCTGGCGGCCGCCTTCCGCTCGGCCGGGCTCAGGTTCCCCACGTCGGCCCGGAGCGCCCGCCCCACCGTCTTCACCAGCTCGAAGTTCGGTTCGAAGAACGCATCGAGAACGATCCGGAGCGACTCGGCGGTGTGCATCCGGGCCAGGATCTCGTAGAGGACGCGCTTCTGCTGGAAGTCGGCTCCGGCCAGGGCCTTCTTGACCGCGGGGAGCGCCGCCTTCCCGCACCCCGCGATGGCCAGCGCCCCGGTGTCGCGGAGCTCGCCCTGGGCCTGGAGGAGCGGGAGGAGTTCCTTCAGGGCCGCCGCGTTTCCCACCGCGCCGAGCGCGCGGGCCGAGGCCAGGGCGAGCGGGAGGTTGTCGCCGCTCCCCAGCTTCTTCCCGAGGGCCTTGACCACCGCGGGTTCCCTGGGAGCCAGGGCCCCCAGGACCACCGCGGCGGCGATGGACTCCTCCACGGTGCCCTTCTCCAGGAGCGAGACGATCTTCTTGAGGTGCGCGGTCATGGCCATGGGCGGGAGCATAGGACGGGGGCGCGGCCCTGCCAAGCGCCGGCGACAGGGGGGATCGACCGGCGCGAGACGCCGGAGCGCGAGCCCGGGGATCGACCGGACGCGGCTCGATTCAGATCCCCGCGAACACCCCCGCCGCGGCCAGGGCCACGGTGAAGGCGCCCCAGAGGATCTCCCGCACCCCGACCTGGCGGGCGGTGGCCGGGCGCCGGATCGCCGAGAGCCCGTAGAACGCCCGCGCGGTGAGAACCGCCACCGCGGCGAAGCCCAGCCAGGGAACGAGGCCGAAGGCGGCCAGAGCGAGCGTCCCCAGGAGCCCCACCGCCTGGGCGCCCTCGACCGGACCGGGGGCCGCGGCCTGGCCGCGTTCCAGCCGGAGCCGGGCGCGGACGTAGAGCACCGACGGGGCCGCCCGGGCCACCATCAATCCCCAGAGCCCCAGGGCGGGAAACAGGGCCCAGCCCCCGCCGAGGGCCAGGGCGGCCACCGTCGAGGTGAGGGCGATGGGGGCGGCAAGCTCGGCCACCCAGGCCCGGCCCCGGTTCCGGAGATCGAAGGCGAGCATCAGCACCGCCGGCGGGGCGGCCAGGGCCATGGGGATGAGGAGCCGCCCCCCGCCGAGCGCCAGCGCTCCCGCCGCCGCGGCTGCTCCCACGAGCCCGAGGAGCGCCATCGCCCGCTCTGCCGCCGCGGTTCGGGGATAGCGCTTCCCGCGCCGGCGGTCGGAGAGCCAGAGCTTCAACGGTTGGCGGACCAGGAACCCGGCCGCGGTGGCCAGCGCCACCAGCGCGCCGGCCCGGGAGAACGCCACCAGGAGCCCCAACGCGATCGGCTCGGCCAAAAAACCCCACGCCCCGTGCTCGGTGGGGAGCAGGAGCTTCCGGATGGAAACCGGAGCCGGGTGGCGCGGGGAGCGGGGCGGCGCCCCGGCCCCGGGGTGGGGCGCCTCGGATGGGCGGCGCGACAGGCCGGGGGAGGCCGGAGCGGTGCGCCTTCCCCCGCCGGTCGCCGAGGGCGCCCCCGCACCGGTCTCCCGACCCGCCCCGTCCACCGACATGAACGCCGACCGCCCGCGCGGAATCACGCCATCGATTCCTCGGCGGCGACCGCCTGGGGGAAGAGCACGTTGTTCTCGAGGTGCACGTGGCGATGGAGGTCCGCCTCCAGCTCCTCGAGCGCGTGGAGCATCACCCGGAAGGTGTTGCAGGCGTCCTCGGGAGGGGTGTACCCGCCGGTCAGGGCGCGGAAGCGCTCCAGGTCGGCGGCCGCGTCGTCGTGCTCCAGCATCATGACCCGGATGGGGTTCGCGATGCTCCCGCAGTGGGCTGCCCCGTCGCCCCCGACCGCCATCTGGCGGAGCATGGGGAAGAGCACCGCCTCCTCCTTGGCCATGTGCTGGTTCAGGACCATGTGGAAGTTGTCGTAGACGCTCTTCAGCTCCAGGACCTCGGGGTGGCGGGTCCCGTGGGCGTTGGCGACCTTCTCGGTCAGCCCGGCCAGCCGGGGGAGTGCGGTCCGGAGATACGCGTGGTGGGTCTCCATGATGTGATCCACCAGCTCGGAAAGCCCCATGTCGGCGAAGCGCGGCTCCGCCTCGTCGCGGTGCGCGCCGTCCGAGGCCTCGAGATCCGCGATCACCGCGGCTTCATCCAGGCCGCGCTCGCGGCAGGCTTCGGCGAGGGGCTTCCGCCCCCCGCAACAGTAGTCGATCCCGTGCTTCTCGAAGACCTCGGCCCGGCTGGGGCGCTCGGTCACCAGGTTACCGACGGTGAGAGTGGAGTCCATGTCGTATCTCCTTGTGGTTCGAAGGCCGGCGGCCGGTCTCTTCCGGTCGCCATCAGGATAACCGGCGCCCGCCGCGGGCGGAGGATGCGGCGGACGCCCCGATCGATCAGCGCCGGTACGCTCTCCGGGCCGCGCCGGTCGAGGCCGGAGCCGACGCCCGCGCCGGGAGCCCCGCCCACCGCGTCCGTAGCCCGAGCACGAAGGCCACCACGCAGACGATCCCCACCGTGAACACGATGTCCCCGATCGCCCGCATCCAGCGCAGGTTCTGCATGAGCGGGGTGCCCAGGAACTCCGCCGACCGCGCGTACCAGAGCCCCTGGTGCATGCTGGCCCAGGTCTGCATGAGCCCCACCGGAAGGAGGCTCAGGGTCACCATCAGCACGAGCCCGGCGTTGAGGCTCCAGAACCCGACGGCGAGGAGCTTCGAGTTCCACACCCGGTCCAGGGAGAACCCGCGGAGGCAGAAGAGCGTGAGGCCGATTCCCAGCATTCCGTACACCCCGAAGAGCGCGGTGTGGCCGTGGACCGCGGTGGTGTTCAGCCCCTGCATGTAGTAGAGGGCCACCGGCGGGTTGATGAGGAAGCCGAAGAGCCCCGCCCCCACCAGGTTCCAGAACGCCACCGCCACGAAGAAGTACACCGGCCACTTGTAGGCCTCCATCCAGGGCCGGGTCCGGGTGAGCTTCAGGTTGTCGTAGGCCTCGAAGCCCACCAGCACCAGGGGCACGATCTCCAGCGCCGAGAACGTCGCCCCCAGGGCCAGGACCGCGGTGGGGGTGCCGGTGAAGTAGAGGTGGTGGAAGGTGCCGAGGATCCCTCCGAAGAGGAAGATGATGGTGGAGAAGAGGACCGAGGCGGTGGCGGTGGTGAGCCGCACCAGCCCCAACCGGGTGAAGAGGAAGGCGATGGCCGCGGTGGCGAAGACCTCGAAGAAGCCCTCCACCCAGAGGTGCACCACCCACCAGCGCCAGTACTCGGCCATGGCCAGGTTGGTGTGGCGGCCCCACATGAGCCCGGCCCCGTAGAACGAGGCGATGGCCACCGCGGAGACCGTGAACATGCCGAGAAGGCTCTTGCTCTCGCCGGGTTTCCGGAACGCGGGCCAGAGGCCCCGCACCATGAGGGCCAGCCACACGAAGAGCCCCACGAAGAGGAACGCCTGCCAGAACCGGCCGAGGTCCACGTACTCGTAGCCCTGGTGGCCGAACCAGAAGCTCATGGCGTTCCCCATCTTCTGCTGAACGGAGAGCCACTCCCCGGCCATGGAGCCGGCCACGATCACCAGGAGCGCGGTGAAGAGGAAGTTCACCCCGAAGCGCTGGAACCTCGGTTCGCGACCGGAGACCGCCGGGGCGATGAAGAGCCCGGTGGCGAGCCAGGCGGTGGCGATCCAGAAGATGCCGAGCTGGGTGTGCCAGGTCCGGGTCACCGCGTAGGGAAGGTACCTGGCCAGGGGAAACCCGTAGAACCCTTCCCCCTCCACCCCGTAGTGGGCGGTCACGATGCCCATGGCGATCTGGGCCAGCATGAGGAGGCCCACCACCCAGAAGTACTTGAGGGTGGCCCGCATGGACGGGGTGAGGTTGAGGTTCATCAGCGGGTTGGTCTCGGGAACCACCGCCGGCGGCTCCTCGCGGCGGCGCTGGACGGCGAAGAACCAGACCAGCCCCCCGATCCCGGCCAGCAGCACCACGAAGCTCACCACCGACCAGAGGATGATGCTCTGGGTAGGGAGGTTGTCGATCAGGGGCTCGGCCGGCCAGTTGTTGGTGTAGGTGATGGCGGACCCCGGGCGGTCGGTGCTCGCGGCCCACGAGGCCCAGAAGAAGAACGCCCCGAGTTCGCGGCGCCGCTCCGGGGTCTTCAGCACTCCGGTGGGAAGGGCGTAGGCCTTCCGGAGCCGGACCATCTCCGGGGTGGCGGTCTCGCCGAAGAGGTCGGCGTAGTGGGCGGCGACCGCCTGGACGGCCTCGGCCCGGAGCGGCGAGACGGTCAGGGTTCCGGTGGCCGGGTCGTAGGTGTTGGTGCGGATGTCCTGCTTCAGCCGGGCCTTGAGCGCGGCCTGGGCTTCGGGGTCGAGCTCGGCGTAGGGAACCCCGTGGTCGGTGCGCGCCCAGGCGTCGAGCATCCAGACCGCCTCGCGGTGCAGTCCGTCCGCGGACCAGTCGGGGGCCACGTAGGCTCCGTGGCCCCAGATGCTCCCGATCTCCTGGCCCCCCATGGACTGCCAGACGTTCTGGCCGTTCCGGATGTCCTGGCCGGTCATGAAGACCCGGCCGTCGGGGGTGGCCACCCGCTCGGGAATGGGAGGGGCCTGGCGGTAGATCTCGGTCCCGAAGTAACCCAGCACCCCGAAGGAGACCAGGGTGACCAGGATGAATCCGATCCAGAGCTTCTTGACGTTCATGGCGTTCGCGTCTCTCCCCCCGGTCTCCGCGGCCCCCCCCAGGGGGCCCGTTCCGGGCTTCAGGATCCGGCCGGCGCGTATCGTCCCGGGTCTGGGGCGGGAGGCCGGATCGATGTCCTGAGAGGGAGTATCGCACAGATTGATAGATATAAGGACCTTTTTATCTTGAATAAGTAACGTCTAGAAAATAGAATGGTTACAGGGCAGGTAAGCTTAGGCACCCCGGATACCGGATGTTAGCATGCGATTGTCCGGCTTGACGCCCCAAAACGGGCGGGAGGAAGTGGATGATCTCGCAGACCGCTGAATACGCCCTTCGAGCCGTCGTGTTTCTGGCCGAGAATCCCGACGCCCGGTGGACCACCCAGTCCATCGCCGAGGTCACCCAGGTCCCCGCCGGATACCTGGCCAAGGTGCTCCAGAATCTGGCCCGGGCCCAGGTGGTGGATTCCCAGCGGGGGGTACACGGAGGGTTCTCCCTCCGGAAACCCTCCTCCCAGCTCACCGTGCTGGAGATCATCCAGGCGGTGGACCCGATCCGCCGGATTCGCGAGTGCCCCCTGAAGTTGGAAGCTCACGCCCACGAGCTCTGCCCCCTCCACTCCCGGTTGGACCAGGCCATGGCCATGATCGAGAAGAGCTTCGGCGAATCCGTGATCGCCGATCTCATGACCCGGCCGACCTTTGCCAAGCCGGCCCCCCAGCCCGAGGAGAAGCGGGCCTAGCCCGGTCGCGGACCGGGCCGCCATCTCGTGAGCAAACCGGGCCTGGGCGAACCCCCGGGCCCGCCGCCGCCCCCGACTTCCCTCCGCGCCGGCTGTGTTATGCTCGGGCCACCATGCAAATCCTACCGACCGGGCACGCCCATCCCGCCACGGGAATCGTTTGGTCTGCGGTACCCCGCGGGCTCTAGCCCGCCTGCCTGCCCTCTGCTATTCCTTTTTGTTTTCCAACCGGTAAACGAAACGCCCGCCCACCCCGACCGTAGGGACAGGGGGGGCCGCGGCGCAGGGAGATCCGAGACCTCATGACACGACCGGAAATGCCCAAGACCTACGATCCGCGCGCGACGGAGCCTCGGATCTATGCGCGGTGGGAGGAGGCCGGCGCCTTCGCCGCCCGCCCCAACCCGGACAAGCATCCCTTCACCATCATGATCCCTCCGCCCAACGTGACCGGGATCCTCCACATGGGGCACGCCCTGGACAACGCGCTCCAGGACACCATGATCCGATTCCGGCGGATGCAGGGATTCGAGGCGCTCTGGCAGCCGGGAACCGACCACGCCGGGATCGCCACCCAGAACGCGGTGGAGCGCGCGCTTCGCGACGAGGGGAAGACCCGCCACGACCTGGGGCGGGAGGCGTTCGTGGAGCGGGTGTGGCAGTGGAAGGAGGAGAAGGGCGGGCACATCCTTCGCCAGCTTCGCACCCTGGGGGCGTCCGCCGACTGGGATCGCGCCCGGTTCACCATGGACGATGGGCTCTCCGCCGCGGTGGCGGAGGTGTTCGTGCGGCTCTACGAGAAGGGGCTCATCTACCGCGGAAACTACATCGTCAACTGGTGCCCGCGCTGCCACACCGCCCTCTCGGACGAGGAGGTGGAGCACACCCAGGAGCAGTCGAAGCTCTGGTACGTCCGCTACCCCCTGAAGGACGAGCCGGGGCGGTTCGTGACCGTGGCCACCACCCGGCCCGAGACCATGCTCGGGGACACCGCGGTGGCCATCAACCCCGAGAGCCCCCGGACCGCGCATCTCCGCGGGAAGACCGCGGTGCTCCCCTTCATCGAGCGGGAGCTCCCGATCGTCGAGGACGCCTACGTCGAGGCGGATTTCGGGGCCGGGGCGCTCAAGGTGACCCCCGCTCACGACGTGAACGACTTCGAGATCGGAAAACGCCACGACCTCCCTGCGGTCACCGTCCTGGACGAGGAAGGGAAGGTGAACGAGAACGGCGGTGAGTTCCGGGGGCTGGACCGCTACGAGGCCCGGAAACGGATCGTGGCCCGCCTGGAGGAGATGGGGCTCCTGGAGAAGATCGAGGAGAACCCCAACGCTCTCGGCCGCTGCCACCGGTGCAATACCGTGGTGGAGCCGCGGCTCTCCACCCAGTGGTTCGTCAGGATGAAGCCGTTGGCCGAGCCGGCCCTGGCCGCCCACCGGAATGGCGACGTCCGCTTCATTCCCGAGCACTGGGGGAAGACCTACACCCACTGGCTGGAGAACATCCGGGACTGGGTGATCTCCCGCCAGCTCTGGTGGGGGCACCGGATCCCGGTCTGGTACTGCGACGGCTGCGGGAAGGAGATCGTCGCGCGAACCGCGCCGGAGGCGTGTCCCGACTGCGGAGAGAGCGAACCGCGCCAGGACCCCGACGTCCTCGACACCTGGTTCTCGTCCTGGCTCTGGCCGTTTTCGACCCTGGGCTGGCCCACGGAGACCCCGGACCTGGCCTATTTCTATCCGACCCGCTGGCTCACCACCGGGCCCGACATCATCTTCTTCTGGGTGGCCCGGATGATCATGGCCGGGATCGAGTTCACCGGCGCGGTGCCCTTCCGCGAGGTCTACCTCCACGGGATCGTCCGGGACGAGAAGGGGCGGAAGATGTCGAAGAGCCTCGGGAACAGCCCCGACCCCATCGACATCATCCAGGAGTACGGGGCCGACGCCCTCCGCTTCACCCTGATCGCGCTCACCCCCACCGGTCAGGACGTCCAGTTCAGCGCCCAGAAGTGCGAGCTGGGGCGAAACTTCGCCAACAAGATCTGGAACGCGAACCGGTTCCTGCTCATGAACCTCGAGGACTACGACCCGAGGGCCGAGACGGCGGAGCCCGACCTGGCCGACCGCTGGATTCTCTCCCGGCTGGACCGGGTGATCGGGTCGGTGAGCCGGGCGCTGGAGGAGAACCGCTTCTCCGACGCCGCCTGGGCCCTCTATGATTTCTTCTGGAAGGAGACCTGCGACTGGTACCTGGAGCTGGCCAAGACCCGGCTCTACGGAGACGATCTTCCCGCGCGGCGCCGGGCCCAGGGAACCGCGGTCACCGTGATGCGGGAGGGGTTGGCGCTGCTCCATCCGCTGTACCCGTTCCTGACCGAGGAGATCTGGGCGTTCCTCCCCGGCGGCCCGGACGCGTTGATCCGCGCGCGCTGGCCGGAGCCCGCCGGTCGCCTCGACGAGGCGGCGGAGCGGGAGATGGCGCTCCTCCAGGGGGCGGTCATCGCGATCCGGAACATGCGGGCGGAGATGAACGTGCCGCCGGGAAGCCGGGTGTCGGTGGTGGTGAAGGCCGGGGCCGAGGCGGCCTCGGTGCTCGAGCGGGGGCGCGCGTTCCTGGAGAGCCTGGCCAGGGTGGAGTCGATGACCGTCGGGCCCGACCTGGCCAAGCCTCCCCAGTCGGCGAGCGCGGTCTTCGAGGGCACGGAGATCCACCTTCCCCTCAAGGGGTTGATCGATCTCGAGGCCGAGGGCCGGCGGCTGGAGAAGAAGCGGGACGAGCTGACCCGGGGGATCGAGGCCGCGGACCGGAAGCTGGCCAACCAGCAGTTCGTGGACCGGGCCCCGGCCGAGGTGGTGGCCGCGGAGCGGGAGCGCCGGGAGAGCATGGCCGCGGACCTGGAGGCGGTGGAGCGGAACCGGGCCGCGCTCCTGGACGAGAGCTAGACCGACCCCCGCGGGGCCGGCGACGGATTTCGAGCGGGCCGATAGACCGGGAGCGCGCGGTGCGTTCCCGACATCACCGGGAGGTGATCCTCATGAAGACGTTGAACGTGAATCGCAAGCACTCGTTCGTCGCCGCGGCGGCCCTGGCCGTCCTGTTCCTCGCCGGGGGTGTGGCCTTGGCCGCTCCCGGCGGGAGCGCCGAACACGAATCGGTGTCCCTGACCGTCTACAACCAGAACTTCGCCCTGGTGAAGGACGTCCGCGTCCTGGATCTGGTCAAGGGGAACCAGGAGAAGCGGATCGACGACGTGGCCGCCTCGATCGATGCCACCTCGGTCCACTTCGCCGCCCTCGATCATCCCGGGGACGTCGCGGTGCTGGAGCAGAACTTCCAGTACGACCTGGCCTCGGCCGACCGGTTGCTCGACCGCTACCTGAACCTGAAGGTCACCGCGGTGCTCAAGGATGGGACCACCCGGGAGGGGACCCTCCTCTCCCATGACGGAAACTCACTGGTTCTCGCGGCCGACGCCGGCGGAGCGGTGCTGGTGAACCGCGCCGAGGTGCGCGACGTCCGGCTGGGGGAGATCCCCGGCGGATTGGTGGTGAAGCCCACCCTGGTCTGGACCCTGGCCAGCGACCGCGCCGGGAAGGAGCGGGCGGAGATCTCCTACCTCACCGACAACGTCAACTGGCACGCGGAGTACGTGGCGGTGGTGAACCAGAAGGACACCGGCTTGAAGCTCGACGGATGGGTGTCCCTGGACAACAAGTCCGGGGCGACCTACCGGAACGCCAAGCTGAAGCTGGTGGCCGGGGACGTCCACCGGGTCCAGCCGGAGCAGCCGATCCGACCCATGGTCTCGGACATGATGCAGATGAAGGCGGCGGGGGCCCCCCAGTTCGAGGAGCACCCGTTCTTCGAGTACCACATCTACACCCTCGAGCGCCCGGCCACGGTGGCCGACCGCGAGACCAAGCAGCTCTCGCTCTTTCCTTCCGCCGTCGCCTCGGCCCGGAAGGTCTTCACCTACGACGGCCAGCGGAACCCCAAGGACGTCACGGTGGAGATGGAGTTCGCCAACGCCAAGGACAACGGCCTGGGGATGGCGCTACCGGCGGGAAAGGTCCGGGTGTTCAAGGAGGACGCGGACGGATCGCTGGAGTTCGTGGGGGAGGACGCCATCGACCACACCCCCCGGGACGAGAAGGTGCGGGTGTACCTGGGGAACGCCTTCGACGTGGTGGGGGAGCGGACCCAGACCGACTTCCAGCGGATCTCCAACCGGACCACCGAGCAGAGCGTGAAAATCGAGGTCAGGAACCACAAGAAGGAGGCGATCCGGGTCACGGTGGTGGAGCACGTCTCCGGGGACTGGACGATCACCCAGAAGAGCCAGGACTTCGAGAAGAAGGACGCCCGGACGATCGAGTTCACGGTTCCGGTGGCCGCCGACGGAACCGCGACCGTGACCTATACCGTGCGGACCACGAACTAGCCGGAATCCCGCCGCTCCGGACGACGCAGAGAACCGCCCCAGGGGTGACCCCCCCGGGGCGGTTCGCGTTTCGAGCCGGAACCGGGCGCGGGCCCCGGAGATGACGGCGTTCCACGACTCCCTACTGGAGCTTCGACGCCTCCCGCCTGGCCAGGGGGATCAGGTCCTCGGCGAGGATCCCCGGCGCGCTCGCGCATCCCGCGTATTCGCGGTCGAAGGTCGCATCCACCGTGACCACGATGTTGCAGGGGATCTCGTTCACGCACTGCTCGGAGGGACCGCTCACCGTGATGCTGCTGGTGGCGGTCATGGTGAAGTGGGTGTCGCTCAGCACCGTGATCTTCCCGGTGATGGTGGTGGTGGTGATGCAGGGCTCGGTGGTGTCGGCGTAGGTGCACGTGAAATCGATGTGATCCGAGGCCTCGGTGACCGAGCAGGAGCCCAGCTCCCCGTCACTGAAGTCCGTGATGCTCTCGCCGTTGGGATCGCACACCGTATCCGCAAAGGTCTGGTTCAGGCCGGGGATCTGGTTGCAGACCCCGCCCCCGGTGTAGGAACCGGTCAGGTGGGCGTTCCAGATCCCGGCCTTGATGTTGAGGTTCTCGAAGGTGCCGGGGTCCACCCCGCCGCTGCTCCCGTTCTTGTTGTCGTTCCCCCCGCAACCCAGGGCGACGGCGACGGCGAGGACGGGAATCGAGGCCAGAAGGAGTCGGGTCATGAGCTTCATGGGGGGATACCTCCATCGGGTGGGCGGAATGGGATGGGTGGGCCTGAGGCGTCGATACTACGGAGATCGAATCGGATTGCAAGAGGGCTCCCGGGTTCTCGGCAAGGCGGAGTCCGCGGAATACCGAACCCGTGGGGATCGGGGACGGCAAGGGCGGCCCCGCGCGGCCGACGGCTACGGCGCGGGAATCACCCGGGCCAGAACCGAGTCCAGGAGCCGGCTCACCCGCTCCGGGCTTGCGGAGAGCGTATCGGATGGGCAGCCCTCGGCCCCATCGCTGCTCATCCAGGTCCCCGTCACCACCGCGTGGGCGGTGCAATCCGAAACGTAGCTCCTGTACACCGAGCAGGGGGGGTCGGGTCCGGTGAGGGTCTCGCGCTGATCGGTGGTGATGGTGAAGGTGGTGTCGGTCACCGTCCCCTGGCCGCTCAGCTCGATCAGGATCTTGCAGGGATCCACGTTGGACACCGTCCCGGTGCAGTCGAAGGTGAAGCTCTCCCCGTCCAGGTTGACGTCGCAGGCGAACCGGAACGCGCCCCCCCCGGCGGTGAAATCGACCCCGCAGAGGGTGTCGGAGACGGTCTGGGTGACCGGGGACTTGGCCGCGCAGGAGTCGGCCCCGGTGTAGGTCACCACGCTCACCACCTCCCAGGTTCCGTTGCGGACGTCCACGGTGGTGGGCGTCTTCGGGGTGGAACTCGACCCGCCCCCGCAGCCGATCGCCGCCGCCGCGGCCAGGAGCAGGAGGGTCCGTCCGATCCGTATCAACCTGTGGGTCATGCGTTGCCTTTCGCCGATTCCGGGGTCTTCGCCCCCCCTTCGGGTCCTCACGATCCGCTCGAGCAGGGCCCGGGATCCTTCCACTGGCCGGTCAGGTTCACCAGATAGGTGCAGGCGGGGGTTCCGTTCGAGGCCACCTCGACCGTCATGTTGACCGAGAAGTACTCACGATTCTGGGCGATCACCCCGGAGCCGCTCCCGCTGTAGCTGATCACCGCCGTCCCCACCTGGTAGCTCCCGTTGCAGTTGCCGGTAATCTGGCTCCCGCTCACCGAGAAGGTGCAGTTGATCCCGAACCCCTTGGCCTGCTGGGCGAGGTCGATCCCGTCGCAGAAGGCCAGGCTCCGCTGGTCGGGCTGGATGGGGATGCACGATCCCGACTGGCTGGTGAAGGTCATGGCCAGATCCCAGTTCCCGGGCTTGACGTCCAGCACCGCGGCCTTCTCGTTCCCGTTTCCCCCCGGGTCGGTCACCCCGCCTCCGCTTCCGTTGCAGGCGGCGAGCAGGGGAAGGACGGCGGCCAGGGCGAGGAGGAACATCCGGGTCCGGGTTCGCTTCATGACGGCTCCTTCGAGCGGTGGTCGAGGTCTCGGCGGCGCCCCACCGGGAGCGTCCCGAATCGTGAACGGACGATTCTGACCGCTCCCCGTGGGGTTTGTCCACTGTCACCGGTCATCGGCCGGGTCGTATACTCTCTTGCCCATGAGCACCGCCGAACGCGCCGAGTTCCGGCTCCATTCCCACTACGAGCCCTCGGGGGACCAGCCCCAGGCCATCCGGGAGGTCACCGAGGGGATCCTCCGCCGGGACCCCTACCAGTGCCTGCTGGGGGTCACCGGATCCGGGAAGACCTTCACCATGGCCAACGTGATCGCCCGGACCGGGCTCCCCACCCTGGTGATCTCCCACAACAAGACCCTGGCCGCCCAGCTCTACGGCGAGTTTCGCCAGTTCTTCCCCGAGAACGCGGTGGGCTACTTCGTCTCGTACTACGACTACTACCAGCCCGAGGCCTACATCCCCTCCACCGACACCTACATCGAGAAGGACGCTTCGATCAACGAGGACATCGACCGGCTCCGGCTCCTGGCCACCGCCAACCTCCTCTCCCGGCGGGACGTGATCATCGTGGCCTCGGTGTCGTGCATCTACGGCCTGGGAAGCCCGGAGGAGTTCAAGGCGGGGATGGTCTTCCTGGAAACCGGCCAGCGCATCGAACGGAACGATCTCCTCCGCGCCCTGGTGGACATCCACTACCAGCGGAACGACGTCGCCTTCGAGCGCGGAACCTTCCGGGTGCGGGGGGACGTGGTGGAGGTGAGGCTGGCCTACGAGGAGATCGCGATCCGGATCGAGATGTTCGACGACGAGATCGAGCAGCTCTCGGTGGTGAACCCCCTCACCGGGAACGTCCAGCACCGGCTGAACCAGGCCGCGATCTATCCGGCCAAGCACTTCCTCACCCCCAAGGACCGGCGGGGGGACGTGATCCGGGCCATCCGCTCCGAGCTGAAGGAGCGCCTCGTGGTCCTGAACCGGGAGCAGAAGTACCTGGAGGCCCAGCGGCTGAAGACCCGGACCGAGTACGACCTGGAGATGCTCCAGGAGATGGGCTACTGCCCCGGGGTGGAGAACTACTCGCGGCACCTGGCCGGCCGCGAACCCGGCTCGCGCCCGTTCTGCCTCATGGACTATTTCCCCGAGGACTGGCTCCTCATCATCGACGAGTCCCACGTCACCATCCCCCAGATCGGGGGGATGTACGAGGGGGACCGGTCCCGGAAGACCACCCTGGTGGAGCACGGGTTCCGTCTTCCCTCCGCCCTCGACAACCGCCCCCTCCGTTTCGCCGAGTTCGAGACCATGATGCCCCCCACCGTCTTCGTCTCCGCCACCCCCGGGGACTACGAGCTCCGGAAGACCGACGGGGTGGTGGTGGAGCAGGTCATCCGCCCCACCGGGCTGGTGGACCCGGTCCTGGAGGTGCGCCCGTCCAAGGGCCAGATCGACGACCTCCTGGGCGAGATCCGGACCACCGAGGCCCGCGGCCAGCGCACCCTGGTCACCACCCTCACCAAGCGCATGGCCGAGGATCTCACCGACTATCTCCTGGAGGCCGGGGTGAAGGTTCGCTACCTCCACTCCGACATCGTCACCATCGAGCGGATGGAGATCCTCCGGGGGCTCCGCCTCCGGGAGTTCGACGTCCTGGTGGGGATCAACCTCCTTCGGGAGGGGCTGGACCTCCCCGAGGTCTCCCTGGTGGCCATCCTGGACGCGGACAAGGAGGGGTTCCTCCGGAGCGAGCGCTCCCTCATCCAGACCGCGGGGCGCTCGGCCCGGAACGTGGACGGGAAGGTCATCCTCTACGCCGACACCATGACCGGCTCCATGCGGCGGGCCATCGAGGAGACCGGCCGCCGCCGGGTGAAGCAGCTCCAGTACAACGCCGAGCACGGGATCACCCCCCGCACCATCGAGAAGTCGATCGAGGACATCCGGCTCACCACCGCGGTGGCGGACGCCCACGAGCGCGAGGAGGATCCCGGAGAGGCCCTCGGCCGCGCGCTGGAGGGAATGGAGCGGGATGAAATGATCGACGTCCTGGTACGGGAGATGTCGGAAGCGGCCAAGGCCCTGGAGTTCGAACGGGCGGCCAGCATCCGGGACAAGATCGAGGAGCTTCGGGCCCAGGCCGCCCAGGAGGCGGGGGGCTGAGGCAGTTCGCCCCCGCGGACCCGGGCCGCCCGGGGAGGAAGGAACGGATCATGACCGCGCGCACCGCCTCGGCCCTCGCCGGGATCCTGGCCGCCATCGTCGCCCTCGCGCCGGAGGGAGGGGCCTCGGGGGCCGCTCCCCCCGAGCCCTATCCCATGGCGAGCGGGTGGGCTTCCCGTCCCGCTTTCGCCGACGGAAAGGCCGAGGTGAACACCTACCGGGCGGTTCTCCACCGCGAGGGGGCGGACCGGGAGACCCGGGTCTACACCCTCCTGGTGGCCGAAGACCTGGATCCCGGTCTCCTGGTCAAGGCCGACGACTGGAAACGCCCCGGGCTGCTGCGCGCGTTCAAGTACGCGGTCCAGGCCGACACCCAGGTGGGGATGGCCCGCTACCGGGAATCGGTGAACGTGTTCTTCCAGGCGGACGGGTGGCGTCCGGTGAAGCTGGTCCACGCCCACGAGGACTGGTGCGGCATCACCTCCGAGCTCTATGAGAACTTCGGCGACCGGAAGACCTTCCGCTGGACGAGCTACTGGGAGAAGGACGGAGGCTTCGGGGAGCGCACCCCCGAGGTCTCGGCCCGGGCCGTCCCCGCCGATGCGCTACCCGCCTGGGTGCGGGGGCTGGATCTCCACGACGGGCTGGCCTTCGACGTGGAGCTCCTCCCGAGCCTCGAGGGCTCCAAGGTCCCCGCCTTCGAGCCCGCCACCGCCCGGCTCACCGTCACCGGCCCGGTGGACGTGACCGTTCCCGCGGGGACCTTCTCCTCCTGGGAAGTGCGGATCGGGACCGGGTCCGGAGGCTTCGAGGCCGCGGTGGAGGCCGCGTTCCCCAACCGGGTGGTACGGTGGACGGACGGCAAGGGCCAGACCTTCGCCCTGGAGAAATCCCAGCGGGTGGCCTACTGGGACAAGAACGCCCCCGGCGACGAGAGCCTGCTTCGGCCCTGATTCCCGCGGGAACCCTCCGGGGCCCGCAAGGAGGAGTTCCATGACCGTGAAACCGACCCTGGCCGCCCTCGCCGCGCTCTGCCTGCTGGGGGCCGGCGCCGCCCGCGGCGCCGAAACCCCCGAGGCGACGGCGTCCTCCCCCAAGGCCGAGAAGATCGTCCGGAAGATGATCGAGGCCCACGGAGGGATGGATCGCTGGACGAACGCCCCCACCGTGAGCTTCACCGACGAGATCATCCCCGCCTCGAGCCGCGAGGGCCGGCGCATGCACGTGACGGTGGAGCAGGGCCCCCGCCGGGTGTTCATCGACGTCCCGGGGAGCGGGGCCAGCCTGGCCTGGGACGGGGAAAAGGCCTGGAGCGTGAACTGGAAGAGCCCGATTCCCCCGCGGTTCCTGGTGCAGCTCGACTACTACTTCCTCTGCCTGCCGTGGCTCACCCAGGACGACGGGGTGATCCTCGGTCCGCCGGGAACCGCCCGCCTCTGGGACGACCCCACCGAGTACGTCACCGTGCGCATGACCTTCGCCGCCGGGGTGGGGGACACTCCCCGGGATTACTATCTCCTCTACATCGATCCCGAGAGCCATCTGCTCAAGGCCTGCGAGTACATCGTCACCTACGCCGCCCTCCTTCCCCCCGGGGTGGAGCACACGCCGCCCCATACCCTGGTGGTCGACGACTACGTCGAGGTCGACGGGCTCCGGGTTCCCACCGGCTACACCACCTACACCGCCGATCATCGGGAGTATCTCCACTGCACGGTTTCGGACTGGTCCTTCAGCAAACCCTTCGACGCCTCGCGGATGGTCATGCCCGAGGGAGCGGTGGTGGACACCACCAGCCCGACCCGCTGAGCCGCCCACCGGCTCCCTGGCCGGCGGCGGCCGGATCGGACCGGGTCCCCGTCCGCGGGCTTCCTCGTGTAGGATTCGGGGCATGAGCGCGTCCATGCCCGATCTGAAGCTCGTCCTCCCCCTCGTCGAGGCCGCCCTGGCCGAGGACGTGGGGCGGGGCGACGCCACCACCGAGGCCACCGTCCCCGAGGGCGCTCCGGCCCTGGCCGAGATCCGGGCCAAGGAGGCGGGGGTGGTGTGCGGGTTGGCCGTGGCCCGGGCGGTGTTCGCCCGGCTGGACGACCGGGTGGTCTTCGAAGCGGACGCCGCCGACGGCGACCGGGTGGCCCCCGGGACGGTGGTGGCCCGCCTTCGCGGGCCGGCCCGCGCGCTCCTCACCGGGGAGCGCACGGCCCTGAACTTCCTCCAGCACCTCTCGGGGATCGCCACCGCCACCCGGCGGGCGGCGGACCTCCTGGAGGGGACCGGGGTGCGGATCCTCGATACCCGGAAGACGGTTCCCGCCATGCGGGTCCTGGCCAAGTACGCGGTCCGCTGCGGCGGGGGGACGAACCACCGCCAGGGTCTCTTCGACATGGTCCTGATCAAGGAGAACCACATCGCCGCCGCGGGGGGGATCACCGCCGCGGTGGCCCGGGCCCGCAAGGCCCATCCCGAGCTGGCCCTGGAGGTCGAGGTCACCAACCTGGACGAGCTGGCCGAGGCTCTGGCCGCGGGGCCCGACCGGGTGCTTCTCGACAACTTCGACCCCGGGAAGGTCCGTGAGGCGGTGGCGGCCATCGCCGCCTGGTCGGCCGAGCCCGGACGAAGCCGCCCCGAGGTGGAGCTCTCCGGCCGCATCACCCCCGAGACCGCCCTCGACTACGCCGTCCCCGGCGTGGACTTCATCTCCTCGGGCGCGCTCACCCATTCGGTCCGGGCCCTGGATCTCTCCCTGGATCTCCGCCTGGCCCCGGACGGCGCCTCGGTGGGCGGCCCCTGATGCAGCTCACCGCGGCCAACCTGCAACTCGCATTTCGGAACTCGGACTTCGTCCGCCATTTCTTCTTCTACCCGTCCATCGGCTCCACCAACGACAAGGCCAAGGCGCTGGCCCAGGTCGGGACCGAGGAGGGCACCCTGGTGGTGGCCGACGCCCAGACCTCGGGGCGGGGAAGGCTGGCCCGGAACTGGTTCTCTCCGGCCGGGCTCGGTCTCTACGTCTCGATCATCTTCCGCCCCCAGGTGCCGGCGGAGTCCGCCTCCGGGATCCTGATGGCCGTCACCCTGGCCGCGGCGGAGGCGGTGGAGAGCGAGCGCATCGGCGGGGTGGTGGGGATCAAGTGGCCCAACGACCTCATGATGGAAGGGCGGAAGCTGGGGGGGATCCTCTGTGAGATGGGGGTCCAGGGCGGGGTGCTGGAGTGGTGCGTGGCCGGGCTGGGCCTGAACGTGAACCATACCCCCAAGGACTTTCCGGCCGAGATCCGGGAAAAGGCGGTGTCGGTGCGCGAGCTCTGCCACCGGCGCCTGGACCGCCTGGCCATCCTGCTCCGGCTGGTGGAGCGGGCCTCGGCCAACTACGATCTCTTCCGCCGGGAGGGGACCGAGGCCCTGGCTCCCGCCTGGCGCCGCCGTTCCTCCATCCTGGGACGCGAGGTGCGGGTGGAGACCTCGGGCGAGGTGGTGGTGGGAACCGCGGTGGGGATCGAGCCCGACGGCGCGCTCCGGGTCCGGCTGGAGAGCGGCTCCGAGGAGGTCCTCCACGTGGGGGACGTCCACCTCGTCCAGGTGCGTTGATCGACCCCGACCCGGCTCCCCGGCCCTTCGGAGAGTCGATCCGAGAGGAACTTCACCGGCCATGAACCGTTCCCCCCGCGAACTCGCCCACCGCTGGTTCCGCCAGCCCATCGTGGACTTCTTCGAGACCGAGGCCTCGGGCGGGATCATCCTGATCCTGGCCACCGCGGTCGCGCTCCTGTGGGCCAACTCTCCCTGGCGCGACGCCTACCACGACCTCTGGCACGCCCACGCCGGCCTGTCCTTCGGGAACCGGGGCCTCGATCTTTCCCTCCATCACTGGATCAACGACGGGTTGATGGCGGTGTTCTTCTTCTACGTGGGGCTCGAGATCAAGCGAGAGCTTCTGACCGGGGAGCTGGCCTCGTGGCGGAAGGCGGCGCTCCCCGCCATGGGGGCCCTGGGCGGGATGCTGGTCCCGGCCGGACTCTACGCGCTCGTGAACGCGGGCGGGGACGGGGCGGCGGGATGGGGGATCCCCATGGCCACCGACATCGCCTTCGCCATCGGCGTCCTGATGCTCCTGGGGAAACGGATTCCCCTGGGGCTCAAGGTCTTCCTCACCGCCCTGGCGGTGGTGGACGACCTGGGGGCGGTCCTGGTCATCGCGGTCTTCTATACCGCCGGGATCTCCTGGTGGCACCTTCTGGCCGGGATCGGGGTCCTGGCCCTGATGACGGTGGCGGCGCGGCTCGGCATGCGGCGGCGGCTCTTCTTCGCCGCGGCGGGGATCGTGGTCTGGTACCTCTTTCTCCGGAGCGGGGTCCACGCCACGGTGGCCGGTGTGCTCGCCGCGCTGACCGTGCCCCATGCGGTGGCCAAGGGGCGACGCGAATTCGTGGACCGGATGGACGAGGTCACCGACGCGATCCTGGAGCGTGAGGAGCGCGGGGCCCCGGTCACCGACGAAGAGCACGAGGTGGCGCTCCAGACCGTGCACGACCTGGCCGAGAAGGCCGGGTCCCCGCTCCAGCACATGGAGCACCAGCTCGCTCCCTGGGTGGCCTACGGGGTGATGCCGGTCTTCGCCCTGGCCAACGCCGGGCTGGAGATCGACGCCGGCGCCCTGGGCCGGGGCCTCGCCGATCCGGTGCCCCAGGGCATCCTCCTCGGCCTGGTGGCCGGGAAGCAGGTGGGGGTCTTCGCCTTCTCGTGGCTCGCGGTCCGGCTCGGGTGGGCCCGGCTTCCGAGCGGAGTGAACTGGAGAAGCCTCCACGGGGCGGCGGTCCTGGCGGGGATCGGGTTCACCATGTCGCTCTTCATCGCCAACCTGGCCTTCGGCGCCGGCGCGCTCCTGGAGGAGGCCAAGATGGGGATCCTCCTGGCCTCGGCGGTCTCGGCGCTGGCTGGAGCCGCGCTTCTCCTCGGCGCGCCCGGTTCCCGGCCGGCGGAGACCGCGACCGGCGGGCCCTGACCCCGTATGATCGGGTCCGGCCGACTCGTGGCGCCCGCGGCGATCGGTCGCTGGTGAAGGTCCCGGGCCCAGGAGGTGCCTCCGCGATGCGGTTCGTCAAGATGGAAGGCTGCGGAAACGACTACGTATTCGTGGACCGCGGGATCGGCCCCGACCCGGTGGAGCCGGGCGCCCTGGGGGACCCGGGCGCCTTGGCCCGGCGGATCTCCGATCGCCACCGCGGGGTGGGCTCCGACGGCCTCATCCTGCTCCTTCCCGGGGAGGGCGCCCCGGTCCGGATGGTCATGTACAACGCGGACGGCTCCGAGGGGCGCCTGTGTCTGAACGGCCTCCGCTGCGCGGCCAAGTACGCGGCGGACACCGCGGGGGGTGGCCCCGACGCCTTCGACGTGGAGACGGCGTCGGGCCGGTTTCCGGTGCGCGTGTTCCGAGGCCCCGACGGCGCGGTGGCCGAGGTCGAGGTGCGGGTTCGAACCCCCGATTTCCGCCGGAGCGCCCTTCCCGCCCTCGGGTCCGAACCCGGGATCTGGGGAGAGGTCTTCCCCGCCGGCGGCATGGATCTCCCCGGCTACGGGGTGAGCGTTGGGAACCCCCACCTGGTGCTCTGGGCCTCCGACGAGGAAGCGCTCCGGCGCGCTCCCCTGGAGGCGATCGGGGAGCCCCTGGAGCGCGATCCCCGGTTCCCCGAGGGGATCAACGTGCACCTCGCCGCCGATCGGAAGGAGGGCGGCTTCGTCATGCGCTCCTGGGAGCGGGGATCGGGGATCACCCTGGCCTGCGGGAGCGGGTCGGTGGCGGTGTTCGCGGTGGCGCTCCGGCTGGGGCGGGCGGAGAGCCCCTCCGTGGTCGAGATGCCGGGGGGCGAGGTCCGCATGCGCGCGCTCGAGGACGGAGCGATCGTCATGACCGGCCCGGCCCGGGAGGTCTTTCGGGGGGAGTGGCCGGGGGCCTGACCGGAGCGGCCGGGGTCAGACCGAGGCGTCGCGGTGGCGCGCGATCGGAAGCCGGTCGAGCCGCTCGAGCAGCACGTCCCGGGGCTCGTCGGGAAGGAGGGGTGCCACGAGTCGCGCTCCCCAGCTCAGGTAGGGGACCATCGTCGATCGGGCGAGAATCGGGCTCGAGGGCTCGAGGAAGAGGGTGAGCCCGAGGACGATGAAGAGGCCGATCACCAGGGCCCGCACCACCCCGAACGCCCCCCCCAGGAGCCGGTTCAGGGGGCCGAGCTGAGCCAGCTCCACCACCTTCGTGATGAGCCAGGCCAGGAGCGCCGCCACGATCAGGGTGCCCACGAAGAGGAGCACCAGGGCCGCGGCGTAGGCCGCGCTCTGGTTGGGGATCCAGCGGGCGAGGGCGGGAGCGAGCCGGGGGCTCAGGAGAAAGGCCACCAGGACCCCGGCCAGAACCCCGGCCAGGGAGAAGATCTCCTTCACCAGGCCCTTCCAGAGCCCGCCGAACACCGAGAGCGCCAGGATCACCAGGAGCGCCACGTCGAGAACGTTCATCCGCCGCCGTTCATCGCCGGTTTTCCCGGCCCCGCCTGGAACACCCGGGCCTCGAAGACCTCGATCCGCGCGTTTCCCCGCCAGGCGTCGGGGGGGAGGCCGGCCTTGACGCAGGTCTGGGCGAGGAGCGTCTCCCGGTCCCAGCCGTACTCGTCGGCCAGCTGCGGAAGCAGGAGTCCCCGCCGGTGTCCGGAGGTGATGATGACCCCGTGCCGTCCCGCCACGACCTCCTCCGGGTCCGCGACTTCGCGGGGCTCGCTCAGCACGCTCACCTCCACCGTCATCTCCTCCATCTCATCGGGACTCACCGGGTTGAAGCGCGGGTCCTCGTGGGCCGCTCCCCGCGCCGCCCGGGCCACGGCCTCCCAGAGGGGGCGCCCGCGCTCGAGGGTGCCGATGCACCCTCGAAGGTCGTGTCCCCGCCGGAGGGTGACGAAGGCGCGGCCGGGGCGGCGGAGCGCGGCGGTGAAACGCGGGACGGCGAGGCTCGGGTACGGCGCACCGACGGGGGTCCGGGCCGACTCGAAGGCGAGGGAGAGGAGCGCGTCGGCCTCGGCGGGGCTGATCTCGATCTCGTGGGCCATGAACTCCACCTTCCGGGGGGGCATGCCGCGATAGAAGGCGGCGGCGAGGTAGCCGACCACGCTCTTCACCTCGCCGTTGGCGTCGGCGCTGTCCGCGTAGCGCAGCACCGCCGAGCCCTCGGCGCCGGCGATCCCCGCCCCCAGCATCACCGAGACCAGGGGATCCCCCCCGCAGGCCTCGACCCGGCCCTCGCGCAGATCCTCCCAGAGCGACGTGGGGGCGAAGGCGCGCACCAGCTCCTGCACCCGGCCGTCGAGCTTTCGGGCCACCTCCCGCGGATGATAGTGGGAGAGATCGGTCGAGGCCACGAGCACCACCTTCGGGTTGTCGAGGGCCCGGGAGAGGAGGTTGGCCAGCTGCTCCACGTTGGTGCGGGAGCGAAAGCCCATGAGGACGGGGACGATGCGCGCCCGGGGGAGCACGCGCTGGAGGAACGGGAGCTGGACCTCGAGGGAGTGCTCGCGGCGGTGGGCTTCGGGTGCCGCCCGGACCCCGGCCCCGGCGCCCAGGAAGAGATCGGCGAGCTCGACGTCGATGTCCACCTCGCCGAGGGGAGTGCGGAAGGCGCCCTCGGGATAGATCGCGATTCCCTCGAACCCGATGTAGTGATCGGGGCCCACCAGGACCACGGTGTCCACCGCGCGGCCCTTGAGACAGGCGAAGGCCTCCGCGGCCACCTGACCCGAAAACGGATAGCCGGCGTGGGGGCAGGCCAGGGCCCGGACCTCCCGGTCGGGATCGATCCGGGGCGTCGCCCGGCTCAGGAGCAGGTCGATCTGTTCGGTGAGCGCTTCGGGATCGCTGGGGTAGAAGGTTCCGGCCACCGCGGGCTCGCGGACCGGACGCGAGGGACCAACCAAACGCGAATCCTCCCCGCAGGTGAAATTGCCGAACTCACGGTATCATCGCGCGGTAGCGGCCACAAGTGCCCGCCGGGGGAGGGCCCGTGCGCTCCCGGGTCCTCGCCCGAGCAATTCCCGGTCCGCCACCGCCCGCGTCCAACCTCGTTGACACCCTTCGGGGCCCAAACTATGCTTTTTTCCGCATCGCATCGCATCGCATCGCATCGCTTCCGCGGCGGCGGCGGGCCGTCGCGTCCCCGCTCACCCGACGCAACAGGTCATCACCCTCGGAAACAAGGAGTCGCGTATGCCCGGCGGGGTCTTCGAACGCATGGGTCTCAGGGACCACGAGCAGGTCGTCTTCTGCTCGGACAAATCCACCGGTCTCCGGGCGATCATCGCCATTCACAACACCGTGCTCGGCCCGGCCCTCGGCGGTTGCCGGATGTGGCCCTTCGCCAGCGAGGACGAGGCCCTGGAGGATGTGCTCCGGCTCTCCCGCGGAATGTCGTACAAGGCCGCGGTGGCGGGGCTGAACCTGGGCGGGGGGAAGGCGGTCATCATCGGCGACCCCAAGAAGCAGAAGTCCGAGGCCCTCTTCCGCACCTTCGGCCGCTTCGTCCACAGCCTGGGCGGGCGCTACATCTCCGCCGAGGACGTCGGCACCAACGTCAACGACATGGAATGGGTGCGGATGGAGACCCCCTACGTCACCGGCATCAGTCGCGCCCTGGGGGGAAGCGGCGATCCCTCGCCCTTCACCGCCCGCGGGGTCTACATGGGGATGAAGGCCTGCGCCCGGTGGGCGGGGGGAAGCGACGACCTTTCCGGCCTGACGGTGGCGGTCCAGGGCCTCGGGCACACCGGCTACTACCTGACCGAGTACCTTCACCGCGAGGGCGTGAAGCTCTACGTCACCGACATCGACGAGGACATGGTGCGGAAGGCGGTCGATGAGTTCGGAGCGGAGGCGGTCTCCCCCGACGCCATCTACGACATCGAGGCCGACGTGTTCGCCCCCTGCGCCCTGGGCGGGGTGGTCAACGACGACACCCTTCCCCGGCTCAAGGCGCGGATCATCGCCGGTTCCGCCAACAACGTGCTGAAGGACGAGGATCGCCACGGCCCCATGCTCCGCAAGGCGGAGATCCTCTACGCCCCCGACTTCGTGATCAACGCGGGAGGGCTCATCAACGTGGCCAACGAGCTCGAGGGCTACAATCAGGAGCGGGCGAAGCGGCAGGTGGAGACGATCTACAACATCCTCATGGAGATCTTCGCGGTCTCCAAACGGGACGACGTGCCCACCGCCCTGGCCGCCAACAAGGTGGCCGAGCAGCGCATCGAGAAGATGTCCCGGGTGAAGCGGACCTGGGTGGGGCCTCAGGACCTGGCTTCTCCCCGCCGCCGCCACCGGTAGCCGCGGGCGGATCTCCGGATCCACGCCGGCCGGGGACGCCGTTCCGGTCGAACCCCCCGCCGGTCGGCCGGGGCGGGACGCTAACGCGTTCCCAGGGCTTCCAGGATCCCCCCCGCCATTTCGAAGCGGTTGAAGGGGGGCATGAGGTAGGCGCCCTGGCAGAGCGGCCGCACCCGGTTCACGAACTCGATGGCGATGGCCACGCCTTCCTCGAGCCCGTGTTCCCCCGCCCGGTGCATGCGTTCGCGGATGGGGGCGGGGACCATCATGCCGGGGATCTCGTTGTGGATGAACTCGGCGTGGCGGGCGTTGCGAAGCGGAAGCACCCCCACGCAGATCGGGATGGGCAGCGGTCCGAAGCGATCCAGGAACCGCTCCAGGTCGTCGGGGTCGTAGATGGGCTGGGTGAAGATGAAGTGCGCCCCGGCGTCGATCTTCCGCTGGAGCTTGTCGATCTCGGCCGCCGGGTCCACCGCGGTGGGGTTGGCGGCCACGCAGATCCGGAACTGGGTGGGCTCGTCGGTGGGGCTCCCGGTCAGATCCTTCCCCCGGTTGAGCGCGGTGATGAGGCGGGTCAAGGACACCGAATCCAGGTCGAAGACGTCGGTGGCCTGGAGGTAGCCTCCCACCTGCACGGGGTCGCCGGTGATGGCGATGACGTTCCGGATGCCCAGCGCATGGGCCCCGAACAGCTCGGACTGAGTGCCGAGAACGTTCCGATCCCGGCAGGCCATGTGGAGGAGGGTCTCGATTCCCGCGTCGCGCTGGATGATGTGGCAGAAGGCGCTCGGGCTCATCCGGGGCCGGGCCAGGGGGCTGTCCGCCACGTTGATGGCGTCGGCGCCCTTGCCCTTCAGATACACCGCGCTCTTCACGAAGCGCTCCACGTTCACCCCGCGCGGGGGGTCGATCTCCACCGAGACCGCGAAGCGGCTCCCCAGCATCTCGAAGAAGCCGGAGGGACGCGCGATTTCCGGGGCGGCCGGAGCCGGGTGGGGCTCGGCCACCTCCACCGCCGGAGCGTGTCCGGGACGGCGGGGGACCTGTCCCCGGACGGCCTGGGCCAGGGCCTCGACGTGGTTCGGGGTCGTCCCACAGCAGCCGCCGATCCCCGCCGCCCCCAGCTCCACCGCCCGCCGGGCAAACTCCCCCAGGTACTCGGGGGAGGAGAGGTAGAGGTAGCGGCCGCCGACCAGGCTCGGGAGCCCGGCGTTGGGCATCACCAGCACCGGGACCGAGGAGGCGGGGACGAGCTTCTCCAGCACTTCGAGCACGCCCTGGGGTCCCACGCTGCAGTTGGCCCCGATCGCCGCCGCCCCCTCCGCCGACAGAAGCCGCGCGGCCTCGGCGGGCTTGTTCCCCACCAGGGTCTTCCCCTCCTCGGTGAAGGTCAGGAGCACCACCACCGGCACGCCCAGGTCGCGGCACGATCGGAGCGCGATCAGCCGCCTCGTCGAGGTTGGTCTGGGTTTCCACCACCAGGAGATCGGCCCCCGCCTCGACCAGGGCCCCGCCCTGCTCCCGGTACGCCTCGCCTGCCTCCTCGGGGGTGACGTGGCCGATCGGCACCAGGTGTTTTCCCAGGGGCCCCATCGACCCCGCCACCAGCGCCCGGCCCCCCGAGGCTTCCTTGGCCAGACGGACCCCGGCGTGATTGATGGCGCGGAGCTCCCCGGCATGGTTCCCATCGGCCAGCCGGTAGCGGTTCGCCCCGAAGGTGTTGGTCTCCAGGATCTCCGCCCCCGCCTCTACGTAGGCCCGGTGCACCCCGCGGACCAGGTCCGGCTGGGAGAGGTTCAGGGCGTCGAAGCACTGGGAGAACGGGATTCCCGCCTGGTACAGCATCGTCCCCATGGCCCCGTCGAAGACGACGACCCGGGATTGGAGAAGCTCGGAGAAATGGGAGCGCGAACGGGAGGTTTCAGGCATTCGACCGACAAGTATAGCAGGGGGGAGGGGCGCGGCGGCATCTCCGGGCGCCGGCGAAACCGAGGCCACGGCGGGCGCTCACCGCCGTGGCCGGATCGGGGCCGGAGTGATAAGATTCCCGGCCCGACGGGTCCCCGGACGGGGCGCGCGGCCGCGGGGGCCGGGCGGACCGTCGACCGCCCACGAGACCGGCGAACCAACCCCATGATCGAAGTCCAGCTTACCGACATCGACCGCTCCTTCGCCGACCGCCGGGTATTGCGGGGGATCAACGTCACCCTGCGGGGGGGGGACCGCCTCCTGGTCCGTGGCCCCAACGGGAGCGGAAAGAGCACCCTCCTCAAGATCTTCGCCCAGCTCCTCACCCCCACCGGGGGGACGGTCCGTGTCACCGAGGACGGGGCCGAGCGGGATGAGGCCTGGCGGCGGCGGGCCACCGGCTACCTCGCCCCCGACCTGGTCCTCTACGAGGAGTTCTCGCCCCTCGAGAACCTGGACTTCTTCGGTCGGCTCAGGGGGATCGGCCGTGATCACGCCCGGGACGGTGCCCTGCTCGACCGGCTGGGGCTGGGAAAGCGCCTCCACGACCCGGTGGGGACCCTCTCCACCGGCATGCGCCAGCGGGCCAAGCTGGCCTTCGCTCTGCAGGCCGGGCCGCGGCTCCTTCTCCTGGACGAGCCCGGATCCAACCTGGACGCTCCGGGGCGCGAATTGGTGACCAAAGCGGTGGACGATTATGCGGGGGGTGGGGGTATAGTGGTCGTGGCCAGCAACGACCCGGCGGAGTTCGGGTTGGGGACGAGCACCCTTGAGCTGGCTTAGGGGCGCCCTGGCCATTCTGGCCAAGGACGTGCGTTCGGAGGTGCGGACCCGGTCTGCCCTGAACGCGGTGGTGCTGTTCGCGGTGGTCACCCTGACCGTGGTCAGTTACTCGTTGGGGGGCTTCGGGTTATCGCCGGAGGTGCACTCATCCCTTCTCTGGATAATCTTGTTCTTTGCTGCGATGGCGGGCCTATCCCGTACGTTTGTGGTCGAAGCGGAGAGAGGGACGGAGCGGGCGCTGAGGCTGTCGGCCTCGGGCCCTCAGATCTACCTGGGAAAGCTGCTTTTCAATCTCGCGCTTTTGGGTCTACTTGACCTGATTCTGATCCCGCTCTTCCAGGTGCTGTTGCCGATCCGGGAGGCGAACTGGGGACTTCTCTTCACGGGGTTGGCCCTGGGGAGCGTGGCCCTGGCCGCGTCCACCACGCTGGTGGCGGCCATCGTCTCCCAGGCGGGGGTGAAAGGAGCGCTCTTCACGGTGCTCTCCTTTCCCATCCTGATCCCGGTCCTGGTGGCCGGGGTGGGATCGACCCGGAAAGCGATGATGGGAAACGGGTTCGCCGACGCCGGAACCGAGATCCAGCTTCTGGTGTCATACGCCGGGGTGATGATCACCCTGGCCTTCCTGCTCATCGACTTCGTGTGGCAGGAATAGGAGGAACCGGAATGGGCAAGCTGGCCAAGTGGGTCCTGGGCATCTGGATGGTGGCGGCCATCGTCCTGTCCTTCACCTATGCCCCCGAGGCCACCCGTCCCAACTTCGGACACCTCGACCCGGTGACCGGCCAGCCGCTGATGCAGCCGTGGCCCGCCTTCCGCATCTTCTTCTTCCACGTCCCCGCGGCCTGGATCGCCGTCCTCGCCTTCGCGGTGGCCATGATCGTGAGCATCATGGTGCTCCGCCGGCCCCGGGAGCGGCTGGACGACATCGCCCTGGCCAGCTCCGAGCTGGGATTCCTCTTCTCGGCCCTGGCCCTGGTGAGCGGGATGATCTGGGCGCGGCTGGAGTGGGGAGCGTTCTGGAACTGGGACCCCCGCCAGAACACCATTCTCATCCTCCTCCTCATCTACGCCGGGTATTTCACCCTGCGCTCGGCGGTCCCGGATCCCCTCAAGCGGACGCGACTTGCCGCGGTGTACTCGATTCTGGCCTTCGTCACGGTGCCGTTCCTGGTCTTCCTGGTGCCGCGGATCATGGACAGCCTCCATCCCTCGCCGATCATCAAGACCGGCCCGCGGAGCGGGTCCATGAATCCCCGTATGCTCCAGGTATTCTTCATGTTCCTCGTAGGGTATACCGGGCTCTACGTTTGGATCCTGGCTCTCAAGGTGCGGAGCCTGGGGCTCTCCCGGTGGGTGCGTGCGCAATGAACCCGACCTACGCTATCCTGATTGCCATCATGGTCATCTGGGTGGGGGTGTTCCTGTATCTGGTCGCCCTCGACCGCAAGCTCGACCGGATCTCCAGGGAGATGAAACGTCATGAAAGGTAAACGGAGACTCATCATCGGGCTGATCGTGCTGGGAGTGTTCGGCGCCCTGGCCGCCAAGAACATGAACCGCACCATCACCCCCTACGTTTCCTTCAACGATGCCAAGGCGAGCGAACGCCCGGTCCAGGTGGCCGGTTTCCCGGACCACCCCAAGGCCTATTTCGATCCGTCGAGCGGGCTGTTTCGCTTCACCATGACCGACGAGGACGGCGAAACGATGCCGGTCTCCTACGAGGGGGCGCGCCCGGGAAATTTCGACCAGGCCCAGAGCGTGGTGGTGGTGGGCCGCTACCATCAGGGGACGCTTCAGGCCAGCCAGATCCTGGTGAAATGCCCCTCCAAGTACCAGGCCGAGGAAGAGGCGGGGATGGAACATCCCGGCGAACCCGGCTCCTCACCTGATACCGGAACCGATTCCGGGGCGAAGACCGCGGCCACCGCGGCGGAAACGGATTGATCCGATGATCACGTTCGGTTATGGGCTACTCATCTTCGCGGCGGTGTCGACCGGGGTGGCCATGCTCGGGTACCTGCCCGGACTCCGCAAGGACTCGGGTTCGGCCAACCTGAAGCTGGCCCGCCCGGCGGTCTACGTGAGCACCCTGGCCGTGGTGGCCACCGCGGCATGGCTCTGGCACCTGATCCTCAGCCACCAGTTCCAGTACAGCTACGTTTTCCGGTACTCGAACCTCGAGATGCCGTTCAAGTACGTGGTGGCGTCGTTCTGGGGCGGCCAGGAGGGGACGTTCCTGCTCTGGGCCACCTACGGCTCGCTGCTGGCGCTCTTCCTGAGGTTCAAGGCCCGCCAGTACGAGGCTCCGGTTCTCTTTTTCTACCTGGGCATCAACCTCTTCCTGATGCTGATGCTGCTGAAGGCCAACCCCTTCGCGCTCATGGCCCAGGTCCCGGCGGACGGGAACGGCCTGAACCCGCTGCTTCAGGACCCGTGGATGACCATTCATCCGCCGATCATGTTCTTCGGGTTCGCCTCCCTGGGCATTCCCGCGGCCTACGCCATGGCCGCGCTGGTCAAGGAGGACTGGGACAACTGGGTGCGCCGCGCGATCCCCTTCACCACCTTCGGGGTGATGGCCCTGGGAACGGGGCTCCTCCTGGGCGGATACTGGGCCTACAGCATCCTCGGCTGGGGCGGCTTCTGGGGCTGGGACCCGGTCGAGAACTCGTCCCTGGTCCCGTGGCTGGTGGCGGTGGCGCTCCTCCACAACCAGGTGATCCAGAACAAGAAGGGGATCTTCCGCCGGATCAACATCTTCCTGGCCATGCTCCCCTTCGTGCTCCTCACCTACTCCACCTTCCTCACCCGGAGCGGGGTGCTTGCCGACTTCTCGGTGCACTCGTTCACCGATCTCGGGATCAACCAGTTCCTGGTCGCGTTCATGGTGGTGTTCCTGGGCGGCGGGCTGGCGCTGTTCGCGTTCAAGTTCCGCCGGATCCCGGTGGACAAGATCCAGGCTCCGCTCTTCAGCCGGGAGTACTTCATCTTCCTGGGTTCGCTGGCCTTCGGTCTCTTCGCGTTGTTCGTTCTTCTGGGCACCTCCTCGCCCCTCCTCTCCAGGCTCTGGGGCCATCCCGCGAACGTGCAGCCCGAGTTCTACAACCGGACCGGCCTTCCCTTCGCCATCCTGATCGGCGTTCTCATGGGGGTCTCGCCTTTCCTCTTCTGGAGCCGGAACGACTTCCGGGCGGTCCTGCCCAGGCTCATGTGGCCGGTCGGGGCCTCGGTGATCGCGCTCCCGATCCTCTACGTTGCGGGGGTCAAGAACCTGGAATACCTGGCCATGCTGGACGCCGGGATCTTCGCCGCCCTGGGCAACGCCACGGTGATGGTGCTGGTGATGCGGCAGAACTGGAGCGGGATCGGCGGCTACCTGGCCCACATCGGAATCGGGCTGGCCATGATCGGCATCCTCACCTCCACCGGTTTCGGCGAGAAGAAGACCGTGGTCCTTCCCCGGGGCGAGGAAGTCCGCGCGGTGGGCTACGGATTCAAGTTCATGGGGGTCCGTCCGATCGAGGACGGGAAGAAGAACGCCTACGACGTGGCGCTCCGCACCGCGGGCGGCGCCTACCTCGTTTCCCCCACCATGTTCTTCAGCGACTTCAACGGCGGCATGATGAAGAAGCCGGCCATCCAGCCCTTCTTCGTCCGTGACGTCTACCTCTCGCCCATCGGGTACGCCCAGGATCGCTTGAGCGACCGCATCGAGACCCCGCTCATGCTCATGCCGGACAAGCCGCAGACCCTGAACGGCATGACCTTCACCCTGAAGGACATCCAGACCACCGCCATGGCCGACGACGGGCACGGACACGACTCCCAGGGCCAGGACGTGACCGCCACCATCCTGGCCGAGGCGGGGGGGGAGAGCGTCACGATCAAGCCGGTGCTCAAGACCTTCGCCGACGGCCACACCGAGGTGGCTCCGGCCATGGTGCCCGCCACCGGCTCCCAGGTCACCCTGGAAGCGGCCGGGGCGATGGTGAGCGCGGCCAAGATCGGGGTGGGGCGGCCTCCCCTGGTGCTCAGCCAGGGTGAGTCCGGGACCCAGGGGGAGTACACGATCACCCTCCAGGGATTCGACGTGGAGCAGGCGACCCGGCCCGGGGGCAGCGTGAAGGTCTACGCCCACTCCACGGTCTCGGTCGGCGGGCAGGAGTACCACCTGCAGCCCGGCCTGATCAGCCGTCCCGGGCAGGACGAGCTCGAGTCCATCGAGGCCCCGATCGGGCGGACCGGGATGAACCTGGTCCTGGCCGACCTCGAGGCCACGACCGGCAAGGCCCACTTCCAGGTGGCTCCCACCCCCCAGGAGTATCTCTACGCCGAGGCCAGCACCAAGCCCTTCATCGTGCTCCTGTGGATCGGGACCGCGGTGGTCCTGATCGGGCTGGTCATGTCCACCCTGAACCGGGGCCGGATGGCGGGGCGCCTCTCCGCCCAGGTCGCGGGGAGCAACAAGAAGGTCGCGGTGCTCAAGAAGAACGGGAAGCGGCACGCGGCGTAGTCGCGGGCGGTTCGGCGGGCTCTGTTCGGCGGAAGACAATTCGAGGCCCCGGGTGGTTCACCCGGGGCCTCGGTACTTCGAGGCGCGACGCGCCGCTCCGCGCGGGGGCGACCCGGATCAGGAGCGGTCGCCGGGCTCCAGGAACTCCCGGTGGAGCGCCCGCTGGGCGGCCTCACGGCTCCCGCGGAACCAGGAAGGTGAGGCTCAGGTTCCCGGTGTCGAAGGCCGAAGGCACGATCCCCGCCGCGGCAAACGCGCGCTGGGCCCGGGCGGCCACCGCGGGGGCGTCCAGGACCCCGGTTCCCACCACCGAGACCGAGGCGTGCTCCCGGCCGACGGTCATCCGGCCGCCGTGTCGCACGGTAAGCTCCTGGAGCTTTGCCAGCAGGTCCTCCAGCTCCGGCCGGACCGGCATGTGGAAGGCCAGGTGGGTGCGCGCGGCGTCCCCGTACTGGTGGAGCGCCACCGCCTCGTCCAGAAGCGTCGTCCAGAGCCTCGAAGAAGGCGATGCGGGAGTCTCCGGAGAATTCCAGGTCCTCCATGCGCACCTCGGCCACCCGGTCCCGCCCGGTCACCGCCGCCACCTCGGGTCCCGATTCGATCGGTTGTCCTTCCACCAGGGTTCCCGCCCCCTTTCTGAACGTCGAGCGCACCTGGAAGGGGAGCCGCCGTCGCCGGGCCAGCTCCACCGCCCGCGCGTGCATGACCCCCGCCCCGTGGCAGGCCAGCTCCAGCATGGTATCCCAGCTCACCCGGCGAAGGAGCCGCCCCGCGGGAACCGTTCGCGGATCCGCGGTCATCACCCCCGCCACGTCGGTGTAGATCTCGCAGAGATCGGCGCCGAGGCCCACCGCCAGGGCCACCGCGCTGGTGTCGCTTCCACCCCGGCCCAGGGTCGTCACCTCCTTCTCGCGGCTCACCCCCTGGAAGCCGGCCACGATCACCACCCGGCCGCGGTCCAGCTCGGGGCCGATCCGGATGGGGCGGATCTCGAGGATGCGCGCCCGGGTATGGGCGGTGTCGGTGATGATGCCGCTCTGGCTCCCGGTGAAGGAGATCGCCGCCACCCCCCGGGTCTCGAGAGCCATGGAGAGAAGGGCCATGGAGATGCGCTCGCCGGCGGTGAGGAGCATGTCCATCTCGCGGCGGCTCGGCCGCTCGGTGACCCGGGCGGCCAGGGTGAGGAGCCGGTCGGTGGTGTGCCCCATGGCCGAGACGACCACGACGACGCGGTCCGCCGGCCCGGTGGCGGGCGGCGATGCGGTCGGCCACCCGCTGGATCCGCCTGGGGGTGCCGACCGAGGTGCCGCCGTATTTCTGGACCACCAGCACGCGCGCCTCCCTACGACCGATTCGGCCGCCCCGTTTGGCGGGGGCCTGGAACACCCGACGGAGTATAGGGTTGGACGGCCCGGAGGTCAAAATTCCGTTGACGGGCGCGCCACCGGGCTATAGTCTTTTCGCTCCCCTGCTGGGGGTCGGATTTCGAGCGGAAGTAGCTCAGCTGGTAGAGCTCCACCTTGCCAAGGTGGTTGTCGCGGGTTCGAGTCCCGTCTTCCGCTCCATTTCTTCCTCCCGAGCGCCGCTCGGTCTCCAAACACGAGAGGGTGCCCACCCTATGGTGATCGCCCTTGTGAAACGTGGTTCCCAGGTACTCGCTACCGGATGACGACTATTCTCCGGGTCGCTTCGAACGTCCCAGCCCGAAGCCGGTAGAGATAAACGCCGGCGGCGGCTGGTTGCCCCGAGCTGTCCGCTCCGTCCCAGGCGATCTCGTGCCTGCCCACGGGCAGGACCTCCCGGGCCAGGGTGCGCACCAGCCTCCCGGTGACGTCGAACACCTCCAGTGAGACCGCTGCCTCTGCCGGCAGGTCGAAGGCGATGCGGGAACCCGCTCGTAGCGGATTGGGCATGGCTCCTCGCAGGGCGAATACGGTGGGAGTTACCGATCCTTCGCCCACTGCGGTGACCGACCCGGAGGATGCCGGGTCACTCTCGTTGCCTGCGTAGTCCAGGGCGGTGATCTTGTAGAAGACCGATCCCGGATCGGCGGGGGAGTCCTGCCAGGAGGTCGTAGCGGTCTCGTGAACCAGGGTTTCCGGGCCGGGTAGGAATCCGGGGTCGGTGGAGCGGTAGACCCGGAAGTATTGAAAGTCGGGTTCGGGAGCAGGATCCCAGGACAGGCCCACGGCACCCACGCTGAAGATGGCAGCGAGCCCCTGGGGCACGCCGGGAGCGAGGTTGTCCACAGAATACCCGCTGTCGGGATGGGAATCAAAGAAGACCCCGGGTGTCGCCGTGAGTGCACTCACCATGAAGGTGGTCACGTAGAGGCCCGAGGCAATGGTGGAGTCCGCGAGGGTAGGAACGATCACGGCGTAGTCGTCCTCGACCCGGACCGGCACCGTGGTGAGGAAATCCCATCCTGCGGCCTGCATCGTCGCGGCGTGCTGTGCGGTGGCATGGGAGAGGCCCGAGTACGAGGAAGGCACGAGCGTGGGGGAGGGACCGGACAGGCCCGGGTCGATCTTCCGGTAGACGGCGTACTCCACGATCTGCTCGGGATCGCCGATGAAGTCGTGAGCGCTACGACGCCACTCCACGCGGACCTGTCGGCCCTGGTCGTTGGGGACGTCGCCGACCGCGGTGATCTCACCGAAGTCGTTGAGCCACTCGGCGGTGACACCCGTGACCTTCGGGCTTTGCCCGACATACTCCAGGCTCGAGCGCCAGATCAAGTCGGTCCCGGACGCGCCGAACGTCGCCCATTCACCCGCAACGACGCTCTGGAAATTGAGACCGTCGTCGGCACTGAGCTCCCAAGAGATCCCCGGCGTTTCGGAAGGCACTACGCGGCCCTTCAGGATTACATCGTCGGCGCCGTCCACGGCCACGGACCGTGCACTGTTGTTGGCCAGATCCGACTCATCCTGGAGAAATTGAACGATCTGGATGTCGTTATTGGAATTGGTCCCCACGAATGCGTGGTGGCCGGACACAGCGATGCGGCGCGCTGTGGACCCCGGCAGATCCAGCACGCCGATCTCTCCGGGGTCTAGTGGGTCTGAGATGTCCAGAACATAAAGTAGAGACGTGCCAGAAGTGCCAAGAATAGCAACATCCCCGGTGACATCGACACCGGCGATATTCGCTCCAGGGTCAAATACCGACGTGCTTGACAGGGCCGCAGGATTGGTCGCGTCCATGAGAACGAGACCGTAGCCGCCAACGAAGACATTGTCTCCGGCGACGGCGATTTGCCCGGCGCTGCATAGACACACGGAAATGTCGTCCAGCAAGACGAGCCCCGAGGGATTGGTGATATCAATGCTGTAGAGCGAAGTGCCGCTGGTAAAGAAGGCCGTGGCGCCGTCGATCTCAATGTCGCCGGGGAATCCGTTCAGGATGATCAGAGAATCCAAGAGAACCGGTGCACCCGGGTTTGAGATGTCCAGCGCACCGAATCCGGTCCACTCTGCCCCGAAGTACGCGACCCCGCCGGCAATGTTCACCGTTCGGGTAGTCCCCACAGTGGGATGCGTGGACAGTGGGACCGGGGAGGAGGTGTCGGATATGTCCACAAGGATGACTCCCGCTGTGTCCGCGGCGAGGGCGGCCAGATCTCCGCTCACAGACACGTCCCACACCTTGGGCGCGCCGGGCGGCACATAGTTGCCCACCTCCATCGGCGCGGCGGGATCAGTTACGTCGAGAATGCGCAACCCACCGGTGGAGCTGGCCGAGTAGAGGAGATTCCCGGAGACTTCGACTCCGTCGGCTCTTCCGGTGAGGGAGAGCCCGGCCACTGAAACCGGCGGAAAGGCGTCGGCCACGCGAATGATCCTGAGCCCCTCACCGCTGTCGGCCACGAAGGCGTGCTTTCCGGCGGTCTCGATGCCCGCCGCGGTTCCCGGGGTGTCCAGGGTCTGAACAATCGTGGGAGCGGCGGGATTGCTCACGTCCACGACCTGGAGGCCGTCGCTCCCGTCGGCGACAAGAACGCGGTCACCGTCGGCAACCACCTTGGAGGCGGAACCGGGAGTGTCTACGGTGCCCACGAGCGAGGGGCTCGTGGGATCGGTAACGTCGATGATCTGAAGCCCGGCGCTTCCGTCGGCCACATAAGCGTAGTTTCCATCCACAAAGACGCCGAAAGCGCTCCCGGGAGTATCGTAGGCTCCTTCCAGGGTCGGCACCGAGGGGTTGCTGATGTCGATGATCTGCAGTCCGGAATTGAAGTCGGCCACGAAGACAAGACTGCCCTCGACGAACAGGTCCGCCACCAGGTGCGCCGTATTGAAGGATCCGAGCAGGGTGGGGCTGGTCGGATTGGAGAGATCAAGCACTTCGATGCCGGAGAGACCTACGCCGATGACGGCCAGGTTACCTAGGACGGCAACCTTGTCGGGAGTGGTTGCGGGGTTGTAGAACCCGACCAGGGTCGGTGTGGTCGGGTCGGCAATATCAACCACGAGGAGGCCCGGGGTCCCATCGGCAAGATAGGCATAATCGCCGTACAGGGCCACATCCTGGACGTTGTTTGCCGGTCCGTAGGTTCCGGCGATGCCAGGAGCCGTGAGGTCGGAGACGTCGATTACCTGAAGACCCGAGGAAGCATCAGTCACGAACGCGTAATCCCCGGCTACCGCGAGAGCGCGTGCGTTTCCCGGAGTGTCCACGGAACCCACTGTAGCGGGGGAGAACGGGAAGAGTCCTAGTTCGCCATCCCCGGTGTTCCAGTCGGCGGTGGTGTTCAGACTGTCCTTGAATACGGTGGTCGTGAAGTCCTCCGTGTAGGTACCCGCGAAGGCAGGGAAGGGGGCGATGCAAAGGAGCAGCGCAAGAAGTCTGATGCGATCGGCCAAGGATGACCCTCCAATCGATTGCCGGGATGTGAAGAGAGCGAGGTTCAGCGAGGTCCCTGAACGCGAGCAAAAAGCAGATAATTACTATAGCAAATTAGAGGTCTCAGGCAAAAGCGCCTCGCGACTCCGGTTTTCTTTGCTCGCCTATTCGGCCCTCATTCAGTCTGAGGGTCACGGTCTGTTACTCTCTGTCACACCTCGGGCCTGGAGCGGGCCACCCTTACGCATCCACTGCCTTTGCAATACATTGTCCCACAGCAATATACGGAGCTGGGCTGAATCAGGCGCTCTTCCTTGCCAAGGTGGTTGTCGCGGGTTCGAGTCCCGTCTTCCGCTCCACTTCTTCGGGCGGCCGCCGGGCCGCCCGCTTTCTTGGGCGGCCGGTGCCGTGTTTCCCCCCCTCGACCAGGACTGTCTCCGAAGGCCTCTCTTGAACTCCTCGAATTTCCCGGCATGCCCTTCCCGCTCGCACCAGGAACGGACGGCCTCCAGATCCACCGCCCGGTCTCGCCACGGCAACGGCCTGACTCAAGACCGATCGGTCGTTCCAGTGGAGGCCGCCGACGCCCGCCCGGCATTTCTCCTCCCGCCCTCCAAATCCGAGGCCCGGACGGTGCAGCCTGAAGGCGGATGGTGTAGCCTCGCCGCGATCGAATCGGGAAGGCCCGGTTCCCCCCGCCGCGCGGGGGCCGGGCCGCGGGGAGTCGTGGCGAGGGTTGCGCTCCGGCGCCCCGCATCCCGCCGGACCATGCACGGAGACCTTCGGGTCGGGGAGGGTCCATGCCCAGGAACGCCTTCAGGACGGCGGTGGTGACGGCGGTCCTCGCCGCCTCGGCGCTCATCGCGCGAAACGCCTACACCATACCGCGCTATTCCGCCCGCTACGGCCAGGAGTGCAGCCTCTGCCACATGAACCCCACCGGGGGGGGCGAGCGCTCGCTCTACGCCAGCCAGTACCTCGTCCCCAAGGAGATGGCGGTGGTGAAGCTGGACGAGGAGGCCCGGAAGAAGATCGACCCCCAGCTCAGCCGCACCATCACCGCCGGGGTGGACCTCCGCACGTTCTTCTTCCGGTCGAACAGCGAAACGCCGAACCTGGCCTTCGACACCCAGGACTTCATGCAGATGGAGGGAAACCTCTACCTCCACCTCCAGCTCGACGACCGGTTCTCCGCCTACATGTCCCGCGGGATGTCGGGGGAGTACGAGGTCTTCGGCATGGGCTACATCCTGCCCCTGAACGGCTACGTCAAGGTGGGGCGGTTCATGCCCGCCTACGGCTGGCGGTTCGCCGACCACACCTCCTTCGTCCGGGAGCTCATGGGCTTCTTCCCTCCCACCCACACCGACGTGGGGATGGAGGTGGGGGTTCATCCCGGGCGGGGAGCGGTGAGCCTGGCCCTTCTGAACGGCGCCCGGGGTTCCATTCAGGACGGCGACAAGAACCTGGCCGTGGTGGGCCGGGCCTCCTACCGGTGGACGATGGGGACGGCCCAGGCCGCGCTGGGGGGCTCGTTCTACCGCAACCGGAAGGATTTCCTGAACACCCGGTACCAGTTGGGGGTGGGCGGCACCGACCGGACCGCGGGAGGGGGGTTCGGGTACCTGAGCGCCGGACCCGTCACCTGGGTGGGGGAGGCGGACGTGTCCCGGAACACCTTCCCGGGCCCGGCCGACAGCACGCGCACCTACTGGTTCACCACCCACGAGCTGACCTGGGACTTCATCCAGGGGGCGGATCTCCGGGGGACCTTCGACTACCTGGACCCCGACACCGACCAGGACCTCCCCACCTACTCGCGGTACGGAATCGGGGCCGAGGTGATGCCGTATCCCTTCGTGAAGGTGACCGGGATGGTGAACTTCTGGCGGAGCAAGCCGGCGGCGGGGATGGCCAAGAACGACTACACCCAGGGGGAGCTGCAGGTCCATTTCTTCTATTGAGCCGGCGCCGACCCGGTCCGCCCGCCCCGCGGAACCGGCCGGGTGGGCGACCGGGGGCCGAGAAAGGAACCCACGATGAAAGCCGTGACCCTGGTGGCGCCGATCCTGGCCGCCGCCGTTCTCGGAGCGGGAAGCGCTTCCGCCGCCCGGTATCGGATCGCTCCCGGCGGGAAGAACCGGGTGACCTTCGTCTCCAAGGCCACCATGGAGACCTTCGACGGGCACACCGACCAGGTCACGGGGACGGTGGAGTTCGATCCGGCCGCCCTCGCCGACAGCGCCCGGGTCCACGTGGAGGTGGACCTGGCCAGCCTCGACACCGGGATCGAGCTTCGGAACCGCCACATGCGGCAAAACCACCTCGAGACCGACACGTACCCCAAGGCGGTATTCGACGGGGGACGGATCCTCGAGCCCTCGGCGGGAGCCCTCGGCGCCGGGGCGGCGGTGACCTTCGCCCTGGCCGGGAGCCTCACCGTGCACGGGGTCACCCGCCCGGCCGAGGTTCCGGTCCGGGTCTCCCGGGACACGGTGGACGGGAAGGATGTCCTTCACATAACGACCTCGTTTCCCCTTTCCCTCGCCGACTACGGCATCGACCGGCCCCGGTTCCTGGTCCTGAAGCTCAGCGACCGGCAGGAGATCCGCCTCGATCTCACCGCCGTGTCCGTCCCCTGACCCCGGACCCCCGCGCGCCCTCGGCGGAGGGAATCCGGGCCGGCAATGGTGTATCCTCCCCCGGGGATAGGAATTCAGGAGGGTGGGACGCGGTGGGCGCCATGACACATCTTCAAAGACCGGAGTTCAAGGTACGGGCGCTCCTCATCGGGGAGCACATCGATCTCCGCGCGCTCGAAGCCACCGAGCGGCTGTCCGCATCGCCCCTCACCGTGGCGGTGAGCGGGGGCGGGGTGGCCGTCCTCTTCCGCTACGGCGTCATTTCGTTTTTCGACGTCGCCCCCATGGAGGAGGCCGCATTCCTGACCGGGCTCAAGCCCCTGGTGGGCGGGGCCCTGGACCGTCCGGAAACCGAATCCCTGGAGATCCGGATCGACCCTTCGGCGGTGGAGGGGATCAAGGGGAACGCCGTCGCGCTCCTGGACGCCGAGGTGCCCCGGCTCCAGGTGGTGGCCGACGTCCTGGGCAAGAGCGTGATCCTCGCCTACTACGAGACCAAGGTCAGCCGCTCCTTCGATCGCATCGAGCCCTTCGCCCAGAGCCTGGAGCGCAAGGGGAGCGGCACCCGCCAGGGGAAGGCCCTGCTCCGGATGCTGGGCGGGGCGCTCTTGAGCGAGGAGAGGATGGTGGGACGGGTGGAGGTGGGCGACAAGCCGGAGATCCTCTGGTCCCGGCCCGACCTGGAGAGTCTCTATGTGCGGTTGGAGAAGGAGTTCGAGATCCGCGAGCGGCACCAGGTCCTGGTCCGGAAACTCGAGCTCATCTCCCGCACCGCCCAGACCGTCCTCGAACTGCTCCAGAACAACCGTACGCTCCGGGTGGAGTGGTACATCGTGATCCTCATCGTGGTGGAGATCCTGGTGAGCCTCTACGGGATGTTCTTCCACGGCGGTTGATCGGACGCATTGCGCGTCCGTCGGGAGGCGAGTCATGAAACGGATCCTGGCGGCCGGTATCCTCGTCCTGGCGCTGGCGGGTTGCCGGAAGGAGAACCCCATGGCCGACAACGTCCAGAGCCTGGTCGACGCCGAGCGGGGGTTCGCCCGGAACGCGATCGCCCTCGGCATGCAGACCGCGTTCATGAATGCCCTGGCCGACGACGGGGTGGTCTTCCGGCCCTACGCGGTGAACGGGAAGGAGTTCTACCGGGACCGCGAGGATCCCGAGGGTGACTTGATCTGGGCCCCGGAACGGGCCGAGGTCTCGACCGCCGGCGATCTCGGCTACACCACCGGCCCCTGGGAGTTCCGCCGCGGCGGAACCGAGGGCGAGGTGCTGGCCACCGGCCGCTACATCTCGGTGTGGACCCGCGGGAAGGACGGGGTCTGGCGCCTGGCCGCGGACATCGGCACCTCGGGTCCGGCGGGCGGGGCGATGCCGGACAGCGTGGACGTGACCGGGCCATCCCGCCGCGCTTCGGTCCCCTCATCCGAGGCCTCGCTGGAAGCCCTCCACGCCCTGGACCGGCAGATCTCCTCCGCCGCCTACAGCCGGGGGACCGCGGCCGCCCTGGAACCCCTGGGGGCCGCCGATCTCCAGGTCTACCGGAACGATCGCGACCCCGCCCTCGGCCGGGGAGACGCGTTGATCGCCCTCACCGCTCTCGACGAGAAGATCGGTTACGACCCGGAGGGCGGCGGGATCGCCGCGTCCGGTGATTTCGGCTTCACCTACGGGCGCACCACCCGGGCTCCGAGCGCCCCGGGGGAGGCGGGTCCGGAGGGAAGCTATCTCCGGATCTTCAGGGCCGACTCCGATCACCGGTGGACGGTGGCCCTGGACGTGGCGGTTCCGGGGGACTGATCGCTTCCGGGCGCCGCGGGAGCGGGATGCGGCGACCCCGCGCAGGCCCCGGCTGGCGGGTTTTCGGTCGTGGCGTTAAGGTTGGAGGACTGAACCGGGGGCCCCGACGGTAGTCACCAGCGTGGCGGGGCGGAGCCCGGCATTCCTTATCCGATCGCATTTTGTCCGGGATACCGGCGGCCGACCCGGCGGTTCCGCGCCACACCTGAAACAATCGGCTCCGCGGAACGGACCGGCTGCGATCGCGGGGTCTCCAAGGCGGTAAACCATGGCACGTTTATTTTCCATCAAATCGTGGGCCTTTATACTGGTTTCGGCGCTCCTGGCCGGCGGAACGGCTCCGGCCCGGGCCGACGACAAGCCCCCCTCCGACCGCGAGCTCGCCACCGCCGTCCGGCGACAGCTCCTGAAGCACGGAATCGAGGCCGGCGACAACGTCACCGTGACGGTGGCGGACTCGGTGATCACCCTGGAGGGCGCCGTTTCCACCCTGGCCGAACGGATGCAGGCGGTGCGGGACGCCCGCGAAGCCGAGGAGCGCTACCGGGTGGTGGACCGCCTTGCGGTGGCCCCGTCCGGTCTCAGCGACGTCCAGATGGAGCAGCGGATCACCGACCGGATCCAGAGCTTCGTCTTCTACAACATCTTCGATTGGGTGGCGCCCGAGGTGAAGTCGGGGACGGCGACCCTCACCGGTTGGGTGGTGGAACCCTGGCACCAGGGCCAGTACGTGAAGCTGGCGGCCCGGGTTCCGGGGGTCACGGCGATCAAGAACGAGATCCGGGTCCTCCCGGTCTCGGTGTACGACGACCAGATCCGGCGCGAGGCGGCGCGCGAGATCTACGACGACCCCCTCCTCCAGGGCTATGCCTACGACATCAGCAAACCGGTCCACATCATCGTGGACAGCGGACGGGTGACCCTCCTGGGGTGGGTGGGTTCGGAGGCGGAGAAAGCCTGGGCGGCGAGCCTGGTCGAGTTCCACACCGACGCGGTGGACGTGGTCAACGATCTGGTGGTGAAATCGAAGTCGTAGATCGTTCCTGGATTCCCCCGGCGCGGGAATCGGAATCGGCGCCCGTGACGGTATTCCAAAAGGAGACCAAGCGATGGCGGAAGCCAAACAACACATCGGGATGATCGGGCTGGGGGTCATGGGGAGGAACTTCCTCCTGAACCTGGCCGACCACGGCTTCTCCGCCGCCGGTTACGACAAGGACGCGGAGAAGGTGAAGGCGCTCCGGGAGGAAGGGAAGGAGAAGGCGGTGAAAGGGGCGGATGGCGTGGAGGAGTTCCTGGGGCTCCTCGAGCGGCCCCGGGCGGTCATGCTCCTGGTGCCGGCGGGAAAGATCGTGGACTCGGTCATCGACGAACTGGTGCCGCACCTGGATGACGGTGATCTCATCATCGACGGCGGGAACTCCCGCTTCACCGACACCGACCGGCGCGCGGAGGCCCTCGCCGCGAAGAAACTGGGCTTTCTGGGGGTGGGAATCTCCGGCGGGGAGAAGGGAGCGCGCTTCGGTCCCAGCATGATGCCGGGCGGGCCCCCGGAGGTCTACGAGCGCGTGCGGGAGATGTTCGAGGCCGCCTCGGCCACGGTCGATGGCCAGCCCTGCGTGACCTGGCTCGGCCCGGGTTCCGCCGGGCACTACGTGAAGATGGTTCACAACGGGATCGAGTACGGCCTCATCCAGCTCCTGGCCGAATCCTACGATCTCATGAAGCGGGGCCTGGGGCTCGACAACGACGAGCTTCACGACGTCTACGCCGACTGGAACGAGGGCGAACTGGCCGGATTCCTGATGGAGATCACCGCGGACATCTTCCTGAAGCCGGACGACCGGGCCGACGGGCGCCTGATCGACGCGATCAAGGACCAGGCCAAGCAGAAGGGGACGGGGAAGTGGACCTCCCAGGACGCCATGGACCTTCAGGCGCCGGTCCCCACCATCGACGCCGCGGTGGCCTGGCGCGACCTCTCGGCGTTCAAGGAGGAGCGGGTCCAGGCCGGGGAGACCATGCGGGGTCCCGCCGCCGAATTCGACGGCGATCGAAAGGCGTTCCTGGCCCGTCTCCGCGAGGCGATGTACGCGGCCATGGTCGCCACCTACGCCCAGGGGCTGGCCCAGCTCCGGGTGGCCTCGAAGGCCTACGGGTACGACCTCGACCTGGAAGCGGTGGCCCGGATCTGGCGCGGCGGCTGCATCATCCGGGCCGCTCTCCTGGAGGACGTCCGAAGCGCCATGAAGGGTCGACCCGACCTTCCCAACCTGCTCCTCGATCCCGGATTTCAGGAAAGGCTGGCCGGGCGAACCCCCGGGCTCAGGGAAGTGGTGCGGACCGCGGCGGACATCGGGCTTCCCGTGCCCGCCCTCATGGCGTCCCTGGCCTACATGGACGGATACCGGAGCGCCTGGAGCCCGGCCAACCTGATCCAGGCCCAGCGGGACTACTTCGGCTCCCACAGCTACGAGCGCGTCGACGCCGAAGGCGTCTTCCATACGCGGTGGCAGGAAGGCTGAACGCGGCCGGGGCCATCCGCGGCGCCTCGAGCGTCCGCGCCCAGGAGGATTCATCATGGACGACCCGGTCGAGTTCGGCCCCACCATCCTGACCATTTTCGGGGCCGCGGGAGACCTCACCTGGCGGAAGCTGGTGCCCGCCCTCTACAACCTGTTCCTGGATCGCCGCCTCCCCGGGCGGTTCGCGATGATCGGCGTGGACGGGCGATCCATGAAGGACGGCGAGCTGAGCCGGCGCCTGAAGGAGGGCGTGAACCGCTTCTCGCGCCGGGGAAAGGTGGAGACGGAGAGGTGGGAGGAGTTTTCGAAGTCCCTCACCCAGCTGGTCATCGGCGACTTCGAAGGTGAGGACCTCTATGCGAACCTGGTCGAGGCCATCGCCGGCATTGAAGCCGGGTGGGGAAAGCCCGCCGACCACGTGTTCTACCTCGCCACCCCGCCGGCCATGGTGGAGACGATCGTCGAACATCTCGGAGCGGCGGGATTGGCCCGGCGCCGGGAGCGGTCCCGGGTGGTGGTGGAGAAGCCGTTCGGTCACGACCTTCAGAGCGCGCGCGACCTGAACCGCCGGATCAACCAGGTCTTCCACGAGCCCCAGATCTTCCGCATCGATCACTACCTGGGGAAGGAGACCGTCCAGAACATCCTGGCCTTCCGGTTCGCCAACGCGCTCTTCGAGCCGCTCTGGGACCGCCGGAGCATCGACCACGTGCAGATCACCGTGGCCGAGGAGGTGGGGGTCGAGCATCGGGGGAGCTATTACGACCGGGCGGGGGCGCTCCGGGACATGGTCCAGAATCACCTGTTCCAGGTCCTCTGCCTGGTGGCGATGGAGGCCCCGGTCTCCTTCTCCGCCGACGAGATCCGCGCCAAGAAGGTGGACGTGCTCCATGCGGTGCGCCGCATCCGGCCCGAGGAGGTTCACGAGCTGGCGATACGGGGGCAGTACGGATCGGGTTGGATCCGCGGACGGAAGGTCCCCGGCTACCGCGCCGAGGACGGCGTGGATCCGGACTCGGTCACCGAGAGCTTCGTCGCGCTCAAGATCATGGTCGACAACTGGCGCTGGCAGGGGGTGCCCTTCTACCTCCGCACCGGGAAGCGGCTCCCCGCCAAGGTGTCCGAGGTTTCGGTGCAGTTCCGGCCGGTCCCCCACCAGGCGTTTCCCGCCTCCTCCCTCGAGGACTGGCAGCCCAACCGCCTGGTCATCCGGATCCAGCCCGACGAGGGGATCCTGCTCCGGATCCAGGCCAAGCGCCCGGGGCTGGACCTCCGGCTGAGCCCGGTGGACATGCACTTCAAGTACAAGGAGGCGTTCCGGGCCTCGCCCCCCGAAGCCTACGAGACCCTGCTCCAGGACGTGATGCAGGGCGACGCCACCCTCTTCATGCGCGCGGACCAGGTCGAGGCGGCGTGGGCGGCGATCGCCCCGGTGCTCGAGGTGTGGGAAGCGGCCCCCCCGGTGGAGTTCCCGGACTACGCGGCGGGACGCTGGGGCCCCGAGGCGGCGGAGGAACTGGTGGCGAGGGACGGGCGGAGCTGGATCCTGCCCACGGTGATCGAGGAGCGGAAAGAAGAGAAGCTCCGCGAGGGTTGAGCCGGCCCGCGGCCGAAAATCCGACTCTCCATATCCGGTTTCAATGATTGGAAAACACTTATCGATCCTGATGTCGGGTAGTCCCTCCGGCATAAGAGGACTATTCTGCTCGCCAAACTTCGGAAACGTCCCCGTGGCGGTCTTGGGTCATGCAGGGAAAGGGGTGGGCCATGACGAGTTTGGTCCGGTTGGACGCTTCGAATGAATCGCTCCTGAAGACGCTCCCCGGTGACGAGATCCGCCAGATCCTGTGGCGTTTTGCCGACCGGTTCGACCTCCAGATGATGGTCCAGTCCTCCCGCACCGTGGCCCGCGGACCGGTGGCGCGGCTGGTGGCGGCGGGGGGGCGGAACTCCCACGAGTGGACCCCCGGCAAGGCCGAGCTCCTCACCGCCTATGACGCCGCCGGCATCACGTCGGTCTTCATCGATCCGGAGTACGGCGGGTTCCTGGAGGGGCCGAAGAACCTGGCCATGGCGCTCACCGCCTTCGAGCTGGCCTGGGTGGACGGGGGAGCGGCCACCGGCAGCATGGCCGGGCACCTCGCGCTGGCCCCCATTCACGAACGCGGCACTCCCGAGCAGAAGGCCACCTACATGGGCCGCGCCGTACCCCCCGGTCCCGACGGAGAGGGCCCGTGGCGGGGCGCCTTCTGCCTGACCGAGCCGCTCCCCTTCGTGGGGGTGGACACCGGGGTGCTCTCGGGCCGGGTCCGGGTGGCGGCGTGGAAGGACGGCGAGGAGCCGCTCCTGACCGTGGAGAAACGCGGGCGGTTCATCACCAACATGGGCTTTGCCGACTTCGTGACCGCGGCGGTGGACTCGGGGGATCCCCGGATCAAGGGAAGCTGCATGGTCATCCTGGAGAAATCCGACCCCGGCACCTTCGACCGCGGCGCCCCCACCCGGAAACTCGTCCATCAGCTCTCCTCGACCCGGGACCCCATCCTGAACCTCACCGTCCCGGCAAGCCGCATCATCGGGGGCTACCGGATCGAGGACGGGGTGATCGTCCCCAACTTCTCCCACGGGGAGGTCATCGAGTCGGTCTTCCGCCGGACCCGGGTCACCGTGGGGCTCATGACTTCGGCCAAGCTCCTCTCCGCGGTGGAGCCGGTCATTCGCTACCAGCGGGGCCGTTTCCGGGGCGGGGCGGCCGAGGTTCCCGGCACGCCGCGCCACGATCTGGGCCTCCAGATGAAGGAGGACGCGCTCAATCGCCTGGTGGACGTCTGGGCGGCGGGAGAGGCCGGGGCCTCCCTCGGCTTCGCCACCGCGCGCTTCTTCGACGACTTCGATCCCCTGGACCGGGGCCGCGAGGAGATCTTCACCGAGGCCGGACTTCCGGCCGGCCGCGCCCGCATCCGCGCCCTGGCCGCGCGCGAGGCCTCGGTGGTGGAGTACGTGCGCCTCTCGTCACGCCCCGGCGCGGATCCCGCCGCCTACCGGACGCTTCACGAGGACCGGCTGGTGCGGTTCCTGGCCGCGGACGCGGTGGCCAACGTCCTCTGCCCCGCGGTGAAGCTCTGGAACACCGGCCAGGGGGCCACCATGATGCGCGAAGCGGTGAGCCTCATGGGGGGCTACGGGATCACCGAGGATTGCCCCGGCTTCCTCGGCCAGAAGTGGATGGACGCCCAGCTCGAGGCCACCTACGAGGGACCGGAAGCCGTCCAGCGCCGCCAGCTCTCGGTCACCATGACCCACCCCGCCTTCCTGGCCTGGTTCGAGGTGTGGATCCGCGAGATGCGGGAGGTGGCCTCCGTCCGGCCCGGGACCGGAGCCTGCGCCCTGGCCTCGGCCATGGAGCTCTGGCGGTGGACGCTTCGCCACCTGATCGATTCGACCGACGCCGAGGGACGTCCCCTCTATCGCGACCAGCGCCAGGGAGTGACCTTTCCCATGGCCGACGCCCTGGCCTGGCTCCTGGCCTCCCGCGCCCAGATCCTCGACGTGATGGAGCTCGCCGGAGGCGGGCCGAACGGCCCGGATTCGGTGGAGGGGCTGGCCGGCTCCGTCGCGTTCCTCACCGATCTTTGCCACGTTCAGGCCGCCCGGGCGGCGGGGGAGGCGGCGCGGATAGCCACCGAACTCATCCACGGCTACAACCGCCATCCGGTCTGGGACGAGACCGCGTGTGATTGCTATCTCGCCGGCGACCTCGACGCCCTGGAATCGGTGATGAGCGGAATCGCCGCTTGCGCCCGGGGTCTCGCCGACGTGATCGAGGACGACGGAAGCCATCCCGCCAAGGCCGGACCCTGCGTCCGTCCGCGGGGTCTCGAGCCCTTCGAGCGGCGGCGGGCCAAGCTCGACGGCTGCCTGACCGGGGCCCGGCTGGCCAGGGACCGGGCCGCCCGCGCGCTCACCTCGGTCATGATCCCCGAAGCGCTGGACTACCCGGCGTGAGCCCCGATCCGACGGGCGTGGGCGAAGGCGGCATGGATCCCGGGACCCCGGCCTCGCGCCAGGGCATGGACGTGGACGTGGTCTGCGTGGGCTTCGGCCCCGCCACCGGCGGGTTTCTCACCACCCTGACCCGGGCCATGGCCGATCCCGGGAACGCAAGCGCGCTTCAGAGCCGCGTCATGCCCGGGATGCCGCTCCAGGTTCTCTGCTACGAGCGGGCCGACGATCTGGGCTTCGGGGTCTCGGGGGTGGTGACCCGGGCGCGCGGGATTCGCGCGTCGTTCCCCGATCTCGTCCCCGCCGACATTCCCATGGCCCACCCGGTGACCGGGGAGAAGGTCGTCTACCTGATGGATCCGGTGGGAGCGAGCCGTCGATCGCGGACGCTCAGGACCGTGGACGCCGCGCTCCGTCCCTTCCGGGGCGCCGACCACGCCCTGGAGCTGCCCGTCATCCCCGAGTTCCTGCGGAAGGACGAGGGGATGCTGCTCTCCATCGGGCAGTTCAACCAGTGGGTGGCGTCGAACCTCATGGCGTCGGGTCTGGTGCAGCTCTGGCCGGGGATGCCGGTGGCCGAGCCCCTCATCGAAGACGAGAAGGTGATCGGGGTGCGACTGGCCGACCAGGGGACCGATCGGCGCGGCCGGCCCGAGGCCGGGTACCTGCCGGGCATGGATATCCGGGCCGGACTCACCGTGGTGGGGGACGGTCCGGTGGGGCCGGTGGGGCAGAAGCTCGAGGCGCACTTCGGAATGCCCGAGGGGAAGCACCACCGCGACTGGGCGGTGGGGATGAAGATGGTGCTGGAGCTTCCCCCGGGATCCCCGCTCGCGCCGGGGACGGTGATCCACACCCTGGGCTTTCCCGAGCCGGAGATCTTCGGCTTCCTCTACGTCTACCCGGGGGGGATGGCGTCGGCGGGGATCTTCGTTCCCTCCTGGCTCCGGAGTCCGGTTCGCACCGCCTACCGCACCCTCCAGCACTGGATGCGCCACCCGTACCTGTGGCAGCGGCTGGAGGGGGGCGCCATGCGCTCCTGGGGAGCCAAGACGCTGGCCGAATCCGGACGGCGGGGGGAGCCGCGCCTGGCCGGAGACGGCTACGCCCGGATCGGCGAGGGCTCCGGGAGCACCAACGTGCTCACCGGTTCCGGGGTGGACGAGGCGTGGACCACCGGGGTTCAGCTCGCCGAGGGGGTGATCGAACTCCTCGCCGCCGGGAAGCCGTTCACCCGGGAGAACCTGGAAGCGACCTACGTGCGCCGGCGGCGGGACAGCTGGGTGGAGGCGGAGGCCCGGACCGCGGAACGAGCCCGGGACGGGTTTCAGCGCGGAGTGGTCCAGGGACTCATGGGCATGGGGCTCACCGGCGTCACCGGTGGCCGGCTCGCCATCGGCTCCACGCCGAAGCGTCCTCACGAGCATGTCCCCCGGCTCGAGGAGTACGTCCGGGAGTGGATCCCCGCCGGGAAGCTGGAGCGGATCCGAGCGGAGAGCGCGGCCTCGGGAACGCCGCTTCGCGATTCGGTGATGGCCGCGGCGGGCTGGCCGGAAGTCCCCCTGGACGGAAAGCTGCTGGTCACCCACCAGGATGCGCTCCTCATGGGGGGAAAGGTCCAGGCCGCTCCCGGCTACGCCGACCACGTGACCTTTGCCGACCCCGGCCTGTGCGAGTCCTGCGGGGAGAAGCTCTGCATCGAGATGTGCTCGGGCCAGGCGCTCACTCCCGGGGAGCATGGGGTGCCCCGCTTCGACCGCGAGAAGTGCGTCCACTGCGGCGCGTGCCTCTGGAACTGCTCGAAGCCCCGGCCCGGGGACCCCGAACGGGGGAACATCGAGTTCGGGGCGGGCGCCGGCGGCCTGCACTCCGCCGAGAACTGAACCGGAGCGGAAGCCGGGCCGATCGCGCCCCGCGCCGTCCGACACCGTCGAGGGAGACCCAAGACCCATGAACGAACCCTTTCACATCGTGGTGTGCGGGAGCCTGGTGCCCGACCCGCTCCAGACCCTGGAGCCGGTCATGGGGCCCCAGGGGCCCGGCCTGAAGAACGAGATGATGCTCCCCTCGGTGCTCGACCCCTGGGCCGGTCACGCCCTCTACGAGGCCGCGCACCTGGCCGCCAAGCACCCCGGAAGCCGGGTGTGGCTGGTGAGTCTCGGCCCCAGGGCCAAGCTCCAGCAGCTCATGATGAGCGTGGCCCAGAAGGTCCCCTTCGAGCTGGTGGCCCTGGACGGACCCGCCGGGGGATTCACCGACGCCCACCAGACCGCCGCCGCCCTGGCCGGGGCCATCGGCGACATCGCGGGGCTCGACCGCGAGCGAATGCTCCTCTTCGGAGGCTGCGCCTCCGCGTCCCGCGACGCCGGGGTCACCCTGTCGATGGTGGGGGAGCGGTTGGGGATCACCGACCAGTTCCTGGCCGTGGACGAGCTCACGGTGGAGCCCGCGGGTTCGCTTCGGGTGAAGGAGCGGATCGAGGGGGGGCGCTACCTGGCCTCGGAGTGCGCGGGACCGCCCGCGGTGCTGGCCTGGGCCACCGGGTCGCTCCCCGAGCCGGCCAACAATCCCCAGGTCGGGATGCAGAACATGCGCCTCCTCATGCCCGCGCTCCAGAAGGCGACGCCGGTGGCGCCGGCGCCGGGCGGGGCGACGTTCCTGGAGGTGGAGCTTCCCCGGGGGAAGCGGGAGACGCGGGTGGTGAGCGACCTTCCGGTCGAGGAGATCGCCCGGGAAATCGTGGACTGGATCCAGAGCTGAGGAGAACGCGATGTCGAACGAGAAGATCCTGATCCTGGTCCACACCGATTCCGACGGGACCCTGCCGCGAATCGCGCGGGAAGCGGTCGGCGGGGGGCGGGAGCTGGCGGGCGCCCTGGGGGCCGGCTTCGTTCTGGGGGTGATCGGGGCGCGGGTCCGCGAAGCGGCGGACGAGTTGGCGGGGGCGGGCGCCGCGGAGATCCTGGCGGTCACCGGGCCCGATTTCGAGGCCTCGAGGTATGCGAGCGACGCGGCCGCGGTCGAGGCGCTGGCCCGGGAGGCGGAGGCGACGATCGTCCTCGCCCCGGCCACCGCGCGGTTCTCCCGGGCGCTTCCCGGAGCGGCGGAGCGGCTCGGCGGGCGGATCGACACCCGGGTGGCGGCGATCGCCGCGGTCGAGGGCCAGGTGCGAATCCAGCGCTGGTTCTACCGGCAGCGGATGCTCGGCACGCTGACCCGTTCCGAGCGGCCCTGGTTGCTGGCGGTGGACGGAGGCGGATTCGCGCCCTTCGAGGGCGAGCCGGGCCGGGCCGCGCTCCGCGAGATCCCGGTGGCGCTCCCGGAAGGCGCGCGGCGCACCGCGGTGACCGGAGAGGTGGCCGCGGGTTCCGGGGCCTCCACCATCCGCCCCGACGCCCCGCTCCTCTTCGTGGCCGGCGCGGGATGGATGAAGCGGCAGGCCGACGGAGCCGCCCACGTCAAGGACGCCGAGGGGCTGATCCGGAGCTTCCTGGACCGGAGCCAGGCGTCCTTGGGGAGCAGCAAGTCCCTGGTGGACCAGACCGGCGACGGGGGGGAGGTCATCTCCTTCATGAGCCACCTGAACCAGGTGGGGCAGACCGGTTCGAGTCCGCGCCATCCCAAGGGTCTCGCCACCTGCTGCCACGGCGAGGAGCCGCACGTCGTCGGCTGGCGGTTCGTGCGGGAGCGCCGGGCGGTGAACCTCGACCCGGGCTGCGGTTGGGCGCGGGGAAAGGCCGACGTGGTCTACGTGGCCGACGCCTTCCAGGTCATGGCGAAGGTGAACGAGCTCCTCGCCGAAAGCTGACCGCCTCGCTCACGAAGCGGCTGGAGAAGCTACCGGCCCGGTGCGCGCCCGCGGAGGCTCCGGCGCGGGAGCTACCACCGATGGTAGGCGGGATGGCCGGGCTTCACCGCCACGAACACTCCGCGGCAGGTGTCGCACACCTTGCCGCCGGCCTCCAGCGACGCCTCCACCACCGCGCGATCCCCCGAGGACTCGACCACCCGGGCCCTGAGGGTCAGCGGTCCGTCCGAGGGCGTGGGGCGGAGCAGCTTCACCGCGAACTCCGCGGTCACCGTGCAGGGAGGGGCGTCGTCCCCTGCCTTCTCCATCAGATGGATGGCCGCGCACCAGTTGGAGTGGCAGTCGAGCAGCGTCCCGATGATCCCGCCGCTCACCACGTTCTCGAAGGCCTCGTGGTGCTTCTCCGCCCGGAAGATCGCGGTGAGCGCATCCCCGTCCCGGAAGCTCCGGATGCGAAGTCCCTTGGGATTGGCGGGGCCGCAGCCGAAACAGGCGTTCTGGGGGGCGTAGCGTTCCTGGACGCTCTGCTCAGTCATGGTGGAACTCCTCTCGGGCCGTCAAGGGTATCGGTCCATGGGGAAGAGTGTACCAGCGGCGGCGAAACGGCCTCCACCGCCGAGTCCGCCGGCCCGGTTTCGCCGCCGGTACGGGCCCTCGCGGCACGGTATGAACTTCACTTCCAGAAGTCCGACCTGTTCGTGAACCGGGACCGCACCGGCCGCGTGAGTTCCCTCCCGCCTTGAGGTAGGATGTCGAGCCATGCGCAGGGGGATCCTCATCGCCGCACTTCTCTCCTTCGTCCTTGCACCGAGTCCGGCCCCGGCCGCGGACCTGCACGTCATCCTCCCCCGGAGTCCCGACGACTGGAAGGTCGTGAGCAATCAGGGGGACGTGAACTACCGGATCCGCATGGAGACCGTGAGGGGCTACCCGGATTCGGTATGGGCTTTCGAGACGGAGACCGACCCCCAGTGGGGTCACGAGATCAGTTTCCGCTACGATTTCGCGGAACACGGGATCCCGGTCCAGGCGATTGCCGACGCCGAGTTCTGGCGATGGTACTGGTACGTCCGGAACCGGGCCACGGCCGACTTCGTCAGCATCACGCTATACGATCACGAGGGACACGGGGTGTCTCTCGCCACAACGCCTGCCCAGTACGATTACCGTGCGCTGACCCTGGTCTTTCCCGATCGCTACCGGGAAGCCCACATGACCCTCCGGGAGACCTACGAATTCAGGCTCCGCACCCACGCCCTCTTTGACTCGCTCCTCGACGTGGCCGGAATCGATCTCGGGCTCCACGAGCCGGTCGACCAGACGGTGCTCCTGGGTCCGATCTCCTTTGGGCCCGCCCCGGCCGGGCCGATTCCCCCCTCTCCCCGCGCGCTCCTGCACCGCACCGAGGAGAGCAAGTTCCTGTGCGCCGATCTGGACCGGGACGGCGTGGTCGAGGTCCTGACCCCGTGGACGGCGGGAGGGAAGCTCTGGCGCTACGACGCGGGGAGCCGCCGGTTCCGCCAGGAGGAGCGAGAGGATCCGTTGAACCGGCCGGAGCCCTTTCACCTGATGGCGGCGGGGGACCTGGACGGCGACGGGGATCTGGATCTGGTGACGGTGGATCCCGACGACGTCACCCTGCGCGTGCTCCATCGCCGCCGCTTCGGATGGTCCCAGGATACCTTGCACGTGCCGCTCCCCGAGCCGGCGGCGATCCTGACCTGCATGGCCCTGGCCGACGACGACGGGGACGGGCGGCTGGACCTCTTCCTCGGCTATCACCTCATCGGTTCCACGGTCACGGGGCGGGTGTTCCGTCTCGGCGGCGGCAAGGGGGGAGGGTTCGGACGGCCCCGGGACATCCCCGCCACGGCCGGCGCCACCGGCTGGGGGGTCTACGAGATCGAGCTGGCCGACATGGACGGAGACGGCGCCCTGGACCTGATCGGCGGGTCCGGCGGGAAAGGAGCCTACGTCTACCCCGGCGACGGATCGGGCGGGTACGGGGAAGGGCACCTCCTGGACCGGCTCTACGGTTCGGGCTTCCTCCGCGGGTTTCATCTGGCCGACGTGAACGGGGACGGCCTCCTCGACGTCTTCGTCGGCCTGTACAACAACTCGGGGCGGGCCGGGGAGACCGGCGAGAACCGGCTCTGGCTGAACGAGGGGGGATTCCGGTTCCGGAACGTCGCAGGCGAGGCGGGGGTGACCGGTATCCGCTGGACCGATGACGCCGCCTTCGCCGATATCGACGGCCACCCCGGACCGGAGCTGGTGGTGCTGGATGACGAGGAGATCACCGCCTACGACCTCACGCCCCTGGCCGGGTACGACGCATCGGGGGACGAGCCGGCCCCCAGGGTGCGGCACCGGGTTCTCTACGACAACTCCGAGGTCACGGCCTCGTCCCGGTACATCGCCTGCCAGGATCTCGACGGAGACGGCCGGGTGGAGCTCATCCTGTCCCGGGACAACGGCCCTCTGGTGGTGCCGCTCCCGGACTCCGGTCCGGTGCGGAGCGTGGAGGTGGCCGGACTGGGACCGGGGGGAAACGGTTTCGGGGACGTGATCCGGGGGGACGGGGCCCGCCCGTGGGCCCTCCCCGTCCTCTCCACCCAGCGGCTGGGACCGGTTCCGTTCCTGGTGGCGGCGGACGAGCCGGTGTCGCTGAGCCCGGGGCCGGCGCGGAGGTCTCCCGCGCGCCTGCTCCGGGCCGGATCCCGAGAGGTGCTGCGCCCCGCCGGCCGGACCGGTTGGCGCGCCCGGTTGCGCTGGCAGACGCCCACGCTGTGGGAGTACCCGGTTCTGGCCTCCCGGCGCCCGGGGGTCCGGGCGGCGTTCGCCGTCATCCTGATCGGGGCTCTGGGAGTCCTGGCCGTGCACCTCCGGCGTCGGCTGGGGCCGAGCAGGGAGGAGCGTTGGCGGGTTCTCCTCGCCCGGGTCGGGTTCTCGAGCCACGCGGCCTGGCGCACCGGGCTCAACCACTTCGTGCGGGCCGCGAACCAGATCCAGGAGGAGAACGACGGAGACGGTCCCCTCCCGGAGGACCAGCAGGCCCGTTTGCGGGAGCTGCTTCCCCCCGAGTTGCTCCGGACCCTCGGGGAGGCGGTGGAGACCGCCGCCTCCCTCGATGTGGAGGGGGCGCGCTCGGCCGGGCGGGCGCTCGACGAGCTGGATCGGATCCATCGCGGCCCCGTCTCCGCCCCCGACCGGCTGGCGGAGGCCGGGCGCACGCTCGTCTCCTCCTTCGGCCTCATGCAGCGGACCCTGGCCGGACGGTTCTCCTGCGAACCGCAGCCGGTGCTCGATCGGGTGCGGCGTTTCCGTTTCCAGGATGGCGAGGCCCCGCGCATCGAGTGGGGAGGAGGCCCCCCGGACCTCATCCGCCGCTTTCCGATCGGAGCCGAGGACCTGTTCGCCTGCCTGGACGAGCTGATCCGGAACGCCGGCAAGAAGGTCCCGGTTCCCACCCGAATCGGGGTGACGGTCCGCGCCCGGGGAGACAAGGTGGCGGTTCTGGAGGTGCACGACGACGGCGGGAGCCTGGAGTCGGAGCGTCGCCGCAGCGACCGGCAGGGGACCCGGACCGGCGTCCAGCGGATCGACGATCTTCTCCGCCCCTACGGCGGACGTCTGGAACTCGAGGACGCCGAGGGGGGAGGAGTCCTGGCCCGGGTCCTCGTGCCGCGGTTCGACCTGGATTGAGCCGGGGCGGGCGGTAGCACACGCCCGCCGGAAGGCCTACGAGGGGACCTCGCGTTCCTCCTCTTCCAGGTGGGCGAAGGTGGGAAGCACCTTCTCGAACACCAGGAGCAGGATGAAGGGGATGACGAGGATCACCACCGCCGCCCCGATACCCTCCTTGTCGAAGAGCCCGGGCACGTAGGTCTCCCGGAATCCCCGCATGCTCTTGGAGAACATCTGGCCCCCGATCACCACGTTCCAGCGCATGGCCAGCACCTGCATGAGCAGGAGGAGCGAGGCCACCATGGTGAGGGTGTTCCGGATGCGCTCGTGCATGTAGCGGTCCAGCAGCACCACGATCATCAGGAGGATGAAGGGGATGAGACCCCCCAGCACCATCTGGATGGAGATGAAGGAGATGGAGAGCTGGTGGGTGAGGAGGTGGCTGATGACCTCCCACTCCTCGGCCTTCTCGTAGGCCAGAGTCATGATCTCCAGGATCTCCAGGGTCAGGGTCATGATGAGGAAGAGCCAGAGCCAGCGGGCCATGGTGGAAATGGCCGGCTGATCCACCGCCCAGCCCTTGAGCTTCATGGCCACCTGGTAGAGCACGATGAGGAGGGCGATCCCCGACACCATGGCCGAGAAGAGGAAGACCACCGGCATGAGCGGGGTGGACCACCATGGGTTGGCCTTGAGCGCCCCGAAGAGAAAACCCACGTAACCGTGAAGGAGGCAGGCCATGGGGATGCCCACTGCGGCCAGGACGCGGATGATCTTGTGATCGAACTGCAGCGCTTCGTCGGAGAGGTCGTAGACCCCCAGGGCGAGGGTCGCGTAGAACCCCCGCTTGAACCCGGTGTTGGCGGCCGCCCTCCGGATGATGTCGGGCCGGAACACGAACCATACCTCGAGGAGCAGGATCAGGAAGTAGCTCGCGTAGAGAATGCCGAAGCCGGCCATGGCCGAGGTGAAGTGCGGGGTGACCACGATGTTGAGGGCCCGTTCCGGATGCCCCAGGTGGTTCAGGAGCGGAAACGTGGCCACCACCAGGAAGCACAGCGCGGTGGCCAGGGCGAATCGCCCCAGCGGCCTCAACTCCTTCTTGCCGAACACGTGGTACAGCGACGAGACCAGGAAGGCCCCCGCCACCAGCCCGGTGATGTAGGGGTACATCACGATCATCAGGCTCCAGGCGATGTGGATGTCGTTGGGGAAGAGATAGCCGGTGAGTTCGGGCATGACTACCGGACCTCCATGTCCAGCCCCAGGTAGAAGCACTGCGGCTTGGTCAAGAGTTCGGGCTGAAGGACCAACACGCGCTGGGTGGCCAGGATCTGGTTGATCGGGTCGTCGGAGTTCTTGCGGTCCCCGAAGATGCGCGCCCCCACCGGGCAAACGGTGACGCAGGCCGGTTTCAGGCCCTTGGTGATCCGGTGGTAGCACCAGGTGCATTTGTCCGCGGTGTGGGTGCGGGGGTCGATGAACCGGCTTCCGTAGGGGCAGGCCTGGACGCAGTATCCGCATCCGATGCAGCGCTTCTTGTCCACCAGCACCACCCCGTCGCGGGTGGCGTAGGAGGCGCCCACCGGGCAAACCTGGGTGCACGGGGTGGCGTCGCAGTGGTTGCAGAGCTTGGGCACGAAGAAGGCCTTGCGGATGATCTTCTCCTGGGTCTCGGACTCGAAACCCTCGGCTCCACCGTCCGGCGAATCGACGTAGGCCCGGCCCTCGGTGGGGATCTCGTAGCGCTCCACCCAGGTGCGGTACATCCCCTCGGCGACGTCGTTCTCCGCCCGGCAGGCCCGGACACAGGCCCCACAGCCGATGCACTTGGTGGCGTCCACCAGGTACACCCAGCGGTGCTTGTCCCAGTCGTAGTCCGGGGTCGCCAGGGCCCGGGCGGATTCGGGAAGGAGAATCCCCAGCACGGTGGAGGCGGCGAGAGCGCCCCCCGCGGCCACCGCCTTCTTCAGGAACTCCCGGCGGGTGGGATCGGCCTTGTCCAATCGATCTAGGGTCGCGGCTTTCGGTTCAATGGTCATGGAGCGCTCTCCCTGGGTTCGCCGGTCGGGTTCACAGAGGCGAGTGGGGGTCATGGCAGTCGAAACAGGCCCGGGGGCCCGGCTCCCCTCCCATATCCTCGACGTGTTGCCGGGGCTGGATCTGGGGAAAGCCCTCGGGACGCGCGTTCAGTTGCTGGTGGCACCGGAGGCAGAAGTCGCTGGACTGGGGCACCGACATTTCGGCCACGACGTCCCCGTCCTTGATGTGCGTGGCCAGGGGGGCGTGACAGATCTCGCAGTTCACCTTCTCGTGAACTCCCTGGTCGTGGGCCGAGACCTTGTCGTCGTGGCACTCAACGCACGAGGCGGAGCCGTCCCCATGCCGGACGGGCAGGGCCCGGTACTCCCCGACGCTGGCCGCGCGATAGGGCCCGTACTTCCCCCAGGTCGGGGGAGTGGCCAGGGAGCGAAGGATGATCAGGGCGACGACGCCGAGCAGGAACAGGAACCCCACCCGGAAGACGTGCTTGGAGTGGGCGAGGGGGCTACGAGGATCCATCGATGTTCTCCCTGCGTTCGGGTGAGGCGGTGAATGCAGTGGGGAGCGATTCGGGGCGGAACAGCCAGGTCAGGAACCCGGGATGGCCCGGGGACTGGGAGGCCGGTTCGACATTCCAGGGGCCCGGCTCCGGGGCGAACAGCCAGGCCCAGAATCCCCGGCGGGCGACGGGCTCCGGACCCGTCCCGGCGTTTCGGGGGCACAATTCCGGGGCGAAGAGCCAGGACCAGAACCCGGGATCGCCGGCGGCCTTCGAACCCGGTTCATCGACCTGGGGAGGCGGTTCCGGGGACAAGAGCCAGGCGACAAGGCCGGGAGCCCGGGGTGAGGAGCCCGGGGACGGGGGCGCGGGCAGAGCTTCGGAAGCGGACACCCAGCCCAGGAACTCCTGAATCCGCCGGAAGGAGGACTCCCTTCCCGACGACCGGGGATCGCTCGAAGGTGTGTTCCTCAATGCCGGCTCACCTCTCCGAAAACGGGTTCGACTATCGGGACAGCGAACGAACGACCGAACGAACTTCCGGGCAAAGCAAACCAGGAGTTCCAGATCCGGAATGACACCTTGGTTTCTAGCGGACCGGGGCGGTCGGGAAAAGCATACAATTTGGATATCTCAATACCCTTTTTTGCACATGATAAAAACGATCTAATTTCTATTGTTGAACCCGAAACCCGGGGATGCCGCGGGAGCATCCGGAAAGTACCCGCCTTCAGGACCCAAAACGTCAGATTCTGGTGGATCGTCTTTCGGGCAGTTGGTATGGGTAGTGACGATGAGTCCGCCGGGAATTCCGGCTGCATGGGTTCGTTGAACGGAGGTCGCAGTGAGCGACGAGTTGGACCGGCTGTCCAGCGAGCTGGAGCGCCTGGGTCGCGCGATGCGGGATGTCGAGAACCGGTTGGCGGTCCTGGAAGCGCGGGGCTCTTCCCGCCCGTCTACCGACGCTCCTCCCCGGGAGCGGGAAGCGGGGATCGCCGGCGATCAGGTTTCCCCTGCGGATCCCGGACCGGGGATCCTCACCTCCGTGCTCACTCTCTCCGGCCGGATGCTTCTGATCCTGGGGGGAGGTCTACTCCTTCGGGCTCTGACCGACGCCGGTCTCCTCAGCCAACCGATCGGCGTCGTCCTCGGACTGCTCTATGCGCTCACCTGGCTCGTATTCGCCGACCGGGCCGGGGCCCGCGGGTTCCCCCTGAGCGCCGCCTTCCATGCCCTCTCCACGGTGTTCATCGCGTATCCGCTCCTCTGGGAGGCGACCACCAAGCTCGGGTACCTTTCCCCCCATCAGGCGGTGGGGCTCACGACCGCGTTCACCGGGGCGGGCCTCCTCGAGGCGTGGCGGCGTCGTCTGCGGAGCGTCGCCTGGGCGTTCACCCTGGCCTCGCTCTTTCTGGTCTTCGCGCTGATTCCCGCCACCCGCGCCCTGGCTCCGCTTACCGTGTTCACCCTGGCTCTGGGGCTGGCGACGGTATGGCTGGCCTACGAGCGCGACTGGAAGCTTGCCCGCTGGCCGGTCGCCCTGGCCGGCGACGGCCTGGTTCTTCTGGCGGTGATGTGGGCCTCCCAGCCCGGCGGTCCCCCCGCCGCCTACCGTCCGCTCACGGCCGGAACCGCCCAGGCGCTGGCCCTGAGCCTCCCGGTCATCTTCCTGGGGAGCGCGGCGTTGCGTACTCTGGCCCGGAGGCGCGAGGTCAGCCTCTTCGAAGCGGTCCAGGGAGCGACCTCGCTCTTCCTGGGCTTCGGGGGCACGGTGCGGGTGGCCCGCGCCACCGGCGGGGATGAGACGGTGATCGCGCTCATCGCCATGGGCGCGGCGGCGGTCTGCTACATCCTGGCCTTCACCTTCGTGGACCGGGCTTCCGCCACCCGGCGGAATTTCTATTTCTACGGATGGCTCGCCCTGTCTCTGGTCCTGCTCGGAAGCGGTGCCATGGCCCGGGGCATCTTGCTGCCCGTCCTCTGGGGCGGATTGGCCGTCGCCGCCGCGACGGTGGGAACCCGGTACGACCGGTTCACCCTCCGGGTTCACAGTGCGGTCTATGCCATCATGGCGGCCATTCAGGGCGGTCTTCTCAAGGGCGCGGTGGGGGCCTTCGCCGTCCCCGCCGTCAAGGGTTGGAGCGTCCTCCCTCCCTCTGCGTTCATCGTCCTGGGAGCGGCGGCGGTGTCCTTCACGGTCCTGGCATCGAACCAGCACGCCGCGGATCTCCACTGGCATCGGCGCCTGCCGCGCTTCGTGGTGGGGACGGTTCTGGTCGTGGGTCTGGGCACCCTGGTGGTGACGGGCGCGGTGTCGGTGGCCCTCGGGGGATCGCCCGCCTCCGACCCCGCCGTCCTGGCGGTGATCCGGACCGCGGTGCTGGCCCTGGCCGCGGTGGCCCTGGCCTTCGGCGTGCCCCGCATCCGCCTGTTCGAGATGACCTGGCTCGTGCTCCCCCTCATCGTTCTGGGGGGAATCAAGTTTCTGGTCGAGGATCTCCCTCACGGTCGCCCGGTCACCTTGTTCCTCGGCCTGGCCTGCTACGGCACCGCGCTCATCGGGGCCTCGCGGGTGCTCCGGACCCGGCGCCTTCCCCGGGCGGCCCCGCCTCTCTGAGCGCCCGGCCCGACCGCCGGCCGGAGCCTCGGGTTTCCCCGCGTTGCGAATCCCGGTGTCATCCCGCACAATCTCTCCCCGAGCGGGGCCGGCCGTCTCGTCACGACCTCACCGATCGGGCCCCAGGACAACTTGATATTCATATTCGCGGGAGGAGTTCGAAGCGGTGCCGGATCGCCAAGGTCGCTCGCTGGCCGAGGGGTGGAGGGGTATCCACCCGATCCACTCGATGGAATACGTGAGGGCGCTGGAACGATGGTCGGGGATCGCGCCCCGGCCGGACCGCGAGAACCGGGAGCGCCGCGAGGGAATCCCCATCTTCCAGAGCCCCTGGTTGGACCTGGCCCTGACCAAGGCCCATCCGACGCTCCCCTGGGTGTGGTCGGTTCCCATCGTCGCTCTCGGACTGTACCGGGGGCTCTTCGTGGCGGACACCGGTATCGAGGGGACCCTGGGGCTCTTCCTTGGCGGCATTGCCCTGTGGACCCTGATCGAGTATCTCCTGCATCGCTTTCTCTTTCATTTCCAGCCCCCGGGAAAGCGGTTCCGGTCCTTCTTCTTCCTGGCCCACGGCTACCACCACGAGTTCCCCAACGACCACCTGCGGCTGGTGGCCCCGCCCCTCATGTTCTGGACCCTGGCCCTCGCCTTCGGCCTCCTCTATTACCTGGTGTTCGGGGGGAGGGTCTGGGCCCAGATCTTCTCGGGGACCGTCGCCGGCTACCTCGCCTACGACTGCATCCACTACTACTCCCACCATGCCGCCCCACGCAACGGATTGGGTAAGTGGTTGCGCCGCTATCACTTGTTGCACCATTTCCAGGGCACCGGGGATCGATTCGGGATCTCGAGCCCGCTCTGGGACCTGGTCTTCCGGACCTACCGGGCCCCCGAGAAGTGAGCCTGCGGCCCCGTCGCCGGCCGGTCTTCACCGTATCCAACCTGTTGGAAGCTCGATAGTTGGAAGAAAAAGTATAGTTTTTGTTGCTTTTACATGATTCCAGTCTAAACTCTCTTCACTTCGATCCTTCCCAGGTCTTGGCCTAGAGAGCAACCATCATCTGCCCTTCGCGTCGGTTTCTCCCACCGATCGGGTTGGCGCCCCAGGAGACTCCGACCATGCGCATCTATCGAATCCTCTCCGTCCTGGTTCTTGGGCTCCTCTGGCTGGGGACGCATCCTTCGGTTTCCCCCGCCGCGCCCCCCCAGCCCACCTTCGGCACCGCGGTGGTCGACGGGGATCCGGGGGAGTGGAACCTCGCCACCGACTTCTTCGCCGACATGCACCGAGCCGGAAAGCCGGGCAAGCCGCTGGAGTCGAAGCTCTACCTCCGCTACGACTGTTACACGGGGACCCTGTTCGCGCTCATCCTCACCGAGCAGGGGGTGGTGGGCTACATCGACACCTCCGCGGTGACCGGCTGGATCGCCATCGACAGCCAGAACAACAAGGTGGTGAACGAGGTGGCGGGGAACGACGGCACCCCCCCCGATTTCGCGTGGATCGACCAGGGCTTCGACGCCGACTCGACCCACGTCCACGGGTACGAGGCCTCGTTCCACCTGGCCGAGGGCACCTACGTGATCATCGGCCACGTCGACGTCTACGACGGCGGGGCACAGACCTCGGCCACCGATGGGTTTCCCGGGAGCGGCGCGGACCTGGTGCTGGATTGCGGAAACGTGCCCACCGAGCCCACGACATGGTCGCGGATGAAGCAGCTCTATCGCTGAACCGGATCGCTGAGCCGCGGCTCGCGCGGTTCGGTCCCCGATTGTTTTCGGGAGGGCCCGGAGTCTCTGTGCTCCGGGCCCTTTCCGTATCCGGCGGATCCGGCCGGACCCCGGGGGGGAAGACGGTCCGGGCGCGCCCCGAATCCGACTGAATCGATCGGGTTTACGCGATCCCCGGGGCGACTCGGACCTTCCTCGCCCGTGTTCCGCCGACTTGTGCGAAAATACCCCGTCACTCGACCAGCGCTCGCCCACGACCGGGCTCGGCCAGAACCGGTTCCCCGGGCGGGCGACACGACTTCGAACGGCCGGACCCGGGCGGTCCGGCTTCCACGGCGCGGCGGGCGCGGGAGAAACCATGATCAACGAACTCTATACGAAGGAGCAGGTGGAACTCAGGGAACGGGCCCGGCATCTGGCCGAGACGGTGATGCGACCGGTGGCGGCCAAACACGACGTCGAGCAGACCTATCCCTGGGAGGTGCAAAAGGAGATCGCGGCGGCCGGTTTTTCCGGCACCTGGATTCCCAAGGAGTTCGGCGGCGCTGGGGGTGGGGTGCTCGATCTCTGCCTCGTGGTGGAGGAATTCTCCCGGGCCTGCGGCGGCATGGGCGTGGGCTACGCGGTGAACGCCCTCGGTTCCTTCCCCATCCTGGTCGGAGGGACCGAGGAACAGAAGAAGCGTTGGCTGCCGGGGATCGCCGCGGGCGAGAAGCTCATCGCCTTCGGACTCTCGGAAAAGGAATCGGGGTCCGACGCGGGCTCGATGAAGACCACCGCGGTTCGCGAGGGCGATGAGTTCGTCCTGAACGGCGAGAAGAAGTGGAACACCGGCGGAGCGGTGGCTTCCTACAACACGGTCTTCGCGGTGACCCAGCCGGGGCGTGGCGCGCGGGGGATCTCCGCGCTGGTGGTGGGGGCGGACACCCCCGGCTACCGGGTGGGGAAGCACGAGGACAAGATGGGGATCCGCTGCGTTCCGGTGAACGAGATCCACTTCGAGGACTGCCGGGTGCCGGCGGAGAACCTCCTGGGCGGGGTCGAGGGACAGGGGTTCAAGCAGGCGATGAAGACCCTGGACCGGGCGCGGCCGGGAGTGGCCGCCCAGGCCGTGGGTCTGGCCCAGGGGGCGTTGGACCTGGCCATCGAGTACACCGGGAAGCGCCAGCAGTTCGGCCAGTCCGTCAGCTCCTTCCAGGGCATCCAGTGGATGCTCTCGGACATGGCCACCCAGATCGAGGCCGCACGCATGCTGGTCCACACCGCGGCCCGGACCATCGACTCGGGCAGCGCGAACATCACCAGGATCTCGGCCATGTGCAAGCTCATGGCCACCGACACCGCGATGAAGGTGACCACCGACGCGGTCCAGCTCTTCGGCGGGTACGGCTACTGCAAGGACTACCCGATCGAGAAGTACATGCGCGACGCCAAGATCACCCAGATCTACGAGGGCACGAACCAGATCCAGCGGTTGGTGATCGCGCGGAGCCTGCTCCGGGAGGCGGCGGCGGCCCACTAGCCCGCCCACGGGGGAATCATCCGGAACGGTGGTTTTCCGATCCCCGGGCCGGTCGGATGTTCGATCCGCATTTTCGAGGAGGGGCGGCGCTCGCCGCCGCCCCTCCCACTCGATTATGCTGGTGAGGTCCCCTCCGTCGCGCCGAAGCACCGGGCCCGGCCAGATCCGGTTTTTCGACCGGCGGCCAGTCGTTCGTACCCCGAACCGGATCGAGAGTCGCCATGCAGCCCGGCACCCGTCAGGGTTCCTACACCGTTCTCGGCAAGCTCGGCGAGGGGGGGATGGGGGAGGTCTACCTTGCCCGGGATGATCGCCTGGGCCGCGAGGTCGCCCTCAAGCTCCTCCCCCGCGAGTTCGTGCGGGATCCTCATCGCCTCGCCCTCTTCCGCCGCGAGGCCCTCACCCTGGCCGCCCTCAATCACCCCCAGATCGCGGTGATCCACGGCCTGGAAGAGCCGGAGCCGGGGACCCTCTTCCTCGTCCTGGAGCGGGTGGAGGGGGAGTCGCTCGCCCAGCGCCTGGCCCGCGGCGCCCTGCCGCCGGCCGAGGCCCTGGCGGTGGCGGCCAAGGTGGCCGAGGCCCTCGAGGCCGCCCATGAGCGGGGGGTGATTCACCGCGACCTGAAGCCGGGGAACATCATGCTGGGCCCCCGGGGGGTGGTGAAGGTGCTGGACTTCGGCCTGGCCCGCCCGGTGGACCCCCGGGCGCGGGCGGGTGGGGACGCGGTCGGCGCCGGTCGGTCATCGCCGGACACCGCCGGAGGCGGCCCCGCGCTCGATCCCGACGCGCCCACCCTGGTTCCCGGCGAGCCCGCGTCGAGCCCGGACGCGCCCACCCTGGTTCCCGGCGAGCCCGCGTCGAGCCCGGACGCGCCCACCCTGGCGGGGGGTGGCGCGGGGGCCGGCCCCGACGCCCTCACCTTGCCCGGCCCTCCCGCACCGGATGCCGAGGCCCCCGCTTCCGCCGGCGGGGAGGCTCCGGCGGGCGATGCGGTCACCCTGCCGTCCTCCGGGGGTGAGGGAGCGTCGACGCCCCCGTCCTCCGTCCCTTCCAGCCTGGAGGAATTTGCCTCCAACCCGCTCGACGACGACCAGGTGGTGGGGACGCCGGGGTACATGAGCCCGGAGCAGATCCGCGCCGAGCCCCAGGACGAACGGACCGACGTCTTCGCCTTCGGATGCGTGCTCTACGAGTGCCTGACCGGCAAGCGCCCGTTCCCCGGGCGGAGCCTCGGGGAGGTGTTCACCGCCACCCTGGAGCGGACGCCGGACGCCTCACTCCTCCCCGCCGCCGTCCCGCCCCGCGTCCGGAAACTGGTGGAGCACTGCCTCGAGAAGCGCACGGCCGATCGACCGGCGGCGATCCGGGAAGCGCGGCTGGTTCTCGAGGACGTTCTGGGAATCCGGCGGGCATCGGCGCTCCGGAGCGGCGAGGCGCAGGCCGAGGTCCCGAACAACCTTCCCGGAACGGGGTCGAGCTTCGTGGGGCGGGAGCGGGAGCTCGCCGCGTGCCGGGAGATGATCGGGGCCACCCGGCTTCTCACCCTCACCGGGGTGCCGGGGAGCGGAAAGACCCGGGTCGCGCTGCAGCTGGCCTCGCTCTCTCTCGCCGAGTACCCGGACGGGGTGTGGTTCGTCGATCTGGGCCCGGTCACCGAACCCGAACGGGCGATCCTGACCCTGGGCCTGGCCATGGGGCTCCGCGAGGAGTCCGGGAAGTCCCTCTCCGAGAGCCTCACCCAGCAGCTCGCCGGGCGCCGGGTGCTGGTGGTGCTCGACACCTGCGAGCACCTGCTCGCCGCCGCCGCCGACCTTGCCGGCCGGATCATCGCCGCGTCCCCGGAGACGCGGGTGATCGCCACCAGCCGCGAGGTTCTGGGAGTGCCCGGGGAGAGGCCCTTCGTGGTTCCCACCCTGGCCGTCCCCCCCGCCTCGCCGACGGACAGCGCGGCCGGGGTGGGCGGGTTCGAGGCGGTGCGGCTCTTCGTGGAGCGGGCGGAGCTGGTCCGCCCCGGGTTCGTACTCGACGACGCAAACGCCCACCCGGTGGCCGAGATCTGTCGCCGTCTGGACGGGATTCCCCTGGCCATCGAACTCGCCGCCGCCCGGGTCCGGGTGCTGGGGGTGGAGGACATCCAGGCACGACTCGACGACCGGTTCCGTCTCCTCACCGGCGGCGGGCGCGGGGCGGCGGCGCGGCAGCAGACCCTCCGCGCGGCCATCCAGTGGAGCTACGACCAGCTCGCTCCCCTCGAGCAGCAGTTCTTCCGGGCGATGTCGGTCTTTTCGGGGGGTTGGAACCTGGAAGCGGCCACCGCGACGTGGGAGGAGAACGCCGACGAGTTCGAGGTGCTGGACCTCATGACCCGTCTGGTGGAGAAGTCCCTGGCCGGGGTCGAGAAGGGGGCGGACGGAGCCAACCGCTTCCGCTACCTGGAGACCGTGCGCCAGTACGCGGCGGAGATCCTCGCCCCGACGGAGGAGAACGCCCCGGTCCGAAACCGCCACCTCGACCACTACCTGGCCCTCGCCGAAACCGGGGAGAAGGAGCTGGTGGGGAAGAACCAGAAGACCTGGTTCACCCGCCTCGACCCCGAGCACCTGAATTTCCTGGCCGCCCTGGCCTGGGCGGAGGGCGAGGGGAGCGAGCCGGTCCGGGCGCTCCGACTCGCCGGGGCGGCCGCCCGGTTCTGGTCGGCGCGCGGCCAGTACGAGCTGGGCCGGCGCGCCCTGGCCGACGCCCTGGCCGGCGAGGGCACCGCCGGGCCGATTCCGGAACGCGCGAAGGCGCTGGTGAGGTTGGGCGGCATGGCGCTCTATCGCGGGGATTATGAGGGCGCGACCGAACCGATTCGGGAGAGCCTGGAGGTGTACCGGGCGCTCGGCGACGTGAACGGAGCCACCCGGGCTCTGAGCGGGCTGGCCACCGTGGCCACCTATCAGGGGGACTACGCCGCCGCGCGGGGCCACAACCAGGAAGCGCTGGCCGCCTACCGCGCCCAGGGAAACGATCGCGGCGCGGCGGTGACCCTGCACAACCTGGGCTTTCTCTCCCTGTGCGAGGGGGACCCCGCCTCCGCCGTCGACTTCTACACCCAGGCGCTCGCCCTGCTTCGAACGACCGGAGATCTGAAGCAGGTGGCCCTCACCCTGGCCGACCTCGCCGTGGCCTCGGTCCGCCTGGAACAGGACGAGACCGCCGCCGCCCAGGCTCTGGCCAGCCTGGCCATCGTCCAGGAACTGGCCTCGGCGCGGGAAGGCGCCTACGCCCTGGAAGGGACCGCGGAGCTGGCGGTGATGAGGGGGGATGCGGTTCGGGGGGCGCGGTTTCTGGGAGCGGCGCGGCGACTGCGGGAGGAGACCGGCGCCGCCCTCTCCCCGGCGGAGGAACGCCAGCAATCCGTTCTCCTGGAGCGAATGAGGGGCATTTCCGGGGAGGCGGGCCTCGATGCCGGATTGGCCGAGGGGGCGGCCCTGAGGCTCGACGCCGCGGTGGCCGAGGCTACGGACTTTCTGCAGGCTTCCGGGGGCTGACCCGGACATTCACCCCCGCCGCTTCCGGAAGACAGGTCCCCGACCCCGGGAACTCAAGTTTGGATGCAATCAGCTGAGATTCAGGGGTTGCATTCCACGCCTTCCAAGCGTACAATTTAAATCTCAATTCCCCCGCATTCCAGGAGCTCGGAAAGCGGTTCGTACAAGACGCTGAAGAACCTGCGTGATCGACTCCCCCCCGATCCCGTCGAGCTTTCCGTGTGTACACAGCACAGAGATCTTCCAGAATCGCCCGGCAAGAGGGTTGTCGGCGATGGGCGGAAGCACGCATCACGATGATGAGGAACTCCATGAGAAAAACCGCGATTGTCTTCGGCTTGCTGGTCTTTCTGCTCGGGGTGGGGGGCGCGTGCGTGGCGGACGCGGCAACCCTCCTGGTGGACTACGTGGGATATGACTACGAGTCCCCCGATCCCGACTCCACGCTCTTCGGTGAAGCGGGAAGCGGGTACAAGGAAGTGGGGAACGTGCCCAACCTCTTTGCTCCCCTTGCGCCCGACACCGCGAACTACGAGTACACCTACTACATCAGCGGTCTCACGCAATCGAATCGCACGGTGGTCGGCGGCTACGTGATCGTCGACTACTCGGGTCCCGGCACCTTCGAGGTGTTCGAGGACTCGAAGACCACCGGAACCGATCCCGTCTTCGGGGTCTATCCGCCCAACGGGACCGCCCCGAGCAGCTTCACCGACGGGACGTTGTTCCTGGAGGGCGCGATCAGCTCCTTCCAGGTCGTGTTCAGCACCACCTCCAACTCGGGAAGCTACAACGCCCAGTTCGACGTGACGGGGGGCTCCCAATATGGGAACATCCCGGCCAACCAGCGTATGGGGTGGTCGTTCGCTGGCATCACCGGAAACGAGCTGAACAAGCCCGCCGGGTATGAGCACCAGGTTGACGGACAGATCTTCCTGAATGAACCGGTCCCGACCCAGAAGACGTCGTGGGGCAAAATCAAGAGCATCTATCGCTGAGGCAGGCGCCGACCATGATCGTCGAGCGCACGGGGGTTAGCATGAGAATCTTCTACATCGCGCTTCTGGTATCCCTGGTGGTCGTGGCCCTGCCGGCCACGGTTCTGGCGGGTGCCGCCATCGACTGGGATCCGATCTACACCTGGGAAGCGGGGGCTACCGCCACCAACTCCCCTCTCGGCGGGGAGCTCAAGGGAGTGGGGGTCATCAGCAGCTTCGACGTGCCCTTCCAGGACCTGAACGCCGCCGATCCCGATACCGAGTACACCATCTACATCTACGGTTTGATCTCCCAGGGTACGGTCACCTCCGGAATTCCCGCCTACACCTTCTACACCACGACCTACACCGGGGGGACGATCGAGATCTACCAGGGGACGCCGCGGAACTCCGTCTTCGACCCCAATCCGCCGAACGCGAACGTGCCGTCCACCTTTACCGACGGCACGCCGATCCTCGTGGGGAGCTTCACCTCCTTCTACACCCAGACCAACAACTTCACCCAGTTCATGACCGGGAACATGGAGGGGAACATCCTCTGGACCGGGGGCACCCTGTTCAACCGCACCTACAACACCGGCGGCGAGCCCTGCCCGGGGCTCTTCACCGGAGGGGTGACCTGGAATCCCGCCGTCCTCATCCCCGGCTACATCTTCCGGCACGACGGGAAGATCGATCTCAACTGCCCGACCCCGGCCGAACGCAGCACCTGGGGCGAAATCAAGACCCACTACGACAACTGACCCCCTCCCGAGCGGCGGGATGATCTTCCGGGGCGGCGCAGGCCGCCCCGGTTATTTTTGCCCTCCGGGGGCGCTTCCGCCCCGGCACGTCGTCCACTCCGGTCCGATTGTCCTCCCCCCCGCCGGCGTGCTACCTTCGCCGCCCCCCTCTCCCGCCGAACGACCGGATCCGGCCGTGTTCGGAGCGCCGGGCGGCGCCTTCCCGACCGGCCTCCAACCAGCGAGGATTCGAACGTGCATGGCTCAACTTCCACTCGGGCGCGTCGCGCGCTCGTCGGCTCCGTGCTCGTCGGGGCGGCGCTCCTGCTCCGGCCCGGAGCCCCCTCCGCCGGCATGGACGCCGGCGCCGTCACCGAACACACCCTGGCCAACGGAATGAAGGTGCTCCTGTGGGAGGATCACACCATCCCCAACCTGGCCGTGTACACGTTCTGGAAGGTGGGCAGCCGGAACGAGGCCCCTGGGATAACCGGCCTGGCCCACTTCTTCGAGCACATGATGTTCAACGGCTCGAAGCACTATCCCCCCGGGGAGTTCGATCGCACCATGGAAGCGGCGGGAGGGGCGAACAACGCCTATACCTCCAACGACGTCACCGTGTACCAGGATTGGGTTCCCGCCTCCGCCCTGGAACTCACCCTGGGTCTCGAGCAGGACCGGATCGGCTGGCTCGCCGTGGACCCCGGCGTGGTGGAGAGCGAGCGGGGAGTGGTCCTGAGCGAACGGAACCGCTCGGTCGAGGACGACAACCAGGCGCTGATGTGGGAACAGCTGGGCGCGGCGGCGTTCATGGCTCATCCCTATTCGTGGCCGGTGATCGGTTGGCGGAGCGACATCGAGAACTGGCGCCAGGGAGACGTGGAAACGTTCTTCCACACCTGGTACACGCCCAACAACGCGGTCATGGTGATCTGCGGCGCCTTCGACACCCCCCGGCTCCTGGAGATGCTCGACCGGACGGTGGGAAGCGTCCCCGCCCGGGAGATCCCCCGCGGAGTGGTGACGGTGGAGCCCCCCCAGACCGGAGAACGGCGGGTGGAATTGCGGAAGGATGCCTCGGCGGCGAGTGTCCTGGCCGGATGGCACGTCCCCGCCACCTCCGATTCCGACAGCCGGGTCCTGGAGTTGATCGACCTGATGCTGACCTCCGGTGAATCGAGCCGGCTCTACCGGAGGCTGGTGGACCGGGAACCCCTCGCCCTCGGCGTGTGGTCGGGAACCGACGACAACTTCGACCCCGGGCTGTTCCAGATCCTGGTCCAGAACCGGGACGGGATCGCCGGGCCCCAGGTGGAAGGTCCCCTGTACGAGGAGCTGGAGCGTTTGAAGACCGAGCCGGTGGGGGATGAGGAGCTTCAGAAAGCCAAGAACATGCTCCTGGCCGGCTTCTACCGGAGCATGGCCACCCTGAGCGGGCGGGCCCAGGCGCTCGGCACCTACGCCCTCTTCCACGGCGACTGGAACAAGCTCTTCACCGCGGTGAACGAATACGAGGCGATCACCCCCGCGGACGTCATGCGGGTGGCGGACAGGTACTTCACGCCGGAGAACCGGACCGTGGTGACCCTGATCCCCGAGGCCGCAGCGGGAGAGGAGGCGAACGATGCGCGCTGACCGTGGACGGCATTCGCAGTTCCAGACGGCGGCCCGGCTCTCGGCGGTGGTGGTCGCAGCCGCGATCCTGGGCGGGGCGCCATCCGTCCGCGCGGGTGAGGATCTCCGGCTTCCCGACTACCGGGTCGTGAAGCTGGACAACGGCCTTTCCCTCCAGGTGGTGCGCCAGGCCGCCGTCCCCCTCGTCACCTTCGAGGTCTGGATCCGGGCCGGAGCCGCCGCCGACCCGGCCGGAAAGGAAGGGCTGGCCGAGCTCACCGCCGAGAGCCTGCGGAAGGGCTCGGGAGATCTCGACGCCGCCGCCTTCGCCGGGGCGGTGGACTTTCTGGGAGCGGACTTCGGGACCTCGGTCGACCACGACCGGACCCGGGTGCGGCTGAGCCTGTTGGCCAAGGATTTCGACCGGGGACTCGAGCTCCTGGCCGACGCCCTGCTTCGTCCCGCCCTGGACTCCGGAGAGATCGAGAAGCTCTCCGGGCAGCTCGCCGACGGCGTGGGCCAGGCCAAGGACAACCCGCGCTACGTGTTGGGCGACTACTTCGACGCCTTCCTATACGGCGACCATCCCTACGGGAACCCGGTGGGGGGCACCGAGACCTCGCTCCGCGCGCTCGGCCCCGACGACGTGCGCGCCTTCTACCGGGGCAACTACGGAGCGAACCGCGCCCTGATCACGGTGTGCGGAGATCTGGACCCCGCCGCCGCCGAGGCCGCGGTGCGGAAGGCCTTCGCGTCCATGCCGCGGGCGACGGGACCGGCGCCGGTGATCCCCGACCCGACGCCGCCGGCGGCGAACCGGGTGCTCCTGGTCAACAAGGCCGACACCCCCCAGACCTGGTTCCAGATCGGATCCCTGGGGCCCGCCTACGACGATCCCGACTACGCCGCCGCCGAGCTGGTGCGGACGATCTTCGGCGGGAGGTTCACGAGCTGGCTCAACACCAAGCTCCGCATCGAGTCGGGGCTCACCTACGGGGCACGGTATCGTCTGGACCGCCGGGCCGAGGCCGGGACCGCCTACATGATGAGCTTCACCGCCACCGAGCACACCAAGGAGGCGCTGGATCTGGCTCTCGCCCAGCTCGACCGGCTCCACGAGGAGGGGATCGGGGAGACGGACCTGAGCTCGGCCAAGGCCTACGTCAAGGGGCAGACCCCCTACGGCTACGAGACCGCGGCAAGCGTGGCCTACGCGGTGAGCGAGCTCACCTTCTACGGGGTGGACCGGTCGAGGGTGGACGACCTCTTCCGCCGGATCGACGGGGTGACCCCCGAGGACTGCCGGCGGGTCATCGACGCCTACTTCCGGCGCGACCATCTGGTCTTCGCCGCGGTGGGAGTCCGGGACTCGGTGGCCGGGGTGCTCGAATCCTACGGCGAGCTCAAGGTGCGGGAGAACTCCGACCCCGGGTTCCGATGAGGCACGGTCCGGGCGGACCGCCGGGCGGCCGGGCGCAGGAAAGTGACGGGGAGAGGACCGAAGTCCCCTCCCCGTCTTCTCCCCAATGACCGCCGTCGAGCACGCCGGGAGCGCGATTGGCCCGGGGCTCAGGGCGGCGGCGCGAGGAATCCCTGCGGCCGGGCCCGTCGATCGACGGGCGTTACGGGTGGAAGGTCCAGCCCGTGGTGACCATGAAATCGGGCTCGTCGAAGAAGCCCACCTTCCCTTCGATGAAGAAGCGGCTGCCGCTGGTGAGCCCCTTCTCGATCCCTCCCAGGACGTCGAGTCCGGTGCCCTGTTCGGTATCGCCGGTGAGGCCGTTGTCCTCGGAACCGGCCATCACGAATCCGGCTCCGCCGCCCAGGTAGGGGGTCCAGCTCTCCCAGCGGGAGCTGAAGCGATAGGCGCCGTCCAGGTTGAGGGTCAGGAGGGTCAGGTTGTCGCCCAGACCCAGCTCCAGGTTCGGCTGCAGCCGGAGGTGGCTGTCCATGGACCCGAAGTCGGTGTGGGCTCCGAAGTGGAACTGATCGGGGTTCATGGTGACCCCGACCCTCGGGCCCCAACCCTGGAAGGAAAGTCCGTCGGCCTGGGCCGCTCCCGGCGCGGCCACCAGGGCCGCGGCCAGGATCATCAATAGTCTTCGCATGGAGGTCCTCCTCTCATCGGCCCGGGAGCACATCGCTCATGCATGCCTACGCCTGATTGTCTCCAGATGGTCCAACGGATGCACCCCGAGCGGTTCATTGCTTCTTCCACCTCACGTCGGGCGGGTGATTACGGGGTCGCCGCGGCGGTCAGGGGAAGCTCGACCGGCTCGCGCAGGGCGAAGCGGAGCTTCTGGCCTGCGGGAAGCTCGATCTGATCGTCCTTGGTGGCGATGGCCACGATGGTGCCGGCGCCGGCGCCGACCGCGGCTCCGATGGCCGCGCCCTTCTTGCCGCCGATCACCCCGCCGATCACGCCGCCGCCGACCGCGCCCGCGGCCACCTTCTCCAGGCTCTTCTCGGTGGACGACGAGTCCACCAGCTCGAGCGGAGCGGTCCGGACGTCGTGCGACTCCCCGGCGGGATAGCCGACCTCGGTCACCTCCAGGGTCAGCTTGGCGCCGCCGTCCGCTCCGCCGTCACGGACCTCGGTGAGCTTCCCGGTCACCGTGGCCCCGGTTGGAAGCACCGTCCCCGAGGGCACCGCCACCGGCTCGGTCAGGGTCGCGTGGAAGGTGTCGCCGGCGTGGTTCCGTTCGGTGCTGAGCGGCGCGCGGAGCGAGGCCACGAGATCGGTCCCCGCGGGGACGGTGACCTTCTGGGCCTCGGGCGCGCTCGAGCCGCCTTCCTGGTTCATGGCGGTGTTGCCGCTCCCCTGGCTGCCCGCGTCCCGCCCGCAGGCGGCGAGCGAGCCGGCGGCGAGAGCGCCGGCGATCGTGAGTCCCAAGACCCATCGCAAGGTGTTCGTGCGGATCATGGTTTCCTCCTTTCCCGGGTCACGCACCCGGGAATGAGCGGCCGAAGGCACCCCCCGGTGCTCCGGCAATTTCTTGGCGGGCGGAAGTGCGAAGGCGAGAATCGATCAGGGGCCCGCCGGTCGAAGTTGATCGCTCGCTACGCCCCTCGTTCATTGCAAGGGGGTTGCCAGTCGGGAGCCATCACGCTAACTGGCTGGTGCGTAGTGGTATATGGAGTCGGAGAGACCGCCGGCGGGCACGGATTGTGTAGCAATGGACACATCGTTGTGTCCGGCTTCACACGAGGATTTCCGCCGGTTCGCGGCAACCTGGGGGCCTCGGTTCCGGCGTGGGCGGGCGGCGGCCGGGTCGGCTAAGATCCAATGCGGCTCCCGAACCCAGGATGAGGAACCCCATGCCGTCCGACGTGATCACCGGCCTCGACAGGATCCAGCGCGACCGTTTTTCCGTTCTCGGGGGGGAGCGGGTCGGCCTGCTCGTTCATCCCGCCTCGGTGGATCGGCGCCTGGTCCACGCCGGGCGCATCTTCCACGAGGCCCCGGAGGTCGATCTCCGGGCGCTCTTCGGACCCCAGCACGGGATCCTGGGGCAGACCCAGGACAACATGGTGGAGTGGGAGGGGTTCACGGACCCGGTCACCGGCGTTCCCGTGCACTCCCTCTACGGGGACAACCGCTCTCCCACGCCGGAGATGCTCGGAGAGATCGACGTCCTGGTGGTGGATCTTCAGGACGTCGGGGCCCGGTACTACACGTTCATCTGGACCCTTCTCCTGGTCATGGAGGCCTGCGCCGCCGCCGGCAAGCGGGTGGTGGTCCTGGATCGTCCGAACCCGCTCGGCGGCCTCGACCGCGAGGGAACGGTGCTCGATCCCGCCTATCGATCCTTCGTGGGGCTCGCCCCCATTCCCATGCGCCACGGCCTGACCGTGGGGGAGCTGGCGGCCTGGTTCCGGGATCGCTTCGCCCCCGCGCTCGACCTCGGGGTGGTCTGGATGGAGGGATGGCGGCGCTCGATGTGGTTCCCGGAGACCGGTCTCCCCTGGGTCATGCCGTCCCCCAACATGCCCACCGTGGACACCGCCGTGGTCTATCCCGGCTTCTGCCTTCTGGAGGGCACCACGCTCTCCGAGGGGCGCGGCACCACCCGGCCCTTCGAGATCTTCGGGGCGCCGTTCATCGATCCCGAACCGCTGGTCCGCCGGCTGGCCGCGTTCGACCTTCCCGGGGCGATCTTCCGTCCGGTGTCCTTCGAGCCCACCTTCCAGAAGCATGCGGGCCGGCTCTGCGGCGGAGCGCAACTCCACGTGACCGACCGGACGGTCTTTCGCTCGGTCCTCACCGCGACCGCGGTCCTGGCCGCGATCCGCGAGCTCTGGCCCGCCGGCTTCCGCTGGAAGCAACCCCCCTACGAATACGAACACCAGAAGCTCCCCATCGACATCCTGACCGGGGGCGCCGGCTTCCGGACCGACCTGGAGGCGGGGCGATCCCCGCGGGAGATGGCCGAGACCTGGCGCCCGGCCCTCGACACCTTCGATCGGGAGATCGCGGGGTTTCTCCACTATGACTGAGAGCGCGGACGTGGAACGGGCCATGGTGCTGGCGGCGGGGCTCGGCACCCGGCTCCGCCCCCTGACCGATCACCTGGCCAAACCGCTCCTTCCCATCCTGGGGCGGCCGCTCCTGGGGGTCATCCTCGACCGGTTGGCCGCGGCGGGGGCGGGAGCGATCGCGGTCAACACCCATCATCGCGCCGGGGACGTCCGCGATTTCGTGGCCGGCTCGGAGCACGCTTCCCGGGCCACCCTCTTTCACGAGCCGGAGATCCTGGGGACGGGGGGAGGGCCGGCCAACGTCCGGACGTTCCTGGCCGAGACGGATCGCTTCCTCCTCCACAACGGCGACGTCTACTCCGATGCGGACCTGGGCGCGTTGATCACCGCGCACCGGGCGAGCGGGGCGACGGCGACCCTGCTCCTTACCGACTGGCCCGAGGTGAACACCGTGGTCACCGATCCCGGGGGCACGGTGCTCCGGATCGGGCGCGGGGGCCCCCCTCCGGCGATCGAGGTTCGGCGCCTCACCTACACCGGGATCGCGGTCTTCGAGCGGAGTTTCCTGGATTACCTCCCCGAGGGGCCATCGTCCCTGGTCGACGCCCTCCGGCGGGTCATGGCCGAGAACCCGGGCTCGGTGCGCGGCCACGCTCCCGGCGGGTTTCTCTGGAGCGACCTCGGCACCCTCACCCGCTATCTGGACGTCCATCGGGGACTCATGGGGGGGCGGCGAAGCGGCGAGACCGGCAGTCCCCGGACCCACCTGGCCGAGGCGGCGACCATCGACCCGGGGGCGCGGGTGGAGGGGTTCGCGGTGCTGGGACGGGAGGCGAAGATCGAGGCCGGAGCGCGGGTCCGGGACGTGGTGCTCCTGGACGGGGCGACGGTGCCCCGCGATGCCGTGGCGGTCCGCGCGGTGATCGGCCGCGACTGGTCGGCGAGCGAGGAGGAGAACGAGCGCGAACGGCTGGTGCTCGCCGCCGAGCACGTGTTGGCCGAGCGGCGGCACTCCGAACAGGTGCTGGCCGAGGCCGGCCGCACCGAGCGCATCACCGGGCACGGCTCCGACCGCGCCTTTCGCCGCATCGAGGATGGGCGGGTCTCCGCGGTGCTCATGACCGCGCCTCCCGAGGACCCGGAGTTCCACCGGTTCGTGGCGGTGGGCCGCTTCCTGGGGGAACACGGTTTCGGCGGGCCCCGGATTCTCGCCGCCGACCCCGAGCGCCGGTTCGTGCTCATGGAGGACCTGGGGCGCGATACCCTGCACGAGGCGGTGACCCACGGCACGGCCGCCGACGATCCCGGCGCGCGGCGCGATCTCTACCGACGGGTGATCGACCGTCTGGTGGATCTCCAGGTCCGCGGCACGCGCGTGGTGGCCGGAGGGGCGTGTGCCGAAGCCGGCGACCGCCTTTTCGATCACGACACCTTGCGGTGGGAGACCGACTACTTCCGCCTGCGCTTTCTGCAGGATCTGGTGAAGGCTCCCGCCGAAGCGATCGCCGGCCTGGACGCGGAGTTCGAGCGGCTGGCCGCCGAGGTCCTCGATCAGCCGGTGGTGCTCATGCACCGCGATTTCCAGTCCCAGAACATCCTCTTTCGCGCCGACGAGGTGCGCCTGGTGGACTTCCAGGGGATGCGCCGGGGACCGCTTCTCTACGACGTCATGTCCCTGCTTCGCGATGCCTACGTGGATCTGGGCCCGGCGCTTCGCGGCGAGCTGCTCGAGCACTACCGCGAAACGTTGGCCGCGGGGGGAGGGCCGGCGTTGGACCCGCCCGCGCTCCGGCGGATGGCCGCGGCGGCCGGGTTGCAGCGGAACATGCAGGCCCTGGGCGCCTTCGGTTTTCTATCCCTGGTGAAGGGGAAAACGCGCTTCCGGGAGCACGTGCCCCTGGGGCTCAAGCATCTGAGGGAAGGCCTGGTCGAGGCCTCGGCGGGCGGGCTCGAGCTACCCGGGCTGGCCGCGCTGGTGCCGGGGCTTTCTGCAACCCCCGACTAGAGCCCGGCCAGATTTCCCCCCAGAAGCGCCCGCATCCGCGCCGGGCTGTAGCTTCCCGCCTTCCGGAGCGCTTCCACGAATCCCCAGAGATCGCTTTCGGGGGCGCGGGCGGCCCAGGGAACCAGGTCCAGGTGTACCCGGTCCGCACCCAACCGATCGATCACCGAGGCCAAAGTGTCGGCCTCCACCGGCCCGTCGAGGTCGGCCACGAAGACCGTGGTCTTCCGGGGCCAGGCTTCGGGGTGGGCCACCGCGCCGCCGTGTCCGGGGCGGAAGCGGACCGCGGCCTTGACCCCGGCCGGGAGCGCGGCCGACCACGCGCTGTCGGCGGGAATCACCAGCACCCGGCCGTTCCCGCCCAGCTCCTTCACGTAGCCGGTGTCCGCCGCTCCCGGCGCCCGGCCGCTCCATCGCACGAAGGCGACCCGGAGGTCGTCCATGAGCGCGAGGTTGGCGGGCTCGATCCGGGAGCGGACTCCGGTTTCCACCCCCAGGGCGAGCGCCCGCGCTCCCGCCTTCGACGCGCCGCGGATCCCGCCCAGGGACGCGGCCAGGGCGAAGCCGTCGTCGTCGGCCGCGCGCTTCTCGAAGCTTCCGAGCGCGGAGACGAAGGCGGGCTGGGGAAACTCCCGGGCCCCGTACCAGCGCGCGCGGCCCCGGATCCAGCTCGGAGCATCGTCCGCGGTCACCCCGTCCAGGTCCACCTGGTCCGCGCCGTAGAGAAGCGTGCGGCCGTCGCGGTGCTCCACCGCCAGGGGATGGGGCCAGTCGGCCAGGGTTCGGATCCAGCGTTCGCTCATCCGACCCACCGAGCCCAGCACCTCCGGGGTGATCCAGGCCGCGTCGTCGTCCACCGAATGGTAGAACGGGTGGTCTCCCTCGCTCCACACCGTGAAGGCGGGGATGCCCAGGTTCCGGAACGAGGAATGGTCGCTGGAGTCGCCCCCCCAGGCCCGGGCCGCCACCAGGCTCTCGGCGGTGGCGGGGGAGAGGGACGCCCGGAAGCCCTTCCAGATCCCGGGGAAGTACTCCCCGCCTCCCAGCCCCACCTTGCCGTTCCCGTTGCCCTCCATGTCGAGGTTCACCATGGCCACCGCCCGGTCGAGGTCCACGGTGGGGTCGGCGGCAAAGGCCCTGGACCCCAGGAGCCCCTGCTCCTCTCCCGCGAAGGTGATGAAGACCAGGGTGCGGGCGGGGGGAGGACCGGCGGCGAACGAGCGGGCCAGCTCCATCACCACCGAGGCCCCGGAGCCGTTGTCGTCGGCGCCGTTGTAGACCACCCCGTTCCCGTTCGGCCCGAGGTGGTCCATGTGGCCGCCGATCACGATCAGCTCGTCGGCGCGCGCGGGATCGGAGCCGCGGACGGCCCCGATCACGTTTCGCGCCGTGCCCTCGGTCCCCGCGGTCACCTCGGCCCGGAAGCGCAATCGCTTTCCGGTGTCGAGCGGAAGCGGATGCTCTCCGAGCGCGATCTTGTAGGTCTTGGCATTGTAGCCGGAGTTCACCAGGAGCCGGTCGAGGAGCCGGGGTCCCACCATCGCCATGGGCACCGTCGGGTGATAGACCTCCCGGTGGATGGCCGCCCCGTTCACCGGATGGTCTCCCTGGAGAAAGAGCACCGCGACCGCGCCGCGGCGGACCGCCTCGGTGAGGGTGGAGTCGCGGGATCCCGCCTCGCTCCAGTCGTACCCGTTCCCGGGGGTGCCCCGAAGGATGAAGGCGATCTTCCCCCGGAGATCGACGTCCCCGTAGTCGTCCCACTTCCGGCCGGGGTCGCACAGTCCATGTCCTGCCAGGATCACGTCTGCGGTCACGTCTCCGCTCCCGGAGTTGGTGACCAGGTCGAAGTCGGCGCCGTAGACCATGGGCACCGGACCCATCGGATCGTCGAGGAGGGTCATCTCCGCGCCGCGTTCTTGCGTGACCAGAAGCGGCAGGGTCTGAAACCACGCGCCGTCTTTCCCCCCGGGCGCAAGACCCCATGCGGCGAACCGGCCGGCCACGAAGTCCTCGGTCATCCGGCCGCCCGCCGTGCCGCTCTTCCGGCCCTGGTAGCGGTCGGAGGCGAGGGTGTCCACCAGGGCCTTGGCCCGGGCGCCGTCGAAGGCGAGGGCGGGCCGGAGGCCGGAGAGGGAAAAACCCACGAGGAGGAGGAAGACGATGCGTCGCTCAGCCATGGAACGCTCCTTCGATCGGTGACGGGGGCGCGGGTGAGGCCAATATAGTCAACGCCGCCCGAGCGGAACAGGCGTATTCAAGGGGCGGCCCGGGCCCGAAGCACGGAGCGTCGACGCATCCGGCCGGGACATCCCGATTGGCGGCTACGGGGAGCCCGGTTTGTCGGCCATGCCGCCCCCCGCGGCCAGACGATCGAGGGCCCGGCGGGCCTTCCGGTTCCCCGGCTCGACGGCGAGCGCTTGCCGGTACGCCGACGCCGCGTCCCCGGGCCGGCCGCTGGCCTCCAGGACCAGCCCGAGGTTCGTGTAGGCGCGCACGTAGCCCGGTTCCTCGGCGATCAGCTCGCGGAAGACCGACTCCGCCGTCCCCAGGTCCCCGAGCTTGTAGCGGCAGAGGCCGATGTTGTTGGTCATGCTCACCGCCTGGGCCCGGTTCCCCTCGGCCTGGTAGCGGATGCGCAGGGACTCGAAGGCGGTCAGGGCTTCGGCGTAGCGACGGTCGAAGTAGAGCCGCTCCGCGGCGATCCGGTCCCGGTCGGCTCCGGACATCGGCGCCGGCGGCCTGGATTCCCGGCCCCCCCGGGCGAAGCTCCGGCCCAGCTCGGCGAGACGGCGGGCTTCGGCGTCGTTTCCGCGGGTCGCTTCGATCGCGGCCAGGGCCTCGTAGGCCGGGGGAAACCGGGGGTCGATGTCCAGGGATCTCCGGAGCATGGCCTCTGCCGCCCGGTCGTCGCCGCGTTCCTTGTAGAGCACGCCGAAGTTGTAGTAGTCGACCCGCTTCACCGACTGCAGGGTCATGAGCCGGTCCCGGGTGTTGCAGAAGACCAGGAGTCCGGCGAGCAGCAGGCCGGCCACCGCGGCCTCGCCCCCGCTGATCCCGGCCGGACGCGGCCCGCGCCCCCCGCCCAGGCGCACCCCGGGGCGCCGCCGGGCCCGGAAATCCCGCGCCACCGCGGCGGGGATCGACGCCGCGAACACCAGGAGCACCGGCAGCACCGGCAGGCGGTACTCGGCCGAGACGTAGAAGAGGAGCGCGGTCAGGAGATACACCGAGCCGTAGAGATAGAGGATCAGGTGCTCCCGCCATCGTCGCCTCGAAAGATACATCCCGACCAGTCCCAACGGCGCCACCGTCCCGAACCCCAGGACCAGGAAGCGGAGGAGTCCGGAGTAGTCCCGGGCGAAGTAGAAGTTCAGGTTGGTGGGGGATTCGGTGCGGTTCCAGAAGTAGTAGAACTTCCGCGCGGTGAGGCGAAGCTCCCGTCCCGGGTGGTCGACCGCCCAGCTCACGCCCTTCCGGAACAGAACCGCCGAGGCCTCGGCCAGGGTGACCGGGCGCCCCAGTTCGGCGGAGACCGCCTTCACCGCCCCCGTCACCTCCCCTTCGTAGGCGGCGGTGGCCGCGAAGTCGGGAAGGGCGTAGAGGCCGGTGGCCCGGTCGTTGTGCCCGATGTAGAACGCGGCGTAGTTCGCGGAGAGGGGGACGAAGCGCCCCTCCACCAGGGCGTTCCGGACGGTCATGGCCGCGGGGAGGAGGAGGGCGGCGGCGGTGAAGAGCGCCCACCGCGCGACCGCCCTTCGTCGGGACCCGGAAACCGTGGCGAAGAACCAGAGGCTCAAGGGAACCAGGAGGAGGCTGTTCCCGCGTCCGAGCGAGGCCAGGCCCAGGGCCAGACCGGCGGGGACGAGAAGCCGCGCGCTTCGAAGGTCGCGGTAGAGGATCAGGAGGAGGAGCGCGGCGGTGGAGAGGAGGTTGATGAGAACCGGGGTGAGAAGCGCTCCGGTATAGAAGACCGAGGGAGCGTAGACCGCGGCGGCCAGCCCCGCGGTCCAGGCGGCGATCCGGCCGAACACCCGGCCGGCGAGGAGAAAGACGAGGGCCGCGGTGAGCGATCCCAGGACCGCCTGCGCCGCCAGCACCGGGCCGTTCCCGCCGCCGGTGAGCTTCAGGACCGCGGCCAGGAAGTAGGGATAGAGGAGGTTCATCGAGTAGACCTCCTCTCCGTGGAACGTTCCGGAGAGGATGAGCCCGGCGAAGCGATGGTAGGTGTCGGAGTCGATGAGGAGGAGATCGGTGAGCGGGGTGCCGTGGATCTGAAAGAGGTAGACCGCCCGCACCGCCAGCGCGGCGAGAAACACGGTGAGGGCGCCGCGGGTCGCCCGGATCCGGGCGCTTCCGGCGCCCGAGGGCGCGGGTGGTGGCGTGGGCATGCTCCTCCGGAGGATGACGGACCGGTGCGGGACGGGCCCGCGTGGTGCGGGCGATTCCAGACCATATGAAGTGACCGGTCTCGCAATCCGTAGAATCGCGGGCTATCAGGCGGTGGCCGTCTGAATACCGCATACGGATGAAAGGAGACCGGTCATGGCGAAGCGTATCACGTAGGTGGGGATGGATGATTCCAAGAAGGATCTGGCGGTGGCGGTGGTGCGTGGGGAGCGGGCGAGGGAGGTGGCGGAGCGGACGATCCCGAACGAGGACAAGGCGTTGCGGCGGTGGGCACGGCGGCTGGAACGGGAGTCGGGTGGGGGTCGGATCCGGATGTGCTACGAGGCGGGCCCGGTGGCGGGTCCGCCCCGCTCTTCGGGCTCCGCCCGGCGATCCGGAACGCGCGTGCCCGCCCCGCCGGGAAGGAGTATCCTTTCCCGCCGGGCTCACCGGAGCGGGGGCCGGGCGCGCAACCGGCCGAGCGACCCGCGGCGGGGCATCGGGGAAAGGGGTGTGGATCATGACGGCGACCAAGGGCACCATCGGCATTCTCACCGGAGGCGGCGACGTTCCCGGGCTGAACCCGGCCATCCGCGCGGTCACCCTCCGGGCCCTCCACGAGGGATACCGGGTTCTCGGCCTCCAGCGGGGCTGGGCCGGGCTCACCGAGCTGGTTCCCCATTCCGGCGCGGACAACCGGGAACACGTGATCGAGCTCACCGAGGACATCGTGAACCGGGTGGGCCGGACCGGGGGGACCTTCCTCCACACCTCGCGTACCCGGCCGAGCCACCTCCCGCGCCTCGCCCTGCCCGAGCACCTCCGGGACCGCTACCCCGGAGAGATCAGCGACATCACCCCCGATGTGCTCCGGAACCTCGAGTTCCTCGGGGTGGACGTGCTCATCCCCATCGGCGGCGACGACACCCTGAGCTACGCCCATCGCCTCCATACCGAGGGCATGAAGGTGGTGGCCATCCCCAAGACCATGGACAACGACGTCCCCGGCACCGACTACTGCGTGGGGTTCAGCACCTGCATCACCCGGACCATCGAGCTCACCCACCGGCTCCGCACCACCGCAGGCTCCCACGAGCGCTTCCTGGTCATCGAGGTGTTCGGGCGCTACGCGGGATACACCGTGCTGCTCCCCACCCTGGCCGGGGCCGCGGACCGGTGCGTGATTCCGGAGTGCCCCTTCGAGGCGGAGCGCCTGGCCGAGATCCTGAGCGCGGACCGCCGGCGGAATCCGAGCCGCTACGCGGTGGTCCTGGTCTCCGAGGGCGCGCGGATGGCCGGGGAAGGGGACATGGTGTACGAGAGCGAGGAGACCGACCAGTACGGCCACAAACGGCTGGGGGGGATCGGCGACCACGTGGCGGTGCGCCTGAAGGAGCTTTCCCCGAAGTACAACGCCGGCCAGCGGGTGAGCGTGGTGAGCCAGCGGCTGGGCTACCTGGTCCGCTGCGGCGACCCCGACGCCCTGGACTCCGTGGTCCCCATGGCCTTCGGAAACCTCGCCCTGGATCTGGTCCTGGCCGGGGAGACCGGACGGTTGGTGAGCGTGCGGAAGGGAGTCTTCGACGCGGTTCCCCTGGACGTGGTCTCGGGTCCCAAGAAGTTCGTGGACGTTGAGCGATCCTACGAACCGGACCGGCTCCGTCCGAAATACGCGCGCTTCCAGGGCCGCCCTCTCCTGATGATGTCCGGCGAGGCGTGACCGAAGCGCCCAACCGGCGCGCTCCCAACTCCTTGTCCGCCTGACCCGGGCGTCCCCGCCGTTTTCCGGGTAAGGATGTCCGGCCCCCTGCCGATAACCGTGCAAAACGCAATCCCGGGGACCGTCCCGGACCACGGCAAGGGGGGGAACATTGGCCGACCGCCGCATCCGCGACATCGAACGCCTCATCGAATCGGGGCGCTACGCGCTCCTGAGCCTGGACCTCTTCGACACCGTCATCTGGCGGATGGTGCCCGAACCGCGCGACGCCTTCTTCCTGGTGGCCCGCCGCCTCCTGGAGCGCGGTTGGATGCGCCCCTCCTCCTCCCCCGAGAGCTTCCTCAAGGAACGCGTCGGGGCCGAGGAGCGGGCCCGGCTGAACGTGGCCTCGCGGGAGGTGACCCTGGCCGAGATCTACGCCGCCTTTCCCCGGGGCTACCTCCACGGCGCCGCCCCGGCCGACGTGGCCGATCTGGAGTTCGAGGTGGAGCGGGAACTGGTGCGGGTGAACCCCGACATGCGGGCCCTGATCGCCCGGGCCCGGGATCGGGGTCTCGAGGTGGCCTTCGTCTCCGACAGCTATTTCACCGCCGACCAGATCCGGGTCCTGGCGGGGATCGAACCGGATCACCTGCTCGTCTCCTCCGCCGAACGGATCTCCAAGTACCAGGGCCTCCACCGCCTCCTGATCGAGCGGGCGGGGGTCGAGCCTTCGCGCGTGCTCCACGTGGGAAACGACTACCACGCCGACGTCGAGGGACCGGCCGCGTTCGGCCTCGACCGCTACTGGTTCCGGGTCTGGCCCGAGGCCTACGAGGATCTGCCGAAGCGCGAGCTTCCCTCCACCCTGAGCGAGCGGGCGGCGGCGCTCACCGGCCACGACGCGGGCCTCACCACGCTCCGGAGCCGGACCATGGCCGCGTGCTCCGACGAGTACGAGCGCTGGGGGGCGGGGATTCTCGGGCCGGTGGTGGCGGGTTTCGCGGACTGGGCGGCCGGCCGCTGCCGCGAGCTGGGCATCGACACCGTGCTCTGCCTCATGCGGGAAGGCCGGGTGCTGAAGGCGGTGCTGGACGACCTCGATTCGGGGCTGGCCGCCCGGGAACTCTACATCTCCCGCTACGCCGCCCGGAAAGCGGCCATCCTGGACGGGACCGAGGATGAGCTCCTGCGCTTCGCCTTCCGTCCCTCCCCGGAGGCCCGCGGGGTGATCCTGGAGCAGCTCGGCCTGGATCCGGAGGACCTGGACTCCGCGGACCCCGGGGAGCGCCTGGACCCCAAGGCCTCCCGCGCCCTCATTCGACGGGTCGCCGCGGACCGCGCGCTCCGGGAGAAGGTTCTCCGGGACGCCGCGCGGGTCCGGGCCGGGCTCCTGGCCCACCTCCACCGGGTCCTCGGCGAAACGCGCGCCGAGCGAATCGCGGTGATGGACCTCGGCTACAAGGGCACCATCCAGGAGTGCCTGCAACGCATCCTGGAGCGCGAGAACCCCAAGCTCACCACCCACGGGTTCTACCTGGTGACCGGGGGAGAGGTCCACGAGACCCAGGCCACCGGCGCGGTGGTGGAGGGGTGGCTGGCCGAGAACGGACAGCCGATCGCGGTGGCCCACACCTTCATGCGCTCCCCCGAGATCGTGGAGCAGAGCCTCATGGCCCCCTGCGGAAGCACCGTGGGCTACGCCGCGGACGGCGAGCCGGTGCTGGGGGAGAACCCGATCGGACCCGAGCAGGGGGGCCGGATCGAGGCGGTCCAGCAGGGGATCCGCCGCTGGGCCCGGGCCTGGCGGGAGCACAAGGACACCCACCGCGTCACCGACCCGGGCGGGCTCAAGGAGTTCTACCGGAACATCTGCATCGCCTCGGTGGCCCGGCCGCTCCCGGTGGAGCTGGAGCTGTTCGGGGACTGGCGGCACGACGAGAACTTCGGCTCCCGCCGCACCCGCGGACTGGCCGAGGCGGAGGGACTCTCCGCCTGGGAGCTGGATCATCTTTCGCCCCACCAGCTGGCCAGCCTCCCCATGTCCCGCCTCCACTGGCCCTTCGGCCTGGCCCGCCGGATGGGCCCGGTGATGGGGGAGGCGGTGACCCACATCTTTCTCCGCACCGCCGAGCCCTCGGTCTTCGATTCCGGCCATCCCGATCAGGTGATGGCGGTCTACTGGGACACCGGGGCCGGCTTCAACCGCGATCAGTCCAAGGTAATCCCCTACCGGTTGAACCACCGGGGGCGGGTCTGGCAGCGGGTCACCCTCCGGCGGGACGGCCAGGGGCGCACCGCCTCGCGCCTGGCCTTCAGCATCGGGATCCCGGGGCAGGTCGTCCAGTTCACCGGGGTCGCTCTCGCCGAGGCCTCGGGGGAGCGGGCCGGAGAGCCGCGTCGGCTGACCCATGAGGGGATCGAACGGCACGGCTACCGGCCCCTCCACGGGAACCTCTACCTGGTGGAAGAGGACCCGGCGGTGTTCGTGGTGCCGGTGGAGGAACGCGACCCCGGGGCGGAGCGGATCGAGGTGGACATCTTTTTCGGCCTGGTGATGGCCGCGGAACCCGCGGCGGAGGTCGTGGCGCCCGCCCCGGCCGAGCCCGCGGTTCTCCAGGAGGGTTGAGATGGCGGAGCTGTTGCTTCATTCGCTGGCCGAGTTCGGCGAGATCGTGCTCGGCGTGTTGCAGTTGTCCGGGGCGCGAAGCGTGGTGGAGGTAGGCTCGGAGTACGGGACCATGACCCGGCTCCTGGCCGCCCACGCCGCGGAGCGGGAAGGATCGCTGGTGGCGGTGGACCCCGCGCCCTCGGCGGGAGCGCGGCGGCTCTTCGACGAAACCCCCGCCGCCGAGCTGATCGAAAAGCCGAGCCTGGAAGCGCTCGGCGACCTCGCCGCCGACGCCTACGTGGTGGACGGGGACCACAATTATTTCACCGTGATCGAGGAATCACGTTTGATATGGGAGACCACCCGGCGGGCGGGGAAGCCGTTCCTGGTCTTCTACCACGACGTGGCCTGGCCCTGGGGCCGGCGCGACCTCTACTACGATCCCGGGCGGATTCCCGCCGGGCACCGGCATCCCTTCACCTGGGACCACGGGGTGGTTCCGGGGGAACCGGGAGTGGTGGAGGGCGGATTCCGCGGCGAAGGGGGATGGGCCTGCGCGCTCCGCGAGGGGGGACCCCAGAACGGGGTGCTCACCGCCATCGAGGACTTCGTCCCGGGAAAGGAGGAAGAACTCCTGTGGGCGGCGATCCCGGCGGTGTTCGGTCTCGGGGTGCTGTTCGAACGGAACGCGCCGTGGTCCGAGGCGGTGCAGGGTTTCCTGCTCCCCTATCACGAGAACCCGCTCCTGGCCCGCCTGGAGCAGAACCGGCTCGAGTGCTACCTCCGGGTGATCGAGTGGCAGGACCGGAACCATGCCGAACACGCTGCGTGAGGCCATCGAGCACCATCGGCGCGGGGAACTCGGCCGCGCGGAAACGATCTACCGGAAGCTCCTGAAGGCCCGTCCCGACCACGCCGACGCCCTCCACCTGCTGGGGTGCGTGGAGCTGGCTCGGGGGAAGGGCGAGCCGGCGGTCCGGCTCATGCGGAAGGCGGTGGATCTCGCGCCGGCCACCGCCCTCTACCATCAGAACCTGGCCGAGGCCTACCATCGCACCGGATGCCCCGAGCTCGCCGAGGCGGAGTGCCGGCTGGCCCTTCGCTTTGATCCGGAACGGCCCGAGGCCCTGAACCGGCTGGGAGTCCTGGCCATGGAGGGGGGAAACCTCGAGGCGGCCCGGGACCGTCTCTCCGCCGCGCTCGCCGCCCGGCCCCTCTACGTCGAGGCCCTGGTGAACCTCACCGCGGTCCTCACCCGCCTCGGGGACTTCGACCTGGCCGTCCGCTCCGCGGAGCTGGCCCTGGGGATCGAACCCGAGCACCCGCTCGCCTGGAACAACCTGGGCCTGGCCCACCGCGGCGCCGGGCGCCGGGCCGAAGCCGCCGCCGCTTTCAACCGTGCCGGCGCCCATCCCATGGCGCGCTTCAACCTGGGCCATCTCCGGCTCCTGGAGGACGATCTCGCCCAGGGACTTCCGCTCCTGGAGGCGCGGAAGGAGCTGGTCAACCCGGGACGGAACCTCAGAAAGCCCGAGTGGGACGGCCGTCCCGTTCCCCGGAAGCGTCTCCTGGTCCTTCACGAGCAGGGGATGGGGGACACCCTTCTCATGGCCCGGTTCCTCCCCGTGCTCCCGGACCGCTTCGCCGCGGTGACGGTGGTGGTGCAGGAGCCGCTCCGGAGGCTACTGGCCGGGCTCGACCCGCGTCTGAACGTGGTCTCGAGCGTGCCTGCGCGGGGCTACGACCTCTGGTGCCTCACCATGAGCCTCCCCCATCTTCTGGGGATCGACGGGATCAACCGGGTCCCCACCGAGCCGTGGCTGGCCCCGGAGGCGCCGGGCACGTCGCGGACCCGGTTCCGGGCCGGGATCAACTGGGCCGGGAACCCGTCCTTCCAGTACGACCGCATCCGCTCCACCTCCCTCGACACGGTCTCCGATCTCCTCGCGATCGAGGGAGTGGAGTGGGTGTCGCTCCACCGGGGAGCCCGCGAATCCGAGGCCGAGGCCCACGGACTTCCCCAGCCCCTGGCCGGGGCCTCGGATTTCCTGGACACCGCCGCGGTGGTCGCGGGGCTGGACCTCGTGGTATCCACCGAGACCGCCATCCCCAATCTCTCCGCCGCCATGGGCGTTCCCACGATCCTTCTCGCCGCGGTGGACGTCGACTGGCGCTGGCGGTCCTGGTACCGCGGGCTCACGATCTGCTCCCAGGAGACTGCGGGGGACTGGAGCGGCGCGGTGGCCAAGGCGCGGCGGGCGGTGGTGGAGCGGGTGGCGGCGTGGTCGCGAGGGTGGCCGGAAACCGGGGCTCAGGCCGCCTGACGCGCTTCGGGCTCGTCGTCCGAAGCGGACTTGTCTTCGGTGGCCGAACCGGCGTCGGCGCCGGGGTTCCCGGGGGCGATGTCGGTGGCCAAAGCGTCGGGCGTCTCCGCGGTCTCGGGTTCCTCGTCCGATGCCGCATCTCCGGACGCGGGGCCGGCCGGAGTCTCCACCTCGGTGCGTAGCGGCCCCAGGATGGCCTCGATCTTCACTCCCAGCGCCTCCGGTTCGATGGGCTTCAGGAGGTAGCCGCTCACTCCGGCCTCCGCCGCCCGAACCACGTCCTCACGGGCGCAGCGGGTGGTGAGAAGCAGGAGGGGGGGACCGTCCGGTCGCCTTCCCGTCGCAGTCCTCGGGCCAGGTCGAGCCCGCTTTCCCCGGGGAGATCCCAGTCGGAGAGGATCAGCTCCACGCCCCGCCCATCCTCGCTCTCCAGGATGCGGCGAGCCTCGGTGGCGGAGTCGGTGGTGAGCACATCGTCGACCCCCGCATCCCTGAGTACCCTGACCAGGGTTCTCCGCGCCGTCGGCGAGGGATCGACGACGAGGCACTTCATGACTTGGCTCAGTCGGAGGGTGCGAGGCCGAGACCGGCGGCGAGACGGTCCAGCACCTCGGTTCGGACCTCAGGGAGGTCGTAGTGGCCGCTGGCGATCCGGCCCAGGATGTCGCGGGCCCGCCCGGGGTCCAGCGCGCGCGGTGCCGAGGCCTCCTCGGACGCGCCCAGGAGTTCACGGGCGGTGTCGGAGATGGTGACCTCATCCCGGCGGGCCCCGGATCCCCGGGACCGGGAGGTCCCGGCGTCCTCGGGACGGTCGGCGGGAGTCGCTCCCGTCGTCCGCCGGGTGCCGGCGCCGGTGGTCTTTCCCGCTCCAGCCGGATCGATGTGCATGGTACTCCTCCTGACTCGAATCGCGGGGCGGTCCCCGTCTCCCCCTGAACCGTTCGCCGCCCGATCGGAGTTATCGGTCGGTGGCAGCGGCGGCTTGAGCGGACTCAAGATGCCTCACGCTGGATTTCCCGCCAGACCCGTAGCCACGTGGCGGTTGATGTCGATCAAGGCGGTCAGCTTCTCCCGGCTCGGGGAGGCGAGGAGATCGAAGGTCCGCCGGTCCACGAAGGCGCTCAGCCTCAAGAGATCGATCCGGAGATCGACCGGGAGCGCGTGGTCCGGACGGGTCAGCTCGGTCTGGAAGAAGGTCCAGAGCTTCTGATTGAGGGACAGCGCCTCCCGGAGGCGCGGACCCCGCTCGGGATCGCTCCAGGCCTTGAGGCAGTTTTCCATGAGCCGCGCCGTCTTGTAGAGGGCGGCGGCCTCCAGGCTCCGGTTGGAATCGGTGGACTTGTTGCCTTGCTCGTAGGCGGCCAGCGGATCATGCAACATGGTCGGTCAGCTCTTTCTCGTGTTGGATGAGGCGTTTCGCGCTCTTCAGGGCCTGGTAGAGCCGGCCGGAGTCGGCCAGCCCGGAGATTTCATCGAGCTCGGGAGCCAGGAGCGGCACGGCCTGGCGAAGGTGGTCGACGAGGACCCGAAACGTGTCCCGATGCTCTTTGGTTCCTTCCGGATCGACGTAGGCGAGCTGGAGCGCCAAGTACACCCATTCGCACGCGGTGTGGACGGTCCGAGGACTCAGGATGTCCACTTCCCGAAGCACCGGCACCTCGTTCTCGATCAGGATCTCGGAGCGGGCGTCACCATTTCGGATCACCGCTCCGCCGAGGATCAAGCGTTCGCCGGGTTTCAGGCTCATTCGAAGGGGCATCTTGGCGCTCCTAACTCTCGGTCATTGGGACGTTTGCGGACCCGGCCGGCGGCGGCCGGGGTTGGCCGGAGGGTGGGACCGGCGGTTCGGAACCGCCGGTCCCCGTCCGGTCGCGGCCTTGCGACTCAGGCGCCGGGAGTGTCCCCGACCCTCCGTATCTGCGCGGAGAGCCGGTGGACGCTTCCCCGGAGCTAAAAGAGACGCAGGACGCTCTGCTGGGCCTGGTTCGAGAGGCTCAGGGCCACGATTCCCAGCTGCTGCCTGGTCTGCAGGGCCAACATGTTGGCTCCCTCTTCGTTCGGATCGGCGAGGGTCAGGTTGTCCGCGCCGGTGGTGAGGGAGTTGATCATGTTCTTGGTGAACTCCTGACGGGTGTTCACCACGCCGAGGCCCGAGGACAGGGTCTGGGACTTGGACCGGAGCGTGGTCAGAGCCGCGTCCAGGTCGGTCTCCGCCGCGGTGATATCGGTGTCGCCGGCGAAGCTGTTCGCCGCGGCATCGATGCTCAGCCCGGTGGTGCTGCCGTCGAACCCGGAGATCGTGATGTTGCTCGATCCGTCCTCGTTGAAGTTCACGACGAGGTCGCTGGAGTCCAGGAGGTTCGTCCCGTTGTACGAGGCGTCGCTCGCGAGCTGGTCGATCTGGGTCCGGATCGCGTCGAACTGGGTGGCCAGGTTGGCTCGCTCCGTCGCGTCCGCACTGCGGGCCGAGGAGATGAGACCCTTGGCCTGGTTCACCAGGGCGATGATGCCCTTCACGCCTTCGTCCGCCGTCTTCACGGTCTGGATGGCGTCGCCCATCGCGGTCTTGCGCGCCGACAGGTCGGAGGCCCGGCCGGTCAGGTTCTGGGCGGTGAAGAATGCCTGCGGGTCGTCGATCGGGTTGTTGACCTTGCGACCGGTGGAGAGACGGACGTTGGTCCGGCTCATGAGGTCGGTCACCGACTGCAGGTTCACCAGGTTCGAGCGAATCGCTGACGACAGGGTGATGTCGTTGAGAGCCATGTGGGAAGTCCCCCTTTCTAGGGATGGATGCCTTCCCCGGCCTTCTGCCGGGGCCCCGCCATTCGGCAGGCGCTCCAAGTCTCGGAGGGGGGTCCGGGAACTTGAGACCCCCGGCTCTCCGGTGCTTCGGGGTTGAATGGGAATGGAGCGTGGCAGGATCGGGCTTCCCGGCTTCTTTCTAAGTCATTGTGTTGTAATGAATTACAATTTGCACTAAAGGAACGGAAGGAATTTCCGATAACCGCTCCGCAGGTTGAATTCAGCCACGGCAACTCTTGCCGGGGGGCTCGGTTCAGCCAGGGGGGGCACAGTATGCGGATCACTGATCAGACCCTGTTTCGAAATGCGCTGGCCGGACTGACCGGAAACCTGGCCGCGCTCCGCCGGGCCGGCGACCAGGCGACCAGCGGGACCCGGCTCCAGCGACTTTCCGACGGACCGGACGAGGCCCGGACGGTCATGGGGCTTCGTTCCCGGCTCCGGAGCCTGGATCGCTACCGGGGAGCGGCGGCAGGGGCCGACGTCCGGCTCTCGGCCGAGGACGCGGTGCTCGACTCCGTCGACCGGCTCCTGGGGCAGGCGAAGGATCTGGCCGCGACCGCGGCCAACGTCCCTGACGATGCCGTTCGCGCCACCGCGCTCCAGGAGATCCGCTTCATCCGCGACCAGGTCGTCTCCCTGGGGAACACCCAGGTCTCCGGCACCTACATCTTCTCCGGCGGAGCGGGGCAGGCCCCCGCCTTCAACCCGGACGGGTCCTACGCGGGGGATTCGAACGCCCCGGTTATGGATCTCTGGGGCGGATCCCAGGTGACGGTGAACCACACCGGGGATCAGGCCCTCTCCGGCGCGCTCGACGCCCTGGACGGTCTGGAGCGGAGCGCGGAGGCCGGGGACTCCGAGGGCCTCCAGACCTCCCTCAAGAGCCTGGACCACGCGGTCCGGGGCCTTCGCGCGGTTCGCGCCCAGACCGGGAGCCGCATGCGGTCGCTCGAGGAGTCCCTCCAGGCCATCAATACCCGGGACTCCGTCCTCAAGGACCAGGAGCAGGAGCTGGCGGGGGCCGACCCCACCGAGTCCCTGCTCAAGATGTCCGAGGCCAAGACCGCCCTGGACCGCGCCTACGAAGCCGTGTCCAAGGTCCTGAACACCAACCTTCTCCAGTTCCTGCGATGACGGCCCGTGAACCGGTGGAATCCGGACCCGATGCCGCGCCCCCAAGGACAAACCGGAATTGCGATAGGGAGAGCCGTTTGATGCCCAGCATGCCTCGTCCCGACGGAGAGCTGAACGAATCCCGGCGGCCGGAAGTCACTCCCGGCCGGGCCGGACGGCACACGACCGGCCCGCTCGACGGAGCGATGAGAGCCGCCCTCGCCGTCTGCGACGGCGAGCCCTCGCAGGTTCCGGACGGGAATGCCGGGTTGGCCTACATCGTCGGTCGATCGGATGGGCTCCGCCGCGTGGTCGACACGATCCGAAAGGTGGCCCCCACCGACGCCACCGTCCTGGTCCTGGGAGAGTCGGGAACCGGGAAGGAGCTGGTGGTACGGGCCATCCATGAGCTGAGCCCGCGGGCGGACGGGCCATTCGTGGCCATCAACTGCGCCGCGCTGCCCGAAAACCTCATCGAGAGCACCCTGTTCGGACACGAGCGGGGTGCGTTCACCGGGGCTCATTCCCGGTTCATCGGGGCATTCGAGCGCGCCCACGGCGGAACCCTGTTCCTGGACGAGATATCCGAGCTCCGCCTTGACCTTCAGGCCAAGCTCCTCCGGGCGATCCAGGAGAGGCAGTTCGAGCGGGTCGGAGGGGACCGCCCGGTCAGCATAGACGTCAGGGTGGTGGCGACCTCCAACCGCGATCTCGCCACGGAAGTGCGGGAGGGTCGTTTCCGCAAGGACCTCTACTACCGCCTCGGCGTGGTGCCGATCCAGCTTCCGCCGCTCCGGCAACGGCCCGAAGACATCCCCGCCCTGGTCAGCCATTTCGCCGATCGCTACGCGCGGGGCCTCGGAATCGCGGTGCCGGAGATCCCCGCCGGCGCCCTCAGCGCCCTCGTGGGCGCGCCCTGGCCCGGCAACGTCCGGGAACTCGAGCACGCGGTGGAACGGGCGCTCATTCTCTGCCCCGGCGGTCCCCTGGACCCCGAGGCCTTCTTCCTGGAGTCGATTCTGGAACCGGTCCGGGAGATCGAGGTGGGGACGGCAGGAGACGCCGACCCCCGGACCGACCCGCGCCCTGAACGCGAGGTCCCCGGTCCGGAGCTTCCGAGCCTCTGCCTCAAGGATCTGGAACAGCTCGCCATCGACGCCGCTCTTCGAACCACCGGCGGGAACCGCACCCAGGCGGCCGGGCTCTTGGGCATCAGCGACCGCACCCTGAGGAACAAGCTCCGGGAGCGCCGCGAAGCGGCGGCGTCTTCGGACGCGGAGCGGATGGACTTGCCGCCGGACGCGGAAGCTTCTTCCGCCGGCCCGGCCGCAGATTCCCGGCCGAGAAGCAAGACCGCGGTCATGCGGGTGTTCGCCCTCGCCGACGGATCCGAGAACCTCTTTCCCCGCAACGCCTTCGCCTGATTCCTCCCCGCGCCCGCGTTCCACCCGGTTTTGGGCACACCGCTTGCTTGAAGCCCAGTGGAACGAACCTGCGCCGTTCGTCACGAACGGAAGCGAAGGGGGAGAAACCATGATCCGAGCGCTCTTCGGTTCATCCACGACACCGTACATCCTGCGCCGGGGCCTCGACGCCGCCATGGGCACCCATCGGGCCATCGCCCGCCGGGTGGCCGGGGAGGTTTCGGCCAGCGATCAGGCGACCGCGAACAACCCTGCGGGAGCCCCGGCCGATCCGTCGAACCTCGGCGACGACATGGCCGCGCTGGCCGACGTGCAGATGCGCTACGAGGCCGAGGCCCAGCTCCTCCACCTCGCCTATCAGAACCTCCGCATCTCGATCCGGACCAATGGCTGATCCGGTGAACCCGGCGGCGGGGACCAAGGCGACGGAGCGGCTCATGCCGTCCCTGGCGGTGAGCGCCCGGGGCATGACCGTCCAGCAGAGCTTTCTCGAGATCATCGCCCGGAACATCGCCAACGCCGAGACCACCCGGCTTCCCGGCGGCGGGCCCTATCGCCGGCAGGTCGCCTCGGCGACCGGGAACCCGGCCACCGGCGCTCCCTCGCTCACGGTAGCCGAGGACTCCACTCCGGGACGCCTGGTCTACGACCCCGGTCATCCCGACGCCAACGCGGAGGGGTTCGTGGAGTATCCCAACGTGGACACCCAGACCGAGCTCGTGGACCTCATGCTGGTCCGCCGGATGTACGAGGCCAACGCCACCGTGTTCCAGGCCGCCAAACGCATGCTCAAGCGGGCCATGGAGATCTGAGGTGGAGATGAACCCCGCCTCGCCGCTTCCCTCCCGGCCGCCGCTCGCCCGCGGCGTCGAGCCGGCCCCGGCCTCCGGGGGCCGCGCCCCGGTCCGGCCGGTGGAGGAGCCGCCCGAGGCCCCGGCGACGGGGAACGCCGGCTTCCTGGACCTTCTCACTCCCGAGGAGCGGGAGTTCTTCGAACGACAGAGCGCGGTGGGTCCGCTGACCTACCGCCCGGATGGGAAGCCGGCCGAGCTTCCCCCCGTCCGCACCGGTCAGCGCATCGACTTCAGGGGGTAGACGATGGCCAATCCGATCCAGGGCGTCGTGGCCAAGCCGGTGTTCCGGCTCACGAACCCGGAGATCCCCAATCCCACGGCCAAGGACGGCCCCTCGTTCGGCGACCTGTTCAAGCAGGCGATGAACGAAGCCTCCGGACTCCAGGAGGAGTCCCAGCAGATGATCGCCGCCTTCGTCAAGGGGGAGCCGGTGGAGCTTCACCAGGTGATGGCCGCGGCCCAGGAGGCGTCGCTCTCCGTCGAACTCCTGGTGGAGATCCGAAACAAGCTCACCGAGGCCTACCGCTCGGTCATGAACATGCAGTAAACACGGGGGAGAATCTTGAGCGGTCTTTTCTCGGCTTGGAATCAGATCCTGGAACGCACCGGCGGGAATCGGCGCCTGGTCCTGGCCGGGGCCGCGGTGGTGGCCGTGGTCCTGGTGTGGGGCGTGGCCCACTGGGCGTCGGAGCCGGTCTACGTGACCCTCTACAAGGATCTCGAGTTCGCGGACGTGGCCCGGATCGGGAAGATCCTAGACGACGCCGGCGTGCCCCACCGGCTGGGCCCGGAAGGGAAGGAGGTCCTGGTCCCGGTTTCCGAGGCCCCTCACGCCCGGGTCGCGGTCGCCGAGGACGGCCACCCGGTGGGAGGGCGTCCCGGGCTGGAACTCTTCGACAAGCCGTCCTGGGGCATGACCGATTTCGCCCAGCGAGTGACCTATCAGCGCGCCCTGGAAGGGGAGTTGGCCCGCACCATCCTGGCCATCCGGGGGATCGAACGGGCCCAGGTGCACCTGGCGCTCCCCGCGCCCAGCCTCCTCCGGGGGAGCGACCAGAACGCCCGGGCCTCGGTGGTGCTCACCCTCGACCCCGGAACCACGCTTGCCCCCGAAGCGGTGCAGGGAGTGGTGTACGTGGTGAGCAACAGCGTGGAGCAGCTTTCCCCGGAGAACGTGGCGGTGATGGACAACGGCGGCCGCCTGCTCTCGGTGCCCGCCTCCGCCGAGAGCCAGGGCGGCCACAGCGGCCGCCAGATGGAATTGCAGCGCTCGGTGGAGGAGGCGCTGGCGGCCAAGATCCAGAATCTCCTGGAGCCGATCCTGGGACCGGACCGGGTCCGGGCCCAGGTGACCGCCGAACTCAGCTTCGAGAAGGTCGACCGCACCATCGAGACCGTGGGGCCGGCGGCCGCCCTGGCCGGAACGGCGGCCGGCGCCGGCTCGACCGGAGCCGCGGCCGCGTCCCCCGACCAGACCAGCTCCCGCGAATACCAGCGACGCGAAGGCTCGGTGGGCGGGCTCACCCGTCTCACCGCGGCGGTCCTGGTGGACCAGGCGGCGCTCACCACCGGGGGAGAAGGCGGCGCCAAACCCGGGATCGACCTGGACAAGATCGAGGCCATGGTGGGCGACGCCATCGGGATCGACAAGGAGCGGGGAGATCGTCTGAGCGTGATGGCCGTCCCCTTCGAGGCCGCGGCGGTCCCCGCCGACCAAGGCGGGGTGGCCGCCTCGGGTTCGGGAGGCGTCAACCTGGTGAGCCTGGCCGAACGATCGGTCCGCCCCCTGGTGGGGCTCATCGCCGTGGTGATGATCGGGCTCCTCGCCCTGAAGTCGCTGCGGCTTCCCGCCCCCGCCGTCCCCTCGGGGGCGCGGTCCGCCGGAACCCCTACCCTGGCCGCGCCGGAGCCCCGGCCCGGCGTGGAGCCGGCTCGTGAATCATCCACCGCCGCACCCGCGGAGCCCAATCTCCAGGTGGTTCGCGGTTGGTTGAACGAAGGCTGAAAGGAACCCCACGATGACCGCCACCGCCACCCCATCCCCCGCCACCGGCGCCCAGAAGACGGCGATTCTCTGTCTGGCCATGGGGCCCGAGGACGGGTCCCGCATCCTGAAGCAGCTCAGCCCGGCCGAGCTGGAGTCGGTGGTACGGGAGATCGCGTCCATGCCCACCGTGGACGACGGGTTGGTGCGCAGCGTGCTCCAGGAATACAAGAAGGCGGCGGGAGCCGGTGACCACAGCGTGGCCGGCGGGTTCGACGCCGCCCGAAACCTCCTCGACGGCGTCGTCGGCCCGAAGGAGGCCGGCGCGGTGCTGGAGAGAGTCCGCGACCGGATGGCCGGGGAGAAGCTCACTCGGTTGGAGCGGCAGGAGCCCCGGGTCCTGGCCGGCATCCTCGCCGAGGAGCACCCCCAGACCGCGGCGGTGACCCTGGCCCATTTCGATCTGAAGCGCGCCTCGAAGGTGCTCGACCTGCTCCCCGCGGATCTCGCCTCCGACGTGCTCCTCAGGATGGCGCGGCTCGACCGCATCGCTCCCGACCTCCTCACCCTGGTGGCCGAGGGGATCGAGGCCAAGGCGCGGGCGGCGACCCTGGACGAGACGACCACCCCCGGCGACCCCGCTCGGGTGGCCCGGCTCCTGAACCTGACCGGTGGCGGACGGGACGAAGAGATCCTGGAGACGATGCGCCGGCACGACGACGACCTAGCCGGCCGGATCAAGGCCCTGATGTTCGTGTTCGAGGACCTCATCCTGGTCGAGGCGAAGGGGGTCCAGCGGATCCTCCGGGAGGTGGATCAGAAGGACCTGGCCCTGGCCCTCAAGGGGGCGAGCGAGGAGATCTCCAAGCACCTGATGTCGAACATGTCCGAGCGCGCGGCCGCCGCTCTCCGGGAGGAGATCGACCTCCTGGGGACGGTGCGGGTGAAGGACGTGGAGGAGGCCCAGGCGCGGATCCTGGAGGGGGTGCGGGAGCTGGAGACCGAGGGTGAAGTGGTGATCCGGCGGGCGGGAGACGGTGATGAATACGTCTAGCGACGCCCTCGCCGCGTGGCGGCCTCCCTCCTTCGGGTTCGGACCGGACGATGCGGGCGGGGCGGATCCGACCGCGTCCGGCGCCCAAAGCCCCGCCCCGTGGGCGGTGCCCGAGCTGGGAACGACGCCGGAGCGCGACGAGGCCTCGGCCGGCGCCGCCGCGCCGCGGATCGATCCCGACGAGGCCTTCGCCCGCGGATACGCCGAAGGAACGGCGGCGGGAGAGGCTCGAGGCCGGGAGGAGCTCATGGCCGCGGCCGAGTCCTTGCGGGGCGCGGCCCAGGCCCTGGTCTCCTCCCGGGGCCGCATTCTCCACGATCTGGAAGCGAACCTGAGCGCGCTGGCCATGGCCGCGGCGCGAAGAATCGTGCAGAAGGAAGTCGAAGCCGATCCCTCCCTGGTCCGCTCCCTGGTGGCGCGGGGGTTGGATCTGGTGAAGCCCGACACCACCGTCGAGGTGAAGCTCCACCCCGCGGATCTGGAGGCGGCGCGGGAGGGAATCCGGGCCCTGGCCGACGACCAGTCCCTGGACCTGAGCCTGACCCCCGATCCCGGGATCGCCCGCGGGGGCTTCGTCCTTCAGACCCCGAGCCGGATGGTGGACGGCCGCCTGGAAGAAGGTCTCCGCACCCTTTACGAACGGTTGGCATATGAGTGACCCCACGGTGACCACCTGGTTGGATGAGGCCCTGGCCCGGATCGCCGACGCGCGGGTCATGAACGTGCGCGGCAAGGTGACCCGGGTGGTGGGACAGATCATCCAGGCCACCCCGCTTCCGGTGGCGGTGGGGGAGGTGTGCCGCATCGTCTCCGACGATCGCGCGGACATCCACGCCCAGGTGGTGGGTTTTCACGCCAACGGCATCCTGCTCATGCCTCTGGGTGAGACCGGCGGGATCCTCAGCGGGACCACCGTCGTTCCCCTGGGGCGGGAGTTCTACGCCCAGGTCGGGGAAGGCCTGGTCGGACGGGTGCTCGACGGTCTCGGCCGTCCCATCGACGGCAAGGGTCCGATCGGGCGCACCGAACACCACGTGCTCTCCGGCCGCCGCCCCAATCCCCTGGAACGCGCCCGCATCCACGACCCGCTGGGGACCGGGGTGCGGGCCATCGACGGACTCCTCACCATCGGGACCGGGCAGCGGGTGGGGATCATGGCGGGAAGCGGGGTGGGAAAGAGCGTGCTCCTGGGCATGATCGCCCGGAACACCTCGGCCGACATCAACGTCATCGCGCTCCTGGGGGAGCGGGGGCGCGAGGTGCGCGAGTTCATCGAGCGCGACCTCGGTCCCGAAGGGCTCAGCCGTTCGGTGGTGATCGCCGCCACCAGCGACGAGGCCGCCCTGGTTCGCGCCACCGGGGCACTCGTAGCCACCACCATCGCCGAGTACTTCCGCGACACCGGGCGAAACGTCCTCATGATGATGGACTCCATCACCCGGGTGGCCATGGCCTGGCGCGAGGTGGGTCTGGCCGCCGGGGAGCCCCCCACCACCAAGGGCTATCCGCCCTCGGTGTTCGCGGCGCTCCCCAGGCTTCTCGAGCGCGCGGGCACCGCGCGGGAGGGGAGCATCACCGGGCTCTACACCGTTCTGGTCGAGGGGGACGACTTCACCGAGCCGGTGGCCGACGCCGCCCGCTCCATTCTCGACGGGCACATCGTGCTCTCGCGCGCCCTGGCCAACGCCCGCCACTTCCCGGCGGTGGACGCGCTCCAGAGCGTGAGCCGGGTCCGGGACGACGTGATTTCCGGCGAGCACCGGGAGGCCGCCGACCTGGTGCTCCGGCTGATCGCCACCTACCGCTCCCACGAGGACCTGATCGCGGTGGGCGCCTACAAGCAGGGGAGCGATCCCGACGTGGACGCGGCCATTCACTTCCGCGAGCCTCTCCGCGCCTTCCTCTGCCAGGACGGGGCGGACCGCGGGGAACTCGGCGGGACGGTGGAGCGGATCCGGGCCCTGGCCGCCCGCATCCGGGCCCATGGGAAAGGAACCGAGTCATGAGTTCGTTCGCGTTCCGGCTGGAGAAGATCCTGAGGCTCCGGTCCCTCGAGGAAACCGAGAAGGCGCGGGCCCTAGGGCAGGCGCTGGCCGAGGCCGAGGCCCTGCGCCGGGAGCGCGAGGAGGCCGACGCCCGGGTGGAGCGCTGTCGCAACCAGATGGGCGCCCGCGCGAGCGAACCGCGGGCGGCGGGACTACTCCACAACTTCCATCTCACGGTGGGGGCGGCCGAGGACGTGGCCCGCGAGGCCGAGGCGCGGCAGGAGGCCTCGGAGGAAGAGGTCGAGGACGCCCGCGAGGAATTCGGCGCCGCCCGCAAGGACCGGCGCGCCCTGGAAAACCTGGAAGATCGCGCACGGGGGGCCTGGAAGGTCGACCGCTCGCGCGACGAGCAGAAGGAATGCGACGGGGTCGCGCGCCAGCGCTGGCTCCTGGGAGGTGAATCATGAAGAAGGTGATCCTCATCGCCGCGGCGGCGTTCCTGCTCTCCACCGCGGGGGGAGTGGGGGGGCGCATGCTTCTGGCCCCGTCCCGGGGAGGCGAGGCGGCCCCGGCGGAAGCCGCCGATGACGGACCCCCGAAGCTCCCGAAGGAGGCGGTGAAAGCGGCGATCGCCGAGGCCTCGGAGAGCGCGCCCGCCGGCCACCCGGAAGCGGCGACGCCGGTGGAGTCGTCGAAGCCGTCCCCCCCGAAAGCGGCCCCGGCCCACGCGGCCCGGAGCGCCGATCCGGCGGGGATGGAGTTTCAGGAGATGGCCCGCATCCTCTCGAGCATGAATCCCGACGAGGCGGCGATCTTCATCTCCCACCTCGACGCGTCCCAGGGGCTGGGCATCCTCCGCTCGATGACCGTGCGGGATGCGGTGGTCATTCTGGGCCGGCTTCCCGACAACCGCGCCGATGCGCTTCGCAAGCGTCTTCTCGACTTCACCGCGGAGGGCCGATGAGCATGATCAGCGGTTTCGGCGGCGCCGCCGCCGGTGCGTCTTCGGAGCCGACGGCCGCGACGGATCGTGGCGAGGACCGGGCCCGCTTCGGGCTCGCCCTGTGGCTGGCCTTGACCGCCCCCCTCTCCGACGCCCTGTTCGGGCTCGGCGGCGCGTCCGCGCCGGGAGGGGGGAGCGGACGGAGCTCCGCGGATGGGTTCGCGTCCCGCTCCGCACCCGGCGATTCCTTCAGCTCCCGCGACCGTTCCGGGATCGGCGCCGGTCCGCCCCGGTCGCCCGACCCTCCGGGGTCGGACGGTGGTGCGCGGGAACGGGGGGATCCGGGGCGGAGCGCGGATCGGGTGGAACGATCGGAGCGGGCCGGGACTCCCGGCTCGTCCTCCGAGCCCGGGTCGCCGCCTCCGTCCGCAACGACCGCCGCCGGGCGGGACGGACGATCGGGAGCGGCCGCCGCGGCCGCGGTCTCCGGTCGGACGGGGACCGCCTCGGCGGAGCCGGCCGGCCGGATCACCGTGGTCGGGAGCGTCCGGGGCATCGGGGCCCGGACCGGCGCGCCGGCCAAGGCCGTCGGAGCGGCGCCCGGGGAGGCCGGGGAAGCTGCCGTCGCCCGCGCCCAGAAGCTGGCCGGGAAGGCCGGTCGCTCTTCCGGTTTCGTGCTGGTTCCCTTCCAGGACGAGGCGGGAGCCGAAGGGCGGGTCCGGCTCTCGGTCCGGGGGAGCGCCCTCAACGCCACCATTCTTTCCTCCGACCGCGACACGGTCGAGCGCCTGGGGCGGCGGCTCGGCGATCTCCATCGCGCGCTCGCCGCCCGGGGATTCACCGCGGCTCAGCTGAGCGTGCGGGAGAGTCGCACCCCGGCCTCGGCTCCCGGCCGGCCCGCGCCCCAGGACGATCCGGGGCGCTCGGGCCGGAACCATCCCGAGCGGGACCCCCATCAGCAGGGCGACCACCGGTCGTCCGAGGATTCCGTCCGCTTCACCTTCGACACAAGGCAGGTGCATCGTGATTGACTCCACCACGTCCACGCGCCCCGTCACCGGCGGGGCCACCGGCGCCGGCTCTCCGGGGGCCATGGGCCGCGACGATTTCATGAACCTTCTCGTCACCCAGCTCCGGCACCAGGACCCCATGAATCCCCTGCAGCCGTCGGAGTTCGCATCCCAGCTCGCCAGCTTCACCAGCGTGGACAAGCTGGGGCAGCTCAACGACGGGATGGCCCAGCAGCTCGCGAGCCTCCAGCTCGCCACGGTGATGAGCCAGACCAGTTTCAGCGCCTCCCTCATCGGCCGGTCGATCCTGGCCGAGGGGAACCGGGTGGAAGTTCCCGAGGACGGGAAGGGAAAGGTGACGGTGGACGTGGGCGACGGCGGTGGAAAGGGAGTGCTCAAGGTCTTCGACTCTTCCGGGAAGGAAGTCGGGAGCCGCGAGATCGATTCGCTCGCCGCCGGCCGGCAGACCATCGACCTCCCCGGCGATCTCTCCGCGGGGACCTATACCTACAGCCTGGAGGTGACCGACCCCGACGGCGGAGCGGTCTCCGTCCACACCTATCTCAACGGCACGGTGGACCGCGTCCTCTTCGAGGACGGGAGGATCGTGCTCAAGGTCGGCGACATGAGCGTCGACCTCGAGGCCCTGGCCGAGATCGGCTCGGGAACCGCGAACGAGTCCTAGCATCCTGCCCAGGAAGGAACACTGATCATGCTACGCGCACTCTTGTCCGGAATGTCGGGGCTCAAGAGCCACCAGCTCCGCATGGACGTCATCGGCGACAACATCGCCAACGCGAACACCGTGGGGTTCAAGGCCTCGCGGGTCACCTTCGAGAACGGCTTCGCCCAGCTCCTGGCCGCGGCCACCGCGGGCGACGCGGGCTCGGGGGGCACCGCGCCCCGCCAGGTGGGAAGCGGAGTCCGGGTGGGGGCGGTGGATCCCCGCTTCACCCAGGGCTCGCTGGAAGCCACCGGGCGGCCGCTCGACCTGGCCATCCAGGGGGACGCGTTCTTCGTGCTCGGGGACGGCGGGAAGACGGCGTACAGCCGGGCGGGGAACTTCGGCGTGGACGGCGCGGGACGGCTCGTCCTGGGGGGGACGGGCTACGTGCTCCAGGGGATGGCCGCCGACGCCTCGGGGAACGTGACCGGCCCCGCGGGGGATCTCGTCCTTCCCCTCGACCAGCCGTCGCCTCCGCGAAAGACGACCCAGATCACCGTGACCGGGAACCTAGACGCGTCGGCCGAAGCCGGCGCTACCCATACCATGAACGTGACGGTCTACGACGGTGCAGGGCGTCCCTACGATCTCACCCTCACCTTCACCGCCCAGGGAGACGGCAGCTGGACCTGGGACGCCAAGGGGGACGAGGGGAGCGGGGTGGACGTCACGGGGGGGACGGTGACATTCGACCCCGACGGCGCCATGACCGACCTCACCTACCCCGGCGGGGCCAAGGGCCTCAGCCTGAGTCCCCCCGGCGGCGGAGAGGTCACCTTCGAACTCGTGGCCGGGGGGAGCGGCGGCCAGGGCTTCACCTCCACCGCCGGGAACTCCACCGCGGCGGTGAGCGCCCAGGACGGACGCCAGGCCGGAGCGTTGACCAACCTCACCATCGGAAACGACGGCACCATCCAGGGGATCTACGACAACGGCGAAACCCGGAGCCTGGGCCGGATCGCGCTGGCCACCTTCGCCAACCCTGCGGGGCTGGCCCGGGAGGGCGGGAACGTCTTCTCGGCCTCGGCGGACTCGGGGGCGGCGGTGGTGGGAGCCCCCGGCGAGGTCTCGGGGTCGGCGGTGATCTCGGGGGCCCTCGAAGGGTCCAACGTGGACATCTCCCAGGAGTTCACCGACATGATCGTCACCCAGCGGGGGTTTCAGGCCAGCGCACGGGTGGTGACCATCGCCGACCAGCTTCTCGGCGAGCTGATCAACCTGCGGCGGTAGCCGCTCCGTCCCGGGAGGCCGTCCGGAAAAGGGCGGCTTCCGGGGTGGATGATTTCCGCCCCCCCGGCAAATCCTTCCGGCGGACCGGCGGCCTCAGGCCGCCGGCCGCCCCACGCCGTCCCCTGCGGCTCCACCCGGACCCGCCGCGGCCGTTCTAATCCATTACCAAACAACAGGTTAAATAAAGCTTGCCCCGGGCCGTGGTCTTCGCCCCTCCGAGGGCGCCGATGGCATGCCGGTTGCTTTTTGCGACGCGGATTGCAGGTTCCCGAACCAAGGAGTCGTGGCATGGCCGAGTTGGAAGTGGTCACAGAGGATGCTCCCGCCGAGACGCCGCCCGCCGCGGGCCCCGCGCGCGTGGTGAAGATGGCCATCGTGGCCGGCGCGGTGGCGCTGGGTCTGGCCGCGGGCGCGCTCGGAGTGGCGCCGCGGCTTCTCTCCGGCACGCCCGCTTCGTCCGAATCGGCGTCCGCGGACAAGAGTGCAAAGAAAAAGGCGGGCAAGACCGGTGAAGCGGAGGTCGTCGAGCTCAAGAGCCTGGTCACCAACCCCGCCGGCGCGGAAGGGCAGCACTTCATCATGGCCACGGTGGCCCTGAAGACCCACGACCGCGAGGCCGCGGCCTACCTCCAGAACAACGAGACCCTGGTGAAGGACGCGGTGGTGGGCACCCTCTCCTCATTGAGCATGGATGATCTGAGCCGCCCGGACGCCCGGGAGCGAATCAAGACCCTGATCGCCGGACGGGCCGGCGAGCTGGTGGATCACCCGGACGCGTTCATCGTCTACCTTCCCGAGTTCGTGGTTCAGTGATGGCGCGCCACGAGATCCTGGATCAAAAAGGGGTGGACGCGCTCTTCGGGCTCGGGATCGTCGAGGATCCCGCCTCGGTCGAAGCGCGCCCCTACGACTTCCTCCGTCCCGCCCGCCTGGGACGGGAGGCCCGTCGAGCCCTCGACGGGGTCCATCAGGCACTCGTCGAATCCCTGGTGAAGTCGCTCTCTCTCCTCCTCAAGACTCCGGTGGAGCTGGAGTCGATGGGGAGCGAGAACGTGTCCTTCGTCGAGCTGGCGACGTCCCTGGGTGATCCCGCCGCCACCTGGACCTTTCCCGCCGGCGGGGCCCTCGGGCTCGTGGACTTCGATGTCGAAGCCGGCCTGGCCATGATCGATCGGCTTCTGGGTGGCCCGGATCACACGGGAACCGCGGGGCGCCGGCTCACCGCGATCGAACAGGGGATCCTTCGCCGTCCCACGGAACGGGTGCTCGCCGCCCTCGGAGTCGCCTGGGGCGACCGGTTGACGGTGGGTGATTCCCTCCTGGCCTTCTCTTCCCGTCCGGCCCAGTCCCGGATCGCGGGGCCGGAGGACCGGTTCCTGACCACCCTCTTTCGGATCCGGGCGGGGATGACCGAGGGCACGCTGACCGTGGCCCTGCCCTACGTCGCGGTGGAGGAGGCCCTGGACCAGGACACCGAGACGGCGCCGGTCCCGGTGGCGGAGACGAAGCCGGCGGCGGATCCGGGGGCCATCTTCGCCTCGGATCTCAAGGCCGCCCGCGTCGCGGTGAAGGTGAGGTTGCCCGCCTTCGGTCTCGCGATCGGGGATCTCTCGAAGCTCGACGCGGGACAGGTCCTGGACACCCTCCACGGCCCGGAGGCTCCGGTGGTGATTCTCGTCAACGGCCGCCCCCTGTTTCGGGGAGCGGTGGGAAGCGTTCGCGGCCGGGTGGGCATCCGGATCGTGGACACCGTCGAACCGTCGGCCCCGCGGGGGCCGGTCGCCTTGAAGCAAGGGAGAGTGCTGTGACCGCTGAACCGATGTCTTCCACGCCGGAACCGCTGGAGCCCGAAGCCGCCGCATCGCAGGGCGGGGAGGTTGCGGGGGGCGTTTCGGCCCGGACCCTGAACCTGGACGCGCTCCTCGACGTGTCCATGCCGGTGAGCGTCGAGATCGGCCGGACCGACATGACGTTGAGCGACGTCGCCGCGCTCCGGACGGGATCGATCTTCCCCCTCGATCGCCTGGTCGGCGAGCCGGTGGACGTGCTGGTGGGGGAACGCAAGCTGGCCGAAGCCGAGGTCGTCGTGGTGGGAGACCATCTCGGCGTTCGGATCGTGAGGGTCACCGCGGGCCCCGCCGCCGGAGGAACCCTGTGATCGGATCCGGCGTTCCCGGCGCGCTTGCCGCGCTGGGGGTGACCCTGGCCCTGCTCTTTCTGGCCGTCCAGCTCCTGAAACGCTTTCAGGGGACGTCCCCTCGCGGAGCGGCCGGGCACGTCCCGCTCCGGCTTCTGAAGCGGACCCCGTTGGGTCCCCGCCAGGGAGTGGGGCTCCTCCAGGTGGGGAACCGCGTGATCGTGGTCTCCATGGGTGAGAGCGGATCCCGGTACCTGACCGAGCTCGAAGGGGAGGATCTGGTCGGAGTGCTCGAGGACTCGAAGCCGGAGGCGGGCAAGGGAACGGCGCGGGGACGGGGGCTTCTCGGAAAGCTACTTCCCGTGGTCGCGGTCATGGTCCTGGGAGCGGCCCTGGCCGCGGGCCCGGTCCTGGCCCAGAGCCCGCCGCCCGAGCCGGCTCCGGCCGCGCCGACCGTGGACGCCCTGACCGGGCTCGGTCCGCCGGTGAACGTGAGCGTAGGCCAGGGGAGCGACCAGGTCCGGTTCTCCGGCGCGGTGGGGGTGGTGGTGTTCATCGGAGCGCTCACCCTGCTTCCGGCGATCCTCCTCCTCATGACCAGCTTCACCCGGATCCTGGTGGTCCTCCAGTTCCTGCGTCCGGCCATGGGCACCCAGAACACGCCGCCGGTGCAGCTTCTGGTTGCGCTCTCCCTCCTCCTCACCGGGTTGGTGATGGGGCCGGTGCTGCAGAAGGTCAACACCGCCGCGGTGCAACCCTACATGCGGGGCGAGATGGACCAGGCCGGGGCGCTCAGCGCCGGCATCCAGCCCTTCCGGGAATTCATGCTGGCCAACACCGGCCAGAAGGATCTCCTGCTCTTCACCCAGCTCGCCCATCTCGACGACGTGGCCTCGCCCGAGGACGTTCCCACCCTCACCCTGGCCTCGGCCTTCGTGACCAGCGAGCTTCGGACCGCGTTCCAGATGGGTTTCATGATCTTCATCCCGTTCATCGTGGTGGACCTCATCGTGGCCTCGGTGCTCATGAGCCTGGGGATGTTCATGCTCCCCCCCATGATGGTCTCCCTGCCCTTCAAACTTCTCCTCTTCGTGCTCGCCGACGGGTGGACCCTGGTGGTCAAGAACCTCGTCATGAGCTTCGGGTCATGAGCCATGTCCGCTGATGCCGCCGTCGAAATCGTCCGCCGGGCCATCATGATGGCGGTCACCGTCTCGGCCCCGCTTCTCCTGGTGTCCCTGGCCGTGGGGGTGGTGGTGAGCCTCGTTCAGGCGGTCACCCAGATCCAGGAGCAGACCCTGACCTTCATTCCCAAGATCCTGGCGGTGGGGATCGTCTTTCTTCTCATGCTGCCCTGGATCCTGGACCGGCTGATCGGCTATCTCGCCGGATCGATCGCCACCTTGGGGAGCCTCGCCTTCCGATGAGCGGCACGATGATCGACGCTCTCACCCCGGCGAACCTCCCCGTCTTCGCCTTCGTCCTCACCCGGGTGAGCGGGCTCATGACCGCGGCGCCCCTGTGGTCGATGAACGGCATACCCCGACAGATCCGGGTGGCGGTGACCGTGCTCCTCAGCCTGGTTCTCCTCCCCCTGGTTCCACAGACCCAGACTCCCGATTCCCTCGCCCTCCTCCCGGTGGGGATGGCGGTGGAGTTCCTGCTGGGGCTCACCATCGGCCTTACCGCGGCGGTGCTGGTGCACGGGGCGGCGATGGCCGGCGAGGTGCTCTCGCTCCAGATGGGGCTCTCCCTGGGACCGGCGATCGCGCCGATGACCGATGTGAACGTCCCCGGCGTGGGCCAGTTCACGAGCTTCCTCTCCCTCATGGTCTACATCGCGGTGGGGGGGCATCTGATGCTGATCCGGGGGGTGGCCGAGAGCCTGCAGAGCCTTCCCCCCGGAGCCACCGGGATCCTCGGAGGGGCCTCGGTAGGGGCCGCCCTGCTGGGGACGGTCTACACCACCGCCCTGGCCACCGCCGCCCCGGCCATGGTGGCGCTCCTCGCGGTGAACGTGGCGGTGGGGATCACCAGCCGGGCGGTTCCCCAGCTCCCGGCCATCCTCGTCCTCTTCCCGGTCACCATCGGAGTCGGCCTTTTCGTATTCGGACTTTCCGTCCCCGCCCTGGGCTCGGTGACCACGGGTTGGATGTCGGAACTCACCCAACGGGTGGCCGGCGCGCTTCACGCGCTGGCCCCGGCGCACTGAGGCAAGCGGCATGGCGGACGATCCCCAGAGCGGTCAGGAACGGACCGAGGAGCCCACCGCAAAGCGGCGGGCCCACGCCCGCGAAGAGGGAAAGGTGGCTCGGAGCGCCGAGCTCTCCTCGGCGGTGGTGGTGCTCGCCTCCGCGGCCGCCCTGGCTTCGGTGGGGGGGAAGGCCTTCGGCGATTTCCCGCGCCGACTCCTCGAGGAGTGCTGGGGCGCGATGTCCTCCGGCCAGCTGGGGCCGGGAGGGGCGGCCGGCCTCCTTCGCATGGCGGTCGGCGGCTTCCTCACCACTTTCTTCGTCTTCGCCGGCGTGGTGACCACGATGGTGGTCCTGGTGAACGTGCTTCAGGCCCGCGGGGTCATGAGCTTGCAGCCGGTCTCGCCCAAGCTCTCCCATCTGAACCCGCTCCAGGGGGTCAAGCGGCTGTTCAGTCCGGAGGCGCTCTTCACCGGGTTCAAGGCGGTCCTGAAACTCGCGGCCATCGGGTTCGTGACCTGGTTCGTGGTGGGGCGGACCCTCACCGACCTCCTGGCCCTGGCCGGCGCCGGCCCCGGTCTGGTCGTGGCCACCGTGCGGCACGTATTGCTCCGGCTGGCCGTGGTGCTGGGCACCGCCTACCTGGCCCTGGCCGCGATCGACTACGCCTGGCAGCGCTTCCGGATGGAGAAGAGCCTTCGCATGAGCCTCCAGGAAGTGCAGCACGAGCGGAAGGACAGCGAGGGGAATCCCCAGGTCAAGGCCCGGGTCCAGGCCCTGGCCCGAAGCTTCGCCCGGCGTCGCATGCTCCACCAGGTGCCGAACGCGGACGTGGTGGTGGCCAACCCCACCCACATCGCGGTGGCCTTGAAATACGACACCTCGGTCTCCGCGGCGCCGGTGGTCCTGGCCATGGGCCAGCGCAAGCTCGCCGAACGGATCAAGCGGATCGCTCGCAAGGCCGACGTCCCGGTGGTGGAGAACCGCGAGGTGGCCCGCGCCCTCCTCGCCACCGCCAAGGTGGGCCAGCCCATTCCACCCGCCCTCTACGCGGCGGTGGCCGAGATCCTGGCCTTCGTCTACCGCCGGAGATACGGCGGGCGTCTTCCCAGCACTGAACTCGTTCCCGGGAGGGTCTCGTGAGCTCCGTGGACAGCACCGCCGGCGTGGCCGGTCTCCGGCCGGCGGCCGGCGAGGCCTCCTCCGCCCCCTCTTCCCGTCACGTGGCCTCCGGGTCCGGCGCGGGCCGGGGCGCGATGAAACCCCGGTCGGCGTTCCGTTTCGGTTCCTCGGGAGAGGCCTGGCTGGCCATCGGGGTGGTGGCGGTGGTCGGGCTCCTGGTGGTCCCGCTTCCCCCCTTCGCCCTCGACGTCTTCCTGGCCCTGAGCTTCGGCCTGGCGGTGGTGGTGCTCCTGGTGGTGGTCTCCGCCCAGGATCCCCTGGAGTTCAGCATCTTCCCCAGCCTCCTGCTCCTTTTGACCCTCTTCCGGCTGGGGCTCAACGTGAGCAGCACCCGGCTCATCCTCTCCACCGCCAGCGCGGGCCAGGTGATCTCCGCCTTCGGGAACTTCGTGATCGGCGGCAACCTGGTGGTGGGGCTGGTCATCTTCCTCATCCTGGTGGTGATCAACTTCGTGGTCATCACCAAGGGGGCGGGCCGGATCGCCGAGGTCGCGGCGCGCTTCACCCTGGATGCCATGCCGGGCCGGCAGATGAGCATCGACGCCGACCTCGGCGCCGGGCTCATCGACGAGAACGAAGCCCGCCGCCGCCGGGAGGAGATCAACCGCTACGCCGACTTCTACGGGGCCATGGACGGGGCGGCCAAGTTCGTCCGCGGGGACGCGGTGGCCGGGCTCATCATCACCGGCATCAACCTGGTGGGCGGCTTCGTGATCGGGATGACCCAGCGCGGGATGTCGGCCTCCGGGTCGCTCTCCACCTTCAGCACCCTCACCGTGGGCGACGGCCTGGTCACCCAGATCCCCGCCCTGGTGGTCAGCACCGCGGCGGGCATCCTGGTCACCTACGGTTCCTCCCGGGTGGCCATGGGCCCGTCCATCGGGCGCCAGCTCACCCGGAGCGTGACCGCCATCATGACCGCGGCGGGGATCCTGGCTCTTTTCGCGGTGGTGCCCGGGCTTCCCCCGGTGCCGTTCCTGTTCCTGGCCGCGGTGACCTTCCTGATCGGATTCACGGTCCGGCGCCGGCGGGGTCGGGCGGCGGTCGAGGCCTCGGAGGAGGCGGGCGTCGAGGCGGGGACCGCCGCCGGGCCCGCTCTCCAGGAGCTTCTGACCGTGGAGCCCCTGGAGCTGGAGGTCGGGTACGGGCTCATCCCGCTGGTGGACGAGAGCCGCGGCGGGGACCTGCTCCGCCGGGTGGGCATTCTCCGGAAACAGCTCGCGGTGGAGCTGGGGATCGTCGTGCCTCCGGTGCGGGTGCGCGACAACATCCAGCTCGGCGCCCAGGAATACGCGGTGAAGGTGCGGGGGATCCGGGTGGCCGGATCCGATCTCCGGCCGGGCATGTTGATGGCCCTGGACACCCGCGGGGACGCGGCGCCGATGGCCGGGACCGCGGCGAAAGACCCGAGCTTCGGTCTCCCCGCGGTGTGGATCCAGCCCCATCAGCGCCCGGCGGCGGAAGCGGCGGGCTACACCGTGGTCGATCCGCCCACCGTGCTCACCACCCACCTCATGGAGACCATCCGCGCCCACGCTGCCGAACTCCTGAGCCGCCAGGACGCGCGGGAGCTTCTGGACGGTCTCAAGGAAACCCATCCGTCCCTGGTGGAGGACGTGGTGCCGGCCAAGGTGTCGCTCGGAACCTTCCACCGGGTGCTCCAACGGCTGGTGCGCGAGGGGATCCCGGTTCGCGACCTGATCACCATTCTCGAGACCCTCTCCGACGCCGCCGAACAGACCAAGGACCCCGAGCTCCTCACCGAGCATGCCCGGCGCGCGCTCTCGATGGTCATCGCCCAGATGCTCCAGGACCCCGACGGCACCATCCGCGCGATCGCGGTGGGGTCCCGCCTCGAGGTCGCGCTCATGCAGACCCTGAGCCCCAGCAAGCAGGAGGGGGGGCGCCGCGGGCTCGATCCCGGCCAGCTCACCCTCGCCCTGGAGGAACTGGGCCGGATCGCCGCCGGGAACGCGGGCGGCGGCGCGACCCTACCCCTCATCACCCCGCCCGCTCTGCGGATCGGGATCCGCCGGTTCCTGGAACCCAGCTTTCCCCGTCTGCCGGTGATCTCCCTGGCCGAGGTCCCGCCGCAGACTCCGATTCAAACCGTCAGCCTGTGGGAGCTTCCCGATGCAGCATGAAACCTTTCGCGGCGCCCGTGTTCCCGAACTCTTCTCCCAGGCCCGGTCCGCGCTGGGACCGGATGCGGTGATTCTCTCGGTGCGGCGCCTGGACGGCGCCGACTTCGAGGTGGCCGCCGCGGACCCCGAAGCGGCGGCGGCCATCCGCGCCCGGGCGGCGGTCCGGGCCAAGGCCCTCCGGAGGCAATCGCCGGTCGAGATCGACACCGTCGGCGGGTGGGGGGTGGATCCGGGTGAGATCGCGGGCGGCTTCCGTCTTCCCGCGGCCGCTGCGCCCGCCTCTCCCGAGGCTGCACTGCCCGCGGCGGGTGGGGTCCCGCCCCGGGTCGCGAACCAGGTCCCGCGGACGCCGCCCGTTCCCTCGGCGAAGGGTCGTCCGCTGGTGATCGCCCTGGTGGGTCCCACCGGCGCGGGAAAGACCACCACCGCGGCCAAGCTCAGCCGGAACGCCGCCGCCTTCGCCGGACGCCGGGTCGGGGTACTCACCCTCGATGGCTTCCGCGCCCGCGCGCTGGATCAGCTTCGGAGCTATCCCGGCCTCTCCGCCTTTTCCATGGCCGCGGCGTTCACTCGCGCGGACATTCGTCCGGCCCTCAAGCAGATGAAGGGGATGGATGTGGTGCTGGTGGACACCCCGGGGCGCGGTCCCCGCGGCCACGAGGACGCGGTGCGGATCCGGGAGTGCCTGTGGGCGCTCCGGCCGGACGAGGTGCACTTCGTCCTCCCGGCCGGACTCTCCACCGCCGCCGGACTCCGCGCCTTCGGTGAAGCGCGGAGCTTCTCGCCGACCCATCTGTTGCCGACCAAACTCGACGAGTATCCGGAGGACGTGGCGATCCTGTCCCTGGCGCGGCGCCTCGGGCTGGCGACGCGATGGGCCGCGGACGGGCAGCGCGTCCCGGGGGACCTTCGCGCCTTCTCCCTCCCCGAGCCGAGGGGCGAGCGTCCACTGCGACATGAAACCCTGAGCGTGGCGGGAGTGTGATGTCCGGTCCTTCCGAATCCACCTTCATCCCGGAGCCGGAGCGATCCGGACCGCCGCCGGGAGCGGCACCGGCGCCGCGGGTCGTCTCCACCGCGGGGGCGACTCCACGGGACCGGGCCGGAGACGAGCTCTGGACCCGGTACCGCCGGGACGGGGACCTTCGCGCCCGGGACCAGCTCCTGGAGCGCCACCTGGGTCTCGTTCACCGGGCGGCGCGGGAGGTCGTGCGTCACGCGCCGGCCTCGCTCGAGCTGGACGATCTGGTGGGAGCGGGGACGGTGGGTCTGGTCCAGGCCCTGGAAGCCTTCGACCCCGGTCGCGGCTTCGCGTTCAGCACCTTCGCCATGCCCCGCATCCGGGGGGCGATCCTCGACGAGGTGCGCGGTTGGGACTGGGTGCCCCGCTCGGTCCGCGAGCGGAACCGTCGCATCAAGAAGGCCGCCGACGGTCTCCGGCGCATGCTGGGCCGGGAACCCGAACCGGCCGAGGTGGCCGCCGCCCTGGGCATCGACGTCGAGACCTACCAGCGGCAGGCCGCCGATCTTCGGGACCCGGTCCTGGTCGCCTTCGATCCCGGCCCCGACGAAGCCGGTGAGGGGGGCGGTCTGGCCGAAGTGCTCCCCGACGAATCGGCTCCCGACCAGACCGCGGTGCTCGAGCGGTCCGAGACCATGGAGGGTCTGGCCGAGGCCTTCGCCTCGCTCTCCGAGCGGGATCGCCTGGTGCTGACCTTGTCCTACTACGAACGGCTCACCCTGCAGGAGATCGGGGAGGTCCTCCACGTGACCGAGTCCCGGGTCTCCCAGATCCGGACCCGCGCCCACAAGCGGCTCCTGGAGCGGATGGAACCACCCCTCGACCGGGCGGCGTAGCTCCGGACCTCTGTCGACGCCGCGCTTTGGCGGAGCGCCCGGGTGCCCGACGAGGAGGCGGGCGACATGGGGAGGCGATCCCCGGGCCGTTCCGCGCTCTCGGGTGCTGGAGCTTCGCGCGCGGGGCCGCCTCGACGCATCCTCCCTCGCGGCCTGCCTGGAGGCGCCTGCCCGCAATCGCTTTGGTTTCGACCCTCCCGAGGGACCCGATCTCGAGATCAGATCGCGGACCCAGGTATTGGCAATCGGCCACATGTTGTGGCAATATGGCCACGTCTTGTAACCATTGGAGCCTGTCCATGATCCCTGCACTCGAAGCCCTGTTTGGCAGCCGGTCTGCAGCACAAACCTTGTTGTTCTTGCAGAACTACGGTGAGGGACATGCCCGCCGGATAGCCGCCACATTCGATGTGTCCCACACGGCCATCCAACGGCAGCTGCAGCGCCTGGAAGCCGAGGGCATCCTCGTCAGCCGTATGGTCGGTAACACCCGGGTTTTCACGTGGAATCCACGCAGCGCCACAGTCAAGGAATTGCGCAAGTTTCTTGAGACCGAGTTGGACCGTCTCCCTGACGACCTGACAAAGCAGTACTTCCGGCAACGCCAGCGCCCACGCCGTAGCGGCAAAGCGCAATAACCCATGGGAATCAACGCGGGCACCACAGCCGTGGAGTTGGCCGCATTGGTCAGTCAGGCCTTGGAGGCTGCCGGCATCCAAGCAACGTTGTCAGGCGGCGGTGCAGTCTCCATGTACACCGACAATGAATACAAGTCTGAGGACCTCGATTTCGTCACCGCCGAACGACGTGACCGGCTATCCGCCGCACTGGAGCCCCTTGGGTTCACCCTGGCCAGTGATCGGCGCCATTTCACGCACCCAGGCACCGGACTGTTTCTGGAGTTCCCGCCTGCCCCCCTCGAGTTTGGCAGCCGGGTTGTGCAGCACGACGACATTCCCAGGATGAATACGCCATGGGGACCGCTACGCGTCATCAGCCCGACGCTCTGCGTAATGGATCGTCTGGCCGCTTACTGGCACTGGAATGATCGCCAGTCCTGGGATCAGGCCGTGTTGGTGGCCAGACATCAGGACGTGGACTACGCGGAACTCGTCGCGTACGCGACGGATGAAAATGCCGACCCTCACGATATCGACAAGCTGCGCGAGCAGGCACGCCGACGACCTTAGTCACCTCAAGTCAACGTCGCCTTCCCCTTCATCGCAACTCGACATTGCCTCTGAGGTACGCCAATACCTGGCGAGCGCGCTCGTGAGGGCCCCCCGCCACCTCGATCGCGGGCACACCGAAGGCCCACCGGTCATCCAGGACGATGTCCAGAAGTTCCTGGTGTACGCGCCGCCTCAGACGCACGTGGTCCAACTCGGACTCGGCCACGCGTTCCGGCTCTTCGATCGGGACGAATATGATGAGATCAAGCAGCTGCATGACATCGTGCAGCCCGGGCAACCAGCGATCGACGTCGAACCCTTCCGGCTCGCCGTGTGCGATCAGGTAGGCCAGCATGTCCAACGGGCAACGGTCAAAAATGCAGTCTCCCTCGCTCTCAAAGATCGACTGGACCGAGCGCTCGAGTTGCAGTTCGAATTCCTCGATGCCGGGCATCTCCGCAAATGGGTGCCCCTCATCCTCGAGCAGATAGTACGGCTCATCGACCCGGCTGAACGCCGGAAGCGAACCGGCGAGTTCACCGACCAAGGTCGTCTTTCCGGTGCGATGTGCTCCTGAAACGGCGATTCTCATGACCTGACCCTCGACCATCGGCCCAACATGGTGTTGAGCCTGCCAGGCCGACCCGTCACGGCCCTTGCTGCGGCGCCGCCCGCGACAAACTGGCTCCTAGGTTGACCTGGGTGCCAACTACCCGGTTCGGGACAAGCGCCCGCCCACTTTTCACCACGAGCGATCTGGTTGTGCTCGCGCGCCCCCGGGCGCGCATGGTCCATGATAGATGATGCACAGGATTGGCCCACACACGTTCATCCGTCGAGCGTCCGGCCGACCGGGGATGGTGCCTCCCTTGGTCGCGGACCCGACGTTCCCCCGGGTGAATGCGAGGTTCCCCCGGGTGTACCCGGGTACACCACGTTCGCGATAGATTCCTTATCGCGACGCCTCGGGCGGAGCGGCCCGAAGGCCGCGCTCCACCAAGGCTGACCGAACCCCCCGGGGCTATCTCCTCGCGACCCCGGCCGCGCCAAGGCGACCGCACCCTCCGTCCCATCCGGAAATCCCTTCCGCCCGGCCGGAACTTTCGGTTCACACCGCCCCGAATCGCTCGGCGCCCTCGAAACAACGACCCCGATAACCCGCGGGTACACAGCGACTTCTGGGGATTCCTCGCCCGTCGATGGAAGCGGCACGCGCCTTGCGTATCGGCCCGGTGGTGCGCCCCCGGCCCGGCGCGGCATCGACCGCGCCGCCGGATCGCCGCGGCGGGAGCCGCGGCCTCGGACCGGCGCGCAGAAGAACACGGAGGAACCCGGTGCTGAACGGAATCGCCGACACTGCCCGCACGCTGTCCTACTACCTCCGCCGCCAGGAGGCGGCGGCCGAGAACGTGGCCCAGGCCAGCACCCAGGGATACAAGGCGGTGCGGGTGGCCGCCCAGGCCGCTCCCGGCACCGGTGCCCCGGAGGCGGTGAGCTGGACGGACTGGAAACAGGGCGCCCTCCGGGAGACCGGACGGCCTCTCGACCTGGCCTTCGAAGGGGATGGCTTTCTCGTGGTTCAGACGCCGGGGGGGGAGCGTCTGAGCCGCGGGGGAGCGCTCGGCCTCGACGCCGGAGGGCGCCTCACCGATGCCGACGGACGCCCGGTTCTGGGCCAGGGGGGACCGGTCTTCCTCCACGGCGGTTCGGTGGAGATCGGAAACGACGGGACGGTTCGGGTGGACGGCCAGGAAGCCGCGCGCCTCCGGATCGAGACGGTATCCGATCTCTCGACCCTCACCCGCCTGGACGGAGGGATCTACCGGCCATCGGGCAAGACCGCTCCGGCGCTCCCGGGACAGGCCGAGCTCCGGCAGGGCCGGCTCGAAGACTCCAACGTCGACCCCGTTCTTTCCATGGTGGACCTGATCGGCATTCACCGCGCCTTCTCGGCCAACGCCCAGGCGCTCAAGGTGGTGGACCGCGTGCTCGGGATCGCGGCCACCGAAGTCGGGGACGCCTAGCCGGCGCCCCGGGGAGATCACGCATGAACGCCAGCCTTCGCACCTCGGCCAGCGGGATGATGGCCCAGCAGACGATGATCGACGTCATCGCCAACAACCTCGCCAACGTCAACACCACCGGGTTCAAGCGAAGCCGGGTCTCCTTCCAGGACGTCTTCTACGAGCTGGTGAAGGGACCCCGCCCCTCCGGCGACCTTTCCGGGGGCACCCTGGGGCCGCTCCAGGTGGGACGCGGGGTGCGGGTGGCCGCGGTGGACCGGATCCACTCCCAGGGACCCATGGAGGGCACCGACCGGCCGCTCGACCTGGCCATCGAAGGGGACGGCTTCTTCCAGGTTCGCCGTCCGGACTACACGACCGCCTACACCCGGGACGGAAGCTTCACCCTCTCCGAGAACGGCGCCCTGGTCACCGAGGACGGAAACGAGGTGCTCCCCGGGATCCTGGTGCCCCAGGACGCCACCGGGGTCAGCATTTCCCCCTCGGGAGTGGTGAGCGCCACCGTGCAGGGGGCCACCGATGCGGTGGAGCTGGGCCGGATCGAGCTGGCGCGGTTCATCAACCCCAGCGGACTTTTCGCCGTCGGCCAGAACCAATACCTGGAAACTCCCGCCTCGGGCGAACCCATGATCGGCTCGCCGGACGAGCAGGGCTTCGGTCGCATCCAGCAGGGGTCCTTGGAGACCAGCAACGTGGAGATCGTCCAGGAGATGACCGACATGATCGCGGCCCAGCGCGCCTACGAGATCAACGCGCGGGCCATCCAGAGCGCCGACCAGATGATGCAGACCACCGGCGACCTCCTGCGATAGGAACCGGCCATGAAGACACCCGACATTCCGCGTCGTCCCCGGTTCGCGGTTCTGGCCGCGGTGGCCACCGCGTTCCTGGTGCGGGCGGCCGCGGCCGGCCCGGCGCCGGCTACCGCCTCCTCCGAGGCCTCGGCGCCGGTGGCCAGGGCGGTGGAGGAAGGCGTGACCGCGCGAATCGCCAGGAACTGGAACGTGGATCCCGCCGTCTTGCGTCTGAAGTGGGGTCGCGCCCCCTCCGGCGCGAAGGCTCCCGACGCCGCGCTGGTCCGGATCACCGGACAGGGCCGGGACGGGTGGATGGCCGCGGTGGTGGCGTCTCCGGACGGAGCGCCGGCGGCGGTTCCGGTGCGGGCGGGACGCCTCGACACGGTGTGGACCGCGGCCCGGACCCTGGCCGCGGGATCGCGTCTCGCCGAAGGGGACGCGCAACCCGAGACCCGGGTGCTCTGGGGGCCTCCACGGGGAGGCGCCCGGGAACGGCCCGCGCCCGGATGGGAGGTCCGCCGGAACCTGGCCCTGGGCGAGATGTTGATCGAGCCGGCGGTGGAGCCTCCTGCGCTCATCGATCCCGGCGAGGCGGTGCAGCTCATCTGGTCGCGGGGAACCGTTCGGTTGTCCCTCACCGGCCGGGCCCTGAATCGGGCGCGGAGCGGTGAGGCGGTGCGGGTGCGGATCCCGGGGCGCGAGCGCCCCCTGACTGCGACCGCGGTGGAAGCGGGGGTCGCGGAGATCGACCCGGGAGGATCCCGATGATGAAACGAGTTTCCTGGTTCCTGACCGCCGGGCTCACGCCGATCCTGGCCGCCGCGCTGGCGCTTCCCGCCGGCGTGGCGCTCTCCGCCGGAGCGGCCCGGGCCGCCGACGATCCGCCCGCCGCCGTCTCGAACCCCGCGCCTCCCGCCCGGGGCGATCGGGCGGCGTGGCTGTCGGATCGCCTCGGTCTCCGCGAAGGGGACATCGTGACCGTGATCATCGACGAGCAGACGAGCGCCCACGAGCAGGTCTCCCAGACCGGGACCGACCAGCACAACGTCTCCGCCAATCTCAGCGCCACCTCCGACGGCGAGTCGGCCATGGGCAACACCGGGTTCGGCTCCAAGTGGTCGGCGGACTCCCGCGAGGGGGGCCAGGCCGACCGGAAGGGCGGCCTCTCCGGGGTGTTGAGCGCCCAGGTTCTCGACGTGGACACGCGGGGGGTGGCCCGGATCGAGGGGCACAAGACGGTGACCATCGACGGGCGGGCCCAGGAGATCACCCTGACCGGGAGGGTCCGGACCGAGGACCTCTCCTCCAACAACGTGGTCCTCTCCAGCCGCCTCGCCGACGCCTCCATCAGCTACAAGGGCAAGAAGATGAGCGCCAAGAAGGGCATCATCGGAAAGATCGTGTCGATACTATGGCCATTCTGAAACGACTTTTCCCGCTGGTATTGCTGATCGCCATGATCCCGGCGCCCCGGAGCGCCCGGGCCGAGTCCCTGGCGCGGATCGGAGACCTCACCCGTCACGAGGGGGACGTTCCCCGCCGGCTGGTGGGCTACGGCCTGGTGGTCGGCCTGGACGGAACCGGGGACCGGAGCTTCGGAGGGATCTCCTCCCAGAACGCCACCGTGCATTCGGTGGTGAACCTCCTCCGGCGGTTCAACGTGGAGGTGCCGGCCGAATACCTCCGGCTCAGGAACGTGGCCGCGGTGCTCGTCACCGCCGAGGTCTCGCCGTATCTCCGGACCGGGGGACGGTTCGAAGTCCAGGTCTCCGCCCTGGGGGACGCGGTCTCCCTGGAGGGCGGGGTGCTCTGGATGGCGCCGCTGGTGACCGATCCCGGCCGGCCTCCCGAGGCCACCGCCCAGGGGCCGGTGATGGTGACCGCGGCGGATCGCACCATAGGGCCCTACCTCCGCCCCACCAACTCCGGGCGGATCCCCGAAGGGGGGATCCTGGAGACCGACCCGCCTCCGGTGGCCGGCGCGGACGCCCGTCTTTACCTGCGCCGGCCCGACCGGGTCTCGGCGCGGCGAATCGCCGAGACCATCAACCAGGCTCTGGGGGACGGGACCGCGGCGGTCGAGGATCCCGGCTCCATCAAGCTCGAGCTCAAACCGGAGAACTCCGGGGAGATGCTCGCCGCCATCGATACCCTCTCCGTCCGGGCCTCGGCTCCGGCCCGGGTCGTCATCCACGCCCGGGACGGGCTGGTGGTGGCCGGGGGAGAGGTCCGGGTGGGAATCGCGGTGGTGAGCACCCAGGGGATCACCCTCCAGATCGGGGGGGAAGCGCCGCAATACGACACCCGGGGCCTGGTCTACATGGATCCCGAGGCCCTGGTGCAGGACGTGGCCGCCGGCCTCCACGCGGTGGGGGCGCGTCCGGCGGAGATCGCCGCGGTCTTCGAGGCGCTCCGCGACGCCGGGGCCCTCGACGCCGAGGTGGTGGTCCGATGAGCGTCAACGGCCTGGGGAGCCCGCCTCCGCCCGACGCCGCCGGGAAGCCGGCCCGCGAGCTTCGCTGGGCCTGCCACGAGATGGAGGGGGTGTTCCTCCGCCAGCTCTTCCAGGCAATGCGGGACACCGTGCCGAAGAACGACGTCCTCGGGAGTTCCCCGGGAGAAGACACCTTCACCGCGCTTCTCGACGACCGGCTGGCCGCCGACGCCGCGCAGAAAATGGACCGGGGCCTCGGAGAGGCGCTCTATCGCCAGCTCTCGCGGCGACTCGGCCTGGAGAAATGATGGCGCGCGCCCCCCGATTTGAACCGACCCCCCCGCCGGCCGAGGCTCCCCTGGACGTGCAGGCGCTGGCTCGGTCCCTGGACCAGGAGGCCGCTCTCCTGGCCGAGCTGATCGAGACCCTTGTCGGGCAGCGGGGAGCGGTGGCTTCGGGCGACCTCGAACAGGTCTTCGCCGGGAGCGAACGGGTCACCGGAACCCTTCTGAAGCTCGACCGGGCCCGGACCGGACGGCGGGAACTCCTGGCCCGCGGGACCGGGGACCCGGCCCTTCCACTCGCCGACCTCGAGCAGCGGCTCGGCCGGCCGCTCCCCGAGGCGGCGGTGCGGGCCCGGAAACATCTCCGCGACGCGGCGGGCCGGGCCGAGCGCGAGCTGGCCATCAACCGGGCGGTGCTCCGTCGGGCCCAGGATGCCGGCGAGGCCCAGTTCCACGCGCTCCTCACCTGGCTCGAGCGCGAAACCCCCCTCTATGGACCCACTTCCGGGACGCCTCGCGGGAACGAACGCGGGGCCCTGGTGGTGGACAAGGTGGTGTGACATGTCGTTTTCCAGCGTGCTCAACATCGCCCGTTCCGCGCTCTTCGTCCAGCAACGGGCGATGAGCCTCACCGCCGGCAACATCGCCAACGCCCAGACCCCCGGATACACCCGGCGTCGCCTGGTGCTGGAGGCGGCCGGGTTCGGGGGATTCGGCTCCGGAGTCCGCGCCGCCGAGATGACCCGGACCCGCGATCCCTTCCTGGACGCCTCCTATCGGCGGGAGGTGGGGTTCCTGGGGACGGCGCAGTCCAACAACTACTTCCTGACCCAGGTGGAGGGGGCGATGAACGAACCGTCGGACGGCGGCGTCTCCGCGGCCCTCGATTCCTTCTTCAACGCCTTCGGGACCCTGGCCGGCGATCCGGCGAACCCGGTAAGCCGGGAAGAGGTCCGCGCGTCCGGAGACCGGCTTGCCCAGCGCATCCGGCGCCTCGCCCTGTCGATCACCGACGCCCAGAACCAGGCCAAGGCCAGTCTGAGCTCGGAGATCGCCGACGTGAACGCGACCGCGCAGCGGATCGCCGACATGAACCAGCGCATCCAGGCCGCGGGGGGGAGCGCCGGCGCCTCGGCCGACCTTCTCGATCAGCGGGATCAGCTGGTGGACCGCCTGGCCGGGATGCTGCCGGTCCAGGTCACCCAGGCCGGGGACGGATCCATCACCGTGAACACCGGCGGCGTGACGCTGGTGACCGGGGGAAACGTGCAGGCCCTGGAGGTCAAGAGCCTCGGCGCGGGGGGGACCGGCATCGGACCCAAGTCGGGGGGCGCGTTGCTCAGCCCGGAATCGGGGAGCATCAAGGCCCTGACCGAGCTCACCGCCACGACGCTTCCCGGCTACCTCGACAAGCTCGATTCCCTGGCCCGAGAGGTGGTGACCCGGGTGAATGCGCTCCACGAGTCCGGGACCACCGCCGACGGTCGGACCGGGGTGGACTTCTTCGACCCGAACGGCGTCACCGCCGCCACCATCAATCTCTCCGCCGACGTTACCGCCTCCACCGACGCCGTGCTCGAGGAGGGGGATCCCTTGCGGGCCATCGGTTCCCTGGCCGGCGGCTCCATCGACGGCTTGGGCGGAGCCACCTTCAGCGACTTCTACTCCGCCTTTGCGGCCAACGTGGGGCGGTCGGTCCGCGACGCCCAGATTGACGAGGCGGCCTGCCGGTCCCTCACCGCGGAGGCCGATTCCCGCCGGGCTTCGGTGGAGGGGGTGTCGGTGGACGAGGAGATGGTGAACCTCATCGGCCAGCAGGAGGCCTACCAGGCTGCGGCGCGCCTGGTGGGGGTGGCCGATCAGATGATCCAGGAGATCCTGTCGATCACCGGCTAGACGCTTCCTTCGCACCCGCGCCGGCGGGATCCACGACCGCGCCCTGGAGAGAGCCCTCCGGCCCCGGCGACGTTGTCGAATCCACCGCCGCCCCGTGCAGGCCGGCCCCCGCGCCCGGCGCGCCCGCCGAGTCCCCGGCGGCGCCGTGGAGCTCGCCGTCCGCGGCTCCGGTGTCCACCGAGTCCGCGGCCGCGGCGTCGGGATCCTGGTCGTTCAGGAGCATCATGATGGTGACGCGGCGATTCCGGGGGGAGAACGGGTCGTCGGGGAGCTTGGGCTCCCGATCCGCGAAAGCGCGGACCTGGACGATCTGCTTCGGATGCAGGCCGTGCTCGGTGAGGATCCGGCGGGCCACGTTGGCCCGGTCGGCGCTCAGCTCCCAGTTCGTGTACCCGTTGGTGCTCGGATAGGCGTAGGCGTCGGTGTGCCCCTCGACCCGGACCGGAAGATCGAGGGCGGAAAGCTCACGGCCGAGCAGGGCCAGGACGGCCTGGCCGGCCTGGCTGGGAGTAGCTGCGCCCTTCTGGAAGAGGAAGCCGCTCTCGTCCTCTATCAGCTCGATCCGCAGGCCCTCATCGGTGAGGGTGACCTCGATGTGATCGCCCAGCTTGGCGAGGTCCGGGGTCTCCCGGAGCTTCTTCTCGATGTTCTTCGCCATGCTTTTCAACCGGTCGCGCCGGAGCTCCAACACGTCCAGGTTGTTCATGGCCTTCCGCACGGTCTGGGACTGGGCGCCGTCCCCGGGGAGAATGGAGCTTCCGAACTCGTCGGCCCGGCCCAGCGGGTCCTGGAAGTAGCCGGCGATGGCCGACTTGATGTCGGTGCTCTGGTTGACCAGCCACAGGACGAGGAAGAGACAGAACATGGCGGTCATGAAATCGGCCAGGGCGACCTTCCAGGCTCCGCCGTGGTGGGCCTCCGCCCGCCGCCGCTTGCGGATGATGATCTGGACCGGCTCGTCACGCTTCTTCTTCATCTACCCCTCCCCGGCGGTCACGCGGCCTGGGCCAGGGTCTCGGAGGAAGCGGCCGGCCGGCGCTTGAGCTCCTGCATCGCCGCCTCCATCTCCGCGAAGTCGGGCCTCACCTCCGCCACGATCGAGCGCCGGGCGAACTCCACCGAGATCATGGGGGAAGCTCCCTTGGCCACCGCGGTGACCGCGGCCTTGATGAAGTAGTAGAAGCGGACCTCGGCCGCCTTGCGGTTCTCCAGGGCATTGGCCAGGGGTCCGGCGAAGCCGTAGGCCAGGAGCACGCCCAGGAAGGTCCCGGTGAGGGCGGCGGCCACGTGCTCCCCGACCCGCTCGATGGGTCCGTTGATGGCCCCCATGGTGACCACGATCCCCAGCACCGCGGCCACGATGCCGATCCCGGGAAGGGCGTCGCTTACCCGCTGCAGAACCTTCACCCCCATGCCTTCCTCCTCCTCGCGCACCTCGATGTCGGTCTCCATCATCATGTCCAGGTCGTGGGGGGAGACGCTTCCCATGAGCACGAGCCGCAGGGAGTCGCAGAGGAACTCCACCGCGGCAAAGTGGGCCAGAACATCGGCATAGCGCTGGAAGAGGGCGCTTTCCCGGGGTTTCTCGATGTGGGACTCGATGGCCACCAGGCCGTCTCGCTGGGCGGTCTGGAAGAGCTCGAAGAGGAGCTTCAGGGCGTCGAGGTAGAGGCGCCGGTTGAACGGAGCGGGGCGGATGAGTCCGGGGAGGTCGCGGAGCAGGGCGCGCAGGGTGGGGTTGGGGGTCGAGATGAGGACGGTCCCCACCGCGGTCCCGCCCACCACCATGAACTCGGAGATGTGAAAGAGGGCGGGGATCTTCCCCCCGGCAATGGAAAAGCCGCCGAGCACCGAGACGACGACGACCAACAACCCGAACAAGGCGATCATGAGCGGTCCCCCAGAGATCCCAGGATGCTTCGCAGATGTGCGTCCAACTTCAGTGTCGGAGGGGAGGGGGGGAACTTGAGGGGGCCGGGGCGCATTGCAGATTGCAACGCGCCCCGGCCGGAAGGGGATCAGTCGGTGTAGCGGCCCCCGGCCTCCGACCCCACACGAACGGGGCGGCCCGTCTCCGGACCGCCCCGCGAAACACCACCGGCCTGAGCCGGATCAGTTGTCCTTGGTGTACTGCTTCTTGAGCTTGCCCCAGGAGGTGGGTTCGGTGGCGGTGGGGGCGGCGCCGGCGGGGGCGCCGGCCGAGAGCACCTCGACCTGCCCGTCCTGGACGCTCACCGAGAGACCGTCCATCCCCTGGGCGGCCAGGGCCTCCTGGATCCGGGCGGCCAGCTCGGAGTCGCCCAGCGATCCCGGATCGTCGATGGTCACCGTCCCGCTCTTTCCCGCGTCGGTGACGTCGAGGATCAGGTGCTCGCCGGCGTCGTCCTGGGTTCTCCGCATGCGGATCTCGGCCCGGTGGAGGTCCCCGCCCAGGGGCTTCCCGTCCGAGGTGAGCTGGACCTCGACCGGTTGGTCGGGGATCGGGGTGGAGCCGTCGCTCTCCGCCTTGACCTGGATCTCCATCTTCCCGGGTTCGTCCATGGTGACCGAGACCTGGGCGTTGGGGATCCCCGCCGCCGCCAGTTCCTGGGCGATCTCCGCTTCGATCTCCGACGCGCTCTTTCCGTCCACGCTCACCTGGATCACGTTGTCCAGCATCATGGCGTAGACGTTCCCCGAGGTCTTCTCGCGGATGGGGTCGACCGAAGCGCGGGCGGTGTACCCCTTGTCGGTGAGGGTGTGCACGAAGGCGCGGGTGATCGCCTTGGCCGGGGCTCCGTCCTTCGCGGGCACGGTGGTGCTGAGGCTGTAGGTCATGGCGTCGTCGCCGTTTCGAGCCTCCACCCGCACCGCGCCGGCGTCGAGCGCCCCCTTGAACTGGTGCACGATCCCGTCCAGGGTGCTTCGGGTGACCCCCGCCCCGGCCAGTTCCAGGGTCACCTTCTGTCCCACCGTGTGCTGGTAGGAAACCGGAATCACCAGGAGCGCGGCGGCGATCAGGGCCACCGCGGCGGGAACGGCCACTCGCGGCCGGCCTTTGAACCATCCAAGAAACGCCATCGGAATCTCCTCCCTCGGCCGCCCCGGACGCGAATCCGGGAGGCCCTCGACGATGTGATCGAGGGACGTCATGTCCCGGCGGGACGTCGCCCGCAGGGCCTCGAGATCCCGGTCGATCCGCGCGTCCGGGGATCCGGTCTTCGATTCGCGGCCGGGATCGGGAACGTTACTCATGACTCCCTCCTGTTCGAGATGGACCTTCGTTGACGGAGGAGTAGACCGGGGCCAGGGCCTCGGCGGGGGAGAGGGCGATCCGGTGGGATTCCCGTCCCCCCCGCCTCGGGCCCCGGCCCGAGGGGGCCGCCGCGCTCGTGAACCCCAGGGTCCGGTAGTGGCGCCGGAGCCGTTCCCGGGCCCGAAGGACCCGCGACTTGACCGCCGCGACCGAGGCCTTCTGCAAGGCCGCGATCTCTTCCATCGAGAATCCCTCGAGTTCGTACAACACCAGCGCCTCCCGTTGCCCGGCGGAGAGTCGCGCCAGAGCGCGCGCCGCCCGCCGGGCGGAGTCGAATTCCTCCGCGTGGAGCCGGCCGTCCTCGCCCGCCGGATCCCGGTCCTTCGGAGGGGCGTCGGCGAGCGGGATCAACCGCTTCCAGAACGCCCTCCGGCACCGGGAACGGTGGACGGAGAGGAGAACGGCGAAGAACCAGGACCGGAAGCGGCCCTCCTCGCGGAGGGTGTGGAGCTTTCGCCAGGCCCGCAGGACCGCTTCCTGGTAGAGGTCGTCCCCCTCGCCGTTGTGACGGCTCAGGTTCCGCGCGGTCGATAGCGCCTGTTCGTGAATCGGCTCCAGGAGACGGAGGATCCGCTCCCACCGCCGTTCCGCTTCGTAGTCCTTCATGCACCCTCCGGAAGGTGTCGGGCCGTTCCGGCCTTCGGGGGGGAGACGCCTCGAAGGGCCGGGGAGGATGCAGGAGAGTTTAGGGAATTCCCGGGGCGGACCCCGGGCAAAAATACAGGGGAGACCCTACCCGATGAGGTGGGGGGGGGAGGGGGCGGAGACCGCTCGCCGCCCCGACTCAGTGCAGCCGGAAGGTGACCGGGATCTGGACCCAGAGTTCCACCGGCTTGTGCTGGATGAGCGCCGGCTTGAACACCGCGGTCTTGGCCGCCCGGATGGCCGCGTCCTGGAGCGGGATCGGCCCGTCGATGACCCGGACGTCGGTGACCTTTCCGTCCTTTCCCACCAGGACCCACAGGAGCACCGCGCCCTCGACCCCGGCCTCCCGGGCCACCTCGGGGTAGACCGGCTGGTCCATCCGGAGTCGCACCGGCTGCTCGTCCACCGCCACGAAGTCGCCGGGGGCGGGGGTGGCGTCGCCCTCTCCGTTGCCCGGGCCGGACACCACCAGCGAATCGCCGGTGCCCGCGCCCAGGTCCTCCATGGACACCGGGGCCACGGATTCCGACATCTCGGTCTGGGTGGCGATGGTGGGGGCCTTGGCCTTGACCTCGGGAACCGGTTCGGGGACGCCGATCGAGGGCGGGGCCACCGCCTGGGCGATGGCGAGCTGGGGCACGCTGGGCTTGGAGATGGAGGGCGGGACCCCCAGCTCGGTGTAGCGGACCATGTGGACCTGGCGGGTCACCGGCGCTTCCGGTTTTCCGCGACCGGCCAGGAACCAGGCGCCGAAGGCGATCAGCCCCACCGCCAGGGCGATCGCGTTGGCCCAGAGGAGCCACTTCACGAACTCGCGCTGGAGCGGGTGGCGCTCCCCGGTCAAAGGGAGGCTCGGGGCTCCGGTCAGGGTGAAGGCCCAGGGTGTGTGGGCGTTCGGTTGCGCGCTCATTTCCCCCCTCCGGATTTCGCCTTCTCCAGGGTCTTCAAATCGGCGTCGTCCATGGGGACCACGCTGAACCGGTCGAGCTTGGCGTCTTCCATGATGTCCATCATGTTCACCATGTCGTCGTAGCGGGCCAGACGGTGGATCTTGGCCAGGACGATGAGATCGGGGTTGGCCATGAGATCCGCCTCGAACACCGACTCCAGGCTGTCCCAGGCCACCGGGGTGAAGGCGGCGGTCCCGAGCCTCATGAGCACCGAGTCGTCCTGGTCCACCAGCAACGTCATCACGTTCTTTTCCGGCACCTCGACCTTGGCCCCGGGCTCGGGCATGTTGATCTCCATGGCCAGGGGCCGCCGGAACACCGTGGTCACCATGAAGAAGATGAGGAGCAGGAACGCGATGTCCACCATGGGGGTCATGTCGATCCGGATCCCGGTCCGGCGCCGCTTGCGGGCGCCGAAGATGCCTTCGGCGGGGATCCTGCGGCTGTCCGGGGCCGCCTGTTCCGTTCCGGCCATCGTGGCTCCTCCGGTCTACTCGGAAGTCTTACGTTTGAGATCGGTCATCAGGTTGAATCGCAGGGTCTTGGCCTGGACGAGGGCGTCCATGAGATCCGCCACCGTGCCGAAGTCCGCGTTCTTGTCGCCCTTCACCACCACCACCGCGTTGGGGTTCCTGGCCCGCCAGTTCACGATGGCGTCCACCAGGTCGTCCTTCGCCACCTCCCGGACGTCGAGCCCCGCCGCCCCCGAGATGAAGGTCCGTCCCTCCGGCCCCACGGTGAGGATGATGGTGTCGGTGTCGGGGATGTGGACCTCGGAGCGGGAGGCGGGAAGGGTCACCGCCACCGGCTCCGGCGGCTTGAACTGGGTGGTGGACATGAAGAAGATGAGGAGCAGGAAGGCGACGTCGACCATCGGGGTCATGTCGATCCGCACGCCCAGCCGGTGCTTGGCCATCCTCTAGGCCTCCTGCTGCTCCAGGAGCTGGAGCACGGTGTAGCTCGACTCCTCCATGGAATTGGTGAAGTTGTCCACCCGGGTGGTGAAGTAGTTGTAGAGCACGATGGCGATGATGGCGGTGGTGAGGCCGAGGGCGGTGTTCACCAGGGCCTCGGAGATCCCCACCGCGAGCTGGGTGGCGTCGGGGGCTCCGGCCCGGGCCATGGCGTGAAACGCCCGGATCATCCCGATCGTGGTTCCCAGAAGCCCCAGCATGGTGGCGATGGAGGCGATGGTGGAGAGCGCGCTCAGGTTCCGCTCCAGGAGCGGGCTCTCCAGGGCGCTGGCCACCGCGATGCTCTTCCGCGTCTCCTCCAGGAGCTCCTTCTTCTCGATGCCCTTCTGGCGGAGGTTCTGATAGCGCTCCAGCCCCGCCCCGATCACGTTGGCCAGGCTCCCGCCCTGCTTCTTGCAGGCCTCGATGGCGTCGGCCACGTTGCCGCCGTCCAGAGCCGCCTTCACGTTCCGGAGGAACCCGTTCACGCTTCCCCGCCCGCCGGCCCTCCAGAGCACCAGGGTCCGCTCCAGGGCGAAGGTGAGCCCGAGGAAGAGGAAGGTAAGGCCGAGGATGAGGAGCGGGCCGCCGCGCCTCAGGTAGTCGGGGAGATGGTCCCAGATGTACCACGACACCACCAGGGAGATGATGATGATGGGGATGAGGATGTAGCTCTTCACGTCGGTCCTCCTGGATGTTCACCCGCCGGGGTGGGGGATCAGCCGCCCCCGCTCCTGGCCTTCTGCAAAAGCTCCCAGCCCTTGACCAGGGTGGGGTTCCTTGGGTCGATGGCCCGTGCCTTCTCGAACGCCGATTCGGCTCCGTCCCAGTTCTGTAGGCCGAGATAGGCGTTTCCGAGCCCGGCCCAGGCGTCGGCGTTACCGGGTTCGGCCTCGGCGGCGGCCTTGTAGGTCCGCGCCGCGTTCTTGAAGTCGCTCCGCCGAATGTAGCAGTAACCCAGGCCTCGGAGCGCGCGCGCATTGTGCGGTTCGGACGCGAGGGCCAGCTTGTACTCCTTTTCCGCCGCGCCGGTGGAGTCGCTCATCACCAGGGCCTGTCCGAGGAGCACCCGCCCGATGGTGAGGCTGTCGTCGAGGGCCAGGGCCGCGCGGAAGGGGGCGACGGCCTCGCGGTACTTCCCCGCCTGAAGATAGGCCACCCCGAGGTTCAGCCGGTAGAGCGCCGAGGTCGAATCCAGGGCCGCCGCGCGCTCCAGGTGGATCGCGGCGGAGTCGGGGCGGCCGGCGGCGAGCTCGAGGAGCCCCGCGCGATAGCGCACCTCGGCCGAGGCGGGGTCGAGCCGCATCGCCCGGTCGAGCCGCTTGCGCGCCGCGTCGTAGTCCTTCTGGCCGGCGAGGTAGTCGGCCAGGGCGAGAAGATCCTGGGGATCGTCGAGCACGCTGTCCGGGAGCGAGGCGAAGATCCCGCGGCCTGGGCCTTTCCCGCCGCGTCGGAACCACGGAGGCCGGCCCGGGCCAGGGTGAGCCGGACCTCGGTCCGGGTGCTGTCCAGGGCCATCGCCGCCCGCGCGGCCTCCAGGGCCTGGTCGTAGCTCCCCACCGCCAGGAGGGCGTCGGCCAGGCCGATCTGGGCGTCCACGTCGCCGGGCACCCGCTTCACGTAGGCGAGGTAGGCCGCCGCCGCCTTCCCGTTCTGCCCCGCCCGCCGGTAGAGATCGGCCAGGTCCCCGAGCGCGGGGGTGTAGGTGGAATCGACCCCGAGCGCCTTCATGTACGTGTCGCGGGCGTCGTTGTATCGCTCGAGATCCTCGTAGAGCTTTCCGAGGCTGGTGAGGAGCGGGGCGGTGGGCTCCGCCCCCGGCGCGGCCAGGGCCTTCTCGTAGGCGTCGACCGCGAGGCTGGGGATCTTCCGCTCCTGGTACACCCGGGCCAGCGCCTCCGCGTAGAGCGGCTCGGCGGGGTCCAGGCTCTGGGCGATCAGGGCCTCCTTCTCCGCCCCGGTGAGGTCGCCGGTCCCGAGGTCCAGGAGCGCCATCCCGTAGTGGTAGAGATCTTCGCCCTCGTCCCGGCCGTGCAGCTTGGCGCCCCGGGCGAGAAGGTCCCTGGCCCGGCTCCAATCCTTGTCGGCCATGGCCAGCCGGGCCTTTCCGTAGACCGCTTCCCAGAGGTCGTGCTTCTCGGCCAGGGCCCGGTCGATCTCCTCCGAGGCCTCGGCGTTCCGTCCCATCCGCAAGAGGAGGAGCCCCAACCCGGCGCGGGCTTCGGGATAGGCCGCGCTCCCCGCCGACACCCGGTCGTGGATCGCCGCCCGGAAGAGGGAGTCCGCCCGGGCGTAGAGTCCCCGGTGGACCGCGACTTCGGCCAGGCCGTAGTGGGCCTTGTCCGCCTGGTAGCCGGCGGCCAGGGCCTCGTCGAACCTGGCCGCCGCCTGGTCCAGGTCGCGGCTCTCCAGGGCCTTCATCCCCAGCCGGATCGGGTCCACGTCGAAGGTGTAGCGGGGCTGGGCGAGGGCCGGCAGGGGAGCGAGCACCAGGGCCAGCATCACCCAGGGCCACGCGCCCGCCGCTTTCCGCCGACGGGGCCGAACCGGGTTCCGCGCGGGAGCGATCATGCCTTCTCCTAGCCCGACTTTCCGACCGGGCCGGTGGTGAGGATGACTTCACGGAGGGGGCGCCGGGCGGGGAGCGCGCCGTCGCGCTCCACCTGCCGCTGGCCCCGGGCGCTCACCAGGTAGCTCAGGAACATGTTGCCGCTGATGCTACCGGAGGCGGGACAGGAGGCGTAGAGGTAATGGAAGAGGGGGTACTCGCCGTACCCGATCGCCTCGTAGGTGGGAAGGGCGGCCCGGGTGGTGTCGGTCCCGACCGCCACCGGCGCCACTCCCAGGGAATCGAGGTTCCCGGGGAGGGAGAGGGAGCTTCCGAGCCCCAGGGCCCGGGGCTCGGCGGCCACCGCCCGGAGCACCTGGGCCTCGTCGGCCAGGAACACCACCCCGGGGGTCTGCCGGATCGAATCCCCGGCGGCCAGGCCCACCCGCCCCCGAAACGCGGTCCAGAGACCGGTGTTGGGGTCGGGAACGTAGAGCCGGTCGAAGGAGGGGGGAAAGGCCCCGTCGGCCAGCGCGCGCAGGGTCGACACATCCAGGCTCTCCACCGGCGCGGCGGGGTTCTCGAGCACCACCACCGCTCCCAGAGCCACCGGAAACCACAGGGCGGTGTCGCCGCGCGCGGTTTTGAAGAGCCCCTGCTCGTCGGGAGCGGGGGGCCGGCTCAGAAACGCGACGTCGGCCCGCCGGTTGGCCAGGTCCTCCAGGGCCCGGGCGGTCCCGCCCCCGGTCATTTCGATTCCCAGATCGGGGTAGTCCCGGCGGTAGTGGGCGAGGAGACGGGGGATGAGCCGGGGAGCGAGATCGAGACCGGCGACGGAAAGCGTTTTCATCGCGCTTTCGCGGGGGTTCAGGCGTTCGGCCAGGTTCCCCCAGTGCACGCCCCCGCGGGCGAGGATGAGCGCGATCACCACCAGCACGTAGATGATCACCCGGCCGTGGAGCGAGAAGATCCGTATCCGCGGACCCGCCAACGATTCGACTCCTTAGGTTGTCTTCCCCTCCGGCCCGGCCGAGCCGTGGTGCGCGCCGAGGGTACCGCGATCCCCGGCCGAGCCGGCCCCGTCCGGTCCCCATCATACCCAGCCCTCCGGCGGCCCGAAACAGTTTCCTGGGCCGGTTCTTCGGGGGTGGGGCCATGCGATCGCACTTTCGGGCTCCGGCCCCATGGCCTAAGATGAGCCCCGATTCGCGATCCAGTTCCGGCGCTTCACGAAGGGCGGTGCCTTCATGCAAGTCGACCGATCCGGCCATCTTTTTCGCGCTCCGGTTCGAACGCGAACGGCCTCGATCTTCCTGGCCGCGGCGGTGTGCGTCGTCCTGGCCGGGGCCTGCTCCTCCCCGGCTCGTGATACCCCGCCCGTGGCCGCGGATTCCGCGGTCGCGGTCGCCGGCGCCCCGCCAACGAATTCCGGCGATGAAACCGCTTTCCTCGACACCCTGGAGGCCCGCACCTTCCGCTGGTTCTGGGACCTGAGCGATCCCCGGACCGGGCTCACCCCCGATCGCCGGCCGACCCGTTCCTTCCAGAGCATCAGCGCCACCGGCTTCGCGCTCACCGCCTACCCCATCGGGGTGGAGCGCGGCTACGTGAGCCGGGAACGGGCGGTGGAGCGGGTGCTCACCACCCTGCGCTTCCTCCGGGACGCCCCCCAGGGAACCGCCGCCTCGGGCACCATCGGCTACCGGGGCTTCTTTTACCACTTCCTGGAGCCGGAGACCGGAACCCGGTTCAAGGACGTCGAACTCTCCACCGTGGATACCGCGCTGCTCCTGGCCGGGGCGCTCTTCTGCGAGAGCTACTTCGACCGGCCCGGTGGGGGCGAGCCGGAGATCCGGGCCCTGGCCGATACCCTCTACGCCCGGGCGGACTGGCAATGGGCCCAGGTCCGGCCCCCGGCCATCGGCCACGGCTGGGACCCCGACAAGGGGTTTCTTCCCTATGACTGGCGGGGGATGAACGAGGCCATGCTGGTCTATCTCCTGGCCCTCGGCTCGCCGACCCATCCCGTGGACCCCGCGGCCTGGGAGGAGTGGACCTCGACCTACCGATGGGGCACGTTCCACGATCAGAGCTACATCGGCTTCGGCCCCCTCTTCGGCTATCACTACACCCACGTGTGGTTCGATTTCCGGGGCATCGCCGACGCCGCCATGCGGGAGAAGGGGATCGACTACTTCGAGAACGCCCGACGCGCCACCCTGGCCCAGCGCGCCTACGCGGTCGAGAATCCCGGAGGGTGGGCGGGCTACGGGCCCGACCTCTGGGGGCTCACCGCCTGCGACGGTCCCCTGGACGGCACGGTGACCGTGGACGGCCGGGCTCGGGAGTTCCATACCTACTGGGGGCGGGGAGCGTCGTTCCTGGGGGTCCGGGACGACGGGACGGTGGCCCCCACCGCCGCCGGGGGTTCCATCGTCTACGCCCCCGACCTGGTGATCCCCACGCTGATGGCGGTCAAGGCCGCCTACGGCGACCGGGTCTTCAACACCTACGGGTTCGTGGACGCCCTCAACCCGACGTTGAAGTCCGAGGTCGACGTGCAGATGGGGACCGTGGTTCCCGGCCTGGGGTGGTTCGACACCGACCAGCTGGGGATCGACCAGGGCCCGATCCTGGCCATGGCCGAGAACTACCGGACCGGGCTGGTGTGGAGGGTCATGCGGCGGAATCCCTACGTGATCCGGGGGCTCATGCGGGCGGGGTTCACCGGCGGTTGGCTGGACTCGGTCGAGGCGGCTCGATGACCCACGGCGGGTCGAGCGTCCGGCGCTTCGACCGGAAGCTCATGCTCCTGGTCCTGGCCGCGCTCCTCACCGGGTGCGCGGGGCGGGGAGGCGAGCAAACCACCCTGCGCTTCTGGGCCATGGGCCGCGAGGGGGAGGTGGTGGAGAGCCTCGTCCGCGACTTCGAGCGCGAGAACCCCGGGATCCGGGTGGACGTCCAGCAGATCCCCTGGTCGGCGGCCCACGAGAAACTCCTGACCTCGATCGTGGGGCGCTCCACCCCCGACGTGGCCCAGCTCGGAAACACCTGGATCGCCGAGTTCTCCGCGCTTCGCGCGCTCCTCCCCCTCGACTCGCGCCTGGCCGCCTCGGCGGCGATGGATTCCTCCTCCTACTTCCACGGTATCTGGGACACCAACGTGGTGGGGGCGACGACCTACGGGGTGCCGTGGTACGTGGATACGCGCCTCCTCTTCTACCGGAAGGACCTGTTCGCCCGGGCCGGCTACGACTCGATCCCCGGGACCTGGGACGGCTGGCGCGAGGCCCTCGAGGCGGTGAAACGCGAGGTGGGCTCCGATCGCTACGCCATCTTCCTTCCCACCAACGAGTGGAACACCCCGGTCATCCTGGGGCTTCAGGCCGGCTCGCCGCTCCTCGTGGACGACGACACCCGGGGCGCCTTCTCCCGGCCCGCCTTCAAGCGCGCCTTCCACTTCTACCTGGATCTCTTCCGGGAGGAGCTGGCCCCGCCGGTCACCGGGAACGAGATCGCCAACATGTACCAGGAGTTCGCCCGCGGGTACTTCTCGATGGTGGTGACCGGCCCTTGGAACCTGGGGGAGTTCGCGCGGCGCCTGCCCCCCGAGCTGAAGGATGAATGGGGCACCTCTCCCTTTCCCGGACCCGAGGGTCCGGGGTCGGGGGTGAGCCTGGCCGGGGGGTCGAGCCTGGTGGTGTTCCGGGGCACCGAGCATCCCGACGCGGCCTGGCGGCTGCTGGAGTTCCTCTCCCGGCCCGAGGTGCAGGTGCGCTTCTACGGCCTCACCGGCGATCTTCCGGCGCGAAAGGAGGCGTGGGAAGACACGAGCCTCAGCGCCGATCCCAACCTCGCCGCGTTCCGGGTCCAGCTCGAGCGCACCGTGCCCACCCCCAAGGTCCCCGAGTGGGAGCTCATCGCCACCCGCCTCCTGGAACAGGCGGAAGCCGCGGTGCGGGGCGCGGTGGAGCCGGACTCGGCCCTGGTCAAGCTCGACCGGGAGGTGAACCGGATCCTCGAGAAGCGCCGCTGGCTCCTGGAGCACGGGCGGCTCCACGCCTACGAGTCCGCGGAGGCCGGCCGATGAGCACCGTCCTCGCCCGCCGCCAGGCCCGCTCCGCCGTCCTCTTTCTCGCCCCCGCCCTGGGGCTGATCGCCGTCTTCTTCGTGATCCCGGTGGCGGCGGGGTTGCTCCTGAGCCTCACCGACTTCGACATCTACTCCATCGGAAACCCCTCCACCGCCCGGTTCGTGGGGCTCCTGAACTACGTCCACGTGCTCCAGGACCCCGACTTCTGGGGGGCGCTCCGGAATACGCTGTACTTCGTCCTGGTCGGGGGGCCGCTCTCGGTCCTGGTTTCGCTCGTCGCCGCGCTCCTGTTGAACGACCGCCTGGTGCGCTTCCGGAGCCTCTTCCGCACCATCTACTTCGCCCCCGTGGTCACCACCCTGGTGGCGGTGGCCATCGTCTGGCGCTACATGTACAACCCCCGCTACGGGCTCCTGAACCAGGGCCTGGAGGCATTCGGGTTCCATCCCATCGACTGGCTGGGGGATCCCCACTGGGCCATGCCCGCGATCATCCTGCTCGCGATCTGGAAGAACTTCGGCTACAACATGCTGATCTTCTTCGCCGGCCTCCAGACCATTTCCGAGTCCCTCTACGAGGCGGCCTCGATCGACGGGGCCGGCTCCTGGCGCCGGTTCCGCCACATCACCCTTCCCGGCCTCGCCCCCACCTTCCTGTTCGTGGGGGTGACCACCATGATCGGCTACTTCCAGCTCTTCGCCGAACCCTACGTCATGACCCAGGGAGGGCCGCTCCGGAGCACCACCAGCATCGTGCTCCTCATGTACGAGCAGGGCTTCCGCTGGTGGCGGATGGGCTACGCGTCGACCATCGCGGTGGTGCTGCTCCTGATCACCCTGATCGGAACCCTGATCCAGATGCGATTCCACCGAGGGGGGGAGAGAGGTGACCCTTTCCCGCCCGGCGCGCTCGGCGCTCCTGCACGCGGCCCTGATCGTGGGGGCCGCCGTCACCCTCGCCCCCCTGGTCTGGATGGTCTCGGCATCCTTCATGCCCACCGGCGAGGCCAACTCCATCCCGGTACGCTTCCTCCCCAGCCGGCCGACCCTGGAGCACTACCGCGATCTCTTCACCCGGCTGAACCTGGCCCGGGTGTTCCTGAACAGCACCATCATCACCGTCACCGCCACCCTGGTCTCGGTGCTGGTGAACGCCCTGGCCGGCTACGCCTTCGCCAAGCTCCGTTTCCGGGGGCGGGACCCCCTGTTCAAGAGCCTGGCCCTGGCCCTGGTGGTCCCGGCCCAGGTGGCCATGCTGCCCCTCTTCCTGCTCCTCCGGCAGATGGGCTTCGTGAACACCTACGTCGGGGTCATGATCCCGTACTTCGCCAGCGTGTTCGGGATCTTCCTCATCCGCCAGTACGCCCTGAGCATTCCCGACGAGCTCCTGGACGCGGCGCGGGTGGACGGGGCCAGCGAGGCCCGCGTCTTCTGGACCATCGCGGTCCCGGTGATCTCGCCGATCCTCATCACCCTGGCCGCCTTCACCTTCCTGAGCGCGTGGAACGACTTCATGTGGCCGCTCATCATCCTGAGCGACAGCCAGAACTACACCCTTCCCGTGGCCCTGGCCAACCTGGTGGGGGAGCACGTCCAGGACACCGAGCTCATGATGGCCGGCTCGGTGCTCACCGTCCTTCCCGCCCTCGGCGTGTTCCTGGTCTTCCAGCGGGCCTACGTCCGCGGGGTCATGGCGGGGAGCTTGAAGGAGTGATGCGCATGAGCTTCCGGTTCGGTTCGGCCCGGGGGGGACTGGGGGCGGCGGCGGGCGCCGCCGTGCTGCTCCTGACCGCCCTGCTCCCGGTCCGAGGCCTCGACGCGGCGGACACCGCGCCCCCGGTGCGGGTGGACGCCTTCGACGACGTGAGCGCCTGGTCCGCCCATCCCGCCGACGGGGTGAAGCTCGACATCGGTTCCGACGCGGGCTACGACGGCCGGGCCATGCGGCTGGACTTCCAGTTCCTGGGTGGCGGCGGCTACGCGGTGGCGCGGCGAAAGGTGGACCTGGACCTCCCCGCCAACTACGCCTTCACCTTCCGGATCCGGGGCGACGCCCCCCCCGAGAACCTGGAGTTCAAGCTGATCGACGACACCGGAGAGAACGTGTGGTGGTTCGTTCGGCGGGACTTCACCTTCCCCGCGGAATGGACCACCTTGAAGACCCGGAAGCGCCAGATCCGGTTCGCCTGGGGGCCGGCCGGAGGGGGGGAGATCCACCACGTGGCCGCCCTGGAGATCGTGGTGACCGCGGGGAGCGGAGGGAAGGGAACGGTGTGGGTGGACGACCTCCGGCTCCGCCCGCTTCCGCCGCCGGACGCCAACCCGCCCGCCCCGGTGGCGAGCGCCTCGTCCGAGGCCGGCGGCCACCGGGCGCGCGCCGCCGCCGACGGCGACCCGGCCAGCTACTGGGCCGGCCGCGATTCGGATCGCGCGCCCTGGCTGATGCTCGACCTCGGGGAATCGCGCGAGTTCGGCGGGCTCGTCGTGGACTGGCTCCCCGGTCGCGCCCCCGCCGGCTACGTGGTGGAAGCGGCGGACGAGGACGGGAACTGGAAGACCCTGGCCGCGGTCGACAGCACGAACGGCGGCCGCGACTACCTGTACCTCCCGGATTCGGAGTCGGACCGGGTGCGGATCCGGGCCACCGGTGGAGTGCCCGCGGACGGGGTGGCGGTCTCGGAGCTCGTGCTGGAGCCGGTGGCATTCTCGGCCGGCCGCGAGGTGTTCTTCGAGGCCATCGCCGCCGACGCCCCGCCGGGGATCTATCCCCGCGGTTTCTCCGGACAGCAGGTCTACTGGACGGTGGTGGGCCAGGACGGGGACCGGCGCGAGGTGCTGGTGAACGAGGACGGCGCGGTGGGGGCCGGCCCGGGTTCCTTCTCCCTCGAGCCCTTCGTTTTCACCGGCGGGAAGCTCACCACCTGGGCTGACGCCGGGGAGGACCAGAGCCTGATCCTGGGCGCCCTCCCCCTCCCCAGCGTCCGCCGGCGGATCGGGGACCTGCTCCTCGACGCCACGTTCTTCGCCGCCGGAGACACCGGCGCCTCCTCGGTGGTGGCGCGTTACCGGCTCCAGAACCGGGGCTCGGCGCGCTCCACCGGCACCCTGTACCTGGCGCTCCGTCCCTTCCAGGTGAACCCGCCCAGCCAGACCCTCAACAACCCGGGGGGATGCGCGCGGGTGGCTTCGATCGCGCGGGAGGGGCGGACGGTTCGGGTGAACGGCGACCGCGAGGTGATCTCGCTCACCGGGCCGGGCGGCTTCGGGGCGGCTTCGTTCGTCGAGGGCGGCGTGGTGGCGGATTACCTGGCCCACGATCGTCTGCCCGCCCGAATCGCGGTGCGCGACTCCTTCGAGGCCGCCTCGGCCGCTCTCGCCTACCCCTTCGACCTCGGCCCGGGAGGGGCGCGCGAGGTGGACGTGGTGATCCCGCTCCATCCCGATTCCCCCCTCCCACCGGAAGGAAACGACGGCGACGGGGTCCGGTGGGTGCGGCAGAATTTCGACGCGGTCCGGGGGAACTGGTCGGCGGCCACCGACCGGGTGACCCTCAAGCTCCCCGACCCGACCTCGGCGGTGACGGCCACGGTACGCGCCCAGCTCGGCTACATCCTGGTGAACCGCGCCGGCCCGGCCATCCGCCCCGGGGCGCGGGCCTACCGGCGGTCGTGGATCCGGGACGGTTCCCTCACCTCCACCGCGCTCCTTCGCCTCGGCCACGCCGGGGAAGCGAAAGAGTTCCTCACCTGGTACGCGGCTCACCAGTACCCGAACGGCAAGATCCCCTGCGTGGTGGACGCGCGGGGGGCGGACCCCGTCCCCGAGCACGACTCGAGCGGCGAGTTCATCTACCTGGTCGCCGAGATCGAGCGGTACACCGGCGACCGGGCCCTGGCCGATTCGCTCTATCCCCGGGTCCTGGCCGCGGCGGCGTACCTGGACTCCCTCCGTCACGTGGACATGACGCCGGAGTACCGGGAGGGGGAGAAGCGGGCGTTCTACGGGATCCTCCCCCCGTCGATCAGCCACGAGGGCTACTCGGCCAAGCCGATGCACAGCTACTGGGACGACTTCTGGGCGCTTCGGGGGTTCGAAGACGCGGCCTACCTGGCCGGGCGGTTGGGGCACGAGGCCGACCGGAAGCGGCTGACCGCGATCCACGACGAGTTCCAGAAGGACATCCTGGCCTCGATCGCGGCGGCCATGGAGCGGCACGGAATCGATTACATCCCCGGCTGCGCGGATCTCGGGGACTTCGACGCGACCTCGACCACCATCGCGCTCTCGCCGGTGGACGCCCTGAACGTCCTCCCGCGGGACGCGGTGGACGCCACGTTTGAACGGTATTGGAAGTTCTTCACCGACCGCCGGGACGGAGCGGCGTGGGACGCGTTCACCCCGTACGAATTGCGGAACGTGGGGGCGTTCGTGCGGCTGGGCTGGCGGGAGCGGGCGGGGGAACTGCTGGACTGGTTCCTCAGGTACCAGCGTCCCGCGGGCTGGCGCCAGTGGGCCGAGGTGGTGGCGCACGACGAGCGGAAGCCCCGGTTCATCGGGGACATGCCCCACACCTGGGTAGGCTCGGACTACATCCGCTCGGTGCTCGACATGCTGGCCTACGAGCGGGGGGCGGACAGCACCCTGGTGCTGGGGGCGGGGGTCCAGGCGGCCTGGATCGAGGGCTCCGGGCTCCTGGTGCGCGGACTGGAAACGCCGTTCGGAAAGCTCAGCTACCTCATGAAGCACGACGGGAACGAGGTCACGGTACGGATCGACAAGGGGCTCCGGATCCCGCCGGGGGGGATCGTGGTGGCTCCGCCGGCGCCCGCGGGGGCGGCGGGGGTGTCGGGGGCGGAGGGCGCGGAGGGCGCGGAGGGCGCTGCCCCGCCCGCGTTCAAGGAGGCCTACGTGAACGCGAAGGCGGCGGCCTTGAGCCCCGAGGGGACGGTGGTGGTGCGCGAGGTACCGGCCACGGTGCAGTTCCGGTACTGATCCGGAGACGGGGCCCGTGCTCGTCGGTTGCAGGCAGGCGTTGTTCCTCGGGGGAGCTCCGGGCGCGGCCGTCGGACGGGTGCACCTCCCGCTTCTCGGGCCCGTTCCCTCGAAACGTCCCCCGAACGTTTCTTCGGTCACTCCGCCGGCGCGAGGGGGCCCCGTCACCGCCTCGCCTTCGGCTCGCCGGAGCCGCCCATCGCGCCGCCGAGCCTCTCGTCGCGCGAGGTGCACGCCGTCCTCGGCCGCGACCACGTCCCTCCCGGCGCGCTGTGGCGACTCGCTCCCGTTCACATGCCGTCTTGGCCCCGTGGATACCAGAATCCCGAAGGACGTAGTCATGACAAGGTTCGCGATAGAGACTTCAGTGCGACCCCGGGAACGAACCGGTCCATCCCGCGGGCGCGGACCCGAAGTTCACCCGGGTGAACTCGTGCTTCCCCGGGGAAGCAATGTTCGCGATAAAGGTGTCGCCAAGAGAGGCCCGCGCGCGTTCAGCCGTCGAGCGCGTGACCGGCCCGAGCCGGTCCATCCCGCGGACGCGGACCCGAAGTTCACCCGGGTGTACTTGTGCTTCCCCGGGGAAGCAATGTTCGCGATAAAGGTGTCGCCAAGAGAGGCCCGCGCGCGTTCATCTGTCGAGCGCGTGACCGGCCCGAGCCGGCCCATCCCGCGGGCGCGGACCCGAAGTTCACCCGGGTGAACACGCGCTTCCCCGGGGAGGCAATGTTCGCGATAAAGGTGTCGCCAAGAGAGGCCCGCGCGCGTTCATCTGTCGAGCGCGTGACCGGCCCGAGCCGGCCCGTCCCCGGACGCGGACACGCAGCACACCAGGGCGTACCCTGAGTTCACCCGGGTTTACTCCTGCTTCCCCGGGGAAGCAATGTTCGCAATAAAGTCTTTAGTGCGAACAAAATTCACCCGGGTGAACTTCGCCGCACCTCACCCCGCCTTGCGCAGAACCTGGACCTCGGCGACGAGACGTTCGCCCAATCGGTCCTTCTCCGTCTCGAGGTCGAAACGGACCTGCAGGTTGAGCCAGAAGCGGTCCGTGGTGCCGAAGTACCGGGCCAGCCGGAGGGCGGTGTCGGCGTTGATGCCGCGGGTGCCGTGGACAATATCATTGATCCGCCGCGGCGGTACGGAGATGTCCTTGGCCAGGCGGTACTTGCTGATTTCCAGTGGATGGAGAAACTCCTCCAGAAGAATCTCTCCGGGGTGCGTCGGTGGGAGCTTTCTTGCCGGCATGATCAACCCCGGTGATGGTCAACGATCTCCACGTCGTGGGCGTCTCCGCCCGCCCAACGGAAACAGACACGCCATTGATCGTTGATCCGGATGCTGTAGCGCGTTTTCCGGGCGCCCGTGCCTACTCGTCCAGCGCCGCGCCGTGGGTCGCGATGACCCGCCGGTAGAAGTCCGCGCTCGACTTCAACGTCCGCTCCCCGGTGGCGTGGTTCACGTGGATCAGGCCGAAGCGCATGGAGGTGCCGAGCGCCCACTCCACGTTGTCGAGGAGCGACCAGGCGAAGTAGCCGCGGACGTCGGCGCCCTGCCGGATGGCCTCGTGGAGGGCGCGCAGGTGGCTCCGGAGATACGCCGTGCGGCGGGGATCGTCGACCCGGCCCCCCGCCGCCACCGGCGGGTCCGGAAACGCCGCCCCGTTCTCGGTGATGTAGAGGGGGCGGTCGCCGTAGCGCTCCTTCACCCACAGGAGGACGTCGGTGAAGCTCGGGGGGTATACCTCCCAGCCGATGTCGGTGACCTCGATCCCGGGCTGGCGGACCGGTCGCGCGGGAACCGGCCGGGTCGTCGGGTCGTGAGCCACCACCGCGCGGGTGTAGTAGTTCACCCCCAGGAAGTCCACCGGCTCGCCGATCAGCGCGAAGTCCTCGGGGGAGTAATCGACCCAGGCCTCGCCGTAGATCCCGGGCAGCTCCTCCGGGTTCCTCCCCAGGAACACCGGGTCCAGGAACTGCCGGTTCATGTAGGCGTCGGCGAGCGCGGTGGCCCGAAGGTCCTCCGGCGACTCCGAAGCCGGGAGCTTGGGCTCCAGGTTCACCACCAGGCCGATCCGCCCTGACGATTCCGACCGGAACGCCTGGACCGCGGCGCCGTGGGCGCGGAGGAGATTCCGGGCGGCCCGCGCCGCCTCGAAGAGACTCCGGTGGCCCGGGGCGTGGACGCCGTGGAGGTAGCCGGCGTCGACCACCACCCAGGGCTCGTTCAGGGTCATCCACCCCTTCACCCGGTCGCCCAGGGCCCGTGCCACGGTCAGGGTGTAGTCGGCGAACCACGAGGCGACGTCGGGATTGAGCCAGCCTCCGCGATCGTCCAGCGCCGCGGGGAGGTCCCAGTGGTAGAGGGTCGCCCAGGGCTCGATCCCCCGCTCGAGGAGCCCGTCCACCAGCCGGTCGTAGAAACCCAATCCGGCGAGGTTGACCGCGCCGCGGCCCTCCGGGAACACCCGGGCCCAGGCGATCGAGAACCGGTAGGCGTCGAGGCCGAGCCCGCCCATGAGCGCCACGTCTTCCGGCCAGCGGTGGTAGTGGTCGCAGGCGCGGTCGCCGGTCTCGCCGTTTCGGGTCATGCCGGGGGTGTGGGAGAAGCGGTGCCAGATGCTGGGGCCGGCCCCGTCGGCCAGGGGGGAGCCCTCGATCTGATAGGCCGAGGTGGCCGCCCCCCAGAGAAACCCTTCGGGGAAGCGGCCCGCCGCCGCTCCGGCCGAACCGGGATCGTTTGCTTCCGGGCCCACGCGCCTATCCTCCCGCCGCCGACGGGCCGAGAACGATCTCCACCCGGTGCAGGCCGCCGTCCCGGACGAGCGGCACGCGGGCCGCGCCACCACGGATTGGCGCCTCGACCCCGTCCATCTCCGCCGAGACCACTCCGCCGTCCGCACCGCCGGAACGGCTCACCGAAACCTCGTAGCGGGTTTCGTCCCCCGGGAGCCGGAACGCGGCCTCGAACCCCGGCCAGTCCCCGGGGATGCAAGGGGACGCCACCAGGGTGTTTCCGTCCTCGACCCGGAGCCCGAGCACCGATTCCAGGGCCACCCTGAGCATCCAGCCCGACGACCCGGTGTACCAGGTCCAACCGCCGCGCCCCACGTGGGGCGGTGCGCCGTAGACGTCGGCTGCGATCACGTAGGGCTCCACCCGGTAGCGCTCAACCGCCTCCGGGGTGAGGGCGTGGTTCACCGGGTTCAGGAGATCCAGGAACCGGGCGGCGCGGTCGCTTCGCCCCAGCTCCGCCTCGGCCCGGACCACCCAGAGGGCGGCATGGGTGTACTGGCCACCGTTTTCCCGCACCCCGGGAATATATCCCTTGATATAACCCGGATCCTTCGGGGTGCGGTCGAAGGGCGGGGCGAGGAGGCGGATCAGGCCGTCGTCCTCCGAGATCAGCTCCCGCTCCACCGCGTCCATGGCCCGGTCCGCCCGCTCCGGGGGGGCCTCGCCGGAGATCACCGCCCAGGCCTGGGCCAGGGCGTCGATCCGGCACTCGTCGTTCTCCCGGGAGCCCAGGGGTTCGCCGTCGTCGTAGTAGGCCCGCCGGTACCACCCACCGTCCCAGCCCGCGCTCTCCAGGGCCGCGGCGACCTGCTCCCGGTAGGCGCGGTAGCGCTCGACCCGCGCGGCGTCCCGGCGATCCTCGCAGAAGGGAAGAAAGTCGCCCAGCACCCGGTGGAGGAAGAACCCCATCCACACGCTCTCCCCCCGCCCTTCGCGCCCCACCCGGTTCATGCCGTCGTTCCAGTCGCCGGTGCCGAAGAGGGGAAGGCCGTGGGGGCCGCGGGTGAGCGCCCGGTCCAGGGCGCGGCAGCCGTGTTCGTACACGTCGGCGGTCTCCCCCGAGAGCTCCGGGCGAAGGTAGGCTTCGTCCTCTCCGGGGGCCAGGGTCCGCGCGGTGAGAAAAGGAGCCGGCTCGTCCAGGAGGCTGCGGTCCCCGGTGGTTCGGACGTAATGGGCGGTGAGATAGGGGAGCCAGACCAGGTCGTCGGCGAAACGGGTGCGGATGCCGCGGCTCCGGGGGGGATGCCACCAGTGAAGGACGTCGCCCTCCACGAACTGGTGCGCGGCCCCGAGGAGCACCTGGTCGCGAAGCAACTCCGGCCACCACGGGGTGAGGGCGCCGGCGTCCTGGAGCTGGTCCCGGAAGCCGAAGGCCCCGCCGGACTGATAGAAGGCGGTCCTCCCGCGGATCCGGCAGGCCAGGGTCTGGTAGGCGAGCCATCCGTTCACCATCAGGTCCAGGGCCGGGGAGGGGGTTTCGATCCGGACCCGGGAGAGTCCCTCGCGCCAGAAGGCGCGGACCCGGTCCAGCTCCGCCCGCGCGGTCCCGATGTCGCCGAAGCGTTCGAGGAGCGCCCGCGTCTCGGCAGCATCGCGCCCCTCACCGAGGAGAAAAGCGACCTCGATCTCCGCGTCCGGGGCGAGGTCCAGGCTGAGCTTCCGGGCGAAGCAGGGGTCGAGTCCCGCGCCGGTCCGCGGTTCCAGATCGCCGCCCACCACCGCGGCGGGCCGGGCGGGATCCCCGCCGGAGCCGAGGAACGCCCGGCGGTCGCCGCTCGCTCGTTCCTCGCGAACCGGAGCCGAGGCCGCCGCCGCGTCGAACGCCACCGCGTCCGCCCACGGACCGGCGGCGGGGTTCCGGGCCAGGAGAGCGCGGGAATCCGGGTCGCTTTCGGTGATCACGAACCGCGCGGTCACCGCGGGCAGCCCGCCCAGGACCAGGCGGCGGTAGGCGAAGAGCGACAAGCGCCGGGGGCGTCCGCTCCGGTTGGCGATCCGGACCAGGGTGATCTTGACCGGGGCCTCGGCGGCGACGAACACCGAGGTCCGGTGCGCGAGCCCGGCGTGGGAGAGCGAGAAGCGCGACCCCCCGAACCCGTGCCGGACCTCGTAGGCCGCGGGAGCCGGCGCCGGACCGGGGAGGGGCGACCAGAAGGCCCCGGTATCCTCGTCGCGAACGTAGAACGCCTCGTCGTGGGGATCGAGGAGCGGATCGTTGGACCAGGGGGTGAGCCGGTGCTCGCGGCTGTTGCCGCTCCAGGTGGTCCCGGCGCCGGTTTCGCTCACCAGGGCGCCGAAGCGGTCGTTGGCCAGGACGTTGATCCAGGGAAGGGGAGGGAGCCTGAGGGTTCCGTCGTCCCGGGGGGTGAGACGGATCACGTACTCGTCCCCGTGGGAGCTGAACCCGCCGGTGCCGTTCCAGAAGCGAAGGGCCTCGGGGGATTCCGCCGGGCCGCCGGCTTCCCTCGGGCCGCCGCCTCCCGTCGGGCCGTCTGCTTCCGCCGGGCCCCCGGCGGGCGGGTCGCCGAACCTGCCGGCGATCTTCGCCGAGTCTCCGGCCGCCGCTTCGGTCCCGTATCCCGGCTCCGCCTTCAACCGCTCCAACCCCGGCCACGACGCATCCACGATCGCGGCCGCCGCTCGCCGGAGGAGCGCCAGCCGATCGGGAGAGAGCTCTCCGGCCGGGAACCGGTGAATGCCGACCGGGTCGCCGGGGGCGGGAACCGTCGAGGCCTCGGAGGAGACGATCACCAGATCGATGGGGAGGCCGAGAGCCGCCCAGTACCGGCGGGCTCGCACCATCTCCTCCACGCGGTCCCCCCGAACCAGGACGAACCGCGCTTGGGGAGAGAGGCCGAATGCGCTGAGAGTGTCCAGATCGAGCGGCCCCGGCGGCGACTCGCCCTGTCCGGCGCGGAGCCCGGGATCGCCGGCAAGGTTCCTCGCGGCCAGGGCCTCGAAGCGGTGAGCCTCGGTCGCGGTGAGTCCGCAGGCCGCGAACCGATCCTCCTCCGCCCGGGCCGCCGCCTCCAGTTCGTCCTCGAACGTCCCGAGCGCATCCACCAGGTCCAGGGTACGGTCGCGATCCTCGGCCGCACCGAGAAGATAGACCACGGCGCCGGTCCCGCCGGGGGGAAGGTCCACGGAGACCCGAAGGCTCACGATGGGATCGAGCACGCTCCCGGTGGTCCCGGAGAGCGGCCCCTCGGACACCAGCGCCTCCGGGGCGCGAAGGCTCCGCCCCCGTCCCACGAACCGGACCCGGTCGGTCTCGTGTTCCACCGTCCCCCCGCCGGCCACCGCGTGGACCAGCCAGGGGTGCCGTTCCCCGTTCTCCCGCGGCCGGCGGCGGACCACCAGCGCCCGGCGATCGGGGACCGCCTCGGTCTGAAGGAAGAGCTTGGAGAACGCGGGATGGGCGGCATGGGCCGCGGGGAGGTTGAGGACGACTTCGGCGTAGCTCGTGAGCTCGATCCGGCGGGGCCGGCGCGAGCGATTGGTCAACGTCACCCGCCGGAGTTCGGCGCTCCGGTTCGCTGAGACCAGGACCTCGAGCCGGCAGTCGATCCCGTCGCCGTTCCGGGTGATCTCGTAGCCCCCGGGAATGCGCCGGGCCCGGTAGCCTTCGGGCGCCCGCCCGGGGGGCCGGAAGCCCGCCGGCCACACCGCTCCCGAGTCCAGATCGCGGAGGTACACCATGAGGCCGCCGGCGCCCCCGACCGGGTCCGCGTCTCCGGCGGTCAGGGCCCGGTCCCCGTAGGCCGAGAAACCGGTTCCAGCCGGGGTGAGGAGCACCCGGTAATCGCCGTTTCCGAGGATGCCCGGAGCCGGGGCCGGTTCTGCCGGGGTCCACGTTCCGGGGAATGAAGCACCACCGTCCATGCGTGGCAACTGTACTCGGGCGGGAGACGGTTTGGAAGCGCCATGACCCGGGAACCGGGAACCCGGCCCGTCCCGGAGGCTCCCGCGGACTCCGCTTCCGCTCTCGAGCCGGCGCCCTTTTCTCCCCCGGACCGATCCCGCCCTTGACAGCGAGGTGGTGTCTATGTAACCGTTTACATCGTCTCGCAACGTCCTGCCGACTGTGCGTCCCGACCGGGGCGCATCCGGAGTATCCGGGGGGGGGCCCGGCTCCAGAACGAGGAGTCGTCGTGGTAACGATCCGGGATGTGGCCCGGGCCGCTGGCGTGTCCATCGCCACCGTGTCCCGCGTCCTGAACGGCAGTTCCAAGGTCAACGCCGACACCCGCCGCCGTGTCCATGAGGCGGCGGCCAAGTTGGACTATTGGCCGAACGGCGCCGCCCGGAGCCTCACCTCCAGCCGGACCCACACCCTGGGCATTCTCCTCCCCGACCTCTTCGGGGAATTCTTCTCCGAGGTCATCCGCGGCATCGACCACGCCGCGCGGCGGGAGAAGCTCCAGGTCCTGGTCTCGGGCTCCCACGCCGACACCGAGGCCATGCTCACCGCCGCGCGATCCATGCGCGGCCGCATCGACGGGCTCATCGCCATGGCCCCCGAAAAGGGTTCCGGCGAAGCCATCGAGCGCATCGCCCGGCAGTTTCCGCTCGTCCTCATGAGCCCCCGGGTCGCGCTCCCCGGGGTGAGTTCGATCTCCATCGCCAACTACGAAGGGGCCTACGCCCTGGTGGACCATCTCCTGGGGATCGGGCACACGGAGATCGCCATGCTGAAGGGCCCGCCGGGGAACGTGGACGCCGAGGAGCGTCTCCGGGGCTACCGGGAAGCGATGCATCGGCCCGATCTCGGCTCCCGCGCCGACCTGGAGATCGCGGGCGACTTTACCGAGTCCTCGGGATATCAGGCCGCCTTCGAAATACTCCGGCGCCGTCCCCACCCCACCGCCCTCTTCGCCGCCAACGACAACATGGCCCTTGGATTTCTGAGCGCGATGAGCGACCTCGGGGTCGAAGTTCCTCACGAGATGGCGGTTACCGGTTTCGACGACATTGCCATCGCCCAGTACCTGAAACCCCCGCTCACCACGGTCCGGGTGGACGCCTACGCCTTTGGCGAGCGCGCGGTCGAACTGTGGAGCGCCGCCACCAGGGTCGAATCCCCCAAAACCGAACTTCGGGAGGTCATCCCTGCTACTCTGGTGGTGCGGGACTCGTGCGGGAGCGGAAACGCGGAATCGAGAGGGGGAAACGGGCGCCGGGGATCGTCGGCGAAGTCCGCCCTGGTCCGAAACGGCGGCCGGGGGATGGAGGCGACCTCCGTTCGCAAACGCTCGGTGCTGCTTCGCTCGGATGGTCGTCGCGTCGACGGGAACCGGGATGCGGCCGGGCGGGCCGGAGGCCTCGAGGCCGCGGCCCAGGACGCCCTCACCCCGGTCAAGGCCCGGACCAACCGGCGGCGCGGAAACGGAGACTGATTGGACATGAACCCGGCAGGATCGCTCGCGTCATTGCACCATGAAGGAACGCCTATCAAGCAGGAGATCCAACCATGAAGCGCGGACTGATACCCATCATGCTCTTCGCCCTGGCGGTGGCCGGAACGGCCCCCGCCTTCGCCCAAGCTCCGCGACAGGACATCATTTGGGCCAGGCAAACCACCTCTGCCATCACCCTGGACGGTAAGCTCGACGAAGCGGACTGGGCCAAGGCGGAGTCCACCATCGTGGTCTTCGGGACGGACAACGGCGTCCCGGGAAGCGGTTGGAAGATCGAGGGAGGCACCCTCCCCAACGACACCACCTACGCGGTGCTCAAGCTACTGGTCAAGGACAACCAGCTCTATCTGGGAGCGCAGATAAAGGACCGGTCGATCGGTGGGTCCAAGGACTTCAACCGCTTCGACGGCCTCCTCATGAACATCCCGGACCACTCGATCGCCACCGCCCCCAAGCCGCCGACGGAGTACCTGTACTCCTGGTGGTATCCCAATGAGGACAGCACCGGCGCGCCGGGCCAGCTCCCGAGCTTCAAGGGATCCTGGGCCCCGGACAGCGTGGGCGCCCCACGGGACTCCACCCAGATCGCCAACTGGGACGCCGTCACCATCGTGCACGGCCTCTCCAATTCCGACGCGGTTCCCGACACCGGCTACACCGTGGAAATGCGCTTCAACCTCACCCCCATGGGCTACGACGTCATGCAGCCCGGCGGGGGCATCATCGAGTGGAGCGTTTCCGTCTACGACTGCGACTGGCTGTGGCCGCTCGACGTGTTCCACCTGAGCTACAACCGGGTGTGGTGGCAGAACCCGTGGGGAAACACCTACTGGTACGATCTCGTCCACGTCTTCTCGCGTCCGAGCGTGACGGTGAACTCCGGAGCGGTGCCCTACGTGGGACCGGAATACTACGTCCCGGACGGAAACGCCTATGCCGCGCCCACCGTCGACGGCCAGCTGGACGAACCCATCTGGAGCCAGATCCAGGGCTTCGACATCCGGTACGACGACGACCCCCTGCGCCAGACCTATCCGGGCATCGGACCCTACCGGTCCGGCCAGTACCAGGCCCCGGTGAACGGCCGCACCGACGCGGTGCTCGATCCGGGCGACGCCACGGTCAAGATGTTCTTCCAGGACAGCACGCTCTACATGGGCTTCGACGTGCGGGACCAGGCGGTGCAGTACGTCTCCAACTTCGATCGTTGGGACGGCATCCTCCTCACCTTGAACGACCGGACGCTCCGGAATGCGGACAACGTGCTTTTGCCCCGCCGGCTGTCGTTCCAGGTGGGGGCGAGCGGGAACGCCGTGCCCTCGGACTATCTGGCCACCCTGGTGAACGAGGGAGGCGCGGAGGTGGCGATACACCTCAACGCGGGGACCACGGTTGACACGCTGGGGGCGTCGGCGGACAACGGGTACACCGCGGAACTCAAGATCCACCTCACGCGATTGGGCTATCCCCCCGACCTGGGGGACGGCTCCCTGTTCATCGGGATGTGCCTGCTCGACGGCGACACGTTCAACTCCCTCAGCATCGCCACCGGAACCCGGACCTGGTGGTTCCGGCAGTACGAAGGCGACTGCTGCGCGGCCTGGGCCTACCTGGCCTCGGGCACGTCGGTCACCGGGGTGGAGAACCCTCCCATTCCGGTCACCCAGCGCTATACCCTGATGGGCAGCTTCCCGAACCCGGCTTCCCGCACCACGATCCAGTATTCGCTGGGCGCGCCGAGTGAGGTGAACCTGGAGATCTTCGATGTCTCCGGCCGCCTGGTCACCAGCCGGGACCTGGGCGTCCAGGAGGCGGGCGTGCGGAACGCGGCTTATGACGGGAGCGGACGGGCCGCGGGCGTGTACCTGTACCGCCTCAAGGTTTCCGATCCCGCCACCGGATCGTTGCGGGCCGTGCTTCACGGCCGCATGGTCCTCACCCGGTAACCCCCCCGGCGGATCGGGCGGGACGAGGCCTCCGCGCCCCGCCCCGTCCGGTCGCCGGGATTCATCGAAGCAAAGGAGACGCGGTGGCAGGCCACAGGAGCCGGACGGCGGTGGGGATGGCCGTCCTCGGAATCGGGATGCTGTGCGTGGTGGCGGCGGCCATGGCGGGCACCACCGGCAAGATCGCCGGGACGGTGACCGACCAGGACGGGAAACCGGTGGTGGCGGCGACGATCAAGGTCGTCGACCAGCCGATGGGCGCCTACGCGGATCAGAACGGCCAGTTCACGATCCTGAACGTTTCGCCGGGGACCTACGAGGTGAGCATCGGCCGCCTGGGTTACCGGACCACGGTGGTCAACAACGTCGCGGTGTCGGCGGACAACACCACCCGCCTCGACGTGACCATCAAGGAGGCGGCGGTGAAGACCGAGGAGGTCGTGGTCACCGCAAAGCGGCCCATGGTGGACGTGAACCTCACCAGCACCCGGGCCACCCTCTCCAGCAAGGAGATCGAGAACCTCCCGGTCCAGGAGCTCGAAGACGTGGTGAACCTCCAGGCCGGTGTGGTGAACGGCCATTTCCGCGGCGGCCGAATCGGCGAGGTGCAGTACCAGGTGGACGGCGTGAGCGTGAACAACGCCTTCAACAACACCTCGGCGGTGCGGGTGGATCGCTCCCTGCTCCAGGAGGTCCAGGTGATCAGCGGGACCTTCGACGCGGAGTACGGCCAGGCCATGAGCGGGGTGGTCAACGCCGTGCTCAAGACGGGGACCAGCAAGTTCCAGTGGGGCGGGGAGGCCTTCACCGGCGGCTACGTCTACCCCGGGGACGGCAGCGCCCGCCTCATGTCGGACAAGGTGCATCCCTTCGCCCTCCAGAACTACCAGATCAACCTGAGCGGACCCCTTCCCCTCGGGAAGACCGTGTATCTCCTGAGCGGCCGGCGCTCCCTCTCCGACAGCTGGGTGTACGGTGAGCGGCGGTTCGTCCCCACCGACTCCTCGGACTTCGAGAACAAGGTGTTCAATCCCACCGGGGATCGGAAGCGCGTCCCCCTGGGCTACTCCCGGGAATGGTCGGGGGTGGTGAAGATCACCAACACCTCCATCGCCAACACCAAGCTCAACTACCAGGCGCTCCTGAACCGCGTGGACGGACGCCAGGACGATTGGGCCTATCGCCTGAATCCCGACGGTCTCTCCAAGCAGTGGACGTTCGCCATCTCCCACGGCCTGGACATCAACCACACCCTGGGGAAGGCGTCCTTCGTGAACCTGGCCTTCCGGCAGAACTACCTGCACTACAAGGACCGCGTCTACGACAACGTCTACGACGCGCGGTACGACTCGGCCGGGGCGCCGACCGGCGACCCGACCTACGATATGGGGGCCTTCGTGCAGGGGGTCTCGTTCACGCGCTTCGAGCAGGAGACCAACACGCGATTGTTCGACGGCTCCCTGGTGAGCCAGGTGACCCCCGAGCACCAGGTGAAGGCCGGGCTGGAGCTGCAGTTCCCCAAGGTCCGCTTTGGATCTCCGGGTTCCCTCACCTACACCACGGTCAACGGCGTTCTGACCCTGGTCCGGCACGAGAACGACCCGCCCGACTATCCGGGGGTGGAGGAGTACAATCCGGTCTTCGGAGCCACCTACCTCCAGGACCAGATGGAGCTGAAGGATCTCACGGTGCGGGCAGGGGTCCGCCTCGAGTACTTCGACGCGCGCTCCACCGTCCCCAGCGACCTGGCCAACCCGGCCAACGCCATCGCCGGGGCGCCGGAGTCGCACCAGAAGGGCACCACCGTCAAGACCAGCCTGGCCCCGCGATTGGGGGTGGCCTATCCCATCACCGATCGGGCGGCCATCCATTTCGCCTACGGGCACTTCTACCAGTTCCCGGCCATCGGACAGATCTTCTCGAATTCGGACTACCGGGTGCTGGCCAACATCCAGGCCGGGGGGATCAGCTACGGGGTGCTGGGGAATCCGGACGTGAAGCCCGAGAGAACGGTGCAGTACGAGTTCGGGTACAAGCACGCGCTGACCGAGGACCTGGGGCTGGACGTCACCGCGTTCTACAAGGACGTTCGGGATCTCCTGGGGGTGGAGTTCGTCTCGACCTACAACGGGGCCGAGTACGCGCGGCTGGCCAACGCCGACTTCGGAAACGTGGTGGGGCTCACCCTCTCCCTGGACGATCGCAAGCTCGGGCCGGTCTCGTTCACCATGGACTACACCTGGCAGCTCGCGACCGGGAACTCCAGCGACCCCCGGGAGACCGCGACCCGGGCGGCGGCGGGGGAGGACCCCCGGCCGCGGATCGTTCCGTTCAACTGGGACCAGCGGCATACCTTCAACATGACGGTGTCCATGAACCGGTCCGGCGACTACACCGCCAGCGCGGTGCTCCGGTTGGCCAGCGGCCAGCCGTACACCCCGGTCATCACCTCCGGTTTCGGGCACGGACTCGAAGACAACTCCGGGCGGAAGCCGGCGGGAATGCTCCTGGATTTCCGGGGGGAGAAGTTCCTGGGATTCGGCCACCCCCAGGTCAGCGTGTTCGGACGGGTGTTCAACGCCTTCGACACCCGGTACTTCAACAACTCGGTCTTCCCCAGCACGGGGAGCCCGTACTACTCGCGATTCCCCAGATCGGACGAGAACGCCCTCGCCAATCCCACGCGCTTCTACGAACCGAGGCGATTCGAGATGGGGATCACGGTGAGGCCGGGAGGCGGGAACTCATGACCGGCGGGGAACGGAGGAGGTTTCGTGAGGCGAAGGAGATCGGTGTGGCGCGCATGATCAGGGTGCGGAGGCTCGCGCTGGCCGCGGTCGCTCTCGCCGCCCTGGCCTGGCTGGGGATCGCCTGGGCCGGCGTGCCGACCCCGGTGCCCAAGAACCAGCGGGGGCGTCTGGACGCGGAGCGGTCCGGCACCCACGACGCGGCGAACATCCGGACCTTGTTCTGGAACTACGGCATGGTGGGAGACTATCCCCCCGATCCCGGAAACGTGGATCTGAGCGTGTTCCATTCCGTCGAGGTGCCCAAGGGCAGCGGCATGGACTACTCGGATGGGATCACCCCCTTCGTGCTGGCCAAGATCAAGCAGCGGAACGGACTCGACGCCTACATCATGGAGACGGGGTTCCGCGAGCGCCAGGCCACCAGCCCCTACTACAACCGGATCATGCGGTTCGAGCCGCGGCCGGGCTACTTCCAGGCCGACCCCAGCATCAACAAGGGCCGCTCCCCGGCCATCAGCAACGATCCCCGGACCTGGCCCGACTTCTGGCCGGACAAGCTCGACCAGGCCGACGACCCGGGGTGGAAGGGGAGCTGGGACGGCTACTTCGGGAAGGTCCCTAACGCCGACCAGGAAAGCTACATGGTGATGGACGACGACTTCTACGACGCCTGGGACTTCCGCCCGGACAGCCGGGACTCCACCCGCCGGGGGCTGGGGCTCAGGATCGAAGTCCGCGGGTTCCAGTGGGCGAACCCCCAGGCCCAGAACGTGATCTTCTGGCACTACGACATCACCAACGAGGGGACCACCGACTACGACGACAACATCGTCTTCGGCCTCTACATGGACTCCGGGGTGGGCGGGTCCGCTCTCTCCTGCGACGGGATCTACGAGTCGGACGACGACAACGCCTATTTCGACCGCACCATCAACGACCAGATCCTGAACCTGGTCTACACCTGGGACAACCACGGGACCGGGGTGGACCTGACCAGCAACTGCGCCCGCACCGGGTACCTGGGCTACGCCTATCTGGAGACCCCGGGGAACGCCACCGACGGTATCGACAACGACAACGACGGGATCACCGACGAGGTCCGCGACGGCGGCCCCGGGGACGTGATCGAGGGGAAGGACGCCATCCGGGCCTACGTCGAGAGCCACTACAACATGGTCAAGTTCGTGGCCACCTACGGACCGCTGGAGAATCGCCCGCCGTATCGGGCCGGGCGCTGGTGGACCGGCGACGAGGACATGAACTGGAACCAGGAAATCGACGACGTGGGGGCGGACGGGGCGCGGGAGACCGGGGACCTCGGGGAAGGGGACGGGATCCCCACCGAGGGCGAGCCGAACTTCGACCGCACCGATCTCAACGAGTCGGACCAGATCGGGCTCACCGGTTTCAAGCTGAACCGGATCAAGGCCGGCCAGGGAAACCCCAACACCGATGTGGACGGGATCGTCTTCTACACCGACAAGGCCAACTGGCCCCAACGGCTCTACGAGCAGTTCACCGATCCCGATTCGTCCAAGCGATACGATCCTCCGCTGACCACCAACTACAACATCGGCTTCCTGTTCGCCTCGGGTCCCTTCGTCCTGAAGGCGGGAAAGACCGAGCGGTTCAGCTTGGCCCTGGCCTACGGGGGGGATCTGAACGAGCTGAAGCGCACGGTCAAGGTGGTCCAGCAGATCTACAACGCGAACTACCGGTTCGCGGTTCCCCCCGAGCTCCCGACCCTCACCGCCGAGTCGGGCGACGGCTACGTGCAGCTCTCCTGGGACGACGTGGCCGAGCGCGGGGCGGATCCGGTCACCGGCCAGTACGATTTCGAGGGGTACCGGATCTACCGATCCACGGATCCCGAGTTCCGGGATCCCCGGGTGATCACCAACGCCACCGGAACCGGGCCGGTCGGAAACGGTCGTCCGATCGCCCAGTGGGACCTGGTGGACGGGAAGAACGGATTCTCCAACATCACGGTGGAGGGGGTCGCCTACTACCTGGGGAACGACTCCGGGATCATTCACCACTGGACCGACACCACCGCGACCAACGGCCAGCAGTACTACTACGCGGTTACCGCCTACGACTTCGGCTCGGATTCGCTGGCCTTCTACCCCTCGGAGAACTCGATCGCGGTGTCGCGGACCCCCCGGGGCGGCACCATTCTCCCCAAGAACGTGGTCTCGGTGCGACCCGAGCCGAAGGTCCTGGGATACGTGCCCGCCTCCACCGACGACGTCCAGCACGTCGCCGGCGACGGCACGGGCGCGGTGGCGATCCATGTGGTGAACTCCAACCTGGTTCCCGACGGCCATCTCATGAAGCTCGGGTTCACCTCGCCGTCCCCGGACAGCATCCGGGCCCGGACCTACTCCCTGGTGGACAGCACCACCCACCAGACGGTGATCAAGATCGGGGAGGATCTGGAGGGACTGGGGATCGGTCCGGTGGGCGCGGGGCTCCTGCCGGTGGTCCAGACCCAGCAGATACCGGCGGTGGATCCCTCACGGACCGGCTTCGCGGAGGGGAGCCCCACCAACGCCGGGCTCCTGGTGAGCTACAAATCCGGCCTCTCCCCCGATTTCCGGCGTCCCGGCTACCCGGACGACTTCACCGTCACGTTCCACGACGAGGTGGTGGACACCTCCCTGGTGGTCTTCCCGTTCAAGGTCGGTCAACCGGCGAAGTTCAACGTGGTCATCCACGCTCCCGAGGGCGACCGGCGCGCGGACTTCATCTTCTACGATCCGGACAAGGATGGGACCCTGAGCCGGAGCGACGAGTACGTCGACATGGTGACCTACTCGCCCTACCAGCCGGGCGTGGCCCAGTCGACCTGGCGCCTCCAGCTGGACCCGAACGTGCCCGGCGAAGGCGAGACGCGGCAGCCCCTCGGGGCCGGGGACGTCTTCCAGGTGCGTCTCACCAAGCCTTTCCAGGCCAGCGACGTCTTCCTCTTCACCAGTCACGGGGAGTATGTCGACGCGGCCAAGGCCAAGACGGACAAGGGATTCGAGCCCTACGTGGTTCCCAACCCCTACATCGGGTCGGCCAGCTTCGAGCCGGAGCGATTCGCCATCTCGGGGCGGGGGGAGCGGCGGATCGAGTTCCGGGGCCTCCCCAAGAAGTGTACGATCCGCGTCTACACCGTGCGGGGAGACCTGGTGCAGACCCTGCATCACGACGGATCCGACGACGGGTTCGTGGCCTGGGATCTTCGCAGCAAGGACAACCTGGAGGTGGCGCCCGGCCTCTACGTCTTCCACGTGGACGGAGGCACCCTGGGATCGCGAATCGGCAAGTTCGCGATCATCAAGTGAGCGCGACCATGGAGCGGTTGATGAGGAAATTCATCGGAGTCCTGGTCCTGACCGCGGTGCTCGGCCCGGGGCCGGCGTTCGCCCAAAGCAAGACCGGGACCACCATCGCCCAGTTCATGGGCATCGAGCCGAGCGCCCGGATCGCGGCCATGGGGAACGCGGGCGTCGCGCTGTTCGACGGCATTCAGGCCGCCTACTACAACCCCGCCGCCATCGGCTCGGTGCTGGACCCGGCGGTCCAGTTCACCCACAGCGCCTGGTTCGCGGGCATCTCTTACGACTACGTGGCCGGCGGTCTTCCCCTGAGCGCCGGCACCCTGTTCGCCAGCGTGACCGCTCTCAACTCGGGGGAGATCGACGTCCGCACCGTGGACCAGCCGCTGGGCACCGGGGAGCGCTACACCGTTTCCGACTTCGCTCTTGGCCTGGGATTCGGGAGGAGCATCACCGATCGATTCGGCGCGGGGTTCCAGGTCAACTACATCAACGAGACGATCTGGCACAGCACCCTGAACGTGCTCACCTTCAGCGCGGGGACCGCCTACCGGCTGATGGACAACGGGTTGATGATCGGGGCCAGCCTCTCGAACTTCGGAACCAAGGGCAAGTACGACGGACGGGATCTGGCCATCCAGTACGACGCCGATCCGTCCCGATACGGGGACAACGGCTCGCTCCCGGCCAACCAGGCCACCGACGCCTATCCGGTGCCCATCCTCTTCCGGGTGGGATTCAGCCTCCCCCGTCAGATAACCAGCGATAGCGCGGTCCTCCTGGTGGCGGATGCGGCTCATCCCAACGACAACACCGAGAGCCTGAGCCTGGGCGGGGAGTGGGCCTGGAAGAACGCGGTGGCGGTGCGAGCCGGCTACCAGGGCCTGTTCCTGCGGGATTCGGACGTGGGGCTGACCCTGGGGGTCGGTCTCAAGGGGGGCCTGGGGGAGACCGGGTTCCAGTTCGACTACGCGTGGGCGAAACACGATCGCCTGCAGGAGACGCATCGCATGACCTTCGCGATTTCATTTTGAGCACGAGGCGCTGCCGGGGACATTTCCCCTCCCCGGGCGACGCCGTTCGGGTCCTGAGTCGGCGACGGGTGGAGATGGGGAACAGACCGGAGTGAAAGACATGGCAACCAAGGCAATCGGCACCATAGGGTTCGGCATCGTTCTCCTCCTGGGGGTAGTCGGTCCGGCGAACAAGGCAGAAGCGCTCACGACCCCGGCCCTCCTGGACACGCTCCAGCACACCGCGTTCGACTATTTCTGGAACGAGGCGAACCCGGCGAACGGCCTGATCAAGGACCGGAGCACGACCTACTCCCCCTGCAGCATCGCCTCGACGGGCTTCGGCCTCTCCGCCATCTGCATCGGGGTGGACCACGGCTGGGTTTCCCGGACCGACGGGGGGAACCGGGTGCTGACCACCCTCCAGACCCTCTGGACCAAACCCCAGGGGAGCGGGGGAAGCGGGTACATCGGGTACAAGGGGCTCTACTACCACTTCCTGGACATGACCACGGGCCTGCGTACCTGGGATTCCGAGCTATCCACCATCGACACCGCCCTTCTCATGGCCGGGGTGCTGGACACCAAGCAGTACTTCTCGACCTCGGATACCCTGGACGTCCAGATCCGGGCCCTGGCCGATTCGATCTACTACCGCGTGGACTGGGAGTTCATGCGCGGGGTGAACCCCGGGGCCTACACCCCGATATACATGGGTTGGAAACCGGGGACCCTGTTCTCCGGGTACGGCGGCTGGTACGGCTACAACGAGGCCATGGTCCTCTACCTCCTGGCCCTGGGGTCGCCCACCCACCCCGTGCCGGCCACCACCTGGATGACCTGGACCAGCGGCTATCAGTGGCAGACCTGGTACGGATACACCTACGTGAACTTCCCGCCGCTCTTCGGACATCAATATTCCCACTGCTGGTTCGATTTCCGGAACCGCCCCGACGCCTACATGACGAGCAAGGGGATCGACTACTTCGAGAACTCCCGGCGGGCGACCCTGGCCGCGCGCGAGTACTGCATCGCCAATCCGGGCGGGCATACCGGATACGGCGCGAACCTGTGGGGTCTGACCGCCAGCGACGACCCCTGGGGATACTCCGCCCACGGGGCTCCGCCGGCCCAGAACGACAACGGGACCATCACCCCGACCGCCGCGGCGAGCTCCATCCCCTTCGCCCCCGAGGTGGTGATTCCCACCCTGCACTACATGTACGACAACCTCGGGGCGGGGCTCTGGGGGCCCTACGGGTTCCGCGACGCGTTCAACCTCGACCAGGTCTGGTGGGACACCGATTACATCGGCATCGACGAGGGTCCGATCATCATCATGATCGAGAACTACCGGAACCAGGCGGTATGGAACCGGTTCATGATGAACCCCGACGTGGTGACCGGACTCCAGCAGGCCGGTTTCGCCAACGTGACCGGGGTGGGAGGCGAGGTGGCCTCGGGTTCGATCCCCCGGCGGCTGCAGCAGAACCGGCCGAACCCGTTCCGGGCCGCATCGACGATTTCGTTCCGCTTGGAGAACCCGGGGCCGGCCTCGTTGGTGCTCTACGACGCCTCGGGGAGACAGGTTCGGACGCTCCTGGACGGTTTCCAGGAGGCCGGGGATCACGAGATCCGCCTGGACGGGGGAGACCTCGCCAGCGGGGTCTACTTCTATCGACTGGACTACGAAGGCGGGCGGGAGTCGAGGCGCTGCATCGTGTTGCGCTGAGGGAGCCCGCTCCGGAGAGAGCCGGGGAGGCGGATCGGCCTCCCCAAGAACGACACGGAGAACGGAAACGATCCGAGTTGTCGGAGCGGGGGGAGAATCATATCCCCAGCCTGAAAAAACACGGTAACTCGTTCTGCTACTTACATTTCTATTGCTTTTGGATGCCGATCGTGACATCATGATTTCATCCGGGGGTGGGCCTTTCGGATCGCCACTCCTGATGAAAGCCCGAGGAGGGCTCGAGAGACGCACAAGGAGGTTACGCAACTATGAAACGGATCAGCTACACGAAGGGGATTCTTACGGTGGCGATGGCGGCGATCCTGGCCCTGGGGATCGTCTCGGTAGTCGCCGCGGCGACACCCAACCCGAACAGCGCGGTGCTGCTGGAGCGGGTCTTCAACGACTGCCCCGCCTCCGCTCTGACCTCGCTCAACAACTACCCGGCCGAGGTTTCGTTCGAAGACGTCGGAAGCGGCTGCTTCGGTTACGCCAACCTGCATTGCTGGCGCTTCTCCGAGGACGGAAGCACCCCGGCGGAGTTCGAGAACGGTTCCTCGTTCGAGTTCTCCGCGGACCTCGTGATCACCGGCGACGGCGCAGCCGAGGCGGGCCTCCAGGTCCGTCCGTGGTGGTCGGAGTCGGACGGACGCTTCAACTGCCGGACCACCGACGGCGAGATCGCCTGCTTCGGCGGCCGCCTGCCCTTCTACAGCTTCACCGCCTCCGACGGGTTGGTCTACGTGAAGGGCGACACCATCCACCTGGCGATCAACTATCAGCCGCACTGCCTGACCAGCGGCTGCCCGGCCGAGATCACCTACAGCCTGGTCTACGGCGGGATGTCCTACTCGAGCGGCCCCCTGGCCTTCGACGAGGGGAACCCGGCCGAGGATCCTCCCCACGGTCTCTGGGGCATGCTGTCCCCGGCCTACGTGGGCGGGCACGACCAGATCTTCTGGCAGACCGGCGGCCCGGACAGCGCGGTCAAGGTGCAGTGGTTGAACATCACGTTCGCGGAGCAGCCCGTTCCGACCGAGCCCACCACCTGGGGCAAGGTCAAGAACCTGTACAACTAGCACCGAGTTCGATTCGCTTTGGGGCCGTCTCCGGTATTCCGGAGGCGGCCCTCTCTCTTTGGGGGAGAATTTCCGGCCGCGGTTCGGGGTGGGGGACCCGGGGCCGCTCGGTTCCCTCCCCGCCACCCGCCGCCAGCTTCCCCGGTTCAACAACCCCGCCGCTTCGCGTAGAATCCCCGAAACGAACGTCGTTCCGTCACCTCGTCACGCGGGAGTCACCCATGAGCCGTATTCTCGACACGATCCTCCTCACCGCCCTTCCCGCCTCGGGGAAGTCCGAGGTCCGCCGCTACCTGGACCGGCTGGACGCCCGGGCGGTGGCCGGAGATTTTCACATGGGCCCGATCGTCCAGCTCGACGATTACCCCTACGTGCACCTGATGCGTCGGATCTCCCAGGAGATGCGGGACGCCGGCGCCGCCCCCCTCTTCTTTCCGTCCAACGACCAGCCTTTCTCCGAGCCCAAGGACTGGGGCACCCTGATCGAGCTGGTGAACGAGGACTATCGGGACCTCCACGAACGGCCGAAGATCGAGCCGGCGTCCGCGGCGGAGTGGCTGTTCGACCGCTTCGACGCCGCCCGCTCCCGGGTGGGCGCCGACCCCGCCCTGGGCAAGCTTCCCGCGACCCTCCGGGCGCGGCTGGCCGCCGCCCTGGAGAACGAGGCGAGGGAACTCCTCGCCGAGAAGCTCGGGGGCATCCCGGAGAGCCTCGAGGGGCGGACCATCGTGATCGAGTTCGCGCGCGGGGGTCCCCAGGGGTCGTCTCTGCCCCTCGCCCCCCCCTACGGCTACGCCTACAGCTTCTCCCGCCTCTCCGACGAGATCCTGGAGAGCGCCGCCGTGCTCTACATCTGGGTCACCCCCGAGGAGTCCCGTCGGAAGAACGAGGAGCGGGCGAAGCCGGGCCCGGAGGGGGACGCCTCGATCCTCCACCACGGGGTGCCCATCGCGGTGATGCTGGGGGACTACGGCACCGACGACATGGGCTGGCTCATCGAGCAGAGCGACCGGCCGGACACCGTCCGGGTGGAGACCCGGGGAAAGACCTTCCATCTGCCGGTGGCGCGGTTCGACAATCGGACCGACCTCACCACCTTCGTCCGGGAGGATCCCGCCGGCTGGCCCGAGGCCTCGGTGAAAGCCATCCACGCCGAGCTTCGGCGGGCCTTCGCCAAGCTGGCCGGGGTGGCGAGGAACGGCTGAGCCGCCGGCCGGCGCCCGCCTCCTCCCGGTTCCGGATACCGGATAGGACCGGTCGGCTTTGAGATTTCCAAGCTTCGTCATGGACAGGTCGGGCTTCCGTTTCGGTCCCGAGGGGCGTAGGCTCGAAAGATAGCCGACGAGCGGCGCGATTGTTTATCCCCCCTGGCCGTGTTTGGCGCGCCGAATCGAGGATTGTGGCGGCCGGGGCTTTCTTTTCAATCGAGGCGGTCATGAACATCCTCCTGGTTTCTCCCCGCACCCCCGACACCTTCTGGAGCTTCAAGCACGCCCTGCCGTTCATCTCCAAGAAGTCCACGCTGCCGCCGCTCGGGCTCCTCACCGTGGCCGCCATGCTGCCCGCTCGCTGGAACCTGAAGCTGGTCGATCTCGACGTCTCCTCCCTCGGCGACGACGAGATCCGGTGGGCGGACTACGTCATGGTGGGAGGGATGATCGTGCATCGCGATTCGGCGGCCGGGATCGCCCGCCGCGCGCGGGACCTGGGGCGGACGGTCATCGGCGGCGGTCCGCTCTTCACCACCGGCCACGAGAACTTCCCCGAGATCGACCACTTCGTGCTCGGCGAGGCCGAGGGGCTCATGGACCGCGTGGTCCGGGACATGGAGGCGGGGACCCTGGCCCCCATCTACGAGGACGCGAACCGTCCGTCCCTGGCCGGGACCCCCGTTCCCCGCTGGGATCTCATCGACCTTTCGAACTACGCCGGCATGTCGGTCCAGTTCTCCCGGGGATGCCCCTTCAACTGCGAGTTCTGCGACATCATCGTCATGAACGGACGGGTGCCCCGGACCAAGTCCCCGGCCCAGGTCGTCGCCGAGCTCGACGCTCTCCGCGGCCGGGGATGGAACGGCGAGGTGTTCCTGGTGGACGACAACTTCATCGGGAACAAGCGGCTGGTGAAGGAGCTTCTTCGCGAGCTGATCGTCTGGCGCCGCCGGACCCGGTCCCGGATGGAGTTCTTCACCGAGGCCTCGGTAAACCTCGCCGACGACCCGGAGCTTCTCGAGCTGCTTCCCGCGGCGGGGTTCCGGCGGGTCTTCCTCGGGATCGAGACCCCCCATCTCGAGAGCCTCCAGGAGTGCAGCAAGGCCCAGAACACGCGCGGCGACCTGGTGGCCTCGGTGCTTCGGATCCAGCGGGCGGGGATCGAGGTCATGGGCGGGTTCATCGTCGGCTTCGACCACGACCCCCCGGACATCTTCGAGCGGCAGTTCGAGTTCATCCAGCGGTCGGGGATCGTGACCGCGATGGTGGGGATCCTCACCGCGCTCCCCCAGACCCGGCTCTACCAACGCCTGGCCGAGGAAGGGCGGCTCCTGGGAGAGAGCTCCGGCAACAACACCGAGGCCTGCCTGAACTTCCTGCCCAAGATCGAACGCGAGGATCTGGTGGGGGGGTATCGGCGCCTGGTGCGGGCCCTCTACGAGCCGGAAGCGTTCTACGCGCGGGTAAGCCGGTTCCTCAAGGAGTCCCGGCACTCGGGACCCCGTCCCCACATCGGTGTGCGCCAGGTCCAGGCCCTGGTGAAGTCGCTCTGGAGGCTCGGGGTCCGTTCATCGGGGCGGCGGGCCTACTGGCGGTTCCTCGGGGCCACGCTGTTTCGCCGGCCGGGATCCCTGAGCACGGCGATCACCTTCACGATCTACGGCCACCACTTCCGCCGGGTGGCGGAGACGCTATAGACGGATCAGGGCGCCGCCGGGGCGGTGGTCCCCGGGATCCGCCGACCCGCCTCGAAGGCGCGGCGGTTGACGTCGCGGAACCGCTCGGGGAAGCGCCCGTCCAGGGCTTCGGTCCACGCGCGCTCGCCCAGGGGGAGGAGCGCGGAGAGAACCCCCAGGAGCACGACGTTGGCCGCCCGCTTCTCGCCCAGCTCCACCGCCAGAGTCAGGGCCGGAACGGAGAGCACCCGGAACCCGTGCCCGGAGAGGAACCCGGCCACGTCCTCCGGGTAGGCGTTCTCGGCCGCACCCGGCATCCGGATGGGCTTCACCGCCTGGTCGTTGAGGACGATCGCGCCCCCGGGCTTCAGGCCGTGGGCGTAGCGGAGCGCCTCCAGGCGCTCCATCGCGTAGAGCACGTCGGCGGTTCCGGAGCGGATGAGGGGGGAGTGGACCCGGGGTCCGAACCGGACGTGGCTCACCACGCTCCCTCCCCGCTGCGCGACCCCGTGAACCTCGGATTGCTTGGCCTCGAGCCCCTCGCCCAGGGCGGCCAGGGCCAGCACCTCGCTGGCCAGGAGCACCCCCTGTCCCCCCACTCCGGCCATGAGGACGTTGACCGCGATCCCAACCGCCGGGGAGACCCCGGTACCGGCACTCACGGCGCGGCCTCGGCGGGATGGAGGGCGCCGGGATGGCAGACCGCGGCGCACATCTCGCACCCCACGCACTGGAGGGCGTCGACGACCGGACCCTCGCCGTCCCGCCACTCGATGGCCGGACATCCCAGCTCGTGGCAGAGCTTGCAGAGGTTGCAGTCCCCGGCGTCGAACTCGATCGGGGGACGGATCTTCTCCCGCTCCTCGGGGATGCGGAGACACGGATGCCGCGCGATCACCACCGAGGGGCCTTCGTGGCGGATGGCCGAGATCAGGATCCGGCGGAGGAGCTTGACGTCGTAGGGATCGACGGTGCGGACGTCGGCCACCCCGATCGCCTCCACCAGGCGGACCAGGTCGACCCGGGGCGCGGCTTCCCCGTCGATGGCCCGGCCGCTGGCCGCGTTCTCCTGCTGGCCGGTCATGCCGGTGGTGGAGTTGTCGCAGATGACCAGGGTGGCTCCGCTTCCCCGGTAGACCATGTCGATGAGGCCGGGGATCCCCCCGTGGAGGAACGTCCCGTCCCCGATCACCCCCACCGCCTTGTGGGGTCCGCCGTCCCGGTTCCCCTCCCAGAACCCCACCGCGTTCCCCACGCTCGCCCCCATGCAGAACGAGGTCTGCATGGAGGAGTAGGGGGGAAGGCCGCCCAGGGTGTAGCAGCCGATGTCCCCCAGGGCGACCACGTTCTGCTTGAGCAGGGTGCTCAGCACGTAGAACACCGCGCGGTGGGGACAGCCGAGGCAGAATAGCGGCGGACGGGGGGGAATGGGGATCTCGGCCGCGAAGCCGGCCGGGGCGGGTTCACCCAGGATGGCCTGGGCCAGGATCTCGGGGTTGAGTTCCCCCATGAGCGGGATCTTCCCCTTCCCCTCGATGTTCGTGATCCCCAGGATACGAAGCTGCTCCTCCACGAAGGGCTCGCCCTCCTCGATCACGGTGACCGTGTCGAAGCGGCGGCAGAAGCTCCGGGCCAGCTCCCCCGGGAAGGGAAAGGACATCCCCAGGCGAAGGTAGGTGGCGTCGGGGAGGACCTCCCGGGCGTACTGGTAGGCCACCCCGCTGGCGATCACCCCCACCGACGGATCGCCCTCCTCCACCCGGTTGTAGGGGAAGGTCTCGCTGAACTCGCGAAGGCGGTCGAGACGATCCTCCACCGTGGGGCGCCGTCTCCGGGCGAAGGGCGGGACCAGGAACCGGGGTATGTCGGTCCGGTACTCCCGGACCGGGCCGGGCGCGGGCTCACCGAACTCCACCACCCCCTTGGCGTGGGAGATCCGGGTGGTGGACCGCAAGAGGACCGGGGTTTCGAATCGTTCGGAGATCTCGAAGGCGAGCCGGACGAAGTCCTTGGCCTCCTGGGGATCCACCGGCTCCAGGAGCGGCACCTTGGCGAACTTGGCGTAGTACCGGTTGTCCTGCTCGTTCTGGGAGGAGTGCATGCCGGGGTCGTCGGCGGAGAGGACCACCAGCCCCCCCAGGCAGCCGGCGTAGGGAAGCACCATGAAGGTGTCCGAGGCCACGTTCAGCCCCACGTGCTTCATGGTGACCAGGGCGCGCTTTCCGGAGAGGGAGACCCCCATGCCGATGTCGAGCGCGGTCTTCTCGTTGGCCGCCCAGTGGGTCTCGATCTCGCCCCGGGCGGCCAGGGTCTCCAGGATCTCGGTGCTCGGGGTGCCGGGATAGCCGGTGGCGAAGCGCACCGAGGCCTCGTAGGCGCCCCGGGCGAAGGCCTGGTTTCCGGAGAGCAGCGCTTTCATGGCCGCCTACATCGATTCCAGGACCAGGGCGATCCCCTGACCCCCGCCGATGCACATGGTCGCCACCCCGAACCGCTCGCCCTTCCGGCGGAGGGCGTAGGCGCAGGTGAGGGTGAGGATGGCCCCGGTGGCTCCCAGGGGATGTCCCAGGGCGATGGCGCTTCCCATGGGGTTCACCTTCTCCGGATCGATGCCCATCTTCTCGAAGTCGCGGATGCAGGCCAGGGCCTGGGGGGCGAAGGCCTCGTTCAGCTCCACCTGGTCCACGGCGTCGCCGGTGAGCCCGGCCGAGGCCAGCGCCTTCTCCACCGCGGGAACCGGCCCCCATCCCATGATCTGCGGATCGCAGGCCGCCACGCCCATTCCGGCGATCCGGGCCAGGGGTTTCAAGCCGTGCTTCCCGGCGTCGGACTCCTTCCCGATCACCATGGCCGCGGCCCCGTCCACCACCGCGCTGGCGTTCCCCGCGGTGATCACCCCGCCGGCCTCGAACGCCGCGGGGAGCCGGGCCATCTTGGGGAGCGAGATCCCGTCCATGATGTGGGTGTCGTGCTTCACCTCGATCGACTCCGTGGTGGCGTCGCCTTCCACGGTGACCGGCTCGATCTCCTCGTCGAACCACCCGGCGTCGCGGGCGGCCTTGGCGTTGGCGTGGGAACGGAACCCGAAGCGATCGGCCTCCTCACGGCTCACGTGATAGCGCCGGCCCAGCTCCTCCGCGGTGTTGGCCATGGACATCTGCGCGCCCGGATCGTAGAGGGCCATGAGGAGGGCGTCCTGGAGATGCGTTCCGGGGGGGAGCGATTTGACGTCGACCGGCCCGTACTTCTGCACCGCCTCGCCGAGCTTCCGTCCCCGGTAGTTGTAGAGGGTGAAGGGGTACTGCATGCTCTCGGCCCCGCCCACCACCATGAACGGCCGCGCGCGATCGTGGCGCACCCCGGCCAGGATGATCTCGGAACCCACCGCCACCGCCTCCGCCCCGCTCCCGCAGATCCGGGCCACGGTGAGGGCGGGGACATCGTCGGCGAGCCCCCCGCGCCAGCGCATTCCCTGGGCCCCGTAGATCGAGTCCCGATGGCTGTGCTGGGCCATGCCCATCACCACGTGGCCGATCAGGGCCGGGTCGACCGGAGTGTTGCCCAGGGCGGCCCGGATGGCCGTGCCCCCGAGCTGGGTGGCGGTGAACCGCGAGAAGAGCCCCGGTCGCTGGTTGTCCTCCAGGATGTCCGCCCGGGGGGTTCGCCGCCCGCCGTCGAGGATGACGATGGATCCGTTCGTGCTCATCTCTCTCCTCTCCTCGTGGAACTACTCGTGCAGGAAATCCGCCGGGACCCGGGGACCGTTCTGGAGGAAGTTCTTCATGCCGATGTCGAAGTCGATCGTTCCCTTGCACCGGGCCAGGCCCTCGGCCTCCGCCTCCAGCCCTTCGGGAAGCGGGCGGACGGCGCCGCGGCGGATCGTCTCCACCAGGATGCGGTCGACGACCAGGGAGTGGTGTCCGATGTCCACCCGGGGGAGTTCCTCGGGGACGGTGAGTGGGCGCGGATCCACCGGTCCGATCCGGCGGGCGCCGGAGAGGTGGTCCCGGATGACGGTGCGCGCCGCGCCGAGAACGTCGGCGGCCGGCTCGCCGGTCGCCCAGCCCAGGGCGCAGGCGGTGCGGGCGTCGACGGTGCGTCCGGTCCGGAGCATCTCCAGCGCGGGTTCGAGGCCGACGATCCGGGGGAGCCGCTGGGTGCCTCCGTAGCCGGGGATGATCCCCAGGTTGACCTCGGGCTGGCCGAGGGCCAGCCGCGGGCCGACCACCCGGGCGTGGCAGGCCATGGCGATCTCGCAGCCGCCGCCGAGGACGGGTCCGTCCAGCGCCGCCACCACCGGCTTCCTCATCGCTTCGATCCGAGTCAGCACCCGGTGCCCGGCCCGGGCGAGGTTCCGGGCCGCTTCCGGGGTCTTGAGAGCGGCCAGCTCCATGATGTCGGCGCCGGCCAGGGCCCCGTTGTAGCCGGTGAGGATCACGCCCTCGACGGATTCGTCCGCGTCGAGCTTCTCCATGACCTCGAGGATCTCGGCCAGGGTGCGCCGGTTCAGCGCGTTCAGGACCTCGGGCCGCTTCACCGTCACCACCGCCACCCCTTCCGCGCGATCCACTTCGAGGTTCCGGTGGAATGCCGGCATCCGCTTCTTCTCCACGCTTGCGGTCACGTGGAAGCCGGGGTGGGCCGCGGCGTAGGCGGTGCAGAGCCGGTGCACCCGGTCCATCCCCAGTTCTTCGGCCAGGTCCAGGAGGCCCTGGGCGAAGCCGAGGGCGGTCCGGGTCATCCAGTTGAATTCGCGGGGGTGGCAGATGTCGCGATCCACCACGAAGAAGGAGCGGCCGAGGAGCACGGCCAGCATCCGGTCGAGGACCTCGGTCTTCGTCGCCTCGTCGTGGCTCGGATCCCCGGGGTTCTTCCGGTCGTGCCAGGGTTTGACCCCCTGCTCGCGGAGAAGCGCCGGGGGCTCGAACCACGCGCTCCCGGTGGGGGCGTCCCGCATCAGCTCCAGGCAATGGACGTTCAGGGGATTTCCCCGGGTGAGGTCCATGACGTTGAAGGGGCCGCCCCCCCCCACCGCGTCGTTCACGATCCGGTCCACCTGGGCCGGGGTGGCCACGCCTTCCTCGAACAGGCGAACCGCCTCGGCGCAGTAGTTGACGAAGACGTCGTCGGCGGCGAAGCACTCCACGTCCGCGGTCACCAGGGGAACCTTTCCCAGCTCCCGAAGCGTCCGCATCATCCGCTCGCCGTATTCCGCGTCCTCGGAGAGCACCACCTCCATGGGCAGGGACCGCCAGGCCGGGAAGAAGGGGTGGTTCACGAAGCAGCGTTCGGGGTGGCGGGCCCCGGCGGCGATCTCCCGGCGCGGAATTCCCGAGGTCGCAAAGCCGACCAGGCACTCCGGCGAAACCACCTTCTCCAGGTCGGCGAGGATGCGTTGCTTCAGGACCAGTTGTTCGGTGGCCGCCTCGAGCACGTAGCCGCAACCGGCGAGATCCCGCGATGTCCAGGGTGGGAACCAGGCCCTTCTCCACCGCCTCGGCCACCCGGGGGCTGAGCTTCCCCCGGACGAGCCCCTTCCGGACGTAGCCCCGGATCCGCGTGATACCGGCGTCCAGGGCCTCCTGACGCACGTCCAGGAGATGGACGCGGCCCCCTCCGCCCTTGGCGAGGGCGGTGATGAAGCCGTAGGCCAGGTCGGGACCGATGGAGCCCGATCCGATCACGCCGATTTCCATGTCTCTCTCCTTTGCCGGGTTTCGATCGAGGCGTGGATGGGGGAGCGGCTCGCCCGTCGCAGATGGAGTTCCCGGCCGGGGCCGGGGGCGACGAGACCGGGTCCCGTGCCGGACTTTACCGGAGAACCGGAGGGGTTCAAACAAAAAGACAGGCTCTGCGGTCGGGTGTCGGCGCGGAGCGGCTTGCCGGCGCACCTACGCCGGCGGAAACGCGAATTCGCGACCGTTTCGATCGGGAAACCGCCGCCCGGCCGCGTCTCCCGGGGCGAAGCGGGAATCAGGCGCCGAACACCGCCACCTTGAGGATCATGATCACGATGCCGATCAGCGCCCCGCCGGCGATGATCCCGGCGCAGATCGTCTCCTGGTTCCCCACGATGTTCTCCCGGATCCAGGAGTCGGGGCTCTTGTAGCGTTGGGCCAGCGCCCAGAAGATGAACGCCCCCAGGAACATGGCCCAGGCATCGGAGAACCGGAGCACGAAGGCCAGCCCCATTCCCACCCCGGAGATCGGCCAGCGGTTCCGGGTGGTGAGCTTCAGCACCTCGAAGAGGATCCCCCCGAACGCGCCCACCACCACCGCGACCAGGGCGGTCGGATCCAGGATGCCGAAGCCCTGGGTGAGCACCTCGGCCACCGCCCGCCAGATCATGGCCGCGATCATGGGCATGCGCTCGGTGCCGAACAGGTCGATGTTCCCCCGGAAGAGCACGAAGTAGAAGATCGGGGTGCAGGCCAGGCCCCCGGCGATGATGCCCAGGACGTGGCCCATGGCCTGGTGGCGGGGTTTGGCTCCCAGCATGTAGCCGGGCTTGATGTCCATGAGCAGGTTCGAGGCGTTGGAGGCGACCTCGCCGGTGATCCCCGCGGTCATGAGGTTGGTGGACATGTTCCCCGGGTCGAGGGCGGCGTAGGTGAGCTGGGTGAGCTTTCCCAGGGCCCCGGTGGGGGTGATGGCGGTGAGGCCGGTGGAGTTGGCCGCGATGAGGGTGAAGATGAACACCATGGGAATGGCCACGATCCCCAGCCAGACCTGGATCCCGAAGAAGGCCCAGGCCATCCAGACGATGAAGGCGCCGACCAGGGGGATCCCGATCACGAACACCTTCATGGGCAGCTCCACCGCGGCGAGGATGTCCTTCTCCTTCTTCTTTTCGTTCCGGCCCATGCGAAGGTTCGCGAAGGCGGTGAGGATGGCCCGGGGCTTCGAGAAGAAGGCGAAGAGGGAGGAGGTGGTCATCATGGCCACGCCTCCCCACAGGGACCACATGGTGATCCCCCGGAAGCTCACGTCGGTGATGATGCCTTTCTGGATGAGGAGGGGGGCCAGGACGAAGTAGTTGAGGACCGCGCCGATGATGAGGGAGACCCCGGTCCGCATCCCCATCAGCCCGCCCGCCCCGATCATGACGATCTCGGTGTCGAAGTGGATGGTCATGTCCCGGAGGGGGGTGCCGAGAATCCGGGGGGTGGCGAACTTGTAGATCACGTCGTCCCAGTGCTGCCAGTAGGTGTTCATGATCCCGCCGAGACGCCGGAAACCCAGGAACTGGAGAAGCTCGCCGTCCCGGATGAAGTTGATGCCTCCGGAGAGCAGGGCGAAGCCGCCCAGGAGCTTTCCCTGCATGACCCCCTTGGCCCCGGAGCTGGTGTGGAGGGCGTCCATCACCACCCCCGCCGCCCGCCCCTCCGGGAAGGGGAACTGCTCGTCGTTGATGAACCGGCGCTTGAGCGGGAAGGCGAAGAGGACGCCCATGAGGGCGAGCCCGATCATCCAGAACATGGTGTGAAGCACCGGGATCACCCGTCCGGTCACCATCATGTAGGCGGGGAGGCTCGAGATGAGGGGGGCGGTCATGTAGCCGGCCGCGGTGGCGATCGACTGCATCTGCACGTTCTCGAGGATCGTGAATTCCCTGGCCAGGCCGACCTTGGCCATGAGCTTGTAGAGGGAGAAGGCCAGGATCACCGAGGTGATGCCCACCCCCAGGGTCCAGCCGGTGCGGATCCCCACGTAGAGGTTGGTGAGGGAGAGGATGCTCCCCAGGAGCATTCCGGTGATCGCGGAACGCAGGGTGAGCTGGGGCATGTCCCCGCGGAAGACCTCGCGGAACCACCAGGTGTCCTTCTCCTTGAGGGACCAGGTCCGGACTTCCTCCTCGGTCAACTGCTTGATGGCCATGGGTCATCCTCTCGGTTGGCCGCCGGGGGCGGTTCCGCCGGCCGGCGCCGGTGGGCGGTTCCCGGGAGCGTCGGGGTCCGGGAATGGAACCATCGTCCGGCCGCACAATCGATTCGATTCTCGATAATCGGGTTAGCCAGAATTTCGATGAGGGGTTGACGGGGAGGGCCTCCCCGCCTACTATTTCGTACTCGAAAGATCTCAGTTAGGAACATCATGTGCCGGGAGCCGAACTTGCCCACCCGATTCCGCGGAAGCCCCGAGGAGACCCGCGCCCTCGACGCCTTCATCAAGCTCGAGCGGGCGGGCGAGTCGGTTTTCGCGCGGTTGGGGCGGCACCTGGCCGGGCATGGGCTTACCCACGGGCAGCTCGGGGTGCTGGATGCGCTCCATCACTGCGGGCCCATGTGTCAGAAGGATCTGGGCGGAAAGGTGCTCCGGAGCAGCTCCAACGTCACGGTGGTGGTGGACAACCTGGAGCGCCGCGGCCTCGTCCGGCGGGTCCGCGACGCCTCGGACCGGCGGATGGTGGAGGTTTCGCTCACCGCCGAGGGCCGGAAGCTCCTGGAGCGGGTGTTCCCGACCCATGTCCGCGAGATCGTGGAGATATTCTCCGGTCTCTCGGCCAGGGAGGTCGACCGGCTGGGGGAGATCTGCCGGAAGCTGGGGCGGAGCATCCGCCACGAAACGGCCTCGCCGCCGCTCCGAACGAGGGCGGCCGGCCGACCCCCGCGTTCGGCGGGGAATTGAATCGACGCGGCGCGGGGAGTTCATGAGCGGGACCTCATGAACCCCCCGGCCCAAACCATCAATGGAGGTTTCCGATGCCCGACCAACAAATCGTCCTGATCACCGGCGCCACGGGGCAGCAGGGGGAAGCATTCTCAGGGAGCTGGCGGGGAAGGGGTTCACCCTCCGGGCCATGACCCGCCATCCCACCGGCGACGCCGCCCTGAAGCTCGACGCCCTCGGAGCCCAGATCGTCGAGGGCGACCTGGACGACGACGCCTCCCTCCGGAAGTGCCTGAAGGACGCCTGGGGGGCCTTTGCGGTCCAGAATACCTGGGAGGCCGGGGTCGAGAAGGAGGAGGAGCAGGGCAAGCGATTCGCCAGGCTGGCCCGGGAGGCGGGGATCCAGCACTTCGTCTACTCCTCGGTCGCCTCCGCCCACCGCCGGACCGGCATTCCCCATTTCGAGAACAAGTGGCGGGTGGAGGAAACCGTTCGAGGCCTCGACTTTCCGTCCCACGTCATTCTCCGCCCGGTGTTCTTCATGGAGAACCTGATCTCCCCCTGGTTCCTGAACGACGGGAAGCTCATGACCGCCTTGAAGCCGGACACCGTGCTCCAGATGGTGGCGGTGAAGGATATCGGCCGGATCGGGGCCCACGCCTTCACCCACGCCGCCGAGATGAAGGGCCAGGAGGTGGACTTCGCCGGGGACGCGGCCACCATGCCCCAGACCGCGGCGGCGCTGAGCGAGGGGATGGGGAAGAAGATCCCCTTCGTGCCGATCCCCATCGAGGGGGTCCGGAAGAACAGCGAGGACTTCGCGCTCATGCTGGAATGGTTCGACCGGGTGGGCTACGACGCGGACATCCCCGCGGTCGAGAAGCGGTTCGGGAAGATGACCTCCCTCGCCGAGTGGGTGAGCGAGACCGTGAAGAGCTGACCCGCGGGGGCGCGGGGCCGGAGGCGTCGCCCTCCGGCCCTTCCTCAGCTCTTGATCCGCAGGTTCTCGTAGCGGACGTTGGGGGTGGCGAAGGAAAGGGTGAGGCCCTGGATCTCCGGCCGGGCGAACCGGGAGACGGTCAGATGGAAGAGCGGCACCAGGAGCGCCTCCCGGGCCACGTGCTCCTCGATCTCGCGGTAGCGGGCGTGCCGGGCGGCGGGGTCGATCTCCACCTGCGCCCGCTCGATCAGCTTGTCCAGTTCGGGTGAACCGCAGTACTTGGCCGCCCAGCCCTCCCGGGAATCCAGGATCCCCCCCACCAGGGCGTGGGGGTCGGGATAGTCGGCCACCCACGCGCCCAGGGTGATGTCCGAACCTCCACTGCTCTGGATACGGTTGAAGTCGTCCCGATCACCGATCCCGTCGAAAGTAAGCCGGAAGCCGGCCGACCGGAGATCGGCGACCAACCGCTCGATGACCGAGCGGCGGGTTTCCCTCCAGCTCGGGATGACGCACCCGGTGAGCGCGACCTCCGCCTGGGTCCGGTCGGTGTCCGCGACCGCCCCCGCCGCGGAGGCGGCCAGCCCCGGGCTGTGCCCCAGGAGACCGGGGGGGATCATCCCGGTGGCCAGGACCGGGGCGGCGCCGGTCATCTGGGCCACGATGGTGGCCCGGTTGACCGCGTCCACCAGGCGGCGGCGGAGCGCCGGATCCCGCAGGGGCCCCCGGTGGGTGTTGAGGGCAAGGATGGCGGTGGAGATCCCGGGAATCTCGCGGTAGCCTCCGGCGAACTCGCTGCTCCGGCGGAGGTCCTCGGTCATCTCGGGCAGGAGGTTGTAGGCCAGGCTGAAGCGGCCCTTGCGGAACCCGGCGTAGAGATCCTCGGCGGAAGGGGTGCTTTCGAACACCAGCTCCTCGCTTCGCGGATAGCCTTCCCGCCAGTAGCCGGGATTCCGCTCCAGATGGCACCGCTCCCCGGGAACGAACTGCGTGAGCCGGAACGGACCGGTGCCCACGCACCCGTCCCGGTGGCGCCGGGCGGCGAAATCGATCCCCTCGGGCACCACCGAGAAGGCGGTGTGGGAGAGCACGGCGGGGAAGTAGGGCACCGCACTCTCCAGGTGAATGGAGAACTCGCCGGCGGAGTGGATCTGGAACCCCTCCAGCTCCCCGGTCTCGCCGCGGATCAGCGCCGCCGCCCCGCGGACCGGAGACAGCGCCCAGCGGAACTCGCAGGCCTCGGTGGAGAGCGCCCGCTCCAGGCTGAACCGCACGTCCCGCACGGTGATCCGCCGGCCGTCGTGGAAACGGATGCCGTCCCGGAGCCGGATCCGATAGCGCTTCCCCCCGTCCTCCACGTCGATCCGGGAGGCCAGCCAGGGAATGATGCGGGCCCCCTCGTCGAGCCGGGTGAGGGTCTCGAACAGGGTCGACTGGACCTCGGCCTCGTCCACGTGGCTGGAGAGGAGCGGATCGAGGCTCCGGGTCACGGTCCCCATGATCGGGATCCGGATCGTCCCCTTTCCCACGGTGGCCGGCCCGCCCCCCGCGGTTTCCTCCTCCGCCTTCCCGAGCTTCCGGTAGTTGACGTAGGGGGGGCTGGTCTTGAGCTTCAGGCCCCGAACCTTGGGTCCGGGGATCCGGTAGTTGGTCTCGTGGAAGAGGGGAAGGAGCGCGCCCTCCTCCTCCAGCAGCCCTTCGAAGCGCCGGTAGAGGGCGACCCGCGACTCCGGACGGACCTCGGTCCGGGCCTGGTTCAGGAGGTCGTCGCACCGGGGGGAGGAGAAGAGCTTCCGGTACCGGCCGGTCTCGGAGTTGAAGAGCAGGTAGGTGAGGGCGTCGGGGTCGTCGTAGTCGCTGATGTAGCCCAGGGCCACGAAATCGATGCCGGTCGGATCGACGAGCTTCTCGTCGTAGGTCTCCTGGGTGGGCGTGACCACCTCGACCTCGACCCCCGCCCCGGCCCACGCGGCGAAGATGGCCCGGAGGAGGACGCCGTGGCGGTCCACCGTGGCCGGGGAGAGGGCGGCGGTGAGCTTGATCGGTCCGGCGAGCCCGGTCGCGGCGACCCGCCCGGCGGCCTCCTCCGCCCCGATCACCCGCCGCCGGCGTCCGGGATCGTGGCCCAGGAGACCGGGGGGGATGAGCCCGGTGGCCGGCTCGGCCAGACGCCCCTTGGCGTTCCAGACCAGGTCGCGGACGCGGACCGACCCCAGGAGCGCGCGCCGGAGATCGGCGTTCCCGGCCAGCGGGCCGGAGACCACGTTCATCAGCAGGAAGAAGGTGCTCTTTCCGGGGACCTCTTCCAGGCGGCCCCGGAAGAGGGGCTCGCGCAGGATCCGCTCGAAGTCCTCGGGGGGAAGGCTTCGGCCCAGGTCGAACTCGCCGCTACGCAATCCCGCCGCGATGGCCGAGGCGGTGAGCCCGGGCCGGAACTCCAGGGTCTCCAGCCGGGGGGGGCCGTTCCAGTAGTCCTCGTTCCGGGCCAGGACGATCCGGTCGGCCATCTGGGACTCGATCCGGAACGGTCCGGTGCCGACGGTGTGCTCTCCCGCCTCCCCCCCTTTCCGGAGGGCCACCCCGGTGCTGGAGTCGGTGAGGAGGGCGGGGTAGATGGGGAGCGGTTCGGAAAGATGGATCTCCAGACGCTGGGGGGCGGCGGCGACCAGGCCGGAAACCTCGGGCGCGTCCCCGTCCAGGAACTCCCGCACCCCGCGCAGGATGGAGAAGGCCGACCGGGTATCGTTCTTGCCCAGGCGGATCGTCTCCTCGATGGAGCGTTTGACCCGCTCCGAGGTGAGGGGAGTCCCGTCGTGGAATCGAACCCCGTCCCGGAGGGTGAAGGTGAACGACCGGCCGCCCTCGGCCATGGTCCAATCCCGGCAGAGATGGGGGTGGAGCCGGCCTTCGGCGTCGGTGGTGAGCAGGGTCTCGAACACGTTGGCCGCGATCTCGGCCTGGGCGTCGTAGATGACCAGCCCGGGATCGAAGGTGGAGATCGGGCTCACCAGAGGCACGGTGAGCCGGCCGCCGGCCGGGATCTCCTCGACGGGTTTGCGGGCCTCGCTCCCCGGGCGGAGCCGCTCCATCTCCTGGAGGTACTCGTTGGCCTTGGCGTAGTCGGCGCGGAGGTTGGCCAGGGTGGCGGCCAGGGAGAGGAACTCGGCCAGACGCGCGGTGTCGCCGAGAGCCCGGGCCGCGGTCATGCCGCGCTCCACCCACACCGTGGTGTCCTCGGCCCGGCGAGCCTGCCAGGCCATCTCCGCGGCCTGAAGGATCGACTCCACCGCGCGCTCGCTCTTTCCGGTGCGCTCGAAGACGGCCGCCGCGGCCTCGGTTTCCCGGAGCCCCTCGGCCACGTCCCCCCGCATCTGGTGGGCCCGGGCCAGGAGCATGCGCGCCTCCGCCTCCAGAGACCGGTCCCCCTCCCACTCCTCGTCCAGGAACTCGAGGGCGGTGCCGGCGGCGCGCTGGGTCTCCTCGGGGCTGAAGGCCTCCAGGGAACGGCGGGCGTGGAGCAGACCGTACTCCACCGTCTTCTCCGGCTCGTCCCCTTCGGCGAAGTGATAGACGAGCTGGGGATAGACCCGCTCCAGGCGCCCGGTGTGCTTCTCCTCCAGGAGCTGGGCGTACTTCCGGTGGAGGGAGCGGCGTTTCCGCCGGGAGAGCTTGGCGTAGAGCACCTCGCGCACCACGCCGCTGGTGAAGGCCATGACGTCGCCCCGGGAGCGGCGGTCCTCCTCGATCAACCCTTCCCGGACCAGCCGGTCGATCACGTCGTCCAGGTCGTCGTCGGCGCCGAGAATCGCCTCCAGGTCGTCCACGTCGAAGGACTTCCCGATCAGGGCGGCGATGGAGAGCACCTGGATCATCTCCTCGGGGAGACCGGTGATCCGTTTCTCCACCGCCTGCTGGATGGTTTCGGGCAACTCGTCCGAGGCCACGTCCCCCCGGCCCGAGAGCCTCCACGCGCCGGTGGCGTCCTGGACGATGCTCTCGGCGTCGAGCAGGGAGCGCACCAGCTCCTTGACGAAGAACGGGTTCCCCTCGCTCCCCTCGTAGAGCTGGTCGGCGAGACGGGGATCGATCTCGTTTCCCCCCAGGAGGGTGGAGAGGAGCTTCCGGTGCTCGGAGGCGGCCAGCGAGCCCAGGGTGACCGACGCGAACCGCGGGTCTCCCTGGAACGCCTCCAGCATGCGGTTGAGCGGGGTCTTCCGGGACATCTCCTCCTGGCGGTAGGTGCCCAGGATCAGGGTGGGGGTGGGGCCGAGGCGGCGGACGATGTACTGGAGGGCCTCGACGGAGATTTCCGCCCCGTGCAGATCCTCCAGGATCAGCACCAGGGGCTTTCCCCCGGCCAGCCGGATCAGGGTCCGGGCCAGAAGCTCGAAGATCTGGTTCTTGTTGTCGAGAGCCCCCGCGGGCTCCACGGGGCCGGAGCCGCTCACCGACCCCGACGAGCGGACGTCCTCGATCTCGCTCAGCATGGGGAAGAGCGAGATCAGATCCGCGCGCACGTCGGAGAGATCGACCGTCGCGGAGGAGCTCCCGGTTCCCCGCTGGCGAAAAAAGTCCTGAATCAGCTCACAAAATCCGTGGTATGGAAACGCGCCGTCCTGTTCCATGAACCGGCCGTGAAGGACGGGGATCTGCTGGGCGCGGGCCAGGTTCTCGATCTCGTCCAGGAGCCGGGTCTTTCCGATGCCCGCCGCCCCCGACACCACCGCGAAGTGGCACTCGCCGGTCTTGGCCGCGTTCAGGCGGGTCTGAAGCTCGCGGAGCTCCTTTTCCCGCCCCACGAACGGAGCCAGGGCCGGCCGGGCGGCGTGGGTGACCTGGGTGACCATGACCGAGAGCAGGCGATCGCTCTCCCGGTGCTGGTCCCGGTAGCGGCGGAGGACCTGGGCCAGGTCCCCCGCCCGCTGGGGCCGGTCCTCGGGGGCCTTGGCCAGGCAGGCCAGAACCACCGCGTCGAGGTCCTCGTCCAGATCCGGCACCAGGGCGCGGGGGGACTGGGGGATCTCGTGCACGATGCGGTAAAGGATCGACTGCAGCTCTCCGGAGAACGGGAGGTCTCCGGTGAGGCATTCGAAGAGCACGGTGCCGAGGGAGTAGAGGTCGGAGCGGCCGTCGACGGTCCGGCCCATGACCTGCTCCGGGCTCATGTAGCCCATGGTCCCCACCAGGACCCCGCTCTTGGTCATCCGGGACATGTTGTCGTCGCGGGCCAGCCCGAAGTCCATGAGGCGGAAGCGCACGCCGCCCCCCGGCTCGGGGGAGACCATGAGGTTTTCCGGCTTGATGTCCCGGTGATAGACCCCGTGGCCGTGGCTGTACTCCAGGGCCTCGGCGGTCTGGATCACCCCGTCGAGGATGTCCTTCAGGGTGAGGGTCTGGGATTTCAGGTGATAGCGAAGGCTCCGGCCGGTCAGGACCGGCATCACGAAGAAGAGCGATCCCTCGTGCTCGCCGATGTCGTGGATGGGGACGATCGAGGGGTGGTCGAGCCGGGCCACGGTCTGGGCCTCGACCCGGAACCGCTGCTCCGCCTCGGCCTGGACCAGACCGGGGGAGGTGAGCTTGATGGCCACCTCGCGGTCCAGGAGGGGATCGCGGGCCTTGTAGACCACGCCCATTCCGCCCCGTCCCAGCTCGGATATCACTTCATAGCGGCCGGCCAGCTTGGTTCCGATCATGGTTTGGATCACCGTTCAGGAGAGGTTCGGGGAGCGGGTGTCACCGGCGAGCGGGGACGCGAGGCTCGACCGCGCCGTCGGCCCCTTGGGCAACTCCGGGTGGAATCGGATGATAAGTCTATCTCATGCCAAACCCGCTCACCAGATGATAAGATAAGTCGCCTTACCGCAAGCTCATCCTGGGTTTTGCTCCACCACCGCCCGCCGGGAGACCTCATGATCGGCACCAAGCTCGGACCGTACAAGATCACCGAAACCATCGGCGAGGGGGGGATGGCCACGGTTTACCGGGCCTACCAGGCCAGCATGGACCGACACGTGGCGGTGAAGGTGATCCGGGCCAACATCCTTCACGACCCTTCGCTTCGCGAGCGGTTCCAGCGCGAGGCGCGCCTGATCGCCCGGCTCGAGCATCCCCACCTGCTACCGGTCTACGACTTCGACGGGGATCACGACCCGCCCTTCATCGTCATGCGGTTCCTGGAGGGGGGCACCTTGAAGCAGATCCTCGATCGGGAGGAACTGCCCCGGACCGAGGTCCTCTACATGCTCCGGCAGGTGGCCACCGCCCTGGACTACGCGCACCGCCAGGGAGTGGTGCACCGGGATCTCAAACCCTCCAACATCATGATCGACCGCGAGGGGAACGCCTTCGTCACCGACTTCGGGATCGCCCGCGCCGCCGACGGCGGGGAGGACCTGACCGGCACCGGCATCCTGATCGGGACCCCGGCCTACATGGCCCCGGAACAGGCCCAGGGGAAGCCGAACGTGGATTCGCGCGCCGACCTCTACGCCCTGGGGGCCATCGTCTACGAGATGCTGACCGGAAAGCCCCCCTTCGATCACGAGAACAGCATGGGCATCCTGATGGCCCACATCAGCCAGCCCGTGCCCTCGGTGGGCGCGCTCGACCCGTCGCTTCCCCCGGCGGTGGACGAGGTCGTGGCCAGGGCGATGGCCAAGGACCCGGCCGATCGCTTTCCCACCGCCGACGCCCTGGTCGAGGGCCTGGCCGCCGCCTTGAGCCTCACCGCCGCGGACGCGCCCCGGCACCTCCAATCGGTGACCGAGATGATCTCGGTGGACCAGCTCGCCGCGTTCCGGGCCCAGATGGACGGCGGGAAGCAGCCGACCCCGACCGGGAGCACGCCGTCCGAGCAGCAGCGTCAGATGACCTCGGTGTACATGGACGTGACCGAGCTGGCGGAGATCCAGTACGAATCGGGCGCGGACACCGAAACCGTGCGCGGGCACATGGACCGGCTCTGGGAACGGTTCGCGGGGATCGCCGAGGAGCGGGGCGGGGTGATCCAGAGCCGCACCGACGAGGTCGGGGTGGCCCTCTGGGGCCGCGACCGGGCCAGCGAGGACGACGCCGAGCGGGCGATCCGGGCCGCGCTCCGCATGCGCGAGGCGGTCCAGAAGGAAGCCCGGCGCGTCTTCGGCGCCGCCTGGGAGCCCACCGAGGAGAGCCCGCTCCCCTACGCCGCCGGCATCACCACCGGCCCGGTGCTCCTGGAGCGCGAGGCGGAGACCGGCATCTATTCGGCCCGGGGCGCCTCGATCACCCTGGCCGGACGGTTGCGCGAGGCCGCCCCGGCGGGGAAGGTGCTGGTGGACTACGACACCTTCACCCAGGTGCGCGGGATCTTCACCTTCCAGTCCCACGACCCCATCCGGGTGCGCGGGCGGAAGGAGCCCCTGGAGGCGTTCATCGCGGTCCAGGCCAAGCCCCGGGCCTTCCGCCTCCAGGCCCGGGGGATCGAGGGCGTCGAGACGAGGATGATCGGCCGGGAGATCGAGCTCCGGATCCTCCAGGAAGCGCTCACCCTGACCCTGGAGGACGGCGAGACCCAGGTGGTGACGGTGGTGGGGGAGGCGGGGATCGGAAAGTCGCGTCTCCTCTACGAGTTCACCAACTGGATCGACCTCCTGGACGAGACCCTGTGGCTCTTCCGGGCCCGGGCCACCCAGCCCTCCATGCTCCAGCCCTACTCCCTCACCCGCGACCTCTTCTCCTTCCGCTTCCAGATCCTGGACTCCGATCCCCTGGAGAGCGTGCACCAGAAGTTCCTCGCCGGGGTGGAAGTCTTCCTGGGCGAGGGAAGCGGGGACAAGGCCGCCTTCCTGGGGCAGCTGGTGGGGTTCGACTTCTCCGAGTACCCCGCGGTGGCCGCCGCGCTGGAGAACCCCGAGCAGTTCCGGGACACGGCGCTGGGGTACCTGGGCGAGTTCTTCACCGCGGCTTCGGAATCCAACCCGGTGGTGCTCCAGATCGAGGACATCCACTGGGCCGACGACCGGTCGCTGGACCTCATCAACCAGCTGGTCCGGGACAACACCCGGCTCCCGCTCTTCGTGATCTGCATGGCCCGGCCCAGTCTCTACGAGCGGCGCCCCCAGTGGGGGGAGGGCCAGCGCTTCCACGAGCGGGTCCAGCTCGAACCCCTCTCCCAGCTCTCCAGCCGCCGCCTGGTCAAGGAACTCCTGAAGAAGCTTCCCACCGTGCCGGCCGAGTTGCGGGACCTGGTGGTGGAGCGGGCGGACGGGAACCCGTTCTACATCGAGGAGCTGATCAAGTCCCTCATCGACGACCGGGTGATCCTGAAGGGCGACGAGGAGTGGTCGGTGGATACCTCGCGCCTGGCCGGGCTCCGGGTGCCTCCCACCCTGACCGGGGTGCTCCAGTCACGGCTCGACACCCTGCCCCCCGTCCTCCACCAGCTCCTGCAGCGGGCCTCGGTGGTGGGCCGGATCTTCTGGGACCGCGCGGTGGTGTATTTGAGCCGGGACATGAACCTGAAGGACGACGAGATCGAGACCATGCTGGAGGAGCTTCGCGAGCGGGAGATGATCCTCCGCCGCGAGCAGTCCTCCTTCGCGGATACGGTGGAGTACGTCTTCCGCCACGCCATCCTCCGGGACGTGACCTACGAGACCCTGGTTCCCCGCCAGCGCCGCGCCCTCCACGCCCAGACCGCGGAGTGGTTGGTGGAGGCGGGGGGCGAGCGGGCCTCGGAGTACACGCTCCGGGTGGCCGAACACTACGGCCACGCCGGGGAGCCGGCCAAGGCCGCCGGCCATCTCCAGGATGCGGCCCGGACCGCCGCCGGCCTGGGGGCCTACGACGAGGCGATCGCCGTGCTCCGAAAGGCCCTGGAGCTTCTCCAGGGGGAGGAGCATCGTGTGGCCGCGTTCCCGGTGGAGGTCCAGCTCGGGAGCCTCCTGTCCCAGCGGGGGGGGTTCGCCGAGGGCCGGGAACGGCTCTCCCGGGCCCTGGAGGGGGCGCGGAAGATGGGGGACCGGCCGCTCCAGGCCACCGCGCTCGGGGAGCTGGCCCGGCTGTCGCTCTGGACCGACGATCTGGACGCGGCCAAGACCTACCTGAACGAGGCGCTTCCCCTGGTGCGGGAGCTGGACGACCGCCCCGCCCTGATGTTCGTCCTCCGGCAGATGGGCAATCTCAACGTCAACGAGCCCGACCGGGCCGAGAGCTACTTCTCCGAAAGCGTCTCGCTGGCCCGGGAGCTGGGCGATCGCGGCGCCGAGGCCGCGGCGCTGAACGGGCTCGCCATCACCCACGACCTCCGGAACGACTTCGAAGAGAGCATGGAGCGTTACCGGGAATCCCTCGAGATCTTCCGGGACCTGGGACAGCCCAAGTGGATGGCCATGGTGGGATCGAACATCGGCGGGGAGTTCACCCGTCGGGGGAAGTTCGACGAGGCCCGCGAGGCCCTCGATGCGGCGTTCCGGGCGGCCCGTGAATCCCGTGACGATCCCATGACCACCACCGTTCTCCTGGAGCAGGGGCGCCTGGCGCTGAGGGAAGGTCGGGACGAGGAAGCGGCGGCGCTCCTGGGGAAGTCGCTGGACCTGGCCCTCAAGCTTGGGACCCGGCCGGTGCCGCTTCTCATCTCCTGCGCCGTGATCCGGGCCCGCGCCGGCCGCCGGGACGAGGCCCTGGCCTGGGTCGGCCTGGCCCGGGCCCAGACCGGCGTCTGGCAGAAGCTCGAGATCGACCGGGACATCGCCGAGTGCCTACCCCTGGTTCGCGGCGACCTTGCCGACGAGGCGGTCGAGGCGGCCATGAAGGCGGGCGAGTCGCTGGATCTGGGCGAGGTGCTGGAGGGGATCCGGCGGGAAGGCATCCTGCCCGGGGGTTCTCAGGGCGCGTAGAGCGCCTTGATCCTCCCCCAGGTCACGGGCTCGACCGCGGTCTGCGGCCGGTCCCGCTCGAAGAGCTCCAGGAGATCGAACCGGCAGGTGCCGTTTCCGATCCGGCGAACGGTGACGGTGTAGGTTCCCGAAACCAGGCAGCGCACCTCGGACGACTGGACCCAGTCGTATAGAGCCGAGCTTCACCCGACGCCCATCCCGGGAATCGTGGTCACCGTGTCCTCGCACGCGGTCAGCGCGGGGGGGTCGGGCGCGAACTCGATCGAAAAAGTCCGCCTTTCGCCCACCGCTCCGGCGCTCCGGATCGAGTCCACGAAGCAGAAGCTGTGGGAGAGATCCAGCCGGAAGCGGACCCACTCCCCCTCCCGGTCGAGCCCGTCCACCGCCAGCCGCTGGGACGCGGCGGAGCAGTTGGTGACGTGGATGCCCGCTCCCCCCCGGTCGGAATAGTCGATCATGCTCTCCGCCTCGATCCGAACGGTCTCGGACCGGGCGGAGGAGGCGAAAAGCGGCGACAGGAGGGCGATGGTCGCCCCGATCAGGAACCACCTCATGAGGTCGGCCTCCGGATGCGCGTGCGCTGGCCTGGTTGGGGGCAAGGAAAGAGCGTGGTCCCAGTCTACCGGATGAGGCGCGCCGAATCAGGGAGAATCCCCATGCGCCGCGAGCCGGCCGGTTCCTCCCCGGCCCGCCGGCGAATTGATTCATCTCCATTCTGGGGCTTCCGCTCGCTTTCCGGATCGGGTATGAGATTGAAGGGACTCCGGCCCCGCCCGCGCCCCCGCCAGAAGGGGCAACCCGGGCCCGGGCCCGGCCGCGCCCCGCCGGCTCCCGAAGGCGATTCCAAACCGAGAGGACGATGGCGCCATGGAACGACGTTTCGGACTGTTCCTTGCCGTATCAATGCTCTTCACCAACGCCGTTGCCGCCGGCCCCGCCCGGGCCGACGAGGGGATGTGGCTCCTGAATCGTCTGCCCGTCGCGCGCATCCAGGCGGAGTACGGGTTCACCCCCACCCCGGCCTGGGTCGAGCATCTCCAGCAGGCGGCGGTGAAGTTCGGACGCGGGGGATCGGCGAGCTTCATCTCCTCCGACGGGCTCCTTCTTACCAACCATCACGTGGCCCGGAGCCAGCTGGCCAAGCTGAGCACCCCGGAGCGCGACCTCCTGGTGGACGGCTACCTGGCGCGCACCCCCGAGCAGGAACTCCAGTGTCCGGACGTGGCAGTGATGTCGCTCCAGGACATCGTGGACGTGACCGGCCGGGTGGAAGGCGCCGCGGCGGGGGCGGCCGATGCCGTCTCGGCAGAAAGCGCGCGGAACGCGGAGATCGCGGCCATCGAGCGGGAGTCCTTCGCCGAAACCGGCCTCACCTCCGAAGTGGTGACCCTGTACGGGGGAGGCCGCTATCACCTCTACCGGTACAAGCGGTTCACCGACGTCCGGATCGTGTTCGCCCCCGGGGGACAGGCCGCCGATTTCGGGGGGGACGAGGACAACTTCGAGTTTCCCCGCTACTGCCTCGACGTCGCCTTGCTCCGGGTCTACGACCACGGGAAGCCGTACCACCCCGAGCAGTACCTGAAGATGGCGCCGGGCGGCATCGCCGACGGCGACCCGGTCTTCGTGATCGGCCACCCGGGGCGCACCCAGCGCCTGGACACCGTGGCCGACCTCGCGTTCCTCCGCGACGTGCAGTATCCGCGGCAGATGCGCACCGCCCGGACCCGCGAGGTCGAGCTTTCGATCTACTCCAACCGGGGAGAACGGGAGGCGCGCCTGGCCGAGCGCGAGCTCCTCGGGGTCCAGAACTGGCGCAAGGGGACCGGGGCCAAGCTTCGCGCCCTGGAGGATCCACGGGTCTTCGCCCAGGTCGTGAAGCGGGAGAAGGCCTTCCGGGACGCGGTGGCCAGGGACCCGAAGCTCCAGCGCGAGGTCGGCGACGCCTGGGACCGGATCGCCGCCGCCCGCGAGGTCAACACCGGGATCTACGACCGTTACCAGCTCGTGGAGGGGGGACGCCGCTCCTCTCTGGGAGGATCGGTACTCTTCCGCATCGCCCGCACCCTGGTGCGCATGGCCGACGAGCGGGGCAGGCCCGACGGCGAGCGCCTGAGGGAATACCGGGAGTCGAATCTCCCCAACCTGGAGATGGCCCTCTACTCGCGTGCGCCCGTCGTGAACGAGCTGGAGATCGGGCGGGTGGAGAGCCACCTGGCCCTGGCCGCCGAGATCCTGGGCGGCGACGATCCCGCGGTCCGAACCATGCTCGGCGGCGAGTCCCCGGCGGATCGGGCCCGGGAGCTGGTGGGGGGGAGCCGCCTGGGCGACCCGGCGGTCCGCCGGGCCCTGGCCGACGGGGGGCGGGCGGCGATCGAGGCCTCGAAGGACCCCATGCTCCGGCTGGCCCTGGCCCTGGACGGGCCCGCCCGCGAGGTTCGGGCGCGCTACGAGAACGAAGTGGAGGCGGTCCTGCACGACGCCTACGCCCGGCTCGCCCGGGCCCGCTTCGCGGTGTACGGGGAGGACGTCTACCCCGACGCCACCGGGACCCTGCGGCTCTCCGCCGGCCGGATCCAAGGCTTCGACCTGGAAGGCGCGCCGGTAGCGCCCTTCACCGATTTCGCGGGTCTCTACGCCCGGAGCGCCGCCCGCGGTCCGCTGGCCCCCTTCGATCTCCCGGAGAGCTGGACGACAGCGCGGAGCCGCCTCGACCTCGCCACGCCGTTCAACTTCACCTCCACCAACGACATCATCGGCGGCAACTCCGGGAGCCCGGTGGTGAACCGGGACGGGGAGTGGGTGGGGGTGATCTTCGACGGCAACCGCTACTCGTTCGTATGGGATGTCCTCTATCCGGAGAATGGCGAAGGCCGGGCGGTCTCGGTGGACGCCCGGGGGCTGGTTGAAGCGCTTCGGACGGTTTACGGCGCGGACGCGCTGGCCGCCGAGGTCTCGACGGGCGAACCGCGGGTCCGGGGGGAGTAGCGCCCCCCCCGGGCGGCCCCGGGACGCCGCATGAAATGGTTGAAAGAGGACGGCCCCCCTCGCCGTGGCGAGAGGGGCCGTCGTTCCATCGAGGGGCGGTAATTCTAGTAGCGGGACTTGAGGAGCCCCCAGGTGGTGGGCTGGGTGGGCACCGCTTCCGTCACGTCGGACTGGACGCGAAGCTCCAGGTTGGCCGGGAGTTCGATGCCGGCGCCGGTCGCCGGATCGAAGAAGTACCCGAGGACGAGCTGCAAGGTGCCGTCCTCCACGAGAACCGGTAGCCCCGGCGCGGGGTACGAGAGCAGACCGCCGTCGCTATCGGAGGTGAAGTCGAAGACGGCGTTGGCCAGGCCGCTCGCATCCACCGAGAACTGGACGGTGAGCTTGTCGCTGATCGCTCCGGCGTTGGGATCGCTGGCCGGCTCCACCATGTAGAGCACGCCGGTTCCCTGGTAGCCGGGAGGGCTCAGGGTGATCCAGCAGGCCTCGACGTGGGCGGTCTCACCGGAAGCGGACGTGCCGATCCCGCACTCGAAATTGTTGTCGTAGGATACGGCGGTCGAATCCGCGGTCTCGACAAAAGCGAGGTAGGCGGCCGAGGCGGTGATCGGGGCCAGGGCCAGGATCAGGAAGGGTAGGACGACCAGGAACGCGTAGCGCTTGGTCATGGGTGTCTCCTTGAGGTGATGAGCATGGGTGTTCCAACTCCGGTCAGGACAACGGACAGAATAAGTCGTGATTAATAGGGGTAGGCGGGAATCCAGTCAACATAAATGTGCATGTCGCTTGATTTTATTGGGATCTTGTCCGGTTTTTCAATGGCGGGGCTGGGCAATCCCGATATTTCCGCCCGTATGTCGAAACGGCCGGCCCCCGAGGGGGACCGGCCGTTCCGAGGGAATCGCGAGGACCTTCGGTACTTGTCCGCCGGAAGGAACCGTCGGGAACCCCTGATAGTCCGCCCGGCTCTATCAGGGCCTCCGGCCCACTCCCGGTGAGGCGCTCGGGGGATCGTCGCCCCCGAAGGCCCCCGCGGGGTCATCTACAGGCGACTACGCGGTCTCGGACTCGTCGCTCGTTCCACGCTTCCGCCGCTTGAGGGCCATACCGGCCAGGCCGGCGCCCAGGAGGAGCAGGGTGGTGGGCTCGGGCACGGTGGTCTCGAAGTGGATCTTCTGCTGAATCGCGCGATCGAACTCGCCGAAGCTGGAGGCGGTGACCAGGAACGCCCCCGACCCGCCGAGCACGTTGTTCTGGTAGTAGGTGGCCACGCTGGAGCTGCCTCCCACCACCAGGCCGTTGATCATGTCCACGCCGGCGTTCAGAGCGTTGTCCCGGCCCACGTGGGGGGTGAGGGCACCGGGGCTATCGTTGTCCACGCCGTCCCCGGATACGTCCATGATCAGCTTGCTCCCCTCGAACCCGTTCTGGGCGAAGAGGGGGGTGCCCCAGTTCAGGGCGCTCTGGACCGCGGTGTTGTTGCTGAACGGCCGGGCGGCGTTCCCGATCGCGGTGGCGAACGCGTTGGCCGAGGCGGCGTCGGTGAGATGGGTCCACCCCACGCTCAGGGACTGCTGGTTCGAGCTGGACCAGTAGCCCAGGGCAACGGCGATCCCGCCGGGGCTGTTGATGATGTCCTGCTGGACCGTGGCGTCCTGGAACGCGGCCACGTAGCCCGACCGCTGGAGGGCGAACTCTCCGGAGTCGATGCTGCCGGAAACGTCCACCAGGAGGAGCAATTCGGTCTGAACGGGCGTGGCCAAGGCGGCCATGGGGGCCAGGAGGATTCCCAGCGCCGCGGCGGTGATGCCGAGAATAACGGTAGTCTTGAATCTCATGGACGGGATCTCCCTGGAGTAGGTTTCCTGATGTTCTGAGCCGGATCGGGACGTACGCGGACCTCCGCAGGATGCGGGTCGTCACCTGTTATCGCAATTGTCGAGCCAAATGATAAGTCGCTGCATTTCAACGGGTTCCATCATATCATAATTCATGTTTTGTTAAAGTCACCGACAGATGAGCCGTCACCGGTCACTCCCGTGTACTTGAACCGGTTTTAAGACAAAGGGTTACGGATCCAGGGATAGCCAGAACCGAACTGTTCTTGTAGGAAATAAATCCGACACACGGAATTCTCAACCCATTGAACAACAGGGGATTAGGAAGCTTCATCTTTCCTATCTTGCTGCACCCGGCCGGGAAAGACGCCCTCAGCTTCCCATCAGGTACTCGACCAGGTCGATCTTGGTGAGGATCTGGCGCGGCCGCTTCCCGCCGTCCACGATGACCACCGCCGGGGCCTGCTCGAACAGGGTCCCCAGGACGTTCAGGGGGGTGTTCTCCTGGACGGTGGGTACGCTCCGGTCCATCACGTCGCCCACCGAGACCTCGGCGTCCTTCTGGCCGGTCCCCAGGTACTTGAGCAGGTCCTCCTCGGTGAGGAGACCGGCCAGAACCCCCTCCCGGGTGATGGGGATCTGGCTGATGCCCTGGTCGCGCATGCGGGCGACGGCGTCGCGCAGGGGCCGGTCGTGCTCGAGAGCGACGAGCTCCCGGCCCGCGGGCTTGGCCGCGGCGAGCTGGCCCACGTCGCCCTCCAGGATCGGGCTCCCGGTGAAGTGGTTCTCCCGCATCCAGGCGTCGTCCACGAACTTGGTCATGTAGTTCCGGACCCCGTCCGGGAGCACCACCACGCAGTTCTGATCCGGCCCCAGGCTCCGGGCCTCGCGGAGGCCGGCGAAGAGCACGCTTCCCGAGCTTCCTCCCACCAGGAGCCCTTCCTCCCGGATCAGGCGGCGGGCCAGAAGGAAGCTCTCGCGGTCGGTGGTCTTCACCCACACGTCCACCAGCTCGCGGTCGAGCACGTCGGGAATGAAGTCGTAGCCGATCCCCTCCACCTTGTAGGTACCGACGATGTCCCCGCCGGCCAGGATCGAGCCCACCGGGTCCGCCCCCACCACGATACACCGGGGGACCCGCTCCTTCATCTTCCGGGCCACCCCGGTGATGGTGCCGCCGGTCCCCGCTCCCACCACCACCATGTCCACCCGGCCGTCCAGGTCGTCCAGGATCTCCTGGCCGGTCCCCTCGTAGTGGGCGAGGGGATTCGAGGGATTGGAGTACTGGTCGAGGATGTGGGCGTTGGGGAGCTCGGTCTGGAGCCGGCGGGCCACCGAGATGTGGCTCTCCGGGGAGTCGAAGGCGGCCTCGGTGGGAGTGCGGATGATCTCCGCCCCCAGGGCCTCCAGGACCACCTGCTTCTCCCGCGACATCTTCTCCGGCATGGTGATGATGACCCGGTAGCCCTTCACCGCTCCGGCCAGGGCCAGGCCGATCCCGGTGTTCCCGCTGGTGGGCTCGATCAGGGTGTCGCCGGGCCGGATGCGCCCCGCCTTCTCCGCGTCCACCACCATGCGGTAGCCGATCCGGTCCTTGACCGAGCCGCCGGGGTTCAGGAACTCGCACTTCGCGTACAGGTTGCACTTGAGCCCGGCCCCCAGGCGGTGCAGGCGGACCATGGGGGTGCGGCCGATCACTTCGAGGATGTTGTCGAGCAGCATGTCAGTGAACCGCTTTCTTGGGTCGGAGTGCCGCGCCCTCGGCCACGTACTCGTTCCAGGTGGCGGGGGCAAATCCGTTGGCGATCTCGACCATCGAGATGCAGCCGGGAACCGGGCAGACAATCCGGCAGAGGTTACACCCCACGCACTCCGGCTCGTCGATCACCGGGACGTGGGTTCCGTTCCGGGAAGGGTGGATGCACTGGTGGGCGCCGTCCTCGCAGGCCACCATGCAGTTGTTGCAGCCGATGCAGAGGGCGGGGTCGATCCGGGCCACCGTCTCGTAGTTGAGATCGAGGTTTCCCCACTCGGTGAAGCTGGGGAGGGCGCGGCCGACGAGGTCGTCGAGGGTGGCCATGCCCTTGTCCCGCATGTAGGACGTGAGGCCCTCGATCATGTCCTCCACCACCCGGTAGCCGTGGAGCATGACCTCGGTGCAGACCTGGACGGTGGAGGCGCCGAGGAGCATGAACTCCACCGCATCCCGCCAGTTGCTGATGCCGCCGATGCCGCTCACCGGGAGCCGGAACCCGGGGTCGCGGCCCAGGGCCGCCACCATGTGGAGGGCGATGGGCTTGACCGCCGGCCCGCAGTAGCCGCCGTGGCTCGAGAGGTCGCCCACCCGGGGCTCGATCACCATGCGGTCCACGTCCACCCCGATGATGCTCTTGATCGTGTTGATGAGGCTCACCCCGTGAGCCCCGCCCCGCTGGGCGGCGAGCCCGTGGGGAACGATATCGCTGACGTTGGGGGTGAGCTTGACCAGGACCGGAACCGTGGCGTCCTCGACCACCCAGGAGGTGATGCGCTCGTTGATCTTGGGCTCCTGCCCCACCGCCGAGCCCATCCCGCGCTCGCACATCCCGTGGGGACAGCCGAAGTTCAGCTCCAGGCCGTCGGCGCCGGCGTCGATGACCTTCCCCACGATGTCCCGCCACTCCTCCCGCGACTCCACCATGAGGCTGACCACGATCGCGTGCTTGGGATAGCGCCGCTTGACCTCGCGGATCTCCTTCAGGTTCACCTCCAGCGAGCGGTCGGTGATGAGCTCGATGTTGTTGAACCCGATGGCCCCGGCGCCCTTGTAGTGGATCGCGCCGAAGCGGCTGGAGACGTTCTGGATCGGCACCCCCAGGGTCTTCCAGACCGCGCCACCCCAGCCGTGATCGAAGGCGCGCATGATCTGGTCCCCGGAGTTGGTGGGGGGGGCCGAGGCGAGCCAGAATGGGTTCGGGGACGTGATGCCCGCGCAGCTGGCGGTCAAATCCGGCATGTCATGAACCTCCCTTGAGCCAGCGATCGATGGCCCGGGCGGCGATCTTGCCCTCGGCCACCGCGTTCACCACTTCCCGCCCGCCGTTGGCGCCGTCGCCGCCCGCGAAGACCCCGGGCCGCCCGGTGGCGCCGTTCTCGTCGCGCCGGACGCAACCCGCCTCCACCTCGATCCCGGGGAGCTGGGCCACCAGGGTCCCCAGGGTGCTCTGGCCGATGGCGATGAGCACGAGGTCGGCCTCCAGGACGTGCTCCGACCCGGGCACGGGCTGCTTGTGCTCGTCCAGGCGCAGGCAGCGCACCCGCTCCACCCGGCCCGTCCCCTCGTAGGCCACCGGCACCGTCCGCCAGCGCGCCCGCGCCCCTTCGAGCCTGGCCGCGCTCCACTCGTGGTCGTAGCCGGGCATGACCATCCGGGAACCCCGATAGACCAGGCTCACCTCGGGGACGCCGAGGTGCTTGAGCTCCCGCACCCCGTCGATCGCGGTGTTCCCGCCGCCCACCACCAGCGCCCGCCGCACCCCGGCGAGGTCCACTTTGCCCAGCTTGAATCGCTCGATGAACTCCACCGCCCCCGTGATCCCGGGAAGGTCCTCCCCGGGGACGCCCATGGAGCGGTCCGGGCCGAGCCCGAATCCCAGAAAGAGCGCGTCGTGGCGGGACTCCAGATCGGTCCAGGAGGGATCGGTTCCCGCCTCGACCCCGGTCTTCACATCGATCCCGCCGATGGCCAGGATCCAGTTCACCTCTTCCAGCGATCGGTCCGCCTTCATCTTGTAGGGGGCGACGCCGGTGGTGTTGAGTCCCCCCAGGACCGGTCTCCGCTCGTACACCGTGCACGCATGCCCGAGGCGCCGGAGCTCGTGGGCGCAGGCCAGGGACGCCGGTCCCGCACCCACCAGCCCCACGCTCTTCCCGGAGTCCGGCCCGGCGGTGAAGTAGCGCCAGCCCGTCTCGAAGGCCCGGTCGGTGGAGTAGCGCTGGAGCTTCCCGATCTGGATGGGGGGCTGCCCCATGCGGTTGTAGACGCAGGCCCCCACGCAGAGCACCTCCACCGGGCAGACCCGGGCGCAGCTCATCCCCAGGACGTTGGCCTCGAAGATGGTGCGGGCGGAGCCCTCCAGGTTCTCGGTGGTGATCTTCCGGATGAACTGGGGGATGTCGATCTGGGTGGGGCAGGCGGCGATGCAGGGCGCGTCGGCGCAGTAGAGGCACCGGTTGGCCTCGGTCATGGCCTGGGCCGGGGTGTACGGGACCTTGTACTCCGGGATGGGCCCTTCGCTGCGGTCGGACGGGATTGAAACGCTCATGTCAGCCCTCGAACGCCTGGTCGGTCAGTTCCAGCCCCCGGTCCAGGATGGCGAACCCCTCGAGGATCTGCTCCTCGGTGATGCAGAGCGGGGGGTTGCACATGAAGTGGCTCCAGCGGACGAAGGTGAAGAGCCCGTTCTTCTTGAGGAAGCGGTCGAGCTCGCCCATGGCGGGATGGGTGCCGTTGTAGGGCGCGATGAGATCGCCTCGGGAGTTCTTCTGGACGTCCATGATCCCGAAGAGCCCCAGGGCCCGGCCACCCTTGACCGAGGGATGCTTGGCGGTCAGGCGGTCCATCTCCCGCCGCATCACCGACTGCATCCGGGCCGCGTTCTCCACCATGCCCTCGTCGAGCAGCACGCCGATCGCCGCTTCCGCCGCGGCCAGGCCCACCGGGTGGGCGCTGTAGGTGAGCCCGCCCCAGAACACGTTCTTCCGGAAGTGCTCGGCGATGGGGTCGGAGACCCCCATCGCGCCGAGGGGGACGTAGGCGCTGGTGAGCCCCTTGGCCATGGTGAGGATATCCGGAACGACGTCGAAGTGCTCGTAGGCGAAGAGCTTCCCGGTCCGGCCGAACCCGCACATGACCTCGTCCAGGATGAGGAGGATGCCGTGGCGATCGAGAAGCTGCTTCAGGGCGGGGAAGTACCCCTCGGGGGGCGGGAGCACGCCGTTGGTGCCGGTCACCGTCTCCGCGATCATGGCCGCGATGGTTCCGGGCCCCTCGTAGTCGATCACCTCGGCCAGGTAGCGGAGGTTCCGCTCCACGATCTCGCCGTCGGTGGCCCCGAAGGAGAACTGGTAGGGGCGGGGATCCATCACGTGGACCACCCCCGGCATCCCGGGCTGGTTGGGGATCCGCCGCGGGTCGCCGGTGAGCTGGAGGGTGGCGTTGGTGCCGCCGTGGTAGCTCCGGTAGCGGGCCAGGATCTTCGGCCGGCCGGTGTAGAGGCGGGCGGCGCGGATGGCGTTCTCGTTGGCCTCGGCCCCGCCGAGGGTGAAGAAGAACGTGTTGATGTTCCCCGGGACGATCTCGGCCAGGAGCTTCGACACCCGGGCCCGGATCTCGGTGGCGGTTCCCGGGTAGGCGAAGGCGAGATGCTTCATCTGCGCGGCCACCGCGGCGGCGACCTTCGGGTGCCCGTGGCCGATGTTCACGCACATGAGCTGGCTGTTGAAATCCAGGAAACGGCGCCCGTCGGGGGTGTACATGTAGACCCCTTCCGCCCGTTCCACCGGGATGGGATCCACCGCGTCCCCCTTGGCCCAGGAATACATCGTGTGCTCCTTGCAGAGCCGGACCATCTCTTCGGACGACATCGCCATGTTTCAATTTCCTTTCGCGCTCGTGTACGCCGGGGTGCCCCGGGTCGCTCGTGTACGCCGGGTCGGCCCGGTTCAGCTCATCCAGGTGCGGTCCTTGGCCAGTTCCCAGCGCGACGTCACCTTGCGGGGGTTGGTCCAGAACCGGAATCCGTCGTAGCCGGTGATGTCCCCGTGGCCGAACTTCGATTCGAACCAGCCCCCGAAGCTGAAGGGCTCGCGGGGGACGGGGACGCCGATGTTCACCCCGCACATCCCGGCCCGGAACCGCTCGGTGGCGTAGCGGGCGATCCCCCCGTTGGTGGTGAAGATGGCGGCGGCGTTCCCGTACGGGCTCTTGTTCTCCATGGCGATCGCCTGGTCCAGGGTGTCCACGTGGAGGATCGAGAGCACCGGCCCGAAGATCTCCTCGGTGGCGGCGGGCATGTCCGGGGTGACCCCGTCGAGGATGGTGGGGCCGATCCAGCTCCCCGGCTCCCCGTCCACCGTGGCCTTCCGCCCGTCCACCAGGACCCGGGCCCCGGCGGCCTCGGCCTGGTCGATGTAGCCGATGATCCGCTCCCGGGCCTCGGGACTGATGATCGCCCCCATGTCGCGCCCCAGGGTCATCTTCTCGGCGTGGATCTTCATCTTGTCGATGATGGGGGCGACGTCACCCACCGCCACCATGACCGAGGCGGCCATGCACCGCTGCCCCGCGCAGCCGAAGGACGAAGCCACCACGGTCTGGGCGGTCAGCTCCTCGTCCGCGTCGGGCACCACCACCAGGTGGTTCTTGGCCCCGCCCAGGCAGAGCATGCGCTTCCCGGTGGCCGTCCCGCGCTGGTAGACCGCCCGGGCCACCCGGGTGGATCCCACGAAGGTCATGGCCGCGATGTCCGGATGGTCGGCCAGGGCCTCCACCGTGTCCCGGCGGCCGTTCACCACGTTCAGCACCCCGTCGGGGAGCCCGGCCTCCTTCAGCATCAGGGCCAGGCGCATGGCCCCGTAGGGCACCTGCTCCGAGGGCTTCAGCACGAAGGTGTTGCCGCTCACCAGGGCCTGGGGAAGCATCCAGAGCGGGACCATGACCGGGAAGTTGAACGGGGTCACTCCGGCGCACACCCCGATCGGCTCGTAGGCCACCTCGCAATTGATACCCCGGCTCACGTCGAGCTGCTGGCCCTGGGCCAGGTTGGGGAGGGAGCAGCCGAACTCCACGCACTCGATCCCCTTGAGCACGCTCGCCTTTCCCTCCTCGAAGGTCTTCCCGTTCTCGTGGCTCACCAGCCAGCTCAGCTCGTCGACCGCCGCCTCCATGATCTGCTTCAGCCGGAACAGGACCTGGGCGCGTTCCTTGTAGGGGGTCGCCCGCCAGGCCGGGAACGCCTTCTGCGCCGCGGCCACCGCCCGGGCCACGTCGGGGCCGGCGGAGTCGGCCACCCGCCCCATGACCTTTCCGTGGCGGGGGTTGGTCACTTCGAGGACCGCCCCGCTCTCGGCGGGGACGAAGGCGCCGCCGATCCAGTTGGGGCAGTCGATGTAAGGGGTGAATTCGTTGTTGCGGGCGGAAAAGCGGACGTCGTTGGGTAGGTTCACGGTTGGATCTCCGGGGTCGGGGACGGAATCGAGGCCTCGGCCGCCGACTGCGGCGAAGGCAGGAGCTTCATCCCCGCCCAGTACAGGGCGCCGGCGAGGAGGAAACCCACGAACCAGGCGTAGGTGTAGACCTGGTCCCAGATCGCGGGCACGTGGTCGATCAGCTTGGCGGTGTGGAGGAATCCGGGCAGGTTGGGGAGGACCGCGGCGACCAGGGCGAACACCGCCACCCCGTTCACCCCGCCCCGGTAGGCGTAGGCCCCGTCCCGCCGGTAGAGGGAGTTCAGGTCCAGCTCGGTGCCGCGGAGCAGGAAGTAGTCGGCGATCAGGATCCCGCCGATGGGCCCCAACAGCGCCGAGTACCCGATGAGCCAGGTGAAGATGTAGCCGCCGGTGGACTCGGTGAGCTTCCAGGGGAACATGGCCACCCCGAGGCCCGCGGTCACCAGGGCCCCGGTGCGGAAATCGATCCGGCGGGGGGACACGTTGATGAGGGCGTTGGCCGGGGAGACCACGTTGGCGGCGATGTTGGTGGAGAGGGTGGCCACGGTCAGGGCGACCAGGGAGAGGAGGACGCCGACCCCGCCTCCCATCCGGCCGAGGAGGACGATGGGGTCCCAGATCGCCTCGCCGAAGATGGAGACGGTGGCGCTGGCCACCGCCACCCCGATGAAGGAGAAGAGGGTCATGGTGAGGGGAAGCCCCAGGGCCTGGCCGAGGATCTGGTCCCGCTGGGTCCGGGCGTAGCGGGTGAAGTCGGGGATGTTGAGGGAGAGGGTGGCCCAGTAGCCCACCATGGCGGTGAGGGAGGGGAAGAACACCGCCCAGAACCGGCCTTCCCGGGGACCCCCCGCGGCGAACTGGCTGGGGGCGTGAAGCATCTGGCCGAAGCCGCCGGCCCGCCGATAGGCCCAGGCCAGAAGGAGGAGCCCCATCACGATCAGGAACGGGGCCGCGGCCACCTCGAGGTGGCGGATCGACTCCACCCCGCGGTAGACGATGGCGAGCTGGATGACCCAGAACGCGGCGAAGCAGGCCAGCTGGCCCGGGTCGATCCCGAAGACCGGGAGCGGGGTTCCGGTCAGCCCGCCGTGGGTCAGGGCGTTCAGGAGCTGGTAGATGGCCGAGCCGCCGATCCAGGTCTGGATCCCGAACCAGCCGCAGGCCACCAGGGCCCGGGCGAGGGAGGGGATGTGGGCCCCCCGGATGCCGAAGCTGGCCCGGGCCAAAACCGGGAAGGGCACTCCGTACTTGGTGCCGGGGTGGCCGTTCAGGATCATGGGGACGAGGACGATGACGTTTCCGATGAGGATGGTGAGGATCGCCTGGGACCAGCTCATCCCCTGGTCGATGAGCCCGGCGGCCAGCATGTAGGTGGTGACGCACACCACCATCCCCACCCACAGGCTGGCCATGCTGAGCGCGTTCCAGCGGCGCTCGGCCAGGGGGACCGGCTTCAGGTCCTCGTTGATGAGGGAGGGGTCGGGGCGGAACGCCATGGGCTACCTCAGGAGCTCCCCGTTCCGGGCCCGCTCGAGGAAGCGCCCCCCTCCCTCGGTCACCAGCCGGTCCTTCTCCACGATCACCCGGCCGCGGGAGATCACCACCTCGGGAAAGCCCTTCAGCTCGAAGCCCTCGTAGGCGCTGTAGTCCACCCGCATGTGGTGGGTGGCCGGGTTTTCGATGCCGATGGTCTCGGTCCGCTCGGGATCGAAGACCACGATGTCCGCGTCGCTCCCCACCGCGATGGTGCCCTTCCGGGGGAAGAGCCCGAAGGTCTTGGCCGCCGCGGTCGAGGTCAGCTCCACGAACCGGTTGAGGCCGATCCGGCCCCGGCCCACCCCGGCGGTGTAGATGAGGGGCAGGCGGTTCTCGACCCCCGGGGCGCCGTTGGGGATCTTGGTGAAGGTGGAGAGCCCCAGCTCCTTCTGGTCCTTGAAGCAGAAGGGGCAGTGGTCGGTGGCCACGCTGGCCAGGTGGCCGAAGCGGAGCCCGTCCCAGAGCGCCTCCTGGTTCCACTTCTCGCGAAGCGCCGGGGTCATCACCCACTTGGCCCCCTCGAAGCCCTCCCGCTCGTAGTAGCTCTCGTCGAGGAGGAGGTACTGGGGACAGGTCTCGGCCATCACGTCCACCCCGCGGTCGCGGGCCCGCTTGACCTCCTCCAGGGCGTCGGCGCTGGAGAGGTGGACGATGTAGAGGGGCACCCGGGCCACCTCGGCGATGGCGATGGATCGGTACACCCCTTCCGCCTCCATCCGGGTGGGGCGGGTGCGGGCGTGCCAGATGGGGGCGGTCTTCCCCTCGGCCACCGCCCGCTTGATGATCTCGTCGATGACGATCCCGTTCTCCGCGTGCATGGAGATCCGGGTGCCGTTCTCGCCGGCCTGGCGGAAGGCCCGGTAGAGGGTGCCGTCGTCCACGTAGAGGACGCCGGGGTAGGCCATGAAGAGCTTGTAGCTGGTCACCCCGGCCTCGGCCAGGCGGTTCATCTCCGGCAGGCGCTCGTCGGGCATGTCGGTGACGATCATGTGGAAGCCGTAGTCGATGGTGGCCTTCCCCTCGGCCTTGGCGTGCCAGGCGTCGAGCCCCTCGAGGGTCGACTTCCCCTTGGTCTGGATGGCGAAGTCGATGATGGTGGTCGTGCCCCCGAAGGCCGCGGCCTTGGTTCCGGTGTCGAAGTCGTCCGCGGACATGGTGCCGCCGAAGGGCATGTCCATGTGGGTGTGGGGGTCGATCCCCCCCGGGATCACCAGCTTCCCGGAGGCGTCGATCACCCGGTCCGCGGGGCGGTCCAGGTTCCGGCCGATGGCCGTGACGGTCTCTCCCTCCACGTAGACGTCGGCGATGTAGTCGTCCACCGCGGTGATCACGCGGCCGTTCCGGATCAAAAGTGTCTTGGCCATGATCGCGCTCTCCTCAGTGCTGAACGAGTTCGTCGTAGGCCTCGGGGCGGCGATCACGGTAGAACTGCCAGACCTTGCGGACCTCGTCGATCATCGACAGGTCCAGGTCCGCCGTGACCAGCTCGTCCTGGTCTTCCGAACCCTCGGCGAGGAACTCCCCCCGCGGGTTCACGAAATAGCTCGAGCCGTAGAATTTCCCGATGTTCCAGGGGGCCTCGGTCCCCACCCGGTTGCTGGCCCCCACGAAGTAGCCGTTGGCCACCGCGTGCGCCGGCTGCTCGAGCCGCCAGAGATACTGGCTCAAGCCGGCCACGGTGGCGCTGGGATTGAACACGATCTCCGCCCCGTTCAGCCCCAGGCAGCGGGCCCCCTCGGGGAAGTGGCGGTCGTAGCAGATGTAGACCCCCACCTTGGCGTAGGCGGTGTCGAAGACCGGGTAGCCGCCGTCCCCCGGCTTGAAGAAGTACTTCTCCCAGAACCCGGCGGTGTGGGGGATGTGCTGCTTCCGGTACTTTCCCATGTAGGTCCCGTCGGCGTCGATCACCGCGGCGCTGTTGTAGTAGACCCCGCGCATGGCCTCTTCGTAGACCGGGACGACCAGGACCATCCGGTGCTTGCGGGCGAACTCCTGCATCAGCTCGGTGGTGGGGCCGGGAATGGGCTCGGCGGCGTCGTACCAGCGCTTGTCCTGGCTGGGGCAGAAGTAGGGGCCGTTGAAGATCTCCTGGAGGCAGAGGATCTGGACCCCCTTCTTGGCGGCTTCCTCGATGAAGGGAAGGTGTTTGTCCAGCATCGCCTTCTGGATCTCGGCGATCGGCCGGCTCTCGTCGTTGATCGGGTTCGAGCACTGGATGAGCCCGCATCTGACGGTCTGACTCATGGTTCCGCTCCTCGTGCCAGGGGTTCGATAGGGGGGCGGAGCATCCGGGGTCGCCGGGCGGTCGGGCATCGGCGCCGCATCACCGCCCCCCATTCAATTTTGGTGCATAGGAATCTACATCATCGAGGGGCCGAGGGTCACAAAAACTACCATTCAAATCGACCCGCCGCCCGTTCAAGAGGCGATCCCTCAGGGACTTCCGGGAGGGTAGGCCGGCCGGTGGGCCGCGGGACGGGAGGAAGCCGCGGGCCGGGTGTCCCCGGCGGAGTTTTCATGGAACCGTTTCCATGAAACCTGTGTATTCGAGTCGTGATTCGGCGGCGGCGCGGGCTTGCGCCGGGGAAGCGGGGACTCGTTCCGGCTTCCGGCCGCGAATCCGTCGGTCAAGCAATCGATCGGGCGGCGGTCTCCACAGGGCATGGCCGCGCCCGCTCCCCTCAGGACAACCGGTGGAGGCCCCTCCCCGATGAAACATCGCTGTTTCGTGATTCTGTTGGTAGGCCTCATGGCGCCGGCCCTCCCGGCCCTCGCCGAGAACGCATCCACGTCCGGGAAATCCCCGACGGCGCCCCACTTCAAGCTCCCCACCGACCGGGGAACCGTCGACTCCGACTCGCTCCGTGGCAACGTGGTTCTCGTGGATTTCTGGGCCTCCTGGTGCGGGCCGTGCGCGCAGTCGTTTCCGTGGTTGCGGGCGATGGACGCGCGGTTCGCGGGGAAGGGGCTCCGCATCGTGGCCATCAACCTCGACAAGAAGCACGAAGCGGCCGAGGGGTTCCTCCGGAAGCACGTGGCCCCGTTCACCGTGGCCTTCGATCCACTGGGAAAGACCGCCGAGGCGTTCCAGGTGCCGGGCATGCCCACCAGCTTCCTGATCGATTCCGAGGGGAAGATCCTCTACTCCCACGTCGGGTTCGATCCCAGGAAGACCGGGGACCTGGAAGCGCTCATCGCGAAGGAGTGCCCATGAAACGCGGGGTGAGGATCGTCATCTGGGCGGGGTTGCTCGGCCTTTCCGGCGCCCTCTTCGGGGGCTGCGCCGCGATGCGGGTGCATCCCTGGGACCGCGACCTCTTGGCCCAGCCCCAGATGAGCTTCGACCCGGTTCCGATGCTGGGCGCCATCGACGAACACATCTACTTCAGCACCGAGGGATCGACCGGCGGACAGGAGGTCGGCGGGGGCGGGTGCGGATGCAACTAGGCTCCTCCGGCGTCCGCGGCCGGCTGAGCGCGGCGGCCTGCCTGCTCCTGGCCTCGGGGGCGGGAACCGCCCGCGCCGCCACCCCCATCAAGTGGCAGTTCGAGGGCTCCGGGCTCCTCTACGGGGAACAGGGGCGGGCGAACGTGGTCGAGCCGACGGGCCGGATCACCCGGCTCTTCGCCGACGGCCAGACCCTCTCCGCCACCCTGGGCATCGACGCCATCACCGGCGCCTCGCCCACCGGGGCCATCCCCACCACCACCATCCAGACCACCACCACGCCGTCCGGGAACATCCGGACCATTCCGGTGGGGACCGTCCCCACCAACAAGTTCAAGGACGCCCGCGGGGTTCTCGACCTGGCCTGGACCAGGCCCTTCGGGGACCGGCTCACCACCACGCTCGGGACCCACCTCTCGCGGGAGAAGGACTACCGGTCGGTGGGGGCGAACGGGAAGATCTCGCTCAACCTGATGCACCGCCTGACCACGATCACGGTGGGGGGCGGATACAACCGGGACGGGGTCTTTCCCACCGGGGGGACCCGGGCGCCGCTCTCCGACGGCACGGTCATCATCGGGGTCGGCAGCAACCCCAAGTACGTGAGCACCCTGCTCCTCGGCGCCTCGCGCGTTCTCACCCGGCGCTGGATGATCGGGCTGGATGCCACCCGGACCTACGAGCGGGGGTACCTGACCGAGCCCTACAAGGTGATCAGCCGGGTGGATTCGCTGAGCGGGGACCCGATCGGGGTGCTGACCGAGAAGCGCCCCTCGACGCGGGACCGCCGGGACGTGCTGGCCAGCTCGGTCTATCACTTCGAGACCGACGTCCTCTACGCCTCGGACCGGTACTACTGGGACGACTGGGGGATCCGCTCCAACACCGTCGATCTCCGGTACCGCCACGAGCTGGAGCAGCATCGCTACGTCGAGCCGCACGTGCGCTATTACATCCAGACCCGGGCCAATTTCTTTCGCTATTTCCTCCGGGACGGGGCCGCGACTCCGGATTACGCGTCCTCCGACGCCCGGCTGGGTCCGCTTCAATCGGTGACCCTGGGCGCCACCTACGGGTTCAGGATCCCCGACCAGCCGGGGGAGTGGCGGGTCCGCGCCGAGTACCTGCGCCAGTGGGGAAAGGCGCATCCGGAGGAAGCGTTCGGGAGCCAGCGGATGACCAACATGTCGCCGCCGGTCAACATCGGCTCCCTGGCCGTCGTCTACTCCCTGAAGTTCTGAGCCGCCTGCATGCCCAGAGACACCGAACTCTCCAACCCCCGGCATGCAGGCGGCGCTCCGCCGTCCCGGGTCGACGACTACTTCGCCGGCGGCTTCACCGCCATGGCCAGCCCCTGCCAGATCCTGGTGGACACCGACGACCCGGCGGAAGCCGAAGCGCTGGTCCGGGTCGCCGAAGCCGAAGCGCTCCGGATCGAGCGGAAGTTCAGCCGCTACCGGGACGACAACGTCGTCCACCGGATCAACCGTTCGGGGGGGCGGCCGGTCGCGGTGGACGAAGAGGCCGCGCTGCTGCTGGACTACGGCGCCACCTGCTTCGAGGTCTCGGACGGGATGTTCGACCTCACCTCGGGGGTGCTCCGGCGCCTCTGGACCTTCGACGGCGGCGACCGCGTCCCCTCCGAGCGCGCGGTGCGCGAGATGCTGGACCTGGTGGGCTGGGACCGGGTGGAGTGGGACGGGAGCGCCCTCACCCTCCCCGCGGGGATGGAGATCGACTTCGGGGGGATCGGGAAGGAGTACGCGGTGGACCGGGCGGCGGGGCTCCTGGCCGGGCGCACCGGCCGGGCGTTCCTGGTCAACTTCGGCGGCGACCTGTTCGCCAGCGGCGAGCGGCGGGGAGGACGGCCCTGGGGGATCGGGGTCGACGATCCCTCGCGGACCGGCGAAGGCACCCTCTCCCGCATCGACCTCGTCCGGGGCGGCATCGCCACCACCGGCGACGCCCGCCGCTACGTGATGTGGCGGGGCCGGCGGCTGAGCCACATCCTGAACCCCAAGACCGGTTGGCCGGTGGTGGAGGCGCCCCGGGCGGTCACGGTGCTGGCCGGGACCTGCCTCGAGGCGGGGACGCTCTCCACCCTGGCCTACCTCCGGGGCCCCGGCGCGCGCGGGTTCCTGGAGGAACAGGGGGTGCGATTCCGGGTGGTTTGATTTCCCTTCACCGGTGACCTAGAATGCGGCGTATTGCACGGGTGCAGTGGGGGATGAATGCCATGTCGCCTTCCCGATACCGTCTGCTCGTCCTGATCGCCCCGGCCCTGGGGCTTTTTTCCTGCAGCTTTCCTTCCGACGCGCCCATCTGGGACACGCGCTGGGTCCTCCCCACCGACCGCACCACGGTCGAGGTCTCGGAATTCCTCCCCGACGGGGTCTCGGTGACGCCGGACGGGCAGACACTTCTCGGTGGCCGTCGATCCCTTCGATTTCTCCGAGACCCTGGGGGACGTCTGCCCGGCCTGTGGCGCTTTCGACGGCCAGACGGTGCCCAAGCCGGCCTTCGCGAGCACCCTCGAGGGGACCGGCACCCTCCCCCAGGACATCGTCTCGGCGAACGTCGCCGCGTTGGAGGTCCAGGTCCGGATCACCAACGACTTCGGCTTCGACCCGATCCGGCCCCAGGCAGGGGTGTACGGGAGCCTGGGGCTCCGGCTCTACGGCGGGCCGAACGCAGAGACGTTGCTCGATGAGATCGTGATCGACGGGGCGGCCCAGGCGTTTCCCTCCGGGACGAACCTCGACCGGACGGTGTCGGTCACGGGCGCGACGGTGGGGTCCACCTTCCGGGTGGAGCTGGCCATCGACTCCCCGGCCGGGGATCCGGTGACCGTGGACACCAGCGCCGGGGTTGCCGTCCACGTGACCCCGGAGACGGTGTTGATCTCCTCCGCGGTGGTGGAGGTGGCCGGACGCGAGGTCACGGTGGAGCCGGTGGAGCTGAACCTGGGGGACGTGGAGAGCGACCTGGTGGACCGGATCCAGTCCGGGGCGCTGGAGTTCCTGGTGGAGAACCCCGTCGGCGTCCCGGTGGATTTCCAGCTCCGGATCACCGGGGACTTCCCGGACATCGTGAAGCAGGCGAGCCTCTCGGGGGCGGCGAGCTCCACCACCCGGGTCGCCTTCACCCAGGACGAGCTGCAGACCTTTCTCGGCAAGGACGGGGTCATGCTCACCGGCACGGGGACGGTACCGGCGAACACACCGGCGGCCACGGTGGCTCCGGAGGACACCCTGAAGATCAACACCCGGCTCGACGCCGTGCTCCGGATCGGGGAGTAGGGGAGGGGCCATGCGATGCGTGCGCGGTCTTCTGATGACGGTTCTGGCCGGGGCGGTCGCGGTATGCGGGACGGCGCGGGCCCAGCTCCCGAGCACGAGCCCGGCGTACCTCGGCACGGCCGGAAACTCCGCCGCCATGGCCCGGGGGTTCTCGGCGGTGGCGCTCAACCCGGCCAACCTGGGCCTTTCCGACAACCCCCGCTTCTCCCTCACGGTGATCCCGGTCCAGGCCCGGGCCGGGCTCGGGCCGATCGGGTTCGGGAGCATCGCCGACTACGAGGGGAAGGTGATTCCGGAGTCCCGGAAGGCGGCGTGGTTGCGGGAGATCCAGAACGCGGGCGGGCTCACCGCGGACTCGGGGGCGGGGGCCTCGGCCGTGTGCCTATCGGCCGGACGGTTCGGCTTCCAGATCACCTCGGTGGCGAACGTGCGGGCCAAGCTCAACCCGGACGCCGCGGAGCTGGCCTTGTACGGGAACGCCGGACGGACGGGGAGCCCCCGGGACTACGATCTGCAGGGCTCGTGGGTGGACGGGTTCGCGGCCACGACCTTCGCTGCGAGCTACGCCATGCCGGTTTCGGTCGAGCTGGGCCCGGCGGGGTCGACGTTCGCGGTGGGGGTGACGGCCAAGTACACGGTGGGGCACGCGCTGGTGGTGGCCCGGGACGCGGGGACCGCGGTCTCGAGCGATCCGGTGCGGGTGGATGTCCGGTTCCCGATGATCGCCCCGGGCTCGGACTACGAGGGGGTGAACAGCGGGGACGGGTTCGGCCTGGACCTGGGGGCGGCCTGGCAGAGCGACGCCTGGACGGTGGGGGCCGCGATCCGGAACGTGGTGCAGACCTTCAAGTGGGACCTGGCCGGGCACGCGTACCGGCCGGGGGAGGCGTTCTTCGACACCGACACCTCGTCCACCCAGTTCGACGAGATGCCGCTCGCCGACGCGCCGGCGTTCCTCCGGAAGGCGGCGGACGAGCTGGGATTCGACCCCAAGGTGTCGGTGGCGGCGGCGTACCGCGCGCGGCCTGACCTGACCCTGTGCGGCGACTTCCGCCACCAGTTCGGGGACGGATTGCGGCTGGAGGAGAAGACCCACCTCGGGGCGGGGGCGGAGTTCCGGCCGGCGCCGCGGTTGCCCTTGCGGGCCGGCGCGGCGGTGGTGAACGGCGGAATGCAGTTCGCCGGGGGAGCCGGGGTGGAGTTCGGGGGGGTCAGACTGTCCGGCGCGGTGCTGGGCCAGACCGGCGACGAGGGCCTGACCGAGGCGGCGGTGGAGATCTCGTACGGGGCATGGTGAGGACGGGCGCGGGGAGTGGCATGGACGGGCCGCGAGGGGTAGGATAGCGATGTCGAAACGGAGCGCGTGGTTCATCTTCGCGGCGGCGCTGATCCTGGCCGGATGCGGGAACGACAAGCCGCCTTCCCGGCCGGGCGAGGTGTTCAACCCGGTCACGATCGAGTTCATGAGCCAGTGGGGGGACGCCCCGTCCGGGGTGTTCCGCCGCGTCGAGGACCTGGCCCTGGACGCGACCGGGAACCTCTACCTGGCCGACAACGGCCTGGACCGGATCCAGAAGCTCGGGCCGGGCGGCGATCCGCTCGGGGTCTGGTACCGATCGGCCCGCGCCTCCCTCGGTGACGCCCCCCGGATCGACGTCGGTCCCGACGGGCGGGTGATACCTGAGCACGCTCCGCCAGATTCTTCGCTACGCCGCCGACGGCGGGTCCGAGACCGAGATCTACACGTCGCCACCGGGGATCCTGATCCTCGACGTGGTGGTGGGGCCGGAGGGGAACCTCTGGATCCTGACCTCCGGGGGCGAGAGCGAGCTGATCGAGCTCGACTCCGAGGGCGGGGAGCTTCAGCGGTGGACGGTCGCCCCGTCGGCGCTCTCGGCCGCCAGCAGCCGGATCGGCCTGGACGGGGACGGGCTCGTCTACCTGCTCAAGGCTCCCCAGCCCCACGTCACGGTCTTCGGGGCGAGCGGGTCGGTCCTGGCCTCGTGGAACCTCCCGCCGACCGAGTTCACCGGAAAGATGTCCCTGGCGGTCAGCCCCGGGGGGACGATCTTCGTCCACGACAGCCGGAACAGCCGGGTCCTTAAGTACGCGTCCGACGGGGAGCTCCTGGCCGAGTGGCCCTACTCGCGGGACGAGCACCCCTGGCACGAGTCGATCGCCCTGGACGGCGGGGGACGGCCGTATCTCTACGACGCGGTCGCGGGGGCGGTGGACCGGCTGGACCCGGAGACCGGGGCGCCGGCGCGGATCGCCGCGAGCCTGGACGTGCCGTATCTCTTCTCCCCCGGCTCGATCGCGGTCGACGGCGCGGGGCGGGTGATCGTCCAGGACTCCGGGGGGATCAAGGTCTTCCAGCGCGACGGGACGCCCATCCGGACGATCCCGGTGAGCTGGAGGCTCATGGGGTATGACCGCGCCGGGGAGAGAATCGTGGGGCGGAGTTCCGACCCCGAGCGGCGGCTGCAGGCGGTGGACGTGGAGGGGAACCTGCTCCTGGACGTGGCGGCCCCGGGAAGCGGCTGCGACGTGGTGAAGGGGCCGGCGGTGGACAGCCGGGGGGTCATCTACATCGCGGTGGCGAGCTGTCTGGGGATCGCCCGGTACGACGCGGCGGGCCGGGCGCTGGGCGCCTGGTACTACGGGCCGGACACGTCGTATCCGATGGCGCCGTGGGCGCTGGGGGTGGACGCCGAGGACCGGTTGCTGGTCCTCTCCCGGGGCCGCGGGGAGATCGTGAAGATCGCGAGCGACGGCCGGCGGGTGGGGGCGATCCCGCTCGAGCTGCCGCCGGAGGCGCACGGGATCGACTCCTACGGGGACATCGCGGTGGACGCGGCCGGCCGGGTGTACCTGGTCGAGGCCACGATCGACCGGGTCCAGGTCTACGGCCCCGACGGGGGCCTCTTGGCGACCTGGGGGGGGTCGGGGGTCGGGGCCGGGCAGTTCCGCTATCCCCAGGGCATCACCGTCACCCCCGAGGGCACGGTGCTGGTCGCCGACCAGCAGAACCGGCGGGTGCAGGAGTTCCGGGTGACGGAGGTGGGGGGAGAGTAGCGACAGGGATCAGCCCGGCGGCATTCGTACTCTTCCACCTTCCGGGGAGCGGCTTGCCGCCGGCCCGAGATTCCTTCGGACCGGCGGCAACCGGGCTCCTCAAGCTACGGAAGAGTACCTAGCGCTACTCAGCCCCATAGAGCGCCTTGATCGAACCCCACGTCGCGGGAATGGTCGGGGTGACGCAGTGATCGAACTCCAGCAACACGTCGTCGAAGTAGGCCGGACTGCCGCCGGCGGTGGAGTTGACCAGGAACACCTGAGCCAGGATCCACTGCGTGTCGGCAGGGATCTGAACGCAATCCAGAGACACCTGCTCCCAGGTATCCGAATCGGTGTCGAGCACGATGAAGGTGTTGATCAGCAGGGTCTCGGTGGGCCAGCCATTCGCGCTGTTGTAGGTTCTGATGTCCACCCCCACCGTCACCCCCGGCGCCGTGGCGCAGGTGTTGGCCCACGCGCTGAGGTTCACCGTGGTGGGGGGCCCGGACGAGACGTCGACCGCCTGCCAGGCCTGGCTGTAGGACCCCCCCCCCGTCCCGAGGCTGAGCAGGTAGGGATTGCTCCGCGGCGCGGTGCCGCAGGTGGTGGTGCTGTCGATGGAAGCGTCCTCGGCGCCCCAGAAGCCGGCTTGGAAGGGAGGGCCAACGACGGTGCCGAAATTGCCCACCACTCCGGTCGGACCGGAATCGAAGCCGGGGTTCACGAGTTGCGCGCCGGCTACGCCGGTCATCCCCAGGAGGACCGACAGGACGAGGGGAACCATGAGCCACGTGGCGGGTACGCGCCGGAGCGGAGGACGGGAAGCCAATCGCATGTTGCGGACCTTCCCGGTCACCGATTACCGCATGGACCCAGGCGGCACCGGGACCTGAGTGTGGGTGAAGAGCGCCACCGCGGGGATGCGGCGCGTGTCTCGACCCCTGGTTTGGAGGTACCTGAAGAGTTGCCCCCGCCGATCGATGCTCGACAGGGGCGAGAGTCGCTGGGCTACGGAGATCCTGATCGATCTCGAGTCGGCCGATTGCCGGGCCAAGGCGACCGCGGGAGAATATCAGGGGGGGCGGACGGCAATCAATCGTCATTTTATATTTCTTGCCTGACATCGTCACTCGAGGGGGCGAAGTTCTGCCGAATCGCGGTCCGCGTACCCGTATCGCGACCAAGCCCCGCCTGATTGCCAGTCTGCATGGGTGCCGGCACATACCGATTGAGCAGGTAGCTTGGGTATGCTAACGTGTTCTGCCCACTACAGAAGGCGCCATACCCAAGTGGCTAAGGGGACGGTCTGCAAAACCGTTATGCGGCGGTTCGAATCCGCCTGGCGCCTCCAGCCTATCTTTCTGGTTCTGCGCAAGATACGTGATCCGAACGATGTGACCGGGGCCCGAGGGGGCACCGGTCACATCTGCGTTTGGGGGCTACGGGTTTGTACTGGAACCTGCGCCCACGGGTGCCTCTGCGTGGCCGTGGGGCCAGGGGGTTGGGGCAACTGGGTCAAGACCGGCCGGGCAGGTTTGGTGGTCCCCGGAAATGGTTGATGAAAGAAACGTCTGGCGTTACATTCGCCAAGTAAATCCGGGAGATCCGAGTATGGACATTGCCGATTTCGTCGACCAGCTGGCAGCGAGCGGGAGGTATCACTTCACGACGGCTGACGCCGTCGCCGCTCTGGGCGCATCTCCGGTCTCGGTGCGGGCCGCGATCCGTAGGCTTCGGGACAAAGGGCGAGTGGCGATGCCGCACCGAGGATTCCACGTCATCGTTCCGCCCGAATACCGGAGCCTAGGGTGCTTGCCGGCGGACCATTTCGTTCCACAACTCATGGAGCACCTTGGGTTGGTCTACTACGTGGGGCTGCTCTCGGCGGCAAGCCTGCACGGCGCAGCACATCAAGCGCCCATGGTGTTTCAGACCGTCGTGGCGGCGAACCGGCCTCAGATCCGGTGCGGTCGCGTGCGCGCTGAGTTTGTGGCCAGACGCAATGTGGCCGAGATCCCCGTCGTGCAGAAGAACACGTTGCGTGGCGCCATGCATGTGTCGACCCCGGAAGCGACGGCCTTCGACCTGGCCGGATACCCTGGGCACGCGGGCGGCCTTTCCAATGTGGTGACCGTGCTTGCCGAGCTTGCGGAGAGCATGGACCCGGCGAAGCTGCTCGCGGAGACCGAACACTCGCCGTTGCCCTGGGTTCAGCGTCTGGGTTACTTGCTCGAGCAAGCCGGCGCCGAGAACGTAGCTATGCCACTGGTTGAACATGTGGCGTCGCGGGCGAAGGAGTACGTGCCGCTTCGCCCCAGGAAGTCCGTTTCAAGAGCATCGCGCGACTCGCGGTGGCGGGTTCTGGTGAATGAAGCGGTCGAGGCGGATCTATGATCCCGTTCGACTACATCACCGAATGGCGCGAGCAGGCGCCCTGGGCAAACTCCGCGCAGGTCGAGCAGGACCTCATCCTCTCCCGAGCTGTAGTCAGCATGTTCGCCGACCCCGACATCACACGGCGCCTCGCCTTCCGTGGCGGGACTGCACTCTACAAGCTGCACCTCCAGCCACCCGCGCGATACTCGGAGGACATCGATCTCGTTCAGATCAGCGCGGGACCGATCGGCGGCATCCTCGACGCGCTTCGAGGGGCGCTCGATCCATGGCTTGGCACACCACGGCGTACAAGGAGCGAGGGCCGCATAGACCTCATCTACCGGATGACCTCCGAAGGGGAGCCTCCGACCCCCATGCGATTGAAGGTCGAGATCAATTCCCGTGAGCACTTCTCGGTGTTCGGTTTCGAAGAACGCGAGTTGGCGGTGCGTTCCCGCTGGTTCACAGGAACCAGCACGGTGACGACCTACCCGCTCGACGAGTTGCTGGGGACGAAGTTGCGGGCCCTCTACCAGCGCAGGAAGGGGCGAGACCTCTTCGACCTCTACATCGCCGCCCGCCGGGGGACAGTCTCCCCGGCGCGGGTGGTCGAGTGCTTCAGGCGCTATCTCGCCCACGACGGCCTGACGGTCTCCCGCGCGGAACTCGAGATGAACCTCCACGAAAAGCTCTCCGACGATACGTTCCTCTCAGATGTCGTGCCGCTTGTGGCTCCTGACGTCGACTGGACCACGGCAGACGCAGCCCGATACGTGCAGGCAGAGCTCCTGCCGCTCCTTCCGGGCGAGCCGTGGAAGGGCAGGGCCAAGTAGAGAGGGCGGTGGGTGACTGATGGTTTCGAGGGACAAATTGAAGGCCGAGATCGCCAGGGAGGAGCAGCGCCTGGCGGACCTCAAGGTCGAAGCAGACGCAGCCGCGATTCGACTGGCCGCACTGCAGAAGCAACTGGCCGCGGAGCTCCGTCGGGTCAACTGTCGTGCTGCCACGGCCAACCCCTCATCAGGCAGAAGCTCCCGGGACGAACCGTGCGAAGGTTGCGCTATTCCGGTCGCTTTTCCGCGGACGTGAGGATGTCTTTCCCAGGCGCTGGGAAAACGCGAATTCCGGGAAGTCCGGCTACGCTCCTGCTTGCAGCAACGAATGGGATTACAAGCTGTGCCAGAAGAGAACAGCCGGGCATGGCGGTCGGCGCTCGACCTGTGGCAACTGTACCAACCAGGCCTTCATTCCGGTCTCTGACGAGGAAGTCGCCCGGCACCTCCGAGGCGACCAAGTCATGGGGGTGTACCCGCTCCTGTCCGACGAGACTTGCTGGTTTCTGGCTGTGGACTTCGACAAGAAGGCCTGGCAGGAGGACGTAGCGGCGTTCGCAGACACGTGCGATCGACACGCCGTGCCGGTGGCGATCGAGCGATCCCGCTCGGGAAACGGCGCGCATGCCTGGCTTTTCTTCGCGTCGCCGGTCCCGGCGGTCCTGGCGCGCAAGTTGGGTTGTTTCCTGCTCACCGACACCATGGCGCATCGCCACGAACTGTCCATGGCGTCGTACGATCGGTTGTTCCCCAATCAGGACACGACGCCCAAAGGTGGTTTTGGCAACCTGATCGCGCTGCCGTTGCAACGTGGGCCGCGCGAAGCGGGGAACTCGGTGTTCGTAGACCGTTCGTTCAACCCGTGGCCAGACCAGTGGGCGTTTCTGGCTCAGGTGAGGCGAATCGATCCGGGCTTTGCGCGCGGTCTTGCCGAGGAAGCGGATCGCAGCGGACAGGTGGTCGGGGTGCGCGCGATCGACATGGCAGAAGATCACGACCGGATGCCGTGGAGACGGCTACCCTCCAGGCGGCCGCCGAAGCCCGTGATCATCGGGCCTGTGCCGTCCGCGGTGGATGCAGTGCTCAGCCAGCGTCTCTTCATCGAGAAAGTCGGTCTGCCCCCGGCTCTTATCAACCAACTCAGGCGGCTGGCGGCATTTCAGAACCCCGAGTTCTACAAAAAACAGAGCATGCGGTTGTCCACCGCGCTCACCCCGAGGGTGATCGCCTGCTCGGAGGATCTTCCAGATCACGTTGCGCTCCCTCGGGGGTGTCTGCCCGAGGCGGAAGCAGTGCTCAACGAGCATGGGATCAAGTTCATAGTCAGGGACGAGCGGGAGAGTGGTGAGCCAATCGACTTCGAATTCCGCGGGGACCTGACTCCTCTACAGAGGCGAGCGGTCGATGCACTGATGCCTCACGACACCGGCGTGTTGGTCGCCCCGCCCGGGGTGGGGAAGACCGTGATCGGCACGTACCTTGTTGCCGCCCGGAAGGCGAGCACCCTCATCTTGGTTCATCGTAAGCCCTTGCTTGATCAGTGGATCAGCCAGCTCGCTCTGTTTCTCGGGCTGGAGCCCAAGGAGATCGGCCGTATCGGCGCGGGGAAGGCCAAGCCCAACGGTCGCCTCGATGTAGCCATGGTGCAGAGCCTGGTCCGAAAGGGAACGGTCTCCGATTCCATCGCGGGATATGGCCAGGTTGTCCTTGACGAAGCTCACCATTGTCCTGCCGTCAGCTTCGAGCGCGTTCTGGCAGAGGTGAAAGCGAAGTTCGTGGTCGGCCTGACGGCAACGCCGGAAAGACGTGATGGGCATCATCCGATCCTGAACATGCAGATCGGGCCGGTGCGGTTCTCGGTCGATTCGAAGAGCCGAGCGGCCCAGCGCCCATTCGACCACACGCTCGTCCTGCGGGAGACGAGTTTCTCCTGTGCTGAGAGGTCGGGCAACCCGGGGATTCAGGATCTCTACGCCCTTCTGGCATCTGATCAGGCTCGCAATGACCTCATCTTTGAAGACGTCGCGCGGGTTGTCGAGGAAAAGAGGTATCCGATTCTGCTGACGGAACGGCGAGATCATCTGGAGTACTTCGCCGATCGGCTTCAAGACCTCACGAAGCACGTGGTCGTGCTCCATGGTGGCGTGAAGCCCAAGGATCGAAGAGACAGGATCTCCCAGCTCACGGCGATGCCTGACGGCGAACAGCGGATTCTCATCGCCACAGGGCGCTACATCGGTGAGGGCTTTGACGACGCTCGGCTCGATACGTTGTTTCTCATGCTGCCCGTGTCTTGGAAGGGGACGCTCATTCAGTACACGGGGCGCTTGCACCGTCTGCACCCAAGCAAACATGAGGTGCGGATCTACGACTATGTGGACCGGGCGGTGCCCATGCTGATGAGGATGTTCGAGAAGCGTCTTCGAGGCTACCGAGCGATCGGCTACGCGCCAGGGGGAATGCCCCCGGGAGCTTTGTTCCAGGACCCGGGAGGAAGTTGACCCGCCGGAGGAGGTGGGCCGTCAGAGTTGCCAGGCCGAGAATGGGGTTCGGTGGCCATCGCGGCGACCTCGGATGCCCTCAGGCGAGTTGCTGTTCAGCGCAGGAATCGACAAGAAACCTGTGAGAAACCGCGCTGAACAACAACGGCAGGTGCCCTGCCGCGCGCCCGGCGGTGGCACGGGTGGCACGGGTGGTAACTTGTTTCGGAAGTCTGCGACGACTCGAAAACCGGGGTCGCCGGCACCCCCCGCGCGTCGCCGCCAAAGTACCTAAAGCACCTCCAGGCGTACACGGCCCCATCGCACACTCCCCGCTTCTGACCCGCAACGCTATGGGCAAGAATCACTTATAGGGACGGCAAGCCTTGGGCTTCGTCGGTTCCCGGCTCCCTCAGTGATCTGCTGGCGTGTCCCCACTTCTGCCCGCCGCACCCCCTTTGTCCGGTAGGGGAGTGTTACACCGTGCCAGGTTCAAGGAGGGTTCCGTCTGGACCACCAGTCCTGTGACGCCGAGACGCGTGGGGACCTGACCCGAACCCGAAGAGCCGTGAGATTC